>OZ244992.1:1905000-4105801 GCA_965223275.1 Nitrospirales bacterium
GGAATATGAAAGGTCCCGATGAACCCATAAGGGACGAGGACAAGCACTCGGGCATGAGGATACAACAGGAGATACGCTCCCAAGACTCCCGCGATAGCCCCACTCGCCCCCACCATCGGAATTTCAGATTGAGGATCAATCATCGCATGGCTCAAGGCCGCCAAGACACCACAGGTCACATAAAAAATGACGAACTTAACGTGACCCATTACATCTTCGATGTTATTCCCAAAGATCCAGAGGTAGAGCATGTTGCCGATTAAATGCATCCATCCACCATGCAGAAACATACTGGAAATCAGCGTTCCATACGCGGGCAAACTGATGAGTTCCGGAGGGAGTTGGGCATTCCCAAACACTACCGCTGGAATCGCGCCATACATATAGACGAAGATTTCACCGGCCTGCGGCGGCAACGACACTTCATACAAAAACACCAACACGCACATGACGATAAACGTCACCGTCACGACGGGGGTAATTTCCGTGGGATTATCATCCTGTAAAGGAATCATGGATTCAAACGTTCAGGGAGAGTAAAAAGACAGAAATTAGCAAGTAGGTTGGGCCGAGAGGGGAAGGCCCATAATCGGATCGAGCGAAGGAGGAACTTCGTCATCAAGGGGAACCGAGAAACCTGCCGCATGCGTATGTCCGCCACCACCAAATTGTGAAGCAATGTCCGCCACAGAGATTCCACCCTGTTTCGAACGAAGAGAAAAATATCGACGCCCGTCCTTTTCATGCCAAATTATACCAAAGGGGTAATGGGCAGAGAGACGTTCGCCGATTTGACTCGTCAAGACTGCCGAATGAACGGCCGGCACTTGATACCCGACAAAAGAAACCATCCGGGCCTCCTCAGCCATTTTCTCAACCAACATATTTTCATACCTCATAATCCCCGCACCTTCGACCTGCAATGTCTCAAATCGCAAGGCATCCCACACCGCAAAATCAAAATCATACGAAGACAAGGCGGCACTGATTTCCCGGCTATGGGGCAATTTCCAATGCCACAGATCTTTATCTTGGATATACCCCAACAACCAAGGGACCGGTTGTGTGTGGGCCCACTCCCAGGCCAATACGGCTCCGCTTCGGTTCATATCAAAATACGCATAGGGTAAGTCGGCCAAGGCTGACTGGGCCGTGACATGGTGATCGAGAATAAAGAGGCTCGCCGCCTGATCATCTAACCGTACGATCGTCTCACGATCGTAACTAAAATCCACTATAACCACATGTCGATCGTTGAGGTGAGAAGGAGGAGGGTATCCATGTTTGACCGGAATGTATTCCGCCTGAGGAAAACGCTTCCATAGCGCCCAAGCCGCTCCGAACCCGTCCATGCAATCGGCATGGTACAGCACTGCATCCGGAGGATGCGCTCCAGAAATATCATCAAAGTGTTTCATTGACCGGTCTCCATTCCAAACAAGCTTACCATGCGAAGATTTATTTTTTATAGGGACATTTATCCCTGGCCAATACCCGTGAATTTACCTTGGGCATCCGTCGACATCCGTTCCATTTTTTTTACATGTTTGTGGAGGTCAGGACCTGGCCATTGACCCAATCGATGCATTGACGAAGCCGTCCCATCTCCTTCCAATTGAAGTGAAGGACAAGCCTGGGCATGTGTAAAAGATGAGGTTCATTGTCCTCTTCGGGTAGGGCATCCCGTTGCACAAACTCACCCGATTCCAATACATCCCCAAACTCTCGATTCAGGTGAGCGATTTCCGCATCGGACAGGCGGTACTGAAGCCGGATCACCATTTGATCCCCAACCATCCGAAGTGAATGATAATTCCGGAAGAAGTTCTGAATCACTTCGAGAGCCGCCTCGGGAGTATGCACGATCGTAAACAAGGAAAGATCGGAATGCGTAATGAGGCCTCGGGGGACTAATTGCGTTTCCAAAAATTCCATCATGCCATCCCAAAATCCGCCACCCTCCACTTCAAGACAGACGATGGGAATCAAGTCGGTCTTTCCGGTTTGAATGAGGGTCAGCACTTCAAATGCTTCATCCATGGTCCCAAAACCACCGGGAAAGATCGCCACCGCATGGGTTTCCTTCACCAGCAGCAATTTACGCGTGAAGAAATATTTCAGATTGACCAATTTACTGTCGTCAGCGATTAGCGCATTCGGCGCCTGCTCAAAGGGAAGTAATATATTGAGGCCAAAGCTATGTTCCTTCCCCGCTCCTTCATTTCCGGCCTGCATAATCCCAGGTCCCCCACCGGTAATAACCATGTACCCATTCTCACTGAGCAACTGCCCAAATTGAAAAGCCAGCTGATAATTGGGGTCTTGGGGTCGAGTCCGAGCAGACCCGAAAATCGTAACTTTTCGTTCATTCCTGTACTGGCTGAACATCCGAAAGGCATACCGGAGTTCTTTTAGCGCCCGATGAAGGATTTTGACGTCCAGCATATCCGTTTCCGGGTCACGAAGCTTCACCACGCTCGTCACCATCTCTTTTAACAACACATCCCGGAGATCCTGTGAAGGGTCTGTCCAAAGGGATTGGATTTCCCGTACAATTTTCTCTTCAAGCACTTTTCTTTTTGTCACATCACTCATGGCACAAGTCGTCCTACATTCAGGGTTGTTTGATAACGATTCGAGAAGTAAGGTATTCGAAACGGACAGACGAGGGGTCGAACGCGAACGTTGAACGGAACAATACCAAATAACTGACTACTCTTATTCTTTCGGTTTTTCATGATACAGACTCAAGGTTAAATGTAGATGACAAACTCCCTAACACCGCTTATTTCGACATTTCCTGCTTCATTTTGGCGAGATCTCCCCCAACCCATCATCGGATTAGCTCCCATGGACGGGGTCACCGACTCGGCGTTCCGCCATATCGTGGCCGTCCATGGCAAGCCCGATATCGTATTCACGGAATTTACGAACGTGCACGATATCTGTTCCGGCCGACTGAAGGCCTTGGATAGTCTCCGCTATTCCGAAGACCAACGACCGGTCATTGCCCAAATTTATGGAAAAGACCCTTCTTTATTCTACCAAGCCGCCCATGTGGTCTGTGAATTGGGGTTTGACGGGCTGGATATCAACATGGGTTGCCCCTCAAAAAACGTGGCCTCATCAGGAAGCGGGGCAGGGCTTATCCGGACCCCCGAATTGGCCCTCGAGCTGATGGGCATGGCGAAAAAAGGCATCCGGGACTGGGCTGAAGGTCAGACTCTGGGAGAACTCGGTCTGAAATCTACTGCGTTAGAGACTATCGCCCTGTTACGGTCCGAACACCCCACCCTGAGTCTCGAACCGAGGCGAACCCCCATTCCCCTGTCCGTCAAAACCCGACTCGGGTACGACAATAATATCATTCAGGAATGGAGCGACTGCCTCATCCAAGGAGGTCCGGAAGCCATCGCGATACATGGCCGAACCTTATCGCAAATGTACCGTGGTGAATCTGATTGGGGGGCCATCGGGCTGGCCGCCCAACGGATCCAAGAACGAGGAATTGTGGCTCTTGGGAACGGAGACATTAAAACATTGCAAGAAGCCCATCACCGCATTCAAGAGACCGGAGTCAACGGGGTGTTAATCGGAAGGGGTGCGCTCGGAAACCCGTGGATCTTTCAGGACATTCCACACCTGAGACGGACTGCCACCGATCGAAATTCCGTCTCACTGCACCCTCATATTCCAACATTGGAAGAAAAATTCAGGACAATGATGGAACATGCCCAGGCCTTCGAAGCCATCCATGGCCCGGAACGCTTCGTCCGCATGCGCAAACATCTGGGTTGGTATTGTTCCAGCTTCCCCCATGCGGCGGCCCTCCGCGCCCAAATGGTGCGCACGAATAGCAGCCGAGATGTGTGGGAGATCCTCCAGACATACCTGGCCACACATCCCACAGGCGAGGAAGTCCCCACAGCCTCCATTTCTTTCTAACGAATCCCTGCACGAAGTACCCATGGACCTTGTTCTGGCCTCAACCTCTCCACGACGCCAGGAACTTCTTCGATTATTGGGATTGCCTTTTCAAATCGTCGCTCCCACGAGCCAGGAAATCCCCACGCCTCACTTCACACCTCTCGAGCAAACTCAGCAGTTCGCCCGAGAGAAAGCTGAATCCGTCTCGAAGGATTATCCAAAAGATTTGATTCTCGGAAGCGATACGGTGATTGAGATCGATGGAAAGCTTTTAGGAAAACCAGAGGATATGGACGAGGCCAAACACATGCTGTTGCAACTTCGCGGAAAGCCCCATCACGTTCATACCGGAGTGGCCTTCACGCAATTAGTTGGGAAGATCTCCATCGAATTCGTGGATACGGCTACGGTATGGCTGAAACCCTTCGATGATCAAACACTCACATCTTATCTCGATTCGAAAGATAGCCTGGGGAAAGCCGGGGCCTATTCGATCCAGGGAGCCGGGGCCAAGCTCATCGAAAAGATTGAAGGAGACTACACGACCGTCGTCGGTCTTCCACTATTAAAAGTCGCAAAGATTTTGGAACAACAAGGATTTACGATTCCGAATCTGGTGGAGGAGATTTATCGTACGAGGCCGTATAGGAATTGGAAAGATTTTGGGTAATTGTTTTTGGGAATTCTTATCAAGACTCTCTTATTTCGTCATTTCTGCGTTTACGCGCGGTAGCATTCTTTTTGCGAGGGTACGGAGACAGGAATCCAGTTTCCTCTCGTCATTCCCGACATCTTTAATCGGGAATCTATCCTTTCTTCTTAATAATTGCGGGGTTTCGCCCCCGCACGACAAACCTTGGAAGTTTTTTTCAACCCCTCCTTTGTAAGGAGGGGTAAGGGGAGGTAGAGAGGCAAGGAAAAGATTTATAGGTATTGGAAGTCTTCCATTTCCTGAAAATACTTATTTTTAGCCGAGTCTCGGCCCGGCAGCCGAGGTATTGCCTGGCTCATCCCGTAGAATGACACCTTTGTTGTGGAGGCAAAAAGGGGAAAAACCATTTCCGCCCGGTCGTGGCCCTCTGGGTTCCTTCGTCACCGCCCCGAATCACATGGCTGCGGAACTCGCTCCGCTCAAACAGTCCTCGCCGAAAAGTCGGATTCGGCACGGTCCCTCAGCCCCGCCCAAAGGCGGGGCAAGAATTTTCTAAAGCCTGCGCGTCTTGGGCATGTCAAAGGCGCCTGAAAAATTGTATTCCCAATACGTCTTCCCTATACTAAAATTCACATAAGGCAACCGTAATAAGGAGGAGAGAATGAATAAACTCACGGCCGCGGACACCCTGCGCTTATCCATTCCCGAGCGCATACAACTGGTCGAGGATATTTGGGATACGATCGTCAGTCAGGCCGACCAAATGGAGCTCACGGAAAAGGAGAAAATGTTACTGGATGAGCGGTTAGCCGCTTATCATCAAAATCCAGATGCGGGCTCCCCATGGGAAGCAGTGTATAAAAAAATTTCCCGACAAAAATGACCTTTAACTTAATTGTCCCTCCTGAAGCAGAACAAGACCTCCTCGATGCATTCCGATGGTATGAGAAACAACGAAAAGGGCTCGGACATGATTTTCTTCTACAAGTCGACGCGGGGTTCCGATTTTTAGAACAAACCCCCTTAGTGTTTCCTGAAATTCACCGTGGAATTCGCCGACATCTCATCAAACGTTTCCCCTATAAAATTTTCTATCTTGTAGAAGTGAATACGGTGGTTATCTTAGCAGTGATATACGGGGGACGAGATCCAAACTGGATCAAAAAACGACTCGAAACCACCTAAATTTTTCAAAACCCATCCTCCATAGGTATTCTAAAAGGCAAAAGAATTCCCAAGTAGGCATGATGTCATTTCTGCGTTTACGCGCGGTAGCATTCTTTTTGCGAGGGTACGGAGACAGGAATCCAGTTTCCTCTCGTCATTCCCGACATCTTTAATCGGGAATCTATCCTTTCTTCTTAATAATTGCGGGGTTTCGCCCCCGCACGACAAACCTTGGAAGTTTTTTTCAACCCCTCCTTTGTAAGGAGGGGTAAGGGGAGGTAGAGAGGCAAGGAAAAGATTTATAGGTATTGGAAGTCTTCCATTTCCTGAAAATACTTATTTTTAGCCGAGTCTCGGCCCGGCAGCCGAGGTATTGCCTGGCTCATCCCGTAGAATGACACCTTTGTTGTGGAGGCAAAAAGGGGAAAAACCATTTCCGCCCGGTCGTGGCCCTCTGGGTTCCTTCGTCACCGCCCCGAATCACATGGCTGCGGAACTCGCTCCGCTCAAACAGTCCTCGCCGAAAAGTCGGATTCGGCACGGTCCCTCAGCCCCGCCCAAAGGCGGGGCAAGAATTTTCTAAAGCCTGCGCGTCTTAGGCATGTCACAGGCGGCTAGGAAAATTTGTTATTCGTTTGGGGAGCCAACGACGGGGAATTTTTGTAATATGTTGGCTAATCCCTTCCTTATTCCTTCAATTTGGGTTTGATCGAACTCTAAATCAAAATTTAAAATTCTCCCACCTCCTGGATAATCGGTGGCCTTGCATTCTGCCGTAAAATGACCAAGCCCATCCCCTTTGGCATGAATTTCCAACCACTCTTCCATGGAAGAGAAGGTTGCTTTACCCTTTAAATCTTTCAGTAGCCCTTCAAGTTCGTGATCGAAATGCAGAAATTCCTCACATCGAAGCGAAGCACGGAATTTTCCGGTGAATGCACCAGAAGCAATCTCAATATCGCACTCTACCCAGTTTCCATCCCAATAGTCATTGGCAGTAGGGTGAGTACGATGGAGTGCCTGAATAGACAAAAAAGCCGATTGAGGTGACCCGATAATGAGAGTTGGGATGTCCATGAATCCTAATTATAAAGTTTAGCGGCCCCTATTTGTTTCTAATTTGATTGGTCATTCCCGCGCAAGCGGGAATCCATTCTTCATTACCTAATCCACTCTCCTTCTCGTCATTCCTGCGGAGGCAGGAATCCTTTACTCTTTTGGAGTTCATTCCGAATTAGTAGGATAATTTCGGAGTAAACTCCAATTTAGTTTTTAATGCCAGTTGGGATACAAAGCGAAATTTGGGATAAAGACCTTTCTGTATAGATATATCTTGGTAATTGTTGTTCCCCCGGAGGTAAGAAAGGGGGCAGAAGGGAAGGCTAGAAATAGACAAGGCCGCTGTGAGAGAAAGCCGTTTTTTCTATAAGTTAGAAATGTTCCTAATATTTTGACGTCGCCAGGCAAAAAGCCCAACTAATCCAGTCCCGAATAATAGTGCAGTCTCGGGCTCAGGTACCGGTTGGTGAGGGGGATCCAATTGTGCTATCCAGGCTTCATTATCACCAAGAGGATTTTTTCCAGCACCCACTATCGTCAGTCCATCAGAAGAAATTCCCGTCGCACTCTCCAACTTCCATCCGGCGAGTGCCTCCTGCAATCCAAAATCACTCTCGAGTACGGACTGCAACGATTCCATTCCTCTGGTTGGAGTCCACAGGAAGGGGCTAAAACCTCCAACATTAATTATGGGTCCGTTTCCTACTATTGTGTTTCCATCATCCGATACGGCATGCGCTAAGTTATACCCTCCCCCCGGCACTTTACCTAAACCGATCATCCCGGTCTCCGGGGTCCACCGAAAAGCTTCAAGACCAAGGAGGGAAGAGGCACTTGCACCCACCACGACACGACCATCTCTCGACACGGCAAATGCCCGGCTATCAAAAGCCCCTCCAGGCAAATCCCCCAGCCCGACCATACCCTCACTGGGGGTCCAGCGATAAGCTTCGTTCCCGTTGTTGGATGTGCCTATTCCCACCACCGTGTTTCCATCCCCCGATATACCAAAACCTGAGCTGAAAAAAACTCCTCCTGGCAAATCGCCCAGGCCAACCATACCTTCGCTAGCTGTCCAGCGAAAGACCTCACCAGCAGTTCCTACCACTGTTTCCCCATCGTCCGAGACGCCATATGCCCGCCCCAAGCCAGAATTTTGAGTTAGGCTCCTCATTCCTGTCTCCGGTGTCCAACGAAAGGGAAGAAGACCATTGGCAGAATTGCTTTCACCGACAACGACTCGGCCATCCCAGGAAACACCCCATGCATTACTCCCATCAAAGCGCGAATCACCCGGCAATTTCCCCAACCCCACCATGCCCGTGTCCAGGGTCCAACGAAAGGCCTCGCTCCCATTAGCCGATTGACTTGTCCCTACCACTGAACTCCCATCGCCGGAAACGGCCAAAGCGCCACTCCCAAAGCGTCCCCCAGAGAGGTCCCCAAGGCCGGTAAAACTGGCGGCTTGTACCACACATGGAATCCCGACCAGACCCACAAAGAGTAAACTCCATCTTGGAATCTCCACCATTTCCCTCCTTAATTTTTTGGGATCACTAATTTGGAAAACCGTATCGTCGGGTTTAACAAATTCCAAAAACCGCAAAGGCCTCCATATGATGGACCTGATAGAGGGGGATAGTAGATGTGAGAGGGGGTCGGGGGTCATCGATTGGTTACCGGGCCTTCGCCAGGCAACCAAATACTCGAGAGAAAAATTATTAGGATGGCAATCAAATTGTAGCAAGGCCGAGATTTGCGTCAAGAAGAATTACAGGAATACGCCTGCCCTAAAAACTGCCACTAAAAAAAATAACCCGTATTCTTTTTTACCCCGCCTTCAGGTGCGGCTGAGCGGAAGGGGCAAATTTGACGTTTTGGCGAGCACTGTTTGAGCGGAGCGAGTTGCGCAGCCCTTTGATTTGCCCCTGATGCGAAGGAACCACCAAGTGGCCGCGCCCGGGCAGAAATGGTTTTGGGTCCTTTTCCCGAAAGAAAAGACCTCGTCGTGTGGGGACGAAACCCCACAAGATGAATAATTAAGACTAGATTCCCGATAAAAAATGTCGGGAATGACAAGAAGGACTGGATTCCTGCCTCCGCAGGAATGACGGGAAGAATAGGAATTTGGGTTCCCGATTAAGGATGTCGGGAATGACTAATTCGGTAAGAGTATGTAATGGGCACAAAAAAAGGCGGCTCCGAGAGGGAGCCGCCTTTTAGAAACAAACTATAGAACCTGGGTTACATGAATTTCATGAATTTTTCTTTGGCTTCTTCCATGATCTCCGCGGTGATTTCCGAACCGCCGCGTTCTTTCACCAGCCGTTCGATTTCTCGCCGCGCCATAGGACGGATAAAATCCGGAATGTTATCCAACCGTTGCTGAGCTTCCGGGGTCCACTTGATACCTTCGGTGGAGGAATTCTTGGAATCATCCATCACTTGGAGTGTCACGGTTTTAAAATTGTTTTTTCTGGCGTAGGTTTCCACACTACTTTTCACCATGGGTTGAACAAAGGAGGGGAGCTTCGCCAATTTTTCTTGCGCATCCGGAGACCACAGCAATTGTTCCGCTGCCGGTGCAGCCGTACCGGTGGCTCCAGAAGAGGTTAAACCCATCTGGGCGACCATTGCCGAGAAGGGACATCCCCCTTCACCCGATTCCCCTGAAGTGGTTCCGGGGGCGGCGGCCGAAGGAGCCGCACCTGGCGTAGCCGGTTGACCACCCTGAATTTTGTCATTGAGGTAGGCTGCCATTTGGCCCATTCCCGCCGACACGTTCTCTTCTAATCCCCCGCGGGTCATTTCCAGCGGCTTGGGAGCTTCGGTTCGCCCACCTAGTTGCACACCCAGGGAAGACACCATTTGGGTTTCTCCAGGATTGGTGACCATGGAAAACCTTGATTCACAGGAAGGACATTCAAAAAAGACACCCAAGGACCCTTCGGCGGGCTTTTCCACTTTTTCAAAGGTCATATAGGTTTCGCATTTGAGACAGACGAATTTCATATCGGTTCCCTTCTGACCGTTGGTTCACACCAACGTTCGTTTTGAGGCCTTATAACTTTCCGGTCACCACCTGATGGTAGTCCAAGAGGGTATGAATCTTTTTGGCGATATCCTGATATTTTTTCACGGTGGGATTGTCAGCTTCCAGAATGGGCTCGCCCTTATCGAACGTTTTGGCAAAGTTGCGATCGAAGGGGATGCGCCCTAGGAGAGGAATTCCCAGTACTTCACACATGGATTCGGTATCGCCTTCAAACAAGGGATTTTCTTCCCCACAAGAAGGGCAACGATACTGACTCATATTTTCGACCACGCCGAGAATTTCAATCCCGAGTTCCTGGGCATAGGCGATGGACTTTTGCACGACATTCGAGGCAACTTCGGAAGGTGTCGTGACGACGACCGCTCCTGCCAAATCCGGAATCAGGCCTGCCAATAGCGGAGGCTTGTCCGCTGCCGCACCAGGAGGCAAATCGGCCAACAGGTAATCCAACTCACCCCAGGCCATATCGGACAGAAATTCCCTGATGACGTTCATTTCGGTGAGGCCCAACCAGACCGGGCTCAGATCCATCGGGCCTTTCCATCGGACCGGGGCATTGGCCTGGAGCAAAAAGTCCATGGAGGCCACTTTGACATTCAAGGGTCCAGTGGGAGGTACCGCCCCTTCCGGGGTATCCATGAGTCCTACACCTCGCATCCCCAGCATTTGCGGCACACAGGGGCCATTGATATCCACATCCAAGAGCCCGACCCGATGTTCCATGCGGGCAAAGGCCAGAGCCAGGTTGACGGTGGTCATGCTCTTCCCCACGCCCCCTTTTCCACTCATGACCACGACTTTTCGACGGATGCCCTTCATGCGGGACATGACCATCTTGGTCTGTTGTGAAATCTGCTCCACGACTTTGGCGTCATCCGAGTAATGGAGGTTATCTAAGATTGTCTTGAGGTCTTTTTGTTGACTCATCGTCCCAACTTTCTGCTCAAAGAATAGGCCATACTATCGTAGGAAATCACGGTACCACAGCATTTTTTACAGCGTCAAACCACCCGGATTTCACCAGAACAACGAAGAAATGGGTTGGCCTCTCAGGAAACGGAATGGCCGACAACCATTTGTGAGGTTATGAGAGATGCATAGAGGGAAACCTATGAGAAATCTTGAAGAAGGGTTGTCCCCAAGAACCGGAGCCGCCGGAAATATTCGGTTCCCACGTCCGGCAAATCCGGCACCATGCCTTCCAGATCAGCCAGGCAATCTCGGAGGATTTCAACCCGTTGATCATCCAGGTCATGTTCGTCAAAGAAATAGGTTAAACATCCTCCGATCACCGTATCCAACGTCATGAGCTGACCCTCATCGCTCCCTAGACCCGGAGGCCAATCGGCAGATTGATGAACCTGCCAGACTTCATCGAGTTTTTCGCGATCATCATCCGTCATGTTGCCGGTTTTTCCTATCACGAGGTTATTTGGTTATTGAAGACCTTGTCCCCAATCCAGCGCATCCAACAATAACACGGACAGGGCGCATAAGCCCAAACCCCACATCCGGTAATCCACCGGTTCACGCTCTAAACACCATTTGACGATCCGTAATCTCCACCGATCAGGTCCTGCGTACAAGAACACCCCCTTCACGATCATACTCATACCCACGACCAGCCAGAGTGGGCGATAAGGAATCCCGTTCGTCCCGATGATAAGGAAAATTCCCAGAATAGCCGCTATCCCCCCCCACTTAATAAACCCGGGCGCCACACTCACGGATTGACGTAAAGTAGCCACCATGCGCTGGGGAGCAAAGATCAAGGCCACTCCGTCGGCCATCCACAGACCCGCGATGAAAAACAGGAAGATGATCACCATGACTCACCAAATCATCTCTATGCCCTATCTCCTTCAGAAAGAAGGAACAGACACCCACCCTCCCAGGATGAGCCCTCAAAGATACCGGTGATTCAGAACAGCCCCGGTGTCATCACATTCGTACAACAGGGGGGCCCCCGTGGGGATATTGAGTTCCAGAACTTCCTCCTTCGACAACTGTTCTAAATGCATGACCAGCGCCCGCAAGCTATTGCCATGTGCCACGACCAATATCGCCTGATGGGCTAAAAGAGTGGGGCGAATTCGTGCGTCATAATACGGAAGGACCCGCTCGGCAGTATCTTTCAAACTTTCCCCACCAGGTGGGGGCACATCGAAACTCCTCCGCCAGATTTTGACTTGCTCTTCACCAAATTCTTGTATCGTTTCGGCTTTGTTTTTCCCCTGCAGTTCCCCATACATCCGTTCGTTCAGGGCTTGATCCTCCTCAATAGGAATCCCAGTTTGTCCCAATTCCTCTAGCACCAGCCGCAACGTCTCTTTGGCCCGGGTGAGTACGGAAGAAAAGGCATGGTCGAATCGAAAGGCCTGCAGTTTCTTGCCCGCAGCCCTGGCCTCCTCCTCCCCTTTGGGGGACAACGGCACATCGACCCAACCCGTAAACCGGTTTTCCAAATTCCATTGAGATTCTCCATGACGAATTAACACTAACTGCGGCATTGGTTCGTTCTCCCTTACTTGCTTTGCATGAACATGATTCGTACCATGACCCTCAACCTCCCTCTATCCTGATCGCCATGAGTGCAGAAGATACGAAATGGAAACAGTTTGCGCAATGGTGGACCGCTCTGGCTCAACGACATGGCGTGGCGGAGCGCTCGGAACGATTCTTCCTCAAAGGCCTGGGACCCGACAAGGCGTTAGACCGTGCAGCCCAGGAGGGTGGAGATCTGGATTATATCCTTTTCACCCTCATCCGCCATTGGATCCCTCCGGTCCTTCCTCCTAGCGGGCAGGAACGAACCGCCAAGCACGATTCGGATTATTGGATCGAGTCTGGCCGTATTCTCAAAGCGGCCGTCCTGAGACTTCGCGAATTGAGACCGGTCATTGACATGCTAACCACTCCCAGTCCCCTCACGATTCAGGACCCTTCGCCACGACCACAAGTCGAAGTGGAACTCGCCAACATGCTGGAAGGCATCGCGGAAGTGGTGAGTGGGTATGGCGGCCCCGATTATACCTCCATCATTAAAAATTTTGACCCGATCCCCCTTCGGCAAACTCAGCCATTTAAACATAATAAAAAGTACAGTGCCGAACTTTGGGTCGTCTTTCTCTTACGGGAGCATTTTCGCCATGGAGGTCTGGGGAAAGATCGCACGTGGAGGATCATCGCAAACTTGATCGCCGCGGCTGACATTTTTGAGGCGGAGGATGCGCCGACCACTCCTGAATCCCTGAAGTCCTGGTGGACCAAGAACTGGCCCCGCACCTATACCCTTCTGACCGAAAAGGGAGATCAGGGAGACGCCAAGCTTTCAGCCTACCAATCGGATTATGACTGGTTTCAAGCCTGGTTTACCTGGCATACCTCAGCCTATTCCCAGGCCTCATCCGGGCCCGAATGACGGTTCTGGCTAAAAAAACTTGGGTTTGGGAAGAGGACTTTGATCATCCCCCGGCATGAACTCGGGCGGGCCCTGGGAGATGGTCGCGATCACCAGCCCCAACATAAACAGGTGTAAGGCCGCACCTAACCACAGGACATAGGGCTGGACCCCACCCTCCTCACGCACCATTTGCGCGCGCGCTTCCTGATCAAGCCCGGGAAGTGTCATGATTCGTTGAAGCTTGTCCCGCATGTGCCAATAATACAGATAATTGGCACTGGCCCCGGCCAAAGTCCGGGAAACGAGTCCCACCATCATATCCCCAGTCAAGACAATCGCAATGGCCGGCATGACGGCATACAACAGGGCGAACATATACATTTTCCTGTAGAGAAACCAGAGAAAGGAGTCGAACAGCGCAGCCGGCCAATTCCAGGAAAGAGAAACGCGTAATCCCTGAGGCGTTTCAATCTTGGCAAATTTTTCTTGGTAGTACAGATACGCCGGGCGCCACATCCACCCGGTTTTCAGGGAAAATTGAACCGATTTGCTTCGTCCGATAAAGGTTTCCCATAATTGGGCGGTCGAAGGTCCCGCCTCAGCTTGGGCAGCGGTCGGTTCAGGTTCGGGGTCAGGGGTTCGGGCGGCGAGAGCCTGACCACAGTGGGGACAAAAATTCGCGTTCTCCGGGTTGTTTTGACCACAGGAAGGACAAGCACTCATAAGAACCGGTTATAGCATTCACATTACAGTCAAACAAGATAAAGACTTCATGGATTCCGGGAGGCCCGCCACTTTTGATCCAAGAATTCATACAGTCCTCGTTTTAATTCAATGTCAGAAGGCGGTCCTTCCTGTTCATCGGGAAGAATCCAGGGGACTCCGCAGAAGCGACAATTGGCGGGCAACAGGGTACCGGCCTTCCCCCCCGTCCGTCCCGCCATCCGTTTGAGACACATCCGACAAAAGGGCCCCTGGATCAAGGACACTAATTGCGATTCACTGATATCGTCCAATGTCTTCATCCCCACGAATGACCAGAGGGCATCACTAAGGGTAAAACGTAAACCGTACCGCACGATGGAACGTGGTCTCGCTATGGCATCCACCAGACCGCTACTGCCTGGAGGTTCCGCCTTTTCTAATTGTTGAAGCCGTCGATCCATGATCCGGGAAAATTCGTCGAGTTGATGGGAAAGAAGAGAATCTTTTTCCAAAGCCTTTAAGCGCCCTTCGAAGGTCTGCTCCAAAGCCGTGAGGTGGTGATCTATCCTTTCCTGATCATGTTGACTTGAAGCACCGATCCAGGAACGCAGGCGAGCCGAGAACGCTCTCCACCCTTGTTTTAGCGTATCCCTCCGGGCTATCCACAACACCAGCCCTCCTCCAACCAAGAGCACGATCACACCTATGAGGATAGTGGAAACATCCATCGTTTATTCAGGATACATGGTTATGCGAGGAGAGGCGTTGTTTGGAGTAGAAAGAGAGAGTATTGTTCACTCCTGGGCACACATGAAATTTTCAGAGTTGTCATATTTTCTTATACCACATCTCTCGCCTTTCCTCCCTAAAAACCACTTCGATCTCCCAGTAGCATTCATCACGGTACCGACAATCAACACCAAAACGACATTGTCCGGTAGCCTTCATGAGAGACTGGACCAACAAAAAGAATTTCGCTAACCTACAACCTCATCATTTTCATATCTTCTCCGTGCCAACCCTAGCGAGTCTGTTTCGAGATTGTGAATTAGCGCAATCATGTCCTCTTCAAAAGAATCCCACCAAACTGAAGAGTCCACACATCTTGACGATGAACGTGCTATGCTCTTGCACACCCATCGCGATTGGAAACGGAATCACGAGTCCAACCCTTCAGAGCCATCTCATACCGTTTCTGAAGTATTAGAAGAAGGGTCTGCGACGGCAGGTTTGGACTTTTTCCAGGTTGACCTTCGTAATGCCGATTTTCGTCATCAGGACCTTCGAAACGCCAATTTCCAGGAAGCCTACTTACCGGGAGCCAACTTTGAAGGAGCGGATCTTCGTGGGGCAAACTTCCAGGGTGCTAACCTTCGGAGCGCCAGATTTCAGAGTGCCCGGTTGGCTTGGGCCAACTTTTCTCGTGCCGATCTTATCTGGGCGGATTTTCAGCACTGCGATGTCCAAGGAGGCATTTTTCGCGAGGCGACCCTCCGCGGGACCTCGTTCGTCAGGGCCCAAATACGCGGAGGGGATTTTTTCTCGACGGACTGTGCGTGGGGAGACTTTCGGGAAGCTGATTTGGGCCAGGCAGAATTTCACCAAGCCAATCTCAATGGGACGACCTTTTTAGGGGCCAATACCGATCAGGCTCATTTCGAATCCTGCGACGGGTATGAGCGCACCGAATCGATACACGATTCGAGCACCTCGGGAAATCAGCTCTTTACGTAATTACTTCACCACATCAAGGTCGCCGTAAGGATTCAGGCGGAACCTGATAATTGAAAATATGGGCGCAAGTTGTGGTTTCGTTGTGGTTCTCGCAATTTTGCGAGTGCCCGCTCCTCGATTTGACGAATTCGCTCACGAGTGACCGAATATTCGTGACCAATTTCTTCCAAAGTGGCATCCTCAAGCTCCCCGATTCCGAATCGCCTCCGAATGATGTGAGCTTCTCGTGGCGTCAGGGTCTGCAGGACGGATTTGACTTTTCGTTGAAGGTCCACCCTTTCTGCTGAAAAACAGGGAGAGACCGAGTTGATGTCCGGAAGCACTTCCGACAAGTTCGAACTCTCTTCATCCCCGATCGGTGTTTCTAAAGACAGTGTCCCCTTCGTGGAATCCATGAGAATAGAAAGCTTATCTGATGGCATGTCCAACACCTGACTCAATTCTTCCAGTTGAGGTTCTCTACCCAATTGCACCGCGAGGCGGTCAAAGGATCGGCGGATGCGAGTCATCGCATCACAGACATGCACCGGAATGCGGACCGTTCGGGATTGATCGGCCAAGGCACGAGTCACGGCTTGCCGGATCCACCAGGTCGCATAGGTACTAAACTTATATCCCCGCTGATACTCAAACCGATCAACCGCTCGCATCAAACCAATATTGCCTTCTTGGATCAGGTCCATAAGGTCTAAGCCGCGATTGACATACCGTTTGGCGACACTCACCACCAGGCGCAAATTCGCTTCCAACATATCCTGTTTCGTGAAATGAAGACGATGTTTTGCCTGCTCTAATGTTTTCAGACCTTCGACAAACTGTGGATACGGCATTTTCAGCAAGGTTGACTCTAGACGCACCAACTCATCTTGAGCCTTATCGGAAAGGGATACCTCAACGCGATCCCGAGGGCTTTTCTCCCTAGAACGTTTCCGAGTCTCGAACAAACCCTCAAGTGAGCCCGTCACGTCTTTAACTTGAAGCTCAGCCTGTTGAATATGCTTCTCTATTCGATTCAGGAAATCCGGATGCCAATTCCCCTGCTCCAAATTTTTCCTGAGACCCTTCCGAGCAGAGAGTCGCGGGTTCTTTCGACCCCCCTTCTTGGACTGCCCTTGATTGAACGATATACTCAGATCGCTCGCACACCGAGACAGTTCGGCCAACTGTTGGAGCACCTGCTCGATAGTAATACTCGGCTCCGGGGAGTTTTCGCCGGCAATGGGTTCCTTGGCTGTCTCCCCTTCCTCTCCTGTCGAATCCAACTCGGCCGTCTCACTCGTAGGCTTTTGCACGAGATCCTGAATGAGAATTTCACCCTGCAATAATCTCGTTCGCTGTTCTTCCAAAAAGCTGACAGTTATGGGAAAGGAAAAAAGAACTTCTTGAACGGCATGTCGGGCCTCTTCAATCTTTTTACATAACTCCACTTCCCCGTTTCGATCTAATAGCGTGATCTGCCCAATTTCCTTTAAATACAGTGGAAGCTGTTTGTCTCCCGTTCTTGAGGCCACCACCGTCGTGGTTTGAGCCGTCGCATCGGGGTTGGGTTCCGAGTCTTGTTGTTTTGGTTTTTTCAACGATCCATTCCACGATGATTTGTGCATCGAACCCCTTGGAGTCATGCAGGTCTCCCTTCTGTAACGTGGTCCATGGTTTCTGGGGATACAACAGTTTGTGACTTCTTTGCCCTACGAGCACAGCATTCGTCACTTGGGACAAGAGCAAGGGAAATGCCAATCTTGACTATCCTTCAAGGTCTTGTCCGTTCCTCACCATTGTCAAAAATTGCTACTCCCTTTGGCATTCCATGAGGACACACAAAAGACACCTGAAGGCCTACATCGTCGAATTCATTAACGATTTTAGGGATACTTTTCTGTTGAACAGGCGAAAACCTCTTGTTTTCCAAGGTTTGCCCTGTAACGTTGTGTTTAAGAAACTGACTGTCTTTCAGCAACCTCAAAAAACGAACAGGAACCCTTCGAAAAGTTCAGACAATAAGGCATGGTTCATTCAAAAATACTCGAGATAAATTATTCTTGGATTGATTTTCATATTCTGGTAAAGTTCACAACCTTTTTGATTGTTTTTCGCGTTTATGCTGAGTTCCTGTCCAGTCATATCCCTCAACATGACCCTCCTTCCTTTACGTCTTTCAGGAAATGATCGAACGACAATACATGCCCAGTCATAGCCCACACTTCTCCATCCTGGTGTTGGTAGGGGTAATCCTTTTCTTTTCCGGGTGCGCAGGAAAGTCTGAGACGGTCAAAGAATCGGGTGTCAGTGGAAATGGACTCTCCACATCTCTCGAAGTCTCTGAAGAGGGGGACGATCCATTTGATGACGAGTTTTTCGATCCATTTGATGATCCCGATGAAGTCGTCCTAGAAGAATATGATCCCCTGGAGCCTGTCAACGCGGCCATTTTTGAATTCAACTACCAATTCGATCGGTTTGTCGTAAAACCTGTTGCCAAGGTATGGAATTTTTTCATCCCTCCGGATGTCCAACAGAGTTTTTCCAACGTGTTTCAGAACCTTCGCTCTTTCCCACAAATGCTCAATAATCTGTTTCAGGGAAAATGGGAAGGTGCGGGGATTGAAACCAGTCGTCTGTTGATTAACACGACGCTGGGAGTCGGGGGCCTATTCGACCCGGCAGGGATTATGTTTGATTTGGAAACCCCTCCTGAGGACCTGGGGCAGACACTGGGAAGCTATGGAGTACCCCCCGGTCCCTATCTCATGGTGCCATTCTTCGGTCCGTTTACCCTAAGGGATGGTATCGGATTCATCGGTGATGGCTTTCTCAACCCCTTTAATTGGTTCGTTCTCCCGGTTATTGAAACAAACAGCATCCCTCAGGCCGTCTCAAACGTTCGTACGGCCAATCGCATCCGGGCCGGGATGTTAGCGGGAGAAGCCGTCAATCTCCGATCGCTCAACCTGGAAAAATTCCAGGGAGTAGAGGAAGGGACCATTGATTTGTACGGAGCGGTCAGAAACGGGTACCTACAACAACGCCAAAAGGCCATCCAGGAATAAACGCCGTATTCCAGACCTTCACTTGAGTACCGTATCAACGATCCCCTTGAGATTCTCACCACTCTCAATTCACATATCCAAATAGGGGTATTCTCCTACTCTTTTCCTCTTGTAAACGCTCAAGACAGGAATAGGAAAAGCTAGTAAGATAAGGGAGAAAGTCTGGCTTCTTCTGAAGCTGGCTTTTTCCTTTGCCGTTTCAGAATTTTTTTCACTTCCCCGAATCCTATGCCATTATCTTCACCGACATCCTCACCACTGAATCGATATATCCTGCTGACTGCTGGCCTCATCATTGTCATCGCAGGAATGAAAGCGGCCGAACCTATCCTGGTTCCACTCTTATTCGCAGGATTCCTGGCTATTATCAGCTCATCGGCAGCCTTTTGGGTCCAGAACAAGGGCATCCCGGCTCCAGTGGCTGTGTTTCTCGTCGTGTTGGGAGTATTGAGTATCGGAATGATCGTGGTCTTGATTATCGGCACATCAGTCGATGATTTTTCCGATGCCATTCCACGCTATCAACAACTCCTCACAGCGGAAATCGCACCTTTGCTCAAATGGGTAGAAGGATGGGGATTTCAACTGAACGAAGAAGACTTGCTCAAATCCATCGATCCTGGTGCCTCCATGCGTTTGGTGGCCAAGATGCTCTCCGGCCTGGGTGGGGTGTTGACCAATTCATTCCTCATCCTACTCACGGTCATTTTCATTTTATTGGAAGCCTCCAGCTTTCAGCGTAAGGTCCGGGCCGCATTCGGAGACCCACAAAATCCCTTATCGCAATTCAGCAAAATTACCGATGCCGTCAATAATTACCTGGCGATTAAAACATTAGTCAGTTTGGGGACGGGGATTGTCGTGACGATCTGGGTCAGTGTACTTGGGATTGATTTCCCGGTTATTTGGGGATTGTTCGCTTTCTTATTAAACTTTATTCCCAATCTCGGTTCCATCATTTCTGCCGTCCCACCTGTCCTGTTGGGGTACATTCAATTTGGGATCGGACGGGCGTTGATCGTTGGTGCAGGTTTTGCGGTCGTGAATGTGGTGTTTGGGAACTGGGTGGAGCCCAAACTGATGGGACGGAAACTGGGCCTTTCAACTTTAGTGGTCTTTCTCTCCTTAGTCTTTTGGGGATGGTTATGGGGACCAGCCGGCATGCTGTTATCGGTGCCAATGACGATGGTGGTAAAGATTGCGCTGGAGAGCCATCCCTCGACCCAATGGATCAGCATTTTGTTGGACTCGGAACGGTCACTGTCTCGAACCCCTTCCAACAACAAACCAACTTCAGAACAATCGCAAACCTCAGAGAAATCTCCCGCTCTTTCCGCTCCCGTCGAATAGACTTCTCCTTCAGTTTTGACCTTAGCCAATCGACGAATGACTCCCGCCATCAAGAGGAAATTTGACTCAATTTAATGTGAAAAGGATCAGGGGAAAAAACTTAGGACACTCCGACCATCTTGGACGGCGTATTGGCCCGTTTGGTGTTTTTCGCCATGGTCGTGGTATCAGTGGCATGCACAAACATCGCCATGCGTCTCGGGCTCAAATACGCTAACACCTGTTCAGGAATATCTTTCGCGTGTACTGCTTGACGAATTTCTAGGTCACCTTCGTGTTCAAGGTTCACGAGTAATCCGTCCGTTCGGCAAAGCCAGGGCGCATAGAGCAGGACGACCGGTTTGGTAGGGTTACTGGTGTTGATGGAAGAGACCACACCCAGAAAGCCATCCGATAATTCCACTAAGCTTCCTGGAGGATAGACCCCAATGGCTTGAACCAAGGCTTGGACCACATGCGGACAGTATTTTGACGACTCCCCTTTCATGACCACATGACGGTAGAGTCGTGATAGTGCCTCATGGGGACTGAGGCTGGTTTGAATATCGGGGGCATTACAAAGTTCATCAAACCGATCGGCCACCATCACAATTTTGGTCGGAAGAGCGATTTGGTCTGCGGGTGTCACACCTGGGAAACCAGACCCATCCAAATATTCATGGTGCTGACTGATCACATCCAGGACTTGTTGACTGGGTTCGGAAAACGACGCCATCAACTTGTGTCCCAATTCCGGGTGCATCTGTTGTAAGCCGGGTTCGGCTTTGACTTTCATGCCCGTACTGGCAAATTGCACTTTCATGGGGATGGCACGGTATCCCACATCATGAAACAAGGCTCCCCGACCCAGATCCATTAAGGTGTCTGGATCAAGATCAAATTGTCGGCCAATCAATAAAGAGAGTGTACAGACATTGAGCGCGTGCTCCGAAAGGCCCCATCCCACACCATTACTCCCCACCACATCGATGAGGGACATGGTGGTTTTGGGATTTTGCGAAGCATTCAGGATACTGGAGACCATGGCATCCGCGACCTTGAACCCAGAAGATCGCTTCCCATTGATCTGCCGGAACAGATCGTTGCTCTGACCGAGTATTTTTTGATACGCCCCTTCAACCCTGCGAAGATGTTCCTGGTATTCTTGGTAATCTTCTCGTCGTTCCAAGAGCTCAGAAAGGGAAGAATCCGGAATAAGCGCCTCACCAGCATCCTCGTCTTCGGTTTCGTGAAGAGAGGAGGACTGGGCCTCCTCATCATGCAATAAGGCTTCAGGGTCAACAGCGTTTTCTTGACTTTCTTCCTCCAGATCCTCGGAAACTTCGGATTGAGAACGTTCAGGGTCGAAGAGAATCGTGACATTCTTGAGACCCTGAATCGTGGCTAAATCTTCTACATTTTTAATCTTAAAGGTATTGGTGGGAAAGGGGTGGCTAAACCACGACCCCTCTAATTTGACGAACACGCCGACTTGAAGGTCGTCGATATCGGAAATTTCAATAAATCCCATAGTGAATCTACCAATTCCGAACCACCCTGAACGATCAAACCTTTCCCTGGCACCCAATCAAGGAAGGCTTCATCGAAGAGCATACCTAACGTCTTCTCATCGGCTGTTTCATAAACCTGATTGAGATTTTCAAGACGAACACCGACAAACTTCATACCCAACAATGCCATGTATCACCAAATATCGAAAGGCAATGTCGGACAATATCCACGAACACCACAGACGGCTTAAAGAGTCCTCAGCTTCAAATTCAGCAACACGAAAGGGTGCCCATCTCTACCTTTATCAATTGGAGGGCTCCCAGAGGCACCAGAAACTTCTAGCACATTCCCTTAAACCCATGGCAAGTGAAAACCAAACCCCATTTTTCTATAATTGTTCTCTTATAAAAATGGATGGAGAATTCTATCGTGAAAAACTTGGTATTGTGCGCTGACGGAACAGGCAATCTGGGAGGTTCAACCCCTGATTCAAATGTTTATAAGATCTACCATGCCATCGAGACTCAAGATCCCGACCACCCCCAAATCACGTTTTACGACAATGGGGTTGGCACCGCCAATAACAGCTACTGGAGGGCATTCACGGGAGCCTTCGGATTCGGATTTAAACGGAATGTCTGCGACCTGTACGAGTTTCTTGCCCGCAATTACGATCCAGGGGACCGGGTATTCTTATTCGGATTTAGTCGCGGAGCTGCTCAGGTCAGAGCGTTATCTGGCTTTATTGCCGCATCCGGTTTAGTAGATGGAAGAAATCTCGACAATGAAGTTTTGCACACACGCATTCAACAGGCGTTTCAAAGGTATCAATCCCCAACAAGGAACCCATCAGAAAAATCCTTATCGCACCAAGAGGGCTCTCACGGAGTCATACCCATCACCAGCATTGGTGTGTGGGACACGGTTTCAGCCCTCGGATTTCCACAAGACTGGAATGTGACAGGGGTAGGGATGTGGGTATTGAATGCACTGTTCAAATTATTGGATGTCGGTTCCGACTTAATTTTTCCGCATCGCTTTTACAATTATGAATTGACATCAAACGTAAATTTTGCTTACCACGCTCTTGCCATCGATGATGAACGAAAGTCTTTCTCCCCTTTAATTTGGAAAGAGTTAGGAATCGAGGAACGAACCGTTGATCGAACGGGCAAAGAAACTGGAACAGCGATTGAGCAGACATGGTTCGCAGGAGCCCATTCGAATGTGGGAGGAGGCTATGGTCGGGCAGGTTTGGCAAACGTCACCTTAGCCTGGATGATGAATCGGGTTTCCCGACATCATTTACGATTCAAGGAAGGAATCCAGAAACAGGTTCTCCAAGAAGCCAATGTCCATGGTCGATTACATGACTCACGTGCGGGGATGGGAGTGTTCTATCGATATTGCCCCCGGGATCTTCATCAACTCTGCAAGGATAAGCTCCGGGGAAATATCATGATTCATCGGAGTGCTTTAGAACGGTTGTATCGCCGAACCGGAGATTACCTACCTGGAAATCTTCCAGCCACCTTTGATGTGGTCGGGAACCAGACCAAATTGCCAACCCCTGAAGCCACGATTGAAATCAATTCCGGACATTGGGAGCCCTTGAGAGAGGCCACCACCCATTGGGAGTTTAGTCGAAAATGGTTATATGGGATATTTTTGGAATTTGCTCTTCTGGTGATGGGCAGTGCCTGGTGGTTTTGGGTTCATCCCCCACCAACTGAGATCAAAAAGAACTCAGAGACCCTATTACCGCTTTTAGATCAAACACTGAACCATGTTGCCGATGTCTTGAATTATGTCTTACCAGTTATGTTTACGGGGTTGATTACTTTCGTCGTTATCCAGAAACCCCTGTTCTTGATATTAGGGTCGGTATGTCTTGTAACTCTGTGGAGTCTCAAACGATGGTTCGCGAAAAAACATCGCTTGGCGAAGGAACAAGAACGAAAAGTCATCCTGGACGCTTGTGACCCATCCATCATTCACACGGCCAAGCCATAATCCTTATTTCCCTCAGACCTTCTGCCTATCGAGAAAATGACTCTCAAAGGAGGACAGGGATCCAATTATAAAAATTTGAGAATTTAAATTGAGCAGGTCTCTCTGCTGCAGAAAGAGGCCGGTGCGTAAGCGATGGGTGAAGGCTATGAACAGATCGGAGACATGATCGCGAATGGATGAGGACCTCCTTACTCCCTCATCCCTCGTAGGAAACTACACCGTTACGACAATTTTCCCTTTTTGTTGGTTGCTTTCCATGTACCGGTGGGCTTGGACGATGTCGTCCAGAGGAAATGTACAGTCGATCAGGGGTTTGAGTTTTTTCGACTGCAGACCTTCGTAGATATAGAGCCTGCCCCGAGCTAACTTTTCAGGGTCTTTCACGATCTCAAACAAGGTATACCCTCGAACACTCAATCCTTTTGCCAGGCAGGGGAAAAGAGGATAGGGAGTCGGTTCGGGTGAGAGCGCCCCATACACAAAAATGATTCCTCCTGGTGTCGCGGCTTCCGCAAGGCTATTCAACATGGGTCCACCAATCGGATCGAATACCAGACGCACCCCCTTCCCGGAAGTGATCGCCTTCACTCGTTCAGCCAAAGGCTCATCGTCAGTCACGATTACATGATCCGCCCCGGCTTCAAGGAGGAACGGTTTTTTATCTGATTTGCGCGTGGTCGCGATAGCCATGCCACCGGCCGTTTTGGTGATCTGAATCGCGGCTAATCCGACACTACAACTGGCGGCCGTAATCAAGACGGTATCACCTGGTCCGACCTCGCCATATTCGACCAAAGCGCCATATGCCGTCATGTATTGCATCCAAATGGCTGCTCCTTCAATCGCGGACAATTGATCCGGATATCGCGCGGCCGCAGAGGCCGGGACAATGGCCCATTCACCATACACCCCATATTTTCCTACCGGGAAGGAAGGAATGGTACTCACCCGGTCCCCGACATATAGATCACTGACACCCGAACCGACGGCATCAACCACGCCGGCGGCTTCATACCCCAGACGAGAGGGTAGTTCCGGGGCTTCCAAATATTGGCCTCTTCGAAACATCACTTCAGCCCGGTTTAAGCCAATCGCTTCCACCTTGAGCCTCACTTCTCCTTGCCCCGGATCTTTCAAGGGAAGGTCTTCAACCTTAAGAACGTCGGCCTTACCCGTTTCGTAAAAGCGAACCACCTTCGGCATCCTTCATCTCCTCTCAGCAGGTTTCGCCTTTCCTCAAGGCTCTGGTGAAACGACGGTCGAGAACGTACGCGCGGCCGTAGCCTCAGCGATTAATTGGTCAAAAGCTCCTGGATCCAAGGCACCCGGGATCACTTTATCACCGATGACAAAGGTCGGTGTGGATCGGACTCCAATAGCCCGTGCTAAATCATAATTCTGATCCAGGACCTCTCGAGTAGAGGGAGATTCCATATCCTGATGCAGCTGTTCAAGATTAAGGTTCAAGGATTGGGCGACCCTATCGACCAACTCGGCCGTGATAGGCTGCTCAGCCCCCATCAACGCTCGATGAAAAGGAAGGTACTGACCCTGTCGATGTGCAGCCAGCGCCGCACGTGCCGCCAGCTCAGACTCCGGGCCAAGAATGGGAAACTCCTTAAAGATGAGCCGAACCTGGGGGTAATGTTCAGGAAGATCCAGCACCGTGCTATGCACTTTTTGGCAATAGCCACACCGGTAATCAAAAAACTCCACCAGGTCAATACTCTTGGACGTGGCCCCAATCACAGGCGAGGTAGGATTCTGAAAAACCTCTTCTTTCCGGGAAAGCAGCGCTTCTTTCTGCTTTTGTTGTTCTTCGGCTTCTCGTTGCTTTTGATAATGGTCCAATGACTCCATAATCACTTCGGGATGATCCATAATATATTGCCGAATGACTTCTTCGATATTTTCTTGTTGTAATGGCCTGGCCGTCTCTTCAGCACTGACCGAAGCTCCACCAATTAACAGGCCTATAACAAGAATAGCCTTCATAAAACATGTCCGAATTATTTGTGCATGCATAAACCTCACTCCCTTTTAGTCTTGTCTTTTTGAATACAACCCCTCTGCTTATCCCAATGAACCAAACGAGCAAGCGACAATAGGCTCCTACCGTAACCCATCTATCTCATGTTATCCATAGCTCCAACCACGGTCGCAAGCTTTTTTTATGCACGAAAGACAGAATTGGTCACCATCACTCAAATCGTGATGTCGCACTCACTCTTCTTGAGTCGAGCGGAGTCAAAAAAAGGTTCAATAGCCGATTCCAGCTTGTTTTCCAAGAAATGTTCGTGTGAAAGTACGGAAACTGTGCTTTTAGGCACACCGCTTGATAAGGAGAAGTCGCCTTCTAAATCTCGCGGGTATTCACCTGGGACCAAATAGCCAGTTTCATGAATAACCCTATCTGTTTTTCTTCATGTTAAGAAAGAGGCTTATGATGAAAATCCCCCGATTCCCGTTCCCCATCATGGTAGTGGTCTTTGTGGCAATTTCCCTATTCACCGGAACTTCCCATGCAGAGACGACCCATGCGCCTCAATCCATCGCTCTGGGAAAGGGGGTGTATTTCCTGACCCCGGATGGGAGTCCTGTGTTGGTTGATCCCGGTAGTTATACCGTTGAAGCCGGGGAGGAATGGCTGCGACTGATCCCAGGCCAAGACCGTCGAGGGACCATTCTCATCGAAACCCAACGGGGCACTCACGAAACCCCACTGGACCGACCCAGAGTGCGGTCTTTAGCAGGGAGTGGCATGAACGAACCAGATCTCCATCTCATTCAATGGCAAAATCCGGATGGAACCAGTCTGGTCGCCATGGGCACTTACAGTGGTATTCAGTCGAGAGGCCTCCCCAAACATATGAAAAAGATGTTGCAGTTGGCGAAGGTCCTGGCCTGTGCATCCTCCTCAAAATCTTTTTGTTTCATGGATGAGGATTCCAAATCAGGGGGAGCCCATACGACGGCCAATGCACCTCAATCCTGGCTGACGACCGCCACGAAAGATTGGATGGGAAGGTTACCGGACAGCACCCCACTCAATAAGATTTCCATCCCGGGCACCCATGATACGGGGGCCCAGGGAGAACATGGGGGAATTGGGGTGAAAACCCAACCCTGGAGTATCACCGAACAATTAAACGCCGGGATTCGATACCTGGATATCCGTACCCGCCGAACGGGAAGCGCATTTGCCATTCACCATGGGCCGTATTTTTTGGATATGATGTTCGGGGACGTCATGAATGAGGTCACTCGATTCCTGAGGAACCATCCGAAAGAGGTGATCCTGATGCGTGTGAAGGGGGATGAGAAGACGGCCCAGTCCGGCAGTCAATCCAATACAGATATTTGGGAAAAATATATGAATCAAAAAGGGTTTGGTCGTTATGTCTATACCGGCGACAACACCCTTCCCACGTTAGGAGAAGCCAGAGGAAAAATCGTGGTCCTCCGAAATATTAGCATTGCCAACAAGTACGGGGTGAGCTATTCCAACCAATCTATCCAGGACAAATACAAGGTCTATTGGCTGGCGCATAAACACAATAAAGGGGACAGTGTATCTCTCCCTTCCAAAAAAGATGTGATTAAGCAGTATATTGCTCAGGCCAATACACTGTCTGCCAACGGCAAGCTGGTGCTCAATCATTTAAGCGGAGCAGTCGGTATGTTACCCAAAGATGTGGCGAGGGCCACCAATGGCACGGCCTATAACGATATCGGGCCATACGGAGGCTACACACGAAACCTGGGGGTCCTAATCATGGATTATCCAGGGGAAAAATTGGTGTATCGCATCATCAAATGGAACTTCCTCGGCTCAGGAAAATGCCGGCCGAGAACCTTCCGAACCGTCAGCGCTAAAACGTGGGCAGAGTTTCGATTACCCAGCAAACTCAAGGGTTCGATCATCGCGATTAAAGGAGGCGCCTACAATCGCTATGTCTTCCCCAAGTGCAACCGAGTGAAATGGAGCGATTTGCGCTTCATGTGCCTCAAGAATGGTGAATGGTTGAAAACCGGGGGAAGTTGGGGGGCGGATGCCCTCTGCCATGGGAGTAAGGGCAACAGCAAATACGTGTTTACCGGAAATCGATAGGCGCCATTAACAAAGGGAGAGGGATACGGGTGCGTCCCACTCCGCGGAAAATCCAATGCCGAATCGCTTAAAGCAAAAGCTTTTTTTGTCACAAAATATTGCGTTATACTTTTCAAGTAGTTCTCTCGGGTACTGAAGGGAAAATGACTATGGCATTTTTGAAAGGAGCCGAAGCATGATCGTCTTTCGTTATATTATTCTTGGCCTTTTTATAGCAGGATTATCCGGATGTACCAGTGCCGCTGAGCGACAAGCAGAAGTAGAGGCGGACCTTGCTGAAGAAAAGCTCCTCCTCATGAAGGATTACCGACAATGCCTCAAAGAACATGCAGGTGAAGAGAACGCCCAAGAAGCCTGCGAGCACCTACATAAAGCCGCAGAAACGTTTAATAAATAGAGAATTCGCACTCCCTGCTGTGGAGTGTTAATACCCGACTCGATAGACCGGCCAGAATGCCTGCCTGAAGAAGTCTCTGCCTTATACTGACCAAGTTGCCGGGAAGGTGAGGCCCCTGCTAAGAGAAAAGCCTAGCTTGTCCAGTGACTGAAGTCACGGTTCAACAATTTCCCAAGTTTATCGATATCGTCCGAAAATCTTTCCCGAAGAACGGATTTCATATGGGAAGTCATAGGAGGGGGTGGTTGTTTAAGATCGTTCAGATGTTTAATTTTCAACATTAACTGCTGGCCAAACGATTTTTTCTTTTTCTTCTTTTTCGCTGACTTTTCGAGTTGCGATCTGACGTGTTTGACAGGTGTAGGTGGATGCCAAATCCAGCGATTCAGCCAGTGAAACCGATAGGTTCGACTCATCATGTTATGTGAAAAATCTGTCTGCCCATCATACTCGAGGCCAAGAAAATTCAGCACGTTCTTGTACTCCTCTAAAACACTCTTTTTGAAGTCATCCATCACCACGACCTTGCACTTCTCCGGTCCAGCAATCTCATACAACTGCTCCAGGTATTTCCCATAGCGTCCAACTTCCGCATACTGCAGCATCGCGGGATTATGGCACAACCGTGGAATATGCTGCCCTTGAGCTCGCGCACCTTGCAGATTCCACGCTTTTTGAAAGTCCACTTGATCTTCTTCCATCACATACACCAATCGATAATGGAAGGAATACACGCTCTCCAACGGGTTCCGGACCATGACGATGAATTGCGCGTCAGGATTAAACTCCACGATGGCGCGAATGGCTGAAGAAGAATACAGGTAAGAGGGTGAGCCCTCTCCTAATAAGCGATGTTTGGGTTTCGCATGAGTGAAATATTTCTCCACATATTCGGTTTGGATCGTTTCAGGAGTGAGGGCCCCGTTGGATTGCGTGAAATAATGGGGTTCTTTGGGTCGAGAAAAACAGATTTGAGGATGATTTTTTAAGGAGCGGCTTAACGTGGTCGTTCCGCACCGAGGCGCACCGACGATAAAAAAACTGGGCTTCATATCCATGGGCGAGGGGATCCCTTTATGTGCATGGGGAATTCACTTGTCAGAGGGAGGCTCTCAACGACCGCTCTCTTCTCTGGAATAGCCAAGACCAACAACGTATACTGATTGAGAGATTCAGATGACAGGGTACCATAACCCAGGAGAAACAGTCCCATGTTTCTTTCCGAAATCCCGCATCTTCACCATTCCCACGGATAGGGAACACAATCCGTAGCCCTCTATCCTATGCCATCCACCGTCAAACGCGTTCCACGGGAAATGCTCATGAAGATGTTTCCCGACCCCTCCACCTGGTGGTGGGAACCCGAGCGATGTCCCTACCCCAATGGAAATCTCAAAATGACAAAGAATCCCGACCCTCGACTGTTTGCGGGAGACCGGCAACGATTCAATCGGGAGGAATGGATTCAGCGAAAACTCCATCAAGTACAATCCTTCAAATCCTATGGCTTATTTCATCTATACCTCAACCTCAAATTCAGGATTGGGGATCAGGTCGATCCCGAGGTGTATCGGGGGTATGTTCCAGGCGGTTACCTTTTTCCACCAGCAGCCAGACGAGATTCACAGGGATATGCAGACGGTGCCCAAGGGCATAGGTTTTTTGATTACATCGTGGAGGACAGATCTCAATATTCCCTCCACCAACCATCCTTCCGTCCGGTCCTGCTCATTAAATTTGCCATTATCCACGAAAACCTTTCTCCAACCGGACATCATCAGATCACAGAAGGAGAAAAGGGGGAATTATCGATCCAATGGGACCAAGAACAAGCCTTTGAAACCCTCATCGATATCCTGGTGATCGATCCCAAAAGAAAGATGGGGCTCCATTGGCATCGAACGCCAGACGGAACGTTTTCCACTCAAGCCAACGAAGTGGCAGAGCACGATGTCATAGACCTCCCACCTTTGGATATAGGGGTCAAAATATCCAATATCCTTTTTTATGGATCTGTAGAAAAATGGGAAGCCCGGCTTCAACGACAGATCGAGGCAGGAGAGGTCATCGATCAGGATCCCAAGTATCCTGTACCTGATCGCTCCCATGTGCCACGCGTATTTCGTTACTCCTCCCAGGTCGACCGGGTTGACCTCGGTTTTTCAACAGGACCCGTCCGCGACGGCCGAATGTGGCTCAAGGAAGTCTATGCGCAAAAAGAGGATTCGATCATTATTACCTATTATCTCTCAAAAATCGGATTGGAATACGCTTCACAACAGAAAGTTTTTGAACTGATCAAACAATCGCATAATTCTTTTCCGCATCGTCCGGATATTCCGTTACGCCTGGAAAGTCTTCACGATCGACATGGCCATCAACTCCTTGCCCTTGAACTCTGCGCAAGAGCAGAGAAAACTACGTTCTTGGAGCGATTTCCTCCATACTACGACCCGTATGATCCCAAGATTCGGAAATATGGTTGGTATGATCTCATCGGTAGATATAAGAAGGGGCAGGAAGAGGGACATCAATTTCTTCTGGTGTGCCGGGATACGTGGGACGCCAAGAAACAGGATGAGGATTTAGGGTATTACTACGAATACGCAGAGAGCGAGAAGGCGGTGTACAAAAAACTACAAGAATCCGAGCTTGGCTCATTCAAACCTGGAGCAGACCGGGATTATTGTCTTGCCGTGATCGACCTTCGCGACCCCCAACAACCCTTCAACGAAGCCGTCTACACAGAAGCACAAGCCTGGCTGGATATTTATCTGTATAAATAGAAACGTGCAGAGGAATGTGCTGATTTAGAAGTTACTTACTGACGCCAGAGACGAAGGCTGTCTGTGGGTGATTGGTCCTCGAAATTACTCCGGAAAGGATTGATGTCCAATCCTCCGCGGCGGGTATAGTGAGCGGAGAGGGTGAGTTTTTCGGGCCGACAGTAATGCAGGAGGTCAAGAAACATACGTTCGACACAGGATTCATGGAATTCATGATGGTTGCGGTAAGAAATGATGTATTTCAAGAGTCCGGCATAGTTCATTCGCACGCCTTGGTAACGGATGAGCACACTCGCCCAATCCGGTTGGCCGGTTACCGGACAATTGCTTTTGAGCAAATGAGAGTGCAGCGTTTCTTCCACCTCGGGTTCAATCCTGACGTGTTCCACCAAAAACTTGGGGTTGACCTCATAGTCCGTCATCTCCACGTCTTCATCATCGATACATCTTCCGGGTAAAGCTCCTACGTTGGCATGGACGGCCGAGGCATCAGTGGCAAGGTGAACCTCAACCGAAGCACCCGAAGCCCGCTCCAGGTCCCGTTTGAGCAGAAGGGTTACGGATTCCGACGAATCATACCGCATGCTATTGAGGGAATTGAGGTACAGTTTGAAGCTTTTGGATTCGATGAGGTTGGGCGAATCGGCAGGAAATTGAAAGGTTCCCACCGCGACGACGGGTTTCCCACGAAGGGTCAACCAGGATATCTCATAGGCATGCCAGAGATCATACCCTCTGAAAAACCGGGTATCGGACAAGCCCAACGACGCTCGACCTTCCTGACGGGAAATGGGATACAACAGGTCGGGAGCATACTGATCCGGATACTCGACACGTCTTCCTAAGGGAGCTTCATCAGACATGACATGAACTCACACGGGTTACTGTTTTCATCACCTATAATCCTTCAGTTTCTATGTGAAGGACTCTACCACAATGCTTGCAGTGTACCGCATCAGGGTCATGGCGTTTCAGTCCACAATCCGGGCACCCAAATTCTATTTTGGCAGGTCGAAATACCGCTTGCAGCAGTTTTAAAAATAACGCCACTCCTAAGACCATAATGATGACGGCCAGTAAGCGCCCAATATCTCCTCGCAGGGTAATATCCCCGAATCCCGTCGTCGTTAAAGTGGTGACGGTGAAATACAAGGCATCCGTATAACTGCTGATTTGTGGATTCACTTCATGCTGAAAAACATAGACCAAGGCGGTCACCACAAAGATAAACACAAACAAATTGATGACGCTATGAATCAGCACTTCATTACGCGCAAAAAACTTGTATTGACTCCGTAAGTCTCTAAGCAGGTGATACGAACGTAAGAGCCTGAGCGATCGGAACACCCTCAAAAAAGCCAAATTTTCAATAAAAGCCGCGGCGAGAAGTGCGAGGATTACGACCATATCCAAAATGGAGATCGGCTGAATGAAGTAATGCAATCGATTGTTAGACAGGAAGAGTCTGGCAAAAAAATCAGCACTTAAGACCAGCGCGATAAAAAAATCCACCGCAATTATCCAGGTCGATAAATCGACCATTGAGGTAACAATGAAAAAGCTGATGGTTATAAAATCGAACGCAATGAGCCCAAACCTGAAATACACCGAGCGTTGCCCGGTACCATAATACAGGTCATGAATGGTTTCGCGTGTGGAACCCATGAGTGTGCGTTTACCTGCTTTATGACCTTGTGGGACCGTGTCCCTTTAGGCCTATCACCCTACTATTCACATTCGTTTTTCGAACGCCTCAGTTCATTTCCATTCCGAATGTAGCAAGTTGTGAAGCAAAAACCTATCATTTATTCTGACTACCCGGAACACAGAAAGGAACTCCCAAGACAGAGGAAACATTCAGTAAGACCAAGGCTCTCTCGCGTTGTGAAACATTTCTTTTTATACTAAAGAGCAAATGGGACGCGAGACTGAAAATTGAAAATCCGTTGCTTATGTTTACCGCTTTCCCCCTCAAGGTTCTAGGAGATCAAGGAATTGACTGTCGTTATGGAATGGGATGCATTCAAAAAATTTTTCAAAACCTCGAGTAAACCAGAACCGGCACTCCCGGAGACTCATTGGCTCGAACCAGCCGATAACCCATGGGGCATTCGGATGCTGGACGTGCGGCCGGTGACGCAGACGATGACCTCAACATCCTCCGACCCTGAATGTTCCGCCAATGCCATATCCTTCTTCAATGAAGATGGGACGTGCTTTATCGGAAAGGAGCCCTTGGTCAGTCGAGTCGTTGACGCCCATATCGCCTTCCCCATCGACCGGCTTCTCGCGGATGGTGTCCTGTTCAACCCGACACGGATGGAAGAAAAGTGGGCGATATTTTACCATCGACACAACCTCATATTCGTCCGTTCGTGGACCCGACAGGTTCATGTCTTCGCACAGGTCGAACACCACGAACACCACATTCTTCTCACCTCGGTTCAAGGAGCCTTTTTCGAGGAAACCGAGGATCCCGGTTTGACCTTACAAATCCTGAATTTTCTAATCAGGACCCACGCCCTTGCTGAGATCTTTCCCGCCCCTCTTCCTCCCAGCATGGCGATTGAACCCTCTCAGGCTGGAATGTGGTGTTTTTCGTCGTTCGGGAACCGGGCCCACTTTGCGACTTCCCATCCCATCCTCTCCTCAGATCCGGAACATCCTTTGCGATCAAACTCCATGCTCCATATCGCGGTCGCTCGGGGCGACACCAAAGGTATTGAGACACATCTTCAGGCGGGAATCCCCCCTGACCTCTTGTCAGCGAATGGGCAAGCCCCTCTTCATTGGGCTTTAGGCAACTCCGACCCGGGGGTCATCACACGCCTCATAGACGCCGGTTCGCCCGTCGATGTCCGGTCCATGGAAGGCGTGACTCCATTGATGAAGGCCGTTGAAACACAACACAAAGAGGCAATGGCATTGCTTATCGACCAAGGTGCGGATATTCACGCCAAAGACGATCGTGGTTTTACAGCCCTTCATAGGGCTGCAGAGATGGGATATCTTGAGGGAGTCAAAATACTCTTGGATCATGGGGCTTCAACTCTCATAGAAGCCCACGGTCACACTCCGTTATCCTTGGCAGAAGAAAAAGGCCATGCCGAGATCCTTGCTCTTATGAAAGGGAATTGATGCAAAGAACACTCACACACGGAGCTCATGAATACAGAACATGAAATCCATCGCGGGCATCATTTTGATATTGATGATGAATGGAGGAACCGTCCCCATGGCAACAGGAGAAGAGCCCCCGATGAAAATCAACCCTCCTCAATTCACGCGTCCGGCCGCAGGCAAGACCATCAACGAAACTTTTGACATTCGTGTCGATCCCACTCCTCCTGAGGAATGTGTGTCTATTATCCAAAGAAACGCCACCCTATTGATTTCCTTGCCGCTCCTTCAGCACTTGCAGTCCTCCAGCCAAAAAACATGGACGACGGAGTCAGAACGCCTGGCCTTTATCGATGGGACAAGAGCTGCTGACCTAGTACAACTGATGGGTGCCAAGGAAGATCAACACGGATGCAGGAGTATTCAGACCCCTGTCCCGAACGATGCGTTATATCTGTTGGGGAAATTATTAGATGCCGGCCAACTTGCCGTCATCGACAATGAGACCGGGCAGCCTCGACCTCACATCAGCGTGACTTTTTCCGGCCTCAAGGGAGAACCCCATGGTGGCTTCGGACACATCATGTATGCCCTCACTAACAACGCCCCGCCCTTCTTGGTCCTCAACTGGTGGGTATCGTAACAGCCAAGCCTTGGCCCTCATAGCGAGGGAATGTTCCATTTTGAATATGTACCTCTGATAAGGAATCTCAAATGCCTAAGCCTCTGTTGGCTTAATGGGTAAGTGAAAAAAAAATGTGCTTCCTTCCCCAACCCGGCTTTCAACCCCGACCCGTCCGTGGTGAAGCGTGATGAGTTTTTTCGCGATGGCCAACCCAAGCCCCGTCGACTTTTCTCCGCCGGTAGGCTTGGCACTCAGGGTTTGAAATTCCGTGAACAAGAGTTTTTGATCTTCCTCGGTCAACCCTGGCCCCTGATCCGTGACTGAAAAACGGACCCCGTCCTCTATACGTTCCGTGGCCACAGAAATTTGGGATTGCGAAGGGGAGAATTTAATGGCATTCCCCACAAAATTCCCGATGACCTGTATGATCGCGTTCTGGTCGAATGACAACATGGGAATTTCACCCAAGCTCATATGGAGAGTAATCTCTTTGTTCTTTGCCAAAAGCTGATTGAATTCCACCTGCTGTGTCACAATTTCGTTTAAATCCTGGACCTGTTGCACCAATTCGATTTTCCCGCTTTCGATCTTCGAGATATCCAATAGATTTTCGAGCAACGATTTCATGTACGTGCTGGCATGGTAGATTTTCCCCACCATATCGGTTTGTTCGGAGCTCATCTCCCCAACGGTTCCTTCATGTAAAATCTGGCTGAAGGATCGAATCGTATACAACGGATTCCGTAAATCGTGGCTGGCAATGCCGAGGAACTTGTTTTTCGTCTCGTTTAATTTCTCCAACTCCACATTCTTCCGGGTAATCTCCTCCTCAGCCCGTTTAATGTCCGTCAAATCCCGTTCAATCGCGGCAAAATGCGTCACCTCTCCCCGCTTGTTCTTTAAGGGAATGATGTTGATATCCAGCCAGTATTTTCGACCGGTCTTGGAGTAATTCACGATTGCTGTCCTGATTGGCTCTTTCTTATTCAAGGCTTCACGGATCTTCGCCCGGGTTTCCGGATCGGAATCGGGCCCTTGCAGGATCCTTGGGGATTTCCCAATGACCTCTTCCGGAGCAAAGCCGGTGAGGTCGGAAAACGCCTGATTGACGTACACGATCTTCGGCCCGGGTTCATCCAGCGGAGAGGCCTCGGTCACGATGACGATATCGTTGGCAAACTTGACCACATCTTCTAGGGAAAACTCGTGTGCCATATTCCTTCACAATCACATGGGAATCGAGAGCATGACTATATGAATGATTGGGGATTCAAACCATATAACCGAGAAATCAAAGAAAAATTCATCCGTATCAGTTGTCTTGCATCAAGGCTGTTCGGATCTTCTCCCGATGTTCCATCGCAAACACGTTGGAATACAGGTGAGCGATCCACTCCTTCCCCTGTTGGGTAATATTGAGGTAACGGATGCCTTCTTGTATATAGGGCGTGATGGCATCCCAATAAAAGGTCGGGTAACTATCGCGCAGGTCATCGGCTGTCTCAAAACCCAGTTCGGTTGTCGCCCCGGTCTCCTGAAATTCCTGGAACAGCGCCGCACACTTGCGCTCCCGTTGAGGGTCGGCCAACTGGCCTATGAGATCAGCAGCTCGGACCAACCCGGCATAGTCCTTGGTTCCCTGATGGTCCGAATCTTTAGGAATAGGAAAGCGAGTCCGTTCGATGTTAGAAGCAATATGATCAGGATCGATCAAAAAGTGCCCGCGAAACCGTTCTTGAACATAAATCTTTCCCCGATTGATATGGTAGGGAGAGAGCGAGGCATCAGTAGCCCCACGGGGTAAATCGATTCGCTCTCCAGAAGCGTTAATCACATAGGAACCGATCCGGTCGCTTTGGCAAATGCCCCGGACATAGCCGATATCATGACATAAGAGCGAAATCACGAAGAATAACCAGTCTCGCGGCGACACCCCACCGTCATGCAGGTGTTTGCCGATAAGGATATCCTGCCCGACCAAGGTCACCAGCATCGTGTGCTCCATATCGTGATACGGGGCATCAGAATTGGCGATGCATTCCAAGGTCATACGCCCCGCCCATCCCAGAATACCGGGATAGTCGGGGTCTAGCCTTCCGTAGGTTCTCGAGTAGGCATGTTGCAGACATTCAACAAAGGCTTCAATGACGACACCTTTCGGATTGAACATGTGGTCGTTCTCCTTTCAGGTTGTTCAAAGTAGGGGCTTTGAAAACGGGTTTTCATGGATGTCCCATCAATTTCCCTCACCAACGCATGAGTCATTCATCCGTGAAAAGAGGTCTCCGCCACCGCACCATCCACATGCATTCAACTGAGAAACTGCCTAAGGTTTTTCACCAGCAGAAATTTATTGTGCCATAGACCTCTTAATTTATCAGCTACCCAATCATAAGGAGAGAAAGGGAAGGTAGGGACAATACTAGGGACAAAGGTAAGGCGCCGGGACGGCCAGTACCCTTTTGAAACCCTAGAAGATTTCGGCTGCCTAACTGGTTTTTTTTCACGTTTAATTTTATAGTTTCTCTAACAGGGGTAACCCAATCGTCAATAAGAAACGGGACCATGAATTCATCGGAACAACAGGACCGGAAGAACCGTGAATTAGAGGCGGCCCGCCGGATCAGCGAAGCCCTCTTTAAACATTTGAGGGTGGAGGAATTGGTCCCACAAGCCCTGAAAACAGCGCTGGAGGTGGTGAATTGCCATGAGGGAAGCGTGCTCATGGCCGACCCGGAACAGGAGAAATTGGTCTTCTATTATGCGGTAGGAGAGCAAGCCCCCAAACCCGGCACCAGTTTTCCCTGGTCAGAGGGCATCGCGGGAGAAGTGTTCTCCACCGGCAAGCCCTTGGTCATCCCTGATGTGAGTCAGGACACACGGCACTTCGGCAAAATCGATCAGGACACCGGGTTTACCACCAAAGATATGATTGCCCTCCCCCTCAAACATTGGGAAGGCCATTCGATCGGGGTACTGGAAGTCATGAACAAAAGGGACGGCCGCCTGGATCAAGGGGACTTGGACATCCTGACGATTATCGCCGGCTTCACGGCCCTGTCTATCGAGCAGGCCCATCTCTTTCAAGAAGCGAAATTAGCGGATTTGGCTAGAATTCTCGGAAATATCGGCCAAGACATCAACAATCTGCTCATCCCCGTGCGGGGAAGCACCTCCATCCTGAAAGATGAAATACACCAGGGCCACGGGACAAAGGTCCCCCTGGACCCGGACAAAGCCAGAGCCAGCAACACCATGTGCCTCGACATGGTCAACCTGATCGGCCACCAACTCAAGCTCATTCAAGAACGAATCCGGGAAATCACCGATAGCATCAAAGGGCTCACCACCCCCGCCGTCTTCGCCCCCTGCTACATTCAACATGTGATTGCCTCGGTGTACGATACGCTGCGTCCCATGGCCAATGACAGAGGCATTCAATTGATGCATGAGGGCATCCAGGATTTGCCCCAGATTCAAGCCGATGAGTCACGGCTATTCAATGCGTTCTACAATCTCGTGAAAAATGCGATTTCGGAAGTGCAAGCAGGAGGGGTGATTCACATCACCGGACAACTGCCAGAGCCCGGGACAATTTTGACGATAGAAGTCCAGGACTCCGGACAGGGCATCCCATCGGAAATTCGGGAAAAATTGTTTGCCTTTCCCGCGATGATGGGAGGTCCGAACCATAAAGGGACCGGCCTTGGCACCAAAATCGTCAAGGATGTGATCGACGCGCATCACGGCACCATCGCCGTAGACAGTCAAGAAGGCAAAGGTACCAAATTCCGAATCCATCTCCCCGTTGATCCCCCTTCCCACCCTCCCTTGTAGGGGACCCATTCCCCTTTGAGAAACTCGAACATCTTGATTTGATAAAGAAAAAGAAGTCGGACCCCTTGTAGGGGCAAGGGTGGACTTTTTACGCCATACCGAATACCCTAGATTCTGAGAATACTCGCACGGCTAGGCAAGTCTTGCGCCGGCCCTCCCAGTCCACCCGGTACCCCCTGGACGTCAACCCTCCACACCCGCCGGGACAGAAACACGCAATCCAACGGCTCGGTCATCACTGTCGTGACGAAGGAGGGAACGTATGGCTATTGGGTATATGGGCCCCTTTTCCAGCTGGATTCTCGGGGCATTCCGAACCGAACAGCAACCCACGCATCAACATGAACTGGAAGCGATCCTCCGTGTGAGTCAATCGCTGTTCCAGACGCTCGACACCGACGAGGTGGTCGAGACCACCCTCCGGACAGCCTTGGAGGAAGTGGGAGCGGAGGCAGGATCGATCCTGCTGGCTGACGACTCAAACGAACAACTCGTGTTCCAGTATTCACTCGGGGAAAAACCCGTGCCTCGCGGGACGACGATTCCCTGGGATAAAGGCATTTCCGGTGCGGTCTTCCAATCGGGAGAACCGCAAATCACCAACAACGTGCAGAGAAGCAACGGCCATTACGGGCGAATCGATCAAGACACCGGATTTGTGACCCGTGACATGATTACCCTGCCGCTCCAACACTGGCAGGGCCAGCCCATCGGCGTCTTGAACGTATTGAATAAACGACAGGGCACACTCGACGAGCATGATCTGACTCTGTTGACGATCATCTCGGCCTTTGCCGCTCTCGCCATCCAGCAGGCGCAGATGTTCGAAGATGCGAAAAAAGCGGAAGTGGTTACCCTATTAGGCGACATCGGCCATGACATGAAGAATATGCTGCAGCCGGTCGTCTCCGGGATGGAATTTATGAAAGAAGAGATGGACGAACTCTTCCAGGACATGACCGAAGAGCAGAGAAAGAACAAACAAGGCAGCCAAAAAGTCTGCAACGAAGCCGCGGACATGATGCGAAACGGCATTCGACGGCTACATGGTCAAGTGCGGGATATGGCGGACTGCGTAAAGGGCCTCAGCTCTCCGCCCAATTTCGTACCCTGCCAGGTGTCCTCGGTCGTGAATGAGGTCATCAAAACACTGGAGATACTCGCCAAAGAACGATCCGTGACCCTCAAAACCGACGGTCTGGAAGACCTCCCGAAATTTCAGGCCGATGAACGCCGCTTGTACAACGCCTTTTATAACCTGGTGAACAACGCGATACCCGAAACTCCGGCCGGAGGGTCCATTACGGTCGGCGGACGCATGAAAGATGCGGAAGGAACGATGGCCTTTTGGGTCGTGGACACGGGCCGGGGGATGCCGCCGGAAATTCGGGAATGCCTCTTCTCAGCGCGGGCGGTCAGTACCAAGAAAAACGGAACCGGCCTGGGCACCAAGATCGTCAAAGACGTGATCGACGCGCACAAGGGGAAAATCTGGGTGGAGAGTGAAATGGGGGTGGGAACCACCTTTCATTTTCACCTGCCGGTGAACCAGGAAGAAGTCGCCGTCCCGTAGGCCGACGTTTACTTTTTCTCCAGCGTGACGACCCCATCCCATTCTTCTTGGGGACCATTCTGGAGATACTGGTCACACAACTTGATATAAAAATCCGAAGGTCCGTCCTCCGGCAACAACTCTGCGCAAGTCGAAAAGACATCCCGAGCCTCCTGCCAGGATTGCTTCCGAAACATCTCCAAACCCTTGGAGAATTTGGCACTGGCTTCTTTTTGCTCCTCTTCGGAGTCGTCCATCCGCCCCACCAATTCCAGCAGGCCCAGGGCCTTGGCCTTACCTTTCAGCCTGAACTGTCCTAAGTCCTTCGTCAAAAATTCGTTCAATCCCCGGATCACATCCTCCGTCACCGCGATCGTCGTCCCTAGATATTTATTAAATCCTTCCACCCGTGACGCGGTATTCACCACATCCCCGGCAGGACGGTATTCGTAATGGTCCACCGCGCCGACCGTCCCGATCGTAAACTCACCCGCATGCAACCCGATGCGGGTCGGCAGGCAATAGGGCGCACTGACCTGATTAAAGCGCTCCACGGACTTGGCGATTTCCAGGGCCGCCCGGCAGGCCTCCGTTCGTAGCCCGGGGTCATCCTGCGGAGCCTTCCAGATCGCCAGGATGGAATCCCCCTTCAAGTCGACGATCAAACCACCGTGCTGGCGGACGGGCGTAAACAGCGCCTCGAAATACTTGCCGAGAAATTCGCTCAATTCGCTGGGATTGAGTTTTTCGGAAACCGTGGTGTAATTGGCCGCATCCGTGAAGAGGCAGGTGCCGTAGACCACTTGCGGGCCGCCCTTGAGGTTGCCCAAGTCCTGCGCCAACGCATCCACCACATCGTTGGGCAGATAGTAGCCGAACGCCTTCCGCATATTTTTCCGCTCGCGATCGGTTTCGTAATAATTCCACAACACGGCACTGCCAAAAGCGAGGGGAGCTTGAACCGTCAACGGAACCAACAGGGGCAACCACATATTCAGATGCGAAAACTGATACCAGGCGCCGGTAAGGTAAAGACCACTCAGCCCCAACACCGCACCCGCCGCGACCAGGGTGGGCAGGAGACGGCAGATGGCTCCAAGCACCAGGCCCCAAGCCAGAAGGAAGCCCATGTGGGCTTGGACCCCCAGAGGCCGGACGGAGGAATCCTCGAGGAAATTCGCGAGCGCGGTCGCGGCGATTTCCACTCCACCGATAAAGACGCCGTTGGCCTGAGAGAAGACCGTGTAAAAACTATCCTTACGTTCGGCGAGGAGGTTTTCCGAAAGGCCCACGAAGACCGCCTTGCCCCGCAAATCCATACCGTGAAGAGGACGCGAATTCTTGCCATTTTGCACGACTTGAAAGAAGGGAATAGTAGGAATCGTTCGAGGCGGACCGTAATAATTGATATACCGGCTGTGGGTGCCGCCATAAAGATTGATAAGCGCATGGAGCGTGCGGACATCCTTGCCGTCGGTAGGACGCAAAACCGAATGATCCAACGCGCGGACCATATCGGTGGCCAGCAGGGGATCCCCTTCGAACACCTCGCGAATCGTTTGCATATTCCTCACCAACCCCACCCCGTTGAGCAAGGCAGGCACATCCCCGGGAAGCTCACCGGCCGCCTCGGGACGAACCTCCCGTACCAATCCCAGGAAGGTGTCATAGACCGGCGTGGCATACATCTGAAGCGTCAACATGGGAAACGTGGGGGCATCACCCGCCCCCTCCTGAAACGTCCAGTATTGGTTCACCTTGAACGGAATGCGTGGCAGCACGAACGGGCCGGTCCCCACGGAGGCATCCTTGAAGGGCGCATAGGGTTTGGTGATTTTGACGAGGCTGTTGGCTTCGGCTCTCGCGTCGCCGATCTGGTTGACCGGAATCTCTTTCATGACCAGCGCATCGGCCAGGACGACGTTCCCCGCTCGCTCAATGGCCCGGGCAAACCGATTGTCATCTTCAGGGGCACGGGCTTCGATAAAATGCACGTCAAACGTCACCACCCTGGCACCGGCTTCTTGAAGAGCCTCGGTCACCCGGGCGTGAAGGGAACGGGGCCATTTATCCGGGTTGTTGCGAACCTGGAAATGTTCGGAGGAATCATGGTCGATACTCACGACCACCACGTCGGAGGGCGGGGAACGCACCCCTCGTAATTGAAAGAGCAGATCGAGCCCGACATCCTCTTCCAATCCCCGGAATACGGGAACAAAACTCAGGACCAGCCCGATCACCCCGACCAGGCCACCGAAGAGCAGCGCCTTGAGCAACCGGTTCATCGGTCGCCAGCCTCTTGGGGGGAAGGAGCTAATCCATCATGAGTCGAGCGGTGGGTCATGACAGATTCCAGGATGGTTGGAGCGATCGGGGAGATTACTCCTTGAAAGGTGGGGGTTTGATGGGCAGATGCAGATAGAAGGTCGTCCCCACGCCCAGCTCGCTTTTGACGCGTATCTCACCGCCATGGGCATCGACGACATCCTTGACGATCTTGGTCCCCAGGCCGGTGCCTTCCCGTTTGGTCGTGATGGCATGGGACTTAAACAGGCGGTCCCGCACTTCCGGCGTCATACCCCGGCCGTTATCGGCGACCTCGACCACGATCCCGATGCCGGGTTTTTCTTCCTTCCCGCAGACCGCGATCACCCCGCCGCCGGGCACTTCCGGAATGGCATTATTGATGAGGTTGTAAAAGGCGGTGAACAAGCGGTGTTCATCGGCTTGAATCACCGGCAGGGTATCCAGATGCTCGGTCTCCAGCGAAATGCCCTGCTCTGCCGCGTAGGTTTGCAACGTTCCGAACACGGCGGCCACGACGTTGGACACCTGGCAGGGCGCGAAATGCGGTGGACTGGTCACCCCTTTGACGGCATCCGCAATTTCCCGGACACGGCCTTGTATGCGTCTCGCATTGGAGACGATCATATGGGTCAACTCCGTACAATTGTCATAACTCGTCTTCGCCCCCTTCACCTCCTGCTCGACCAACGGCGGATAATACTCGTCCAATTCCTCTTTCATGAGGTGGGCGCCGGACAGGACCGGCATCAACATATTCTTGATGTCGTGGCTGATATCACCCATGATGCGGACGATGACGGCCAGCTTGGCTTCCTGATGGAGACGGGCCTGTTCGATGGAACTGGCGGCTAAGGCGGAAACGATCGTCAGGATCGCCACATCCTCTTCATCCAGGAGCGTGCCCCGCTTGTTCATGACTTCCAATACGCCGATCGGCTTGCCCTGCCAGCGCTTGAGCGGGAGGGCGATCATGTCGCGGGTGACGTGGTCGGTCAGGACATCGATCCCCCCATAATGTCGCCGGTCGTGCTTGGCATCGGGGATCACAATCGGTTCGCCCGAATGAAACACGGCGCCCGCGATGCCCTTATCCCAGGGAATGGCCGTGCCCGTCTCGACGGGACTCACGCCGATGGAATGCCGGAAGACCAGTTCCGGGGAGTCCTGGCTGGCCAGGAGAATCGACCCGGTCTCCGCTTCGACCACATCCAACGCGATGGCCAGAGTTTTCTCGACAAGCTCATCGGGGTGCAGGTGTTGAAACAGGGCTTCCGTCATACGGCGAGCCGCTTCCAACTCCCGATCGCGCCGCATAAGACGGCGATCCTCTGACCGGCGGGGTTCCTTCCTCCGGTCAGGGACCGGGATATCGGAAGAGGCAGGTTCCACTGCGAATTCCATGGTCAATTCCCTCCATTCAAACGACGACAGACCCTTGCAAGGCTTTCTTTTCTTGTCACCCCTTGGGTTCCGTTGATGTCTTTTGAGCTACCGGAGCCCTGGCCAGTTCCTCCTCAATTACTTGGACGAACCGCTCGAAGGGAAGCGCTCCGGAAAGCGGACGCCCGTTAATAAAGAACATCGGGGTCCCCGTGATACCCAAGCGCGCCCCTGCCTCCACATCCCGTTGGACAGCGGCTTTGTGGACCCCATCCGAAAGGCAGGATTGAAATTTTTCTTCATTCAGACCCACCTGCTTCGCATAAGCCGTAAGATCTTTGGTAGAAGCCTTCGGAGCGTTGGCAAACAACAGGTCATGATATTCCCAGAATTTATTTTGATCCCCTGCGCACCGTGCGGCGGAGGCCGCCTGTCTGGCTTTCGGATGCAATTGATCTAACGGAAAATCACGGAACACCAGCTTGACCTTGTCGGGATACCGGTCCAACACTTTTTCCAACGTGGGCTGGACCCGTTTGCAGAACGGACAATGGAAATCGGAGAATTCCACCAGCGTCACGCTTCCTTCTGGAACCCCGCGAATCGGCGCCCCATCCGGAGAGACATCCACGCGCATGACCGGAGGAGGCTTCAGGTTATCCTGAACTTTGGCAACTAGCCGAAGGGTATCCACGTAGACTTTTCGTTGAGCCGAAATTTTTTTGCTTTGTAACGCAGCGCGAATTTTTTGACGGACCTCATCCTCCTCTCCTCGAATACGGGGGTTATTCGTCTGATAAAACGTTTCAATTTCCGTTTCCGTGACCAGACCGACCTTGCTGGTCACCTCGGCATCGAGTAAAGCCGGGACCGTCAGGCCTCGCCGAGCGGCCTCCTGCGCCAGCAACTTCTGCTCGACCATGGCATTCAGTTGCCGGCGCTTAAGGACATACATTTGCTCCTGGAGTTTGGCCAGTTTGACACCGAGTTCTTCGTCGAGATCTTCAACGGTGATAACTTCTCCATTGACTTCCGCAATCAGGTTCATTTTTGAAGGCTCAGCATGGATAGTTGACCCAATAAATCCCAAAACCAATGAGAATCCTCCCAAAAAGAGCCACCAAAAGAATACACCTAATTCCTTCTCTCTCATAAACTGTGAACGGTCCAAGGCTTTATTCATTTTTTTGAAATACCCCAAAATATTTTTAAGCGTTTTTCATGAGGCATATAGCCACTCATGACAGAAACGAAAATTTTTGTGCGTGCCAAAGGGAATCATAAAAATATTCACTTTCGGACTTACCTCTTATTCCTCCTGTTCGAGTTTATTGCAATTGAAATTAATATTCCCATTCTTCTTCACTTCAAAATCACAATCACAATCAAAGGAATCGGGAGTAGAGATATCTAAATTGGTTTTCTGGCATACGGAATTGTCTGGCTGACCCAGTACGAGTAGGTCATCAGGTGCGACGGGGTGATGAAAATAGGCACAGGCATCCTGATTACACGTAGCTAGAGGACACACATCTATTTCTCCACCATTCCCATCGTCAATAAGGCAATTCTCGGGATCTGAAAATCTTGTTTGGACATCTTGTTGGCATGCGGTATCAGGATCCACCGATACGTTTACGGTGCAAACACCGCCATTATTGGGCTCGCTCGCTCCGGAAAGAACTTCTACGACTCCATCCAATTTAGTCACGGCAAATTCGACATGCCAGTTACCATTGGGACAGCCCGCGAGCACAGGGTCGAGAAGTTCCGGGATTTCTGCCGCGATGTCGTCCGTAGAAATTGTTGTCTCTGCGCTACCTTTACCTTTCCTAGACAGCGTAATATCGACTCCTAAGGCTTGTCCCTGAAATTCTTCATCAACCGGTATAAAAGGTTGGCCATTAGCAGGATCCGCATTTCTCTTTTTATTGACACATTGCCTTACTATTTCCTTAATTCGAACTTTGCAGGCCACATTTGTATCAAGCAAATCAGCTGGTGAAATTCCCGAAACAATAGTAAAACAATCAATGCTGGACCAGCTCCATACAGAACTCTGCCAAACGTTGGCCTTTGCGGACTCAGGGACTATAGACAGACTTAAAAAAAAGGACATGATTGTCAGTAAAAATAATCTTTTCATGAGAAAGCCTCCTTTTAGTGAGCGAATGTTGGGTTTACAATTTTTCAGTCATTTCTCTTCATCTAACCTCTGGATGAAAAGTTGATATCCTTAACTCCCCTTTTTCCTCCTTCCCGGTAACTAAGGCAAGGCGATAGTCACCTGACCAAAGACCATTCGGTCCGGGATGATGTCATAATTTCTGACATCGATATTGAAATAATTGAAGTCGGTGTCGAAGAGATTTTTTACTCCCACGGATACCAGTCCGTACCGTTTGGGCATTCGGTACCCTAAGACGGCATCCACTAGCCACCATGAATCGTCACCCGATTTGGTGGATTGATTACTCAATTGAAGAAATTTTCCATCCTGATACCACCAGGCCACTTGCAGGTTGGCTAGAAGTCCGGAGGGATGGAAAAACGCTACGCCCAAGGGAAGATTGTAGGTATCCACGTTGACGGGTAAGTCCGCAAAATTGTCATTATCCCATTTGACTTTTTCCCAGGTGAACTTCCCTCTTAGGGCCACCCATGGATGGGGAGTGTAATAAGCATAACCGGAGGCACGATATTCATCTCCATCATTAAAAATCGTCGCACCGGTATTGAGATTCGTTCCGGGGACGCTTAAATTTCTGATATTCCCCTCGGCCCCCACGGTGAGATGACCAGGGAACTTGTGCTGGACGGCCAAACCGTAATTCCAGGCTTCAGTCGCGATGAAATCATCGAAGAACTGATTGAATCCGGCCACCTGAGTTGGTTCGATCGTCTGGTCCGAATTGAGTGTTCTTTTTAAAACTCTGAACGCCGCGACCCGAATTGTCGTCTGCGGCAAGGGGTGATAGATGATTCCGAATTTCGGATTGAACTGATTAAAATCGTTTCCAGGATAAAAGAAGGAATCACTCGGACCATCTATCCAGTCGTAACTCCCCCCGGCTGTCACGGTCAAATTTGGAAGGAGTTTGAAATACCCATAGGCGTAGCCATTCAGATGTCGGATGTCGGCATTTAATTGCGAGGGATCACCCGGCCGCAAGAGGAAAGGAGGACCTCCTAGACCACTGAAATCGGCAGCGATGGAAAGAAGGGGGGTTCCATTTTGAAGATAATATCCTGCTCCTGTTTCCAGATTGAAAATTTGTGACCGAAGAATGTATTGAACCTCCCCTAAATAGGAGTCTGAGGTATTGTCCTTTCCATCGATTTCTCCTAGAACTAATGGAACAAACGGTGGACCTCCCCCTGGACCGATTCCGATCGGCGGGGAATTGGGATTAATTTCCCGAAGTTTTGAAGAGAAATTTTTATAGATAAAACTAGCCAGAACCGTGGAATGCTGATCGAAGGCATGCCGCAAGCCACCTCGCGCAGTATTTGTTACCTCAGTACCATTTTCTCCGGATCTGACATTATCATCAAAGAATCGTTGGATCAGATCACCTTGCTGCAGGTTGCGATACCGGTACTCAGCTTGAAGACTGGTTGAGGGAGACACTTCCCACTGGATAAACCCGTTGGCATTAAAATCATCCTGGTTGGTAAAACTTCTCCACCCATCGGAGCTGAAATTGGAGACTCCAGCGCTGAAGGAGATGTTTTTCCAGATCCCAGCCACGACCCCCTCCCCGGAATACGTATCGTTTTCACCGACCAACCCGCTTCCAAGGACTGTCAGCCGGTCGCGATTGACCATCAGAGTGTTGAATTCGTTAAAGGAGGTGGATCCGGGACCTAATGCGCTGATCAAAAACAAGTTGCTGACCGCCAGAGTCGGCTGGACGGGCGTAATATTGAGAGGCTGGAATAGTTGAGAACGAAGCAATTCACTCACCCGGGCAACCTCATGCCGTTGGCGGGAGGAATAGGAGTCGGCCAGGAAGCGGTGTGCCGTAAAACTCGTGGGATCCACATTAACTGACGTCCATCCTTCCACCAGGGCTTGCTCCTCGAACCCAAGATTCCGGTAGATCCTGGCCATACTTGAACTCCTTGCTGCCAGGTCTGAATCCAGACTGAGCTTGGAGCGGTACACGGCCCGGTTGTCGTTGAGCTCGATAGCCTTTTCAAAATCTTCCAGCGCTTCCACCGGCCGGTTGGTGAGCTGTTTCTGGAGGGCATGATAGAAGTACGGAGTAGGATCTTTGGGGTCCAGTTCCTTGGCGACGGCATATTCCCGCTCGGTCGCATCATCCCGTTTCTCTTCGAAGAAGGCCTTACCCAGATAGCTTCGGATGATGGCATTATTGGGGTCAAGAGTGGCGGCGGTTTCCAGCTCCGCTCGGCCTTCGGCCACTTCGCCGTCCCGAATTTTGGCCAGGCCCAATCCCAGTTTGGGGAGCGGGTCCGACTGATCCAACTCATGCGCCTTCGCGAACGTCTCGCGCGCTTCCTTGGTGTTGACCTGCATCAAATAGGCGAACCCCAGGACCGTTTGCGTGCGGGCCAGGTTGGGGTTCAGCTCCATGGCTTTCTTGGCCGCCGCCAGGGCTTCGTCCCGCTCCTCGAACGACATGTGGATCTCTGCCAGTCTGGCCCAGGCCAGGGCGTCGTTCGGATTAGCTTTGACGGCTTTCATCAGGCTGTCTTTTGCCCCGTCCAGGTTGAAGTGCGCCTGCTGGGCGTAGGAGAGCGCCAGCAGCCCGGGACCCGAGTTGGGATCCGACTGCACGGCCAACTGGGCCAGGGACAGGCCCCGTTCCTTATCGTTTTGGGTGATGGCGATGATGGACTGGAGGGCGAGGGCCTCGCTGTTCTTGGGGTCCAGTTGGAGCGCCCGCTCCAGATCGGGACCGGCTTCATCCACCCGGCCCACTGCCAGAGACGCCGCCGCGCGCCGCACCAGGACGCGCGGATCGTTCGTTGTTCCGCCCCCCGCGAATTCGCCAGGAGGAACATCCATCACGGGGGGATAGTACAAGGCCCAATGCACGGCATCCCGCGGGCGTGCAAGAACTTGCATGACCGGCGCGCCTCCAGCCCGTGTCATCGCTGATTGGCCGCCGGTGAGCGCTTGCGAGCCAGCCTCATTGGCGGCCAGGACTTTTCCTTCGAAGATGATGATTTCCGCAAAGCCGTCTCCCGCGCGGACCACACCCTCGGTTCCTTCCACACCTGCGTTGACGAACGCGGTTTTGATATCCAGGGCACGTGTCGCGCGGCTGAAGAAGTAGGTGGCTCCTTCGGCCAGTTCCACGAGGAAGGGTTTGGCTTCTTCCACCCCGCCCAAAGTGATGGAGGTGTTTTGATCCAGACGGAGGACCGGTTGATTGGCCAGGGCGATGTCGGCCCGGCTTCGATCTCCGACGCGAATGCGATCTCCGGCACAGAAGGTGTCCTTGAGATTCACGGGGTCCCAACGCGTCGACCCGACACGGCGGACCTCGACCGATCCTTGCACAGCCTCGGCAGTCGCCACGCTGGGGTCGCACTCCTGCGCCGACGCCACGGTTGGACTGAGGCCCGGTCCGAAGACCAACAGACACATCAGCACTGCGAGATGGGGGATCCTTTGACGGCTCATAGTGCACCTTTCTTAGCGGTAAATAGTTTCTGGAAGGTCCATTGCGTTCTTTTCGAATTCGAAAATTGGTTCACACGTTTCGTGGTATTGGCTTGCTTAAGCATGGTTTTCATTTGAACGATCAACGATTCGGGGCTGACCCCTACCCGCGCACATCATGACGAACGTTTTCGTCGTCTCGTGCGGATATTTGGGATGTTCGGGAAATGACTAGGGGCCGGTCGGAAACTGACGAGGAGTTTGGAACTGTTGGTAGGGCGAGAACTTGTCCCCCTTCTTCCTCATTCGCTTCCGTTGAATCATCCTTTCCTGCTCAATCGGAGGCTATGAGGCCACGCAAGACATCATCGAAGGGACGCACAGTTGATGACGTGAGGGGGCACGCGTGCGAAGGTTTGAGTTTGACTATGAGCTTAAAAACTTATCTGCTGTTTCTTTGTCCTTTCTGGAATGCATATCCATGGCGCGAGTTTCCACGTTATTGTCGTATTCACTCACATCCACCCATTGCTCCCAGGCTTTGATGATGCCTTTGCACAATCGGATGACTTGTCTGTGAAAGGTCACGGTTGCTTTTTTCATGGCCACGGTTTCAGTCCCTTCCCTCTGTGGCCGGGAAAATGATTGGTACAACATGGGTTTTCCCTCTAGCTGATCGTGCTTGGCTGATTTGAAGATTGACGTGATCTCCCATGGACTGCCTTTTTCCTTGAAGCATTTTTGGTGGCAGGGCAGAACGAAGCCCATGGGGCGAGGTTCTTGTGCGAGCAAAAAATAGTTTTTTAAATTGTGAAGCTTCGTGTCTACCGTGCTCTCAGCTTCAAGTCTCCTTTATTCGCGTGTTCTCTACAATGTGGTTCAATTCCTTCTTGTTCTTCTCTTTTGTGACTTTGATCACTTACACGATTGGTGAGGGAGCAAGTTTAATACCTTGAAATAGATAGAGTTGTGTTTTGTGCGGTTTGGTTGGTTAATTATCTGTAATGCAAGGGAATTTTCTTGGTGATGCGAATTCGTTGGTGCGGGTTAGTGGCTTGAGGCATTATCCAATCGGATACAGCGGGTATCCAATCGGATACAACTCTCCGGGAGAAAGGAAGGGCTGAAAATTTTTCTCAACAATTTCAGTGTCTTAAATTATATTTGACTTCGATTCCTTCCTTCTCTTCGTATCCCTCATTTGGAGGGGACCTAGAGATACATTGGGGACATTTGTCCTGCACTTTCTCACAATTGAAAAATGTTCCAAAACAATTTTCTTTACTTATCAATCACTTCCGTTCTCATTGATTGGTGATTACGAAAAGTATCTAAACAGATACAGCCTAAACAGTAATTGAACTCAGCTGCCTTGGGGTACGAAGCCGGGAAGACCAAAAGAACAGAGGCTCTTGAGTGCTGGGTGAAGAGAACGGAAGGGCGGGAGATTTTGAGATCTATGAGAATTCTATCTCAAGACCTTCTTGTAGGATGGTCACGTTGGGCAAGGCTAATTGGGAAATTTCCTGCATGATCTGGTCACGGAATGAGGGTTTCATGTGATACACATAGAGAGGAAGATCGGGATTTCCGATTTTTTTAAACTCTTGGGCCAAGAGTGAAGGCGTCAGGTGTTTGCTCCGGACTGCCATCTCGATCATGGAATCCGGAAATGAGACCTCCACAAACACCCCTCGTAAATTTGGAATTTGAGCAGCCTGTTTCCAAATCTCTTCGGTCACGTAGGTGTCGCCGCTATAGAGCCAGGCCACCTCATCGTCCTGGATGATATACCCTGCCGTTTCCACAGTATGGTTCACGGGGACGGGAGTCACTTGAATCCGGCCTGGCAAATGAAAGGGTTGGTTGGGTTTGAGGACTTCAGGCCGTAGAAGCGAGGGTTCCGGATCGGGGAGGTTGAAAAAATTCGGGAACACCTCATCATTAAACAAATGCCGCTCCATCCCATCCAACACCGATCCCAAACTCCCCACCGTAATGACATGGTCCACGAGCCCCGAAATATTATCCACTAACGGAGGAATGCCTTTGACATGATCCAGGTGGAGATGTGAAAGAAGCACGTGCGTGACCCGCTTTTGTTCGTCTAGGGTCAAGGCTGAAGCAAGAGTCCCGGCATCGACGGCCAACGTCTCATTGACCAGGAATCCCACACTCCGACACAGATGCGACCCGTTCGGCCCGTTCAGGAGCAAGTCAGATCCATGGGCCCCTAACACTCGAACTTTCATGTGATTTTCCGCCTGGCTATGCCACCATCATTGAGGGAAGTTCCTACACCGGCCGGCTTCCTGGAACGGGCCCAAAACATGTCGGTAGGAGTTCCATTCAATGACTCTGATATTCAATGTATACCAACCCGGGATTATCCCCACTCTATGCATAAATATACGATAAACCTCAAAGGTTGGTCAGTGATATAGATCACATTTGGGGTTTTGAGAGAACTTTTCCTTGTGATCCCTTAGGAGGGTCATAGCGCTCTCATTCCCAGACCTTATTAATATAGATGGCCTCTTTCGTCACCGTGAGACATCCGTTGTCCTTCAGGGCTTTCATCGTCCGGCTCAAAGCCTCCCGGGAACACCCGACCATGTTCGCCAGCTCCTGAAACGAGGGACGGTTGGTGATCACAAATTGATCCGACGATTGTGAGCCTTGCGTTTCCGCTAAATTCAACAGGCACCGTCCCAGACGGCCATAAATATCAAACATCACCAGGCCCCTCACCTGTTCGGTCAATTTGCGGAGTCTCCGGGATATACTTTTGAGAATTTTGACGGCGAGTTCCGGATGTTGCGTCAGCAGCGCCGACAGCTCTTTTTGCCCCAACACGAAAAATTCACACTCTTCCACCGTCTTGACCGTCGCCGACCGAGGAGCCGATTCCAGGATGGCCATTTCCCCAAAAAAATCACCCCTTCCAAGTACCGAAAGAATAAATTCTTTTCCGTCCTTCCCGTAAAGAAGGATTTGCACATGGCCGGATAGAATCACCAGCAAATGATGCCCGGGGTCGCCTTCTTGAAAGACGATATTTTTGGGGGGCATCGCTAACTGGGTGCCTGACGTCCTGACTAACTGTAACTCCTCATCAGTCAGGTCACAGAACAGTGGAACGTTTTTGATGGTCGTCAGGTCAACACCAGTCATACCATGACCCTCAATCCTGAAACGTGAATCCCGGAACCTTCCCAACAGTCTAGGGACATTCTTCTCCACGGAATACTACCTGGACTCGCTTAAAAATCAAGAGATCATTCAATGCCTTTTTCTTTTGTTCTTTGGGCCATGTACCCTAATTGTCCCTATCGCCTCACACGGTTTGGGCTTTCCTCTCCCATTTCTGAAATCACTACAGTTTCTCCTCAACGAACGAAAACCGCATGAATATTGACTAATTTAAGACTTTGGGTTATCACTGGATTGATAGTTGTACTATAAGATCGACGGGAATTTCAGAAACATGGGCTTTTAATTTCCGGATCGGTTCCCTCTCAACCCCGCCTCACCATCTTCCGGTCTCGTTGGGTCATAACTTGTCCAGGAAGTCAATCGCTCAACTCATTCGAAAACATGTCCATGACACGAATGAACCTGAACGATCCTCTTTTTTTCAATCAGCCATACTGATCAACGCTCAACACCAGTACGACCTCAACAAAAGGAGCCAATGATGTCTGAAGGAAGAGTACTCATTGTCGATGATGAACCGGATGTGCGTCGGACCGTCAAAATGGCCCTCAACAAGGCGGGGTTCGATGTGGTCGAAGCGGAGGATGGGGAAGCGGGAATTCAAGCGATTCGTTCCGGTGACAACCCATTAGCCGTGGATACGATCATTTGTGATATGCAAATGCCAAAAGTACATGGAATGGAGGCCGTGGCGTACTTTCGACAACAATTCCCCTCGGTTCCGGTTATTGTGTTCACGGGTAATCCCGATATCAAAGGGGCAAACGAGTTGTTTAAACAAGGGATCGTCGAGTACCTGACCAAGCCCATCGAATCGGACAAACTGGTGGAGGCGGTGAAACGAGCGGCCAAGGAACATGTCTTATTTAAGGACCAGTTTATTACGTAACGGTATTCCCGATTCCTCTTCATCCCAAGATGAAGAGAACTTGTACAATTGGTCTTCGGTTTAAGGAAATGTTGGAAAGATTGGTTTCTCTCCAACGCCTTCTTTCTTTCAGGACCTGGGAATATCTGATTATCATGGGTGCGGCCCTTCAATATTACCTTTTTTGGTTTTTCCGTCGGAGCCTCTTCCTTGGCAGTTTGTATGCCTGGACGTTGGTCATCGTTCTTTGTGGCCTTTCACTCGCCCATGCCAAGGATCGTCCGCTAGCCGACAGTTCTACCCCAACCTTTGAACTCCTCGAGCAGGAAACCCTTTCCACGTTTGAACTCGGAGAATTAGTGCAATCCTCCAAGCAACGTTTTGGTCCGATCTCCCGGACAGTGGAAATCACGGCTCAAGATATTCTGAACCAGAACGCGCGAAACGTGGGAGAGGCTCTGCGATTCGTGCCAGGGGTGATTTACGGACAGGGAGGCTTACAAAACGAAGGGTCCATTATCATTCGCGGGTTGGGTCACCGCGCAGGTTTGTCGAGCAACGATAAGATGTATTCCGTCTTCGTGGACGGTCGTCCCGTCTTAGAACCCTTCCTGGGCACCGTGGACCTGTTTAATCTCCCCATCGACAATGTCGCGAAGATTAAGGTGATCAAAGGGCCCGCCCCAGCGGCATTCGGGCCAGACAACATCGGTGGTGTGATCAACATCATCACCAAAAAAGGGACGAAGGAATCGTTTACACAAGCCAATGTCTCGTATGAGGAACACAATTCTCAGGATTACTGGCTTCAGCATGGAGGACAATACGAGAAACTGCGGTATTTTGTCGCTGGCAGTATCCGCAAATCCAACAGCTTTCCCCTTTCGAACGATTTCGACAAGACCTCGTTACAACCCGATGATGATAGCCGGGTCCAAAGCGACTACGAAAAATTTAATGTCTCGGTGAACTTGCAATATGATTTCACGGAATTGGATAAGGTGGCGTTCTTGGCCGGGTACTATCAGAATGAATTCGGCATTCCTCCGCCTGTCAACGGCTATAAAGTCTTCCAGCCTAATTTCACGCGATTCACGAATTGGGAGCGCTACTTCTTCGATATCACCGGGGAAACCCAAGTCACCGACACCGTCAATCTGAAAGGGAAGATTTATTTCGATAAGTTCGATAACGACCTCACGATGTACACCGACCAATCTTTCTCTCAGGTTGGCACCAACGGATTTACCGGCGGGGATGAAGTCAGTGTCTTCGATAACTTCCTCTTGGGGTCCAACCTGCAGGGCACGTATCAACCGACGTTGGACCTCACCCTCAAACTGGGGTCCTTCGTCCGATGGGATCATGTCAAACGCCAGCGGGATTCGGCCAGCCCGCATGAAACGTTTCAAACCGTCACGCTAGACCTGTTTACCGAGGCCGAGTATTTTCTGTTTCAGAATTTTATGCTCTACGCCGGTCTGAATGGCGATCTCTTCTTTACCCGGGAATCATTCTTTGAACGAACGGACCAGAACACGACCATTTATGCGGTGAGCCCCATCGGAGGGTTCATCTACCAGCCCTGGCCTACCACCCGTCTGCATACGACGGTCGCGAAACGGAGTAACATGCCGCGCATGCAGAACGTCTACGGTCAGCGTGCCGGCAACCTTGACCTTGAACCGGAGACTAGCCTGTCCGTCGAAAGCGGGATTACTCAACTGTTCTGGGATGACCGGGTCGAAGCGGAAGCGACGTTTTTTTACAATGACGTGGATAGTGTGATCGAGTTACAGGACAGAACCTCTCCAGTTTTTGTTCCGTTTCCTTCACGGGTCGAATTCGCCAATACCAATTCCTACACCACCATCGGTGCCGAAGTTCTCGTGAAGGTGCGATGGGATGACCGGTTCAAAACAACGGTGGGCTACACCTACGTCAACACGGACAGCCAAGCCCGTGGTCGATCCCTGGACAGTCGCTTTACCGGAGAGTCCCTCGATCCTGACTCACCCCTGCTGGAACGCCCCAAGCATCAGGTCACGGTCTTAAGCGAATATCATTTTCCATTTGGGGTGAGTGGGTATGTTCAAGGCTCTTACCAAAGTGCCTTTTATGATTCACGGGCTTTGGCCTCGGATCCGTTCCCCGAACGCTTTGATCACAATGAGGTCGTCAGGGTACAAGGCCGGTTTCTCCTGAACGGGAAAGTCGAGTATGAGTTCTGTAAAGGGTTTAAACCCTTTGTCATGGTGGAGAATATCCTGGATTCCGATTACGAAGCCATCAGAGGGTTTCCCCGGCCGGGACGCCGGTACTTCTTTGGGTTGCAGGCGAATCTCCCCTCGGATCTCCCATCGTTTTTCGGTTCCGACGATTGAAGGCGCGGTAGGTTTCCACCTGTTCACCCTTTCTGCTTCTTCTTTCGTGTTTCATCTTTGCAGGATTCTCGAAACACAACGACCACGCCCACGACGGCTCCATCGTCCGCTCGTAACGGGCTGCTGGTATAGTCCACGGAAAAACTTGTCCCATCCTTTCTCCAGAACACCCCATCCGCCACCTGACAGACCTTGCCATCCTGGAGGACTGCATAAATGGGGCATTCCTCCAGGGGAAAATGCGACCCATCTGATTTGGTGTGGTGGATCAGCGCATGGTGGGAGCGTCCGATAAGCTCTTCAGACTCCCAACCCAACCACTCTTCCGCCATGCGATTGACAAAAGTCGTTTTCCCCTCAAGGTCCAATCCATACATCCCATCCTGCGTCGATTGAAGAATCATATGTTGAATTTCCTGATAGTGCTGGATCTGTTCTTCATGCTTCCTCTGCGAAATGGCCAACCCGATTCCATTGGCAATATTGGCCATAGCCTGGAGGCTTTCTTGGGTGAGGGTTTGCTTGGCAAACATCCCGAGGACGCCCATGAGTTGGTCCTGAATGATGATCGGATATCCCGCAAACGCCACCATCCCCTCTCTTCTGGCCCATTCCTGATCATGAATTTCCGGATCTCCCTGAACCTGATTCGTGAGATGAGGTTTTCGGGCTTGGGCAATACGGCCGATTTTATACTGACCCATCGAAATGGATGCATGTTTTCCATCCAGATGCGTATACATCCCGGCACTAGCGTGTAATTGCAGAATCTGTGATTGAGGATTGAGGACCCAAATCCGAGCCAAGGCTCCATGCAACTGCGTGACTAATGCCTCGGCACATCGTTGGAGCATCTCGGACAATGAGGATGCTTCGACAAGAATCTGGCTGATTTGAAATTTGAGGTTGGAAAGATCCTCCCGTTCGCGGAGATCCCGCTCCCATTGCAACCTGACCGACAGATCATGAATGATCCCGCAGAAAAAATTCTTTTCCCCCTGAGTCCACGTTGAAAGGGTGAGTTCTATAGGGATTTCGGTCCCATCCTTATGCCGCCCCTGCACTTCCAGTGTTTTGCCGATCAGTTTGCCTTTCCCGGTTTTCCGAAAATTTTCCAGGCCTTCTTGGTGGGCGGCTTGGTATCTTACGGGCATCAGGACCGTCAAAGGCCTCCCGATCATTTCATCGACCGGATACCCGAATAGGCGTTCTGCAGCCTCATTCCAGCCAATGATCGTGCCCTGCTCATTGCTGAGGACAATCGCATCTTTGGCGGACTTAATAATTAACTGAAACCGCGTTTCACTGGTTTGGAGGGCTTCTTCCATTCGATGCATTTTTTTGGACATCTTCCGAACTTCCACGGCCCGGCTCAGCAGGGCAAGAACCTCTTCCCGGTTATACGGTTTTCGAATAAAGGCCAGTGCGCCGTGTTCAAAGGCACGGAGTTCCCGATCCAGTTCGGTAATGCCGGTAATCACGATCACGGGAAGATGAGGATCAAAACGGCCGATCACCTTCAATAAATTCATCCCATCCATATCCGGAAGGGCCAGGTCCAGAATCACGACGGTAAACGTCTTTCCGCTCTCTAAGGCCGTTACGGCTTCAGCTCCGGTTCCCACAAAGCTGATCTCGAAGCCTTCGGCCTCCAAAAAATCCACCAAGGCCATTTGCACATCGGTATTGGGTTCGATGATGAGGAGCGAGGAGGAATTCGGTTTTAGCTGGAGTGCAGCCATGTTTCCCCCACAAGGAAAGGCCGAAAAAATGGAGGGTTGGGTTCTGCCGATCATTTCTCCTCCTCTTCGGTGGTTAGGAGAAGGAATGCCGAACGGTAATCACCATACAAAAATTTTTGAATAAATGAAATGGGGTGGTTTTTCCTCAAATCCCTTAACAGCCAGTAAACTTTGGTAGGGAGTGGCACCTCCCTTTTATGAGGCTGGGTGGCAATTATTCAACCACCATCTGCTCTGCAATAAGACAAGCTGATTAATTGAGAGACAGGTAAATGACAGCGGAGACGCAGCAGCCTGAAAATATTTGGTTATTGAGGATGCGCTGACTCAGGAATAGCGGAGTATCTCGTTGATTTTTGGTGGGACCGAGAGACTCGCTTTCTGTAGATACATTTTCACCATGGCGGCGAGAGTTCTTTGAATCGCCGGTCTTTTGTACTTCTTCCTGCCCTCACTCCAATGAATTTTGGGGTAGGGATTACCTTCCCACACCACGAGTCTCCCCGTAGGATCATAGCTGTAATCAAAAGCCACAAAATCCAAATCCAACGCCTTACGCGCCTCTTGTAAAACTTTGTGATTGGGATCGGGATTATTGATAAAGGCCACCTCTTCCTCACGAATGGCCTCGGAAAATTCGCACTTGGACCCATGGACCATCCATGTTCTTCGGACATGCAAACTGGCCGTCACTCCTTCGGCCCCTGCGGCGATATACCGGTATTTTCGATAGAGCCCATCCACCGGGTTTTGTGTTTCAATGAATTCCACCGCAACCGGCCGGCTAAAACTTTTGATGTCTATCTTCTGGATTTGCTCCATGGTGTCGGCTCGACAGATGTTCCCCCCATGTCCCCAATTTTCCCTCACGAATAACGGCAAATGTAATCCCAACAACGTCTCCTTGAATTCTCGCTCGTCGTGAATCTCCGCCATCTTGGGGACCCGTATCCCAACCGAGCCGATCCGTCGCGCGCCTTCTGCCTTTGTCGCATTAAGAAGACGGTCGACCCTATTAATGCTGGGAATCCCACGTTCATCGCACAACGCCGTCAACTGTTGGGTTTGGTGATACGCTTGGAGCGACCATTGTTGAACAGGATCTGGCAGCCAAGGGATCAACAAACAATACCGGGACCAATCCGAGGTACGATAGGAGATTTGACGTAATTCAAATACTGTTCGGATATCCGGAAATTCTTGTGCGAGCCAGTCCAATAGAAAATCATAGACCCTTGGATTTTTGTAAGCATGCCTGACCACCAAAATCCGTTTTTCTGCCGTGGCATACTTTCGATTAGCCCGATAATCTTGATACCCCATCCACAATGACGGAAGAGGATTTTTCAACATCAACTGTTTTCGAAATTGTCTTACCGTTCTACGATCAGGAGAAATCATGGAAGAAAATCAAGGTTATAAACTAAACCTCCGAACGGACATAAGACAAATATGCGGTTGAGAATTAACGAGGGACAACGCAAGGCCTAGGATTTTGAATACTCCATCGAGAACTCGTATGGGCGAGGCCAGGGAGTCAGCCGTCATCCAATGCTTTCTTTAGGGACTTCCCTCTTCAGGGAATGGTTGGGACACAACCTTACGAACCATCGTCAACCCTTTGGCAAAAGGAAGATCAAACACCTGGAAGTCGGGTTTTTGCTTTAACGTATCGATAAAAAATTTCACTCTTCGTTCATAGTGCAATTCAGGAGAATAGAGGTCCTGACTTTTGACCTTCGCGGTAGACAGACTATCATGAAAAAGAAATAAACCCTTATTGAATATCTTCCCCTCAAATGCCTCAAAGTCAAATCGTGCCTGTTCTTCCGTATGAAGGCCGTCGATAAAGACCATGCCGACGTCATCTAGAGATTGATAGACCTCCGACTCAGTGAATTCTTGAGTGGTCATCAAAAAATGTTGGATGTTCTCGGCACCATAGCCTTGAAAATAGGCCCGCACTTTTTCTCCCTCTTTCCAAAAATCATCCGCTAGGGACGGATCGATAAAATACACTGATCCCCCTTCGGCATTATCCGCCAGGGCCTTACTAAACACCAACGGTGTGAACCCCCGCCAGGACCCAATGACCACCACTTTCTGAGGACGGAAGAGCCGTGTGAGTCCATAGTACAGCCACCCCATCCCAAGGTTTAAACCCTCACGTTGCTGACAATGACCCATACGAAGCAGGTCGTTATTCTGAAACAAGTGGGCGATCCACTCATCCATGGTCTTTACATTCTGGGTCATGCTAGTTTATACCCTGCAACGAGTTCATCAAACTACCCTTTGTGAAAGTCATTGAATTAACCAAAGTCGTTTATTAAGGTATATTAAAAGAATCCTAACGAAATTTTCCATCATTCACCTTCAGTTAGTTTCTTATGACTCTCCTCCAACCCCCTTCATGACTGATTTCTCACAACATCTGATCAACACCCGATTGGCAACAGCTCTCCCGGGCTGGGCTGAACATCAGGTCGCCACTCCCAACACCGCCCTTATTGGCATCCTTCGTGGTGAAGGCATTGGTCCTGAAATTTTATCGGCTACGGTTGAAGTCCTTCAGGCCATCGAGCGAGCTTCGTCCTATCGTTTCGAAATCAGATATGGAGGCCTTATTGGCAACCACGCCAAAAAAGTTTCTGGACGAGCCTTAACTCCGGAAATCATCGAATGGGTAGATGCCCTTTTCCAAGAAAAGGGAACCTTTCTCTGTGGACCCGCGGGACAGCGTTTTGTGTATGATCTTCGAGCCCGCTTTAACTTGTTCTGCAAATTGACTCCTATCTTTCCCTGTTCCGCTCTCTCGGACGCTGGGGTTCTTCGACCTCAATCACGAGAAAAGGTTGACATTATCGTGGTCCGAGAAAACGTCAGCGGTATGTATTTTGGTGAAGCGTCTCGAACGGTCAGTAAACAAGGCCAGGAGAAAGTCCGGCATACCTTTACGTATGACACAGAAGAAGTAAACCGCATAATTCGGGTTGGGATCACACTCGCTCAGAACCGACGAGGCCGGCTGGCTTTAGTCGTCAAGCCAGATGGCATCCCGGAAATCAGCAAACTGTGGACGGACATCTTTTGGCAAGAGGTTCAGGGGTTACATCTGGAAACCCGCGTCCTGGAGATCGATAACGCCAGTTATCAGATTGTCGCGAGCGCCCAAGATTTCGACGTCATTGTGGCACCCAACCTCTTTGGTGATATTCTTGCCGATAATGCGGCTTTGCTTCTGGGATCTCGAGGCCTTTCGTACTCAGGAAATTTTGGAGCCAATAATCAAGCGGCCTATCAGACCGGACATGGGGCTGCACACAATATCGCTGGAAAGGACACTGCTAATCCAATTGGCCAGATCCTCTCAGCGGCCTTCATGCTCCGGGAAAGTTTTCACATGTTCGATGCCGCCTTTGCCATTGAGGAAGCTATTGAGCAGACATTGGCTTTAGGGATTCGCACCCCTGACATTTCCTCCCCTGGATCTACTCTTGTTGGAACCCAAGAGATGGGACTTCATATTTCCCGGGCTGTCGAATCATTGTTGACGAACAATCAACGCTGACCACATTGACGGTCCCTTGAGATACACACCTCGTTCATCGCCTTCATGTCTCATGGTTCTATCGGAATACCAAATTCTATAAATAGCCATATGTGGCGAGACTTCGCTCTCGGTTCCTGTCAGCCCGTTTCTTCAATTTGGAAAGACCGTGTGCGGTGCTTTACCATTTGGCCTAAAACCATGTTCATAGATTGGATACCTCATGAATTCCCTGTTGATGTTAATTGACCTTCAGAAGGATTTTCTTCAGCGGCCAGACCTGGTTCCCAGGCCTGACCGCTTGGTCCGGCGGGTTGAACGGCTACTCGAAGGCTTTCGAAAGTTCAAAGCACCAATTGTTCATGTGTGGACTCAAATCACTCAAGATGGCTCCAATCGTATGCCGCATTGGAAACGTCAAAATACCTGGGCTTGCGTTGAGGGAACGCCTGGTGTTTTACCCCCCGAGTCTCTACAACCCCAACCAGATGAACTCGTTTTCACGAAGCAATATTTCAGCGCATTCAGTATTCCCTCCCTTCACCCACAGCTCCAGGCACAGAGAGTGGACTCCATCGTGCTCTGCGGGATTTTTCTCCATGGGTGTATCCGATCCACAGCCCTGGATGCCTATGAAAAGGGGTATGAAGTATGGATTGCCGATGAAGCCGTGGGTTCCTACGATCCCGGTCACGGTGAAATCACCCGTCTTTACTTGAATGGACGTGCCGCAAACTTTAGTGATACGCCCACTATCCTTTCTCAAATTGAAAAACCAGACCCCCTTCACCGCCCTCAACGGGATGCGAAAGTTCTGCCTGTTGCCCATATTGGCGGAAAGTGGATAGAAGCCAAGGAACATGCCCAAGTCGATCGTCACAACCCTTCCCATTGGGAAGAACTCATCTCGTCGGTACCCTTGGCTACGCTCGAAGATGTGAACTTCGCCTGCACGCAAGCCTCAACCGCCCAACAAACGTGGAAAGAAATGTCCCCGCCCAATCGTGCGGAATTTTTACATGCCTGGGCTGAGATTCTTGTCAAACGCCAAGGCGAGTTGGCTCAACTTCTTGCACGAGAAATCGGCAAACCACTTCAAAGCGGGCAGGACGAAATCCAGATGGCCATCTCTTTTATTCATCAGTCAGCAACCTTATGTCTTCATCCTCAATCACAAACCATTTGTCCAGAAAAGCCAATTCACGTTCGCCATTGCCCGGTTGGGGTCATAGGGCTCGTTACTCCCTGGAATAACCCCGTCGCAATACCTGTCGGGAAGATCTCACCTGCCTTGGCGTTTGGGAATACCGCCGTTTGGAAACCGGCTGTAGAGGCTCCTCAAACGGCGATGTCTATTCTTGAGGCCCTATATCAGGCAGGTGCTCCTCCGGGACTTGTCAACTTGGTCTTCGGAGAAGAAGCCACCGCTCGGAAAATTATTACACATCCGGGTATTAATGCGATTTCATTCACGGGATCGACAGAAGTCGGTCAGGCCATCGCAACTCTTTGTGCCTACTATGGCAAACCCTTACAGGCCGAACTCGGAGGAAATAACGCCGCCATCGTTTGCCGAGACTACGATGTTCGCAAAGCCGTCCATGGCATGGCTCTCTCCGCGTTTTCTTTTTCGGGGCAACGATGCACCTCCATCCAGCGGTTTCTCGTTGAACGTCCGATTCTCCAGAAATTCCAGGCAGCCTTTGTCGAGGCTGTCACATCACTGATCGTGGGCGACCCTTTTAATCCGGAAACCACTGTGGGCCCCTTAATTTCCAGATCCCATCAACAATGGATCCAGTCTCTTTTAGATGAAGCCACCCTCGCGGGCGCAGAGATTCTTTGTGGAGGAACCATCCCTCATGACCTTCAAAATGGATGTTGGCTCACTCCAGCGGTGATCAACCAAGTCGGCCCCACTTCCTTCCTTTCCCAACGCGAAATTTTCGGGCCAGTGGCTGTCATTGACCCCGTGGAAGATTTAGAAGAAGCCATTGAGCAGAATAATCATCTACAATATGGCCTTGTGGCCTCATTGTACACTCATGATGAATCGAAACATCGTCGATTTCTCGAAGCCGTTGAATCGGGAATGGTGAATGTCACTCACCATCCCTTCACCGTTCATCCTTCTGCACCATTCGGAGGATGGAAAGGCTCAAGGGTCGGCCCTCCAGAACATGGCGTTTGGGACCAGCATTTTTACACTAGGCCCCAAACCATCTATGGCAAAATGGACAGCCCTTCTTAACTGAAGAAGATGAAGAGATGTTGACGCCCGAACAACAGGACCAATTAACCCGAATAGGGCCCGGCACCCCTATGGGTGAACTCTTCAGGCGTTATTGGATGCCCGTTCTCCCGAGTTGTGATCTTGATGCCGGTTCGGTCCGACGCGTCAGATTGCTGGGGGAAGATCTCGTGGTATTTCGAGATGGAACAGGGACTCTGGGCGCCCTCGAGGAACACTGTCCTCATCGTGGAACTTCCTTGGCCTATGGTTCTGTGGATGATGAGGGGATCCGTTGTCCTTACCATGGTTGGAAATTCAACCGTGCTGGCACGTGTTTGGAAGTACCACCGGAACCGCCCACCTCTAAACTTTTACAGTCTGTCTGTGCGTCTGCTTACCCTGTAAAGGAATTGGGAGGTCTGATTTTTCTTTACTTGGGGCCTTCTCCAGCTCCCCTGCTTCCTCATTTCGACCTCTTTGTCTGGGAGGGAGTGTTACGTGATATTGGGTATGCCCTCATTCCCTGCAACTGGCTACAAATCATGGAAAATAGCGTGGACCCCCATCACTTGGAATGGCTTCACGGGCATCATCTGACTATGGTCCGGCAGAAACAAGGGCAATCCCTTCCCCGGCTCTATCCCAAACGGCAGATCAAAATCGGTTTCGATATCTTTAAGTATGGCATTATCAAACGCCGGATCCTGGAGGGGGGCTCTGAACAGGATGATGATTGGGCCATCGGCCACCCCCTGGTTTTTCCCAACATGCTACGAGTTGGCGCGCATCGACAGCATCGCTTTCAGATCCGGGTTCCCGTGGACGATACGCATACGCTGCACTTCTGGTATTCCTGCTATCTTCCGGGTGAACAGGCTGATGTCCCCAACCAAGACATCATCCCGAGCTATCAAGTTCCCTGGCAAGATGAAAAAGGGGAGTTTATCGTCGACTTCGTGGATGGGGGTGACATAATGAGTTGGGTCACGCAGGGACCCATTGCTGATAGAACCCGTGAGACCCTGGGGACCTCCGATCAAGGCATCACCTTATATCGACGGCTCCTTTTTGAACAACTGGAAAAAATCAAAAAGGAGGAAGATCCTTTAGGCATCATTCGGACAGGGCAGGCTAACGACACCATCGAACTCCCACAGGAAAAAGAAAAATTTGGGCACGGAGCTTCTTTCCTCAAAGAATCTATGGAGCTGAGTCATGTCCGTTATAGTCCCATTAAAGACCTCATTCAACAACTCCTGTAAGGGATTCAAACACTAGCCGATTCAATGTTTCGCATGCGACCTTCTATCGTCGTGCGAACAATGCACAGTGGGTTCACAAAATGACACGGTCATTTCAAATCGCACAGGCATCCTGGCCGATGACATGAATTCCCTCTGGGCGATCACCAGTTACTTCAACCCCATGCATTATGCGCGCCGTTTGCGTGCCTATCGGACATTTCGTGATGCCTTGAATATCCCTCTACTCACCGTGGAACTCGGTTACCGTGACCATTTCGACTTGGCAGATCATGACGCGGATATCATGGTCAAGGTACCGGGGCACGATGTAATGTGGCAGAAGGAGTGCCTATTGAATATCGCCATAGACGTTTTGCCTGTGGATTGCACGGCTGTGGCATGGCTTGACTGCGACATTCTTTTCGAACGCCAGGATTGGCCCGAAAAATTGCGATTTGAATTGAAACATTTCCCACTCGTACAATTGTTTCAGCACGTTCACTACCTGGGTCCGGACTGGAAAGCCGGAGAGATACTGAATGACGCGGTTGAGCGCAGTCGACCGTCACTCGCCTCTGGCGTCACCCCGGAATCCCCCGCGGAAGAATGCCTTGCCCATCCATCCAAGGATCAAAGACCCGGCACATTTGCCAATGGCTTCGCCTGGGGAGCGGGGCGAGAACTTTTGAATCGCCATCGTTTTTTCGATGCCTGCATTATTGGTGGCGGTGACCGTGCTATGAGTTGCGCCGCCTACGGTTGCTACGAGCACCTGAGCGAGTGGCACGATTTCAATCCGAGCCAACAATCCTATTACCAGCGGTGGGCCCGACCCTTTCACGAATCATGTCAGGGTCGCGTTTCCGCGCTGCAAGGCGACATTTATCATCAATGGCATGGAAAGGCTATTGATCGCGGCTTGGGCTCCCGTCATGCTGGACTCAGCAAGTTTCATTTCGATCCGTATCACGATATCGAGCGGGACGAGCATGGATGTTGGCGCTGGAGCAGCAATAAGCCCGAGATGCATAGCTATGTCGAACAATACTTTATTTCGCGCAGGGAGGATGGGTGAAAAACGACATACTGGGTGTTGGAATTGCCGGCCTTGGGGGTGCGGGGCAGAAAATACTTCCAGGCTTCGAAAATCTGAAGGGGGTAGAACTGGTCGCCGCAGCCGATAGCCGGCCTGCCGCACGAAAAGCATTTGAGGTTGACTACAACCTTCCGGCATTTCCCACAGTGGCTGCTATGTGCCACGCTGCTCCTATAGACGCAGTCTATATCGCCACCCCGAGTTTCCTTCACAGCGAGCATACCATCGAGGCCGTGCAGGCGGGCAAACACGTGATGTGCGAAAAGCCCCTTGCAACCTGCCTCGAAGATTGTGATCGAATGATCGCAGCCGCGCAACAAGCCGGCGTGCTGCTTCTGCAAGGGCACTCAAAGGTGTTCGAGGCCCCCGTTCGTGCCATACGCGAGTTGATTGTGAGTGGAAGGTTGGGCCGAGCGTTTCAACTCGACACGTGGAACTTCAACGACTGGATGCGACGTCCGCGGTTGGAAGCTGAACTGCAAACCGAAGTTGGGGGTGGGGTGGTGTTCCGCCAGGCTCCCCAGCAGATTGACATTGCCCGGTATCTCCTCGGCAGCATGCCGCGATCCATACGTGCAGTGACGGGTCAAAGAGCAGCCGGCCTTTGCACCGAAGGAAATTATTCGGCCATCATCACATTTGACGAAGGGGCCGCGGCAACCCTGTCGTTTAACGGGTACGGATATTTCGATATTCAAGAAATCGCAATAGGCTCCCCTCTTCATAGCTTTCCCCAAGACCTACGATCTGCGCCAGTTTCTTCGGAAGAAAAATACCGCAATCGTGTAGGGGGATTGGGGGCGGTTGGATCTGATAGGCCGCTACAACCTTTCTGTGGACTAACCATCGTCAGTTGTGAGGGGGGCATTATCCGTCAGTCCCCAGAAGGGCTTTATGTGTATACGGATCACGGTCGAGAGGAAATTCCAGTTCCGGAAGATACAGGACGTGTTTCCGGGTTGATTGAGCTCCGCAATGGTATACGAGAAAATCGTTCGGTTTTTCCCGACGGTACCTGGGCACGGGATACGTTACGGGTGTGTCTCGCCATTCTTGAATCATCACGTCAGGGCCGCGAGATTTTCTTCGGTCCGCAATCGAGGGATAGTGAATTGTGCCCCTAGAACCAGGCTGGCAGGATCGGCTGGAAGACGCACGACGCGTCCGAGCATCAGCAAAATCTCAAAATCCTGAGTGCTTCAAGGAATTGCAGAAATTCTGTGTCTTTGTCGGACAATCGCGCAGCGGACACAGTGTCGTCGGCACATTGTTGAATGCCCATCGTAACGCAGTTATCAGTCACAACCTCGATGCGCTGGACTATTTGCGCGCTGGGGTAAACCGCGAAGATTTATTCCTTCTCATCCTTGCCCGTGATATATGGATGGCCAATCGTGATCGTAAAATCGGCGGTTACTCATACGACTTGCCAGGTTTGTGGCTCGGCGATCACCGTGCGATCCGGGTCATTGGTGACAAACGAGCAGGGGCAACGAGTCGGCATCTGGCCAAGAATCCGGAACTCCTACGAAATCTTTGCACAGAGGTAAAACTCCCAGTCTACGTGATCCATCACGTGCGCAACCCCTGGGATAACATCAGTTCAATCTGGACAGCCAAAACACTTGGCAAAAACAGAAGCCTCCCTGAAGCTGCAGAACATTACTTCGAAATGCTGGAAGGAGCCACAGCAGGCCTCCGGGCCGTCGAGGGGGAGGTCTCATTAATCCGTACCTATCATGAAGATCTCATCCTCAAACCAAAACATATCGTCAAGGAATTACTTGAGGCATTGGATTTGTTCGTGGATGAGAGATTTCTTTCCGCATGCGAAACCTTTGTTCACCGTAAACCCAGAGAGACCCGTCACGATGCACCCTGGACACCCAGGCTTAGGCAAGAGGTAGCCGAGCGAGTGCTTGCGTACGACTTTCTGAATCGTTACACACTCTAGAGAACGATTGGAAAAATCACACGACCCTGATTCGAGCGATACGAGATTCATTCGACAGACCTCTAACGGCACATCATATTGACCTTGGAGGGGCTCAACACACTCAGGCGATTCTTGAAAGATTGTAAGGAAAATAATCAGAAGAACCTCTTAACCCTTAAGCTGAGGGTTAACAAGAAAACCCTGCCCTACACCACTGTACCAACCATAGTCCTAAGAAATTATTTGAAACAGGAATGGAGAATTCTTCACCAGGAATGATCAATCTAGGTGTAGTCTTATTTTACTGCTCGGTGCTTGAATCCTTGAAGCCGGCTTCTTGAACAATCACCTGGGGGCTCATCAGGTATTCTCCGTTCCCCTATCACTCCGAAGAGCCGTTCAAATAAACAGCAGTTGGTATTAGTGGTAAATCGTACGTACCTGGGAAATTTACCGGCCTGGGGAGAGCTTTGGGGGCGAAAACGCCCCATAGCCATGGCCGGAAGACGGCTGAAGCCGCATGGTGGGGTAAGAATATCCGGACTCATCCTCAAGCCAGCGGATGATCGTCATCGCCAGCGCCAACGTGGTTTCATCCATCCCGTTGTTCAGGAGAAAGTGATCTTGTCCGAACTCCGTTAAGGTCAGGCCACCCGGCATAAGAAGATCCGCCAAGAGAGACAAGCCATCGTTGGGCCCATACTTCTTGAGCGTGAAAAATTCTTCTTTGGCCCACGACGAGATGGTGCTGGTGAGGGGAATGCCGATGTAGTTCACGACGACGATCCCTTCGGGTATGCGAAAGGTCGCAAACCGCTCTCGGCTTCTTTGAGTCGTCAAACTTTCCACCCCGAGCGGGTCGACTTCACCGAATAAGGCCTCGTGCTCCTGTTGAATACCTTCATCCGCCAAAAAACTTCCCTGAAGGGTCCCCACGATATTGACCCATGCTCCCACATGACGAGTGTGCTCGGCTCCCAAATTCGTTAAGGCCAGGGCCACTTCAGGACCCGACTTACTCGCACTGACCAGGAGTAATCGACGTCCCGACTCCATTCGAGCTTTGATGGCCCTCGCGACGAGTGTCGCATTCTGTTCGACCGGGCCATCCTCATCGGTTTCGACAAAATGGTGCCGCAGACCGACGTCATCCAAGGCCCGCCGGGCCACCGTGAAATCGGCTCCGGTATAAGCATGGGCTCGATAGAGGTACCCAGGCACGAACATCACCTCGTACTTTTGCGCTTCGGGGGGAAAGGTGACCGAATCTTGTTGAAGGTTCTGCCGTAAGAACGTTCGGGAGGATTCGAAAGCGTCTTGGAAGCGGTGGTTTTCCGGGTCCTTTGTAATTCGGTCGGCAAAGTATAAGGAAGCAAAATCGAGAGAGAATTCCTCGCTGATCTGATGAAGTTCCTCCCGATCAGGCACCCGGCCTTCCGCATGTTTATACAGACCATCGATACGACGATCTAAGGGAGGATCGGTTCTCCTTCCCTCGAGATAATTGGTGAGATAGTACTGGGCCACGCTCGAATCTACCCGGACTTCAAGCTGTTGTCCCCCGATGTTGCCCCGTGCAGGTACACCGGTTGGGACCTCCGCACAGGCGGTGATTACAAACACCCAAACCGTGATGAACAACAGGACACGCGATGACCCGAAGGTCATGTGGAAGGACTCATGGGAGGGGGAAGACTCATCGCATCAGCGACATCACTCCCTGCGACGCGTTCATCCCCATTCAGGTGTCGATCGAGATCACGATCCAGAGCGGCACGGACTCCATCTCCAGGGGGAACGCACGTGAAGGTCATGGGTTGCTTATTGCTCATGGAACGGCTGAGCAAGGTGTTCAGGTTCACAGGGTTCTCATTTCGCATGTCCCCGTGAAAAACCTTGTTTTGATACAGCCATCCCCTCAACACCGAACCTTCCCAAGACCGTCCCACCAAATCACAGTCCCCGGCTTCGGCTCGGGCCATCAGGAGATCGAGGAGTTGCCGTTTTTCTGAGGAGAGTTCCCGAGACACCGTCAGTTGTTTCCCCACTGCGGGGGCCATCCCCGTGTCGAAGGCCATGATGTAGTGATGGACCAGATTTCGTGTCTGGTCCTTTTCCTTTTCGGTTTCTCCGGGAAATTGAAACACGTCCATCCGAAGGAAATTTTTAACCGAATCCAGAGTGCCGTCATGGAGTAACCCATACCCCGAAACTTGGGGGCCGGATACGTTAAAGCGCCCGACTTTCTGGTAGACATTCCGCAATTGCGCGGCTTTCATGTCCCGCCCGATTTTGAGATTCAGGAAATTCACTTTCCGGTTCGTTCCCAGGGGAAGCCGGTGACAACTTTCACAATTTTCCAACCCTCCACCAGCCAAAAACGGTCCCGTAAAAAAATCGAACCCGGCTTGTTGTGTTGGATTCAGTTGTCGGTCCAACGGTTGATTGGGATTGGGTGGGTAGTGAATGGTGAAAACGAAACGGGCGAAGGCCTCGATTTCAGATTCTGAAATTTGCTGGGCTCGTCCCAATAGGCCTTGGTAGGCGGGATTAAAATCTTTAAAACTCGCCAAATCCTCCCCAGGATTGTCTGCTTGACCAAAACGATCACCCCGCCAGTGGTAAGGACCGGTCCCGACGAGCCCCCGTAAACTCTGGGTCATCATCGGCCCTTTCAACGGGTGGAGGGCTTGTCGGGGTTGCAACGGATCTTCGTGCTTGAGCTTCTCGGGGTAGTCCACACTTTTCCCATTGGGATCTCCCAAGTCCCAGGCGATCCCATCCATGTCCCCAAACACATGACACGTCGCGCAAGAGAGATCCCCATGTCCTGATGTCAGTGCCGCATCATACAAAAACGGGCGCCCGTTTCTGATAACGGGAGGAACCGGGTTATGCCGGAGCGGGATAGTAGCCGTGGTTTTCCCTGCCTGCACATCGACAACAGAGATGGTGACGTCTAAATGATTCATGACATAGAGCCGATGGCGCTCAGCATCGAGCGCTAATCCCCCCGGACCAAATCCTACATCGATGCGGTCCACAACCCGGGCCTCTTTATCTAGCACCCCAATTTTTCCTGAACCGAACGCCGCCACATAGGCTGTTTCTCCGTTGGGATGAAAAACCAGATCCAAGGGTTGGGCGAGGCTGCGCTGGCGTTCCGCCGGTGGCCCTGTGGCCACGGTGTAATCGATATGAGCATTGAGACTCACGGGAATGGCCCGGCCCTGATTACCCGATTGCAAAGGAATACGGGTAATGCGATTGTGCGCAAACTTGGCCTGCAACCGGGGCTCATGAGGAATGAGATTCTGGGCCTCGGTATTCGAGACCCACAGCTCTCCACTGTGTGGGTGGACCGCCATGTTAAACAGGACGGTCCCCACGTCACTGATCCGTTTGACCACGGTCGGCCTGTCGGCGTTGGTGTCAATCACGAACACATCGTAATCCGGCAATTCAAAAGGGACACTCGTCGTCCAGTCCCGCTGTTGCTCATCGTGCCAGCCTTTTTCGGAAAACCGGACGATGGATCCTTGTTTGGGAACTGCAAAATACGGAATATCATTGGGATGATGGATTTGTGGGGTCCGGGATAGCCGCGCGGCTTCTTCAGCCGAGGCCGTAGCCGTCCGGTTACCGGAAAGGTACACGGCTGCATAGACAAACCGGCCGTCTCTCGAAGCAGCCAACGCCCTGGGTTTGGTCCCGAAAAGAGTCAGGGTTTTGGGCGGGGCCTCAGGGTTGGTGGCATCAAACATCCACACCTGAGCTCGTCCGACACCCGGAGTCAGGCTTTCTCCCCGCTTGGCTGTCGCCACAACAATCCGATCATGATTGGCTCCGGCGACCACAATTCCTCGAGGTTCGTCACCCACCGCCAGGGTATGAGTCACTTGAGGTCGAGTCGGCTCACTGATATCAACAATGTTGACCGAGTCGGAGAGATGATTGACCACCCATGCCTCTTTGTCACGGAGCGCGACCGCGACGGGCCTCAGCCCTACAGTCGTTTCTCCGATGGAACGAAGGGACTCTCCTTGCGTATCGAACAATTCCAATCGATCATCAAAAGTATTCAGGGCCACCAGGTATCGGGAATCGGAGGTCAGCGCGACGGGATGCACCGGTTCCGTTTCAAAATTGGTATACCCATTCGAATGGTTGGTCTCGTAAACAGGAGGCCGGACGCTTTTCTCTCTTGAACCGCCGCTACATGCTCCAAGGAGAAGCGCAACAACCAAAACCGTGCAAGAGAGTTTACTCCGCATGACAGAGCTCCATGGCATCAAAAAAATCCCGGGAATGGCAATCGTAGAATTCATGGTGGCTGGTGGACGTTCGAGTCGGAAACTCAGGGCCCTCGAACACGGAATGGACATGTGTGACAGAGTCGGCATGAGCCGGGTCAAAACGTAACGAATGCCGACCAGACGTGTCAATTCTCGAGAGTCCCGGTTGAAGACCTCGCTTTCTTGCGCTTTTCATCAAGCTGATAGGGCATGATACAAACTCTCATTCACCCTGACTGCGCAGGTAACCCAACACTTAGCCGGAATCGTGACGCGACTGTGGTTGGAAAAAACCTGTGATCGTGACCTCGTCGTCACGGCTGCCGAAAAAGTCGTTGCCCAGAATGAAGCGGCGATCAAACAATTCATCGAAATGCCCTTATCTCACGAGTCCCGTTAGGGGAAGAGTTCCCAAAAATTTCTTTTGGTCTACCCATTCTCCCACCATTAATGCCATAATGCCGGGCCAAAATTTTCCCCATGCCGCGTGAGACAAACCTGGTATAGGACGTGTTACGCAAATTGCTCTTCATGAACAAGGTTGTGGCAACCCCTTTCTGCTCTCTTATACTGCTCATGTTTCTGGCAGCTTGCACCGCTCCTACTCAAACAGCCGATCCGCAACCAGACCCGAAACCATGGATTGGGAGGTCTGTTGACGTCTTGGACCAACACCCCTACTTCTCCACAAAAGGAATGTTTCGCACGACAACAGCAGGGGGCACCGAAATACGGAACTATTCTCATTTCTATGACTTTGAGGAATGTTTCCAGAAGGCAGGAGGAAAACAGTTCGGGGATTTCGTGGAAGAAGACGCGTTTCTCCGTTGCTCAAGCAGTCAAGTGATGTGCAACCACCTGTTTTACATTCGTGAGAACACGGTGGTCGAATACGCGCCGACTGGCCGCTGCACGATCGATGACCAGATCCAACCAGAGTAGCTCATTGCACCAACTGCACGTCTCCCGTTCGCCAAGCCACACTTACTCCACTTACCGACGTCTTTTGCGAAAAACATAAAGCCCTTCTCGGCATAACCGACAAGGGCTCTCATTCATTCGCAATTAAATTGGTTGCGGGGGAGGGATTTGAACCCCCGACCTTTGGGTTATGCTTACCACTACAGCTTTCGCTGCCTGAAAACTCAGTTTGTGGTCTGGACTTTCTCTTCACCCTCGGCCAGCTACCGCTGCCGTTAGGGTGCCTGCCGTCAAGTCTCTACACCTTCTCTCTCTTTTGAGAGAGCTTGGCTCGGGGTTACCCCGCTAGCGGCTTCCCCGAATTTGACAGGTGATCGTACAAAAGTTTCCTTTTGTACAGCCCAGTGTAGGATACTTTCCCAAGCGTCACGGAATTTGGCGGACCGTGGCTTTCTCTGCCGCTTGTCAGCTTCCACCAGATGAATTTCGCTGGCGTAACTGATGAACACTAGGTGCTCAAGATTATCCTACGGAATGAGCCCAACGAGCTACCAGACTGCTCCACCCCGCGGACCGATAGTAGTGGAGTGTGCGTGATGAAGTCAATCTGATTGTCATGGTTTAGGGAAAGTTTCTTCTGTGGTATGTTTTCCGTCCTATGGTCTTCGCCGGTGCGATGGCAATCTTGTTATTTTTGGCCCTGGTCATTGGGGACTGGTTTCAATTCACGACCCTCAAACCCTGGTCGGCCCGGTACGGATGTCCCCTCGCTCACCGGAGGGATTCACTTTCTGATAATCCTGCTCGAATCATCTCTTCGCGCTTTAAAAGTTCCGGTTTGCTTTCCTTACCGCATGGCCTCGCCATGTGGGTCAAGGATCAACAGGTCCTGGTCATCCGCCCCACGTATCGCCTTTTTTCTTTAAGTTTTCGTACGGCCTGGCCCCTTAAAGGCACGATCGATTGGCATTCTGAAGGGAATGACCACGTTCTTCGTTTATCAAAACGAATTCCCTGGTCCTCTGCCATCCTGACCGGCATCTGGTTGGCCTTTGTCATTGGCGGAACGATGTGGTTTGTGGTGATGTATGCGTTGGATGGCGGGTTCAGCACGGTAGGTGGATGGTTTTGGGCCTTGGGAATGGTGGCGCTTGGTTTACTGGTGCTGGCGGGAGGGGTGATTCTGCTGGCGTTTTCTTACCGCTTGGAAGACACCCGATTGATGCAGGTGTATGGAGAGCTGCTGGAAGCGCTCAAGAAGGACAAGACAGAATAAGAGAAGAAAACCTCATCAGGTCATACCCGCCGTCGAAGAGGTTGCCACTTCGGATTTTCGCAGGGACGGTTACCCATTCCCTTTTGGTCATACCTACTTGTCTTTGGCAGGTGTCCAGGAATCCTATGACTCGCTTGGATTCCTACCTTCGCAGGAATGACGGAATAATGGTTTGTCGGGAGTGACGGAATATGGGTTCACACCTTCACGCTTGGTGCTGAAAGCAGTGACAGCACGAAAATGCGTGAATAATAGAAATGTTCTGCGTATCTAACTCCACCATCTATGAGGTTTGTTTTTCTAAGAGATCCTTCTTGAGTTTCGAAAAATTTTCTACCCGAAACTTCGGCAATTCATAAGCCCACCCTTTCACTCGTCGATTGAAAGCCTCGACTTCTTTTTTGACGTCTTCCGGTTTTTGTAGGACTACTTCGGGTTTTGAGACCTCCTCTTTTTCCTCATCCTTTGACTCCGGTGACTCTGGACTCGCCGTATCCTGTGTCTGACTCTCGGTCGATGCCTCCTTTGCGGAATCGGCTACTGTTGTGGGGGCGATCAAATTCTGATCAAATTCGGCGGAAAAGGTCCCAAAAATACGATCTCCTTCCTTAGCCGTCTGAACGTTCAAACGAAATCCATCGAAGGTTTCGACGACCGCTGAAACACCCGGATCTTTCTGAAAGTCCACCTCCGAGTCTTTTTTCACATCCTCTAAGGACAGTTGTACGAGCGTCCCGGCCACATTGTTCACATTAAATTGAGAGGCCACCTTGAACCCGTCAGGGATCGAATCCAACCGGAAATCCAAATCCTCCGGTTGTGCTTTGGTAATCTTCAGGGACTTGCCATTGGGGTGGGTTACGGTCACCTGCCGAACACGTTTGGTCGGGAGGGCAGTGACTTCCTTGTTCATCCATTCTTTGGCGGTTTTTTCCAGTGGTAAATTGCCGACGGTTAGCCAGGTTTGTGGATCTCCCGGTTTTCGTACATAAATATCACTCATCCGGGGATTCCCCTTCGCAGGCCGCTGATTTCCTACGATCACCTTGGCCGCTTCGGCCCCGTCCGAGGATTTAAGCGTGAGGGTCGTCGATAACGAACCGTCTTGCTCCGTATCTTGAAGCCCAAGCTTCTCGTACAACTCAGGCGTTTGGGTTTTGGGCTCAAGGATTCGAATTTCGGCTAAACCGACGATGGCCTTGGTGACTTTTTCCATATCCGCCGGGTAACTACTTTTTTCTTTTACCCCCCAATGGTCTTGTGCTTTTACCAGGGTGACGGTTTCCTCATGTGTTGTGACGATCATTTCCTGAACGTCGTTCACCTCTTCGAGTAAAAGGGGAAACAAGAGTTCTCCACTTTTGGGGAGTTGGGTATCCGGCTCACGGGTGACGAATAACGCCGCCACCAGACCTACGACTGCAAGAGCCGCGAGAACACCAATGGATCGAGACTTCATAACAATGTTATCCCTCTATGAGCGTTGAATAATTGATGACGGAAGCGTGATGTGGGCGGTCTTACGCCGTTTCGCGTTTCCCTCTCTTTCGAGATTGAGAGGACGAAATCCATACACCCGCGATACCGATCAGGATGGGAACCAACCCAATATTGAGAAATTTCACCCAGCTTTCCAATTTCTCGATGTTCTTTCCCAACTCATGCTGGACCCCTCGAAGGTCTTTTCTGACCTGAATTAATTCCAGACGAAACTTTGCCAGCGCTTGTTGTTGTTCCACATTCAGAATGGTGGCACTTCCCTCGGATTTTTGACTTTGGAGTTCTTGAATCTTTTGTTCCGTGGCCTTGAGATGTTCTTGTAGTGCTTGTTCTTTTTGTCGGAATTTTTGTTCAGCTTCCTGCTGCAGCGTTCGCACTAAGGTGAAAGGCCTGGCATACCCGGCCCGGCTGCGGACACTGATTAAATCATTGCTTCCGGTCAGGTTATCGAGGGCATTCGTGACGAATGTGCTATTGCCGGATGTGGGTATGGCCAACCGTTGACCGAAAAAGTTTTGTACCTGCACCCAGAACCGGTCTTGCAGCATATCGGTATCCGCTACGACGATCACGTTAATAGGAGCCGTTGATTCGGCGAGGTGTTCCTTGGTTTCTGCCGGTGGATCCGACGGTGCTTCGGGGGATTCTCCTTCTTTGGGGGCCTCCTGAGGCTTGCCGTCCGGAAACGCCGTTTTGACCTTGCCCGTGACGCGGACCGCGACCATCATCTGTTCTCCTGCGGCTTTATAGGACCTCAAAATTGAAGGTAGATCGGGCATGATGGAGATTTTATTCACGTCCATTTGCATGGCCGCTAAATCGGACTGGAGGAGAGGAACGATCTCTGTACCCACTTCTCCCTTTTTTTGCAGAATCCCGGCGGAACCGACAGAAAGACCGGGCACCTGTGCGGTGACGATATCTTCTTCATGCAGATGCTCCTGTTGAAAATCAATCCAGACAGGATAATCCACGACTTGCAGGCGAGACTGTTGTTGAATCTGTACTTTCTTGGCAAAGGGTAAATCGGCCAGGACCTTTCCTTTGACGAGTTCGATGCCCCATTGTTCGAAAAGCTTGGGCATGTCGGAATTTTGAGGGCCCCGGCCTCCCATTGGATTCATGGGGTTCCGGGAGACGATATCGGCTTCCGACAAGGGATCCACAAAGACGATGGCGTGGCCCCCACCCAACACGAATTGATCGATGGCATATACAGTGGCATCACTCAGCGCTTTGGGATGCACGACCATTAAGACACTCGTGTCATCCGGGATGGTCGTAGCTGTCGTCTCGATTTTCTTTATTTCAAACATTTGCTCAATCTGGTCCACGATCATCCAGGGCTGTCCCCCACGCTGTTGTATGAACTGAGCTCCGCCTCCCCCACCATCCAGAGGCAGGGAACTTAACAGACCAATAATTTTTTTCTTCGGATGAGCCAAGGTGTAGACCAGCTTGGTCAGGTCATACTCCAGGAATTCTTCCCGCTCGGGCTGGAAAAACGAGATCACCTCTAATTCGTCTGTTGAGCTTGTTCCAGCCAACCCGAAGTAAAACTGCGTCGTGCCGTTTTGGAGGGGGACGCCCTGTAGTCCATAGGCGACCGCTCGATCTTCCTCTTCTGAAAAGGGCTCAGGATCCAACACCTGCAGGCGGAGATTCCCTCCAGCCATCTGCGCATATTCTTCAAGCATTTCCTGCACCCGGGTGGTATAGCCTTTGATCCCCGGCAAGCCCGTCGCGAGTTTTTTGGACACATAAAATCGAAGGGTGATCGGTTCGGATAAATTTTTCAGGACATTTTTGGTTCCCTCAGATAGCGTGTACAGTCGATGTTCGGTCAAATCGAAACGGGCGGAACTGAAGGCCGCATTACTGATGACATTGAATGCCCCAAAGACCAGTGCTCCCAAGAGTAATCCTGACCCGGTCAGTAATTTCTTATTCATGTTCTTTCCTCAATCGATAAAGATTCTTCATGGATAGTATCCGTCGGCCGCTATTCCGATTACTCTGCTTTTTTCATATCGATGACGGTCACGGTGGCGAATAACCAGAAGGCGATGAGCGAGAGAAAATAGAGAACATCCCGCATGTCCAACACGCCCTTGCTGATCGACTGAAAATGCGTCAAGAAACTGAATGAACTGATCGTGCTCAACAGGATATGCGGGGCCCACCCACTAAAGAGCTCCAAGACTAAAGGAAACCCGCTCAGGATAAACCCTAAAGAGATGACCACGCTCACGACGAAGGCGATGACTTGATTCTTCGTCAGAGCGGATATGCAAGACCCAATCGACAAAAATCCGCCGGCCATTAACAAGCTTCCCACGTAACTCGCGAAAATGACCCCGTTATCAGGGTTGCCGAGGAGGTTGACGGTAATCCACATCGGAAAGGTGAGGGCCAACGCAATACCCGTAAAACACCAGGCCGCCAGAAATTTTCCCACGACGGCTTCCCACATCGTGACCGGGAGGGTAAGTAACAACTCGATCGATCCGGACCTGCGCTCCTCCGCCCAAAGCCGCATGGCTAACGCAGGAATTAAGACCAGGTAGAGCCAGGGGTGAAAATCAAAGAACGGGACCAGATCCGCCTGTCCTCTGGCAAAGTAATTTCCCAGGTAAAAGGTAAATGCCCCGCTTAGGAGCAGGAATATCACGATAAACACGGCCGCGATGGGGGTCGCGAAGTACCCAGCGAGCTCCCGTTTAAATATGACACGAATGCGTTCCACAACTCCTCCTTGAATAGTCCATCATGAACACGACTCCTTCTCCTGCTTGGGCCAATCCTTGTCCGTGGTTTTTTAAGGAGATTATGAGATGGATTGCTTGGATGTGGTGACTAAACGAAATACGTCGTCCAATTGGCCTCGGTCCGGGTACAACTCCCGCACTTCCCAACCCTGTTCCCGGGCATAATGCCCGAGATCCGGAAGGATCCATTGCCCGTTATCCGGATAGACGCGGAATTTTACCAGGGCTCCATCCGTTCCCACCTCTTCGATACTCTTGACCCCGGTGACCGTCCCGAGGCGCTCCTGGGCCATAGCGGGTTCCACCCCATGAAGAGTGACGAGCACCGAATTGTGTGTCGGGGCTTTGGCTTCCAATTCCGCCGGGGTCCCATCCGTCACGACTTTTCCCCTGGCGATAATCATGGCCCGTGAACAGACTGCATGCACCTCTTCTAAAATATGTGTCGAGAGGATGATGGCTTTTTCCTGAGCCATCGCTCGAATGAGTGTCCGGACCTCATGTTTTTGGTTGGGGTCCAAACCGTCCGTCGGCTCATCGAGGACCAACACCTCGGGATCGTGCAGGATGGCTTGGGCCAATCCCACTCGGCGTTTAAATCCTTTGGAAAGGGTTTCGATGGATTGATTCGTCACAGACTGCAAATTCACTTTTTCAATCGTTTCCCCCACGGTCCGCTTCAATGCCTCTCCCCGCAAACCACGCATTTCTCCGATGAACATCAGGAAGGAGGCCGGGGTCATATCCTGGTAGGCTGGCGCACCTTCCGGAAGGTAGCCAATCCGTTTCTTGGCCTCTAACCCCTCCTCTTCAATATCATGCCCACACACCTTCACGGTCCCGCTCGTGGGGGTTAAAAATCCCGTGATCATTTTCATGGTCGTGGACTTTCCGGCTCCGTTGGGTCCCAGAAACCCCAACACCTCACCCTTGTCGACGTGGAACGACACCCCATCGACGGCCACGATGGACCCAAAGGTCTTGCGCAAGTTCTGAATATCAACCATCGCTCCCATATTCACCTCTTAAAGATCATTCCTACTCCCAAGAATTCTACATGCATTCTGAAGACCCTGCATAACCTGAAACAGGCTACCGTGCCCCATCAATACAATAAGGCTAGAGGGGATTGCCCTCTTCCATCATGATTGATTGCTCTTTGAAATGACGTCGCCCAAAGATGTGATCGTGTTCATTTCTCGACAGATACCAATTCCTTCGTCGTGAAATGAGCCCGAGTACGTACACAGGTTGTCATTGACATCAGCGTTGAGTGTTGGTTCAAAGCCTTTCCTACGGAGAACATTTTGAGGGTTCGCTGTTTTCTATGATATTAATTCCAAGATTTTAAGAGTCAAGTACATTCGAAAACCTGCCAGAGGGGGTAAACCCTACCCTCCCGAAGGATGCAAGCCACCTTTACATTAGCCCGTGTATCCCTCACAATAAATTATAGTCAAAAGTGTTCAAATTACTAGTGTTTCTCTTTACGAAGGAGGGAACATGGACACTGGGTACCCCGCACTCATTTCCGACCCCAAAGTAGGTCCCCCTGAGCCTCAACCGATTCAACCAAACAAGGGGGATTCTCCAGAAGATCCACCCGGTTCAAACCCGTCATCAGGGAATCCCAATACTTCTCCTTTACACACCAGTTAACCGGTCGAGAAATTTTTTCTGTAGGGTTTTCGAATTCTGGTTTCGTTATGGGGAGAGTGCGTCTAGGTTTCGCTCGACGTGTCATATCCGTGCACGACAAGGACCCCACGCATGATGGGATGCAACGTACAATGATAGGGATAGGTTCCCGGTGGGAGATGACGGATGGAATAGGATTGCTTAGGTCCGAGCGGTCCTGAATCGAAGGCGCAGTGTTCCGCACCCTTACACGCATCATGCGTAATCGTGTGAAGATCGTAGGTTGGATTCTCCCATAAGACCGACGTTCCCACTCCCACTTGAACCATTTGCGGAGAATAGTAGGGAGAAAAGGTTCCAATCGTGATCCTCAGAGTTGAAGGGGCCGCCGAAGCGAATGAGAGGAACCCCCCTCCGAGTAATAGAAGGATAAATACCCACTTTTTTACTTCTTTGATCTTTATCAGACTTTGCATGTTATCTTTTCTTCCAATATAAGTTCTTGTGATTCTATCTGCCGGGGACACCTATGCATGCCCGGAATCTCACACTCCATTCATCCTATCTTTTTATTATACATCTTTAGGCACACCGCATGCCGAGATTTGGTTCAAAAACTGGACTTCTTCCCTAGAGGGAAAAATCTTCAGTTTCAAAAATTGGCTGGGCTAGAGGGAATTCGCTGTAAGGACAGGGGCTGAACCTTTCCTTCAAGGTTGCCGAAACCTCATGAGCACAAAGAGACTCCGGCAACCAAAAGAAAAAAGAGATGATCTTAGAAGAGTGTGTACACGAAAGGAGCGACCGCGGACCCCTCGCTGAGGATGATCAGGCCTCCGAGAAGGAGCAACATAATGATAATAGGAGCTAACCAGAACTTCTTCCGCTCCCGCATGAAATCCCAGAGTTCTCCGAAAAATCCCGACATGTTCGATTTCCTCCCTTAAAACGGCTTGGTCACGTGATCCGACGCTCGCGCCGTCTTCAAGACCCGATAGGTATCGGCCTGAGAATCGAATCCCAATTGTAGCGGCCGTTTGCCTAGCAGGGTCATCACCCACCCAATCGGGGTGAGAATCAGATAAAAGACGATACTCAATAAAATACGGGAGTTGATCCAACCAATTTTTTCACCAAACTTCATCCAGAGTTTGAACACCGGGGCGAGGGCCGCGGGAAACAGGACTCCCATCCCGCCAAACAACCCGGAAATCGCTAGGGCCCAGATCCGCACCCCTTCGGCCCGCCACACGAGAGGCCAGAGCGCGATCACGAGAAAGACGCCGGCCATGAGCCAGCCAAATTGGCGCAAACGCGGAGTATCTGGTTCTTTCAGTTCATCAGCCGTCATAACCGTCGCTTCTCTGGTTAATCTAACTCAAACTCTTCCTTCCAACTGTCATCTTTGGGCACCGCCGGTTGCTGTTCTTTGAGCAGCACGCAATTCTCCAACACTAATACATCCATTTCCGTCCGCATAAAACACCGATAGGCATCCTCCGGCGTGCAGACGATGGGTTCGCCCCGGACGTTAAAGGAGGTATTAATCAACACCCCACATCCCGTGAGTTTATCAAAAGCTTTCAGGAGAGCGTAGTACCGGAGATTGGTTTCCGGTGAGACGGTTTGGACGCGAGCCGAATAGTCCACATGAGTGATCGCAGGGATATCCGATTTTGGCACATTCAACAGATCGATCCCCCACAGCTGCTCTTGCTCTTCCTTCAAGGCTACGCGTCGATGTGCAGTCACCGGCGCTACGAGTAACATATAGGGACTTTCCCCTTCCATCTCGAAGTATTCCGAGACCCGCTCCCGTAAGACCGACGGGGCAAAGGGGCGGAACGACTCCCGGTATTTGATTTTCAGGTTCATCACGGACTGCATGGTCGTGCTCCGGGGATCACCCAAGATACTGCGACCGCCTAACGCCCGTGGCCCGAATTCCATACGCCCCTGCAGCCATCCAATGACTTTCTCATCAGCGAGGTATCCGGCGACCCGGTCAAACAGGTCTGGGTCATCGATGCGCTCGTAAGGGGCTCCCAACTTCGTCAGCGTATCCTCGATCTCTTCATTCGTCGACCGGGGGCCCAGATAACTGCCCTTCATCGCATCACTCGTACCGTTCGTGTGCCGGGGTTGTTGGAGATAGTGATGATGCACCGTCAAGGCTGCCCCCAAGGCACTCCCCGCATCACCCGCGGCGGGTTGGATCCAAAGCCCTTGATAGGGCCCTTCCCGCAAAATGCGGCCGTTACCCACACAGTTCAGGGCGACCCCGCCGGACAAACACAGATTGGTGATACCCGTTTCCTGTTGCAAGCTGTTGGATAACCGGAGCATGATCAGTTCCGTCACTTCTTGAACCGACCGGGCGAGGTCCATCTCGCGTTGAGTCAACGGGCTTTCAGGTTGCCGGGGTGGCCCTCCAAACAGCTGATCGAAGCGTTCGTTGGTCATCCTCAACCCGGTGCAATAACCAAAGTACTCCATCGCCAGCCGAAACGTGCCATCCGGCTTCACATCGATCAGGTTATCTAATATCGTGGACACATAGGTCGGTTGCCCGTACGGCGCCAGCCCCATGACTTTATATTCACCCGAATTGACCTTAAAGCCCGTATAATAGGTAAAGGCCGAATACAGTAATCCCAATGAATGGGGAAACGGGATGTCCCACAGGGGCGTTAACTGATTCCCCCGGCCCACCCACGCCGAGGTTGTTGCCCATTCGCCCACCCCATCCATACACAGGACGACGGCCTCCTCAAATGGCGAGGGGAAGAAAGCCCCGGCCGCATGGGATTCGTGGTGTTCCCCAAATAACAGTGGGGGAAGGGGAGTGTCCTTATCCAATTCCCCAACTTCCCGAAAGGCCTTCTCTAAAAGGTGGCGCAGAAACAGCTTCTCTTTGATCCAAACTGGGATAGCGGTCAGGAAGGAGCCCAAGCCCTTTGGCGCATACGTCAGATACGTTTCAAGCAGACGTTCGAATTTTAAGAACGGTTTATCGTAAAAAACCAGATAGTCAACTTCGGTCAACTTCAAGCCAGCCTGTTGCAAACAGAAGGTCACGGCTTCCTTCGGAAAACCCGAATCATGCTTTTTGCGAGTGAACCGCTCCTCCTGTGCGGCGGCAACAATCTGACCACCTTGCAAGAGGCAGGCGGCACTATCATGATAAAAAGCCGAGACGCCCAGGATGGAAGCACCAGCAGCGGATTGAGAATGCTTCAAAAGCCAATCTCCAGGTCTAGAATACTATTAAGAAAAATCTGTCAGTGAGTCCGGGTGAACGCGGGATAATGACCGGAACCATATACTACTGAAAAATTTCATCAAAAAATTGTTGCATATGCCCCCAAGACCGTCGGTCGGCATCGGAATGATATTTTATCCCTTTCAGGTTATATTGCCCAGCCGAGGGATTGGTAAAACTATGCTCCGCCCCACCATAGGTCATCATTTGCCAGTCTTGTTGAGCAGTATTTAACGCATTCATAAATTTGGTGATATGCTCGGCTGAAATGAACAGATCCGCACTCCCATGGGCGACGAGAACCTTTGTACTGATATTCCCCCGAAACCCCTCCGGCGGGAGAGGGAGTGACCCATGAAAACTCACCACTCCCTTAACCGGCGCTCCGTCATAGACCATTTGCATCACCGTGGCACCGCCAAAGCAATAGCCAATTGCCGCGAGACGTTGAGAATCTACTCTCGGATCAGCCTGAAGGACGCGTAAACCAGCACGAGCTCTGGCTTGCCATTGGCTTACGTTTTTGGTCGTGTCCTTGGCCCATTGACTGGCGGTGTCCGGATGCGAGGTCACCTTACCCTTGCCATACATATCCACCGCCATCGCCACATATCCCAAGGCGGCCAATTGCTTGGCCCGGTCTTTGGCATAGTCATTTAAACCCCACCATTCGTGAACGACCAGAACCCCTGGACGCTTGCCCTTGACCGAATCATCCCAAGCCAGAAACCCCTCCAATTTCACCCTGTCGTGGGAATAGGGAACGACCTTCACCTGAACGGCCGCAAAGGTGGCCTGGGGAAAAAGACAAAGTAATACACAACAAATAAGGACAAATCGACTGTTCACGGTCGTCTCCTTGTTTCCGAAAAAAGAGTGGAAATAGAGGTGGACATAAAGATTATCTCAGTTTGCCCGATAAAAAAAGGAATAGTCCAATCCATTTCTCTTTTTGGGGACCTGATTCTCGAAAAAAAGGGCAAGCCGAAACGATAGACCCTGGCCGGGAGTGTTCCTCCCTTAAGACCTTTTGAATGCCAAAAAGGAGTTAGTTCATGCAGTATTTAAAAATTTTCCCGGTCGTGTTCATAGCCAGTCTGTTCCTTTTCCTGCCGTCTGTCAACGCTGAATGGTATATAGCCGGTCAGGCCGGGTACGTGAAACCTAATGACCTCAAGGACGTCGAGGGTGTGGGGAGTGCGAATGGGATTAGTTTAAGTGATCTGGATATGAAAAACGCCTTGGGGTATGGGGCCAAGGTCGGGTACTTCTTCCCCGATAGTCTGGAATGGCTTGGGGTGGAATTCGAAACCTTTACCGCCAATCCTCACGTTAAACAGCAAAGTGTGACCGCAGGCTTTGGAGGCAGCTCTTCTCCGTTGGGAACGCTAGCCGGAAGTCATTTTCGCGTCATCGTCCCGGCCCTTAACGTGATAGTTCGGTATCCGGGTTACTACATCGAACCTTATGCCGGCGCGGGGTTGGGGGTCTTTTTCGCAAAAATTTCCGATTCCACCGGGAAGGACACCGATGTGTCGCCAGGGTTCAACGGGATTGCCGGTCTTCGATTTTACGTGAATGAAGAGGTCGCGATTTTTTCAGAGTATAAATACAACTACGCACATTTTAAATTTAAAGATGCGTTATTCGAAGCGGATTACTCCTCCCATGGGATTTATGGAGGGGTGTCCTTTCACTTTTAACAACCTCGTATATTGTAGCGTTCTCACCAAAAAGAAAGACTTCCTTCGTTCTCTTTTTTTAAGAAGTTCCCAACTTCTCTTCGTCCCAACCACTCTTCAATTGGCCTAAGCAACGGGAAGCGTTGTTTTCCATCCGTCCTTCTTCCCCGGATTCCGCATCTTCCTATCTCAGAGCCCGGGGTAGCTTGAAGGAAGATGGTCAGAAGGACCTTTCCACCCCATCATAGGAGACGGAAGAGGGGGCATTCACCTCTCCGGGTGCGGAAGGTCCTCCTTGCTATTAGTTGACCAAAGCGGGAATGGTGGAAAGCGGAGAAAAGACGCTATCAACCAACCCTCCCCCGGTCCGCCCGTCAACGATCATATCGCACGTGACTTGGGCCATAATCTGTTGCTCGGGGGCTTCAATGACTTGCGTTACCTTGGCGGTGACGAACCCGACGACCGCAATGGACTGATTGGGGTTGGAGCAGTCGTCTCGGTCATATACCGGGATTTTGACGTCCCATTCACCGGTATCTGGGTTTTTATGGGTATCGTAGAGATTTTTCATGTTCGGGAAAACCGAGGCCAGGTTTCCACCAGTGTATTCCAACTGATCTCCCGCTGTCATTCCCGGACTTTCATAGCTGCCATCGGCAAGGCCGTCTAAGATTTGTCTTAAAGTACTTGCGCTGGAAGGACCGTCTCCGTATACATGCCAGCCGGCACATCCGTCCAACGTACCCGTGGGGTGAAACATGATGGAATCGCCACAGGCGTGGCCTTCCTGAAACCATCTCTCCGAAATGCCAACCGGGATATTACTTTCCCCCGGGTTAACCGAACCGACAGGCCCCAGGGCGGCCGTGGCGGTGGCCGACACATTCATTTCAGTAAAGCCCATAACGTTCGCGAAAAACGTTCCGATCGGACCGTTAACCGCATTGTCCCTTCGAGCGGTGACCGTGACGGCGGTCGGTCGAATGAAGGTAGGAGTGAGGGTTTTATTGGCAAAACTCCACGTCCCGATTTCCACATCATTCGCCACATCGATCGTGATTCCCGATTGCCCCCCGGCTTTGTTCAGTTGCCCCACGTTTGAGGCCATGTTCATTATTCGGGTTCTTTCGTCACCCGTCAGCGTTCGGTTTTTATCCTTTTGCTCATCCAAGGTCAGGCCGGCGTAAATGTCACCAAGTTGCCGAGTGGCTGCCAACGCACCAGCATCGGCAATGTTTTGCAATTCGTTCTGGGTGACCCAGGCAAACCCAAGATCGACGGCAAATGCCGAAAAGGCCACTAAAAAGAGGATGAGAATCCCGGCCAACACGGCGGCGACGCCACGTTCATTCTGTAAAGTCGAACCGATGGAAGGCCGGCACGTTACGTTGTTTGTCGGTAGAGGTTTTTGTTGTCCATTCGCACTCATAATGGGGGTACTCCTATTAAGTTATGGATGACAACTTGTTTGAGGTTTAATGTACGAAGGACTTGAGCAAGTGTTGGGCCACCAGAGTTCCCAAGCAACTAACCCACTGAAACTATGCGGCTTATTCTTCGTTCAGCACAGTATGGTTAGCGATACCGAAAAAGAAATTTGTCGATGTTTTTTGTCCTCCTTTTGGAGGGGTCTCCGGATCAACCAACACAAATTATTCAGGCTCTGCATCAAACTGAAAGAAGGTGCGTAAGACGTGAATCAATCAGGTGTTTGATTTTTCGACGCTTAGATAATTGAACAGGTCAGCCATACGGCTCACACAATCATTCAGGCGAGGGCCTACAATCAACCGACGCATTTAAACCGGGAGTGGTGGTGGGGAAGTTCTTGAAGAAGAAACGCTAGTAATTGAAAAAGATGGCGCGCCCGGAGGGAGTCGAACCCCCAACCCTTGGATCCGAAGTCCAATACTCTATCCAATTGAGCTACGGGCGCGCATAGAGACTGTATTGTTGATTGAAGGGGCTTACCGAGTCAAATAGAAATTACAATTATTTATGCCGCGGGCGAGCAAGTTATACAAGTTCTTTTCTTTTTCAGTCAAACCACCTTAGAAAATCAGGAAGTCTCTCTTTATTAGCCGACCAACCTCTGCCTTTAATTAATTTGTCATATCCCGGTATTATGGAACATTTTTAACCGACTAAATTGGAGGCCCTCTTTACTATGCCGAATTCCTGTAGACGATTTCTGGTTCAATATTGTCTCTTTCAAGTGTTGGTATTTTTCTTCGTATCTATCACAAGTCCTGCCCTCGCAAGCGATCCTTTGCCTTCGTGGAATGAAGGGCAAACGAAACAATCCATCCCGGACTTCGTGGCTACCGTCACAAATCAAACCAGTAAAAAATTTGTGCCAGCTGCCGAACGGATTGCCGTGTTCGACAATGACGGCACACTCTGGGCCGAACAGCCGGCCTATTTCCAATTGCTCTTCGCGATCGATCGCATTCACGCCTTAGCCCCCCAACATCCCGAATGGAAGGAACGACAACCATTTAAAGCAGTGTTGGACCATGACATGGCAGCCTTAGCGCAATCAGGGAAAAAAGGGATTACTGGAATTGCTCATAGCTTCCCATGACGGAATGACGACGACAGAATTTGAGAACATCGTGAGGGAATGGGTAGCCACTGCACGCCACACTCGGTTTAAGCGGCCGTACACAGAAATCGTCTACCAACCCATGTTGGAGTTATTGTACTTCCTGAGGGCCAATGGATTTAAGACGTTTATCGTTTCGGGTGGCGGCATTGAATTTATGCGACCTTGGGTCGAGACCGTCTATGGGATACCACCCGAACAGGTGGTAGGCAGAAGCATCAAAACCAAGCTTGAAATGCGGAAGGGGACGCAGGTCATCGTGCGCCTTCCGGAAATCGACTTCATCAATGATAAAGCTGAAAAGCCCGTGGCCATTCACAAATTTATCGGGAGACGTCCCATCGCGGCGTCCGGAAATTCTGACGGCGATCACCAAATGTTGCAATGGACCGCCGGAGGACAAGGCACTCGATGAAGCCAACACTCGTCATTGGACCGTGGTGGATATGAAAAAAGACTGGAACGTCATTTTTTCATTTCAGAACGAAGGGCCCTAGGCCAATCGCATCTTTCCCCCACTCGCTTGAATAGCATTTGACAGTCTTCACTCACTGCAGTACCGTTGCACACACATCCCCCCTCCACCTTCTACAGGAACGTGAACACTCGATGACCACCAGATACCTGGGGCTTCTTCTCTTTGCCACGGTATTTCTTGCCGGACTCCAACCCATCCAGCATCCCACGCATGTTCATATCGAACATGCCCTGCACTTTGTGGGGTTAACGGGAGAAGAAGTGATCGTCGAACCAGGGATGTATCGGGTTGAAGGATCAGACGACGCGCTGCAGCTTTTTCCCGAAACCGAATCAGCAGCGCTATTCCTTCAGGCTCAAACGGTTCAGCATCCCGTTCCCGTGGAAGAACCCGTAGCCCTTTCCATCCCCCGGGGACAAGAGGAGCACCGTCTCGTTCTTCTCCTGCCTCCCCAAGAAGGTGTCATGGCTGTCGGTTCCACTACGGGCCTCAGCTCCAGAAACGCACAGTCTTCTCCTTTGACCGAACATTTACTGAGCCAAAGTCTACAAGCAAAATATCAACAATTGGGAAAAACTCCCGTTTCAAATGAAGAACAAGTACCGACATCGGCCAACCCCTCCGCTCAGAAAACCCCTTCGTTGGTGAATGATCGAGTGGTGTTGCGGCAATACACGACCTCAGCTGGTCAATACTGGACGACGAATGAACGAGGAAAAAAGATTTCCCAATTCCCACTCCTGGGTCCCTCCCCGTCAGCCGTTCCACAAAGTGCGGCGGGCGATCGTCTTCTTTGGGAAGATCAATTTTCCGGTCCGGCTCAACTCGCGACTCTCGACCAGAATGATGGATCCGTGCTCACCCTCCACACCCTCGACTCGCCGGGATCGCACTTTCGAGCCAAAAGCCTGGCCTTGGCCTCTCCACCCGCACTCGGCTGTTACCGAACCGGCGACTTTCAAAACTATTATCTGTTATGGGACGGGAGTGATGGCACCTTTGTGGTTCAATTGATCGATGGAACAGGCAAAGCGCTGCGGACCACCCCCACCCAGAAACCTCTCAGCCATTTGGATACCATTGCGGTGTGGTTTGGGTTTGGAGCCGATGGAGATCTCTGGGCGCTGTTCAGAGATCGAAAAGGACGGTCGTATCGCTACCGGGCGATGGATTCTAAGAACGGCTATTTGTTGGATTCTCTACGAACCGCATCCATGTCGGGTTTTTATCCGATGAGCATGACCGTCAAACCCCATCCGAAGAAACTCTTCAATCAAGCCTTTTCAGGTGGCACGGCGTATAACGATCACATCTTATGGTCACCCGTGAATGGCCACTCTTCCAGACTGACAGCTTATAATAGCGACGGCAGCCAAGTAGTCGGGGAAAATCGAAACCCCGTGGCATGGCCATTCTCTCATACCGGATTTAAAGCCATGGCGTATACCTACGTTCCACCCGTGTGCTCAGATTAGCCAAGCTGATTGGAGCCAGTCGTAACAAAACGTTTCGGAAAAAGACTTCTACATGAGGAGTGAAGGCATATTCTTCGGAGTAGGGAAAATGTCACGGCCAAAAAGGTCCTGGACACGAAAGCAGATCACAACGGTGCCAAACACCGTCCTCCTTTTCCTTCTGACGCTAGGGATGGTGTTGTCTGGATGCAGTTCCATCCAGACTTCGCCAGACTTAGGGCACCTTTATAATGAACTGGCTCAGCAGGAAGATCCCCTTCGTAACCCCGTCATCGTCATCCCCGGCATTCTGGGATCCCGTTTAGTCGAAAAAGGCACGAACACGGTGGCGTGGGGGGCATTCGGCTTGGGTCAGGCCGATCCCAACTCTCCGGACGGCGCCCGCTTGGTGGCATTACCCATGGCCCAAGGCCAGACCTTAAAGTCCCTTAAAGATACCGTATATTCTGACGGCGCTCTCGACCGGGTCGTGGTGAACTTTTTCGGCTTTCCTGTCCAACTGAACGCGTACTACAACATCCTGCGCACACTCGGCGTAGGAGGCTACCGCGATGAACAGTTAGGAGAAGCAAAGGTCATCGACTACGGCGATCGCCATTACACCTGTTTTCAATTCGCCTATGACTGGCGGCGAGATATCGTCGAATCGGCACAAGCCCTAGACCGGTTTATCAAAAACAAGCAAGCCGAAGTGGAGGAAGAAATCGAACGACGATTCGGGGTGAAACGGCACGGAGTCAAATTCGATGTCGTGGCCCATTCCATGGGAAGTCTGGTAGCCCGGTGGTACCTGCGGTATGGAGCCGCAGAACTTCCCGAAGATGGGAGTATGCCGAAGCTGACCTGGGCTGGCGCTCAGTACATCGATCATCTCGTCATGATCGGACCGCCCAACGCAGGGTCCGCGGAAGCCATTCAACATTTAGTACACGGCCTCAAGCCGGCCGTGTTGTTCCCCGACTATTCCAGCGCCATCTTAGGGACGCTTCCCTCCGTCTATCAGTTACTCCCCCGAAGTCGAAATCGACCACTTCTCGATACCGATGGACAACCGGTTGAGGATATTTTTGATCCCGAACTGTGGAAACGTCTTGGGTGGGGATTGGCCGACCCTGCCCAAGCTAAGACCCTGGAATATCTCCTGCCGGAAATCATCGACCCAAAGAAACGGCGCCAAATTGCCCTTGATCATCAACGGAAAGCGCTAGCACGTGCCAAACAAGTGACTCAGGCGTTGGATGTTCCGGCCAAACCCCCGATGTCAGTTCGTCTGGTGTTGGTCGCCGGAGATGCCGTGGAGACGATGCAAACGCTCAAAGTGAATTCGGATGGCACCCTTGAGGAAATTCACTTGGGACCCGGGGACGGTACAGTGCTTCGGAGCAGCGCACTCATGGATGAACGAGGGGCTCGCAGTTTAGGCACGCGACTGATTTCTCCCATCGGATGGAGCTACGTACTCTTTCTCTTTTCCGATCACTTAGGCATTACCGAAGATCCGGCCTTCATCGATAACATCCTCTACTTTTTGCTGGAAAGCCCTCGCGCGCAAGAACCAGAGAAAACCTAGTTGTCCCTTTAGAGTCTTGAATATAAGCTGTCACCCAAGGAATGGATTCCCCTGTGATCCGACCAGACTGTTTATACGTAGCCAGTCCCACCAAAGGAAGAAAAGAAAGAAGGAAGCCTTACGAGGTTAGAATATCGAGGATTTCGTTCGAGTCGTGAAAAACTCGAGCACTCTCATGCCTTTATACGAGTTCCCTTTGTCATTTAATTTGGGACTCCACACGGCAATCGTGTAATGCCCAGGGTAAATGGCGAGAATGCCACCACCCACTCCACTCTTCCCTGGCAACCCCACTTTGAAAGAAAACTCTCCCGCTTCATCGTAAAAGCCGCAGAGCTGCATGATGGCATTAATGCGCTTGGCTTTACTCGCACTCACCACTCGTTCCTGTGTCAGGGGGTTCACCCCATTGGCAGCCAGATACAGAAATCCCTGCGCTAATTCCTGGCACGTCATTTCAAGCGAGCAGAGGTGACAATACAAGTCCAACACCGACTCAATATCGTTGTGAATGTTGCCATAGGATTTCATCAGATTGATATGAGCCGCATTTCTGTACCCCGTCGCTTTTTCTGAATCCGCCACTCTCGCACAATAATCGATGTGCGAATGACCCGAAATCTTTCGTGTAAACTCAAGAAATTCCCGTTTCGGGTTTTTCAAGCGACTGACAAGAATGTCGCACACCACGAGGGCCCCGGCATTAATAAACGGGTTGCGAGGAATCCCTTTTTCGTATTCCAATTGCACCATGGAATTGAATGGGGTTCCCGAGGGTTCGACTCCGACACGATCCCACAACTTCTCATCTTCTAATTCAAACGCGAACGTGAGCGACAAGACTTTGGCGATACTTTGAATGGAAAATTTCTCTTGTGAATCCCCCAACCCATAATTGTGATTATCGATGGTCGTAAGGTGAATGCCAAATTTATCGGGATCGACCTCGCGCAATTCCGGGATGTAGGAAGCCACCCGGCCACGGTTCTCGATTATTGGTAATTCGCTCGCCAATTCTGAAAACAAGGCTTGATAGTCCATAGGCCTATGATCATTCCTCAAGTTCAATATTGAGTTATTAAGGGCAACATGAGTGGCAGTGATACTCTTTTTCCTCCCTCAAGAACAGAAGGTTTTGGAGATGGAATATCTCTGTACATATAGCCTCGACTGAATTCAGGTTTGTCATGTCCTTGTTTTTACCTGGATCGGGCCGCATCTATAGTAAGACCAATAGAGAATTGAAGCAGACTCGTTCCATCATTCACCTTAGGCAAAAACGGAACTGAGCTTAGTGAAACTTGAGCGTGAGCCAACCGAGCACGCGAGACTTGATCGTTTCCCCCAAGGGATGTTCCTGGTGGCGGTCGTTCAGGGCGTTGAACACGGAAATCGCCGTTTCGGCTTGGTCGTTCCAGAAGCTATAGCCAGCACGGAGATTCAACAGTGTATAACTGTCCACGTGTGAATCAGGAGCCACGACACCAAACGGTTCAAAAGAACTAAACGACGACGCAACAGGAAAGTTGGTCGACCCGACGTAATGCACGACAATTTCCGCATTCAGACCATTATCCCACAGTCCTCGTAATCCTCCATTAATCTTCGAATGAGGGCCTGATCGACGATCAGTCCCGACAAAGGTTTGCCCAAAATCTTGATAAGCATAATTAACAAATCCAGACAACCAAGGCGTGACCAAGATTTCAATACCGGCTTCCCCACCATAGATATCCGCTTCTCCGCCGTTTTCAAACACCGCCACATTGCCCACCGCTCCGGCCGGCCGGATGAGATCGGAAATGTGATTGTAAAATCCGTCGATTCGAAATCGTACACGATGGTTCCAAAACCACCCCTGATAACCCAGTTCAAACGAGTAAATTTGTTCCGGTGAGAGGGAATCCACCCCTTTCACGCTCACGCGAATAGGCGGGATGGGAAGGGGCAGCGTGGTGACGGTGGTAAGATCGGTATACGTTTCAGTAAGGGTTGGAGGCCGGTAAGCCAACCCCCCGGTTACTCGAAACGTATGGTCAGACCAGGGCCGGTAGAGAAGGGCGACACGAGGGCTATAGGTCGGATTAATAAAGGTATTAAGATCCAACCGGAAGCTGAAGTCAGCGATAAAGGCCGGAGTGACCTTCCATTCGTCCTGGATAAAGAGGCCTAATCGATTTTCCGTGCGGTATTGATCCAGGAAATTACTGGAAATCGTGTTGTACCGATAGTTCACCCCATACACAACACGATGGGATGAGAAGATCTGTACCGTATGCTGAGCTTCAATGTCGTAGGTATTTAAATCGGCTTCGTTTTTATTACTCCCCTTGGAATCCGTGAGGGACAAAAATGGCTGAAGGCTCGGAAAGGGTTTGAGCTTGAGATTATTATGGATTCTTCGCCAAAAGGCTTGAACAGAAAAATCTGCATGCTGAACCCCGGCATGGACATACCCATCCGTAAAGTCTTGTTTCGAAGCCACGGTTTCGGTCACCGGCCCATCATACCGGTCGACATCCACAATTCCTCCCCGGAGAAACCCTACCATCTCATGACCCATTTCATACTGGGACTGAATATTCAATGTGTAAGAACGCTGCGCCAAATCATCCCGGTCCTCCCATTCGCTGGTTTGATCGTAGCCCCCGGCCACGATGAACCCTAGGGGTCCCAATTCGCCCCCGTAACTCACCGTACTGGAGACGGTATCAAATTCCCCCATTCCGGTTTGAGCCCGTACTCCTTTCATCTCTTCAGGCTTTTTCGTGATGATGTGAATCACGCCATCAAATGCATTAAAACCATGGACCGCGGAAGCGGGTCCCTTTAATATCTCAATTCGCTTAATCTCAGGAAGGGTGACGGGTAGGCCTTTCCAATTCACCACGCCTTGCGCATCAACATAAATCGATCGCCCATCGACTAAGACCAGGACTTTATTAGCAGAAGTTTGATTATCTCCGCGCATGCTCACGTTGAAATCAGCTCCGGTCATTTGCATCACTTCCATGCCGGGCACCCGGCGAAATAAGGTCGGCAAATCTATGGCTCCGGAAAGCCGAATGTCTTCTTCGGTAATCACGTACATATTGGATGGGGCTTCCGAGATCGGCTGCTCATGCCGCATCGCGGTCACGACAATTTCCTCTTCCCGGAGAAAGGCCAAATCTTCTTCGATCACGCTTGCGTCCATTTTGACTTCTTCCGGTAATCCGGTAGAAGGCCAACAGACGAGGAGGAAAAACAGCACGTGCCGGAGAAAACGAAGTTGGTTACCCCACGGTGTATCGTGAAACGGTGACAAGGCTTGGCGAGAAACGGGCCGTTTGCGGCGGGTGAGATCTTTGGCCCTGACGATTGGGCTCACTGAATAAAAAAAAGCCTTCTCAGACCACAGGGATCCAAGAAGGCCTATTCCTGCCTTTTGACGAGCACGGGGAAAGTAGCTGTGGATTGGGGGCCTGGCTACCCCGAGTCCATAGCGGTTCTCCTTATTCTTGCATTACATGGTGTAAAACGGTTTCACCCGATGCTCGGCCTGGCCATTCCCCAATGCTTGGGGAAATGGGCATAAAAAAACTTGGAGGCTCTTTCCACCCCCAAGAGGCATCCATCACATGCTTGTCACCGTGTTGTCTTCACGGCTTCTGGATCGTCGCCGTTACCTTAGAACACAACCATGGAAATAAATCAATAAACCTGACGATAAAAATCAACGATCCTCTGGGGGTCTTGGGCGCGCAAGACTACATGGTCCAGTGTCTTGATCCGGATCATGGGTGTCTCCCTTTCCTCACCTGAGTCCTGATTGCCCTTCCGATAGAGTGATTCCAGAATTCTAGACAAATGAACCAAGACTCAGGCCCATTTTCTTTGCATTCCGTACTGGCAGGAACCCCCTCCTATTGAAGCGAATAAAAGGGCATAATGAGTCGACCAAAGATTTGGTCCCTAAGCCTATGGAATATTGGGGCCAGGTTTATGCTCCACCCTCACCTGGTTGGTTCGTTCATAATAGTCTTTCCGGAGATCATCCAGCGCCACTTCCACATCGGGGGCTTCCCTGCCCATATGAAGCAAGGCCTCGCGCGCAAGTTCGACGCTAGCCTCCAGGGTTTCTGAAACCGTGAAGCGGGCACCAAGGGCTTTCAGAGCCTGGCACCTCATCATGTCATGCCCGCGCACGAAAATAGGAGTCGCGGGATAGGCCGCATGAAGAGTGGACACGACTCGCTCTGTGGTCTCGCGATCATCGATGGCCACGATTACAAGGGGGGCGTCGCCAGCCCCGGCCGCTCGGAAAACCTCGGCACGGGTGAGATCCCCAAAATACACCGGCTTCCCTTCGGCCCGTTCGCGATCTACCAGAGCGGCATTACTATCGATGGCGACATACGGCACCTTCATAAACTCCATAACCGTGCCGACCTTGCGGCCCATCCGTCCGAAACCGATAAGAAGGAGCGGCTTGGCATCTTCCCCGGTCCTCGCAATCGTAAACTCAGGAACGGTCGGGCTCCCTTTATGAAGAGTGGAAAATATCCGGTAGGCAGCTTTCTCTAACGCTGGAGTAGCCAGCATACTCAAGAGCACAATAATGAGAAGATGTTGAAATAACATTTCATCCAATAGCCCCGTGCCTTTGGCCAAGGCGAAGAGCACCATAGCGAATTCACCACTTTGAGCCAGGAGCAAGGCGATGGAAATCGATGTCTTGTTCGGGAGGCCAAATACACGTGACAAAGGCCAAAGAGTAAGAAACTTCCCGGCAAGCAAGGCAACCACAATACCGAACAGGACAAGAGGGTTCGCAAAAAAGAGCGTGAGATTTAAGGACATGCCCATGGAAATGAAAAACAGCCCCAACAACAATCCCCGAAAGGGCTGAATCTCGGCAATAATCTGATGCCGGTAGGAGGAATCGGCAATCAAAAGCCCAGCGGTAAACGCCCCCATCGCCATGGAGAGGCCAATGCTCTCCATGACCTTCGCTGAACCCAGGACCAGCAGTAACGCCGAGGCCGTAAAGATTTCCGGAGAACTAAACCTGACCAATTTATTCAGGGTGGGATTCAATACATATCGGGCGGTGGTAATAATGAGAATGAGGATGAGAAGGGCCTCAGCGAAGGCAAACAACACATCTTTGGCGACGGTTAGCTCGGGCGCGGCCATCAGAGACACCAAAGCCAGAAGGGGAACCACCGCCAGATCCTGTAACAATAAGATAGCCACCGCCGGCCTTCCATAGTCTGAAGACAGCATCTTCCTCTCCGTTAACAGTTGAAGCACAAACGCGGTGGAGGACAGGGCTAATGCCGATCCGATTAACAACGAAATTTTCCACGAGTAGTAAAGAGCTTCATGAGCAATGACCGTGATCAACCCTGCAGTCAGAAGAACCTGAAGCGAGCCCAGCCCTAACACCAACCCCTTCATCTTCCAAAGACGAGAGGGATTCATTTCGATCCCAATCACAAACAACAGGAGAACCACACCCAACTCAGCAAGATGCCCGATCTCATCAGAATTTTCGATAAATCCCAGCCCCGAGGGTCCCAAGACAATCCCTGCAACCAAAAACCCTGGGATTGTTCCAAGGCCTAAGGATTGGAACAACGGGACCGCAATCACCGCTGCAGCTAATAGAACAATGATGTCAGTCAAATATTCCGGGTTCACGAGTAGATTCTCATCTATTGCCTATCCCCCAGACAAGGGAAACTTTCTTGTCAGAAAAAGGACAGAATGCGTCGACAAATTTCGAGCCCTCATTCAGGTATTCAAAAACCCTATCAGGTGTGGGATTCGATTCTCGGTCGAATGGCAATCATGAAACTGGCTGTATACAATTCTCTTAACTATCCCTCAGAAACCCAATAGCAGGAAAGAGGAGAAAGGCGGCATGAGTGATCAATTGGAACGGAACAAGAAAAACGCACAAGCCTTCTATGAGCTAATGTTTAATGAGGGGCAACCCGCGGCGGCCATAGAGCGGTTTGTGGGTAATGTCTATGTCCAACATAACCCGATGGTGGGGGATGGGAAGGAGGCCTTCATCGCCTTTTTTGAGAAAAGCGCGAAAGAGTACCCGGACAAACGAGTCCATGTGAAGCGGGCCTTGGCAGAAGGAAATTATGTGGTCTTACATTGCTATCAAGAATGGCCCGGAGATGAAGATTATGCCAGCATCGATATCTTCCGGTTTGATGACAATGGGAAAATCGTGGAACATTGGGATGTGCTCCAAATCATTCCGGAGACAGCAGCCCACAATAATACGATGTTTTAATGCGGATGTGAGAGATGGCCGAACCGATGATTTCAATTGATCGGAAATGTACCAATGACTAACGCTGAATGATGATGACTTGAGTGGGTCTTAATGCCGGAGAATAGAAGCTCGACGAGAACCGTTCTGGTCACCGGTGCAGGTGGGTTTGTCGGGTCCCATGTGGTCTCGGCCCTGCTTCGTGCCGACTATGAGGTGCTCTGCTGTGGGAGGAACGAGGCGAATCTGCAACGTCAGTTTCCGACCTGCAAGGTCGTGGAGTACGACTTTTCCTCCCCTTATTCAAACGAAAGACTCGATACGCTACTAAAGGACGTGTCAGTGGTGATCAATGCCGTGGGAATCATTCAGGAGCACGGAAAAAGCACGTTCGAAGCCGTGCACCGTCGTGGACCGACTGATCTGTTCAACGCCGCAGAACGGGCGGGCGTACGAAGAGTCATCCAGATCTCCGCCCTCGGAGCAGATGCCCAGGCGGCAACGACCTACCACAAGACCAAACGGGAGGCCGACGAGGCCTTGAAGACCTTGTCCCTGGAGTGGGTAATTCTCCAACCGTCGCTTATTTATGGGCCGGGGGGACGCAGCTTCGCATTCTTTTCGGCCTTGGCGACCTTGCCGGTGTTGTTCCTCCCCGGCCGCGGCGACCAATCGATACAACCCATTCATGTGGATGATGTGGCCGCCGGGATCATCCGATTAGTCGAATCCGATGCCGTCAGCCGTGTCACGCTTCCCGTCGTGGGACCTGAACCGGTGACGTTTCGGCAATTTATGGAAGGCATTCGCGGCTGGTTGGGGTTGTCGCGCGGCTACACGGTCTTCGTGCCGATGGGAATCATCCGACTGATGGCACGCATCGGTGATATCCTCCGTTCGGACTTCGTGAATACGGATACCGTGTCCATGTTATGCCGAGGGAATACGGAAGATTCATCATCTTTTGTAGAAGGAAGCGGCATTACACCACGATCGTTGTCTCATGCACTGCCTGCAGGTGGTTCAGGTCGGCCGGAATTCATGGCCGCGTGCCTTGATGTGCTTCGGCCGTTGCTGCTGGTCAGCATCGCCGCCGTCTGGATTGGGTCCGGTCTGGTCACCCTCTTCGGGTTCCCACACCAAACGAGCGAAGGCTGGTTACTGCGTGTAGGTATTCCTGAGGCCTGGACCGGTGTGACGTTAGTCACCGCATCACTGTTGGACATTGTCCTGGGCACCGCGATGTTCTTCTGTCGACCATTACGCCTCGTACTCGCATTGCAAATGATCCTCATCCTAGGATTCTCCGCGATCCTCACGCTGGGAATGCCGGAATGGTGGCTTCATCCGTTCGGTCCGCTCCTGAAAAATCTTCCGTTGTTCTGCGCCACACTGCTCCTGTGGGCGCTGGCGAGGCGACCATGATTGAGATGGCCTCCATCACCAATCCCTACCTGTGGATCAAGACCTTCCATGTGATCGGGGCTGCCGTGTTATTGGGTACCGGCTTTGGCAGTGCGTTTTTCAAGTTATGGGCCGACCGCACCGGAGACATCAAATCGATCGCCTTCACGTCCAAGACCGTCGTGTTGGTCGATTGGTTCTTCACAGCGCCCGCCGTGGTGTTGCAAGTGGTGACGGGCTTGCTGATGATACTGGATGGCGGCTATTCCATGACGGACGCCTGGTTGGTGCTGGCGGTAGGGTTCTTTCTTCTCACCGGCGCGTGTTGGCTACCGGCAGTCTACATCCAGATTCGATGTTATCACATGGCGAGGGATGCCAATCAAACAGGGACTGAGCTTCCCACGGATTACCGTCGTCTATCCCGTATCTGGTTCTGGCTTGGCGTAGCCGGATTCACATCCGTCTGGATCATCGTAGGATTGATGGTGATGAAGCCGGAATGGGCTTAATGAATAAGATGATTCAACAAAAGATTTCTATTCCTATTCTTTTCTATTCCAGGCCAACCTCCTGTGTCCCTTTCAGGACCACTTCTTGATCTGCATTTTTTTGATGCGAGAGCGGAGGGTGGTCGGGTTGAGACCGAGGAGTTCGGCTGCCCCTCCGGGACCGTAAATTTTCCAATCCGTTCGCGTGAGTGCGGCTTCGATGTTGGCGCGCTCCCGTTCGCGCAGCTCTTCTTCGGTGAGGATCTCAGGGAGGGCATCGTGAACGGGTTGCTTGGCAGGGTGTGGGGCCATCCCTTTGGTGTACGGTACGGGGAGATCGAAGGAGACGGCGCCTGAACGAGAGGCAATCACCGCGCGTTCGATCACGTTTTGGAGTTCCCGCACATTGCCCGGCCAATGGTATGCCTGTAATTTGAGGACGTCCGACTGCCGCAACTCGCGCCCGGGGCTGTGTAACTTTTTCCGGGCCTGCGCCATGAAACTTGAGGCTAATAGGGGAATGTCTTCTTTGCGATGGCGGAGCGGGGGAACTTCAATCGGAAACACATTCAAGCGATAATACAGGTCTTGCCGAAAGTGTCGGGCTTCCACCTCCTGGGCCAACTTACGATTGGTCGCGGCAATCACACGGACATTCACCTGGCGAGTCGTTTCCTCGCCCACCCGTTCATACTCGCCCTCCTGTAACACTCGCAGGAGTTTCCCTTGCATCTCGAGCGGCATCTCGCCGACTTCATCCAGGAACAAGGTACCCCCATCCGCGGCTTGAAACCGTCCCGCGCGATCCTTGACGGCCCCGGTAAAGGCGCCTTTGACATGGCCGAAGAATTCACTTTCGTACAGATCCTTGGGAATCGAGGCACAATTGACGCGCACGAGGGCATGGTCCTTCCGGCGACTCCGATCGTGAATTTCTCGGGCCACGAGTTCCTTGCCCGTGCCCGACTCGCCGGTGATCAGCACCGTGGCATCCGTCGGCGCGACCAATTCGATTTGGTCAACCAGGTTGGCAATCGCGGGACTCTGTCCCACGATCTCTCCAAAGTTTTGCGCCTCTAAGACTTCCTCCTTCAAGAAGGTGTTTTCCAATTCCAGCTGAGCCTTCAGCTGTTCGATTTCTTCAAAGGCCCGCGTATTCGCGATGGCGACGGCGACATGATCGGCAATCATGCGGAACCAGCGTGCGGCAGCTTGGGTGACCGGTTCCCGATCGAACACGGCCAACGTACCCAAGATTTCTCCTTGATACATGATCGGTTCCCCGAGGAAACCTCGAATGCCTTCGTGCCTGGCCCACTCGGGGTGGGCAATCCACTCAAGGTTGTGGTCCAACTCATTGATGACAACCGCTTCGCCGGTTTTGCCGATATGCCCCACCTTCCCGATCCCCAGGGGAAAGCGCGCGAAGTACCCATCGATGTTCGACCATTCGGTGCCTGCGTCGCGACTGGACTGCCCCGCACTCGCCACTAAATGCAGGCACTGCGTCTGATCAGGACAGGTGTCACGGAAACGGCAGGTGGCGCAGAGATCACCGGGACGCATGAGCCAAATGCGCGCCAGGATGACAGTCGGACGATCCGCCAGCCGGCGAACAATGAGCCACAACAACTCCTTGAGGGATCGTTGTTGAGCAATATCCAATGCCAAGGATTGGAGGGCATCTAAGGTGGTGTCCGCCGGGGAGTCGTTTGGTGAGGCTTGGCTCGGGAGATTCATTCCTCAGACCATACATGAATTTTCATGGTTGTACAATGAAATTTCATAAAACCACGATATTTCATTTATTTATGAGAACAGGTTTATTCAATAAAAACTCAATAAAACAATATGTTATGAAATGTTATGGGTTGGCATTTCCCCTGCATTAGTCAAAGGAGTAGTCAACACACCAAGAGCAATTCAGTCGAGACGGATTGCCAAGGTGAAACAGTCATCCAAAAAAAAATCTCCATCGTTGAGATGAAGGGAGGAAGCCATGAGAACCATGTCATTAATGACCAAAGGATGTGTCGCCGCGTTGTTCGTCCTAGGGATGACCACCCCTGGGCTGGCCGAACCGCTTCCGTTGCATTATGGCCCCAGTCCACAGGCAATCGTCGATTGGGAAGATGAGTTTGCCCACGAGACCTATACTCATTCGACATCTAGCGAACCGACGGATGTCTCCAGGAGTCACCAATATGTTCCGGTCGCTCCAGGGACCCCAATCATCGACTGGGAGGATGAGTTTTCGTACGCGGTTTCGACATCGCCCACCGCAGACAACGATCAAGTCAAGGTGAGAAAGGAAAATGCGGCCAGTTCAGACTTTGAAGACTGGCATTTAATGTAATGCACACGGCCAACATGCGAGATCGCTTTTCTGCAAATAAAGGTTAGGAAGGCGATCTCGCTCTCGATGATCCCCAATGAAAGGGTAAGGCCCACCATAAAATGGCGTGGTCGTTAATAAGGGGACGTATCCCGTTCACCAATAGCTGGTGAGCGGATAACCACCGAAGACGGAATTGACCAAAAGGAGACCAAAGGAAGAATGATTCGGAAAGTATCTGTGATGTATGAGGCACTGAAAAGGGGTGGAATCACCCTCCTGATGATAACTATGGTGGCAATAGGTTCTTTAGCCACAGCCGCTCCATCGGCCCTGTGGATTTCTATCAGTACATTCTCCCCGTATTATTCCCCGGAACTAGCCCAAATTGGAACCGGCACCCCGATTTCCTGGAAAAATGCAACGAGGGCTCTCCATTCCATTACGCATGATGGATGTACCACCGGCAAGCACTGTGCATTTGATTCCGGACCAATAGGCCCCAGCGGCACATTCACGGTACAAAATTTAGCCCCAGGCTCGTATGCCTACCACTGTCTCTATCATCCAATCATGCGAGGAGTCCTCGTGGTGCTTGAGCCTGATAGACCGCGTGAAACCTAATACCCCGCCTATTTCAACTCCAGTTGGACAGATCTATTTATCGTTGAATAAAAACGTAACAAGAATCAGGCTCCTGTTCAGGAGCTTTCATTCTGTAAGGCACCCTCTTCTATTGTGGGGAATGAAAGGGAATAATGAGGCAACAAAAATTAGTCCCCTTCCTTAACCCCTCAAACCTGTATTAAATTAAAAAATAAAATATGTTGTTTTTTCCTTTTTGTTCTACCCTCGACATAATTTTCTCATGTTGTTAGTCTTCTCTTGGCCTAATCTCCCCTTCAAAAGTTGGGAATCTTTAGCTAAAAACTTTCGCCTAAAATTTTAGAAATCTATTGAATTATTAACCAAAAATTATCATGCAATTTTTAGCCTCCCTTCCTACTTTCGAAAATGATCAAGCCTGCAAAAGTGTTTGGCGTAGTTTTGAAAGAGCCCTTGGAGGGGTGGATGGCATTTGTTATTACAAACATCCTGTTATTGCCTGGGCTCACTCTATTCCTGATTTAACGTTAATGGCAAGGCAATTTGAGCCAATTGCAATTAAGTGTGAAGCTTGGAATTTAGATGAGATTGAGTCAATTGATGAAGAAAAATGGGGGGTAAGTGGATCACTTATTAACTCGCCGATCCAGGATCTTGATGATTACACTACCGGCCTCAAACACAAATTTGAGCGTGAACGTCTCCTTAGACGAAAAATAAACCCTATTAGTGCTTTAGCTTTACCTTTGATATCCAAAAATGAATTTGAACAAAAATTCGGCCACTCCTTACCTCCCTATGCGAAAGTAATATGGAAAGATTTAAAAACCAATGACGTTCTTAAGGAAGGGTCTGAACTTTCTTCAACTGAATGGGCATTAGCAAAATCTGTATTTCAGGGTGTTAATCCCCTTAATAAAAATCTTGATAGGTTGCCAGCCTCAGGAAATACAAAAGGAAAAGCTATTCGCTTCCTTGAAAAGGACATCGCCTTACTCGACGAAGAACAACATAAGGTAGCCATACAAATTGCTCCAGGTCCTCAAAGAATACGAGGGTTAGCAGGCACCGGAAAAACCGTTGTTTTAGCCATGAAAGCAGCAAATATCCACTTAAGGTATCCAGAGAAAAAAATTCTCTTTACCTTTAACACCCAAAGTTTATACAACCAAACAAAATCTCTTATCTCTCGTTTCTACCGGACTCATAGTGATGAGGATCCAAACTGGGAAAAACTTCACATTCGTCATGCTTGGGGTGGCAAATCTCGACCAGGGGTTTATTTTGATGTCTGCAAACGAAGTGGAGAAATCCCAATGATCCTTCGCAATGCAAAAGGGAGAGACCCTAATTTTCCTTTTAGGGCCTGTTGCAATCATGCCTTAGATTTCGCCATTAAGCCTTTATATGATCATGTCTTAATAGACGAAGCTCAAGATTTTCCAAAAGAGTATTTCCGGCTTCTATACAAACTAACAAAAGAACCAAAATCTATTTGCTGGGCCTATGATGAATTGCAAAGTCTAGCGGCATTAGAAGTTCCTAATCCAAAAGATCTATTTGGAGTTTCAGAGAATGGGATTCCTCTAATTTCTCTTGAAGGAGAGGATTACCCCGGAGGAATTGAAAAAGACTTCGTCCTCCACAGGTCCTATAGATGCTCAAAAGAGGTATTAATGCTTGCTCATGGGATTGGGTTGGGCATCCACGCACCTAAGGGATGCGTCCAAATGCTTGTGGATAAACAATCTTGGAAATCCATTGGATATGAGGTGAGGAAAGGAAATCTAATTGAAGGAGAGGAAACAGAAATCTTTCGCCCCTCTGAAAATAGCCCCAACAGGCTCACAGAAATTTATTCAGGGGACCAAAAAATACTTGAGGTCAAAGACTTTGAAGATCGGGAAGAAGAATTAAATTGGGTAGCTAAAGAAATAAAAAATGACATTGAAGTTGAAGAGGTTTGCCCAGAACAAATTGTAGTTATAGGATTTGACAATCCCAAGGATAATTTAATGAAGCTCCAAGCCAAACTATTAGGCCTTGGTGTGGATTCCATAATTCCTGGCATTGGTGGTTTGGCTTGGGAGTTTGGTGAAACAGATATGGTAACTCTTTCAACAATATTTAGGGCAAAGGGAAATGAAGCACCCAATGTTTATATAATTAATTTTGATGCACTTTACGGATACGCTGAAGAAATTGAAAATCGTAATAAAGCTTTTTCCTCAATATCTAGATCAAAGGGATGGGTAAGAATTACGGGTTCTGGAAGACAGATGAAGGAAGTCAGGAACGAAGTTGAAAGAATTTTGAATGATATTCCCTTCTTTAAATTTGTATTCCCCAATATTAGTGGGCTTCGCCGCCTTGATGCTTCAGAAACAACTAGGCGAAGGAAGGAACTAAAGAGGGCAAAAGATTCCCTCAGAGCTCTAACTGAAGTTGACAGAGAAGCGCTTGGATTTTTGGACCCAGAACAAATTAAACAATTAAAAGAAGCACTAAGAGAAATTCCAGATGAGAGTTAATGACGCAATTGGAATGATGGTTTCTATATATTGCGATTGGCAAGACTGGCTGGTAAACCCCAGGTATACCCGAAAGGATTCAATCATAACCTGGAAAGGATACAATCCCTTCAGGCTTGGCATTCCTTTAACAGAAAAGGATTTCAATGATCTAGTCCTTGGGGGACAATACACATTCCAGATTGGAGAAGATGGTGCTCTAATTCAAATGTACTATGAGTTTTCCCCAAGTGGAGACAAGGTTAAAGAGGCTAGTTTAGCCTACGTAGGCTCTCCAGACTCTTTAGGACTTTCCGTTGATGATTTAGAAGAACCCACCCAATCTGAAGAAAAAGATTTGGGGGCTTTACTTCCATGGATACGAATTGATTTTCAACCTTCTTCAGGACAGGGCGTGCTTCATGGGGATTGTCATTTGCATATTAGTGGATTTCCAAATTCGAGATTTTTGGTCAGAGGCTTACCTACTCCGAAACAGTTCGTGGAACTAATAATGGCACTTTTTTATCCTAGAATTTATGAAAGTCACAGACTTAATAGTGATGGAACATTTAATAATATGGATAAAATGCAGGAAATTAATAGTCCCAACCTCCCTTTTGTTCATGAGGAAGGATTTAAGCATATGACCCATTTTTTGGTTCCCTGTCCTTGAAAGAATTTGCTTCCTTTTAATAGGATTATTAGGAAACCAAACATTAAATTTATGTTCGAAAATCCGAAATGAGGGGGAAAAGTAGTAAATCTTTAATTGATGACTGAAAGTAAAGTAGTGAATCTCCTGCTCGGGTTGACCAGAAATCTAAGATCCCGACCTTTTATACTGTTTGAGGATTGAAACTATATCGGACTGCCCTGCAGCCTTTACCCGCAACCGCCCTTCCCTGCTTCGTTACATTTCGTTACAAAGTTTTACGATTGTGAGAAGATCTCTTCTTGGCTGCATGATAGCGTGTGTGATGAAAGGTCACCATGATAGTTTCATTCTCACACGAAGGAGGGATCTCATGAAGAAACGCATTCTTATTCTGAGCACGGTCGGGGTGGTCATCCTTGGGACGGCGTTCGCCGTTGGGGCCTCGAAAGGCCATTCGGGGTGGTGCGGCTCCCATGACGGGGGTCAGCGAAAGATTGACCGTATTTCTGAGAAGCTCGATTTAACTGAGACACAGAAAGGCAAACTTCAAGCTGTTCAGGTCTCCATTCAGGAGGCCAAGCAGGCCATGTCTCAGGCCAGGGGCCAAACGTTTGATGAGGTTCTCGACCTGGTCTCCAGTGACACGCTTGACCAGAGCCGGGTCCAAGGTATCGTGAAACGGCATCAATCCATCGTGGAGGAGTTCACCCCCAAGGTGACGGCCAAGATTGCCGATTTTCACGCAACCTTGACGCCCGAACAAAAATCTCAAGCGGCGCAATTCTTAGAGAAATGGAAGGACCGCTTTGAGCATTATCGAGGATCTCACACCTAATCCTGATACCGGACGGGGAGGACTTGAGTCGTCCCCGTCCTTTTTGTCACCCTATCCCATCATGTCCACCACGATCCTCATTATTGATGACGATCATAAACTCAATGCGTTGCTGAAGAACTACCTCAGTTCTTTTGGCATGTCGGTCTTGACGGCCGAGCATCCTGACCAAGGGTTGACCTTATTTCGTCAACAGCGCCCCTCGTTGATCATCTTGGATCTGATGCTCCCGGAGAAAGATGGATTTGCCGTCTGTCGGGAAATTCGGCAAGAGAGCTCGGTTCCGATCATCATGCTGACGGCTCGGGGCGATCTTCCGGACCGCATTGCGGGACTTGAGCTTGGGGCGGATGATTATCTGGCCAAACCCTTCGAACCGCGGGAACTTGTGGCACGAATTCAGACGGTGCTGCGGCGGGTCGATGGGGAGAGTGGTCCTTCTTCTCTCCCCACCCGGTTGCAAGCTGGGGAGTTGACGGTTGACCTGCGCACACGCACCGCCTGGTTGAAGGACCAGCCCCTGGATCTGACCACGATGGAATTTGAAATCTTGGCACTCTTTCTCAAGAATCCTGAAGCCGTCTTGAGTCGAGAAGAAATAATGGACCGTATCCGTGGGGTCGACTGGGAAGCGTATAACCGTTCCATCGATGTCGCCGTCAGTCGTTTACGTCACAAACTGCACGATGACCCGAAGCGACCTCGCTATATTAAAACCATTTGGGGCGCCGGGTACCAATTCTTGCCGACGCCGCGTTCTTTGGATGAGGAGCACCCGCGTGGCTCGGTTCTTCCAGACCATTAATCATCTTCGCCAACGTTCCATTTTCGTCAAGCTGTTTCTTATTTTCCTTGGGACGGCTGTGGCCCTTTTTCTCGTCATCCGAGGATTTTTTTTCCTTGGTGTTGATCGCAATCAGAGTTTCAAATCGGATCTCTTTAAAAATTTATCCAAATATTCCGTGCAATTGGTACAGGAAATCGGGACCCCCCCCGATGAACAACGGGCACGAGCGTTAGCCAACGAGTTGGGCATCCAGTTTCGCGTGCAAGGTCCCGTCGGGGCCTGGTCGACCGACTCGTCGCTTCCCTCCGTGTCGGCCCTCAGGGTTGAAGAAGCCTTTTCTACTTCAACCACCCAGGTCGGGCGGTATCGACGGCACCCCTTTGTCCTCATCCAGCACGATGGCACCCAGTATGCGCTATTTTTTCTTCATCGCCCTTTTGGGGAACTTCCAGCCTGGAGCTTTTTTGGGCTGATTGGAGTCGTTGGATTGATTCTGGGCGCCAGTTATGTCGCCGTGCATCGGTTATTTCGACCCCTACATTGGTTAACCGAAGGCGTGGGTGAGATTGCCAGGGGGCACCTCGACCACCAGGTTCCTGTCCGGTCGACGGATGAACTGGGCCGATTAACCACATCATTTAATGAGATGGCTCAGCAGGTGCGCGACATGCTCCGCGCCCGTGACCGTCTCTTACTGGACGTCAGCCATGAACTGCGTTCACCCCTGACCAGGATGAAATTGGTTATTGAAATGGTTCAGGACGAGTCAGCCAAAGCCCAGCTTCAACAGGAAATTCGAGAGTTGGAAGCCATGGTCACTGAATTGCTTGAATCTGAGCGGCTCACCAGTGAGGCGGGCGGTCTCACCTTCACTCCCACAGACCTTGTTTCCCTGGTTAAAGACATGGCTGAGTCCTATGCCTCGGTTGGCCCCGGTGTTCGTTTGGAAGGTGCACCACAAAGCGTCCACCTCCCCTTAGATCGTCATCGAGTTCAGATCGCCCTACGAAATGTCATCGACAACGCAGTCAAATATTCCCGGCCTGAATTCGGCCCGGTCACCATTCACATCGAAGTCACCGAGGATGCGGTCCTCCTCTCCGTTCAAGATCATGGCTTGGGAATTCCCCCCCATGAACAGGCCCGGATTTTTGAGCCCTTTTATCGCCTCGATCCTTCACGAAACCGGAACACCGGGGGATATGGTCTTGGACTCAGCCTCGTGAAGAAAATCATGATCGCCCATGGGGGTGAGGTTCTCTTGCAAAGCGACCCTGACCGTGGGAGCACCTTCACCCTCAAATTCCCACACCCCAACCCAGAAATTCCCGCAGGGGACTAGTCAAAAATTTTGTCCTAAGGATAATGCCAGATGGATTCCTGCCCCCTGCCAAAACCCTGCAGGGGCAGGCTCCAACCAGCAGGAATGACCAGTTATTTAAGGATGAACAGGCCTCGCGTATGTTGGCCTCAATCACCGGTGTCTTACGCATCATTTTGCTCCTTGTCATCTTTTACTCCCATTTCACCTTGGAAAGAACGATCCCTGACCAGGGCCGCAATATCGGAGCGAACATGATCACTCTCTCGTCTTGTTTTATTGTAGACTAGTCTATATACTAGTCTATATGTGATATCCGCGCCAGGAGGAAATGATGAAAATTGAAATTGGGTCCTATGAAGCAAAAACGAAACTTCCAGAATTACTGCGGCAAGTTAAGACCGGCAAAAGCTTTACGATTACCAATCGCGGAGAGGCCGTTGCGGATCTTGTGCCTAGCGCAGGTGTGAAGACCAGAGACAAAGTTGCGGCAGCAGAAAAGCTCAAGGCATTCATGTTGTCTGATCCTGTACAGGGGGTCAATATTAAGCAACTCACCGAAGAGGGACGTGCGTGAGTTTCGTCCTTGATAACTCTGTGACCATGCGTTGGTTTTTTGGTAATGGCCGGCCACTCGAATTAACATACGCCGCCAAGGTGCTCGATGCACTGAAGTATGACAGCGCCTTTGTCCCGGTGACATGGGGCCTTGAGGTTGCCAATGTCATTGCCAGAGCCGAAGCCAAAGATTTGGTGCCGGAAGCACGGAGTGCCGCATTTCTTGAGATGCTTGACGATGTCGATATTGAAGTGGACTCAGCCACCTTTACGCAAGCACTGTCTGATACTCTTCAACTGGCCAGGCGATACAGGCTTTCCGCTTACGATGCCTCCTATCTCGAACTTGCCTTACGGTTAGGCCTACCTTTGGCTACCCTCGATAGAGATTTGCAGTCAGCTGCGAAGAGAGCGGGCGTGAAAAAATTTCCATAAAATCATGATGAACTTTAGTCTATAAGCTCAGAAAAAGATTTCGTGATCTTAATTTGAAAGACTCTTCTCCCAAAATGGGAAGCCCTACAGGCTTTCTCGATGCTCTCGGACCAACCCGATAATCTTGTTCATCACCCGTTGGGATCTTCGTTCTTCTACTGAATTCAGGTTAGGCAGGTCGTTCTTCTTTTTGGGATTGGGCTGCATTTTTTGATAATGAATAAAGTCCTGGATCACCTTCTGCATGTCGTCAAAGGATAGTTTCTTTCGTTCCCTCAGGACTTTTGTCGTGACCTCAAGAATGGAATTGCCGGTGACTCGGTCATATTGGTTAATGATGGCTGATCTCATTCCGAGTTCGAGTAACATCGTTTTTTCAGATTTTTTGTATCGTTTGGCCGTCAGGTGCACGAGGTGCCGATACCGGTTTTGAAATTCCCGGATTTTTCGGGTTTTCGCATCCGTTAATGTTCGGTCCCGTTTGGCGGCATAGGACGATGCGATCGTTCCCATAAATTCTTCGGGGGACATGACCGTGTCCTTTTCAAACAGATGAAGGGGTAGTTCCCGCAAGATATCTCTCATACAATAAATCGCATCCCAGGTTCGGCCGTCCAGGACCTTGTGCGGGCCTCGTTGCGATTTTGCTTTTTCGAAGTAACTAAACACCCCCTTAAATTGTTTAATCAGGTGCTGTTGTTCTTCGAGCAGGTATTCTCGTTGGGTTTCGGTAAACCCGATTTTATAGAGCAGATGACGGTACAGGTGTTGCTCGAATTCCTGATCGAACAGCTTCAACAGTTTATGTCGCGAAAACGTGTGAATCGGCTTTTTCTTCCCCCCTAGGAGATAATCACTCATTTGAATGAATGTTTGGACGAGATATCTGGCTTTTTGTTTTTGTTCGGGAATGGTCGTGGACCACCGATCCCTGTCGTCGTATCGGTACTCATGGTGATACAGACCAAATTGCCTGACCGACCCATAGTCGATAATACCTCCATCCATCAAAATATTGTCCCCGTCCCAATCCATCCAGACAAAAAGGTAGTCGGATTCGAACCGGGCCGTGGCCTGGGCCAACTGCCCGGCCATGTATTCCGGGAGGTCGGCATAGCGTTTCTTTCGAGACCCCTGTTTGGGCCAGTGACCGTTCGCCACTTGGCGATCGATGAAATAGTCGACTGCATTCCGCAGTCCTTCAAGATTCTCCTGCTTGAGGTAGCGAAAGAGATGTGACGGGCGCAGCAAGTTCGTGCCCGCTCGCACATTTATGGAAAATCCTTTGGGGTACTCAATGACCGCCAAGGTTCTCTCCGTCGCGATGCCATTCCTGTAAAAAATTTCACTCATTAGGGCTGCGGCCATCCCTTCCTCTAAATCTGAATAGCCACATCCATAGGAGACCGAGGGGTCCCCGGTCTTAAAAAACTTCTTTTTGATGGCCGTCGCCGGGCTGAGACACGTGGCCCCCGTCCCACAGCTTGTGACGTCCCACGTCGTCCCCCGGTAGGCAATCTGACCGTTCCAGATGCTTCGCCCATCTCCGGAGGTGTGTCCGGTTTTGTCCGGGTGCTGCAATTGCAGGTACCGTGTGGCCATGTACGTATTCGGTTTAATGGTCTTCTTTGGAATGGGGGTGTGATGAAACACATCATATTCATTGATGATCTGAATGCCGAACGTCTCGAGGACCGTATTGGAAAGTTGTCGGTTCATCTTTGAAGGGTGGTCTTTCGCGATCAACCCCATTTCCTTGGCGAGGTCGTAGTTGAAGTAGGCCAGCGTTCCCCCTTTCCGCAGGCACACGGCATATTCCACGGCTCCGTCCGGGACGGCTTTTTTAAAGTCATGGTTTCCGTCGATCAGACGAAACCTGTCATACCGCCTGGGACCGTGCCTCTTTTGGCGTGCGGGAGCTTGCTTCCGTTTGGTCCTTGCCTTCATAGGTGTAAGAATCGGATTGTTGATTTCATGAGTTAAATAGGGAAGGGAAAGGGTGGCCCCTTCATCCCTTGAACTTCTTCCTCCCCATTCTCAGGTATTTATTGCTCCCAGGCTGGTAGAATGAATGAAACAGACACGATCATGACTATCTCTAATTCAGGGCGGGATTGTCGGTGACCGATCTCTTTGCAGCCAGATCTCTGATGGCCATGTCATTGGGGTTCCATATCATTTTCGCCATTATCGGAGTGGCCATGCCCCTCCTTACCGTCATCGCCGAATGGCGGTGGCTCAAAACCGGGAACGACGTTTACCTCAAACTCGCCAAGCGATGGGCCAAGGGTATCGCGGTCCTGTTTGCGATTGGGGCCGTCACCGGGACCGTGTTGTCGTTTCAGCTTGGTGTTCTGTGGCCGACGTTTATGGAATGGGCCGGACCCATCATCGGGCCAGCGTTTGCTCTCGAGGGCTTTGCGTTTTTTACTGAAGCGATTTTTCTGGGCATCTATCTCTATGCCTGGGGCAAGATCAGCCCCCGCGCCCACCTGACCGCAGGTGGGGTGGTGGTCCTGAGCGGAACGCTCTCCGGATTGATCGTGGTGATGGCCAACGGATGGATGAACACCCCTCGCGGGTTTTCATTAGTGGATGGCATGCCCGCGAATATCGATCCCATCGTCGCCGCCTTAAACCCTGCGGGTCTCTTGCAAGCGCCTCATATGATTCTCGCCGCTTGGGCCACCACCGGTTTTGCCGTGGCGGGCATCCATGCGTTCCTTCTACTCCGCCAACCAGGGAACCCCTTTCATCAAGCCGCACTCAACATTGCTTTTGCGGTAGGTTGCGTGGGCGCGGTTCTTCAGCCCCTGAGTGGAGATTTTCTGGCCAAGCAAGTGGCCGAGTATCAGCCCTTGAAATTGGCGGTGTTAGAAGGCCAAGCCGACACGCAAGAAGGAGCTCCCTTTCGTATTGGAGGGATATGGAATGAAGAGAAAGAGAAATTTGAGTACGTCATAGAGATTCCCTTTGTCCTGAGTCTGATGTTGCACATGGATCCCCATGGAAAAGTCGTTGGCCTGAAGGATTTCCCTAAAGAGAATTGGCCTCCGATCAACGTCGTCCGCACTTCATTTCAAATCATGGTCTTTTTGGGCTTTGTGATGTTGTTTCTCGGGTTGTGGGGAGCCTTGCTGCTCTATCGAGATCGAAACCTCTATCAGTCGCGTCTCTTTCTTTGGACGTTGGTCGTTTGCGCGCCCATCGGATTCATCGCGACCGAAGCGGGATGGGTGGCCACTGAAGTCGGCAGACAACCTTGGGTCATCGTCGGGTTTCTGAAAACGGCCGACGCGGTGACGCCCATGCCCGGGCTGACGATTCCCTTGATCATGTTCGCCGCGCTCTACGCGTTTCTCATGGTTATCGTGGTCTGGCTGATGCGGCGACATGTTGCCGCCACGCCAAAAAAAGGAAGGCCGGCTTCCTTGGTGAAAGAGGTAAAGACGGCATGATGGAGCTTGAAGCGATCCTCGCCGGATTCTTATTAATGTCTCTGACCTTCTACGCCCTGTTAGGAGGTGCTGACTTTGGCGCCGGCGTGTGGCAGCTTGTGGCCCGAGGTCCGACCAAACAGGACCAACATCATCTTATCGGACAGGCTATTGCGCCCGTGTGGGAAGCGAACCATGTGTGGTTGATCCTGATTATTACCCTCTTATTTACGGTCTTCCCCGCCGCGTATACTCAGACGACCATCACCTTACACATTCCGTTAACACTCTTGGTGATTGGGATCGTCCTCCGCGGAGCGGCCTTTGCGTTTCGACATTATGATGTCCGTGAAGATGAGATTCACGTCCAGTGGGATCAACTGTTTGCGTTCTCGAGCGTGATCAGTCCCGTCTGGCTCGGCATCATCCTGGGCTCGATCACGATAGGCCATTTCCCCACCAACCCTGACAACTTTTTCAACGGATACGTGTCTCCCTGGATTCAGCCTTTTCCACTGGCGATGGGGGTATTCGTGCTATTGCTGTTCGTGTATTTAGCCGCCACCTATTTGCTTCTGGAAACCCAGGACAGCCGACTCCAGGATATTTTTCGAAAACGTGCACTCATCTCATGTTTGAGTGCCGGGATGTTGGAGGAAATCGTTCTGTTTCTTGGAAAAGAAGGCGCGCCGCGCCTCTGGGGAGAACTGACCTACAGCCATTGGGGCATGTCCGTGCAACTCGGTGTGGGGGTGCTCATGATCGCCGCCCTCTGGTTTCTGATCACCCGGAATTATTGGTGGGCCCGCACATGCGCGATTCTTCAGGTGACCTTGACGGTTTGGGCATGGGGCATCGCCCAATTTCCTTATCTCATCCCACCCAATATCACCATCTTCAGCGCCGCGGCACCGGAGATTACCCTGCAGGTTACGCTCGGCGCCCTTATCCTCGGCGGATTCCTCCTCTTTCCTTCCCTCTGGTATCTCTTCCGAGTGTTTAAAGGGGAATCCTTATTCGAATCAGGGGAATAACGTCACCCCGAATCTCCTCGTCTTAATGAACATGCCCGTGCTGCTTTTCCTCTTCCGTGGCTTCCCGCACGCTCACCACCTCAATATCGAAGTTCAGGGCCACCCCCGCAAGAGGATGATTAATATCAATGGTCACGTTCTCCCCTTCCACTTTCTTCACCACGATCCGCTGTGATTTTCCGTCCGGAGCTTGGGCTTCAAAGACCATTCCCGGCTCAACCGACTCCACTCCCTCAAAGGCCTTCTTTTCAATGATTTTAATTCCTTCGGGGTCCACATCCCCGTAGGCTTCGGCAGGCTCTACCCGCACCTGAAACGCATCGCCCTGGCCTTTCCCTACCATGGCCTTTTCCAATCCAGGAATAATATTCCCCGACCCATGCAAATAACTCAGGGGTTTTGAATCCTCTGACCGATCCAATACTTCCCCTTCATCGTTCGTTAAGGTGTAATTGACGCTGACGACTGAATTTTTGCCGATGACTAAAGACATGATCGTTCGTTCCTTTCATTCCAATGGCAAACTCATTAAGGGAATATAGGGTATACTCCAACCGAGTAATTCAGACGGGAGATACCATAACCCATAAAGGACCTGTTAGGCGACCTGAAAGACCTGGGAACCCCCCTCCCTGACCGTCCATAACTAGGTTTTGATTCCCAATATTCTCGTTTTCATAGTTAACAGGGCGCGCACCTGATGGAAACCAGTATGACATTGTGGAGTATAGGGGCGTTGTTTGGTGCCATGCTGGCTCTCGCCCTGGTTCCCGATGCCAGCGCGATGGCAGTCATGGCCCGATCAATGGGTTCCGGATTCTCCCATGGATTTTTCACCACTCTAGGAATTCTCGCCGGAGACTTGGTCTTCATTCTTGTGGCGATCTTTGGGTTAACCAGCTTCGCTGGAGCGATGGAGCAGGGCCTGACAGTGGTTGCCTACTTGGGGGGTGCGTACTTGGTTTGGGTAGGGCTTCAAGAATGGCGAACTAAGCGAGGACACACCGAAATAGAAAAAATTCAACATACCTCCCTGTGGTCTGATTTTCTGTGTGGAGTGTCCATCACTCTGGGAGATCCCAAAGCTATCCTGTTCTACGTCAGTTTTCTCCCGGCGTTTCTGGATTTGCCGCAGGCATCACTCGTGGACGTGGGAATTATTCTCATCTTAGTGATTCTGACCGCCGGAGGGGTAAAGCTGGGTTACGCTCTGATGGGAGACAAAACAAAAAACTTGTTTCAGAATCCCGCTACCACAAAGGTGTTACACCGGATCGCAGGACTCATCTTGATGGGAACGGGATTCTTCCTGATCGGGAAATCTTCCTAAAATCGATTGAAGTTTTGGAGGAGGGTAATACGGAAGCCCAAGAATTGGGTGCTGGTCTTTCTACTGAACTTCGGTCCGAACGAAGTACACCGTACCGGTTTCCAATAGAGGTTCCCGATTCACCTGTTTGATGTCAAGAATCCTGGCTTTTGAAAAATCCACAGACAAAAATCGGTAGCGTTGGAAAAGGCGACTGAGAGGCCCCCTCAACATGAGAAATGTTCCAAGTTGTGCACCAAGGATTACGTAAACGGTTAATGCCGAAAAATCCCAAATAGAAAACGCCGCCAGGGTAATGAAAAGCAAAAGGACTCCTATTCCTTGTGCCATCACGAGCATGGACCCACACCGATTGGAAACTGCGATGTTCAATCGCTCTTCTTGATCAAGGTCAATGAATTCGTCGAAGGCCTCCTGAATCTCTTTTTTTGAGTGTATGCCATAAATCCGAAACCCCTCAGTTTTTGCACGGCCTCCCACTCTTCTCTTACCTCCATATTTGCGGTACCAGCACTTGATCGTTCCGTGTTCCAAAGCATGATTGCGTCCTTTGGCCGAATCAAGACGAAGCCCCTCGAAAAGGGCACTCACGAAGGGAAAATTTAGGATGACCAACACCAGAAAAAGCCAGGGGGCGACGAGAAAGGCTAAGACAACGACTTCGCCCGATCGAGGAAGGAGGCCCCAACAGAGGGCAATCATGAACGCGATGAAATAGCCCACCAGCGGACGCCGGACGTACCAGAGCATGACGTGGGAGTACCAGGGTTCTCGGTTCATACTTTGCGGATCTCCCTTTTCATTATGAAGAGCCAAACCTCTCTTTTGGGATATTTGGTTATCGGAAGGACTCTTTCTCTTAATAAATTATTTCCCATAGGCAGCTTTAAATTCTTACCTGAATTCCAATGAGTAGGACATTTGTCCTATTTCCTTTCCAAACTCTCATACAACTTCCCCCTCTTGTTTATTCCACGTTCTTTGTTACCGAGTAGAATGCTATCTACTTGAGAAACCTATGGAAGAACGAATCAACAGACCGGTAGCCACATGGGAACCCTGGATCATTCTCCTTGGGCTTATGTCCAGTATTTTCTTGTTGATTGTTTCCCTGACAATTTTCTCTGCCATTTTGAAATCGTTCCTTCCCGAGTTTACCTTTCAATACCTTGGAATTCTTGAAGTGCAACTGGCGTTTCTGTTCTTGGTCTTTACATGTATGAGACAGTATGGCCCAATAAAATTTTCGGAATTTATTCCCCAGGGCAGAGAATATGTGATCTTGGGAATTGGATTGCTGGCAGTGTTTTGGGGTTTTGGGTTGGCAGTGGGTCGAGATGGCATAGCCAGCGAGGCTGATTTACCGAATCTCTCAGGTACTTCCTATGTATTGAATATTCTAAGTAGTGTCCTCTTTGCTCCCGTCTTGGAGGAGATTTTCTTTAAACGATATTTTTTTGAAATCCTTCGAAGTTTGTATTCCAGTGAGACCGCATTCTGTATTACCGTCATAGTTACAACCCTTCTTCATTGGCATCCGGACATGTCCTTCTGGGGAATCACTTGGCATCTGTATTCCGGTTGCGTATTTACGGCAGCCTATATTTTTAGTCGACTTGGAGTGGCAGTTTCCCTACATAGCTTTCACAATTTTATAGTCCTGGTGTTATCTCGGTAATCAGTCCTTACATTAACGGAAAACTTTATCTTCCTGGTTTTCCGTGCCAAATCATGAGTAAATCAAAGCCTAAACTGCATTCAAACACACGCCTTATCAGTATTGTGAGGGAAAATGGGCAGTTGATGGCTCTCCTCAACCATCCTGCTGAACAAAAGAACAAGTCGCCAGGTGATGCTTCTGATGAAAAGACGGAAATTGATTGGGGAAGGTTATTTGAATTCAGGAAAAGTCCGATCCACACTCTCCCGAAATCCATTCATCCCCTTTCGGAACGGCTCTCCAAGGCCTGGAATCGGATCGCCCATGTGCGGTATGTGGACCAGGCCACTCTCGACTCTATTCTTACCATCCTGCTCCATTCTGTCCCAGCTTCCAATGCCGGTTCCGTCCCACTCCCTTCTCTCGACCTGCAAGACAAAGGGAAGAAGTGCTCCCCGACTTCCGCACGACCCCGGGCATCCAAAGGTACAAAAGACCGGCCCCCCAAACCGCCCCAACCCGAAGCCATCGACCTTCGCCCCTACCTGACTTCCTGTGATGGAACACAACGGGTGCTAAGACGTTTTCAGGCTTTGCTGCCTCAAGTCGTCCCAGGACTAGCCAAAAAGGGATTTCTCCCCTCATCCCTTGTCAATTCCATGAACCTCTCCGAACTCATCCCGTTCCTGACCCTTCCAGGACTTCATCGGAGGAGTATGAAGGAAGAGCTGGGCAGGATCCCCTCCTTATTCCTTCAACATTTGCTCCCGGGGATGGGACTCAAACCGACGAAGGAAATTCGACGATTATTGTCCATTTTCTACGCGATGAACCTCCAATCGAATGATACCTTACTCGCCACCGTCAGCCGGTTCGTGTGTTTGAAGGAAAACCCTCATCTTCTTCCTTGGTGCGAAGTCCTGGCTGAACAACCGGAGGCACACCGTGCCGCATTTCTCGTCCTCGTCATGGGGAATCACTGCCATACCAAACCTCCCACCTCCCAATTGACCGAAGGTTTGAAGGAACTCAATGCGTTGGCGACAGACAGTACGTACCATTTGTGGGTGACTCGATTTTTAGAGGGATGGAAACAGGGGATTTCCTTGGAGTACATGCTGGCGGGTTTTCGGTTGGCCAATCAATTCTACCCACATTACGGGTTTTACTCCATCAAGCCATGTCACGATTTCCCGGAAACACTCGTGGAAGATCTGGCGTGTTATTTCCACACGACCTCAAAAAACGACCACGGTTTTCGAGTCCTTCGGCTTTGGGAACGTTCGGGAGAATTACCCCAATTTATTGCAGCGTTGAAACGTATTCGTTGGTTTGATTTTTCTCCACAGAATGCCTTCCGATTGGCTGCGATGATTCTGGACGTGTGTTGGTTTTACGAAGATCACCGAAATTTTCATCAAAAATGGAAAATGTTCAAGGAAGAATTGCCGGCCATCGAGGAACTTCTTCGAACCGTTCCCAACGCCTTCCAGAATCGGGCGCTGGCAGAGCTGAGGGGCATTGCTCAGCAGGATGAAGAAATCTGTTCACTTCGGACCCGTCTGAAACGAGCCTTTCCTCTCATTCGGCGTATTTGCCGGGCTCCCTTTGACCCCGACGTAGACGCTTCCGATCTCAACGAACTCTTTATTTCCTTCTCCAGTCAACGACTGGTCACCCAATTTCTTCATGCCCCTGATAGTTCCTTTCATGCTCTGGAGGACATCGCTCGTCGAGACAATGTCGAACGACTCGTGACGTATGGGTTGGCTTCCCTCATCAAAGGAATGCCGGAATTCACGGGGCGGTGCTTTCGGACCTTTCCCCGTCACCTGTTCCAAGCTAGCAAGGCGTTGGGTTGCTTAAGTTATCCAGTACGATCGGATCTCGTAAAAAGTCTGGACGACCATCCTCTCTTCACGAACGAATTGGAATATCTTCCTATTCGAGAAGCCTGTCAGAGGATTCTTGAATTCTGTGGAACTCACCTTTGGAATCCGGTCCCCCATTATCTGGCTCGGTGGGCTCGGGGGAACTATACCCTCACTCCTAAACGGATCGCCCGCTACTTTCAAATATGTTTTGACAATCTCGATCGGACCCGGCTGGCGTTAGTGGAGGAACGGGCGCTCGCCATCTTGGGACGGGGACTTCCGAAACCTTCCTTCCAAGGAACGGCCAAACACGCCGTCCAACTCATTGGTTCCATGGATCAGAATAAAAAAGGCCTACGACGGTTTTTAACCGCGTATTGGTCCGGCAATATCCAGTATCTCGAGAATCACCAAGCCACCAGATTGTGGCTCAAGCACCATCCTCTCGTGAATCTGTCAAAATGGAAAAACGGGGTCCATCTTCAAGGAATTGTGAAGGGAAAGGCTGTGCATTTACAATTCGAAGACGATCCTTTGGAAGTCCTGAAAATGGGAACCTACGTCGGAAGTTGTCTCAGCCTTGGCGGAGCCTTTTCGGAGTCGGCGGCTGCTGTCCTTTTGGATATCAACAAACAGGTCATTTACGCCAGAGATTCTGAGGACAGGGTGATAGGGCGTCAGTTGGTCGCCATTTCCGAGAAGGATGAATTGGTCTGCTTTGAAGTGTATCCCCACAACGTGGGACCCGAGGTGATTGCCCTGTTCTGGAAATATGACAGAGCCTTATCCAAACACCTGGGGTTGAAGATCTATCAAACACCCAAGGAGTATAAAGAAGAAGACTATAAGGTTAAAGAAATTCTTTCCGAATATTGGTTGGATGACGGTGCCTGGACTATGCATCTCCCTCAACCTGCCAAAAAAGCGAAAAAAAAGCTGGGAACTCTCATTCATCCGTAGACGGCCGTGGATTCACGGCATCCACACCACTCCTTACAACATTCACAGACATTTTGGAATACCCGATGCAACGATTTGGAGAAAGGGAAACGAGGAGGAAGTTCAATAAAAATCGGCGGAGCCGAGCCGGACCGGAATCTGATACCAATTATCCTTGCCGGGGGCGGATAAATACGCCCGGTCCTCACCCCACCGATATTGGAAGCGATAGCGACCTTTTAGAAGGGGCACTGGAATAAACACCTCTTGCTCACTGATTTTGAGGTGGAGCTGGCCCTTCCGAACCCACGCGGAAAATCGGCATTCATTCTCAGGAACCGGTATTGGCTCATACTTTTGATCGGCTACGGCCGGCCCCCCATACAGATAGGCGGCAAACACACAGTGGATAAGGGTGGGAAAGGACGCCATATTGAAGAGGAAAAGTTTGTGCCTAATCGACTCAGGTGGTTTGAGGAACTCGTTTCCTACTCTACCTTCTCTTCCAGGTATTTGCAAAATGGGGCATCTCACCCCACTCACGGTGAATCACTCACACAGCATTTTCTTCAATACTTTCCACCTTTTCTTCACTGGACCCCCCTACGTCCCTGGGAGTCACCGTGCACCACGTTGACGATATTCTTGGCTTGGCCTATGGTGAATCGTCACCATCTTTCACCCGTTTCCTCTAACAAGGAGGCCAGGTATGCGACGTAACCCCCAAACCATGAGTTTCTGGTGCGTGATGTTCGCCTTACTATTAATGGTTGGATGCAATGGGTATTCCGGGACTACGGAAAAGAGCGGGGGGAATCCCCATGTTGCTGAAGCCATTACCCACGGACAGGAAGCCGTGGACCATGGCGGGATGGGGCATGCGGAAGAAATCGTGAAACATGCCGAAGTCGCGCTTCAACATGCCAAATCGGCGGCCAAGGAGATGAGTAACCCACACTTGGATGCCGGGATTGCCGAACTCAATGAAGCCATCACCCATGGCAAACAAGGGCACGCCGATGTGGCGACTACACACGCCCAATCGGCCGTTTCGCATCTGAAAGAGATATAGTCCGCAAGGGGCTGGTCAGCACTTATGTAATTGGGTAACTCCTTATTCCATCAGGTAGACGGTTCTCCGCTGACCCCCTCCTTTTGGCATAAAAGAAGGCCCAGGCGCCTAAGGACTTCATTTTTCAAAAATTCCAACCGAATAAAAAGAGTAGGACCCCCATTTGGACCATCTGTGGGCCAACTCATCGCTCCGGATGGTCGCAGAGGGGAACAGGATTTCCTCATGAAACACACGGCCAAAAATCTGGCGCTTCTGGTAAGTTTCCTGGCTTGGTTGCATTTAATCCTGGCCGGACTTCTTCGGCAGGGGTATTTGACTGAACACATGGCCACCTACCCCTGGCTCGAAACCGTTTCCTTCTATCTCGTCATTCCCGATCCCCTTTTGGTCTTCTACGTGTTGATCGGATCGTTTGCCGCCTGGGCGGTTCTCGCCTTTTTCTGTCGCACAAAACACATTAAACCATCCAAGACACAACTGCGTCGGGTCGAAGACGCCTCTCAGCCAAAGGAACGTCAAAAAAAGGAAGCAGCCTCTTCATCAGAAAAAGAGGGAACAGTTGCCCCTGGTATGCCGGTGGATCAGGTCAAAATCGAAGAGGAATGGCGAAAATTGGAAGATGCCGAAAAAGAAGCCATCCGGGCGATTGTCAGCCAAGGGGGTCTCTGGGGTACGGATATCATCGCACTCTTGAAAGCCCGGGGATTTACTCAACCCCAAGCGACATTAGAATCTCTCACGAAATCTAACAGTTTTGTCGACTGTGACCATGCCGGGTACCACTCAGTCCGGCCGGAATATCACGCTCAAGTCGCCTCGGCACTGGCCAAGGACGAAGGCGAAGAAGACACCAGCGACATCTTCAGGAAGCAACCCGTCTCGTAACTCTCCCAACCGTTCAGGAACAAAAGGATCCCTATCTGAACTCCCCTTCATCTGTTTCCCTTTTTATCCAGATTTCGTTAGCATAGCCTGTTCAAATTTTTGGACACAGACCCGGCAGGTGGCCCAGGCGAACAACACTTGGGGATTCTCCGAGGACGCTCCGCCTGAATCATTCCCCCTCGCCTTTGGGAGGGCTTACTAATCCTCATGATGTTGGGCGGTCGGCATCATCTACATTGGAGGTTCTTCATGCTCAATAGGACTATTTCCAAAACGCTTGCACTTGGTCTTCTTAGCCTTTCCATCGGTATGGGTGGCGGTGCTTTTCAGGCAGCTTTCGCCGGTGAGGAAGCCCGGGCCATCCCCGAGATTGAATGGGATACCGAATTGGGAAAATTTCAATTTGATCAAAAGAAATTTATCGGCAAACGATTCACGGCCAAATGTCCGCCAACTCACATGAAAGACGAGCCGAAAGACGTCGAAAAGGAAGCGATCTTCCCCAGTACATATTCCATTTGCATGGCCGGCCTTCAGTCGGGACACATCGACAAGAAGGGGGGCATCGTGACCGTACAGTTAAACCCTGGAGGAGAGGTGCATGCGGGAAGTGCCGGGAAAGGGGCGGCCGCAGCCCGAACTCTTGTCGTAATCTCTGATTCAGCCTCAGAGGCCAACGACCAGATTTATCGTGAACATATTGCCCGAATTAAATGGGATACGAACTTTACAAAAACGGGAGTGGCTTATAAGCAATTGATCGGCCAACGATTTACGTTTACATGCCCCGCCGCCCCGGGCAACCTGCGCAAGAGCCATGTGATGGGCACAGATCTCTATGCTTTTAAGAGTAAGATCTGTATAGCCGCCGTTCATGCAGGGGCTATCACGACCGACGGAGGATTGGTCACGATTCAGATGAATCCCGGTAAACAAAAGTTGACGGGAAGCGTCCGCAACGGGATCGAGACCAAAGACGGGACTAGCGGATTGAGTGCTCTGTCCTTCGTGAACAACCCGATCACACCCTAATCACGGGAGCCTCATGGACATGGGGTCATTGGGCCCCTGCTTGATAACCAAGGCCCGGCCCTCGCGCCGGGCCTTGCCATATTGATCGAGCAGGACCCAACGATTTCACCCCATTAACCCGTGTCCCGATTTCGGGGCACGTCATGAGAACTTGATTCAAAGGGAAAAGGGGTTGGCATGACACCGGGAATTTTCCCCTTGGCCGTGAGCCTCCTTGTGTTTGGGAGTTGGCTAGTCGTGGCCTCGCTCGAAGCCTGCACACCTCAGAATACCGATCCAAAATTCGATTGTTGGACCAGTCTTCAACTCGTAGCCGTCTTCGCCGTCCTCGGATCTTGTCTCACCGGCCTCATGGCCTTATTGGCCAGGGTGATCCTTCACCCCTATTTACTCATACAACCACGAAAAGCTGAAGGAATGTCAGCCTTGTTGGCCAGTACGGTGCTGGTATTGCTGTTTTATACCGTCCTCCCTTGGGAGTTCGAATATGGTCACCTCGGCATTCGAGTGTTTGGATGGTTGGGAGCCAGTTTTGTCATCTGCTGTGCTTCACTACTCGCCGTAAAACGCTGGACGAAACAAACCGCACCATGAAACGACCCCTCTGGATGACCATAGTGGGCATCGTCGCCCTTTTTATCGGGTTTTGGGGAATGGTGGGTAATCTACTAACGGTTTTGACTCCAATGGATCTGGGAGCCCCACCAAATATCCCCCCTCCCGTGGACCTTTTCAATGAACCCCAAGTGCCTTGGACGCATACGCCTGCCTGGATCAAGGTCACAGGATTCATTTCGTTTCTCATTGCCACCCTCTATTTCGTGGCGGGGGTCTTGTTCCTGGTTAAGGTCTCCGGTATCACCGTCCTGTATGGGGCGGTGATCGCGTCCATCCTCTGGACTATCCTGAGGACACTCACCGTGTCACAGGGTGATATGACCACGATGATGGTGTTAGGCCCTATGGCACTACCAGGCATTACGATAGACGTGGTCCTGGGAGCCGCAGCCTTCCTGGGAACCCGAATGCATCCCCCACCTTCCTCACGTTCACCAGCGCCGACACCATCGGATACGGAAACACCCCGTCCCGGCAACCCCTTGGATCATCGCATGTTTGTCATCACCGGGAGTTTTTTTCTCCTATGCGTGATGGTCTTTCCCTTTTGGATTATGGGAATCCCCGGAGTCAAAAACACCTATGCCCGTGGCTGGGATATGGGCTTTTACGTCCTGGTCTGGTTTCCGATCCTTTGGGGAATCATTTGGGGAATTTCCTGGGTGCTGAGAAAGATCTTTCCAGTCGATTGGCACCCCACGATAGAACGTGTAACTTCCATCATCTTTATGATTGGGCTTGTCGTGGCGCTGATTCGCCTTGGGCAGGCCATTACCTTGATGGTCGCGTGAGTGAGCACGCTATCAAGGAATGCGAGAGTGCGGTGCAGGATCTTAGGACGAGGCTATGCATAGTCCCCCTTGGCAGGGATGGATTCTGATCTTAATGGCCTGTTTTCTATTTGGAGGAAACTGCGTGCAGGAACGGTATCTCCGGTATGAACACCCAGGGGAAATCTTTCTGAATGTGGCCGGAGCCATTGAGGAGGATATGACTTATGTGATGACCGTCACCTATGTTCAAAAGCTACAGGGGAGCGGTTGTGAAGACTATGACCAAGCGACGGGCATCTGCCGAGTGAGGCCTCAAACCTTCACGTACTCGCCCCGGATCACTGAGAGATCCCATCGCGCCCATATCCCTCTCAAAGAACTTTCGCCAGGGACGGACTCAGGCTGGGAACCCTATGACATCTCCATTTGCGTGGGTCCCAGGGACGGAAGAAAGCAGCCTCATCAATGCCAACGATTGTACCTCCTCACGAAAACAGGACAGATGACCCGACTACAGATCGACCTCGAATGTTCAGAGGATTGGTGGTGCAAACCCAAAGGGTCAAAAACTCGAGTAGCAGAAATCGGTGAACTCAATCGAGAATATATCGTGAATCTTTCAAAAGTCTTGCGACGATGACGGAGTGATTTCTCTTGTACGCCAAGACCATTGAAGGCCGGAGTGAGGAAAGGAGAAAAGCTCACCCCATGAAAAGAACCAAACCCACAGAAGGAGTCACGGAATGATTGGAGTCGTCGCAGCCTTCATTTTCATCCTTGGGGCGATAGGCCTGATGATCGGAGGGGTTATCATGAATCGGATGGACCCCAACTATTCATCTGCTCTTGCCGTGCCCATTTTTAATGCCCTCAGTATCCTCCTGACAGGCATAGGTTTGGTCATTTCTGTCATGACCCATCAGAGAAACCCCGAAATGGCGTTGGCCAAACGCACAAAGGTCTTCGGGCTGGTCTGCCTCATTATCCTGCTGGCCTTGCTTCCTTTTTCGAATACCGGGTCTTTGAGTATGGTGCGGTGAGGAGGAGGAGTCTCGTCGATATGATTAACCGAAAGGGTAGCACGATGAAGCATGTTCACCTGATTTTCCTATTAGGATTATTTATGACCGGGACAACGACTTTTGCCGAAACGGAGGAAATGGATTTTCTTGAAGGATTTGTCAAAGGGACTTATGTCCTGATTGGCAAGCACTTGGAGTCCAACGAAACGTACCTGGGTGAAATTTTACTTTCCGACTCAGAAACCGGCCTCTCGGTGACCAGAACGATCGCCGGGATACAGACCCAAGGCACCGCTACCATCGAACAGACCTCCCATACCCAAACCCCGGTCTTGAGAGTCCAATTCAGTGAAGACGGGAGGGAATTCGAAGAAACCTGCCTGATTGCGAGCGATCTGAACAATTATGCCCGTATCACCTGTCATCTCTATATCCCCGGCCAAACAACCCAAAACCCGGGAATGGAAGCGTGGTTTATCAAACCGCCTAAAAGCTAGGAGAAAAAGGAATCATGAGCCCATTTCTCATACAGGTCAAATTTTTCACCGTCATCTTCGTCCTGATAAGTCTCATGTCTCATGAAGCGGAGGCCAACAAACCATCGGTCGCGGAACTCCAGCAGCTAGCCAAACAAGGAGATGCCGAAGCTCAAGTCCGTTTAGGCGTACTCTACAGAGCAGGCCGCGAAATTTCCCAGGATTATGGTTTGGCGCAGAAATGGTTTCTGGAAGCAGCCAAACAGGGAAATGCCGATGGACAAAATAACCTAGGACTGATGTATGACCATGGGCGAGGAGTGGATCGGGATTTCGTCCAGGCCCGGAAGTGGTACCTGAAGGCCGCCCAACATGGCCATGCCAATGCCCAATATAATCTGGCGTTACTGTACGTCAACGGGCAGGGGATCCCCCAGGACGACATCGAGGGATATGTCTGGGCCAATATTGCGGCAGCGCAAAGGCCATTCCCTCTGGCTGTGGAACTCAGAGATCGGCTTAAGAAGGTCCTCGGGCCAACTTGCACTCTCAAGGCTCAAACTCAGTCTAAAGAATACTTCGAAAAGTACGTGGTGCCATTCCAGTAATTAGCGCTTGCCGTCGAACCATGATCCCCTTCCTTTGCAGGGAAAAGGGAGGGCAAAAAAGAAATGCCTTCCTTATCCCTAAGGGACACACAATAGGTCTCCTCTAAGGGAGGCGGATACCGATCGTCGGTTGGATCCGTCCAGATAAACTCATACAAGTCGGTCCCCGCTGTTTTCCAGACGTGCAGGCATTGCACACGGATGGCCGGAATAGTTTTCGTCAATCCCTGCAGGGTCACCATCTCTCGCAAACCCCTCACCGTCCCCACCATCAGAAACTCATTGCCCTGTCGTTTTCCGTCATGATCGATGGTTCCTTTATAGTACATATAGAAAGGACGAACGGACCGAACTGACGACCGGGTCTCCGGACCGGCAAACGTATCTTCAGGAAACGGCAACCATTCGGCCAACATCCGCACCCCATCTGAAGTTTCTTCTGAGCGAATAATCCGCCCTGCCAATTGCACACGCCCATTCTGCAATTCTTGTGGATGATTTTTTATCGAATCAAACACATTGTGGTTTTCAATTATCGTGGCTTCAGGAAATGGAAAGTCGGGAAGAGTCGCACAAGATACCAGGACCAGGAAATGAATCAGACTTAACAATCCGATCAATTTAGAGGAAAAATGTTAGGTAAGGTGAACAAGAATGGAATTCTAACCGAGAAAATCAAACCCGCCTGCAGAGAAACAATAAAATCCTAAAACTTTTGCTGGCTAAGCGAATTTTTTCTAAGATTTAATGACATCGAAATCTGGCATTGATAAAAGGTCAAGTACCTGGTTGATATTTTTTACCCTTTTCACAACAGGATGATGTAAAAACATCGTGGGAGAATTAACTGTTCCGACAACATAAACAGGTTTTTGGGAGGCAATAGCCATTCCTAATTCAACATACATTCCAATTCCCTTTTCATGTGCGAGCAAAACCAAAGCATCAGCTTCTAGTAGACCCTGAGATTCAAGAATAGCGGCATTTTTTGATTCTTCCATATTTTGGTCATATGGTTTTAAGTGAGGAATTCTTGTCCAATCAAAAGTGATGGTATGACCTCCCTGTTTAATTAAATCCATAGCTTTCCGGACCAAATTTTCTTCTCCAACCTTTCCTGCTACAAAAATTTTCATAAGAAATATTAATCCAATAATGGAAAAAATGACTAACTAACCTTTTATGAAATACCGTGTTTCTCTAAAAGAGACCTAAGATTTTCTTGGCGGTCTTGGTCAATTGATTCTGTAATATCATGTAGTTTTTCCTTTAAAGAGGCTGATGCAGTGACTTTTAAATCCTGAGGAACTGAATCAAGAGTTTTATAAAGAATATCAATGTATTTATTTTTTAATTCAAGCGGAATTGAGTCGAAGTACCTTGCAAAAATTAGGATTTTAAGATCCATTTCCTTTTTCAGTTCTCTATAGTTATTTAACCATCTATCAAAATCTCCAAACGAAGGTTCATTTTGAAGCCTTTCCAGTTCCTGTATAAATTCATTCGCATCCATGCTGTACCTCCTATTCAAAAAACCAGATCAAAAAAGCCCATAGCTTTTAGTAGCATCCTTAAAAGTTGGGTCTGAGAAAAAGATTTCCTCCAATCCATTTTGGACTTTTTCCCCAATAGTTTGTATCTCACTCCAGATATTCATACCCTCACCTGATGAAACATCACTATTTAAAATTTCTCTGTTATCCTGATTACTTATAATTTTAAGAAAATCATTATATGAAAGAAAAATATCCTTTAAAGCTTCTTTTCCCAAATCTCCGAGAAATTCGTCAGTACCAGCCAATCTAGCAAGGGAAGGTTTTCTGAATTCTTGAAACAAATATTCCCTAATTGTTGTTCCCTCTTTTACTTTTTTTTCTGTTAGAAAAACAGAAGCCAATGCTCCAGCTATCATCAATTTCCTGGAAATTCTAAGCTTGGCTAAACGTAATGGAGATTTTTTTGGAGACCTCCATCTCTTTGCTGCAAAATCAACTGCAATTGTTCTCCAGTATCTGATTAAATCATTTAATAAGAATCGAGGAATTTTTGATTGAACTCCTTCAGATTTTTGCTCTTCGTAGTCGACACAATATCTATCTATAATATTTTTAATCAGTTTTTGATGAAGACTTTCATTAAAAACAGAGACAGACTCTGTGAGCAATAGGATTCTCCTGGTTGTAGTTACATTGGTGTCCGACTCAAGTCCAATACGGGTATATAATTCGCCTGCAACGGCGATATCCCCAAATAGTCCTTCTTTCCCTGGCTCCTGTAAATCCAGGTCCCTGATAATAAGATCTATCTCGGCTATTAGACTTTGAATTAAACTCGGTTTGGGTGAGCCATGAAGGATGATTACATTGTCAAAATCAGATTTTTCAGTTGCTTCATTTCGTGCATAAGAACCATGGACCACCAAATCAATTTCTTTTACTCCGTCACCAAAAGAATCGGGAAATTTCTTTTTCAAATCAGATTGGACATTTTTTATTACCGCGGTGGACTGATCATAGGCTTTTTTTAGGAATGGCAATTCTATAGATAGAGTTTTGCAAAATGTTTCGATTTCATGATCCATTATTTTAGGTGGAAAAGATTCGGTACGCTACTTTTTAAAAAGGGGTATTTCAACCACTCCACCCCGGTTCAAATTTCCCTTATGGGCTAATTCTGGTTTAAATTCATCTGGTTTTAGGACATCAAAATTAATGCCAAAAAATGAAAAGGAAACGAACAATTTTTAACCATTTTAATAAATCCCTAAAGATTTATACCAATTAAAGGTTATTTTCACCCTTTAAATCTTCCTGCATAAAAGAATGAACTCTACGAAAAATTGAAATGGAATGGAATCTGGTTTTATTCATATTAAAGGCTACCTTTAATAAAACCAAATAAACCTCCCATATTTAAGCCTACCTTTAATATGGAGAGGAAAAACTAATTAAATTAAATAGTCTGAAATCTGGTTTTCGGTGCCATAGTTGGCGTAGTCGCCTTGCTGCCGCTGCCAGCGAAACTCTCCCCAGTTGATGGATCGATACTTCGGTGGGGAAGCCTCATTCGTCAGTTCTTCGAATGGGGCATAGTTGGCTTCGTAAGACGGGTTAAAGAAAAAGGGCAGGCTATACCGTTCTACGCCTTCGCTCGCTAACACCCGATGCAGCGGAGCCTTGTACCGATCATTGGTCCAGACTTGCATCATGTCTCCGATGTTAATCACTAGGGCCCCGTTCACCGGTTTGACCGGAATCCATTCTTCATTCAGACAGACCTGAAGACCCCCCACGTGATCTTGGAGCAAAATGGTTAGGGCACCTGCATCTGAATGATGGTGGATGCCCAGGTGTCCTGTAGTTGTTGCTCGTTGGTCCACATGGAGTGGGTCATGTTCAGGAAAATAGTTCAGGCGCAGAAAGCTGGTGTGCTTTCCCACAAAATCTTTGGTTAACCGGTCGGTGGAGACATCAAGTCCCTCACCGATCGCCCGGAGTAGACGCAAGGCGATCCGTTCGCATTCCTGAAAGTAGTCCCACATAATGGGTTGGAAACTTGGGCACTCCTTGGGATCAGGCCATTGATTCCTTCCATCTCGGGTCCGATTAGCTGGATCGGCATCGGGCAGTTCAGGTTCAGGTTTGTAGCCAAAGTCGAAGACTTCTTTCATATCTCGAATCGTTTTGGTGAGTTCGCGGTTGTACCAGCCCCGTGCATTGTCCTTAGTGCGTTCGACTGATTGCTTCACCCGTATCGGTAACGCAAAAAATCTTTTGGTCTCCCTCCACACCTTGATGAGAAGGTCCTCTGAAATTCCATGCCCGGTAATCTGAAAGAAACCCCAGATCCGACAAGCTTCGGCAATCCGCTTGATTGCTTGTTTGCTCGGCACATCTCCCCTGACAAGCGTACCGATATCTATGACCGGCACTTCAGACTTTTTGTGTTGAGGTTCCATCATTGACTCATTGTACTCGCCACATTTTTTCAGGGATACCACCAAGCGCACATGAAGAAGGAGAAGTTTTTCTGGAATTTCAACAGTATAGGAAAGGGCAGCCTCTCCGAGGAAAACCCGTTTGAGCCCTTTCTTCTAAAGAGTTATAGTGGTCAACAATTTTGTAGATATTTCACGTCAGGCGAGGGTTTTCCATGACCGCTGACCCCCTTACCCCCAGTCCACCCAAACCCTTCGGCACCCCACCCACCCGTCCGCCTTCAGGAAAAGGTGAAAGCCAAGACAAGGATACGACCATTTATGCCCGTTGCATTGAAGCGTCTAAGCGGGTCAGGTGGGATATCGATAAGGATGTCATCCGTGGTCGTTCGTTCGACTTCGAACAGAAGTTTCTTCCCGATGGGCTCTCAAAAGTCCATGAGCTGGACTTTTTGACACCTCCAGAACAACGGTATCTCAGTCAGGTTCAGGGCCGGACGTATGCCAAGGTGTTTCATCTCGCCGAACGATTCGTGAATGCTAAGATTCTAGAAATTAGCCAAGATCATTGGCTTGGGAATCAAACGATATTGGAAGCCCTCGTCCGGTTCACCGACGAGGAATTGAAACATCAGGAATTATTCCGACGCTTGGATCAATTGATCAGTGAACACATGCCCATTGGGTATCACTTCCATGCCAACCCAAACGATGTGGCCTGGAAGATCTTACGCAAAAGCACCTGGGCCGTGATGGCTCTCATCCTCCATGTTGAATTGTTCACCCAGTTGCATTACCGCCAAAGCATGGATCCGGATCAACATTTGTCTCCCCTTTTCAAAGATGTGTTCCGTTACCACTGGTTGGAGGAGAGTCAACATACCATCATGGATGAGCTGGAATGGACCCGCCTGGACAAAACTCTTACTCCAGAAGCGAGGGATGCGGCGGTCAATGACTTCATCGAACTCCTCCAGGCATTGGATGCCATCTTACTGCCCCAGGCCAAAGCCGATTCCCAATATTTTGCCGAGACCATTGGCCGACAACTCCCGGCTTCGCAACGTCAGGCCCTGGAAACGGTCGTCCTCAAAGCCTACCGCTGGCAGTTTATCCATTCAGGAGCCCAGCACCCCCACTTCGTGAAAGTGATTACGGGGTTCATCACCGACGGTCAGTATGACCGGATCACACAAGCCTTACGTCACATTTAACTATCCTGCCAAAGGCGTGCTCGAGGATCTTGAAGGATTTCCTCAGTCCGTTTTTTTAAAATCTTTTTATACTGTTTTTTGTCTGGTGCCTGACCCTCTCGCGCCATCGCTCCCACCACTCGGTCTAGCCTAAATTTAGCTATTTCCCGTGCCCGCCCCCGTATGATTTTTTCTAAAGGTTTTTGAGGGTGCGGCTCCGGCCGCAATTGACAGGACAACGCCTGATAAATTCGTTGAAGCGTGCTGATTCGTGGGTCTGCCTTCCCCAATTCTATGGCTAAGAGATTGGCTCGGGTGATATTCGCCCGCTTAGCCAGGTCGGTTTGCGACATTCGGTAATGTTTCCGGAGTAGAGTAATCCACTCTCCCGGTGTGAGCTCCTTTCCCTGGGGAGTGGTATCGACGATGAGATTTGCGAGCTGTATTTCCTCTGAAACGGTAACTTTGGGATTTTTCATGCCTTCACATGACTTGTTTACAATACTTTTACTATTATTTTTGAATTGTAAACAATACAATTTAAACTATCAACAGGAGTAATCCTTAAAATGATTCCAAAAAATCATTTATCCACAAGATTTTACAGCTTCTATTCCTACACTTTTTTCTCTGAAGGGTTCCTGAGAATGAAGAAAACTGCGGGAAAAGATTGGTTTAGGGCCGAGTGCCCTGCATGAAATGATGGATCAGATGGGTAATGAGTGCGGGTTGGTCCTCCGGACTATAATGTCCAGCTTTATCGATTTCGTGCACAGTTCCCGCTGGAAACGCCTGTCGAAATAGGGGGAGAAAGTGATCTGCATGTAAGGTTCGGTCTTGTTGACCCCAGAGAGCCATCGCTGGTTTATCTCTGAGTTGGCTTCGTGTTTCATCCGAGGGTATTTCGAACTGATGGTGACCCGTCGCAAAGCCTTTTGCCCACCCGATGGCTCCTCGCGCATTAGACGGATTGGGAAATGGCGCACGGTACGCCTCGAGCCAGGTATCGGTCACGATAGTATTATCGACAAACCCATTGAGCTTCAGCGTGCTTAGGATGTTGTAATGACTCTCACCTAACACTTTTTCGAGGGTTCCTTCGGCCTCGGCTTTCATAATCCATTGGAACCAGGGCGAGACTTCGGCATTTGCGGTGAGTCGGTTTCCCAGATCGGGTTGCCCCAACGGGGTCGGCCCGTTAATGCTGATGAATCGCTTAACGCGGTCTGGATGACGCACCGCGAAACCCATTCCGGTAGGACCACCAAAATCATGCATGACCAAGGTTATATCCGTGAGATTCTGATCCAGGACGAACGCTTCAAGGTTGTCGATATGGTCTTGAAGGTAATAAGACCGGTGGTCAGGAGTCTCACTCTTGCCAAACCCCATATGGTCCAAGGCGATAACACGGTAGGAATCTTTTAGTGCCGCGATTTGATGTCGGAATAGATAACTCCAAGTCGGCTCTCCGTGTAGGAACAACAAAATTTCTCCCCGGCCCACATCGATATAGTGCATCCCAAAACCTGGGGCGGTTGAATACCGAGCAAGATACGGCCAGGTACCATGAAAGGTCTCCGATGGTTTTACAGCTGCCAATTTTATGTTTTCTTGAAGGATCGCGGTGTTCATCGGATACCTCTTGGGCCAGAATTTTCAAAAGACATTCACGGTTCCTTGTTATGCTGCCTTGGTTTCAATTTTTTTGGTGTGCAAGTGAAAAACTTTATTCATGATCTTCCATACGCCATCCACCTTGAGTAGGGTAAACAGGTCGGTGAACCGGTAGCCGGTCCAGTTGTCCAGCTCCACCCGCACGGTGGCCACGGATCCCACCAAATCAATGCAGGCAATCCGCGCCTGTAAGCCAATCGCGGGACCGTTTTGATCGTTCCAAGCAAACAATTGCTGAATAGGACCGGCAAATAAATGATCCCCGACGTATCCAAAAATTGTGGCATCCTCGTGGAATGCGGGTTTCATGTCCTCGCCCTTTCCCGATTTGGCGCCATGGATGTAGTGTTGAATCACACGACCTATCGCATCGTACTCACTCAGTTTGGTTGGGCTACCATTCATATCCCCTTCTCCTTCTACAGGGACTGTTGAAAAAGGTCGCCCGTCTAGACCCGGGTTGCGGTTAGAGGAGTTTCCCTGCTGGAAATCAGAACGGCCTTTTTGAACAGTCCCTGGCTCATGGTTCGTCATACTCAATTGTATCAACTTTTACACCTGCACGAGGCCGCCGTCGGGGATCAGGTCGGCGCCGGTAAAGTAACTGGCCTCATCGGAGGCTAAAAATGCAGCGGTCGCAGCGATCTCCTCTGGTTTTCCAGGGCGACCCATGGGAGTTTGCTGAATAATTCCTTCTCCGAACGCCTCCACTTCCTCTTGGCTGAGGCCTAGCTTACCGACTAGAGGGGTCTCGATCAGTCCAGGGCTTACCACATTCACTCGGATTCCTCGTGGGGACAACTCTGTGGCGAGAGTCCGTGCGAATGACCGAACGGCTGCTTTGGTGGCCGAATACACACTGGTCTTGGGAAGTCCTGCTTGAGCGGCAACTGAGGCGTTGAAGATGACCGAAGAGCCTTTCGACAGCAACGGGAGGGCTTTCTGAACCGTAAAGAAGAGCCCTTTGACGTTGATCTTGAATAATTGATCAAAGTGGTCCTCGGTGACTTCATCAAAAGGGACAAAGGGGGCAATCCCCGCATTGGCAAAGAGGACATCCACTCCACCAAATTTTTCCCGAACGGTCGCAAACAGGCGATCGAGGTCTGCCAGATTTCCCACATCTCCTCGAACACCAAAAGCTTCCTTACCTAATTCTATAATCGCCGATTCCAACGTATCCTGATGGCGACCCGTGATCACCACGGTCGCACCATCCGCGATGAATCTCTTAGCGGTGGCCAGTCCGATGCCCGTACTTCCTCCGGTGATGACGGCAACCTTATCTTGTAATTTACCCATTTCTGTTTTCTCCTCCAATTTCCAATCCCAGCCTGCCTTAGGCAGGCTGCGATTGGTTTTCCAGTTTTTGGACCAAGGTGTTTTTCGGCACGGTTCCGACAATCTGATCGACCGACTCTCCATTACGGAAGATGATGAGTGTAGGAATCGATTGAATGCCGTACTGAGCAGCGAGGTGTGGGTAGTCATCCACGTTGACCTTCCCCACCACCGCTTTGTCTTGAAATTCTTCCCCGAGTTCGCTGATCACGGGTCCCATGACTTGGCATGGTCCGCACCAGGGAGCCCAGAAATCCACCAAGACCGGCTTTTGGCTTTCCAAGACCTCGGCCTGAAAATTTGCATCAGTTAATGTCACGTACGATTGAGTGTTCTGATCCATGAGGTCCTCCTTTTGGTATGTCCCAGGAACTTCCTCAAACGGTTCTGCTTGAGCAGGTCCCTGGGTAATGAATGAACTGCGTATTAATCGAATTACGCCCCTTCGCCTGTGCATACTCGAATAGGTTTCTCTTTTTATGACTTATGGCCACAACTGTTGTGACGCCGGTCGTCGGGTTCGAAGCAGGATGGCCACCAACATGCTCATGGCCAGCCCGAAATGTAACCACCGATCGGCTTCGTTGATATGCACGAGGCCCAGGAGGGTATTTCCGCTCGTGGCAAACCCCAGAATGGCCACTCCAAAGTACGCCGCGGTGACTGCTTTCACCGTGAACTCTTCTTTCCCCTCCAAAACTAGACCCCCAAAGAGGAAGGCGGAACCGGTGAGCAGATGGACAAAATTATGCATGAGATTCACTTCAAATATTCCATTAGATGACACGAGTGGGTTTGGGAAAAACCCGAGTACCCCCACCAACACAAACGCGGATCCAAATACGATGGCTATTGCTTTGCTCGAAAACATGATGTTCCCTCCTTATCTCGGTTCTGCATTCGTTTTCATTCCAAGCTGCTAATTCTTCTGAAGGACTGGGTATCCAAAGGAATAGATCAATTTATCTGCCTCTTTCGCATTCCGTGGCGCCAATTCTTTTGCCGGTGTGTGACACGGAATACAATCCGTTTTGTAATTTTTCGAAACCGTATGATCCGGATCATCGGGATTGAACAAGGACCAACCCCATCCATCCCCCCACAAACTTGACTCTTGAAACCGGCCCTTCGTATCCCTGACTAACACAAACCATCCTTTAATCGTTGTCCCGTGGCCTACAGCTGGTCCTGTTGTCATCGACATGGTTTTGGCGTGCAACAGTTCTTTTACAAGAACCGCACCGTCTGGGAATCGTCCCTTTTTCTTGTAATACGCGATGGTTTCGGGTTGGGTATACACCACGTGATATTCTTGCAGACCCGGCCCCCCTTCGACCTTGGCATGCGCCCAAGTCCCCAGGGTCGGCCATTCCCGATAATTGGTCGGGACACTGATTGCCCCAGTCATTTGATGAACATTCGGGGCGAAAAGGGTTTCCTTATTCGCCAACGCCCATCCTGCGATAAGGACAAGACCCACGACGACAATCCCAGCGATAACGGTGACACGTTTCAATGATTTCATTTTCTAACTCCTGCTTTCCTTTCTTTGTCACGGGCTGGAGGCCCACCTCACTTAGGTGGACCTCGCCCTCAATCCTTATAAGTCCGACGGGGCTTTATCCCGGATTTCCTTCCAATTTTCGTTCGCGGTTTTGATATACCCTGGAATATCCTCATTCCATTTCGCCTGAATGCCTCGATCCAAATTCAGGTAAAGTTTTCCGCCGACGATTTTCCAGACTTCCGGATCGGCCACGAATTTCTTGCCGACTGCCACGCCATATGCGCACCATCCGCCATAGGCCGGCACATACTTTTCGGGATTGGCTTCGAACGCTTCCTTGTTATCTTCACTCGTGAAGGCATAGGTCACGCCCTTGTAATCGGCCACATGATAGCCGCTCCCGCGTTGGGCTTGGCCGGCGGTAAAGTAGGACACCGGATCATAGCCACCGATTCCCGGAGTGCTATTGACCACGTCTTGAGCCAAGACGGGGGTAGCGATGACAGCCGTTAACAAGGCCACTGCTGTGATAAATGTTGTTGCGATCTTCATAATACATCTCCCTCTGTTAAACGTTTTGTGGTTTAAGCTTTAAGTATACCGTTCTGTATACTTTCAATATTAGTATGATCGATCTCGTTTTCGTTACAACTCCCAATCACCTTTTTCATTTTTTTTAAAAAATATTTATGAAGTTTCCCCTTCCGCCAAATACGTTCACCTTAAAGACCATCAACTCGTCTTTAGCCAAGGGGTAAAGGAATCTGATGCTCTGAGTTAAATCGGAGCACTACACAGAGGAACGAGAATACGATCTCTCGAGAAATTGACCGATCTTTTTACGAACCGACGTGCGCGCCCTATGGAGAAGGACTCGTTGATTGCTTGGTGTGATATTCATTAATTCGCACACCTCTTCAGACTCTAATCCTTCGAGATCTCGAAGAGTAATGACCTGCCGCTGATTTGAAGATAATGATTCAATGGCCTCCTCAACCAGGTTGAGCGCCTCCTTGTTTTCCACTAGTCGTTCCGGAGTCCGTTCTTCCCAGCGGGCTGGTACGGCAGCCCAATCACCCCCCTCTTCGCCGGTTCCCAAGAAGCTTTCAGGCTCCGAAGGCGTTTCCAAACCATCATTCATTGATTTCTTCAAACTGGGAAATGGGACGTATCGACTTTCCCGTTGGCCTTTTGTCTTTGCACGATTCATAAGAATTTTAAAAATCCACGTTCCCACGGAAGACCGCTCCTCGAATCGATGTATGCCTTCCATGACCGCTACCCAGGTATCCTGAACCACCTCTTCAGCCATCGCTTCAGAAGAGACAAACGATCGAGCCACTCGGAGAAGTCGAGCTTGATAACGCTCAATCAATTCTCCAAAGGCGTCTTCCTCTCCATTACGCAGTTTTTGGACCAACGTTCCTTCCGCTTTGTTGCTACTCCCCCTGCCCTGGTTGATGTACTTCAATTTCACTCTCTTCGTTTGCTGCACGGGGGAAGATGGTCCCCGTTCAACGTCCAGGAAACCTAATGATTGTGGATAGGTAGCGGTTGAAGCGATCATGGGTCCGGCCTTTCTTCTCACGAAATGAATGTTTATCTCTCCTCAAATTTTTATTTTCAGGTTTCCCGTAACCTTATGACTTGGCCTATGCGGCCACAGGTAATTGCACTCGTCTTTTTCTCTTTGGTCTGTCCATAGGGGAGACCTTTTCCTCTCGGTTCCGTACAATCCGGGAATCCACCATATTTCCGCACGAAATACATCGCCACACATCACAGTGAATGTCCGCATCCAGCAGATCGTACGCTCGGTCCACCACCATCAGCCCATGGCATCGATGACAATTCATGACAATCTCCTTCCTTATTTATCAGCCCTATTACTTGGCGACGGGTTAAAGGGTGACGCATCCAAATATTCCCAAGTCACCTGGGAGCCCAAATCGGTCTCCAACCACTGATCTATCTCAAACTCCCAAAACCTTCGTGTTCCACCGGTGATGTCCTCCGATCCGGGAACATCGTGAACAATTTTCGCTGTACCCGTGAGCTGGAGGGTCCGGTTCTCCCCAAAATCGATAAAGGCCAGGCCCCCACGAGGATCAATTGTGAAATTTCCAAAGGTATTGAACATTGCATTTCCTGGATAATCCGGAATTCGAAGAATGTGCTCATCTACGATGGAGACGAAACCGGGGGTTCCCCCTCGGTGCGAAGCATCCACCCCTCGTTCCGAATGCAGACTGGCCACGAACAACGTGTCCCCCTGAGAAATTACGGTCTTTTGAGTCGGTCCCAGCACCCTTCCCCGCCTGGGATGACTCGGGGTCTTTCCGTTTTCGTTTTGGGTTTGAACAACGACCACATGCCTTCTCTGAATATATTTGGGACAATTTGGATAGGACTCTTCCACGTGTAATTCCAGCTTTTTTTCTGATATGGGTTTCATCCTTCCATTGATTCGTAGCCGCCTTCGGGTCGCGAGTTCGATCGCCACCATCCCTACCCGAGGATTCTTCTGAATGTTGTTCCAAAAGGGGTCTTCTTCATTTTTAACCACCTTGGTCAGGTCTACTTGAACTGTTCGATCCTCCTTGGGGCCCAAAAAGCCCGGGCTCCCAACCAATACCGAGGCCCACACGTTGTCTTCCTGATCCACGCTACCCACTACCGCCATGGGCAATTGATTCAGAAAGCGGAGGGCTCCCTTAATGATGGAATCCTGGATGACCCGGGCGTTTTGCGCTCCTTCATCCAAGACACCTACCCGTGCTTGAATTTGTAATTCACCTTCATGATAGGGTTGGTCGATTTTCATCGGTCGCTCCTCCGCAATGAGAGTCCTGTTAAAAAGTGAGGACGGTCGCCCCTTCCGTTAATTGACTTCGCAAACTTGAAAGACCTGACGTTCCGGGTATCGGGTTGTTTTTAATGAGGTCAAAACCCGATTTCACCGCATCCTCCGAACCTCCAAATACGTCAGCACACCCACAGGAAACGCCGGCAATTCGATCCTTGACAGCCTCGTATAATTCATGGGCTGGATGTTCTTGTTGATTGAGTTCTCCGATCCATCGTGTTCCGGTGCCTTGGAATACGACTGACACATCATCGCCCGCTTGTTTAAAGTCATAAGCCGCGGCCAATCCGTTAAATACCCGCCCGAGTGCCTCTTCTGAACCGTTCTTGGGATCAGACAAAATGATGATGTTGACTTTCATGGTGTACCTCTCCTGTTTGATTGTGAGTGATGTATTTACCGAACATTCGGTAAATTCCTTGGGCAAAAAAAACCGCTCTTCATCCAGTGATCTATCTGCGATTTTGTATGGTCTATATTGATTCATATTCGTTACTACCCTACAGGTCCTTTGTTGCCTGGTCTCTCCTCTATTTCTTTAACAGAATAGTGGGAATCTCTGATATCGCCCTTTCGAAAGAGCTACAATCTTTGAGCACTCTGGCCACCACCAAGGATCCTTGAATACGGCTAATCACGTCTTGTGCCTGCTGCTTGGCTTTTTTGCTCGGAACCCCACTTTCCCGTGCGGCTTTAGCCATCGCATCCACCCAAAACGTCATGCCATCCCGCACGTGATTCTTTATTGGGTGCTCCTCCAGACCAAACGACAAGGAATCCAATAAACAGGAACATTTACCCCCTGAGAAAAATGCATGAAGCTCCTCAGCCATTTTCCGAACCCGCTCTTCCGGTTTCCCCGGTCCGTTCAAGGGAGCGAGTGCCCGACCCTCTAACCATTTGCCTGCGCGTTCAAGAACCGCATTAGCCATTTCCTCTTTTCCACCTGGGAAACGATGGTACAAACTGGCTCGTTGAAGACCCGTGGCCTCTGAGATCAAACTCAGACTGGCGCCTTCAAACCCGTGCGTCCGGAACACATCGGTTAAACGGTCCAACAATTCTTCGTCATTGATTTTGGTGGTTGCCATGTTTCTGCCTTCATTGACGTTGCTTAGGTGATAATATACCGAACATTCGGTAAAGTCAAGGGGTCTTTCTCATTCCCCACCATGATTTACGATACCCTGGGGATTGTCTCATTTCGTAATTGCCCATTTCTCTTGGTTCTTGCCCATTTTTCACGATTATGTACCTCTTCTGGGGAATTGGAGGGTGCGTGGTTATGGGGTTAAATGAAAGAACAATAGCATTCACTTCTCCCTCAGGAAGGAAACGTATGATACACACCGAACAACTCGCACCAGACACGATTATTTTTCATGTGGATGGGGTCATCGATAAACAGGTTGCGAAGGAATTGGGGTTTTCCGTCTTTCGGTCTCACCAACTTGGGTTCAAGGTCTATTTTTTGAATTTGGGAGAAGTGCCCTGTATTCAACCTGAAGCTTCCTACAACCTTCGGTTAATCGAAGAAGGCATTCGCGAAAAAGGGGGCATGCTCAAAATTATCGCTCCTCCTTCTCTCTGCCTGAATCCGCAGGTCTTTCGGATGGAACTTTCCTCTATCCCGCCACAAAGCTGGAATTAACAGGGAAGAATAAGACTTGTTAGTAGGTATCCGGAGTCGGTAGGTCCATTTCAGATTGATTGGCTTCCGGTACGATCTTCTCAAGACGTTTGTGAAACTCCCGGACCCGTTGTTGTTGATCGGGGGTAAAATGGATGGTGTCTTGGTTATGCAGATCCACTAAATGTTCAATACATTGCAAGAGTGGAGGAACCGCATTAAAAACTTTTCCCGCCTCATAGGCTTCCAATGAATCGATGAGGAGTGGGGGCAGGGGTTTATAGGTCATTCCCGCCTGATCACGGAATCGGTACACGATCTCTTCAAAATTTTCGACCGCTTCAGGAGTCGGACGAACATCCCCCGGCAGGGATTCATACGATTTCACCTGACCTTTTGCAGCAAAGTTGCTGATGCTCGCCACTAGCTCTCCCATCGTTTCCAAGACATGTTCCGGTTTTAAGGTCTCATCGTTGTCCATAAGCTTGAATCTACTCCAAAAAGTCAGTGTGCTGTCAACCCGTCGATTCGGAATCAGGGACGGTGGCTTGTAACCCTCGCACGACATCCTGCATATCTTGGGGGAGGGGAGCCATGAAGGTCAGTTCCTCCTGCTTGCCTGGATGCATAAATCCCAAGACTTTGGCATGGAGCATCACTCTGGGTATGGTGATTCCGTGTATCTTCATCACCTTCTTACCCCCATAGGTTTGGTCACCAAGAATGGGGCACCCAATGGCTTTTAAATGCACACGAAGTTGATGAGTACGACCGGTGCCAGGAAACAATTCGACGTGGGACGCGACCTTGTCAAACCGTTCCTTAACCTTATAGGTGGTGAGGGATTCCTTCGGATTGGTGGTTCGAGAGGAAAATGTTTTGCGATCTTTGGTATCCCGCCCAATGGCCAGTTCGATTGTGCCTTCACCCTTTTTGGGTTTTCCCCACACCAGGGCTTCATACACCCGACGGATGGTATGTTTTTTAAACTGTTCCGCTAACGACCGGTGCGCTTCATCTGTCTTGGCAACGACTAATATTCCCGTGGTTTCTTTATCTAACCGATGCACCAACCCAGGACGTTCCTTTCCCCCTATGGAAGACAAGTGCCCTTCCCCTTCCTGCATATGATGTAGCAGCGCATTGACCAAGGTCCCCGTCCAATGGCCCGGTGCCGGATGGACCACAAGACCGGCCGGTTTATTCACGACCACGAGCCACTCATCTTCATACAGAATGTGAAGGGGAATCGGTTCGGGATGAATATCGATGGGCTCAGGTCGAGGAACGACCAAAACCACTTTTTCTCCCGGTCTCACCTTGTGACTGGGCTTCACCGCCTGGCCATCGACAGTGATATGACCGTCTTCAATCAACCGTTGGAGAGCTGTCCGGGAAAAATAGGGTTCTCGATGGGCAAGGAACTGATCGAGGCGTTTGGGCGATTCGCCCGCGGTGACGATGAATTCCGTCCGCGTAGCGACATGCGGCATGAGAGGAATCTCGGAAAGGGTTTATGACATGGCTGGAAAGGGCGTCAGCCTTTTTGGCGCAAACGATTGGCAATCTTCGTACGAAGTCGGGCTTTTTCCAAACTCACCCGAGCTTCTTCCACTTCTGAAGGCAAGCCGCCTCGCTCCACCCGTTCTTCGGCCCTTCGCACAGCTGCTTCCGCACGCTCCACATCGATGTCTTCGGCCTTTTCAGCGATCTCCGCCAGGATGGTGACCTTGGTGGGGGTCACTTCGGCAAAACCCCACAGGACGGACATAAATTCAGTTTGATCTCCGATACGATATTCCAGTTCTCCAATCCGAAGGGTCGTGAGAAAATGACAATGTCCCGGAAGGACACCAAAGTCCCCTTCACTCCCGGGAGCGAGGACAAAATCGACGTGTTTGCTCAGCAACCGGTGATCGGGTGTCACGACTTCCAATTGAATTTTTCCGGAAGTCTGGGTATCTGTCGGATTCGCCATTATCGTTTGTGACCAAGTTTTTCGGCTTTTTCGACGGCTTCCTCAATCGGACCGACCATATAGAACGCTTGTTCCGGCAGGTCGTCATACTTCCCTTCTACGATGTCTTTGAAGCTCCGGACCGTATCCGCTAGTTTGACATACTTGCCTGGCGACCCGGTAAAGGCTTCGGCCACATGGAAGGGTTGGGAGAGGAATCGTTGAAGCTTTCGGGCTCGAGCCACGACTTGTTTGTCCTCTTCTGACAATTCATCCATGCCCAAGATGGCGATGATGTCTTGGAGGTCTTTATACCGTTGCAAGGTTCCTTGCACTTTTTGCACAACTCCGTAATGCTCTTCGCCGATAATTTGCGGGTCAAGAATTCGAGAGGTGGAATCCAACGGATCCACGGCTGGGTAAATGCCCAACTCCGCCAGAGAACGGGAAAGCACGGTCGTGGCATCCAAGTGGGCGAACGCCGTCGCAGGAGCCGGGTCGGTCAAATCGTCGGCCGGCACATAGATGGCCTGCACCGAAGTAATAGACCCACCTTTCGTCGAGGTAATCCGTTCCTGGAGGGTTCCCATTTCCGTTCCCAGGGTCGGTTGATACCCTACCGCGGAGGGCATCCGTCCGAGCAACGCCGACACTTCCGACCCCGCTTGGGTAAATCGGAAAATGTTATCCACGAATAACAACACATCCTGATTCTCTTCATCACGGAAATATTCTGCGATCGTTAAGCCCGAGAGTCCGACACGTAATCGCGCACCAGGAGGTTCGTTCATCTGTCCATACACGAGTGCAGCTTTGGATTTGGAAAAGTCATTCGGATCGATCACTTTGGAATCTTGCATCTCATGCCAAAGATCGTTGCCCTCCCGAGTTCGCTCTCCCACGCCCGCAAAGACGGAAAACCCACCATGATGGAGGGCGATATTATTGATCAATTCCATGATGATGACGGTTTTGCCGACCCCGGCACCCCCAAAGAGCCCGACTTTTCCGCCTTTGGCGTAGGGCTCGAGTAAATCGACAACCTTAATGCCCGTCTCCAGAATTTCGGTTTTGGTTTCCTGCTCTTCCAATGGTGGGGCGGGGCGGTGAATCGACCACCGCTTGTCGGTAGGAATTTTTCCAAAGCCATCGACGGGATCCCCCAGCACGTTCACCACACGTCCCAGCGTTTCTCGTCCGACAGGAACCGAGATGGGCGCACCGGTATCATTCACTGGAAGTCCCCGGACAAGTCCGTCGGTGGAAGACATCGCCACGGCCCGTACCCGGTTTTCCCCAAGATGTTGCGCCACTTCCATTGTAATGGTGTTATCCCCATCACCGTTTTGATCCTCGGCACCCTGAGTGATCGTGAGGGCGTTGAAAATATTCGGCAGTTTCCCTGGAGGAAACTCCACATCGACCACGGGTCCAATGACCTGGATAATTTTTCCGTTACCTGTTTCGGTACTCACCATGCACTCCTTGGTTGGAAGGGATTCACTGCTGAGGTCTTCAGAGCACCACCCGCCTCATTAGCAAACCACTGATTTATTTTAGGGCTTCCGCGCCACCCACGATATCCATGAGTTCTTTGGTAATCGCCGCCTGACGGGTCTTATTATAAAACAGCGTCACTTGCTTGATGAGCTCTCCGGCATTCCGGGTCGCGCCATCCATCGCCGTCATTCGCGCTGCCTGTTCCGCCGCACCCGATTCGAGCAAAACCCGATAGGTTTGAACCTCAAAATGCTTGGGCAGCAATGTCTCCAGCAATTCCCCTTGATCGGGTTCGTAAAGATAACTCCCGCCGGTCACACCACTCTCTGAAGATGGGGAATCCGCAAAACTCTCGAGCGGTAACAGCTTTTCGACGATCACTTCCTGTTGCATGACGGACTTAAACTCGTTGTAGACCACATACAGTTGATCGAACGTCCCATTATTGTAGGAGGTCACAATATTTTGACCGATATCCAGTGCATGCTCAAAACTCAACCGATCGAAGACCCCTCCCCATTGTTCCCGGAGTTTCCAATTACGTCGTTTGAAAAAATCGATCGATTTTCGTCCGACCAGGCTGACCGTCACCTGATTCCCCTGCTGAGTTTGTTCGTCTAAAAATTCTACGGCCCGACGAAGAATATTCGTATTGAAGGCCCCACAGAGCCCCCGATCGCTCGTGACGACCAGAAGTTCCACCTGAGTCCCTTCGCGCCGATTCAGGAGAGGATGAAATTCCCTATTGCCTCGTTCACTCAGGTTGCCGATCACTTCACGTAACTGATGGGCATAAGGGCGTGCGGCCAGGATACGGTCCTGAGCCCGTTTTAATTTCGCCGCGGCCACCATTTTCATGGCCTTGGTGATTTTCTGCGTATTTTTAACGGAAGCGATTTTCCGCCGGAGACTTTGAAGGCTTGGCATAGAATCGAGGCCTACTCGTCTTTGTCGTATCCTTTTGAGGATTTAAATTCGGTAATGATTTTTTTCAATTGCCCCCCAAACTCGTCGTCAATTTTTTTCTTGGTCCGGACCTCTTCACGAACGTTGGGGTGTTTTTCTTTGATATACGCCAAGAGCTCTTCTTCGAACTCCCGAATCTTGTTGACCGGAATGTTATCGATAAACCCGTTCACCCCTGCATAGATCGACAGAACCTGATCGGCCACGGGAAGCGGTTTATACTGATTTTGTTTAAGGAGCTCCACCATTCGCTCACCCCGGGCTAACTGAGCTTGGGTGGCTTTATCCAGGTCACTCCCGAACTGGGCAAAAGCCGCCATCTCCCGGTACTGGGCGAGATCCAACCGAAGGGTTCCGGCCACCTGTTTCATGGTCTTAATCTGCGCGGCACCTCCCACACGGGAAACGGAAAGCCCGACGTTAATGGCGGGGCGAATCCCGGAATAGAACAGGTCGGAAGCGAGGTAGATTTGACCATCGGTGATCGAAATGACGTTCGTGGGAATGTACGCGGACACGTCACCGGCTTGGGTTTCAATGATGGGCAACGCGGTCAGACTCCCAGCCCCCTTTTCGTCGTTCATTTTTGCGGCCCGTTCTAATAACCGGGAGTGAAGAAAGAACACGTCCCCCGGATAGGCTTCGCGGCCTGGAGGCCGTCGTAACAGAAGAGAGAGCTGGCGATAGGCGGTCGCATGCTTGGATAAGTCGTCATACACGATCAAGGCATGCTTCCCGTTATCCCGGAAGTATTCCCCCATGGCCACCCCGGCATAGGGCGAGAAAAATTGCAAGGAAGCCGAGTCGCTTGCGGTAGCAGAAATCACGGTAGTGTATTCCATCGCCCCGTGGTCCTCGAGGGTTTTCACCACCCGAGCCACAGTCGAACGTTTTTGACCGATGGCCACGTAGAAACAATAGACGTCCAGGCCTTTTTGATTGATGATCGTATCCACGGCAATCGCCGTTTTTCCGGTTTGCCGATCCCCGATGATCAACTCCCGTTGCCCCCTGCCGATGGGGATCATCGCATCAATCGCTTTCAGTCCAGTTTGCAAGGGTTCACCCACCGATTGTCGTTCAACGACCCCGGGTGCTCTGACTTCAATCAATCGGGTTTCTGTGGCATTGATTGGGCCCTTGCCATCAATGGGCATCCCGATCGCATCCACGACTCTACCGACAAGGGCTTCTCCTACGGGCACCTCCGCGATGCGTCCGGTTCGTTTCACCGGATCTCCTTCACGGATATTGGTATCCTCCCCAAGCAACACAGCCCCGACGCTGTCTTCTTCCAAGTTCAGGGTCACACCAAAAATCCCTCCCGGGAATTCCAAAAGTTCTCCAGCCATGGCACCTTCCAACCCGTACACCTTGGCGATATTGTCCCCGACCTGGATGACGTAACCCATCTCTTTGACGTCGACCCGTTGCTCGAATCCTTTAATTTTTTCCTTGATAATCGAACTGATTTCTTCGGCTTTGATCTGCATGGGTTATCCCTTCGTCAACTGTTCCTGCATGCTGGTTAATCGACCCTGTATGGAATTATCGATGACTCGACTGCCAATTTTGATCTTCAACCCTGAGATAAGTTGAGGTTCAACCTCGAAAGAAACTTCCACTGTTTGCCCCAGGGTATTCGTCAACTCCCGTTTAATTCGTTCTTGTTCTTCCCGGTCCAGGGCTTGCGCGGAGCCTACCCACACCTGTTGAATCCCCCGTTGTTGGTCGGCCAGATCAATGAAAGCCTCCGAAATTTCCGGAAGGAGCATCGCTCGATTTTTTTTCAGGAGTTGAGTGATGAAGTCTTTCATGACGGGGGGAGCCTGCATCTTTTGACACAGTTCCTCTAACACCGTCTGTTTTTCTTCGAAGGTGAATACCGGGGAGGCGACGATATGCTTCAGGGCAGGGGCCTCCTCCAAGCCCTGAGCTAACGCACTCAAGGCATTTCGTGCGGGTTCGATGCCCGATTCATCGAGCAGTTGAAAAAGCGCCGACGCGTAGCGGCGCCCAATGGTGCTTTTATTCACGGTTTTCTAGAGAGTTCCGGCAGCCAACTCTTGATTGGAATTTGGCGTGTATTAAGCGAAAGAACGTAGCATGGGGGATACAGCCTGTCAACCGGATAGGCCGTCTATAAAGGGATTTTTTGTCCTTGGGGAACCTATCCCGGGGAAAGTTGGGTCGTCCGCGGGAGTTCCGGGATGGTTGGGGACTGGGAAGGGGAAGGAGCTTGGATAATTCCTCCTCCCAAAACCCGATCATCCCGATAGAAGACCGCTGATTGTCCTGGGCTGAGGGCCCGAACGGGATGGTCAAAGTTCACGAAAATGGTCGTGGAAGTTTTCCAACGGATTTGCGCCGAGGCTGGGGGGGAATTATACCGAAATTTTACTTCAACCCGAGTCCCATCTTCTAGATCAGAAGGCGACGGGATAATAAGGTCTGCGACCTCACAGGTCGTAGAATCCAAATGTTCGGGTGGGCCCAGCACGACGAGATTCAAATCCGGAACCACTCGCTGGACGTACAGCCGAGACCCCTTGGCAATTCCCAAGCCTTTTCGCTGGCCAGGGGTATAAAACGCGACCCCTTGGTGTTGCCCCAGCACCTGTCCTTGCTCATCCACGAAGGTACCCGGATTGGCAGCCTGTGGGGCATGCTCCTTTAAAAATTCCCGGTAATCACCCTTGGTGACAAAGCAAATTTCCTGGCTTTCCTTTAGTTCATCCACGGGAAGACCCATGGCTTCCGCTTCCGCCCATACTTGGGATTTTTCCAAATTTCCCAAAGGAAACAGCATTTTATTGAGCCAACGTTCAGGGATTCGGTACAGAAAATAGGACTGATCCTTGTGGGAATCTTTTCCGCGACTCAAAAAAGCGGTATCGGATGCATTCCGTTCAATCAAAGCGTAATGTCCCGTCGCCACAAAATCAGCGTTGAGATCTTCGGCGATCTGAAATAGGCCGCCAAATTTGACTCGTTCGTTGCATCGAACACAGGGGTTAGGGGTCGTGCCCTGAAGGTAGCCATCTACAAAATCGTCTACCACCCCCTGCTGAAACCGCTCCTGAGTATCGATCACCTCATGGGAGATGCCGAGGAGTTCTGCCACATGTTTGGCCAATCCCACCTTGCAACACCCACGTTCCTGCCATCGCTTCGAAACGGCGGATTCGTCCTCTTCTTCCCAGACTTTCAACGTCACGCCCAGGACTTCATACCCTTGTTCGTGAAGAAGTTTGGCCGCGACGGAACTATCGACCCCACCGCTCATGCCCAGGACAACTTTCTTCTTCGTGAACTTTACGGTCATTAGAGACTTAAGGATTCTGGTTCCAACTTCACAGGTTCGGATGGGCCGATGGAGATTGACTGTGAACTTTCCTCCAAATCCAAATTCGGAGCGGCCCCCATATCACATTCCCCCTGGAAATAGACCCCTTCTTCCATGGCAAAAATTGGTGTGTGGACATCCCCAATCAAGACCGCAGGTTTGAGAAGTTGGATCTTTTTATTCGCCGTAATGATGCCTTCGATACGACCGCTACTCACGATCGTGCCTCCAGTAATGGTGCCCTTAATCAACGCATGCTCACCGATGATCAAGGTATCGTCTATGGTAATCTCTCCTTCAAAATTTCCATCAACCCGGACTGTGCCTTCGAACTGGGCTTTTCCCTTAAAATCTACGCCCTTTCCCAGGAACGTATAGAATTCTTGCCCGAATCCGGCTTGTTTTTGCGCTTTTTCCTTTTCACCCCACATACAACCTCCTCTCATCCAGCAATGGCTCTTGGGTATTGAGCCAGGATTTCCATTTCCTCTGGGACGGTTTTCACCGGTGGTATGTCACGGCCTATTGGACCTTGACAGGCTCCTCTACCGAGACGACTAACCGTGGTTCCTTCGCCTTTCGTTCACCCTTTTTGGTCATGTTACAGGTCCCGTTAAATTGCACCCCTTCATCCATCGATAAGAGGGGAGTGATCAGGGACCCTTCGATGACTGCAGGACTCACTAATTGGATTCGATTCTTCGCCTCGATTTCTCCCGTAATTTTCCCCTGACACGTGACATTGCCGGCTTGAATCTTCGCCGTAATGACAGCTTTTTGCCCAATAATCAAATTCCCATCGGTATAAATTTCCCCCTCCAGAGTTCCATCCACTCGGACGGTACCCTGATACCGAATGGTGCCCTTAAAAGTGACCTCTTCCCCCACGAAGGCAATAATATCTCCCGATTCGGGTTCGGCCGGAGGACTCGGTTCACTGGGTGGATTCGGGGTTTCCGGTGATTCCACAGCTTCTTGATTGGCTTCTGTACTATTCCTTCCAAACATGGAGACCCTCCCTCAGTTAAAAAACATGATTTCTAACTCGTTCGTTCCCCTAAACGGAAACGCATACCTTACCATGAACCTGCACACACATCCTCCCTTCTCGGTTTCGCTCATGGTCGAGGGGGTCAACCGTTTAGGGAGATATTTATACAATTTCTATTCCAAAATAAGCGTCGTCAGCCGATCCAAGTCCTCCATGGAATAAAACTGTATGATCAGCTGGCCGCCCTTTGTTCCGGTTTTGACATGCACCTTGGTCCCCAAGTGTTTTCGAAAACGATCTTCAAGATCGGGGAATCGGCGCCCGGGTAATTTTCGGACGAGTTTTTCTTCACTTTTTTTCTTTCCCATGGCTAGAAGTTCTAGCTGCCGAACCGATAATTGTTGATCGACAACCCGTCGTGCCAATTGCTTTTGAAGGTCTTCTGACCCAATTCCCGCTAGGACCTTGGCATGGCCCAGGCTGACCACTCTGGACTCGATCAATTGTTGCACTTCGTTCGGTAGGGAAAGTAACCGGACCGTATTGGCCACAGATGAGCGTTCCTTCCCGACCGACTGAGCGACTTGATCCTGCGTCAGACCAAATTCATTCATCAATCGGGAATACGCCCTGGCCTCTTCCATAGGGTTGAGATTTTGTCGTTGAAGATTTTCGACCAGGGCCAATGCCAAAGTTTTTTCGTCATTCGAATTCCGAACCACAACGGGAATGGTGGGTAACCCAGCCATCTTTGCCGCCCTGTACCGTCGCTCTCCTGCGATGAGCTCATACAACCCATCACCCTTTCGACGCACCACTACCGGTTGGAGCATGCCATGTGCTTTAAGGGATCCAGCTAATTCCAACAACTCACGGTCCTCAAAAATGGTTCGAGGTTGATGAGGGTTGGGAAACACCTGATCCAGCTTGAGTGTTTGCACCTCTGTCCTGGTGGGCGTTTCTACTGTCCACGCCAGAGTTTTCTTTTCCGGAAGGAGGGCTTGAAGCCCTTTACCCAATGCTTTCTTTTCCATTGGCAAGAATCTCCTTGGCTAGTTCAAGATAGGCTTTGGCTCCTGTAGAGGAAGCATTGTACGAAAGAACGGGCTTCCCATGGCTGGGTGCTTCCGCCAGCGCGACATTCCTGGGAATGACCGTATGAAACACTTTGTCTTGAAAAAACCCTCGGATTTCCTCCTGAACTTGACGTGAAAGGTTTATCCGAGAATCATACATGGTTAAGACGATACCTTGAAGAGCGAGATCCGGATTGAAGAGTTCGCGGATTCGATCAACGTTACCCATTAAACTACCCAAACCCTCCATCGCATAATATTCACATTGCACCGGGACGATAAGGCCTGATGCAGCTACCAGGGCGTTAATCGTCAATAAACCGAACGCCGGGGGGCAATCAATGACCAGATATTCGTAGTCTTCAACTTCGGAAACCACTGTTTTTAAAACTGATTCCCGATTTTCTAATTGAGACAATTCAATTTCCGCTCCTACCAAATCACTACTGGATGGAACGATAGCAAATTGGTGTATACCAGTAGGTACAATTGCTGATTTCTTCAATTTCTTTTCTACAAGGCATTCGTAGATTGTCTCACCTTTTGGTTCAGCTGAAACACCACTCGTTGCATTAGCCTGTGGATCCAAATCAATGAGCAGGACGGATTTTCCAGACAAGGCTAAGGAAGCACAAATATTGATTGACGTCGTGGTTTTTCCCACACCCCCTTTTTGATTGGCGACAGCAAGGACTCTTTTCAACCATTCACCTCAATAGGATATTGGTGTTCCACGTGGAACAAACTCAAAAACCATTGATTAATCATCAAATTTTAATATGGAAAGCACGCGTGATCCGAAATTATAGGGTAACTCATACCTATGTTCTTCTTGAATGACCATATGATTCGTCTTGGACCTATTTTCAATATTTTTTGAACGAAAAACAACTAGCCTTCCTGAGTTTTTTAGAATATTTTTTGCGAATGGCAAAATCTTATCAACATTCACAGCCTTCACAAGACCTACATCGCACTTTTCCGTGTCTGGAAATCTTTTTGCCACTTCTTCCAGACGGCACTGCAAAAGGCTAATGTTCTTCAATCCAAGTTTTCCAATGACGAGACGAAGGAACGTTGCCTTTTTTTCCCTTGGCTCCATCAGAAAGAATTGATGGTCGGGAAACAAAATTTTGAGGGGAATGCCCGGAAAACCTCCTCCTGTACCAATGTCCACGATCGATAATCGCGTTTGTTTTCGAAGGATTCTTACACACGCCAGGGAATCCACATACAACAATACGGCTTTTTCCAGATCCGTTTTCAAGCCTGTCAGATTGATAGACCGGTCCCAACGACACAACTCCTCGTAATACAGGTTCAATTTTCGGAGTTCTTCATGAGAAAGGACCAAGCCAAAACCACGCAGGCCTTCCACTAAAAAATCCGAGAATGTATCACTATTGGGGCGTTGTTCCACGTGGAACACCAGAATCCATACAGGTTTTGAAGTGAAGATTATACAGAACCGGTTACACGTGAACGAGGGGTAAAATGGGGGAGAGGAAACCTTATCCTGCTTTTCGTTGCTTTTCTAATGAAACAAGAAGAAGGCTAATCGCTGCCGGGGTAACCCCGGAGATTCTTGAGGCTTGCCCAATGGAGGAAGGTCTAACTTTTTTGAGTTTCTCGGCCACCTCATTGGAAAACCCCTTCACGTCATCATAATTAAAGTTCTCTGGGACCCTACGACCTTCCAATTTTTTGAACTGCTCGATCATCTGTTCTTGCCGTTTAATATATCCGTCATATTTCACTGAAATTTCAACAGCTTCTGTTACTTCACCATCTGATTCATGGTTTCCGTTTAAGAAAGGGATCAAGGCATCGTAAGACAACTCTGGACGTTTCAACAGTTGAAGGAGGGAAGTACTGGTGGCTTCACCCTGAAAAACAATGCTCTGATGGTTTTCCAAGTCCTGTATTTTAGTAAATGTCCTTTCCAGCCGGTTGATTTCTTGTTCCACCCGTTCCCATTTCCTCCGGAACCGATCGTATTCTTCTTGATCGATTAACCCTAACGAAAATCCCCTCTCTTTTAGACGGTAATCTGCATTATCCTCACGAAGTAATAGCCGGTATTCCGCCCGTGAGGTAAACATTCGGTAGGGTTCCCTGGCATCCTTCGTGATCAAATCGTCAATCATGACCCCTATGTAAGCCTCCGAACGATCCAGGATAAATGGGGGTTCCCCCTTTACCTTCAAAGCTGCATTGATTCCGGCCATCAGTCCTTGGGCAGCAGCTTCTTCGTAGCCTGATGTTCCATTAATTTGACCGGCATGAAAGAGACCTTGCACGTTTTTGGTTTCAAGGGTTTCCTGTAATTGCCTTGGGGGAAAGTAATCATATTCGATGGCATAGCCTGGCTTTAAGAATTTGGCATGCTCAAGTCCAGGAATGGTCTCGACAAAATGCTGTTGGACATCAACGGGCAAACTCGTGGAAATACCGTTTGGATAAAACGAATCAGAGTCCAGGGTTTCAGGCTCAAGGAAGATATGATGTTGAAGTTTGTCGGCAAAGCGCACGACCTTGTCCTCAATAGAAGGACAATACCGTGGTCCGCTCGATTCAATCATTCCCATATACATGGGGGATCGATCTAAATTTTTCCTTATAATTTCATGGGTCTTCTCATTGGTGGTCGTAATATGACACTCAATTTGCGGGTTGAGGATTTTTCGGGTTTTATGAGAAAACGGGCGAAAATGTTCATCCCCGGGCTGCGCCGACATGAGTGAGAAATCGATGGATTTCCTGTCAATTCTTGGTGGAGTCCCTGTTTTTAAACGTCCAATTTCAAACCCAAAATCCCGCATACAATCAGAAAGATGCTCGGCGGAAGGCTCTCCAGCTCGCCCTCCCGGTAAGTGATTGAGACCGATATGCATTAAACCCTTAAGAAATGTTCCCGAGGTAACAATGACTATATTCGTATGAATTTTACTGCCTCGATCGGTAATAACCCCAGAAACCGCTCCATTCTTCGTTAATATTTGATCAACTGTACCTTCCAAAACGGTGAGATTGCTTTGGTGAAAGAGGGTTTCCTGCATGTGGGACGCATACAGGTTCTTGTCACATTGGACGCGAGTGGCTCTGACTGCCGGACCCTTTCTGGTATTCAAAACCCGAAATTGAATCCCGGACTTGTCGGTATTCACTCCCATTTCACCGCCTAGGGCATCAATTTCTTTCACTAAATGTCCCTTCCCTATCCCTCCGACCGCAGGGTTGCAGGGCATTTGGGCAATCTTGGATGTGTCAATGGTAATCAGGACCACCCGACATCCCATCCTCGCCGCCGCTAACGCCGCCTCGCAGCCGGCGTGGCCTCCACCGATCACGACGATGTCAAACTGTTCTGCCATGGTTAGGGAGTTCTTTGATAAAGAAGGTTATTGTCATTTCCCATCATATCTATCCATTGAAAAAGTATTCATTTCCCAATGCAGAATTCCCGGAAAATGTGATCAAGAATGTCCTCATTGCTCACGGTGCCCACGATTTCACCTATCGCATGCAACCCGACGCGCAACTCTAACGCGATACATTCGGGAGAGGCTTCATCATGGATGGCCTTCAAGGCGTTTTGCAACCCTTCTAAAGCTTTTTGAAGAAGGGTTTGATGACGCAACTTTGACACAAATACCGCATCACCGGATTCTAAGCGGCTTCCCAAAACTGCCGATTTGATCGCCAATCGCAAGGCATCGATGCCCTGTCTCTTTAGGGCAGAAATCTCCACGATTTCCATTTGTTTGTTGGGTGTCTCATGCCCGAGGTTCATCGAAGAAAGATACGACTTCAAATCCTCGATGGTCCACTGAGAAGTGAGGTCCGTTTTATTCAGGATCATCACCCGTGGTTTTTCCTGGTATTGCTGGAAAAACGTGAAATCGTGCTCCGTCAAAGGCTGACTTTTGTCGAAGGTCACGAGCAGCACATCCGCTTGTTCGATGACGCGAGCGGCGCGGTTCATTCCTTCATGTTCCAATTCATCCCCGGAGTCCCGCAACCCTGCCGTATCAAACAGACGGACCATGATTCCCTCGACGACGATGGCTTCCTCCAAGACATCCCTGGTGGTTCCTGGGATGGAGGAAACAATCGCTCGATCGGTGTCGAGAAGACAGTTTAGAATGCTGGACTTTCCGACATTGGGCCTTCCCATAATGGCTGTACGGATTCCTTCCCTGATAATCCGTCCCTCGTGAGCCGTGTTCAACAACGTGGTCACCTGTTCTTCAATACCGACGAGGTCCTTTTGGAGAGCCTCCATATCGATGAACTGGATATTCTCCTCCACAAAGTCCAAACCGGCTTCCAGATGACCGACCAATTTGAGCAAGCGATCCCGGTGTTCCGTCAGGACTCGAGAAAAATTTCCCTGCAGATGTTCCTGGGCAAGCTTCAAACTTTGCATACTGGTGGCGCGTATCGTATCCAACACGGCTTCTGCCTGGGTCAGATCCAATCGACCGTTCAGGAATCCTCGTTTAGTAAATTCCCCTGGCTCTGCCAACCGAACTCCGACTTCAACCAAGGCTTCACACACAGCCTGAAGAATGATGGGTCCTCCATGACAGTGGACTTCAACGACGTCCTCCCCGGTGTACGAACGAGGACCTCGCATGACCGCCACCAAAACCTCATCAAGTTTGGGAAGAGGATGATCCCTGGAAGTTGGCGTACTCTTGGCAAAATCCCAAAGAAACGCCCCAAGGGACAATTTAAACGAAGGTAGGGATTCTAAAGATTTTTTTGAACGAAGTTGAATAATGCGAGCCGCATAGGACAGGGCCTGAGGCCCGCTCACCCGGACGATCCCTACACCCCCTTCTCCAAGCGGAGTTGCTACCGCACAGATGGTGTCGTCCAAGGAGCCCATACACGCCCATGAATGTTATGAAGATTTTTTGGATTTGCCCTGTTGATTCTTTTTCTTTCCAGGACCTTTTTCTGTCGGTTCTTGAGCCTCGGCTGGGTTTCCGGAATCCCCTGGTGGTTTTTTCATGAAAAAGCGGTCGGTCACAAACTGTTGGGCGATGGTCAGTACATTATTGGTCACCCAATATAACACGAGGCCAGCCGGGAAGGTGACGAAGAGGAAGGTCAACCCAATAGGCAGAATCATCATCATTTTGGCCTGGGTCGGATCCATCGTCGTGGGCATGATTTTCTGTTGAACGACCATGGATACCCCCATCAGGACTGGGAGGACAAAATACGGATCCTGGATCGAGAGGTCGGTAATCCATAGCATAAAGGGAGCCTGACGAAGATCAATGGTCATGTACAGGATGTTAAACAGGGCCACGAAAACGGGCATCTGCAGGAACATCGGAAGGCATCCGCCAACGGGATTCACTTTGTGTTCCCGGTACAATTTCATCAATTCGGTATTGAGTTTTTCTTTATTGTCCTTCAACTTTTCCTGAAGGGCCGCGACTTTCGGCTGGATCTCTTTCATGCCCTGCATGGACTTATAGCTTTTGTACTGGAGAGGGACGAAGAGAAGCTTGATGCCCAGGGTCAGTAAAATAATGGCCACGCCGTAATTGTTGGTATACTCATAAATAAACCGTAGTACCGAAAACAGTGGCTTGGCCACGGCCTTCACGATCGTCCAACTCCCATAGATGAACCATCCAAAATCAATCGTATCCTCCAGACCAATCTCGAATGACTTCAACACGTCATACTGTTTGGGTCCGGCATAGAGTCGACCCTTGGTGACTTGTTCTTGGCTTCCTCCGTCAAAGGCCACACCGGCAGTCACCACACGTTCGGTTTCCAGTTTGGAAAAGATTCCCGTCGCGTTCTCGGGAATAAACACACTGGTAAAGTACTTGTCCTGGAGTGCCAACCATCCGATGGGACCGTCACGAAGAATTTGGGGATTCTCGGGATCGGGAGACTCTTTGATCAATTCCTCTCCCATCATCCAAGCGGAACCCAATAGGCCGATAAAGCCCTGACCCCATTCGACCACCCCAAAGTTCGTTCCTAACAGGACATACCACTTGTCGGATATCCCTCTCGTTCGAATGCTCACATCTACGACATAGGAGTCGTAATGAAAGGTCAGTTCTTTTTGGATAAATCGCTCTGATTCCTGAGAACCAGCGGTCAGGATTACTTTGCCGGTGGGATGTCCTTCATCCAGTCGGGAAAATTGTTTGTCTACATGGAATATTTCCTGTTGAAGACGCGCCGTGCCTTCTTCATCACCCTCGAACTGAAGGCTTAGGGGACCCGGAAATTGTCCATTTTCATACACTAACTGAAGTGGAATTCCTTCATCCGTTTGGCTCAGAAATTTTTTAAGTTCCCAAGAAGTTACCACCCCGCCTTTATTGGACAGCGCCGCCCGGATTAAGGGGGTCTCGATAATAACGGTTTCCTCCTGCTGAGAAAGAGGAGGGGCCTCCTGAGTCTGAAAGTCGGTGACCTCGGTCGATGGGGAAGAAGTTTCTACAGAGGGCGTTTGCGTGGACTCGTTTTGTGCGTCCTTTAGATGGGCTTCTTCGGTCTGGGAGGATTCCTGGTCAAGAATCGGTGAATTGGAAAGGGGGGAATACCCCAATTCCTTTAATAAAAGGTCGTACCCAAAAATAATGCCGAGGGACAAGACAAGGAAAAGAACGACACGCTTTTCCATTGGGCTAACCTTGGGTTCCCTTAAAGACTGGTGAAGATTTCACGTCACACGGACGCAGATATAGAGAGATCAGGGGACAGGATCCAATCCCCCAGAATGAAACGGATGGCATTTCAAAATCCGACCCGCCGCTAACCAAAGACCCCGCATCGCTCCGTACCGCTGGATTGACTCGAACGCATACTGTGAACAGGTAGGCTCAAACCGGCAACAGACCCCCAAGCAAGGGGAAACCCCGACTTGATACCCGCGGATGATTTTTTTCAAGACCCAGGCAATCACGTGTTTTCCCTCAGGAAGATTCCTTTTCTCGTGAGGGTGGACTTCCAGGAAGCTTGTACCTCCTGAAATGAAGCTTGCAGTATGGCCACCTTTGGATACACGATACAGTGATGACTTTGAGTCATTTCCGAGTAGGAAGCCCGCACGATTTCCCTGAAGATTCGTTTCAGCCGATTCCGTTTGACCGCATTCCCCACACTTCGTCCCACGACGATCCCGACCTTGGAGAGTTCTGGTTCAGAAACCTTAGTGTAGAGAAGGGTGAAAAAGGGAGTACGCGCCACAGAACAGGCTTGCTTTACCCGATCGTACTCATATTTTTTGGTGATAAAAAATGGGATGCCCTCACTTACTCATCGGAAACCGTTAACCGGTAACGTCCCTTTTTCCGACGTCGAGCAAGGACTTTTCTTCCATTTTTGGTGCTCATCCGTTTTCTGAAGCCGTGATCTCTTTTTCTTTTTAAATTTGAGGGCTTCCGAAATGTCATCGACATGACATGGGGTCTCCTTTCACGCGTAAATCATGAACTTCCCATTTTATGGGTGCCAAAGGGAGCTGTCAAACGCTTTTTCCCCACCGGCATTTTATTTCGAGGCTTTTCCTTTGCGTTGACTGAACCTGAGGGGGAAGATATAGTCGATTGCACCTCTCACCAGCCAATTTTCCCGATAAAGTACATTCACGTGTTGCGCGCCATAAAAGGTTTTAAAGATATTCTGCCTAACCAGGGGGCACGGTGGCAGTATATGGAAGGGGTTTTTCGGGATATGGCGACCTGCCACGGGTTTTCTGAGATTCGTATCCCCATCCTAGAATTCACCGACCTGTTCGCGAGGAGTATCGGTGGAGCCACGGACATCGTGGAAAAAGAGATGTATACCTTCGCCGACCGAGATGGAAGCTCGCTCACCCTCCGTCCCGAAGGAACGGCGGGGGCCGTTCGAGCAATCCTGGAGCACCATCTGCTCACTTCCCCTCTTACCAGAAAATTGTTTTATTTTGGCCCGATGTTTCGACATGAACGGCCCCAGGCCGGTCGGTATCGCCAGTTCTATCAATTCGGGGTGGAAGCGTTAGGCATAGAACACCCTCTCATCGATGTGGAAGTGATTTCCCTTCTCTGGCGCACGTTTTCGTCCATGGGACTCACGGATTTAACGTTAAACATGAATTCGATCGGGACTCCTTCCGACCGCGAGGGGTATATCAAAAAACTGAAAGACTATCTTCAAACCAGGCTCGAGAAGATGTGTGGGAATTGCCAAAGACGGTTCGATACGAACCCATTGAGGATTCTGGATTGTAAGGTGCCTATTTGCCAGGCCCCTATTCAAGAGGCTCCGATTCTTCGAGACCATCTTTCTACCGAGTCCTCAAACCATTTTCAGCAGGTGCTGGAAGGCCTTACCCAACTAAATATTCCTTTTATTCTTAACAACCGGTTAGTCAGGGGTCTTGATTATTACACCAGGACCACTTTCGAGATTACTTCCCCACATCTTGGAGCCCAAAGCACTATAGGCGGGGGAGGGCGGTATGATGGGTTAGTAGAACTTTTGGGTGGCCCATCGACGCCCGCAATCGGGTTTGCTGTAGGTCTCGAGAGAGTCTCCCTCCTTCTCCCGGAACAACTCCCTTTAAGGATCCAACCTCTAGTCTTTGTGGCTGCCTTTGGAGCACGGGGAAAACCAGAAGGTTTTCGGATTCTCGACCAATTACGTCAATCAGGAATTCGGGCGGAAACCGACCATAAGGCCACTTCCCTTAAAAACCTCCTCAAGGCTGGGGATAAGTTACAGGCTGACTATACGATCATCCTTGGAGACGATGAGGTTGCCTCCGGGGTCGCCATCCTCAGAAACATGACCACCAAGACCCAGGAATCCTTAAAACTCGTAGAAATTACCCAAAAAATTTCAACCCTTACCAAAAATTTATCAGCGTAATTCTTCCCCTGTTTTTTCTTGACATTTTTTTTAACTAATGCTAGCTTTTTCCTTTATTTTTCAATAAGAAACATCATTTCTTTTATTTTCGATCCTCCAAGTCATTATTCAAGAAAAAATTTTTCTCTTTTACGTAATTTCACTGAAAAATAAGGGATGCCAAAAAATCTGGTTGTCCTCATCCGAGAAGACCCCGAAAAAACCCATCGGGCATCGGAAGCCATACGAATTGCGTTGGGTTTATCCACTGGTCCAAACCCATTAACGATTGTCCTGTTGGATAAGGCAAGAATGCTTATTTCCGAGGAGGCCTATGATCTTCCCGATGGAGAGATGCTCGAAAAATACCTTCCGGCAATCCAAAATCTTGAAATTCCTATTGTGGTACCCACAGGAAGCAAAAGTGCGGTTTCCTTAGATGGAGAATTTTCTGTGACCGAACAGGACCCTTCTCATATTTCTTCATTACTGTCCGACGCGGAACGAGTGCTTGTTTTTTAGGGTCATGATCAGATGAAAAAAATTCTGTATATCGTCAATAAAAGCGAGGAAAATTGGGATTTTCTTGCACCTTCTTCTCCTGAAGGTTCTACTTGCGTGCTTGTAAGGGGTGAATTTGATTCACCAGACGTTCCCATAGCTAATAAATATATTCTGGTTTCAGATGAAAATAATGAAGTTTCGGGTAAGATGTCCTATCAGACTTTATTGAAAGAGATTTTTTCTTCAGATTTGGCTATGGTGGTCTAAGAATCTTCTCATACTTAATTAATAAAAGAGTCATAGTAGGAGTAGTAAGGCCTGAGAATTTTGTGGATAATTCAACGTTCGTGACGAATCGTTCGATGACATAATTACATTACGGCGAATTTTTGACTTTTCCCTTCTGGAAAGATTGTGGATGGAGTTGAGGAAACTCATGTAATCGGTTGGGTATGGGGAGCTGGTTTATTGGGATGGGTTATGAGGAATTCTTTCTGTTAATTTAATTATTAACAGTTGTGGAAAATTCTGTGGATAGTAAAAATTTAACAAGTGAAAACAAGGGAAAAGTCTGGAATGATGTCTTGGATTATTTAGGTCCTAGAGTTGGGGAAGATGCCATGAAGACATGGTTTCAACCCCTAATCTTGAAGGCCCTTCAAGAAGACCAAGCACATATTACGGTCCCTAATAAGTTTTTTGGGGAGTGGCTGGGGAGAAATTATAAGGAATTAATGATCGAGGCCTTTCACCAAATAGAAGGAATGAGTCCTAGCGAAATCGTTTTTGTGTTAAGGGAGGAGGAAAGAGATGGCCTGAGGTCTGGACCTCAGGATGGTGTAGCACGATTACGAGAGGTTGCTCAGCCCCCTAAGGTGAGGCGACAAGCCTTACCTAACCCTAAATATACCTTCACAACATTTGTGGTTGGAGCGAGCAATCAGTTTGCGCATGCGGCGTGTTTAGCGGTCGCTGAGGCACCAGCTAAGGCCTATAACCCTTTGTTTATCTACGGGGGAGTGGGGTTAGGCAAAACCCATTTATTAAATTCCATAGGAAACTATGTGGCGGATCGGAGTGATCTTCGAATTGCCTATGTCACGACAGAGCAATTTACGAATGAAGTCATTAATTCTATTCGATATGACAAGATGACCGAGTTAAGGCGACGGTATCGAAATGTCGACATGCTTCTCATTGATGATATTCAATTTTTGGCGGGAAAAGAACGAACTCAGGAAGAATTCTTCCATACCTTTAATTCATTGTATGAGGCGGGAAAACAAATCGTCCTGTCCAGCGATCGTTTTCCCAAAGAAATGCCTTCGATGGAAGAGCGGCTTCGGTCCCGGTTTGAATGGGGATTGATCGCCGATCTCCAACCCCCCGATGTGGAAACCCGTATTGCGATCCTTCGGAAGAAGTCCGAGGAAGAAGATATCGCGATTAGTGATGAGGTTATTCAATTACTGGCAGCGAATCTCAAGAGTAATATTCGGGAGATTGAGGGTGCTCTTATTCGGCTGGGAGCCTATGCTTCCCTCACCGGACAGAAGATTACCGTCGACATGGCCAAAAATATTCTTCGGGATCTCCTTGGAGGAAAACGAAAAGTCATCACCATCGAGGATATTCAAGAAGTGGTTGCCAACCGGTTTCACGTCAAAATTGCCGATTTAAAATCCAAGCGGCGGACGAAAACCCTGGTGCATCCCCGACAAATCGCTATGTTTCTCTCACGGGATTTAACGGATGCCTCCTTTCCAGAAATCGGTAGGGATTTCGGGGGAAAGGACCACACCACGATTATCCATGCCTGTAAGCAGGTACAAAAATCTCAGGAAACTGACACGGCGCTACGAGCAACCATTGAGAGTCTGAAAGAAGAAATCGCAAAGGGGTAATCTCCTTCCCTCAGGAATAAGACATCACGATGAAGATTGAGATTGCTAGAGAAGACTTGTTGACGGCCTTGCAACGAGTCCAAGGTGTGGTCGAGAAACGAAACACCATGCCGATACTGGCTAATATTTTGTTAGAAGGGAAACCTGAGGGGCTCGATATCGTCGCTACCGATCTGGAGATTGGTATGCGAGGGCTCTACAAGGCCAAAGTGCAGGACCCCGGGTCCATCACCTTCTCTGCCCGTACCCTCTTTGACATCCTGAAAGAAGTTCGCCAACCCACGATTGAATTGGTGGTCGGGGAGAATAATTGGGTGAACGTGAAGGCAGGGAAAAGCCAATTTAAAGTGGTCGGTCTTCCCAGTAAGGATTATCCTGCCCTCCCTTCCATCGATCGTGAGGGATTGATGGCCTTGCCGGCCAAGGGTTTATTGCAGCTCCTGAAAAAAACCGTCTTTGCCGTCGGAGAACGAGACACCCGGTATGTCTTGAACGGCCTATTGATTACCCTTATCCCCTCAGGGAAAAAAGTCACCATCCGGCTGGTCGGGACGGACGGGCACCGGTTAGCCTGGGCTGAAGAAGAGATCACGCCCGACAAGTCTGCGATGCCCTCGTCTGACATCAAGGTCATCATCCCCAAAAAGGCCGCGATCGAGATTCGACGTCTTCTTGAGGAAAGTGACGAAGAGCCTCTTTTGGGTTTCACAAAAAACCTGCTCATTCTCCGAAAAAGCGGACTGGTGCTCACCTCACGAATCATGGAGGGCACCTATCCCAATTATCAGCAGGTTGTCCCAAAAGAAAGTTCCAAAAAAATCGTGCTCGAGAAAAGCGATTTGGAGGGCGCACTTCGGCGGGTCGCGATTCTCTCCAAGGATAAAGCTCATGCCGTCAAGCTTTCCATCGATTCTAAACAGGTTCACCTCTCGTCTAAAAATCCCGACCTTGGTGAAGCTGAGGAAAAAATCCCTGCTCAGTTTAATGGAGAAAGCTTTTCCACCGGATTTAATGCTCGGTATTTTTTAGATGTGCTGTCGGTCGTCGAAACGGACTCTCTGACTTTACAAATGGAGACCCCCTTGAGTCCGTGTTTAATCCAAGAACAAGGGAATCCCAACTTCAAGGCCGTCGTCATGCCTGTGAAAGTCTGACGGATTTGACGAAGCAGATCGACATCTTCTTTATCTCGGTCACAATTGAAACGGTATGGATCCTATTGAACCACTAAGCCACCAATCCGCCCAAGCCCCAACCGCTTCGGATCAGTCGTCGTATGATGCCGATCAGATCCGGGTGCTGGAAGGGTTGGAAGCCGTTCAGAAACGGCCTGCCATGTATATTGGCAGTACCGGAATCGATGGCCTGCATCACATGGTGTATGAGGTGGTCGACAACAGTGTCGACGAGCATATGGCTGGGTTCGGCAATGAAATCTCTGTCGTGCTCCAGGTCGATGGAAGTGTGCTCATTGCTGACAACGGGAGGGGCATTCCTACCGGGATGCATTCCACACAGAAAAAATCGGCTGCTGAAGTCGCGTTAACCGTGCTTCATGCGGGAGGGAAGTTTGAAGAAGGGGCCTACAAGGTCTCCGGTGGCCTGCATGGAGTCGGGATTTCGGTGGTCAATGCCCTCTCGGAATGGCTGGAGTTGGAAATCTGGCAAAACGAGGAAGTCTTCGAACAGGAATACGAACGCGGAAGGCCATTGGGTCCTCTCACGGTGACCGGGAAAACCAAAAAACGAGGGACGAAAATCGTCTTTAAGCCCGATGCCAATATCTTTGAGACGATCGAAATGAGTTTTGATGTGTTAGCTCAGCGGCTCCGGGAGTTGGCCTTTTTGAATAAAGGCCTGGAGATCACCCTTAAAGATGATCGAACCGGTAAGGAGAAAGAACAGGTCTTTTGTTACAAGGGCGGCATTGTCTCCTTCGTCGAACATCTCAATGAGGCCAAATCGCCTTTGCATACTCCCATCGTGGTGGATGTCGAAAAACCCGACCTGATTCTCCAGGTTGCGCTGCAGTACAACGAAGGCTATGCGGAAAATCTATTTTCCTTTGCGAACAATATCAATACCCGCGAAGGGGGCACCCACCTCATCGGGTTCAAAGCGGCATTGACTCGAACCATCAATAGTTACGCCACCTCTAAAGATTTGTTTAAAAAAGATTCTGAATCTTTAAGTGGTGAGGATGTCCGTGAAGGGTTGACTGCCGTCATCAGTGTAAAGATCCGGCAACCCCAGTTTGAAGGACAAACCAAGGCCAAGCTGGGTAACAGCGAAGTCAAGGGGATCGTCGAAGCCGCGGTCAATGAAGCCTTGGGTTCCTATTTAGAAGAAAATCCATCCGTCGCAAAAAAAATCGTCGGAAAATCTTTGGACGCGGCCAGGGCTCGAGAGGCGGCGCGAAAGGCGAAGGAATTGATTCGCCGAAAAGGCGCCCTTGATGGAGGATCCCTACCAGGCAAATTGGCCGATTGTTCGGAGAAAGACCCGCAATTGAGTGAACTGTTTATCGTCGAGGGTGATTCGGCAGGAGGATCGGCCAAGCAAGGACGTGATCGCCGCACTCAAGCCATTCTTCCCCTCAAGGGAAAAATTTTGAATGTAGAAAAAGCTCGTTTCGATAAGATGCTTTCGAGCGAGGAAATTCGCACGCTTATCATGGCCATTGGAACAGGCATTGGTCGGCCTCGTGAAGAGGGAGAGAAAGGAAAAGAGGATAAGGAAGCCTTCGACATCAAACGAGCCCGGTACCATAAGATCATCCTTATGACGGATGCCGACGTGGATGGAAGCCACATCCGGACGCTTCTGCTCACCTTTTTCTTCCGCCAAATGCCCGAACTCATCGAGAAAGGGTATGTCTATATCGCCCAACCCCCCCTGTTTAAGGTGAAAAAAGGGAAGGGTGAGCGCTACCTGAAAGATGAGGGGGCCATGAATGCCTACTTGGCAAACCTCGCCGTCGAGGATGCACAGTTGTACCTTCCCGAACAAGAAAGTTTTGTCACCGGAGAAGAGCTGAAGCCTCTTCTGGATAAACTCGTGGCCTTCGAAGATTTATTGCGACGGTTGGGGCAAAAGCAGATGGAACCCTCGCTTCTCAGGGCTCTGGTCGATTTCCCGCAACTTTCTAAGGATTTGTTGAAAAATTCCAGGGAATTAGAGTTACTCGTCCAGGAAGCGACCAGGATGCTTCGGCTGTCGTACCCGGAAGCCGAGATGACGATCGAAATCCAGCCGGATGAGGAGCATGATTCCCATAAAATCGTCTGTCAGATTTCCGGGAACGGAAGTCAAAAAGCCTTGACCCTTTCCCATGATTTAGTCGGATCTGCCGATTTTCGTGAATTGCAGAAATTAGCCCCCTCGGTCCTTGGATTGGGTCGTCCCCCGTATCGGCTGAAACGAAAGGAGACAGAGTCCCAATATTCCACCAGTCAGGACCTCATTCAAGAGATTCTGGAAGCCGGGAAAAAGGGCCTGTCCATTCAACGGTATAAAGGATTGGGGGAAATGAACCCCGGACAATTGTGGGAAACCACCATGGACCCCGCAACTCGCAGCCTCTTGCAAGTTACCCTGGAAGACATCACGGGGGTGGATGAAATCTTCACGATTTTAATGGGTGATGAAGTCGAACCTCGCCGCAATTTCATCCAACAGCATGCCCTGGAGGTTCGCAATCTGGATGTCTAACACCCTTCTCCGATGGAAATTCTGCTTTCATTAACCTGGATTTCTCATGCCGACTGAAGAACGTCTGACACAAGTTGCCATAGAAGATGAAATGCGTTTGTCCTACCTGGACTACGCGATGAGCGTGATCGTGGGACGGGCCTTGCCCGACGTGCGAGACGGGTTAAAACCCGTTCATCGTCGCATCCTCTACGGCATGAATGAGATGGGGTTGGGTGCAGGGCGTCCCTATCGCAAGTCCGCCAAGATCGTCGGGGAAATCATGGGGAACTATCATCCGCATGGGGACTCGGCCATATACGATACGCTGGTCAGGATGGCGCAGGATTTCAACATGCGCTATCCGCTGGTTGATGGACAGGGGAATTACGGGTCGGTGGACGGGGATCCCCCAGCGGCCATGCGGTATACCGAAGCCCGGTTAACCAAGTTGGCCGAGGAAATGTTGGTCGATATTGACCGTGAAACCGTCAATTTCGTCCCCACCTATGACGAGTCATCCGAAGAACCTGAGGTGCTTCCGGCACGAATCCCCAACCTCCTCGTGAATGGAGCAGGAGGAATCGCGGTAGGGTATGCCACTAACATCCCCACGCACAATTTAGGAGAAGTCACGACGGGTCTCATCGCCCTCCTGGAACGACCCGATATCACTGTTGCCGAACTCATGGAATTCATACCGGGTCCGGACTTTCCCACCGCCGGGTTTATCTATGGCACGCAAGGCATCAAGGATGCGTATGAAACAGGGCGAGGGCTCCTGACTCTTCGGGCCAATGCGGAAATCGAAACGGATGAACGGACAGAGCGAGCCCGCATCGTGGTGACCGAGCTGCCCTATCAGGTGAATAAAGCCAAGCTAATCGAAAAAATCGCGGATCTCATTCACGAAAAGCGCTTGGAAGGCATCTCCGATCTGCGTGATGAATCTGATCGGGAAGGGCTTCGTATCGTCATCGAACTGAAGCGCAATGAAAATCCCACCGTGCTGCTGAATCAATTGTATAAACATACCAACATGCAGACCACCTTTGGCGTCATCATGTTGGCCCTGGTGGGGAATCGACCCGAGGTCCTGAACCTCAAACAGATTCTGGAAGCTTTTATCGAGCATCGCAAAGAAGTCGTCGTCCGACGCACGACGTATGATCTCCGGAAAGCGGAAGAACGGGCACACATTCTGGAAGGGCTCAAGCGAGCGCTGGAGTCCTTAGATGACGTCATTGCCCTTATTAGGGGCGCAGCCTCTCCCGAAACCGCACGACATGGGCTCATGGAGCAATTCTCCTTGAGTGAGATACAAGCCAATGCCATTTTAGATATGCGGTTGCAGCGTCTCACCCAACTCGAACAAGACAAACTTTCTCAGGAGTATAGCGAGCTGGTCACGCGCATCGCGCATCTTCGGACCGTGCTGAATTCTGAAGAAATGGTCCGCAATATCGTCAAGGAAGAAATCCAGGAAATTCAAGATCAGTATGCCGATGATCGCCACACCCAAATCGTTCCGGTAGAGGCAGAACTCCAAATGGAGGATTTGATCGCCGAAGAGGAAGTCGTCGTCACGATCACGCATGCCGGGTATATCAAGCGCAATGCCGTGACGATCTATCGGGCTCAACGACGTGGAGGGAAGGGGAAGGTAGGCATGGGCGTGAAAGAGGAAGATTTCGTGGAACAGATCTTTACCGCTTCCACCCATGATTATCTTCTCTTTTTCACGGATGCCGGCCGTGTCCATTGGCTGAAAGTTTTTCAATTACCGGATGTCGGGCGAGCGAGTAAGGGAAAAGCCATTGTGAACCTTTTGGCCTTGAGCCAGGGCGAACGGGTGACCGCCACCCTACCGGTTCGCGTTTTTGGGGAAGATCAGTATGTCGTCATGGCCACCCAGAAGGGATACATCAAAAAAACCGATCTCTCTGCGTTCAGCCATCCTAGACAGGGGGGAATCATCGCCCTGACGCTCGAGGAAGGCGACCGTCTCATCGGGGTGGACATTACCGATGGCACCAGAGAAATCCTGTTGGGCACTCGAATGGGGATCGTTATCCGATTTCGTGAAGAAGATGTCCGACCCGTGGGAAGAACGGCGCGGGGGGTGCGAGGAATCACCCTTGCGGACGATAATGTCGTGATCGGCATGGTCACGATCACGAGTGAAACCCAATCTTCGATCTTAACCGTGACCGAAGGAGGATTCGGGAAACGAACACAGGTTGATGAATACCGGGTGCAAGCTCGGGGGGGAAAAGGGGTTATCAGCGTAAAAGTGACGGAGAAGAATGGTCCGGCTATTTCTTTTCATCAGGTCTGGGAAAACGATGATGTGATGCTCATGTCGGCGGACGGGATGATTCTCAGAACCAACATGGGCCAAATTCGAGAAATTGGAAGGAATGCCCAAGGGGTAAGATTGATGGTGCTTCCTGAAGAGGATCGAGTGGTCGGGGTCGCCAAGCTGGCGGAGTCGGATGAGGAAGAGTCTGAAGGCTCACCAGACGATTTTGGTCCTGAACTTGATCCCTCAACAGATGAGTGACACGCCAATGTTAGAATGGGTGTATGCGTTCGAAGAAAAAAGGGTTAGACCCTATCGTCAAAATGGGCCTAGGCATTCTGGTCGGTGGATTCTTTCTGATTGCCTTTGGCATGTTTCTCTCCCGTCCGGACCGGACGATCCCTCCCTATAGCGTCGGGGCCCAGGAGGGGACCCTGGTCGCGATCCATTTACCTTCTTGGACCAGTGATCCGGAAATAGAAACCCTCATCACACGATTTGGGGATGTGGGACGAACGAGCCGGGACTTCGGGCCCATGAAGATTCGTCCAACCACTCCCAAACATCCACAAGGGCGGTACCAAAGGATTCAAATCATCATTTTTTCTGACACGGCTTGGGCCGATCCCGATGTCCTTCATCGATACCTGGTGACTCGGGAAAGTTCGACGCCGGATCATGCCTTCGTTCAAGATTTTGAGGCAGCCGTCCGCGGAGGGTATTTGGCTGATGATCAGGGCCAAACAGGTTGGATCGGTCCTTGGAACCGAAGCGGCTCAAAAGATCGAACGTTAACCATGCAATGGATATTGGAGGAAACCTGGAACTAGGGCTGCCTCTCCCCGGAGAGGGAGGGAGGGGGATCCTTCACGGAATGCTGAGTGGCTTGAGAAATGGTTCGAGAAAAGAGAGCCTGAAGGTCGGGGTTGAGTAACTGATTGGATAATTCCCTCGCAAAGGGGGTGGGCAACACCGGAGGGGAAGGAATCAGCTCGTTCACTGTTTCGGGAGGTGAGGGTTTTTGGGGAACCGACCCTAATCGTAGAACGATATCTGAAACGTCAAGTTGAGGAAACATCGTCTGAACCGACTCTAATATTTGAGGTTTCAGGAAGAGGAGTTGTTGCAGCCAGATTGAATTGTCCGCGATGACGTTCAGTTTTCGATACCGAATGGTCCCAGGGGAGGAATGTTTGGCTAACGTGGTTCCAACCAACCCTTCCCACTCATGATGCAGACGAGCTTCCAGGAGTTTTACTCCAAGCCCATGGTGGTGGGACACTTCCTTGATGACCGTTTGAATGGATTCGAACCCGCTCATAATCGAAGCATTTTAGAATGAGGAGCCGAGTGGTGCAAGAGGTTGTGGAGTTTTCGATTCGAAGGAGCCTACGCCGTGGGTAAGACTAAATCGGCTCCTTCTTCAACGGGAAAAACTGTGGCCACCAATCGGAAGGCACTCTTCGATTATCATGTCGAGGAAAAATTTGAAGCCGGGTTAGTCCTGGTGGGTACGGAGGTGAAGGCTTTACGAGAGGGAAAGGTCAATTTGAGGGACAGTTACGCCACCGTGAATGAGAGTAAAGCCGTGCTTCATAACTGTCATATCGGGGGATATAGCCATGGGAACCAGATGAATCACGAACCTCTACGGCCACGAACCTTGTTGTTGCATAAAAAGGAATTGAGTCGCCTTATGGGTAAAGTGCAGCAAAAGGGCCTGACCCTCGTGCCGTTACGTTTGTATTTCAACGATCGAGGCCGGGCTAAGTTGGAATTGGCTCTTGCGAAAGGGAAGAAAACTTACGATCGACGTGAAACGATTAAAAAGCGGGAGGCCACGCGGGAAATTGACCGTGCCTTAAAAGCCTCTCGCAATAATTAAGTAAGCAGGGAAGGTTTGCCTGTTTACTTCCCATCAGCCTTTTATCATTTGGTCCTGTAAACCAATATTCCATGCAAACGAAAACTGCCCGAGGGAATAGTGGGAACCTTTAAGATCCATTCAGCCGAATTCCTGGCCTCCTGCGCGACCGTAGAACAAATTCTGAAGGAGAGCGTTCCGGAAATCGCCATCGTCGGACGATCCAATGTGGGTAAATCGTCTGCGATCAATTGTTTGGTCAATCGACAGGGCTTGGCTAAGGTGGGGAAAACACCCGGAAAAACTCAAACCATCAATTTTTATGAGATTAGGACCAGTGGCCCCCAATTTCGGTTGGTCGATCTTCCCGGGTATGGCTTTGCAAAAGTTCCCGATCATGTTCAGGCCCAATGGGGTCCTTTGATAGAACACTACTTCCAAAACCGAGGAGTGTTGGAAGGAGTCATCCAGTTGGTCGATTCACGGAGAGTCCAGGATTCTGATCGTGAGATGGCCGCATGGTTCCGGCGGTTGGATATTCCGACACTTTTGGTGGCAACCAAAGCGGATAAAATTTCCCGCGGTCACCGGCAAGCCACTATACGACAATTCCGGGAGGTCTTTCTGGGGGGGAGGGACCCGATTTTTTTATCGGCCCACACGGGCGAAGGAAGAATGGAAATGCTGGTTCAGGTCAGAGAACTCTTGGACCCTACAGTTTAACCTCGATAAAGGCTTTTTGTTTAAGGCCATTCAGCCATTCAAGATACAATTCGTCAGCCCGCTCACGAACGAGTTGGGTCCGAATGTTTCGTTCCACCTCCTCGAATGTCCGTGGCTCAGCGGGTTTCGTCTCGGCCACGGTCACGATATGAATTCCCAGAGCCGTTTCCACGGGTTGAGAGACCTGGCCGACTTTTAATTCCTGGATGGTCTGTTGCAACGGTTCGACCAATTCCTTCTCGGTCAGCCAACCGAGGTCGGTCACAAACTGAGAAAACTCTGACGCCAAATCTTCCAGTTTCGTCTCAGAGGTGATACGTTTGGCCATGGCTTGAGCCCTCAATCGGGCCGAGGCGCGTTCTCCTTCTGATTGAGCGGGAAACAGGACCTGCTTGAGTTTGAACTTTGGAGGAGTGGAAAATTGGCCGGAGTGTTCGGAATAAAATCGACGGAGTTCCTCTTCTTCCACCACCACATTTCTCCGAACCTCGTATTCAAAGAGGCGGCTCAGTAGCATTTGTTTCGCGAATTCTTCTTTACTTTGGGTGGGAGCAAGAGGTTGGCGCTTGAGAGCTTGATCGATTTCTTCTGGAGAAACCGATATCCCTTTGGCCTTGGCTTCTTGGAGTTGCAGCCGAACCTCAATGAGTCTGTTAAGGACTTCCCGCTGTTTTTGTTGAAATCGTTGAGTAAATTCCTGCCCCCTGTATTTTGCTCGCATCCGTTTCGTTTCGTCTTCTATCTCATGCTGAAGGTCCATCCACGTGATCACTTCCTTGTTCACCACGGCCACAATCCGATCCGAATATCCCAGCCCTGAAAGAGGAGGGCCCCAGCACAGACAAAAGATCACCCCGCCTAAAATAAGGGGTCGAAGAGACCAGAGGGGAAGAGTCCAACGATTATTCATGGGAACGACCGTGAAAACAGAGAGACCGATTCATGGAAAATACGAGAATGTGTTTAATGAAACCACACCAGGGCGGAATTTACCAGATGACCCTTGACCCTAGGGGTATCCCTGATATGGGTCAACGCTTCGTTTCGTCTTCCTGTATCGATTGGAGTAATTCCTGAAGGAGGGTATTCACCTGTGCATACATACCAGACCACTCATCCTCGGGTAAAGTTAACCGAAGGGCCCGGGGTGAAAGAAATTCTATGCGATCTTTCCACGAGTCAATGAGATCCTGGAGACCCCGTTCCGGAAGCTTGGCCTTGTCATGAAACCGGAGACTGAAGATTCCATTGCGTACCTCAACATACTCGAGTTTCATGGCTTTGGCTAAAACTTTGATTTGCATGACTTCAAACAACCGTTCCATGGGTTGAGGAAGGGGGCCAAATCGGTCCAAGGTTTCCCCGTAGAGTAAGGCGAGGTCCCCTAACCGATCACTGGCGGACAACCGTTTATAGAGTCCAAGGCGTTGGGACGCTTCCTCGACGAAGCTTTCAGGGATAAACGCGGATACATCCAATTGCAGCGTCGGTTCCCATTCTTCTGGAACTTCCTGTCCTTTGAGCTGCTGGACGGCTTGCTCGACCATTTGCAGGTATAAATCCAACCCCACAGCCGCGATATTCCCCGATTGTTGCTTTCCGAGAAGATTTCCCGCTCCGCGAATCTCCAAATCTGCAGCAGCGATTCGAAACCCTGAGCCCAATTCCGCGAATTCCTGTATGGCGATCATGCGCTTTTGGGCATCCGTGGTGAGAGTTTCTTCGTTAGGAATGAAGAGGTACGCAAAGGCTTGGTCCCCACCTCGACCTACCCGACCACGAAGTTGATAGAGTTGTGACAGACCGAAGAGGTCCGCCCGATCGACGAGGATCGTGTTCGCATTCGGGATATCCAATCCCGATTGGATGATGGCGGAAGCCAGGAGAACATCAGCTTCCTGGTGGAAGAATTGAAGCATGACCCGTTCGAGGAGTTTTTCATCCATTTGCCCATGGGCCATGAGCACTCGGGCTTCGGGAACGAGTTCCTGGAGCCAGGCTCCGGTTTGCTCCATGGTTTCCACTCGGTTATGGACGTAAAAAACCTGTCCCCCACGGCCAATCTCTCGGCGAATGGCTTCGCGAATCACGGTGGCATCAAACCGCAACACTTGGGTCTCCACCGCTAACCGCCCAGGTGGGGGGGTTTCAATCACGGATAAGTCACGAACTCCGGAAAACGCCATTTGCAATGTTCGGGGTATCGGCGTCGCCGAAAGCGTCAACACGTCGACCTGAGTGCGGAGTTGTTTGAGACGTTCTTTGTGCCGAACGCCAAACCATTGTTCCTCATCGATGATGACCAAGCCTAGGCGTTTAAACACGACATCCTTTTGCACGACCCGGTGTGTGCCGATCACGATGTCGATGAGGCCGCCGGCCAAATCTTTTAGCGTGGCCTTGATTTCTGCGGGAGTTTGGAAGCGAGAAAGAATCCCGATCCTGACCGGAAAGGGAGCAAACCGTCCGGAAAAATTCTCGAAATGTTGTTGGGCTAAGAGGGTAGTTGGAACCAGGACCGCGACCTGGCGGTTGGCCTGAACCGCCTTGAACGCGGCTCGCATGGCCACTTCCGTTTTTCCATACCCCACATCACCGCAGACGAGACGATCCATGGGTTTAGGAGATTCCAGGTCCCGACAAATTTCCTCGATAGCTTTCTGTTGATCGGGCGTTTCCTCATACTCAAAGCCAGCTTCAAACTCATGAACCAAGAGGGAATCTTCTTGGTAGGCTTCCCGTCGGGCCACCTCCCGGTTGGCGTACAAGTCCAGAAGTTCCTCCGTCATGTCCTCAATGCCTTTTTTCACCTTCGCTTTGGTTTTGCCCCAGCTTGTTCCTCCGAGTTTGTCCAGCTTGGGCGTCCGTTGTTCGGCGCCTCGGTACCGATGGATGTGATTTAATCGATCCAACGGAACATACAGGGTGTCGGTCCCGGCAAATTGGAGTAAGAGGAAATCACTGGAAAATCCTTGGACGTCCAGTCGGCGTAATCCCAAGTACCGACCGATTCCATGTTGAAGATGAACGACGGTGTCTCCTTCCTTAAGATCGTCGAGGGAGGAGAAGAATTTCGCAGTTGGCGTTTTGGCATGTGGGCGATGCCTAATCCCCTTTCCGAATAACTCTTCCTCGGTGATAAAGGCCACATGGGTACCGTGAGCAATAAACCCGGCGGATAATTCTCCCTCGAGACAGTAAAACGGAGGTCGCCCTTCACCATCCCGGGCAGGAAAGGGTGGTTTCCAGGTATTGGCGGGATACCCATGATCATGAAGCAAGGATAACAAGCGTTCCACCTGTCCTTGGCTTCTGGCCACGAAGAAGATGCCCATCTCCGATCGTAATTGATCCAATTTGAGGAGAGATTCCTTAAAGGGAATGCCACGGGTTCCTAAACCGATGCTACTTGGAGATTGCACATCTAGGGTGTGAGGGTCCGACGGAATCCGGGACTGGTCCGGAAGCAGATGATCGAGGTACACCGTGGGACAGCCGTCGATAAGTGAGGTAATGGTCTCCCAACCTTCATACAACTGATCGGGTTCGGCATGCGTGATGGCTTCTTCATGACCAGGGGTTAGCTCCTCCCATGTTTCCAATAGGGCATTCCAGAAATCTCCGGCTGCGGCTTCAAGGTCGAGGGGATGAGAGAGGCAAACGGTCATCGGATTGGCAATATGCTCGAACAGGGTGACCAGTTGGGGGTAGTAGCGGGGGAGATCCCACTCGATACTCGCAGGAACCACCTCAAATTCCTCGTCGGTCTCTTTTGTGGACGGTGGAATAAATTCGCGTGTGGGAAGAATCCAGACATTGGGAAGTCTCTGGATCGATTCTTGTGTGGAAGGGTCAAACGTGCGAACGGACTCGAGGGTATCTCCAAGGAACTCAATTCGGAGGGGATGATCGTAAGCCGTGGAAAAGATATCCACGATCCCCCCTCGAACGCTAAATTCTCCTGGAACATCGACCAGGGACACTCGCTGGTACCCTAATCGCAGGAGGGAACGTATAAGAATATCTCGTTCAATGTTTTCTCCTACCTCCAAGGCAAAGCATGCGTCGGTGAGGATGTTGGAAGGGAGAAGTTTGTGCAGGATGGCCGGAAGGGAGCTGATGATAAAGACATTTTCTCCCTGTCCCAAACGGTGTAAGGTGCGGACCCGTTGACATATCACCGTATGGGAGGGAAGCGAAGGATTGTAGGGTATGGTCGCCCATGGAGGAAAAAGGGCGAGAGACTGCGCATCCCACCCCAGGAACGACGAATAAAACGTAAGATCTTCATAGAGACATTCGGCTTCTTCTGGAGTAGGAGTGATGGCGACAAAGGTCTGGTCAAGATCCCCTGTCCCCTTTTTCCCAGGTCCGGCCAAGATTCGAAGAGCGAGGGCAAGGCTTCCCGGTTGTGTGCTCAACAGGCATGGGGGCCTGCCCTGCTGAGGAGCCAGAGGCGTGAGGTTTCCAACCAGGGAAGCCAATTGTTGAACGGGCCACGGGACAGGTTTCATCGATGGTGTATCCGTACTCCAGACGGGATGTTGTTGGTATGGCTACCGGCTCTGGTTGGCCAGAATGCCTTGAATGATAGCAGTGGTGGAAATATCAGGAACTAAGGGAAGGCTTCGCACCATGCCCCCGCGGCCTTCCACAAAATCTCTCCCAATGATCTGGTCAGGTTCCCAATCGCCTCCCTTGACGAGTACATTGGGTTGAATGGCTTTAATCAAATTTAAGGGGTCAGGTTCATCGAAGAGAATGACGTAGTCGACGCATTCCAAAGCCGCGAGGACTTCCGCACGTTGGGATTCAGGAATCAGTGGCCGATTGGCACCCTTCTCCAACTTTTTAACCGAATCGTCACTGTTTAAACCAACAATGAGACGATCGCCGAGTTGTTTGGCCTCGGAAAGGTAGCGGACATGACCAATATGTAAGAGGTCAAAACAGCCATTGGTAAACACCAAGCTTTCACCGGCCTGTTGATGAGCCGAAATGTGAGGCAGAAGAGTTTCGACCGTATGGATTTTCGTTTTCATAAGGTGTGAAATCTATGAACTTTTATATGATACCTGGTACATTCCCAAAATCCTAGCAAGGGTCAGATGTCAGAAAAAACTCCATACCTATGGCGATTGTAGTGCAATGATCTTCTCCACATTCCCTATCCGATGGTTATACGTATGATGAAGGGCAACGAACTCCCGGCATCTCTTTCACTCTCCCCCAAGCATATCGGACTTCTGGTCGGTCCGGTTCTTGGATTAATGATGGTCTGGGTTCTTCCGGACACCCTGTCAGATTCAGCCAAGACCCTCGCCGGAATTTTGACCTGGGTCGTGGTGTTGTGGATTACCGAGGCTATTCCTCTCCCTATCACCGCCTTGCTGGGGTGTGGATTATGTGTTCTGACCGGGCTGGGATCGATGAAGTCGGTGTTTTCAGCCTTCGGGCATCCGATCATGTTCTTGTTCATCGGGAGTTTTTTCATTTCGGAAGCCCTGTCCGCTCATGGGTTGGACCGGCGTTTCGGTAATTGGTTGTTATCGCGGAAATGGGTCGATGCCAACCCCATCCGGATGATGATGGCTCTGAGTCTTGCCGTGGCGGGAATGTCGATGTGGATCAGTAATACGGCAGCTACAGCGGTCATGCTGCCCATCGCACTCGGAGTATTAAATTCTCTGAAAGAGGAGAAGCAGGATTTAGGAACGTTTGAAATAGGGTTTTTGCTCTGCCTGGCCTATGGGGCGGGCATCGGTGGGGTGGGAACGTTAATTGGGACTCCCCCAAATTTGATCGGCGTGGGGCTGTTGGCCGAACAAGCTGATGTCATCATTATGTTCGACCAGTGGATGTATATCGGATTACCGATTGCGGCCCTGATGTTGATCGTGATGTTTTCGATCCTGTATTGGCTCCATACTCCAGCCTCACTCATCGCCTCCTCAGGCGAAAAACTTATGGCTTCGCTGAATCTCCCCTCTACCAATCCTTGGACACGTGGTGAGCAGTATGCTCTGGGCGCGTTTCTTCTCGCGGTCACCCTATGGGTATTTCCTGCGGTGCTCTCCATCATGTTGGGGGCTGACCACGACCATGTGATTTGGCTCCGGACGCACCTCCCCAAGGAATTGGTGCCGATTTTTGCCTCTGGCATTCTGTTTTTGCTCCCTCTGGATCTTGAAAAACGGACGTTTGCCCTGACTTGGAAACAAGCCGGGAATATTCAGTGGGGAACGATTCTGTTGTTTGGCGGGGGGATTGCGTTCGGGGAATTGATGGTCAAAACCGAATTGGCGTTATCCATCGGACAGGGAATGGTCAACATGTTTGGTATCGAGTCGGTGTGGACCTTAACTGGCGTGGCCATCTTAACGGCCTTGGTCTTGACCGAATTGGCTTCTAATACCGCGGCGACGAGTATGATCGTGCCCGTACTCATCGCTATCGCGCATTCCGCGAATTTTTCTCCCGTGCCTCCCGTTCTAGGAGCGTGTATGGCGGCGAGTTTGGCCTTTGTCTTGCCTGTGAGTACCCCACCGAATGCAATCGTGTTCGGAACCGGACGAATCCCCATCCTTCGAATGATCCAAGCTGGTCTCATCCTGGATGTCATCGGAGGATTTGTGATTTGGGGGGCGATTTGCATCTTGTGTCCGCTGTTGGGATTTCAATAACGTTCAAAAATTTTACGATGAGATATTGTGGTGTATCACTGACGAGGTTACGAGTGGATCATCGTGATGTACGGAAAATTTTTTCTGAAGTCTGAATGCTCAACGATGTCAAGAAAAAATCAATCGGGGATTTCCCTACATTGACTTTTTTTTGATCCTTCCGACATAATCCCCGCTCCCTTTTTATCCAGAAAAAACTCGTGTCTGCTAAACGCTCTCCCACCCACTTCGCACTCGTGACCCAGGACCCTCAACTGAAGTCGCGCGCGCAAGATCCGGAAATCCAACAGACGATCACCGTGTTGGAAGATCAGTCTTCTCTTCAAGACACACTCCGTTCAAAAAAGCTCACGGGGGTGATCCTTGATGAATCAGGGCAACAATATTTTTCAGCCTTGTCAGACCTGAATGGAGAATTAAATTTGTCCAATACGTTTATCTATGCCGGACCTTTATCAGCGTGGAAAACGTTGAATCAAATCCCTCAGGTCATGGGAGAGCCTACGGGATCTGAAAATGGTCTCGATCCGAAGGATGTGAATCTGGCCAGTTACGTGGAGAAAAAGATTGGCGATTTTGTCAGAGCCATGAATGTGGGGTCCGGAAAAAATCTCTACCCAACCCTGATGCGGGCTGTGGAACGACCGTTAATCGAATTGGCGTTGAGGGAAACTCGTGGCAATCAGATCAAGGCTGCGCGGTTGCTCGGATTGAACCGGAATACGCTGAGGAAAAAAATCACAGAATTTCAAATTTCCGTTCAGGAACTCAAACGCGCTTCGGCCTCGAAGCGAAAAAAGGCCGATTCCCCGTCCGCTCGCTGACCGTTCCTGTTTCTCCTTGACAATCAACCATTTCTTGACAAGGTACCCTGGGCAGTCTAGCATATGATTGGTGCAAAATAGGCGCGTAGCTCAGGGGGAGAGCGCTACCTTGACACGGTAGAGGTCGGCGGTTCAATACCGCCCGCGCCTACCATAATTCTGGAAAATGCTGAAGGCGCCTGACTTCCAGGGTGGAAGGGGTGCCTTTTCTTGTGTTGGCCGTATTCTTTTGGAGTGCGGCAGGCCTTTTTTGGGAAGAAACTGAGAGAGTATTCGGATGGAAACCGTTCAAATTTCATTACCCGACGGACAGTCTCAAAGCTTTGCCAAAGGGGTATCGGGAAAGGAAGCCCTGGAATCGCTGCAGGGAAAATTGTCCAAGGAAACCTTTGCCATGAAGGTCAATGGGGAAGACCGTGATCTCTTGAGTGGAATTGATACGGATGCCACGATCGAACCTCTTTCCTTCGACTCTCCGGATGGGAAGGAAATTTACCGGCATAGTAGTACGCATATCATGGCCCAAGCCGTGAAGGCCTGTTTTCCCTCCGCTCAAATGACTATCGGTCCGGCGATTGAAGAAGGGTTTTTCTACGATTTCGCCTTTGAACGCCCGTTTACCCCGGAAGATTTGGAGCTCATAGAGGAAAAGGCCAAGTCCATCATCGAATCCAACCTCACCGTGACTCGTCTCGAAATGTCTAAGGCAGAAGCCATCGACTATTTTCGGAAACAGGGAGAGCATTACAAAGTGGAGTTGTTGGAAGGCATTCCAGATGAACAGATCTCCTGTTACCAACAAGGGGACTTCATCGATCTCTGTCGGGGTCCGCATGTGCCGTCGACCGGTCAGGTCAAAGCCTTCAAACTCCTGTCCAGTGCGGGAGCCTACTGGCGAGGAGATGAACGCAATCCGATGTTGCAACGCATTTATGGGACGTCCTTTCCCTCCGAAAAAGCGTTGAAAACACATTTACATAATTTAGAAGAAATAAAGAAACGGGATCATCGGAAATTAGGAAAAGAGCTGGACCTATTCAGCATCCAAGATGAAACCGGCCCAGGGCTCATCCTCTGGCATCCCAAGGGATCCCAAATTCGTCTCTTGATCGAAAACTTTTGGAGAGACCAACATCTCGCCAACGACTATGAGTTGGTCTATTCCCCACATGTCGCCAGGCTGGATTTATGGAAAACGAGCGGTCATGTGGATTATTACCGGGACAATATGTATGCCTCGATGCCGGTGGAGTCCAGCGAATACCAACTCAAACCCATGAATTGCCCATTCCATATTATGGTGTACAAGTCTCATTTGCGGAGTTATCGAGACCTTCCCATGCGGTATGGAGAGCTCGGCACCGTCTATCGATACGAGCGGTCAGGGGTTTTGCATGGGCTCATGCGGGTCAGGGGTTTTACGCAAGACGATGCCCATCTATTCTGTCGTCCCGATCAATTAGCCGAAGAAGTCAGAAAAGTCCTGCAATTCACCACCTTGATGCTGGGGACATTTGGGTTTAACGAGTTTCAGATGTTTCTATCGACCCGACCCGAAAAGGCTGTTGGGACTCTCGAGGAATGGGACCAGGCGACCCAAGCGTTGGAGCAAGCCCTGAAAGACGGCGGCTATGACTTTAAAGAAGATCCGGGAGAGGGGGTCTTCTATGGTCCCAAGATCGATGTCAAAATCCAGGATGCCCTCGGTCGTTCATGGCAATGTTCCACAATACAGATTGATTTTAATAATCCTCAACGGTTTGGGTTGTCCTATATCGGGGAAGATGGAAAAACCCATAAGCCCATCATGATTCATCGGGCGTTGTTAGGGTCGATTGAACGGTTTTTTGGGATTCTTCTCGAGCACTATGGAGGGGCATTTCCCGTTTGGTTGGCCCCTGTTCAAGTACAAGTCCTCCCGATCTCGGAAAAACATGATGTGTATGCCAAAAAAGTGGCTCAAGAGCTTCGGGAAAACCAATGTCGTGTGGATCTGGACTTGCGAAATGAGAAGGTTGGCCTTAAAATCCGTGAGGCGGAAAAGTCCAAGGTTCCCCTCATGGTCGTCGTCGGGGACCGGGAAGCCGAAACAGAAACCGTATCCGTCCGCCAACGGGGCGGAAAAAATCTTGGAACCAAGACAGTAGCGGAGGTCGTTGCCCTGATTAGAAATGAAACCCCCGAAGTCGTGAGAAAGGGAACAGCACTTTCCGAATGATTCGACAGTCCGTTCCCAAACAGCGCATTAATCACTTGATCAAAGTCCCGGAAGTACGGGTTATAGGGCCTGAAGGTGAACAACTTGGGATTCTCAAAACTCCTGATGCAGTCCGGCAAGCCAAAGATTTGGGGTATGACCTGGTTGAGGTGGCTCCAAACGCGGATCCTCCGGTCTGCCGAATTATGGATCATGGGAAATTTAAGTATGAACAGAGCAAAAAAGAACATCGAATGCGCTTACACCAAAAATCCACCCAGGTTAAGGAGGTTAAATTCCGACCTCGCACGGACAAGCACGATATGGAGACGAAAATCAGGCAAATCCGTGAATTCCTGGCGGATGGGAATAAGACCAAAGTTACGGTTATGTTCCGTGGGCGGGAAATGGCCAATCAAGAGCTTGGGTTCAAAGCGATTGAGAAAGTCGTTGAGGAATTGAAGAACATAGGGAATATCGAAAGCCCACCCCGGATGGAAGGGAGAAATCTCTACATGGTCGTGGCCCCCAAATAATCAACGAGGTGGCCTCCGGTTTTTTAGTCATCACATGTATAAGGAAGTGTCGACGTGGCAAAAATGAAATTGAAGAATCATTCAGGAGCCAGCAAACGGTTTAAACGAACCGGTTCGGGAAAATGGTTGAGAAGAAAGGCCAAGATGCGCCACATTCTGACCAGTAAGGCTCCACGGGTCAAATCCCGGTTATCAGGTGCAGCAGTGGTGAGAAAAGAAGACGAATATTCGCTTTCTCGATTGCTCCCCTATAAATAACACCCTTTCTGATCAACAAGGAGAACAGTCATGCCAAGAGTTAAAGGGGGGCCGCAAACGCGGCAACGCCGCAAGAAACGGTTGAAGCTGGCTAAAGGTCAGTATGGAGGAAAAAGTCGCTTATTCCGGACAGCAACGGAATCGGTCGATAAGGGACAAGCCTATGCCTTCACCGGACGAAAACAACGGAAACGGGATTTCCGACGCTTGTGGGTGGCCAGAATCAATGCGGCCGTTCGAGCCCAAGGGGTGACGTACAGTCAGTTTATCAATGGACTCAAGAAGGCGGGGGTGTTGATTAATCGTAAGATGTTATCAGAAATGGCCATTCATGACCCGCAAGGGTTCGCCCATTTGGTCACGGTCACGAAAGGCGGTAGCCAAACTCAGGCTGCTTAAGCCTCTCTCCTGGAACAAAAGACGGATCACCCGTACCCGACTGACAGCGAGTCTCAACAAAGATCAGCGGGTGGTCTAGTCGTTCGGCAGATTCGCTTCAATCTCAAATTCAAACCCGGAAGTCGGCATCGTGATTTGCCACGCTTCCAGGACTTCCGGGTGAAACTCTCCGATAAACCCGATTCCCCGGCCCTGGCACATAATCTGTCCGACTCTTCCGTCTAGGTAAGATGGATGGGAGAGGGTCTGTAAGTCATACGACCATCCCAAATAATACATGAGAAGATCCAGGTAGCTGTGGATCTCTGAAAAATTCGCCCCGGGGTTGGCGCTGATGGCGGCGACCGATTGTACCGTCCGGGATCCGACATTGCTGGCTTCATCATAATGGGCCACTTCCCCCACCTCGAACAACAAGTGAGGATAAAAGGCCCGCAATGAAAACGCTTCCACCCGCAGAAGACAGGGGAGAATGGATGGCCGTAAACAGGCATAGGTCTGCGACATGACATTATCCACCTCAACCAATCGGTCATATTTCGTTTCTTCAATGCGCATCCGAGTGATGAGCTCCTGCCGGGAAGCCAGAATATTGGAAAAGATTTCTTGAAAGCCGAATCCGATCAAAAGATCTCGGATTCGGTCACTGGCTTGCTCATCTCGGGACAAGGCCCCCACCGTAAACGTTTGCGGCATGATAGGGGTAAAAGAATTATAGCCTCGGGTGATAGCCACATCTTCTGCGACATCTACCACATGCATGAGATCGTTTCGAAAGGGAGGTAATTTAACGGAAACCGTGTGCCGAGTGCTTTTGACTTGATAGCCATACGCAGAAAGAGAGGTCTGAATCGCCTCTGATCCCAAGGACATACCCAAGGCCTCTTCGATGGCGTGCAGAGAAATCCTCTGAGACTTCGTCATGTCCAAGGGGGTTTTGACGGTTTTGCCGTGGTCGGTTTCGTAAGGATAGTGGATATCGACCGGCTCGATAGTTGCCCCACGATCTGCGAGGTTGGTCGCAAAAATGTTGAGTGCCAGGATCACCATACTGAGATCCGTTCCCGTCACTTCCACAAATAACTCTGAATCCCCAACCTGGACTTCCCCGAGCTCCCGACTGTTGATGATGGGAGGCAAAGAAAGCACTTGACCATCCGAGTCCCAGAGAAGTGGAAGATCCTCACAACCGGAAAGAATGCCGCCATATTCCAAACCTTTGGGATGAACGGTCAAAATTTCCTTGGGAGTCATTTTTTCCTCGAACCCTAACGGGGTGAACCGTATGTCGTCGGGCTTCACTAGTCCATAGGTGACGGGAAACCGGATCGAGGACAACCGATACAGCCCAATAGAGACTGTCTCACGCTTTCGTCCGAAGGCATCAGCCAGTTTTTCTTGCGTTTGAATACATTGCTCCAACCCATTTTCCGTGACCGTGTATCCCAATGAGGCACAGGCCGCCACGTACGGGCGAACCTTGTCCATGCCCTTTGCGACCTGGATGCGGCGTTTGACTCGACCCTTGGAAGAGAAGAAGGGATAGGGGGCAAGTCCACCGGTTAACACGGAGCGGATTTGACGAGCGATGCCTTCCACACACCAAAGGTCCGGCCGATTCGTATCTTGCAGTTCGACTCGGATTTCTCCTGAGTCTGGCGTGACGTCCTTCAACTCACCCTTCACCAGGGGCAACCATTCCTCGAGTTGTTCAACAGAAGAAGACTTCCCGAGCAGGTATCCGAAGTCTTCATGAAAGATGGAGATCGTAGGCATGGCAGATTATAGGTGACGACGCATATTCCGAACCGCGTCCAGATCAGAGGTGAATAAATCCCGAATATCCTGGATGCCCAGGGCAATCATCGCCATGCGATCCAGCCCCAAGCCCCACGCGATGACCGGAACCGTGACACCCAATGGAACAGTGACTTCAGGTCGAAACAGACCCGCGCCTCCTAATTCCATCCAACCCAGTTTGGGATGCCGCACGTGGAGTTCCACCGAGGGTTCCGTGAACGGGAAGTAGGCTGGGAAGAACCGAATGTCCTTGGCCTGGGCCATTTCGGTCGCGAAGAGTTGTAATAAGCCGAGCAACGTTCGAAAATTAATGTCCGAACCCAGAACGATGCCTTCTACCTGAAAAAAATCGGTGGCATGGGTCGCGTCAACCTGGTCATACCGGAAACATCGGGCGATGGAGAAATACTTGCTGGGGATTGGGGGATTGTTCGCTAACGTATGGGCAGAAACGGCTGTGCCCTGGCTGCGCAAGACGAGACGCTTGGCTCGTTCAGGGTCATAGGCATATTGCCAACCTTTGGACCCCGTGCTTCCTCCGTCTTTGTGAGCTTGAGCGACTTGTGACAAGTAAGGTTCCGGGATGGCCTTGGCCTGTTGGGGGTCCTTCACGAAGTACACGTCATGAATGGCCCGTGCTGGATGAAATTGGGGCATGAAGAGGGCGTCCATATCCCAGAATTCGGTTTCCACCAATTCCCCCCGCATTTCCTGAAAACCCATGCTGGTTAATTTGGATTTGACCATATCCAGAAATTCTCGGTAGGGATGCCGTCGTCCGACCGCCAATCGAGGGGGCCGGAGACTGATGGAATATTTTCGAAACGAATGATTTCGCCAAGAGCCGTCTTTCAGTAATTCGGGAGTGAGCTGCGAGATTTCTTCACCCACGTCTTTTCGCAGGTGGGGAAGCAGATCTCGCCCTTCGGGTGTTAAGGCGTAGGTTCGCTCGGTATGATCGTCGATCCGGAAAGGTTCCTGCGTGCTCCCTCGTTTAATGGCATATTGACGGACCAGTGACTGTTGGGTATCTGGGAAACTTTCTAGTGGTTGGGGTCCTTGATGAATCTGATTCAACAGGGTTCGAAGAGATTGAACCGAAGGACTGGCTTCCCCGGTGATTTCCACGACTCCACCGGCGGCCATACGAATGGCCCCTTCCTTTTTCAAGAGGCCGATCGCACGACTGAGTTCCGTCGGTTGAAAGGACCCGGCTTGTTGGAGGTCTTTCATCGTTCGGGTTTTGCCCTCCTCGGCTCCAGCTTTAATCGTGTTCAAGATCCACTCTGGGGGAGAGGCCTTTTCCTGAAATTGACTCCCAACCTCTGTCAAAGACACCAGTGTGGTGGTCCTTTCAGCGGTGAGTTGGACCAATTGTTTGGTCAAGAGCCATCCCACAGCCATACTGACCTGGGAGGAGGCAAGAGCGGTCGACTCGATCAGTTGGGGGTCGGTGAGCGGTTGTTCCAGCTCGCCCAAGGCCCGCAAGACTTGGATTTCAAGGGGATGGAGGCTGTCGGTACTTGAAGGAAGGCTCATAGACGGTCTAGACAACCACCGTCTGGTTAGCGGATCGCAGCTGCCTGATGGTTTCCGAAATATTGGAGCTCCCAAAGATCGCAGACCCCGCGACGAGAACAGTAGCCCCGGCCTTGATGATCGATCCGGCGTTCGGGATGTTGACCCCTCCATCCACTTCTAAGTGGACAGAGTTTCCGGAATCTGAAATCATCTGCCGGATCCGACGAATCTTATCCAAGCTGGAAGGAATAAATTTCTGGCCGCCAAATCCCGGATTAACCGACATTACGAGAACCAAATCGATGTCGCTCAGGATTTCTTCCAGAGTAGAAGCCGATGTGGCAGGGTTGAGACTCACGCCAGCCTTCACGTTCCGTTCTTTAATGGACTGAACAGTGCGATGCAAATGCGGACAAGCTTCCACATGCACGGTTAACACATCGGCACCCGCCTGACAAAATTCCGTGATGAAATCATCCGGATTTGTCATCATCAGATGCACATCCAGGGGAAGCGTGGTGACCTTTCGTAAGGCTTCGACCATCGGGGGTCCGACAGTCAAATTGGGGACGAAGTGTCCGTCCATGACATCAATATGGATCCAGTCGGCGCCCCCGGCTTCTGCCTGCTCAACCGCTTCCGCCAAACGCCCGAAATCAGCAGACAAGATCGAGGGGGCAATGAGTGGAAATGTGTTCATCTTCAATCAGATTTCCTCAGTCGTCCTGCAAAAAATCCATCCATAGAAAAAGATGGAGAGATGGTGCACAGATAACCTTCCTGTTGAATGAGCGATTGCCCTGTGGCGGGCAACCAGGGAGTCACGGGATCTTGATGAAATTCCGGATGATTCTGACAGAAATCAGCGAGAATGTCAGTAGTTTCCTCTGGTTCTACCGTACAGGCACTATAGACTAAGATTCCCCCTGGTCTCAAGAGGCCGCAAACTGATTCCAGGATTTGTCGTTGTGTCTGAGCCGATCGTCTGATCACCGAAGAATCCTTGAAGAGTTTCCCTTCCGGATGTCGGCGTAAAACTCCCAGGGCAGAACAGGGTGCATCGACAAGGATTCGATCATACTCCTTCTTTAAACTATTCGGACGTTCATGAGAAATCTTTTGAGGCGGGTGACGGAAAGAGGGTTGAGGGTCCAAAAGGTCACCTTGAATCGGATCCACGATTGACACCCCGAGACGAGCACAATTCTCCCGCAGGAGAGTTAGGCGGTCTGCCTTACGATCAAGGGCAGTAAGGAGACCCTGATTTTGCATGACTTGAGCGAGGTGAGTCGTTTTTCCTCCTGGAGCCGCACAAGCATCAAGAATGCGTTCTCCGGGCTGGGGGTCCAGAATCAGGGGAATCAATTGAGCGGCTTCGTCTTCGATATAACATAACCCTTCTTGAAGCACAGAAAGATTGGCAGGGTTCCCGGATCGTTCTAGGAGAATCCCGACTGGGCTGACCGGAGTTTCTCGGGCGGGAATTGATTCATCCGCCAATCGCTGGAGCAAACCTTCTCGGGAAACTCGTAGAGTATTGGTCCGTAACGTCACGGGTGGAATTTCCATGGTTTTCTGACAAAGCGTTTCGGCTTGAGCGAAGCCCAAGCTGTTTATCCATCTGGTGACCATCCATTCTGGACAGGCATAGGTCAAAGAAAGGAACTGTTGGGGATGGGTATGGATATCGGGTAAAGCCGGGGCCGGCTGCCTGAGCAAATTTCGAAGGATGGCATTGACCAATCCACCCCAATCATGTCCCTTCTGACGGCGGATGAGGAGGACCGCCTCATTGACCGCAGCAGAGTCGGGGATGCCATCGAGGTACAGCAACTGGTACGCGGCAAGACGCAAGGTGGTGGCCACGGTAAGGGGCAATCGCGCCAGGGGCTTTCGGGAGAGGTGATCCAAGCGCCAATCGAGGGTGATGGCATGTCGCAAGACCCCGTAGATCAACTCGAATGCTAAAGCACGGTCCTGATCAGCAAGGGGTGTATGCCTGATCAGGTCCTCAAAGACAACGTCAATATGTTCTTGGGATCGATAAATTCGCTGAAGAGCTGACCAGGCGAACATCCGGGAAGGTGTGGGTGTTTGGACCATAAGAAAATGGGAACGGACGAGGAAAGAAGGAAGAACTACCGCTCCACAAAGAAGGGTTGGCTCCTTCCGACTAGGGTGATGAAAAATTTGGGGCTAATGTGGCGGCCATTTCAATGGCTTCCACGAGACTGGTCGGGTCGGCCTTACCTTTTCCCGCGATATCGAACGCGGTGCCATGATCGACAGAGGTACGGAGAATGGGTAACCCCACGGTGATATTCACACAATGCCCGAAGGCGACCGTTTTGAGAGGAATCAACCCTTGATCATGATACATCGCCACTTGGGCATCAAATGCCCCATTTAATGCTTTGGCAAACATCGTGTCGGCGGGATATGGTCCACTACAGGCGATACCCTTGGCTTGGGCTCTTTTGATAGCCGGAAGAATCAGCCGACGCTCCTCATCGCCAAAAATACCGCCTTCACCAGCATGAGGGTTGAACCCGGCCACGGCGATTTTTGGTTTTTTCACCCGGAATAGCTTTTTGAGACCGTCATGAGCTAAGCGAATAGCCCTTTCTATTTTCGCGACGGTCAACGTGTGGGGCACATCCCGTAAAGGGATGTGGGTGGTCGTAAACACGATTTTTAGGGGTCCACCCATGATCATCATGCCGGATTCTTTGACCTTCGTCAGGTGGGCCAGCATTTCGGTATGCCCTGGAAAGTCATGGCCCGCTCGGTGCATGGCTTCCTTATTGATTGGGGCCGTGACGATTCCAGCCACACATCCTGCCTGAGCCATTCGCACGGCGGTGTGAATGCAGGTGACGGCCATGCCTCCGGCCTTGGCGGACGTTCGACCTAAAGGAACAGGGGCCATGGGTTGAGAAAAGGGATCGAACACCGGAAGGTGACTGCGCCGGTATCGATGGCCGGGTTGATGGGAATCATGGGCATCGATCAGGTCAATGGAAAGTGACATTTTCAGAGAGTGAATGGTCTGAGCCAGAACCGTGTGGCTGCCGATGATGAGTGGCCGACAGAGCCTCCAGACCTTGGGAGTGTGCAGGGCCTTCACGATGATTTCAGGTCCGATTCCAGCCGGATCGCCCATCGTAATCGCCAAGAGAGGTTTGGACAAAGACGTTTTGGAAGATGAGGATTGAGCCATGAAGCGATTATCGAGTTTTTGAACGGGAGGAGGTTTTGGCCTTCGTGTTTTTCGGATAGGTTTTGGCAAACGCACTCTTAGCCAGCTCGAGGATGTCCTGGACCGGTCGGCCTTTTGTCTTGGCGAGCGCCAAACAATCACGAAATTCTGGAGAAACTTTGATCCGTCCGTTCCCTAATTCAGCGATTTTTACCTTGATGGGTTTTCCCAACACCCGAATAGTTTGAAACGTTCGGGGGAGGATAGTTCGTTCCAAGGATTGAACCCGGATGCCCAAGGTTGGAGTCTCAGAGAATAAGAGTGTGGTTAAGGAATACTGATCCTGCGGGAAACAGAGGACGGTCACAATGATGCCAGGACGTCCCCGTTTCATGACCGTGGGAGTCAGGGTGACATCCAGGGCTCCGGCCTCCAACAGGTGATCAACCACGACTTGAAAAACCTGGGGATTGAGGTCATCGATATTCGTTTCCAGCTGAATGATGCGTTCTTCGGTTTCTGATAGATTCGTCGGGGAATCCGACAAAAAGCAGCGGAGCACATTAGGCCAATCTTTAGGATCGGCAGTCGCTGCCCCGTACCCTACCTTCGTTGGTGTTAAGGCCGGTAGTGGTCTACAATCTTGGGTGAGCGTTTTGGCCAGGGCGATGCCAGTCGGGGTGGTCAGTTCAATGGAAGGTCCTGAGGAGAAAATTGGTAGACCTTGAGCCATCTGCGCTACCGCCGGTCCCGGAACCGGAAGTTGCCCGTGGGCCGTCCTGACCATACCCCCTCCCACATTAATGGGCGAGACGGAAATGGAATCGATCTCTAACGTGGCGATTCCCAGGAGAGTTCCGACGATATCGACGAGCGAATCGATAACTCCGACCTCATGAAAATGTACGCGGCCTGGGGATTTTCCATGCACGGCCCCCTCGGCCTCGGCGATGGTCTGAAAGGTGCGTAAGGCTTGGGATTTGATCTTCGAGGGAAGGGCGCTTTTGGACAAAAGGGTTCGAATCTGAGAAAACGAAAGGGGTCGGTCAAAACCTGAACGAATATGAACATCGACCTTGGTGGCGCGGAGGCTGTTTCGAATCACCTGTTTTTCAGTTAAGCGGTAGCCTTCGAGGGAAAGAGCGTTCAGGCCTTTTTTCAAAGAACGAAGGGGGACGCCCAAATCCACGAGGGCACCCAGAAACATGTCCCCGCTCAAGCCGGAAAAGGCATCGATGTGAAGATGAGTCGTCATGAAGAAACAGGGTTTGGGGAATAGAGATACACCAATATTATCAGATGTGTCTCCGACACTATAGTCAGTGACCCTTCAAATGTTGACAAAATTGACCGATGATGAGGGAAATCGACTTTAGCAAATGGAACTTTTGCCTCGGTTGGTCGTAAGAAAAAATCTTTGGCACAATCATACACAGTTTGAGAAATAAAGGATTGTTCATGCCATGTTTATCTCCTCAAAAAATGTTCGTTATCGGCCTTTTAGCCCTCAGTGTCGCGTTCAATGTGGTGGTTGCCGACCCGGTTGAGGCCAAAAAACGTCGTCGCAAACCTGCTCCTTCTCCAGTCAAAATATTGAATGTGGGGACCTCGCCGGAGCCATTCGTCATCGGGAGAAGTCCTCTGAAAATTTCCATGACGGTGCAGTTGCCTCGACGATTGCGGGACTCCAACGTGTTGGAAGTTTCGGCGCTCATCACTTCGACAACTCGCCGGTCCATGGGATTTGTATCTCATCGAATGGATTTGAATGATCCCTCCATGACTCAAAGCGTTGGCACCTTTCCGGTGGAACTCGTCTGGGATGGGAAAGACCAATATGATCGATTGGTACCCGATGGACCGTATTTTTATGAAATTCAAGCCAAGCTTATGGAGGATAACGGTGATGGACCACGGACCAAGGTTGTGTCCCGTCGGGTGCATGGGACGTTGGAAGCCTTGGCCTATGAAGGAGAAATCCTTCCACCCGTTTCAGCGGAAGCCGAAGTGGATGAAGATGTGGAAGAGGCTCCGTCTGGAGTGTTGGAGGAGGAAGACACCCAGATTGTGGAAGAAGGCCTCAAAGTCACCGAGGGAGAGACCTCTGAAAATGAGAACAACGAGATCATTGAGGAAGAGACGAATGGATCGACCAACAGACGATAACCCTTGAAGGTAACACGGGTCCGGAAGTGGAGACGGATGCTCCTTCGACCTCAGAGAGGACGGATCATTCGGGAATGAATCAGAATTCAGATGAACAACAGGTTAAGACTTCGACCTCTGTCCCTTCGGAACATTGATCCGATGTGCCAAACATCCAGCACCAAACCCATTGTCGATATTCATGACTCCAATACCTGACGAACAGGCGTTTAACATCGTCAGGAGTGCCGAGAGGCCACCAAAATTCGCCCCATACCCTTGGCTGGTGGGAACGGCGACAATAGGGCAGTCGACCAAACCCCCGACCACGCTAGGGAGGACCCCATCCATTCCCGCCACGACCACCACGACATGAGCTTCATGGAGTATGGATTGGCGATCCAGTAATCGATGAATGCCCGCCACTCCGACATCGTATAAGGTCTTCACCCGGCTTCCCATGACTTCCGCCGTGACGCGGGCTTCTTCGGCTACGGGGATGTCGGAGGTTCCTGCGGTTACGACCAAGATCAACCCGTGCGTTGTCGCTTTGGAGGGGCTGACGGCCACGATCCGTGCCGCTTCGTGATACACGGCCTTCTTCGACAATTTTTTCAGATTGCGGGCGACGGCCGGAGTGACCCTGGTCGCTAAAAAGGGTCCCTGATTTTTCAGAAGCTTTTTAGCAATCCCCTGTATTTGGGCAGGGGTTTTCCCTTCGCAAAGAATGACTTCGGGGAACCCTTGTCGAAGAGACCGATGATGATCCACAGATGCAAAACCCAGATCCTCATACGGTAGGGTTCGAAGTTGAGTCATCGCTCGAGAAACCGAGAGGGTTCCCGATTGAACTTGTTCAAGAATGTGGGACAAACGATGTTGATTCATGGGTACCCTGAGGGTTCAAAGGTAGGTTGACTGGTTGAAAGAAATCCGTCGGTTTCCCCTTTTGCGGATCGGGACATGAGATCACTCACGATATGTCTCGGATTCTTGGCCTCGAAGAGGACTTGGGCCACTCCGGTGACGATGGGCATGTCGACATGATGTTTGTCAGCCAGTGCGACGGCGGCCCGTGCGGTAGTCACACCTTCGGCTACGGTCCTGGTCTTGGCCTGGAGTGTCTTCAAATTCATGCCTTTGGCCAGTTGTTGCCCGACTTGATAATTGCGGCTTAACGCTCCGGTACTGGTCAATACCAAATCACCTAAACCCGAGAGACCGTAAAAAGTAGCGATATCGGCTCCCATGGCCCGACCCAACCGAATCATTTCGGCAAGACCTCTGGTGATCAGGGCTGCACGAGCATTCGCCCCAAGTTCCAACCCGTCAACGATTCCCGAGGCGATAGCCATGACGTTTTTAAGCGCTCCACCCAACTGGGCACCGATCATGTCCCTTCCGGCATAGACCCGGAACTGGGGTGTCAGGAATAATTGTTGGAGTCGGGTGACCAGGTTGAATTCCCGACCTGCCAGGAGGATGGTGGTGGGCTTCCACCGGCTCACTTCGGCGGCAAAACTCGGACCAGAAATAACGGTGATAAAAGGATGCCATTTTGGGGATAATCCACTTTCCACTACTTGACTCATGAGTTGGAGCGTATCTGTTTCGATGCCTTTTGTAGCAATAGCCACCGGGAAAGGGCGGACATTCATCAAAGGCCGCAGTTCCTTCATCATCGTGGTCATGGCATGGGAGGGAACGGCGAGGAGAAGCAGGTCGGTTCCGGAAAGGCAATCGGCGAGACTGGTCATAGGTTGGATGGAATTCGGCAGACTGACTCCCGGTAAATACCAGGAATTCTCCCTGGTGGTTAGTATGCTCTCCACGACCTCGGGTTCATAAGCCCACAAGCGAACGTTATACCCCTTTGTGGCCAGGAGATGAGCGAGGGCGGTGCCCCATGCTCCCGCACCGACAACCGACAGAACTCGAAAGGACGCGCTAGTCACACATTCTCCTCATTAATAGGGTACAATGCATGCCGAGATGGCAAGGGAAACACAGCCATCACACCGGTATGCGGAGAAAGATGATGGGGAAGAACCGATGGAAAAATAAGGACTATGGGGTTGGGAAAAAATTGATATGCCAATAAAAAATTATAAAAACGAAAGACACATTGAGTCAAATTGAAATCTGTCTACATCTCGAAGAATGAGTGCCGTAGAGTCCAGATATCCAGCATGGTTTTCGAGAGGAATGATATTCCGGCATTTCCGCGGTGAGGGTGATGGGCGATTCTAGACCTTGTCCTTCCTGTGGGTATGACATTTCTTCCGGCGGACGATTTTGTCCGAAATGCGGGAATCGGACTGACCGAAAACCTGAGGTAGAATCAAAACAGGAAACCCTGAACCTCAGAATTCTTTACATCATGGTAGGACTATTGATCTTGGCCGTGATGTTCCCCCCGTGGCAGACTCCACCGGGAGAGGCACCGGAATTCCTCGGATTTCACTTTATTCTGTCGCCCCCGACAGAATCAGCACAACGAAGTCCCGCGCTCCAGACCATTCAACTCTTCACGATTGCCGTGGCCGGCCTGTATTTTTCCTGGGTGTTCCGAGGGAAAGGGTAAAGAAACCTATTTCCCTCCCTGCCCCACTTGTAGGATTTGTTGAATCGCTTCGGCCTTCTGATTTTTGAGGATCCGATAAATTTTAGGACCGTCTTCCAGGAGGTATTGACGATCTTCTGCCTTAACTTTGGAACAGGGCCCTGGGTCTTTTTTGAGTGAGACGAACCGGGTGACCAGGGGCGGTTTTTTTGAGATGCGGAGAATACTGATCGCACAGGCTTCCCCATCGTAGGGGAAGGACACAATTTGGTTTTCCTCCCACTGTTTAATGTCATACACGTGGGTATGGACCTGAACTTGTGGCACGTTCGCATTAATCAGGGAGGCGGTCGAATCAATGCACCGCTGAAACTCCCGCATACAAGTGATCCGGGAAGTCTGGAGAATGTCGTCCGTGTTCCCTTCCTTGAGCATCCATGTTCCTTGGACCTCAATCCAATTCTCCCACTCTGAATTCTTGAAAACCAATGCTGGGAGGTAAGGGACGATACGATTCAAAACCCGATCATCATCGGTCAGATGCTGGAGGGTTGGAAAATCGATGTCTCCCGTGACCGGCAACCCGGTTTGTTGTTGATAGGCCTTGAGAGCCTTTTGGGTCGGTTCGTCCAATTTTCCCGTAAACGGTCCAATCCCATACCCGAACCTCCCCAAGAAAATTTGGACACCGGTCACCAGTGTGCGAAATTTTTTAGGGTCTTGCCGGAGAGCCTTGAGTTCCTGTTCGGCCTTTTTTTGGGTGGCTGCCGATATGGGTGGGGAACCTTTCTCGGTCTGTGGAGCGGCCAGGCCAACGGAAAGATCTGGCCCACCGGTGAATCCTTGAAAACCCGTGAACGTAAGGAGAAGAGCGAAACCGATCAACCGAACATGCTTCATACCAAACCCTTTCCAGACAAAATCTATGAACGATCCATTGATGGAGGAGCAAGGGGGATCATTCCAGGTGGGCAGGAAAGGAGTCAAGAGGGAAAGGTCGAAATCAGAGGGACCAACAGGTCGGAAGGCACGTCTTGAATGGCGGGCTGGAAAAAGAAAACGCCGGATGGGGTGACCCATCCGGCGTCATTCTGTCCCAACAGAAAATTACTACCGTTTCTTACTGGCAGCTTTCTTCTTCGCTGGGGCTTTCTTCTTAGCAGCCTTTTTCTTGGCCGGTGCTTTTTTCTTAGCCGGCGCTTTCTTCTTAGCAGGCGCTTTCTTTTTAGCAGCTTTCTTCTTCGTGGCCAATGCACTCACCCCCTTTCACTATGTGATGCGACATGGTAGTCGCCGTAACGACTCATCCCTGATGGATGAGCATACCGATACCAATCAATCAACAATGCGCGTGAACGGTCACGCAAAATTGTTTCGGTTGTTGTGGGTAAAAAGTGAACAAGAATTTTTTTGAAGTGATATGTTGATGAGAAAATTTTGTCTTCAAAGAAGTGTTTCGATAGTTGTGCATGTCGATGTTGAATTTATACTACAACGTTTCAACCATTATTTCCAGAAAAAATTTAATTTTTTTTCCTGACCGATTTCATCGAAATTGAAAACTCCATCCAAGAAAAAATTTTCTCTCTGAAAAATGAAAGGAACAGATCAACATCAAGAAGAATTTTTATCGTGTGATCGTGATGAACTCTTCTGTTTCAGATGCGTCATCTTCTGCGAGAAATGTCATGCGTCCGATGATGCGACCGTCTTCGGTCTCAACATCTACACGCCATTCACCAGGTTGAACGCTTTGCTTCTTCGTGTAAAACCGATAACCATGTTCACGACCACCCGTGATCGAAATGGGAATGCGATCGGTCGTCGTGAACGTCGATGCCTTTTCCTCGGGTTTCCATTGCCAGTGATGGTAGATGGTCGTATCTAATGTGACGGGAGCGAAGACTGAGGAAAAACAGAATACGGGTTGGTGGGTAGGCAGGCGATCGTCGGATTGTTTGCCCCATTCAAACCATTGTCCTTTTTGATAGGAAAGCGCATAGCGGTCTTCTGTTTTTTCGACCGAATGGTAAATGCCTCCGAATTTCAACGAAAGGGGAATAGGGGGAATCCAATTCAAAAAATACAGACCGATGCAGAACCCAATCACCAAAAAGGCCGGTAAACACAGGCGAAAGTGGGCGTGAGGTTGGACAGGAGCCGGCCCTCGCAGAATAAGGTGGACCATTTTCCACACGATGCCTCCGGTCAGGATGGCACCGCAAAGGAAGAGGGAGGCATTCATCCAACCAGTGAGAACGGGAAGAAAGAATGTCAGAAAACTCAACAAGACGATGGCAAACAACCCCACCAATATTTTGAGGTTGGAATAACGGTCCTGAAGGAATTCGTTGGCGATCAGAAAACCCAAAATGATGCCCAGAAAGATCGCGCTCGTCATGATCGAGACACTTTGGGAATACAAGATGGCATACGCGCTAAACAGTCCACCGAATAAAAATTGAAGAGCCTTAGATAAATGAGGTCGCGTGTGATGAAGAATGGCGAGTGCATTCCATCGATGGGTCTCGGAGTGATCTGGGATGAGCCCGAGTTGAAACCGTCCGGTGATGATGACTAATGTCCCTAGCAGGGATAGGTACAATAAGAAAAGTAAGTTATCGGTGAGATGATCGATCCGGGACAATGTGAGAGAATCGTAGGTGACTCCTGCGATGAAAAAACCGGCCGGAAGAAATGGTTGAAAGATGCCGGATTGAAATCTTGTGAAGGTATGTTGGAGTAGAGTGGGGATACCGGATTCATATTTTGTGGGGATCGGAATCTTCATACAATGGGCCGTTAAAATTTCCGTCGGACAATTCACCATCATTCTTTACCTGTGGGAAGCCAGAATGTCGTTACTCTCCTTTCCGGTTTTATAGAAGCTATGGCGTCACTAGATCGCAAACCGCCATGGTTTTCGTACAGCCTGGTTCTGGCCCAGTTCACGGTCATCATCTGGATTGTGCTGACCGGTTCCATTTTTCCGAAGCAGTGGAGTCTGATGGGTATGCTGGTTTTAGGGGGCATGTTAGGAGTGTGGGCGCTTCAGACCATGGGGATTCGGAACCTGCGCGTCTTCCCGGAAATCCCACAGAGTGGAAAATTGGTGATTCAGGGTCCCTATCGATGGGTGCGACACCCCATGTATACGAGTGTCCTCCTCGTGACCCTGTCCTGGGTGCTGACCAATCCAACCTTCGTGCGCGTCAGTTTGTGGGTCATCCTGATCGGAGTTCTGTGGGTCAAGCTGGAGTATGAGGAAAGGCTTCTGGTTAAGCGCTTCCCTTCCTATTCTTCCTATCAACGACAGACAGCTCGCCTAATCCCCTTCATCCTGTAACGAAGAGCGAAGGTGAGAGGATTCCTTGAAGGTTCAGAAGCTAGAAAGGATTAGGGAAGGCTAGGTGGTGGATCGGCCCTGTTTGGTGGCGAGAATTTCATGGGCCTGCTGGCTGGCTTCCTTCACCAAGGTTCCCATTTTTGGATGAGAGGGCTCCAGGTCGGGTGTGAGGCCATATTGTTTAAGGCGTTCACTCGCCACATGTCCGATGGAGACGACCATCATGTTGTGGAGGGCGGCCTTCAATTGAGCGGGAGACGTGGAAGCATCGAGAATCTGGAATAAATGATCGACTTGGACCGCATTCGTGATGAGGAGCACGGGAACGGAGCCTTCGAGGATTTGCTGACACAAATGCGTCAAGGGACCCAGGTCGTCCGGGAGTGTCCAGCGGTAGACCGGAACGGGGGTCACTAAAGCTCCTCGGGTTCGGAGTCCCTCAATCAAGTCGGTATTGGTGACCCCATATTCCTGGATGGCCACCCTCATCTCCCGTAATCCTTCGGGATAGTGGGTGTCGAGGGTGCTGAGCAGATCACGCCACGTGTTGGGTTCTGGGACCGTGATCTGGGGTTGAAGACCTAACTCCTTAACCACGGCAAGGGGTTTCGGCCCACGTACGACCAGAGTGACATGGTGTAGGGCTTGGGTAATCTTTTCTAGAGAGTCCTGAGTGAGGAGAATATCCACCAGTGTCCGGAATCCCACGCCGGTGAGCAGAATCAGCATGTCGTACTCATCCCGTAGGAAGGATTTCCCGAATTCCAGAGCTTGAGAATGTTCCGATAAGGGGCGTTCCTTCATGGAGGGGGCCACAAGGGGGTGGCCCCCATGCCGGTGAATGAGCTTTTCCATCTCCACCGCCATGCGACTTTCCAGCGCCCCTACCCATAAACCTTGAAAGCCGGAGGAAGAGGAATGGGCAGATGTCATAGGTTCGCGTAACCTACTGAGCCAGCCCTTGGACCTTTTGGGCCGGGGAAAGGTCTTGAGCACACCGAAACCCGGTGGAGTTATTACGATCGGTAGGAAGACTTCTAATCCGGGTGAAAATTCTCACCTGGGGTGTCTCCCCCTGCCAGCCAGAACTTCGAACGGATTTGTACTTGCCGGTTTCAGGGCCCTGGGGATTCCGGAAGGGACTTTTGTGATAATATTCGGCGTCATACCAATCGGCCACCCATTCCCACACATTTCCGGCCACGTCATACACCCCGTATGGGCTCTTTCCCTTTTCGTAAATTCCCACTTGGACCAGTGTGGCTTCTCCCCGCCAAATGACCTGGTTGAAGTTGGCATGCTCTAAGGTTGGCTCGACATTACCCCAGGGAAAACGCCAATCGTTCGGACCCTTGGCGGCTTTTTCCCATTCGGCTTCTGTTGGGAGGCGCTTTCCGGCCCATTGGCAGTAGGCCTCCGCATCGAACCAATCCACGTTGATGACCGGGAGATCGGTCACTGACTCCGGCATCATGTTACCTTTCCACAACCCTTTACTGGGATCCGAGGGATGTTGGGGTGTTCGATGTCCGGTCTCTGTGACAAACTGAAGATACCGGCCGTTGGTCACTTCATATTTGTCCATGTAAAAGGCATCCACGTGGACATCATGGTTGGGTCGTTCGTCTAATCCTCCATCACGGGCAGCTTTTGGAACTCCCATAGGAAAAACTCCAGTAGGAATGTAGACCATAGGGGCCCCATCTTTTCCGACAATTTCCTGTTTTGGTGGGGAATTGGCTAAAGCTCCTGGAGTGATAAAGAGCAGGACAGAACACAATCCAATAAGTTGATGACTCCAAAAAGAGACGTTCTCCTGCTTGCTTCGCATTTCGCCCTCCTTAATATATGTATAACGATTTGATCATGCTTACTGTAAAGTACCATATCTGCCAAGGGACTATGAACTTGCTCCGGGTTTCGGTCCTGGGTATGATCCGGCTCGGAACGTCGGCGTCGGATTTCAGGGGAATGAGTTGAGAATGAGTGGGAGCAATCCAAAGGGAAAACAAGGAAAAACGCGGGGCCTGAGACATGTGGCGCTACGGGTGCGCAACGTCCAGGTCTCTCAGGCTTTTTATGAACAGATGTTTGATATGGTGGTGGTGTGGAAACCGGACCCTGAGAATGTGTATCTGAGTACGGGTTATGATAATCTGGCCCTTCACCAGGTTTCAGGAGAAGAACGGGAGCAGCTAGACCACATTCCAATTCATCCGTTGGACCATATCGGATTTCTCATGGAATCGCCCGAAAAGGTCGAAAACATGTTTCAGGAGGTGGTGGATCGAGGCGTGACGATCGTCAAACCTCTCAAGGAACATCGGGACGGGAGTTTTTCTTTCTATATGGCGGATCCGGATCAGAATACGATTCAAGTCTTATATGAACCAACCATTGCCTTATCCCTATAACGCCATCCCGATACCGACCCTGAAGGATTAAGGAAAAAGAAAAGACGATTCGCTATGCATCCTTGGGATTCCATCGATCCACATGTCTACGTCGGGTTGCAGCCCTGGGTCTGGGTACAGTTGGAAAGTGCGGAACCTCCCGGTCCCTTTCCGTTTTTGGCAGGGGTCGATCCCGAAGTCGTGGAAAGTCTTCATCAGGTGCATAGCACCCTTATGAGCGGGATCGAAACGGCTATCAGCGATGTGATGGCCAAGCGGGCCAATCTGGATGATCCGGACCTCCCTCGGAGAGTGGAGGATGCCTATGCAGAAGTCGTGGCCACCCGCCCGCATCTCCAAAATCATATTCAATGTGGACGTCAACCAGACGGGACCTTTCAGTGGGACTTTACGAAAAATCCTTCGGGTTCAGCCACCATGAAGTATGGAGGGTTGCGGATATTTCATGCGGTCGCACGACAAGCCATTCCCTTCGGGTTCGAACGCCCCATTGGACCGAAAGTCGGACATTTTTTAGGGTTCCTGACCGGACGACACACCATGGGGGAAATTCGGACCATCGCTCAGGCCGGAGGAAGAGATCTGGAACGGTACCTGGCGCAGTTGTTTACGCTCCTTCAAGATCATGATTGTCTGGCTCTGGCCGCGAAGGATACGTTGGAGGACTACTGGCGGAGGAGGACGGAGGATCAAGATGTCGTGCACCTGGGGCATGCCGCTCTGATGTATCGAAGCCATGACAGCTTTGTCTGGTTTGACCCTTGGCTGATGCCCTGGTTTGCTGAGTCGCCGGTCCCGTCCTTGTGGGTCAACCTTCTTCCTCGCCCTTCGGGAATTTTCCTGACCCATGATCATGACGATCACGTGGACCCAAGGACGCTCTATCATTTACCGAAGGATATTCCGATTTGTATTCCGAGTCGGCGCAATCGAAAGGGGTTGCATTACGATTATCTCTCATTGTTGAGGGAACTGGGGTTCACTCAGGTGACGGAATTAGCCCATGGAGAAACCTGGAAAGCCGGTGATTTAACGGTCGTATCGGTCCCGTTTTTTGGAGAAGACCCCTGTGATTTGGATTTACCACGGAATTGTTACTTGATACATGATCGAGGACGAAATACGTTGGTTCATGCAGACAGCGGGCCGACCAATGATGGACGCTCGGCTCTGGAGGATCGAGTCATTGAAAACCTCGTGACTCAATACGGTCCGATTCCCCTGGTCTTTGCCTCTCAACAACAATTAAAGGAAGTACGCAGTTATGCGGCTTATGCGTGTCTTTCTCCTCCGGGGAAATGGTTGGAGGTCGGTGAAAACGGATATCTCACGAATGACTATCTGGCACAAGTCTGTCAAACCGCCAAGGCGAATATGTTTGTCTCGTATGCCACGGGTGGCGCCGATTGGTACCCCGATCATTTATCGTTTATGTTCAGTGGACGAAACCCAGCTCGGACCGCTCTCTTAACGGCGCACTGGGACCGCCCAGAAAGCCTCAAGCAAGATCTCTCAGCATTTGGATGTGAGTACCATTTTGGACAAGCGTTGGATGTCTTTCGTGCGGGACCAGAGGAAAACACGGTAATCCGGCAGATGTTCGAGCAGCTCGAACCCACCAAACTCTATCAGCTGGACCATGACCCTCCGGCCTTTTTGCAGCGTCGTGGATAGAAATCCCGACTGGCTTCATAACAAGGTGGATTCCACATTGGCTGCAGAGATTATCCTTGGCGTCTTCGTGGAAGTCCGGTATGATTGAGGCGAGAGTGACCGGAGTATCACTTAAAATAAGGAAGACATGGCATTGACGATGGTGGAAGAATCTGAAGAGAGAGAGTCATATCCTGAAGAGATAGCCGTCGTCGGAGTGAAAGTCCGGGATATCGGGGAAGTCAAAAAAACCCGGACCGAGGAGCAGGCTCTTCAGGTCGGAGATTGGGTCATCATCGATCTTGATGGAGACCAAACCTTTGCCAAAGTCTACCTGTCCCCCCAAATCCTTCCCTTTAGCCCGCCCATGCGAGTCATGCGGAAGGTTCTGCGGAAAGCCAATCAGGAAGATTTACGGATGATTAGCCGCCTTGAGCGGCTGTCCGGTGAAGGCCGGGAATTTTGTCTAGAACGAATTGCCGCCTTGGAGTTGGATATGAAACTCGTCGAGGTCTTCGGATCATTGACGCAACGGGCACTCACGTTCACCTACACGGCCAACGAACGCATCGATTTCCGGCAACTCGTCAAGGATTTAGCCCGGCGTTTTGGATGTCGGATTGAAATGCGGCAAATTTCGAGTCGGGAGGAAGCTGGACGAATCAGCGGAGTCGATACCTGTGGGCTGATCCTGTGTTGTGCCAGTTTTCTTACCGACTTTAAGCCGGTCTACCCACGAGGGCGTGGAGACGGTCCGATGAGTGGAATGGATAGTCATCGCATCGGTGTCTGTGGCCGTCTGAAATGTTGTTTATTGTATGAGGAAGAGGGTTGGACGTTGACCCGCCGAAAACCTCAACCCCTCATTCGTCCCTCAAAACGATAGTCGAAGATTTCAAGCCTGTTTCTGGCATAGGCTCTAACCCGGAAGTAAAACCGAATACGAGAAATTTTCATGAGCGTTTCAGAACGGTTTGTGATTTATGCCCATAATGCGACCTACGATAAACTGCATCAAACTGCAACCTTGAGTCTGACTGCGGCGGCCATGGGAAAGGACGTCACGGTGGTGTTGCTCTTTTGGACGATCAAGAAGCTGGCAGAAGGTCGATTGAATGAGTTGGATTTTCCCCCAGAATATGCGGATCAAGCTCCGGAAGTGGCTCGTCTCATTCGAGAACGAAACGTGCCGTTGATTACCGATATGTTTCAGGAAGCCAGGAGTGTGGGACGCTTTAAACTCGTGGCATGTAGTGCGGGGTTGGAATATATGGGTGTCGATCCCGATGCTGTGGCGAAGGGAGTCGATGAAGTCATGGGACTGCCCGCCATCCTTTCGGCGTGTTCCGGTGCCGAAACCACCCTATTCATCTAGTTGTTTCCTCACGAAGAATCCTTCTGGCATCGGCCCGGCCCGACTAACTCTTTGAAAATAGGCCTAATTCTTGACAAAGGAAGAGAGCAGGTGCTAGGTCCTTGGAATGGTGTCAGCCGTGGAAAAACCCCTTACATCCTCTCCTGGGAAGTCCGCCTCTACCTGGACGGGCTCGGCCCGAGAACAAGCCGTTCAGCGGATGTTTACGGCCATTGCCCGTTTTTATGACCTGAACAATTCCCTCCTGAGTTTTGGACTTCATCATTCCTGGAAACGACAGGCCGTTTCCCATATTCAAGCCGGTCCTGGCACCAAGGCGTTGGACCTTGGAGCGGGGACCTGTGATTTGGCACTGTTGATAGACGAACACCTCCAACGCTCTGGGCGAGTATTGGCTGCGGACCTCAACGAAGCCATGTTGCGGGTAGGACAACAGAAGGTGAGGGATCAGAAAGTTGGGAACCGCATTGCCTGTCTACAAATGAATGCGGAACATTTGACCTTTCCCCAAGAAACGTTTGAGACCGTGACGGCAGGCTTCTGTGTTCGCAATGTGGGGAACCTTCCCAAAGCGCTCACGGAAATTTGCCGAGTGTTGAAACCTGGGGGACGATTTGTCTGCCTGGAATTTTCCCGACCGGTTTCTCCTGTGTTCCGTAAGGTCTATGATTGGTATTCTTTTCATCTTTTGCCCTGGATCGGGACCAAAGTCGCCCGGGATGGAACGGGCGTGTATGAATACCTGCCCGCGTCCATACGAAACTTTCCCGATCAATCCCGGTTATGTGATTTGCTCAAAGAGTCGGGATTTTCTCAAGTGGACTATCACAATCTCACCGGCGGGATTGTGGCCATCCATGTGGCCGTGAAGTAAGGTCATGAATTCCGTCCTTTATGTGTTCTTGCCCTGCAAGAAAGTCTACCCCACGGGTATTACCTATTTAGCGGACTTCATTCACCGCCGGCGTCCTGAGGTTCGGCAGCACATCCTCGATCTCTCCTTATTCCCACATCCTCAGCGGTCTGGCCAATTGCGAGAGGTCATCAAAGCCTTCCAACCGGAGCTGGTCTGTTTTTCTTGGCGGGATATTCAGATTTTTTCCCCACATGAAGGGGATGCCTCTCTGGAACATGCCTTCAATTTTTATTATGCCAGCAACCCGTTAAAACGAGTCGTCGCCTCCTTTCAAGGACTTCGGAATCTGTACCGGTACTATACGGACATTCGCACCAACCTTTCGTTCCCTTGGCTTATTCGAAAAGAATTTCCTTCGATTCGAATGATGATCGGAGGGGGAGCCTTCACGGCCTTCGCCGATCAACTCATCGAAAAACTTCCCGAGGGCATCATGGGGATTTTAGGTGAGGGGGAGGATGCCATCCTGAAGGTGTTGAACGGGGAATCCTTGTCTGAAGAACGATTCATCGTCAAAGAACACGGGAAAGTGAGTAAAGGAACAAAAAACACACCGGCCTTACTCGACTCACTGACCGTGGATATCCCCTACCTCACATCCATCTTCCCCCAGTATCGGGAATACGTTGGCGAATGTATCGGGGTGCAGAGTAAACGCGGATGCCCCTACGACTGTGCGTTTTGTCTCTATCCCTATATCGAAGGCAAGAGAGTCAGATACCGCCCGGCCGAGAATGTGGTTAAGGATATTTCCCAATACTACCATCAGTGGGGAGCGCGACGGTTTTGGTTTACCGATGCCCAATTCATCACCGGGAAAGAGGCCTATCCTCAGTGTACGGAAATATTGGAACGGATTATCCGTGAGGACTTAGACATTGAATGGTCGGGTTACATCCGAACCTCATTAATCAATGCCCAGCTGGCCAAACTCATGGTGGAGTCGGGTGTGGGTGATCTGGAAGTGGCCGTCACGGCTGGGTCGCAGAAAGTCCTCAATAGTCTCCACATGGGGTTCAAGCTGGAACATCTGTATGATGGCTGTCGGTACCTAAAAGAAGCGGGCTTTAAGGGACGGGTGATCCTCAACTATTCACTGAATTCACCGGAGGAAACGGAAGAATCGTTGCTCCAAAGCATTGAGTCGTACAAGACGGTGGCGTCCATCTTAGGGGAAGACCGGGTCTTTCCCCTGATGTTTTTCTTGGGGATTCAGCCGAATACGGACTTGGAGGAACGCTTGCTCTCGGAAGGATATCTTTCGCAAGGGTATAACCCTCTGAGCCTCACGCCTTGGAATATCAAAAAAATGTTGTACAACCCGGCTCCTCTCAATAAGATCATCGCCAAAGCATGTTTGACGGCTTGGAATCGAAAACACGGATCACGGGACCCGCGCGAATGGTCGGGCAGTTTGAGCCAAAGTGCTACGCAACAACAAGGCCATACCTACGCGGATTCCAGTCTGTCCAATGGTTTTGAGACCAATTCGGGACGCGATGCTCTGTTGACCCTGGAAGAAATCCTGCGTTCCAAATCGTCTGTGTGAGAATCGGCAGTCCAAGTGGACTGCCGATGAATGAACCGGTAAAGACCGTTTGGTTAGGGTTTTCGACTCCTCTTTTGCATTTCCTCCATGGCCCGTCGGAACTGTTCTTGTTCTTCAGCTGACATTTTCGGCATGCGAGGCGGACTCTTGTGACGCCCTTTCATCGATCCATGGGGCATCGCGGGCATTCCCATCTCCGCAATGCGAGGAACGGTAAATCGACTGTCCTTGAGATCGACGTCTTCTAATGATTCCAGGCGCATGATATCGGCATAGCGCAGGAGAGCCCCACCGGGTCCGTTTTGATCATACCGTTGCATCAAATCGGTAAGGGAACCACCCTGTCCATGCATGTGAGTTCCCCAGGCTTTGCCCAACTGGATATGGGCTTCTTGAATTCGTCGAAGTCGAGGGTCGTTACTGAAGACGACTTCCAGTGGTTTCTCTTTCTTGTTGTTTGGATCGGGGTTCAAGAGATAGACCTGGCCTGTGATGCCAGCCACCGTTTCTGTTCTTCCGGTTTCTTTGATGCTGGGCATCAGGTCTTGATGTTGGTGCGCTTCCCCTTGAGCCTGCTTGAGCAAGTCTGCCATACCGGATTGCTCCATCATCTTTTTAAGCGATTCGATGCTCGTGGCCACCCATTCATCGCCCTCTTGAGAAACCGTATACCCTTTTCCCTGGCTCATGAGGATGTAGGCGGAATCACCGACGTTAATGCGGAAATTCTCCTTATCCTGATATTCCATCGTCATCGAATGACCCCGTTGCATGGACCAGGTCGCGAGAAGACCGGCCTGGACAATCCCGGGCAACAACAGATTCAAGACAAACGTCACGCATAATGGCAATAGACCGGGCATGGACATCCCCTCCTTACAGTACAGTTGAATAAAAAGGCACAATTTATGGAGATAACGGTTTTGAAGGTTTCGGAAAATCGCGTGGCGCGAGAAAGGGCTTAATTGGTGATCGTGAATGTCATCGTGCCGACGACATTGATCGCGTGAAGTTCCTGGCCTGGAGATCCATAGAAAATCTTGACCTGATAGTGACCCGGTTTCCACCCTTCGTCGGGTTGATAGATTTCAAAATATCCGAAACGTTGATTCATTTCCAGCTCGATCACATCTTTGCCGATGGGACTGTTGGAGCTCACGTGGCCGTCTTTCATCAGGAACCACGCGGCAGCGAACTGCCCAGGGGCATCGAGGGGTTGACCTTCAAAGACGATATAAAACGTATCGGTATCGGGAGAAAATTCAGAAGTCCCCGGTTCGACGGGTTTCACATACGCATCTTCAATCGTCATCCAACCCGGTCTGCCCACGGAGTCCCAGGGCGTTTCATAGCCACGAGCCATGGTAATCCAGGAAAACACACCCTGAGGACGGTTCCAATTGACTTGGTCGAACGCCATGTCTTTGATCCCATCTTTTTTAGGGACAACGGTGGACTTTCCGAAGGGGTCGCTTCCCAGGCTGGGTACGCTCATGAGGACGGAGATGGTCAAGAGTATGCCTCCCCATATCCCCGGGCCTCGCAAAAGGGTATGGTGCCGGCTTGATTTGAAAGAGAACAGTGGAAGATGTCGCATTGCCAACCTCCTGGAGGAAGGAGTGCCTGAAAATCTCCGTGACCTATACGTTACCTTACTCGACCTCAAATCCCTTGTGCAATCTTTGAAAAGGTCCAGCCTTTGTCACACGTTCGGGGTAGGGAAGGGTGGCATTAGGGAAGAGGGGCGGGAATCCTGGTGCCTTCGACCACTTGCCGTCGTTGTTCGACGATGGAACTGGCCGTTTCGGTAATGTGACGTTCTAAAATTAAACGCAAATGACTACCGGGACGGTAATCGGCGGGAGCCATAAAATGCACGCGGTCGGCGTGGTGGGTTAGTTGGTAGCATTTCTCGAACGATTTCCGACTTTGGTCCTCGGGGTTATACACCGCCAGGGCGAATCCCCCATTCTTTTTCATCACCGTAAAACAGGGAACATCCGTGGGACCATCGCCCACGTAGATCATCTGACGAAACGGCACACGCCGGCTCTCTTCGGGCATGTGATCATTTACATCATCCTCAAGATTGAGGAGGCCTTTATTCACACGGAAGAGAAATTGGGTTTTTTGTGTGTGACTGATGGTTCGTTTAGGGAAAGAAATGTGTCCTTCGTCTTCGTCGAACTCACAGCCAAAAATGGCTTTCACGTATTGCGCGATCACGCTTCCATCCAGAATAGCTTTTAACCCGGAACTGACGACGTAATGTTCCAGCCGAATCCCAAATTCTTCAAACTCCGGCTTTTTTAACAACATATCCAACTCATTGAAGCATTCCGGGACTCCGGGAAAGAAGGAAAGCTGTTGGCCCATCGTCTGGAGGTCCTGGTTGGAAAGAGCACGAATGCGATCATGTTCCAACATCCGCTTCATGTAGGCCAGTTCCTGATCATAGCCCCGCTCCTGAATCAACGCGGTACAGGACGGCCAGAATGAACCGGGATCGATTCCGGCGTGCTTCAGAATCGTATGATCCTGCATGTAGTGCGGACTCAGGGTATGGTCGAAGTCATACACTAACGCGATGATATTTTGAGGTTGGCTCATCATACAGTGAGGCTACTCGGGGGAGAGAAAGTTTTGGAGAACAGAATCATGAAGGAACAGACCCTAAAGCCGTTCGTAATTCTTTGAGCCGGGCGGTCAGAATCTCTAAATGGACTGATCGGAGAGAAGTGTCGTTTTGAAAATCGTGGAGTCGATGGAATACCGTTTTGAGTTCTTTGTGCAATGTCACGACATGTTCGTATCCCGTCGTCGCTCTTTGATTGTCAGAAAAATCGCAAAAGGTCTTTCCCAGGGCGTGAATCTGATTATGAAGGTTATGAATGCCAGGGGATTTACCGATTTCCGTCTTGGCCTGGTTAGTGCTTTGGTCCATCATGTTGAGAAGATTGAGCGCGGTCTCTTTCCCTGAGGCTCCCTTAGCCTGGTGATAAAACGTATCGGCTTCGGGATGCATCAAGCTGGCACATCCCGAAAACAGAAAGGGGCTGATGAGAAGAAAACAGAATGCGAAATGTTTCATGAGAGTGTTCCCGGTGGCTGACAGTCCGATAATTCTATAGGTGACGAAGTGGACGACTGTGAGCAATCGGAGCCTAAAAAATGGCTTTGATAACTTCTTGAATACTCCGTTGCATGTCCACATCATCGGTGATGGGGCGCGTAATCGCCGCTTCACAGGCTTTGTCGGGAGCGACGCCCTGCTGGATCAACGTCCCCGCATAGATGAGCAAACGTGTGCTCACTCCCTCCTCGAGGCCATGGCTTCGTAAATTCCTCACTTTTTCACCCAATTTGACGAGACGAGTTGCCATATCCCTGGCGACCCCGGCCTCATGTTCGACGATGGTGGTTTCGGTGTCTTTGGGGGGATAGGAGAACTCAATCGCCATGAAGCGTTGTTTCGTGCTTTGCTTCAGTTCCTTCAACACACTCTGGTACCCGGGATTATAGGAAATCACCAGAAGAAAATCGTCCACCGCCTCGATCAGCTGTCCCTTTTTTTCGATCGGCAAAAACCGACGGTCATCGCTTAACGGGTGAATCAGCACAGTCGTATCTTTTCGAGCCTCCACCACCTCATCCAAATATACGATGGCGCCATGTTTGACTCCGAGAGTCAGGGGGCCATCCACCCAGACCGTTTCCTCCCCTTTTAATAAATACCGGCCGATTAAATCAGAAGCGGTTAAATCTTCGTGGCAAGCGACGGTAATCAAGGGCCTTCCGAGTTTATAAGCCATATGTTGGACAAAACGGGTCTTTCCGCAACCGGTGGGCCCTTTGAGCATGACGGGGATTTTCTGTGAGGATCCCACGGTGAATAACCCGATCTCGCCATTGACTTCCTGGTAGAACGGTTCTTCCGTGACACGGAATTGTTCGATGCCTAACTCTTGGCCCTTCATTCTAGACTCCCAATGACTGTTGAAATGATTCCCACAGGGGGAAAAGCCTACCTATTATACTGACCGGGTTTTGAGGAGAACAACCGGGCGTACCCTCGTTGGGAAAAAACTCACAACGGTTAAGCCGGCTGAGCGATAAAATTCTGCACTAATTCGATGGGATGGTAGGCTCGTTTCGAACGAGCGAGACTCGAAAGACCAGAGTCATCCATGGTGTTGATGTACGGGTATTGATGGTGCTCCCGGCAAAATTCGCGAAAAAGGTATTGGGAGAGTCCGTACACGGAACGATCAGCCACCTCAAGAAGGACACAAAAGACTTCCCGGGAACGGGGAAACCCGAAGGTATACCCTCGGATCGCTCCGTCTACCCAGAGGACGCGCCCGGTCAAACCCAATTCACGGTATTCCTGGAGCACGACACGATGTGCACTCGCCGAGTCCCGTAACATCAGACGGGCCACATGGTCATTCAAGGAGGACCGGGTGAGTGGCACTTCTTCTTTTTGATGGACCCACCGCTGAAAGAGGGCCGAGCAGGTATCCCGATCAAGAATCCGGTAGGGAGCCAGTCGGATCCGGTGCCCCCGTAAGAAACGATTATAAGCCGCCCGCTGGGATTTATACGGATTGCCTTTGAGGTGAATGAGGTCAGCGGTGTGGTACAGATAATCGGAGTCTTTTAACGTGACCACATATCCCCATTCTACGAACTGATCTTTCAGGTCCATCGGAATATTTTCGATTCTGGTGACTGAGGTTCCCCGGTTGTTCGCGGCCATGAAGTCCATAACCTGATCCAACACCACTTTGAGGGGACTGGGGGAAGGAGAGCCGACTCCGGAACGGGGTCCGACCGGCGGAAGCGGCATAAACATCCCATCCGGATATTTGGCGAACAAGCACCACCACCCATCAATTTCCGTCCAGCCGTAAGACAACAAATTCTTCCATATATAATGTGGTGGAAACGCCCAGGTCGCCAAGGGGGTCTTACCCCCCAAGAGGGTGGAAGATAAGGCCTGATGGACGCGGAACTGATCTTTGATGGTGAGCGGATTGAGGTGGAGAACCATACCCTTGTTATACGGGAAGGCGCCCTTGATGCGAAAGCCACCCGGTTGATTTTATGAAGAGGGAGTGGGGGGCTGGAGGTGGGCCGTTAAATGTGGAAGCGATTGGAGGATGACGACCTGAGGTTGAAAATTCGTCACGAGAGTCGGGTTAGCCACCAGAGTGGATAACAAAGGCTCAGACTCCAAATTCTGGGCAACCGCCCTGCCCCTCTCAAGTAACGGAGAGGGTAAGGGTTGGGATGGCAAGCCCTCGTGGTCGAAGGGAGATAAGGAGGGGGCGCCTACCTGGTCAATCAGGAAGGGACAGAGAGTATCCCACCCGAAAAGGATCATCTGTTTGGGTGTATCCCACATCAGCGCGAAGGGGTACAATTGGCAATCGAACGGACGAACGGGATAAATGCGACAATGGTGGGTTTGAGGATCGAAGGCGGGGCAAAGGTATCCCTCGCCTTGGGGGTGGGGAACGACCGAGATCTGACATCCTCGCTGATCCGAAAACGCGTCGGGGCTGACCCCCTGGGCGATGGCGGCCTGAATTTCCTGCTTCGTGAAGTACGGGCGTAAAGGGCTATCCTTTTCGGGAAACCGGCAACAGATCTCACACTGTAAACAAGTAGCTGAAGGAACTACCGAAGGGCCTGGTAGAATAGGGAGTGATGTAGACATTAAAGGCCAAAACCCCGAAGAATTGTCGTCTAATATTTGGTCTTACGATGGACCGAATGTGCCTTGTTCAATTTAAAGAAGGCGTGCTACGATGATGACTATTCTAACAAAGGATAGAGTCAGAATACCTGGACTCGCCGCCTTCAACTACCTCTGATTAACCATTTTGTTGTCAAACCCCATCGTCTCCCGGTCGCGTGATGAACGTTAGATTGGTTGATCCCTCCTGCACGTCTTCGAAGAAACCTCATGGGAGTCGAGACACGTCGGAAGCCCATGGGACAACGGTTTCGTCTGCCGCAACAACCTCAGAAGCCTGCGTTCCCTACCACCGCATTCGAGAAACCTTGGTGGAGCAAGGGCTGTTTCCACCCGGGAAGGAGGATACCTGGAGGGTAGCCTGCCATCCTTTCGTCCTTTCTCCGGATTTAGGGAGGAGGCTGGAGGGATTGGGGCAACATCTGTTGACCTTCTACCGGAGCCTGAATTCGCTCTACATGGAAAGCCTCAAAGGGACACAACCCGCCTGGGTGCATGAGTATTGTGACTTGGGAAAGCCTCCTGAGCTTCTTGAATTTTCCCGAATGAAACGATTCAAACAGCAGGTGCCAGGGGTGATTCGCCCCGACCTGATCCCGACCGAGTCAGGTCTGGCCTTAACCGAGCTGGATTCCGTACCGGGAGGATTCGGGCTGACCGGAAGTTTAAGTCGCCTGTACGCTGGCCAGGGGGATTCCGTCTGGCCGGATCCTGAGGGGCTCGTCAACGAATTTTCACGCATGCTCTCCGAACACCTTCAAGGAGCCGAACGTCAGGTGGCTATTGTCGTTTCCGATGAAGCCGAAGGCTATCGGGCGGAAATGCAGTGGATGGCGGCTCAATTACAGAGAGAAGGATGGAAAGCCTATTGCGTCCACCCCCGGGATACTCAATTTACGGAGGAAGGGCTGTTTGTTCTTCATGAGGGAGAAAAACATCCTATTTCGTTGATTTACCGGTTTTATGAATTATTCGATCTGAAGAATATTCCCAAAGCCGAACTCATCATGTACGCGGCGAAAAAAGGCCAGGTGATTCTCACCCCGCCGTATAAACCCTGGATGGAAGAAAAACTCGCCTTGGCGCTCTTTCATCATCCGACCTTGGAGTCCTATTGGGAGAAAACGTTAGGGTCGGAAACCAAAGCCTGTCTGGATGCCCTCATCCCGCGTACCTGGATTCTGGATCCCAGGCCGGTGCCGCCTTCAGCTATCATTCCGAATATCCGGTTTCGGGATCGCCCGGTCGCCGACTGGAAGTGGCTTGGCGAAACCACACAAAAAGAGCGACACTTTGTCTTGAAGGTCTCCGGATATTCCGAACAGGCCTGGGGAAGCCGGGGGGTGGCCGTGGGACATGATCTGTCCCAGTCAGCCTGGAAGGACAGGATTGATTCCGCCCTTGAGATGTTTCCCAGCAATCCTTCGGTCCTGCAGGAATTTCACAAAGGACGCGTATTTGTGGTTGAATATTACGATAACCAGTCGGGGGAAAAACGGACGATGGAAGGGCGCGTACGTCTGTCACCCTATTATTTTGTGCAAGGGGATCAAGCCAAATTGGGGGGAGTACTCGCTACTCTGTGCCCAAAGGACAAAAAAATCATCCATGGGATGCGGGATGCGGTGATGGCCCCCTGTCGGATCGAGGCTGCTGAAGAATGCTAAAGTTATACCATGTCGAATGGTGTCCGGAGTGTGAGGTGGTCCGAAATAAGTTGGATGAGCTGGGATTTTCCTATGAACAGGAAATCGTCCCTGATGTCCGTCCCTTTCGAAAAAGTGTGGTGGCGGTCTCCGGGCAAGATTACGTGCCAGTCCTCGTGGATGGGGAGACGGTGTTGACAGAAACGCACGAGATTCTCCAGCACCTGGACAAGATATCCATTCAGGAAACCCCGTAGTCGGAGAGGGCCAAGGGCCCTGTTCGAATCTCTCAGGTCTCTGGAGGAAAGGATCGATACACTGATGGCCGATTGGAAAAAAGTGTTAGCCCAAAGCATCACTAAACCCAAAGACTTGGCCAAACACCTTGGAGTGGATCCGAAGGAAGTCGAAGAGGTTGTGGGTCCCTACCCGATGCGAATCACTCCGACCGTGTTAGCCACGATCAAGGAAAAAGGGGATGCGATATGGAAACAGGTCGTTCCCGAGTCGGTGGAGTTGGATGACATCGAAGCCCCGGATGACCCCCTTGAGGAAGATACCGACAGCCCGGTCCCGCATTTGGTGCATCGGTATCCCGATCGAGTCTTGCTCATGGTCACGAATCAGTGCCCCATCTATTGCCGGTTCTGTACCCGGAAGCGATTAGTCGGAAAGCCGGGATTTTTGAAGAAGGGGGAATTGGATCAGGCTGTGGCCTATTTGCGGGAACATACCGAAATCCGGGATGTGATATTGTCGGGAGGCGATCCTCTGTTATTGCCGGATCATCTGATCGAGCGAATCCTGAAATCGCTTCGGTCGATTCCCCACCTGGAGTTAATTCGATTTGGCACACGGGTCCCCGGGACGCTTCCCCAACGCATTACCCCAGAGCTTTGCGCGATCGTGAAACAGTACCACCCGATATATATGAATTTACATTTTAATCATCCGGATGAACTCACTCCGGAAGTCAAAGAAGCCTGTGGGCGGCTCGCCGATGCCGGAGTACCCCTGGGTGCGCAAACGGTGTTGCTCAAAGGGGTCAACGATGACCCGGAAACCATGAAGCGGTTGATGCACCAATTACTCCTGGCCAGGGTGAAACCATATTACCTGTACCAAGCGGATCTGACCAAAGGCACCAATCATTTTCGCACCACGGTCGAAACCGGATTGAAAATCGTGCAAGCCTTGCAAGGGCACACCAGCGGGATGGCGGTGCCACATTTTGTCATCGATGCCCCGGGCGGGGGTGGCAAGATTCCGCTCTTACCCGGAGATTACCTTTTGAACCTGGATGAGGAAGGCGCGGTCCTGAAGAATTACGAGAACAAAACCTACCACTATCCTCAGCCCGCCTCGACAGGGTCGCGGGAGCTACCCATGGTGGATACCTCGATGGCCCGAGACATGTGCAGCGCCGGGGCGATGGACGATTATTGATGCCGGCGGCTCGCCAATCAGGGATTCTTCCCTTTCAAAGTGTGCAGTCCTTGATCAAACGGAAAGCGATCCGCGCGGACGTACCAATCACCACCCAGCAAATTCAACCGGCGAGTCTGGACCTCCGCCTCGGCACCAAAGCCTATCGATTGCTGAGTAGTTTTCTTCCCGAACCGTCCGAACAACAGGCACAATTTTCCATCGAGGATCTGTACCGGTCGGATCTGGTGATGTACGACATGGATTTGAGCGAAGGGGCGATTTTAGAGAAAGGCCATGTGTATCTGGTGCCGTTGATGGAACGGTTGAAATTGCCACCGGATATTCGAGGGCGAGCCAACCCCAAGAGCTCCACGGGGCGATTAGATATCTTTACCCGGGTCGTGACTGATCTGCATGTGGGCTTCGATGAAATTCGCGCAGGGTATTCGGGTCCCTTATTCCTGGAAATCGTCCCGCGTTCGTTTACCATACGGGTCAAGGCCGGGCTGTCGCTCAATCAACTGCGGCTCATGACCGGAAAGCCCCTGATATCCGATTCCTCACTGCGAACCATTCATCGGAAGACCCCACTTCTGTGTCATAATGGTGGAGAAACAGAACAGGATCTTCCGTTATCGTCCAAAGAAATCCGAGTGGATAACGGATTATTTCTTCGCGTGGATCTTCGAGGGACCGGGGAGAGCGGGGACCCTATCGTCGGCTATCGCGCCAAAAAAAATAGCCACGTGATCGATTTAAGTAAGATCGGACATTATTCAGCCTTGGATTTCTGGGAACCTCTTAAGCGAAATGCGACAGCGAGTATGCTGTTAGAGCCGGAAGAATTCTATATCCTGGCTTCCAAGGAACGTATTCAGGTCCCTCCAGGATATTCAGCGGAGATGGTAGCCTATGAAGCTGCCTGCGGAGAATTGCGCACCCATTATGCGGGGTTCTTTGACCCAGGGTTCGGGTATGCGCATCCCACTCGCCGGGGGACCCAAGTGGTACTCGAAGTCCGACCCCATGACGTGCCGTTTCGAATTCATGACGGACAGACGTTCTTTAAAGTAATGTACGAAAAAATGGCGGAAGTGCCCACTCAATTATACGGGGCGGGTTTAGGATCCTCATATTCCCAGCAAGCCCTCACCCTCAGTAAACATTTTAAATGGTAGCGATGAGTACCGAACCCGAATCTCCCAACCCGGTCCCTCCTGTCCCTCCGACACCCTCTCGTCCGGAGGATGACGAAGCACAGGAAAACCGGCAGATGATGGTCGCCATGAAAATGGTCGGCTCGGCGATGGTCTTCATCGGATTCCTCCAGGTCTTCCTCTCAGCCAGCACCGGGGCGGAGATCAGCATCTTTCCGATGATCATCTATTTTTCAGGGATGGCCTTGTGGGCGTATTCTTCGGTGGAGATCCCGGCCGTCCGGTACACGATTATCGTGTTGTCCCTCCTCTGTGCGCTGGCATTCATGAATTTCGGCGAGGTCTTGTTTTGGCATAAGTACCTCATCTATTGGGGCACCATCGGGGTCGTCGTCTTCTTTATGTTTAAAACCCCAAAAAAACCTGCTGAGTAGTTTGTGGTTCTTCCCTGAGTTGGCTCTTTCCATCACGCCCGTTATGATCCGGTCTCCATGGAGATTGCCGTCGTCACGCCAGTCCTGAACGAACAAGAGACGGTCACCGAACTGATGCAGCATGTGGCCGAAGTAGGATGTCATGAGTTCATTCTGGTAGATGGGCAAAGCGCAGACGCCACGGTAGAACGAGCCAGATCCATGTCCCAAACCCAGGAAACCCTCGCGACCCGAATCATCGACGCACCCCGTGGGCGGGCGTCCCAAATGAACGCCGGTGCTGCACAGGCCCACAGCGACGTCCTCTTGTTTTTGCATGCGGATACGCGATTGCCCGCGAACGCGAAACAACTCATCCAACAAGCCCTGGCGGATCCTGACTGTGTGGGAGGTCGGTTTGATGTACGGTTCCCCCGTGATGAAGGGTATGCCTGGGTGGTCAGTCGCATGATGAATTGGCGGTCGCGCTGGTCGGGCATCTTTACCGGAGATCAAACCATGTTCATTCGTCGGAGCGTATTTGAAAATATGGGGGGATTCGCGGATATTCCTCTCATGGAAGATATTGAATTTGCCAAACGTCTCAAAACGAGAGGCCGTGTGGTGGCCTTGCGGGATAAAGTGACCACCTCGTTCAGGCGTTGGGAACAGCATGGCCCTCTCAACACCATCGTTCGCATGTGGGTGCTGCGGTTCTTGTACTGGGCGGGATGGAATCCTCAAACACTCAACGACTATTATGACGCGGCCAGGTAAATCTCGACGCCAGCGCGGCAAAGGTTCTTGGAAGCATCAAAAGGGGAGACCTTCCCAAGAGCCTCAAGAAAAAGCCTTGGTGATCTTTGCCAAAGCACCCGTGGCGGGTGACGTCAAAACCCGACTCTGTCCTCCCCTCACCCCGGACGAAGCCGCCAGCCTTCACGGAACGCTGGTGATGGATATGGTGGAACGGATGCAATCCCTTAAAGAGTTTGACCGTATTCTGGCCGGGTCTCCTTCGGCCGATCACCCCTTTTTCCTGGCCCTGGGGGCACGAAACCGCATAAAGATATGGCAACAGGTCGGAGAAGATCTGGGCGCGAGAATGGCCGAAGCGTTTCACCGCGCGCTGGAGGCCGCCTATCGCCACACGATCATCATCGGCACGGATATCCCCGGAATAACCTCCAACCTTATCAAGCAGGCGAGTGAAGCACTGGAGAATCATGACGTCGTGTTGGGACCGACAATGGATGGAGGATATTATTTAATCGGATTGCGAAAGGAATGGCCCGAGCTCTTTACCGAAATGCCCTGGTCGACTTCCACCGTTTTTGCCCAAACGGAGAAGCGAATCGAGGCTCTTGGCGGGACGGTCAAATTTCTTCCCGAACTTCGGGATTTGGACACCAAAACAGATCTTGATTCCTTCATTCAAGAGAGTAACAATCCTCAACGAGCCATGTTTTCAACGCGAACCAGGAATGTCTTGAAAGAATTGGCGAACCGATTACGGGAAAGAAGTGGAGAGGACCATTCCTGAAACACGAGCAATAATTTTTGAACAAAGGGTGGAGGAAGTCAGATGAATGATCGAGTCGCACTCATCACGGGGGGAGCCCGAGGGATTGGCCGGGGTGTCGCAAAAGATTTGGCCTCTCAAGGATGGGCCGTAGCCGTCTGTTACCGGACCAGCGCCAAGGACGCTGAAGAACTCACGAAAACGATTGAACAAGATGGGGGAAAAGCGTTAGCCATTCAGTGTGATGTATCGGATCATGCCGCGGTCGGGGAAATGGTGGGAACCGTTGAAAGGACGTGGGGAAAAATCGATGCACTGATCAATGGAGCCGGTCCCTATCATCGGGTTCCCCTTATGGAAGAAACGCCGTCCGGCTGGTCGGAAATGTTCACGAACAACCTGGACCCCATTTTCTTCCTGGCCCAAGCGGTGGCGCCGGGAATGAAGAGCCGAAAGTACGGTCGAATCATTTCCTTCGCCATGGCCAATGCCGACAAGATGGAAGCGCAACCCCAGGTCACTGCCCATTACATCGCCAAAGCCGGAGTACTCATCCTGACTCGAACGCTGGCGAAAATTTTGGCACCCGATGGCATCACGGTGAATGCCATTTCTCCCGGGTTTATCGATTCTGGCAGCGCGCCACCGGAAGAATTGGCCGGAATGACTAAAAAAATTCCCGCCGGCTACATCGGCACGGTTCAGGACACGGTCCAGGCCGTGAATTATTTCCTCTCCGATGAAGCCAAGTATGTGACGGGCGCCAACATTCACTTGAGCGGCGGCTGGGGAATATAAATACAAAGGTTATTGTGAGAGGTAGGTGTCGACAAATTTTTTTGGTGTGATGATTTCAATGTTCTGGTAGCCTGAAACCTTAAGCAAGGCTTTGTCCCCACTCACGATCAAACAAACGGCAATTTCCAGCCAAAGCGCAAGCCAGAAATTTATCATCGTCTGGATCCTGACAGATTTGTTGGGGCAACGTGATTTCTTGGACCAATTGGGAATGCGTAGTAAGGATGTGTAAGATCCGAGTGATATCGATCCCTTGAAATTGTTGCGTAAGTTCCTCACCAACTCGCTGATATTCCATAAGAATCGGGGGAGAAACCAGGAGAGCAAATGCTTCTTGTTTCCAAGCTTGAAGAATATGTTGAGGGGGACCGGAGAAGAAGATACCAGACATCAAGACGTTGGTATCGAGAATTATGGTCACGGTCAGTATCGAGTTTTTTTGATGGCCCTTTTTATGGCTGTGGGGGTTAAGCCGACTTTCTTTGCCTGTTTTTTTGCATCGAGGAGTAATTCTTCGAACTCATCCATGGAGGGGAGGGTAATTTCTTTTAAAATCACGGTTCCTTTCTTGCCCACGACGATGAACTTTGACCCAGGCTTAAGGCGTAATTTTTTCCGTATGGCTTCCGGGATGACGACTTGTCCCTTGGAGGATAATTGGGTGGTTGCGAGTTCGGACATCTATAAATCCTTTTTCAGTAATCTTACTGGTAAGATAGTATGGGATTTTGATCCTGTCAAGGATGGACGTGATCGTGAGACCACTGCAGTCCGAAGACGGCTGAAAAATGATCGGCTAAAGTATTGTGCACGGATTTGACGGCCACCGACTTTCCTAACACCCGACTCATGGAGGTCATGTGACAATCCTGGATTCCGCAAGGAGTGAGGAGTGAAAAGGGCTCGAGGTCCGGATTGACGTTCAACGCAAATCCATGCATCGTGATTCCCCGGGAAATCCGCACACCGATAGATGCGATTTTTTCGAGACGATTCCCCTCCCCCTCGACCCAGACCCCTCTGAACGATTCATGCCGGCAGGCGGAAATGTCCCACTGAGCTAACGTCCGAATCAGCACTTCCTCCAACCGGTGAACATACACTTTGGGACCGGGACAAAAGGACTTGAGGTGAAGGATGGGATAGCCGATGAGTTGGCCGGGACCGTGATAGGTGACCGATCCGCCGCGATCGGTCCGATGGATTCCAATGTCTCTCCGTTCGAGTTCCTGTTCTCCTGGTTCCCAATGTTCGGGTTTGGCGGTTTTCCCCATCGTCACGACGGGGTCGTGTTCGGTCAGGATGAGCGTATCCAGGAGACGGCCTTCGCGCCGTCGGTTCGCCAGATCCTGTTGCAGCATCAACGAGTCCGAGTACGAGATGAAGGGAATCGTGAGGAGGATCGCTCGACGAGAATCCTGAGTCTGGTTGGAGTGAAGAGCATGGGAAGCATGACGCAGGGTGGAAGAATCCATAGACCCAACCATACCAGACGAGGATGACGGGGGACTATGTGTTTACAGACAGTGAAGGGTCAGTCAGCCCTAATGCCTCGATGATGGCCGGAGGTATCCGCTTGACCTTTCCCCGAGAATCGACTGTGACCAGGGTGGCAGATCCTTCCACGACGACTCGCTGGGACGATTCTTCCCGAATAACGTGGCTGAAGGTAAGAGCAGTCCGCCGATTGGCTTTTACGGTGGTCTCCACCAAGAGGACCTCACCATACGCAGCCGGAGAACGGTAAGCCAGTTCAGCCTGCGTGACGCGAAACTCCGTGCCTTCCTGAAGCAACCCGCTCACCGAGAGTCCATGATCGGCCAAATGGTGCGTGCGGGCCCGCTCAAAATATTTTAAGAAATTGGCATAGTACACCACTCCCCCGCAGTCCGTATCCTCATAATAGACCTGTACTTTCATGGATGACGTGCACTACAGGTGAAGAGAAGGAAAGACCGGAAGGTCAGCGTGATGCACATCGCACAGTTTGAGGACCGTCTCGTACAATTGATGGAAGCGTTCGGCTTTGATCGGTTCAAACCCGTAACCCAGGACCGCATGGTTCGCGGCGTCAATGAGCGTTTTCATTTTGGGCCATTCCTTCACGAATCGCTGACCCATGGGGTCTCCCAGAGCGGCCAACGTGTGAAACTGGGCTTCCCAGGGCAAACGATATTTGCCGTCGATTTCATTCTGATGCCGGGTGCGACAGGATTCTTGAAGGTCGGCGGGTAATTGGTCCGGCTGGACATCCCAGCTCGTCAACCGGTGGCCGGTGAACAACTGAGTTTGCGCGTATGCCTCAAGAGCACGCAGGACAAGACGAGTGGCCGCCTCCAGATCATGTCCCCGGTCGCCCCGCCGTTTGGCCCAAGCCAGCAAGTCGGGGCCTAGAGCCGGTTTGATCGTTTTGCTATCCAAGACAAGGCGTTCCAAAAATGTCAGATTGCCTTTGAGGGACTTGATGAGTGTATCCATCCCCGGTGGTCCGCCCCAGACCGAGGCCAGTTCAAGGGCCTTGATCGCCCCTTTGAGTTTTTCCCAGGCGGGGCGATACTGAAACTGCTCCCACAGCCCATAGCCATGAGCGATGTCCGCCAACGCCCGATAAAAGGGCTTCAGCCCGCCACTGACACGATGTTCCAAAAGACGAAAACTTCTCGCGGCCGGTTCGTGCCAGCCAAGATTAAACAGCTCACACGCCTCCTTGCGAATTCTCGGCGCTTCCTCATCCCAGGGATTTTCCGCGGTGTCCTTGGAGTCGTTCCCCTTGGAAGAGAGGTTCCCCGGATCACGATCCGTCGGGCCTGGACGGTAAAGGACTTTGGTGGAGAACGGAAATCCGACCAAGGCCATCGCGGCAGCCATAGCCGGAGTGCCAGACGTACAATCCATCACCAATTCACCCGGAGCGACCTTCCACGTCGAGAGCAGTGACGGCAACTGTTGGGCCAGGGCTTTGTGACAGGCCGGAAAATTCTCGGGATCGGGGGTCAGGATCCAGTCCCATTTTTGGGGCATCTGGGTTAGGGCGGGATGGACCTGAGCCTCCACGATGGATTGATGAGATTCATGCAGGAAAAAACAGACCATCTCCGGAGTGAGTTCCTGGAGAATGCTGATAGCGGGAGCAGGATCAGAATGAATGGAGAGAAAGAGGGCCGTCGTCGGTGTATGGGCACCCACAATGGGGAGAACTATATCATTCGCTTCCCCGACCGGCAACAAATCGGCCGGTAAGCGTGCCTGATCCGTTCGCAATGTCGGAATCGATTGGCAAGATGTGAAATTTGCTTCTCACCCTGGTAGAATCCAGCCCAATGGATGCCGAGGCGATTGTCCAAGCCTTTGAAACGAGTGCGGATGTCAAGAATGAATTCATCCGCACGCATGTGCAGAAGGTGATCGACGTCGGCCAGCTGCTCATCCGGACCTTTCGTGATGGACGAAAAGTGATGCTCTTTGGCAATGGGGGGAGTGCCACCGATGCTGCCCACATCGCCGCAGAGTTTGTGGGACGGTACCGGAGAGAGCGCCACCCCCTGCCCGCGCTGGCTTTGACGACCGATATGGCGGGCATGACCTGTATCGCCAACGATTACGACTATACCGACATCTTTTCCAGACAAATTCAGGCCCATGGACGCAAAGGCGACGCGGCCATTGCCATCAGCACCAGTGGGAATTCCCTCAACGTTATCAGAGGAGTGGAAGCCGCAACCGACATGGGCATCACCACGATAGGATGGACGGGGTCTGGAAAGGGAAAACTCGAAGATCTGGTCGACCATTGCTTTGCTGTCCCCTCTTCCGTGACCGCCCGCATCCAGGAGTGTCATATCACCTTGGGGCATGTCTTGTGTGAATTCATCGAAGAACGATTGTTTGGCGACCAAGAATAGGCTCATGCCTTCAAACCTTTCCCGATCTATCAATATCCAGAGACTCCGAACCTATCCTCTTCGGAGCCGGCATTCCAAGGTCAACATGGCCGATGTGGCGACGCCGTGGAAACGCGGCGGAACGTTTCAGCAATTCCTGAAAACCCTCCCGGATATTCTGACGGGCCGCACGTTTCGGGCGGTGGTGGAGGCGATTGTCAAAGCCCGGCAGAAGGGACGGCCGGTCATCCTGGGCATGGGGGCCCATCCGACGAAAGTGGGATTGAATCCCATCCTGGTGGACCTGATGAAGAAGGACGTGATTACGGCCGTGGCCATGAATGGCGCGGTGGTGATCCATGACTTTGAATTAGCCTACCTCGGACACACGTCGGAAGAAGTCGAAGCCGAGATCGACTCCGGTCGCTTCGGGATGGCGGAAGACACGGGCCGAATCCTGAACGAGGCCATCACGGAAGGATGGCAACAAGGACTGGGGTTGGGGGAGGCCATCGGACGGTATATGAGCGCTCATCCCAAGCTCTTCCCCTATCGTCGTTCCAGCCTTCTGGCAGCCGGAGTAAAATTAGACGTACCCATCACGGTGCATGTGGCGATTGGGACGGATATTATTCATATGCATCCGTCGGCCAATGGAGAAGCCATCGGGGCGGGATCGTTACTCGACTTTCGAAAACTGACGGCCGTGGTATCGGGGATGGAAGGTGGCGTCTACATTAACCTCGGGTCGGCGGTGATGATGCCGGAAGTCTTCCTGAAAACGGTGACACTCAGCCGAAACCTGGGCCGAGCCCTTAAACGGATCACGACCGTCAACATGGACTTTTTGTCTCATTATCGACCGTTAACGAACGTGGTCAAACGGCCAACACAAAAGGGGGGACAGGGATATACCCTCACCGGCCATCATGAACTCATGGTCCCGCTACTGGCTGGAGCGGTGCTTGAAGGCCTTCGACGGTGAAAGCCCTTTTACCCAAAATGAGAAGAATCCTTGGTGCGGAACGAGAGAAACATATGAATGTGTCGAAGACAGCACAAGGAGCGCAATCTTCATGAAAAAGAAAATTCTGGTCGTCGATGATCACCCCGATATTATTCTCATGCTGACGGATCGCCTGGAGTCCCTCGGGTACGAAACGATCACCGCCGATACGGGCAAAGCGGCATTGGATCAACTTGAGAAAGAAAACCCGCATTTAATGCTCCTGGACCTCGAAATGCCGGAAATGACCGGCATGGAAGTTCTGGACCATTTGGGGAGGCTCCACGCCCGGAAACACGAAGACAAAGAATCCCGAGGGTTTGGAGGGGGAGATGGACTGCCGATTCCTGTGGTGGTGATGACCGCACATGGAACCATTTCCAAAGCCGTGGAGGCGATGAAGGCCGGGGCCTATGACTTTTTGACCAAACCCATCGAACTGGACCATCTGGCGTTGGTCTTGAAAAAAGTCCTCGCCCGCGAGGCCTTAAACCGGCAGATCACCTCCCTCCGGACAGAAGTGGAGGGGCGATACAGTCAAATCGTGGGTCAGAGCCCTCAAGTCACCTCGATGGTGGAATTGGCCAAACGGGCGGCGGAAGCCGATGCTACGGTGCTTCTGTTGGGGGAAAGCGGGACCGGAAAAGAATTGTTCGCACGGTCGATCCATCGTTGGAGTGAACGGCGTGACATGCCCTTTAGCGTCATCAATTGTGTGGCACTCACCGAGACGCTCCTGGAAAACGAACTGTTTGGACATGAAAAAGGCGCGTTTACGGGCGCCGATTCCCTGCAAAAAGGAAAAATCGAAGCGGCCGATGGCGGCACAGTATTTCTGGATGAAATCGGTGACATGCCACTGGGCTTGCAAGCCAAGCTACTGCGGGTCTTACAAGATCATGAGTTTCCCAGAGTCGGCGGCACCCGATTGGTACGGGTGAACATCAGGGTCGTTGCGGCCACGAACAAAGACTTGAAGCAAGCCGTGAAAGGGGGCACCTTCAGGGAAGACCTCTACTTCCGGTTGAATGTGGTGAACCTGGCCTTGCCGGCCCTCCGGGATCGACCGGAAGACATCATTCCCTTGGCCGAATATTTCCTCGAGGGTCATGTTCAGGACATGAAAAAACGAAAACGCAAATTTTCCAAGAAAGCCCTGGAGGCCATGCAATGTTATTCCTGGCCTGGCAATATCCGGGAGTTGGATAATGCCATTGCCCGGGCGGTCGTTCTGGGAGTGGATGAAGAAATTTCAGCTGACCTGCTGGGTCTGGGGGGAGCGAAAGACGAACTGGAAGAACTCGATAACCTGCCGTACCATGACGCCGTCGAGCGCTTTAGCACCCATATCCTGGAAAAGGCCATGCGCCGGACCAACTGGAGTCAAACGAAAGCGGCTGAACTCCTGGGCCTGCAACGGACTTATCTCTCCCGGTTGCTCAAGCAGAAAGGGATTCAGCAGGAATAGGTGTGAAGGCTCAAAGGATTGACCTGGAATCTTTTCCCTTTGTTGATAACCGAAGCGAGTACTGACATGAGTAAGGCATCCCAAGCACGGTTCACTAAAGAGGAGATTCTGGAAACGTTAAACAAAGAAAGGGAAACCCTTCAGCAGTTTGGGGTTAAACGGATCGGGTTGTTTGGATCCTATCTGACGGGAAATGCCACTGAAAAAAGTGATCTGGATTTTGTGGTGGAATTTACACGGAAATCCTTTGATGGGTATATGGACTTGAAAGAGTTTCTGGAAGATCGCTTCAACTGCCCCGTGGACCTGGTCATTGCGGATGCCGTAAAACCTGCTCTCCGCCAGGAAATTGTTGAAAAGGCAACATATGCCTCGGGATTAAAAAATCTAGATGTCTTGGTAAATAAACTCCCGACCCTAAAAGGACAGGTTCAGAGCATTCTGAAAGAAGCGTAACCTTGCTTTAGCACCCATATCCTGGAAAAGGCCATGCGCCGGACCAACTGGAGTCAAACGAAAGCGGCTGAACTCCTGGGCCTGCAACGGACCTATCTCTCCCGGTTGCTCAAGCAGAAACAAATCCAGCAAGACTAGTCATAAATCATAAAAAAGCCAAATAGGGCCCTATCTCTTCCATTTTCAGTTCCTTTCGCTCAAGGCCCCTTCAATTTAAAGGGGCCCTTGGGATCACTTCGTTCTCAGTAACCAGCCTTCCGTTCAGAATATTTGAGGAAGTTCAGAAGTGCCTTAAGGGTTACCCTTTTGAGGCTGTCGGCCTTTAATTGTGTTATTTCAACGTTTGTGAAATAGTCACTACTCGGAGGGATAGATGTGTGAGAAACCTTCTCGCAGCATATTCCATAAGAGGTGGTGTTTGAGCCATCTCCAGTTCATCACGGGGACAAAAAGTATGATCATCCAGTCATAAAATTCACTATGTGACTGTTTTTGTAGATCTATCCTTCATAAAGGAGGTGCCACGATGACTGAGAACCGGAATTTTGATGCAAAATTAAAATTGGCCATTTCTCCGGAAGCTCTAGAAGAGGCAAAAAAACCTGCAAAACCTGTGGATACATCTATTCAAGAACAAATTGCCGCAGCCAATGCGGCCAAAGCTCTTGCCGATGCGCAAACTGCCCTGTTCAATTCCCTAAAGGCCAAAGCTGATGCTGCTGTTGCAGCTTTTAAAGCTCAAATCGGGGAAGTGCCCGACTCGGGAATTACCGGCAAGGTAGAACTTGGAAGTAAGGCAGGGGTGACAGAAGCGAAGCTCCTGGCCGCAAAGGCGGTAGCCGAGGCTTCCGAAAAAATTACCAAAGTGATAAGCCCTGAAATCCAAGGTAAAACTGTCTTATTGTATCCGGGAGATGAAATCCCGACATTTCATTCATTGCTGAACTATCAAGGGCAACTGGCGATGGTTGCCAATGTTTTTGCACAAGCCCAAAAAATTTCTGAGGTTGCGGAAGAAGAAGCTCAAATACCAGAAGATTCGGGTAAAGAAAGGAGGCCAGCCTTCGCCGCATTGAGTGTTTCTCCAGCGGCTGCGGTGGGTGTCTCTCTGGAGGCCCTGAGTAAAATTCTGGGTTTCTTTCGCACAGACTATACCTTTGACGGTGTGGATGTGACAGAGGATAATGACCTGCTCGTACATTCTCTGGCTGGCGCTTTAGTGGTTCAAGAATCAAAGCCAAAAGAAGTAAAGGTTCCATCGGTCTATAACGCTCAGGCTGCGTTGTTTTCTTCTACCGAAGGGATTGTCAAAGATATATCGGATAAGGCTATTGAGCAGATAGAATTTCAAGGTCTGGTACATCGACATGAAAAAATATCTGGAATTTTGGAAAAATTGGCGTCAGACGAAACCGATCCCCACAAAAAGGCCGACCTGTTGGAAAAAGCCATAGTGCGAAGCCAGGCCGCAGAGGTATTGAAGGGAGCCATAAAAGATTTCGATGACTTCATTTCCCGGCTTGGCAAAGTTGACGACAAAGGGGTGACGCCGTTGAGCAAGGTCATTCATGAAGAGGTGATAGCCGATGCCCTAAAAAATAATCATCGGTTATTACTGGTTCAAGTGAAGGAGGCAGGGGGTGCCTATTACACCAAGAAAAACCTGTGGACTTTTTTGGGGACTATACCTTTCTTTCACATGGGAGGAATCGTAGCCAGTTATCTCCTTCTAGAGGGAGATAAGGGGCAGGTACTGGCCTCCGGAGTCGTTCCTGTCCATGGCGGATGGGTGAGAGCGGATGAATTACAAGAGTGGGTTAATCCAAAAAATAAAGTTAATCGAGTTACTTGAGAAAAATTGTTTTTGTGAGAAGCATCCCCTGTTAAATTAATATGGGAATCAATGTACACATTTCAAGGTAAATTCTTAAATCCATTGACTAACATTAACAGAGGTACTGTAGGAAGTATCGAGAAATTCTTCTAATCCACATAACCCCTCCCGAAATAACAGGACTATTAGGTAAGTCAGTTGGCTTCGTCTTTTTGGCTAAGTTTGTTATCTGATATTTTTCAAAAAACTAATGCTGGGTGCAAAAAAGTACTCTCCCCCTTTGAGTGTGACCAAATCCCCTAAAAAATGCTTCCTGGTTTTCGCTTTATCCCATTCGATTGGCCAGCTTTGATTGACTATTGTGTCATTATTTCCGATCAGAGGATCAATTCCGGTGTTTATTTCGGGAAAATTAATATTATTCGCAATTTTGGACTGGATTTCTTCAAATTGTTCCTTTATGTCACTTTGATAGCACAAAAACAACAATCCCACATCGATGGTAGGCAAATCATCAAATGAAGAAGTCTCTTGAGGGTTTTGATATCTTACATTGGAACCATATTTTCCCCGCTGGTCATAAGTCATGCCTCGACGGACAATCCGTCCCTTATTTTTGGCAATTTTATGACCATTCGTTCTGGTGTTAGATTTCCGAATATGAGCGTGAAAAGGACATTTGGCCCCTTCAGAATCAGAATCGTAATTGTAATTATTGGGATACCTAAGGTAGGGAAAGGCACCAGATTCGGGAAATTCAGTTAAGGGAGTGCCATCCGGAAATCTGCCCATAATCAAAGCCCCTGCCCGTTCTTTTTCCTGGTTTGATAAGGCAAGTTTTTGCGCTAAATCTTCCCTATGATCAATAAACCCTTTTACATTTTGTTCTAACTTTCTAAAAACCAAATAACTTCCAAAACTAGGGTCGCTTTGCTTGGTGTTGGGGTCAGGAGTTAGGACAAGATTTAAAGGAGCAAATGGATTCCATTCTAGTTGTGTAAAAAATTTTTCCCAAATTTTCGCCTTTTTGCTTGCCGAAGATGATTTTTTAAGTTCCTTTAATAAAGAATCAGTGGATATTCCGGCCTTTTTGGATTCTTTTAAAAGATCATCTTGGAGGAATAGAGGTTGGCTTATTCCATCAACGTATCCAAAATGTTCAATGGCATGGCCATCGGAATTTCTTATGACATGGCCGCGTTCAATCGTTAGGACTCGGGCCAGTTCTTGGTCATTTACCTTTATTATCGTTTTTGAGACTTCCATAATAGCATCTTCGATTTTTTCCTTTGATTCATCTGCCAGAAGGATTCCTGCGTGAATTGAAGGACCCTTCACTCCGTCAGTTAATGGAGTCTGTTGATACGGCGATTCCCATGTATCTGCAGGGGGGTCATTCAAATATTTATTTGAGCCCTGCATGCCGGACATAAACTTTTTATCACTTGGACATTTTTTCTTTAAGAATGAATAACCCGAAGCAGAAAGGAAAAAATTTATGATCAGATCCCCCTTAATTTGGTTTTTTCGAAAGTGAGAAATTTCTTCCAGCTGTTGTTTAGTGGAGGTTACCTTCTCTGAAAATTTTCTAATTTGGGATTTAATTTTGGTTAATTGACTTCTCCCCCGTCGATCGGGAAGAAACTCCAGGAAAATTATAGCGGTGAAGGCCCTCCCGTGACCCTTAATTATATTCGCCTGAAGGTTCGTGAAAATTTTTTGATAGGGATTTTTGGGATCTGGAAGAAAATCGTGATCCAATTGACAGGGAATGGGAATTTTATTGTTAATTAAATTATCAGATTTGTAGATTTTTTTAGTGGCCATATTTCTCCCCCTTTTCATTGGGCAAATAGGTGTTTCCGATTGCCATGAGATAGATTGTGGAATGAGTCACGCCATCCAATCCAAGAATTTTATCGATTTTTCTGTCGAGATATCCTCCAATGTTTACGGATGCGAGATTAAGAGCTGAAGCAACGAGATTAAAATTCTGGGCTAAGTGACCTGCTTCTAATAGAATATACCGATAAGCCCTTTCGCCATATTTAAAGGACGAACGATCAAAAATTGCGGTAAAGAAAACCATTAAAGGGCATGTCAGGCCGATTTCTGGTTGCAGTAGGGAGGCGGAAATTTCTTCAGATAGATCTTGGTGGCGGAGAAGTTGAACTGAGTTATTCGATGGATTGAAATGATATATTCCCGGCTGGAGATGTTCGGTGTTGTTGGTGTGAAAGTATAGCTCAAGAGGGAATAAAGCCCCAGCGGAAGGGGCAGCTCGGAAAGATCTTTTCCCTTCTCCAGATACTGGGGAATGTGTGATGCCTGAGCTCTCTGTGAATAAACAAGTGAGTTGATCAAAAGAAAGGCCTTTTCCCGAAAACCGTCTCGTTGATGCACGGTTCTTTAATGCTGTCTCAAGAGTACAGGTAAAGAGTGATTGGGATGGTTTGAGAGGAATGTTTGGGTACCCTCTATAGGGCAGTACCTCATGCAGACTTTCAATGTGCCGGGTAATCTCATCTTCGGAGAGGTAGCGTTGAAAAAAATCAACTTTGGAGTTTTCATGATAGAGTTCCCATACCCTTTCTTCTGGAAAGTCGGCTGGTGTTAGGTTGTCAACAAAAGGTCTTTCCATTTTTTAAGCCTTGCACCTAGGGAAAGGGGTGTGGAACCGGATTGTCTCCATCATGATGATTTATGCCTGGGTATCCCAATTCTTGGGGTACCTGATACAGACGAGTGCCACCAAGGGCACGTAGGCGATGACCAAGAAACAAAGGGTGAAAACCTGGAATTAATATCCTCACGACGTTCAATCCGAGATCCATGATGTCTGGAGTCGTTAAGTCAATCAGGAAGACTTTGTAGTTAAGTTTGGATATCAGTTGAACCAAATTTTGGAGTTCCCTTTCCGGGTTCTCATTTGTCAGGCAGGGAAGTTCGGAAGAATTAAGGGTTTCGTTGGAGCCAAAAAGAAAGTCGGCATCCGATAGCCGCGAATGGGAACAGAAAAAGTGGACATGATCATGCTGTCTTTTGATTTCAGTAAAGCCTTCGGTGGGTTGTAGGGGCAGATGGTTGGAATGGAGTTCTAGCGCCAATCGCAGCGTGTGGGCCAGCTCTTCGAGACTTTTTTTGATGGCTTGGTGCTGCTGAGGATCGGTGGCAGCGGCTAGCGTTAGTGCTGGCCTATAAGGCCCCTGTCCTTTTGCTACGGACAGAACAGTGGGGATTTTTAAATCCAAGTGAAGAGCAAACAAAAAAATTTCATAGCCTTCGACCTCAAAACGTTCAACAATTTCTTGGTTTACCTTTGTTAAAGAAGAGAGCCTGATCTTTGGTGGTGCAATTTTTGCCTGCCAGGTAAGAGTGAACGCATCACGCTCGACGACCTCACAAATACCAGAAACTGCAGCCTTTTCCAGGGAATTATGACAAGCAAGGCCTGTAGATATAGGTTGGGAAATCGGATCTTCACCTCCTTGGACATCATATGAATAGGGTAGATACACCATAGAGGCTGGTACATAACAAGTGGTATTCGTGGTTAATTCATGAGCGGGTGTCCACCTTATTTTCGTCTGTGAGGTAAAAGGTTTATAAGGAAAAGTGTGATCAGAAAATTGTCCTGGAGAATATAAGGCAAATTCTTGTGGATTAATGCAGGAAAACGGGGCATTCTCATGAGTGGAAAAGGGTAGTTGGGTTTTAATGTAAAAACCCGAACAATATCTTTCCACGGCCTCTCCAGCAGCCTTGGCGATAGCTCCCTCTCTATGAATTGAGGCCCCTCCGGCATTGGCAAAGTTTTTTTCCAAACCGAAGGCCGATATGTCACAAGCCAAAGCATAATAATGAAAAAAGTCAGGACCTCCCGATTCTCTGGGAAATTCCTGGAGATATTTAATAACCCCAACTTTTTCATCAATGAGATAGGGCAGGGCCTCCCAAAGACTGGGAGCCGGGTTTGTCAGGAGAGTCATTGTGAAATTTTATCCTTTAAAAACGAAGTAAAAGGTCCTCGGCCGATAGCCATGGGGGCACCGGTATTCAATGAGCTACAGACGGGACAACGTGGAACTTTTAACACTTTTCGGTGGATGAGAGTTGTAGTAAATGGATTAAATTCCAGTAACGTGCCCACGTGGAGTTGTGGGATTTCTCTGCATATGAATTTGAGTATCTCGAAAAAAGCTAACTCTCCAACGAAGGAAATGAGAGAGGGTGGAAACCCAATAACCTGTTGTCCTTCGAATACTTCTAGGTCAGATAGGGATTCCCTGGTAGGATCTAAAAAATGAGATTTTTGTCTGAGCTTAAAACATTTTAGGCATGCACTTTCTCCAGGGATCACCAAAGGACCGATGAATCCGGTAAGATGCTTTATCATGACCGGAAGAAAAGGAATTCTTTTTTTTACGAGAATTTGGTTTATGGTAAGAAATTCTTCCCAGTTGCCAAGGTCACTGGTAAGGATTGCGAGGGATGAAGGAGGAAAAGGTCCCTGTTTACCCCACTCATCGAAAGTCTGGCGTTTTAACGAATGTCCGTTCCCGCCTGAATTTTCAGGAAGTAAATCCGCCATTTGGCTATTGTTTAAGAAGGGGCAGGAAATATGTTCTATATTTCCTGCCCCTGCCAAGCTCAGTGAGGAAGTGATTTTCCTGGAAAGCAAGTTTTCTCCAAAAATAAGAAAATTCTTATTTTTCACTTTTTCCTGAACTTTTTTTCCGCTAATCCCAAAGTGCCAAAAAAACACATCTTCGTGATTTTCACGTTGAGAGTGAGACTTGGAATTTCCTTTCCCCAAAAAAAGAAATTTTTTGGTAACCAGGTCCTGGATCAGAGTTAAGACTTGGTTGGTATCATAAGGGTAAGGGTGGTCAAGGAGAGAAGAAAGAGAAACGTCCTGCTTTTCTGTTAATTCAAAAATGGTTTGGAGAGTGAAAAAAAGGTCCCGTGGTTCCCCTGAAATTTTTACTTCGGTACAACCCCTCCTTAAAAGGACACCGTCGTCAAGTGAAATTACTTGCGTCGGAAAACTTCCAACTAATGAACCTTCATCAAAAATGGTGTACATGTCTAAAAGGCGTACATTTGAAAAGCTTATCGCACTCTGAACAATGGTTGGGTTGAATATTACTCACAGGTTGTACAACAACAACAGGAGGCTGGATAGTCAGTATTATACTTCCACCCTTCTCTATTGACTTTTGCCAATACGTTAGGATGGTTAATGTGGGTTTCAATGGCATCTGCCAAAGAATTTGTTTCCTCGAGTGATAATACCTTCATTTTGGCATCCTTGTGGACAGCTGGATGACTATCTTTCTTGAAGGCACCCAATCTCCACATTTCTCCAACGGTCATCTTCTTGGCGTTGCCTTTTAGTTTGGACTCTGCACCAGTCCCTTCATCTTTAAAAATATTTTCAATTCTTTCATTAGGATCTCCCCATCTAGACATAGTGCACCCCTTTGGTAAAGGTTAATTGAATTTTCCCTCCGAATGGAGGGACCTGGTAATAGAAATTAAAAAGGTCGAATCGTTAGCCAACCCATAATTCTTGATTTAATCGTTTCCCCCAAGGGGTGTTCCTTATGCTTGTCGTTGAGGGCGTTGAAGACCGAAACAGCTACCTCAGCTTTATCATTCCAGAAACGATAACCGCCCCGAAGGTTCAATAAAAAATAGCTCCCTACTCTCTCAATAGGGGCGGGGGTAAAACCCGGAAAGGCCTGAAAGGAGGTGGAAATGGTCGTGGGGACCGGATAATTAGCCGAACCCACGTAATGAAGAACGGCCTCTCCGCTGAAGCCACTATCCATATTAAATTTAGTCCCTCCATTTATTTTAAATCGTGGTCCACCTCTCCTTCTGTCAAGGGTGAAGGTTTGGTATATATCCTGATAGGAATAACTTGCGAAAGCGCTTATCCACGGGGCAAGTAAGATTTCAGCTTCAGCCTCCCCGCCATAGATGTCGGCTTCTCCAGAGTTGACAAAGGTTAACTCTGGTCGTTTGATACCAATTAAATCGGACAGGTGATTGTAAAACAGGTCTACACGTAATCGAATCCGATGTTCCCAATACCAACCTTGATATCCCAATTCGGTCGCAATTATTTGTTCCGGATCTAAATCCTTCGAACCCTTTAGAGTCGATACCGTAGTGGAGGGAGGGACAAACGGAGGAAAACCAGGGAAAAATACACTCCCTAACGATACGTTGTAGGTCTCGAATAGAGTGGGGGGGCGATAACCCATGCTAAAAGTTCCCCGAAAAGAATGATTTTGAACAGGTTTATAAACTAAGGCAAAACGGGGACTATAGGTGGGATTGATAAAGCTATGCATATCAAAGCGAAGCCCGGTGGTCGCTGTTAATTTTGGGGTGAGGTTCCATTCATCTTGAAAGTAAATTCCCAAACGGTTTTCCGGGTCAGCATTGGGCAATATGTTGCTGTTAATGGCATTGTGACGATAGTTGAAGCCGAGGGTAACCCGGTTTCCGGTAAACGGTACTAAACTATACTGACTCTCAATATTATAGGAATTCCAATCTACGAATTGTTTTGAACTTCCATTCTGGTCAGTAATAGTGACGAAATCGGAAATGAGGGGATTCGTATCGAGGATGCTTTTATCATCGAGAATAGACCACCATAGCCGGAGGAAAAAGTTCGGGAGTTCGTAGTCAGCTTGAACATACCCTTGTAGAGGGGACCGATCGACGTCCAAGATATCCGCAAGGGGCCCTTCAAATCGGTTAGTGTCTGACAGCCCCCCGGATAATTTTAAAAGCCCATTATAAGGAAGCGGGTGTTGAGCCTTTACATTGAACTTATACTGACGAAAGGCTAGGGAATCCCTATCTTCCCACTGATGAGTTTGGTTATGTCCCAATGAGAGGCGAAAGCTTAAATCTTTGTATTTCCCTGAATACAGAGATTCCGTTACCAATGATCCAAATTCTCCACCCCCAACATTCACTTCTAACCCTTCGGTTTCTGAAGGGGATTTAGTGATAATGTTAATAATGCCATCAAAGGCGTTAAACCCGTACAACACCGATGCGGGCCCCTTTAGAACCTGAATTTCCTTAATTTCATGTAAGGCAATGGGGATGGTTTTCCAGAGAACTTCACCACTCTCGTCTAAATAAATTGAACGACCATCGATTAAAACCATTAATTTATTTGCACGTAATTGATTGTCTCCCCGCATGCTGACGTTAAAACTCGCACCGGTCATTTGGATCACTTCCATTCCCGGAATACGGCGAAGGATAGTGGGAAGGTCCATAGATCCAGAATTTTTGATATCTTCCTCAGTGATGACATACACGTTGGAAGGAGCCTCAGAAATCGGCTGCTCATGAGCTGCAGCAATACTGACGGTTTCCTCTCTAATAAATTCCAGGTCTTTCTGGGCTAAACCAAGACCCATGCTTACCTCATTAACAGCAGCAGCTTTTTCGGTAACGGCCCATGAATGATGAGGATAAATAGTTAATGCAAAGAGATGTAAAAGCAGGAATCCTCCGATACCCAATCTGTTCAAAGATGGAAAGATCTTCGAACAAAAAGGAAGTAAGGAACAGTTCATTTTTTTTGTGGATGGTAGGTGCCGGGTAATTGAGAAAAATACCGTCATAGAATTCATTCCCCAATAAGACCAGACTAATGAAATATTGAATCGGAGAAAAAGAAAGTAGAGAGGCTGGGATATTGAAAGAATTTTAGGATAAGGAGAAGCCTTTTCCTAACTAACGCTGATTGTCCTACGGAGCCAAAATTGCGGCAGGGAAGGGAATGCTCAGGGGCAAGTTCTAGCCTTAGCACATGACGGAAGAAAATTTACGAATCCCAAAAAAATTCATGAAGGAACTTCAAGGCCATCCCCTACTCGTCTTCTCTACAGCCTTCTCTTGGTTCTTTCCAAGGATTCAGAGCCCCATGTGCTCTGCATGCTCCAAAGAGTCGCAGGAGTCAGTGTCGCCCTCTCCGTTTCTTGTCATCCATTAGCCATGATGGTTGGTGCACTCTCCTTGTTGAAAAAGTTTCTCGCTTGATTATTCTTGTGTTCAACACCCATCATAATCAATGATTGCTTGAGGAGAGGGAGTGGCCATGGTATCCCACTTTGTTCAAATTTCTCAAGCATCAATCCCTCTCTGGACATTTGTCCCTATCAGTTGGCCTCCACCGGGTTGGGGGTCGGTTTGGTGATGGCACAGGTAAATTCTTTTCCGTGGAAATCGAGCAGGTACACGGAAATCTCAATGGGAATATCCCTTCCCTGCTTCGTCCGATGGACCGTGTAATAGGACAGGGTCTTTCCCTCTCGTAATTCCTTTAAATGGTCCAGGTAGCGTTGGTTGTCGTGGGTGGGGGCGATATCGGGGATGCGAAGGCTGATCAATTCTTCCTTGGTGTAGCCCAGGTCCTCACAGGCTGCCTGATTCGCAAACCGAATGTGTTTGTGAGCATCGGCGATCAGCACCCCTTCCGGAACATGGTCGAAGGCGAACTGCATCAGGTGAATGTGTTCGCTTAACTGTTGGTATTGTTCCATGGTCAATTGGCCATTCGCGTCCTGGCCCTGCGAGTGTTGGTCAAGGCTGGGCTGGACGATGGAGGGAAAATTGAGGGACGCACCCTGTAGGTGAGGAAAGTTTTGCTTAAAGTCCCTCACACTTTCCTGGTAATTCCGGGCTTTGATGAGTGCCGATTTCACCTGTTCCCGGTTAAACGGTTTTGTGAGATAGGAAAAGGCCTTATTGATGAGTTCCGGTGGAGACGTTTTTCGTAGGGAGGTAAAGGCGGTGAGCAGGATGACCGGCAGGGCGGGCCGCATCTTCGACAAGTTTTTTAAGACATCCAGCCCATCCCGATCAGGCAAACCCACGTCCAACAGCACGGCATCGTAGTCCCGGGAGGTTCCCCGTTTCAGGGCCTCGGTTCCCGTCTCGACCATCTCCACGTTGAACCCTTCCTTTTGCAGGTAATCGGACAGGGCCAGGCCGATATCCGGATCGTCATCTACCAATAACACCCGAGAGTGGGGGGTCATATCGGGTCCTTTATCGGCTCGCTAACCACAAGCTCTGGTGATTGTTGCATGGGATGCTCAAGATCATTCACTCCCCTTTAATCCATTCCAGAAACGTGTACGTGACACCAATCACAGACCATGCAATTTCGGGACTTTTGTAACTCTCTGTTTTTCCGAAGAAGGGCAGATTGGTTATGATATGATTTGTATCTTTTTAGATAACATTTGTATCTAAAGAGATACGATTTGGAGTTTTATGGTGAATGTATTGAGGTAGAGAGGAACCAGATAGAAGGGAAAGCGAGGAAAGTTGTGTATTGAAGAAAAGCCGGAAAGGGGTATTTCGGCTTAGGGCAGGTTAGGTGGTCACGGGTTGTCCTCCGAGTCTGGTTGTTCTTCTTCAGTTTCCGTATCCGGAACCTCCAGTGGGAGCTCAAAATAAAATTGGCTGCCTTCTCCCGGGGTGCTGGTGACCCAAATCCTCCCGCCATGTAATTCCACCAAACTTTTCGTGATGGCCAACCCGAGTCCGGCACCGCGATTTTTGAGCTCCGGCGATTGCCCACGATAAAACCGCTCAAACACGGTACGTTGTTCATCTTCAGGAATGCCACACCCCGTATCGGTAACGCAGGTCCGCACGAGGCCATCCGGTTCTCGGTATTCCACTTCCACGGTGATCGTCCCGGATGGTTCCGTAAATTTGATGGCATTATTGACCAGGTTGGTCACCACCTGGATCAGCTTATCCCGGTCGCCCTGGATGAGCGGGATGGGGTCGTTGATATGCGCCTGTAGGGTGAGAGCTGCTTCTTCGGCCTGTGGGAGTAGGAGTTCCACGACTTCCCGAACCAAACTTCCCATGTTCAAGGCGCTGGTCTGCAGATCCATCCGGCCGGCTTCGATCCGCGATAGATCGAGCAAGTCGTTAATCATCCTGGTGAGCCGTTCGATGTTATAGCGGACCCGGCCCAGGTAAAATTCCTGGCGTTCACTCAGTTGCCCGGTTAACCCGTCCATCATGTTTTCTACGAGCCCTTTGATGGAGGTCATCGGGGTGCGTAATTCGTGTGAAACGATAGACACGAACGCCGATTTGAGTTTATCCAGCTCTAAGAGGCGTTCATTGGCCGCCTGCAGGTCCTGAGTCCGGTCCTTGACCCGTTGGTCCAATGATTGAGCCAGGGTTTCCATGTTTTGATATGTCCGAGCATTGTCGATCGCCACGGCCACGTGACTCGTGATGGTCATGAGGACATCCAGGTCCTCTTGGGTGCAGAGGACTGAGCCTTTATCGGCCCCGATATAGCCGAGAATCTGTTGATGGCTGATCAAGGGAGCCGATACGAAGGAAATCACTCCCACCTCTCTGGCAATTTCCAGAATTTGCGGATTCATATTCGTAGCCATATCCTCGAGATGTTGAGCGAGAACCGGTTGCCCTTGGATTAACAGGGTTTCATCCAACGTTCCGAATGCGATGGGGAACTTCATGTGGAGCACTTCCCGTTCCAGCTCCTGGGGTATGCCGATGACCTGACTGATGATCCCGTTTTTCTGGGATGCGTCTTTCAGGACCAACACCATCCGTTGGAAGCCTAAATTTTCTTTGAGTAGCTTGAGAACGGTGGAAAATAATTTGTCCACGTCGAGGGTGGAGGTGATCACCGTACCCGTTTGATGCAAGGTACTGAGTTGGGTGACCTGTTTGGTGATGGTATCCACATAGGTCGAAATGGATTCCTCACGTTGTTGAAGGGCATCGGCCATCTGATTGATGCTTTGCGTTAACTGCCCCACTTCATCCTGTGATTTGGGGTCTATTTGTACGTGTAATTGTCCTTCTGCGATTTCGTGCGCGGCCCCCGCTAATTCCCGGAGTGGATTCACGATTCGGTTGGCCAACAAGAGGGTCAACAATATCCCGATGAGAATCACCCCGACGGTTAACATGCCGATGTTCCACACCGTTTCGTCCAATTCCTTCTGCAGGTACGCCGTCGTCAGCCCGATTTGAAGGATACCCACTAATTTCCTCGGTGTTTGGGATGAAGGTGAGGGCTCTAAGGTTTCGGAGGATAAGAGCTCCAAGGAAGACGGTGTGCGATCCTCGCGGTAGATGGGCAGCGAAAAATCGTAGATCAGTTCCTTTCCTCCATTGGCTTTGACCTGAAGGATCGTCACCACGGGTTCAACGATCGCTCCTTTCTTCTTAGCCGAATCGAAGTCTTTGAGGGGAATGTCATCGGTGAGAGAAAGATTTGGGTCGCGTGTGAGTCCGCGAGAATTGATCAGTCGCCCCTTGTTGTTCTCGACTAATATTTCCCGTTCGGGATCCCGTGCGACGGCATACACCACTTCCTTGGCGGAGAGGGCCCCGTCCAACATTTTGCTGAGGTAATCGATATCCTGAATCACGAGTCGATTCAAACTCACCTTGTTCAGGGTCTTGATCAGAATGTTCCCTGTGTCAAGCAGGGAGCCTTTCATCACCGACGCCTCTTGTTGAATCAAGATCGAGCTCAACCCCGTGCACACCAGGATGATGACCAGACTGACAAAAATCGACAGTTTGGCACGCAGACTCAGGAACCCGCTCGTGGGACCCCTCGGGTCCGGAAGCGGCAGCGCGTCGTGAGGAGAATGGGGTGGTTTAGTTGTGTTCATCGAAGGGCCTCAACATCTTTGGAGTTAGGGAATATCCAAGAAATTCGGCAGACTTTTTATTGATTGACCGGTGAACCGTGTCGGGCTGAACTATGGTTCCCAGCTTGGATTCGGGCTTGGCCTTGAGGACTTTCTGGGACAAGGAAGCGGCCTGTCGTCCTACGTCGGTGTATTTCAGGTATGTGCCGACGACGACCCCGCTCTGGACTAATCCGGTGGAAAATCCATGGACCGGGATGTTGGCTTCCAGGGTTTCGCTGATGAGGAAGTCCAGGGTGTTTTGTGTCAGGACGGTGCTATCCGGCAATAACCATAAGGCGTCGATGCGATCGGTCATCCCACGCAGGGTCGATGAGATCTCTTGTTCCGATTCCACTTCCCCGGAAACGATCTCAATGCCCAGGCGTTTCGCTTCCTGCTGTAAACGATCGTGCAGGCCTTGGGTCTTTTCGGGATCGAAGAGTGTTCCCAGTCGGGAAAGTTTCGGAACGAGGGTTCGAAGGGTTTGGATTTGTTCCTCAAAGGGAACATCCAAGGAAAGCCCCACCATGTTTTTGGTGGGTAGACCGTATTTGGCGGGATCCAAAACCAGACAAAAGACGACCGGGATATCGAGAATTTCGAGCTTGGCTGCCAGCGCCGCTTTTAATCCGACGGCTAACACCACATCGGCATCGGAAGCCCGAATGCGTCGGGCCAGATTCCGGCCCTTGGACATGTCACCCTGGAGGTTGTATTCCAGCGTGACCTCATACGAAGGGGGAAGATGAGCCTTATACACGTTAATGGCTTCTGAGTAGGCTCCAATATCGGCTGACTTCAGGATGGCAATCTCTTCAGCCAGAGCGGCATCCCAGCCTGAAAGACCTGGAAGTAGACACCATGAGATCACACCGATAGCTATGCGAAAGGCTAAATGTAGCCCTGTCAAAAATTTTCGGTTCATGATCTTGTGGTGACTTCCCAACATGTGTGATTTTTCACGTTACAGACAAAGGAACGGTTTCTTTCTCTGCTCCTACACAAAGGTTTTTCGACATCAATGCACACCACTCCCTTCCTTTTGAGGAGTCAAAGTAAAAGAAGCAAGGATAGTACCTGTCCCCATTGGGAGGAGGAGAAATTTTGGAGAAAGATGTTAATTCACACGGGGCAGAGGGGTTACAGCCAAAGGCTGCAAGGAAGAAACTTCTTGAAGATACCGGAAATGAAGAGAAATGAGAGGCAGAACAAGAAGAATCCAGATTTTATCTGGATTTGGCACAGTGACCCATAGGACCGATTGCGTGGAGGTGCAACGGTCCGTGAGTTGTACAACTGGAGAATTTACATGTCTCTGCTATTACCCGATTGGGAATCCCACCCACTCACCCTCAGCCACGAACTGCGAAATTCGCGATCGAATGTCCTTGGCTTCTTCGGTTTCTTGAATTCGTCGCGCTTGATGATGGGGTTGCCATCCGCAATTGAGGCACCGAACGACAATCTTGCCCATTTGTTCTCCCTCGTCCACATTCACGAGCCCTTGGCATTTCGGACATTCCGAGAGTGCGTCAGGAGAAAGACTCACCGTGACGGGCCTGAGTGAATCGATGTGAACCCGCGTATGGCGTCGTCGTCTTTTGGGAGTCGAGGTCAAGAGTGAACGATTGTCTTGAGCGAGGGTTTTGGTGGCCATGTGTGCTCCTTGGTCTTTTGCTTGCCTAACTGATGAGTAATTATGAAAACGTGTTTGAATTCATGATGTTTTTCGCCAGAGGCCTCTATTCATTCTTTATGGAAAAGCAAATGCAGTGCCGGAAAATTTCCCTGGGGATAAATAAATTTTCATTAATAAAAACAATGCTTTATGGGTTTTAAGAGATTTGAGTCTCTGGAGCCGAAAAAATGAGTTATCTGATCAGATACATCCATGTATCTGATCAGATACATCTAATTGGAATATGACGAGGAGTGTTTCAGCAGGGTGAAACGTTGATCCTAAGGAGCGAACCGATGACGAAAAACGCAAGAAGAAGGGATGAAAAAATACGCGCGGTTAGGAGCAAGCCAGGCAGGGCACACGAAACGCTTTGCGATCATCTAAGCGGAGGGCAATGAGTTCCCGGCCCCACACGCATCCGCCATCCAGGGCGATGACGGTCGGTTCGTTGAGGAAACCGAGGGCGGACCAATGACCGAAAATTATGGGAGTCTGTTGAGCAGCTCGATCTGGCACACGAAACCATGGAAAATATCCCGCGGGCGCATTCTGTGGCACTCCCTTAAAGGAAAATTCTGGAAGACCCTCTTTCGTGCAGACCCGGAGACGGGTCATGATGTTCGTCGTATACCCTAATCGAGTGGGAAGGTCCGCATCGGAAGGAGGGGGTCCGGATTTTCGAAAATAAATATTCGGTAACCATGTCGCAAAATCATTTCCTCGTAGGGCCTCTTCGACTTCTTGCGCCAATCGTCGCGCTTCCTGGATCGACCACGACGGTAACAACCCCGCATGCACCATGACATAGTCCTGCTCGATATGGAGGAGGGGGCGTTGTCTGAGCCAGTGGAGTAAGTCATCTCGATCTGGCGCATGGAGTATGGGTTGTAAGGTATCTTTTCGCCCCGGTTCCGTGATGCCGGTCCAGATGGCCAGGAGATGGAGGTCGTGATTCCCCAACACGGTGACGGCGGACTCGCCGAGTTCTTTGATGAACCGAAGAACTTCGAGGGAATCGGGTCCTCGATTCACCAAATCGCCCACGAACCAGAGCCGGTCTGAATCGGGGTCGAAGTTGACATGGTCGAGGAGACGATGAAGCGCCTCCGCACACCCCTGTATGTCTCCAATGGCATAGATAGACATATTCTGCCCCTTTTCCGATTGAACCAAGAAAATTGTACCCTAAAATTTTGCTCGGTCGATACGGCCTCTCTCCATTTTGCTCTTCCTCTTGATACAATACGGTGTATGTTGGACAGTCTCTTTGTGTTTCATCCATCACCCTGGGAAGAACGAAATTGGGCCCAGCTCAGCGGGTTGCCGCTGGAGGAAGTCTGGCTCCCGATGAACGATACCGACACCGTCTTCGGGTGGTTTGTGGATGCCGGCCCCTCTCAACCGGTGATGCTGTGGTGTCATGGAAACGCGGGAAACATCAGTCATCGATTGGGGAATATGCGAGAGCTGTTTCATCGGGGCCTGTCCATTCTGATTTTTGATTATCGGGGGTACGGGCGTTCGACGGGAACGATTTCGGAATCTGGAATGTATCAGGATGCGTTGCGGAGTTATGACTATCTGGTTCAGCAGCGCCGCATTGCCCCTGAACGTATCATTATGTTTGGTCGATCGTTGGGATCGAGTGTGGCCACCGAGGTCGCGGTTCAACGAACCACGGGGGGACTGATCATCGAAGGGGCCTTTCCCTCCATTCAAGCCATGGCCGATCATCATTATTTCGGACTGCCGGCGCAATGGTTCGTGGACGTGAAATTTCCCCTGGTCGAGAAAGTTCCGAAACTTCGGGTACCGCTTCTGATGCTGCACGGTGACCGCGATGAGGTCGTGCCGGCGAAGTTGGGGCGACAGGTGTTCGACCTGGCCCCCGAACCCAAAACCTGGCAGGTGATTTCCGGCGCCGGGCATAATGATGTTCCCTACGTGGGAGGAGAGGCCTACTTCCAAGTGATCTTCACCTTTATTCACCAGGCTATCCCGGGCCGGGTGCTATAAGGCTCTCACATTTTTCATGGAAATGGTTGACCGCGCTTGGAAGGTCTCGCTACGATTTTCTTCGGTCGCCATTAGCTGGTAGGTTCGTGTTTTTTCAACATGCCGATTCTTCCGTATCTCTTCCAAATTAATGTTTCATCGGGGGGTGTCCCCAAACTGCCGGTGATGGAGGCCAAGATTGGCGTTCAGGGGATCGAAGGGGATTCCCATCGGAACACGGATATTCATGGTGGACCGGACCGTGCCCTTTCCTTGTACTCTTGGGAAAGGCTTCAGGCCCTCCAGGAAGAAGGCCATCCCATTCACGCCGGAAGTGCCGGGGAAAATCTGACGATAGCCGGATTAGATTGGGGGCAAATTGAACCTGGCGATCAGTTCAGCATCGGTGACGCGGTCTTGATCGAAATCGCCAGTTATTGCGTGCCCTGTCGGCAGAATGCCCGATGGTTTTCAGATCACAAATTTTCTCGTATTTCTCAAAAAACCCATCCCGGGTGGAGTCGCCTCTATGCCAGGGTGTTGTCTGAAGGTCTCGTCCGGCAAGGGGATGCGGTTGGAGTCGAACACGTAGCCAAACGGAGCGTAGGATAATGGAACGTATCTTAGAGCCGGAAATTATGGATGACCCCGAACAAGTCTTGGCGTATGCCCAGGCGGATTTTGAGGAAGAAAATCAGGCCTTCGTCGATCGATTCCAGGAGCTCTTTGGGGATCTGGGTGAGGGCCTTATTATAGATATGGGATGCGGGCCTGGAGATATTCCCATTCGTTTAGCCCGGAGCCAGCCGAAGAGTCAGATTATCGGTATCGATGCATCCACCCGGATGATCGCTTACGCCGAAGAGGCGGTCAAAGCCGCCAACCTGGATGATCGGGTGTCTTTTCTCTGCCATCGCATACAAGACTTGAATCTTCCGCAACTGCCCGATGCCCTGGTGTCCAATAGTTTAGTGCACCACCTACCCAATCCTCTGCGGTTTTGGTATTGCGTCAAAATGTTGGTCAAGCCCGGGAGCCCTGTGCTGATTATGGATCTCCTCCGCCCCGAAAGTGCGGAAGAGGCGCAAGCGCTCGTTGATCAACACGCACCGAACGAACCCGAACGATTGCGACAGGATTTTTATCATTCCCTTTTAGCGGCGTTCACCGAAGACGAAGTCGCGTCCCATCTCGCAGAGTTAAACCTCAGTCGTTTGATGGTCGATGTGCCGGATGATCGGCATTGGATCGTCTACGGACGGGTCCTATAATAATAAGGTAGAATAATCTTGACGGTTTGCGGTCCGACGTTTTACAGTTGAGACCTGGTTGGGGGATCGTCTAGGGGCAAGACATCAGATTTTGGTTCTGAGAACCCAGGTTCGATTCCTGGTCCCCCAGCCACTCTTTTTCTTCCATAGTTTCAAAGACTTCTTCCTTTTCTTCTGCTTCACTTTTTTCCCCGCGACCTGACACACTCCCGGTTTTACTCCCGGTTTCAACTAAACTTCCTCGATTTACAGCCTCTTGTAAGTAATCAGGTGAGAGATGGGCATAGCGCATGGTGGTTTGAATATCTCGGTGTCCTAAAACTTCTTTTACTGCATACAGATCAACGCCAGCCATGACTCGTCGAGATGCGGCTGTGTGTCTCAGATCATGCCACCGTAAATCTACAATACCTGCCCTTGCCATTGCTGGCTTGAAAATTCCTTTTATAAAGGAAACAGGGTTGAGGGGTTGTAACGGATCTTTTGGACTTGGGAAAACCCAAGGAGATATTAAAAGAGAGTTCAGAGAGCGAAGAATTTCCTTAGCATTGTTACTCAAGGGGACATGGCGAGTTTTGCCGCCCTTATCAAAAGGGATAACAAGGGTTGATGTCTCAAAGGAAACTTGTCCCCATTTCAGTCCAAATTGTTCAGCCCGTCTTAGGCCAGTTTCAATGGCGAAGGCGATCAGGTTCCAATCTTGGATATTCAGATGTTGCTTGAGTCTTTCTAATTCAGTATCTGATAGGTACCGGGAACGTTTTTCTTCAGGGAAGAATTTAAGCCCAGAAACAGGATTTCGTGTTAGATGATCATTCTTGATTGCTAGGTTGAGAATATGACGTAAAAAAGAAAAACGACGATTTATTGTAGCTGGTTTAATTTTCCCCCTTGCTTGGAGTTTAGCTTGAATGCGTCGACAGTCATCATGGGTAATTTGATTTAAAAGTTTCCTCCCAAAAAGTAATTTCCAGAACCGTCCATAGTGTCGTTCGTTTGCTATCCCTCGATTTGTGCACCCCTCTAAATACCTTTCAATCCATGCTCTAAGAGTTATAGATTTTGTTTGGTTCTCTTTTTTAGGAAAATATGTTCCTTCTCGTATATCCGCTTTCAATCGGCCATAAAGGACCTTTGCTTGGGTTTTGTTATCTGCCTTTTTCCAAAGTTCCCTTCCATTCACATATAGCCGTGCCCACCATTTTCCTTCTTTGAAAACAACTCCTCTGTCTTTTCCCCCTTTTCGTGCCATGTACTTTTCTTTTGTTTCACGAGTTTGATGAAACCCCAGAGCCAGATATTTGAGGGGATAGGGTTTGACTATGCGAATGTTTCTTTTGTTTATGTTTTCGAACTTTGAAACTGTTTCCACATTGAGGGGAACAGAAACGTCTTTGGGGAGTAGGGGCCAAGAAAAACTTATCACACCACGGACAGTTGAGAATTTTCCCTGGTCCTAAAAAATCCAACATCATCATTAACCACAAGATTCCTAATAAGGTATGAGAATTCCACACTAAAACTGGATGCGCTTGCTGAATATCCCATTTTACATTGGGGTGAACCGAGGCTTTGTGTAATTGTCGATTGATAAGGGCCATCTTGTAACCTCTTTTAATTTGTTCCGTGGCCCACTCCTGATCCTGAAAGGGGTATGTAGCACTCTGAAGTTCAGCCTGGGCTTGCCAGAAATCTTCTATCTTTAGGGGTGTACAAACTGCTTTTGGATCTAACCACATATTCTCTATTTCTATTTGTGACAAAACCTCTTGAGCCATCTGCCGCTTCTTATGGTCTTTGAGAGCTAGCCCATTTAAACGCTTACTAACCTGTGTGGTGAGAGGGCCATCCTCAAAAGCTATCGTATAAGAAATATTTCCGTCCTCATTTATGTGAACTTCATTTGGGTTGGGAATTATCTCACCTAGACGATCTTGGGGGGCCATATAAAAAAAATCCTTATCGCCTAGGATTCCAAACCGTTCACAGAACTCGATGATGGCATTTGTGTCGTTTGGGTCTACATTTAGAAAGTCTAAATAGAGTGATTGCCTCCCACCTTTGTCTGATTTGGATGAAAAATAGAAGTCAAAAGGATTGTAGGGTTCAAACTCCCCTTCCGGAATGATGTGGGTTCCTTCCAGCCTTACGTTACTCCGATACCAGACGGCTTGGTAGAAAAAATTCACTGGGCCTTCTCCTTAAAAAATTCTTTAATTTACTATGTTTTAACCATTGAGTGACTAAAATAACTATGTTAATTGATTTAATAGTTAATAGAGTAATTTATGCTTATATCACATTTGCGCACAGAAAAAAAGCAAAGAGATGTCAAAGTCACAATAAAAAAGGGGGCGATAATGAAAAAAAGAAAACCTCAGGTAGTGCTTCCGTTAGAAGAATGCGAACGTAGAACGGGGAGAAAAATTTCAACTTGGAGGAGGGAGATTGCCGATAGAAAAATTCCGTACGTAAAGATCGGACGTTCTGTGCGTATTCCAGAGGAGTTTATTGAGGATCTTATTCAAAAAGGTTGGCGGGATCCTGCGAAAACCCCTGAGGTGTAAGCTGAGAAAACAAGGGATTGGGAAAGAACATGAAGCGGCGGGCGGTAGAAAACCACCCTCAAGAGTTTCCGGAAACAGTCAATGGTGGGCATGAAGATTCTAGGTCAATCTCCCAAGCCCCTTCGCCAATTTCAAAAAGGAATAGAGAAAAGCCGCACAAACAGGAGGCGGGCCCTCATCAGGATTTAGAATTTGACTGTGAATATGACAACCTCCCACTCATACCCCAAGGAAAATATGAAGTGATTTTTTTGTCGGCCGAGAAAAGGCCGCTCTGGGGAGGGCAAAAGGTATTTTTACACTTTCAAATTGTAACCCCAGGGGAATTTCATGGAGAGAAACTGTATATGGCCTGTAATGCTCCTCCAAAACGCAATAACGGAAAAAAACCGGAATCCAACAAATATTTACAAGCCTGGGAACTGGCCGCAGGAAGAAAGCCAGATCGAATTGATCGAGCGAGCACAAAGGTTTTTCGGGGTAAGGTGTTTTTAGCCAATGTTCGGACCGTAATTAAAAATTCCAAAAATCTGCCTCGCCCACCCGCGTCTCAATATTCGATTATTGAGAATTTGCTTGAACGACGCACTGACTCTGAAAAGGAATAAGAATGTCTTATCTAGACTTCTACCCTTACCAGCACTCTTATCCATACCCGTACCTGTACCCATACCAATACCACCTAAGGCATAGAGAGAATGCAGGCTGGGAAAGGGGTTTCGGGGATGAGTTGGCAGAAAAAAATGAAGGAATGCAAGAAAAGGTGCTTCAAAGATTTTGTGGCCCATTATGGCGGGTCACAAGCCCCTCATTCATCCTGAGGGGAACAACCGCCTGGACACCAAGCACCACCCCGATTCAGTCATGTATGACTGGGTCGGGGGCCAGGCATCATAGAACAGGACAAGGGGGAATTTTATCTCGAAACCAAATTGAACACAAATGAATTCATAGGTAACCCCATGGAGGGGGGCAACCCTATGAAAGACAGATAATGTTTCAGATACCGGATAGCTGGATGAGGTTTTGGTCCATACGAGGAGGAAATGTAAAAGTTGTCTAAAAGTATACGGAAAGTTTTCCTTTTGTATCCAATACCAATAAGTTAACTTAAAAAAAAGTTAAGGGCATCATTCCATGAAAGATCAAGATACCAAAAACAAATTTGTAGAACTTCGGGCAAAAAATTGGAGTTTTGACCGGATTTCCAAAGAAATAAATGTCAGCAAGCCAGTTCTCATAAATTGGAGTCAAGAGTTAAGCCTTGAAGTTGCGAATGCTAAATCCCTTGAACTCGACCTATTGCAAGAAAAATTTTCATTGTCAGTCCAGCATCGTCTCAAATTACATGGGAAAATGTTGGAGAAATTAACTGTGGAAATGGAGAAACGCGATTTTGCTGATTTAGAGACCAGCAAACTTATTGAGACAACCCTCAAAATTTCCGCTTCAATTTCCAAGGAGTTTTTACCTATGCACCTTCAAAAAGAGGATACTGAAACTATTTTAGACGACAGTGAATTGTTCAAGGGTCGGAAGGTGATTAAGTCGTGGGAGGCTTAATCACGGTGGTGGCTAGGAGGATTACCCAGATGGGCAAGAGAGAATGGGCTTTATAAAAAAAGCCAACCCTATGAAAGACGGTGAATTTCAAAATAAAAAATGAAACAGCATTTTGTTTCTCAATACTTAACGGACACTTAAAAAGTAGGACTTTATTGTAAAAAATGACTATACTTGTATCATTATATTCCCAAAAAATTTAGGAAAGAATTAAGAAAAAAGAATGGAAGACAACCCGTTAATCTTAGGGGTCACAGGATCATTTGGAAGTGGTTGCTCCACTCTAGCCAATGCTCTCAAGAATCAGCATGGCTACAAAATAGTTCGCCTCACCGACAAGATAAAAGAAACTTTTAAACAAAAACACCCAGAGGGAAGTTATGACCTCACCAAAAGAAGAACTTTACTTCAGGATATTGGAAATAATTTAAGAAAAGAAAATGGTCTAGAATATCTTGCTAAAGACGCTGCCTCTAGTGTTAATGAAGAGAATGGGCCTATTGTGTTTGATGGAATTCGAAATAATAATGAAGTTGATTTTTTGAGGAAAAAATATCCTAGGTTTTATTTGGTTTCAATATATGCACCTAGTCCTCTTCGGTGGGAGAGGGTAGCTAAGGATTATAACCACAACCAAAGTGAATTTAATGAAAACGATAAAAGAGATAGCGGCGAAGATTTTGATTATGGGCAAAAGGTTCAACTCTGTGTGGATCAAGCTGACGTAGCAATCACAAACTCTGAAAACAGTAGCCTACTTACCTCAGGGATAACCCTTCTAAAAAGATTTGACCAATATTTAAAACTTCTTACAGGGGAGGAGTTAAGATCTCCAACGCAAGATGAAACGAATATGGCATCAGCTTATACTTTTGCTCTCAATTCCCTATGCCTTAAACGCCAAGTTGGAGCGGCAATTATTGACCAACGGGGAAAACTTGTAGCTACTGGTTACAATGAAAACCCTGAACCTCTAGCCCCATGCATAAAAAAATTTGAATTTTGCTATAAGGATCAATGGTTAGTTGAACACGTAAAAAGTATGGTTGATAAAAAAATGGAATGTGTGTATTGTCGCGCTGAAATTAGATCAGAAACCCTAAAAGAAAATACGAAATGTCCGAAATGCAACCAAAACCTGGCGAAGGCTTATGCACCTGATAGAGGAATGTCCAGGTGCACTGCTATTCATGCTGAGCAAATGGCCATATTAAATGCAACAGGGCGAAATATAGAAAATGGAACTTTATATACAACCACTTTTCCCTGTTTACAATGTGCTAAACAGATTGTGTATACAGGAATTAAAAAAGTGGTATATATAGAACATTATCCTGATGAAGATTCGGAAAAATTTCTCAAGGATTTTTCCCAAATTGAGGTGAAAATGTTCGAAGGAATTAAAGCGCGAGCATTCGAGCGCGTTTTTAGTGATTTGCGTATGCGGAACGAAAAACTTTTTCCACTCCAAACAAATTTAAACTAGGAGGTATTCAAATGGCAGAATGTCCAAGTTGTCATAGAAACAGCCTAGAGTACAGCTATGGAAGAAGAGTTGCGTGGTGTTTATACGTAAAGGGATGTGGCTTTGAAGAAGCGGTTGAAACCTATCAAGAATTTCATGAAAAATTTATAAAAAGCGAATCCTCTTTAATAGAACCGAAAAACAGCTACCAATCTTGATCCTAAGAGCAACACCCTTCAAAAAAACCTACGGTGTTCCAAACGTATTCTTTTCTAGCCCTCCTTTCCATTTTTGATACAATTCAACTTGTGTTTTTGGAACCCGTTAAGGCCTGAGCTTTTTATCCGTTTCCGTGAAAACCCTGATCCCGGTTTTACTCCCGGTTCCAGTCCATCACAATCACACTCCCTGGTTTGTTAACACCCACACCCACCAACCTAAAGCAAGGTAAAAATAGCCTTTTGAGAGAACATTTTGGCTAGGGGGCATAAACAGGCCCATCAGTCGACCAGCCTGCCTCAAGCAAGTTAATAAGACAAAATCATTTTCTCATCCCCTGAAATTGTGTTAGCCTAAACTACGGATTCAATGGAACCGATCAGAAAGTGAGGGGAAATTTTCATGAAGCGGTGGGCTAAGACAATCCTTCGGGTCTGGCTTATTTCATGGGTGATGACCCTTCCACTGGTTCACGCCCACCCAGAAGCGGATCATTCCCACGGCATACCCGGGCATGCTCATGGAGGTGCCTACCATACAGTGGTGGCCTGTGGGTGGTTCTGTGACGGCCACGACCAACAGCCCCTTTCACACCATCAATCGGAACATCACCATGCTCAGTACTATGAGGAGTTCCTCCTCACCGGAAAATTTTCTGAACATTCTCATTCTCCCCCGCAAGTACCACATGATTTTGAACATACGACGTTTGAATTTTCCGCACTCAAATCATGGGCCGATGAGGATTCGGAAGGTCCTACCATTTCGTTTGCTGGTCTGGTCCCCTCTCACCAAATCAAATTGGGCCTTCATCCGGCTTCAAGCACTGATGCGTTCTCTCTCCAAAAATTCTTTGCCCTTCTTTGGCACGTCCGTTCCCCACGTGCGCCTCCTCTCTTAAATATCTAACATCAAAAAGTTCCTGAATTCACTGCCTGGTCGCCAGGGAGATGAATGCCTCCAACTTCGTTGGGACGACTACATCCGTCAGCGTGTGTAGTCCTTTCCCCTCAGAGACAACTTTTTCCTTGGGTGAATTATGAAAAGGGTGATGATACTCCCACATTGTATTCTATTCCTGCTTTCTCTCTTTCTGTTCCTACCAGCCTGTTCTGACTCGCCGGAGCAGGATTCGGAAGTGGGATCAACGGATCTAAAGGATCCTGACTTTTCAGGGGTTCCGATTAACAAAATTCCCGTAGCCATTCGGAGTCGCATTACAACCGAACCTGTTCATGAACGAAAGTTCTCAAAAGTCATTCAGGCTCCCGGTGGGGTAGCCGTCGATCTTTCCAAGATGGCCAAGGTCTCCTCACGAATCGAAGGTCAAGTCGAAAAACTGTTCGTGCATTTAGGAGAATCCGTGAAAAAGGGGGATCCCTTACTGGCTATTGGAAGCCTCAAGTTAGATGAATTGGTGGAGGAATTTTTGGTGTCCGATGCCCAAGTCGATCTCCGAAAAGCCAACTTCCTAAGGACCAAAAAACTTCATGCGGAACAAATCGTTTCCGAGCGTCGCCTTCTGGAAGACCAAGCGCAGTTTTTAGAAGCCCAAGCTGTCAATCAACACATGACGGAAAAACTGCAGAACATGGGGTTATCTCAGCAAGAACTGAATGATCTCCTTGAGCGTCATACCATTGAGGGCCACCATTACATTATTAAGGCTCCCTTAACGGGAACGATTTCTGAGCAATCCGTCGTGTTGGGGCAAGGCATCAGATCGGGTGACCACCTGTTTCAGATCGTGGACACCCGAAAGGTCTGGGTCTTCGCCAATCTTCCTGTTGAACAGGCCCAGCGATTTCATCTCGGTGACCAAGGCACGATCGTTCCCAAAGGACGGGAGCCCATTCACGCTCCATTGACCTATATCGCGCCGGTCGCCGACAAAGCGACGCTGACTGTTCAACTCCGCTTTGATGTTCCCAACCCTGAGGGGGTCCTCAAACCCAACGAATATGTCGACGTCCACTTGCAGGAAGGCGTGATCCCCACGCTGGCCATACCAGTAGCCGCCTTCACGCTTGTGGAGGGGATTCGTGGAGTATTCGTAAAACGCCGTGAGATTTTTCGTTTCGTGGAAGTCCAGGTAGGAAAAGAAAGTGGGGGTTGGACCGAAGTGGTTGCGGGGTTGAAAGTTGGTGATGAGGTGGTCATTGAAGGGGTGTTTGACTTGAAAAATTCGCTCATGAAAAGCTCTATCGAGGGAGAGGGCTAATAGATTTCATGGATCGGTTGTTAACCCTGTCCCTTCGGTATCGTTTTTTTACCCTGATCTCTCTTCTCTTAGTGATGGGGATTGGGCTCTATTCCCTACGGGAACTACCCATCGATGCGGTTCCCGATTTGACTCCGGTTCAAGTACAAATTCTGACTCGAGCCCCGGCGCTCGGTCCGATTGAAGTCGAGCAGTTCGTCACCTTCCCCATTGAAACGAACCTGGCTGGACTGCCTGGATTGACCGAGATTCGGTCACTTTCCCGATATGGGATTTCCGTGGTGACGGCAATTTTTGAAGACCATGTGGATCTGTATCTTGCACGACAACTGGTGAACGAACGATTAGCGCTCGCCGTCGATCAGATTCCCTCCGAATATGCGCGACCGATGATGGGGCCCCTTACCACCGGGTTGGGGGAAGTCTACCAGTTTACCCTCAGCGGTGAAGGCTATAGCCCGATGGAGCTTCGTACCCTGCTCGAATGGGATATTGGTCGCCGACTTCAAGCCATTCCAGGGGTCGTGGAGGTGAATATTTGGGGGGGAGAGGAAAAACAATTTCAGGTCATGGTGGACCCCAAAAAACTCCTAGCCTTTCAGCTTTCCCTGAAAGATGTGTACGACGCGTTAGAGCGAAACAATGCGCTGGCCGGAGGAGGGTACATCGTCCATGAGCGAGAGTTGTACCTGATTCGAGGAGAGGCGATGGCCAAGGGTGTGGCCGACCTCCGAAAAATCCTGGTTCACCATGCCGACCAGGGCATACCCATTTACATCCAAGATGTGGCGACGGTCCGGGAAGGGGCCAATCTTCGGATTGGCGCCGCGACAAGAATGGGTGAGGGGGAGACCGTCATCGGGATGGTACAAATGCTCGCTGGAGCCAATGCCCAACAACTGGTCGAGCAGGTCAAAGCACGAGTAAAAGAAATTCAACCCTCTTTGCCGGAAGGGGTGGTGATTGAACCCTATTACGATCGTTCCATCTTTGTGTCCCGCGTCATTCATACGGTGCGGAACAATCTTGTGGAAGGGGGTCTCCTGGTCATTGGGATTTTATTTCTGTTCTTGGGAAATTTTCGATCTGGATTGATCGTGGCCTTGGCCATTCCCTTGTCTATGTTGATCGCGTTTACGGGCATGCTCAAAACAGGGCTGACGGGAAATTTGATGAGTCTTGGGGCCATCGATTTCGGTTTGTTGGTCGATGGGTCGGTTGTGATGATCGATAATATTCTTCGGAAGTTATCTACTCTCAAAGACCGATCACCGCACGCTCGGGCACAAGGTATTGAGGAGGCTGCCAGAGAGGTCCTGCGTCCTATCGTTTTTGCCATCGGGATTATCATTCTTGTGTATCTTCCTATCCTGGCTCTCACAGGATTGGAAGGGAAGATGTTTCGTCCGATGGCGCTCACCGTCATTTTTGCGTTGGCGGGCTCTCTCCTCTTTGCGGTCGCGGCCGTGCCGACTTTAGCCTTTTGGTTTGCCAAAGACTCACCGACTCAAGCAGAGCCCTGGTTGCCTCGAGCACTTCGCCGCCTGTATGCCCCCTGTCTCCGCTTTTCACTGAACAGTCCTTGGGGTGTGGGAAGCGTGGCTGTCTTGGTGCTAGTTGTGAGCCTGTTCGTGGGCACTTCTTTGGGCGTGGTGTTCATGCCGAAGTTGGATGAAGGAGACCTGGCCATTCAGGTATGGCGGTTACCGAGTGTCTCCCTTGCCGAATCAGTGGAAACTGCTCTTCAGGTCGAACGAAGTCTCAGAAAATTTCCTGAGGTCATCAAAGTAGTATCGAGGACCGGAAGTCCGGAAGTAGCGACGGATCCGATGGGGATCGAGCTGTCTGATGTATTCGCGGTGCTGAAGCCGAAGGAACTGTGGGTCAGCGCCAAAACCAAAGATGAACTTATCGACAAAATGCAACGGGCGATCTTGGAGGCCGTGCATGGAGTGGGACTAGGATTTACCCAACCCATTGAGATGCGGTTTAACGAACTGATCGCGGGAACCCGATCCGATGTGGCGGTGAAAATTTTCGGTGAGGACCTTCGAATGTTACGTCAGCAGGCTGAACACGTGGCCAAGCTCTTACGAGGGATTTCCGGGGCCACGGATGTCAAAGTTGAACAGGTTGCCGGAGTCCCGAGGATTCGGATCATTGTCGATCGTGAGCAAATTGCTCGCTACGGGATTACGGCCGATGATGTGCTCACGTACGTCCAAACCGCTCGTGCCGGGAAACATGTTGGGACGATTTTCGAGGGTGAACGGCGGTTTGCTTTAGTTGTGCGTTTGTCCGAACAGACTTCGGCGAGTCCGGTCTCCCTTCGCCACCTCCTGGTGCCCACTCCTCACGGTGAATTGGTGCCATTGCCTCGTATTGCCGAGGTGGTAGTGGATGAAGGACCGGCGCAGATCAGCCGCGAGAATATCCACAGGCGAATCGTCATCGAAGCCAATATCCGCGGTCGGGACTTGGGTGGGTTTATGCGGGAGGCCCAAAACGCGGTTCAGGAACACCTCTCTCTCCCCACAGGCTACTATGTCGAATGGGGGGGGCAATTTGAACATTTGGATGAGGCCTTGGGAAAATTGGCCATCATCGTTCCCATTACCCTCCTCCTTATTCTGGGTATGCTCTCTCTCATCTTTGGAAGTCTCCGACCCGCCTTTCTGATTTTTCTCAATGTTCCCTTAGCATTATCCGGCGGAATTCTGGCATTGGCTCTGCGAGGGCTTCCCTTGAGCATTTCAGCCACGATCGGCTTTATTGCTTTGTTTGGAATTGCGGTACTGAACGGGGTCGTCTTGGTGTCCCGTATTCGTCGCTTGGAAGAACGAGGCCTCACTCAAGAAGAAGCGATTAGGCAAGGCGCGTTGGATCGATTACGTCCGGTCTTGATGACGGCACTCGTCGCGAGCTTTGGATTTCTTCCGATGGCCTTGGCCACAACGATGGGGGCCGAAGTTCAGCGTCCTCTTGCCACAGTGGTCATTGGAGGCTTGGTGACCTCGACCGCGCTTACCTTATTGGTCATTCCCGCTATGTATCGATATTTTTGTCCGAGGAGTTAATCATGAAACATCGTCGATTTCTTAGATTACTCACCACCTGTGTTGTGATGTGCAGTATCCTAGGGGTATCCCCGGGTGCACGATCGTCCACTGATGAGCGAGGCAAATCCAAGACTCCTCCGTCTTACACTCTTCCTGAGGTCATTGACCTTTCGTTGACCTATCATCCACTCATGGAAATGGGCCAAGGAATCCTTGATGAAAAGGCGGGTGAGGTCCTTGCGGCTCAAGCTTATCCCAATCCCATATTCGGGTTTCAGGGGGGGCATGGTGAAGTTCGGGATCCGACCGGACGGACGTTGTTTGAGCGATATTTTTCGCTGAGCCAATCTATCGAATGGCCTGGCACCCGTGCCGCACGTCAACAAGCTGCGGAGGCAAGCGTCGGGGGGGCTGAGGCAAATTTCGATGAGATCCGTTTAAATATGAAGGCCAGCGTCAAACGAACGTTTTATGAAGTTCTCCTGGCAGAAACCTTAGCAGATCTCGCATCCCGTCTGTTTAAGACCGTGACTGAATTACAGGGTGCCGTTAAACGGCGCGTGGAAGCAGGCGAAGCGCCTCCTTTTGAATTGGTCAAGGTCAAGGTGGAATGGTTGCAGGCCCAGAAACAGGTGAATCAACGGAAAGGAAAGGCCAAAACGAGTAAGGCGGCTCTGAATCAACTGACGGCAGGTCGTCTTGGAGACCAGTTTGGAGTAAAGGGGAAATTTCATCCGGGAAACGTCCAGGTGAATGAAAAATGGTTAGTTGATCAGGCTTTTCAACAGCACCCTGAAATCAAAAAATTTCACAAACAGGTTGATGCGGCCACTGCCAGGTATAACCAAGAACAACAGGCCCGAATCCCTAATGTGACCGTTAATGGGGCCTACCAGCGTGATGCGGGTCGGGAGGGGATTGTCGGGGGCATCTCGGTTCCGTTACCCATTTGGCACCAACGGGAGGGACAGATTGCCCAAGCCTTGGGTGTGCGTCGACAAGCGGAGGCCCAACTTCAACAAGCCAAAATCGCATTAAAAAGAGGAATTACAGAGCAGATTCAACGTGTCCGAATCACTTCAGCCCAAATTAAAACCTTTGAACAAGGCCTCCTAAAGCAAGCTCAAGAAGCCGTACGGATTGCACGGACAAGTTTCAAGTTTGGTGAAGCCAGTTTGCTGGAAGTCTTAGACGCTCAACGGACATCCTGGCAGGCGTTTCAAGCCTATGCTGAAGCCCGGTTTAATCTGGCGATGGCAATCACAGAATTGGAACGACTGACGGGTGAGGACTTGTAAGCCATTCGATTGTGTCAAATAAACTCGAAAAAAGTAGACTGGTCGATTGAGGGGCCTATTTTGAAAACCTTGCCACATTTACTCACTCGTTGGATGGGACCCGGCACAAGAGTGGTGTCCCCTCATCGTAGAAACCCTGATCCCGGTTTTACTCCCGGTTCCAGATCCACCGCAATCACACTCCATCACACTCAAAATGTTGGAAATCCCTTTGGTGATCAGTATCTTGTAGCACTCTATCTCACTCAATCATTCTCTATCACAACCCCTTGAATTGGGATTTTGGTTCTGAGAACCGAGGTTCGATTCCTCGTCCCCCAGCCATTTTTTTTATTTAATTCGTTTAGAGACTTTTGCTATTACCCTCCCTTTCTTCCCCAATTCCTTGTTTCTTTCGCACGGTTGTCCAAATTAAATTCGCAGCGATAGCGGGCCCGAATGTACCGCGCAGGCCTTGGGAAAATGGTCTCGCCAGTTGGTATTGGCGCCTCTTTTCATAGGGCTGGGTAATCTACGTCTTAGATATGGAGGGCCAATGGTGTTTTATGCTACTACGTCCTTGGTGAGACGAAAGCGGTTATGGAGAGCAAATAATCTGAGAGGCTTTGGTGTAGACTTGAATCCTTCATCGTTGAAACGACAAGAATTTTTGGGGGGCATCGGTTATGTCAGAACAAACCCATGATGTGATACGCAAGGAGTTCAAAAAGTTACTGAGAGAGGATCACCCTGATGATTTTGATAAAATTCCTTTGGTGGAGCTTGGAATTGATTCTTTGGAATTTTATGAAACACTCATGATTCTTGAAGATGAACACGGCATTGTCATACCCGATACCGAACTTCATAGTTCTATTACGCTAGAAGAAATCTTGGCGATGGTGCCTTGAACCTTCTATGGCCTACGAATACCGAAAGTCGCGTTCGTTAAATAAAAAGGAACGATCACGGCTTCGATTGTCCGTCGTGCTGGATAGGCAACTTCGAGCCATGAATGAAGAAAACCGCACAGGCTTAGGTCGGATTTGGAAGCGATATATGGGCGATGTGTTCAGGAAAATTCGATTACAATGCCCTGGAAGAGGAAGACATGCAAACCTCCTTGACCAATTACTCCTTGTATTTTCCAGGCCATCAGGAAATATTGAAGACACCACGATTCATTGGTTGCTATGCTACGCCACGCCCAGCGTTTTAAAAAAGTTGATTGCCGCGCTTGCCCATGAAGATCCCCAGAACAAATATCTTGAGCTTATGAAGAAGGCCGATCCTTCTTTGCTCTTAACGAAAAATCACATGGTTCCCGACTTTCAGAAATTTCAGCCGTATTCGGGTAAACCGAGAAAGGCCTTGATATGTTTTTCGGGAAACGCCCATCAGCTTATGGTGCCCCTCCAGCTCTTTCATGTCCTGGCTGTCGAGCTGTTTGATTTGATCATTTATTTGCGCGATGACCGAAAACAACACTTTATGTACGGCATACCCGGGATGGGAGATAATCTGACCGAGCTTGGCTCTACCCTTTAAAAAATGATTCCCGAGGATTGCCACACAGCCATTTTGGCGACATCAGCTGGTGGCTGGGGGGCGTTTAAAATCGGTTCCGCGTTACAAGTTCAACGCATGGTTCTCTTTTCTCCTCCTTTTTCCTTTAAAGGAATTATGGCGATGGATGACAATGTGAAGATCAGTCCTAATACTGTCCGGTTGTATTTTGCTCAGAAGAGTACTATGGATAAAGGTTTTTTCGAGAGTTGGAAAAATACGTACTTGAACGAATCGGTGAAATGGCTGACTTTTGATGGACACGACACGCTGAAGCATCTGATTTTTTCCAGCCAATTCGATTCGCTTGGTCATTGGTTAGCGGGAACGAACAGCTCGTACGATGAAACAGCTTGATATCGTACAGAAACTCAAGTCGGCTTTTGGCCAACGGGGCCTTTGTCATCATGCTGAGAAAAGGGGTGTGGAAGTATGTGTCGATGAAGACCATCGTACCGCCCTGGTTTTCGATCTATCCATTAGCCACCAAATATTGATTTCGAAATCATTCAAAGACTTGAATTATTTTGAAGAAGGCTATCAGCATTTTTCCGGGTCACCAGACTCTTTGGAATTCGTACGGCGGTTTTTTGCTGAAGGTCCGCTGTTCCTTGAAGGAGAGGTGCATCGCAACCTCAAAAAGAATTTAAACGATTTGCTGAAACAGCAGGCTGACCATCTGAGAAAGGCGGAACCAAGGATCGCCGCCTATATGAGGAAAAGAAAAAAACGGTTTGGCTCACCCATCGCTTTTTCGCATGCTTTCGTGGAAATGTGTTTGGGTATGATGATTAGTCATTTGTCTTCATTGCCCCTCAAGTCATCACTCCGTGCTTTGCGGGCTCGTAAAAATGTTTTTTATTTCCACTTTCATCCATTACGCCACAAGGGTGGGAATCATGCCTTGAGCTTTCTCGAGAAGCTTATCTCCCATTCCAAGAGTGGTTTGGAGAACGATCATAAATTTTTGCTTTGTGGCACCCTCATTTTGATGGGCTATGACCCGTTGTTCGGAACGATTTGCGCAAGCATTATGGATGGGCGCACCCATGAGCTCGGAAAAAATGTGGAACGGTATTGTCCGACATCCTTTGTCTCTCGTCTATGTGTAGAGCCCGTCTCCATCGGGAATACATCATTCGAAAAAGGGGATATTTGTTATGTCTCTCTCGTTCCGGCCAGTGATGAGGACACTGTGGAAACTTTCCCATTTGGGGCCGGAGCGCACATTTGCATCGGGAGGAATCTTACCCTTCAAATTCTTCAACTGGCTGAACGAATCATTGCGTCCGATTTTGCGGATGGATTTTCGAAAAACCTCGTCCTTTCTCCCGATGGGGCCTTTCTTTCTTTTCGGGAAACGCCCTCAGGGTCAGATTAGCGGCCATTCTCCTATTTTTTCTTTTCCGCCAGATGAGGAGAGGCCTGCGCTTGGTTAAATGGTCTTACCCTGGCTTGGATGGGGGAGGATCAGGACGCTTCTAGCTCCTCTTTTCTTTCCTTTTTGAAGAACCCCTCAAGGGACAATTAATCCGATTCCCCAAAATTTTCCCTACACCTTGAGTTCATGAGTGGAGACTTGGCTTCAGTCTTTCTTCTGTTGCCCTTCCAGTAGTTTCTGTCTTTTCTCCTTGTTGCCAGTTTTCTTCCTGATTTTTCTTATTTCCGCTTTTCCTGACCCTATCCCGAAACAATCTAACTAAGCCCTTCGAGCCGGATTGACGGTGCCTGGCCATCACGACGGATAGGAATTTTTAAAGAAGCGTTTGGGCAGTCCGAAAAGTACTAGAGTCGCCATGAAGCGTCCATGACGCCAATCAATGGTTTTCAGATCGGGAGAGATGATGCGAGGAGAAGCTAGTCAAGTTGGGTACATGCGGTTGAGGGTGGAGCTAATATGATCGTTGATTTCCTCGTTCAGATGTTGGGACCCATTGTCACGGGAATGCAGGGGATGTTGGACTTCATCTGGCCATCTGCCGGGGAGTACGGCGTCGATGCGAACCTGGTACTTGGATTCACGATCCCGTTCCTGGGACTGATTCCCTTGGTCCTCATCGCCGCTCCTCTTGAACGGCTCCGGCCCATCGAGAACCATGACTCTCCAGAAGCCCGGGCAACCATACGTACCGAGTGGATGCTGATCGCATCCATGGCGACGATGGTGATCGTTCTTCAAATCGTCCAGTTTATCGTCTTAGGACGTGCCGTGATGGCGATGGGTGGACCCCTCTTGTATCTGAAGGCTCAATCGGTATTGGGATCCATCGGGTTGGTGATCGTCTATGCCTTGTATATCGATTGCGCGGAGTATTGGTTTCACCGGATCTCTCACAAGGTTCCGTTTATTTGGGCCGTGCACTCGTTCCATCATAGTGCCGAGCGCTTAACGATCGTGACCGGGGCACGGCATCACTGGACGGAGGCGGTCGTTCTTGCCCCGTTGTTGTTCGTGACCGTGATCCTCTTCCAGGTGCCCGAGCACATCATGACTCTATCTTTGTTACTCAGGAAGGTCCCGAATGGGATGCAGCACCTGAACTACAACATCCCCTGGCATCGGGTCGGCATCTGGTGCAACACGCCATGGTGGCACCGCATTCATCACTCGGTGGAACCGGCGCACTTGGATAAGAATTTCTCCGTTGCGTTTCCGATCATGGATGTCATCTTCGGGACGGCCTATTATCCTGCTCCTAACGAGTACCCGAAAACCGGTCTGACTCCCCGTAAGAACCCGCGGGTGTGGGAAGGCATCATCTGGCCATTTCCAACATGGTTCGGCTATCGCCGTGAGTCTTAAGGACCTTCCTTTTCCTCACATCCAAAGCAGGAAAATCTTTTTTTGGTGTGTATCGGTTTGGTGGGAGCCAGGGATCTCAAAAGCTGCCTTGGAGGAGAATGTCGCAGGTCTGATTCTCCATGTCTCCGGGAAACTCAGTCTGCCCTACTTATTCTTGCAAGTCTTGTAATTCTCGTTTTCTCCGGTGTTGGCTTTGTTCGAGCATCCGATAGGCGACGTAGTATTTGTGAATGTTCGAGACATACCGGACCGGTTCTCGCCCCACATACCGGAGGACCACTCGTTCCATGTTGGAAAACCAGACGAATTGATTGAGACCAAGCTTTTTGGCCTTGGCCTGCAAAGAACGGATTCTGGCCGGTCCGGCATTGTAGGCGGCTAATGTGAAATTGATCGTCTCATTGGAAGCATACTGTTTGTGGTCAAAATACCGGTTTCGAATGTAATCCAAATATTTGACTGCGGCATGGACGTTTTTTTCAGGGTCGTGAATATCTCGGATATTCACCGGGGGGTTCCGGGCGGTTCGGGGTAAGACCTGCATAAGACCGATCGCTCCACGGGGGCTTTTTTTCTTATGGTTGAAGCGTGATTCTTGATAGGCCTGCGCGGCTAGTAATTGCCAATCAAATTTGTATTGCTTCCCATATTTTTTTAAAAATTTTATGTATTGATCGAGCTTTTGTTGTTCCGTTCGAGCCAATGGGTTCGTGATCCATTGGACGTTTTGATAGTAGCGTTTGAATAAGATATTTCCCAATAACGTGCCTTTTTTGTGTTGACGTAAATACGTATCGAGACTGCGTTTCAGCTTGGGACTGTTCTTGCGAACTGCCCAGGCAATCTCCCCCTTTTTGTGAATGGCGAGTTTTGGGTGAAGCCGAATGTTGGGGAGGACCTGGCTCCATAACGTCGCCACATGTTTATCCGCGACCGTTAAGTCGATAGCTCCACTGTTGGTCAATTCCAGAAGATCTTCGGTCACGAGATTTTTTCCCACTCCTTTAGGAATGATCGCGGCCCATCCTTGTTTCTTAAACCGTTGGTTGACCTCGTGCACATGCGATTCATAACTCGTCCCTCGCACGAAAAAAACGCGGCGGTTTTGGAGATCTTTCAACTGCTTCAACCCTTTCAACCCCTTTCGAGCGACGATGATTTCTTCCACATTGGGCACGTACGGAATGGTAAAATTCACCATTTTTCGTCGAGTTGGTGTAATCGTAAGGTTACTGGCCGCAATATCGCCCTTGCCTGCCTTAAGGCTAGGCAGGAGTTGGTCGAAGGGAACGGGGATAAAGACCAATCGGGTTTTGATGTGGCCTCTCTTGGTTTTTCGATTTAACCATTTGGCATAGTTCTGAAGGAGTTCATAATCAAACCCGCGGGGTTCTCCTTTCACGACAAAAAAGTTGGTTTTACTGTGAGTAACCAACACCCTGATGACATGCCGATCTTGCATCTCGGGCAAATCCCCAACGAATGGTTTACTCCATTCCTCGTTCAGGACATCTTCTGCGGCTCCCACTGCCTGTGGAGAATGGAAGAAGAGGGTGCACCCGAGTATGCCAGTGAGGGTGAGGAGGACCACAATTTTATTGGACAGCATGTGCGATCCCAACTTGCGGTAGAAAATGGTTACTCCAAAGGCGAGCCAGGGGTTCCAATCCTCTAGCCTGAACGTCTGGGTTGTGAGACGGAGTAATCAATCCCATCCATGTCATTTCATACGCAGGGATATGAGATAACGATCCTCACATGGTGTCTCGACATATTGATTGTATCGTTTTTGTCGCTTGACCCCAAACCTGCCGGGCACCCCAATCACTCCCGAAGAAGGCACCATTCAGTATGAAGCCAACGTTATCAAGGGATTACGAGACATTCATCCATCGTCGGAGAACTCCAAATATTTCTTTCCCTCAAACGCTTTTCCGGCCCATGGCCAATTTGGAGATTTGAAAAAGGGCCTGGTATGTGTCCCGGCCTCCGTTCTCTTCCCGGCTCCCAATCCATCTTAATCAGACGCCAATCCTGTGAATTTCTTTTTGGATCAGTATGATGCCGCATTTAGTCTTAATCTCACTCCCTCACCCTGGAACTTTAATGCCCGGAATTGAAATTTCAATTCCGAGATCCGAAGTTCGATCCCTCGTCCCGCAGCCAAAAATCTCTTCTTCTAGAATCAAAGCCTTCTGCATGTTTATCTCAATTTCCCAACTCCTTAAGCAACCGATTGAGTTAATGCGTAAGTGTCTACCGGGTCCCAGTAGTCCAGAATGCCGCCAACACGCTTGTTTTTCAGGAGGCAAAAGTTAAGAATTGCTGTATCAAACGTTTCCCTTGAAACGATGAGCAAAACGTTTCGGTACTTTCATTGCCATGGGCCGGACTCTGCGAGGCAAGGCTGGCAGTGGTTGGCGTGGAAAGTCGAATGGAGAGCGAGAAATAAGGCTTGGGAGGAAAATCGATGAGAATGATGGTGTGGATGGTGATTGCGATGGTTCACAGTGCTGTGGGGTTTGCGGCGGCAGGAGAAACCGGTAAAGGAATCCACGCCTGTATCCCAGAACAATCCCTGGATTTCGCCGACTATACCAGCTGGACGAGGATCAATCCTCAGCCGCTCCTGTCGGTCGGCCATTCGAATGTCTGGGTGGAGATTTACGTGAATGCCTTGGCCAAGAACACCTACCTCAACGCACAGGCGCCTTATCCGCCTTGTGCCAAGATTGTCAAAGTCAGTTACAAGGATAAGGAAGCCACCCAGTTCATCGATGTGACGGCTATGTTCAAAATGTCCGAAGGTTATGATTCTTCGAACCATGATTGGTGGTATGCCACCCTTGACCAGGCCGGGGTGGAGGCCGAGGAGAAGGGCCGCCTCGCCAACTATATCGCGTGCCATGAAAAGGCGAAACTGAGCGATTTCCTGTTTTCGCCGGAAGTCATGAAGCAGGTCAAAGGGCCATCCTGACGAGACCATTCTCTCTTTTCAGGTCATAGGGAGGGAGTGACCAGACGGTCTTTCCGCCAAATGACGTAGACTGTAAAGGCCACGAGCGAGATGAAAAACGCCGTGCGAATTCTTCCGTATCCAAAACAGGCGAAGTTGGCGGTGGCATTGAGAAGGCCAAAGCCGGCATAGGCCAGGAAGACGAACAAGCCCCATCGCCGGAGTTTCAGAAAACCATACCCAATGGCGAGATGAAGGGCGGGTGACTGGGCTTTAACCAAGATACCGGGAATACCCGTCGGTTTGGTGCAAAAGACGGTCAGGTGGTATTCAGGGTTTGCCACAATAATGTACAAGTCCGTGAATGCCGTGAGCAGAAACAGTCCGCCGAGGTATCGGATGTCGTGAGCGCGACTCAAGATCGCACGTATCGTGCCCAGTTGGCCGGGTGGAGTCGGGAGGTAGGCTTGATAGGCCTGAAGACACCACCACGGCAATATGATCAACATACTGAAGAACCAACCCGCGCCCGGTCCCCCAATCGCTCCGAGTGCCCAAGTGCACACCCCGAGCAGTCCTCCTACCAGTAATACCCCGGTCATCTGACCGGGATACCCACGGATCAGCAGTCCAAGTCCTGGACAGATTGCCGAGAGCATCCCACCCAACGGTGAGGGGGCTGAAGGATCTGCTAGAGAACCCATCGGTTTGGATCTCATGGAAAAAAACAGGATAGTGGTGTTAACTGTTGAAGGGCAAGTCGAGTCGAAGGATCGAACAGCCTTTTCTAATACTGAAATGTAAGGGAGTCAAAATAGGGAGCGCCTATTATGCTAAAGAATGGCCATTACCTGGAGGTTTCATGATGTTTGTCCCGATGAGTGCATCCCCCTTACACCACCGGCCCTCTTTGGCTTTATATAAATGTACAAACAAGCAGAGAAAATCATTTTGAATGACCCAGGATTTTTTCCACTTAACCTTCATTCTGGTATTAGGAAGAAAATCGGGAGATTGTTTTTGAGAACAGGAGTTCGATTCCCCGTCCCCGGGTTGCCATTTTTTTATATTGAAAATCTATTATATTCCCACACATACACCATGGCCCTCACCACGGCAGTTCTAAATTTTTGAATTCAGGGACCTAGGTTTAATGCTCCGAGTCCACTTTGCGGGTGTGAAAATTGGTTTATTTTATTCAAAATTTTTTATAAATTGGAAAATCTGCAAGAAAAGGCAAATAACATTACTTTTCTGGAATTAATAAAACTTTCCCTGAAAGGATGGTGTTCTATGTTCACCTTACAAAAAATCTTGTGCCAATCATTGGTGATTTGTGTCAGAAAGATCCATCTCCTTGTCATTATGAGTCTGATTTTCACAACTATACCCATTGTCGCTTTCGGAGCTGAAACAAAGGAACTAATCATTGCCACCGCACCCAATGCTTTGCCATCTGGCACCAAAGGTAAGCCTTATTATTTTAAGTTGGTTGTTCTCGATGATATTCCACCTACAAGATGGAAAAAGGATGGTAATGAACCAGCTTGGTTATCTGTAGATGAAAAAACCGGTGAACTTTCGGGCACTCCTGAAACGGAGGGTACTGTTAAAGTAAAAATAACGGCAACTGATTCCAGAGGTAGTAATTTGGGAACACATTCACGACAGTATACTTTGACGATTTATGCTACAGAAGAAGAGCGGCAACAAGCTCTTAACGCTAATTGTTTTATGGAGGAAAATGAAAAATATGCGATAGGAGATTTGGCTAGTTGGCTCTCCTTGGGGCCTACCGTGACGACACAATTGTTTAGATATAATTTTGCTACAGAAAAAGCTTCCTTTAATTCACCAGGCCTTGGGGTTGGAGCGGCTTTTAGAATTTATTTAAAAAATGATATGCAGCCGCATCCTGAAACGGGAAAACGAAGTATTCGAAATATTAGGCCTAGTTGCCGGGCGACCACACTGGATACATTTTTGGATGATACAGGTAAATATAAAGCCTCTTCATTTATGTCTATTTCACCCGTATTTTTTGCGTCAATGGCTGAGGAAGAAAAAGGAGATGATCAGGATTTTAATTTACAACCAGCCATTGTGGCGGGATTTTTTCGAGATTTGATCAATATCGGTGTGGGATTTAACTTGGCAGGGAAAAATCAGGGGCAGGTATTTTTGTTGATGGGCTTGGGAGTTGGGTTTAAATTTTGAGAACATTTCATTTAAATGGAACAAGTAACCAGCTAAAGATAAAAATCACTTTTAATGGCTTTGTTAAAACCATTCTGATGTGAACTTAATACCTTAATTATAGGAATTATCTATTGCTCAGATTTCAGAGTGTGTTTCAAAAATTCTCAAACCCAAAGAGTTAGGTTGGCTTAACGAGTGAACCTGGTCGCTTAACCATTGGGGGATGGGCTGAGTGGCTACCCATGGACAATCCGAAGCAGAAGTCCCATTCACCGCAGAGTCTTTCGTATTTTGATGAATGGCGTCACGTCCAGTTGTGTTGTGCGTGCGGGTGGTCTGGGTCGCTCGATCCGGATCGCACCGAGCCGCACGCGTCTCTTTTAGAGTTTTCTTGTCCGTCCTGCGATTCGGTCTTGGCCCTCGTCCACTATCCTACCGATGAGGAGATGCTCGCGAATATCGACCAATTGTCCGATGAGGAGCGAACCAATCTAGGTAAGCGGCAGGACTTTCTTCAGGACGCTCGTCGACTAGCCCTCCAATCCCCCCAACAATTGCCGGACTTGGAAGGTGCCGCTCTTATCCTTCATTGGGATTTTGTCACAAAGGGCCACACACATTATACAATTATCCGCCACCACGACCAGGAGGTATGGCGGGAACTGGCGTTTTGGGAAGGTGTCGAACGCTATCAAAAGATCCTTGAGTTATTGAAAGCCAAGTATGGTGATCGGCTATATGATCTTATCCCCACCGAATCGAGCCTGCTCTACCTGTATGGAGACAGCCTGTCCGCTCCCGAGAACGTTCAACAGCTCCGCAGCGGTTTGGCTCCGTAACATTCTTTCCCATAAATCTATTTCTAAATTTTTAGCCTGACCTCTATGAACAAAAAGGTATTGGCCAGATAACGCAGGGGCAACCCGGATCTGCTGCCCAATTGAACCGTATAGAGCCAATTCATTACAATCACTTTCGTCGTTCATGTAGAGAGAAGAGGTCACCCGTCCACAGAAGGAGTGTATGATGAGCAAACCAATACGAAATGTCTTACATCCCATCGTCAGGAAACTGGCCGCAGGAATTATGGTCACCCTTTTCTTAAGTGGATGTAGTACGCCTGCTTCACTCCCCCCGAAGGTTGCGGCGGGACTGAAGGACTTACATATGGAAGGCGTTTCGGTCAAAGGGCAAATTGAGAAAACCGTGGGAGCCTTGAAAAATCTCATATCCAACCCCAAGGAAGACATCAAACCTCAGTTTCAGCAGTTTTCACAAGAGTTTGAGGCTCTAGAAGCCAAGGTGGAAAAGGCAGTAGAGCAGCGGGCAAAGACCGAGACGACGGTGGAAAAACAATTCTTGGCGTGGGAAGAAAATCTTAAAAAACTTCGGGATGAAGAGCTGCGTGGGAGAGCCGCGGAACGTCGGGCGGCGACAGAAGCCACCTATTCCGAGATCCAACAGAACCTGACTGCGCTGAAAAAGGTCGGGGGGCCCTTCATGGCTGACCTCACCGATACCAGACGATACTTAAATGACGATCTGACAAAAGAGGGAATAGAAATCATCCGCCCGACCGCCGAGCGGGTATTTGACCGGAAGTCTACCGTTATAGAACACCTTGATACGACGCTCGAAACGCTGCATAAGGCCATAGAGAGGAACTGAGATGTTGCTGGAGATCGCATGTTAATCAACGGTCACCTCATGGCCTTCCGTGAAGCTCATGTTGTTCCCTTAACCCATCGACAAAGAACCGTGTTCAATTCTTTCTCTTTCACCATTGGAGGTGGTGCATGAAGGCCCTGATGCCAATGGGCTTGTGTGTGATCGCGTTGGCAGTAGCGACAGGAGGATGTGCCTCTACCGAAGTAACCAAACGTGACTCAAGGATCGGGGATACAAAGATTCCCCGGCCGGAACGAATTTATGTCTACCCGTTTGCCTCCATGCCTTCGGATCTTCCGCCGTGGTCGGCGGCGGCTGGGCGATATGGCGAGCCTACTCAACTCCCTAGTCCCGAAGAGGAGGAAGTGGGACGTATGATTGGGGACCTGGTCGCCAAAGAGCTGGTTGAAGAGATCGGAGAAATGGGACTCAAGGCATATAAAAGGAACAAAAATAGTCTTCCCCGCCCTAATGACCTGATGATTATGGGATATTTTGAGGCTGTGGAAGAAGGGAGTACCGTCAAACGCTTAGCTTTGGGTTTTGGCTCGGGTGCGACTGAATTAACGACTACGGTCGAGGGATACCAGATGACGAAAGAGGGCCCGCGCCTTTTGGGATCACAAGAGCTTCAATACGAAGGTGGCAAAACCCCGGGAATGATCGTCCCTCTTGGGGTCATGGCGGTCACCGGGAATCCTATCGGCTTGGTGGTGATGGGTGGGGCGAAAGTCGCGATGGAGGCCACGGGGAGAAGCAAGGTCGAGGGTGCAGCTGAACAAACGGCTAAAACCATCGCTGATCAGCTGCGCGTGCGATTTGAGGAACAGGGTTGGATTGAGTAATGTAGATCCTCAGTGATTTGGCTTGTGTCTTTCCCTTACTATATACGAGGATCGGGTCTAGGTCTGGGACCTCTTGAGTAAAGACTTCGACTCCGGTTTCACTTTCGATTCACGAGAACCCCTCATCTTCATCCCCTAAAGGCATCTTTTTTGACTGAGAGTTTGTCCCGTGTATTCTCAACCATTCCTCATCTCCCACTATTCACTCTTCACCTTCCCCCCTGTTCACCATGAATTTGTCGATTGCCGTATCCTAGAGCGAGTCTTGTTCAAGGCTTGGAAATTCTCGTGTCAATACCATTAGATTTTCTCCGAGCCTGACCCCAACTTCCCCCTCAATATCCTCTAAGAATATTTTTTTGAAGCAAGAGGAAGCCAGGTGAAGAAATTTGACTTTTAAGCTGAGGAAGCTACCATTGCTGGAACTCATTGATTGAAATGAGATTTTCAAAGGGTTCTCCATTAGCTTTATCCCCTTAATGGTATGAACACCATTCTCGCTTTCCCCAGGTACGGGCTGTATTTTCTCCTGATCCTTTGGCCATTGACGGGACTCGGAAATGAAGTCCAAGAAGTAACTTTAGATTCGGAAGACGACCTAGCGTTCATTCAACAGGAAACCGTTTCTATTGCCTCCCGCTATGAGCAACCTATTTCCGAAGCTCCGGCTAATGTCTATGTTCTCACAGCAGAAGACATTCGCCAGTCCGGAGCCATCGATCTTCCCACCATCCTTCGTCGCATTCCCGGCATGGAGGTGATGCAAACCACCGCGGCGGATTTCAACGTCAGTGTTCGAGGGAATAACCAACTTCTTGCAAACAAGCTACTGGTTCTTGTTGATGGACGCTCGGTTTATATTGATGCCCAAGGAACGATGTTTTGGAAAGCGATTCCTGTCACGCTTCCGGAGATTGAGCGGATTGAGGTGATTAAGGGGCCGGCCTCGGTCACCTATGGCTTCAATGCGTATGATGGGGTCATCAACATTATTACCAAATCTCCTAGTGATATGAAGGGGACCACCGCTCAGGTTGGGGGCGGGGAGTTTGAAACTATCACGGCTTCAGCCATTCATGCTGGAAATTATCAGGACCTTGGGTACCGCCTCTCTTATGGATATGATCAGACCAACGACTGGGAAGACCGGGATGCTCTGGCCTTTCGATCCAATAAATTTAACATTCAAACCGTGTATGCCCTTACGGGAGATTCCCAACTGAAACTTTCTGGAGGACTGGTAAACATCAACAAACTCGCTTTTCAAACAGTGGAGACCAATATTCTTGAATTTTCAGACGTGATTCAAGGATATGTTTTCGGTGGGTATGAATCCCCAAATTTCTTTTTGAGGGGCAATTGGAATATTAACTCCCTCCCCCTTGATAGTTTTCCCCAGCCTGCTTTGGCCGCCTTCTTACCTACCGGACCAACCATTGAAAATGATGCCAACACTTATAATATTGAAGGACAGCAGCAAATCGTATTGCCCTCTCAGAACCTACTTTCCATTGGGGCCAATTATCGGCTTAATACTTTTTCCAGCGATGGTATTAAAAATTTTAGTAGGGAACACCGCTTAGGCCTGTACTTGCAAGATGAATGGAAGGTTAGCTCAAGATTCACAGTGGTCGCGGGGATTCGCATGGACCTCAATACCTTTATCAATCCCACCTATAGCCCGCGAGGAACTGTGTTATGGAAACCTCTTCAAGACCAGACCTTTCGGGCTTCTGTTTCCGTTGGCTATCGACCCCCAACGCTCTTTGAAACAAAAGGTAGTGGAGAATCCACGATTACACTCCCTCCTCCCTTTGGGCCACAAACTCAACTTTTTGAGGGAAATAAAAATCTCAAGCCTGAACGCATTATCTCCTATGAAATAGGGTATCAAGGATGGTTCTTGAAACACCGCCTTCGTCTGCGAACTGAATTATTCTTCAATCATCTTTCTGACCTAATTTCGACAGTGCCTACTGGCCCTTTACCTTCTGATCCCGTCACACTTGTCAACGGTGGGAGTGGGGATATTTATGGGGGAGAGGCCGGGTTGGAGTTTTTGATTAATCCCTGGGTCAGTGGAATTGCTAATGCGGCATACCAGGAATTTGATCAGACATTTTCTGGAATTACAAAACGTGCGGGATCGAAATGGAAAGTGACGGGGGGCTTGCGAGGAGACTGGGAAATGGGGCTAAACGGGGAAATCCTCATTCATTATGTTAGCGCAACCACGTGGCCCCTTTCGGATGCGTTCACACAATTGGCCCCATTTGGTGTCACTTCTCCCAATCCACGAGTCGACGCGTATACGCTGTTAAACCTTCGGGGCGGCTATCGATTCTGGAGTGACAATGCGGAAGTGGGATTTTCGGTATTTAATGCTCTGAATGATAAACATAAAGAGCATCCCATGGGCGAAACCATTCGATCTCGCGTGATGGTCTGGTTGACCGTGAAATTAGATGCTTTTTCATTTTGAGATTTTTTTGACCTCAAGTATCGTCCCTCGATTGGTGAGGTTGGCATGAGTTGGTGACAGGTTGTCTTTTCTACTTAGAAAAGGCCTTTTCTATGGGATCCAGCCCTGCTCCTTGAATTTAATCTCTAGTTGCTCTGCAATTTTTTCCGCCGTTCGTTTTGTCGCCCCTTCAATTTGACTCTTCCCTGTCGCTTCCATGTAAACCTTCGCCCCTCCCATCACCACCAAGCCGATGGGATTCGCGGTGGCGGCGAGGACGGCCACTGGGACGATCAGCCCTGGGGTTTTCCCCCCTGTTTGTTCGAGTTTGCCCTTACCCAACAGTTTCGGGCCGGCTTTGGTCATTTGATACCCTTCTACTGAGGTGGTCAATTCCGTTGCGCCCGAGCCAAACCCGAGCCCGACGCGTTTAATCGTACTGCCTTCTTCGACCGACTCGAAATATCCGGTGATCATCAGGTCATTGGGGCGGGGAAGACTATTGGGGCCACCTTTTAGGGCCACCATTCCCATTTCTTGGATTTCCGTCACCAAATCTCTGGCGACCAGGTCCCCGATCTCACGACCCACCTTCAACTCTTCGGGAGTAGGGGGCTGGCTTGATGGGGGATGTTTGCCGGCAGATTCGGTCCAGGAAGGAACGTCTTCGGGTACTGAAGCAAAAGGATAGACGTAAATCCGATCCGGCTTGGCGATTTTTTTGGAACCGACGTTTGAATGTCGTTCGGTTATCTCTGTTTTGGCGCATCCGCTAATCATCACCAGGGCCATGACCACACATCCTAGAGGGGGCAAAAACTTCATAATCAACCTCCTAACGAGCCAAAAGAATTTGGATCACCGATAAGCAGAATGAAATAAATGAGAATAAGATCCATGATCTAGTTTTGGAAAATGATTGTCAACTTGCTGGGTACTCAGGGCGGTGGTGAGGATAGACTCGGGCGTCCAAGGGTGTTTTGTGAGATCTACAGATACTGTGGCATTTTACCGAAAAGTTACATTTTAGGGAAAATACGCATGCAAAACGAATTGAAGCCACTCGTGACTCTTCTCACCTAAGATTTTTTCAAACCTCACCCATGCTGGTACCCTCTCTCAATGTCAAAGATCCAATGGACAGGATGGAAAGAATTGGACGATAAGGTCAATCCCAAAGAAAATCCCTGCCCCTTGTGCGGTGAACCTCAAAAACGTCATGAGGACTGCCCGAGTCGGTTCAGAAAGTTTTTCTTTGGATTTGGCGGGCTCTTCGTAGTGGCCATGGCTCTCTCTGTGGGTTTGTACGGGAAGCATTGGTTGGGGATCGAGGGTTCGTTTGGGCAAGCCCTTGAAGCGCATATGGGGAAATGGATTGAGCCATCGCCTGAACCATCAGATTCCACCGTGTTGAAACGGTACACACATAGTCGGATCAATATTCGACAGGGTCCTGGAACTGACTACCGGATTGTGAGTCATGTGCCCCCTGGAGAATTGATTCTCGTGAGTAAAACACAGAATCAATGGGCCAAAGTGTATCAAGATGGTCAGATCAAAGGGTTTGTCTATGCGGCCCTCCTCCAAGATTCTCCCCGACGGGTCCGTAATGAACGGCAACAACTCTTGTGGTCTACGTCCTGGGGTGATTTTCGTCAGGCCAAAAAATTCAAGTTGCGCAAACCTCGCAAAGACCTTTTTGCGATTTGGGAGCCCATTTTGGCCTACGCGAAGGACACCCAATATCCCAACGCTGATCACGGGGCGAAGAGTCTCGACGAATTCATCCAGCAGACCTATGGGATGGAAAAATTGGACGTAGAATACGATGAAGTCTGGGTGTGGAAGAAGGATGCCTCCGACACCAAGACCGAAAAACGGGGAAGTCCGGTCAAACAGGACGTGGTGCGATTGTATTGGTTGAACGGAAAAGTCCAGGCCCATATTGTGGGGAAGTTCTACGAAACGAATCCCGTCTCGGGGAGTCGACTCTCGCCTCCCATCCATAAGATTTGGAAAATCTCCGACCGCCAACTCATCCTGAAAAATTTATGACCTCGTGTCGTCTCCTTGTCTGATGTGTTGCCTATGATCGTGTAGCCGCTTCCGGCGATCCCATAGGGGGGTAATCCAATGTCGACCGCAATTCGTTGATCTTTTCCTGAGGAAATGAAGGAAGATACAGGGCATTATTCTTTCTCCAGGTTTTGACTTGTTCTTCAGCTTGTTGGAGGTGCTCTTCATTCCTCGGGTCGGCTCGTTGCACGCGAATCGTTTGGGCCGGTTGGGCAATGCCCGAGCCGGCTTGGTGAATCACATCCATGATCCGTAGGTTCAGATCTTCGGCGACTTCCTGAAATTCACTCCAATCCGTCACGTTCACATAGGCGAAGATCTCAAGATCCAGGGAGTAATCTCCAAACCCCACGAAGCGGACCTTTGCAGGATCGTCCAGGACTCGAGGGTGGGCATACAGTAAGGTTCGGATTTCGACAAGGATGTACCGGAGCTGGTCAGGAGTCGTGTCCTGCCGGAGTCGCACCTTGGGGAAAAAACGAATTTTGTCCCGCATGGAATAATTTTCCAGTTGCATGTTTGAAAAGTCGGCATTCGGCAGTGAGATCAATGTACGATCCAGGGATCGGATGCGGGTCGAGCGCAAGCCGATTTCCTCCACCGTTCCCACCGTTTGACCGAAACGGCAAAAGTCTCCAACCTTCACAGGACGAGAAGAATACAACGTGATCGCCCCGATAAAATTCTCCAGGCTTTTTTGTGCCGCCAATGCCACGGCCAACCCCCCAATTCCCAGCCCGGCCATGAGGGTGGTCACTTCGATGCCGGCGTTATCCAACCAGGTAATAACCAGGATAATAATGGCGAGAACCTTCACGATATTTCCCAAAGCAGGGATGAAGACGACTAACCCCTGACGCCCTCGTTGTTTAAACCGATCGGATATTTTTGTCGCCGAAAAGTCGATCAGATTGACCACAAACCAGGAAAGTGCGATTAACGGAATGGTCCTGGTGGCCGCGAGGGCTTGGACTAATAAAGAAGGGCTCATCATGAGTACGAGGTGTCGGGTGAGTACGGCCCAAACAAGAAAGCGGACTGGAGCATGGAAGTTTTTGACAAGTTGTTGGGCTAAAATGGATGTACTCCGTCGTAACAAAAAGAAAATTGGCACCGTGACTAGCTGGATCACCAAGTAGGCCATCCCCCCGGCCAACAGCATGCCCACCCATTCCCAGACATAGATTTCAAATACTTGAAAGTCAAAAAACCAATGAGGAAATACTTCATCCAACCACCCGTGACCGAACACCTCATACAATTTGGGAATAGTCTTGACCGAACGATTGGAAATTTTCCAGACGAACTTTCCATCCCCCCTTGGAACCCGTTGGAGAAGGAGATCATAATTTTTGTCAGGAGTCGGAATGTTCACGAGGTGATCGCGGTACTTTGGGAGGTCATCATCAAGGGCCCCTTCAGGGTCCAGGCTCAAAAGGTCGAAGTCAATAAGCAGGGTGCGAGTCAGGACGATATACAATTGCCGGGCGAGTTCGGGTCCAGGAATGTTTTGGAGATGTTCGGGAAGGTTTCGAAGGTCGAGATACTCGGCAGCTTTTTTAAAGTCGCGTTCATGGGCCGCCTTAAGAAATCCTTTGACGCTGGTCCGGGGAACGCCTCGGTTCAGCTCATCCTGCGGAACTTTCTTTTTCTTCACCGGTGCAGGTTGAGTGGCTGGTACTGGGACAGGTTGGGGAGCGACAGCCGGTGGCGTGGCCGCTACCGGTTTCTGGGGTGTTTCCCCTTCCTCTGGCTGAGCTTGTTTTTCTAAGACTTCCTTTAGTGTTGGCTGGGCCAGGAGCGTATCAGAAGTCGTGGGCAAGCTTGCCACCAACATGACCAGGATGCCGAAAGTAATGAGCGTGCAGGTTCTCATGTTGTGGAACCATGAAAACAGATGTCTTACGGTCTTCATGAGGGGTCCCTCCTTATGGTTATAGCCCGAAGATCTTTATGCGTATTCGAGGGCCAGCTACACCGGCTCCGTGCATGTTCCTGTCTCCATCAGACAAAGTCAACCGATCTCATGGTCCCCAAAGAGACAGGGAGAGTTGCCCCCTTAAAAGATGTCACGGTAGTGCAGCTTTCCTGGACAGATGAAAAGGAAAGTTGTATTCCTGTCATTCCTGACATCCTTTATTGGGAATCCATCGTCTTCGTCATTCCCGACATTGTTAATCGGGAATCTATCCTCCTCTGTCATTCCTGCGATGGCAGGAATCCAAGCTAGTCATAGGATTCCTGGATGCCTGCCCCCCTGCCTACTACTAGCAGGGGCAGGCTCTATTCGCAGGCAAGACTAAAGGGGTTGGATCTCTTCCTCCTCATGGATGATACAAATAAAATTTTTGAGGTAGCTGACGAGGGAGAGCCTGGGAGGTTTTTCGAAGCTTATTAGGGAAATCTTTACTTGAGAATTCTTGAAAAAATCGTGACACTGTTCTAGGCTCCTTTGATAAGGCGTAAATGCCGAATGCTGGCCCAACCTGAGTTGAAGGGGGGAAGGACATGGTAGATCAACGGTTTCCTCTATCAAGATTCAGTTCCTGGTTTTTCGCGTGCGCCATACTCCTGGTGGGAGCCTGTCATCCCATTTCAAAAGAGCCCAAACAGACGTTGAAAGAACCCGTAAACTGCAACACGGCCATAGGGGACCTTCGGCTATTAGAACATGAACGGGCTAACGTGGCGGAACAGGTCGCAAATGGTGTCACCGCCATTCACCCTGCCGGGTTGGTTATCGGAGTGGTCACCGGCACGGAGGGTGACAAACTCAAGGTAGCAGCCGGCCACTATAATTCGTTAATCGATAAGAAAGAAGCTGAAATCCGGTCTGCCTGTGGCCTTTAGTCAGTAATACCGCATTTACCTTCCCACCTTTTTCACACTGGGGTCATCTCAATTGCGGCCGTAGGCACAAGAGTGGAATGGCGGCCAATTGGTTGGCGTAAGTCCTCCACAGTTTTGGGAGCTGATTCCTGCGCGAATGGGATCGAGTAACAGTGTGAAGTTTTTTGAACAAACAGAAATTTTTGCAACGCGAGACTATTTGAGAGAGTTAAGAAGAAAGGGTGCCCTATGGTGCTTGATTGTTTTGGCCTTTACCGGAAATGTACATAGCGACCAGCCATGCCACCAAGACCGCCACATAGAATTGGCCCACGATGGCCTCCAGGTAGGCGACGGAGCGGGCCAGCGGCTTCACCGGGGTAAGATCCCCGTACCCTAATGTGGTCAGGGTCACGAAACTGAAATACATCAAATCGGGAAACTGCTGGGCAATCGTGGTGGAAGGCAGACCACTAAAGGACTGAGGGTAGGCAAGGTTGATGAACAGATAGAAAAAGGTCCAGTTTACTCCGAGTAAAAGATAGATACAGATCCCACCAAATATTTTATTCACGTCGATGACGTGTGAGCGCAGTAAACTCCGCAAAGCAATCCAGGTGCTTGTCAGGCTGAATCCCAGCAGAATTCCCAGGTTGACAATCCGCAGATCGGGTCTGTTTCCTACAATGGCTATGATGGCCGTGGCAAATGCCATGACTACAAAGAGGCCTCCGGTTAGTAACCAATTTCTCTGACCTCCCAGACCCCATATTCCTAAAAGAAGTAAAAGGCAAATGGCCGGTTCCATGAACAGGAATCCGGCATCTTCCATGACTTGATGTTCTCGGATGAGGGCCGATACGAGAATGAGGACCAGGAGGCCACCTAACAGGTATTCAAAGTTTGACCGTTGTATCGTCTTCATGGTTTGGATCCCTACACTGAGTCCTGACGTCTACCAGGCAAGGCGGCACCATTTTGGCTCTTACCCCGGCCATGAATCAAACCGAACCATCAAAGTTTATGGCCGTGCCCTTGTCTATGGGACCTTCGCCCCTGAAATTTCAGGGACAAAGGTCCAGTGCACTGTCATAAGCTGAGCGATGTTGGATTGATTCGGTGTGAACGTGAAGACTAGAATCATTTCCTATCAGGTTAACCTCTTATATTTGCCGTGAAATATAAGTTATTTCTCAATCAACGCACCACGCTTGATCGATTTGGCGCCCTCACCGACGGAGTCTATGCCATCGTCCTGACGTTATTGGTCTTGGACTTGAAAGTTCCGGATGCTCCCGGACTGAGTGAAGCAAAGATCGTTGAAGATTTGTTGCGGCAATTACCTAATTTTCTGTCCTACTTGATAAGCTTTTTCGTGGTGGGGACTCTGTGGGTCAGGCATCACCTAATCTTCAAACCCTTGAAGCAGGTGAATACTGTGGTGTTGGGTCTGAATTTTGTTCATCTTTTGTTTGTAACGGTGACTCCCTACACGGCCTCTCTTTTTGGTCATTACAAGGACGATCCCTTGGTGGTCTTTCTCTTTTCGGGTTCAATTGGCATGGCCGCCTTGTCTTTATATGTTCTCCATCAGTATGTGGTGACGTATCCGGATTGGTTTGCGGAGGATACGATAGAGGAATGGAAGCATGCCCAATGGATTCTCGCGTATCCTGTCATTCTTGTAGCACTGCTATCCATGGGTCTCTCTTTTGTGAGCGTCACTGGGGCCATTTTGGTGTGGGTCCTTTTTCCCTTATCCTTCTTCCTGTTTCTTCTTTTCTCCAAATAGATTTGGGCCTCATGCCAGGGGATAACTAATGTATCAAGAACTCGCGTTACTGGCGATCTTTATCCTTCTCTATAGTTCCCTTGCCGGGGGAGTGGAGCGCACATGGATCAGTGGCCCGATTGTGTTTACTTTATTTGGAGTCGTGGTTGGCCCGTTGGGGTTGAGTCTCCTGGTCCCAGAGGTGAAGGCCGAAAATTTTCGACTCTTAGCCGAACTGGCGCTGGCCTTGGTATTGTTCACGGACGCGGCAGGAGCCAATCTTGGCATGCTGCGTCGGATATGGAAGCTGCCGGCCCGCCTCTTACTCGTGGGGCTTCCCCTCACGATCCTGCTTGGGTTTGGAGTGGGAATGGTGCTGTATCCGGAATTTTCTCTTTTTGAAGTGGCCCTATTGGCCACGATGCTTGCCCCGACCGATGCGGCTCTCGGCAAGGGTGTCGTCACGAATCCGGCTGTTCCCAAGGAGGTGCGTCAGGGGTTGAATGTGGAGAGCGGGCTGAATGACGGGATCTGTGTCCCTGTCTTGTTTCTCTTCTTGGCTTTGGCTCTTGGTCATGATGGAGGCCAATCGCGTGGGTCCCTGGCTTGGCATTTTTTTTCCCATGAAATCGGTATCGGACTTTTGGTCGGTCTCACGTTGACAGGAATGACCGTTTGGTTTCTTCGGTTCTGTCACCAGCGACAGTGGATATCATCAATTTGGATACAATTTCCTGTCGTAGGCCTGGCCATTGGGTGCTTTGCTGTGGCACAAGTTCTCGGGGGCAGTGGATTCATTGCTGCGTTCGTGGGTGGCCTGCTCTTCGGCTCACGCCTTAAACAACATCGGGAGGACTTACTTCGTGCCGCCGAGGGGACGGGAGAAATCTTTGCCTTACTGACATGGGTAATCTTCGGGGCCGTGGTGGTCGGTAAGGCTTTGGAAATCGTTTCCTTCACGCATGTGCTGTATGCGGCACTGAGCTTGACGGTTATTCGGATGTTGCCCGTGTTTATTTCCCTGTCTGGTCTGGGCGCGAAAACGGAAGGCAAGCTTTTTGTCGGCTGGTTCGGTCCTCGAGGTCTAGCCAGCATTGTGTTCGGGATCATCGTCGTCAACGCCGGCTTGCCACATGGGCGTGTATTAGTGGAAGTGGTGGCATGGACGGTCATCTTTAGCATTGTGTTGCATGGTGTTTCCGCGAATCCCTGGGGTCAAGCCTTTGGCCGGCGCTACCAACAGGCCAACCAGGGCCAGGAGGGATAGCCACTCCTCCCGTGAATAGGGTGATCCTTATCCTTGTTTCCTCCTTTATTTTTTTTGGATAATTCGCCCATGAGGCCAAGAAGATTCATTCTGCCACCAACCCGTAGTGAATGAACGGGTTCACAGGTATCTTGTTAAGGTGAAACATTCATGAACTCTCGTCACCTCCTCATGGGTTCCCTTCTTGGTGGAATGGTCATCAGTGGTTGTGTGTTTTTGGCGGGAACCCAATTGGATACCCAATTTGGAAAATCCTCACCACACAACCGTCTCAAGACGACGACTCCTGACACAACGGTTAAGTACTGGAAGGATGTGAAACCCATTCTGGAGGCCAGGTGTATTGTCTGTCATGGATGTTATGACGCCCCGTGCCAGCTCAATTTGAGTGCCTATGAAGGTATCGATCGTGGGGCTAATAAGGAACGAGTGTACAATTCCGGTCGTCTCTTCGCCGTCCAGCCGACACGGTTGTTTGTGGATGCCCATTCTCCCTCAGAATGGCGTGAACGGAATTTTTTCCCCGTTTTAAATGAACGGGCTCAGACGCGAGAAGCGAATCTTCAAGCCGGTGTCATGGCCCGGATGTTAGAACTGAAGCGACAACATCCTCTTCCCCAAGAGACCCCTCTCCCTGAGAGTTTCGATTTTTCGCTCGACCGTGGGCAGTATTGTCCTCGCATAGAGGAGTTTGAGGTTTTCGCCGAGCGGAAACCGCTTTGGGGCATGCCCTATGGTTTACCCAATTTGGAGGACCGTGAATACCGAACCTTAAGGACCTGGTTGGAAGAAGGTGCCCGGTCTGAGACGCCTCCTCCTACTGACCCGAAATTGCTTGCTCAAGTGGATCAATGGGAATCCTTTTTGAATGGGGGTACGGCGAAGGAACAACTTATGAGCCGGTATCTTTACGAACATTTGTTCTTAGCCAATCTGTATTTCGAGGATTTGGCCTCGAGGGAATTTTTTCATCTGGTCCGTTCCGCATCCCCCCCTGGGCAGCCGATCGATCTTATCGCGACACGGCGTCCCTATGATGATCCGAAAGTTGAACGTGTGTATTACCGATTCCAGCTTGTTCGGACGAGCATTTTGTCCAAGACCCATATGCCGTATGCCCTAAGCGATCGGCGCATGAACCGTTATCGGGCACTCTTTTTGGACATTCCCTATGAGGTCGAGGCCCTGCCATCCTATGAACACGAAGCCTCGGCGAATCCCTTCGAGACCTTCAAGCACATCCCGGCAAAATCCCGGTATCAGTTTTTGCTCGATGAAGCTCAGTTTACTCTGATGAACTTTATCAAGGGTCCTGTCTGCCGGGGACAAATCGCGCTCAATGTCATTAATGAACATTTTTGGATCGTGTTTGCCAATCCGGAGGATCCGGCCCTAGAACATGCAGCCAAGATTATCGAAAAGGAACATCAAAACCTCAGATTGCCGACCGAAGAGCAGAGCAATGCCACTGCCCTGCAAACATGGGTGAAGTATTCTGGGTTGGAAAAACAATACCTGAAGGGAAAGTTTGATTTTATTCGAGAACACCTTGCCACTCCAGGTGATATTTCCCTGGATCTCGTTTGGAATGGGGATGGTCAGAACCCTAATGCGGCGCTGACCGTATTCCGAAACCTCAACAATGCGACGGTTCTCAAGGGGTTTGTGGGGGACGAACCCAAGACGCTGGTCCTACTTGAATATCCCTTGCTTGAGCGCATTCACTACCTATTGGTCGCAGGATATGACGTGTATGGCAATATCGGTCATCAACTGAATTCACGCCTCTACATGGACTTTTTGCGTATGGAAGGGGAATTGAATTTTCTAACCCTCCTCCCAGAAAAGGTACGAGTGGAAGAATGGAAGTACTGGTATCGGGATGCCGGGGGAAAGGTAGAGGACTTTGGGACGATTTACAATTCGCGAGTGAATCGGGATACCGATATTCAGTTTCAAACATCTGACCACAAATCAGAATTGGTTGGAATGCTGAAGCAACACCTTGCTCCTGTGCTACGCCAGTCTCGTCACTTGGAGAAGATTTCTCACCCTCAGGTGCGGCATCAATTGGAGCGGTTATCCCATGTAACCGGAACATCGGTATCGTGGCTTCCTCAGCTGGCCTTTTTGACCATTCATGGTGAAGAGGATCATATCGTCACACTCGTTCATAATAATGGAATGAGTAATGTTTCCCATCTCTTCTTTGAGGACCAACGTCGATTGCCCGATGAAGACAGTCTTACCTTAATCCATGGTTTTGTCGGAGCCTACCCCAATGCGTTTTTTGACATTCAAGAATCGGAGCTGGAGGCGTTTGTGGATGGAGTGGCCAAACTGGGAAGTGAAAAAGATTACCGGACTTTGCTGGATAGGTTTGGTCTGAGGCGTAATGATCCCCGCTTCTGGGAGCATAGTGATTTTCTTCACAAGGCCTATCAGCGACTTTCTCCGGTCAAAGCGGGGTTATTTGATTACAGCCGGTTGGAAAATCGATAAACGTGTCAATGACGTCTTCTTTGAGACAAAAACGGCTAGGCAACTCTCAGCAGGTATGGGTTTGTTGATTTAGGGAGATGAAGGGTCTTCTTGTTATACGGGTTCAGGTGGTGGTTCAAGATTAAGAAGAATATCTTTCCAGAGGGTTTCGGCGATATCCCCAAAAGGAATTAACACATCCCGCACATCCTCTCCGGCCATCGTTCCTTCCCCGGAACTTTCCCAAACGATTTCTCCTGTCCGCGCATCCCACAATTGCAGTGACAATCGCAAATTTGTGATGCGGGTCTGAAACACCCGAAGTCCGAAGAACCGAAGACGAGAGATTAAGGTTTGTTGGAATTCCGCCATGCTGGGTTGAATGACATACTGGCACCCTAACGTCTCGGCAATGTGGTTCAAGGTTTCTCGATCTAAAATTCCACTCTGTGTGTAATCCTGGGCCATTGCGGAGACGGCCTTGGCTAACCCTTCACGATTCAATTGGCTTTTTGTTTCTTGAGGGGAAATGACATGGAAGGAACGCTCCGCTTCCGTGAGGGCTCGAAAAAGGGATTGGGAGACCTGATGCCGATATCCTTCCAATCCCATTCCTACCACGGCATCAAGAATCGCCAACTGTTTTCCCTCTAAGGATTGTAACTCAAAGGATGGAGCTTTCCATGACAGCGATGTTTCGTTTCCCCATTGTTTAAAAGCCCCGATACACGAAATTAGCAAGAGGGGTAAAATCACGATCCCGATGAAACACTTCGACTTGCGTTTTATACAGCTCGTATATTTCATAAGAATGATTCTACCCGCTGAATGGTCCAGAAGGCCCGGATGCTGCCGATTCGGAAAAGGTTATTTTGGAAACAAGAGGGCTAATTGGAAGCGTAATATCCAATCAGGCCCAAAGGTGGTTTGCTCTACGTTGTAAAACGCTTGGGTCTGAGCATTGAGCGGTAGTTTGCCGATTCGGAAGATTTTTCCAACGCCGCCCCCGAACGGGATAATCCATTTGTTTCCACTGTCGGCTTTCCAATTTGCCGTGATAATTGGGGAGGATGTGAGATAAAATCCCCCCTTGAAATTGTAATTAATAAAGTATTGAAAAAGAAAAAAGCTCACCTTATCCCGATCGCTGTTGCCGGCATACGACCAGATTTGGCTTGTGACTCCCCCCACTACCCAGGGACCTTGCATGGTGAGGGCGACCGCGGTGGGCCCCGCAGCCCATTTTCTGGTTCCCAACACTTCGTCGGTGGCCGTGGGAAATTGAAGGATGGGCCCCACCCCCCAAATCACTGGGCTAGGCTTGGAAGGTGATAAAAATAACGAGGTGTTGATGTCGCCCAGGCCATTCGTATCTCCGGTGTCTTGGGTGAGATCAGGCTGGCGAATGATTGGGATGATTGTTCGGGTAATGAGGTTGAACCGCTCGTTGAGTTTAAAGGGCCAAACCGGTTGAACGTTCAACACATTCTTCATCCGGTTATGAGGGCCAACGCCAAACTCCATATTGTTTTGAAAGGGAACGCTAATCAGGTCAGCGACCGGATTTTGGGTTTTCTTAGCTAGTTCCTCGTTGGTGGCACCGAATGACATAGCGACAGTCCACCAAATGATGATCAAGGTCGAAGCCCAGAGGGTAATGTGTTTCATGCGCTGTTAGGCCTTTCAGACTATGTCAGGGTTTGGAGAGAAGAGTTATTCGCTGGGTTCCACGCATTCCGTTCCTCCACGAAGGAGACACAGTCGATAGCGAAGGGCATCGGCCCAGTAATCATAGGCTTTTTCTACGTCGTTCCATTCATTCGTCATGCCACTCAAGTCTTTGGTGCCGCCCCGTCGGTCTACCGCTTCCATAAGAATCTTTCCCGTATCGGCATCGGTAATTTTGGCTTCCATGCCAGCCGTCCCGACGAACCCGGGCTTCCCTCCCACCACGAGACCTTTCGCACCGGTGAGAACTCTGGTTTGAGGAATGATTGAGGTCACCACATCGGCCGTGGGATCGGAGGCTTCCGCTTCGGTGATGGCAAATTCTACGCGCATGACCCCAGGACCGGGTTCGTCGACCATTTTATAATCTTTGATTAGCTCAGCATGCATGTGGGTATATAAATAATCGGTCAGGATTTTGAGGTCCGCTGGAGAGACGTCTTGAGTTTCAGGATTTTTCCAAACGGTGACGGAATCAAGAAGAACCTTATCATAAGACCTCCAATCAGCTTGAGGGTTTACGTACCGAAGCAAGGCCTCATGGTCCCCTTTTCCTTCTTTGAGCAGGGAATAGTCACGGAGAAATCCTGTTTTGACCACCTCTCGTCGTTGTTGAGTGGCAGCACATCCTTGTAGGACAAGGATGAGAATGATGAAGGATAAGATGGTTCTTTTAAGCGTGCATTTCATCGGTATTTCCCCTTTAAGGTAGGACGGGAACAAGCGACGGTCTCATTTTTCCGAATCCGGCTCGTGCATTACGCGTGATGGTGTGTAGAGGTAGACAACCCAAAGCTTACAATTCATCCAAGAGTTCCTTTTTTCGTTTTTGATAGTCTTCCTCCGTGATCAACTCTTTGTCTTTGAGGCGCTTGAGGGTGGACAGTCTGTCTTCGAGGTCAAGTGCCGTGTCGGGAGTTTGTTCAAAATGAGTCGAGTGGAACTTCTTTTTGGTTTCCTTGGCATCAGCAACAAGGTGTTGATATTGCATGACCAGATGGGGCATCTCTTCGACGAACAATGAGAATACCGAAGGTTCCTCATCTCCTTGATAAGGTTGGGAGTATTGCGTGGCCGCCACCTCATACCTGGTGGCCTCTAGGACTCTGTACAATGGATCCTTATTCAAAACCTGTTGCACATTTTCCGTACGAACCGGGGCATGAACATTCGAGAGCAGGAGATGTAGCTCGGCGCCTCTGGCAAACCAGGCTCCGGTTGTCATGTAACTCCCGGAAGCCAACGACGGGGTGCTCAGCCCAAACACCACCCATTGTTCTGGAGTGGCTTTGTCGAACGCTCTGCTGAGGGTTAGGCTGAGAAAGTCGATATCGTGTTCGGTAAAGGCCGGTTCTTCCTCGGTCTTTCGAAAAAATTTCCCTTCGGGTCTGACGCGGATTTCCCTTAATATCGGTTTCCATTCCTCTGGGGCGATCTTAAGGGGATGAGAGAATGGTTCCCTGGGCTTAGGGAGCGAAGGGTCGGAGGGCGTTTGTAATCTGACAAAGCGGGGAGTTTCCTCACATGTTCCGCATACGATGGTCGTTGGAGGTGCCGACATGGCACACCCTGTTCCGATTCCAACCATCAAGAGGATGATGAAGAACATGGATGCTGAATCCTCATTGTGGGTTTTCGTCAAGACAGGGAGATTTAATAGTGCCATTTGACCACGCCCATCATGCGATTGGCATGACCGTTTCCTCCGTCTTTATTCTTGCGCTGTCCCCAGAGATATTCCAGTCCGATATCAAAATGACTAAACGGACTCCAGATGAGATTGGCTAACGTATAATAACTCGATTTAAAAGCGGTCCCCGGTTGTGCCCCACGGTTATCGACCCACACGAAGCCAAATACGCCCGTGGACCGCACCCGGTCGGTCCACCAATGTTGGTACCCGCCGAATCCTCCTGCCGACATCAGACGTTTCAACTCTTCATTATTGTTGTCATAGTAGGCGTCCTGTCCCCCAGCCGCGTCTAGATCGTTGATGTATCGCCCGATACCCGATCCGTAAAATCCCTGGAATTTAAACGTGTCGCGGCAATTCGGTATTCCGATTTTTCCCGAAAAATTAAAGCCGTGTCCAAAGGTTCGATCGGTTCCCGAGCCGGACGTGTTAGTGCCTTTCAGCTGGCGTCCGACAAAGGCCAACATAAAATGGTGGAGTTCCCCATTGTAGTCGATCCGTAAGATTCCATCGGGAAACGCACTTTCTCCATTTCCGTTGGAAATATCACTGTCGGGATCTTCCACGGCGATGGTGGCGATCCAATGATTGGGTTCGTCAAGGTGAAATGACCATCGCACCATTCCATTAAAGAGACGGCTCCATCCGTTTGGGCCTTGAAGGTCGAACATCTCCGGAAAAACCTGCACATCTCGAAAGGTCGAGAATGCTTGCCCGATGAGAAACGCCGAACCCGTGATAACCCCGACTCCGGTCAGATAGCCTTGTCGAAAGCGGGGCCGGATATCCCCTGGGTCGTTATTGCCGAAAAAATCGATAGAGATGAAGGTGCTGTAGTTGCCCAGGGGTGTTGGTGTGCGGGTTTCCACCACCAACCGGGTGGTTCGCGGGTCAATTTCGGTACTGGTGTTTTTTCCTGAGGGAATGGGAAAGGATCCAGGCTTAAATTTGTTGAATTTATTGTCCGGGTCCTGAAAATTATGGATGATGTTGGTTTGAAAAAACCCCCCGAATCGTACCTGGGATTCAAAGCCTTCAAAACCCAGCCAGCCCTCATCGGTTAACTCCAGTCGACTTCGGGGGTCACGCCGGAGCAAATCAAACTTGGTTTCCCATTGTTTGTCTTTTTCCTTTTGTTCCTTGACGAATTTTTCACGTTCCAGGCGTTCACGTTTTTGCTCCTCTCTGACTTCTTCTAACCCCTTTTCCACGTTCGTGAGACGCTCGAAAACATTTCCTTTTTTGGGAGCGGCCTGAAGGGTGGTGATCCCGGTCAGGCTAACGACCACTCCAATGCTCAGGTGAACCAAGAATCGGGTACAACCGGATCTGACAGATAATGGAAGAATGGATTCCGGTGATCGATGGCAAAGAGGGGGCATAAAAACTCCTCGTGCGAGGTGGGTTTAGCCGTATGCGTCAAGGCAATGGGTGATTGTATGGATTTCAAAAAACTGGTTCAACAATTTCCAAATTTTTTTTGTTTATTAAGATTTGGTCATTTATCAAAATTTGGCCAACAACCTTCTGAAATTGAGAATTCTAAATTGACAGTCTATAACCCCTTTGGTACTTTTTGGAACTCTCAAAAGAGTGATGTGAACTTGTATTTATCATCATCCTATCAGGTGCCGACTAGATTCCTGTGGTTTCGTTCACGAACATAGGAGGTTGAATCGTATGATGCCCACACCCCCTCAAAATCGCGGTTCCGTGGTGTATGGTTGTTTCGTCATCCTTTGTTCATTGTGCGTGAGTTGGTTGGTGAGTCAGGCTTTTGCTGAGGACCAGGCCATCGACGCCGATTCTCCGCTCGTCCATTATTACTTTTCCAAAGGAAAGCACTCACACGCGGCTGAATGGGGTTATACGGGAAAACAAGGCCCGGAATACTGGGGAACACTCAGTCCCACATATCGCATTGCCAAAGATGGTAAACAGCAATCACCTATCGATATTCCCATGAAGGGAGCGATCGCTGAATCGTTGCCCCCGTTGAAATTCAAGTATCAAAAGGAGCGGATTTCAGCCATCAACAACGGACATTCGATTCAACACGACGAACAACCGGGCAGTTTTCTTCATGTGGGCGATCGGGTGTTCTCGCTGGAACAATTCCACGTGCATATTCCGAGCGAACATACGATCGATGGCAAACACGCCGATGCGGAAATTCATTTCGTGCATAAATCATCCGAGGGGAAGGTGGCCGTCGTGGGGGTCATGGTGCAGGCCGGTTCCAAGAATCCGGTTAATACTCCTCTGCATAACATCATTCCACAACATGCCGGCGAAAGTGTAGCGGTCGATGAGGTGACGAGAGATCCCATGGAACTCATCCCCAAAGATCACAGTTATTTCCGGTACATGGGATCCTTCACAACGCCCCCCTGTACTGAGGGCGTGGAGTGGATCGTGATGAAAACCCCCGTTTCAGCTAAGCCGGAAGTGCTCGAACAATTTCGAAAGGTCATCGGAGGGAATAATCGACCCGTTCAAGGGCTGTTCGGAAGAAAAATACTCGTGAGCAGCTCCAGTGCCACGCACAAGTAGAGGGGATGCGGTTCTTGGTCGTGACCAGGTGGCTGTACTGTTTTTAGGCCCAGGTAAAGTGAGCCGTAACGGCGATGTGGTCTGATGGTTGATCGGGCCCCGGTAAGGGCGTTTGCGCACTAATTGATGGAAGTGGAAGTGGCTGGGCCTTCAGGGACGAATCAAAGAACAGATAATCGATAGTCTTGGCTTGACGGTTGTTGTTGGCTGTGTAGACTTCCGAGGACTCCTTGTGGGTCGATCTAAACCCCGACTCTTGGATGTGTGAGATGAGGGCGCTTTCGGGGGTGGCATTCAAATCTCCGCAAATGATCCAGGTTCGACATCCGGGAAGGAAATCTTCTCGTTCTTGAATGATCTGGGAAGCTTGCAAATACCCATACTGTTGATTCTTGGGTGTATCCGGTGGATCCCATTTGAGATGGGTATTCGCGATCCCTAGCTTCCCTCCTTCGTGTTCGAGACACAGCAATTGGGCGATATGCCCTGATGGCCGACTTCCCAGGTGAGCGTCTCGATACTCCAAGCGCTCGATCCGGGTCAGAGAGAAGGCAGAGTGTTTAAGGAACGTTGCACATCCGTCAGGTTTTCCCTCTCCTTTTTGCGCGTAGAATCCCATATACCCGAGAGGGCTTAGCGAAGACTCGATGGCTTCGTACGCCGTCGATTCGACCTCCTGCAAACAGAGGGCATCCGTATCCAGTCTAATCAGGTGAGCGATGAGAGCCTTCCGCCGTGTTTGGGGGTCAAGACATTCATCGGGAGTGAACGGGTACCAGTCTCGTTTGATGTAGGAATCCGCGAGAATGTTATAGGTTGTGACGGAAAACGATTGTCCCGGTTTTTGGCTCGGTTCAAGCATCGGATTGCCTCGTTTTTGGGTTTGATGATGAGCGGTCACCTGAGGGGAATTTTCTTGCGCCCAGGATATGCCGTACTCTCGAATCCCTGATCGATGAGTTTTTTGTTAATTTTTTCTATACCCATACATTTTTCTGATCAAAATTAGGTATATTGTTTCTTCTCGTCAAGGTGGGGTGTATCAAAGTATACCGTATGTCAGGAGGGGAAAAGAGCTTGAAACTTTCAGAAGCGATCATGCGCGGTGCCGCGAAGAAACCCAAAGTTCGCGATCACTGGTTTGACGGTGTGGGAACTTGTGTTTGGGGAGCTGCCCTAGACGGCATCGACCGATTGCCTACTCAGGTGACTAGGGGAAGGGGGGAAGGCATTGAGCTTCAGGCTGCCTGTCGTCAAGAGTGGCCCTGGGCTTTTCGCCAGTGTGCGGAACATCCTGTCTTGGGAGATCAGGGAGTAAGGCGAACGGTCGCGGATATCATGTTTTCTCTCAATGACGGGTTTGTTTCCTGGACTCGGGAGCGAATCGCCGATTGGGTCCGATCGCTTGAAGTTCAAAAAGAAATCGTTCAAGAACATGAAATTCAAAAAAACGAATTAGGCCAGGCTCCTGTCTTGACCTAACCTTTTCTCGGCATTTTTTTAAAAAAAATCCTTCAACAGCCTTTTCCCCCAGGCTGTTGAAGGATTCTTCGATACCATCTTCCGCGAAAGACTCGTCTTTGATTAGGAGACCAACACGGGGATGGTGGCTAATGGTCCGAACCCGCTACCGACGGTCCCTCCGGTTCGGCCCGGCTCGACCATGTGGCAGAGGACTTTGGCAATAATTTGCTTTTCAGGAGCTTCGATCACCGTGGTCACTCTGGCGTCGACAAAACCGACGATCTTGATCGATTGATTGGGGTTATCACAGTCATCGCTATCATACACCGGGATTTTCACGTCCCAATTTCCGTTCTCATCTTTATTGTGTTCGTATAAGGCTTTCGTGTTCTCAAACACGTTGGCTAACGTTCCGCCGACAAATTCAACGCTGGTTTGCCCTGCTGTCAGCTGAGGGCTTTCGTAGGTTCCATCTTTTAGGTCAGCCAAAATTTTGTCTAATTTTGACGCACTAGCTGGTTGAGAGGTATAGGTATGCCATCCGGCACATCCATCAAGATCGCCGGTCGGATGGAATCGGATGTCATCCCCACACTCACGGCCTTCCTGAAACCACCGTTTGGAAATTCCCACGGGGAGGGTCGCTTCCCCAGGGGCTAAGGTTCCCACCGGGCCCAACGCAGCTATGGCAGTGGCTGTCACATTGAGTTCGGTATAGCCCATCACGTTGGCGAAGAAGGTTCCGATGGGGCCGTTCGCGTTACCGTCCCGACGGGCGATCACGGTCACGGCGGTCGGTCGTGTATTCGTCGGCGTAAAGGTTCTCTTGTCAAAATCCCACGTGCCGATTTCCACATCGGCAGCTAGGTCGATGGTGATACCCGATTTCCCACCGGCCATGTTTAGGCCCGCTACTTGGGTGATCTTTGCCAAGATTTGGTCTTTTTCGAAGGCGGAAAGCGTACGGTCTGGGTCTTGTTGTTCACTCGCGGGTAAGGCCTCATAGATGGCACCCAGGGCACTGCCCGCTGCGAGGGCCCCGGCGTCTGCGATGTTTTGGAGTTCGTTCTGGGTCACCCATGCAAAGCCCAAGTCCACAGCAAATGCCGAAAAGGCAACCAAAAAGAAGATGAGCATCGCGGCAAACACGGCAGCCACGCCACGTTCATTTTGTAAGGATGAGCTGATTAAGGGCCGACAGGTGTGGTTGATTGTCGGCAGAGTTTGTTGTTCATTCGCACTCATTTGGGGGTACCTCCTGTTAGATTGTGGGGGTCCAACCTTTCAAGATGCTAGGTGTATGGGGGACTTGAGCAAGTGTTGGACCACCAGCGGTCACCAGGAACTAAACAGCTGAAATTACGAAATTTATTCTTCTATAGCCGTGGGTCTGCCAAGGTAAGAACGATGAAAGCTGTCAAAGTTTTTCGTCCCCCTTTTGGAGGGGTTTCCGAATCAACTAACACGAATCACTCAAGCTCTGCATCAAACTGAAAGAAGTGGCGTACGGCTTGAATCAATCGGGTGTTTGGACTTTCGACACTCCCACGATCAGGAGCATTTAGGGAGCAGTGTTAAGGAGAAGTTCGAGTAGAAATCTCAACGAACTTTTGCTAGCGAGCAGAGTATGAGAAGTTTGGAAGGGTACGTCATATGTAAAAAGGGACGACTTTCATGGATCAGGAGTTCAGGAAAGCTCAAGAACGGAACGTTTCGGGAATACAAAAAAGAGCCACTGCTATATATTAAGGAAGCAATTGGGTTTTCCTCTCAATTTTTTTAGGGATTGGATTAGCAAAATGACGAAAGAGAACAGAAAAGGGCACTAAGAAGAAATTTCTTGGCGTTGAAGGGCTGAAAGATCGCGAATAAACCCAGAATAGGAAGGGTAGGATCCGGAGGAAGCCCAGGAGTTTAAGGATAATTCAATCGGGAATTCCTCGCCGTTTTTTCTTAATCCGTGAAGAATCAGCGTTTTTCCAAGAACGCGACTTTCCCCTTTGGCCTGAAGGCGTTCTAAGCCATTGGTGTGAGCTTCTCTATATCGTTCAGGCATCAGGAGAGTGAGAGGTTTCCCGAAGATTTCCTCTTCCCCGTACCCGAACATTTCTGCGGCGGCCTTATTCCAAGCCATGACTCGTCCAGTATGGTCTGCCAAGACGATGGCATCGGTGGCTGTTTGAAACACGGTTTGAAAGCGAATGGCATTTTCCATGAGGGCGTGATGGGCTCGCTCCATTTTGTGGGTCAAATGTTTGGCCCTGAGGGCTTGACGGATGGTGTGTCGAACCTGGGTCCGATCGATGGGTTTTTGAAGATGAGCAAAGGCCCCTTGCTTCTCAAGAGGGCCCACCACGGCATCCAAGTCTGGTAAACCCGTCAAAATGATGATGGGGAGCGACGGATGAGATTTGGCAAGATCTTCAAGGACCAAGAGGCCATCCATGTCCGGAAGTCTGATGTCTAGGACGACGGCATCATACGGCCGTGCACTGGCCCACTCAATTGCGAGGCGACCGGTCGAGGCCACATCAATCGAATGCCCCTCTGATTCCAGAAGGTCGGTGAGGGTTAACGCCACATCCGGTTCGTCATCGACGAGAAGGATTGAAGCCTGTTGGTGGGGGGAGGGTTGGTTCATGGGCTTGACCTCCCTAAACGATTTTTTGAAAGGGGACGGTGGTGTTCATCCGAAAAAGGAATTGTGTTGTGAAGAAGTTTACCTCGCTTTATTTAAAATTTTGCAAAGGCCATACCATTCATCAATGCCTATGGAGGGCATTGAGGCCTAAATACTTGAAACACCAAACGTTATGGTGACACGTTGGGAAGGTGGGAGTTTGGTGATGTCTCGTGAAACTCGTCAGAATTTAAACTCCCAAAGGTATCTTTTTAGATACAGAAAAGTATCTGAAAGGATACAAAAAATAGGGTAGGAGAGTGAACTGTTCCTCAAAATACTTGTTATGCAGATAAGGATTTATCTAAGCTTGAGGAATTTAATCCATGGTCAGACTGATTGCATCAGGGTCATCTTGTCTTCGAGCGGCATTTGTGGCACTCTGCCCTACTTTTTTGTTCTCTCCATCAAGGTAAGAAAGTAATGACGAGTCGTATGCATGGCTAAGGCCCAAACCTCCCTCTCTCCTGATCACAAACTCATCGTGGCTCTGGACGTTCCCTCGGTTCAACAGGCCTACTCCATCATTGACGATTTGGATGGTGTCGTGCGTTTTTATAAAGTTGGCTTAGAGTTGTTTCTGGCTTCCAATGAAGAATTTCTGAATGAGCTTCGGAATCGGAATTGTCGGATCTTTCTGGATCTCAAATTTAACGATATCGATGAAACAGTACGACGTGCCGTGAATTTGGCATCGAATCTTGGTGTTGAATTTCTCACCATTTTGGGGAATCATGCGACGGCTCGGGCTGCGATCGCGGGGCGGGGTAATGCGTCATTGAAGATACTGACGGTACCCCTCCTCTCGAGTTGGGGGGAGAAAGATCTTCAGGATTTGGGCCTCTTGAAAACATCGCCACAGGACAGTGCCCGATTCTCTAGCTTGGAAGATTATGTGATGTGGCGTGCAGACGGGGCGATAGAAGAAGGATGTGATGGACTCATTGCGTCGGGAAAGTTTGTGAAATTTTTCCGTGAGCGGTTTGGGCCGGAAGTGTTGATCGTTTCCCCTGGCGTTCGGCCTTCAGGGCAAGATGTTCATGAACATCAGCGGTCTCTCACCCCTGAAGCGGCGATTCGTGCAGGCGCTGATTTTTTGGTGGTCGGTCGTCCCATTCGGGATGCTCCCAATAGAAAAAATATGGCTGAAGACATTCAACGGGAAATTGCATCAGCATCAAATTTGCATTAGCCATATCGCAGGAATTTCACAGATTATTAAAAGTTTCCATCGATGTGATGAAGATCACATTTTTCTGATGAATGAGTTGGAGCAGATCTGGTGAGTTACTATTCCTTCTCATTCAGGTATATGGACAAATGTCCCTTCGCATTTTCACCCAAATGTCTCTCTTTCTGTTTTTAAGAAAAAAGGGTACCATTTTACCCTAGAAGATTTATGTACGAAAAATTTTGGTTCGTCCTCCTTATTTTTTCTCATATCTGGTATGACTCTATTTGTTCCCTGCCATTCATCCGTGCGTCAAACTTAAGGAAAGACTCTTTGGTGACCTAACCCGTTTTTCTAGTCATGAGGCTGAGGTGATGAATAGAAATCCATGGAACCACATTCTTTTGGTTGATGACCATTCAGGACAACTGGAGTCCTTAGAAGCTGCTCTCCGTCAGGAGGGGTTTCAGGTACGTGGAGCATCAACCCTAGACCAAAATCTGAAGATTGAGGATTCCGAACGGTTTAATCTTGTCCTCTTGAATATCGAGACATTTCCGGAAAATGGGCAACATGTCTTGAAGGTCCTGAACGGGGGAAGTCCCACCCTTCAGTGGTTGGTGAATCCTCGAGTAAGGGAAAACCTTTCCTCGTGTATGGATATAGATGATAAGCATGTCCATATTCTTGAAGATCCTCAGTCCCCATCCAACATCCTCAATCACATTCGTCAGACATTGCGAGTTCAGATGACCGCGTATCTTCAAGGGTTAGAAGACTTGCTGGCAGAGCGAACTCAGGCACTGGATGAACGAAAAAATTCTTTTGAACAGTTAGTGACGCAAATCAACGAAGTGTTTTGGATCTCTTCCTCTGATTTAACAGAGGTCTTTTACGTCAGCCCTCCGTTTGAACAGGTATGGGGACGGAGTCCTCAAAGTCTTATTTCTCAAACCACAAAATTTTGGGATACCATTCACCCCGTTGATCGCGGTGAACTGTGTCCGGATGGAGTCCCCGTTGATCTGCGAGGATTTCATGGAGAATTTCGGATCCTTCGACCCGATCATTCTGTTCGGTGGGTCCGGGTGCGAATCTTCCCGCTTGAACATGGCAACGAGGCTAGCCAAAAGATTGCTGGAGTGGCTGAAGATATTACGGAACAAAAGCGGGTTGAGGAAGCGTTGACCAAAACCGAACGGCAATTCAGACAGTCGAGTCGCATGGAAGCCATTGGAACCTTAGCAGGTGGAATTGCGCATGATTTCAACAATATTTTAACGGCCATCCTCGGTTACACGGAACTTGGATTGGCCACGATTCCCAAGGGAAGTCGGACTCATCGTAACCTTCAGGAAGTCTTGACGGCCGGTCACCGTGCCAAACATTTGGTTCATCAAATTTTGACCTTTAGTCGTCAATCCGGACAAGGGAAAAAAGCTACGCCCATTCATATGGTGGTCCGAGAAGCCTTGAAACTCATCCGTGCCACCATTCCCACGACTATTGACATCAATCAAACCTTACAGTCTGAAGCCACGGTGCTGGCTGATCCCACACAATTGCATCAGATTATCGTCAACATTTGTACGAATGCGGAATATGCCATGCGTGAAACCGGTGGGAGCCTTCACATCCTCTTGGAGGATATGGAAGTGGATGAGGATATCGCCCGTGCGCTTCCAGGATTACAGGCCGGACCTCATGTACGCCTGATGATCCGAGATACCGGAGCAGGCATGACCCCTGAGGTATTAGAACGGATGTTTGACCCGTTTTTTACGACTAAGCCTATTGGTGAAGGATCGGGAATGGGGATGGCAGTCGTCCATGGTATCGTGACGAGTCATGGAGGAGCGATCGCCGTTGATAGTGTCGTCGGGAAAGGGACCAAAATGGAAATTTTTCTTCCTGCTGTCCCTGCCACGGTTTTGGAGGGATTGGGAGATCAGAGCCCTATTCCTGTGGGGAGAGAAACCATCCTGTTTGTGGACGATGAAGAGACGATTGTTCATTTGGGAAAAGAATTATTGAATCAATTGGGTTATACCGTTGAAGTTCATACGAGTTCGCCCGAAGCCTTGCAACATTTTCGGCAGGACCCGCAGCGTTTTGATTTAGTGATTACTGATCAAACTATGCCGCTTCTGACCGGCGAGTCCCTCGCTAGAGAGTTACTCCGTATCCGGCCTGATCTTCCTATCATTCTCTGTACTGGGTTCAGCCACACGATGTCTGCGGAAAAAGCTAAGGCGCTTGGTATTCAAGCGTATCTCATGAAGCCCTTAGCTATTCGGGATTTAGCCCCGATAGTGCGTCATGTTCTGGATAAAACCCCATCCTTGTTGACGGAATCCTGAACAGCGCGACTGACATCTTGGTGGGAGAGCGTTTTTCCATCGATCGAGAGGGGTTCGTCTACCCTTAACGAACCGTCTGGAGGGGTCATTCAAAGGTTTCTGGCCTCAACCTTGTCGGGTAGGAAGGTTTCGTTTATGACGAGGGCGTGCAAAAGACTTTCTTGCCCTTTTTAGCCTTTTGAGAACGACAAAGCATCAAGGAGGAACCCGATACCTGAGCCACGATCGAGAGCGAAGCGAGAGAATGGTAACAGCAAAAAGGAGTGAGTACGTTGGCGAGTATTTTAGTCATTGATGATGATGCACAAATTTGTGATTTATTAAAACAAAATTTGGAAAAATGTGGACACACCATTGATACCGCAGAGAATGGGGTGGAAGGCCTGAATCAATTCCGTGAACATCCCGCTGATCTCATTGTGTTAGATATCCTGATGCCTGAAAAGGAGGGTTTAGAGACGATTCTAGATTTACGTCGGGAGTTCCCCGATGTCAAAATCATTGCCATGTCAGGAGGCAATGAACGCGCGAAACTTAACCTTTTGGACTTAGCCCAACGGCTGGGTGCCCAGTACTGTATTCAAAAACCCTTTCAACTTCAGGATTTCAATGACTTGGTTCAAAAAGCTCTGGGTGAGGAATCAACGGCCTGACGAAACACGCGGGGAGTGATGTTATATTTTCGAACCAAACCGGATTCGGTGTTTCTCATCTTCGTGGATCATGCCCTTCGGCGAACATTAAAAGATATTCAACGTGTCTCTTCCCAGCACGATATGGAGTCTTGGGAACTCGGATTTGCGGAATTGGAGAGGGTGTTTACTCCGTACAGTGCCGTCATCACCCTTGAAGACCTGATTAAGGCCAACTCGGCTTCTCAAGTCTACATGCTCACGGACTACCATTGGCTGTTGCTGTACGATAGTTTAAAAAATTATTGTATTTGGCATAACGATACCCTTGAAGAGTCGTCGATTCTTTTCCGGTTGTTGGGGGGAGTGCGGTTTGGCCCTATCGATTGGGAAGTCATGATGGAGCGGTATTTTTGGGACTTGGATTTTTTACGATTACTCTATGGCTCCTTAACCGAATCGTTGCCATCCTGTAATTCTGAGTACTCCGAAATCAGTGGGCTTGACCTTTCTCACGGCCTCTCTCCTCATCCTTCCTTGCTACGGCTCGAATTGGTTGAAGATCAAGCTTGGAGAATCCCGGAACCTCTGGAATGTGGTCAATGGAGGCTTCCGTGAAAGCCAAGGAATACGGCTAGCCGCCTCTGGCCCTCTTTTGTTCTCTCTCAGGAAGTTCATGGACAAGCACGCAAAATCCGATGTTCCCATTCATGAATTGTTAGGTCGTCGTTGGAGCCCACGGGCTTTTGCCGACCGGGATATTTCGAATACGGACATCCAATGTCTTTTGGAGGCCGCACGTTGGGCCCCTTCATGTTTTAACGAGCAGCCTTGGGTATTTATTCTCGCCACCAGGCACCAAACCAAAGAATACACTCGTCTCTTGGCTTGTTTAGTCGAGGGCAATCAAGTATGGGCCAAGCATGCGCCTCTCCTTCTCCTGACTTTGGCGAAAACACACTTTTCCCACAACCATCAACCTAATCGGCATGCCTTTCATGATGTCGGGTTGGCGGTCGGAAACTTGGTAACCCAGGCCACAGCTTTGAATCTTGTTGCCCACCAAATGGCGGGAATTCAGCCTTCCATCATCCGCCAAACCTATGATATCCCACCGGGGTATGAACCCGTCAGCGCAATCGCGTTGGGATATCAGGGAGATCCTCAATCCCTTCCAGAAACCCTTCAAGAGCGTGAGCTGGCGCCCCGATCAAGGACCTCTTTGAAGGATTGGGTGTTTAGCGGGAATTGGGGTCAGGCTCCCGAATTTCTGTGATACGATTATCTTGATACCCACATTACCCTGAGCTTGCCTTCGCATTGAGGAAATTCCTCGCCTTTGTGCTGAACAAACATGGAGGAAGATAGGCTCTTGTGAGTTTGCGGACTTAAGACAAACGGGAGCTTATCACAGGTACAGGAGTGACCAGACTGAATTTCCCACCATTCTGAAAAAGAGGAAGGACGAATCTCATGCTAGTCATTCTGAATCGGGTTATTGTCTTTGCTGTCGTGACGGCGGTCGGAATAGGGGTTCCACTCCCCTTCTCCATTTTTGCGAAGGAGGGGTCGCCCGCCTCCGGTCAGCATATACTCTGGAAAGTTCGCTCCCCTCACACGACCGCATACGTATTGGGATCTATTCATGTTCTGCAAGCCCAACATTATCCGCTGGCACCAGAAATTTATGAGTCCTTTGAACAATCCTCTCGGATCATGTTCGAAGTCGATCTCGAAGGTCTTTCCTCCCCCACCGCCCAACTCAATATGCTCCAAAAGGGTCTTTTAGCCCCTGAACAGACGTTGCAAAGTACCCTGTCCTCCGAGAGCTTTGCCATAGCCAAACGAGATATGGCCGAACTGGGAATGGATATCCAATCGTTTCAACGTATGAAGCCTTGGATGGCTGCCACGGCTCTCACTGCTTTGGAGCTTGAGAAACTTGGGTTCGAGAGTGCGTTTGGGGTGGATCGACATTTCTTTCAAAAAGCACAGGAAGTCGGAAAGCCAGTAATAGGGTTGGAGACCGTGGAATTTCAGTTGGGTTTATTGGACAATCTCTCCCCTTCGATGCAGGAACATTTCCTCTTACAATCGCTCACGGACTTAAAAAATCTCCAGAGCCATATTCAAGATTTGGTTGAGGCGTGGCGTAGTGGGGACCTGAAGAAGTTAGAGGGTCTCCTGGATAGTATGCGAGAATTTCCCGAACTGTATGAGGCTTTGGTTCTGCGGAGGAATCGGGATTGGGTAACAAAGATCGATTCCGCACTTCAGCACCACGAATCGGTGTTCATTGTAGTGGGAACTCTCCATTTATTGGGAGAAAATGGGTTGGTTTCTCTCCTAGAGCAAAAGGGGTATCATGTCACGCAGCTGTAAATGACTTTGAAATTCCTCAATTGTGACCGGATACTCGGGGCATAGGGCATGATTGTGGTAATCGGTAAAGTCTGCGCATGCTCTCAAACGCCTCTTGCTGATACTCCTCTGACAAGATACTATTTTTCCGATGGTAATTGGACTGGTATTATTCGAACAATTCGCCAATTGGTGTATGGTTGAAAGGAAGACTCATGGCTAAAAAGAAATCTGCCTCAAAAGGGGCGAGTAAGAAATCTCAAAAACCCAAGAGTAGCTCCTCAAAAAAGGGCCAGGTAAAGAAGAGCAAAAAACCTAGTAAGAAAAAGGCGTCATCGAGGAAAGGTCAGGTTTCACAAAAGAAGACACCGCGAAAGAAAGTAGCCTCTTCGAAAAAACCCTCAAAGAAAAAGACCAGCACGGCCAAAAAGGTGGGGAAGAAAAAAGTCAGTACTCAGCGAAAGGCATCTCAGTCCAAATCAAAAAGTGCGACCATCTCATCAAGGAAACCCTCAAAAACTTCAAGTCGAAAAGGTCCAGTCAGGAAAAAACGTTCCGTAAAAAAGATCTCAGCCCCAGCTTCTAAGAGGGGTACGAAAAATCGCACAGCGGGAAAATCATCATCACCACAGGCATCCTCTAGTTCCGGAGAATTAACCAGCACTGATCGCTATAATCTTGGTGGGTTATTAGCCTGTGCCATCGACCGAATTTCCGATCCTCATTTTCATCGGCTCCGCTCGGCCCTTCGGGATTTGAATCTCACGGCTTTGGAAAAGGATAACCTGATTCGACTCTCTCAGGGGTTTACCATTCCTAAATTGTTTGCCGATGCTTTTCCTTTGGAAAAAGCCCAATCGGCTGTTCGGCAATTGGTGAGGGATGTCCGTGGGACTAGGGAAAATGAAAAAGAGTGGAAAGAAGAAATTCGCCGTGTGGCTGGTTGGTTGGGGATATTCGGGGAGGACGTCGAATTGATCGAGAGACGGGCTTCCTCGAAAAAATAACTAAGTAAACGGGTTATCCTAAATCCCTTCGCCCTTCGATGGATTTCAGCAATGTGACTTCGTCGGCATACTCGATATCCATTCCAACCGGTATGCCATACGCGATACGGGATACCTTGACCCCTAAAGGCTTGAGACGCTTCGTGAGATAGATCGCGGTGGCTTCTCCTTCAATCGTTGGGTTGGTGGCCACGATCACTTCGTGACATTCTTCCTCCTTGACCCGATTTTCCAATTCATGCGTTCGAATATCTGCCGGCCCCACACCTTCTAAAGGAGAAAGGGCTCCATAGAGGACGTGGTACAGACCGCGAAACGCACGGCTTTGCTCGATAGCATGGAGTGTGCTTGGTTCTTCAACGACGAGGATCGTTGATCGATCCCGTTTGGGGTCCTGACAAATTTCGCATAGGTTGCCCTCGGCAATATTCCGACATTGGGAACAGAAAGAAACTTTTTCCTTCACTTCACGAATGGCATCAGATAGACGCAATGCTTCTTCCTTATCCGCCTTCATCAGATGAAACGCCAATCGTTGTGCGGTTTTTTGTCCGATTCCTGGAAGTCGGACGAGTTCCCGGCTTAAGCGGGCCACCAGACCCTGAGTTTGGCCATTGATTCCGGGAGATTTTTGCGGAGTGGGGTTTTCCATAAGATCTCTCGGATTAAAACATGCCAGGAATGCCCATTCCTCCCGTCAGGGATTTCATCTCCTCGGCCATGAGATCCTTGGCTTTCCGGAGAGCTTCATTCGTCGCGGCGACCAATAAGTCCTGAATCATCTCATTGTCGCCGGATTTCAGGACCTCAGGATCGATACTGACTTTGAGAATCTGCATGGCTCCATTGGCCTGAACCGTGACCATCCCCCCACCTGCTGTCGCTTCCACGGTTTTGGCTGCAGCCTCTTCTTGCAGCTTTCCCATCTTTTCTTGCATAGCTTGGGCTTGTTTCAAGATATTGCCCATATTGGCAAACGGATTTTTCGACACTAGCCTTCCTCCTTTTTTTCAGCGACCCTCTGAGCGCTCCCCACTGTTCCTCCGAATAACTCAACCGCTTGTTTGACCAAGGGGTGACTCTTGACTGTTTCGAGGAGATCTTGATTGTCGTCTTGGGTTCTTTTTGCTCGAAGTTCCCCGATGGATGGGGGACGACGTTGATGATCTTGTAATTCAATGATCTGAATTTTCATGGGTCGCCCGGCCAATTCAGTACAAATTTTGGCGATACGGGCTCGGTTTTCCGGTTTATCGGTACGCCATCGAGCGATGGAATCTTTCTTGGGATACCCCAGGACTACCTGATTGGCTTCGAGGCTCATCACGCTTCCTTTTTCCAGGAAGCTGCCGATATTGGGATGTTCATGAATCACTTTTTCCACGACTAATTCCCAGTTTACCGATTTTGGGGCGTGAGGAGAAGGCGTGTTCTCGCTTGCAGGTGGTTCTGGTGGATCTCCTCCGCTTGGAGCAGATTTTCTGGGAAAAGAGTCCCGGGTTGGGGTGGGAGCGGGAGGAGAAGTTGGGGCCGACGCTGCGCGTGAAGGGTTTTTCCTCAGGGAAACCTGTCCTTGGGGTTTACTTGTCTTCAAGGGTTTTTCGGGAGTCTGCTTGGAAGTTGGAGGAACCCCTCCTGAAGCGATCCTTGAAGGGGGCTTGGCTGTCGTCGGTCTGGGTGGAGATGAGGGGTGCGTCTGTTGGCTCGGGATCTGATTTGGCTTTTCCTGGGAATGGGGTTCCGTTTGGTCAAGAAGTGCTGCCCGAACAGCTGCGGCTTCCAGAAGAAATCTTGGATGGGTGCTCCCCCTGAGGCTGTCATCTGTTCTTGAGAACACCGAAAACAGTGCCTGTAGGTACGACTCGGATAATCGCTTGGCCTGTTCTATGGTTTGATCAACCTCTTCTTCCCCTAATTCGAGCAGGTTTTGAACTTCTTGTCGGGAAGGCACCACGGAAGCAATGAGCAGATTCCGAATACGTTCCAAAATTTCCCGGCAAAATACGCGGATATCATATCCTTGATCGATTAACTCGCCTACCAGTGACATGGCTTGTGAAGCCTGATTCTCTAAAATGGCTTCGACCATTCGTCGGACGAGTTCGTCGGGAACCGAACCGATGAGAATCTCCAAATCTTCGTGGTGTAATTGCTCTCCCCCGAACGATACGGCTTGGTCGAGAAGACTCAAGGCGTCTCGCATACTTCCTTCGCTCGCTCTGGCCAGAGCCGAGAGGCTTCGATCTTCAACTTGGACTCCAACCTTTGTCGCCACTTGGCGAAGTTGCTGGATGATTTCTAATCTGGATATTCGTCTGAAGGTAAAATGTTGGCATCGGGAAAGAATCGTAGCTGGGATTTTATGGACTTCGGTCGTGGCAAATATAAAGACCGAATGATCAGGAGGTTCTTCGAGTGTTTTCAGCAGCGCATTGAATGCCGAATTGGAGAGCATATGGACTTCGTCAATGATGTACACCCGGTACGTACCATGGAACGGGGAAAATTTAATGTTTTCTCGCAATTCCCGCACATCGTCCACTCCGGTATTGGATGCTCCGTCAATTTCAATCACATCGACCGAATTCCCTCGAGCAATCTCGACACAACTGGCACAGTCTCCACAGGGTTGACTCGTGGGTCCTTGTTCGCAATTGAGGGCTTTCGCGAATATCCTGGCGACAGTGGTTTTTCCGACTCCTCGCATTCCGGAAAACACATAGGCATGGGCCACGCGATTCCGGGAAATGGCGTTGATCAGCGTTTGGACCACATGTGGCTGTCCAAGCACCTCTTCAAATGAGGTAGGACGATACTTGCGGGCGGAGACTTGAAATTCCATTCTTCTGACTCAGGAAGATCGGATGGCTTGGAATGCCTTTTCCGGGTGGAGTTGAGATGAATATTTAGAACGACTTGGGCTCATGCCTTACCCACCGGACCAAGAAGTCGGGGCCAGGTAATCCTGCGGCACACAGACTAGCCTACTTACCGTTGCTTCCTTCCGGACCTGGCGGGGTTCGCAGGATTCTGTTGCACAGGGCCCAGCCCCTAATCAAAAATCTGGTCAGGCTTTCGGGCCTTCGTTGGAACCCTCGAGTACCTCTTTCTGAGAGACAAAATATGTAGGTTTTCTTAAAGTCATTATGTCCTTTGTTCGACTCCCACCCTTGGTGAGGTGTGAAACTGTTGGAATCGGAGTCCCTTTGCCCCCCACCTTCCGTCTATGGCGGAGAGGGTGGGATTCGAACCCACGGTACCGTTGCCGGCACACGTGATTTCCAGTCACGCCGATTCGGCCACTCTCGCACCTCTCCGCAAGTATCTGGTTCCTGGGAGGGCCGCATCCTCTACGGGGGTAATCGTCCGCCGTCTTTAGGGAGTTTCCAAAGGTAAGGCCCTACCTTGATCATTCTTTGTGTGAAGGGAGATCATCTTACCATGAGGGTAGAGAGCCGACAAGGGAATGGAAAGCCCTAAGTATGGATCACGGCCATTCTTTGTGCATTGGGGTTCGTCTCAAAACGATCGGGACTGAAACATACGCTGGCGCCTGGAGGTTTTATGCAGATTGGCAAAGAGGTGCCCACGAAAAAAAAGCATGAAGACCGAGAAAACCGGAGTCAGAGCGAAGACCAGAAAAAAGGAGGATTCGGGAGACATGCCCAAGAGTGATAACCATTCTGTTATGACGGTGAATGGGAGGGTCAACAGGCTCCAAAAGTCTAATCCACCGCGGCGTCCGGCTTGGGCGGAAATTTGAAAGAAAAATGTCAAACCAAAAGGCGCAAACAGGATCGCAAAGGGTAAAAACCACTCCACCCAATTCTCTAAGACAAAATCATAACTTTCCCGGACCACATCAAACGCGGATCCGCTTCGACTTTGGTAGATCACTTCAGGGACCGGATTCAACAACACAAAGATTAAGAAAAATACGGCGGTTATGATCAGAGGTTGGTAGGGGTTCATCTGAAGGCCCATCTCCAGGAACATGAGCGGAAACCACACCATGAATCCAACAGAGATGACATCCCAGAAGTATTGCCCGAAGCTAGCTGGAATGTCCTTCCACTGAAGTCGACGTGCGCCTAAAACGGCCTGTTCCGTCAGGCTCAGCGTGGCTCCGATGATAAGGGCATTGAGTGCTCCAAGAAGGAATCCCCCGAGCATCCCCAAAGGGGCGACGATGGCACTTGATAGGAGTAAGGCCAGGGCTAACCCAATCACGACGGGGATCAGAATCCAGCATCGAGTAAATGAGGTAAGCGTTGCCAGGAGAGATTGGTGGTATAATTGAGCGGTTGCCTTGAAGAGACCCTGCATTGGGAGAGAACAACCCTCCGAAATCGTGGTTATTTCGAAGAAGGTGGGGATTGGAGGTTGATGATGGCCTGTTGCCGTTGATCTCGATCTTGCCGGATAGTTTTCAGACGACTGGGTCGGTTAAGGGTCCACCATTTTAATTTTTCAGCAAATGTCGGGGTTGGAGGCGTCAGCGATCCTGTTGGCGAATCCTGGAAGTCGTACCCTTCATGAGAGTCTTTCTTTTCCAGAAATTTTTGATAAATATCTAAGTAGAGGTGCTTCAGGTTCATGGTGGTACCTTACCCCACTCTCTCTCGCCTATCAAGAGCCAACCGGTTTTGAGGGGGCAGGTGGGAGAAGGCGGCTGGTATCCACGGATTGCTGGGGTTCATTGCCTGAAAAGTGTGCATTTTTCAGGATTTTACGTAGGGATGGCCTGTACCTGAAAGACCTTTTATAATGAAGAGGTTTGAGGAAATCATTGGCAAGTTCCCTGACCCGGTCTCGGAGTCAAGGGAGCAATGTCCGTATTGACATGAACGCAAAGACAGGCGAGAGTGGCGGAACTGGCAGACGCGCGAGACTTAGGATCTCGTGGGCAACCGTGGGGGTTCAAGTCCCCCCTCTCGCACCATTTTTCTATTCACATTATTTTATCTCCGTAGTCTCAAGGGGAGAAATTATTCAAGGATTTATTGTCCCATGAAACTCGAAATGACCGAATTGGGCCCCGTTAAACGAGCCCTAAAAATTGAAGTCCCTGAAGATGCCGTCAAGAATGAGTTCCAGAAAGTCTATGCGCAATTAAAACGGCAAGTCAGTATTCCTGGGTTCAGACCAGGCAAGGCCCCGGTTGCGTTATTGGAAAAACGCTATTCTCAACTGGTGGAACAAGATGTGGTGCAACGCCTGGTTCCGGATTATTACCAACGTGCTGTCAAAGAGGCCGGTGTCGTTCCGGTGGTCGTTGATATTCCACCGTTAGAACGGATGAAAGTGAAGCCCGATACGTCATTTACCTTTACGGCGACGGTGGAGATCAAACCGACGATCACACTCGGGGATTATCGACCACCTAACCCCATTTCTCTTAAGAAGGATGATCGCACGGTCACCGATGAGCAGATGGACTCGGCCCTGCAAGCCCTACGCGAGCAACATGCCCAAATCGATGTCGCACCGGACGGAACCCCCATAGGTGATGGACTGTATGCGGTCTTGACTCTCGAAGGGTTTGTGGATGGGCAACCTGTGGAAGGGACACAAAAGAAAGGGCATCTTCACAAGGTCGGATCTCAGACTCCGATTCTGGGTGTGGATTTAGATGAACATCTCCTGGGTAAACAGGCTGGAGAAACACTAGAGGTTCCCCAACCCTACCCGGACAACCACCCTGACGCCAATCTGGCCGGAAAAACGTTGGTGATTCGCATCACGGTTGAAGGGGTAAAAGAACAAAAGCTTCCCGATCTGGATGATGAATTCGCGAAGGATTGCGGTGACTACGAGTCGTTAGAAAGTCTCAAAACCACCATTCGATCTCAATTGGAAACCCTCCTGAAGCAAGATGTGGAAGAGGGGTATAAAGACCAGATTATTGACCGATTAGTTCAGATGCATCACTTTGATATCCCTGAAGTTTTGGTTGAGCGAGAACTCCAATCCTTGGTTCGACAGAAAATCATGAAGGAGCATAGGCATTCTCATAAAGAGGATGATCTTGAGGAACCCCTTCGCCTTCAGGAAGAAGCCAAGCGGTTGCAGGGAGAGCTCCAACCTGAAGCGAAACGGCGAGTGAAACTCAGTTTAATTTTAGATGAGATCGCCGCGAAGGAAGGGCTGGAAATCGGGGAGGAGGAAGTTGAAGCCGAAATTCAGCGACTGGCCCAATCATTGAAGTTACCCGTTCCGGAGATTCAAAAGATGATTGAAAGTGGGGGCGCAGGCTCTCAGGAAGAATTTCGTGAACGCATGAAGGCTGAAAAAGCCTTACAATTTGTGTACCAACAGGCTGTGATTCAGGGCTGATTTTCGTGGGGGATGGTACCCTCCATACTAAGAAAGCCTGAAGTGTTGGTTGTCCCCAATTTCGAAGGATATTTAAACGAGGAGGTCCGCAGGAATGCTCATTCCGATGGTGATTGAACAAACGAATCGTGGTGAACGGGCGTATGATATCTATTCCCGTCTGTTAAAAGACCGGATTATCTTTTTAGGCGCTCCTATTGACGACGTGTTTGCCAATGTCGTGATCGCACAAATGTTGTTTCTCGAAGCCGAAGACCCGGAAAAGGATATTCATCTTTACGTCAATTCTCCAGGTGGAAGTGTGACGGCAGGCTTGGGCATTTACGATACGATGCAGTACGTAAAATCTCCCATTACCACCATTTGCTTGGGGCAGGCTGCCAGTATGGGGGCGTTGTTGTTAACCGCGGGGACGAAAGGCAAACGATTTGTGCTTCCGAATGCTCGGGTGATGATTCATCAACCCATGGGAGGGTTCCAAGGGCAGGCCACCGAAATCGACATCCACGCCAAAGAGATCTTGAAGATCCGAGAGCGCTTGAATCACATCATGTCCCAGCATTCCGGACAGCCTTTGGAACGAATCGAACAAGATACTGAACGCGATTATTTTATGTCCGGTGAAGAAGCCAAAGCCTATGGCTTGATCGATGAAGTCATCGTTCGAAGTCAAGAAACCGGGGAGAGTAACGGTTCAACTTCTGGCTCAAAGGACAAATCTTAAGGAGAGGCATACATGGCCAGACAAGCCAAAACCGATGCCAACCTGCGTTGTTCGTTTTGCGGGAAAAACCGCGATCAAGTGCGGAAGTTGATCGCGGGACCCACCGTGTATATTTGCGACGAATGCGTGGGGCTGTGTAACGAGATTATTTCGGAAGATTGGCAGGAGACTCGCGAGGAAATCTCATCCAAGCTCTGTAAGCCTGCCGACATTCATCAGCATCTCAATCAGTACATTATCGGGCAAGATCGCGCGAAAAAAGTGCTGTCGGTCGCCGTGTATAACCACTATAAACGGATCGCAGCCAACGAGATAGGCGATGTGGAATTGCAGAAAGGAAATATTTTAATCGTTGGCCCGACGGGGACCGGGAAAACACTCTTCGCCCAAACCCTCGCCCAATACTTGGATGTCCCCTTTACCATCGCGGATGCCACGACCCTCACTGAAGCGGGGTACGTCGGTGAGGATGTGGAGAACATCATTCTGAAACTCCTTCAGGCCGCAGATTATGAGGTTGAACGGGCCGAGCGGGGTATCGTGTATATCGATGAGATCGATAAAATCACCAGGAAGGCCGATGGGCCTTCTATCACCCGAGATGTTTCTGGAGAGGGGGTGCAACAGGCTCTCTTAAAGCTCATCGAGGGAACCGTTGCCAATGTCCCTCCCCAAGGCGGCCGCAAGCACCCTCATCAGGAATTCATTCAGGTCAATACCACGAATATTCTCTTTATTTGTGGCGGGGCGTTCGTGGGCTTGGATGCCATCATTGAACGACGCTTGAATCAGAAGCGCATGGGATTTGGGGCTGATGTGCATGTTCGGAGTGAACAACAGATCGGAGATTTGTTCTCGAAAGTCGAGCCGGAGGATCTGCTTCACTATGGTCTCATCCCGGAATTTGTCGGTCGGTTGCCGGTCATGGCCACTCTAGACGAATTGGACGAATCAGCCTTGGTGCGGATTCTGACTGAACCGAAGAATGCCCTCGTAAAGCAGTATCAAAAACTGCTGCTCCTGGATCAAGTTAAACTCAAGTTTACGGATGGCGCGTTGATGGCGATCGCTCGAAAGGCGTATCGGCAAAAAACCGGGGCTCGAGGATTGCGAGCGATCCTTGAGACCGTGATGCTGAATGTGATGTACGAAGTTCCCTCCCAGACCGAAATCAAGGAGGTCATGGTGACTGAGGAAGTGATTCAGGGAATCGGAGAGCCCATTAAAGTCTTTGAGCAGCAGAAAGGCGTGAAGCCGGCCGTCGGGTCTTAAGCGGTTTCCAGGGAGGCATTTTCCTCCACTTCTTCATACCCACATTCTTGGTTATGGCATAAGGTTTTATTGCCTGTCTGCTTTCGGTATTTTTCCACCAAAAATGGCGCTTGGCATTTGGGGCAAGGCCGATTCACCGGTCGGTCCCAAAGGGCGAAGGTGCAGTTGGGATATTTACTGCAGGAGTAAAACGTTCGTCCGCGCTTCGTTCGTTTTTGCACCAGATCTCCCTCGCATCCCTCAGTTGGGCATTTCACCCCTAATTTTAACGGCTTGGTCGTTTTGCAATCTGGGTACTGCGAACAGGCCAGGAAGTTTCCGAATCGACCGCGTTTGACGATCATCGGACTACTACATTTTTCACACACTTCGTCGGTGCTCTCAATCTGAGCTTCGACAACCTGAATCGCTCCTGTTTCATCCTTGGTGAATTGCTTCGTATTTTTGCATTCCGGGTAGCCCGGGCAGGCGAGGAAATGCCCATGGCGTCCCCATTTGATGACCATCTGTTTCCCGCATTTCTCACAAGGAATTTCCGTGGGCTCTTCCTTCCCTTTGAGATCTTCCATATGTTCTTCTGCGGTCTCGAGGTCTTTTATAAACGGAACGTAGAAATCCTTCACGGCCGTCACCCAATTTTTATCGCCTTCCTCGATGCCATCCAATTCATTCTCCATTTTCGCCGTGAATTCAATGTCAAAGACATGAGGAAAGTGGTTGACAAGCCGTTCGTTGACCATGCGACCCAATTCAGTGGGACGAAGCCGGGCTTCTTCTTTTTCTACGTAATGGCGGTCCTGAATCGTGGAAATAATAGAGGCATACGTTGAAGGCCGACCGATGCCCTTTTCTTCCATTTCTCGAATCAGGAGGGCCTCATTGTATCGAGGAGGAGGTTGGGTGAAGTGTTGTTTGGAAACGATCCCGTTATCCTCTTGCTCTACCAAAGAAAGGGTATCTCCGACGGAAAGTTCAGGAAGCGTCAGATCTTCTGCGGAATCGGTTTCTCCTACGCTGGTGGCTCCGGCTTGTTCGGTTTCTTCTCGGTACACGCGACGGTATCCATCGAATTTTTCGACGGTTCCACTGGCACGGAATGTGTACCGGTTCGCTTTGATATCGACTTGGGTGACCAAGTCGAGGCCCCGAGTCATTTGGGAGGCGACGGTGCGATTCCAGATTAATTTATACAGCTTGTAAAGATCGGGCTCGAGAAAGGGCCGTAAACTCTCCGGGTCTCGTTTGACGGATGTTGGACGAATGGCTTCATGGGCTTCTTGCGCAGCCTTTTGGGTTTTGTAGGCGTTAGGTTTATCGGGAAGATAGGGTGCCCCGTAGGTGTCTTGGATGAACCCCCGAACTTCGTCCAGGGCCTCGGTTGAAATTCTGGTAGAATCCGTTCGCATGTAGGTGATTAAACCCACCTGACCTTCCTGCCCGATTTCGATTCCCTCGTACAAACGCTGAGCTAACATCATGGTTTTCTTTGCCGGAAAACGCAGTTTTCTCGCGCTGTCCTGTTGAAGTCGGCTCGTGATAAAGGGAGGTGAGGGACTTCGACGTTTTTCTTTTTGATCGATCTGTGAGACGGCAAACGCAGCTCCTTGGAGAGTATCAAGAACCTCTTGAGCCTCAGCTTCCGTTCGGATGGTGACTCGCTCCCCGTCAATTTCATGGAGTTTGGCCTGAAAGGTCGGTGGGTTCTGTCCAGAGAGATTGGCCGTAATGGTCCAAAATTCTTCGGGCTGAAAAGCCTCTCGTTCAGCTTCCCGCTCGCAAATCACGCGAACAGCCACGGATTGAACCCGGCCGGCACTCAGTCCACGACGAATTTTCTTCCATAATAATGGGCTCAATAGGTATCCCACGAGTCGATCGAGGACTCGGCGGGCCTGTTGGGCATTGACTTTTCTCATGTCGATGGTGCTTGGGGTTTTCAGGGCCTGCTTAACGGCTTTTTCCGTAATTTCATTCAAGAGCACTCGATGGACATGTTGCCCATTGCCATTTAATTCCTCGGCAATATGCCAGGCAATCGCTTCCCCTTCTCGGTCGGGGTCAGCGGCAAGGAAGATGTCTTTAGCTTTTTTGGCTTTGGATTTAATTTCTTTCAGAATTTTGCTTTTTCCGCGAATGACGATGTAGTGGGGTTCGAAGTCATGGTCAAGGTCGATTCCCAGTTTGCTCTTCGGAAGATCTTTGAGGTGACCGACTGATGCCATCACCTGATAGTTTCTTCCTAAGTATTTTGACAGGGTTTTGGCTTTTGCCGGGGACTCAACGATGACGAGAGATTTAGCCATGTTCGTGTTCGCTTAAGAGTATGAGTATGAAAGGTCCTTAGAAATTCAAGAGTTGTGGGGTCTTATCGGACACCCGTTCGAATATATTGAAGGCCCGTTATTTGTTTTATAAGGCCTTTAATCTCCAAAGACAAGAGGATACTCATGACTTCCGAGGGTGAAAATGGGCCTTGAGAGATTACATTATCCAAGCTAACCGGATCGGAGGTAATCAGGTTAAACACCTGTTTTTCCTCAGTTCCTAACCTGATGTTGTCTACATGATCCGATGGGGAAGTGTGTGATATGTCCCACCGTTTCCGGAAGCTTGGTTCTAACATAGGTAGAATTTCTTCCACAACATCCGTTGTTTCTTCAACTAATTTTGCCCCTTGTTTAATCAAAGCATGGGGGCCTTGACTTCGGGGGTCGGTAATGGGGCCTGGGATAGCAAACACCTCCCGGTTTTGTTCCAAGGCAAGGCGGGCTGTGATTAATGATCCGCTTTTTAGGGTGGCTTGTGAAATGATGACCCCTAGGCTCAACCCACTGATCAGGCGATTCCGTTGGGGAAAATGAAAAGAATGCGGGGGCGTTCCCATAGAAAACTCGGATATAAGAGCTCCGTGAGTGGATACTCGCCGGGAAAGCCCTTTGTGTTCCGGGGGATAGATACGATCGATACCACATCCCAATACGGCTATCGTCCTCCCTCCAGTAACTGTCAGGGCACCCTCATGGGCGCTGGCATCGATCCCCCGGGCTAGTCCACTAATGATGGTAAAACCCAGTGCGGCAAGATCTCCACTGAGCCGTCGAGTGACCTCTCGGGCCGCCACCGAACTGTTGCGGGCGCCGACCATGGCCAGTGCATGATCATCGGACTGCAGAAGGGACCCCTTCATGTAGAGCAGCGGTGGGGGGTCAGGGAGGGTTTTTAAGCGATTGGGGTATGTCGGATCTGATAGGGTTATGATCTTCAGTTGCCCCTCCTTCACTGCCTGGAGTTCATTTTGTATGTGGGTTTGCACTTCTAACGTTGAAGGTTGATGGATGGCGAATGCCAGATTTTTGGAAATGCCCCCATCTCTCATAAGGCTGGCTTGACTGGTCTGGCGTATGCGGGAAGGAGAGCCGAAGCGGGCGAGCAACCGAGCAAAGATTGTGGGACCAAGGCCCTTTACGGCTCGTAGTTCCAACCATTCCTGAAGGTCGGATGTTTGGGACATCTGTGGAGATTACGAAGCAGTGCGGGATTCAGTCCTTTGTGGAACCTTTCCCACCACCACAATATCGTACTGTTCCAGGTGAAGGAGGGGGTCGGCCTTGAAGAATATGTCATGTTGGACTTCTTGTTCCAATTGCTCGATACTGCCATGCTCCGAATCGAAGAGTAAATCAATGACCTTTGGATTGGCACCAACCACGATGCGTTGGTGATGGGTACGCCCGGCTCCGATTCGTCGGATATCTCGAAAGATTTCATACGCGATGGTCATGGTGGATTTGGTATATCCCCTTCCTTCACAATCTCCGCAAATTTCAGAAAGGGTCCGTAGCAAATCCTCTCGAACCCGTTCCCGGGAGATTTCAATGAGTCCAAGGTCGGAGATTCGAGAAATGCGAGTTTGGGCTTTATCCCCGGCCAAGGCGTCTAAGGTCGCCTGGTAAACTTTTTCTCTATTACGTTCCCGTTCCATATCGATGTAATCGATGATGATGATTCCCCCAATCCCCCGGAGTTTGATCTGGTACCCGATTTCTTTCGCCGCCTCTAGGTTGTTTTTGAGGATGGTTTCTTCCTGATCCCGTTTGCCGACAAACCGTCCGGTATTCACGTCGACGACGGTCATGGCCTCCGTATGATCGATGACGATATGGCCCCCTGATTTGAGCCAAACTTTTCGACTCAGGGCTCGGGTAATTTCTAACTCAATGCCCAAATGATCGAATAGGCCCTCCTGTTTCTTATCGTAAAAATGGACTCGAGAGGTTTGCTCAGGAAGGTACCGTTTCACAAACTCCTTGACTTCGTCATATCCCGTTTTGGCATCGATCAATAAGCGATCGACCCGTTTGGTGAACAAATCACGTACGACCCGAAGCGGGAGAGACAAGTCGGTATGGAGCAGCGAGGGGGCTGTGCCTTGATCTGAAGCCTTGAGGATATCCTCCCAAAGTGCAGAAAGAAATTTGACGTCGGATAACAGATCCTCTTCAGGCACGCCTTCACAGACGGTTCGCACGATATAGCCATATTCTGGTTGACGGATTCGACGCATGAGTTCCTTAAGACGATGGCGTTCTTCCTCATGGGTGATTCTCCGTGAAACACCAATATGATCCACGTTGGGCATTAGGACTAAAAATCGTCCAGGCAGGGAAACATAGGTGGTAATACGGGGGCCTTTCGTTCCGATGGGGCCCTTGGAAATTTGTACGAGGAGTTCTTGGCCTTCCGTCAGCAAGCTTTCGATCGGACGAGCGGTTTGCCGGCGTGGTCTGGGCATATCCGTAATGCGTTCATCATCGTCACTATCGACTAAAGTATCCCCAGGCTCCGTTCCGACTGAGAGGTCTGAGACATGCATAAACGCTGCGCGGTCCAAACCGATATCCACGAAGGCTGCTTGCATCCCCGGGAGGACCTTGATGACTTTGCCCTTATAAATATCCCCGACAAAATCTTTCTTCCTGGGTCGATCCACATACAGTTCCGTCACGACCCGATTTTCCAGAACCGCGACTCGTGTCTCTTCCCGAGCCACACTAATGGCAATCTCAACGCCCATGTTATTCTCCTTCAGGCCTTCGGTATTAGAGTGAGAGAACTTGGTATCCTCTGGGAGGATAAGAAGAGAAGGAATATCTCCTCTTCAGTCTCAGTCTCATTCCGATAACCCATTTCGCTTGTGTATAGGTCTGTCCGGTGGATGTCGGTTCCATAGGTTTTCAATTCTGATTGAATTCGAATCTGTCGATTTTTTCCGGTTTCCTGACTATCGTTTCTTACCTTACCGTCAAATTATACCTAAAGAAGGGAAAGTCGTCTTCTTTTCACGTTGAACAGAAGACCCAATGCGGTTAAATTCACGACCATCGCACTTCCTCCGTAACTCATGAGTGGGAGCGGAATCCCTACGATAGGCGCTAAACCTGATGTCATAGCAATATTGACTACCACGCCGAATCCGAGCATAGCCACCACTCCGACGGCAATGAGAGATCCCGCGACATCCTTGGCTTTTAGAGCGATTTCCAATCCCATTAAAAATAACGACACATAGAGGGACAACAACAAAAGTGAACCCAAGAACCCCCATTCTTCCGCAAATACCGAAAATACGAAATCCGTATGTCCCTCAGGAAGAAACTTGAACTGGGTCTGAGTGCCACCATGGAGGCCTTTGCCCAGGACTTGACCTGATCCGATGGCAATACGGGATTGCAGTCCGTGATACCCCTTCCCCCCTGGATCGGAAGAAGGGTCGACAAAACTCAGGATTCGATCCTGTTGGTATTCATGCAATGAACCCCACACGCCGCCCCAGGCAAATGGGAAAAGCATGAGGGAAGCTAAAATTATCAGTCCAAAGGCTTTAGATTTCATGCCGACCGTGAGGATGACAATCAGGAAAATCGACAAAAATCCCAAACTGCTTCCTAAATCCGGTTGTTGGAGAATACAGATAAATCCTGGTAAAACGATCAATGCTGGGATCACGATTCGTCGCAGCCATCCTTGGCGATGACTGGCTCCGTAATAAGCCGCCAGGACCAGAATGAGCGGGATTTTGATGAATTCTGAAGGTTGAACCATAAAGGGCCCCATTGGGATCCACCGTTGAGAGCCCCGGCTCGTCTTACCCACCACAAAGACCAAGAGCAAAAGGACCAAGCCGATCCCATACAAGATATATGAATACCTGGCCAGTTTGTGATAATCGACCCCTGCAGCGATAAGAAAGGCGAGGGTTCCCACGAAGGTCCATGTCATCTGTTTCATATAGACTGGAAAAGCGGTTTTCGCACCCACGTTTGTAACACTGTAAATCGATAAGATTCCCAAGGAAACGATAGCTAGGATGACTCCCAAAAAACACCAATCAAAGGTGTCCAGGCCTCGGCGGTTTACGGTTTCGTTCATGAAAGACATTGGTGAAATCGTATTTTTTTAGGTCGGCAAGCGCTAAGAAACTTTCTGCGTTGACCCGACAGATCTTCCCATATAGGCCTCGATGATTCTTTTGGCCAGTGGTGCTGCCGCAGATCCGCCATGCCCCATATGTTCCATGACCACTGCGATGGCAATCTGCGGTTGTTCAATCGGTGCAAATGCGACAAACCACGCGTGGTCTCGGTACTGCTTAGGGACCTCTTTCTTTTCCCCATCAGGTTTCATGCCAACCACCTGCGCGGTTCCCGTCTTCCCCGCAATCTGGACAAGGTCCGATTGAGCCTTCTTCGCGGTACCCCTTGTGACGACTGCGGCTAGACCCTCTTTGATCACCGAAAAGGTTTCTGGAGAGAATGGTAATTGTTGGAATGACGGCACGGGTTGGGGGTTCAGGTTTCCGGTCTGGCGAGGACGGACACCTTTCAGGAGGCGTGGTTCGACCACTTGCCCATCCATGGCCACGATTGCCACGGCTTTAGCCATTTGAATGGGAGTCACTGATAAATACCCCTGTCCAATGGCAATGGAAATGGTTTCTCCTGGATACCACGGTTCTCCTCTCGTACGTTGCTTCCATTCTGGAGAGGGCACTAACCCTGAACGTTCTGAAGGAAGGGGGATGCCAGTTTTTTCCCCTAAACCGAATTTCCTCGAGTAGGTGGCAATGGCGTTGATGCCGAGCTTATTCCCGACTTTGTAAAAATACACATCACAGGATTCTGCAAGAGCCTTATTCAAGGAAACCGTCCCATGGCCCCACCGTTTCCAATCACGAAACACTCGCTTGCCAAAAGGGAAGGTCCCCGGACAATTCAAGGAATCATGCGCTCCCATGGCCTGATCTTCCAGCAACGCGACGGCCATCACAATTTTAAACGTGGATCCTGGCGGATATTGTCCCTGAATGGCCCGATTCGTCAAAGGATGACGACTATCTTTACGCAATTGATTCCAGGCTTTGGCGGTAATGCCCGCCGAGAGTAAGTTTGGGTCAAAGCCAGGTCGACTGGCCAACACCAGCACATCGCCATTTCGCGGATCAAGCGCCACGATGGCTCCGGATTCCTCTCCGATTAACTCCTCGGCGAGCCGTTGAAGGCGGATGTCGATCGTCAAGAATAAATCGTCTCCTGCCTTGGGGGGGTGAATGGAAATTGATCGTTTTTCGTAACCCAAAGCATCTACCTCGATTATTTTTGCACCGAGTTCTCCCAAAAGATGGTCGTCAAATGTGCGTTCGATCCCGGATTGGCCAATAATTCTTCCAGGTTGGAGTTCAGAAAATTCGTCCTCGGCTAGCTGGGCTTCCGATATTTCCCCCACGTACCCGATAAGATGTGAGGCAGAAGCTTGAAGGGGATAATGTCGTTTATAAGCTGGTTGAATCACCACTCCAGGCAATTCTGATCGATGGGATTCGATCAGAGCGGCTTCTTTGAGTGTGAGACCTCCTTTTATTTTCACCCGTCCATGTCGACGTTGAGATAGCTTAGCGGTCATCGTTTCCGGATCAACTTGGACGTATTGCGGAAGTTGGGTCAGTAAAGAATCCAGATCCTGAACATCTTCATGGGAGATGTAGAGCTGGAAGCTTGGAATATTATTCGCGAGGAGTTCCCCATGCCGGTCGTACAGCAAGCCGCGAGCGGGAACCAGTTCAATGGATCGGGTTCGATTGTCGCGGGCGAGTTCTTGATAATGAAATCCATCCCTGATTTGCAATTGCCAGAGTCGAAGACCCAGGAGGACCAGGATCATCAGCAGACCGATCTTGATGAAAATCAGCCGATTTTGAATTTCGGCGAGATCGTTAGCCCGGCGGGTGGTATCGAACATCTTCGTGATCTGTAATGGAAAAATGGACGTTGAGAGTTGCAGAGAGTACTAAGGGACTCTCAGCTCAGATCTTACCATAGATGGGAAAAGGCGGAATGTTTTAATCGTCCAATATATGGCTATACCCCCAAGGCTGTTATACAAGCCTTGCGGGAGAAGGAATGAAAAAAACAAATTGAGGAAGTCCCAAATGGTCACCCCTTGATAGGTGGTGAGTAATGACGCAAATCCGGCCCCCCACGATAATACCAATGTGACCACGAATACGACCGAGACCGTAAGCGTTGAGATGGTGTGAACGGTGGCTCCTGCCAACGTTCCTGCTAATCCTTTGAGGATGAGGTTTAAGCCAACTCCATTTGGTGTCAGCAAATCTTGAAAGAACCCGACGGTGAGGCCTACGACCAACCCGCGGTATTCGCCTCCTAACAAACCCACCAGACACGCTAAGATGAGACAGAAATCAGGGTATACGCCTTTAATAGAAAAAAAGGACCCCAGAATTACCTGAGTCAAGACGACCATAAGACACACGAAGATATGAACGACAATTACCATAATGGGCAATGATTAGGAGGAGGGATCATCCCCGACATCTGAAGGGCTCGGTGGTGGGGTTGGGCCGAAGGAGGTAATGACCAGGACCCCTTCTAATTTGAGGAAATCCACTTCGGGAGCAATTTCCGCACTTTGAAACAGGTCGGTAGCCCCTTTGGTGACTCGTTCAATTTTCCCGATCTGCAATCCACGGGGAAAATCATCGGTTAACCCCGATGTGACCACGACATCACCTGTTTGGACGGGAGAAAGGGGGGGGAGGTATTTCATGTGAATGTTGCCTTGGGGTGTTCCCTGAATAATACCCTCATCCCGTGTATTTTGGAGCATTCCGGTAATGGCCACATTGGGGTCGGACAACAAGAGAACAATGGCCGTCGTCGGGTTGACCGTGACCACTCGCCCGACAACCCCTGAAGGGGTGATGACGCCCATTTCCGGCTGTAGCCCATCGTGTCCCCCCCTATCGATGATGACGGCCCGATACCAGTTGGAAGCATTTCTCCCGATAATTCTTGCGGAGATCGTGCTCATGGGGAGTTGGGATTGATATTCCGTTAATTCGTGAAATTGCTGAGAAACGATGATTTGTTCCCGAAGGGCATTCTGCTCCCCTTTCAATCGTTCGACTTCGTGTTTGAGTCGCTGGTTTTCCTCCCAAACATCTTGAACAGCTACATAATGGTCCCAAGTCTGATCGAGGGTATCTTGAACCCACGCCAAATAATGGAGAGGCACTTCTAGAACGCCAGCCAGTGGGCTCCCAAATTGTCCTAACCATTCTTGGGAATCGCGAGGTAAGAGGAGAACTAGGGCTAACAAGAGAATTCCCAAGATGATCAGAATTCGCCTGACACCCGAAAAGGTGGATAAGGTCTGCACAGGACGGTGCATAGGAGGTGAATCGTCTAAATAGTGAAGTGTGACTGTGTGGAAAGGCTTTGCAGGAGATGGATTTCTTCGAGGGCCTTCCCGACGCCATAGACGACTGAAGTTAAAGGATCATCTACGGTCACGATAGGAAGTGACGTTTCTTCACGAAGTCGGTCATCGAGGCCTTGAAGCAAAGAACCTCCTCCGGTCAACACTATCCCTCGGTCAATGATGTCTCCTGCCAATTCAGGAGGTGTATGTTCCAGGGCCATTCGTATGGCTCCGATGATTGTCGTCACGCAATCTTCAAGGGCATGCCGGATTTCCGTATCGTCAATAAAAATAGTACGAGGAATTCCCGAGACCAGATCTCGCCCCTTGACCGCCATCTGTTTTTTTTCAGGCAAGGGATGCGCCGATCCAATTTCCATTTTCAGGCGTTCGGCCATGTGTTCCCCGATGAGCAGGCTATATTCTCGTTTGAGATGGTTGATGATGGCACTATCAATTTGATCACCTGCAACGCGAACGGATTCACTATAGACAATACCACCTAAAGAAATAACTGCAATATCGGTGGTGCCACCGCCGATATCCACGACCATGTTTCCTGAGGGTTCCGTGATGGGTAGGCCGGCCCCAATCGCTGCGGCGACGGGTTCTTCGATAAGATACACTTCTCTCGCACCCGCGAGTTCCGCTGACTCCCTGACGGCCCGTTGCTCAACTTGGGTGATTCGTGACGGAATTCCAATGATAATTCTTGGACGAATAAATGTCCCCCCTTGATGGACCTTTTGGATGAAATGCCGCAACATCCGCTCGGTCATGTCAAAGTCCGCGATCACGCCTTCCCGCAAGGGACGAATAGCCTGTAAATTTCCTGGAATTCGGCCAACCATGCGTTTGGCTTCTTCCCCAACGGCAAGGATATTTTTTGAGCTTGATTCAAGAGTGACCACAGATGGTTCGTTCAGGACAATCCCCTTACCCTTGATATAGATCAAGGTAGAGGCCGTCCCCAGATCGATGGCCATGTCCTGGGAAAAATAGCTGAATAATTGATTGAGAATTCCCATATGCTTCAGCTGGTGAAGATGGGGAAAGCCGGGAACCACGGGCTTTCCGAAAACCGAACGGCGTGTTTCACAATTTCAAATTTATGTGAATCTCAAGTCCACAGGTTTAATTGGTAGAGCGCCTAGGGTTTTGGCTCGTATACGACTCACAAAGGAACTAGCCATCAATGGGTTGGCTTGGGGGCTGGCGAGTCATCATTTACCTGGAGAATACGTTTGTCCTCAGCAAGCCGTCATGAGGATCTGGCACACTACTCCTTGATGACCTAGTAAAAAAAGTATATCAGAATCGACAAAAGACCACAAAAACGTCTCCTGTAAAACCCTTTTTGAGAAAAAGCGTTTGGGGCACTTGCCAGGTAAGAATATAGATGGATTATAGTGTCCCTTCAAATCTAAGAGAGGAAAGGCCTTATGGGAAATCAAACCTTGTTTGAGAAAATCTGGAATCAACATGTCGTACGGGAGGAACCGGATGGAACAACCCTCCTGTATATTGATCGACACTTGGTTCATGAAGTGACGTCACCCCAGGCCTTTGAGGGGCTCCGGTTGGCCGGAAGGAAGCCACGGCGGCCTACCGCAGCCTTGGCCGTCCCCGATCATAATGTCCCCACCACTGATCGGGCAGAAGGAATTGCCGATCCCATGAGTGCTTTACAGGTTTCGACCTTGGACCAAAACTGTCAAGAGGCTGGCATAACCTACTATGGGATGAATGATATTCGACAAGGGATTGTTCATGTCATCGGGCCTGAACAGGGGTTGACCCTGCCGGGCATGACGATTGTGTGTGGTGACTCTCATACCTCCACCCACGGTGCCTTTGGGGCTTTAGCCTTCGGGATCGGGACTTCAGAAGTCGAACATGTGTTAGCGACTCAATGCCTTGTCCAGAAAAAACCCAAAACCATGGAAATTCGGGTAGATGGGGAACTCCCGGACTATTGTTCCTCCAAGGATGTGATTCTCGCCATTATCGGGGAAATCGGTATTGGGGGTGGCATCGGGTATGTGGTGGAGTACTCGGGGAATGTGATTCGGAACTTTTCCATGGAAGGGCGAATGACGTTGTGTAACATGTCGATTGAAGCCGGTGCACGAGCAGGACTCGTGGGCCCTGACGAAACCACCTTTGCCTATTTACAAGGACGACCGCTTTGCCCCAAGGGAGAGATCCTTGAACGGGCCACCAAAGCCTGGCGCGCTCTTCCCTCCGACTCGGGTGCCCAATTTGACAAAACCGTTCACTTGAAAGGGGAAGAGATTCCTCCACAGGTGACATGGGGCACCAACCCTGGAATGGTGACGGATGTGAATGGAAGAGTCCCTACTCCATCAACGATTGCAGACGAAAAACTCCGGTTAGCGACCGAGCGGGCTCTCACCTATATGGACCTTGCCCCAGGGACTCCGATTGCTGACATTCGCGTGGATCGAGTCTTTATCGGATCATGCACGAATTCCCGGATCGAAGATCTTCGGGTTGCGGCAAAATATGTTAAGGGAAAGCGAGTAGCTGACAATGTCCAGGCGATGGTCGTGCCGGGTTCGGGATTAGTGAAACAACAAGCCGAGCAGGAGGGTTTAGACCGGATCTTTCGGGAAGCGGGCTTTGAATGGCGGGAACCCGGCTGTAGCATGTGTTTGGCCATGAATGCTGATGTGTTAGTGCCGGGGGAGCGTTGTGCTTCCACCAGTAACCGGAATTTCGAGGGGCGGCAAGGGAAGGGCGGCCGAACTCATTTAGTGTCCCCTGCCATGGCCGCTGCGGCTGCCGTCGCCGGCCATTTTGTGGACATTCGTGAATGGGCGTGATCAGTCAAGTGAGCGATTGATAATGGATGAGCATGCTCAAGTAATGACTTTGTTGTCATAAGGAAAAATTGATATGGAACCGTTTACCACCCTGACAGGTATCGTGGCCCCGTTAAATCGGGTCGATGTCGATACGGATCAAATCATCCCAAAGCAATACCTCAAAACTATCGCACGAACCGGGTTGAAAGAAGGACTCTTCGCTGATTGGCGACAGCGTGCTGATGGGTCGGAAGACCCCGATTTTTTTACCAATCAACCTCGGTATCATGCCGCTCCGATTTTAGTGACCCGTGAAAACTTTGGGTGTGGGTCTTCCCGGGAACATGCTCCGTGGGCTCTGCTAGACTTTGGTATCCGCTGTATTTTGGCTCCGAGTTTTGCCGATATTTTCTACAATAACTGCTTTCAGAATGGGATTCTTCCTGTCGTGTTACCTTCGGATGCCATTCAACTCATCTTCGATCGTGTGGCCTCTCATGAAACATATTCTTTGACCGTGGACCTCGTGCCGCAAATCGTGTCTCTTCCCGAAGGGGACCAATTTTCATTTTCTATCGATCCGTTTCGGAGAGATTGCCTATTACAAGGATTAGATGGGATTGGGCTCACCCTTCAACATGAAGACGATATCACGACCTATGAATCCCGACGAGCCAAAGAAGCCCCCTGGTTGTTCCAGGATCTCTCTCCGTAAACTTCGTTAGTCGTATTGTCGTTTTAGAAGGTAGTCCTCCTTCTCAATCCCTAGATAGCGGTCTGACGGAATTTCTGTTTAGGGTCTCGCCGGTTTTCGCCAAGACTCCTTGCCGGAAAAAAATGTAGACATTGTTATGGATTCGGGAGAAGATGGATCTGTGGGTTCCGTGAGGATTCACGGTATTCAGCGTGTTCAATCATCAAAGATAGACCTCCGAGGAATATCGTGCAAACTGTAGGTCGGTGACTTCTCAAGTCAATGTGCCTCTGTAAGCTCTTATGGGCTGTAGGGGTCATGAACATTTTCGAGTGACGGTATGCCACAGTCGTTTTTAAAAACATTACAAGGGAGCTTCTTTGACCTTCTTCCGATCATCCTGGTGATTGGGTTTTTTCAGCTCTTTATCTTGCAGCAACCCATTCCCAATGTTTTTCAGATTTTGGTTGGTTCATTCCTGGTCCTCATTGGACTGACCTTGTTCGTGCGTGGTCTTGAGATGGGCCTCTTCCCGATCGGAGAATCGATGGCCTATGCCTTTGCGCGAAAGGGCAGCTTGCCCTGGTTGCTCATCTTCGCGTTTGCGTTAGGGTTTGGGACCACGATCGCCGAACCCGCATTAATCGCTGTCGCTGATGAGGCTGCCAAAGTGGCGGCAGTCGGAAAAGTGATCGAGGAAACAGATCAGGCCCGAGAAGATTACGCGTTTGGATTGCGGCTAACGGTGGCATTGTCTGTCGGGTTTGCCATTGTCGTGGGAGTGTTTCGAATTCTTAAGGGATGGCCAGTCCAATACTTGATCATAGGGGGCTATATTGGAGTCGTAATCATGACGATGTTTGCTCCTGCAGAAATAATCGGTATTGCGTATGATTCAGGAGGAGTGACCACCTCGACTATTACGGTTCCTCTGGTCACGGCCCTTGGAGTGGGATTGGCTTCTTCGATTCGAGGACGGAATCCGATGACGGATGGATTTGGGTTAATAGCCTTTGCTTCATTGACGCCGATGATCTTTGTCATGGCCTATGGAATGTTGGGGAAATAAATGGGATTCAGTTTGCAGGAAACTCTTTTGTCGACCGTCATGGATGTGTTGCCTATTGCGGCGATCATTTTTGGGTTTCAACTCATGGTGCTTCGTCAGTCTATACCCAACTTGAAACGAGTGCTGTTTGGGTTTCTGTATGTCTTGCTAGGATTGGGACTGTTCCTTGAGGGGTTGGAATTGGCGTTATTTCCGTTGGGAAAGCTCATGGCTCAACAGCTGACAGATCCGTCCTTTATCGCTGGATTTGGAGGAGGACCAACTCTCGGAACGTCTTTGGATTGGACCCACTACCTGTGGGTGTATGTGTTTGCGTTTGCGATTGGATTTGCGACAACCATTGCAGAACCATCTCTACTGGCGGTGGCCCTCAAGGCTAATCAAGTTTCCGGGGGCGTCATTGGGGTTTGGGGGCTCCGTTCGGCGGTGGCCTTAGGGGTGGCTATCGGCATTGCCTTGGGGACGTACCGCATTATTACTGGGACCCCGTTACATTGGTATATTATGACAGGGTACATGGTCGTGGTCGTTCAAACGGTCTTTGCTCCTAGAATGATTATTGCTTTAGCGTATGATTCTGGCGGAGTTACCACCTCAACCGTGACGGTCCCCTTGGTCGCCGCTTTGGGGTTGGGATTGGCCAGTACCGTCCCTGGAAGAAATCCCTTAATCGACGGGTTTGGATTGATCGCATTCGCCAGTCTATTTCCGATGATTACCGTTATGGCCTATGCACAAGTGTCGGAATGGTGGGCCAAGTCGTAGCATCATATAGTTGCTGGAGGGTTTCTCATGCATTTCAAATTAATTTGTGCCTTTGTTCAGGATGATAAAACGAATTCTGTCATGGATGCAGCCCGGGAAAAAGGTGCCACCGGTGCCACGGTGATTACCAGTGCACACGGGGAAGGGTTAAAGGCCCCAAAGACCTTTTTAGGGTTAAATTTGGAAACACAACGGGATGTGGTGCTGTTTTTAGTCGAGGAGCATTTATGCCGGGAGATACTCGAATCTATCGCTACGGTAGGGGAATTCGATACCAAACCAGGGACCGGAATTGCTTTTCAGGTTGATGTAGAAGATGCTGTCGGTGTCGCGCACCAAGTCGAAACGTTACGAGATGTCGTGGAGGAGGAGTTATGAAACACATGCAATTGGTACGAGTACAGGATGTCATGAAGTCCGATTTTGACCTCGTCAAGCAGATCGCAACCATTGCCGATGCGTTGAAGCAGGCCAAGCATCTGGATGCCGAGTGTTTATTAGTCGACCGACATGATGCCGACGACGAATATGGGATCGTCTTACTCTCGGATATCGCCAAAAAAGTCCTTGGAGCCGACAAAGCGGCTGATCGAGTCAATGTGTATGAAATCATGAGCAAACCAGTGGTTTCTGTTACCCCGGAAATGGATATACGGTATTGCGCCCGCCTTTTTGAACGTTTTGGCCTGACCCTAGCCCCTGTCATTAGAGAAGGAAAAGTCGTAGGAATCGTGAGCTATCGGGACATCGTTCTCCGAGGCCTGCGAGATCGTTTATAACAATAGGGAGCCATGCCCGTCAGAATCAGTTGAGTTCTCAAATGTATTTTAATTGCCTAAAGGTTCCCTGCTTGCTGTAAGCTTCTCTTATTTCTCTGCCAATTCCCAAGCCGAGGTGCTGCTCTTATCTTTACCTGACCATATGGGTTTTCGTTGCAGCATCCTTATGTTGGCGATATCCCGATTCCCAGCATCCGAAAAATTTTTCGGAAATTCTCAAAACCACAAAGGCATAGCAAGGCCATTATTTTCAACAAGAAATGAATGAGGACATCTTCAATAAGGGCTCCTATTTTTTGTTGTAGATGTACCGTTTTGATTTGTAAGGCATGATCATGTCAGGGGACCAAATAACAGTCTCATAGGCAAAAGGGAAAGTTCAACTCTTACCTTCAATGAAAGGACGCCATCAATGAGTACACAAAGATTTTTTCAACAATGTCACGTCAACCTGAAAATGGGAGCTTTCCTGATAGGGATGCTCTTGAATTCCTACTCCGGGTTCGTCATGGCTAATGACGTTTTACCTCAAGAAACGGTGTTGCCCTTATCCCTGGCGAAACAGGCCGCGGTGGCGGCATTACAGAAATGCGAAGAAGGCGGTTATAAGGTCAGTGTGTCTGTGGTCGACCGAGGAGGTAACCTGAAGGTTCTTCTTCGGGAGGATGGGGCGGGGCCACACACGCAAGATAGTAGTGCACGAAAGGCTTACACGGCCGCGAGCATTCGAAGATCTACCCAAGAACTCGCGGAACTCATCACCAAAATTCCTAATCTACAGGCACTTCGTGATATGAATGAACGCATACTTATTCTGGGTGGTGGGTTTCCTATTGTGATGAATAATGAAGTGGTAGGAGGGATTGGCGTCGGTGGGGCGCCAGGTACTCAACTCGATGAAGCCTGTGCAAGGGAAGGTCTAAAACGAATTGGGGCCACTTCTGCGATACAACATCCCTGAAACTGGGCACAAGTCGTATCAAATGACATGAAGAAAAATGAGTAAAGCACAACCTCATTGAATGAGAAGAGTGAAATGAATTTAAAAAAAAATACTAACAAATTGGCGCAACATTCTGTCTGTTTTTGGCTGCCTAAAGCTTTAGAAGGACGGTCCGATAAAACCTACTGTCCTAAAGAATGTTGCCCCCTCTAAGCAGATGTTGAATAGTGATCGGGGAGTTAGAGACAACCCATGATTTCGTGACGTACATTCACTGAGGCCCCTTTTCGATAAAGGCAAACCCACCGTGAGGTGGGGACGCAAAGCCACGGGTCAGGTCACTCCTGACAGCCGGGTTACCGAAGAAAGGGAAAACTGGGATCTGGGAAATGGGGCCTTTTAGGGAAGTGAGTAAAGGAGGCATCCCATGTCCAGGGTTACCATTGGTCCCAAAGCCAAAAAAGTATTCGCAGGATTTTCTCTTCTTTGTGGCCTGGTTTTAGTCCCCGCAGGGGTCATAGAGGCAGCCACCAATTCCGCCACACTCCAATGGTCTCCCAATCCTGAATCAGATCTGGCAGGATACCGAGTGTATCATGGGATCACCCCCGGGCAATATGGGGGGTCTCTCAGTGTGGGTAATACCACTTCCTATCAATTTGTCAATCTCGAGGGCAATAAAACGCATTATTTCACGGTCACTGCCTATGATACTTCGGGCAATGAAAGTTCGCCGGCTTCGGAGGTCGCCAAAACGATTACCGGTACGGATTCGAATCAGGTTCTCACCGTTTCTTTAAGCGGAAATGGGACGGTCAGCAGTTCTCCTAGTGGAGTAACCTGCTTTAATCAGGTATGTTCGGGCTCTTTTGCTGAAGGGACATCCGTTTCCCTTACGGCCCACCCTCATTCCGGGGAAACCTTTTCTGGATGGGGAGGGGCCTGTTCCGGTTCTAGCACTTGTATGGTTTCCCTCACCACTGCGATGACGGTGAGTGCCGCTTTTACCTCAAGCACCCCGGTCCCGAATCACACCTTGAGTGTGACGTTATCCGGCGAGGGATCGGGAAGTGTCGTGAGTTCCCCCCAAGGCCTCAACTGCACCAACGGAACCTGTTCGGCTGAGTTTCCGCAGGGGACAAACGTGACGCTTACCCCTTCGGCTGAAGCAGGGAGCGCATTCAAAGGTTGGACCGAGATCTGTGCCGGGACTGGAAATTGTCAGATCACCTTAATGGCTTCCCAAGGTCTGACGGCCTCCTTTGCCTTAGAAAGCCTTGATTCTCCTCCAGAACCCAAGCCCATTCTTCCTATTAAAGTTAATTTTCAACCATCTGATGCGGAGGTTCCACCGGGTTACCGAAAGGATGATGGCAGCGTGTTCGATTCCAGCCGGGGATATGGGTGGAGTCGGATTGTTTCTGCAACTGAGGGGAATAGCCCCATAGACCAAACGCTCGATACATTTGAAAGTGTGCCTAATCTGTCTCCAGGAACGTGGCATTATGAGCTACCCGATGGAACCTACTATCTTACGATGGTGATTGGAGATGCCCAAAGAAGTCAGGGGCCACATTGGGTAAGCGCTGAAGGCATGCAACTGGCAGAACGGGTATCTACGCTGAGAGGGGAATACTTGGCGATCGTAGATTATCCGGTAGAAGTCAAAGACCATGCCCTATCGATAACCTTAGGTGGGGGCAATGAGGGGCAAACCCTTCTCAATTATCTCATCATTCAGGATCAACCCAATCTTCGGGAAACCTGGGATATGCTGACACAAAGTTTTGGGACGAGCTTGGTCGTCAAAGCCTTGGATTCGGGAAGTGCCAGAAAAGTGAACCCGACCGTGTTAGTAAAAAATGACCTAAAACTGCAGGCGGAAAGAGAACGGGAAATGGCCAAAATTAATCGCCTGAAAGATAAGCTAAACAATTCTGATGAATCAGTGACCCTGCGTAATCTTCTTCAAGGTTCCTGACGGACCCATTTCCACTCACCAGATGCCTCAAAAATCGGGCTGGCTTTTGTTGAAGCCAGCCCGGAATCATTCCGTAAAGTCGTTTCTTCTATGAAACAACCTAGATGGTTTTCCCACCTTATGGGTAGGTTCCCGTTTAATTTTTCCTGGGTTTTGGAAACACAAATACACTCATAATCTTATTCCTAGACCTGACCATAAGGGTTATCGGGTCTTGGTGGATGGTGAGGGAATGATCGTGAACCTTGGCGGGGCAGTGGACTCACCGCGACATTTCGGGCAGCGGCTCGGTTGGGTAAGGCGCTGTCGGTTTTGAAAGATAAAGCCACAATCCAGGCAAAAGGAAGGAACCACCTGAAAAGTTTTGTCCGGAAAACGCTTAACGGTCTTGATCAGATGGCCTAGATGGGTTTCCACTTCACGGATCGGAATGTGTAGTGTTTGTGACAATTCCCAGGCTGACCATTCCTGGTCGTGAAGTAATTCCAACATTCGTTGGCGAAAGGTTTGGTCCGGGTTAGGAGGCATCCTGTCATTTCCTCCCAATGCACAGGAATAGTTTTGTTAGCTTGTTTGTCAGGACTATAAACTCCAATCGTGTTAAAGAATTTTGTCGTCTTTTTGGCCAGCATTCATTTTCCTGATACGTAGAAACCAGGTCTTAGGCGAATCTTGTTTTTGCAGGATACAATGAAAAGTAGGTTATAGAATTTCTTATAAGCCCTCAAAAGGACGTAACATCGACAACCAAGGTTAGACTGAATAGGGAAAACAAGCTTAAGCTTAACGAGTCGTCGAGAGCTAGACAAGCAGCTTTAACAGCTGGGCACGGAGGGAAACTATGAAAATGAGCCATGTGTTATCTATCTTTGTCATTCTCGGAATAATTTTTGGTGGAATGGGAGCGGTTATATCCACCCCTCCCCTTCAGGCACAAGAAGGGGACCGTGGTAAGGCCATTTTCGCCGGTGGGTGTTTTTGGTGTATGGAAGAAGTATTTGAGCAAGTCGACGGGGTGATTGCGGTAACCTCGGGTTATATCGGAGGGACTGTGGAAAAGCCAACGTATGAACAGGTGTCGGCCGGTGGAACCGGACATGCCGAGGCTGTAGAAGTGATCTACGATTCCTCAAAGGTGACCTATGTGCAATTGTTAGAGGTCTTCTGGAAGAATATTGATCCTACCGTTCCAAATGCACAATTTTGTGACCATGGCAATCAATACCGCTCGGCCATTTTTTACATGAATGAGGACCAAAAGCGGTTGGCTCAAGAGTCAAAAGATCGCATAAGCGAAACCAAGTCCTTTGCCGGTCCCATACATACTGAGTTGACTCAAGCGGAGACGTTTTATATCGCTGAGGATTATCATCAGGATTTCTATAAGAAGAATCCGTTTCGGTATAAATTTTACAAGTGGAATTGCGGCCGGGCTCAACGGTTGGAACAACTGTGGGGAAAATCCTAGCAATTCCTACTTTCATCAAATTGCCATATATAAGCCCTCAGGGTTTTTCCCCTGAGAGCCCTACAATGTGTTGGGTTTTCCATCTTCATCCTTCCCTTTATTCTTTTCATTAACAATCAATACGGACAGCGGACAAAGGGTCAATTTGGCTGATCCTTTCCTGGATGGCTTCGCTCTTGCCTCGATAAATAGGGTAGGAAATTTTATGCACCTTCAGGAATAATAGAATGACCGATATCTGATAATAGGGGGCAGTTGGAGTGCTTGAAATTGAATCAGGTGGGACCCAGAAGAGTTTGCATAGGAATGGCGCACAGGGGGCATCCTGGGGACGGGCACTGTGCGTGTTGTTGTGTGTGGCATGTTGGGGATGTGTGAAGGAGCCCGTGCCTTTTCACATGAGTGGCATGTGTGCGGATTTCCATGCGCGGGGAAATTGGGCCAATCGAGTCCAGGTTTTGAATCTTGTGAGTCTGGCTTTTCAAGAAGGGTGTGATCAACTCGTGGTCCAATATGCTGCGCAAGCGCAAAAGGAGTTTCGTCATAAAACCTTTTCTCTTTCAAAAGAAACTGCCAGCATCTTTTTCTCCGAGGGGGTCCTGACCGACTATGTGTTGGAAAGTTACGAGCGAGCGTATCTCAGCATTTTGCAGGCCTCGAGTCATAAAAAAATGGGAGATCATCAATCGGCTAAGGTTGAACTAAGACGGTTGGATCATGAGCTATTCGCGTCTCTATACAATTTTGGAGAAGATCCCGTGAATTTGGTCCTTTCAGCTGTATTGTGGGAGGTGTTAGGGGAACCATCAGAAGCCCGAGTCGATTGGTTTCGTATCGCTGATCGTTCCTTTGAAAAGTTAGAGAACATTGATCCCGAACTCCGACAATTTGCTCAAGACCAAGTCGTTCGCTTAGATAGGAAACCAAAAGCTTCGCCCAACTGGGGTGTCTATGGCCTTGGGGTCTTTCCGGCAGTGCATTGGGAATTCAATATGTTTGGTTCTGGTGGGGGATATTTTTCGATTAGCCCGAGGCCATCCTTCCAGACCGTCTGTGTCTCTCAAACTGGAATGCGAATTCCAACGGAGAGTTGGTTTTTGAAGATTCGGCATCGTCATGATCATGCCTATCATCCTTTACTTCATATTCAAAGTTGGATACGGCTTCCCATCGGAGTCATCTATGGGTTGGTGCCGTTCACCCTTGGAGCTGGAGTAGCCATCGGCGGGTGTGTTGGCGCGGCCTCAATGGGAGGACAGGGAAGTGACGATCTGTGTGAGATGTCCATCCGAGGGGGTTTGGAGTTAATGGAGATGGCTCCAACGGTGTTTTCCCAGACCATTCAACCCGACCTGCGACATTGGGAGCGGATCCCCGCTTCCATTCTGGTGACCAGGGCTTCAAGAGTGGAACGTGAGCCCTGTTTCGTCAATCAAGTCATGATTCATGAATTGGTCACTCTCCTCAGGGAATCACCTGACTCTGAGGAAAAGCTGCCGGGAGGGATTCCCGTATACAGCGGAACATAATGTCTCCCGACCTGGCAAAGTAACAGGGGTGCCAAAATTCCAAGGAATTAAGAAGTCGAAAAAGTTTCCCTTCTGAGGAGGTCGAATCTTTGGCGGTCCTGACGAGAGAGGAAGCGAAGCCATTATCTAGGAGGGTCAGACTTCGCACACCGGAACCCAATGTTAGGTGATCGCTCCTTGGGAATCGCTCCGCCCCGAGTAGCGGTCCTTAGCATGACCGGAAGGCTTTTCCAGGAGCCTCCTCTGACAGCTTTGTATCGACCAGCCTTAGGCCCTGGAGGATTCCGTGCGGGCATAATCGGGTAATAATCTGATCCCAGCCAATCATTCACCCATTCAGCAATATTGCCAGAGAGATGGTAGACTCCCCAAGCGCTTTTTCCCTCAGGAAAGCTGTCTACATTCGCAACCAAGGGAATTTCATGAACATGATAGGCGCCGAAAACGGCAATTTCTTGGGATGGATCTTGTTTTCCCCAAGGAAAGATATTCCCCGATATTCCGCGTGCGGACTTTTCCCATTCTGCTTCGGTGGGTAGCCGCTTGCCTTGCGTTTCACAGAAGATTTTGGCTTCTTCCCAGGTCACATACAGAGCTGGCCAAGGGGCTAAAGCCTGATCAGGAATAAAGTGCACATCGATCAGGTGCCAAATGAGACCCCGTAATTCCGGTGAAACTGTGCGATCAGTATTCAATAAAAAGTGGAGAAATTCCCCCAGTGTCACCTCGTATTTATCGATCTGAAAGGCGTCGAGCCATATCCGTCGTTGTGGGAATTCGGTGTCGTCGTATTGGGTTTCAAAGCTGTGTCGAAGATGGTCTTGTCGGTTGGTCCCCATTAAAAACCATCCTTTGGGAATGGTCACAGAGGGGGAAGGTTTGGCAAAGCTGGCGATCCCCTGAAGGTGTTTGTCTACTTCTGGGGGAGCTTTCATGGCTCCGAAGGCCAACTGGGGGAGCAGGATAAAGAACATGAATCCCAACGATACTCCCATGCCATTGAGAATGTTCAGGTGTTGGAAAATCATGGAGCGATTACTATGGGTCTGTATAGAGGCTCTGCCAATAACCAATTTTTTGAAAAGAAGTGTTGATGACAGTCTACGGGAAGAAATGAAAAAGGAGCAACTGTTGTCATGAAGGTATCGAACGATGATGCGTGGTCAATTTTGTGATTTTTAACGATAAGAATGAGGTTATCATTATATGGATTTGAGTGAAAATCAATTTTTAGGGGGACTGATTCAATCAGAAATTCGTGCCATGACCCTGGCATGTACGAAAGTCAACGGGATTAATCTGGCGCAGGGAGTGTGTGATACGGAGGTGCCCAAGGCGGTCATTGAAGGGGCTACTCAGGCCATGAACCAGGGGATGAATACCTATACGCGTTTTGATGGATTGGCGGAGCTCCGGAACGCCTTGTCTCAAAGACTGGCTCGGCATAATGGTCTCACCGTGAATCCTGAAACAGAACTGACGATTAGTGCGGGTGCGACTGGTGCATTTCAGAGTGCATGTATGGCTCTACTTCATCCCGGAGATGAAGTGATTCTGTTCGAACCTTTTTATGGGTATCATGTGAATACCCTATTGGCGGTCAATGCCATTCCCAAAGTTGTGCAATTAGGAAAGGAGAATTGGGCACTGTCCCTGGATAATTTGGAGCATGCCATCAGCGATCGGACCAAGGCTATCGTAGTCAATACTCCGGGGAATCCATCGGGAAAAGTGTTTACGAGAGAGGAGTTATCGGGAATTGCGGATATTGCCACTCGGCGGGATCTTTTTGTGTTGACCGACGAAATTTATGAATATTTTGTGTATGATGATCGTGAGCACCTGAGTATGGCGACTTTGCCAGGAATGCGTGAACGAACCATCACCATTTCTGGCTACTCCAAGACTTTCAGTATTACGGGATGGCGCATCGGTCATTCTGTCGCTATTCCGCGTTGGGCTGAATGTATTGGAAACATGAACGACCTTGTCTATGTGTGTGCTCCTGCCCCTCTTCAATATGGCGTAGCTGTAGGAATAGAGACGCTAGAAGATGATTTTTATCATGATCTGAAAGGATCGTTCGAGGACAAGCGGAATACCATGTGTCAGGTGCTGACGGAAGTCGGTTTGACGCCGACCGTTCCACAAGGGGCCTATTATGTACTAGCTGATGTCTCTTCTCTTCCAGGGGGCACGGGAAAGGAGCGAGCTATGTGGTTATTGGAGAAGTCAGGTGTGGCCGGAGTTCCGGGAGAAGCGTTCTTTCAGGGTGATCGAGGCCGTGAATTCCTGAGATTGAGTTTTGCGAAAACCGATGAGGTGTTGGTTGAAGCCTGCGAACGACTCCGATCCCTTAAACGATAAACTGATAAGGTGAGGTTCCGTCATGTGTCATCCTACGCCTAAACGATCATCGATGAAATTTTTGTCACTAAAATTTGTTGTGGTTGGGGCCTTCTTTTTCCTCATGGCCTCTGGGTGTGCGAGTGATCGGTATGAGGTGCATGAAGGTGTCATTAAAGAACATGTGGAAAAATTCTATTTGCATTTGGGATCCCACAAAATTCCCCAAGCGATATCTGAAAACGAGCGCATTGAAGCTGTGGCTCAAAAATCCGAAGAACGTCTTCTTCGTAAAGTAGGACAGTTGAGCCAGGCTGAGCGACGGGAGGAATGGATGGTGATCACCACAGCCAAGCAAACCGCCGCCGAAAATTGGTTGGCGTTAGCGCGCTATTTTACTCAGCGAAAAGACTACGACCAAGCACAAGGGACGTACCGACGTGTGATCGAGACCTATGAGGGAGGTCCGTATCAATCGTATGTTGAACAGGCGAAACGAGGAATCCGAGACATTGATACCATTCTGAATCCTACCGAACCTGTCCCACCTAACGGGAAGCCTAGGGAATAGCCTCGACACCCCAGGGAGGCCAAATTTGTTCTTCAGAGATCGGACACCAAGTTTTCACGATACTAATGTTTTGTATCCGGCATGGAGAAATTTTCGTGCAAAATCCTTGTGACCCAATGGCTTTGGCATTCGTGAAGACCGTGTCATCTTCCTGTGGTGAAGGATGCCAAATCGCCAAGCCGAATGCGACGTTTCGGTCGTAGCTACGGGCCAAGGTGTAAGACACTTCAAATTCAATCAATCCCTCCCCCGATAGGTCACAACTGGCATTTGAAGGCGAGGCTTCAAACGCTACATAAAATTCATAGCCTTCCTCAACCCAAGAGTCTGTAATTTGGATCCTTGGTTCCATGGCAAAAGTGGGCATGGGGCTCAGCATCAAAATGACACCTATGACGGGTAACAATTTCCAGCACGGAACAATGATAAAAGTCGATAGAAGACGAGGCATGTTGAAGTTTGAGGACAGAATAGCGGAAAATCTCATGGCCAATTCCTTAATGGAAGTATGTGGGCATCAATATTTTATAATTTCCAAAAATTCAGTGTGGTGAGCCACATTGAAACCAAATATATGACAATCCTATCCAAACCGCACGTACTTCACTATACCGTCAGAACTTCTCAGACTGTCAATACGTCAATAGGGGTATAAGAAAGGGGAAAGGAGAGGGGTGCTATATATAAGGAAGGAAGGTGGCCATTAGGGGCCAAACGAAAAAAGATTGGGGGCCTTCCCAAAATGTTGTAATCCTTTGGCCGTGATTTGCCGCCCTCGGGCAGTACGATCTAAAAACCCCGCTTGTAACAAAAAGGGTTCGTGGACATCTTCAATCGTCGACTTTTCTTCTTGAATAGCCGCGGCTAAGGCTTCGATCCCAACCGGCCCTCCTTTGAATTTTTCGATGATGGTGAGGAGGATTTTTCGGTCGGTTTCATCAAACCCAGCCTGATCGACGCCTAACCACTGTAGAGCATCCTGAGCGACCGACAAGGAAATGTGACCTTGAGCTTTCACTTCCGCATAATCACGGACTCGTTTAATCAGCCGATTGGCAATACGGGGAGTCCCGCGGGCCCGTCGTCCAATTTCTCCTGCAGCCTCTTCGTCGATGGTCACCCCTAGGAGGCGAGCAGACCGAGAAATGATGACCCGTAATTCATCCGGTTCATAAAAATCTAATCGATAGACTAAACCGAATCGTTCCCGAAGTGGGGAAGTCAAAGCTCCAGCCCTAGTTGTCGCTCCGATCAGGGTAAAGGGAGGAAGGTCTAACTTCATAGTTCGCAGGGATGGCCCTTGTCCGATCACTAAGTCAATCTGATAATCCTCCATGGCTGGGTAGAGAGCTTCTTCTGCCGCTGGTGGCAGTCTATGGATTTCATCGATAAACAAGACGTCTTTGGGTTGCAAGTTAGCGAGGATGGAAGCTAAATCACCTGCATGGTTCAGGACCATGCCCGAAGTTGAGCGGATTGTGCCACCCATTTCCTTGGCGATGATATGCGCGATCGTCGTTTTCCCGAGCCCTGGAGGTCCATAGAAAATAGCATGGTCCAATGATTCATCGCGTCCCCGGGCCGCATCGATGCATACCCGGAGGGATTCTTTCATTCGGGCTTGCCCGATGTATTCGGAGAGCTGTTGAGGCCGAAGTGATCCCTCTAGGGTCTGCTCTTCTTCGAGGAGATGATGAGTCAGAATTCGTTCATCCATCTTGAGATACAAAGTGTCGCTTGGGCAAGATTGCCGTGCTGGGGATACATGAGAGGAAGGAAACGTTTCCCCTTCCCTTTAGGAAAAGAGGTTTCGTTAGTGGTGGGAGAGGCTTCAGTGCAGCCTTCCCTTCAATGACAACCCTAAAAACCCGAGTAAAGATCCTGGCATCCCAGGCAAAACTCGACATTGACCTGGCGCTCGAGAAAATTCACCAAAAACCCCTGTTTTTCATAGAGGAGTTTGGCGCCCATGAGAGTTTCATTGGGAAAATCTTCTGGGCCAAGAAGATCGCGAATTTGTTTGAGGGTGGTGGCCGTCAGAATGTGCCGAAAGATTCCACGAACTTTATGGGAAAAGCGATTATTGATGAAGATCAGGTCAACCTTCCCATCCGTAATCCGAACTCCGGCCATAGCTCCTGTTGGATTTTCCTTGTCCCACAAAAGAATAAATGTGCCTTCTTGCTCGGCACGAACCCCTGGAATTCTCACCTCCACTAGAGATTCGACGGCAGTGGCTTCCGGATCCCCTAACTTGACCCGATATAATGACACGAGGCTGGCATCAATTTCTTTGGGATCTTCCACGCTATTCCGAGTCAATTCATATTTTGCGGCCGTAGCAACTTGAACGGAGAGAACCAGACAGAGGGCTGCTAACAGACCAGGCCAAATGAATGCCATTCGTAATGTCTTCATGAAGTTCCTCTTGATTAAATTAGGGGATAATATTAGGGGTAGGAGTCTAGGAAAAGTTTAAATTGGGCCTTTACGGGTTCACATGCCTTTTGGGGATTGTATCCGACCCCTAAAGGGAGGGTCAATTCGAAAGGAATCGGATTGGCTGAGCCACGGGCTCTCAATGCTATAATTCTTTTCGCTACTTATGACAAACGCCATTGTTATTAAAGGGGCTCGTCAGCACAACCTCAAAAATCTTGACCTGGTCATTCCCCGGGACAAGTTAGTCGTGATTACCGGCTTGAGTGGATCGGGCAAATCCTCTTTAGCCTTTGACACCATTTATGCGGAGGGCCAACGTCGGTATGTGGAATCGTTATCTGCTTATGCCCGTCAGTTTTTGGAGCAAATGACCAAGCCCGAAGTGGATTCGATCGAAGGCCTTTCTCCTGCCATTTCCATCGAACAGAAAAGTATCAGTCATAATCCTCGGTCAACCGTGGGAACAGTCACGGAAATTTATGATTATCTCCGGTTGCTATTTGCCAGGATTGGTCAACCGTATTGTTTCGAATGCGGGATGCCCATCACGGCTCAAACGGTTCAGCAAATCGTGGATGGTATTCTTTCTTTCCCGTCTGGAGAAAAAATTCAGGTTTTGGCCCCCATCGTTCGGAGCCGCAAAGGGGAATACCGGAAAGAACTCGCGGCCGCCCGAAAAGCAGGATTCATCCGTGCCCGGATCGATGGAGAAACCCATGATCTTGGTGAGACCATTTCCCTCGCAAAACAGAAAACGCATACGATCGAGATCGTGATCGATCGCCTCGTGGTAAAAAACGATTCCGTGATGGCACGACGATTGGCCGATTCAGTTGAGATGGCGTTGAATATGGCACAGGGCCTGGTCGGTATCCTAACGGAGGATGGCCGAGTCAGGGTTTTGAGCGAACGATTGGCCTGTATCGATTGTGGGGTAAGTTATCCAGAGATATCTCCAAGAATTTTTTCATTTAATAGCCCGCATGGGGCTTGTAGTACGTGTGATGGGATTGGGTATGAAGCGGTAGACGAAGAAGACTTTGAGGATGAGAGGCTGGATAATCCTTGCCCGGATTGTCATGGAGGAAGATTAAAGAAGGAAAGTTTAGCGATCAAAGTCGGGGCACGCTCCATAGCTGATGTGACGCATGGATCAGTTCAAGGAACCCTAGCGTTTCTTGAAGAGTTACAGCTGACAGAACGTGAACAGCTTATCGGGCAACGGGTCATCAAGGAAATTCGAGAACGACTGCAATTTTTGCATAATGTCGGTTTGGGCTATCTGACCCTTGATAGGCGTTCATCGACCTTGTCGGGGGGAGAAGGCCAACGAATTCGGTTGGCGACGCAAATCGGTTCCGGTCTGACGGGAGTATTGTATATCTTGGATGAGCCAAGTATTGGGCTACACCAGCGTGACCATCAGCGCCTCCTGCAAACCCTTTTACGGTTACGTGATATGGGGAACACCGTGGTGGTTGTGGAGCATGATGCCGAAACCATGCGGGCGGCAGATTATATTGTCGATCTTGGACCCGCAGCTGGAGTCGATGGAGGGTATTTGGTTGCCCATGGACCTCCGTCAGTCGTCATGCAAGACCCTCGATCATTGACGGGCCAATATTTGCGAGGAGCTCAACGGGTCAATCTTCCGAAACGACAACGGCAGGCTAAAGGATTTTTAAAGGTCACGGAGGCCAAAAAACATAATCTCAAAAAGATTAACGCGACATTTCCTCTTGGCATGCTGACGTGCGTAACGGGGGTTTCTGGGTCTGGCAAAAGTACCTTAGTGCTGGATGTGCTGTTTCGTTCACTAGGCAAAGGCTTCACTCAAAAGAAACCGGTCTGGGAGGGGTGTCGCAATATTCAAGGCCTTCAACATATTGATAAACTCATCGATATTGATCAATCTCCGATCGGAAGGACACCTCGATCAAATCCTGCAACCTATTCAGGGGTGTTCAGCTTTATTCGGGATGTGTATGCACAATTGCCTGAATCAAGAATCAGGGGATATAAGCCAGGACGTTATAGTTTTAACGTGAAGGGTGGACGGTGTGAAGGCTGTCAGGGAGACGGACTCATTAAGATCGAAATGCATTTTTTGCCGGATATCTACGTGATGTGTGAATCCTGTAAAGGTCAGCGATATAACCGGGAAACGCTTGATGTGACGTACAAAGGAAAAACAATTGCTGATGTGCTCAATATGACCGTCGAAGAAGCCTTGGAGTTCTTTGTCCCTATTCCTCCTATCCGGAGTCGGTTACAAACCCTGGCCGAAGTTGGTCTCCAATATATCAAGCTGGGCCAATCCGCCACGACCTTATCGGGTGGAGAAGCTCAACGCCTCAAACTGGCCAAGGAACTGTCTAAACGACCGACGGGTCGAACGGTGTACATTTTAGATGAACCCACGACCGGTCTTCACTTTGCGGATATTCAACGATTGCTGGATGTTTTAAATCGTTTGGTCGAGACGGGAAACACTGTGATCATCATTGAACATAATGTCGACGTGATTCGAAATGCTGACTGGTTAATCGATTTAGGACCTGAAGGGGGTGATGAGGGTGGAACGATTGTCGCGGAAGGGACTCCTGAAGAGGTGAGGGGTATGCCGGCTTCGAGGACAGGACAGGCGTTGGTGCAAATGGTGTAGGGTACGGCTGGAGTCTAGGTTTTTTTCTTATAGATGTTTAATCCAATTTTCTCTTCTCGGTTGGGAATTGAGACATTACCTTCCGTGGAGGCGATAATAGTCGTTTTCCCAGATGATGAAGGCCCAAATTCTTTGGACAAATCGACGGTAATGGTTAAGATCGTTCCCTCAACCTTAAGATCAACATTTTTCATGAGTCTGTTCCTTCTCGAGGTTTATGCGTTAACGCCAAAGGAGAATGGACATACGACACGGGGCTAATCATTCCGAAAGGCTAACCAGAATTCCGAGGGTCAACCCACCAAGCATGTAAGGAACCAGGCAAGTCAAGGCGACTGATTCCATGGGAGACCGAGACCAGCTTTGGGTAGGCCGATGCGCGTTTTTAAAAACAAATTCATAAGAAAAAATGATCACACCGATTGTCAGAACAATCACACGGCTTGTCCGCGGCCAGGTATACCAACCGGCTAAGGCAAAACTGGCCGTGTGGAAACCACTAAATGCGGATAATAGAGGAGCTAAACAAAAAAAGAGAAATGTGGTCGAAAGGCGACTGGTTTTTCCCGAATCTGGGAGAGAAGCCTCGACCGGTTTCATTATGAAGCGGCGTGTGAAGTTGGAAGAGCGGATTCGTTCGTGGAGCTAGCGACCTTTTTCTCGCACGTAAGACAAACGCGAGGGCGTTTTTTGAAATAGGCAACTTTCCCGCTCGCCAGGCAACTCCAATGGACAAACCGGTCGCATTGACTGCAACGAGACCATCCTCCGCGGAGCATCGTCAAATTTCGGTATAAGCCCTCGCCACAAACGCCACAGACTTCGGGCTCAATGCCCAGTAGCAAAGGTTCCCAGTCGCCGCCACGATTTCGAATACTCATACTCAGAGTATACGTGAGGACAATTCCGGAAAACAATTAGGAAAAAGTCGAGGTGACGAATTGGAAACCCGTTCACTGATGGATTGACCTTCTATAGGGCTTTTGATAGGGTCAGCGGTAATTGACGTACCCTTCCATGCTTCCTGTTCGCTCCCTCGTGGACATCAAAGATTATCTAGAACAGCAACGCCAACGAGTTGATGGGTTTTTGGCGAAAAGTCTTCCTGCCGCCGCGGCTGAACCGAACCAATTGTACGAGGCCATGCGCTATAGCCTTTTGGGAGGTGGCAAGCGTATACGACCGATTCTCACCATTGCCTCTGCCCAGGCACTGGGTTTTGACGATGATAGGGTCTTGCCCTATGCGGCAGCCTTGGAATATGTCCATACCTATTCCCTTATTCATGATGATCTGCCGGCCATGGATGATGACGATTATCGCAGGGGACGGAAGACTAACCATAAAGTTTATGGGGAAGGCATGGCTATTTTGGCAGGCGATGCCCTATTAACGATGGCCTTTGAATTATGCGCGAGTGAGACTTCACATGATGGAGTCTCAGCAGAGGGGAAGCTGCAGATCATTCGTGAATTGGCGACAGGCTCTGGCCATGCAGGAATGGTGGGTGGGCAGGTGATGGACATTCAAGCTGAAAACCAAGAAATTAGTCTGGAGCATTTGCAACGCATTCATACCTGTAAAACCGGTAGGCTTATTCGAGCCGCAGTAAGGATTGGCGGGGTGATTGGGAGTGGGTCCACAAGGCAGATGGCTGGTCTCACCAGGTATGCGGAAGATATTGGATTGGCCTTTCAAATCGCGGATGATGTCCTCAATATGGTAGGAACCCGGGAAGAATTAGGGAAAGATGCCGGCACTGATGAAAAAAGAGGAAAGCAAACCTATCCGTCATTTTATGGGCTTGATGGTGCGCGTCGATTGGGAGAAGAATGTATTCAGCGGGCAATCGATCATCTTCAGCCTTTTGATTCTCAAGCCGACCCCTTACGACAGATTGCTTCCTATATTATAGCTCGACGCAACTAATTCAACCGGTAGCTCCACTGGTCCAGCCTGACGGATCATTTTCGGAAAGGAACAGGGGCCGGCAGGGCTCCTTCCCATTCATGAAGGTATTAATCACAGGATCCTCTGGGTTTATTGGGTCCGCAGTGACCCGGGCCTTATTGGCTCAGGAAGATGAGGTGCGGGTTCTTATTCGACCGACGAGCCCTCGAACGAATGTAGAGGGACTTCCGGTCGAGATCGTTTATGGAGATTTGACGGATCCTTTGTCGTTGGAAAAAGCGTTAAGGGGTTGTCAGGGGTTGTATCATGTGGCCGCTCATTATGCGTTCTGGGATCCTTCCCCCCAGGTTTTCTATGACGTGAACGTCGAAGGCACAAGAAATGTGCTTCGGTCAGCGGCGAATGCGGGGGTTGATCGAATCGTCTATACCAGTACTATTGGGGCGATTGGGTTACCCGAAGGAGGAGGGCTGGGGCGGGAAGATTTGTTTCCTGCGGAACATCAGCTTTCAGGACACTATAAACGATCAAAGTTTTTGGCTGAACAGATGGTGTTACAGATGGCTCGGGAAGGATTGCCGGTGGTGATCGTCAACCCTTCGGCCCCGGTAGGAGAGCGAGATGTCAAACCGACCCCTACGGGACAAATTATCGTGGACTATCTGAAGGGAAACATGGTTGCCTACATTGAGACGGGAATGAATTTAATTGATGTCGATGATGTCGCTCAAGGGCATCTCCAAGCGATGAAACGAGGACGCATTGGGGAACGGTACATACTGGGGAATACAAATCTCACCCTTCAAGAGATCTTCAAGATTCTGCATCGGCTCACGGGTGTTCCCGCACCGCGAGTTAAAGTCCCTCGACGTGCGGTGCTTCCTTTGGCGTATGTGAACAAATGGGTGGCGGATTGGGTGACGAAAAAACCTCCACGGATTCCGTTAGAAGGAGTCAAGATGGCAAAGTATCGGATGCATTATGATTGTTCGAAGGCGCTGAAAGAGTTTGATCTGTCTCTGACGCCCATAGAGACGGCACTCGAAAAAGCGGTAAGATGGTTTCGCCAGCACGGATATGCCTAATGGGGCGGTGACGGCATAGAAGAGCACGGAACCCATCTCAGAGAAGTGGTGGGTTGAATGGGCTCGAGGAGGTTGTGTCTCTTCAGCAGTATGGGAGCGGTTGAGGGGAGAACCTCTTGATGGGTATGATGGTGTTATGAAAGGATTTCTCATACGATGTGCCATTACGGGAGTGGCGGTGCTGATCGCCAGCCAAATCGTTTCGGGGATTGAGATTGCCAACGTGGCTTCGGGAATCGTGGCCGTGCTGATTCTTTCGTTTTTAAACGCGATTATTCGTCCGGTCCTCTATCTTCTTTCGGCGCCCTTTATCGTCGCGACGTTGGGGTTATTCGTCGTGATGATTAATGCCGGCTTGTTACTCCTGGTATCCTATGTGGTAAAAGGGTTCATTGTCTCCGGGTTTTGGCCAGCGGTAGGTGGGGCCATCCTGATTAGTTTAGTGAGTATGATTTTAAATATGTGGGTTTCCGAGCAAGGGCAAATCGAAGTGGTAACCCACCACCGATCAGGACGTAAAATACGTCATATCAATTAAAGGAGGAACCCGGATGATGGGAAAAGGCGCCGAGGCCTCGTTATGCTGTCCTTCTTCCTGAAATCCTCTAAAGGAATCCTCAGTGATCATGTTAACGGCATTCTCTTGGAACGATTCCCGTTAGGATAACTCTTTATGGCAAATGTTCTTGAGCCAGCCATCCATACCAATCAACAGAGCACACTCCAAAAAATCCTGACCTCCACCGTGAATGAAGTGGGGATGGAGGCCGTCATGGTTGCGATTATTGCCCATGAGGGAGGGCCGTTGGTCCATCAGGTTTCAAGAGGGTTTTCTCCGAGAGAAATTCGAGCCATCCTTCGCGCCTTGTCGATGGATGATATTAAAGGAGTAGGCTCGAAAAATTCGAAAAGTAAGGCAGAGCTGGATCGGGTCTTACGTCTGCGAATCGTCACGCCGGGGAGTAAAGTGGCCTTGGGCCTTCCCTTAAAGTTTGGCGGCCGGGTATATGGGACCCTGGTATTGACTCGAAAAGAAAACGTGGCCTTGACCAAGAGGGAAAAAGCCGCCTTATCAGCCAATGTTGGCCACATTACCGGCGAGCTTAAAAAAGCTGGTTTGTTTGGGTCCTCCTTAATACTCGGTGGCCCCCTTGTCGCTAAAGAACCCTTGACCGAGTCGAGTGAAGAGAAAACGACCCCAATCCGCCGGACGTACACCAATGCAGATGTGCAAGAGCGGATCGCCAGTATTTTGGGTGAAGAGGAAAGCGCCCTGTCTTTCGACCGGGGCTGGGTAAGTATTTATGACCCTCTTGCCGCCACCTTAGAGGTTCTCGGAGTCTATGGGACCCAAAAAAAAGATGTCAGCCCCGGACAACACCTATCATTAGATGATTCGGCATCCGGCTGGGCCGTTCGTCACCGAAAGCCACGCAGCGATAATAATTTGGCTTCGACTCAGGGAAGGTTTCATGACTATAAGCAACTTTTTAAGGACAAATTTTCGTCCACTTTGGTCGTCCCGTTTTTTGTGCGAGGTCGTGTTGCCGGAACCCTGACGTTGGCGTCTAAGGAAACCAAGCAGTTCGAGTCAATGCTGGGAGATCCCAAAGTGTTGGAACCCTTGTCCACCAAACTTGTGGAATTATTCGAAGATCCCTCCTGTCACCTTTCGGTGCTCGAGCCCACGTCTACCTCATTGGAGAAACCGGTCGCGAAGGGTCAAAAGACTGCATTCGCCGCGGAGGGAAATGTCAGGAAGGAAGAACGGAGAGTCGCCTTGCAGGAGGTCAGTTCCTTCCTTGCGACAGAAATTCGCGAACCCATGGGATTTATCAGGGCTCAATTGGAAGAAATTACGACCGAGGCCCACCTCGACTTCGATTCCCAGAGCCGTGTGGAAAATGCCATGCGGGATATGATTCGAGTAGAGACGGTCGTGAATGAAATCCTGGATTTTGCGAAACCACTGGAATTAGAGAAAAAGCTTTGCAGAGTACAGGATCTATTAGATGAAGCCTTTTCCCTGGTTTCAACCGATCTTCGTGTGAATCGCATCGAAGTGGTCAAGAAAGTTCCTGCCCGTCTGGCCCAGGTGAAGTGGGATGAGGCCAGGATGCAGCATGTCTTTTTGTCTATATTTCGAAATGCTATTGAGGCCATGTCCCCAGGGGGCCATTTACGGGTAGAAGTGATGTTAACCAGGGGTAGGAAGCAGGAGCTTCAGATTACGATCGCCAACGACGGGGTCCCCATTCCCCCTGAATTGGTGGATAAGGTGTTTGAGCCCTATTTCACCACGAAACGGTCAGGGACCGGTCTCGGATTGGCCACGGTCAAAAAAGTGGTTGAGGAGCATCAAGGCCATATTAGTATAGAAAGTACCCCAGAAAAAGGAACTAAGGTCAAAATTCTGATGCCTGCACCAAAAACCCGGGCCCCCTACCGGCCGAGAAGGCCAACCAGGCGACCTAGAGGAAACACTTGAGGCCAAAACCCTAGATTATCCACAATTTTGCCCTTATGCTTGACACCAAGGGCCAATCTGCCTAAGATTCCCCTTCCTTAGGTCAATTTGTCCTCAAAGAAATATTAGAAGAAAGAATTGAATTTTTTCTTAACTGTTAACCCGTCATAACCAACAAAAGGAGCGGTCTTATGAAAGGGATTGGAATTCTTCTTGGAACGGTAGGTGCTAGCTGCTTTGCCCTATCAATGGCGTTCGCCAATCCAGGGATGCTACCCAAGCATCCAGGATATCCCGCTGCAGGTAAATCACCGGTGACAGGTCAATCGACGGCCAATGATCCTGGTCAGCCAAACGCCATCGGAGATAACACGCTTCAAGCTTCCCAGGAGTTTGGGGGAAAAGCCGCGATGAATGATGTGAGCGATGCCAATCGGGCGCGGATCCAGGAATCCATGGGTGCCGGTCGGTTACCCAAAACGGATACGATGAATACGGTTCCTATTAACCCAGCTGGAGCAACCTCCACGGTTATTAAGTAAACCGCGTTTCACATTTTTCCTATGCGAAAAACGAAAAGGGTGCCATTATTGGCACCCTTTTTTTTTGTGGGTGGGAAGTGGACATTCCCAGCGAGGTTTCTCCCGAGCTTTTCAAGGTGAGTCACGTATATACAGAAGAACCCCCCTATTCCCCAGGTATGAGATGAAACGCCTTGAGACTCCCCTTGCCCAAACGTTGAAAAATCGAATTCGTTCTGACGGTCCGATGACTTTTCGGGACTTTATGTCCGCCGCCCTGTATGACGATCGACTGGGATTCTACGCCCAGGGACCAAAGATCGGGAGCCCTGATGGACCCTTTGACACGAATGCCAAATTCCGTGCGTTTGGGTTTGCCTTGAGTCAGGCCATTGAAGAAACTCAAAGAATTTTGGCTCGGAAGCCGACCATCGTAGAACTGGGAGCTGGAACAGGCCAGTTGGCCGTAACGCTTCAAGCATTTCAGACGTGTCCACGAGAGTATGTCATCTTTGAACCCAGTGCAGGATTGCGAGCGATGCAAGAGTCTAAAGGCCTGAAAACTGTAGGGGCTTTGGATATGATTCCGGCCGGACCAACCTTCGCCTTCGGAAATGAGATACTGGATGCCCTTCCCGTTCATCGTGTCATGGGGATGGGGCCTGATCGGTCAATGGAACTGTACGTAAACCTGGACGATCGCGAAGAATTTTTTGAAGACCCGGGTCCTTTATCAACTCCAAAGCTTAAGGATCGGCTGGATCAGGGACGGATCCAACTTGGGAGAGGTCAGGTCGCGGAAATCTGCTTGGAATTTTCAGGATTGCTCAAAACCCTTCGACGAATCGTCAATCCTGGTTTCTTGTGTTTTGTGGACTATGGTGACAGGGCGTCAAAATTGTATTCACATCAACATCGAAATGGGACACTTCGAACCTACTTTCGACAACATCAGATTCATGACGTCTTTTACGCCGTCGGTCAACAGGATTTGACGGCGGATGTGGACTTTACGGCGGTCATTTCGGAGGCGGAAGACGTAGGATGGGAGTTTTCCGGGTCCCTTCCGCAAGGTCAATGGCTGAAGAACGTTGGGATTGAACAGTATGTGGGTTCGGGCATGAACGAGATTTCTGACAAACAGGAAATCGAGGTCCTCACGGGATTGGCGAGTTTGGGTTCCGCGTTTACGGTCTTAATGTTTCAGACGCCGGGACTTCTGAGCGCGCCAGGATTTTGACAGGCGCACGTAGCGATTCGTCAATTTTCCCCACGTCTGCCAAAATTTTCTACATTTCTCCTGTGTATCAAAAAAAACACGACTATGGATAAAAAGTCCTCAAAAAAAAACTTGAAAAGGTCTTGATTAGCCTAATTCTCAAAATCAGTAATTTTTTAATTTTTACCCACAAAATGTATGTTTCCTCTATTTTTTTTATACAAAATGTTGTAGACTCCAGCAATTCATTCTCAAAAACTATCATCCCCTTTCATTTCCTGCTGTTATAACAACTCCAATTTTTCTGGTTTTTTACAAGGCAGAATGTGTGTGGCATGCGTGATGCACTGATTCACCTGCTAGAGAACATGGGAAGCAGGAGGCTTTCAAAGGAGGCAGAGTTATGAACTGTGCACGATGTAATGGGCTGATGGTGGTCGATGATTGTCTGGATGTCAAAGGTGGGATGGGTGAACTCTGGATAAGAGCTTACCGTTGTATCATGTGCGGTAACTTGATGGATCCCGTCATCAACCGACATCGATCTGGCAAAATCCAGGCAGAAGTTCTTCCCTTCCGTAAACGATTGCGGAGAGCTCCCCGGACACCAGTTGCTCGTTTGACGGCTTGACGTTCGTTGAAAGTGGAAAGTATGGAGAACCACGGTTCTCCCAAGGTTTCCCCGATTCCCTCTGACCGCTGGGGTCATAAAGGGATCGAAGCAAGGGACTTGTCGACCAGTTGTTCATTTTGATGTTCCTTCTGGCCATCCTGAAGCGTGTGCGGTAAGATTCGCGGCATCGAACCTTCTCCATATCTCCAAGTCCTTTGGCCGTGCTGAGGCCCCTCACAAGCCAAATCCGTTTTTCTCCCCGAAACGTTTGAGTTTGCCTTTCGATCCTGGTTAAATCATCGAACCTCCTTCCGGATTCGATGTGGGATGTCTGTTGTGCCAGGACTCTAATTTTTTCACTAATCTTCTCGCCAAGGACGTTCAAAGCCCGTGACTGGAGATCAAATTTTTCTCCTTGGATTATTGGGGGGACTGGTCATCTTTTTCGTTTGGGAGCGGTGGCGCTATGATCTTATTGCCCTTGGGGCACTTCTCCTTTGTACTCTGGTCGGATTAATTCATCCACAGGACGCATTTTTAGGGTTTGGGCATCCCGCCGTAATCACGGTGGCTGCTGTGTTGATCCTGAGTCGTGGCTTGAACAATGCTGGGGTCGTGGATTTTCTTACCCAATATGTCAAGATCGCCACGTCCTCCCCTTCCCTGCATATTGCGGTATTAGCGACACTGGGTGGAGTGATCTCTACATTAATGAATAATGTTGGGGCCTTGGCCTTGCTCATGCCCGTCGCCATCCAATCTTCAATCGAAGCCAAACGGTCACCCGCGGTGGTGCTCATGCCGTTAGCGTTTGGAACAATTTTGGGAGGAATGGTGACGCTGATTGGAACCCCGCCCAATATCATCATCGCTCATTATCGTGAAGAGATTTCTGGGCAGACCTTTGGGATGTTTGATTTTTCTCCGGTTGGTGGAGTGGTGGCCGTAACTGGGATATTGTTCGTAGCTGTTATCGGCTGGAGGTTGATTCCTTCAGCCCGCCGCAAAAAAAACGCTCCGCAAGAATTGTTTCATATCCAGGAATACGTCACGGAAGTCAAGGTGCCCGAGGAGTCCAAAGCTATTGGGAAGTCCTTATCCGAATTGGAGAAAGCCACTGAAGATTCCGATGCGCTGATCATCGGGTTAGTTCGGGGGGAGCAATCCATACGGGGAGCGACTTGGAGAGAACATATTCAGGCAGGGGACATTTTGGTTATAGAAGCTGGACCTAAAGGCATCAATAAATTTGTTTCGGCTTTGGATTTAGAGTTGACCGGGACGCAACCCAAGGAAGAATTGGGAACGTCAGGACGAGGAGCGACGCCTGCTACCCGAGATGATGTATTGTTGGAAGCCGTCGTGCCTCCGGACCGATCTTGGTTGGTCGGGCGATTAGCCGGGACGCTCACACTTCGCAGTCGATTTGACGTGGCGTTATTGGGGGTATCCCGTCAGGGGACACCTTACCGAGGACGTTTGAAAGAATTTCGATTCCAAGCTGGTGATGTGTTGTTGCTGCAAGGAGAGAAGGAACGGGTGTTGGAGGTCATGGGCCTGTTGGGATGTCTCCCTCTCGCTGAGCGTGGAATTCGTCTGGGGAAACCCAAGCAAGCCTGGCTGGCGGCAAGTGTATTCGCGGGGGCTCTCAGCGTGGCTTTATTGGGAATTGTTTCCTTGCCCATTGCCCTTATGAGTGCGGCCTTGGGAATGGCCCTTCTGTCGATCGTGTCTCCAAGAGATGTGTATCAGACTATCGATTGGCCTGTGGTGGTTCTCCTGGGCGCGATGATTCCGATTGGCCGGGCCTTAGAAGAAAGTGGGGCCACGATGGTTTTGGCAAAGTCCTTAATTAGTTTATTGGAGGGATTCCCGACCGTTGTCCTTTTAGGGTTTATCATGGTCGTGACCATGATGCTCTCAGATATCATGAATAATGCCGCGACGGCCGTCGTGATGGCTCCTCTCAGCGTCGCCGTGGCACATAAATTGGGCGTGCATGCAGATCCATTTCTCATGGCGGTGGCCATAGGGGCCTCTTGTGCGTTTCTGACTCCCATAGGACACCAGAACAATTTATTAGTGATGGGCCCAGGCGGATACCGATTCGGAGATTATTGGCGAATGGGACTACCATTGGAGTTGCTCATCCTGGTTGTGTCCCTACCTATATTAATGATTGTTTGGCCTCTCAATCCTTGATGGCTTGAGATTGGGAACGAACGTTTAGAAGAGTTGATTGTTGGACAATCTTGCTCCTCATAGATCCAAGTCCAGGTCTTCACGGCTCTTTCTTCGACGGGTGGTGTTTATGCCCACCGATTTGGATCCTGTTCGAACGCTCCTCATTCGGACTCTCATGGTTCTCTTGTTATTTTGTTTGCTCATTGGGATTTTATGGTTGGACCGAGAAGGTTTACGAGATCAGATCGATCAGGATATTACATTTGCAGATGTGGTGTATTTCACGATGGTGACGGTCACCACTGTGGGGTATGGCGATATCGTCCCAGTCACGACCCGTGCTCGTTTGATCGACGCCTTGGTCGTGACTCCGGTCCGGATTTTTATTTGGGTCATTTTTTTGGGGACGGCCTATCAACTGGCGGTCCGGCAATTTACAGAGGTGTTTCGCATGGCAAAACTCGAATCGAATTTAGAGCAACATGTCGTGGTCTGTGGGTTTGGACACACCGGGTACGCCGCAGTGAAAGAATTATTAGCGAAGGGTACCAACCCTGAACACATGGTCGTGATCGATCCTCGAGAAGACCGGGTGCGGGCGGCTGGCGAGCTTGGGGTTGTAGCTTTAAAAGGCGATGCTACCCATGAAAACTTGCTTCAACACGCGGCCTTCTTAAACAGTGCCAAGGCCGTCATTATCGCCGCAGGGCGGGATGATACGAATGCGCTGATATTATTGACGGTTCGCAATTTAAATGGACAATGTCGCGTGATTGTCAGTGCTAAGGAAGAGGAAAATGTCAAATTATTTCGGCAAGGAGGAGCGCAGACGATTATTTCCCCCTCTACCTATGGAGGGTACATGTTAGCCGCAGCGGTCGATCAACAATACCTGGCCGATTATTTAGAAGATTTTTTGACCGCTGGAGGGCAGGTGAATATCGTGGAGCAGGCGGTGGAGGCAGGGGATATCGGGAAAACCGCTCATGACCTCCAACCGGATGTCCTTCTCAGAGTCTATCGACATGGAACGATCTTGTCTCCCTGGGAATTTCAAGATGGACAACGGTTGGAATCGGGTGATGTGATGTTACTTTTCCGACCGGTTCCGGATCAGGTTACCAAGGTGTGAGTAACCAAAAACCAATATGATCATACAAACAGGGTTACCAAAGAAAAGTTCGAGCGTTATCGATGATCAAGCATATTCCTATCCCACCAATCAGGAAGGCCACGGTCCTGCGAAGATGGTGAGGGGCGATGGAGCGGGTAAATCGGGCTCCATAAGCCAGTCCTAGCAGACTTCCTGCCAAGACAAAACCAGTCAGTACTAAGTCTAGGTAGGCCAGATTGAGATGGCCGATGATCCCACCGAGAGAAATAAGGGCAATGATAAGGAAGGACGTTCCCATGGCCAACCGAATGGGAAATTCCATCAGGATCATGAGGGCGGGAACGATAAGAAAGCCTCCACCTATTCCAAAAAATCCCGTCAGCATTCCCACCGCCCATCCGATCGAGAGAGCTTTGGCCGCGCATCCCCAGGAAAATTCTTTAGCACATCCCGTTGGTTGATCCTGGTGACCTGTTTTCGGATTCTGCCAGAAGGTCCAAATGGCAATGAGGACTAACAGATTGCCGAACAGGATCAAAACAATGGGTTCAGGGACATGTTGATGCCCTTGGGCCCCAATCCAAGCACCGATCATGCCGGTCAGACTAAAGAGTACCGCGGCTAGAGTATGGACGCGTTTGCGCCGACTTTCTTTCCAGGCCCCAAACAGAGCGGAATACCCTACGACGATAAGAGACATAGCCGTAGCCTTTTGGACCGGCACTCCCACGACATACACCAGGAGGGGGATTGCCACGAGAGATCCCCCTCCACCGGTGGCTCCCAATAACAATCCCACAAATCCACCGGAGAGGAGAGCAAGAAGATATTGGAGATCCATCATCAGTGAGGTGGCTGGTGTCCTGTGAGGACGGCTAAAAAATTAGAATGGTCCCAGCACCTTGGTTTGGGGGTGAAGCTCACGTCTTAAACAACGGTTCGGAAGGTGAGAAAGGACAGGAAAAGGGAGGGGGTAACGGGCTTCCTTTTCTTCTGGTTTCATGACCAAAATTTTAATGATAAATGAGATGAGGAAAAATATGCGTTTACTGTAACAGAGAGTCACGTTGAATTTGGTCAAGACGGATGTCTCGTTCGTTTTTATCGATCTTACCATCTTTATAATCCTGCTCAACCTGATTCTTTTGGTTGTTCAGGTGTAGTTCATACCCGCCGGCACCGGCCGCGGCTCCACCGAGGGCCCCGAGGCCCAAATTACCCCCGGTACTTTCACACCCCGTCAAACCCAACAAGGCCACACAAACGATCATTCTGGTGAGTGAGCGTTTCATGAAAAATCTCCTTTGAAAAAGGTGAGAAGAACAGAGGGGAGATTTTTGATTATTGTATGAAGGATGATAAAAAGGTGACAAGTTCTCTTGATAAAAAGAATAGGAACATGAGGGGAAGACGAAAATTCCTTGGTTTCTACCTTAATATTATAGAGGGGGAAAACGCCTATTCCTGGGGGAATGGGGTACAGATATTCCAAGAGGAGGGGGGGATGAATGAGGGGGATTGTCAGGAAAAAAGGTCAAGAAGATTGGGTGATAGGAAGGGTAAGGTAAAAAGTCGTGCCCTTCCCTTCTTCGCTTTCTACCCGAATGTGGCCTCTGTGAATGTCGATGACGTCTTTGACGATTTTGGTGCCAAGGCCGGTTCCAGACTTTTTCGTGCTGATCGCCTGAGGGGTGAAGAGGCAATCCCGAACTTCGGGGGGCATGCCTCTTCCGGTATCGATAACCTTGAGTTCAATGGTTTGGGGGGACTGTCCCATATTTCCCTGAATGGTCACGGACCCGCCGGGGGGCACTTCGGGAATGGCATTGTTAATGAGGTTGTAGAGAGCGTTGAATAGACGCCGTTCATCTGCCTCGATGTCGGGTAGTTGCTCCAGATCTGTGACTTGAAGAGCGATGCTCTTTTCCGCCGCGTAGGTTCTAAGTGTTTCAAATACACTTTCCACGATTGTAGGAATGTGAAGTGATGAAAAGTTAGGAGGGGAGGTCACACCCTTCACGGCATCCGCAATTTCACGCACTCGGTCTTGAATGCGTCTGGCGTTCGCTTCGATCATCTGTAAGAGATCCAGGCTATTCGTATGACAACTTTCCGCCCCCTTGATCTGTTCATGGATGAGTCGTGGAAGCAATTCATCCAACTCATCTTTCAACAGATCCGCACCGGAGAGGACTGGCATTAACATGTTCTTGATATCATGGCCGATATCCCCGAGGACGCGAGTCACTTCGGCCAATTTGGCTTCTTCTAAAAGTTGTGCGGCCATACGTTTCTTTTCGGTGATATCCTGAAAGGTCACCACAGCTCCCGCCAAGGACCCGTGTTCATCCCAAATGGGCGTGCTTGTGTACTGGGCTGGAAAGCTTGTCCCGTCTTTCCGCCAAAACACTTCTTCTTCACCATTATGGACCATGCCATCTTTATAGGCCTTATAAATCGGGCATTCTTCCGCTGGATAGGGTGAGCCATCGGATTTGGTGTGATGCCAAGTGATGTGGCTGGGTTTGCCCAATAATTCCCCGGGTTCGTAGCCTAATAATTGATTGGCTGCCGGATTCACGAACGTGTGGCGTCCTTCGAGATCCAATCCGAATATGCCTTCTCCGGCACACTGAAGGATCATGTCAGTATGCCGTCGAAATTCTTGAATCACCCGTTCGCATTGCCGGCGATAGGATATATCCTGAAACACCACGACTGCTCCAACCAAGGCTCCTTGAGGGTCACGAATGGGAGTGCTGGTGTACTCGGCTGGAAAATGGGTGCCGTCTTTCCTCCAAAAAACTTCATTGTCACCATTGTGAACTTGTCCATCCTTATAGGCTCGATAGATTGGACATTCTTCCTTGGGGTAAGACGTGCCATCGGGCTTCGTATGGTGCCAGAGCGAATGACTCTGTTTTCCCACGAGCTCTGAGGGTTCATACCCCAGCATGGATGCCGCGGCGGGGTTCACGAACGTATGGCGTCCTTCCAGGTCCAATCCGAAGATGCCTTCCCCTGCGGCCTGTAAAAGCAACGCGTAATGTTGCTCCAGATTTTTCAGCTTTTGCGAAATTTCTGATGAAGTGGTGTCGATAGATTTGTGTTGTGCGGTCATAAGATGTGACCTATTCTTCCCAGGTTTGGGAAAACCAAACCCAATCAGATCCGATGGACTATATCAACAAATGACAATCTTGTTGATGAACCTCACTCCCTTTATTGTTCCAGGGTGCGAATATAATGGATGAGTTGCCAAATTTGGTTATCGGGCATACCAGAAAACGCCATCATCCCGGTTCCCGGCGATCCCTTTTTAATGATCCAAAATAGCTGCCCATCTGAAATATCGTTCATCGTCTCTCCACACGTGAAGTTCCTCGGAGGGGGAGCTAAGGCCGCTCCCATGGGTCCCTGACCGTCCCCTTTGGCGCCATGACAATTCATGCAGGCGATGGGTTTGGCCGTTTGTTGAAAGAGCCGTTCTCCGTCTTGAATGTTTTGGGAAGTGGACGGCAAGGGGTTTTGCATCTTGCGGAATTCTCCTGGTGCCCGTTTGGTCTTTCGGGGTTGTGGGCACACACCAGACGGGCCAGTTTGGCCGGGAGCGGCTGCGACCTGACTTCCACCTTTGAAGGTGGTTTTTAAGAAGGCAATGACGTCGGCCACGCCTTGCTGACCAATCGTCAAACCCCAATACGGCATGGTCGGGGATTTCCCCACGCTTGGCCCTCCGTGATTAATGACGTTGTAGAGGTAATCCATCGGGAGTTGCTCAAAAGGCATATTGGCATGAATCGCCGGTTTAGGACTGAGACCGGAAGCCGCTGGACCATCACCTTTCCCTTCCGCTCCATGACATTGGGAACAGTATTCCTTATAGAGGACCTTCCCGCGGTTGCTATCGGCCTTGGCGAATTCAGGACTGGTCCAGGGTTCATAAAAGGGAAAGTTCTTCACGCCTAACGTCATCAAATACCCGATCAGGCTACGAAGTTGTGGCTCCGTGGCATCGGCTAAAAATTCTCCGCTATGTGGGACGTAATCCTGGGGATTGATCCCGAATCGAAACAGCCAATCAGCGTTATACCGGTTTCCGGAATCTGCCAGATTGGTGCTTTGGGGGCCCCCGACAAGCTGCCCATTCTCTTCAATCGTATGACATCCGATGCAAGCATGTTGCTTATAGATGACGGCTCCGACTTCTACGTCTCTCTTAGTGACCTTGTTGAGATCAAAAGCTCCAACGGTGACCCGTGAATCAACGAGATGGTGTTCAAAGTAATCAACAAGGGCGTTCGCGGTTTCTTCGGAGACGGTCATGTGGGTAGTTGGGTTCTGGCTCAGATCCCAACGATAATTTTTGGCATACAGGTTGGGTTCCTTTCCCGTAAGCCAGCGGATTAACCACTCCCGCTGATATTTGCTTCCACCCCACATCAGGTCTGGGGCTTTAAGGTTAAACCGGCTTTCCTCTTTGCCTTCAAATTTGTGACAGGTCGCACATTGAGTTTGGATAATCGATTCCACGTCCTGTGTGTCTTGAGCAAACAGTGAGGGTGCAATAAAAGTCAAGAAAACACAGCTGGCGAAGAGTATGAAAAACGTTTCAGGTAAGGAACGAAAAAACCGGCTATTTACTTCGTACATCTTTCCAACCTCCCTTCCTCCTGATGGAGAAAAAATATTGTAGAAATTCTCAAAATTTTTTTCATGCATTCAACTTTGATAACAGGCCGTACTCAATGAGGTCCTAAGAAATTCTTCGCTGCATATAATATAAGGGAAAGCAAAAACAACACCAAAAGTTTAATGGTTTAAATTTTTAACAAAAACAATGACTTATCAGGATTTTGTTTAGGGATGGGAGATGTGAAAACAGGGCATGTTAACCCTTAACAGTTAAGGGTTAACAAAACGATTTAAGGGAAAGTTGTTCTTCGGCAAGGAGGAGAGGCACGTGACTCTCGAATTGGATTAGGAAGGTTATTCGAGAACTGACAAAGAATTTTCCAAGGATATCTTCAAACCCTTGTGATTTTTCTAGCGGAGGATCCCGCGTCCAACTAAAACCCCGGAGATCCTTCCGCACCGAATCTCCCGCAGAACGGTCATGGCAATATCGCGCTGCCCGTGCTGTGAAATGAAACAAACGATTTGGAATAGGGATTGTTAAGGTAAAAAGCTTTGCTTGTTCCTAAATACATAACAAACAAAATGGTACATTTATCACATTTTATTGTGGTCTCTGCCAGTATGGTCGAATATGATTTGAAACTTTGAGCAAAAAAACTTCGCAGTTTCAATCGATTCTCCTTAATTTAGGGCCTCTCCAAAAATTTCCTTGTTCGATTAATGTGATGATTCCGGTGCCTTCAAAAAACCATCAGAAGTTGATGTTATTCACGATATGTGATCAAGTATGGCCCCATGGGCCAGGGGTAATTCGTAGAACAAAAGGTTCTGCCCGAGAGTGGATTCATGGGAAAGTATTCTCGGGTTAAGAACACCTTCCCCTCCTCTGTCCAACGAAACAGCCCCCTTCTACCAGTCCCATTCCGAAACAAGTAATGTCTTCCACAGAATTCCATCTCCCCCACAAAATATTCCTGTGGGATGCCAATGGGGTATACATGGACTGTAGTTATCCTAATCCCATTCATGGGCATTTTCTGGGAGGGACGAGGCTGATAGGGGCCCGAATCCAAGATGTGTTTTCACGGACCGTGAGTTTACAGTTAATCAAAGCCATCACGGCAACAGGGAAATCCAAACGAGAGCACCAGACGCATGTGCAATTCGTGCGGAGAAAAGCGGTCTATGAAACGAAAGTACGGTGTGTGCCGACGCAGGGTGGAATGGTGCTGGGTGTTCCGTGTCAGCCCAAGTTGGACAACTGAGGGGAGCTTGCTAAGGTGATGTTTTGGACTCATCCTAGACCCGAAAGGAGGGCCGATGAAGCCAAAACGCGATACCAAACACGAAGCCGACAAAGTGGTTCGAGACATCAGAGGAGCCACCCGTCGAAAGTTCAGTGCGGAGGAGAAGATTCGGATTGTCTTGGCAGGCTTACGGGGCGAAGCGAGCATTGCGGAGCTCTGTCGTCGTGAGAGGATCCACCAAAATTTGTATTATCGGTGGAGCAAGGAGTTCCTCGAGGCCGGGAAGAAACAGTTGGCCGGGGACACCGAGCGCGACGCCAGCCGTGAGGATGTCAGTGAGCTCCGCAAAGAAGCTGCCCAATTGAAGGAAACTCTTGCCGAATTATTATTGGAGAATCGGCTACTCAAAAAAAGCGTGCTCGGGACTGGGGAGGACACTATATGAGATACCCGGCCACAGAAAAGCACGAGATTATCCGTACGGTTGAAGACAGTTCGTTAGGGGTAGCTCGGACGCTACGGCAACTAGGCATTCCCAAGTCCACGTTTTACCAGTGGTACGACCGCTTTCTGACTGATGGTATGGAGGGGTTAGAGGATCGAAAACCCCTCTCTCCAACCAGTTGGAACAAGGTTGCAGAGGAGCACCGGCAGGCGCTGCTGGAGTTGGCCCTGGAGCAGCCTGAGCTGTCGCCTCGCGAATTAGCCGTGCGCTTCACCGATGAGCGACAATACTTCATATCGGAAGCTACGGTCTATCGGCTTCTCAAAGCGCATGATCTGGTCACCTCACCCGCGTGGATTGTGCTCAAGGCCGCAGACCAATTTGAGCAACCCACCACCGCCATCAACCAACTGTGGCAAACCGATTTCACCTACCTCAAGGTGACCGGGTGGGGCTGGTATTACCTCTCGACCGTCATGGATGATTACTCGCGGTACATCCTGTCGTGGCGACTCTGTCAGACGATGAGCGCACGGGAGGTGACCGCCACGCTGAAAGTGGCCTTGAAGACGGCAGGCTTAACCAAAAAGCAACGACCGAAACTGCTCAGTGATAATGGCCCCTGTTATATCTCTGGAGAATTGCAGACCTGGTTGCTAGACCACGAACTCGGGCACATCCGAGGCAAGCCCTATCATCCCATGACGCAAGGGAAGATCGAACGCTGGCATCGTTCACTGAAAAACCGTATTCTGCTCGAACACTATTATCTGCCGGGGGAGCTCGAACGAGAGATCGGGGCGTTTGTGACCCACTACAATACTCAGCGATATCATGAAAGCCTCAACAATCTGACACCGGAGGATGTCTGGCTGGGAAGAGGGCAGGCGATTCTCGACGGCCGGCGAAAACTCAAAGAGCTAACCTTGAAACTGAGAAAGCAGTTGTACTATGAACGGAAGACTGCCTAACATGAATCCACAGAGCCAAAACACTACCTTAGGTTCTTAGGCCCTGAGTCCAACTTGGGCTGACGACATACAATAAAGGCCACTCCTGAACAAGACCAGGAAATGAAAGAATACATCCAAAGGCATAAAGACAACCCTGGAAATTATAATGGATTAAGTCGTAGTTGCGTTGATTTTGTCCGGGATGGTTTAGAGGAGATTCTTGATATTGACTTGAGTGATACGAATTTCCCAAGGACTCTTTTTGATGAAATACGCACTCAGGCGGCAAATCTGTAATGTTTGAATGTTAAAATTAAAGGCGATTTTTGGCACATGTAAGGGATTTAAGTTTCTTTATTAACACGTTACCCATTTGATTTATTTTTTCTATTGAAAATTAAAGTGAATAAAAAAATTGTTTTTTCTACATTTTTTGTTGTCCTTATTTTGCTAGGAGGCTTGGGTGTCCTTTTTTCCTTTGCTTGGTATCCCGGATTGACTCAGAAAGAGACCGCGAGGATTTTACTTGAGGATAGAAAGTTTGGCGGACGAGCGCTTTGGAAAGCACAATGGCATGGCAGCGAGCTGTTTGATGATTTAGCGTCCCTCACGAACGACTTCTCTCAAGTGCATGGTTATCAAGCTCTGACTCTGGCCAAGTTTTTCAATGGCATTGAGACTACTTCCTTGGGAGAGCAGGCACACCTCCTTTACCATCAATCTAGCCTTGAAAAAAAGATCATAGGTGCCTTGATTCTTTCAAAGTCCGCCGATCGCTTCGATGATCCGGAACTGATTCGATTTTTATCACAGCTCGTTACTCGTACTTACCCTGAATTAAAAACAGACTACTATCAGGAAGAGAAATACGTTTCTGAGGTGGCCATGTTAGCACTCGGGAATATGGGAGGAACAGGAAGTTTCCAAGTGCTAGTTGACGTGATACAAGAAACCCCTGTTCCCTACCTGCGTCATCAAATAGCTTGTCAAGCCCTGGCCTATATTAACAATCCTCAAGGGATTCTCATCCTGCGGGATGCAATCCTCAATAAGGAATTTCATGCTGTTCTTCCCGCCTACCGTGCTTTAGTAACTCTGGGGGATCCCCAAGCCAAAGATGTTGTGAGAAAACGGCTCGCGATGAAGTGGCCAAGTGATGATAAAGGGTTTATGACGCATATAAAGGGCGTCATAGAAGAATAAGCGCGATATCCCTCATTATAACCCTGGAGTTTTTATGGGGGCGCTAGTGCGGCCTGTGCCTATGTCCGTGCCCGGAGGCTGGCTGACAAGAAATTCCGGAATCGGCTTGATCGTCTAGAGAAGAGCATCCTTCAAAAACAGACTTGACCCCTCTCCCTCTCCAAACCGGGGCCTAAGCCAAAAAAATGAAATCTTTTAACCTTACCTTACCCCGTATTGTTTTTATGGGGCCAAAGGTTGGGAACAAATGATGAGGTCCCAAATGGAGGAAAAGGAATTGGAACTGCTAAACAAAGCTGAGCAACTTTACAGTGAGGAAAATTATGGGGAGGCATTGCCAATTTTTCTAAGTCTAGCAAAAGAAGGACAGCTTCGAGGGCAGGTTATGGCGGGGTGGATGTTCTATTATGGATTAGGGACTGAATGTGATCACACAAAAGCCAAGCGATGGTTTTCTGTTGCTAGTCAGGCGGGTTCTCCTGTTGCTCAGCTGTATCTGGGAAAAATTTTCATTAAGGATAATAGGTTAGAAGAAGGACGCTCATATTTTGAACATCTTATGGACCATGGTTATTTACCAAGTTTCTTCTACTTAGGGTGGGTTTACGAAAATGGGAAGGGAGTGACACAGGATAGTGGCCATGCCTTTTCTATTTTTCAAACTGGTGCTGAAAATGGGCATTTGCCTTGTCAGATGGTAGTTGCTCGCAAATTATTCCAAGGGGAAAGAGGTTTCTTGAGTAGGATAAAAGGTGGAATATTGATTCTTAAAACATACATTCAAACAATTTTATTAGGACTTAAGGATGAAAATTCTGAAAGGCTTCGAACGTAGTGGGTAAGAAGGAAATGTGATCTCCTCCTTCTCTCGTGCTGCCTGCCGTTCAGCGACCCAGTCACACAACGTGACCCAGACAATTCCTGCCCCTAGCAGAGTCGGTGGATGGAAGGGTGCCCCGGTATGTGTATGACGGCGAGGATATCCTTCTCGAATACGATGGAACGAATACCTTCTTGGCTCGTTACTCCCATGGGGATCAAGTCGATCAACCTCTCATTCTTCAAAAGGGCGGCGTCGGCCATTTCTACTATCACAGTAATCATCAAGGCTCGATCACGCATCTGACGGATAATAGTGGGGTTGTGGCCAATTCGTATGTTTATGGGAGTTATGGGCGGAGGCTGTCGGTTGTTGAGGGGGTGATTCAACCGTATAGCTATACCGGCCGAGAGTATGATGACGAGAGTGGGCTATACTTTTACCGCGCGCGGTATTATGACCAAAGCACGGGAAGGTTTCTCAGTGAAGATCCAATTGGTTTAGAAGCACGGGATCAAAACCTTTATCGTTATGTGTTTAATAATCCGGTTAATTCAGTTGATCCTTCTGGACAGTTTGTGGTCGTCCCATTTTATAAAGATTCCTTTGAACAATTTACCTTTGCACTTGTGGGCGTCCCTCCAAAAGTCCCCAGAATGTATGCCTGTAATGCCAGGTGTGCGACTATACCGACTGTTTGCCCTGCTCCTAATTGCCCAGAAGCAATCATTGGTTATGGAGGGGCTAATAATCTCCCGGAAGCTATAAGACGTGCTAGGGCCGATGCAAATAAAAAGGTACCTGCAGGGTGTTCATTGAAACATTGCAACTATGCTTGTAGAGGACCTAAGGGAGACAAAATTTTCCCAAAACAGGATTGAGCTATGCCATCTTTAAAACCCTCAGCAAGATTTTTTCGTCTTTTGGAAAAAGCCAAAGCTGGTGATGCTAAAAGTCAGTATGAAGTGGCTCGAATATACAACCTTGGCGAAGGAATCCCAGAAGACAAAAAAGAAGCTTTGCATTGGTTTAAAAAAGCTGCGCAACAGGGCAACCCCAAGCATCAATGGGGGTTGGCCTCATTTTTGGGTTTAGAGGAAGAGCCTTTCCAAAACAAACCCTTGGCCTTTCAGTGGATAAAAAAACTCGCTAGAAACGGAGATGCTGCGGCCCAATATATGCTGGGAGCTCATTACGGGGCGGGGGATGATCTTCCACAAAACTCGAAGAAGGCCGTATACTGGTATAAAAAAGCAGCCGTGCTTGGTCATGCTGAGGCACAGTATAACTTGGGACTTATGTATTGGACGGGTGAAGGGGTGAGAAAAAATATTGGGAAATCACATTTTTGGTTACTTCGTGCGGCCCGAAAAGGAGAGATCTTGGCACAAGATATGTTAGCCAAGGCTTATGCTCAGGGATTTATGGATTTTCCACAAAATAAGAGAAAAGCCAAGTATTGGAGGGACAAGTATAAAAAGGCTATGGCCTAACCATATTGAATCCAATACTTGCCAGGTCCTTTTTTAGACCGGCCAGTAAAGGTAAAGTAAGGGAGTCAGGTAAAGGAGTCAGGCCTGCGTTCTTGCTTTAAGTAAGTGGATTCCCTACATTTTTCTCCCAAGTTTTCCCTCCTTTGGCCACGCCTACGGCAAGTTTTTCAGCTTAATGGTGCAAGCTACTTTTAAAAAGGCATTCTCACATTTCCATTTGGGGTCATTGCTTGACTTGATATCTCCTCCCCTTTTGCCAAGTTAACGCCGCCGCCAGGAGCCGCGATGGCCGTGAATCTGAGCTATGACTCTACTGGACGGTTGGAAAACATCGTCTATCCCAACGGGGTGGTGAGTGCCTATGGGTATGATGCCAAAGGGCGGTTGGATTCGTTGAGTCATACGGTGGCGCCCAATCCGGCCTTTGCCTCGCACACCTACACCTACAATCCGGTGGGGAATATCAAAGACATTCTGGATCAGGTGAATCCGTCGAATAATCGAACGCATAACTACGATGTGTTGCAGCGGTTGAAGACGGGAGGGACGACCACAAATGCCGAGACGTATGAGTATGATCTCGTCGGCAATCGGACGACGTCGTTCTTGTCCTCCAATCACAATCATGATGACCTGAATCGACTGACGGAAGACGATCAATATATCTACACCTACGACAATAACGGCAATCTGGAGACCAAGACGGATAAAGCCACGCCCGCGGACGTCACGACGTTCCATTGGGATGCGCAAGATCAGTTGATCCAGATCGACCGGCCGGATGGGACGACGGTGACTTACAAATATGATGGGTTGGGGCGGCGGATTGAAAAGGATGTGGCGGGAAGCATTACGCGGTATGTGTATGATGGTGAGGATATCCTCTTAGAGTATGATGGGACGAATACCTTTTTAGCTCGGTATTCACATGGGGATCAGGTCGATCAGCCGTTGATGCTGCAAAAGGGCGGCGTCGGCCATTTCTATTATCACAGTGATCATCAGGGCTCGATCACCCATCTCACGGATGGCAGTGGGGTGGTGGCCAATTCGTATGTTTATGGGAGTTATGGGCGGAGGCTGTCGGTTGTTGAGGGGGTGATTCAACCGTATAGCTATACCGGCCGAGAGTATGATGACGAGAGTGGGCTATACTATTACCGAGCGCGGTATTACGATGCGAATACGGGGCGGTTCCTCTCAGAAGATTCTTTTCGATTTAAAACAAGGGACCAAAATTTTTATCCTTATGTCAAAAATAATCCGATTAATTTGAAGGATCCAGATGGATTAATCCCGGCACCCGCCCAACCACCTGTTAGACCGGGTTTCCCTGGAGTTGGACCTGACGTGGAGCTTCCGTTTTCTCCACCAATAGAAAAATCTTTTGGAACAATAATCGGTTGTATTTGTCCTGATCCCGCAATTGGAGAACAATTATTAAGTGTCCGATTAATTCAAAATGGAGCAACTGCCATTTGCTTATGTAAATATCGTAAAGATGGGGATTGTCAAAATAAAGAATTTGAGCGACAAGGAACCTTGAAAGTTAAGTTTGGTTTTTAATTGTTGTAAGAGGTTAACAATAAAATTATGTTTTTTAAAAGTGGCAAAATTATTCTGGGGTTGCTTTTGGTTATTCCATCTGGACTTTACGCCGAAACAACCAGAGATATTGTCTATCCGACAACCTTGCAGGTGAGAGCTAGGTCAATTAGCGAAAATAATGTTGGTAGTAATGAAAAAATTGTTGTTTTTGAAGGTGAAGTGGAGTTTGACCTTCAGAGCTCAATAACGATTAAGTCAGATAAAATGGTTGTGGGTTTCAATAAAGATTATCACGTCCGATATTTTGAGTTGAAGGGTAATGTCATAATGAAAAAGGGAGATTTACGAATTAGCAGCAAAAGTGCTTATACGGAAAATCTACACCACCATATAGATTTTCTAGGAGAGACCACTATTTTTAAAGATGATATCACGACTAAGTTTTTCAACATGAGATATGATTTTTTAACAAATTCTTTTGAACCTTTTTAAATTACAAAAGAGGTATCTCTGGCCTAATGGAAGGGCCTTCACTTTCTTCAAAAAGCAGAAAAAAGAAAAGGGGTCAAAAAGAAAAAGAAAAAAGGGCACACAGTAGAAGGCTCTGTCAATTAAACGAACGACTGCTTTGTCTTTTCTGAATGTGATAAAGCTTCGTGGGAAAATCGAAATCGTTGCCGCCGTCGTTTTGTTCTTCGTAGCTCTCTTCGGATATCTATGGGTTATTTCGTCCTCACACCTAGCTCACCACTTCTGTCAAGGAGAGTTTTCGGTATTTCATGAGCACTTTCCTTGCCGACAGCCTTACCTCGGATGGGTCTTGTGTGTAGCTTCTGGACTATTATCCTTAGGGTTGTTCGTAATCGGCTGGCGACATTTGAAATCGGCGAGGTAAAGGGTTCAAATCGCGTGTACCCCAAACGCCTTACTGTACTTCGATTTCTTTCAGTTACAATGATTGTCCTCATAAACACGAGCCCAGGATTCCCTAAAGAAAACCATGAGCAGTATATTGATATCCCAGGTCTAGTTGAGGAACTCCATTCTGAGAATATCGACCGGATTGTTAAAGCTTTGAATGCCATTAAAGCAATGGGCTATAAGGGAGAGATTGTACCTTTTATTCATGATCTTTGGAAAACGCGAAAAGACAAATATCCGGAACTTCCCTGGGAGATAATTGCCAAACCCATCATACAAGTAAATGTAGTGGATATTTTGGTTCAAGCGCATAAGAATGGAAAGGTAACAATCGATATTCATAAAGCGCACCAGTTTTTGCTTTCTTATATCGAAGATAAAGATATTGATGTTGCAAGGACCGCAATTGGGGCACTTGGCTCCTTTGATGATCCGGAAGATGTCCCCACCCTCCTGAGAATTGCGAGGGAACAACAGATGGGTTCTTTTAGAGCCAGTGTGGTTACTTTGGCCTATATGTGTAACCCTTCTGCAGAAAATGCCTTAAAGAAATTACAGGAAGGAGGGTTAAATAAAGACCGGATAAGTTACATAACTGAGGTCCGGACTAAGTCGCAAACCTTTAAGGATAAAACAAGCTGGTGTCAACCCCGGTTTTAGGAAAGCTATTTTAAATTCAAAGGAAGAGAGACAGAGGACGACTTTAAAAAAAAGGGTCACCCATTAGCAGGCTCTGTCAAGTGGGCACACCACTCCTCGGTCTGGGGTTCTCCTTGTTTTCCCCTCTTCTCTTCTTCTCTCTGCCGCCAGTAACCCGATTCGCATCTGGGTCTTCATTGGATTCGGTGTCGCCTTCGTGCCCTGAGGCGCACCAGTCACCCATCGGGATTAAGGCCCTGGAGGTCGGGATACGACTCGACCTCTGGCCCTTGGCACGTCCGTGCCCCAGAAAACTTTCAGTGCTCGACGACTGTCCATTGGCAAGAAACACAAGTCGTCGGGTTTGCCGGGCACCCAGTTAGGTTGCGCGGCACCAACCCCTTGGTGGCTCAGCGCCGAGGCGACTCAGTGTCTCCCCGCAGCGAGAGAAAAACAGGGGTGCGACCGTGGCCAATCAAGTCTATTGGTTGCGAACCAACCCCTTTGCCAGCTCACGTCCGCATCCCAACTCAAGCAAACGCTCGGGTGACGTCAAACGGCACCGCATCGCAAAATAAAAGTAAAAGGGTAAGGCCTGGGTTCTTGCTTTAAGTGAGTGGATTCCCTGCTCTCTTCTCCTCAGTTTTCCCTCCTTTGGGCATGCCTACGGCTGGTTTTCCGTTTATATAGTGAAACTTACTTTTAAAAAGGAGTTCTGAGGGAATCGTAAGGGATGCTTATCAAAGCAGATTCCTGAAGAGGCAAAAAATACTCTTAACTCGTCCGCAATTCTCAATATTTGATATGGCTTTTCCTCGAAAATTTAAAAAGCTCTTGGAACTCCAACGAAAGGATGTTCCCGCACCGAAACAGATTTGGTTGACCTATTCTGTTTGTGCTACCCGCCCTGATGCCTGTGGATGGCAGGGGTGGGTACTTGAGTCGGCATTTAACATTTCTGAGCTGACCTGTGGTCCCAAAAATCTTCTACCTGGCAACTATTCTGATCGTTGCCCAAACTGTGGGAGTCAACTCTTTCGAACTGGTGCATCCTACCGCTTTGACCCCTCATCTCAACAAGATCTTCCTCATGGAGAACCAGGTATCGATTATGAATTAGTTCCAATCGAGTATGAAGACGAGTAAATTGGAAAAAGATTTGGCATGTGTCAGAGTAAAAGGGTCAGTGAGTAAAAGAGTCAGGCCTGTGTTCTTGCTTTAAACGAGTCGATTCCGTACTTTGCCCTCATGGCTAGAAAACCACGTCTGCATGTCGCTGGGGGTGTCTCTCATGTAAAGGGGGCAGATCTGTTGTTGACTAATTAGCACCTCAGCCTTCTCTTCAAGTTCTCCTCGTTTGCCTCCCACACCTACACCTACAATCCGGTGGGCAATATCAAGGACATCCTGGATCAGGTGAATCCTGCCGACAACCGGACGCATACCTACGATGTCTTGCAGTGGTTGAAGACGGGGGGTGACGTAATGGAATGAACCCCTCCTCCTTTATTATTGGTGATGCCACCAGAGTTATTGGTGAACATCCACTTCAGAATGAGGAGGCAAACGAGATGAAGGTTTCTACGATTGGAATTGATCTGGCGAAGCGAGTCTTTCAGGCACATGGGGTGGATCAACATGGGAAGTGCATCCTGAGAACACGTCTCTCTCGAGCCGAGTTGGCCCCCGTTTCTGGACAACCTTAATAAAATTTATCGCTTTTAACACATAATTATGATATATGTGTTAATTGCAATATTGACAGTATATTTGATATAACGCATAATTTAGGGAAAAAGGAGTCAAGAGGATGACAGACCTCGCCCGTAATCCGAAACAGCTTGGCAATCTGATCCGCCGGGTTCGCAAAAAACACGGCCTGAGCCAGAAGAAGCTTGGTGATAGGGCCGGCCTGCGGCAAGAGACCATTTCTTTGATTGAAACCGGCAATCCGGCCGCAAAGCTGGAGACAATTCTGGCCGTTTTGGCAGCTCTTGATCTGGAATGCCGAATCGTCCGGCGTTCGAAAGGGGACGCTGCCGGGCTTGAGGAGATTTTTTAATGGGGCGGCGGCGTCGATATGCCCCGTTGCGGGTTCTTTTGAACAACCGACTCGTAGGCTATCTGAGCAAAGCTGCGAGCGGCGCGATCGATTTTCAGTATGATCAAACGTGGCTGGACTGGAAACATGCCCTTCCCGTGTCCCTTTCTCTGCCGTTGCGTGAAGATGCGTACAGGGGGGAACCGGTCGTGGCCGTATTGGAAAACCTGCTGCCGGATTCCGATACGTTGCGTAGACTCGTTGCAGAAAAAGTCGGGGCATCCGGCACCGATGCGTATAGTCTCCTGGCGGCCGTAGGACGGGATTGTGTGGGCGCGTTGCAATTTGTGAGCGCCGAGGAGGAAATGCCCGAAAAAGGGAATTTGGGGAAAATTTCCGGACAGACCATTAAGGAAGAGGGGATTGAAAAGCTTTTGAAGGGGTTGGCCCAGGCCCCATTGGGGCTAAGCCGTGATGAAGAATTTCGGATTTCAATCGCCGGGGTCCAGGAAAAAACGGCCCTGCTCTGGCACAGGGGCCGGTGGCTCAAACCGTTCGGAACGACTCCGACCACGCATATTTTTAAAAAACAGATTGGGCGGTTGCCCAACGGGCTCGATCTTTCACATAGCGTTGAAAATGAATTTTTTTGCCTAAAATTAGCTGAAGTCTTTGGGTTGTCAGTCAACAAGGTGGACATTCATACCTTTGGCAAAACCAAAGCGTTGGTGATTGAGCGGTTTGACCGGTTCTGGACGAAAGACAAACGGTTACTGCGGCTGCCACAGGAGGATTTCTGTCAGGCCTTGTCCATCCCGCCGTCTCGGAAATACCAGAGCCATGGGGGGCCTGGAATGGTTCAGGTTCTGGATTTCTTAAAAGGTAGCGATAATCCCGCCAAGGATCAGAAGGCGGTCCTGAAAGCGCAAATATTATTCTGGTTGATTGGCGCAACGGATGGGCACGCCAAGAATTTCAGCCTGTTTTTGGGACCGGGTGGGACCTATCATTTAACTCCGATGTATGATGTGCTGACCGTACAACCCAGCCTAAAAGCCGGGCAAATTGAACGCAAACACATGAAACTGGCCATGTCGGTGGGTGATAAACGTCATTACAAAGTCCATGAAATTCTCGGTCGGCATTTTCTACAGACCGGAGAGGGGGCCGGGTTGTCCAGGCTACTCATACGGGAAGCTATGGAAGAAATGGTTGATTTGGCGGGCAAAGCTTTGGAAAAAGTCGAAAGTCTGTTACCGGATAATTTCCCCAGGGCTATTCCCCGTGCCGTCGGGGAAGCCATTAAGGACCGTGTGGAAAAATTGCGTGTTACCTAAAGGGCATTAAAGGGTGTATCCATCCGTGGGGTTGGGCCAGGGCATGTTGAATGCCTTTGCCGAGTTATTACTGAATTTCTTCAAATCCGATTCTTGCCAAATCTTCTAGGGACACATTGTATCGATTGGCAAGTTCTTGCAACCGTGCCAGCCGTTCATCCGATAGGGTGACTGTAATGGAATTCATGAGCTATCCGGAAGATTCTTGACCGCTGAAAGGGCCCTTAACACGGCTGGCCGTTGAAGAGGCAGGGCTTATACCGTGTGACGTCGAAATCGGTGTCTTCCTTGTACACCAATTCGTTGCCGTTCACCCCGTCGAGGAGCGGATCATTCCACATGGTGTGGTTCCACCAATAAAAGAGCGGGTACTCGGGAATGGTATACACAGGATTGCCATACGCGCTTCGAATATGGTTTTTCACGGTTCGGCCCGTAACATAGTCCACTTCTCCATCACCTTTTAAAGAATAGAGAGAGAGAAAAAGGCGGGACTCTTGATCGTAGATTTCGTCGATTCGCGCGTCTTCATCCGGTTCAGGGGGTAATGACATGAAGGCGGGGCCGGAGGGGGCTTCCACGGACGTCAACGCTAACCAGGAAGTCAGCACCAAAATTGGGAAACTCAACATGCCAACAATCCCCCTTTTTTGATTAACCCGGTGACCGGTGGTTGCCTGATCCTTAGTAGGTCAGGTGCATAATTTTTAATTGTACTATACCTGGTCAGGGCTTTCCAAATGATCGGATGTAGAGGATGACATGCCAGGCTTCTTCCTCCGTGAAGATGAGTGGGATGAATGAAGCCATATCGGTCCCAGGGCTCCCGTTTTGAAGAATCCAGAATATTTCGCCATCAGTCCGGGCCGCCTGCCAGGCCTTATCCGTAAAATTTCTTGGGAGTTTTCCCCGAAGCCCGGGAATATTCCCTAGGCCCTTCCCATCCTTTCCGTGACAGGTGACACAAAACCCTTTGCCAAGAAAAAGACTTTTTCCTTTTTCAGTGTTTTCAGGAGTATCGGAGATGGGATTGGTCAAAGATTTCGCGTTCTCAATCTGGTCGGCCGGGACCCGGGGTTTGAGGACAGTTGGATCGGCAGAGAAGGCAAGGTCAGCCACAAATAGGTTCAGGACCAATAAGGCAAGGAGTACCGTGGTACGTCGACGATGGAAAAAAGGTTCAGACATGGTATTTCTCTGAGGGGGGAGGGGGATTTTCAAAAATCCCCCTCCTCGCTGGTATTCATTAAAAGGTGTGGTTATTCAGGTTGATTAAAAATATGACCAAGAGACTGCGGGTAAGTGACAGTCCCGTCGGGAAATTCTTTTCCCTTTTGCCAAAGGTGATAAATCACCCCGTCAGTCTTTGCGGCGGCATCGGCGATGGCTTTGACCTTTTCTTTGTCTTCTATGTCGAGGATTTGGACCCGCCCCGTCGCAATCTCCTGTTTGTGATCATGGAAATACCGATGCCATTGAATCAGAGGAAGCTTGCGGGATAAATCTTTGGCGACGAAATATTCGATCGCCACTAAGGGGGCATTGGCCTCGGTGGTTTCAAACAACAAACATTGAAGGATTTTATCTGAAATCCCCTTACAATAGTGATGAAATGGCCCGCCCGGTGTTCCATCGGGCATGAGGTGGGGCGCTTGGACGTGAATGTCGTATCCATGTGCAGGTCCCCCACCGCTGAACGCTGGAGTAGCCAACCCCCCAACCACCAAAAGGCTAAGAACCATGGTGATTCCGAACATGTGAAGTAAACGTGGCATTGCGACCTCCTTGTGATGTGAATGTGATGGACCGAGATCAGTATGCTTCCCGAACCTTGAAAAATTATAAAAATTCTCTCCGATAATAGCCATGATGTACAACTTTACGCGGCTTTTGAAGTATGATCCATCTCGGGGTGCTCCTGTTGATATCGGTTTCGTATGCTGATGGGGTCAAAGGTGGCCCCACAATTCACACACCGCCAAATCGCTAAGACGTATAGAGATTCTCGGTGATGGTACAGGTGGTCCCCCACCATTAATCCTTCGCAACGTGGGCAGTTCATGGTTGACCTCCTTTCTGCTCCGACAATAGAGTTGAGGATTCACGATTCATGGGGAGTTTGGATAGCAACATCCCCATTAGACAAGAATCCGTGAGACCGGCATGGATGAGTCCTAAGCCAACAACTGCGGGAATTAACAGGAACCAATCACTGACCAAGAACGCGAGACTCACACCACTCACGACCAGTGCTCCCGCCAACGCACGGACTCGACCTTCCAGGGAAAGAGAAGAATCTCCTCGGATAACGGGTTTCTCCTTGTACAGCCATTGAGTAATGCCTCCCACGAGAAAGTCACAGTTCGTGATGCCCTGTTCGTGCATGAAATCAACCCCCCTTGTTGCACGGTTGTGTGTCCGGCAGACGAAGACCAGGCGAGATTTCTGGGCGAGTCTTCGTAAGGCTTCAATCTGCTGAGGTAATTCGGAAAGGGGTATATTTCGAGAACCCGGGATGTGCACCGCATCGAATTCTTTGCGGTTTCGAACGTCGATATAAATAGGTTTTGGCACCGATAGTGAACCTGACATAGGCCCATGTCCTTCACGGGATTTACGTGTACTCTTTGGTTTTGAAGGCGTCGATGTTGCCATGGCTGTTCCTTTTTTACACAAAACTTTTCCTCGAAAATCCCCTGAAATCTTAGGTAAAAGCAATCCCAATGCCAAGACTGTTGTTAAAGAAAAAGTAAATAACTCTTCTTAAAAAACAACATCTTATGAAATTTGTTTCAGGGAGGAAGGCGGAAATGCTGTCCCAAAACTCCCTACGGGGTTAACGGAGAAGTGTTAAGGGTTAAGTTAACGAATGAACAGAAGGCGGGTTACACGTTAAGCCTGGAGGTGCTTCAGTTTTTTCCAGAGGGTCACGCGACTCATGCCCAACCGTTTGGCAGCTTCCGTCTTGTTGCCGCCGGCTTCTTGAAGAGCCGCCTGGATTCGGGCTTCTTCGTCAGGAGGTACTGATGAAGAGGATGAATGGTGAGTTCGGGTGTGGGAAGAGGAGGGTTTTTGAATTTCAGGTGGAAGGTCCCACAAGGTCAAGCAATCACCATTGACGGTGACGAAGGCATGTTCAATCGCGTTTTTCAATTCCCGAACGTTGCCTGGCCAACGATACTCGAATAATCGTTGAAGGGCATCCTGTGCGATGTCTTGGACCTTTTTCTGAAAGACCGAGTTATTCTCCTCGATAAAATGTCGGACGAGTAGTGGAATATCCTCCCGGCGATTCCGTAAAGGGGGGAGCACAATTTCAAATACTCGGATGCGATAATAAAAATCCTCCCGAAGGGTGCCTTCACTCATTAATCCTTTGAGGTCTCGATTCGTAGCAGTGATGAGTCGAACGTTTACTTTGATGCCTCGCTCATCCCCTACCCGACGGATCTCACTTTCCTGAAGGACTCGGAGAAGTTTTAATTGAAGCACCGGACTGGTGTCCCCGATCTCGTCAAGAAACAACGTCCCTCCATCTGCAGCTTGAAAGACGCCGATTTTATCCCGAATGGCACCCGTGAAAGCCCCTTTCACATGGCCGAACAATTCACTTTCTAACAGAGTCTCAGGAATGGCTGAGCAATTGATGGCAAAAAAGGGCTGGTCCTTGCGACCGCTCAGGGCATGAATGGCTCGGGCGGCTAACTCCTTTCCCGTCCCGGATTCGCCCGTGAGCATAACGGTGACATCACTCTGTGCGGCTAGTCGAAGTCGGCGAAAGACTTCTTGCATGGGGACACTTTTTCCGATGAGCTGTTGAAAGGCTTCTCGAGATTTGGTTTGTTCCTCGAGTATCGCAATTTTTTGATTATTGGTAATGAACGCGGTTAGATCATTAAACGTGCCGACCGCGCCAGCCACGTTCCCCTCATCATCGCGAATGATGGAGACATTGCCATACAGGTACAATTCCCTCCCGTCTTTGGATAGGACCTTACATTCTTGATTGCATATTCCCCAGGGGTAGGGGGTCGGGTTGGCTAAAAAGTCCGTCAACACACGAAACCCTTTACAGTTTTGCCCTTCTAACATATGACAGGTTTGCCCCAGCACATCGTCACTCGAATACCCAGTGATGCGTGCGGCACCCGTACTCCAGGCCACGATATGGCCTTGGGCATCGACCGTGAAGACGCCATCAGCCATGACGTCGAGCATATGGCTCAGAATCGCGGGGTTTTTTCGAAAATCTAATTCCACGGTTTTAGAAAGATTTAAACAGAGAATTAAAGAGGGTGAAGGGTGTGAATCGTTAAGATGGGAATATCATGAAACCTTGTGTAACCCGGGAAGCGGTTAGGAGGAGGCTACCGATGACAGTCCCCTCTTCAAATTGCCTATGCCGTCGTTATTGCAACCTAGCAGCTAAGAGTGACCGAAAATGAGGGTCGCTTTCGACCAAGCCTTTTAAGGTATCATTTTGCAGCATGTAATCCCAGCCTTGCGGGCTGGACCCGGGAATTTTTTCGTACCACTCCCTGGATTGTTTTAAAAGGTCAAACATAGCCTGATTATCACGTGGAACGTGAAAAGCCAGACTATAGGCCATCGCGTAAGTGGCGCTAAATTTATTAAGTGGATCCTCCGACAAATCCAGAGCTCGTTTAGCGGTATCATACCCCTTACGGATATCTGGATCGTCAAAGTGACGATTCCAGGCCACCTTGCCGATTCTCGCCCAGGCCAACTCAAGCAAGACCCTGGCTCGGAGTTCCTTTTCTTCCGTCGGAACTTCCGTCAATAACTTTTGGGGTGCGGAAAGGGCAGCCATTTGATCATTAGTCCAGCGATAGGTCGAGCCTAAACGGATACGGTTCTGAAAGTGCCCTGGCTCTAAGGAAGCCAAGGCCTCCATGACGGGAATCATTCGATAAAGGTAATCGGCTGGCATGGGTTCGGTCTTTCCGCCGATCTCCATGCCCAACGCCATATCAAATCGGTCGGTTTGTGACTGAACCGTCCAATACAGTTCATTAAACCGTTGAGCCAATCGGTCATCACTCAGGTGAATGCCATGTAAGCGACCCCCGTAGTCCATGAATCCTTTATACAGTTGGTCCGCAAAAACCTGTAAGGCATGTTGGTCTGTCGGTGTGACCATGAGAATGCGGTTTAATTTCATCACCGCTTCCAATGTCGAGGGAGCTGACTGAGCGGCGTTGATGCCTTCCTGAATCCGCTCGGGTTGATCCTCTGGCCCAAACCATTTTGTCGAATGGGGAACAAACCCCCCGGGATCGACGACAAACGGAATCATGGTCCCCCGCGGCCCCTCAAGCGGCAAATCCAGCACAGCTCGGTCTTGGGGAAACCCAAGCGCTTTCAGGTTAGATAGGATAATCCATTTGACTTTGACCGATTTCATCACACGCTGGACTTTTTTATAGGGGACGGCCCAGTCCTCCACGCCTGGCCCATTGGAGACAGGGGCGGTGAGCAGGTTGGGGTAAGAAATCTTGGTCGTGAGAAATACGGTTGGCGCGGCAATCACGGATGACTCGTCGGAAGAAGGAAAGGACGCATGGGGCAAAGGGCCCGATTCCAACGGCTCGATGATGAAAGGCCTTTCGGGTTCCTGCACGGCGATATCTTCCATCACGAAGAAGGATGAGGCGAGTTGCTTGCTTCGGGTTTCAGCGATAAAAAATCGCTGAAAATCGGCAAAGTCAACCAGTTTTCCTGGGCCTGGCCAGACATTGTCCAGAGCCCGATCCTTCTGGAGGATAACCCGGTTGTGTGCATGTTTTCGTCTTTCGGCACACCATTCGTACACGGGGTCGTGGGGATCCGGAAACGCTTCGTTCGTTAAAAGGTTTTGTCGAGCCATCTGAAATAAACAGATGAAGTCATGTTGCCCCGCACCAACTTTGTCACCTTTGCCGACGGCGGTGGCAAACGCTTGAACGGTCTTCAGTAACTCGTCTTGGGAGGGAATTTCGGCTTCAGTTGCCCAAGAAAGTGGGGCGGTCAGCCATAGCGCACAGACCAACACAATCGCAAACCGTAAGGAACGAGAGCATGGCTGTAGCTGAAAGCGCCATTCATATCTCCTCGCAATGGTGGATAGATCAGTGTTTTCATTGAAAACCGTACTCATAGAACGCGATTTCTCCAAAAAACGTATGGGGAATATTCGGAAAACGTCCGTGTGGTAAGCGGTCCCTTCAACCAAACCGACTAATGTATTATAGCCTGTTTTTCCTGCACCACGATGTTACCGCGCATGACATGTCCAGGTAAATCGCAAAAGAACGGGTACGTCCCGGGTTTAGAGGGGACAAAGACAATCTCCGTGTGTCCCCGGGATGGCAGCAGAACCCGTACCAGTCCGGACTTACCGAATTGTGGGGCCCCGTTGCCTTGTAGATTGATATGGGTATTGGTTAATAGGCCAACGGGGAGGAACGCATGGAGTTCTGAGTCCAGATTTTTTAAGATTAACCGCGTTTTTTCACCTAGGGGTATCCTAATGTGATCGGGTCGGAAGTTTCGGGTTTTTATCGATATGAGTACGGTGTGTTCGGGGCTGTTTTTTGAAGGGGCTAAACTTGTCTCGGTGCCCCCTAAGGAGGGAAGTGGATGAAGGAGCAAACCAGAAAGGAGGAGGAGGGAAGCTGCCTCAAACGACAGAAACTTAAAAAATAGCCCATTAAGATAATCGGCCAACATAGCCATTCCTCCATTTTTTAAAATTATACCCCTTAATCTCATATTCTTCATAATTCTGGCTGTAGTGGTGTGGAACAGGCAAGCGGGAAGAAAGAATCTAGATTTTTGTGATGGTCAGGGTGAAAGCCGTGGGCATGGAAGAGCGGGTCTTTATGTTAATGTTAAGAAAACCAAAGACCATCCGAAAAGAAAGGTGTATTTCACAAAAGGCAGAGTATATGATCCCCCTCGATCTGTTAACAAGCGAAGAAACTCTCTGGACACTCCTATCCGCATTGGGACTAATCCTTGGAGTCCTGATTTTTGGATGGTTCGAATATCGCCGAACCACCAAGTTGCCCCACCTCGGAACCGTCATGGTGAAAAATCGACTAAAGGGTTCCCATTAAACTCGACTTGCCGGTCAGTCAATGTAATCCGTGTCCACGTGCCCCCCTCCGGTCTCTAGACACCCGATCACAAAATATTCTTCCCCAGCGCACGTAGCATCTCCTCTGGGAACTGGGTTTGAGCTCTTTCCTGACTCGGAAAGTAGGGCTATGGATGAGAGGGGAGGGAAATATTCCCTGAGGCGGGAGTAGGCTTACGCAGTCTCCTTTGCCGGTGAGCATGACGAAGGGCCAGGAGATGACGGGGGCAAATCCCGTGAGATTCCTGTTCATCCAGACTCTTTTCTGTCTTCCGTAATAGGCCGGATTTTCCCTCTTTTTGACACCAGGCACAGACGTGAATCATGGGTGATCTTTCCTCCGGGTTCACGGATTCTGGAGCTTAATGGTCCTCAATTTTATGGTAAATTGTTTTGATATGAATTAGATCAAGCAAAATTCACACCAACGTGGTCTTCCCGAAAACACAGGGGAAATATCGAGTATTTTTGTGGATTTATCAAAATTGGTCTTTCGCGATGAATGGGACTAAACGATACAGTGCTGCATTAATTAGGATACAGAGGAAACGTTTCTCCATTCCTCGATAATTGCAGAGATGAAAGAGGGGAATAAAAAAAGAGGAAGCAGCGACAAGTTCAATTGCGGAGGCGTTCTTTAATTTGAGATGGGAGGGAATCCCGGGTTGAGTATCGTAAGAATGGCACTGGATAATAGGGCAAATGATGCAACTGGAAAATCTGCGGTTTGACAACACGTATACGACGTTGCCGGAAGTGTTTTATGAGAGGGTGCACCCTACTCCCTTTCCGAACCCCTATTTGGTCAGTGCCAATCTCAAAGCTGCCGAATTATTGGGCCTGAGCCCAGAGGAATTTCAGAGAAAAGAGTTTGCCGAATACTTTTGCGGTGCCAAACTTCTGCCAGGAAGTGACCCCATCGCCATGCTCTATTCCGGCCATCAATTTGGACATTATGTTCCACAGCTAGGAGACGGTCGTGCCATTCTATTGGGGGAAGTGGTGACCCAAGATGGTCAGCGGTGGGATCTGCAACTGAAAGGAGCCGGGCTGACGAGATTTTCCCGAGACGGTGACGGGCGAGCTGTCCTTCGGTCGACCATACGGGAGTATTTATGTGGTGAGGCCATGCATGGGTTGGGAATTCCAACAACCCGAAGTTTATGTATTGTGGCCGGAGAAGAGATTGTGCTCCGGGAATTACCAGAGCCTGGGGCGATGTTAGTGCGTATGGCTCCCACCCATGTTCGGTTTGGCAGTTTTGAGGTCTTTTATTACCGCCGTCAGCACGAACATTTACAAACCCTCGCAGACTATGTCATTCAGCACCATTTTCCTCACCTGTCGAAGGAGGATAATCGGTATGCCCGGCTCCTTCATGAGGTGGCGATGCAAACCGGACAATTGATCGCCCGGTGGCAGGCTGTCGGCTGGGCCCATGGAGTGATGAATACCGACAATATGTCTATCGTCGGGCTGACATTGGATTATGGTCCGTATGGTTTCATGGAGCGGTATGATCCGACTTTTATCTGCAATCATTCCGATCATCACGGGCGATATGCTTTCCAGAACCAACCGGATATTGGGTACTGGAATATCAGAGCCTTGGCTCAGGCCCTCTCTCCATTGATGGATGAACAAGAAGTGAAAATCGCGCCGGACATATATGAACGAGCGCTGCTCGAGAAATATGCCGACCTCATGCGAGAAAAATTAGGGCTCCTGGAGTGCCATTCTGGAGATGACAAACTTCTCACAGATCTTTTAAATCTCATGGATTCCAGCCGCGTTGATTACACGGTGTTTTTCCGAGCCTTGGGGGCGTTTCGTCAAGACACATCTGACCAAAAAACCGTTCTCAGAGATTTCTTCTTGGACCGGGAAGTGTTTGATGATTGGGTGTTGCAATACCGGGAACGACTTCACGCTGAAAAGAGTCAGGATGAAGAACGCCAAAAGCGCATGGACGGAGTGAATCCCAAGTATGTGTTGCGCAACCATCTGGCTCAAGAAGCGATCGTCCAAGCGACGCGTCACCAGGATTTTTCGGAAATCGATCGACTCCTTCGTCTGTTGACCAACCCCTTTGTCGAGCAACCCGGCATGGAAGCTTATGCCCAACCGGCTTCAGAGGATCATCCTCCGGTAATCGTGAGTTGTTCGTCGTAGGAGGGGTAGAGCTCTGGCATTAATGAGAGTCATATCATGCGCCTAATTCTGATTTCGCTCATCTTCATGGGTCTCGTCTTGGGTCCGCAAATATGGGTGTGGTGGGTGTTTCGTCAGCACGGACAATCTCGGGAAGACTTTCCCGGGACGGGAGGAGAACTGGCTCGGCACTTACTCAATCGGTTCGGGCTTCAGGAAGTGCGAGTGGAGCCGACCCCGATTGGTGATCATTACAACCCGGAAACCAAGTTAGTGGGCCTTTCACCTAAACATTACAGCGGGAAATCTCTGACGGCTGCCGTCGTGGCGGCCCATGAAGTTGGCCATGCACTTCAGGATCATGATGGATATGGATTGCTGAAGGACCGGACCCAGCTTGTGAAATTCGCCCAGAAAGCTGAAAAGGTCGGGTCGTACTTGATGCTGGGTATTCCAGTTTTGGCTGGAGTCACTCGAGTGCCGGCGATAGGGGTTGCGGTGCTGATCGTGGCTGTGGGCACGATGAGCATATCGGCGTTAGTGCACCTCGTGACCTTGCCGGTAGAGTGGAACGCCAGCTTTCGGAGAGCCTTACCCATTCTACAGGAAGGAGGCTATCTCGCTCCCACAGATATGGAAGGCGCCCGCCAAATTCTAATGGCCGCGGCCATGACCTATTTGGCCTCCTCCCTGTTTAGCCTCGTGAATCTCTGGCGATGGATCCGCCTGGTCAGGCGATGAAGATTGAGGCGTTACCGTTCTTCTTGTGAAGGAGAAGGTAGTTGGTCGAGGAGTGACTCCACGGGAGTGTTCAGGTTTTTGTCACGATTGCAAGACTGGCAGGCTGGAACGACATTTCCTCGAGTGCTTTTCCCACCTCGAGCTAATGGAACAAGATGATCCATCGTCAATACATCAACCCCCACAGCTTTCTGACAAAAATGACAGATCCCCTTTTGGATTTGTGTTTTCCACCATGGGGATTTACGAAGTTTTTTCGCCCGCTCCCGCTCGATCTTAATATGTCGCTGAACGGATTCGTCATCTCCCAAACTGTAAAACTGTTCATTCATCGTGTGAGCCTGAAAACAGAGAGTGAATCTTCTAGTGGATATACCATCAATATTATGGGGTAAGGATTCGGGTTAATCTAGAGCCAGCGTGAGACACTTGGCCGAACCGCCCGCCTTGAGAAATTCATTCAATTCCGCAGGGTGGGGGTGGTAGCCGTGGGAAGAAAGTAGGGCCATCGTCTCGGGGCAACCGGTCGGTAATACCACGTGATGCCCCACGCAAACGGCATTACAGGCAAAGCGCTGGGCCTCATCCGTTGGAACGACAAGACGACCGGAAGGTGGAATACGCGATTCGATGACCGATTGAGCATACTGATCAAAAGCGGGCGGAAAATAGAGAAGTTCTCCACCACTGAGGGGACAAAAACAGGTATCCAGGTGGTAAAACCGCTGGTCGATTAATTCAAGGGAAAGAATTTCCTTATCATAAATCTTGGTGATTTGTTCGTAGGCTCGAATATCACTTCGCTGGCGGTATCCGGCAAACCAGACATCGGAAAATCCTAGTAAATCCCCCGCACCCTCGAAGAATATCGTGGGATCCAAGTGATGAACCTCATAACCTTTTTGAGTGAACCAATCGATAAAATATTGTTCTTCTTTCTGACGTTCCGGGTAGCGGAATCGACTGGGAACGGCTTTTCCCGCAGAAATAATCCCCGCATTGGCCGTGAAAACTAAGTCGGGTAAACCCGGCAGGGGGTCGAGGTATTCAATTTTGGCCCCGACCTCCTGTTCCAAAACCCGTACGAGGGCGTTCCACTGGGTTTGGGCCTGCCGTGGATCCGATTGGTTCGAAATCCGCATCCAGGGATTGATTTCATACTGGATCCCAAAAAATTCAGGAGAGCACATGAGTAACCGGCTCATCACGCTCCTTAAGCATCCATGAGGTTTAGCGGTTCCACCCCAACTCTCTCGCCAATTCCCGAAGGAACGAAGAAGAATCCATGACTAACCCCACGGCCTGAAAACTTCCCCGGTCGCTGAGTTTGGTCGGGACCGCAGGGTTGATGTCCACACAGACAGTCGGAATGGTTGCGGGAAGCAAATTCCCGGTGGCGACGGCATGGAGCGTCGACGCCACCAATAAGGCCAAACTGACTCCAGGGACAGCAGCACGCATGGCCTCCTGTGCCGCGAGGGAATCCGTGATCACGCCTGGCAAAGGTCCGTCGTCTCGGATCGTGCCCGCCAGCACCATCTCCACGTTTTGGTGGATGCAGGCAGCCATGATGCCATCACGGATTTCTCCAGCTTCTACGGCTTGCCGAATACTCCCCAGTGCACGAATTCGATTAATGGTACGAAGGTGATGCTCATGACCATGGGGAACTGATCGGCCAATACCCAAATTGTATCCCAACGATGTTCCATACAGACTCGCTTCCATGTCATGTGCGGCCAAGGCATTCCCGCAGAACAGCACCTGAATAAATCCTTGTTCGATAATCCAGGCCAAGGCTTCCCGGCCTCCTGCATGCACAATGGCAGGCCCCCCGGCCAATAACACCTTCCCGGATTGGGAGTCGTCGTGTCGTTGGGCTTTGATAGCCTGCATACGTTTGGCGATATCGGAGATAATGTGACGATAAGGTCGTTCAGAAGAAACCTGCGCCTCCATGAACCCGAACACATCACGTTCCTCTGGCCGCTCCAGGGGAAAGACACGGATGCCGTCGCGCCCGACCACGATTTGATCTCCGTGTTTCACGGATCCCATCGGAATCATCCTGGCCCGTTGGCGAGAGGGTTCGACCAGGATGGCGAGATCCATTTCGGTTTTTTCAACATCCAGCCATTTCCCTTTCCATCGGATTTGAGTAGGAAGATGTGAGGTGGCGTAAAAATTTTCCGGTAAAACGCCATCCGAAGGCGCAGACTCCACTTGGCAATCCTGTAAGGATTCCACGATGGCGCCATGGGGTTGGATCGCTTCAATGATTTCCTCCAAAAGGGCTGTCGTCGGCGCTTCGATATGAATGGAAGCTTTCGACAAATCTTCTCGGCGAGTACCGACCGTGACCTGGTCAAGAGCGAATGATCCGCCCAGCATCACGATGGTATCCAGTACCTTCGCCAAGATGAGTGAATCGATGATGTGGCCTTGAAGTGTGACGGTTTGACTGACCATAAAAATATCGTACCACGAGTCCCACGATCTCGCTTATAGGGTGAGGGGGAATGGACCGAATATTTATTCAAATCCTGTTTTGACCGATGATATAATGAGGGAATGGGGAAGGAGCGATGATTCAACAGAACCACCTGTCAGCACAGTTATTCAAAACCGTTTTTTTGGCCACAACTATTTTAGGATGGATGGTAGTCGTTTCCCTCCCTGTTATGGCCTCACCAGGGTCCGAGGTCTTTGAGGGGTTTATTCGCCACATAAGTCTACAGATCGGGAAGGACAAGCAGGATTTCTCAGTAGCCGATACCTGTACGATTTGGTTTTATAAACAGTTGGGGCAGAAGCCCAAGGCTGAAGCCGATGTGGATCGAATCAGCTTTACTCCCGCCAGCCAACCTGCGACAGGGGTGGATTGTAGTGCGCTCTATCCGAAGGGGTTGGAGTCCGCAAGAGAGGCGTTCGGGCAGTCTCAGCAAGATTTATCTTTGAGTCTCACCTTTTATCAGATGGCGCTGGTGGGGGATGGGAATGATGATCAGGCTTATAGTCCTCAAGAAATTCAAGATGTCTTTGAAGCGTTCGATGTGCCCTTTCAAGGGGCTCAACCCACTGGGCATTACCTGGGCAATTTGAATCGGTTGTTCGATACCATCCGAAAGGGCGGGGAATTTCAAGTATTGATGAATGGGATGCAAATGCTCATGGCCAAAGGATACAGGCTGACGGGGTCGGATCAAGCCGCCTTGAATCATGAGCTAGAATAAACTGGTCCTCTCCATTCTTCTCTCTTATCCTAGGCGTTCAAACGCTTCTCGTGATCGGCTCCGAACCGTTTGGTCCCAATCCTCCTTCATCGTATATTGTAGCTTTTCCTTCGCCTCCTGGGCTCTCATTCGACCGAGAGCAAGGGCTGCACACGCTCTGACATGCGCATGATCATCCTCGAGCGCGTTGATGAGCAATGGGATGGACGGTTGGTGTTGGAGAATTCCCAGGTAGCTCGCTGCCATGCCACGAAACCGGTGTTGTTTGTCCCCAAGAGCGGTTTTCAATGTCCACACGAATAACTCGGCCATGGGTTCGACGAGGTCTTCCAGCCCTCTAACTTCGAACCCATTTACTTCAACTAAGGTAAAGGCCAAATCCCGCCGTTTTTGAGGAGAGGGCTCTTTTTGAAATCGCTGAATCAGTCGGTCACGGAGTCGAAGCCGTTCTTTTTTCGATTGCCACTTTCGATAGCCTATCCAAATGGCCAACCCTGAAAGAATTGAGCCAATGACAAGAGGAAGGATTTCATCGATAATGTAATCCTGGGTATCGAAATGTAAGTGATTCCAAACCCAGATGCCTCCCACAATCAGGCCAAGGACCAGGAGGCCGGCAAAGGGGTTGATGGAACGATTGGTCTTAGATTCGGTACTCATCTTACATGGATCTGGAGGAACGTTCAGTTACCCTTCCAAGATTATCGTGTCGGCACAAGACCAGAGGGTCCATTCGTGAAAATTACCATTTTAGGATCGGGAACCAACATGCATCCACGGCGAGCGGCCGCGGGGTATTTACTGTGGACCGACCAGCCCATTCTACTAGATTTCGGGCCTCGAACGCTTACCAATTTAATCAAAACCGGATTGGACCGGCATACGATTCAGCACCTAATTTTTACCCATTATCATGCGGATCATTTTTCGGATTTTATTCCGTTTTTCTTCGATGCGATTTGTCATGCCAAATTTGAAGGTCCTCGGCCTCCCCTGACGATTTTTGGGCCTCCGGGCACGAAACGCCTGTTCCGCCGAATGTTTCGGGCCTTCCCAAACTTTTCTGATCATCCCTTTCCTGTGACCCTCAAGGAAGTCAAGACTCAACCATTTGTGGTCGGATCGACGAGAATTGTTCCCAAGCCCATGACTCATACGACCCAGCAATGCTGTTTGGGTTACCGAGTTGAATATCAGGGGAAAACGGCCACCTTTTCCGGGGATGCGATGCCCTCTGCCAATCTACGGAAATTGTGTGAACAGGCCGATCTGGCGATTTTAGACTGTTCGTTTTCAGCAGAACGACCAGGTGTCTCTCATATGCATGCCGGCGAATGCGGAAAGGTAGCCCATCAGGCAGGAGTCAAGCGACTGGTGCTCTCTCACTTGTATGAGGCAGCCGACCGAGCCAACATCGTCACGCAAGCCCGCAGGTATTTCAAAGGGACCATCCTCAAAGCCAAAGATTTGCAGCAGCTTCGAGTGTAACGGATGAGCAGGCAGGAAATGGAGAGGAGAGCATTCCCTCTTCGGCAGGTTAGGAAAAAGGACTGGGAGAAGGTGGCGGGTCTTCCAGCGCAGCCATGAGTGTCTCCACACGCCGTACCATGGGTTTAGGCCCTTCCTGTTCATAAATACTCAAAAGGTTTCGGAGCATACGCACCAGTATCCCCTTGACCGAGCTTTTCTCTAAATGTTGAGGGTTAAAGTCGATTCCCGAAGCGGTTAAAAACTGCTGACAGTCTTCCTGTTGGAGAAAGCCCCCGCCATTGAAGCAATCCACGAATTGTATGGGAGTTGACCCCTCGATCTTCACGAGAAAATGCCCGGGCATGCCCACTCCGACTAGGGGAAGGTTTAATCGGGATCCAACCAACACATAAATGGCCGACAAGGTAATGGGGATCCCTTGCCGACAGTCAATAACTCGATTCAAAAAGCTATTATCGGGATCGTAGTAGTGGATCCGGTTCCCCGAAAATCCTTTGTCTTTAAACAAGAAGGTTTTCAAGAGTTCGGCAGCCTTTGGGTGAGGAGTGTCGGCAGAGTGCCATTTGCTTCGAAACTCTTCAGCCAAGTGGTCGAGACATTGGACATAATGAGGAATGTCCAAGTCGGGGTAGCCCAGTTTCGCGATGAGGAAGGCCCCCTGCTCCCAATCTCGATGACGGGAGCACTGGCTCACAAAATCCAGGAATTCTTTGTGAAGTTCGGTAAACTGAATCTCTTCGCAGACATAGGCAATCCGTGACTCTAGATCTTCATGGGTTTCTCTGGCTTTCTGGAGAGTGGGCAAAGCAGAGGGGCCAAGATGAATGAGTTGGTCCTGAATGGTTTGGGCAATGTGCTCGCTGGGATCCGAGAGTAAGCGTAAAAGGGCCTGAATTTGAGAGTTCGGTCGAGCGCTCACGATGAAGACGAGTACATCAAGAAAAGAGACGGGAGGTTGGGGTGAATATCTGTAATCGTAACAACAGAGTCCAGGAGAATCACCATTTAGCCGATGGTTCGCTTGAAGGCCTTGGCTCCTCCATACAAACACAAGGCATCAAACACCGCCAAGACGCACAGGGCAATCGCGACTTGAGGAAGGGCCTGAGTCCATCCGGAAAGAATCAAGGGTCGAACCGCATCGATCACCCACGTCATGGGATTAAACCAGGCCAAGACTTCCATCCAGCCCGGCATCGCGACAAGGGGGACAAGAGCGGAGCTTAAAAAAATCATCGGGAGTGAAAGAAAGCCCAACACAGAAAAAAAGTCCCCATGGCTTTTTACGGAAAAAGCCATGGCCATGGAAATAGCGGTTAGGCCCACACCAAACAACATCCCGATAATGAGGATGACGCCGATGCCGAGAATTCCGGTCTCCGCACTCACGCCAAATAAAAAGGCAACCCCTAAAATAACCAAAATCTGCATGGCCGTAATCCCCATCACAAAAAGAAAGCGGCTGAGGATGACTGAGCTTCTCCGGATGGGAGTGGCCATCAATCGCTCGAGGAAACCGTTTTCTTTATCGAAGAGCAAGTCGACTCCCCCGGCGAGTCCATTGTTAAGGACCGTCATGACGACGACCCCGGCAGCCAGAAAACTCATATAATTCGGAGCTTGGACCACTTGAACATCCGCGGCGCGCTGAAAAAGGTTTCCGAAAAATATCAACCAAAACAGCATGGGCTGAACCAAGGTAAAGAGCATGCTGAATTTTTCGCGACTCAGTCGTTTGACCCATCGGTTGGTGAGCGCGAGCACTTCTTGTATTTGTTCACTCATACGAAAACCTTTCAGGAAAATAGGAGACAATCAGGCCGATGGCTCATCGGGAGCTTGGTCATTGAGGGAGTGACCGGTATGAGCCACAAACACATCATCCAAACGAGGTCGATGGTATTCAATGCCTTCCAATTGACATCCGACTTGAGCCGTCGTGTCCAGGATGGCGGGAAGAGCTTTTTCTGGTGCATCCACCCGAATGTCGAGACCTTGTGAGGTGGGGCGAATAGCCCGAATAAAGGGAAGATTCTTTAATGCCTCTGAAAGCTGTTCAACCCGTTCAGGGGTGGGATCTCCCAGCGTTAACCATACCCCGTCTCCTCCCAGTCCGGCTTTGAGCTCTTTGGGTGAACCAATCGTTCGGACTTGGCCTCGATCGATGATGGCAATACGGTCGCATAATTGATCAGCCTCATCCAGGTAATTGGTGGTCATCACGATCGTCATGCCCCGTTGCTGAAGTTGCCGGACATGTTCCCAGATATTTAATCGACTTTGAACATCAAGCCCGAGGGTTGGCTCATCAAGAAATAAGACCTTGGGGTTGGGAAGCAATCCACAGGCGATATCTAATTTTCTTTTCATACCCCCGGAATAGCCTTTGGCTACTCGATCAGCATGCTCCTCAAGGCCGACGAGCTTCAACAGGTCGTCGATACGGGTCAACGCCTCTGATTTCGGGAGATGGTACAAATCCGCCAAAAGGAGTAAATGTTCCCGTCCGGTCAAGAATCGGTCGATGGCTCGCTCCTGTGGGACGTATCCGATGAGCCGGCGTACGGTATCCGCTTCCTGCTCGACATCGTGCCCCAAAATGAACGCGTTCCCGGTCGTTGGTCGTAAAGTCGTGATCAAAATACGAAGAGTGGTGCTTTTCCCGGCCCCATTGGGTCCGAGTAAGCCAAAAATCTCACCCTCATTGATCGTGAAGGAAATATCTTGAATAGCTTGGATGCTGTCGTAGGACTTGCCGAGTCCGGAGACTTCAATAGCGATGGGCGAAGGCATGTTCGTGTTCCTGATTATCCTTGCGCCATTCGATGTTCGGAGATTTTGAACCGAATGAGATCGATCAAGCGTCGAGCTTGTTGTGTAAGATTGTCCGATTCGAGCAGAAATTGCTTTTCCACAGGAGATAAATCCAGTCCAGCAGAAAGGTTATGGACCAAAATCGAATCAGAAAGTTTTTCAGAGGCGATCACCTGACACAATTCAGTCGCGTTTTTGTTATGCAGGTAATCTCGGGCGACTTCCTCGAGTTGGTGCCGGGTTTCCGCTTGCAAGGTGGAGGGGCCATTGAAGTTATAGGAGATGACCCGTGCCTGCCGATACATCGTACTCACGGATTGTTCATCGTACCGACATCGTTGCAATCCTTGTAACACGATATTGTACCGGCCATCAGAAAGTTTGTGAGAACTCATAATCCGGCCGACGCATCCAATGGGGTAGATGGTCGGAGCGTCATAATACTGTTCTTCCCAGCCCTCTCGTAGGAGGGCCATCCCGATACAATGCCCTTTTTGGGAAGAATCATGAATCATTTCCCGATAACGAGGCTCGAAAATGTGTAATGGTAAATAGGTATCCGGAAAAAAGACGACCGTCGGCAGTGGAAAAATTGGGACGACCTCGGGGATAGGAAAGGCGTCTTTTTGAGCAGGAGAAATATCAAAAGACATGCGGTACGATAGCCGAGCATTTTCGGCAAAGTCAACGGACGGTGATGAGAGATAACCTTGTCAATACGCGAGAAACACGTGAGAGGATGGAGGAATTGTGAGTCCTTGAGGCCCATGGTATAACCGAACGCATTCCATCGATTTTATGGAAAAGGAATATCCGGAACGTGACCGTGAGTAAAAGATTGAGGATTGCCTGGTGGATTGGGCTGGGAGTCTTTATGCTCCCTGGAGCCGGGCAAGCAGAAAATGATCGTGATCACTCTCCGTTCGAGGTGGCTCGACCAGGGTACGAATTTGAATTTCCTCGTGATCATGGAAGCCATGAGATCTTTCAAACTGAGTGGTGGTATGTGACGGGACACTTGGTAGGTAGTCACGGCGAGCGTTTTGGGTATGAGCTCACGTTTTTTCGTCGAGGCCTGAATCATGCCGATGCGCGAGCCAATCCTTCTGCCTGGGCTATTCGACAGCTCTATTTAGCTCACTTCGCTCTGACCCAGGAAGATAAGCAATCCTTCTATTTCGCGGACAAAATCAGCCGAGCGGGCATGGGAAAGGCGGGAGCCAAAGAAAAACAATTACATGTATGGATTGACCGGTGGTTTCTCAAGGCCGAAGAGGGCGATCATCGGCGGTTTCGGCTCTTCGCACGAGAAAAAGGCATGGAGGTGGATCTGACGGTGGAGCCCGTCAAACCCCCCGTCATTCAAGGAACGAATGGGGTGAGTCAAAAGGGACCTCAATCCCATCATACCTCGCATTATTATTCTCTGACACGGTTACAGACCTCTGGGAGCATTCGAGTCAAAGAGGAGGTCATCCCGGTTACAGGGATAAGCTGGTTTGATCATGAATTTGGGTCCGGCGACTTAGCCGATCATCTCGTCGGGTGGGATTGGTTTAGCCTACAATTAGAGAATAATCATGAAATTATGATGTATGGGTTACGTCGTCAGGATGGCAGCTTCGATCCGGCATCGAGCGGCACCTTAGTGTTAGAGGATGGCTCAGCTCAGCATCTGACCTTGTCCGATGTCCATATTCTGATCAAAGGCCATTGGACGAGTCCGACGAGTGGCGCTCGGTACCCGAGTCAATGGAGCTTTTCGATCCCGTCAAAAGGGATTGCCTTGGAACTCTCTCCGACGGTATCAGGCCAAGAGCTCATCACGACGAACAGTACCGGGGTTACATATTGGGAAGGAGCGGTTTCAGTAGAGGGACAATGGGGGACAGGAAAGGTGCGGGGGCAGGGGTACGTGGAGCTCACGGGGTATGAAAAACCCTATCGTCTCCCAGATTCATAAATGACGATCGATCGGAATAAGCCAAGTCTTCAATGTTTTTCCCTATTGGCCTGCGTGCTGGGTTTGGTGGCCTGTGGCCAGCGGAGTGACACGATTGTGTCCATTGCGCTCCATCCCACCAAATCACACATCATTTATGTGGCGACGGATGAGGCCGTCTATAAATCCTCCGATACCGGCCAAACCTGGAATCGGTTGGCCGGAGAGCTGACACGGACACGGGTGATTAGTCTGGCCATCGATCCGCAACTGCCTGCGAATATCTTTGCCGGCACAATGGGGGATGGAACCTATAAAAGTCCTGACGGAGGACGGACGTGGCACCAGTTTAATGAGGGGATTCAAAAAGGGACGATCTCGGCGATCGTGAATCAAATCGTGTTTAATCCTCGAGGAACGGAAATGGTGTATGCCGCCACCACGGTGGGCGTGTTTCGCAGCCTCAATGGAGGGCGGTCTTGGGAAGAGCGGATGAATGGCATGACCGAAATCAACTTTGTGGTTTCTTTGGCTTTGGATCCCCAGCGGCCGAACGTGTTATATGCCGGGACGACCGGAGGGGTGTATCGAACCAAGAATGGGACAGAAAGTTGGGAAAAGACTTCGACGGGAATGGTCGCGCATGATGCCAAGATGGCGTCTATGGCGTTGGGGGTGAATAGTTTGGCTGTTGACCCGACCGATAGCAATCGAGTGTTCGCGGGGACGACGAAGGGTGTATATTATTCGACGGATCAGGGAGATCACTGGACGAAACTGGGGGGGGGTATTGAGCAGGCCTATGTGGCGAGAGTCCAAATAGATCCGCAACACCCCGATACCATTTACCTGGCTACGAGTGAACAAGTCCAAAAGAGCGAAGATGCCGGCGTGACCTGGCAAGCCAAAACTCAAGGATTGGAGGCCGCGAGTATTCGCAGTCTTCAGCTCAGCCCAAAAGATTCTCGAATATTGTATATCGGGACCAATGGAGGGGGACTCTATCGGAGTACCGATGGGGGAGATTCTTGGAATCGACTGCCCTTGAAGCTGAGCGATCGAGATCTTTAGGTTACCCACCCTTCCAAGATTCAGGAAATAAAAAATACAGATCCATCATGATCTTCGCCCCATAGGTGGGTCCAAAATCCTTGCTGTTCAGTTGGTCGTTCCATGTTTCAAGCGTGATAGGATGAAGCCGAAGAGCGATCGTCCAAAAACGCTCTTTCAGGGAATTTCCCTCCGTATTGTTAAAGATTCCGGAATCAAACGTGGCCCCCACCTCAATCTCTGCCCAGGGGTGAAACGCGGTCTCGTGGTACCAGCCGTAACTGATGGAACCCTGGGCCGAAAAGGTTCCGGTAGCCAAGTCGTGAAACGCGGAACCTGCTCCGACGAGGCTCCCGCGAACCATTCCCGACAAGCGGAGGGGCCTGAACATGTTGGCCAGGAGATGCGAACTTGGGCCTTGGATCCGTTCAAACGTGTGGATTGGGGACCACCGGCGGAAACCGGCGCGAGCCATGACCTCGTGAAATAAGCTCCCGGTTTGTCCCCCGGCACTGGCAAACAGGATTCGCCGTTGGTCCTGGAATCCCCACCATCTTGTGAGGGATCCCGAAATGGTAAAATCGGTTTCTTCGCGTTTGTCCCCGACCGGGACTTCATCAATGCCCCATACCGTATCGTGAATCAGGTCATTTTGTAGCCATTCGGTCGGTTGATTCCTCGTGGGTCCGATCCCGAGGGTGAGATTGGTACTCCAACCCGGAAACCGGTCCGACCAATGTTCGGTATAACTCATGGTGATGAGATTCAGCCCGATGGTCTCGTCGATCCCATTAAACTTTTCCCCTTCACCGTTAAATTCTGTAAACCGGAACAGGGAAAGCCCCGTGTCGAAACTGGAGTATTGATCGGGATAGGAAAGGGCTCCCCAATGAATGAATGGCGCGGGGGTTTCGGCCTGAACCTTCTGGGAAACGCTACACACCAATAATAAGGGACAAAGCAGGAGGAGCCAGTAATTCCTGAGCACGTTCATCAGAATAGAGTCAAAACCTGAATGGTAAAAGGTGAAAAATTTTTGAGGAAGGGGAAAAGGCGTTTCAGAGGCTGTGACCGGTCTTCAGGAAATTCGAATATGGGGATGTGTGGTTCAATCGTTGTAAGAATCAGGAAAAGGAGAATTGAAGTGCGGTGGAGTCAGGACACGATCACCAGTTAATGGCTTCATTCACTTTCACCACCAGTTCCCGAAAGTTGCAGGGCTTTTCAATGATGGCATAAGCGCCCAAATCTTTGGCTTTGTCCTTTTCTTCATCCTCAATCACTCCACTCAACATAATCACCCGAGGTGTGTGGCCATTCAGGGAATTCCTGACCCGTTCAAGAAGAGTGAGGCCACTCATGACCGGCATTTGATAGTCCGCAATGACCACATCCGTATGATTTTCTTCCAACCACGCCAGCGCGCACGCACCGTTTTCGGATTCGGCACATTCAAACCCGGAAGATTCCAGAACGCCTCTCACCGTTCGACGAACCGCCGGTTCATCATCAACGATTAGCACATGGCGTTTAGATGAGGAAAAATCTCGTTTGGTCAAACGAACCCTCTTGGTAAAAAATTGAAAGCTAAATAAAATCTTTGGAGGGGATAAAAAGACGTTGATTCCAAATTTTCCCCTAATTTTACATAAGTAATGGTCCTTGGGGAATACCCTCACCACAGGTTTTGTATGAAAAAAATATTGCCATACAATGCCTATTTTTTGGGCAAAATGCAAAATGCCATGGTATTCCTGGAAGGAAGGAAAACAGGGTTAATTTATGCACAATGTTGTCAACAGAATTAGGGGATTGATTTTAAATTTACAACATTTTGATTTTATTGAATTATCAATTAGAAACCCTCATTGGGATGGACAGGAAACCATGTGACTCATGAACAGAGAGATTCAGGAAAAAGTTTTTGATAAAAATCAAGAAATGACCAACAAAATTAAGATTTTTATCTTAAGTAATAAAGCGTGGATTCCCATGATTGAAGGGAGTGTGAACGGTAGGAAATGGTGTAATGCTCAGCGGACTGGGGCGGAAAGCAATTGATTGCGCACGTGTTCAAAAACGCTGTTGTCTGGGGTTAATTCACATTCCGGCATCCCCAGTGCCAGAGCATTTTCCACGGCTAAACGGGCGACTCGCAGGCGAGGCAAATTTTCAAAAGGGAGAGCTTTTTGTAGGACCCGAAATGTATCGGGAGGAATTTTGATCGAAAAGAGGTCACCCTCCGAGGAAGAGAACAAATAGCAATCGGTTTCCGATAGGCCGATTCGGTAGGTGAGTTTGAACGTCACATCGGCCGGGTACAGGTTGGGTTCTTCGGGAGAAAATTGGCTGAAGGTATTGGCAATTACGTCATGGGTGATTCCATCGGGAATTCCAGGAAGCCACTCGGGAGAATCGGAAAGTTGGCGATGTTGAAACCCGGTCGGGGTTTCGGCGACCCGCCAAGTGGTGCCCTCGATATAGAAAGATAAAATTCTTAACGCCATGCGAAAGAGGGAGGATTCAAAGTGATGAAGTCTCAAAGGGAAGTAAGGGGTTCACATGTAACCGGTAGTCCCTAAGCAAGGATAATTCTCAGGAAATTCGGAAGACTTGGGTTTGGGCTCTGGCAGAAACCCTGCCATCTAGATTTTTACCTGCTGCCACGTCTTCGTCAATTGTGTTACGGTGCTCCTGATACCAAAACGACAAAGGGAAGTCTAGTCAAAAACGCCAAAAGCTTTGGAGAATATGCGAAGAACATGGACAAGCCATCCCACTAAAAGGATGCATTCAACAATGTGGGAACGTTCATCCAAACGTCTGGTGCCATTCGTCACACGGGTAATGGGTTCTGGAAAAGATAAGATGGCATCGGTCGTTAGCACGCCAGTTATCCTGTTGGGTGCCCTAAGCGTTATGTTCCTAGGAGGATGTGCGAGCACTTCCAACTCGAGTACGGAGCAGTTCATGGGTGAGGGATTTCATGTCACGCTTCCGCAATCCAGAGATCGAGTCGTCGTGTGGGGCAATCATTCTGGTTCTGTCACCCGAGCTTTAAGTTGGTTACATGATAAGGATTTAATCGTGGTGGATCCTTCTTGGGTCGAGAAGGGTTTCAAGGATCCAGGGTTTGCTCGCCGAAATCGTTCGCAACAAAAAACCCAAGTCTTGGAAGTGGCGAAAGAAGTTGACGCCTCGGTGGTGGTCTTCACGCAAGTAGAAGAAAATCGAGTAGCCAGAAAATTTGATGTTATGAGCTGGAGTAATAAGACACTGAAAATTGTCAACGTGGAAATCCGTGGGATGAATGCAGAGACCGGAGAAGTCATGTTCGGTGCCAAAGTGTGGAACTCCGAGCCCACGACGGTTTCTGAAGAGTTTGTTCTCGATCTGACCTCCAGGGGCCTGGAACGAGCGTGGAACCATTCTCAACCCGAGGTCGCACGCGTACAACAGGGAATGGGAGATGCGCAAGAGACACGTAACCCTGAACCGCAGGAGACCCCGGCACCCCACATCAATCCGGCCTCCCCCCAGGAATCAACCTCCTCATCGCCCGAAACGGTGATGACGCCAGATCCTCAGGACGAGGGAAGCATGCCCTCCAGTGGAAAAGCCATTTATGCCCAGAGTCAGGAATCCCTGGATCAAGAAACACCACATTCCACCAATGAAATGGCGAGCGAGAATACTGGAGAAAGTCTGTCAGGTGAAGAAGGACAGGAAGAAACGGATTCTGATTCGTCCTCGGATTCATCCGTGGGGCTAAAAATGGCCAGCGGTGGGGTGACGCTTATCTATGCGCCCTTCAAGATTGCCTATGCCATTGTGGGGGGGATCATGGGTGGGTTTGCCTATGTCTTGACCGGCGGGAATACGAATGTATCCCAACCAATCTGGGACTCAAGTCTCAAAGGCGATTATTGGGTCAGTCCCGACCATTTGAAAGGGGAACAACCGCTCCGGTTCCAAGGCGGATCTTCTCCTTAACTGAAGTGGGTGGAATGGCTCTTGGTAAAGCGAAAGCTGAGTCCCATGACCCAAAAACATTCTCGTTACTTCCTCCATTCAGACTTCTGAATCGTATCAACAAGTCCTGTAGAAATCGGGTGTTCCCAGGATAAATACCGGATATGGTTGGGAGTATCTTCCACCGACATGGCTCCCATGTACGATTCACCCAAGTCCAGCCAAAAGAGGGAATAGGAGAGATCCCTTTTTGCACCAGGGATTGACGTTACTCGGGCTGCCGCCGTGGGAGGTTGAAGAGTAATTTCACAATCCGACAAATGTTCGGTTAGCCCGGTCCCGAGCATTTTCAAGAAGGCTTCCTTGCATGTCCAATACTTGAAAAATTCGACTTTCCGTTCCGTGGGGGAAAGGGTGGAAAGATGGGCGGCTTCTCGTTTCGAAAAATACCGTGTGGCGATGTCCCCATCCTCGATCGTCCGATCCATCCGTTCCGTGTCAATGCCCACGGAGCAATCCCAGGAAAAAGCCAAGAGCGCCAAACCCTTGGTGTGGCTCACATTAAATTGAAGAGGCAGCGCCTGCGGACTCTGAATATAGGGTTTGCCAGAAGAGGCGGTGGTCAGGTGAATATCGAGTGGTGGAGTCGAGAGGTATTGACTGAGTAATAACCGTAAGCAACTTCGGGTGATGATAAATTGGATCTGGGGGTCGGGGACCTTGAACCGATCTCCCCTGGCCAATTCCTCCGGAGTAAGGAAAGCTTTAAAGGAGTCGACCTGCTCTGAATAGTGATTCAGGCGTACTTGCCATACGTGAACGTGACCTTGGCGAAGAGTGTGAAACACGTCTGGCGAGGGAACTTTCCAGGGGAGGGCCGGTAGCATACCTTTGAGGAATTGTATCTCAAGGTACCGTTTCGAGGAACCCTCGTCAGATTCAGGTGAAAATCAGGACGTCAAGAAAAGGTCTGAGTAAGAGGTTGGCATGGGGGCGTAAAAGGGGCAAAAAGAAGAAAGCCTCCGCCTTGAAAGGGGGGGAATATTGGAACTCCTGATTTTATGGCTTGGATGGAATAGCCCGTTGTTGATTTTTTCCTCATTTCTCTTGACCGTTTGACGTTCTACCAATCTTGGGATATCAATGCGGCAAAGTATTGACAACCCCCTCTCAAACGAATCATTCTACCGGTCAAGTATGTTTGGCCCTGAGGATACTTGTCTTGCGGTTGGCTTTTTTCATTTTCCGGTATTTCCCTCATGGAGGTTTGCAGAGGAATTTTCTCCATGTGGCGACCCTTTGTCGTGACCGTGGGCACGACGTGTCGGTCTATACCCTCGATTGGGTGGGCCGTCGCCCCGAAGGCATAACCGTCAATGTGGTAAAAGTGTCAGCCTGGACCAATGATGGTCGGGCTCTCCAGTTTGCCAAGCACGTTCCCTCCATTTTGAAATCTGAAAACATTGATGTGGCGATCGGGTTTAATAAAATTCCCGGATTAGATGTCTATTATTCCGGAGATCCCTGCTATGTCGAGCGGGTCAAAAGAAAATATGGGGTGTGGCATGAACGACTCATTCGCCTGACGCCCCGGTACCGTAACTTTCGGAAGTTAGAAGAAAGTGTCTTTCAAACGAATAGCTCCACCCAAATCCTGTTGTTAACCGCAAGGGAAGAGCAGGTCTTCCAGAAACACTACAGGACTCCCGCCCAACGATTTCATGTTTTGCCCCCAGGCCTCCTGCCCGATCGGGTTTCAAGGAATGGTGGAGGAGATGTGAAGATGCACAAGAGGAGACAGTTGGGTTTATCCGACCAACACTTCGTTCTCCTCTTTATTGGAGCGTCTTTCAAGACTAAAGGGTTTGATCGTGTCATGCGGGGGGTGGCCTCGTTGCCGAAAGCGTTGCGGGAGAAAACCCGATTATTAGCCGTGGGTGATCATCGGGTGGCGTGGTTCAAGGGGGTAGCGCGTTGGTTAGGGGTTTACGACCAAATCGTGTGGCTGCCGCATCGGGATGACATCGCTGAATTGATGGCGTGTGCCGATGCCCTCATTCATCCGTCCAAAGTGGATGCGGGTGGTGGGGTGATTCTGGAAGCCATGGTCGCAGGGTTACCGGTGCTGACGACGGAGGTGTGTGGATATTCCGGATATGTCAATCAAGCGCAGGCGGGAGTGGTGGTTCCCGCTCCGTTCCAACAAGATCAATTTAATCGGGCGTTAGAGAATTTTATGGTGTCTTCCAAGAGTGAAAAGTGGGGCGAAAACGGGAAAAAATTCGGTCTCCCGAAATCTTCCCACCAACGTTTTCGATTAGCGGTGGAGTTGGTCGAAAAAACCGCAAGGGAAAAGTGTGTTGATTCTTCCCAAAAAGTTTGCTGAGACGCTCCCGGAGTCCGGAGACGTCTGGGCCACGCTCGCTAATTTGCCAGGAGACATATTCGGGAAGGGGCCAGGACGTCGAACCATACGAGTTTCCCGGCAAGGCCAATCCTATTTTTTAAAAACACATTCTGGGGTCGGATGGAAGGAAGTCTTCAAAAACTTCATTCAGGGAAAAGTTCCGATTACGAGTGCCAAATGGGAATGGGAAGCTTTGGTGCGATTGCAAGAATTAGGAGTGGCATGTCCCAAGGCCGTAGGGTTTGGGATTTGGGGGACCAATCCCGCAAGGAAGAAATCGTTTATTCTGACGGAAGATATTGGACCCTCCATCACGTTAGAAGAACTCTGGGCACGGTGGGCCCGAAACCGTCCCTTCACGCGTGGTGTGCTACGGATGAAGTGGGCCCTGATTAAGGAGGTCGCCAGGCTAATTCGTCTTCTGCATGAAAACGGCCTAAATCATCAAGATTTGTATTTATGTCATCTCAGGATTCATGAAGAGAATATACGGAGTGAGGAGGAAGAGCCGATTGGGCCCGTTTACCTTATGGACCTGCATCGTGCGCAAATTCGTACACGAACCCCGACCCGATGGATGGTCAAGGATCTGGGAGCCTTGTTGTTCTCATGCCTGCCGTATGGGATAACGCGTGGGGATCAATCGCGCTTTATCATGGAATATGCGGGAATGTCCCTCCGCAGAGCTAAACAAACACACCCAGGATTTTGGGAGCGTATCGAGCGACGGGCCTTTCGCTTGTATCGAAAGCATGGCGCTCCGCAATTATCCTCTGGGATTATTCCCTCACCGGTTGAACAATCCATTCATTAAACATTGAGGCACGATGGCTAGGGTCACGGTCCTGATTCCCACCTACAATCGCGCGGCGATGATCGGGGATGCGTTGGAGGGTGTGTTTGCGCAGACCTATACCGATTACGAAGTACTCGTCGTTGACGATGGCTCGACGGACGAGACGGAGGAGATGCTCAGGCCTTGGATGGAGCGGCTTCGATATTGTAAAAAGGAGAATGGGGGTGTCTCTTCTGCGAGAAACTTCGGCCTCAGACAGATTGAAACGGAGTATGTCGCGTTTTTGGATTCTGATGATCGTTGGGAACCGACATTTCTCCACGTGGTGATGGCCAAATTGAGAGAGAATCCCGAACTGGGGCTGGTGACCACCGGCCGTGTCGTTGAACCCCGGGGAGTCAAGCGTCCCAGCATTCGAAAGGCGTGCTTGGAAGGCCATCTTTATCAAGAATTATTTTTCAAAAACTTTGTGACCACCTCAGCCGTGGTGGCACAGCGGGCATGCTTTGACAAGGTGGGAGGCTTTAAAGAAGAATTTCGACAAGCCGGGGATTACGATATGTGGTTGAGGATTTCCCAGTCCTATCCCATTGCCTTTCTGAAGGAATATCTCTGCCGACATCGATCGCATGCGCAGAATCTCACGAATGATGTAGTCCAACATAAATTATATCTTCAGAAAGTACTGGAAACGAATCACGATCCAGGTCGGATTCCCGATTCTCTTTCACGACATCGGTTTTCGAGAACCTGGACCTCCTTGGGGCGTGCCTATCTGGGGGTGTCACAGAAGGAGGCCGCACGCGAATGTTTTCAGAAGGCGATTCGCATCACGCCCTGGCGAATTCGGCCTTGGCGGTATTTTCTATCCGTGGCCGTCTAACCACAGGAAAGGGGCTTCAGTCTAGAATCATGAAATACGCTTAGGCCCATCTTCAGTTGTTCCTTCAATTGAAGAATGGCAGTTTTGGAATCATGATATCCTTGCCATTGAGCAATCCGACAACTTGGCATGGAAAGATTTTCCTGCCAATTCCGTTCCACCATGGAGAGCGGTTTATATGCCATCTCGTCGTGACCGCCAGTATCTTGGCATCCATAAATATACCAATTACCCTAATTCAAGCTGGGCTATTACACGCTTCTTAGAATAATGGAGAATTCGGAGATGTTTCGAGAGGATTCACTGAGCAAAAACGAGCTTCCCTGAGAAAGATCATTGGGGAGAAAGAAGAACACCTCATTGCTCAATATACGTCAGAACCACGAAATGTTGAGACCCTTCGAACGTTGCAGAAAGAAAGTCAGGGAAAGAATGAGGTGCGAAATGCCTTTTGGCCATCCGATTAGCTGATTTATTGGAAGATTTGTTGGATTACGGAATGAAATTTTTGAGAAAAACAGAAAAAATTTTGGAAATAAGTACGAATCTGCCCTTCAGCTTTTTCAGATCGCTAAGGGAATAGTGCAGGATCCTGGTTATAAGAGGTTAGTCCTCCTTCATTCGACCTCTGCCCCGCAACCAAGAGATTGACCGGTAAAACCCACCCTGGTTTCTGAGCCTCTCAACCACCAATCAACAAGGTTGATTCCCTAAAACGGGGCAAGCCTGAAAACCGTGTCCCCGAAATCCCTTTATGATGTTTCCCCGATTTGAACCCTTCTGGGAATGGGTTCGACTGACTGGGAAAGAGACCGATGGCAGGGGGAGCTTCGAAGGAGAATGGAGGGAACCATGAAACGGATTTTAGTGGTTGAGGATCAGAGTCTAATCAGGAATGTCATGAAGCTGATTTTGGAACAACAGGGGTACGAATGCGTGGAAGCCAAGAACGGCCAGGAGGCCTGGGCGTGGTTATTCGAACCCCTCACCATCGATCTTATCGTGACGGATTATCACATGCCCGTGATGAATGGACTACACTTGGTCCGAAAAATGAAATCCGTGAAGGGGTTAAAGAACGTGCCGATCATTCTGTTTTCAGGGACCCTCACAGAAGAGCTGTCCGGGGCGGCTCAGGAATTAGGAGTTGAGGCGGTGCTATCCAAGCCGTTGAATGTTCCCGAATTAATCAAGGTGGTGGCACACGTGCTACCGGGTGAAGCGAAAGAATTAGATGGTAATCACCTGACCCGCTCGGTCGGGTCTTCCCATTGCGCAAGTTTCTAACCCTATGGTTCCCAAAGACCAGGAGCGGCTGGCAGAATAGTACCCGTTGGTATCCGACGTAAAAGTTCGATAGGCCAGTGCCATGCGGCATATTCATCTTGTAAAAAAGGAGATCCCCTATGAAACCCTTTACTCGTCTATCCCGTTTCGCTTTCCTGTGTGCGTTACTCTTCGCACCAGCAACCTCTCACGCGCAGGAACCTATTATGGGGCAACTCATGATCTTTGGGGGGAACTTCTGCCCACGGGGATGGGCTGACGCCAATGGACAACTGCTGTCGATCAGTCAAAACCAAGCCCTGTTTTCCATCTTGGGGACAACGTATGGTGGGGATGGCCGCAATACCTTTGGGTTACCCGACCTCCGGGGCCGAGTCCCAATTCATCAAGGACAGGGGCCTGGCTTGACCAACAGGCGGCTAGGCGAAAAAGGAGGAGCAGAAAGGCATGCACTGAATGTTCAGGAAATACCGGGTCATACCCACACCTTGGTTGGCTCGCCTGATCGCCCGAACCAAAAGGTTCCCAATAACAATCTGTTGGGAAGTCCGAAAAAGGGGGGGCAATTTACGAACTCTCCAAACCTCGCTCCTATGAACTCCAAAAGTGTTGGGACGACCGGTGGGGGGAGAGCCCACAATAATATGCAACCGTTTCAAACGCTACGGTATTGTGTGGCGTTACAAGGCATTTATCCTTCACGAAATTAATCTTCCTGTTTAACCCTCGCATCCCCGCATACCATGGAGAACCGTCCACCAGGACGGTTCTCCCCGTTTAGGCGGCGATCATTTCAATGCGTTGAACCTCTTCCGGGGTTAAATCAAACTCATCCGAACATAAGTCCAATTGCATATGGGCTTCCTGGCTCGTGCCGGTGATCGGCAACATCCCGATCTGCCTCGCAAACCGAAAGATCACTTGGATAGGGTCAGCGCCTAATCGAGTCGCGATCTGTTGAATGTCCGGGTCGATGAGGACTTCGCGATTGGCCGTGAGCAAAGAGAAGCCCTGATAAATAATCCCCTCGGCTTGGCAGATCTGCCGCACGGCCTTATCCCATCCCATTACGGCATAACAGCGGTTTTGAACCACCATCGGTTTGACCCTGGCCTTATCGCACAGCTGGCTCAGTTGGTCGGCCGACACGTTACTGATGCCGATCATTTTCGTCTTATCCGCACTTAGGAGCTCTTCCATGGCAGTCCACACCTCTTGATCCGAGGGCCCAATGCCCCAGCGGGAGTAAGGGCCATGCAACACGTAGGAATCAAGATAGTCCGTATGTAAATGTTCAAGAGAACTCGCGAACGATTGATTCACTTGAGTGGTGAGGTCAGCAGACGCATCGTAAGGCGTGCGATGATCCTGTCCATTAACCGGGGTGAATTTTGTTTGAAGAAAAAGGTCTTCCCGTTTGACGCCCTCTTGCCCTAGCGCCAAGAGGGCCTCCCCGACCAGGGCTTCGTGGTAATGGATGATTTGATTCGCCGTATCGATAGCGGAAAACCCGGATTTGACGGCCAATTGAACTAATTCCGAGGTTGCGCCCTTTTTCCAGGCAGTCCCATACATCCATGAGGGAATTGAAACATCGTTATACGTGAGTAGTGGCATAGAACATCCTTTTTAAGCCCGTGTGGACATGGCCGACACGAGGTCAGGTTGTGGATGGGCGCAAGGCACCGCCAAAGGTTTTCTTAATTCCGTGAAGGATAGACGCCCACTAACGCCACACAATAGCGTAGTGTTTGAAAGGGCTGCATCACGTTGTGCTTGCGGCTGCCTCCTGCCCGTCCCAGACTATTACTGCCCAGAGGAACAGGACGGGTCCGGCTGGGTTTGGCGTAGATGGGAATACGCTTGGTGGTGGCCGGGAGATTCCCCTGCGCCGTTGTTTCCGTGGCCGAATCCGGAGACGCGTAGACTAAATGCTGGTGGTTGGGCATTTCGGCGAGGCTCAACGTATGGCCCTCTTCCCCCCCTTTGGAGCCTTGTGATCGATTGGTAAGGCCGGAGCCCTGCCCCACATGCAACGGCACCCGGCCACGAAGGTCTGGCAACCCAAAGGTGGTGCGGCCGTCCCCACCATACATCGTCCCAAAAATGGAATAGAGGGCTTGATACTGACTGATCTGCATCAATTGACCATCCGCATTGGCCCACCCTCGCGGACAAAAGTTGCCGCCAAAGATCATCAGCTGACCGATAAAGGGTTCCATGGCGGCGTGGGATACACCGGGGAAAAGCAGGAGGCAGCTGAAGCCAATGATGCGGGTAAGACGAAGGAAAATGTTCATGAGGGTCTCCTTAAAATGAATTGAGGTTTGGAAAGGCCTGCTATCGTACCAATGATCGAGCCAATGATCGAGAAAGAGAAAAAAGAGAGGAGAGTCATCATGTGATTCCCGATTGAGCAAGCAGGGATTTGGCGGCGCGCTTGGCAATCTTGGCCGCACGGGGCTGTTGGGAGACTTGGGCAGTGACGATAGCCCCTTCCAAGAGCAGGGCGAGTTCCTCGGCTAACCGACGAGGATGTTTGACTTTCGCCTCTTGGCACAATTCAAGAATATAGTCGCCCAGCATGTGCTTGAATTCCTTGCAGACCTGTCGGATAGGGGTATCGGACTCAGAAAACTCCCCCGACGCGTTGATAAACAGGCAGCCATAGAAATTATTTCGTTGAAACCATCGTTCCGCGGCATCGAAAATGGCTAAGAGCTTGGTCTTCGGGGTAGCGGCGAGGGATTCGACCTGCCGAACAAACTCCTCGCGAAACAACCCGTCATAATGTTTCAGCGCGGCGAGGATCAGGTCATCCTTAGACCGAAAGTGCTGGTACATGGTCCGTTTGGTGACCCCGGCTTTCTCCGAGATCATGTCGATCCCGGTGGCGTGAAAGCCGTGCTGGGAGAACAAGTCCACCGCCGTGGCGATAAGTTGATCACGTTTGGAGGAAGAGCGGGTGGTCTTTTTCATTTCCTGAAGGAATCTAAAGAAACGAATGGGAAAATCGGCCGATGGTCAGGAATAATTCGCTAAGATTGTATAAGAAATCTGCCGAAGAGCAAAACAGGAAAAGTCTTAAGGCGTAAAAGCTGGTATGATTCTCGGTGAGATCAAAAAAACAGGCCGTAACGAGTGAATTTCTGTAGGAGAGAACACATGCTGGTAAAAACTATCTGTTTGTGTCTAGCCATGACCGCTGGGACATTCATGGGGACCGCTGTCGTGTGTGCCGAAGATCAGAGCAACCAGGAAGAAGTGAAGCAAGAAGGGAATGAAGCAGGAGAATCCCAGACTTCGGAATGGATGCGAAAGTTTCGGGAAATCAGCAATCGGGCGGGAGAAGAATTTTCCAGGGCCATGAGCACCACCGCCACGGCCGTTAAAAATGCCGTATCGGATGATGAAGACGGCGAGGCGGCAAAAGAATCAGAATAACAGACGGCTCCTGAGCACGTTTCCACCCAACGTCATGAGGGATCAGCCGGAGAGGTGCCCGTCACAAACCGAATGAGTCGGTCGGTGTCTTCACCCGCGTCCCAGACTTCCTGAAGAAAGTCAGCCGGATTAATCCCAACCTTCGAAAGAAACCGGCGATCTCCTCCGCAGCTAAACATCAGGTCCGGTGGTAGTTCTCCGCGCAGCTTGGCTTTGGCCTTCTCAATGATGCGTGGAAACCATGGCAATCCGGCTAACGGCGTGGAAGGAGACGGGAGATGGCGAGTGTAAATGGTCTGTCCTGAAAACTGACCCCCTTGTTCCTGTAAGAAGTAGGCCCGACGGATGGCCGTGATGCGCACAACGGTTTCACGATCGGGAGCCTCATCCTCCACCCAGTCTTCCACAAAATCAAAAATTTCCTGAGTCGTGGCCCCAAGGGAGGCGAGGAACTCCTGCTCTTCCTGAGTAAAGAGCCCCCAAGGGGCACGAGTCCCTTGTGAAAATTTTTCGACCGCTCGATCAAACAACGCTCGAAATTCGTCTTGCCAAGAATCAGGGTCCATGTCCAATTGATGAATTGGGGGTTGAAGATCTTTGTCCTTATATAAGGAACCCGTTAGAGAGTCTTGCATGAATGTATTGATAGATTGTACGTGGGGCATGGCGATTTGTCTCCTGTAATGGACACGACAAATAGTATGATGCCTTTCTCAAGTAGTCTCAAAAAGTCTCATCTTGTTACACGATCTTGCGCGTCGTCATGCCTGCGGGTTGAGCTTGCCCCTGTTAGTAGTAGGCAGGTATCCAGTTCTTTGTTGTCATCCCTGCTTGTCTCTGGCAGGGATCTCTTTTAGATTCCCGACAAAAAATTTCGGGAATGACAGAACCCTGTATTCTCGTTTTCACGGGAATGACGAAGTAGGGATTACCGTATTCATTGCATTGCCACCACCCTCCTCTCCCGCATCAAAAAGATGGGGATTGAGAAGAAAGGATAGTCTATTAGGGTGTAATTCGAACTTTCGCCAAAGGCGGATTTCATGCATTCGGAAAAGGGAGTATTCCAATCACAAATAGATGGACCATGGGAAGGCTAAACGAGCAACAACATTAATCAGACTCTATTTAACTTTTAAGGGGAGAGAGAACAAAAGGCGGTCGTGCAATTATTCTTTCAAAGGGCTACAATCGTTCAGAGTTTTTCTTGGACATGGAGTTTAGTCCTGGGTAATCTTGGAAACAAGAATTTTGAACGATAAAACTTTCAGCCAAAAGTTTAAAAGAGCTGGCTCTATTTACTTTGCGTCCACAGGTGTTTTTTGGGGAATAGCAGGGGCAATTGGAGTTACAGGTTGGGATGTTTTAGGTATTAGCTGTACTTTGGCTTTCGTTCCTTTGCTAATAGATTTTGGAGTCCAGAATTATAAACAGCGAACTTTAGGAAAGTTTTTCGGTTTATCAAATACAAAGCCCATAGTTAATTTGGCCTTATCTACTTTTTTAAATTTATTGAAATACGATCAGGAAACCCCGAATTCTGATAAAAATTATCGTTATTATAAAAATCGAGGCGATAAAACATTTAAATTAGTAGGAAGTAAAAATTATCTTTCTGGGTTTGAAACTGCATCCACCGGAATTCGAGCAGGGGTCGAACTTCATAAATTAACTGGTGCAGAGATTAAAGTTATTGCAGATGAGAGGGAAGCTGAAGCAGCTGAGGGCAATCCAATTATCTGTTTGGGTAGCAGTACGTCGAACAACATCTCAGATAAAGTATTTACAAAAATTAGTCGATATAATTTTAGTGTTAAATTTTCTACTGAAAAGCTTGAGTGTCAATTTAATGACATTGGTGTAATCACTTATTCAGGGGACAATGAATATGATTATGCCGTCCTTATTCGGTATGAAGGACCTCCTCTTTATTTTGTGTGTGCCGGCATTGACGGGGAAGGTACTGTAGCGACGGCTCACTATCTTGTGGAAAACTGGAAACAACTTCCTGTACAAACCTTTATGTGGGTTTTAAAATGTTATAGGAATCCTCCTAGAGTCCATGGAGGTGGCCCAATCCAAAAGTGGACCTTAAACAACACAACCGGAAACTGGGAACAAGGCTAAGGTAATGTCAATATCCTATTTTAATTTTTCTGGACTTTCTCCAACCTCTTCTGTGGCGCAAAAGGTACGGGATAAAACTGAAGAGGAGTTTAAAAATGAATGGTTTTCAGAATCAGGGGTTCAAATTTATAAAGATTTTCTTAATTCCTGCCATTTAAGTATTTCCAGACTCCTTGGTTCAAAAGACCCGGAAGTGGTGTCTATTCTCCCCAATGCTTCCTTTGGCCTAAATGCTTCCATTGGTTTAGCAAAGTTAAAATGTAATGATATTGTTGTTACCTCGGACCAAGAGCATCCTTCAGTAAAAAAGCCTTTAGAAATTTTAAGAAGAAAAGGAATAAAATTAATTGAAATTTCATCTAATTCTGACCAAGACTTCATTCACCAGCTGGAAAGACAGGTTGAACAAGACAAACCTCGTGCACTAATTCTCTCTCATGTTTCCTATAAAGATGGAAGAATCTTTCCACTAGAAAAAATTGGGAAAATTGCACATGATAATCAAATAATTTTTATTGTGGATGGCGCACAAGCTGTTGGCCAAGTCCGAATCAACTTAAATAGTTTTTGCCCTTCTGTATACGTTTTTTCGGGGCACAAGATTTTGGGAGGCCCAATGGGCACAGGAGGCCTCTGGGCTGATAAAAAGTTTTTGTCAAGTAATGGGAATTCATGGGCTAGTTGGACCACGTCAGATAATAATGGGAAGCATCCATTTGAGGTAGGAACACTAAACATAGGATTAATTGCAGGCTTGGAGGCTGCTATAAACGATTACCTTTTGTATCAAGCTAACCGTCATAAAACCATTTTAGAATTGAAATTGGAGATTATGGATTCTCTGTCAAATATAGAGGAGTTAAAACCTATACAATGGAATGGTAGCCATGCTCCAGGGATAATCTCCTATCATTTGTCCAACGGAATGAACTCGAAAAGTTTTGCGGAGCAGTTATTTAATGAATATGGAGTTGTAATTAAGCCATTTGATGAAAAAGAACTGAGAGATGGACTTCGTATCTCTTTAAACCATGAGGTAAAGCCAAATGATGTCAAAAAGTTAATTTATGCTCTGGATAAAATGTGTTCAAAGTTATCTACCCTTTCATATAACTAATTTGTAAAATTTCTTCTCCCTGCTTCCTCATTGCACCACCCTCCTCTCCCGCATCAAAAAGATGGGGATCGTGAAGTCCTCTTAAGAAATATTCTGCAACACATCTTACCACTAAAGTAAAAACGCTTTATGGCTCTAGTGGTTTGGTAGTAAGAGGGATTCTCCTCTTGCTCCTGCCAATGCAGAATATTTTTACCCGCCTTTTTTTATCCCTGCCCAGCACCTCGCATCTGTGCTTTTCCTATACCTATCTCAGTGAGCAATGGGATCTCATTTGTTCAAACCTGTACCAGGAATGTCAAAATAGAAACTTTATGTCAGGCACAATTTCCATCAGGGCCCGAAGAGATAGAAGGAAGAAAAAAACAGTCTCTTAAAATGGGGGCTGGATGTATGGCTGAGAGATTGACTTTTAAGCCTAATCAGGCACAATTCCATAGTCTTAAAAGTAGCTGGAAAGAGGTATTTCTCCAGTTTCTTGAATTCGAAAGATCATTTTTATGGTCTTTGAGGGAGAAAGTAATGTTGATCAAACTCAAGGAAGACCAAAAACTCACAGCGGCTCTCCACGAACACCGTAATCAAGTCGAACTGCTAAAGTTTCAGACCACTCTTGATTTACGGATTTTTGCTGGATATATCACACTTCAACTTGCCCTAGGTAGCTGGATTTCAGCTTATCCACTCCGCAATTTGCACTCCATTGTTGGCCTGGGGCTTATTGACCTTGCTCTCGCTCTACTTGCTGGTCTCATACTTTGGAAGAGTTATGTTCGCCGAAAACAAGTAGCCAAGGTTGTTCGGCGTCTGAATGAAGCCCTTGGGTTCACTGAGCCAGATGTGTATTTAGAAAAACTTCCGCTTCACGAGGAAAACCGGTTTATGCCTTGGCTTCCGTTTTATATAGCTGGCATCGTTATTGGTTTACTGGGAATTGGGATTCTCTTGTTTCAACCAATCCACCCGATAAGTACCAAAGGATGATGCCCAAGAATTTTTGAGGAATTCCAACCATGGAAATTAAAGAGATACTCATGCATGAGATGGATACTCTTCGTGAAGAGTTGCAGCATCTTAAGAATTGTCAAGTTCGGTATTTTCTTTTTTCGATAACCATAACGGCTTCAATACTGGGTATATTGTCGAAGCTTAATCGTGTTGACAATCTAGGATTCTTGACGCCACTGTTGATTATCCTTCCCTGTTGGTGGATTTTTTTTGATAAGGCATCAACTATTACCCGAATTGTTGGTTATTACCGACAATTAGAGAAAATGATTCTGGCTCAGGGGGATCACCGATACCTAGGATGGGAACAGTCACTATCTGAATTTCGAAAGTGGCAAGAAGAGGGCAAATTTGTTGATCTTTTTAATTCCAAGGATTCAGAAAGTAAAAAAACATTCAAACTTTTACAGCTGCAGACCGCTCATCGTTATTGGGTCATAAATTGGTACACCTTCCTTGCCCTTTCCGTTACTTGTCTGTTCCTTGGTGCATTTCCATTAGGCTATATCAATACCGGTGTATCTGGGATTCTGGCAATTGTTGTTGTTTTCTCGGCCATCAAACTTTTTAGAGATATTTCAAAATTAGTTTTTGGAACTTCCTCTTATAATGCTAATGAAATTTATTGGGAAAAAGTATTAGAAGTCTCAGTTGCGCCATCTTCGAATCTAGTTACCGAAAATGTGAAAAATGTGCCCTCTCCTACTTTAGAAGATCGGTAGATACACAAAAAGTTTGTAAAGATTAGTTTTGGATTAGAAATTGAGGCCAAACTCTGTTTTTATTTGGTTTTCCCATACCTATTTCCCCTTTTTTTCTCTTCCAGAAATACATACACGCCGAGATCCAGTTCCTTTGAAAGTGCTTTAGGAACTTAACTGCCAACCCACCACCCTCCTCTCCCGCATCAAAAAGATGGGGATCGTGAAGGCGGGTTAATAATAAGCAACCCTTGGAGTGATTGGGCACGGGTGCTATGATATTCTCATTAAGGTAAAGAAGATGCCAAAAGCGCTCGAAGTCAAACCACTTCCCAACTATCGACTGTGGCTCCGGTATGATGATGAAACGTCCGGGGAAGTTGATGTGTCTCACCTAGCGGGTAAGGGTGTCTTCAAGGCTTGGGAAAACCAGGACTTTTTCCAGCAAGTTCGAATTGGAGCTCATGGTGAAATTGCCTGGAGCGATGAAATTGATTTGTGCTCAGACTCCCTTTACTTAAAACTCACCCAAAAATCCCCCGAAGAGATGTTTCCCTCGTTGAAGAACGGGGTGAATGCCTGAAATCTGCCGCTTTTACGGGATTGTGATCAGGATGTATTTTGATGACCACAACCCTCCGCCCTTTCATGCAGAATATTCCGGTCAAGAAGCCCTCATCGACGTAAATTCTTTAACAGTGTTCTCCGGGCAGCTATCCGCACGGGCTCTTGGTCTGGTAATGGAATGGGCGGCTCTCCATAAGGAAGAACTCCTGGCCGATTGGCAAAAAGCGAAGAGTTTAGAGCCACTGGATAAGATCGAACCACTCCCCTAGTGAACTGGGATTTAGCGCAGCCGAACTCCTCGGACTCAAACCCACCACCCTCCTCTCCCGCATCAAAAAGATGGGGATTGTGAAGGCTTAGTAAAAAATAATCTGCAACACACACCGATACTTCCCACCGAAAAGGGAAAAATCCAAAAATCCTAAATTCCCCAGACTGATTGATTTCAGAAAGGTTTTTTTGCCCAATTTTCATTGACAATCGTTTCATAATATATTAAAATCGTTTCATGAAAGATAATAAACGTTTCTTAAATGAGTTATTTCGTATCGTAAATGGGGCATTACGTCTTGATATAGATAAGGTACGTAATTATACCGAATTTCTCGCTGAAAAGCTCGATGCGGCGGGTGATAAATCTTCTGCCGAGCGCCTTCGAAAAATGCTTTTAGAGAACGATCATCAACTTCGGCCAGTAGGAACCACCTTTGCCCAAACTGTTCCGGTCGATACTGAGACTCGATTTCCTTTACTAGAAAAGGCAAACATTAAACACATTTTGGAACCTGCTGTTTTTTTAACTCAAGACCAATGGGATACCGTAAATGAATTTTTAAGTGTTGCGAAAAGTTACGGCCAGTTGACTGATCAAGCCGTAGGAATCCCTCTTAGTTTTCTTATGTATGGTCCACCAGGGACTGGAAAAAGCCGCCTTGCTCGCTTTATTGCAAGGGAACTGAGCATGGACTTGTATATTGCACGTTTGGATGGCCTGATCTCTTCATATTTAGGAAATACTTCAAAAAACATCCGCGCTCTTTTCGACTTCGCAACCAAAACTCCTTGTATCTTGTTTTTAGACGAGTTTGATGCCATAGCCAAACTTCGAGGGGATACCCAGGAACTCGGAGAACTTAAGCGGGTAGTGAACAGCTTTATTCAAAACCTTGATTCGTTGGGAACACAATCAATCGTTTTGGCCGCGACCAATCACGAGGAATTGTTGGACTCAGCAATTTGGAGGCGGTTTAGCTATCGCCTGGCCTTAGGATATCCAAACAAAGAAATTAGAAAAAAAATGTGGAAAGAGTTCCTTGACTCCATAATGGAACCCACTCCAAAGGAAAGTGATCTTCTTGTGGATTTGTCGGAGGGGTTTTCCGGGTCTGATATTCAGGAGGTTTGTCATAGACTCCAGAGAAGAAAAGTTGCAACCAAATCGTCTATTAGAATGAGTGACGTGTTCAGAATTCTTCAAAACATTGCTATTGGCGAAGGGGAAGGGCGTCGTTTTGTCGCACAGTTAAAGAATAAAGATGAACACGATAGCGTGACGGTCCTAAGGAATAGGAACCCAAAGTTATACAGCCATTCGGCCCTTGGAGATTTGTTGGGAGTTTCAAAAGCCACTTCTTACAGATGGGCTAAAGAGGTGAACAAGGATGCCAACTAAACCTCCCCCGAAATATCCCGATCTGCTTCCCATTAAACTCATCATGCCTAGACAGGGGACAGAGCGAAAAGTGCCTGGCGGCGGAGCCCCTCCCAAACCCTTTCGGCCTGTTGATAAAAAGTATCGAAAAGGACTTTCGAATCAAGTGCATGCCTTACGTTCAGTCATTGCACCAGAATTTAAAAAAGCGAAGATTGCCCCAGCGCGTGTGAAGCTTGTCTCCAAAGCAATAGCCAAAAGTCACCGTCCGGAACATTTGTTTTCTTAAAAATCCTGCCCAATTATTGGAGCCGGGCGGCTAGGGGAGCTTTTTATCAAAGCCACTCCAGATGGGTTGGATGGCCTTACCAAAATTATTGAAAACAACACTTCCGAACAATTGATTAAAGAGCTTTCTTGTGTAGAGACAATTGAACCAATTACGCCAACCTTCCGACGTGGCGGACTGGAATCTGCAGAAGTTCTAAGAAAAAGTCCACGGGGAGACCATGGCTTTGTTAGTCGTGTCAGTTTGTTTAATTTCAGTAATGAAAATGAACAAGTAGAAATCTTTAAAAACTTCGTGGATGTTTGTCGAAGACGAAAAATTCCTTTTGCACAGAGAGGGTATGCGCCATCCAGTTTTACTTATGAAATTGAATGCCGCGACGTGACTGACATCGAAGCGCTTTCCAAAGTTATTGGGGTTCGTTCTCTTGGACGCATGCCCCTGATTCGGACCATCCGCCCCCAAATGATTAACAAAAAACCGCTTCCCAATCTGCCTGGTCGCGAGAAAGATGCCAATGATATTCCGGTCGTAGTTGTCGTAGATAGTGGAGTCTCTTCTCAAATTCCCGATTTAGAAACGTGGGTAGTCGGACGGGATAAACAAGTTGCTCCAGCATATGAAAATACAGACCATGGCACCTTTGTCGCAGGGTTAATCTGTTGGGGAGAGCGCCTCAATCCCAACATCAGATATTTGGGGGAAAGTCCTTGTGGAGTATTTGATCTTCAAGTTTTGCCAAATGATGACCCTGATAGGGGAGAGCTTGACTCCCTTCGAGAATCAGAGTTTCTCCAAATTTTAGAAACAGCACTTCAAGAACATGCGAATAAGTACAAAGTTTGGAATCTCTCTCTTGGAACAGATAGTGTTTGTTCATTAGATGAATTCTCTCCTCTTGCCATTGGCCTTGATAATCTTCAGGAAAAATATCAGGTTTCTTTTGTACTCAGTGCGGGAAACTATAAGACCCCGCCTCTTTTAGATTTCCCCCGTTCTGAACATCAAAAAAATGTCGGTCGAATTACCTCGCCAGCTGATAGTGTATTGGGAATAACGGTAGGTTCTATTTCACATGTGGATTACAAACGCAATGGGCCGAAAGAAGGCCACCCGTCAGCATTTTCACGAAACGGCGCGGGTCCCAACCATGTCATTAAACCAGACCTGGTTCATTATGGAGGATCCTGTTCCATTGATTTATCACATATATCAGGTGTGTGTTCCATTAACGGTAATGGAACTGCAGAAAATTTGGGGACCAGTTTTGCGGCCCCGTTGGTATCTCGAACACTGGCGCAGATTTACCATCAAATTACTCCTACGCCATCGCATGTCTTAGCAAGAGCTCTTTTAACCCATCATGCCCGTGATCCCCGAGATAATAATCGAGTTCCGGATGGTGATGAACATGTTTACGGATTTGGACTGCCTGCTCCGGTCCCTTATTGTCTTGAATGTACGCCTCATACCTCCACTCTTATCTTTGATGACTATCTAAGGCCCGGGTACTTCTTGGAATGGGATGATTTTCCCTATCCTCCATCTCTCAAAAAAAATGGGAGATACTCTGGAGAAATTTGGATGACCGTGGCCTTTTCCCCAACACGAGGCGCCAAATGGGGTACTGAATACTGCGAAACACATATCGATGCGAGTTTTGGAGTTTATCGCCGGCAGGTAAGCCGAAAAACAAAGGAAGAAAAAACGAAATTTTTCGGTTTGGTTCCGCCCGAACATAAAAACGTGGGGAGTTTATATGAGTCATATCAGGTTGAAGCCCTTCGGAAATGGGCCCCTGTCCGAACCTATTATCGAAATCTGACTGACAAGAGTAACAAGGGGGAACGTGGGGATCGGTGGCGTTTGAAGGTGAAACTCTTGACCCGCCACGGTTTAGAGGATCAAGAAGCTTTCAGGTCTCAACCCTTTTCTTTAATCATCACCATTGCTGACCCTGAAAAAAAAGCCAAAGTTTATGACGAAATGGCACGGACAGTATTAAATAGGTTTCAAGCGCAGAATCTTACCATTCGTCCACAAGTTCGTATTCGTCCACAACAATAAAAAACAAGAGGAGGTGAATGGATTATGGGAAAACCACGAGGTCTTAAACCAGTTAGATTAGTAGATTAGGGGTCAGGTCTGTTTTTGCAAGTTTTTAGCAGGGCTGCTCTTGACTCCGCCTCCTTATCTCCCCCTATCGTTTGGTAGTTCAGTAAATACCAGTCATTGTCGATCTGCTAGAGTCGTTGGTCTAAGCTTCTTGGATACCGTTTTCTTTCCCATTCGTTGATTGCTGGCGACAATCCTTGGATGCCCTCCAGAGGGGAGGCCACAACACGGTATAGTTTCAGGCCACCCTAGGAGGCTCTCACCTTGAACGGCACGCACGTCGTGAGTCAGCATGAATGGCTGGAACCGCGCCTGGACCTGCTCGCCAAGGAGAAGGCGTTGGACAAACAGCGTGATGAGTTGACGCGCCCCCGGCAAGCGATGCCATGGGTCAAGGTCGATACCGCCTACCACGGAAGCAAGCCGTTATCCTCTGCCGAGACGAGTACGGCCAAGACTAAAGAATGGTTGTTAGGAAACTGCTCATCGTCAATCGGCCGTTTCGGACTACAATCGACCCTACAAGTATAACCTTGAAATGTGTACCACTCAGTCAAAAGGCAGAATGGACATTTTCCTTAAGAAACCACATGAGTTGAAGCCATCCAGAAAATGGTTTAGTATTACAATAAATACATTGTAATACAGGAGGGAGTCCATGGCTGTTTTGACTTTAAGATTAGACGACCAACTAGAGAAAAAACTTAAGAAACTTGCTAAGGAAACGGAGCGGCCCAAAAGCTATTTTGTTAAAAAGGCCTTGGCCTTGTACCTTGACGAATATCAAGATTACGAGACGGCGCTCGCAAGACGTGCCGATAAAGATGAAGAAACTTTGACCTTAGCCCAAATGAAGAAGGCCTTGGGTGTTTAAGGTTCAGTTCAAAAAGTCTGTCGAAAAAGACTTGAAGGCCTTACCCAAGGTGGATCAAAAGCGAACGTTGGATCAAATTGGAAAGGTTCTTGCCAAAGATCCGTACCAAGGCAAAGCCTTAAGCGGTGAATTCAAGGGCCTGTATCGTTGGAGGATCGGTCGCATCCGGGTTATCTATGAAATTCAGAAGGATGTTCTTATTATCCTCGTTTTGAAAATTGGCCAGCGAAAAGACGTGTATCGAACATGATCAAACCTACTATGCGGCCAATACGCCCTGGAGAAATCTGTGGGAGGAGTTTTTAATACCGTTGGAACCTGCTCTCAATGCCAATGCTTTGGCCAAGGCCCTGGGAGTTCCGCGTAATCGCATTACGGCAATTATCAAAGGGCAATGAGGAATCACCGGTGATACGGCCGTGCGGCAGATCTGCCAGGCCGAGGGTATCATTTACCAAGGATTCTCCTTGCTGACCGCCAATCGAACAAGCCCCGCCTTGGATTCATACTAGTTTAAAGGAAACCCGTCTCATGCCGACCTGGCCAGGCAACTGCGGCAGAAGGTAATGGTAAAATCGGAAAGAATGAATGCTCAGAAGAGACACGACCCCAAAAAAAGGATACCTTCCCTTTGTTCAACCTGCAGCCCTTAGGACCCCTTCCTCACGCTCCCGGCTGGAATAGGCGGAGGCCTGGACATCTCGGGTGAGACACTCTCGGCCAAACGTGATGAGATGGTGGGCTACCATGGCTATTTGGAAAATCGATTCGATATTGCCTTGGCGCAACTCCCGCCTGGCCATGTTCCAAAATTCTTTTCGGTAATCGCTGCAAATCCCCACTCGCCAGACAAGGCGTGAGAGGATTTGGAGGGCGCGCCGAAGATTAGGCCATGTGAGCTGATCCAGGGGCCGCACGGGGCGCTTGCGGTGGACATACGTTCTTTTGGCTTGCCCGGCGTAGCGTTCGTAAATTTTTCGTGGCGCGTAGGTCTCGCGAACCAGGCGTTTCCAGTTGGCCACCACCGCCTCGTAAGGTTGTAAATATTCGATGTTCGAATCCCGTCCTTCGCCGGAAGTCAGACGGTTGGCCTTATGCAGCCGTTGATAGAGGGGAGTTTGCGGCAAGGCTACCAGTAAATTGGGGGTCACAATGGGAATCTGGGATGCCTCAATGAACTCCAAAATCGCGTCCACGGTCTCCGGTGTATCGGTATCCAAGCCAAGAATAATTCCAGCGGCGATTTCGATCCCGTAACTACTGATCACATCCACGGCCTGCAGCATCGGTGTGCGGAGGTTCTGCTTTTTACTCAAAGCTCGCAAGGCATCCGGTTCTACCGTCTCGATCCCAATAAAGACATTGGTCATAAAGGCCTCGCGCATGAGCCCAAGGATCTCCGGATATTCCACAACATTGAACGTCAGTTCGCAGGAAAGACGCACCCTATAGTCACGGCGGCGCTGCCACTGCACGAGATGCGGCAAAAGGTCACGGGCAGCCCGAGGATTGGCAATGAAGTTATCATCCACGAAGTAGATCGACGGTGCTCCCCCATTGGCGAGCTCATCTAATTCAGCAAGAAGTTGCTGCGGGGTTTTCAGCCTGGGGTTTCTTCCATACAGAGCAGGAATGTCGCAGAATTCACAGGTAAAGGGGCAACCGCTTGAATACTGGACGCACCCGAGCAAGTATTGTCGTATATTGATCAAGCGGTAGGCAGGCGTCGGGAAGTCGCCCATCGGAAGGCGATCCACGGTTCGAAAGATGAGCTGCCGTTCCGGACGCGCAGGAGTCTCGTCGATCCGTCGAAACAGTTTGAGCGTCCCATCGCCCACTTCGCCGCAATGTAAGAGATCGATTTCTTCATAGTCATCGGGTGTAGCGGAAACCGAAGGGCCACCAAGAGCGGTTACCTTGCCTGCCTGATGTGCGCGCCGCGCGATGTCAAGGATTTGTTTGCGTTGGATGTGCATACCAGACACCAAGACAGCATCCGCCCAGGCCAACTCGCTTTCCAACACGGGCCGGATGTTTTCATCAATGAACCGGACTTCCCACTCAGGCGGCACGAGCGCGGCGATGAGGAGGATTCCCTGAGGGGGCATGAAGGCCTTGACAGGTCCCATCAGGGGAAAAGCGTGATCGAAAGTTCCGAAGGCTTTCGTATAGGCAGGAAACACGCAAAGGATCCGCCGCACATTCCTTGGACGGAAGGTCCGAACGGTCTCCTGTGGGGCTAACACTATGGAAAGTGGTGACAAATGCGATGCTCTTTATTCAGAGGAATCTAATTTTTACCCTAATTACCTAACCTACCCGAACAGGATGTCAGAAAGTCGAGGGTCAACTTGGCTAACGTTATGAACTTACGGACATCTCAAATTTACAGGAAACTCTCAACAAATCCTTGGTTTTGTCTGATTTCTCTCAGTTCACAATAGCCTGGGAAGCAGAGTGTGGGGGGCTCAGGGTTTTTTAACACTACCCATATAAGAATTCCTTACCAACCAAATGATTTAACGTCAAGGCAAACAAAGAACGTTCGGAGTTTGAGACCGAAAAAAGCGTCTTGAGAATTAGGAGAATTAGGGGCCAAGTCTGTTTTTGCAAGTTTTTAGCATGGCTGCTCTTGACTCCGCCTCCTTATCTCCCCCTATCGTTTGGTAGTTCGGTAAATCCCAGTCATTGTCGATCTGCTAGAGTCGTTGGTCTAAGCTTCTTCCATACCGTTTTCTTTCTCATTTGTTGATTGCTGGCGACGTTCCTTGAAGGCCTGCCAGCGGGGACGCCACACCACGGTATAGTTTCGAGTCACTACCCTTGGAGGCCGACACTGTGAAAACCAAGCATGTTGTGAGTCAGAACGAATGGCGGGAAGTGCGCCTGGTACGGCTCGGCGAGAAAAGGCTACGAGAAGGCTGCTCACCAAAAGGGAGGTCACACCCGTGAGACGATTCCACTATATTTCATTCGTTCTGGTTTTCGCGGCATTCATGATCGTAGGGTTCTCATCTGGTGCCCCCGCTCAACATTCGGTTGAGGGGAGTTTGACCGTCGATGGCACGACTGTACCCATGAAGCATATTTATTTTGATCAATATCGTGAGGAGTTTACGGTCGTTCTGACGGATACTCCCGTTGATCAGGAAATGATTCCTTTCGAAGTGTCCACCCTCTCAGAGCAAGGCAAAGTCAGAGCCTTGGAATTTACGATCTCTCGAAAGACTCAAGCGTTACTCCCTCGCATGAGAAAGGCCATGTATTTTCATCCGGTCTGGACCCGCGAGATCGATATTGGCAATGGGATGTTAACCCTCTCGAAATTTGATGACGAGCAACTTGTCGGGGCGATCAAAACGCCGTCTGAGAATGAACGTGATGGCCATACGTTTTCATACGATATCGCCTTTTCGGTCAGTTTGAAGAAGGAACCGCTTCAATTGACCATCACCGGTGCGAACGACCCACCCTCACAAGCGTATGCGGCCTACAGCCAGGTACTGATGGACGGAGATGTGGAGGAGTTTAAGAAGTTTGTCCCGAGTGAAAACTTGGAAGCCCTCCCTCAGGATGAGAAGGATTTGGTCTTGGGTTTGGAGTTTGCGCAAGACATGATGATGACGGAGATGGAAATCCTGACGAGTACCATCTCGGGCAACAAAGCGGTGTTGACGATAAAAGGGAGCAGAGGGCTTACGACCGCGAATGGAACCGTGACGATGGTCCTGGAAAACGGGGCATGGAAAGTCCTGGATGATGCCTGGGAGTCAGGCCCATAACAGACGACAGCCTGGACCCAAAGCGGACATGAGGAAGTCAGCAAGTGGTACGGGTTAAGACATCAAAGTGATTTGAAATTGAATGCTCTTTTGGGGCTGCTGTATATCCTAATGGTCTCTCCCTAGTTCTTTTGAGGGGTATCCCAACTAAAGAATTCAGGGTTAGACTTGAGGTTCCATTTATATTTTTAGGATTAGGTGTTTTTGATATATTTTATCAATCATTTGTGTGGCGGTTGCAACGATAAGGCAGTTCCGCAAAATTCTTAGGTGTGGAGGAGATTCGATGTACGGGCTTTTTCGCTACCTTATTAAGCAAGCATCACTCACGTTCACATTTCTTTCCCTATCACTTGTCTTGTTTGCGACAACTCAGTCTCACGCGACAAACTTTATCGTTCAAGTGGAAGATGATGTTGATGCCCCGGCGGGCGCCGAAGTTCTGTACATCACCTATGACACGTTTGCCGATTTGATGATTCACAACCTCAGCAGCAATTTCACCTCCCCCATTGATTTAAACCCCGCGGTCAGTACCACCGGCCTGGCGTACGATGGCACTCAATACATCGTCCAGGTGGAAGATGATGTTGACGCCCCGGCGGGCGCCGAAGTTTTGTACATTACCTATGACACGTTTGCGGATTTGATGATTCACAACCCCAGCAGCAATTTCACCTCCCCCATTGATTTAAACCCCGCGGTCAGTACCACCGGCCTGGCGTACGATGGCACTCAATACATCGTCCAAGTGGAAGATGATGTTGATGCCCCGGCGGGCGCCGAAGTTTTGTACATTACCTATGACACGTTTGCGGATTTGATGATTCACAACCCCAGCAGCAATTTCACCTCCCCCATTGATTTAAACCCCGCGGTCAGTACCACCGGCCTGGCGTACGATGGCACTCAATACATCGTCCAAGTGGAAGATGATGTTGATGCCCCGGCGGGCGCCGAGGTTCTGTACATTACCTATGACACGTTTGCCGATTTGATGATTCACAACCCCAGCGGCAATTTCACCTCCCCCATTGATTTAAACCCCGCGGTCAGTACCACCGGCCTGGCCTTTGATGGAAAAACCATAAGCGGGGACCCCATTCCCGAACCCTCTACTATACTGCTCTTCGGCACGGGCTTAGCAGGACTCGGTTGGTGGCGGTATCGGAAGCAGAAGACTGCGTAAATTAGTCAACATAGATTGATTTTGAAGAAGCCTCACACTCTTCTGGTGTGGGGCTTTTTTTGTGGGTACGCCATTAGAGTCTTCCCTGCCTTGCGGTAAGATTGAAATGTCGCCTTCTGACCGAAAACCGCCATGACCATTCCTAGCCCGCAGCAGACATTCCATTGCCCGCGTTTTTAGTCTTTTGGATTTTTAATTAGCCTCCCTGATCGTCCACTCCAAGCACCAGAAGAAAAAATGGTTTCCGTGTCAGCCTCATTTGGACATTTTCCTGGAGGTTGATACAGTGAAGTATGGGGTTCATCGTAACCTTGAAAGCCGCGATGATGAGGGAGCGACTCTTGGGGACGGTACGCTCATCTGCTCATCCAATCAGGAAGGGAGTCATGATTGTATGCTAAGACTCTTGAGTGTCTGCACGGTCATGGTTTTCTTTGTCGGGTGTAGTCTCACCTCCCACTTTGATTCTGAAGACTCCAGCAAGCACATTTCTGATAAGAAAACGCGCCTGGTTGTACAAGGCAAGCCCAAGTTGGCGTTAACCACGTCGATTGGTTTTGCCTATCAAACCTCAAAAAATTACCCTGGAGTGGGTGGGTGGACGGACTTTCCCTTTAGTCCGAATCAATGGACTATCCGAATGCAGATGACAAACGAGAATTCGGGAATTGTTGAGGTCATTCCTATTTTTCTTTTTAACGAACGATATAAGAAAGATGTCCAGTGGATTGAAAACTCTATGGCCATTGGTTCCCTTCCCTATCAAGAACGATTCAGTCGTGAAGTCCCGTTCCCGGTACGAGGCGTTCCTGAAGATGCCCCAGGAGTCGTATCCGAGAACGTGTTCCTGCAAAGGAACCAGCATGACTTTCCTCCTTCCAAAGCGGAGACCAATGGGTTTTATGATGCTCTGAACATGAAGGCGTTGTTTCAAAAGGCGGGAGAACGCCAGCCGTGGAATCGCCAGGCTCTTTCACCGCAGATCGCCCTGAATATCGAGTGGGATGCCTGGAGTATTTGGGCGTTTCCGGAAGATGTTCGACAATCGAAGGGTTTTTTCATTTCGACTCTTGGACCGGTCTTGATCCTCGCTGGGAAGACTACCCATCACGCCGTGATTCCGGTGGTGGAGTTCGGGGCCGATAATCCTGAAAATTTCCATACATTTATCGGGAAGACTGTTCGGTTAATCGAGCTTTCGGATACTGGGATTCACAACATTGAGAGAAATTCCCCAGACATTCAGGCCTTTATCCAAGCCTTACTGAAAGAATTCACTGAAACGTAGTGGACAACAGAATTCTTCACCGGTCGTTTGACGCGCACTGGAGCCCGCCAGGGCATTTTCTTGCCTGGATCCGCCGCCGCGACGAGCACGGCACCGACTGAGGTATTTTTGCGAGAACACAGCTTCTCGTTCAGTGCCCGCTTCTGGCCGAGTACCAACATGTCTGTGCCGATCCAAAACGTACATGAGCGAATCAATACATAGGTGCGAGGTAGGGCCCAGATTGGAAACCGGATCTGCTATCGGGTTCTTGGATAGGAAGAACAAAGCCCCACCTCCATCACGGGGGTAGGGCTTTAAATCCCTCAGTCACGAAGAAATGTAGAAAATAGCCAAAGGGCTAAAAATAATTGGGGTTTACTTTATGGGCCAATCCGGGTCGTACTCAGAAAAGGACACTTTTTCCCACGACAGGTTGCCTGATACGCATGTAAGTGAAAAACCCGTCCATTCTTAATGCTGTTAAACAAATATTGATACTGACTTCCGTGTTTGCCCTTTATGCTCAGCCGCGTAATTTTCCCTTGGGAATTGAAACTTACCATAAGCCCTTTCAGATCTCGTGAATGCCAAACGATTTTCCGGGGCTCCCCCGTACGAAATCCTCGATCAAGCCATGTACATTGCCCTGGTTGGGGGGTACGGATGCTGCCCCCCTGAGATCCTCCCACAAAGTGAAATTCGATGCCTTTGGGCCAGAAGTTTCCGGTCATAGACCCACCCCCTCGGCACACAAGGGGATAACTTTTCCGGGCCGCATCAACCTCCGGCAGTTGGGGTCCTAATAACAGGCTCAATGCGCACAGACTACAGATAATTATGAATCGCATCGTTCAACCTCCTTATGCTGATCGTTCATTCCTGAGAGACCAGGGGCTTCATAGAGTGCGGGCCTGGTTACAATACTTCCTATTATAGGTTGAGTCGAAGAAAGGGACAATTTGGTTCAAGGCTACCGTAACTATTCTACTGGCAACCAGCATCCAATTGCTCTGAAGGAAGCCCACAGGGGAACTCTAGCGGGAGCCGGAGTCGTTCCTCTTTTTAAGCAACTTTGTTGAAACTTCGTATTCCCATGATATTCCTTGGGAATCTTCACATCTGGAGTCCTGAAAGCTGCGCCATCGGGTGCGGGTTCACAAGCATTTGCATACATTCGGTTTCCCTCCCTTGTATGAATGCTGCCATAGCGGTCTTCAATGGTTGCTCTCGTATAGGGCGCGGGTTGGAGATCAAGGGCCGTATTGTCGGTGCTACACAAGAAATATACCTTCGCTTCGGAAAGCGTAGGGTTAAGATATTTTAGCCTCATCTTGGCCTTATGCACCTCAACCGATCGATATCCATCGTTTTGATCCTGAGCCGGTTTTGTGTCAACATATTTTCTGACGGGGCTCACCTTTCAATAAACCAAGTCCACCTTTTCGACAGTGGCTTGCGCCCATTTTCTTTTAATTCGATCCCAGGAATGCCCTGCATTACAAAGGGGGTGGTTTTTAGCGTAGCCATAGGTGCTCTTGATCACATGAAGAGCTGGATTGCCATTTTTATGTTCTAAAAGCCATTCGATGCGGTTGCCCGTGACACGTATATCTTCGACGGTTGCCATTGATTTAGTTTTGTTAATCCGGTCCTAAGAAAGCTCTATCTTGCAAAGGGAATTCCCAGGGCAGCCCCACATACTTTTGATGAGAAAATGATTTGGCTTACCACTGGGTTAAGGCCGGAGCAACCAGTAGACGCGATCATCAAATTCAACGGACGCTTTCGCCTTTGATCGGCTAATTTGCTCCCAGGAGAGTTCGGCTCTGCAAAGGGGTTCGTACTCATAATGACCTGTCTTTGCGGGATTACCTGTATCCTGCAAACCTGTCGTTTCCCGACCCAGGCTGTGTGAAAACTTGGAATTTTCAAAATTCTGGGGGTCCCTGGCCCCTTCGCCAGACAGAGATCGTGGAATACAGGCGATCCTCGGAGAAAAAAATTTTAGGTGAAAATTAAAAATGGAGTTTTTACACAGCCTGGACCCAAGGCGGACATGAGGAAATCTAGAAGTTGGTACGGTTAGTGCCGGAACAAAACAAAAGCCCCACCCCTGGCGAGGTGAGGCTTATTGTGTCCTTCTCCTTCAAGGGTATAAGAGACTGCTTCGGTTGAACCGCAGCTCTTATCGCTCTAAGGCTTTTCTCCCTGTAGTTCAAAATTAGGGAGTGCTGGTGGTTCGGGATCAGGAATCATTAGCGGGGGAGGCGATTCAATCCCTCGACTGCGAACCCTCCCTGTTATCCGCTGGCGTCCCCTGGAAGAGCGGCCCTGTCGAATCCGATTTTGTAAGGCTCGATCTCTTTTTATTGCCTTCCCACCCGAGCCCTGACCACTGGTCAACCCGCCCGAGGGGCCATCCTTACAATTCATGCGGTAAGTGACGCCATTAGAAATAAATTGGTTCGGTGAGACCCCCACCATATGAATCTTGCCGAATTCTTTGCCGGGGCCGTTTGGTACATCATAAGTCAGGGTGCCTCCGGCCAGTTTGACTGAATTTGTTGTGACGGTCTTTGTGTCACTTTTGTGGTGTTTTTCGTCGATCAAATAATAACGAACTTTCACATTGGGGAAATTGGTCTTGAGGGCAAATTTCAGGGTCACCTGACACGCACCCCCAACCGACGCAATAGGTTTAATGGACAACTGAACCGACTCAACCTTTTCCACTTTCGGCTTACCCTGAAGCCTACCTGCCCTGGGAACTTGGGGCCGCCCTCCTTTCTTGCAGATCAGTTTGAGATTGCTGGTGTTCGAGACCGGGTAGACAATATCTGGTGACTTAAACATACCCGTAAATGAAACCTCATGTCTGCTGTAGACCACAAGGCGCACGACTCGATCCTTGCCAAAAATTACACGATTTCCCTCCCCCGCTTTGCGTTTTTCTCGTGCCAAGGCATTGCATTGATCAACCAACCAGTAGGCTAGGTCTAAATTAGTTTGTGGAACAGATAAGCCCACCGTACTGTCAATAGATTTGGGCCGCCTGCCGACTGGGTATTTCTTTGCATACCCGTGTGCCTTACCGATAAAAGCCCTTCCTCTCCTGTCCAGGTTCCCGATCTGCAGCCAGGCCGCTACCGATTTGATTCGGTGTGTACCCCCGCCACTTGCCTTGATCCTCACTTTGGCACTTAGAGGAGGGGTCCGGCCCACTTTATAGGTCCTCCCGTCAGACAGAACCGTCCATTTATTTGGGGATACCGTGGGAGAAAGTACCTCAGAGCTGGCCCTATCGGCGGCCCAAACGGTGGTTCCGCCGATCATTTCCCATAATGTCATCTGGCTGACAAGAATCTCATAGGCAGGAAAGCCTCCCACTACAAATAAGCATATGCTCAAAAACCTTAAAAAAGTGCTGGATGGTCTTTTCTTACCCATAATAAGGGCCCCCTTCCATCTTCTCAAAGTTAGGATATTTCAGAGAGACTTGATTGTTATGTGTTAGGTCGTAGGTAAGTCATGAACGGTTCATCCACCACCCAGAAAAACTATCCCTTCCCCTTCGGCAAAATCCCCTGCTTCTCCATTTCGGCTAACCGCACTCTCGCCAGATCCACCAACCACTGTTTGATTGTCTTGCCTTCATAAGCGGCCATCATTCATTTTTGAGAGACTCACCATACAAAATCAGGGGTAAAAAATAAATGCTGAAATGCTAGACACAACAAAGCCTTACCTCTGAGGGGCGGGGAGATTTGGTCTATTTCAGGGAATTCCCAGATTCCGGGGGGCTCCCGGTTTCAGATCTACCGCAATCACATTTCATATATGACTCTGTCCGCTTCTGGCTGTGTGAAAACTCCTCAGCCGATTGAGGGTAGAGATCGACTTCAAACCCTGTATGAGACGTGATTAATGAGGCATGAAGGCGATAACTTCTTTCGGTAAGAGACTTGGAGCCCGCCGAAAATCTGGAAAGTGTAAAAAGGATTTCAAGCAGCCACTTTTTAGTTTTTATACAGCCTCGGCCGGAAAGCGTCCTTTCCGAAACGTGGGAATCCTACCAAAGCGTAATGGTCGCAAAGCGACCCACGGCGGACATTTGATGGCATGACAATCGTCTTTGTGGAAACCCCTGCCGACAGAAATACGGGCCACAACCTTACCTCTCCGTCGACCCCTATCGCACATGGCCGCTCAGGGAGTACCATGTATGAAGAAGACCTTGTTGTCCATTCTTTACCAAAATAGTGTTCTCACATTAATGGAGGCCATATCATGATGATTAACGCCATAAAGACGTTTCGATTACTCCTTCTGACTTTAGCCTTCGTGGCTCCGGGGCTTCTGTTCTTGGCACTTCCCGGATTGGTCTTGGCTGATTCGGGTAAGACAAAAGTGCTGTATCATGTGGATGGGAAAGACCCAGCCGTTGCAAAGTATGCTATGGCGTTAATTAATAAACACATTGAAGCGGAAGGGGGACCTGATAAGATTGATGTCGTGTTAGTGGTCCATGGACCAGCGTTAAAGTTATTTGAAAAAGAAACCGTGGATCCTCAGCTTCGTGATAAATTGAAAGTCATTATCGACAAAGGCGCGCAAGCCGAAATGTGCCAAGTGTCGATGAAACTGTTTGGAACGCCATTGGAAAAATTGGTCGCAGGGTTTAAGCCTACCGAGCATCCGGTGGCTGTGAAGCGCATCGCGGACCTGCAAAAGGCAGGGTACGTATATATCAAGCCATAAGTTTGGCTCTCACCGATGTCTGCTCATTGGTCGGCGGTAAAGTGAATGCGGGTTCGGTATTTCATCGTTATACTTTTGAAGCCTGTTGACGAGCCCCACTCTTTTCAATAAAGACAAGCCTCACCTCTTCGGGGGTGGGGCTTCCGTTCATTAACCGTTCTGTGAATTACCAGAGGAAAACGGTCAAACTCATTAGATCTTCTTTTCATTTCCCACCCGGCCTACTAAGAAGGAAGCTTTCCCTTAACTGCTTTAAACTTCGTCCAAAGCCATTTAAGTCCATAGAAACTGTGCAAATCTACACTGTAAGCACAGAGCGAAATCGCACACTTCACGTTCTCTCCCAGTAGTTGGAGAACCGAATTATTAAGATAAAATGCAGAAAAAACTCATTTTTTCAGGGAGTTAGAGCGTACGAAATGGAAATACTGCAATCCAAAAATATAGGTACATACTTTGCACTACTTCACTTCATGAGCGAGGTGAAAGATGAATCCAATTTTTGATCTCATGGTCATCGGCGTCATTGTCAGTATCGTCCTGGTCAATTTGTGGTCCGTAAGAGAGGCCCAACATGCTGTTTCACCTTGGACTACGCTGAAAGAGAAACTTCATAACATCAGTCCATGGGGACCTCGCCCAACGCTTTCTTCCTCCCATGGCGATGTGCAATTCTCTCAAGACTCAACCTCATCGGTCTAAGAGGATGTCATCTGGTCAGCGGGGCTCTCAATTCTTCAATCTTTCCCGCCGAGTACCATGGTCTCCTCCCTTCTGTTTTAATCCACCATCTTCTTCAGCACCCTCCCCGTATCGAGATCGTTCCCCACAGCCTGCTTGTGGTTGTCTTGCCTGATTAGTCGTCTGTTCACCTCCATGTTTGTTCCTACAGAATAATGAACAGTGGTATGAACTGTTCACTCTCCGATACCCACATTGATCACACTGGCCTGTTCCCCAAGCATTTCCACCAAGAACTCACTTGTTGACATGCCATCAACGGTACAGACTTTACGTGTTGCTATGATAAAACTAAAATTTTTGATACATTCCTCCTCCTCGCTACAGCGTAGGGGGTGGTGAACCGTGAGATTCAAGGGTTTTCGGAGTAGCTGATTTTTCGAGGGTTAAGATGTTGAATTTTAGGAATTTATCGATAGGGAAGAAGGTGGGCATAGGGTTTGGGGCCATCACCCTGATTTTAACGGGAGTGGTCTTGCTCACCATTCAGCAAGTCACCACGATGGAGGTCATTACCAAGAGAGTGGTCGACCTTCGAACGCCCACGGCTCATGCCAGCCTTATGATGTTAAATGGTATCAACCATTCCCTGGCTTCCCTGCGTGGGTGGATTATTCTGGGAGATCCCAAATTCCAGAAAGAACGAGCTCTGGCTTGGGAAGAACAAATCAACCCATCCCTGAAGCAGATGCATCAGTTGGCTCCAGACTGGACTGATCCGGAAAATAAGGTGCGGTTACAAGCCATCGAACAAGATATCAACGATTTTCACAAGGCCCAACAGAAGATCGAAGACATCGCACAAACCCCGGAAAACTCTCCTGCACAACAAATTCTCTTCGATAAAGCGGAACCGTTGGAAAAAACTATCGTGGCCATCGTTTCGACAATGATCCATCAGAATATAAAAGGCACACAGACTCCTCAAAAGAAGCGGTTGGTAGAAATTCTCGCTAATCTAGAAACCACAACCAGTCTGGCTTTGGAAAGAGCCGACGAGTTTTTGTTGTCTGGCAAACAAGAATTTAAAAAGGAATCACTGGAAAACTGGGGAAAAAGTACGGCGTCTCTGCAAGCATTACAGGCACATAAAAAGAACTTCAGTCAACAGCAGTTGAAGAATTTTGAATCCCTGCAAGATGCGCTCAATCAGTTCGATCCTTTACTACAAGACATTATCCGCATTCGGTCGGGAGAAGATTGGAACCGGGCTAATTATTGGGTGAAAACGGAGGCGGCTCCTTTAGCCTTTCGAATCAAGGGGCTCTTAAATGAAATGACTGCGGTTCAGGAGCAATTGCTGGAAAATGATGTGGAGGAGATTTCCAGCCGCACGCATTATTTAATTGTTCTGTTAGTAGCCTTGTTTGTGACGGCGGCACTGATCAGCGGCTTGTTGGGGGCAAATATCACTCGTTCGATCAGCGAACCCATCCTGGATATTTGCAAACAGGCAGATGAGCTGGCGCATGGAAATGACACAAGAAAACGCCTCCCGGTTCATTCCCGGAATGAATTGGGCACCCTGAGCCAAAGTTTCAACCGACTCTTGGATCGATTGCAAAAAGAGAAGTCAAAAGATAAAGACTGACGTGTTGCGAAACATTTCGTGGGAAAACCTCGAAAAACTGTCCTTTTCCGCGATTGCGGCGTCAGCCTCGTGCTCTTAGCCTTCGGCGCGCACAAACGTGGTGCTCTTCGCACCGTGCGCCCTCATGTATTCGCCCATACACTGCGGTTATCCGCGCGAGGCTTCCTTGCACTCACAAAAAAATCCTAGTTTTTGGAGGTCCCCATGGCGTTCATGCGCGCAAGGGATGATGTCTTTTGTAGTTGGAATTCCGAGTTCGCTCGCCTCCCATGAGGGATGGCTTTCACGCCCACACCCTACGATATGAGAATGTTGAATATTGACGATATCGAAGGCCACCTTTGGCCAAGAAGACGTATGACACCAGGCGCTTCGGGGCTGTTCAAAAAGTCTGTTCAGCAAGGCCCCAAATGGCTTGGTGCATCCTGTAGGGGGCCCCAATTGTTTTGTGCGCGGAGCGTACTGGCTATACGTGAGCACGGTATGGCTTGCCTGATCCCGTAGGGGCACCCCTTTGTGGCGAGAACGCCGCCTTGCTTATCCCATCCTGAAAGGTGGGACATTTGTTTTCAACAGACCCAGAATTACTCACCGAATGATGTCATTCTGGCACGCACAGATAACTCAAGACCGTTTTCTCTGAATTTCCTTTTCCACTCGTCAATCTTAGACCTGACCCGCCGGTCCACAAATTTCGTTTCGGTCATATCCAAGGTGACCCGCTTCCCTTCCTGAAAGAAACGATCAAGTTGTTTTCTCAGAGGAATCCAAGAACTGAAAATAATGGAACCTCGTAAAAGAATCGTGACAGACTGATCCCTTTCATGAGTGATCTTGGCATTCAATCTGAACATGGACCCCCCACGAATAAAACGGATGACCAACATGACTCCAATCCCAATGGCTAACCCTTTTAAGAGATCAGTCGCCAGTACACCTAATATCGTAGAGACAAAAATAATAAATTGGTCTCTTCCTTCGCGATACACAGCCACAAACTCGTGGGGAGAAGCCAGGCGAAATCCTGTGATGACCAATAACGCGGCCAAGGCCGCGAGAGGAATTTGATTGATAACCCCTGGAATCAATGCCACACAGATCAGTAAAAACATCCCGTGGTAAAAATTCGCAAACCGGGTTCTTGCCCCATTATCGATATTGGCTTTACTTCGAACGATTTCAGAAATCATGGGCAACCCACCAATGAACGCCGACAGGGTATTCGCGATACCGGTGGCCAACAAGTCTCGATCCAGATTGGTTTGTCGACCCCAGGGATCGATCCCATCAATCGCCTTTGCACTGAGAATCCCCTCCAAACTCCCGATGATCGCAAAAAGAACGGTATATTTAATTCCCGTTTCCGTGGTGATGCCTGAAAAATCCGGAAAGGTGATGGCATGCAGCAAATTACCTGGAACATTGACTAAAAACTTTTCGCCGAGTTCGTAGATGTGATTATTGAACGTATATGACCCCTTCTCCCCAATCCCTAAAAATATCGCTATTGGAACAGTGATCATTAACACCAACATGGGGGCGGGAATGACCTTCAATTTAGGATTTTGTATATAGTTGTACACCACCACAATCGTCAGGCCCATCATTCCTATGAATGCCACTTTCGGGTTCATGTTCATGACAAAGGAAGGGATGCCAGCGAGTAACTCGAGAGGAGCCCCCTTTGGACTCAGCCCCATCAAGACAGGGAATTGTTTTGCGATGATGATGACTCCAATGGAAGCCAGCAAACCATGAATCGCCGCTTTTGGAAAAAGTTTTACAAGGATTCCTACACGAAAAAGTCCGAGCATAATTTGATATACACCTGCCACAACTCCAACACCCAACGCCAAACGATAAGCCTGGTAATCCTTCGCAGGGTCCTCCCCACCCGTAAACCCAAAATCCTGAACGCAACCTATTGCAATAACAATCAAACCAGCAGCAGGTCCCTTAATCGTCAGTTCTGAGTTGCTCAGGAAGGTGGCAACAAGACCGCCAACAATTGCCGTAAAGATGCCCGCCACCGCGGGATAGCCTGAAGCCAACGAAATTCCCAGGCACAGCGGCAACGCAATAAGGAAAACCAGAAATCCAGAAAGGATATCGTTTTTCGCATAGGTTTTGAGCCCGTCAAGATTCCCCTTGGGAATTTCAGTGGAATCGGATGACATACTCATGGATATGCGTTTCCCCTATCGTCGATTTTACAACTAATCGGTACCGGTAATGCTTGACCTTCCCCTGGCTATTGGACGCCGAGTGACGAATTATATAATAATTTGACAGAAGATGTTGAATGAAGCGAACACGGGCACATCACTCCTCACTCTTAGTCACGCTACGCGCTTCCCTGAACCATTTTCCTGAAATATCTTTTTGTTCATTCAAAGAATACCAGTCGTTGTTGATCTGTTAGGGTCATTGTTCTAAGCTCCTTCCATACCGTTTTCTTTCCCCTTCGTTGATTGCTGGCGACGTTCCTTGAAGGCCTGCCAGCGGGGACGCCACACCACGGTATAGTTTCGAGTCACAATCCTTGGAGGCCATCATCATGAAAGGCAAGAATGTCGTGAGTGAGAACGAATGGTTGGAAGTGCGCCTGGTACGGCTCGGCGAGAAAAGACTACGAGAACGCTGCTCACCAAAAGGGAGGTCACACCCGTGAGACGATTCCACTATATTTCATTCGTTCTGGTTTTCGCGGCATTCATGATCGTAGGGTTCTCACCTGGTGCCACCCCTCAACATTCGGTTGAGGGGAGCTTGACCGTCGATGGCACGACTGTACCCATGAAGCATATTTATTTTGATCAATATCGTGAGGAGTTTACGGTCGTTCTGACGGATACTCCCGTTGATCAGGAAATGATACCTTTCGAAGTGTCCACCCTCTCAGAGCAAGGCAAAGTCAGAGCCTTGGAATTTACGATCTCTCGAAAGACTCAAGCGTTACTCCCTCGTATGAGAAAGGCTATGTATTTCCATCCGGTCTGGACCCGCGAGATCGATATTGGCAATGGGGTATTAACCCTCTCGAAATTTGATGACGAGCAACTTGTCGGGGCGATCAAAACGCCGTCTGAGAATGAACGTGATGGCCATACGTTTTCATACGATATCGCCTTTTCGGTCAGTTTGAAGAAGGAACCGCTTCAATTGACCATCACCGGTGCGAACGACCCACCCTCACAAGCGTATGCGGCCTACAGCCAGGCACTGATGGACGGAGATGTGGAGGAGTTTAAGAAGTTTGTCCCGAGTGAAAACTTGGAAGCCCTCCCTCAGGATGAGAAGGATTTGGTCTTGGGTTTGGAGTTTGCGCAAGACATGATGATGACGGAGATGGAAATCCTGACGAGTACCATCTCGGGCAACAAAGCGGTGTTGACGATAAAAGGGAGCAGAGGGCTTACGACCGCGAATGGAACCGTGACGATGGTCCTGGAAAACGGGACATGGAAAGTCCTGGATGATGCCTGGGAGTCAGGCCCATAACAGAAGGAATACTTGGAGACGATATGTATCCTACGTCCTCCTCATGCGGTTGAGGGACCGACATGATTCATGGCGCGGATCATCTGTTGGATCGAGTGCCGAAAGGCCACGATGAATGCGACACAGACTTAAAAAGAAAGCCCCTCACCATGACGACAAGAGGCTTCCGTAAATGCCTATCTTTTGGTATTAAAATCACGATTGTTGTAATACCCCTGGTATCACCAATGCCCAATGATCGTAATAGAATAGGTGAAAGTGGCCCCCAACCAAGTTTTCTCGCCTTAGTCTTGATCTTTTCCCTTGTCTTTATGGGAGGGCCACAGCTTTCAAGCTTGTCTCTAGGCCAGGAGCCCCGTGCCACCCCGTATCGACCCACTCTCTCTAATCCCGCCCAACTGCCTGTCCCAGGGTATGTGGAAATGGAGATGGGTTGGCAAAGTCTGAAAGATAAAGCGGCTGATGATTATCGACACAGTGTTCCCTATCTCTTCAAAATGGCCTTTACGGATCGCATTGGAATTTTGATTAGTGGGGAAGCTGTTATCATCAATGATTTCGAACAATCTCCAACTCTAGCTGGGTTTGGGGATTTGACCCCTTTACTCAAAATCAACGTACCCTTGACGCAAATTCCTTCAGCGTTGGGCATGGAAGTAGGCGCCAAGCTACCCACTGCCCCTGAAACAGTTGGGAGTGGGCAGACAGATTACCTGGTCACTGGGATTTACAGTGGGGTCATCGGACCACTAGGCATCGATCTCAATTTGGGCTACACCCGTTTTGGGAGAACTTCCCGGGCGCCTTTGTCGGAAGAGGGAAGGGATCAATTGTTTTGGGCTGCCAGCACGGCCTACGGCCTAACGGACGAATGGTCGGTGGCCGGTGAACTGGCGGGTACGATGAGGAAGAATGTAAAACCCTTCACACAAGTTCTGACCTCAAGCAGCTACTTTTTCTCTCCCAGGCTTGTGGGGGATCTAGGTGCGGCTTTTGGGCTTAACGGGGCTTCACAGGAGTGGACTGTGTTTTCAGGCATGACCATACTGCTTGGAAAAGTATGGAATGCGAAATGAATCGATGAGTTTTTGTACCCCTCTAGTCAAAGATCTCCAATTCTTCTGATGAACAACAGGAAATCGGGCTGGACGCTTTTTCTCCTTTGATTTAAATTTAGCCCATTACGGTTACCCGTCTGCTCCCGACCGAGGGTGTGTGAAAACTCCTCAGCCAACTGCAGGTAGAGATTGACTTCAAGCCTTGCATGAGACGTTATTAATAAGGTGTGAAGGCGAGAACTTCATTCGGTAAGAGATTTGGAGTCTTTTGAAAATGTGCAAGGCTTAAAAACGACTTTAATTAGCCATTTTTTAGTTTTCACACAGCCTGGACCCAAGGCACCCCTTTTCAGCCAAATTGGAGAGATGAAAATTTTACGACTAGCTGAACGTAAGGAGGTCATCCCCACTCTGACTGATTGGTACCTATCGGAGTGGGAGCCGTACTATGGGGTTCATGGCCCTGGAAATGCACAGGCAGACCTTGAGTCGCGCTGCAATCATGAAGGGATGCCTATTGGTCTAGTGGCTATCGAGGGGGACCAGGTGTGCGGAACGATTGCGCTGGATCTCGATGCCGCGACAAATCTTTCACCCTCCATGGTTGGTTTGTTGATAGGCCGGGCCTATCGAAGAAGAGGCATAGGGACTGCGCTCATACAATCAGCAGAAGATCTTGCGCGTAGTCTGGGGTACAGACGTGTCTATATGAGTACCACTATCCTAGGCAATCTCCTACAACGCATGGGGTGGAATAAGTTTAGGGAAGTCGAATTTTTGAATGGAGAACGGGGGTTGATTTATGTTCGCGACATTTGACACATGCCCCTTTCAAGGTTGGAAATGGCCGGAGGTAGACATGTTTGTTGCTGCCCTTGCAGTGGGCTGGAAGAGGGCTCCCAGTTCCGACACGGTGTCTTCCAACCATCCGATTTCTGCACATCACTTCGAGAGCGCCCCTTTCCTTATCAGAACAGTCTGCTAAAGCCGTTCTTTTGGGGGTGGTTTTGTCAACAGGGTCTGCAACGGGCATCCGTAGCCCGTAGCTGGCAGTACATTTCGATTTGCTTAACCTCTTTGCCGCTGAAATTGTTGGTCACGCTCCATTTTCTCACTTTGGGAGACATGGGGTCGTCACTTGCCTTTTAATGGGTTCATGTTACCCTATGGCGTGTCCCTCTTTTTGGGATGGACGGTTTTCCCTCTCCCTCTTGTTGGGTCTCTGGTCTTATCAAAAGATGTCAGAAAAACAAGAACGTTTTTCTTGGCATGAACAAGTCCCCTTCATGGTCTTTGTGGCAAGCGTGAGGAGGATTTGAGAAATACCTAATCTCCACGAAAGGGCATTCACATGAGAAAAATCCAAACATGGTTGTTGGGCCTGACAGTTTGTCTAATGTGTGTCTCGCCTCTCCTCACTGGTTGTGAGGAAAAAGGGACCGCGGAAAAGGCCGGAGAGGCTATTGATAAGGCCGTGGAAGATGTCGGGGATGCGGTGAAAGAGGCGACGGAGTAAACAGGTTGAGCCGAGTATTTCGTGCTAAGGAGGCCAAGGCCTCCTTACCGATTCTCTATTAGTACATGCAAAACAACCCGGTCTATGTGGACGACTCACGACATAGCCTCCCACTCGGTACCGAGTGAAGAGGCTGTGTCGTGTATGGCTTTGTTTAAATCTTTAGGCTAAGCCCCCGTCCGATTTGCTCTAATCCAGGCGGGGCTTAGACTTTCAATCCTATCGTCGTCCTCGATCCCGATTTCGTCCAGCTCCTCGACCACCGCCCCGGTCGGCCCTTCGATCCCTGTTACGGTCGGCATTCCTGAAATTATCACGACCCCGATTACGATCCTGTCGCTCCCAACGATTGTAAAAGGATCGGTCTCTTTTATCCTGCCGGTACTGACCATAAACGCGATCCGAAAAACGTCCGTACCGGGGATACCCCCTATAGAAATGGCGGTGGCGCCCATACCACCGTCCACGGGCATATCCATACCGATAATGGCCTCTGGAATAATACCGGTGGTGAACATAGTGATGGGACCCTCCGACGCTTAACAACAGGGAAAAGGCCACCCGTTGCTTGAACGATTTCTTGGATGGAGCATGGACTCGATCACCCGCCCAGGCTGCTGAAATTCCTCCACCATTCAGCAGTAATATTAGCATGCACACGAATGCCAACATGGATACATGAGGTCGTGCATTAGAAGTCGTGTTCATCAGGTCCCCTCCTTTTGTTTAAGGCCCATACACCTTTCACTTGTTTTTCTTGGGAGTGTTCCTTTCATGCACGTAGGGTAACAATAGTCATTTTGATTGTCAAAATGAATATCATTAAAATTTCTTAATGATGGTCTAAATGAATGATGTTAACGGCAAAACTCACTAAAGGCATGGGAGAGGTTGAGGGGCATCCCGAAGTGAACCATGTCCGGTTTTGGGCTAAGATTTCATTGAAATTTCAGGCACTTTTCAATGGCTGTGGTCTGGATCAAACGGTATCTCCACATTTGGAAAGGGTTTTACCTTGACAGGAATAAAAATGGACTATAGGTTTAATCAACCCCTCGAGAAGCCCTCCTTTGATTCCCAGCGTGCTATAGAGAATGTCACACTAATCTCGCCATGAGTTGAAAAGAAATTGGAAGACAGGGTGGGAGGACAAGGAAGTGAAGGATGGTCTCTTGAGCTACGTGGAAAGGAGAAGGACATGAATCCTGTTGTCATGAAATGGATGATGCTGAGTCTGATTGCTGGGGGTGTTCTCCTGCAGGGATGCACCACCATCATGATCGAAACCGGGAAAAAGGCCTTCGAAGATCGGACGACGGAAGATCAGGTTACCGATACCAAGATTGGCAGCGGTATTCTGTCCAGTCTGTCGGATAAAGATAAAGGGCTCCTACTGGATGTGAATACGGATGTCTGGGAACAACGGGTCATGTTGACCGGCACCCTGGATGATCCGGCTGTTCGAGAAGAAGTGGTCCAGATGGCTAAAGCCGACTTACGGGTGAAGCAGGTCTATGATGAGATTCAAATCGTGACCCCGGAAGAAAAGGAGCGGCGACGGAAAGCCGCGGAGGAGGAAGGGAAAAAGGATACGGAAGGCGCAGGACAATCGGTGGATGATTTTTGGATCGCCACGAAGATTGAAGCTCAATTGGTGGCCGAAGAAGGGGTTACTTCGGTCAATTATCGATGGCGGTCCGTGCGTAATCAGGTGTACCTGATTGGCCGGGCCGGGAGCCAAGAAGAATTGAACAAAGTCTTGGAGGTTATTCGACAGACCGAAGGGGTGTTGTCAGTCAAACAGTTTGTCGAAATTAAACCGGTTCCCAAATAAGATCCCCTCTCGTCAATTTGGAATCCTCTCATTAAATCGAGGAAGAACGTAGGAGGTTTCTCATGAAAAAGATGGTTGTCAGTGTCCTTGCCCTGTTGTTGCTTTGCTGCTTTGCCGGAGAAGGGTTTGCGCTTTCTTGGAATCTGAATACCCCCACCTACCAGGCCCAAACTGCGTCGCCCCTCATGCTGGTTGACCGGAGGGATGAAGAGAAATCTCGGCGCAAAGAAGAGAAAGAGCGCCGAAAACGGGAACGGAAGCGAGACAAAGAAGAGCGAAAGGCTGAGAAGCGTGAAGCGGAAAAAGAACGCGAGGAACGAAAGCGGGAAGCTGAGAAGGAACGCGAAGAACGAAAACGGGAAGCCGAAAAAGAACGTGAAGAGCGCAAGCGGGAAATGAGGGAAGATCGAGAAGACAAGCGAAAAGATCAAGAAGAACGCCGGCGCGAACGGGGAGAAAATGGTAAAGGACGGAAGGATCGAGACTAAAGACTCATTACGCTCTTTCATTCTCATAGGGGTTTAAATGGAATCGATGTCATCAGTGTCCAAGAAGGGGCAAGGGGAGGTCGAATGAACTCGCAATATCTAAGGATGTGTTTGGTGGGTTTTATCCTGATTGGCATGACCGGATGTGGCCCCTATAGTCGGGTGGTGTTAGAGGATGACGATGGATATGTGGAAGTCGAGATTGATCAGGGACCACCTGTCGACTATCCCCCGCCTCGACGCGATCGTCGTCGAGACCGTGATTATGATCGAGACTATAGGGGAAGGCCGGGTCGTGGACATTATGAAAGTCGTATACCGAGGATTCCTCCCGGCCATATGCCTCCCCCTGGCGAATGTCGGATCTGGTATCCTGACCGACCCCCAGGGGACCAACCACCGCCCGGAAACTGTCGAGAACTTCGCCGGCAGCTTCCACCGGGAGCGTGGTTGATTCGATAAAGTCTGCAAATCCCAATCTGTCCCTTTCAAGCAAGGCTGAATTTTTCGAGTAAAGGAGCCCCACCTTTTCGGAGGTGGGCCTTCGGTCTTTTTGAGGGGAAACCCTGCTCCCGGTTCCAGATCAATCTGAATCACACTCCATCTTGAGAAGATTAAAATACAGTGTTTCGTTGATCAATCGAACTCATAGCCGGGAGCGGGCGTGACGATGGGACTCCTAAGAGCGATAAGAAAATCATGGACATCGACACTCATCATCCCGTGATCTTGTATTCCATCGGCCATTCCAACCACCGTGCCGAACACATCATTCATTTGTTAACACTGCATGGCATCCAGTCCGTTGCCGACGTCCGATCTGTTCCCTACAGCCGGCACAATCCTCATTTTTCCCGTGACGCGTTTGAGCTGAATCTCAACGCGCATGGTCTCTCGTATGTTTTTCTGGGTAAGGAACTCGGGGGGCTGCGTCGTGAACGGGAGTGCTATCACAACCATCAAGTTGATTATGATCGGGTCGCCACGCTGCCGGTTTTTCAAGAAGGGTTAAAAATATTAGTCGAATATGCTTCGAGGGTGAAAGTGGCCATGCTGTGTGCCGAGCAGGATCCGTTGTCTTGTCACCGTACGCTTCTGATTGCCCGGCATGTCCGGAGATTCGTCGGTGAAGTGCTCCACATTTTCGGGAATGGCCATATCGAAACACACGCGCAAATCGAAGAGCGCTTATTGCGGAACTATTCACCACGCGAGTCTGACCTGTTCGTCACGCAAGAAGAACTCCTTGCCGAAGCCTATCGCAAGCGAGCTCAGGAAATCGCCTACAGGGAACCGACCCCCTGAATACCTTCGCCGTTTTACCATCCATCTCTCTTGCCGCAACAAGGTGGGAATTGAAATTCCGTCTTGAAGAAATCAGAAGCAATCTCCATCAACTACACCCATTCACACTCATCCGTTTCCTCCTCTTCTCCGATTTTTCTCTCAAAATCAGCTAGGCCCTTCCATCGGCTTAGGTGTCTGGAAACCTGGCCGAAAATTAAGGGAAATCTTTTTTATATCGTTATACCGACAATCGAAAGGTTCTATTTATCCATCCTGTGCCCTCTTTGGATTGGCTCACCTTTGTATGGCCTCCGATTCCATCCCATCATGTAGGATGTCGGGTTCCACCCCTCAGTCAACGGAGTCGAACGGCGACTTCCCCAATCCTTCTTCCCCACTGCTGGACCCCTGGATGAAAGTGGTGCTGACACTTGTCGGGTCGGCCTTCCTTGTCATCACCTATTTGCAAATATCCAATATGGACTCTCGCTTTTTTCAATCGTCCTTCTCGGGAGCCAAAGGACTGGTCTTCTATCTCGTTGGGGATGACTTGCGCGCTTCTCAAGCTTATCGAGACCATTTTCAAGAGGCGTCCCACATTCAACAGGGCCATTTCGGGAATATGGCCCTAGAGATGTTGGCCGGAAACCTTGGAGACTTGAAAAGAAAAGCAGAATTAGCGTATCGAGCAGACCCAAACGATTCCAATGCCCTTCTCAGTCTGGGAGCCATTGCTCTTGACGAAGGTCATCCAAAGGATGCATCTGTCTTTTTTTATCGCCTTCTTGACCAGAACCCTGATCATTCAAGCGGTCTCCTGTATTCGGCCATTGCTCAGGCAAGGATCGGTCATTTCGAAACAGCACTTCTTCAAATCCACCGAGGGCTACGAAATAATAAGATCGCATGGGATTATTATTCTTTTCTTCTCATCTTGGAGTCAGCCGGTCAGTTTAATGCCAAGCCCGATTCGGAAAAACCTTGGGCATTCCTCGCTCAGCTCTATCGATATTTACGAATATTTGATTCGTCTAATGGGCGTCGAGCCATTGCCTATGCCGAGCAAGCCATAGCGGCTAAGAACTTTCCGGCTCACGCGTATGTGATTCTGTCCCTTGTCTATACGAAACAAGGGAAACTGGTATCAGCTCTCGAGGCTGCTTTGAACGCCACAGAAATCGATCGGAATTTTCCGGATGGCTATTGGCGTGCCGGGTATCTCTATGGGCGGCTGGGTGATATTGCGAACCAGTATGTCATGTATCGGAAGGCTTTTGAGGTGGCTCTCGCCGAGCCCTTCTTCGGAAGAAATTTGGGATTTGTCATGATGGAGAAACTTGGGGATGCCCAAGAAACGGTCAATGTGTTTGAACGGGCCGTGAAGGTGAATCCACGGAATTGGTATGCGTATGAGCAGTTGGGAGATGCTTACGCCTTCCTCGGGGATCATGAAACAGCCGTTAGCCGTTATCAAGCTGCCCTAAACATCATTCTCGAAGATCGGAGGAGAGGCCAAGTTGATAGGGATGACCTTGCCCGCGTCGTGGACATTCATGAAGAACTGGCGAGTTCCCAACGAAAACTCGGTCATATCGATGTGGCGATTGACACGCTCCATCAGGCGATCAACATTTCACCGTATGACGTCGGCCCACGAGTGAGTCTGGTGTATCTGTACAAAGCTGTTCAACGTTACGAAGATGCCGCACAAGAAATTGGCGTTGCCCTGAAATACCGAGGGTTGGGAATTGGCGCCCATTCCGGGCTGTGTTCCGTTTTATATGAGGCGTATCAATCCCAAAGGGCGGCTGAGTGTTTTCAGGATGTCCTCAAACGTGATCCTCATGATATGCGAGCGAGACGGTTGTTGCCGGAAGTCCTCCGAACGATCAAACGTGAACAGGCCCATCTTAAGAATTCTGGACAATCCTGACCATGAACATCTCTCTTTTGGACAAGATTTTTTACGGGGTGCAAGCGTTCTTTTCAAAATGGACCCTTCTCATTCCTCTCGCGGTGTGGGCCATTTGGGTGCAAACCATTTACCGCGTCCCCAGTGAATTTGTATTTATCCTCGTTCCATGGGTTGGGGTTGGCCTGACGATACTCGAGGTCATTTTCCTCACCAATACGTTTCTCTCCAAGTCTCATGAAGATGGGGAAGTGCGTCAGCTCTTACATCGTGTTGGGCAATGGGGCCATTATGCCCTCTTGATGTTTATTTTCTACAGTGCGGTGGTGTACATCAATGGGCAAGGAAACCAAGAAAGACCGATTTCCCACAAGTCTGTTATTCGAACGATCGCCGAGGTGCCTGATGATTGGCTTCGGTACGTTCCCTATGCGTGGTTTGAACTCCAATCCTGGGAAGATCCCGAAAAAACCGTGCGGATTTTTTGGGAACCGGATGTTGACGGTCATTTGTATCCGGGCCAACCCGTTTTGGTTCAATTGCAACGGGGGCGGTTAGGGATTCATTGGGTCAAAGAGGTCGTGGCCGATAAGAAAGCCCATGCCCACCGCGTGCTGAAAATTTCCCCAACGGCTGCTGGCGCCTGGCAAGAACTGGTTGATTATTACTTGGAAACCCATCAATGGGACAAAGCCTTGAAAACCGCTCAGCATTATATGACCTTATTTCCTCAAGATCTGGGCCAAGCTCGGGCATGGGTCGTGGCACTATTTGTCGCACGGCAATGGCGTCACTCCCTGGCTCTGGCTGAGCCGTATGTTGATTCTCCTCAAGGGTATCATTTGGCGACCCATTATGGTTGGGTTTTGGGACAGGGCGGCACACCCGAAGAGGTCGACCGCGCCGTTGCGGTCCTGAGAGCAGCAATGGCTCGTGAACCTCACAGATGGGAAGCGCCTTTTGATCTGGGATTCATTCTCAGTTGGAATGGTCGATACCAGGAAGCCCTAGAGGCATTTGAATATTTGCAGACACTCCGCCCCGGTTCATCAGATGTGATCGTTGAAATGGACAAACTGAGAAAGCGACTTGCGGCACAATCCCCCTCTCCCCCGAAATCGGTTTCGAACAAGGCGAGAGCTTCAAAAACTCCTGACGGAAAGAAACTATGAGACAGACGGATACCTTCGCCTAGATTCCTTGTCAGGCATGCGAGACGGAAAAATCGTTGTTTTTTGAACAATTTTCTTGCATGTCTGCCGTCTCCTGGTTTATGTTGCAGGGTTTGCAAAATTTCCCCATTCCTCAAGAGGCTTCTTCTAAAGTCCGATTGTCTCTGAAACGAGTGAGTGCCTTGGGTAGAGAAAGGAACGTCTAAGCATGTCGACCATCCGGCGACTTCCAGGTACATGTTGGCGGCTGTTAATGAAATGGTTTGACAGCCACGAAGAAACTGGCCTGGCTCCTGGTAAAGACGGCAATCAGATGGATCGTGTGCGGACGATTCCTTTTATGATCATGCACCTGGGCGTTCTTGCCGTTGTGTGGGTTGGCTGGAGTCCTGTGGCGGTCACGGTGGCTGTCTTGTTGTATGGGATCCGGATGTTCGCCATCACCGGATTCTATCACCGTTATTTTTCCCATCGTGCCTTTAAAACTTCTCGACCCATGCAGTTTGTGTTTGCCTTGATCGGAGCCAGTGCCGCTCAGCGAGGTCCGTTATGGTGGGCCGCCAATCACCGTGTGCATCATGCCAACTCCGATCAACCCAATGATGTGCATTCCCCAATCCATCATGGACTTTGGTGGAGCCACATGGGCTGGTTCCTCTCTCATCACCAATTGACGACCAAGGTGAGTCGGATTAAGGATTTTGCCCGTTTTCCTGAAATTCGATTTTTGGATCGGTTTGACGTTCTGGTCCCTCTTGGCTTAGCCATCAGCATGTATGGGTTGGGTGCGTGGCTTGGGAGTGCCTATCCTGGTCTTGGCACGACTGGGTGGCAGATGTTTGTCTGGGGATTTGTGATTTCCACCGTGGTGCTCTGGCACGGCACGTTTACGATTAATTCGTTAGCGCATCGGTTTGGCAGCCGGCGCTATGCGACCGCCGATCAAAGCCGGAATAATTTCTGGCTGGCTCTTCTCACGATGGGGGAAGGGTGGCATAACAATCATCATCAGTATCCCAGCTCGGCCCGACAAGGGTTTCGATGGTGGGAAGTCGATCTTACCTATTATCTCCTCCGGGCTTTTCAACTGTGTGGGATCATTTGGGACGTTCGTCCCGTTCCGGCTTGGGTGTTGAATAAACCCAAATTGAATGATCTCTCCGAGGATTCCGACTCCGAAAAAATTGCCGTTTAAGGCGTTGGCCCTTTCTCCTGCTCCTGTTGGACGAATCAAGTTCAAGGAGTGCTGGGAATCACCTGAGGGAGCGTTTCTAAATGCCTTCGGTGGGAGAATAGCCGAGGACATCTTTCGCGTGGGAAAGGTCTCGGTAACCCCGCCGGTTTTGGGAAGTAACATAAAAAATGTCGAACCGAAGGCTATCCGGGGCTTCGAGGCATTTCTGGATCATGTGTGCCATGTCTTGTTGACTGCACCACACGGATTGATCCCGCCCTGGTTGGGGAACATTCGAATCCCGCACTTGTCCGATTCGAAGACAGATGATACTCATCGGACTGATGCCTACAAAATATCGGGCTAAATCTTCTCCCACTAATTTACTCAAACCGTAGAGGCTTCGAGGCTTGGGTTCTGATTCATGTGTGATCATGGGCCATGGACCGGGAGGGAGCGATTCTGCGTCATTGACTAATTGCCGGTACGGATCATGCTCTTCGTATCCAATGATGGTGGCCCCGCTACTGGCAAAAATAACGCGACGGACCCCTGCTTGCCTCGCGGCCTCAAACACGTTGTACGTACCGATAATATTGTTCGGGAGAATCGACTCCCACGGGACGTTCATGTCGGCATGGGGGCTGCTCTCTCCACCGTCTGCAGCTAAATGAATGACCGTATCCATTCCCTCAAAGGCGGGCCGGATGGCTTGGAAGTTCGCAATGTCGGCCTTGTGAACTCGATGAGAGGGGAGATGGTCCACTCCGCTTCGTGACAGGGCGGAGACGATGTATTTTTCTTCGAGGATCTGGCGGATGGCCCGACCGATCACACCGTTAAGCCCCGTGACGAGTACGGTTCGTTTCACCGTGGCGTTCCTTTGCTTGAAGCCTCTCGTGAATACAGGATGGTTATGCGATGGTGACGGTCTCTTCCCGATTCAGGAATTCCGCGAGCCAGTCGTTGGGGACGAGATCAAGGACGAGATGTATACGATCGATGGGACTACGATTGTGCACTTCATGCTCACGCGTGAGGTCGATGTTCCAGAGCTCACCTTCTTTCATGATAATTCGAGTGCCCTCGATTAAGAAGTATATTTCTTCATGTGTGATGATCGGAATATGTAAGCGAGCCTTGCCCGGGACATCGGCATGCTTGAGAATGCTTTGATTGGCGGGAAGTCGCATGAGTCGAACCCGCTCCTTCAGACAGTGAAAGCTATCGATGATGCCTGATAGGTAGGGGCAGTAGGCGAGTGTTGAGGTGGGCTGAAATTGGTTGACTTCCTCGCCCTGCCAATCCCAATATCGAATGGCTTCGTCCTTGTCTGCAGAACCATTCCGAGAAATGAGGGGTATCGCATACCAGACTTCGTCCCCTGTTGATCCCGTGATCCATTGGCCATGTTCCTGCGCTGCCGCAAAATCGTGTCGTAGACGATCGATGTCGTACATTGGTTTGAGCCTTACGGCTTTCATTCCTGTCATTCCTGGGGTTTCGATAGCACGCTCCTTTCTCGAGCACATCATTAAGCAAATTTTAGAATGTTGGAGGGTGAAAAGCCAGATTTAGCACCTTGGAATTCATCGTATCGATTTGAGATGTGGAAAATAGCCTCAAAAGCCTTCATAAGGTGAAGGAAGGACTTGAAAGTTGGCCCCTAGATCCATAAAGTACGGGCCATGACTCCGCCGGTTCAAGACATCAAAAATTGGCTCATCACCTTTACGGACTGTGTCCGGAAGCACGATTTTGAAGCCGGCCGCGCCATGTTTTATCAAGACGTGATTTGTTTCGGCAGCAAAGCGGAAATTTTGGTTGGTCTTGATGATTTGATCGAACGACAATGGAAATCCATTTGGCCGAACATTACCGATTTTTCTTTTGTGCTCGACGAATTGCATTGTGAGTTGAATGGAGACGGGACCCGTGCCTGTGTGTTGGTTCCCTGGACCTCCACGGGCTACCATCAAGATGGGACGGCGTATTCTCGCCCCGGCCGGGTGACGATGTTGTTGATTCACGATAAGGAGAAAAAAACCTGGTTGGCCAAACATACCCATTATTCCTTGTACCCCGGGACACCGAATCAAACGTTTGGCCTTCCATCGTCGCCTTCCTGACGGATGCCCATCTTTTTCTTGTCCTCCAAGAAAAATCGCCACCCGATTGATCGCTATTTGGCCTACTGGGGTCGGATTCATACTCGTGACCTGATCCCCCTGACATATGAATCCTTTGTTAAGAAGTCCAGTTTTCCCAAGGGTCTGTATGTCTTCAGTGATTTTGAACTTCTGGACGGATCAATTAAAGATCCAGTGATGGATATTTTCCGGACGTTGAGTGCATGTCCTGAGGATTATCAGGTTTTCAATCATCCAGAGAAATCGCTCAAGCGTTTTGACCTCCTCCAGTCGTTGTACCAACAAGGGTTGAATGTCTTTAATGTGTTTCGACTCCAGGATGATCTGACGGATGTTCGATTTCCGGTGTTTCTTCGCAAAGCGGATGACCATCTCGGACCTCGGAGTGAATTACTTTTTACTCCACAAGAGATTCAGGAGCACATCGAGCGATTAAAGGCTCGTCGGGAATGTCTCGATGAATGGATCTTGACCGAATTTTGCGATGTGTCCGATGAGCATGGAATATTCCGGAAGTATTCATCCTTTATCGTGGGGAGCACCATCGTCCCCCGGCATATCTTTTTTAGTACTCGATGGGTGCAAAAAAAAGACATGGCTCAGGATACTCATGCGCATATCCAAGAGGAACTCCAGTTTCTTCGCGAAAGTTGGTTTCAGGACCAAATACAGCATATTTTTCAGTTGGCCCATATTACCTTCGGGCGAATTGATTTTGGGGTCTGGAAGGGAAAGGTCCAGACGTGGGAAATCAATACCAATCCCCTCATCTTGGCTTACGCGCATGTATGTCCGGGACCGCGGTTAGAAGCGCATCAAACATTCTTTAAGAATTTTTCGTCGGCGGTTCAAACGTTAATTGATCGATCCTGTCCTCCTATTTCCCCATGGACGTATTTCCCGGATCGGACGACATCGACCGTTCACCGTTTGTATCAGCGGTATCGGTATTCCCCCCTCGTGAGTCTCGTGCGAATCAACGCCTGGAAGAAGGCATTAGCTCGACAATGAAGGCCCAGCACGCTTCTCTTATTAGGGGCGTCTTCCTGTTCGAATGGGTGGGTTCCTGGTAGGGTTTCAGTTCTTCAGCAGTACAACCGATATACGTAGAAGAGGAAAAGGACGGCACACGTTCCTGCCTCGAAAATTCCCATGCGTACAAATCGGGCTCACTCATCGTCTCCCCCCACTGCAGGAATTCACCCCATTTTTGTTTAACATTTTATAGGGGAATTACTATGTCGATCGCTGTCGTCGTGAAGAAGGGAAATCGGGCATGCATCGCCGCGGATACGCAATCGAATTGGGGCTCGCTGATTCAAAGCGAACGCTACTCCGAGAATGCCTCAAAAATTCAATTGGTGCGTGATAGCTATGTAGCTGTTACTGGAGCGGGAGCCCACCAATTGGTCCTTCGGCATTTCTTTCATCATCATGCGGACAAAGTCGATCTGGCTGGGACCGATGCCATCTTCTCGACCTGGCTGACCCTCCATGAACATTTAACTGATGACTATCATTTGAACGCCGATGCCGAAAGCAATGATCCCTATGAACCATCCCGACTGACGGCACTCATCGCCAACCCCACGGGTATTTATATCGTCGCTTCCTGGCGTTCAGTGGATTCCATTAAACGTTTTTGGGCGATCGGGTCCGGTCAGGAATTCGCCCTGGGGGCCATGTATGGGATCTATGACCAAACCGATGATGTCGAGGAAATCGCCCGAGTTGGTGTCTGCGCCGGAATCGAATTCGACGACGGATGCGGTGGACCCATCGATTTGTATTCAGTCGATCTTCAGGTGCCCATTCACCAAAATGGCAACGGCGATAGTATTTCTCCTCATCCGAACGGAACCAAGATTTCCGAACCTGTTTTCCCTTCTTGAAAGATCATTACTCTTCGTGAAAGCGGTAGAGACCGGCGGCTTGAGCCAGGTCCCGGGCTTCGTCGACTTCGCTTGCCATTACCAGGCGGTTGAGGGTTGGATGACGATGAGCTTTGGCTGCTGGATGGTATTGGTCCATGATGTTCACATAGGTGTCTCTGGATACATCATTGGCAAGAAAACGCATCACGCCTTCAGTGCCAGCCAATCCACCTGGCAAGACTAGGTGTCTGACGAGCAACCCTCTTACGGCAATTCCCTCTTCATCGATTTCTAGGTCGCCCACTTGCCGATGCATTTCTTTCAATGCGGCTTGGGCTCTCGCCGGGTAGTCCGGAATTTTGGAAAGCCGTCGGCCGATGACCGTATCGGCATACTTGAAATCAGGCATGTAGATATCTATTACCCCATCCAGGAGTTTCAACATCTCTACGTCATCATAGCTGCTGGTGTTGTAGACGATCGGGAGGCGAAGTCCCCGCTGGGCCGCCGCAAGGATTCCCTCCAGCATTTGAGGTACCTGGTGGGAAGGACTCACAAAGTTAATGTTGTGACACCCCTGCTCCTGCAGGTCGAGCATGAGCGAGGCGAGTTCTTCCGCATCGAGTTCTTGGCCGTTGGGCTCATGATTGATGTCGAAGTTTTGGCAGTACAGGCAGCGTAAGTTACAGCCCGCGAAGAATATGGTGCCCGAGCCGCACCATCCGCGAATAGGAAATTCTTCTCCAAAGTGGGGATTGGCACTGGCCACGAGAGCTTTCCCGCCGACCAGACAGGTTCCTAATTCCCCCGAGGTACGGTTCACCCCACAATGGCGGGGACATACCCGGCAGGCGTGAAGACTCGCTCGGGCCTTGTCGACCCGATCGTAGAGTTCTCCGCTCCGCAGGAGCTTTCGATAGCTGGCTTGTTGGCGAGTCCCGATGTAGGGCATGGTGATCGTGCATCTCGATTTTTGAGAGGTGAAATGTCAACTCATGATGATCGAATGGGACTTGGAAGACAACCTATTCAAAAAAGGCATGTTTTCAATGAGTTCAACCCTTTCTTTTCCGATGAACCATTTTTAATGTTACGAAAGTGTGAAGATTTATATGTTACGTCATTGTTAATTGAAGGTTACGAAATTGTTAAGTACAATGAAAAATGAGTAATAACAATGCCTAAAATCCAAATGAAAAAACAACAATTACGGAGGTGGAATATGCGCAACTACATGCTTTCTTCAGTAAGTGCGATGTTTCTTTTCCTGACTGCCTGTGCCGCCCCCTCGACTTTTGAAAATAATGGGAGCCAGCCCGTATCTCAATCTGAATTTGGCGTGTTGACGGCCCAACCGGATGTGTATCAAGGGCGTGCCATTCGAATGGCGGGTCGTATCGTAGGAGTGGAGGCCACCACGGAAGGTACGATGGTGACGGCGGAATGGTTACCTTATCCTAAGACGGAATACGAGGGGCCCGATGACTCAGGGATGGTGGTGTTGAATCGATTCGTTCTTTTCTATCCGGGCAAAATTGATCAGGAAGGCAGTTTGCACGGAAATAAATTTTTAGTTATCGGGAAGAAAGAAGGCACCCAATCCTTGGTGAATATTGGGGGTACCTATGATCGGTATCCCTTTATTGCCGCGCGATGCCTTCATGTCTGGAAGACCGGGGATGCGGCGATTGAAACCCAACCGGATGTGGAAAACACCGGGTATCCGGTATTTGAGGAAACCTATTGCTCGAAAATTTAGGCGGGCAAAATACCGCTTCGTCAAAAAAGCCCTGTCAGTCATATGGACTCGACAGGGCTTTTTTTGTGAGAAGACGACGGATTTATAGAAGTTGTTGGAGTGAAGTACCTTTCACCGAATGATTGCAGGCTTGGAAAATCTCCCGTTCGCAGGCTAAAGCGAACTCCTGTTTCGCTCGGACTGAATCACCGATCATGGATAGCGCGACCGCTTGATTGTAGTGGATCATTCCACCATCAGCACCCTGTTGCATGGCAGTACGGAAATCCTCAATAGCGAGTTCCGTGTCTCCACTCATGAGGGCCAAAAGTCCACGACTTTCATAAGCCTGACGAAGAGCAGGATTCAGTCGGATGGCCTGATCAAAGTCTTTTCTTGCCTCTTGGTTCAGCCCTGATTTGCTCAACGCTACGCCGCGATTGAGGTAGATTTCCCCGTTGTGGTTGTCAATCGTGAGTGCCTGTGAATAATCTCGGATGGCCTCCTGGTATTGTCCCAGACGACTCAGGGCCAGGCCACGGTGATTCCATCGTTGAGAAGAATCTGGAGCTAGTTCGAGGGAATGGGAAAGGTAGGGGAGGGCTTTTTGAGGATACCCGGCGCGAAGGAAGGTGACTCCAAGGTTTTCCTGATATTGAGGGTTTTGGGGAGCAAGCCGAATCGTTTGTTTAAAATCCCCGATCGCCTGGTCCCACTTCCGCTGTTCGGCGTAAACAAAACCACGGGCATTCAGCAGTTGTGGATCCTTTGGATGATTTCGCAACGCCTCGGAGAAAAGAGTTTCGGCCTTCTCCGGTTTTCCTTCGTAGAAAAATTGCTTGCCTTGAGTCAGTGCGGTTTCAGAAGGCGTTGCCAACCCGTTCGATCCAAGGCCACCAGCACATCCGAACTGCCCCAGAATCAAAGCCAGGAAAAGGTCCCAGAAAAAAATGGGCTTGAGTATTGTCCAAGAGGTAGGCATAGGTTCTAGAATTCCCATTCTCTTTGAACAAGATAGCCTGCATGTGTTACTCGGAAATTTCGCCTGTGTAACATCTATGTTACGTTCTAGGTTGCTTGGATTCCGTCATGGGTTTGGATAGGTAATTTGAGGTAGAAGAGGGAGAACAAGGTAGGTTTGAGGAGTGTGGTCGACCAACCATCCCACCCTTTCAAAAACACCTATGTCTTCATCGGGGGGAGTTTAGCCGGTCTTATGGCGGTTCGTGTCTTAAGCGATTATAACCCCGTGATGTACTCCCAGTTTCTCCACGTCAGGTTGATTTCCGCATTGGGTCTCGAAGCAAAATGGATGATTCTGCGAGTTACCCATTAGCGCAACCAAGATTATCTGATAAGGAATCAATCCAGTCTCCAGTTGAAAAACGTTTGAATCAAAATAATGTGGTTCATTTTGTCAGGCACGCTTGATCCCGCTGTGTTGATAAGCTGATTTTGGTATCCAACGTCGACGCTGAGGTATTCATTAACCTTTCGGTTGATTCCCACAAACACACGATTCTGATCGATTCCCGAGTCAGGCCCGTTTCGGATGGAATTCAAGTTGACAAAAAGTTCATCATAGACGACCCAGGCCCACTCGTTTTTTTCTCCAAAGGGAAAATCCAATCTGGCCATTTCGCGAGCCCGAAGAGCCGTTCCCACGGCATCGCGTATAAAGCGTTCTTCCAGGCGGGTCCGGCTAAAGACTCTGAAGTGAGAAAAGCTGTCACGATAGCTTATTTGTTGGTAGAGCCGGTGTTCATCCGTAAAGTCGGGCCGGTAATTGGTGATCCAAGCATAGCCTTGCCAGATGGAGAATTTTTGAGTGATCTGATACCCCAAAGCCGGGCGAAGAAGCAGTTGGTCGATTTCCGAGAAGTCGTCTCCAAACCGAGGATTCACTTCCATCCAGCCAAGAATCTTGTTTGGAAACTTGATCGTATTGTAAATAGGAAACCATATCTGTCCATCATGGATGGTCTCCGCCCATGCGCTAGTTCCCCAGGAGCAAATGGTTGACACGAGCAGCCAAGAAAATATTTGATTTAAGAAAACTGAATTATGAGAAGGAGGCCGGGTTTTTGACTTCTCATTCTCATGGTAAATCCGGGCATCGGTCATTTTTGGCAATCCAGGTCTTTCCCACAGTCGTTGAGGGATGGTTGACTGGTTTTCTCTTTTCACCTTTTTAAAAATCCCACCTTAAAATAAAACTAATCTGATCGACTGTTCCCCACAACAGTACGGTCTCCGTTTGTTCACACACTCCTCATCCGAGTCCCTATGAAATTTTACGATATCATGATTTTCCTGACTAAGTCAGAGGCCTCTGGTTGAAAAATAGCAAACTTTTTTACCAACGCGTTATGTTGTCGTAACAAAAATTCCCGATTCTCCCTGGTACAAAATTCACAAACTATGGCCTGACGAAAAATGGAATTGGAAAGGATGCCAGATTCATCATTTTTTTGTGGCCGATTCATTGTCCATATTATTTCCAATAAGGAGAAATGTAACGAGAAAACCTGATTACATGGGAGTCCGTCTGATGCTGGCCTCAATGCTTGTTCCGGCTTGGGGTTGGGCCGCAAAAACCATTCAAGGGGGAGACCCCACTGGGTTGTTTCAACCCATCGGAACATTCGATGTGATAGCTGGTAACGGTTTTGGGAGTGGTCGTTTTCTGGCGGTCGCTCCAAATCGGAAGGGATTACCTCGAATAATCGTCTGCATAATAATCTTGATGTTCACGAAGCAGGAAGGACATAAAACAGACAATCACGTCGCGCAATATCTATGTTGGTGGTGGCCATCATCAGCCGACTGGGATGGGTGACCCGAAGTTCCCCTTGGTGTACCGAAAAGATGGTAGAGGTGAGGTTTTGCCCCAAAGCGTTTTTTGCCCAAAGGACATCCAGGCCCTTTGAACCTACCCAACCCAATTTTTGGGAGGATGGCAGGACCTCAAAATTCCACCGATCCACATCCGGGAGAAGAGTAAGATCGGTACCGGCGACGGGAGTGTTGGCATACACTAAGGTTGCGTTTCTCACCAGTTCCACTCGAATGGGATGGCGGGTCACAGTGACTGGTGAGGAGAGGTCTGAAAAATTTCGAATTGTGGCATAGCGTGTCAATCCGCGAAAGGCTACCTCATCCGCCTGAGGATCTCTTGCCCCTCCGGCTTCAATGGTGACCGTGGGCCAGTCCTTTTCCGTGGCTTCCATCAAAGAACCTAACCGCAAATCAGTCACGATGAGATGGTCGCAAAAAATGGCGGCCAACCTTTCTTGCCGGTCTCCCTCGACCGTAGTCACTCCGTAAGCGGGACTTTGGCCTGAGGTGTTATGGAGGTCAATTAATGCTTCAGGTTGCATCTGGCGCAACTCCTGAAGCATGAATTGGGCTATGGCGCCCTCCGGGCCTTCAAACGGATGTCGGAAACAACGATTGAGATCCTTGCCTGTTGGTGTGTATCGATGGGAAAACAGGGGAGGGGTCAACGCTGCCTCGATGCTTCCGATAAAACACACCAAGTTGGTTTCAGATTTTTGGCCTTCCCTGATCCAACGATGAAGGGCCCTTACCCCCGACGGTTCATTGCCGTGCAATAACGTACTCAAGCCTCGCGTGCGTGTGGTATCGCGGCCGGGAAGCCGGATTAACGCTGGTCCTCCCAATTTCACGATAAAATCTTCGGCTGTTTCCCCGACGTCTTGTGGTGCCGGGGCTTCCCATATTTGAATAAGGGGTTCCGGGTTCATTCGGGCTCCAGGCTCCACTGCGAGACAGGTGACCCGGTTTGCGAGGCTCGAAAGTAATCTTCTTGCATGGAGGTTAGAGCCGTGGCTCGGTTTTCTCCCTTTTTTTCATATTGTTCCAGGCGTCGGACTTGCCAACGAGCCCCATTAATGCTGGCCTCCACGCGTTCATGAATCACCTCCAACATGGTTTGAATTTCTTGCCTTTCAACTCCAACGTCTTCTAAGCCCTGCCGAGCCAGAGGCAACAATTCATTGGCTAAGGAGCACACTGAGATCTCTCGTAAGCCATGTCCTGGTAGGTTCGGCCACACGAGCTTCGCCTCCAATCCGTGTTCGGCCGAGCGATAAAAATTCCAGTTGGCATAGTGAAACGGAAATTGATGGATCATTTCATCGATCTGATGGCGCATTCCCAAGGTGAGTCCAACCAGAAATGCGGCATTGGCTGCCATATCAATAGGCGTAGGCCCTGAGGGTAGAGCACGCAATTCGATTCGGAAATGTCCATTGTCATTAGCATCATAAATAGCGCGATTCCATCGCCATACCGTTCCCTGGTGTAAACGTAATTCTTCGAGCTGAGGCAGTTGTCCTCTTCTCACGCATTCCATTGGATCCTCTTCACTCATAATCGGTAAGAGTGGAGGATGAAGCCCCACTGCCTCGGCAAATAATTCATACGCCCCACGACGGACCCAACCATGGCCAAATGACACTCTGGCTGGGGTTTGCCAGTCTCCTTCTCCCGATTTCCGACTGTCGATGGATTGTTTAAATAAAGCCACCCGTGTTTCTTCCCATAGCCGATGCTGCAAAAAAATGGGACTGTTGGCACTAATTCCCAAGACGATGGGTGTCACCAATTGTGCCGCATTATACATGCGAGCAAAGTCTTGAGGGTTGACCCGAAGGTGGATCTGAAAGGAGGTGTTCGCCCCCTCTAGCGTGACATCCCAGCAGGAGATGGTTAGGGGCTCGGGTCCATTGATGTGAATGCAAAACGGACCATCCCTCAATCGTCGAAGTCCCGCAGAGAGGGCCCGGTAACGTGGGAGGTCCGACATCACCGGTGATTCCAAATCTTCCCTGCAGAGCGTTGGCAAGATTCCAATCGGGATAATTCGCCCCTCCAGGCCGTCTGCGCACTCACCCAAGGACTGTATTGCACCAGCTAACTGAGTTTTGATGTGGGAAAAGGGACGACCCGCCAGGGAAGTCGCATTCAAGTTATATTCCAGATTAAACCGGTCCAATTCGAGTTGAAGGTGGTCATCACGAGAGGAATTCAGGAGTGTGCGATTAATGGGATACGCTTGTCCTTGGCCATTGATGATCGAGAGTTCTAGTTCCGCTCCAATGGTGAGGGGGCCTTCGCCAAAACCGGGTTGTTCAACCAAATGTTGAAGAGCCTGCAAACTCTGGATGAGGCGGTTTCTAAATTGAGTAAACTCCTCCTCGGCAAACTGGGCGCGATCGATATTTATTCCCATAATATTTCTTCATACCTGAAATTTACGGCAAGGTAAATAGTCGCAACTCGAGTACCATCAGGTGCTTTCTCTCCAGCTAACCTAGTGGTAAGCCCTGATGAGAGCTGATCAAGGATATTTGAAAATATGAATTTATATTTTTAAGAAGAGTAAAGGGAGTATTTTCAGAGTGATACGAGAAAAAATCAATTTGGGAAACTTGATCTCTTCTTCTATCTGACTTACTATTGTCAGGTTCCTTTTGCCACTTGGATCTGAAAATCTTTTAGCCAACTCCGCATCAGATTTGACAATTTTTTGTTATCAAAAAAAGATAGTTTTATTTTTCTCCTCGTTCTTTTTTGTGGGTGCTCAAAGAGTGTCTGAGAAGCGGAAAGTTTTCTCTGCGAAATTCCCAATTTGCCCTTACGAATGGGTTTTATGAGCACGACAAAAACCTTCCCACTCATTCTTATTAAACCATCCCACTATGACGATGATGGGTACGTCATTCAATGGTACCGGTCATGGGTCCCGTCCAATACCTTATCAGTGATTTATCGGCTTGCCCAGGAAAGTATTCGGGGTAAGGCCTTAGGTGAGGATGTAGAAATAATCCTTGATGCCTACGATGAGACCAATACGATTCTTCCCACCAAGAACATTATCAGAGAGATTCAACAAGCGGGGAACGGAATGGTGGGCATCGTGGGTGTGCAGTCCAACCAGTTTCCTCGTGCCGTGGATATCGCCACCCCCTTTGTGAATGCCGATATTCCGGTCATCATTGGGGGATTTCACGTCAGTGGATGTCTGGCCATGCTCCCGAACATTCCTCAGGATATTCAGTCGGCCATGGACCAGGGTATAACGATGGTGGCTGGAGAGGTGGAAGAAAAATTCGATGAGCTCCTTCGACACGCGTATCATCGAACTTTGCAGCCGATGTATAACTTCATGGATGACCTCCCTGACCTAGGAAAGGCTCCCTTTCCTTTTCTCCCGGCGCATTACCATGAAAAAACAGCCGGTCGCCGGTCCAGTTTTGATGCGGGTCGAGGCTGTCCCTTCGAATGCAGTTTCTGCACGATTATTAATGTCCAGGGGCGAAAATCCCGTTGGCGCTCAGCGGATGATATTGAAGCGCTTATTCGTGCCAATCTGGAGCAGGGAGTGAGACAGTTTTTTATCACCGACGATGATTTTGCGCGCAATCGGAACTGGGAGCCGATCATCGATCGATGTATTAAACTTCGTGAAGAAGAAGGCCATCATATTTCCTTACTCATTCAAGTCGATGTTTTGTGTCATAAGATACCGCGATTTATCGAGAAATGTGCTCGGGCGGGTGTGCGAACCGTTTTTATCGGATTGGAAAACATCAATCCGGAAACCCTCATGAGCGTGAAAAAGCGTCAGAATAAAATTCTGGAATATCGAAGGATGATTCAGGAATGGCAAAGCTATGGCTGCATGACGATCGCGGGATATATTCTTGGATTTCCCAATGATACCCCGGAGTCCATTGCACGTGATATTGAGGTAATCAAAAAAGAACTCCCCATCGATTTCATCCAATTCAATCTTTTGACTCCTCTTCCGGGTTCGGAAGATCATAAAAATTTGCATCAGGAAGGGGTCTGGATGGATCCCGATATGAATAAATATGATATCGAACATATTACGACGAAACATCCAAAAATGACCTATGAAGAATGGAGACAGGCTTACCGGAATGCCTGGGACCAATTTTATAGTTTGGAACATATCGAAACGATCCATCGAAGAACGGCAGCCTTCCTTACGAAAGACGGTAAGACTCCCAATGAGGGAAAAGTGTTTATGCATTTCTTGTTGTATTATGGGTGTTTTAAAGTTGAAGGGGTGCACATCACCCAGGGTGGGTTTTTTCGCCGGAAAGTTCGCACCACCCGCCGTTCCGGCCTTCCGTTAGAACACCCACTGCTGTTTTATCCACGACGGATTTGGGAAGTCGTGTCCACGAATATTCGTTGGGTACTTTTGGCCATCAAGATTCGAAGAATTCGCTTACGCGTCAAACATGATCCTCAAAAGCGAGAGTACCGCGACCTGGCGATCACACCCGTGGTGGATCAAGAGGAGGAGGAACTCAGGTTGCTCACTGAGTATGCGACGCACATTCCGATCTCCAAGATCGGGAAAAGTAAAGTTGTGGCTGAAAAAGTTTCCTAGGTATTAATCTAAGCGTTTCTTCTCACCTCAGTTTCGCTCAAGTCTTTGGATTATCTCCTTTCTCACTTCTTTCGTGATTGCCAGGACTGTCGGTTCCATTTTTAACGAGGAGAAAATTATGGTTTTCGGTTTGATTCACCCATCCATTCATGGTCTGGCTACCCATCTTCTGTTCCTCACCATCATGATAGTGGGAATGGGGAGTTGGGTGAGAGCGGAAGTGGTCTGGGATCCAGGAAGCGTGGTGTTGGAATCCCAAAGAATTGGGGATGGGGTGTATGCGGTCATTCCCAAGGGGGCTGCTGAAGCCAATTCCCGAGGTTTCCCGGTCGCTACCTCCGGTGGGTTTGTGGTCGGGAATTCAGGGGTGTTGGTGGTTGAGGCGATGATCAATGAACGGTTGGCCCATCAAGTTATCAACCTCATCAAGCAGGTGACTGACAAGCCGATTCGCTACGTGGTGAATACGAGCTATCATGGCGACCACAGTTATGGAAATTATGCGTTTCCGAAATCTACAAAAATTATTCAACACCCCAATACCCAAGCCTACATCATGAACCCTGAGACCTTTGCGCATGATAAAGCGTTCATGATGAAAAACTTTGGGACGAATGTCGGAATCGAAGAAGTGGAAGCCAGGCCTGCGGATGTTTTGGTTAAGGATCGAAAAGAACTTGATTTAGGGAGTCAACGGGTCTACATCATGTATTGGGGGTTTGCCCAGACTTCCGGTGACTTGTTCGTGTGGGTGCCTGATGCCAAGGTATTCTGGACCGGGAATCCCGTCGTGGCCGCTCGTCCAGCCTTACCATGGTTGTTGGAGGGCCATCACCGTGAATCATTGGCGACGTTACAGGCCATCAGACGTTTCCTTCCTACCGACGCCGTGCTCGTGCCGGGACATGGTCGGGTCATGACGGTGAATGAAATGGATTTTACCATCCAGTATTTGGAAACCTTGGATAATCGGGTGAGGACCGCGTTGAACAAGAATTTATCATTGGAAGACACGCAACAATTCGTCACCATGCCGGATTATGGAGGGTATGCCTTATTTGGATGGGTCCATTCTGGAGTCAATGTCCCCGCAGTCTACAAAGCCCTCTTAAGCTCTCCTGAAGCCGACTAAACTTGCCTCTCTTCACAATTGACCAGAGCTTGATCCCGTTAGGTGTTTTCGAGATGACTGGCGATCAAGGGGTACACATCGGTAGCCGCATTTTTCTTCAAGGTCGGCCAGTCATCGGGGTAGGGCGTGAGTTTGAGCATTTCCTCTGCCCGTTGGTACCCCTGACTGAGCAAGGTGGCAACATCATTTCGTAAAGCCTGGGGTCACTTAGGATCCTCCAAGCCCCGTGGTTCAGCGCGGAGAGAGGCGTTCGCGTTGATGAGCGAGGTGCCACCCAAACCACATCCGACCAGGATATTGATATCTTTATTCACGCGGAGGTCGTACAGGGCAGTCCGAGATCCCGAATGTCCAACGGGGCTGTCCCGCTGAAACTCGGACAGGCTTTCTAAAACCGTGTCGGGAAAATCTCTGGCCTGAAATTCCTTCCCCCGTTCCAGAACGCAGACGTGTTGCCCCGCGTGAGACAAACGAGAGGCGGCAATGCCACCGCCGTACCCTGATCCGATAACCACGACTGTGTAATGAGGTTTGATGTTTTCAATAGATGAAGAAAGGCGTGCCACAATCGTCTTCTCCTTGAAACGCTAAACGCCAAAAATGTCGGGGTATGATTGAATGGAGCTGGTATCTTACCTGGATGGGGAAAAGGACCACAAAGGATGAAAAAACGAGGAATTAGGATCATGCAGGGTGGGTATGTGACAAACCTGTGACGTGTAGGAATTCATCAATGATCGTTCTTCGAACTCAGAGAAATAAAAATATACATCAGATTGGCAACTATGTTTTAATTGATCAGCGAGCTGTCCCTGTTCATCAATCCCATATCAAAAGGAGAATGAGTGAATGGCCACGATTTCACCCTTCCGTGCCGTCCGACCAAAACCTGAACTTGCCCCTCAAGTGGCCGCTCCACCTTATGATGTGGTGTCCTTGCCGGAGGCCCGGGAAATCGCTAAAGACAACCCTTATTGCTTTCTTCGCATCGGGCGAGCTGAACTGGAATTAGATGACAACGTCGATCCCTATTCTGACCAAGTGTACCAACACGGGGCCTCAAACCTGCAGCAACTCATCACACAAGGCATATTGAATCAAGAGGCTCAACCCATTTTAGGGGTGTACCGGCAGAAATGGGGGCAGCACGAGCAAACGGGTATCGTCGCGTTGGCCTCGGTCGAAGAATATGATCGAGGCATCATCAAGAAGCACGAATTCACCAGGCCGGTGAAGGAAAATGATCGTGTGCGGTTAATTGAAACTCATGAATCCCAATCAGGTCCGGTTCTCCTCTTCTTTCGTAAGACCGAACCGATTGACCGTTGGCTCAAGGAAACCACCAGCTCCAAGCCGGAAGTCCATTTTGTCGCCGAAGATAAAGTCGAGCATACGGTGTGGATCATTCGGGATACGGCAGCCATCCAACGGGTGGTTGCAGATTTTCGAAACGTCCCGGCACTGTATATTGCCGATGGCCATCACCGGTCGGCTGCCGCGAGTCGGGTGCGTGCATCTCGAAATGAGGGTTCGGACACATCAGCGGCCTCACACGAAGATGGTTTCCTCACCGTGATTTTCCCCCACGATCAGTTACAGATTCTTCCGTACAACCGGGTCGTCAGGGATTTACATGGTCTTTCCGGCCAGGAATTCCTGGAAAAGGTTCAGGTGCATTTTGAGTTAGAGAAAATATCCCAACCTGGACAGGCTCCGGTCGCCGGGTTCGATATGTACGTGAATGGGCAATGGTACCGTGCTCAACCAAAACAGGACCCGACTTTGGAAAGTCAGAAGGATCCCGTTCGTGCCTTGGCCGTATCAGAATTGACAGAGCGGGTCTTGGATCCGGTTTTGGGCATCAAGGACCAACGTTCCGACCCACGCATCGATTTTGTCGGAGGGGTACGGGGAACGGAGCAACTTGAAGCCTTGGTCAACAGTGGTGACTGGGCTGTCGCGTTTTGGCTCTACCCCACGACGGTTGAGGAATTGATGGCGGTTTCAGATGCGGACCGAGTCATGCCTCCGAAGAGCACATGGTTCGAACCCAAGCTTCGGGACGGACTGTTTGTTCATATGCTAAAGGATTAAGCATTCATTTTTCGCTATAGACGCAAGCGTTGGTGGTTTGATTCAAGTCTGTAGCCCAACAGGTCGAATCCCAAAATCGAAATCTGTCTGTAAACTCTCCGTGTTTTAACGGGTTGCCCGATCGAATTCTCTCTCCTTGACTGAATACCCGAACAGAAATTTGAGGTCGGATGCGTTCGGGAATCGATGAGTAGTCTCTAAAAAAGTTTTGATACTTGCCAGCTGTTCGTTCTTTGTGGGTGAGTGGATTTGACAAGAATTCGTCAATCCAGACGAGCAGCGATCCCCTTGGAGGTAAGTCGAACTGGTTCCAAACCGTCTCTCCCTCTTCCGCCTTTTCATGGAGCATCAAATGATAGAATGTGGTGTGTGGATTCGTTTGGAGGTAGTCATACACACTGGAGTCTAAGTCCCCAAGTGTGGCCGCCGCTGCCATATAGACGATTTTGGAAAACGGGAGGCGATGGGGTTCGTTGGGAGGTAGACCAAACCGTCGAATCGCTTCATTGATGATAATGGTGCCCATGCTATGGCCTACCCAAGTAATCTCCCATTCTAATGGGGCGGAAGTCCCTGAGGTGCGGGCATCCTGTGCGTGAATCTCTTTGGCCAATTCCTGGAAAAATATCGAAAGCCCACCCGTAGGAGAGCGGTGAGTCAGGGCCTCACTGGGGTTAGTGGGAAGGTGAAAATCTTCTTCGGTCTGGTAAAGAAGTTGAATGCTGCGTAACATGTTGTCCCACGCGCTTTTACCAAAGGCATCAAGAAAGGGGCTGATCACTAATTTAGTGGGAAGGGTGACCAGCCATTGGAAAAATTTCCAACCCATTTCTGGACAACGACGATCATCGACGCCCACGATGAGATTATCGCCGATTGAAGCCGTTTTTTTATTAGCCTCCCGACTCCAACAGGCATCAGAAAACGTGGCAGGGGCCTTGTTGTCGGTAAAATGTGTCTCGCACGCTTCCCGATCGGGGTGGTCTTGGCACAGTAATTCCTTGACGATCTCGTCTGGTAAGTTTTGTTCATTCCCTAACAGCTTTGTAAGCGCCGGGGCCGTCTTCGCATCATTGTAGATCATGCTCCCCCAGACGAGCGGCGCCCGTAAAAGACTTCGCCCGATATCCACGGCCAGGACCACCGGTGCGGTAAGCCATCCTGCCAGCGCAGGCCATTTTTCCCCTTGGCGAACATACAAGAGGTGATCCAGATAGCTTGCTCGTAATGACGATTGCCAATTGATGAACACTGGGTAAAAAGGACTTTCAGTGGTAATAAGGTCAAAAAGAGTCTGATTATTTTTATCTGGGTCATGTCCTTTGTCTATAATACGTTCAAGGGATCCTACTTGGGTATTCAATCCCCCGTGGATGAAAAATAACAATTGAACCTTGGATTGGTTGTGATTGAGGGCCTGTTGCTTGGCCGATTGAATAATGTTGGCAATGTGATGTTGAAAGTCTTGTGTGGTCAGTCGTGGATAGTCGGTCAGCACGCTATGTTTGCCGGTACAATAGGACGGTCCTGGAGTATTCCCGTCCGTCTGGCAGTCAGAGTTTCCGGTAGGGTCAACTGGATGTCCATCCTCATTAAACATGACCACATGGTTTTGAAGAATCGTATGGCGGTCTGAGGCTCCTTTAGGTTTATTGAGCGTAGTGCCGAACGATTGACATCCGGTCATCAAGGCGAAAAGTATGAAAAGTTCGATGAAGGGCTTGAATCGAAAGAAGAGGGGGTACATCCGGTATTTCCTTTTTCTATGGATTTCTATAATCCCGAGTCATTGCCTCAGAACGTGGATTGCTGAAGGGTTAAGCGTTTAAATGGAACAACAAATAGGAGATGAATTTTTGCATATCACTGAAAAAAGTCAAGAAAAGAATTGAGAAAATTACATGAAATTATGGTGAAGAATCCCAGAGAGCTTGATACCCTGCTTCAAGGAAGTTTGAAACTATGAGTGAGATGCGCTGGGTCACCTACACCTTTCGTCAGCTGGCCCTCGACACCTTGTTCGAGATATTGAAGTTGCGCGTCAACGTTTTTGTGGTAGAGCAAGTCTGCGCATATTCTGAGATAGAGGAGTGGGACCGACATGGAGAGACATTCCATGTTTGTGGGCGAACAGAGCAGGAAAAACTGGTGGCTTATGCACGCTTGTTGCCACCGGGTCTTCGGTATCCAGAAGTGAACCTCGGTCGCGTTGTTGTACGGAAAGAATTCCGGGGTCAAGGAGTTGGACATCTTCTCTTGCGAAGATCTCTCGATGAAATTCAACGATATTGGCCAAATGTCGATACGAAAATTTCTGCGCAAGAGTATCTGCAAGGATTTTATGCCGGCTATGGGTTTGTGCCAATCTCGGAAGTCTATCTTGAGGATGGAGTTCCGCATATTGAAATGGTAAAGAGGGTCTCATGATTTCCTTTTCATTGGCGTGGGAGCTTCCGTGACCAGATTGCCCCTTGGAGCCATGCCTCTCGAAGTTTTTCTCAAGGAGTATTGGCAGAAGAAACCGCTGTTTATCCCCAAGGCACTTCCTGATGTTGTTTCTCCCTTATCTGCGGAAGAGCTTGCGGGACTGGCTTGTGAAGATGTGGTCGAATCTCGCCTCGTGATACGAGAGGACGGAGATGATCGCTGGGAGTTGTCCCATGGTCCCTTTGATGAGGCCCGATTTCGTACCCTTCCTGAAACCAATTGGACGTTACTGGTGCAGGCTGTGGACCATTGGGTACCTGAAGCTGCTGCGTTTCTCGAACCTTTTTCGTTTATCCCCAATTGGCGAATCGATGATCTCATGATGAGTTACTCCAGCCAACATGGGGGCGTCGGCCCTCACTATGACAATTACGATGTCTTTTTAGTGCAGGTGAAGGGAACACGTCGATGGGAAGTCGGTGAAGCGTGTGATGAATCCACCCCACGTCGCCCCGATACCCCTGTGACCATTCTGACCGATTGGCATCCTCAGGAATCGTACACCCTGGAACCGGGAGATCTCCTCTACGTGCCTCCAAGATTCGGACACAATGGGATTGCCCTGGATAGTGAATGCCTGACATGTTCAGTGGGATTCCGTGCCCCTTCCCATCGAGAAATTCTTCGGGAATTCTCCGGGACGATGAGTGAGCAGATCAGTGAAGAGTTCCGATATACCGATCCGAATATCAAGCCTCAATCAAACCCTGGTGAAATTCGACCTGAGGCGCTTGAGCAGGTCCACCGGATTCTCCGTCACTATGTTGATGACTCACAGAGCCTTGCGAAGTGGTTCGGTCAGTATATGACCTCTCCAAAATACCCGACCATGGAATTGGTGTCGGAAGCCATCGATACACACGATGTGGAGAAACACCTCGCTGAAGGAAGGCACCTATCCAAGAATGAAGGATCGCGTTTTGCGTATATTGAGCAAGGCGGAAATCGTTGGTTGTTCGTGGATGGACGGGTGTATGGCTGTCACTGCGAGCAGACCGAGCTCGTCAAGCGATTATGCGAAGACCGAACATTGGATCCCTCTCTTTGGGTCAATGTGAAATCCAACAAGGATCTCATCGTGAACCTTGTGCTAAATGGAAGTCTCTATTGGTCGGATGTTAGTGACGATGCCGTGAGTCGATGAACGACAAGGACAGGTTGACAATATCCTTAGAGCTGAGTCACCCCTCCATCAACGGTCAAGTTGACCCCGGTGATATAGGAAGAATCGTTTGAAGCCAAGAACAACGCGGCCTTGGCGACTTCTTCCGGTGTTCCCATCCGTTTCATCGGGTTTTCCGCAGCGAATCCGCTTTTTAAATCGGGTACCATTTCACTGGGCAAGCCAATTTTATCAAAAATGGGCGTTTCGATCGGGCCAGGGGCTATCGAATTGACCCGGATCTTTCTCTCCAGTAATTCGGTGGACATGGTTCGAGCAAAGCTACGTATGGCCGCTTTCGTCGCGGCATACACACAGGTGTTCGCAAATCCTTTTTGGTCAGCGATGGAAGAGTTGAAGACGATGGAGCCACCTTCGCCCATAAGAGGTAGTGCACCCAGGACATTGAAGAAGACGCCTTTAAAATTGACGTTCACCATTGCATCAAAGGTGGATTCTTTCACCATGGTAAATGGTTCAAAAATGGCAATCCCGGCATTCAAGAACAAGACATCAATTTTTTGAACGGTGTGTTGCAATTCTTGATAGAGCGCCTCGATGTCTTCCAGTTTCCCGGCATCCGTGACCATGCCGATACAGCTTCCACCGAGGTTCTTGACGGCGGTGTCTACGGCGTCTTTCCGGCGTCCGGTGATGACCACTTTCGCCCCTTCCTCTTGGAACAATTTGGCTGAAGCCAGCCCAATTCCACTGTTCCCCCCGGTGATGACGGCCACTTTCCCTTTCAGTTTTCCAGCCATTCGATGTCTCCTTTATGAACGAACCACGAAAAAGGATTTCCCCAATTTTCTCGATGAAGAGTGATAGACCTGCTCGCCTAGTGTAACGCCCATCAGGAATGAAAGTCTTCTTCGTCCCAGCGTTGTTTGATGGCTGCGGTCCGTTTGCGTTGTCTCTTGTACACTACAAAGCTAAGGAGGGTGATGATTAACCAGACCATGCCGGAGCTGGTGGCCACGGGGACCCACCGATTCCAGACTGTTTGCCAATCCCAAAACCGTCGTTCCGCTAGGGAAAGGGTCATCGAAGTTGTTTGGGCAAAAGCTTCGGAAAAGGGTATACCGTCTCTCATTCGTTTAAAGAGGCGCTTGGGAAGAGCCGGGTGCGTGTGCTCAATAAGATCCAACACAAAAGCATGGGCCAGGACGTAAGCTTGCCGGGCCGAGTGTTCGTTCATTTGAAACATAATGTCGAGATCATCCAGGGTCACCTGATCGATCGTGATCATGGCCCATACCAGTCTTGCTCGATCTTCCAGTTGCCACGTCCGTGCAGCGATCATGGCCAATCCTTCGTGAAACCAGCGAGGGACCGGGTATCCTCCAGAGGCGCGGTGAATGAATATATGGCCCAATTCGTGGAGAAGCACTTCTTGAAGCGAGTGATAGGGATACGAAGTGACGCGGTCCGGGAATAACACAATTGTCGAAGATTTTCCGAGGGCATACCCCGAAATCCACTCTGGGGTTTTTTGAGCGAGTTCTGAAGCGTTGGGGGCTAGAATGACACGAATTGGAGGCCCCGGATGGTCCAGCCCCATGAGTTCCACGAGGGAGTTTATATGTTTCTGAGTACTTTCCCTAAGCCCTGGGATTAATGGTTGTAGGGCGGATGGAGCTTCAAGGGTGATAATGGGGGATTGGGTCGCATAGGCGGACCCAAAATGTATTGGAAAAAACCCAAGACCAAAACCAGCTAAGAGCAACAGGGCAATATACTTCAACGACAAGAATCATCCTCCAAGCTTGATGCCCTTCAATGCCTGTTAGTTAGACTACATGGATTATGAATGAACGAATGCCTTATCGCCCATACGCTATTGAGATCCAGGGAATTTCATTTGCCGCCAGGCTTCGTACACTAAAACTGCCACGGCATTACTAAGATTCATGCTGCGACTGTCTGGTTTCATGGGAATTCTCAACCGATGGTCGGGAGGGAGGGACTCCAGAATGCTTTTGGGTAGTCCCCGGGTTTCCGGGCCGAATAACAAGGCATCCCCTGGTTGAAAGAGGACTTCATGATAGCCTTTTTGGCCCTTGGTGGTGATCCCAAAAATCCGTGGTGGTGTTCTGGCCTTGAGGTAGTCCTGAAGAGTAGGGTGGTCCTTCATTTGAGCCAACTCATGATAATCGAGCCCAGCGCGCTTTGCCCGCTTGTCATCAAGCTCAAATCCTAAGGGGTGAATCAGGTGAAGAAAGAACCCGGTATTGGCACAGAGTCGGATGATATTTCCAGTGTTCGGAGGGATTTCCGGTTCGTAAAGGACAATATCAAGCATGAGAAAGGGGTTCCGAGATGGTTTTCCCAACATACGGGATTTGTCATAATGGATCAATCATATGAACAAACAGGGAAAAGTAATCATGAGGGAGATTGGTCGGTGAACATCCAAATGATGATGGCCTGCTTGGGTAACCGTCGTAGTCAAAGCTTACGAGGGCTTCTTCTCGTGTCTGGGATTTATTTCTGTTTCGGGTGTTCCGGGCCTACGATGACGATCAAGACGGTTCATGATGAGCCGAGTTTGATGGTGGGGCTCACCTCCAATCCCCAATGGGGACCATCAGAACGGACACGATATGATCAGCCCGTTGAAATCGAGTCAGCAACGTGGAATGCTATTTTCAAGCGACTCTTTTTTCGATTTGGGAAAGGGTTTTTTGAATCCTCCAGGCCTGTTCAGCCTCTGTTTTCGTCTGAAGAGATAGACCAAATAGGCCCAGCTCTGTCACGAACGTTCAAAAATGCCGGTCAAGACGAGTGGGTCGTATTTGCCTCTTGGGGATCTTCCAAGTTAACGCAAGAGCTCCAAGTGACTTCCGGGGCCATGTTTATGGATGATGGCTATCTGACTATCTTTATCGCCAATTTTCGTGAACGGGTGACCTCAGAGCAATTAGGAATCGAGGCCATTCATGATAACCCTCTTCATCCATTGAAAGAAGTGAACGAAAGGCTAGTGTTTCGGCCACCGTATTATGTGATTGATTCTGGAATTTTCTGGACGGAAAGTGGGTTTGGACCACCTGTCGGTAAAATCATTCTTGATTACCAAGCTCTCTTAGATATGATGGGGCAACACGAATCATCGGAAGTAGGTGACAGAATCAAAGTCTCCCCTTCCTCGGAAAATTCCCCGTCAACGAATGAATGAGAAAAAACGAATGGTGAATTGTTGTGACGTCAAATCTTTCCAACCTTTCTCCGCACCGAGAGATGTGCGTTGCTCGAGGGTGTCTGTGGCGTGAGGGGTGGAATTAAGGGTCCATTGGTGCCATAATGAACCGAGGTCAACACGGATCGCGCTCACGGCCGATCAAGAAGTTGGAGGAATGAGTTTGGTGAGATTGAAAGTCGGCGATTTTATCGTTTTCAAGAAATGGAAATCATCCACCCACCCGAGCCCTCGGGCTAAAGAGACCTACCCTGCCGAAAAGGGGGATATGTATTCGTATCGGATCGATAAGATCTGGAAAGTAGTTGAGGTGGTGGATCAGGAGACGATCGAGATACAAACTCGCCGAGGAAAACGCCATCAAGTACGAGTTGATCCGACCTACATCCGAAAGGCCGGCCTGCTCGATAGGTTACTCAATCGCGATCGATTTTTCTGAATTCCCTCCCTGTTTACCCTGTATTCATCTCCGTTTCTTCTCCTGCCTGTTTTTGTGAAAGGCGTGTATGTCTGGTTCGGCCTTCCGCCGTGGTGAAATTTTTCTTCATCGGGGTGACCTTTCCCAAGCGCACCATTGGTTTTTAGAAGCCGTGAACGAAGCCCGAAGGATAGGGTCAGAACATGATTTGCCTAAAGCCTTGGGGAACCTTGGCAATGTCTGTGCGTTACTGGAAGATTATCAACGAGCTGAAGGCTACTACCGGGAAGTCCTGGAGTTGCAAAGGAGGTTGGGGGAGGAGAACACGATAGGAGAAACCCTCATCAACCTGGGAAATATCAAGTCGGATACAGGGCATGCACAAGAGGCTCGGGCGTTTTACCTGGAAGCGATCGATGTCTTGGCTGCCATGGGGCATGACCGGGCGTTGGGGGTGGTATATAACAATCTTGCCCTGACGAGTCTTCACCTGCAAAACGAAGAAGAGGCCATAGAGTTTTTCCATTTGGCTCTGGATTATCATCGGAAGGTCGGAAATGAAGACGGTCTGGCTGCGACCTATGGACAGTTGGGTAAAGCGTTTTTTCAAATCGGTCGTTCTCAGCAGGCCGAAGCCTGTTTGAATAATGCCACCGAACATTTTATTAAACTCGGAAATGGTTCAGGGGAAGCGGGCGCTCTCCGTTTGTTAGCCGATGTGTACCTTGCCAGGCAGGATCGGGTATCGGCGCAACGATGTTTGGAACGGGTTCTGCAATTGGATCAGGCCTGGAATCTTCCGCAACTTGAAGAAGATCAAGATCGATGGGGTAAGGAATTCCCTGGGTAACGATGATCCGCTATGGGTGGTTTGTTCGAAAGATTATCATCCCCGATTAATTGTCAGGTGAGGGGTTGGAGAGGATAATGATAGCGGACAGAGCGTTATGGTCACTCAAGACATTTTTGAGAGGTAAGATTTCGGCATGGGTTACCTGCATGTTTCTGGCAGCAATTAAGTCGGGGCCTGCGTGGGCAATTAGTGTTAGGTGATTCATCCTGAGGAATTCATCGAGAATACCCCCATCCTGTCGTTCTTTATCCGGACGTAAATTCGCATCCATTCCGATAATCAGTGCGTCCCCCCTGGGGACCATGCGTTGAAGGGCTTCACTGATTTGTTGGAACTGCAGGGCCCGTGCGTCAATGCTATCCTGTCCGCGGCCGGCATCCATATGACTGTTGAGGGCCCAGAAATGTTTAAATTTGACGAGCTGAAAACCTTTAGAAAAAAAGTCATCGGCTTTGTTGAGATCGGTGTTCCACCCTGCAAACGCTTTATAGGGCTCGGCATGAATGATCTCAGGGGTCTCTCGTGCCAACATTAATAAACCCGGGCTCAAGCAAATATCACAAAACATTCGTAACGGCCACCAGTCACCCCCTCCACCTTTTTTAAACAGCGGATGATGGGCCCAGGCATGGCCCGTATAGTGAGCCAATTGTGCCGGTCGAACGAAGGCTTCTTGCGCAAGCACCAGGTCGAATTTCTTGGCCAAATCACCGACACACACCAAAGACTCCTCTGATTTACCATCATGTAACCAACTTGACTCCGGGAGGATTCGATCGTGAATGTTGAAAACCAGAAGCCGGAATCCGGTGACGTTGTCTTCAGGGTGAATCTGTGAAAGGTCAATGCCAGTCTGTTCTTTCCACTTCACTGAACAGGTTTCGGTTAAATAGGGCTTAGTGGAAAATCGGCCAGCGCACCCAACCAGAAAAATGAGACCAACACTGAGGAAGAGAAGATTTCGAAAGAAATTCTGATGACATGGTCCCGGGTGGAAAATAGGAAAAAACCTGGTAGGAGATGGCCGTCTACCTCCAGAGTGGTTACTGAAGGTCCCCGTATTATTCTTTCCAGTCAAAGCCTGAGGCCGAGGCTAAGGCCTTGGGGGTTTGAAGGCCGGTGAAGCGATGTTTGCCGATCACCCACGTGGGATAGCTTCGGACCTTGGCCTCGACGCAAGCCTTGGTCTGGGCGCTTCCCCGACCGCCAGAACTGCATTCTACATAGGGTAATCGATCAGCAGAAGCCTTAAAGACGGCTTTCTGCTCCCCACATCGAGGACACCAATGGGCCCCGTAGAATTTGGCGCCTTCCTTCGTGAGGTGAATGGCCAGCTCTCGCAGTTGGGGATCTTCCGGTCCAGCTGCAGGGTCGAATATCCCACTATAATGGAGGTGCAATCCACCGACGAGGAGGAGGCCGAGGATGAGGGCCTCTTTTAATGAAGTCGTCCAATTGGGAGGTTGGCGGACGATGGCGAGGATCATCATCGTAGAAATGATGGCAAACGAAGCGAGGCAGTAAGGACAGGTCGCTTGGATTTGCATAACTGATATGATTGTCAGGTAAGCACTAATCGAAAATCCGCATACGGCGACAAATAATAGCGGAGTGCCACTGTTGGCCTTGTTCTTCCCTCGCCAAATGAGGTGAGCCATAACGAGGTACGTCAACAGTCCCCACAAGGCCATGGGAAGCCCGAGAAAGGTTGCCCACCGACTGGCCTGCACCAGGTCGCAGCCGGACCCTTCCGTACAAAAAGCTGGATGATCCTCAAACCAAGCCGAGTAGGTAAGGTAACTCGTTAAGAGAATTCCGGCTCCGGCCAGGATTAAGAGGGTAAGGGTGATTCCTGAGGAGGGTTTGGAGGAATGGACAGAGGGGGTCTGGCTGTGTGTGGATTCCCCACCTTCTGTCTTCTGAGGTTTGCGCTTACTTTTTTTACCCATGGTGGGGCACTTTACTCATCCTATTCGGGTGAATCAAGATGGTGGGGAGGTTTAAAGATAAAGGGTTGTTGTGTTCCTAAGAGGAAAACCGGAGAGATTGGGATGTTCAATTCTACCGGAAGAATCCGAGAGGAAAAATTCTAACCCAGAAATCAGGGAGAAAAGATTGGTAAAGTCCAAATCTGAAAGTTCGCGGGTTTCACCTGTATGTTTGATGGAGTCCGTTTAATATTTCTCTGGAATATAATTTCGTCGTTGCATTGGAACTTTGTCATCATACTTGCCCTTGTTTGACCGTTTCGGAAGTTTGACCTTTGGCCTGGGAACTTTCTTGTAAGGAATTTGACTCAGCAGGTGGGAGATGCAGTTCAATCGCGCCCGTTTTTTATCATCAGAAGGGACAATATGCCATGGAGCAAATGGCGTGTCCGTGTGTTTCATCATGATATCCCGTGCCCTCGAGTAATCATACCAACGGCTTCGGGAGGCCAGGTCCATCGGACTGAGTTTCCATTGCCGCATTGGATCATTGATGCGGACCATAAACCGCCGTTCCTGTTCTTCATTGCTGACCTCTAGCCAGTATTTGATAAGGTGAATACCCCCTTCCACGAGTTGTTGTTCAAACCATGGAGCGATTCTTAAAAAATTGGCGTGTTCCTCCTTGGTGCAAAATCCCATGACTTTTTCCACTCCGGCCCTGTTGTACCAACTTCGATCGAAAATCACGATTTCACCGGCAGCCGGAAAGTGTTGCATATAGCGTTGAATGTAGATCTGACTTTTTTCGCGGTCGGAGGGGGCAGGAAGTGCGACATGTCGAAACACCCGGGGGCTCACCCGTTCCATGATGGCCTTGATCGTTCCTCCCTTGCCGGCTGCATCACGTCCTTCAAACAGGACGATGATTCGCAGGCCTTTGTGGATGATCCAATCTTGAAGGATGGCAAGTTCAGTCTGAAGTTTCCGGAGTGCCTCCTCGTATTCTTTGCGCCCGAGTTTTTGAGATTTGGATTTGGATGATTCTGTCTTTTTTTTCATGAGTCCTTGGGAGTGTGGAATGAAAAGATCATGAATGGTTATTTTAGAGCTTCCGCTCCGCCAACGATATCCATCAGCTCCTTCGTAATCGCTTCCTGGCGGCCCTTATTATAAATAAGGCTCAATTGCTTGATGAGTTCGCCGGCGTTTCGGGTCGCCCCATCCATGGCGGCCATCCGGGCCGCCTGCTCAGCAGCCTGGGATTCCAACAATACCCGGTAGATCTGGGCTTGGGCCCATTTGGGAAGTAATTCCTGGAGTAAATCTTCCTGGTTGGGCTCGAATAAATAACCCCCACCCGAAAAGCCTTCTGCGGCGCCAAACTCTTCCAGCGGTTCGATGGGAAGGGCTTTTTCGACGATGATTTGTTGTTGGACGACCGATTTGAATTCGTTGTACACCACGTAGGCCTCGTCAAACACGCCACTCTCATAAGCCTCAGAACCCTGTAAGCCGATTTCAAGGGCATGCTCGTAAGTGAGGCGTTCGAATACATTGACATTCGGGTCACGAATGGGCCAACGCTGTCGGCGAAAAAACTCGCTGCCCTTCCGACCCACCACCCCGACGATCACCTTTGCTCCTCGTGCCTCGCATTCCTGGATCACTTGCAGGGCTTTTCGAAAGATATTCATGTTGAAGGCACCGCATAGTCCGCGATCACTGGTGACGACAGTAATTTGAATCGTGTTGACGGGGCGGACTTGAAGGAGGGGGTGGGCTGAGCGGTTGACTCGGCCGCTTAAATTGGCAAGGACTCGACGGAGCTCCTGACCATATGGACGGAAGGCCAAAATGCGTTGCTGGGCACGGCGTAACTTGGATGCGGCGACCAGCTTCATGGCTTTGGTAATTTTTTGGGTGTTCTTAACGGAACCGATTTTCCGACGTAAAGCCTGAAGATTGGCCATGCCCATCCCTCCAGGGGGTCAAAAGTAATGGTGTATTTTTCACCATACCCTGAAGGCGAATTACATGTAAATCGAAAAGGCAACTCGTCAGGTGACAAGAGTTGAATTTCCAATATTTTGCCGAAATGCCAACATCTTCGCAGATGATGAAACCCAAAGGCCGAAGTCTTATTAGACTTCCAACGTAATGTTTTCAGGGGATTGTCTTTTAAAACAGAAGGTTAGGCCAGATTTTTCCCAAAGGAACGTGTTTGGTACGAAGGTTGCCATGAGTGATTGGTATGCAAGGGAAGCAACACGGTTCAACTTTTAAGTCATAAGGGGGAATTTTGATGGTCAACACACCCTGTACTCAAGCGTTTTTTCCATGGTTATTTATGTGTATTCTCCTTACCCCGGCATGGGCTCTGGAGACGAATTCCCTTCCCTTAGGCCAAGGTGATCCGGACAATCAACGCATATTGGTTGAACTCCCTACCCATATATTCTTCATGACCCATGATGGAGTGGCCACCTATGTGGATTCGGGTAAGTACAAAGTAGCACTGGCCCAAGGGGACATTCGATTGACCCCTGTTCATGGGGGAGAAGATGAATTCATCGTCGTGAAGGCTCGGCAGCGTGTCTCGAATCAACCGGTGAATTTCTCGGAGGCTCGACTGCGAGAAGCATCGGTCGAACAACCCGATTTATTGTCTGTGGTCCTCGTTTCAGTGGATGGCCATCTCTATGAGGCCATTGGATCTAAAACGGGTGTTTGGCCCCGAAAGTGAGGATGAGTCAATCCATGAAAAAATATGACGCCGATCCAACCCAATGGAACCCACCCCATGGGGGAGAAGAAGGATCCTTCATCTCCCCCTCCTACCACGGGAAGGTCGTAGATCCGGTGGTCTTCTGTGTGAAGAGGATGGGAAATGTTAAGGGAGAAATGAGATTGGTGAAATGTACATAACGATGCTTCCGAAAATCTTCAAATCAAATTTTCTTCATGCTACTCTGTATGCACACTTTCTTTCATAGGAGGTTCTTTATGTCGCTGCGCTTTCCTACATCCCTGAGTGTCTTGATGGTCCTTTGTGCCTGGCTGGCTTCTTCTTCTTCTTGGGCCATTCAGTCCCCAGATCACGATCCTGTCCTTAAGGTGGAACCTCTTCCCCCCATTGTTTCAGTCGTGAAACTACAGAAAGACCTGTATTTCATCGATGCGGAAGGGGCCCCACTTCTGGTGACAGCGGGAGATTATGAGGTGGAAGCTAGGGATGAATGGTTACGATTGACTCCCATCCAAGGAGAGCAATTCGATAGTATTCTCATCGAAGCCCAACGGTTTATATTGGAGGAACCGGAAGACTTGCTCGAAGCCAAGCTTGGCGAACCTCCTTCGGACTACCCGGACTTGTATCCCTTGGTTGCCTATGCCTCCAATGAATTGGCCTATGAGGCTGTGGGGTCAGAATCAGGGGTTTGGCCACGATGGGGATGGTCATCGATAAAAAGCGCGGCCAAAAAAATTGGTGGGGGGGCGAAGAGGATAGGCAGCGGGGCGAAGAAATACGCAGGAAAGGCCTATCGGGGGACGAAGAAATATGCGGGTAAAGGGTATCGGGGAGCGAAGTCAGGGGCAAGAAAGGCCTATAGGACGGTGCGAGATCAGTTTTGTCCTCCAGACCGGGGATCCAAAAAAATCACCATTCATACCGATCCGAAAAAGTATCGTGAGCCCTCATCCTTCTATTTAAAGCTCGCCTATAACTGGGCGCCGATTCATTACCAAGACACGACCAAAAGTTATGGTGGGAAGGCCGATTACGTGACGAATGCCGACTACGATAAGGATTGGGTAGCCACGAACAATTGGGATAATCTTCATCGGGCCCCATTACGGGCGTATGTCTATTATTCAGTCCACGAGACGGAAACACACTGGTTCATCCTCTATATGTTCTTTCACCCCCGAGACTATGCCAAATGTGTTCCGACCGGAAAGGCGAATGTTTGGGGGGAACATGAGAATGATATGGAAGGGGCCATGTTCCTCGTTCGAAAAACCAAAGATACGTATGGCAAATTAGAAGGGGCCGTGACGGTCTACCATCATGATTTTTATTCCTATACCCCGAGTAAGAGCCCTCTGAAAAATGGGAAGGAAGATATCGATGGCAAGTTGCATATGGTCCCCCATCGTGGGAAGGCCCGGGCCAAGACCGTCCAAGAGGCTCAAGGACATGGTCTGAAGGCCTGGCCCCAATTAGGCATGAGCGGAAGAAATTTTAAAGGAGGGGATGGAGTCATCTATTACCCATCGACTGCCTCACGGCAAAAAGCGGATATCCCGTCAAATCGAAATGACCGGTATGTGGAATATGCCCTGATCGATTTTCATGGGAAGAACGGAATATGGCAACACCGGAAAAACCCTAAAGCCTTTACCAAAGACACGGGGCCCTATAGCACAAAATTCCTCGGGGATAAATCCGGCACCTGTGGGGGAGCCAAGGTCGATTCGAAATATTGTCAGGTCAATGCCGCCAATGCCCCATGGGGATGGGATGATGTGGGTGATATCACAGGGACCAAACCCGATGATCTTCCGTCCGGCTTGCTGGCCACAGATCCAGCCAGGCTCTTTGACGACTATTTTAAAGGGCTGGGGAAATTTAGCCGGACCTATGTTCACAATCCCTTCGAGCCTTGGTGAGGAATAGGCGTCATTCCTGAAATTGTGGACCAAATCCTTCGGGACGGTTTTATTGTTTGATTAGTAGGAGGCGAGCTAATTGTGGGTTGTGGACTTCCGGATCCAGTGGTCTTCCTGATGAATCAAGCGGTCAAGCAGTACCGTGAGAATTTGAGTGCGCGCTATTAAAGATTTCGTTGTTGTCCATTCTCGGGAAGAATGCGCACCCCCACCATCCAATCCCAAACTGTCCAGGGTTGGGAGTCCGTGAGCCTGCGTGATGGATCCGTCAGTCCCTCCTCCTGACCAAAAGGTTCCGACGATTGTGTCACTCACTACATCTGCTAATCCCATCACATCTGCAATGAGTCGATCAGTGATGGGATGAATAGTCTTGGCGGGTCGGTGGAGAAGAATAAACAGCTCGGTCTTGGGTAGATCAGGGAATTCGGAATACTGAGTGTATTGGGTTGAGGCAATGCGCGAGATCTGAGTTTGAAGTTCTTTGCCGTCGTCAACATGGGCAAACCTAAAATCTACCCCGGCCTCGGCACACCCTGGCCTGATATTCCGTTTTTCCCCTCCCTGAAGCGTCCCCACATTCACGGTTTTCTTGTGTTCGTAATCCGTCAGGGCTTCAAGGTCAATGATTTTATGTGCCAATTCCAGACTGGCTGAGACTCCTTCATTATGGGCGTTCCCCGCATGGGCTTCTCTCCCCGTCACTTTGAGCAGCGCTTGCCCTAAGCCTTTTCGATTTCGAACCAGTTTTTGATTAAAGGAGCCTTCAAAAATCAAACCCAAGTCATGCTTCCCTGCGAGTTCTTCCAGATACGGTCCTGAACCCAGGGATCCGATTTCTTCATCGGTGTTCAGGAATACGGTGATGTTGGCAGGAGATAATCGGCCGTGATGACTCAAGGACTTGAGAGCATAGAGCAGAACGACTGTCCCACCCTTCATATCGAGAACGCCTGGGCCTGTGAGTCGCCCATCTGTTTCTTGATGGAAGGTTTGAAAGGGGTTGTCTTTGGAAAACACGGTATCCAAATGTCCAGCGAGCAGGATTCGAGCGGGCTTCGTGCCGGAATGGCGAGCCAATAAGTGGTCAGCAAAACCCATCTTTCGTTCACGGCAGGAAAGAATGGTAAAGTCTCCCCCCGGTTTCAGTGTTGTGGTAAAACCCAGGGTCTCGAGCTCCTTCTTCAAAAGATGGCGATAGGTATTCAGGCCTTCATGATTGAACGTACCGGTATTGATGTTCACGTAGGTTTCTAAATCGTGAAGCATATGGGGGCTTTGTGCCTGGACCCACTCGATGAGTTGAGTCTCTTTTCGGGTTAACTGGGTAGAAGTGGCCTGGATTTCTCCGAAGGCGACAGAGGAAAGGAACAATAATTCGGTGAGAAAGCATGAGAAGAAAACGACCATCATATTTTCGCAAATACTTTCTAATGAATAGGAGATGTGTCGGATAGCCCTTGGTGCCCTGTGCGAGTAGTGTTTCACGGATGTCAGGGGAATGCAAGACAGGAAAATAGAATTTTTCCTTCAAACCGGCACTGGAAATGGCACCGTGATTCCCGCGAAAACCCTATTCTTTACCGTTTCTGCCCTCATCGCGTTTGCGGCCAATTCCGTTTTGTGCCGACTGGCCCTGGGTGAGGGGGCCATGGATGCGGCTAGCTTCACGAGTATTCGATTGGCATCTGGTGCCGCGGTTCTTTTGGCTATCCTGAAATTTCGTGCTCCGTCCTCCAGCGATCCGGTCAAGGGAAATTGGCCTGCCGCCACGATGTTATTCCTGTATGCCATGACGTTTTCGTTTGCCTATCGCTCTTTAGATACCGGCACAGGGGCTCTGATCTTATTCGGAGCGGTTCAATTGACCATGATTTTCATGAGTGTGTGGAAGGGCCACCGGCTCCATGCGCTGGAATGGGTTGGAGTGGGTTTGGCGTTATTTGGCTTTCTGTATCTCATGCTACCGAGTGTGACGACTCCGTCGTTTCTTGGGTTTATTCTTATGGCGACGGCAGGGAAGGCTTGGGGTATCTATACCCTTTTAGGAAAAGGTTCGACCGATCCACTTGGCGACACGACGATGAATTTTGCGAGGACGATTCCCTTCGTGGCCGTGGTCGCATTACTGGCCATACCCACCTCGTCCATTTCCTGGGAAGGTATGGTATTGGCTATGTTGTCCGGGGCGGTGGCGTCGGGATTGGGGTATACGATTTGGTATGTCGCGTTAAATGGGCTATCCGCCATTGAGGCGGCAGTGGTTCAACTTCTGGTTCCCGTCATCGCTGCCGCGGGAGGAGTTCTGTTTGTTTCCGAACAACTGACGGTAAGACTGGTTATGGCAGGTGTACTGATCCTTGGTGGAATCCTCACCGTCATGTTGGCACGATATTCCGGTTTTCAAAACAAGCAAGAGTTCAAGGCATAGAAATGCGCTTTCCCTTAGGCCTTAAAAGATATATTGGCTATTTCACTTCAACAATATCACCCTTCATTGGTCCCAAGAGGGCCAGTAATTCTTGTTGCTCCTTTTCAGGCACCTTGTACTTATGTAACGTCTTCACCAAGTCATCCACGACATAATTCCATTCGGCTTCGGTAATACCCAGGTTTGTATGTGCGGTTTTCATGTCACGGCCTGTGTATGTGCACGGGCCGCCAGAGGCCATGCAGACTTGGTCAGATACCAATCTCTTTAAATTGCCAATGTCAATCGCCGCCAGTCGTTCGGCGACCTTTTGGTTTTTGATTCGTTGATCGCTCCCAACCGTATCGACGAAATCATTGACGACCATGTCGATGGCTTTCTTCCCCCCGAGTCGATCGTAAAGAGATGCTTGGGTTTGAGAAGGCGTGGTGCCACATGCATGTAAGACTAAAAGGATACAGAGAAGCACGGGACCGTATACCAAGGCGCGAATCATAACCTAAACCTCCTATGCTTTTGGTTAGAGAGTGGGAAGACCCCTTCATTTTCCATCAGGATGCTCGTGCTTCTCCGTATACCGAATACAGCCTTTTTTGTCTAGAGGTGTTTCACTGAATATTTTTTTAGCTTGTTAGTGTTTTGGCGGATAACTATCGATCGGTAACATTAAATGGGCGTAGGGGGTATCCGGCCACATGACCCAGGGGCCTCCGGATTTGGAATCTGTCGGGAAGCTTTTCAATTGCTCGCGGTCGGGAAACAACATCATCATATGGGCCTTCAATCCGTCCACCCAATCATCTCCCGGTTTTTTGGCCGTCGCATAGGGATCGGTGTTACTGACAGCCGTGTCCCCTTGGAGCATATAGGCGATTCCGGTCTGTGTATAGGACGGGGTTTTTTTATTCGTGAGGGCATCCAAAAAATTGAGCCAGGGATCGTTCACGCACCACGGATCAGTCCCTGGTGTTCCGGGATTATCAGGAAGGCAGGTCCAACCGTTGGTCCCTTTTCTGAGTACCTTCATATTCCAGTCTTTTATTGTCGCGTCCTTTGAAATGGAAGACGGACCGGCACTCTCTGCGCTGACAATGGCCTGGTCACCGGCGAAGGCGAGGGTGGGGAGACAGAGCAGAAGTGAGACAACCGATACAGATAAGAATTTCATGGCGACCTCCTTAAATTGGTGTGAAAGGATTTTTATTTTAAGTAGGCTGTATATGTCTTACAATCAGGGACTTTTGTCTCTATTCTTTTTGAGTATTCATGGATAAGGTTTTCTTTTTTCTTTGCATCGCGGCACGTGCTTCTTCCGTAGTCCATAGGGCACTGGCAAGGAAGCGGAAGTTCGTCAACGCCGCCTGGTATCCGTCACCCTCCGGAACTTGCGCCGCGGCCGTCGCATCCTTCACCACGGCCACTTCAAACCCTTGTTCGAGTAACTCTCGCAGGTGGGCCTCTACGCAAAGGTTCGCCGACATTCCGGCAAGAATGATTTTGGTGATGCCGCGTTTCCGCAGTTGGAGAGAAAGGTCGTTGGTTTCTGGTCCATAGACTTTATGTGGGCTGGCCACCACGGTTTTTCCATCCTCGAGATACGGTTTATATTGTTCCAACCAGTCAGCCCCTGACCCATCGAAACCTTTGGTGGTCAAGGCACCTTTTCGGTCGAACATGTTGATGGCGTGCATCATAGTTTCTACCGCTCCTCCAAATTTCCACTCTTGATCCGTGGGGTAATAATAGTGTGGTGACACAAACACGGGGATTCCCGATTGCTTGGCGGTTTTTAAGAGAATTTCTATGTGCTCAACAGTTTTGTTGGCGGTCACACTTTTCCCGACCACGCCCCAGGTCACTCCTTTTGGACTGAGAAAGTCATTCTGTGGATCGGTGACGACGAGGGCCGTTTTCTCTGGGTCGATAGTCATTCCCGGATTCGGGAGTCCAGCTTGGGCGGTCCCGATAGTCAATCCGACAGTGAGGAGGAAGAAAGAACAGATAAGGTTTGTGAAAAGAGAGGGCGTTTTCATCATGAGTCTCCATAGCAAGTGATGAGTGTTAGTGATCTATTTACCATGGCCTTGTTATGGCACAAGGTAAGGTGTGATGTGGTCCGAAAGTTGTGCGGAATTGTCTGTTTTTAAAGAGAAATACCTAGGTAGCTCTTCTTGAAGAAGACGTTGAATGCCTTGTAAAATAACGGCTTCCATGCAACTCGATAAAATCCTTTCCAATCTCCATATTCGAGTCGAACCGTTTGCCTTGTGCATGGTGTGTGACGGTTGGCGATTGCATTTGCCGGGACCCCCCGAAGTCATGATGCATTTCGTGCTCAAGGGAGAAGGCTCCATAATCGGACCTGAGGACGATGTCCAATCCATGACGGCCTGCGGTTTACTCGTGGTCCCTCCAGGGCTTCCGCATATTCTTGCTCCCAAAGGCCCTGTTCACTATGAAAAACGGATTGAAAAACCGCCGACGGATCGGCCCATCTGTCAACTCGTTGCCGGTCCTTGTCTGGAACCCAACCTTGTCGTGGCGTGTGGAGTGGTGAACGTCACCTATGGTCAATCCTTGGGCCTCTTTCAACATCTGAAGTCCATCCTTGTTGCCGATATGGCCCATAATGAGCGGGTCCCCGCGGCCTTACAGGGAATCCTCGCCGAGCAATCACACCCGGGACCTGGGAGTAATACCTTGACGGCCTCCCTTATGAACGAGTGTTTGGTGCACTTTTTGAGGAAGCTTGCCCAACAGGGGCCGTTGCCTTGGCTATCAGCTTTGGAAGATGATCGGTTGGGGAGATCCTTAGATCGAATTTTCGAAGATCTCGGGGGAAATCACACCGTTGAATCTTTGGCGGAAGTAGCAGGCATGAGCCGCTCGGTGTTTTCAGATAACTTTACGGCCGCTTTTGGGCATCCGCCCATGACCTTTCTTCACCAACTCCGGATGCAACGAGCGGCCAATTTGTTGCAGGAAGCCTCCTTCTCCGTCGAAGAAGTTGCGACGCAGATTGGGTTTTCCAGTCGCAGTCACTTTTCCCATGCCTTTAAAGAACATCATGGGATGTCTCCCGCCGTTTTTCGGGAAAAAGTCACGAGCGGTTAAAAAACCCTTCGGGCAGAACTAGGCGCTTCGAAGCGAACATCCTCCACGCCTTTCTTCTCCCCTATCTCCATCATCCGTCTTTTATAAAATATCATGTGAACGGGTAGCCCCTTAGAAAAAGGGTATGCAAAAAATTGAAAATCCTTGAGGGATTCCGTGCTACTGTTCTGCGGGGGTTTTCCGTTTGAGAGCTTCGAGAAGCGCTGGGTTTTTCGATCCTAACTGGATTCCAGGTCCTGTGGCATCTGACTGATTCGTCGGCGAGCCGATGTGTTCCAATCGGAAAATTAGGGTATCGAGTTTCCTGATAGCTAGTGATAATCGAGCAGAAGGGTCTCGATGCTGATTTGGGGGTGGAGATTGAAGTGGTGTCGTCTTGGATGAAGTCATGTTGAGCATCCTCCGGTGTCGTCAACATTTTATCCCACTTCGAACTTAAATGCATCGGATAGATACTGTAAATTACTACTCATTCATGCGGGTCATTTTCCTTTTGTAGAAGAGGCCTTTGATGAAACCGTAGGTGGTTTCGTTCCATTGAAAAAGTCGTTGTTGAGGGAAATGGTTAATGCTGAGATGCAAATTATTTGACCCAAGGACGGGCCCGTATGCAAGAAAGCCCAAATTTGGGCAGTGTATAGGCCTAGAAATTTGGGAGAAGCTGAGGGAAAAAGCTTCTGAAAAATTGAGGCGTGTTTATTCGAACGGGGAATTAACCGTAACAGGGAACACCATCGGATTGGCCTTGGAAATGCGGGGTTTCCAGTTTTCGATCAAATAACTCAGCACGCCGTCTCGTTTGGAGGCCGAAACGTTGGCCCAGGTCACGTATAGCTCGCCTTCTTCCTTAAAAGATAGAATCTGTGGGTCTTTCTTGAGACTCCCGATCCGCAGTGCGATATCTCCTTGGCCAACCCGAATGACTTGTGGGTCGGTTCCTCCATGCCAGATCATGAAAACTCCCGAGGCATCCACATCCTCCAGATTTACCCGTTCCAGGTGGAGCCACCCGTCATCTTCTCGATGTACCCATTCCAAGTTCAACATATCGTTTCCCTATTACCATGAATGCATGGGTCATTTTGTAGATCGGAAGGGAAAAGAAAAACTTTATCGGGCCATTCTGTTGACGAAAGTGGCGATGTTAGGAAATTCGCTAAATTGCTTACCGTTTTTTCTTGTAGATTTTAGACAATTTCATATTGCTGATATTGTCGATCATGACCAAATTCCGTTGGTTAAGGAAAAAATAATAGAAAATCGAGACAAATAGCAGAAGGGATGAAAAACATGTACGGGGGTGAAGGGGAGGTGGCCGAACACCCAACGAAGGTTTGAGGCGTTAACGTTGTGCGGCCTTCATGGCTTCATGATAAATCGCGTCTCTTAATCGACACAGTTCGGTGTTAAGTTGGTCTACAGATGAATCATGAGGGATGTCATGGCCGTTACGGTGTGAAATCATCAGGTCATTAAACGATCCCATTCCTCCATACCAGGAGAGAATTTTTTGTATATGTTGAGGGGTAAGATCCTCGCCTGAATTTCCCAAAAGACGATCTATGTTTTCTGCCCAAAAGGATTCTCCCACGTTTCTAAGGAAATGTTCGCAACGATGAAGTAATATCTCGAGGGTCTTCGTTTTGGGCATTACCCCCTTTGTATCGGTCGAAAATTTTATCCATTAATACCTCTAATACCTCGAAATTAATAACCGGATATCACGATGCGAATTGAGCACGCCGTCGCCGCCGTAACCGCAAGGCGTCATCTTCATAATCGATCCCCTCCAGGAACCGTAGCGCATGGCTGATTTTACTCTTTTCCAACTCATCTCCACAGTTATCTTGTTCGGCGAGCATCACGGGTAATTGGTTAAGGTGAAACATTCGGCTCATGATGGAATCCTCCTTAATTGAAAAGAAAATGATGTTTACTTCCTTTACGCTTTCTCCAGCTATCATGTTGGTCAGTCGTTCCCCTTTTTGAAAAGGTTCACATGCGATTGTCTGTTCTCATGGCTCCTTTCCTCTTTCCTAATAGTGAGCAAAGTCAATGCCAATAATGGATGAAAGGATGAAGGATGAAAATTTCCATTAAATTTCATGGTGTTGTGAGATGATTTTCGAAAATCACACATAGGCTTGGAGGCGACTCTTTGATTCAACCTTTATCGAATGAGATACAAATGGTGAATATGTTGCCAATCATTGCCAACATATGAGCATTCCTTCTAAAGGAATGGTTCCTCTGTAATGAAAATATCTAAGGGACGACTAGGTGGGAGCCGAGAGAAAGAGTAAATGCCAATATAATGATCAAGTAAGGTGTAGGAGGCGGGAGAGGGTTAAAGGTTTGAAGAATGAATAAAGGGTGTAAAATAGAATTATACCTATACCATGAAGGTCTATTGAGCAAGTAAAGGATATCGTATGTCACCGCTAAAAGAGCTGACGCTTGAGAATTTTATGGACGGCTTACGGCGAAGGAATCCTGGTGAAGCCGAATTTCATCAGGCCGTTCAAGAAGTAGCCACCTACCTCATTCCCTTTATTCACCAAAATCCTCAATATCATCAGGCCCGGATCTTGGAGCGTCTCACTGAGCCTGACCGGATCATCATCTTTCGCGTCTGTTGGGAGGATGATGCGGGGCATGTCAGAGTGAATAGAGGGTATCGGGTGCAATTTAATAATGCCATCGGTCCTTACAAAGGAGGCTTGCGATTTCATCCATCCGTGAATTTGAGCATCCTGAAATTTTTAGGGTTTGAGCAAATTTTTAAGAATAGCCTGACAACTCTGCCTATGGGAGCTGGAAAGGGTGGAGCGGACTTTAACCCTAAAGAGAAATCTGATGCAGAAGTCATGCGCTTTTGCCAGGCCTTCATGATTGAACTTTCCAAGCACATCGGGAAAGACGTCGACATTCCGGCGGGGGATATCGGAGTTGGAGCCAGAGAAATCAGTTATTTATTCGGACAATATAAGCGGTTGAAGAACGAGTTCACGGGATCTATGACTGGTAAGGGGCTGGAATTCGGTGGCAGCAAAATCCGAAAAGAAGCCACCGGATTTGGATGCGTGTATTTCATGCAGGAAATGCTCTTGCATCGGGATGATGACCTGAAAGACAAAATTTGTGTGGTTTCTGGGTCGGGCAATGTCGCCCAGTATGCGACCCTGAAGCTTATTCAATTGGGAGCCAAGGTCGTCACCATGTCAGACTCGACGGGATTCGTGCATGATCCTGACGGCATCGATGAAGAAAAATTGAATTTCATCATCGATCTGAAAACGGTGAAACGGGGATCACTCGCTGAGTTTGCGCAAAAATACCATGTAGACTATTTCGAACAGAAAAGACCCTGGAGTGTTCCGTGTCAGCTGGCGTTCCCTTGCGCGACTCAAAATGAGTTAGACCAGCACGATGCGGATTCCTTGATCGCCAATGGGTGTTTGGGCGTCGCGGAGGGGGCCAACATGCCGACGACGATCGAGGCTATCCAAGCCTTTCAACATTCAAAGAGTTTGTTTTCTCCGGGAAAAGCTTCGAATGCGGGAGGGGTAGCCCTTTCCGGGCTCGAAATGACCCAGAACAGTATTCGGATGTCTTGGTCGAATGAGGAATTGGAGACCCGCCTCCAGGACATCATGAGAAACATTCACCGAGAATGTGTCTCCCACGGGTCTGAAGGCGAGTATGTCGATTATGTCAAAGGAGCGAATATTGCCGGGTTCTCAAAGGTTGCCAAGGCCATGCTGGCTTATGGCGTCGTCTAACCGGCAAGATTCAGGGACACGGGGTTACTCTTTTTTCCCCTCTTGGCTCTCTTCGTTGAGTTCGTCATCCTTCCAATATTTATAACCCTGAACGGTGGCCTGTAAGGCTAAGCCATTTTTCGTGAGCTGGTACAATTCCACACCAGGCGCGACGTCAAATGCGGCATCAGCGGCCCCGCCTTTTTCTCCAGCTTTCGCCGCGGCATCGCCTTGTGCTCCGGCCTGCCATCCATGTTCCACGAAGTTTTCAAAGGCATCGTTCGAGCTAAACACAAAAACCCCCCGGAAGTCTTTGACGCCCAATCCAATCCCCACGCCAGCAGTGAACATTTTCATGTAGGTTTCTTTTCCGGTCCCATTGTGGTGAGCCACACCCCACCCATTTCCGGTTGAAAGAAGTAAGAGGTTAATTCCCGTATTACTGAATACCGCATAGCCAATCGCATTGCTAATCGATTGTTTGGCCTCTGGATGATACTTGTACAAATCTTGCAAGGTTTCGTCCTTCATTGTTTGAATATTGGCTCGCTTCTCATCGGGATTGTCCCCGTCTGCACCTAAAAATCCTGTCAGAAAGCAAAAGGCCACTAATGCGACAAAGGGGGTACACAGCTTTCTCATAATAAACCTCCAAACGTTTGAAAGAGGGTTGAACATGCGATGGCAGCATGACGCTTTTTAACCGTAAACAATATTTTGATTCCCCCGCAACTCTGAGTCCAAGGTTGGGCTCATCTGCTCAAGTGCTATTCTAGGGACATTCAGTAGGATTGGATAATTCGGTGCAGAATTTCTGGTCACTCCGGATTTACGTCGTTGATGGGGGAGTGGGGTTGGAAGGTAAGGGAGGATGCCAGCTCTCGGGAGGCGCAATGACCGGTTTGGGAGGATCCATCATGTAATGAGGTGACATGATCTGGACCCCCTGCTCGTGGAAAACATCTTGAATATGAGCGTGAAGTTCACCCAAAACCTTGAGGCGTTCTTCCGGCTTGTCAATATAGGCGTTCAGTTGATATTCCACGTAAAAATCAGACAGGCCCGTTTGTTGGACAAAAGGCGGTGGGTCGACCCGAAGGCCCGAGGTGCGGTGGGCGGCGTCGATCAACATTCCGTGGACTTGGCGCCAGGGCGTATCGTATCCGATGGTAACGGAAGTGTAGAGAAGGACACCCTCGGTTTCAGCCAGGCGGGTGTAGTTTTTGACCGTGGTCCCTAGAATCACGGTATTGGGCACATGCACTTCCTCATTCTTCTTAGTGTGAATCTTTGTTGATAAGAAACCTAGAGCTCCGACTGTCCCCTCGTGTTCTCCGATTTGAACGTATTCCCCCGGTTTTAACGCATGGGAATACATGAGTACTAATCCACTGGTAAATTGACTGACCACGCTTGCAGATCCCAACGACACCAGGAGACCCACGAAAATGCTGACGCCCTTAAACGCCTCGCTGTCGCTACCGGGGAGATACGGAAAGATCATCACTAGGGCGAATAACCAGATGATAACCAAGGCGATGCGCTTGGTGGCCCTGGCTGATTCTTGATCCATCCATGTCAGATGGACTCTTCCGGATTCCACACCTGAAAAAAAGGCTTGGGTGATCCACACGATGCCCCGGGTGAGCAACACGATGACTCCGATGACCAACAGGTCCGGGAAAGTGGCCAGTATGGAACGCACCGCCTCTTTCAGGAACGCCAATAAATTTTCGTCCAGTTGATCGCCCCAGGGTCGGGTATACGGGAATTGTTGCAAGCAGAAGGACACCCATTTAAACGCCAGAAGTGCGAGTAAACCCCAGAATACCACCCGCATCAGCCAAAAAATGATCGATCCCAGGTGGACCAACATAAAAAGCTTACGGGTTCGCATGTTTTTATTGAATGTTCGCTCTAATTGGCGAATATGAGGTTGAACTCGACGTTGAAGAGCATTCACTCCCCAGATGAGCAAGCCATACACCAAGGTCGCTAACAGGGTCAGGCCGGTGGCTTGTAGGAGGTAGGGTGTGCTGTGTTGTTCCTTCGCAGCTTGAAGGGCGATCTTCAGGGCAGCCACGACTTCTTCGACATAATCTTCTAACGTCAAGTTCGTAAAGGGGTCGACGTCTTCAGGCAACAACATGAAGAGATTCTTCCCATCCATCAGGAGCATGATCCCTTCACTTCGTCGCTCCGTGGTGATGACCCCTTCATAGTCTGTGGAAAGGTAGCGATCGATTCGAGATTCATGGGCTCTCTCGCGGTCAGCGGGGGTATATCCGTACAGCGAACCACGAAAAACGGCCACCGGGTAATTAAAGACCTCTAGTAATGCCGGTGGATGCGAGGTATCCCGGGTATGGGTTGCACTCCCCGTACGTTCCGGCAATGGCATGGCTTCCGCGTCCGTATCGGGAAGCGCATCCTGGTCATCGGTAGATTCCTTGAGGTCAGGTGTAAGAGCAGGGGAAGAGGAGCCTGGGGCGAGCACCGGACCTTGAACAGGGGCATTCGCAGCTGTGTCAGTCGCATGGGAAAAAGAGGGAACGCACCAAAGGCTTGTACCAATAATCAGGGTCAAGAGGCACAGGGCAAAAGTGTGTCCATATTGAACCCAGATATTTCCAGGTAAAGGAATAGTGAAGGAGTTAGAGGAAACGTGTTGAGACATGATGAGGGAGTATCAGGTTGGAGGGAGGCAAATGGAACAGTGCCCGCCATTGATTATGGAGCTCAACGGTCATTGCGGCTATTTTCGCCCGAGTAGGATTGGAACGCAACAGGGATCTTTGAACCTCTGGATTGAGTCGAGAAGGGGCTGCTAGAGGATAGATATTGAAATGTTGGAGGGGAACCGAGAATGGTAAAAGCTGTGATGGCCGAGAGAAAAAACGGCCTGCTCAAATATTCATTGAGCAGGCCGTCCAGGAGATATTGCGCGCAATGGGTCCCAATCGTGAGGCTCGGGGAGTACCATCGGCTCGGGATGATTTATCTTCCGATACTATCGATGGTTTCGTTGGATTTTTCCTTGGCTGCATCCCGGAGTTGTTGGGACAGATCTCCGGATTGTTGTTTTGCTGCATCCTGAGCCTCGATGGCTTTTTGTTGCTCGCTGTCGACCGCTTTGCCGGTTTCCTGAACTTTGGTATTGGCCTCGTTGACTTTTTGAGTCGCTTCGTCCGATTTCTTGAGCATATCGTCCATCATTCCGGCGGAGGATAGGCTCACCAATCCGAGAAGAAATAGTCCAGTGAACAGTACGATGGAAACTTTATTCATATCAACTCTCCTTTAAATTAGAGGGAAGAGGGGGATGCGAATTGAATCATCACTCTGCGCCCCTTGATGGATATTTGTCAAGAGTCACAGGCTTTCCATGAGTCTGGTTATTTCAGGAAAGGGTCTTGGTGCTCAAGAACCGTATTAAAAAGAAAAAAACTCCTCGGAAAACGCTGATATTGAGCGAGTGCAGGAGAGAAGAATTGGCGGGTTGGAGGGTGTGGGCTAGGAGCTCGGAATCGGTTGCCAGTCGCGAGCTAATTGCTGGGCTAAATCTTCTTGCTCTGGAGACATCATGCTGGCTACATGGTCACGGAGTCTGGCGGCATTCACATTCCCTCGAGCCGCCGCGAGGTTATACCACATGTGGGCCTGGACGAAATCCTGGGGTAATCCCCCCTGACCGATATGATACAGGTAGCCAAGATTGTGTTGAGCATCCGCCAGCCCCTGGTCGGCGGCTAACCGATACCATCGCTCCGCTTCGGTGAAGTTCTGCGGCACGCCTAAGCCACTCGCATGGAGGAACCCGAGGTGAAACTGGGCTTCCGCGAATCCCTGGGCCGCCGATAGACCATACCAGTGAATAGCTTGGGCGTAGTCTTGAGGGACCCCTTGACCGAATTCAAAGAGCAGGCCTAACACGTTCTGGGTAGGGGCGTCCCCCTGTGAGGCAGCCAGATAATACCAACGATAGGCCTCTTGAAAGTCCTGAGGTACGCCTTGACCTTTCTCATGCAAAATACCCATGTTGAACTGGGCTTTAATGTGGCCTTGTTGGGCCAGAGGGAGAAACTCCTGAAGGGCGGTGGCATAATCCCCACGGTCGTAGGCTGCCACTCCCTCCTCAAAGCCCGCCTGTGTCGGAATGGGAACAAAGATGGTGAGCGTGGTAAGGAGCACTGCTGTCAATATTTCTTTTTCACGCATACAGGTATTCCTGAAGTCTGTTCTAATACCGTATGAATACTTTTCGGATTTCAACTGGGTAAGCTTGATGGTTGGGTCAAAATTCTGGGAGTTAGAGTCAGTTGTTCGTCAGAAAGAGGGGTTGACAGAAAGGTGAAAAGAGGCGCTACATTTTCATGTTCACCTTGAAGGGGCGTCATGTCTTGTTGGGGGATGTCACGTCTAACCGGCAATAAATACCCGAAAATTTTCATAATATTATGCCATGCCAAAAAGAGGAAACGGGAAACGTAATGATCGCCATGAAACATCGGTGCGGAATCAAAGGACTTTGGGAAAAGCTTCGGCAGGTCAAACGCAGGCAAGCGATGATGGTTATCACGGCCTTCGCATGTTGCCTGATGTCATCAGCTTTGGCTCAAACTCCTCCGTCAAACTCCCCAACTGACATTCAATCGACACTGGCCGACATCATCAAACGGCTGGAACAGATCGAAGCCAATCAGGCGCGATCCAATCAGAGGTGGGATCAGCAACTCAATTCAACCGATGGAGATCGAAGGGGCTGTAATTCCAGCCGCTTTACCTGTCTCTGGCCTGATAAGGATGGTCATCCCAAAGCGGTGCGGGATAACGAAACCGGGCAAATGTGGGAGCGGTTTCCGGATAATACTGGTGGGGTGAACCGGGATGGAAAACGGACCTGGGGTGGAGCGGTCTCTCATTGTGTCAACCGTGAGATAGAAGGACGCAAAGGTTGGAGGTTGCCGCAGCGAGAGGAGCTCGCAACCTTGTTGGACCCAAGTGGCTTGTCCCCCTTCTTGCCAGCCGGTCATCCCTTTCCAACGGTTCAGTCAACCTCCTATTGGACCGCCACGACGGACATCGGTAACACCAAGGAAGCGTGGTTTGTGAGTTTTAGCGATAGGATTGTGTTTACCTCGAATAAAAACACGCTCTATGGGGTCTGGTGTGTACGTGGGGGATTAGGGATGGCGGGAAATTAATAGGGGTTCTCTTAATGGTCAGCTTTTCCCCGTTCTTTTCCACGACCAGGGTGTTCAGACCCGGCATGGCCTCGACGGTTGTCATCAGGATTTCTGACGGGCAACTCGAATCCCCGACATTACTCACCACGATGGTAAAGGTGATGTCTTCCCTTGGTGTAAGGATAGGGACCTGAGGGTCGCCTTGATTCGCCTGGGGCAGCCAATGAAACTCGGCGGTTTCTCCCGGTCCGACAGCCGTGATGACTAGATGAGGGCAGCTTCCATTAAACCTTGTGCTTTGACTGTGACCGGTGAGACGGTCCTGTCTAACAAGGCGAAAACGGAGATGAGAACCAATTGTTTCTTTGACATGTGGATCTCATTTTCCGTTATTAACTTGATAGCTCAAAAAATCGGAGTGGAACTAAATCGAGATGACAGATGATTGTTGATAACCGTAAAGGCACGAGTTTCTCCGGTTTGACCAGTGATGGCATAGCTGAGCACTCGAGCCCGGGGTAACTGTAGGGCGATTTCACTCTCAGATGTTGACTCGGAGGCCGCTAATCCGGGAGGAAAGGGGATCCCCACCTGATACGCGGTTCGGGGGGCATCAAAATTACAGGTTTCGGATAAGAATGAATCCTGGCCATTAATGGTCAGCTTTTCCCCGATCTTTTCCACGACAAGAGTGTTCAGACCCGACAGAGACTCGACGGTTGTCGTCACGACTTCTGAAGGGCAAGTCGAATCCCCGACATTACTCACCTCGATGGTAAAGGTGATGTCATCCCCTGGTGTAAGGATAGGGACCTGAGGGTCGCCTTGATTCGCCTGGGGCAGCCAATGAAATTCCGCGGTTTCCCCCGGTCCGACAACAGCAAGGACTAGGATGAGGGCATATTCTACCAAACCTTGGGCTTTGACTTTAACGGGTTGTATGGCCACGCCTACCAAGGCGAGGACGGCAATAAGAGTAAATAGTTTCTTTAACATGTGTATCTCCTTATTATTTATAAGGCCCTACTTTATCCAGTACCGAAACGGAGTTGATTGTTCAGAGTTTTGTTCCCTATTTTCCTAAGGATTGGCAGGATCAGTCACATCGAAGATCACGAATCCTGAATCCCAATAACTGGCCGCCGCTCGCGTCTCCCCATTAGGCCCCGCGAGGTCGAAGGTGAAGGCGCTTGGTATCCTAACCCCAGCCGGGACGGTTTGAGGATTGGCTGCCAATTCCGCCACCCGGTCGGTGGGGACCGGAACGAAAATCAACACGGCGATGCGTCCATCTTCAATGCAGGGGATGTGGTGCTCTTCAACAGTCCTTCCATCATCAACCGTGATAAAACCAAATCCCTTTGAAATACTCAGCATGGGTAGCCCGAAAATTTCAGGCTGTAACAAGGTTTTTTCAAAGGTTTGGCGACAGGTGTGATCGTTCAACCCCTGGATTTGGATGCCGAAATGAAAGGCTGTCAGTGGATCTTCCGAGGATTGGGAGCCGGGTGAAGTATTCCTCTGCGCGAACAGAATCTGTGTGGTTTCCCCCTCTCCTTCGGAGAAGGCGACGATGCCGAGGCCAAGCGAAACCTCTCCTAGACTTTGGGCTTTAGCGTTGTTTGCTGACAGAATGATCATCATGATGATCAATGTCGATAAGATGGTAATGATTGTCCCACGCATGAGATTCTCCTTTAATGGTAAAGGAAGAAAACGAATATGCCGTTCCCCATCTTTTCCCTGTATTTTGTGCGGAGTATGCGAGCGTTCGTCATGACTTGATTACTCCAAAATCTCCGTTTCCCCATATTGATATCCTGTGCCAGGAAGGAGTCCGGAGGCACGAGTGGCTCCGGTGGCGCGGTCAACCACCGCCTGGTACACAAGATTAGGCAGACCAAGTCGAGGCCCGTCCGGATCTACGGGGTCCTGTCCGCTGGTAGTTTGGGGAGCCGCGGAGCGGGGAGCCCTGACGTGAAACACGAGTCGTGTCGGACCATTAAAGCATGGATCCAGGTTATCCAGAACCATAGCGTCATTAACAAACAATTGCGTGCCATCCTTATAAATGGTGAGACCATTCAGCCCAGGGGTGGGCGTCACGGGCACTTGAACGGTCTGTTGGCAGCTTGAAGCACTCGGACTCCCTTTTTGTAAAGTGAGCCAAGCCTGAAAGGTCCTCATTTCTTGAGAACTGGGGGTTGAGTCAACCCAAAGGATTTCCCCGGCTTCACCCTCTCCAACGCTGATCACGGCGAAGGTAATGAGCACGATACTTTGGGCCTGAAGCATGGCTGGGATGGAAAGGAGCGTAGCGAGAAAAAGCAAGACAGGAAGATGAGGGGGTAATTTCCACGACATGAGGGCCTCCTTAATCTAACTCTCTTCAGATGCGAGCTATAATAGTTAGGGCCATCCTTGCCCGGAAATCCTACGGTTTACCTTCCCTGGGGTCAATCAATCTTGGGTACCGTACTCTATCCGGCTTTGTCAATTCACATTTTGGAGGGGAAGGTCCCATATCACGAGGGATTAAACTCCTTGGGCTAAGGGAACTCCCCTAGCCCATGGGATACTGAGTAGGCAGGAAAAATCTTTTCTGCGGAGTAAATCGGCGGGTATTCATTTCGGACAGGGTGAACCCGACCGAATCCACAATTCCAGTAAATTTCGAAATTTGAAGTAGTCTCCTGGGGGAACGGTGGGAAGAGTCGGTCGACCTAAAGGCACTTTGCCGCTTACGACTGCCCAGGCAATACGGGAATCATGAAATAAATGTTTCCGTTTCTTTTCAAGGGTGGGGAGCGTGGATTTTACCTTTTGGCATATATACTGTGCGGATTTCCCTCGCCAATCGATGCCGATATCGAAATTCGGGGTTTTCCATTCGGTGTCGTAGAATTGGACGCCATTGACCGGTTGGGTGGTCTCGGGGACGACAACATGACACCCGCCTCCACACGCATAATTTTTTCCCACATGTCCTTCCACTTCCTGAATATCGTTTTCGGACAATAGTCCCCCATGTCGTTCCATAAGCATGCTTTTGCTGCCTAAGGTATGACAGGAAACGCAACGTTCGTGTTTAAAGATGGGGTAGACCTTATGGGTGAAATAACTTTTGCCTGATGTTGCATTGGGATAAATCACCCCGGTCACTTTGGTTTTCGCAGGAGGTTTTTCTCTGACTAACGGTTCATGGCTTCCCGGCATTCGCAAATAACTTCTCTTTCCCGCGGTGGCTTTGATCTGATGTCTCCAATAGGTCAGTTCCAGGGTCCAGGGTGGTTGAACATTGTCCCACTGTAGGTAACTGATGGTCGTCCCCAAACACATCTTCGATTGAGGACAGGTTTTTTGCCCATCATTTTCTCCTCCGATGAGATAGGCATAGAAATCCCCCGATTGCCCATCTGGCCCCTGCTTGAGCAGTTTTTGGTTCAACCGAAGCTCAAACCCGTATCCCTGTTTGGCGATGATTTTTTTAATGGTAGATGTTGGTTGATCGAGGACCCACGTGACATGGGTTAACTTGGGAGAGACATCATAGACTCCGGGCCAAATCCATTTCCCTCGAGACTTCGTAGCAGATTTAAATTTCGAAACCGATTCTTCAAAAATCCAGAGACCAGATAATCGATTCCCTTTCACCGTTATAGGGCGAGGAGTGCGGCGAGAGGGCCGATATCGGCGAATGGTTCGTCTGATCCTGGATTTCGACCTTCTTTTAAATTTCGAAATTCGTTTGAAGCGCAAAGCCCGTTCTCTCACACCGCTGTATGATCCCGCGGCTTCCCAGCTCTGCCCTCCAGGCAGAAGCAACATCACCATGTGCATGTCTGAAAATTCGCCTTCCTGCCCTTCTAGAGAAACGACGATAGGAGATTCGACCTCTTCTTCGTGTGTAGATGGCGCCGCCCCGATGAGAAAGGCATTCCCCGTGGCTGGGGTGAGTTGTAGCCCTTGGTCGTAAGATGCCACAGAATAGGTCCCAGTTCTCAGCAGAATATTCGTACCTTCCGGGGAAAGAAAATGAACCGGTCTGTTTAACTGGAAAGACATAGGGTCGGAGGATTCCTGCCCCCAGACGTTCGCATTGAATGCAATGAGGAGGCCGAAGGTAAAAATCATCCATAGACATTTTGGTGAGAGGGATTTCATGAGAATGGCTCCTTTCTTGAGTAAGGAGAAATGAGTTGAAGATTCTTGGTGTTCCCTAGTGAGTCGTGACAAGCATGGATTCGGTTCATCTTTTCTTCGGTGAATTTGAGAAAATATCGCACGGTACCACAATTTCTCCACGAATAACCTAGGAATATTCAATATCCCTGTCTGCTTTTGTGAGGACGTCCGTTGAGGACATTCTCCTTACTTTTGAGGTATCAGGCGATTGCACGTAACAATTCAATCCCAGTCCCCCTCCGAATTCCGTTTTCCACGAAATCGTTACAGACACCAAACATCAATGACTCGGATTCCACACAAGGGTCCATTATCTTTTCGTTGAAAGGGCTATCGAATAGTCCGTGGACGACGGGAGAGGTTCACGTATTGGTTAACCACAAGGAGTCGATATGATTCATCCATCGAACAAGCAAACGAAAAGGGCAGGATTCGAATTGGCCGCTCTCCCTTCTTCGCTCAAAAAGAATGTCCGACTACTGGACTCTTCTTCTCCCGCCTTGGAACTCGCAGCTTCTCATCTTCGGCATGTTGATATGGTTCAACTATTGAAGGAAAGTGGTGTCGTGGACTTCCAAGAACGTTTGAGGGTGAGTGATGTTCGAAGGCTCAACAGGGAGGAAATATTCGAACAATACCATCCTGCCTACATTCGCGAACTCATCCGGCAAGCCCAGGGAAACGCTGAAAATTTACGTATGCCCCAAAGACGTTGGAGGAAAATGGAAGAAGAGTCTGTGGGGTGATTTCCGTAAACCCATGAAGTGAAGAATGATCTTAGGGAGTTAGCCAATCAGGGTTCGCTCGAGCCGGCTGGGTTAATTCCGTAAGCTGTCCCTGAAGATCTTTGCCGAGTTGGTAGACATGGGAGGGAAGCTTCATGCCTGGAAACGGTACGATGGGCATTTGTTCCCCAGAAAATCGTTTTTCATTTTTATGGGATCACCTGATTGATTCTTAACCTTCATGGTGTAGAACATCTCCCCTCGAGAGCTCAAGTGTCCCCCAGTGGATAATTGGCCGTCACCACGCATATCGTACGTGAGGATCGGGATGACCCCGCCCGTAATATCGGGTAAATCTTCAATGGATGTTCCAGCCTGGACCAGGCTGGGAAAAAAGAGGAGATAGAGAATCAAACCCCAGGTATGACTCATCAACATTTCGGAAGGCCAAACCACAAGAATGGCGAGAATCGATTGGGTGATGACTGTTACCCCATCACACCCAAATCGGGGGTAATTGTCAAATGGGTTTTTCTTTAAAGGTTAGGAGAGGAGCTGAAATGACCATCCCAGTCCATAGCAGCTTCCTTGACTCCTGGTTGAGTTAAACAGGTGTGTGTTTTTGAAAATCAATGAGGTATTGATGTGCTTCTATTGGGTCGCAAAGCCTGGAGGTTCGGACTTCCAGGGATAACCTTTCACGGCCATGTTATACCCCAAGGCAAAAAGTTTTTTCATGTATATCGGATCGAAGCCTTCACTTGGCTCTTCGATAAAGTCAGAGGGAATATAGGCCAGGTTAAAGTCGTTTCCATCCCGTTTGCACAGGGTATAAATCTGGTAGAGATCCCCAATGCCTTGAGTACGGATGAGTGAGTCGATGGTCCGGGAGGCAATCGGGACCACGTTCCGAATCATACCTTGGTAATCGGGGTCCAGAAACGAGTTTCGGATCACATAGACTTGAGGGACTCCCTGGACTTTCAGCTTTTTGGTGATTTTCCGCCAATCGATCGCAGCTGGGTACACAAACACTTGAGACCCCGTGCCTCCGTCCACATGCATTTCGTCATACGGACTGCCTTGACTTTCTACGGGAATGACGACCGGAGGAAACGCCACAGGGATGGCTGCTGACGCACGCATGAGGTCATGGATGAGTTGAGTTTTTTGAGGATGGTCGCTTTGGGCAATGGCTCCGATATTCCAAATGACCGAACGGCCGGCATCTAAATTGACAGTGCCGATGAGTAACCGGCGGCCTTTCTGATGTTCCTGTGCGATGGCTTGGATCACTTCCGGGGTGATGTATTTTGCGATAAGGCCCGCCAGGGGTTTGGTATCCGCGATGGAGTCGCCAAAGGCCGCGGCCAAAAGCCCTCTCTTCTCGGCAACATCCTTCGTGGTGGTTGTGGTGTAGACCTTTTCCAGGAGCTCATCATAATTAGAACCGAGGAAGGCAAACGGAGCGGTTAAGGCCCCGGTACTGACTCCGGTCACCATGGTAAATTCCGGACGTGTTCCGGTTTTCGTTCAACCCTTCAGAAGGCCGGCCCCGAAGACCCCATTGGCTCCACCACCCGAAATCGCTAAATAATGGTGGGGTTTGCCATAGATGCTGGAAAACTCTCGATTAAAATCTGCTTCGGTGAAAGTATTAAAACGTTGTTGTGAAAATTTCGGCCATTCATCCCCCCAGAAACGTGCTTCGGGAATTCCGGGAATGCTTGCCTGAGTCATCAGTTCCGGTGGAAGGGCGTGTCGCTCGGGGGTGCTGGCACATCCGGTGAACGAGAGGAAACCTATCATCACCATAAGAAAGGGCAAAAGCAGATGAAGGGTTGAAGCCTGCGACGATAACGGACGAGGGGTTTTCGTGATCATGAGGGCCTTCTTACTACCTGGGATAATGGTTGTACTTGCCTAGAGGGGTGAATAATTGAAAGAAGGCTCAAGATTATCTCAGGGAAGGTAATAGATCAAGAAACGTCCATAGTATTTTCGCTTACGAGAAAGAAACGCTCCATGATTTGAGCCATACCTCTTTTCTGAAATATGTGAAATTTTTCTGTAATATGATGTTGGTCTTGCCTTGAGGGTGCTGATCATCATCTATTTGAAAAATTAAGGCGAAGACCTAGGGAAGGTCAGATCAGCATATGCGTTCCAGGGCTTGAAGGAAAGAATGATGCTCATGGTATTGTCGTCGCAGGGCAGCGATAAACCGGTCCCATTTTTTTTTGATACGTAGCCTGGCAAACCAATCCCAATGTTCACACAGGTGAAAATGGGTATTATGATATCCAACGTTGTCGATGATCACGAATCTTCCTTCCTGAGGGCCGGTTTTTTTATACAAAAAATTATAGGGTTTTAAATTGGCTAGGATGATGGCCTCATTCAGTAAGTAAGTTCTCAGGCGAGCCAGGGCCGAACAGAGATGTTCGACCGGAATGTCTTGTAAGCCCTTTTTTGACAGGTAATAGTTCAACGGTTTGGAAATACTTCCATCGTAATCCTGAATCAGGTCGAAGACATACCCGATTCCTCGATCGGTCGTGACCTTCCCATATGATCTTGACAGCATGGCCCATGAAATCTTTCGTTTGGTCAATCGGGCATAGTACGACTGCTCGAGTTGGTCCTTTTTTTCATTGTGAGGAAACGGGATTTTTATGCATTTCTCAGCATCTTCAGGATGTCGGAAGCATGCGCGATGGGCTCCCTTGCCGAAGGGAGTGTGAGGTTGGAGAATTATCATAGCCAAGCTCTTGAAAGCCTTCTGGAAATGGAGGCTTTGGCAACCTAAAGCGGAAATGGCTGACCCATATTCGTATTCCAGCCTTTCACATTTTGTCAAATGAAAAAGAAAAAAGTGGAGGGGGAGGAGAGGCTAGTATCCCAACAAATACAACACATACAAAATGGCGAAAAACGTGTCAGCCAAAGCCAGGATTTTGGCTAGGCTCATAGTGTTTGCGGAATTCATGAAGATCAGTCCGGCAAAAATCGTTTTTTCCAGAGCCGCCACGATAAGAACCGGTTCTCGTATGGATGGATCATAGGCACTGATCACTAGCAGTGCCCCAACCAAAAAAATCAACAGACCCCAATGACGGGCTAACAAGAGGGTGACGGGACTAGGAGTCCGGACTTGAAATATCTGTCGGAGAAGGAAAGTCGGAGCCAAGCTCATTCCGATCGCTCCCATGGTCGCAATTCCTGAAATAACCAAAATGAGAAAGATCGCGTTTGTAATCATTGGACGTTACGGATTGAACAGTAGGGTATTTCTCTAAAGGATGCTGAACTTGCTGTCAAATGTTTTGATAGGTTTGTCTCTGTGGACATGTCAATTATTTTACTGCAACTGCAAGAGTTTATCGATTTCGGAAGGCCTCAATCAGGGTTCCACAGGATATGAGTAATGGTTGTAAGTAGGCGATAATCTTCTCATCGTACCCTCCTGGTCGATTGGCTATTCCGGCCATGCCCACTAATTGTTCACCATAATAAAACGGTAGGCCGAGAAAGGCATCGAGTGAGGGATGACCCTTGGGGAGTCCTCCACTTCTCACATCATTCATGGGATCATTAGTGATGACAGGTTCGCCGGTCGTCATGACGGCCCCAAATAATGTGTGTAGGTTAAAGAACTCCAAGTTTGGGGCAAACTGTTCATACATCTCCCGCGTTTCGGCATTCCAAGCCACATTGGAAATAGCTTGGGTCTTGAGATATGGGTGACCTTCTTTGGTAGACAGGACTTCTCCGAGGAATCCATATTCGCTTTGCGTGAGGATAAGAAGGTTTTGGAGAAGATTTTCGAACATTTCTGAGTGATGAGTGGACCCAAGAAATTGTGATTGGGCTTGATAGATCGTATCGAGGAGTGCTTCCTGTTGTTTGCGTGTCGTGATATCCCGTCCGATTAAAATCTGACCGCACACCGTTCCGTCCCGGACGATATTACTTGCCGTAATCTCGATCCATCTTTCTCTTCCCTGGCGACTTTTGATCGTAAACTCACTCGTATCATGTGCTGAATGGTCAACCCGAACGTTACCCAACCAGGTCTCGATCATTCCTCCGGCTTGGGGAGAAAGACAATGAAAAAACGTCTGTCCGATAATGGTGTGGTAGGGACGGTTAAGGAGATCGGCGCCTTGGCGGTTGGCCCAACTAATCTTTCCGGTGAGGTCAAGATGAAATACTCCATCTTTGATGTGATCAATGGTTAATCGGAATTGTTCCTCCGTGTACTTCAGCTCCTGTTTGACTTCTTGCAGATGAGCACTAAGATTTCTGACTTCTACTGCCCGGGTTAGCAGGGCGAGGACTTGCTCCCCGTGATACGGTTTTCGAATAAAGGCAAGAACACCATGGTGGAACGCCCGAATTTCCCGATCGAGTTCAACCTGGCCAGTGATGACGATGATCGGGATGTGAGGGTCATAGGTGGGAATGAGTTTAAGGAGATCGATCCCCTCCATGTCCGGTAGGGTCAGATCGAGCAGGGCGGTGGCAAAGGGAGGCCCTTCATCTATGGCCTTCAGGGCTTCCAGTCCAGTCGATGCACAACGAATTCGGTAGCCCTTCGCCTCGAGCAAATCGGTCAGAGCTAATTGGACGTCGGGGTTGGGGTCTATCAACAGCACCCAATCCGATTCCCTGGGGGTGTTGGCGGTCATGCTGTGAAGAATCTCTTATGAATGGGGTAGACGATTCTACCAAAACCACTCTAATAATAGACATTGGGATTATATCCCTGGTTGGATGATGTAATAGGTTCAAAGCTCCAGGGACGATTGCCTAATGGCAGCCAATTTTAACCTTTTCCCCACTCAGTATGATGCACGGTAGGGCCAGGCTACCAAGGGTCCAGATGCTGGTAGGGTGCGAGGAAAGGGGAATGGTCGAATGGGGTTTATGAAATGTTTATTCGTTCACCCATAAAATGTCATGGAATCTTTATGCGGGGAAAAGATAGGTTGTCAGTGAAATGTTGAGAGGAAGTGAACAATCGGCCGGGTGAGAGAAACGTCGGAGAGGGATTATGCGCACCAGTAATGTAACCCGGGTATTCTTTTGTTTTAGGGTTATAGTGTTTCTCATTGTTGTTCTGTTTAGTGGGATCGATATGGCGTTCGCGACCTCCTCTTCAGAAACTACGTTAGTCTCAATGGCCTACGATGCACCCTATTATTCCCCGGCCCAAGCTGTGGTCCCCGGCGGGAACATGATACAGGTATTCAATGCGACGTCCTCTCCTCACACCCTGACGCATGACGGGTGTCGACATTCCGGACCCTGCCGGTTTGATACGGGTGTCCTGCGCCCAGGTGAAGTATACAGGCTTTCCGGGCTTCCTCCTGGACGGTATTCGTATTATTGCGTTCTCCACCCCATCATGCAGGGAGAAATCATTATCATTCCTTCATCTTCCCCCTCTTCCTCGGCAGCACGACCCTTGAATTGAATACAGGCGTAGTGCAATTCCTGAGTTCCATTTGTTATTTGCAGGTTGAATATGCGTAACCTCTCCGACCGTTTTTGCCTCTGTAGGTATTGATGTGCTGGTCCGTTTCGTCCGCAAAATGAAAGGCATCCACTTCGAAGGGAATGCTGTTATAGTCGTATCCATTGTCTACATATTGGTTGGCGTATTCTTTAGCGAATCCATCTCGTCCAAGTTTTTCGTACTGACACACATGGACCATTTCGTGCTTTAGCAGACCGATACTGCGTCGTCCTTTCCGAACCACTACGAGGTCATGGCCATAGGTGGTGGCACTGGCTGAAAAGTTGAAGGCACCCGTCATTCCAGCTTGGTCCACAATCCTGACTCGGTCAAGGAGTGAATCAGGATACCATTGTCGTAAAGCCTGTTTTTCCGTACTCGTCAAAGGCTTCCCGGCAATCCGGTTCATTCGATGATGATCCCGTATATACCGCTTAAAGATTCGCTGATAATTTCCCCGTTGAAGATATCCCGCACCACGGCCATATTTTTTCTTGGCGATAATCTTTCCCCTTTTCCGACAGGTCGCGCCATCGTTCACGTAATCTTTTGGGCATGACCCCCAACAGACAGGCCCGACCCCTTTATAACCCGTTTTGCATTTTTTGTAACAAAGCCCTGCGTCCTTTTCTTGGCTGGATGGGCAACTATTCAGGGGTTTGCCCGCTCCGCGTCCATAGCTTTTTTTCGCGAAGACATCTCCCTTTCTCCGACATGTGGCTCCATCGTTTTTATAGCTGGAGGGACATCGTTGCCAGCACACGGGCCCCCGTCCGTTGTAATCCGTTTTACATTTCTTGTACCAGAGACCGGCGTCTTTTTCGCAATCGCCCTTGCAGTTCTTTCTTAACACAGTGCCCCGACCGCGCCCATAGCTTTTTTTCCCGAAAATATGAACGGGCTTCCGGCAGAAGGCTCCATCGTTTTTATAACCGGAAGGACACCGTTGCCAGCACACCGGACCGACTCCATTGTAGCTGGACTTGCATTTCTTGTAGCACAACGCGCCATCCTTCTCCCGATCACTCCCGCAGCCCATTGGCTTGCCAACTCCGCGACCGTAGGAAGCGCGCTTTTTAATGATGGGATTCTTGCGACATGTGGCTCCATCGTTCTTATAACCTGAGGGGCATCGTTTCCAGCATACTGGGCCGCGTCCGTTGTATCCGGCTTTACATTTTTTGTAGCAAAACAGTCCATCTTTCTCGGCACCGGACCAGCATTTACTCTTTGAGGTTGACAAAACAGGGGCGGTTGAGACGGCGTAGTAATCATGCGTGGAACTTTTTTCCCCTCTGCCTTTTTGATTTGAAAGCCGGCAGGTTCCGGTCGAACGATTGTAGTCCATGGCTTTGCAGGAGAATTTATCGGTGCTCAAGCAAGTAGCGATACATTCGTATACCGTTTTTCCCCTCATCGTCTTATTCGTTGAACCACTCATTTGAAAACCAGGTTCAGCATTCATGGTGGTCGCTGCAGAGCGTTTGACTCTCATCCTTTTTGGGGCTGTCCGTCGTACGCCACGGGAGCGGAGTCCACTGTAGGAACCGATGGCCTCAAGGCCGCTTCCATCGGGAAGGAACAGTCGCACCACATGCTGATCGTTCTCTTTATTTGGCACCGATTGCGCTGCCGGGGTGTTTAAATCCTCCTCGTGGATGATGGCTTCCGCCTCAATGAGTTGGGCTTCTTGCCGTCCTCCAGATATGAACCGCAACCATTCTTCGGCGGCTTCGAGGTGATAGGTCCCTGGCTCAATCACGACATCTTCCCCCCCGGGGGTCAAATAATGAACGGCTTCTTCTAGGGTAATGGTAGGACCGGGAGGAATATCCGCATCTGCCAACAGACTAAAAGGAAGAAGCCATCCGTAGAGAATGCATAGACTGATTAAGGCGATTCGATGCATAGTCTTTCCCTTTCTGGGGGATTGAGAAAAACGTGGTGGCGATATTATAGGCGTTCCTTAAATTAAGGGCTACTAAGGGACCCTTGCTCGAGGGTAGAAAAAACTTTCCCCTTTGATTTTTAGCGAAAAGTTCGAATTAATTTAGGCGGCATCTCATGCCTCGGACTTCTGAGCACTGACGAACCTCTATTGATCCCAGGCATCGCACACAAAACGAAGGCTGTCGATAAAACCTCCATAGCGACCCCGTACGGCTTTTCCTGCTTTTCCGCTTGGACAGGTAAAATGCTCGGTCCGTTTACAACCGAAGTCGATGGAACTGCAAGGTGACCCTGCTCTCGGGTAAACGCCTCTTCCATTTTGGTCCTTGTATATGGATCCCGGGCGTTTTCTTCTGTGGTCCCAGACATAACAAGTCGTTGCAAAGAAATTCACAAAGGCTCCATAGTGCGCTTTGACTTTGTTTATGACAGCACCAGATGGACATTTTCGTTCTTTTGGGGTACCTCCATACCCTCCTTTGGGTCCTCGGGTAAATTCTTCTCCTAATCTCCCCGTACTCGCATTGACTTTCCGACAAAGGACACCGATTGCATCAACATAAGACCCGCTTTTAAATACCAACCCCGTAATAACGGCACCGCGCCCACAATCTAGGTTATACGAATACTTACCCCCAGAACCCCCAAATATGGGAGTAGAGTATTCCGCAGCAGAAGCCGCAGGGGGGGTTAGACCGAATCCCAGCCAAAGGGTCATCATCAACAGGGATATGAAGGATGTCTGGCCACAGGAACGAATAAGGGCCCTCATAGGTGCCTCCTGGTTTGGGGGTAATTAAAAAGGCATGACTCTTATACAGTTCGTCGGGAGGTGAGTTCAACCGGTTCAAGGGGGCTATGTGGAACAGCAGACGTCATGAGGAGGGATAGCGAGATGTAATGACCTTCACCGTCGCTTCGTGTTGGCTGGCCTCAACGGGGAAGGGCATCCTACCGGCAATATGGCAGAATCGGGGGGGGCAAGGGATCGGTAAAAAGCTTTTATGTGAACAACTTAGTGGGAGAATCGGCGAAAGAAGGTTTAGTTTACCGAACCTGCTCCGAATCGCCTTCTAGATGCGAGTTGAGATTTTCTCCGAGTATTGTTAACGGACTGATCGACGACGGGAAAAAGACAGATCCTCCTTAGGCATAGGAATTTTCAGGTCACAGATTCTTACATCTTGACCTGTAATCATGTGATTCTTGCTGGGGTTTCGGGGATCGTCTGACCCTACAGCTTTACTCCCGCGGGCGGCAAAGATTAACGTCGCATCGGTAAGATCAATCTTTCCATCCCCATTGACATCACAAACGTCCGGTTGACCGTCGTTGGGGAACAAAATCCCACCTGGGTGTAGGTAGGAGGCCAATGTGTCAATTCCTCCCACCGTGATACCATGACCCTTGTGAGAGGAGGTGGTATGTTGGCCTTCCGCCAGGGGAAATGTAGCGGCAGAGAAGTCGGTGCCACTGATGGGTGAAAAACTTTCGGCGCCAAGAGGAAAACCATCCAATAGCATTGTCGCTAAGTCGTCGTTGTGGGCGATGATATTTAAAAAGTTGAAGGGAAATCCTGTGACGGTCGAAAAGGTATAATCGGACGAATATTGACCCCAAGGGATCATATTGGCCATGGATGGATCACCATTAACGGCCCCTGCTGCATTTCCACTCGTCATAAATTGCGTAACAAAAATCGGTTTGTCTGCTTCAAAAATATGATTACCAGGTAGTTGAGGTGTGGTGAACACTTGTCCGGCATCCAACTCAGTCAATCCCACTCCATCCTGAGTCACGTGGGTCTCATCTTCAGAGGCGATGATCCGATAAACGGATCCGGTTGGTCGTTGAGGGAGAGTTCCGACCAAGGTGGAGTGTTCCCAGGTTGCCATCGGATGGGCCACCTCAAAAACCTGGTCACAGAAGGAAACATTCTGGGGAATATTTGCGCAGGTATTGCCGTTAGTCATCCCCACAGGCCGAGTAGCCTGAATAAGAGTTCCAGAAAGATCTCCGAAAGTACCGGAGGTCGTGCCCTGCCCCAAAAACCCCTCTCCTCTATTTAAAGTAATGGTAAAGGGAATGTTCTGGGAAAACCCGCCGATTATTGGTCTGGTGGGAGTGATAGTCACTTCCGTTTCGTCAAACCCGGCAACGACCACAAATTGACTGCGGTCCTGGTGGGTGATTTGTGAAGGCGGAGCACTGAGGACCCGGTAAGAGGTACTCATGGTATCCACGGGGAGAGCAAGAGCCGTGTCTCTTGAATTCAGCCCGCGGTTGAACATGTAAACGACAAACTCCTCGGCAGCAAAAACATGAAGAGCATTATTCCCCACGCTTCCAGCCGTCCACCCCTGTGACGCTGTATTGGGTATGGACACAACTGTGGTGGTTCCAGGGGATACCTCGACCGTACTGGTAAAGGTAGGAGCGTTGACGGGATATTCGACAGTGACGGAAGTCGACACTTCACTGATGAGATGCAATTCAATGGTATTCTGGGCATTGATGTTTGGCAAAAGCCCAAGAATAAAATCGGTTCCCTTGTTGTCCAGTGCCGCCCAGGCCGGCGTAACAGGTAGGATGAGGAGCATGAACAGAATCTGAAGAGGAATGGGTTTAATGAGGGGATTAAACACGTGAGACCTCCAGTATTCGTTAATGGTGATGAACGACCATGTAAATCGATAAAATTGAATTTTCTCCTAATGAATGCAGATCGTATCTAAACGAAATTATTTCATTTGACTGAAACCTGAATGATGCTAATCCAACCTTTCGTATTGAACGTGTTCATGAACCTGCAAGAGGAAGGCAGGTTTTTACCTTGTGTTCTGCTCGGCAATATGGAAATTTTCTTGCCATGCTGAAAAACCAAAACCGAAGGAAGTGTTTGTGAAACACAGAAATGACAGGAAAACGTTCAGTTTTCTTTATATATCTAATATGAAGCTTTCTCTCTTTCTAAATGAGCGAATTCTGATAGAGCTGTGAATGAGTATTGAAAATCACCTCGTAAAGGCAAGAGCTTGTGGTAACGGTTGAGGAAAGCGAGTAAATGAAAGAAGCCTCACCCCCGTTCGAGGAGATGAGGCTTTGGGGTCGGGTATTTCTCGAGTATGAAGAAGTTGTCAGATATGAGGTATCAAAGGTTCCATCAAAGAATTCTTCGCAAGATCACGTGAGCGCCAGGGAGAATGATCATTGACGAAAGGCCCAGTCCACTTCGGAGTCAATAGTCCCCGGGGGAATGCCCGGTCGCCACTCTCTATACTCCCCTTCCGGTCGGTGAAAATAGTGCCCATCTTCTTCTTTGACAATCCAATTGTCCAATCCTAGGGTGATAATCTTCATGTTGTCTTCGATGGGCATCTCATAACTCCTTATTGGACCATCATTTCTGCGCGGCGATTGAATTGATGACAGTTTTTCTCATCATCGACATCACACACCATTAACAATTTCCCGTAAGAAACGGTTTCCAATCTCTGGGAAGGGACTCCTAAGTCTGATAGGTATTGCTTGACGGCTTTGGCACGTTTGGCACCCAAGATCATATTGTAGCTTTCCGTTCCTCGAACATCAGTATGTCCTTCGATTCGTAACGCGGTCGTAGGGAACCGATCCATCCATTTAGCCGTGGCACTCAGTCGTTCTTGGACTTCAGTGTTGATCTCCCAACTGTCCAGATGAAAGAACACGGTAGGAAAGGGCTTCACTTTCCCTGAGTCTTTTGAGTTTGTCGTGAGGTTCCCATTACGTGATTCAGGTGAAAGTATTTCAGGTGGCAAAATTCTCACCTCTTTGATTTCCTCCGAGAGGGGCTCAAGCTGAGATTGAGATCGGCGTGATTGGTTCTTTTTGGAATACATAGAAGAAGGCATTGAAGGTCGAAGATGCGTAATGGTCGGAGGACCATCCTTTCGACCGAATTCATGCCATCCTCCAGTTGATTGGCATCCGACAGCAAATAGAGCTAACAATGTAATTGTCCAGTAACTCAGTCGCATGACATCCCCCTTTGGTTTATGGTTTCCCATTGCCATTTCTTTCTCCCGTGCCAAGGCAAATCACATAGAGCAAAGAGTATTCCACCTCTCCGGATCATGTGGAGTTCTCTAAACTTACTGTCTGATGTTGGGATTCGTTTTTCCTCTTTGACCGTCACTGGTGAAGAGCGGAAGATACATTGTGCTCTAGCTGGAAATTGTTTCGACGAAAGTCTCTGACGAGATTGATGCATTTGGGAGAAACGGTTAATAAGAAGAAAAAAAAGACAGAGGAGTGAGGCAAAGGAGGTGAAAAAATGTTCGACAGGGAGGTAGGAAAATTTAACGAGTGACGCTTTGTTTCTTGTTACGCTTCATGCTTGTGGATTCTCCGTGATGGCTTAGCCACTCATAAGAGGGAAGGTGAGGCGTTAAACGCACACCGACAATTTCCTGCACTGTCAACAACTGTTGTTAAAAGGTTTTCTTTTGGGGAGTGGGGTGAAAATTCAAGAGCAAGATAGAAAACCAGTAAGACAGATAAAATCAGATGTAATTATGGTTAATCTTAGGGGTGCAACTCTGAACTAAAACCTTGGAGTAACGTTAATGCAATTGCGCCATCTTTCTTGGTCTCTCTTTAACTTCCCATAAAAAGATAGCCGTTCGCTAATCGAAGAAGGAAAAACTTCAAGGCAAAGTTCTCCCCTTCATTGCACGTGTTTGTCCGTTCAGGGCCAAGGAGAATGTTTGGGGATTCTTTTTTAAGGTGCAGAAAGGTGTTGGGCAAATGTTAAAAACCTAAAAGCAGCTGTGCCTGTCGGAAACAATTACAGAAGTCATCAGTTCCGTTAAAAACAATTAATAAGCCTTCCTGGCACATTAAGTTGTTTTGTGATTTTTCCTCCAGTTTGTCTGTATGAGGTCATGGGTAAATTTTACATGCCTGGTATCGCAACCTGACTTTTCTTCCTCCGGCCGTTGCGGACATTTCACTGGGTCTCTCCCCATTTTCTCTTTTAAATTCGAATGGTTGGTGGACGGGTTGAATTAAAAACCGGCCAGAGTATTTGTGCGGTCCATCTTTTGCTAAATATCAATGTAAGGTTCTACGCGCCCCTCGTCTTATCAATGACTGGGACATAGTAAATGAACATTCCGGAGAACAACAGTGCGGGATTTTCCAAAACCTGCCAAATCACCTTTTTGGGAATTATGCCGATAAAAGCTCACTATATCCGTAGATTATCAATGTTGTTACCAGGGGTCCTGTGAAATTGGTTTACCCCCAACTTAATTAAAAGGACACTACTCATGAACGTGATGAATCGTTATGCCCTGTTCGGTTTCCATTTCCTTGTTTTCCTTTTCTTCATGACTCCTGGTGCTCTTGCTCAGAACACCGTGACCGTGCCTCCTCAAAATCTCCCTAGCTTCCTGGGATATGTGGAGAATGAGTTTATTGTCGTGTTCTCACCGGAGTCCAGGAAAAACGTCAGCGTGACACAAGGACGGGGTGGAAGGCCGGAAGTGAATCTGCCTTCGATTGACGGGCTCATGAATCAATATGGCGTTCAACGGTTTCAACGACAATTTCCAAATGCCAAAGCCCAGACGGCAACTTCTAAATTTGTTGACCTCACCGGGCATTATAAAGTGCTCTTAAAACCCGGACGAGATTTGAATTTAGCCCTGAACGCCTTTAAGGGGAATCCTCATGTCGATCATGTCGAAAAAATCGGCATCCATACTATGACCCTTGCGCCCAACGATCCTTATTACGAAAACTCCCCCAATCCCAGTTTCCCATATGATCAATGGCACTACCGAGGTCCATACGGTATTGAAGCCAATACGGCCTGGGATTCAGAAACTGGAGACTCTTCTGTATTGGTGGGCATATTGGATAGTGGCACCCGCTATTTCCATCGGGATCTAGGGGGGGATAGTGCGCCCTGGGGTCCCGGGAATCCCTTCGCTGGTGGAAATATTTTTATCAACACTGGCGAAATTCCGGGAAATGAAGAAGATGACGATAATAATGGATTCGTCGATGATACGATCGGATGGGACTTTGTCAGCAGCGCCGGCGGGTTTGGGGTCTCCTGTATCGACCAGGATTGTTCCGGGGCTGACAATGATCCTGACGATACCAACGGGCATGGAACCCATGTCAGTGGGACTGTCGGAGCCATTACGAATAACAATTTACTTGTGGCAGGAATTGCTGGCGGAAGTGGTAGCGGGAACGGTGTGAAAATCGTGCCGTTACGGATCGGATACCATGCGCAATATCGTGGAGTAACTACTGGTGTGGTCCGGATGGATTGGGCCGCCGAAGCCATGAATTATCTCGCTGACCTGGTGGCTGTGGGGCACAATGTGGCGGCGGTGAATTGTTCCTGGGGGTCGTCCAACTCCGGCGGATTGAATGCGGCGGTGGATAACCTCCTGGCCCATGATGTAATGGTTATTGCTGCGGCCGGCAACAGTAATTCGAGCAGTGCAGATTTCCTGGGAACCAAGGCCGGGGTAATGAACGTGGCCGCCACGGACATCAATGGTCATGGGGCGAGTTTCACCAACCATGGGGATTGGGTGGATGTGGCCGCTCCGGGTGTCGATATTGTGAGCACTTACCGCAGCCCGAGCGATTCGGACCCTAACAATCACTACATCGCTTCGATGAGCGGCACATCCATGGCCGCTCCCCACGTCTGCGGGATTGCTGCTCTTCTTGAATCGTGTGATTCGGGTCTCAGCCGGCAAGATAAAACCAACCTGATCCTTGATAATGCCAACGTCATACAATACTTCGATAGCCGGGATCTCGGTTCGGGGATCGCCAATGCCCATATGGCTCTGACGGCGGCCGGCTGCGGGGTGGCGTGCGATATTGCCGCTGATTTTAGTGCCTCTCCAACCTCGGGGACTGCTTCCTTGGTTGTGAATTTTACCGATATGTCTACCGGTAGCGGGGTTAATGCCTGGTCCTGGGATTTTGGAGATGAGAATACCTCGAATGCTCAAAATCCTGAACATACCTATACGGCCCCGGGAACGTATACCGTCCGCCTGACGGTGTCCAGTAGTAGTTGTAATGATACGGAAACCAAGACGGCCTATATCACGGTCAGCGAGGTACCCATAGCTGACTTTACCAGTGACACGACTCTAGGCAATGCACCGTTGACGGTAAACTTCTCTGATCTTTCAAGCGGGAACCCCACATCCTGGTCATGGGACTTTGGCGATGGGGGAACCTCCACGGACAAGAACCCCTCTCATACCTATACGACTGCTGGTATCTATACCGTGTCGTTGACGGCCACGAACAGCGCGGGGTCTGACGGGGAATCGAAGGAAGCCTACATTACGGTGAACGATTCCATCGATCCCACCCAGATGAGCGTCTCTGATATTGTGGTGACCAAACAGAATTTGGGAAGAGGCGATAAACGGGGCAGAGCGGTGGTCACCATCCAGGATGATGCCGGAAACCCCGTTACCGGGGCTACCGTCACCGGAGATTTCACCGGGAAAACCAATGAAGTTGGTCTCCAAGGCCTTACCAATAGTAGTGGACAAGCTACTATCTCTTCTAATACAGCTCGGGGTGGAGGGGAATGGTGTTTTGAGGTTACCGGGGTCACCGTTGGTGAGGGAAGTTTGACATATGACCCAACCGGGAATTCGGTGACACAGTCCTGTGAAAGTGGAGACGTTTTTTAGAGCCGAGCTATCTGCACCTACTGAAGATTGCAATAGAGCTTAGCACTCAGACTGTGGTTCACATGAGCAAAGCCTGGCCAATCTTGATTGGTCAGGCCCCCTGATCTCTCATCGCAGGCATGGCGAGGTAAGGGGTAATCAGACGCGGCTTCATAATCAATAAAAAACTACCGAGACTGAGCCACAAAAACCTATTTCGAACATTAAATTTTTGCTGCATAAGATTTTGGAAATGTTCGGGTTGCCGCACGGTAGGCGCGGAGAAACCGGATGGGCAGGGAAGTCTCTGATCAAAACGATTGAGTGTTATTTCGTGTAATGCTCAGACGTCTTGAGGAATAAATACGATGGCGTGATCCTGCAATTCGATGTGGTCAGTATGTAGAAGAATGGGCGACAATTGAGGGTGCCCATAGGCGTACCCTGTGAGGTTTTCAACCTGAAGGGCTCGCAAAGATTTTCCGCTGATCCACACGTCCTCATGCCCTTTGATGTCAGCCAGCTTAAATCGAAACCTTCCACTCACTTTATCGATGAATACCCACAAACGTGCGTTGAGGTATCGCCCAGAATAACCCCAATCAGCCAGGGAAAGACTGCCCCTGATAAATAGGCCGTCATCATCGATCTCGAATCGTATTCTTGAAGCTGGATCATGAGGAAGAGGCGGTCCCACCAGCGCGGTTAACTCCTCAGCGCTGATTTTTAGGGGATTGGGTGTTGAGTCAAGGCGATCTCCATTAAGAAACTCCTCTACTCGTTGCTTGAGCTTCCCGACTTCCTCGTGGGACAGACCATGGTCGGCAATTTCCACCGGCGCTGTTTGGCTGGCTCTCTGGATACGCCAATCTTTTACATAGTCGAAAAAGACATAGATGCCTGCTCCGGCTAACAGGAAAAGGAAGATGAGCGAGCCCCCCAGGACCAACCCGATGGTTTGGCCAAGAAGTCTGGATCGAGTTTTTGGCACTGTATTTCCTTTTCTCCGCTGATGAGCAAGAATCGAAGAAATCTGAATATGTGCATGCCCTTGATTACTCTTCGGGGAAAAACGGCCATACTTTATTTCCAATGAGGGTATGGGCCAGTTCCCAAAAGGCTGGAAACTCAATCCGGAAATGGGGGGATTATGAACCTGAGGGGAGGGTTCGTCGTTCGAGAGCTTGCACTCTCATGCATTTGAAGGAGAGCGCCATGCCGAACGCTTGTTCGAAGCTGACCACAATAAAGGGAGTCATCGGGGTGCCATCGTTCAGTGTGCCACGATCTTCGAATTTGAAAGATAAATCGTATACCGCATTCTGATGGTTGAAGGCCTCCATCCGAATCGATTCACAATCATGAAATTTTAGCACGGCGATATAGGGGTGTTGTAAGGCGCACAGTTCAAAAGAGGCTTCGATCACGGGTCCAATCCACACATGAGCCTCGGGTCGCACGTCTCCCCGCCAAATATTCAGGTGAAGGACCTCCGCGTCGTGAAAATTGGGCCAGACCCCTCGATCAAGAATGAGATGACTTTCCTCGACGTCGGCAATCGGATCAAAGGCTCTCATAGTGGATGACATCTTGATGCCTTGGAAATTTCAGGCGCGGCCCATCTTTGATTCCACGTGTGGTACCGCGTGCTGCGCACCTCACTTTTCAAGTGCAAGTAAGATCGGGCGAAGGGATCTTCCCTTTTTGGTCAGGTAGTACTCGACCTTGGGTGGGACTTCGGCGTACACTCGTCTGAAATTGTACGTACTTGTTTCAATCATGAGCCCATCTTATCTTAGGAAAACCAGCATCACAAGCTTCCTCAGGAGAGTGAAGATCGCTATGACATTGATTAAGAAGGAGTGACACGATGAAAGCTGTTGGCCTGTATCAGTACCTCCCCATCGAGAACGACCAAGCCTTGGTCGATGTTCAGATTGACCAACCCTATCCCGGGGGGAGAGACCTGCTGGTACAGGTCCGGGCTATAGCCGTCAACCCTGTCGATTACAAAGTGCGGACATCCAAAAAAACTGTCGAAGACACCCCACGTATTTTAGGATGGGATGCAGCCGGGGAAGTTATCGCCGTAGGCAACGAGGTTGAGAACTTCGCCGTCGGGGATCAGGTGTTCTATGCCGGTTCTATTACCCGACCTGGCTGTAACAGTGAGTATCACCTCGTCGATGAGCGGATCGTGGGCAAAAAGCCCACCTCCCTCTCGTTTCCGGAAGCAGCCGCTTTGCCATTGACGAGCATTACCGCGTGGGAAGCTTTATTCGAGCGGCTCGATATTTCCGCCTCTGGGAAAAACGAGGGCAAATCCATTCTCATCATTGGGGGAGCTGGCGGGGTTGGTTCGATCGCTATTCAATTGGCCAAACAGCTCGCCAACCTTCAGGTTATCGCGACGGCTTCAAGACCGGAGTCGATCGCCTGGGTCAAGAAGCTCGGGGCCGATCATGTGGTGAATCACCGAAACGCGTTGGACAAGGAACTAAATGCTCTTGGGATGACACAGGTGGATTATATTCTTTGCTTAAACGACACCACGCAATACTGGTCGGTGATGGGCAACCTCATCGCCCCACAAGGAGGCATCTGTTCGATCGTTGAAACCACCGAGCCCGTAGATCTCGGAATACTGAAAAGCAAAAGCGCGGCTTTTGTCTGGGAATTCATGTTCACGCGTTCGATGTACCAGACAGCGGATATGATCGAACAGCATTGGTTATTGACGTCGATTGCCACACTCATCGATGAGGGTCAACTGGTCACAACCCTCAATGAGGTGATTCGTCCCATTGATGCCACTAATCTTCGTAGAGCACACGCTATGGTAGAACAGGGACGGTCGATCGGAAAGGTCGTGCTCGCCGATTGGGAATAAATTCAAAGTATGGTGAAAAGATTGTCATTTCGGGGGATCTTGATAAGGGTATTGACGGAGAATGTCGGCATATTCAGCTCGTTTGCGATGAGCCCATTCGGAGTCGACTGATTCCAGGAGCTCGAGATGCTTGGCAAAGAGTTGCCGTCGTGAATCCTCGGTTTCGTGACGATGAGTTTTCTCAAAGTCGGAAGCCATGGCCCAAGTGACATCGGACACCAACCAATACAATAACTCATCCGGATCCGTGGTCCGTTTCTCTCCAAAGCGGCGTCCCCTTTCGGTCACCACATAGATAAACTGGTCCCCTTCATACTCAATATGAGGGGAACCGTCATGTTGTGGGGTCTCTGCCCAGCGAAGGTACTGGACCGGTGCCAAAAGGCGCTTGCCAATTGCCTCGTACCGAACCTTAAGAGATTTCAAGGTTTTCTCCATGGAATTTGCCGTTCCTTGGAATTCGTCCCTGTCTATAAGATTGCCCCCTTGTCTTTGAGCAGGTTTTTATTAAGTGCGGTGTGGGACCGGTGTTAAGAGCACCCTCTTTCATTTACAAGGAAGCGGGACGAATATCTGCAAGAAGATACAACCCCAACCATGATGGGATATTCTTCAGGTAGACCGAGGAACCGACAATCTTCAGCCGATCGTCAATCTTGGCTTGTTCAATTGAGAGGTCTCCCATCCATACCTCAGTCATCGTCCGCAGGTCACAACTAAAATACACGTCCACTTCATTCCCGGGATTTTCCGTACACAGGTCCACTTCATTATTTAGTATTTTCAGCCACCACTCCTTGTAGTCCTTCAGGTCGGTGAACAGAAACCGAATGACGGTTTGCCCGGTAGGAAGTTTATCGGTCTGGATACGGCGTTGGATATCGGACATCAGCAGTTGTGCGTCAAGGTCCTCATCGGTCATCTGTCCACGAGCCCACCGCATGCCCCACTCAGCGGTTTTCAGGACGATGGGATAGAGTTCCCGGCCAGCCTCAGTCAACTGATATTCGTATCCTCGTTGTTCGGGAATACGCTTGTGGACAATGAGACCGTGTTTTCGCAGGGTGTTCATGCGTTTGTTTAAAATCGTCGGTGATATTTTGGACAGTCCCCGCTGAATCTGATTAAAGCGGGTGGCTCCCAACAGTAACTCTCGAATAATGAGCAAAGTCCATTTCTCTCCGAGAATCTCCGCAGCTTTGGAGACAGGGCAGAATTGGCCGTATTCAATCATGATCCCTCCCGCTACTACAGAATATGTAGTGCAATACTACAGATCGCGCACTTTCTCGCTCAATCATCAAGGATTATGATCACCTCAACAATGAAAACGCCGGTTTAGATGGTTGGTCACGCTCTTTACCTATTGTAGCGGAGAACCAACGAATGGAAAACCTGGATCTCCCGACCGTCCAAGGCTTGATGGATGAGCCGACCCCCGAAGATCAACGGAAACCGGTTTTGATCATCACAACTTCATAAGGAGTAAAGAACATGCTTCCAGCTACATTACGAAATGCCATCTTCGAAAAGATCTCCGGTGTCACGATGCGGAAATTTTTTCATCCGACGACGTTAACCGGAGCAAAGGGACTCGCCAAGGAGGTGTTGGTGCAGTCTCAACGAGATTTTTTTATTAATGGGACAATTACGAGTCATGCGGCCTGTCCATCCCTGATGGCGGGGATGTGGGTAGGGGGAAGAGAAATAGCTCTCACCAATCAGCATCTTCCGGCTTGGCTGAAGAAGGCCATGGGGGCGGCTCTTTCGGAAGTCAATAAATGCCCCTATTGTGAAGACATGTTGTTAAGTCTGACGCATGGGGCCAAGAAGGATAACGTGGCCAATTCGCTCAGACAACACGCCATGGAATCGATTCATGATGAGGAGACGCTCAAACGCTTGAAATGGACGAAGGCCAGTATTCACCGACATGCGGTGGAACTCCAGGATCCACCCTTTAGCTCAGCGGAAATGCCCGAGGCCTTGGGCACCCTCATCGTGTTTAATTACACCAACAAGATTTCTGATTTTACGATGGCTGGGTCTCCTGTGCCCTCTATTCTTCGTAGCGGTGCGTTAAAGATCTTTGGGTTAGAACTTCAACAATCCTCGGCTTTGAATCTTGAACATGGCGTCTCACTGGACTTGTTGCCAAAGGCGGAATTCCCGGAGGACTTTCACTGGGCCGCCTCTAACTCACTCGTTATGGAGGGCCTCTCCCGTTGGAATTCCGTCGTGGAAGAAGAAATTGATCAGGTTTTGTCGAGGGAAACTCAGCATAGTATCAAAGACAACCTCAGGACATGGTCGGGTGGCAAAGCTCCCTTGTCCCGTCGGTGGGTGGAAGAGGAAATACAGGGCCACCGGGGAGCCGAGCGTGATAAAGCCCGGCTGGCTCTGTTAGTGGCGAAGGCCTCTTATCAAATCGATGACGGAGTTATTGAGCAGGTGATGGACCACGACGTGGATGAAGCAGACCTTGTGCGGTTAGGAGCGTGGGGAGCTTTTATGGGCGCCAAAACGATTGCGAAGTGGTGTTGGGATGCCTCTGAAACTCAACGAGCGCATCAGGTATTCTTCCAGGGCACGCCCTGTTTAGTGAAATAACAGAAATGGTTGAAGAGAAGGGGTGCCATAGAAGGCAGTCCATAGTTGCTGGCTAGGAGAAAGTGAAAGAACCAAGTCTGATAACGTAAAGGAAATTTCTTGAAAGGGAGGGTTTGACGATGATGAATGTGTCCGCGTTCCGTATGGTTAAGATGAAGATGGGTAAAATGCTGCTGGGCCTCGTGTTGATAGTCGTAATGATGACATCATCATATGCCCATGAATCTCCATCCACGGAATCGATAGAAGGCTATTTAGGAGCCGTCGAGATTCAGAATTCTTGTGACACGGGTGTGAAGGCACAGATGAACCGCGGTGTGGCGCTCCTCCATCATATGATGTATGGGGCTTCCAGAAAGGTGTTCACGGCTGTAGCGGTCGCCGATCCCGATTGTGTCATGGCCCAATGGGGAATCGCCATGACCTTGTTTCATCCTCTTTGGGCCCCACCGAGTGATGCTGAATTAGCCGAAGGATGGGACGCCGTGCAAAAAGCCGTGGCCTTGAATGCTCCCACGTCACGAGAGAAGGGATACGTTGGCGCAGTCGAAGCCTTCTACCGGAATTGGGACACCATCAAGCACAAGGAACGCATTGGTCGTTGGGAAGCGGCTCAGAAAAAATTGTATACGGCTCATCCGGAGGATATTGAGGCTGGAGCTTTTTATGCGCTAGCTCTCTTGGCTACGGCACCGAAGGGTGATAAAACTTTTGTTCATCAGAAGGAAGCGGGGGCGTTGTTGGAAGGGCTTCATGCGAAAGCTCCTGAACATCCGGGATTGTTCCATTACATCATCCATGCTTACGACAACCCCATGCTGGCCTCTCGGGCGGTCAATGTGGCCAGAGGTTATTTGAAGCTGGCTCCTAACGTCCCACACGCATTGCATATGCCCAGTCATATCTTCGTCCGGCTTGGCCTTTGGTCTGATGTCATCGAGTGGAACGCGCGCTCCGCCGAAGCGGCCAAACCACTTTCCATCGGCAAACCGGTCTCACTTCACGCCATCCATGCGATGGATTACCTGATGTATGCTTATCTGCAACAGGCTAAAGATGACAAGGCACAAGCGCTATTGACGGAGATCAATGGGACTGAAGTCTATCAGGATAGTTTTGCATCGGCGTATGGGATTGCTGCCGCGCAAGCTCGGTATCCCTTGGAACGGCAGGGGTGGGCTGAAGCAGCCAATCTTCCGGTTCGATCCCATCAATCGTTTCCGTGGGGCAAGTACCCCTGGTTTGAGTCGATCACCCATTTTACCCGTGGGTTGGGGGCTGCCCGAAGCGGTGAGATCTCCGGAGTGGACAGGGCACTCCAAAAACTTGACGCCGCGCATGAGCAGACCGTTCGTGTTGGGCAAACCTATTGGGCTATCCAAGTAGACGTTCAACGTCAATCGGTATCCGCCTGGAAGACGTTTGCGGAAGGCAAGAAAGCCGAGGCAGTTCAAGCAATGAGGAAGGCTGCCGACTTGGAAGACTCCGTGGACAAACATCCCGTCACCCCCGGGGCTGTCCTTCCGGCCCGGGAGCTCTTAGGGGATATGCTCATGGAATTGAAAAAGTTTCGGGAGGCGCAGAGCGCCTATGAAACGAGTCTTAAGATTTCACCCAATCGCCTGAATAGTTTGTATGGTGCGGGTCAGGCGGCTGAAGCCATTGGGGATGTGAAATCGGCGAAGAAGTATTACACTCAATTGTTGGAATTGACGACAAATAATGGAGCCGATCGGCCAAGAATAAAGCAGGCCAAATCATTCTTGGCCAAAAATTGACACGTACCCTGCTTCAGATGATCGAACACAGAAGGAAACTTTTTTCGTAACCCACGTTCGCATCGGTCAGGGCTCAAAGATCTTTTTGGAAATCCGGAGATTCACTCCTTCTAGCTTTCCGGTTTGAGGAGTAAGTTGGGGCCGGCTAGTTCAACTTTGATAATGGGACCCATGAGTTGCAAAGGGCCTTCATAGTGAACAAAGCTGGGAATTTCATCTGCCAAAATCCAACAGTGATAATGGAATTGATCCGGAAGTTGACCCGTGAATCTGCCGATCCATTTTCGAATCAAGCCGATGTGTGGCTTAAATTCATATTTCAGGGCTTTGCGGGATAAATTGCCGATACGCACAGCGTGCTCCCCCCTTGGAAGGAGATCTAACTCGACGATCTCGGGTTCAGGGTTAAAGGTAAGAATTTTCACCCGCTCCTGAGATCCTCTGGGAAGGTTCAACACGGTTGTAATGACCATCCCATTATAGACATCCTGGGGTAGGGTCAATTTGCCTTCTTCCACCTCTTCTTGTTCGCCTGATTGAGATCGCTTGCGAATTTTGTATTCTTCCTTTCCTCGATCAAAGAAGACGTCCAATTGTTCCGGAAATGACGGCCCACGTTGGATGAGGTGATACGTGAGCAGTGTCAACACACCCTTTTGTGAAAAAGCGACTTTTTCATCATGTAAAGAGCCATCGTTAAACGTGAAGATCAAACGACTCTCCACCAGTCCTCTCTCTTTGGCCACCTGGGTCGACTCACCCTGCCCAATAATGTTTCCGTCAAGAGACCGAACGAGGAGAAATCCATGGGTTACCCCTTCAAAAAAACGAACGGCAATAGGCGCGGCATTGGCGGATGACCATGGGGGTAACGATAGAACGAAGGCCAGGAAAACAGGGAACAACCAAGGATGTTTTGCGAACGTCTTTCGCTTCACGGAATAATATCTCAATGTTTTGTCATCCTTCTCAGTAGTTAAGAGAAAAATGTCCTAAAGAGCTAGATTGGCCAATCACGTGAAGCTCACTTAATTATGTCGGCTAGATAGTCGAGTTATTGAGATGTGACGGAGGTGTATAACGAGAAGTCACGATAAAGTAAGAAAATGTCCCACAGGTGAAGGTCAATGGTGAAAATAGTTATAGACGCAAAATATAAGAATGTGACGAAGCGCTCAAACTTTTTAATTGCTCATTGTGTATCCCCGTAAACTTTTTTCGTTTTTTTGTAACTTATGTTTGTTTCTATCAAGACCTATTCCAATTGATATTCAGGATTGTGAACGATTTAGGAATTTGAGATTCGGCCGAAAAGGGATATCGACAATATACGACAGGGAACACCTAGACCATGATAAACCATTAACCCTGGAGGAAGATGATGAAAACCCCCTCAATGTTCATTTTGCTACTCCTTGTTATTTTTGGACTCACCGCGTGCGAAGTGACCGGTCCATCGGTCAAAGTCAAAGGCCCAGAAGTAAAGATCCCTGGCGTTCGAGTCGTGAGTGATCATGACAACGGGAAGTTTTGTCCTCCCGGTCAAGCAAAAAAAGGTCGTTGCTAATCACTTGTCTGTCATAGGGCGTATATTTCGCAGTTATTTGGAAATCCTTGGTCGATGGAGAATCGCGGATGGGATTAGGGTTTGGCACATTCAGCTCTCAATTCATAGAGAGTACATATCTTGGAAAGGGTGGAAATGCGCCAGAAAGGACAATCACGATGACGAAGAAACACGGATGGCTTGTGCAATATGGAGTCACCATGATACTGGCATTGTGATTCGGTGCCTTGTTAAGTCAGGTCCCCCTGTTCCATGAAACGAGCCTTGGGACCAGTAAATTGCGGGCTGCCCAGGTGGTGCAATTTTTAGGATTTGCTGGAGCTCTCGTAATCCTGTGGCAATTTGGACAACGAATGGTCGAAGATCTACCCCTCTTAGCACCAAGGATGAAGTTTTTCGTGCCAGTCATTCAGCCCTTCACCACATTAATCGTCTTGATTGCAAGTCATCCGGTGTGTGGCCTTGTGTTGACTCCCTTCCTCGGGAAAACAAGCCAAGGGGTATACAATTGGGTGTTTGTTATCGGTATTGTGCTCGCTGCGTTGTGGGTAGTGATATCCTGGTATGTGCAAGCTGCCCCAATGTTTCAGCAGGTAGACGGAGAATATCGACGGGCAACCGATCCAGCTCCTTCCTCTAAAATGGACACGGCTCGAGTGGAAACTGCACAAATCATATAATCTCACAACATTTTTATCCCTTCCAACCACCAGCCTCACTCAATGAAAGAGTGGGGCTAGTGGCCATTCACTTGAATCTAGGCCCAAGTGACCTGTCCGGAGAGGCGGTCGATTATGGAGTAACGGGTTGTCCACCAATGTTGAAAAGGTGAAGAACACGATCAGCCCTGTTGCGATCGTAAATTGAACATGGCGAGTTTGTGGATATTTCCGTAAAATAAGGGACGCTCATTTACCACTTCAAAGTCGGATCAAACAATGGTTCTGATCTTATGGCGATCAGGCCAAGTCGCTTTGAACAAACACCATGTGAGGAAGCACTCGAAATTGGTTGTCGGCTCAGCCACCCTGACTTGTTGTCTCCTTTTCCTGTTTCCCATCGCCGAGGCACTGCCTCAGGAAATCGATGATCTCAAGGCTGGCATCGTCAAAATTCGTGCTCAAGAAGAAGGGAAGGCCAGGGTGGGTACGGGTTTTATCGTGCAGTTACGAGATGATGCTGCGTACATTGTGACGGCCGCGCATGTCGTCGAAGGGGACCCACATCCCAAGGTCGCGTTCTTTCCGAAGGAAAACGAATACTTTCAGGCGGATATCCTGGGAATTGAGGGGGGAGACCCGCGCGGTGTCGCCGCCTTGTTGGTCAGAACCACCACGCTCCCGAAAAAGGTCAGAGCATTTACCGTTTCTCCAAATACGAACGTTCGCGGAGGAGAGCCCATCCGCGTCATCGGCTTTCCCAGGGAATTTGGAACGCCGTGGTTCGTGGTCGAAGGCAGCATCGGTGGACGACGAGGTAGTGATATTTCGTTTTCGGCCACGATAGGCGAAGGCAGTTCCGGCGGGCCTCTGCTCTTGAACTCTAAAGTCATCGGTATCGTGAGCCAACTGGGCCGCAAAGTCGGCTATGCCGTCCCGATCTCCTCAGCACGATTCGTCTTGGAGGGCTGGGGCCTTGAATTCACGGAAGGTGATGACCCTTTGCTCCCTAAGGAGATTAAGGAGGCTAATGGAGTGACCATGCGGCTCGTCTCTCGTGGCGAATTTCCGATGGGTGGGCAGCAACAGTATATCTACCTTGATGCCTTCTATATTGACACGAACGCATCTTCTCAAGCCAAAGTGTGGCAGGAGGCTGCCAAGGATTGTACGGCCCGCGGAAAACGCCTGCCGACCGAGGCAGAGTGGGAGAAGGCGTTGCGAGGGAAGCTGATCTCCCTTGCCCACGATCGACCGGAGTGGGTAGCAGATTGGTACCAACCTGACTATCCGAAGATACGAACGTCCCGCAATCCCACGGGGCCATCAGTTGGTGAGTCCAATGAATTTGAGCTCCTGCAATGGGAAAATCGCATTCGAAGTGAAGCTGAGAGTTGGACGGAATCGGTGTGTAAAGTTCCCGATGAGTGTAAAAACCTTGAGCCAGGTCAAGGGTGTTGGAAAGGAAGTTCCTGTAATTCGGTAACGTGCTGTAGTGAATCTCAGCGCCGAAGCACGTATGAGGGGTATGTGCGAGCCCGAATGTCTGCTCGTCCCAAAACGGACATGAAGAAGGTCCTTCGGCGGAATGCCGATTCCAGGGAAGGAGCTTTTTCACGATCGAATGAATATCGGTTTCGCTGTGTAGGCGAACCTGATCATTGAAAAGTCATTGCCGGTCTCACTTTCATTCCCTTCGTTCCTTTTCTTCTAGGTCTTCTTAAGAATATCCCAAAAATTTCACGCCTACTGGGGATGAAATTGGAAACCCCCTTCTTCTACTCGAATCAGTTGAATGCCTTACAGAAGCCATGCCCTAATAAACTAGAGACGTGATGTCTAACATCAAGGTTTGGTGAAAGAGAGCCGAGGAAGGCCGTAACGGACCTGTTTGAATATTCAGCTGAAATGGAACGTGTGTACGGGTACGGTTTCTCCTGTTGCCTAGAAAAACATTTATTTTTCAAAGGAGTCTCTCTAGCTATGCATAAATCCCCATTGACCCATGCCATCCTGCTTTCGTTGATTCTATGCGGATTTCTCGCTTCTTCCTGCACCTTGAGGAACACCAAGACGTTAGAAGGTGCGGTGGACTCCGGAAACGTGACGGCCGTGCGCCGTCATTTGAATGAAGGGGCCGATGTCAATAAGACAGATGAAAAAGGCCGAACGCCTTTGCACATCTCCGCGCGCAATGGGTCGAAACAGGTAGCGGAAGTGCTGATTGAACGAGGAGCAAAAGTTGATGCCAAGGATAAGAAAGGGCTGACCCCTCTACACCTGGCTGCAAAAGAAGGGCACGCTCCCATGGTCGATTTACTTCTCACGAAAAAGGCGGCGGTCAACAGCCGGGATGAAAAAGCCCGGACTCCCCTTCATCATGCCGCGTTCGGGTGGACCAATGAAACACCCTTGCTTCTTATTAAAAAGGGAGCAACCGTGGACGCCAAAGATACCAAAGCCTGGACCCCACTTTATCTGGCCTCCTTGAATAACCGCCCGAAGATGGCCGAACTGTTGATCAACAAGGGCGCCAAGGTCAATCCTGCGAAGAGCCCGTCCCCTTTAATGGGAGCCGTACGGGACGGCCATACTCAGGTGGTTAAGGTGCTCCTCGACTATAAAGCCCGTGTGCATGGCCCTGCGAGTGCTTCAAAAACGCCCCTTCACCTGGCTGCTGAAAAGGGGCATTACCAAATTACCGATTTGCTGATCAAACACGAAGCATCTCCCAACCGCAAAGATAAGTTGGGAAACACGCCCTTGTATTACGCCACCTACAATGATCATGCTCAAGTGATGCGGATTCTCGTCAAAGCCAAGGCCGACGTGAACCAAAAAATTCGCGAAGGCACGCTCTTGCACCTAGCTGCCCAAAGGGGAAGCGTAGGAGCGAGTCATTTGCTGCTCGAACAAGGTGCGAAGCTGGATGTGAAAGATGCCAAGGGGCAGAGACCTCTTGATGTGGCGATCAACAATGGACATCGAGGCATTGCCGACATGATTACAGCAGAGATGATAAAGCGAAGAGAGGTCGGAAAATAGAAAAGCTTCTTTTATAGAGAAAAGGAATTGCCCATCTACATCCCCGCAGTTCGTTTTTCCAGTTTCCCTTTCCCTTTGTCTCCTAACCACCATTTTCCCTCAAACCCCTGCCGTAGGAAATCGTCTGTAAAGTGAGTGTAAAAGCAATATTTGGGACAGCAAATCTGCTTTCGTATTTCAAATTTGACAGTTTAGGCAAGGAATTCTGTGGATGGTCGATAAGGCTATCTGGTGATGAAACCGGCTTAGAAAAAACTAACGCAAAATAAATTTTTGAGTAAAAACCTTCCAAGTTTTAACCGAAGGCATGATGCCTTTTTACTGCGATCCAGTTCATAACACCCACATGACTCAATAAACACCATTCAACACAATCTAGCTTTGGAGACCCCCATGAAAACACGACGTTCCGCTATTTGGTTTTGTGGTTTTTTTTCGCTCTTTCTATTCAGTAGTGTGACACAGGTGCAGGCCCAGAATGCACCGACGGGTTATGCTGCTGATCGGGTCTTGATTGCCTTCGAGCAGGGAACATTGAAGGCGGAAAAACAATCGATACATGCCAAGTTGGGTGCATCCTTGGTGCATAGGATTTCTGGACTTGGTGTGGATGTCGTGCAGGTTCCGGCAGGTACGGTGCTTGAGAAGATCAAGCTGTATGACAAAAACCCCAATGTACGCTATGCCGAACCCGATTACTATAGAGTCGTCTGGTTCCCCCAGGAAGGAGCGGAGCCGTTTTCAACCAATATGTTTCAAGAGCAATGGGCCTTGAATAATACGGGTCAAAAAATGACCTATTGCGACGCGTCATTAGGGTGCCTTCCGCTGGACCTCGCGTATGTCATGGGTACGTCTGGAGCCGATATTAACGCTCCGGAAGCCTGGGACATTGGCCGGAGTTATGCTGATATACGGATCGCCATTTTGGATTCGGGTATCGATGGAACCTCACTTGATTTGGCTAGCAAAGTTGTCCCTGCTGAAGAAAGAAATTTCGTGGCCTCCTATGAAAGCACTTCGCAAGACCTTCTTGGGCATGGTACGCATGTGGCGGGCACAGCCGCGGCTGAATGCGATAACAATGAAGGTATTGCGGGGGTGGCCTGTTCGGCTTCTCTGGTGTCTTTGAAAGTGTGCTTTCTGTACGAGAATCCCAATAACCCGTTTGACCCCTTAAACGGGGCCGGGGTATGTCCTTCTTCCGCAGTCAGCGAGGCGATCCTGCATACGGCTGACCCGAATGGCGATGGGAATACGGATGATCACTTCGAAGTGGCCAATATGAGTTTTGCCACTGACGAGGTGGTGAACGGGGTGTGGAAAAGCCTTCAGGGGCAAAGTGCGACTGAGGAAGCTGCCATCAACCAAGCCTATGAAGCTGGTGTAATTTTAGTAGGGGCCGCGGGGAATGAAGGTGGAACCGATCAGCGCTATCCTGCGGCCTATGACAACGTGATCGCGGTCGGCGCGACCGATGAGGACGACTTCAAGGCCAGTTTCTCGAATTACGGCCCCAGTTGGGTTTCAGTCGGTGCGCCGGGCAATTACATCTGGTCGTCGCTACCAAACACACATTGTCCGAGTTTGGATCCCTCCAACCCGGATAGCGTTTGTTTGTGGCCATACAACGGAACCTCCATGGCGAGCCCGCATGTTGCCGGCGCTGCCGCGGTGGTACTTGGTTATCTGCGAGATGAGTATGCGGCAGGTCGTTTGCCCCAGCCCCCGACGAATGCGCAAGTCCGTTGTCACCTCGAACAGGGGGCAGATCAAATTGGGGTAACGGGCCTTAATTATTCCGTGGAGTACTTCCAGTATGGTCGGCTGAATTTAGCCGGGGCCATGCAACCAATTGCATCCTGCGATGGATCCTCGAATAGCCTGCCGGCTGCTCCGAGCGGGTTGACGGCTGCCAACTCCTTTGCAGGAAAAGGTAGGAATAAGACATTTACGGGGGTGCAACTCAGTTGGACCAACAACGCCAACAATGCTGAAGGCAATTTGCTGCAACGTTGTGATAATGTGGCTGCCAGTGGGCGAAAACGCAATCGCGTCTATACCTGCGCGACCGAAAATGACTGGCATACCCTGACCTTTGGTCTTCCAGCCAATCAATCGACATACTTCGATAGCGTTCCTTCCGTCTCAATCAATGAGACGTATCTCTATCGAGTCCAAGCCAACAATAGTGCAGGCTCGTCACCCTGGTCCAATGAGGCTGGTATCACCACCTCTTCGAAATAGAAAAGAAGGCCGTGGTGCTATTGTGACGGATTGGGGAAACGTGTTGAAGAAAACAGATCCGACCCTTCCGGTCAAAGGCTGGGTTGGAACCCTTTGGGCAATTTAGGCGTCAGGTGTCAGCTGTATTATAGCAATGATGTGGGGAGCAGATAGGCCACTCCCCACATTTCGTATTCAGCAAGCAAACTCAGGGTACAAAGGCTAAACCGAAGGGGTTCAATTCCACAGTAACCGTAGATTTGTATGCGGGCACGGGATCTTGTGGCGTTGCGGTGTAGACGGTCACTGTATCGGCGGTGGCTCCAGAGTGAGTTACATAAATCTTGTTTCCATTCGGGGTCAACGCGATATTATGCGGGACAGAAAATGGAGTGTTGACCGGATCTCCAGTCACCGAGTTGGTTTGAGTGTCGATAGTAAACAGCCCATCCACTCCTCCGTTCGCGATATTTGTGGTATAGAAGGTTTTGCCGTTTCTGGCCATCCCGGCACCATGAGCATTGGGGACGTCAATAGACGTCACTTCCTCAAGGGCTTCGCGATTCAACACTAAAACCTCATTGGCCCCTTGGGTCGGAACATACAAGAACTGGTTCCTTAGGGTCAGTGAAACATGAGGATCTTTGCCAACGGGTTGCTGGTCAATCTCGGCAAAGGTGCGTCGGCTATATTTCACTATATAATCGTTGGGACCAACCACACCTACCATGGAAATGTAAGCAAACTGGGTATCCAGAACCACATCGTGAGGTTTTCCCCCATCGCTGACGATATCAGTGGGCATGGGCACGGTCGTGATCACTTCCAAATTCAGAGGGTCAATCACGGTGGCGGTATTGTCTATATCATTGTTCACCCAGAGTTGGCTGTTCTGGGGGTCGGCCCACATATGAAAGATTCCCTTCCCTGCTGGCACGGTGTCTTCCACCGAGAAATTGTTGGCGTCGAAGACGACGACCTGATTGTTGGCTCGATCTCCCACGAAGACACGATTGCCAAGACGCGTGTACACGACATACATGGGCTCTGGATTTGAGTCGGGTAGTGTGATGGTGTTTACGACTAGATCGGTTAGAGTGTTAATGATGGAGATGGTTCCGGATCCTCGATTGGCCACAACAATTTTTCCGGCGACTGATTGATTGCCTGGGTTCGGGTCCATCGCCTGTGCGGGTAGATAAGAACCCGCCAGGATAATCCCATTCAGGGAGAACACGAGGGTGAGAAGGACAAACACGTTCCGTTTCATAGAGGAGTCTCCTTCTTTTCTGCACCTTTTCAGGAACAGATTTTTTATAAAAACAGCAAAATTTACAAGATGGTGCTGTTTCATCAAGTCTTCCGTCAATCCCCTCCTTTGGAGGGGTATGGGTATTCGAAAAATCGCGGATCCCCCATGATAGGGTAATGGAGAAAGGTGGTTGGACCAACTGACAGAAATTGGGAGATGCAGAAGGCCAAAAGCCTTCCCGGGTGAATACCCTGGAGAAGAGGGTTCAGGATAGAACCGGTTTCAGTGCCTAGGCGGGCGGGTACCCTATTGAGAATCGGATGATTCAAAATGGGACGGGCGCAGCACACTGGCATCCAGAACAAACAAACTGCCCGAGTGGCGTTCAAGAAAGGGTTTGAGGCCTGAGAGAATAGGCTCGACCTTTTCTTCCGGAACCACGGTTAAAACCATTTGCAGGCTGCTCGTGTCATTAAACATGAGATGGCCCTCATGAAATCCACTATGACCCTTTCCTGAGATATTACTGAAGATAGTATAGCCACTGGCCTTGATGCGATCGAGGACATCAGTGACAAAATGTAGATGTTCTCCTTCAATGATGACTTTGATTTCCTTCATGGGGTACAGGGTAATGCTCATGGTGTTTTAACCTCCTATCAGATGAGTCGCTAGAGAATCACTCGCCAGTCCTCTGGGAAATCATACGAGTAAAATTCCATCGTCACTGGATCAAGCGCGACCAGATTGATCCAATGATTGCCCGTAAGATGTTGTAAGAGATCATGCCGGTGTATGATCATTGAGATCCTCTCTAAGGGGGCTTCGATGATCACGAATAATCGCATGGGTTCATGATAGGGTTGTTCTCCATCCAGAACAGTTTGCGTAGGAAGCCCGATCCGTAAATCGCTCTGAGAACCATACATGACTCCCACTCGCCCGACAACATTATGATACACCTTGCTGCCGGCACCATACACCTCAGGGTCGACCGTTGAGAAATAATGTTCCATATTGATCCAATTGCCGACGACCATCGGGGCGGTCATGATAATTTCCAAGTATTTACCCGTGGGGTCTTGTAAATAGTCATAGGAGTGGAGGAACGTGCGTCCTTCCAGGTGTAACCCTTGGGTTAACAGGCGACGGCCAACAATAAAGGCAGAATGCTTGGACAGCCCCCATTCGGGACGGACTTGTGACCAGTCGACACTCCGACGGAGAACATTGAGGGAACCCTGGCTGGGCCATAAGCGTTCTTGCTCGTCAGGAAGCCGGGTCAGTCGTTCCTCGCCGTTTCGTCTTCCAGCTTCTGCGAGGTCATGCTGGAGTCGACGTAAGTCCTTTCGGTGGGTGGCTGGCACATCTTCTAAGTCGTACAACTCCACCTCGTCGGTGGTCGTATCATGTTGCCCGGCGACAAAATGGGTGTCTGGGGGAATGTGTAGGCCTTTCTGAGCTAAGAGTTGCCGGACTTCGGCCTTATTGGCCATGGTCGCTAACGCCCGGGAGTTGGAATGACCGATATTTCCTCCACAAGCCCCGCAGTCCAGCGCAGATTCATATGGATTGTTGTCAGAGGTACTTCCATGGGCGCAGACTAGCACGAGGCGGGCAAAGGTTTTCGTGAATCCGATGCACCTCAAGGCGGTTTCGACGAAATGGCCTTGTTCGACCGTCGTGAATCCCGTCTGCGTGATCCGGTGCTTGCGGCGGGTTACCGCTCGCTCATGCATATCATATTTGCGGCGTAGGTCTTCAAGAAATTGATCGTGAGAAGGCGAATCCCATTCCAGGATCTGACGCAGAGATTCATCCTCCGTCGCATCCGGTTCAATCAGGTACAAGGCCTGTCGGCGTAACCGTTCCACCTGGTCATGCGAGACCGCCATCCCCATCCGGCCATATCGTTCGATCAACAGACGATAAATCGTGGCGCGGTGTTCGGAAGCCACCATTTCCTCTGCCTCTTCATTCTGTATTTTTTCAACGGTCAACGTGGTCCCGAGGGAAATTTCAAACCGCTCCTTAAACCACCCGGTCACTTTCTGATACCAAGCGGGGGCTAAAGTTTGACCGAATAATCGGAACCCGAAAAACCATCCGATGGCCTCGACCATGACATAAGGGGTGATCACATGTTCTTTGAGGTCATGGAGGAGGGTATGTCCGGCTTTGGCCAGGCTTTGGCGCTCCAAAAAGGCTTCTGCCGCTTTGCCTTGATAGGCACGAGGAATTTCCTTCACCCGGTGTTTGGGTTTGAGCAAGACCGGGCATTGGTCGGTTTCATGTTCGCTCCCGAAGCCTTGATACGCGATGGGAATGCCAAAAAATCCCGCAAAGCCAAAGGTTTCATTTCCTCCAACCTCTTCGAAATGCCGTCGAAACCCCTCGGATCGTACGTCGATGCAAAAAATAGCTTGTGCCAAAGGCCTGGAGACTTCGGGCTTGTCTTCCTGAGCATCACTTTCCCGGAGTAAAGGGAGAGTGGGAGCGAACCGTTTAACAAATCCCTGGATGAAGCTTCGTTCAAAAGCCTGAAGCCAATAGGGTCCATGAGCGGAATCAGGCAAAGATTGTATCCAATCTCCTAAGGTCGTTAAGGTCTCCCCTGGACATTGGGCAAGTTCTTCTCGCTTGACCCCTAATGCGTGAGAGACATGGCAAATGGATAATACCCGTCCCTTGATTTCCAGGTCCCGGTGGTATGTCTTCCAAGACTCATCCAGGTCCATTCCGCATTGCTCTAAAGTCGAGAGGGAAAGAGGCTGGCTCGAGAACAGAGATTCATCCAACCGAGAGGTAAGTTCTTCAGAATAGAGGCCTTGGCGGTGTTGGGAGATCAACCCGTATCCGAATGGGAATTCCTCCATTGAAGAACGAATCGAAGGATAGGTTCCAGGGATGGCCAGTCGCTGTTGGCAGGAAAGGCTCACCAGCTCACGCTCGTAAAACAACCGAAGGGCCAGGTATTTCACAAGGTCGATGGGATGAGCCTGTTGCCATTCATGATCGGGTTGTTCCGAACGCCATTTCAGGAATCCCGTCCAGCCGGGCAATTGAGCCAAATGTAGGGTGAAATATTCACTCCAGAGTGGCTGAGGAATTCCCATCATCTGTAGAGATTCGATGACGGTGTCTTCAGGGCGCTGAGGCAGGTTTTGAATTTTCCTCCCCCATTCGGGAATTCCCCAAATTCGTGCGGTGTTGTCCTGCTGCGCCAGAAATTTCCATCCAGCATAAAAGGTTTTGTCCCGATTGGGCATTGGCCAGGGCGCGTGGCCTTCGTCCAAAAAGCCTCCGCACCATTTGATCATTTCTTGATTGATGGTCTCCCGAATGGAAGTGTCCAGGAATTCATCGCACCACGCTCCTAGCGTTTGTCGGATGCCAAGCGTTTCTCGTTCGTGTCTGGTGCCTTGAGCTAAAGAAGGCGTGAGTGATTCGTCGGATGACGAGGACTGAAGGAGTTCAAAAATCGTTTTTCCCTCGGGGCTTTGAATGATTCGTTCAAACGCCGCGGCTCTCACGTCTTCGGGAATCAAGCCCGTCCCATGAATCAACACAGTTCGAAGAACCTCTAAATCGGAAATATTTCGATCTCCGATCGTGACCAGGCGATTGCTCGTTAAAGGCTGGACGGCATCGGTGATAGGTTCGTCCTGAATGCGCCCTTCTTTGTAGAGGTTGAGATAGTACTGGTTGGACTGATAACCCCGTCCTCCCATGATCTGCCGAGCGCGTTCAATGGCCTGGTGAAACTCCAAGTCTTCCAACCCGTGTAGAGGATTGTGGTGAATGAAGGTTCCCATGGGCCAAAAATGGGAAATCGGCTCTCCAGCGAGGTTGATGAGCGAGCGGACCTCTATCCGTTGTGATTCTTTCGATTGGTCCGCTTCTTTTTCGATGTCAGTCCGCATACAAAATTCCTAAGCCAGGGCTAGGTCGTCATAAACCTCTGTGTTGCCTATGTGAGAACTCCCCATAAACCTGCAGCCACAAGGAACAGGTAGATGGCAGCTACCTCGTGAGCCTGTAAATCTTCATGAACGATATCGGTCCTGACTTTCCCAAATGCGGTCTGGTCCAAAATCAGGGTGAGATGCCAACTCGAACACATCCAGACCGTCATCAATAATAAGGAAATAAGAATCATGGAACCTTCACCCTGGTGGTCTGCAGGCATGCTGGAAAGTCCCAGGGCGATCGGGATGATGGGAAGAAGTACCGCAAGGGAGATGACCAGGGTGACGAGCGATCGAAACCTGGGCATGCCGGACCCTAAGCCTTGAAGGCTTTTCAACCCATGGGGTCCGAATCGTTGACACACGTAGGAATAACCCAACAGGAGCGCTCCCAACACAAATCCTATCGCCAGTCCAAAAGGAAGCGTCCAGGTTGCGAATACACCCAATATTGAGAGAAGGCTCCAGAGAAGCGAAAGGAAGGCCACTGTTAAATAGGCCAGGCTTGAGACCAATGTCGACTGTCCCAATGCTTTGAGTGAAGCATACAGCGCACTTCCCAACGCGACCAGGTTCAGGATTCCCGAGTATTCAAGAGGGAAGGATTCTTGAAGAGTCTGAAGCTGGACCAGCCCTGTGGCCAGCCACACAACCATCCACAGGCCTGCAACGGTTTCGTGGGAAGTCCGCAGGGTATGGACAAATGGGAGATGAAAGGGAGCGAGGGGTAGGAAGGTCATCGCGAGAAATACCGTTTCAACCACGTGCACCTCACCCTGCGTAAACAAACCCGTGATGCAGAAGATTGCCGCGAGAGCCAGATGGCCAAGAGTCAGGGCATGCTGAAAGGAAGGCTGCCAACGACGGGTTAATCCATAGGCTGAGAAGCCGATGACCCCAAGCACACACACATTATGGTAGGGGTGAGGAATGAACGCTAACCCTAACCCGAGGCCTCCAAGGATGAGGACGGGAACAAAAATTTCCGTAAGCTTTTGAGATTGGATATGGCCGAGTACCGTCCCTCCACTGGCGAGGAGAATGGCAGCGGCTAACAAGAAAAGAGTGGAATCAGGAATCATCTAGCCTTTGACCTTAATAGCGTTGCGCCATTTTCCTGGCGATTCGGAGAAAATGGTCTCCGAACTTATCGTATAGCTGATCTAGGTAACATCGATTGATCAGCAAAACATAAAAGCGTTGACGGAAGGCGAGCACCCATTTGGGGTTGAGAACTTTTTGCCCGCGAGCATTGGTATACACGATGCCCCAACTCACCAGGATGATCAGGGTTGAGACAAGGATGAGCATATCAAAGACTTGTGGGTGAAGCGCGGCAGCTTTAAAGAATCCATTAGCCTGACCAGGCTCTGGATAGAGGAAGTGGGTAAACGCTTCCCCGGCCCACAAATAGGTAAAGCCAATGAGGAACAAAGCCCCGATCATGGCTCCGGCGACTTTCCAGGAGGCCACCGCATTGAGGCGATACAGACTGAAGATCGCTTGAGAGGCCGTGACCCAACCGAAAAACAGGAATATCACCGCCCCATGGGCATCCTGCAGTGGCACATCGAGAATATCATGAGCCACTAATAAGATCAGGAGTGGCATGAGGAGGGTGACACTCAGGCCTGTGACCCAAGTCAAATGGGTCGGGAGTCGCGTAGGCTGATGACTGGAAGTCGGAGGGAATTTGGGTTCTTCCCTCGCGGCTTGAATGATGCTTCCGGCTCCCAAAAACAACGAAGCTTTAAAGAGACCATGGGCGATCAGATGAAAGATGGCCAGAGCAAAGGCCCCCAAGCCGCACTCCATGATCATATAGCCCATTTGTCCCATCGTCGAAAAACCAAGGGTTTTTTTGATGTCGTTCTGCACCAACATCATCGAGGCGCCAAGTAAGACCGTGACGACTCCGACAATGAACACGAGATGCAAGGTCGAAGGCGAAAGGACATACAAGGGCGCCAAGCGGTTGAGGAGAAAGCCTCCGGCGTTAATGATTCCGGCATGCATGAGGGCCGAAACGGGCGTCGGGGAATCCATCGTATCGGGTAGCCAGACATGAAGGGGGAATTGGGCAGATTTGGCCATCGCCCCGATAAAAATCAACAAGCAAATGATCGGAACAACTTCAACCTCAATGGCTGTGCCTAACCATAATGAGACGTGGGAAGTCTGTTCGGCGGTTAGTCGGAAGAGTTCCGTGAATTCCAAAGTGCCGAAATGTTGCCACGTTAACAGCAGCCCACAGATGAAGGTGACATCGCCAAGGCGATGTACCAACAAAGTTTTTCTGGCATATCGATAGGCTTCAGGATGGGCAAAATTGAAGGCGAGTAAGAGGTACAGGGCCCAGCTCAAGAGTTGCCAGAAGAGGAACAACATGAAAAGGTTGGCGCTTGCCACTAAGGAGAGGATGGTAAAAGTCATAAAACTGAGCAAGCCAAAAAATCGGGCATACCCAGGATCTCCCTGAAGGTAACGACGGGAATACATATGAATGACGACACTGACACTGGTAATGAGCACCATCATGACGCTCGTGAGACGATCGATGAGCATCCCGATAGCAAACGAAGGGTTTGACTCAGGTCCCAGGGACACGATGGTGAAATGAACGGGGCCATGGATGCTGACGTGAAAGAGAGTATAAAAGGCGAAAAGACTGGAAATGACGGTCGCAATAATGCCGAGTGGCGCGACATGGTGCCCGAGGCGTTTTCCGTGCAAGCCAATAATGGTAGCGACGAGAAGTGGGAGGAGAGGAATAAGGAGGGCAGTCGTCATTAACGTCTTTTCCCTTGAGGAATCAAGTGAGAGGAATCAAGCAAACGGATCCCCAAGCCTTATCATGGTAAAAAAGGCGTCTGAGTCATTTATCTACCATAGTTGGGGGTTTACGCAATATATTTTTAGACCTAATGCTTGAGTCTTTTGGGAAAGGCAGATTGGTCCCTTTGGGCAACCCAAGCGTCCCTAAATTCTCAGGTTGAGGACATTGACGAAGCGGGAGTAAGGGTTATTTGAAGACGGTCTCTTTGGCCGTATTCAAAATAGCCAAGACCGCAGGATGTTTAATCCGACGATCCACCGTAATGGCATAAAAACGTTCATGCAGTTCGTTTATTGGGCCAACGGTGCGGACCTGGTACTGGCGAGAAATTTCTTTCGCCACCACTGAAGACCCTGGAAAGATGCCGTGGCCTTCTTGTCCAAAAGCTTTCATGGTCGCCCCATCTTCAAATTCTCCAATGATCAGGGGAGTGATATCGTGCTTTCGAAACCACTCTTCCATGCCACGTCTGAGAATCGAATTGTTTGTCGGTAAAAGAAAGGGCGCGCCATTCAAGGATTGGGGAAATTTTCGTCGATATTTGCGGGAAAATTCTTCGGTACCAAACAGGGTGACGGGTGTTTCACCGATTAAATGGCTATGCGCTTCGACGCTGACGGTGGAAGGGACAGGCGAATCCGAAATCACAATATCCAGGGTATGAAGGGCCAGTTCCCCGAGGAGCCGTTCTAAGCGTCCTTCCCAACAGACAACTTGGATATGCTTGAATTGTTGAAACGCAATCTTTAATAGTTTGTAGGCCACCATCTTCGGGACGACTTCGGCAATGCCCACGACCAGGCGAACTCGATGTTCCGTTTGATTGCCGGCCAGAGTGTTGGTCAGCTCTTTGCCGAGCGTGAAAATTTCTTCCGCATAGCGATACGTCACTTTTCCCACGTCGGTCAACACCAGGTTTCTTCCCACACGTTCAAATAATTTTTCTCCAATGGCATCCTCCAGTGTCCGAAGTTGGAGGCTGAGGGCTGGTTGAGACAGATTCAGGGAGGCGCAAGCTCTGGTCATGGAACCTTCGCGAGCGATAGTCCAGAAATAGTACAGGTGGTGATAATTGAGCCAATCCATGTAATCACCATTGTATATTTAAAAATTTAATATATCTACAAATAATTTTTTATTTGAGTTATGTACTATAATATCCGTAGTATAAAGGCTATATGTAAAAGTGGGGAGTAAGAAGGGAGTGCAATGGGTCGAAGACCTAATAGAGGATTAAAAATAAACAGTTGGATGCGGTAATATTTTCATGGAAACGTACACTTTGAAGAACGTGTCTTCTGAGGTGGTGGAAAAGGAGATTTCCCCTTCTCTCGAAGGACTTTCTCCCGGGAGGAAACCTTTGCAGTCCAGAAAACTGGTGCAGATTCCTCGGCGCCTTCATATATGGTCCCGAGTTGGGTTGGCGATTTTTTTTATATTTGCCTTAATGGTGAGCTTCGTGCCCTGGACCCAGACTGTTCCGGTGGAAGGAAAGCTGTCCGCCTATTCTCCCAACGAACGTCCCCAGGAAATCCATGCCCAAATAAACGGAAGCATTCGGCAATGGCATGTGACCGAAGGGATGGTAGTGAAAAAAGGTGATTTGGTTCTCGAGCTGGAAGATGTCAATCCCCAGTTTATGGCTCAGGATCTGTTGGAACGGTTGGAGCAGTCCCGTGACGCGCTCCAACAGCGAAGGCAAGCGGCCCTCGAGCGAGCGGCGATCTTGGAGCGACAACTCAAGGAAATGACATCCTTGACTCAGGCGGCGACCGGCTCGGCAGAAGCTCGTGTGGCGGAGGCCGACCAAAAAATGCAACAAGCCGAGCAGCGTGTAGCAGCCGCGTTAATCGCGGAGGAAACGGCTTCCCTCAATCTGGAGCGGTCACGGGTGTTGGAAGCCGAAGGGTTGGTCTCCAGGCGAGACCTGGAACTCGCGATTCAAGCCGCGACGGCAGCCAAAGCCGATGTGAGAGCCATGCAGGCGTCATTGCGTGAAGCACAACAGGCTCGACGAGCCTTGGCGCAAAGTCGAAAGCAAATTGACGCCGAATTAGTCCAACGGCTGCTCGATACTCGATCACAGAGAGCGACAGCCTTGGGGGAGGCGGCCAAGGCATCGAAAGAATTAGCGGATCTGGAATTGACGCGATCCAATGCCGTACGGAGACGAGTGGCCAGTCAGGTGACGGCTCCCCTTGATGGTACGGTCGTTCGTCAAACCCGGATTGGGTCCGGGGAGATTGTCCATCCGGGTGACCTGCTCTTTACCATCGTGCCCAGCAGTGCCACCCCGGCTGTGGAAATGTGGGCGAACTCCCTTGATGCCCCTCTGTTGAAGCCTGGCCGCTTGGTGCGTCTCCTCTTTCAGGGGGTTCCTGCCATTCCTCTGCCGGCGTGGCCGGAGTTTATGGCGGGAACGTATGATGGGCGAATTCAGGTCGTCGATCAGTCGGCTTCTGCCAATGGGCAATTTCGATTATGGGTGGTTCCAGAGCCAGGTGGCCGAGCCTGGCCGCCTTCGATGCAGGTGCGTCAAGGCACCCAGGTGATGGGATGGGTCATGCTCAATCGTGTGCCGTTGTGGTACGAAATGTGGCGTCGATTCAATCTCTTCCCCCCGGACTATCACACAGAGGACATTAACTTATCGGACGTGTTGTTACCCAAGGCCGGACGGGCCAAAAAATAATGCCGAAGGAGGTCTCCATGGAAGCCAGACACGTATTTCAACCTACCACGAGATGGAAGAAGACCGTGCTGAATCTTTTTCTCTTTGGAGTGTTCACGGTGGCTCCTGTGATCACGGTTGCGGCGAAGGAGGGGAGGCCGTCAGGCGCGTCCTCTCAACAGGATCAGCCTGTTTCCATCTTAACGGTTTCTTCGGTGTTGGCACGGGTTGAAGGAAGCCACCCTCTTTTGCAGGGAAGTCAAACCCAAAAAACAGTTGCGGCCGGAAAACTTTTGAAAGCCTTGGGACAATTTGAACCGAATTTCGTGAACGATTGGGAATTGGAACGGTTAGTGAAAGATGGGGAAACCAAGAGCGTTGGTTTTAACGATACGTTCGTGGAAATGCGTCACCCCTGGGGGGTGAAGGGGTTTGCTGGCTTTCGTGTGGGATTAGGTGATGTGGAGGTGGCGGATTTATCCGTGAGAGAGAGCAACCAACCACTCTTGGGAATTGCCTTTCCCATCCTCCGGGGGTTGATGACCAATCCCGAACATGCGGAACTGAAAAAATCATCTCTAGCCGAAAGGCAAGCTGAGTTAGAAATTCAACAAACTCGGCAGGATTTGTATCTCGGAGCGACGAGACAATATTGGAGTTGGGTAGCAGCTTGGAAATTCAGAGATCTTCAACAGCAGGCCGTGGAAGTGGCGGAGGCCCGTGCGACACAATTGACCAAACAAGCCAAAGAAGGTGCCAGAGCCCAATTCGATGTGATCGAAGCCAATCAGGAAGTACAGCGACGTCGAGAACGACTCATTACCGCCACACGGCAGGTCGAGCAAGAACAATTTAAACTTGCCCTGTTTTTGTGGAAAGACACCGACCTGGATGTTCCGAAACGCTATAGGCCTCCCGTATTTCCCGAGGTGAATGTTGAACCTCCCGGGCACATGACCGCTTCAGAACGGCAACAAGCCATCACCAGAAGGCCTGAAGTCCAGCTCGTCCATTTAGAGGCCGAATTGAATAATATCGACTTGGAAGTCGCCGAAAATAATTTTCTGCCCACCTTAAACGCTGATGCGGTTCCGACAAGAAAGCCGGGTGAATTTGTGTTGGGTCTTGGGTATCGCTTTGGAGTGCAATTCAGCATACCGTTCCTCCAGCGTGAAGCGCGAGGTGACCTGTTGCAGATGGAAGGTAAAGCCCGACGACTCCAATACCTCAAGCACTACCGGGTTCAACAAGTCTCGATGGATGTGGCCAATGCCCAATCGGCGGTCGATCGTGCGCAGGAGCGGATTCAGGTCGCCCAGCAAGCATTAACTCTGGCAAGAAAGTTGGAAAAAGGGGAACGCACGAGATTTAAATTGGGGTCTACCAGTCTATTATTTGTCAACCTTCGAGAACGCAATGTACTCCAAGCTGCGGAAGGGTGGATTACAGCCATGGCTGATTTTCAAAAAGCCCAGGCCTTCTATCAATGGGCCATTGGGGCATGGGTGACGGCACCCACCTCGACCTGAATGTCAGGTGAATTTCCACGATGATTTCCGCACGAGCCATGAATCAGCGAGGTCCTTCGCTCAGAGAAGTCCTTGATCAATTGGGTTCGTTCCTGAAGCAGGAACGAACCCTTTTTTGGGGTATTCTCACGTATGCGATTGTCGTCGGTCTGTTCTCCCTGATCATTCCGCTGACCGTCCAAGAGCTGGTGAACACCTTTGCCTTTTCCGTGTCCCCGATTATGGTGGTCACCTTAGTCGGAATCATGGCAGGCATCCTCATCTTTGCGGGGATTTTCCGGATTCTGCAATTTTATGCAACCGATATTCTGGAACGCCGGGTGTTCGTCCGGATCACGCTGGCCCTGGCCCGGGTCCTGCCCAAGTTTAAGAAGGGATCGTTTCAGGTGGATGCGATCAGCCGGTTTTTTGAAACGGTCCTGCTTCAGCGAGCCCTGTCCGGTTTATTGGTGGATGTAATCAATGTACTGGTGGGGGGCATTATCGGCCTGACCTTGCTGGCTTTGTATCATCCCTATTTCATGATCTTTGATGCCGTGCTGGTGGTATCTGTCGTTCTCATCGCCATTCTGGGGAAGGGTGGTCTTCGAACAACATTACATATGTCTGAAGCCAAGTATGCGGTCTTTCATTGGTTCCAAGAGGTTGCCGATAATTTGCTGCATTTCAAATCTACGAATTGCTCTGATCTCGTCTTAAATAACGCAGATAGTCTTGCCACCACCTACGTGAAAGCCCGGGAATCACGGTTTAGAGTGTTGGTGCGTCAGTACATCAGCTCCATGATCCTTCAAGTGGCCTTGCACACCGGTCTGTTGGGTACCGCTGGCTGGCTGCTGAGTCAAGGAGATTTGACGCTCGGGCAATTGGTGGCAGCCGAGGTCATCGTGGCCAGCTTACTCCTAAGTTTAGAGTCAGTCGTCAAGCGGTCGTACACCCTATTTTATTTTTTTACCGCCCTCACAGAATTGGACCACCTGTTTTCCCTCCCTCAAGATTCGGTCCCCCAGGGATCGGACTTATCACTGCCAGAGTCCTCACCCGCAGGGCTTCATCTTACGTGCTCCCGTCTTCTCCTCCCCAGTGCTGAAACCTTGGGCACTCAAGGGATCCAGTTTGAGGCCATGCCGGGTGACCATTGGGGGCTCGTGTGCCGTACGGAATCGGTGCGTTACCAAGTGTCGTTAGCCTTAGCAGGCTTAGAGCCACCTCTCACTGGGACGGTGCGGTACAATGGGGTGGATCTTCGCAGCCTTCCGCCGGAGGAAATTTCCAAGCAACGGGGGTTGGTCTTTGGACGGGATCTGACCCTTTTCGAGGGGTCGGTGGCTGAGAACATCATCATGAAACGAGAAGGGATTGGAACGGAGGATTTGTTATGGGCGTTGACCGTCGCCCAACTGGATAAGGAGTTTGAAGAATGGCCTCATGGACTGGAAACTCAGGTCACGGAGGGGGGAAAAGATTTTACTCCCAGTCAACGGCTTCGAATTCTCATTGCCCGGGCCATCATCAGTCATCCCTCATTGTTGATCCTCGATGGAGCCCTGCATGAAATTCCTGAGGATATCCGGGAAGCCATTTTCCACCGGCTGACTTCAAAGGAGATGGGATGGACCCTGGTTGTCGTCACCACAGATCCCAATGTCAAAGAATTTGTGGAGAAGGTAATGCCCCTCCATGGGTTGTGATCTCAGATTTATTTTAAATGGGATTTATGTGTCCATCGTCAACTCTCTGGGCATAAAGGCAATTCCATTTTTCGTTCAGGTGTTGTTTACATACTCCCCGGGGGAAAGGGATGTCCCATGACGCCAAATCGCTTATCAATCCCTTGAACCGTTTTCGAAAACCATCCGACTCACTTCAGAGGCTCAAAGCTTGGATTTAAGGCTGTTGGCCGGTACACTGCCCCAACCCTCAGAGTTTGCGGTGAACAAGCTTTCATTCGTAGCGAAAGGAGCATGCCATGAAACGGATTATGATGAATAGGCGAGAGGCCCTTGGTATAGCCGGGGGCATGGTGATGCTGATAGGGATCCTGGGAGGAGAGCCTGCTTCGACCTTCGCCTCGGCGCAAGTGGAACTCAATCAAACGCTGCATTTTACTGATCCGGATGGAATGCCCATTCAACTTGATCCTGGAATATATGAGTTCTCATATTCAGAAGGGGAACAACTACACGTCTCTCCAGCTGGGAAAAAACCATTGACGATTCACGCCCGACCAGGCGATCACTCTGAACCAATTACTCAACCGAAAGCGCTGGTCGTAGAAGATGAAGGTGATGCCACCGTCGTGTGGGTCATGTACCTCCTGCCGAATGGGAAAGGCTGGGAAGCCATGGGATCGACCACAGGCATCCAAAGCCGAGGACGCTTACGGCTTTCCAAGCGAAAAAGAAACTTTTCCCGTGTTCTTCGATTCAGAGATCGCAAAAAAAGTTCCACGGCAACATCAAAACCCAAAAGGCCCCTTCCCCCGGCGATTCCTGTTCCCGCGGACTGTCCGCCATTGGCTCCCTGGTATATCGCAGAATATCCCTCAGGGGTGACGGATCCCCATGCCGCACCGAAAGGGCAGGAGACCATCGATGGATTTGTCACGGAAATCTTAAAAAGCTATCAGCCCGGCTGTTGGCCGATTATAGGGATTGTCGTGATAGGGCTTTCCGATAAGTCTGCGGGGGGGATTCAGGTAGACGATTACATCAGTAACAAGCGGGCCATGGAAGCGAAATCGGCTCTCCAGCGGGCTTTCAAGGCTCGTGCCGCAACCATGTCTGTTCCACGAGGGTATCCGAGTCCCGCGGACATCGGATTCATTGTGGGTGGAATCGGATCGCGGAACTTACGTCCCAACGATCCCCCTCGAGATCCCTGGAATCGTCGTGTGGATTTATTGGGTTATACGCTACCCGCCTCCGTAGAGTTGCAAGTCAATCGGCGGGGAGGGGATTACAAACAACGACCACAACCAGATGCGATGGCCTGCCGCGTGAGCTGTGTCGGCTCCGCAAAGTGTCGGGCATTTACCTACAAACAACCCGTTCCTCCGCAAACAGAAGGACAATGTTTTCTCAAGGATCGAATACCACCGCCCACTCGAGATCCCAATGCCATCTCCGGCGTGGTCTTACCGGAGTATGGTCGATAGAGAAAGTGAAGAGCATGATGGAAGGTGAATGAGGGAGTTGGGGAGTTGTGAGTGAAAGTGGGATCAGGGTTTTCCCTCAAATAAATGAACCCTCACGTATCCATCTTCAGGTAAGCAAGAACGGTGCGGGACCCCTCATTCAGGGGTGTCGGTTTGCCGGGTCTCGATAATGGTTTGACACAGTTCTGGAGTAATAAATTTTCGTGCGGAAAAAGGCACGGATCCTTCTGCCCCGACAATAAAGGGATCGTCCCCGAACATGCACCATTGTGCGCTGAGCTGTTCGGGGGTGATCCCTTCTTCATACAAATCCTCTAAACTCCTGATGGTAATTTCTTGGCATTTCCTAATGGCCTGTTCCAGAGAATGATAGGATCCGGCTTCATAGCGCGCACTCTCATCCATGGAGTGAAAATTATCGTCGACATAAACTTGGTATGGTTTGCTCATGGAAGGTCAATAACCACGCCCGCTTCGACCGCGTCCCATCCTATCCAGCGGGAGTGCCTCATATCGGGCCTTGAGATCCGGGTGGGCATCGAGGTACTGCGCCACGGCCGCTTTGTCGGCGAATACGTCTTGACTACGATTCCGATATTCTTCGATCGTGAGATCATGTTCTGCCAAGAGGTTGCTGACCTTCGTATTGATATCCGTCCGCATGTCGCGCATCTGCTCTGGTGAGGGACGTTGCCCTTGTCCAAACGTTTCCCCACCCGAAAAGTAGTTCATCATCATCTCACCGATCGCAATCCGAGCCTTCACGAACTTCCCCACCTCCGTGGGATCGGCTGCAAGACTGACCCCAGCCAACAGTACGAGACTTAGGGTGATTCCAATAATTCTTCCAGAAAAATTGATGTTCATGGGTTCCTCGCTAGATGTGTGTAGATACGTGATGAGTGAGCCACACTCATCATACCATGCCTGCCGATCCATGGTTCAGCCAAAATCCGAATCATTCTCATTGCTGCAAGATGGCGCTTTAGCTTTCATGGTGCTCAGTCTGCCACAAGGACGTTCGCCTGAGAAAACTATCAAGAGAACGAAGGCTTACGACTTAATTGTTCGAACCAAGTTCATGTTTTAATCGGGATCGAGTGGTTGTAAGCGTGGCGGTCACCTCTTTCAAGACGTTTTCCCTGATATGGGTGTCGAGATAATTCAGTGCTTCCTCATAAGTAACATATCTCACGTCTTCTTCCTTTTGTGGTCGCACGGGAAACTGTTTTTTAACTTCTTCCAGAGGAATCTGGTGATAGACGGCCACCTTGATGGCGTGCGTTGTGGAGTGATGATGACCTTGTGGTTGCCATTGCCACCATTCCATGCCAAGGAGTTCATGGGCGATGACCTGCGGTCCAAAGTCTGTGTACTGTAAGAGCACGACCTGCTTGTGGGAATGGCTGGAGCAGGCCACGACCAAACAGAATAGGAGAAAATGGACTGACCGAATCATCACAGAGTGAAGCGCAGAAAAGTCTATTGAAATATGAATAATGAAGAAATGTTGCCGAAGGCGAGATTCTATCAAGGGGCTTGGTCCAACGCTAGTAAACTGGTTGCGACAACTATGGGAGGGATGCTGTGTTGCTGCGATAGTCGATAATTTCGGCACTATCATTCAGGTGTGCGACATTCTGAAACTCTTCAGGAGGGTGGTCTTAGAGCCCCGGAAGGTCTTACGGGCAGAATCGAGATTTTTGGGCGCTGTGATAGTTTTTGCACAGGCCAGCCTCGCAGGCGGCTTTGAGGGCCTGACAGCCTTCGCCGTCTCTCTTAAACGAATACAAGAGCAGGCTGCCGCGTCGGTCGAGGGCTTTGGCATGGTGTGGGTCTACTTGAACGGCCTGGGTGTATTCTTCCAGAGCTTTCTCCCGTTGCGCTTTTCGATCGAAGGCCGTGCCACGTCCGTAATAGGCATCCGCCATCTTGGGGTCCAGCCGGATCGCTTCCGTAAAATCATTAAGGGCCTGGCCCTCGTAGCCGTGCTCCAGGTTGGCCATGCCTCGCTGATAATACTCCTGGGCGGTCTTGGCGGTCATCTTCCACGGATGGATAGATGGTGTTGAGGTTTGTTGTTGGGTGATCTTCTCCTGGATGGCTTGGCGTTCCTTTTGAATCTTGGCCAGATTCTTTTCCAACTGGGAACGTTCTTCCTGCAGCTGGTCTAGCTTCTTCGTGTCTTGGGACAATTTTCGTTCCCTCTCGGCAATCTTCTGATCTTGTGTGTTGCGCTTCAGATTTTTCTGGGCAATCTTCAGGTTTTTCTTCGCCAGCTCATCATGCGGTTTGAGTTCCACCGCTTTCGTAAAATCGGCCACGGCTTTTGCATATTGCTTGGTATTGTTGTTGTACAGGCCCCCACGTCCCAAATAGGCCCGGAACAGATCAGGATCCAAGGCAATAGCCTGGTTGAAATCTGCCAGGGCCTTATCATATTTCTTGAGCTTCACGTAAAGTCTTCCGCGATCGGCGTAGGCAATGGCATCCTTGGGAACGAGTTTGAGTGCCTCGGTTAGATCCCGTATGGCACTCTCGTACCTTCCTAAGTGCTTATAGGCCTCGGCACGGTTGATATAGGCATAGGGAAGGCTCTTCTGCGGCGGGCCGTTAATGAATTCGGTAAAATCTGCCACCGCCTTGTCGAACGAGTTGGGCCGGAGATAGCAAAACCCCCGGTCGAATAGCACATCGGGATGAGACGGCTTGAGGGCGAGGGCCTTGGTGTAAGCCTCTATGGCTTCATGACATTGGCCCTTCTTCCTCGCTTGATCCCCCTTCTTCCTATAGAAGTCAAAGCTGATTGATGTTGACTTCGAGCGTCTTGATGGGCGGGCTCTTGACCCACGTCGTTTCCCATATCGTCTTTTCCGATATCGCCGTCTGGATTTTTTTGTGACTTTTTCAGATGGATCTTCAGATGAGGGCGACACGTCAGTCTCTTCCTTTGCGACCGAGGAAGGCGGTTCCTCTTGTATGGGTTGCTCCTTTTTGGTGGAGGATAATCCTAACTCGCGTTTTTCCATGGCCAGGCGCAGGGAAGGCGACCCTCCTTTTGGATGAAGTGTGGCGGATTGCTTGTAGTCAGCCAGGGCCTGGTCATCTTTTCCCAACCGAACATACAGATCGCCCCGTTTTTGATACGTCTCCCAACTCAGCGGAAGAAGCTTTAAGGCATTGTCGAAGTCGGTTAAGGCCTTCTCGTACTGTTCGGTTTGAACATAGACTTCTCCCCGGGCTTTATAGGCGGCCCCATAGAGGACGTTGGCCTCGATCGCCTGGGTATACTCGGCAATCGCTTTTTCCCAATCTTTGCTTTTTTTGGCCTTCATGGCCTGTAGGTAGTGCGTATTTCCTGCGGCTCGATCGATGGTGCCCGCGTTGAACCGGCGTGTATTCATCCGGCGTCGATTCGCTTTGGCTGCTTTATGTCCCGGTTTGGCCTTGATGGCTTTCTGATAATAGAGGGCCGCTTGGTCGTCATCCCCTTTGAGCTCGTAGGTGTGCCCCATATGGTTTAAGGTATCCGCATTGCCAGGTTTCAGTTTGAGGGCTTGGGTCAAGTCTTGGAGGGCTTTATCGTATTCACCTTGTTCTTTAAACAGAAACCCTCGGTTCCGAAAGGCCGAGGCGTCTTTAAACCCGAGCTCGATGGCTTTTGAATAATCCTGAAGGGCCTTCTGATTGTCCCCTAATTTATAGTAGGCGAACGCGCGATTGTTGTAGGTGGAAGGAACCGTGGGAGCTCCCTGGATGGCCTGATCGTAGGCCTCAATGGCTTCCGTAAATTTTCCCAATTTCACCAAAGCATTTCCCCGATGAAAATAGGCTTCCGGCGTCAGAGCCTTAGGATCTATAATCTTATCGGGATTGTCTGGTTCGTTCGGTTGTCCGTAGCTGGGAGGAGAAGGCAACAGGACACCGGCCAAGAACATGCAAGAGAAGAGGAGGGGGAAATGTTTCATGACGAAGCCGTTGTTTTTGGCGAAATGACAATACTTATTTTAACGTAGCCAACATTCTGTTGACTATGATTGACCGCCTCCAGGTCGTCTGATACGGTGAGCATCCTGTCGAAACTTCGTTCCACTCATGCACCAATTGTTATCTAACGAAGGATATTCCCTATGACATTCCAGTCGTCGCATGCCTTATTCTCCCCCTTTCAACTGGCCGATCTAACGTTAGAGAACCGGATTGTGCTCTCCCCGATGACGCGAGCCAGAGCGGGTACGGCTCGGAAGGCCAATGCGCTGATGGCAGAGTATTACACGCAGAGGGCTCAAGCTGGCCTGCTGATTACCGAAGGAACCTTCATTTCTGAGCAGGCTATCGGGTGGACGAATGCTCCAGGAGTTTATACGGATGAGCAAGGAGCGGCTTGGAAAACGGTGACGGATGCGGTTCATCAGAAAGGCTCAAAGATTTTTCTGCAATTATGGCATTGCGGTCGGGCGTCTCACAGTGATTTTCACGATGGAGCTTTGCCCGTCGCTCCCTCCGCCGTTAAATCCAATGGTGAGTATGTTCATACGCCGAATGGAAAGAAACCCTATGAAACACCACGAGCCCTTGAGGTCCATGAACTTCCCGCTATTGTCGAGGACTACAAGTCGGCCGCAAAACGGGCCAAAGATGCGGGGTTTGATGGTGTGGAAATCCATAGTGCCAATGGCTACCTCCTCGATCAATTTCTGCAATCCTCGACCAATCGACGGACGGATCACTATGGTGGAAACCTTGAAAATCGATTCCGATTGTTATCCGAGGTTGTGCAGGCCGTGTCTGACGTCTGGCCGGCTCATCGCGTGGGGGTTCGGTTAAGTCCGAATGGCAATTACAACGACATGGGGTCTGACGACTTTCGGGAGACGTTCACGTATGTCGCGCAGCAACTCAACTCCGTCGGTTTAGCGTATCTGCATGTGGTCGATGGCTTGGCGTTCGGGTTCCATGAGCGGGGAGAACCGATGACGCTTCAAGAATTTCGCAAGGTATTTTCTGGGCCCATTATGGGGAATTGTGGATATACGCAGGAAACCGCTGAGGCGGCCATTACCGACAATCTGGCCGACTTGATTGCCTTCGGGCGTCCGTTCATCAGCAACCCTGATTTGGTGGAACGGTTCCGTCAGGGTTGGCCGCTGACTCCGTCCGAAGATATGAACACATGGTTTTCATTCGAGAAGGAAGGCTACACCGATTATCCAACGTATCAAGGGTCATAGGACGAATGACATTTTCTAAGATTCCTATTCCCCCATCACCTGGTTCGTGCACACTCAAAACGACCAAAAGCTCATCGCCCAACAACCGGATGTTTGGCCTGTCAATGTGAGTGGGACTTGTCAGTCACCTTCCTCTATGGGAACAAAACGGAAAAGGTAAAAATGAACCGGAAATTTTCCGTTCCTTCTCCCCCCTGTTGATCGTTTTCTTCATTGAGGTCCTTCCAGATTGGAACCTTCGCGCCAACGGCCGCACTGACATTCCGCCAATACCCGCGCAGCCCTCCCAGCATGTACAGTATGTCTCCGCCGGTGGCTCGTTCATTCTCGCCATTGGTGCGATCCCTTCCGAGGTGGAGGTATTGGGGCTCTCCCGAAATGTCTAACCGGACCTGATGCTGGGGATTGGTGTACGCCCGGTAAACCAAGGCTGGATTCACCCGGTATTCGGTCCCGAAGCGAGTCCGATTCCCATCGGCATACCGGTTTTCGGTAAAAGCGTTCCGGGACAGCTCCAGATTCACGGTCCATCGGTCGGCGTAAACTCTGGTTGCCGTGAGCCCCGTATAATAGGAGGGAGATCCAAAGCCGGTCGATTTACCCGGGTCAATGTTGCCGTCGTCGTCTCGCACATTCTCGTCTCCGGTGGGAATGGTAAATCCCCCAATCAGGGTAAAGTGCCAGTCTTCAAAGTCGTCTAGACTTTCATTCGCCGGAATCAAACGCAAGCCTTCATCCCATTTGAACCCGATTTGCCCAAAAAAGGAAATATCCGCAAAGCCACTGGTATCAAACCCGCCGGGTTCGTCTTCCTTCTGATTGTAGGGAACAAAGAGATAGGCCGAGAACCATGGGGTGACCCCATACCCGAGGCCACCAATCCAGAAGTTGGCATAATCGCTCTCGGGGTTCGAAGAGTCTGAGTCGAACGTCTCATAATCCGCATGGTCGAGTTTGAAGTACAGGAGGACTTTACCGTCTGGCAGAGTGGCAGACGTGGCCGCTTCGATCGGGGCGCCAGGGCCTTCCAGGGCGGCGGCCCCAATGCCTGCCACCCCATGGTGCGCAGAGGCGGGCAGCGTCTCCATCCCAAGGAATACCAGGATGTTGAGAAGAGCCATCCATTGGCTGTTCATGTACGACGGATGCGTTGTCATCGTTCAAGGGGCCTCGGGCAACTCAAACAACAGAGTGGTGCTGCGGAGAAGGGTATCGGCCTTTCGAGTATCGTGGGCGGGTTCTTTCACGCTCCCGGTGATGACTTGAAGGCCGCCATGGCGAACGCGAATATTAATTCGACCGTCCGGCCCCGTCACCCCCCGAGGATTGCCATCATAGGCCACCGTGACCCCCTGGCGGGGTTTGCCCGCCTGCAAAATCACAAGGCGAAGTTTCTCTCCCTCTTCTACAAGGAAAGGATCCTTTTCGAAAAAGATCTCCAATCCCTGCGGTAAGGATGGAAGGTCTTGTAATTTGTTCCAGGAATTGAGCAATGTGGCACTCTCGATGGCACGCCATGAACTGAGTGCGTCCGGAACCTTTTCCTTCGATTGATTGAACGTCTCGATTCCATTCACAGACCAATAGCCCGAATCCACCTCTACCGTGAGTCGGGCACATGGGCCAGGAATGCGTGCGGGATACTGATTCGATTGTGGAACCGATCGAGGGACTCCGTCAGGGGACACACACGTCACGTGCTGGATGATCGCTGGGTCATAGGGCACGAGGGATTCCCCTTCATGGTCGCCAAATTGATGCCCGCGATACAACACATACTCCTGTTCCTCCCGTTCAAACCAATAATCATGGGCCCAAACAGGATTTGGTAGAAGAATCACAAAGCCCAAGAGCCATGAGAAGAGGGAGGTGAATGAAATGATCGAGAGGAAGCGCTCGTGGTGGATCATGGGACCGGACAAAGAATGGGACAAACTGATCTAGGAATGAGAAAGGGCGATATTCCAGGGGTTCTGTAAACGGATGGTTATACCAGATGCAAAGAGATGATAATGAAAAATGGCACGCATAATTGTCAATCCGAATTTCATGAAATTCTGGACAAGAGTAATGAATGGAAAACAAACCCTCTAAACTGACTCATGGGTGAGCCAAAAGGTCAGTGAGGGACAGGAAGATCTGTTTAGGACACGCCTGTTAGGTCTTGGTGGTTAGGGAGGGAGTGAGCAACGAATAGTTTATCAGTGGACCTGGGAGAGAAAGATCAGAGGGTCGAGATTCCAATTGACGAAGGGTTGAGGGATTATGGGGCGAAGATAGGAGTTATAGTGAACTGATATCCATCCCCCAGCTTAAAAGAACCTCACGAAGACGAAATAACCTGAAAATCCAAAAAGAAAGAGCAGTCCAAGGATGGTTAGGATATGCATGAACAAGCCCGGTTTGGATTTCCCGGGAACGTGTTTGCCATACATCACGAGGGAATTTAATACCGCCAACACCGGAGCGGTAAGGAAGGAAAGGATGGTCGCAAAGTCCACCATGGCCTTCATGCTGGAAATGAAGAATCCGAGCACGACCAGGGCGCCCATAACCGTAATCCCGATCCAAAGCCAGTATAAGGGCCGTTCCCACTCCTGCTCCTTTGCCTGCAGGGAAGGCAAGATTAGCAAGGTCGAGCGCCTCAGCACCCTGGGAAAGGCATCCAGGCAGGTAATGGTGGTACTGAACATGGTCGTAAAGGCCGCAATCGCGATCAGCCAGTAGGCCCAGTCACCCAGGCTGGTTGTATATATACCGATCAATTGGCGGGAGAAAGCCCCGCCGCTGGCAGAGAGTTCGGTACCGGTACCGTTTATGATCATGGCCCCCAGGGCCAGAAAGCAAAGGGCAAGGCCCAATGTGCCCCAATACCCGATCCGGAAATCGGTCAGGGCTTCCTTCATCGTCGGCCGGTAACCACTTTCCTTCTGCTTGGCCAGGTTCCAAACCGAAGACCAAATGGAAATATCAATGGGTGCCGGCATCCAGCCCATCAGGGCGATCAAAAAGAAAATGTGGGCTTCATTCCCCCAATCAAAGACCGGACTTAGGGACGGATCGGTTTTCACTTCTGCCCCGAAGGCAGAGAAAAAGGCAGCTAGGGTTGTCAAGGAAAGGACCACAATTAGCACCTTTATGACCCGGTCCAGTAGTTTGTATTTGCCAATGCCAAGGATAAGGAGGCAGGTAAAGAGGAGGACCATGCTCCAGGTCCAGGGGGGTAAGACGATCCCGGTCAATTCTTCGGCCAATCCGGCGGTAACGACGGTAACGGCCGCCTGAATGGTAAACATGGTTCCGAAGGTCATAATCAGGAACATGACCAATGCCCAGGTCCCGAGACGTTTATAGCCGTCCAGGAGGGTCTCCCCGGTAGCGGTGGCATAACGGGGTCCCATTTCGAAGAAGGGGTATTTCAGGAAGTTGGCCAGGAGCACGGCCCAAACCAGGCCATAGCCGAATCCGGCCCCCGCGCGGGTGCTTTGCACCAGGTGAGAGACGCCGATGGCAGCGCCGGCATAGAGCAGGCCGGGGCCGAGGGTTTTGAGAAATCCGTTGATCTTATTGGTGGACAAGGGCTCGCTTTTGCCTAAATTCATCAATTCTCTAGGGCCGTGTCGCAACGGGCAATCTGCGCGGTAGCGAATGCGTTGAACACGTTCGTGTCACGTTCATCTGGATAGTTCCTGGAGATAAATTCCGACTTGACCACTTTCGGTCCTGGCGTCTCGAGAAGAACCAGGACGCGGGCATCGACTCCACCGTTATGTGTTGGCCTGTCCTGAGTCTGCCCAACTCGTGAGTATAGTGGTCAGTATATTCTACGTTAGAAGCCAAAGTCGCTAGGAGTTTGAGGAAGAGGTGAAAGGTGGCCATATGACAGAACTCACTATTCTGTTTTATCTTGGCCGAGGAACTCTGGGTTAGCCATAGAAATGTCCGCTTAGGGGGTTTGCGGTCGCGAGCGGAAGTTGCGGTACCCAAAGCCACCGCCTAAATTACAACAATAAGCCATGCTACTGATGAGCCTCACCTCTTCGGGGTGGGGCTCCCTTCTTTCTAGCCAGGAAATTGATAGCCGATCAGGTTTCCTTATTTTCTGATGACTCCAGGTCTCTTGTCCGAAGAAGTTATCCCCTTCAGGCCTCATTAATTACGTCTCATGCAGGGTTTGAAGGCGATCTCTACCCTCAGTCGGATGAGGAGTTTTCACATAGCCTCGGTCGGGTGCCGACATGTCTGCAGTCACCCAAAAACAGGAAGCTCAATCTTCTTAGGTATTGCGGAATCAGTCTAGAAAGAGACTGCTCAACTATTCTGCTTTTGAAGGACCAAAGTAAGCGAATGCCCGATTCTATTATTTTTTTAGTCTGCTCTCCGACCGTTGGGTTGAATGAGGCGGTGATTCGGTGGTACTTGGACCATCAAGAACAAACGGCCAAAGGGTAAATTCAGCTCAAGTCTGAATTTTTAGTACTATGGGTGTAAACCCGTGGGTTTCTACTTGTCTGTGTTTCGGAAAGTGGATATCATTAATACCCATGCCCCTATAGACGTGGTGCTTCAGGAATTCAAGCTATCCTTGTTCAGTGCCCATGAATCGGAGGAGTTGGGCATTGTTCTCATCCCCGCCCTTTCGGATGGGGGATCCTCGCTGGATTAATGATAAGAAAGAACGGGGTATTCCGAATGTTTGAGGTATATCTTCCCAGGGAAATATCAGGGATGACCGCCTAATTCCGATTTTCTATTTCCAGAAGGAGGTGAACATGAAGAGAAAAATGATTGCCCTAACCGGTATCATTTTATTTAGTCTTTCTCTCGGTTGTGCACAAACCAAAACACCGATGCAGACTCCCCACCCTTCCTCTCAGGCTACTAAGGAGTGGTCTGCAGAAGAGCATCAGGAGGCGGCTGAACTGTTGCATGAAGAGGCCGTACGGCTGGAAGACCAGGTGGCCCATTTGGAGCAACGGGTGGAGCGGTTCAACAAGAAGCCGCATTTAGATCCGAAAGGACTCAAGCGGCAAAGGTGGAAGAGACGCATGGAAGCATACCAGGCGGAAATTTCGGAGCTTTATGAACGAATCGCTTGGCATCATGGGGAGGCCGATCCATCTAGCAAGGTGTCGCCTGTCCACCTTTCGCCTCAGGCTGCACAGGAGTGGTCTGCCGAAGAGCATCGTGAAGCTGCCGACTTGCTTGATGAAGACGCGGTACGGCTGAAAGCCAAGGTGGCCCATTTGGAGCAACGGGTGGAGCGGTTCAACAAGAAGCCGTATCTGGATCCGAACGAAATCAAACGACAAGAGTGGAAGGCGCTTATAAGAGCCAATCGTGAGGAAATTTCGGAGCTTCGTGAACAAATCATTTGGCATCATAAAGAGGCTGAACGGCTTTCCACGATGGCGCCATCTAAATAGAGTGAAATTTGGGAGAAGGCAAAGGCCCTACGGGGGGCAACCCTTCCCGTAGGGTCAAAACACCCAGCATTCAGAGAGGACATATCCGGAAACACAATCCCCAATTTCCAGAAAAAGGTTTAAAACAAACTTTGCCTCGAATAAGGTGCTGATGCGGGTAACCAAACCTGTTGCTCGCTGATTAAAATTAAAAAGACTGACCATTACACCTACATCCAATTAATGCCCCCTTCGGGTCGATAGCCCACCTTATACGAGAAGTTGTTGGACTCTTTCTCTTGGTCTGATAGATCAACCCACCAGAAACCAGATTAACAAAAGGGTAAAAACAGCTGGGAATGCACCACGTGCCCAGTGGTCGATTTTTTGTGCTTGTTGTTCTTTGTCGTGCACGACAAAAAATGCTGTCACCATTACCCCTATCAAACTGAGGAGAACTAGGAGAGTGCTCCCCACAGTGAAATAATCGAGTCGCGTCATATACGGAAGTTTGGGGAGTAGGTGAGCTAAGATAAAACGATAGGCGATCAAGGTGAGGATAGAGCTGGCTGCGACCGGGATCCGGACGTTATATGTTGTCTTCCCACCCAGAAAGGCGTCCAGGACATAATGACGACGACGACCATGGGTAAGACCACTTGCCAAAGGTAATAGCCTAAGTGTCGTTTGGCCACAAACTGAAACGCAAAAGCTGCAATGTGGATCCCTTCGAATGGTGTATAGGGATCAATTCGTGTCTCATGCGATAAAATTTTCCAGTCTGGCAAAGAGACATCTTCTGCCATTGCCCCGCCGCTGATATGTTTGAGGTGTTCAGGCTGGAACGTCAATTCTTGAACAGGATGGCCACTGGCTACAAACTGAATGGCAAAGGAATGGGTGTCGGTTGGAAAATTTGCGAGCATAAGCTCTTGCGAGAATTTTCCGGTAAAGCGCTGAATATAGATAACGGTCCCATCAGGTTGCACCTGAACCATTTCCGGAAGCGCTCGGGCGATACGGCCCAACTGATTGGCGATCAAAACTTGAGGATTCCAAACTTTCTCCAGAGGAACCCGGCGAATGGGTCCGGTGGGATTGGCTAGCCGTGGATCCTTCCAGCGAAGAAGGAGAAACACATTGGCCGTAAAGTTTTGTCCGGCATCATCAACCTTACTGATATTCAGAACATAGACCCAAAACTTTACGGGAGTCGGGCCTTGTGAGGGGTTTTGGGCGTGCTGTTTTGAATATTATCTGTTCCGCGTCCTGATGATGTATTTCGAGTGGTGCTACAAGGGGTTTTGGACTGGGATTTTCCTCAACTTCACTTTACTGTCCTGAGCATGGGTTATGGGAAGGGGAACGCCAATAGCCCACGCAACGACTAGCCCTAGAAAGATCCTATGTGAAGGCATGATGGGAGTTTCTTCTTAATTTAATGGCCTTATCGTAATCTCCTCGTAGTATCTAGAATGGGTGATAAAGGTGAAAAATGACAAGCGGGAGACAGAAGAAAGGCCCACCCTTCTCAAACGGGTTTTTATTGAAATGTGACTTTGGAGGGAAGGGAAGTCAGTATTTGAACAAGATGGTAGGTCGTACAGGGATGAAGCTTGGGTCGGCTTTATCACGCCCCAAGGAATTCCACTCTAATGACAACCGCAGGATTGGCATAAACGACGATTCCAGAATCCAGCCCTCGCAATGAGGCTCGCACCGAGAATATCCATCATGATTTCTCCTGTGCTGCCATGATCCATTTGCAATCTCGCGAAGAGCAACAGGGATAGTCCAGCGCCGAGAGGTACGCCGGTCGTTTGTCTTGATGGATCGAATAGGCGGTCAGCAGGCCAAACCCTCAATAGTAAAAGTTGGCACGAGAAAAAACCAATCCGTGGTCTCACCCAGAATTGCACTCAAAATAGCATTCCATTTTAAGAGACAATCCTTGGGATTAATATTGAGGATCAGAGAGGGGCTCTGCTCCCAACTCACATTTCTATTGCAATTTATTTGCAATTGTCATTGACACGAAATAACACCTTTGTTAGGTTCGAGAGCTACAAAAGGCATTTCTCATGCAAGATCCTAGGTACCTTCCGAATCGCATTACCTCTTCCTTAGTCTTTTTACTAGGGTGTGTTCTCCTATTTTCGGCTCCCTTCGGTCATGCTCTGGAAATTCATCATGTGTTTGCGGAAGTCGACCATGATGGGCATGAGCATTCGGAACATGACCTTTGCACGTGGGTACAGCATCATGCAGGGGGATCGCTTGTTGATAATTTGTGTTCTCCAGTTATTTTTATCGGCATTGAATCGATTTCTCCTGCTCTCAATCAATCCTGGATTTCTACTCGTCTTCTTCACGTTGATGGTTCCCGTGCCCCTCCTGCCCGGTAATCCTTTAATTTCTCACTCAGTCAAAAATTTGTAGGTCGACCTCTGGAGTGGTGTGTTCCACCTCTATTGGCTCACCCAGAGGTTCAACAACTTTAGTGGTAGACAAGAGTGTTATGAAAGGAATACCTCATGCAATGTTATTGGAAATTTGTGTATATGGGGGCCAGCCTTTTGATTATGGGGCTCCCCTTAGGTCATACCTTGAATGCTTGGGGCGGAGGGAAATCTCCGGACATCTCACGATTGCAAGGGTATGAGAGTGAAATGCTTCTCATGAAAAAAGCTCAGGAGTTTCGATTACAAGTAGCTGCGAACCAATCCAGTGACTCTAATGCCGATGGCACGTCGAGCTCTCAGGATGGGACATCCGTTGAAAACCGTTTTCCTGGGGCAAAACCCACGACACAACCGAAGGACCTGATTAATCGAACAGGCGGAATGCCGATGGGTGTGTCCACTGGGGCAGATGGTAATGCCGATGGCACGTCGAGCCCTCAGGATGGGACATCCGTTGAAAATCGTTTTCCGGGGGCGAAATCTACGACAGAGCCCAAAGACTTATTGAATCGAACAGGTGGAATGCCGATGGATGTGCCTCCCGTATTAGACGTGGGGAAGGATCCACGTGAAAAAGCCATTTTACGACGTCAACAAATTCTCAATCGGTTTAATCCCGCCATAGGGTTTGTGATTGAGTCCCTATTCGGGTATACCCAGCGTCGGATGCGGTTTGTGGATGGGGACGGAGACGATGCCGGAGGTGATGTGGGGACGAAACTTCCGGCTGACTTTTCTTCGGCCCTGCGTACGATTGAGTTGTTTGCTGCGGCCGATGTGGATCCGTTCACCCGAGCGTACTTGATCGCGTCCGGCCATGCTGAAGCAGTAGACTCTCGTGGGTCTGAGGAATTTGGGAAAGCCGTCTTTGAGATTGAAGAAGCCGCCATTCAAACCACGGCACTTCCCTATAATTTATCGGTGCGTGGCGGCCGATACTTCGCTGACTGGGGGTACCTTGGCAGGCGTCATGCGCATGACTTGCCCCAGATCGATATTCCTCCATCCCTCGCCATGTTTATGGGAAATGGAAATCGTACCGATGGCTTGGAATTTTCCTGGCTTGCGCCGACTGATGTATATCTGGCAGTCACGACAGGGTGGGGATATAATTTTGGCTTTATCGGAGAGGGGCCCTTAAGCAATATCCGTACACAGGTCATTCAAGGCAGTACGTTTTTCGGGTCAATTCGGACCTATAAAGATATTACGGATGATCATAATGTGGAACTGGGCTTTTCCTGGCTCTATGCACCCGATTCCCGAGTGCCTGAGGCCATGGAAGCGGCCATGTTGGCTGTTGATGAGGATGAGCCTATTGATCGAAGTACCTTCAACCTCGATTTTCACTATCGGTGGTACCCCTTAGGCCGAGGGTTGCGGCAGAGTCTCTCGATTCATGGTGAGGTGTTATATGATCGGGGGCAGGGTCGCCGCAGCATTTTTGGGAAAACCAAATCCCGGGGAGCCTGGGGGGGGTATGTCTATACGGAATATCGTATCAATAAACAATGGAGGCCTGGTTTTCGGTTTGATTATTTCCAGTTTCCCAGTGAACCGGCGCTCGTGACGAATCCGAAAACTGGAAATCCAGGAAGCACGGTCAATTCTTCAGGCAATCGAACGGATGCCATGACCTATTCCCCCTATGTCACATATTATCCGAGTGAATTTCAGCGATTGGTCTTGCAATATAACCATAGCCGATTTGGGAATACGATGGACCCTCAAAATCAGGTGTTGCTCCAATGGCAGGTGGTCATCGGTAGTCACCAACATGGGTTCACCGAACGACAATAGCGTGAAGCAGGAGGTATGATGTTGATTCCCTCAAAATTTATAGCCCTTGGAATTCTCTTGTTTTGTTGCCTGGGAATGTCAGAGCGGCCTTCTTTGCAAGAGGGAGGAAAAATTCAGGTAGTGACGTCTATCCCCGACCTTGCGGATTTTACCGCAAGGATCGGGGGGCAATTCGTTTCGGTTCAGAGTTTGGCCAAAGGGGTGGAAGATCCCCATGGTGTTCCCATCAAGCCCAGTTTTGTCCCCAAACTCAATCAAGCCGATGTGTTAGTGGTGTTGGGTCTGGATGCCGAGCATTCCTGGTTGCCAGCTCTCATCAATGTGGCACGGAATCCTAAAATTCTCCCAGGGAATGAAGGATTCATCAATTGCGCGATGAACATCACACCCAAACAAGTTCCCAAGTCCTTGCTTCGTCGTGAGGGAGACGTTCATCCATTGGGCAATCCCCACTTTAATCTGGATCCGGTCTATGCCAAGGTTATCGCTCGAACGATTGCCGACGGCCTCTCAAAAGCCTTTCCCGTGGGAAAAAACCATTTTCAAGCGAATCTGAAAACAGTACATGCTCATCTCGACAAAAAACTGGAAGAATGGCAACGCTTGGCAGAACCCCTTCGGGGTGTGAAGTTTGTCTCCTATCATCAGGATACGATTTACTTTGCAGAACGGTTTGGCTTGAAAGAGGTCGCCCAAATCGAGATCAAACCGGGGATTGAACCGACACAAGCTCATCTCGTGTGGCTGGTGAATCGGATGAAGGAAAAGCAGGTTACCCTGGTTCTGCGAGAGCCTCATTATCCTGAGCGGTTGCCCAACTGGGTTGCCGAACAGGCAGGAGCAAAAATCGCAAAATTTCTCATCATGGTCGGGGGGAATCCAGGAGTGGATACGTATGAAAAACTCATCGAGTTTAATCTTCGTTCAATTTTGGCCGTCCTGCATCCCTAAATTCCCAAGCTCCATCAGATCGTCATGGCAACCCCAGTAATCTCCCTTCAACACGTGATGATTGGGTATCCAGGCATTTCGGTTCTGGAAGACGTCACGCTGGATCTTTTTCCCGGGGACTCCTATGCACTGTTAGGCCCGAATGGTTCGGGGAAGACAGCCCTGTTAAAGACGATCGCTGGGATTATCTCACCCCTTGAGGGAGCTCTCACTCGTCAAGCGTCGGAAAAAACCAATGGCTCACAAGTCGGGTATGTGCCTCAACGAGCCGCACTGAATGGCCTGTTACCCCTCACGGCAGGAGAAGTCGTACAAATGGGGGTCTACGGAAGTCTACTTCCTTGGAAACGATTGAGCGCAAAAGATCAACAACAGATCCGATGGGCCAAGGAAGAGGTGGAGATTGAATCGCTAGAGAGAAAACGTTATTCCGAACTGTCTGGTGGCCAACAACAACGTGTTTTGATTGCAAGGGCCCTTGCTAGCGCCCCCGCTGTCTTGGTGTTGGATGAGCCGTTGGCCAGTCTTGATAAAAAGACCGTCCAGGCCATGTTGGCCTTGTTAAGAAAATTGAAAGCCGATACGGGAATGACCCTGCTGTGGGCCGATCATTTTATTCCGGAGATGCTTCAAGTCGTTCAGAACGTGTTGGAGATCGATAATCCCACCGTGGAACGAAAATCGGTGGAAGAATATTTACAACACGGGACGGAAATGCTGGGGAAGGGCTAACGCACACGATTATGGAAGAATTATTGTCCATACTTCATCCTTCCTATGTTTTGCGAAATGCGCTCTATGGTGGGGTGCTCACCGGATTTGTCCTGCCGTTGATCGGGGTGTTGATGTATTGCCGGCGAATGGTATTTTTAGGCGTGACTCTGCCCCAGTTGTCGACGGGGGGCATCGCGGCAGCCGTGTTTTGGCATTTGACCTTTCATCAACAAGACCCCCCTCATAGTGATTTTTTCCTTGCTTTGATCGGTTCGACGTTTGTGACGACGGGAACCCTATTGTTGCTCGCGGTCTTGGAACGACGTGGTCACGATGTCGTGGAAGGAAGAATTGGAGCGGTCTACGTCTTGGCCGGAGCGGTGACGATCCTCCTTCTGGCTTCAGAGCGGGTACCTGAGGTCGGGATCGTGACGTTGCTTCGTGGCCAAATTATCGCGATCTCCGACAGGGATATGCTGCTCTTGCTCATTATCTATAGCATCATCGTGGCGCTCCTGGCCTTGTACCGACGTGAATTATTGCTCGTTTCTGTCGATAGGGATTTGGCGCTGGCGTTAGGGAAGAAGCTGTGGGTCTGGGATATGTTGTTGTACGGATTGGTCGGTTTGGCCATTTCCTTGGGGGTGTTGATGGTTGGGCCGTTGTTAACCTTTGCCTTTCTCCTCATTCCCACCATGATTGCCATTCGTTTAGCGAATCGTTTTTTCCTCGTACCACTCCTTGGGGGAATCATCGGAGCCTTTGTCGCGGTCAATGGGTTTGTGGTTTCGTATTTCTTAGATTGGCCGACAGGGGCCACTGATGCGGCAGTAGCCTGTATCCTTCTGGGGGTTCTGACCCTAGGGCAATGGATTGTCCGCCATGTTCGACCCTCCATCGGTTAATCCAGCCGAACACAAAACTTTTTTGATCAGTAACGTTTTCAAGCTTGCGGACGGAGCTTACTGAATTTGTTGCTCTAAACGCTCCAGCTTTTCATTTTGGTCTCGTAGTGACTCCCTCAGTTGTTGGAGTTCATCCTCTAAACCTTCAGATGAGGCGGGAGGGGTTTTGGATTGTTCTTTCATCACCTGGGCAAGCAGGGGCAGGTTCACGCTAAAGGTAAAGGGAAAGCGGGCCTGAGATTCGGAAGACGATTTACCGGAGGAAAGGCCGGAGCCCGGGTAAAAATGCATGGTCCACAATTTGGGTCTGTTAAAAGAGGTAGAAGGCCTTGATAAGAGGGTTTTCGAGGAAGTTTCACGATACCCGAATACCGTCATGTAGATGGTGGAATCCAAAAGATAGAGGGAGGCTTTGGTGAACTCAGTTTTATGGTGGATAGATGAGTTCAGTTGAAACAGGATTTCCTCCTCAGGGGTAGCCGTTTGTAAACCCGAAATCAGATGCGGAAGTAAAAAAGAGATTTCGTGATGTGAAAACGCTTGCACCGGAGGGATTTCATCCATCAGAGCCGATTCAAGCATGGTTTGGTTTTCCCGTACATACAGCCTGTTGAGGACGGCCTTCAGCATGATCGGATCGATCGATGCCGGATGCTGGGCTCTCATCGAAGGATTCGCAAAGGCCTTAAGAAAGATCTTTCCCCTGGAATCTTCATAAATGGGAGTTTCTACTCGAGGGAGGGCTCCGCAACCAACGAGCCAGCCCGTGATGATCAAGAGTGGAAGAGAAAAGTGTATTTGCGGCCAAATGGTTTTTGCCATAAAAAAATCCTTTTTATTTAATGCCATGTATTTCGATGAAGTGCGATTCTGAATGCTCACACTATCGATAAATTCTTGCTCCGGGGTCAAGTAAAAATAGGTCTTCCATTTTGAGTATGCGGATCTGGCTGAGTTTGGAGGGGCAGGTCGAAGAAGAAGCACCACTCCATGTTTTTCCTTAATCTATTATATGCCTCCGCTACAAACCGATGTCCGTACCTGAGCGCTGGCATCCTAGTTGTTTGTTTCTTTGGCCATCATCAAACGCCTCTAAGAAATCGAATAGATCCGGGAAATTGAGTGGATCCAGGGTGTGTTCCCACTGAATGTCTAGTTCAGTCTGGCTCGAGTCTTTTTTATTATCTGATGTATGGACCTGAATCCAAACCGGAATGCCGAAATTTCGCCAATTGCGAACGAATGTCTTGATGGTTCGCTCAGATTCGATGATCTTTGCCCATGGCCAGCGGTTCATCTCCCGCACGGTTTCACGAGCAACTTGAAAAACCGCATCAGGCGCCGCCCGGCACCGGTATTTCAGCGTTAAGGCATTGGCAGAATTCGACCCTCCACCGACGATCAAGGCAACCACCACCGCTGAAACGATGATTCCTGATGGGATAGGTAAACGAGAACAATGAAAACACAAGGCAAAATGAGAAAGTAACGAATGCATATTCACGGGTTGCTAGACTTGATCACGTTTCATGACTATTCAAGATTTGATTATCATATAACCGCTTACAGATATTCTAGCCACACCCAGCATGGAAACGGGTTCAAGGAGGGATTTTGCGTAAGTGATTGGAAGATGTGGTGGGTCGAACGGGGATCGAACCTGGGGCTGCTTAATCACCCCCCAACGGTTGCAACCTTACTGGCAACCGAAACAGTGGCATAAACGACGATTCCAGAATCCGGCACCGGCGATGAGGCTTGCACCGAGGACATCCATCATGATTTCCCCCATGCTGCCATGATCCATTTGCAGTCTCGCCAAGAGTAACAGGGATAGTCCCACCGTCGAAAGGTACGCCGGTCGTTTGTCTTGATGGATCGAATAGGTGGTCAGTAGGCCAAACCCTCCAAAGAAACAAATAGCACCGAGGAATAACCATTCAGTGGTCTCACCCAGAATTGAGCTCACCAGGGCATTCCATTCCGACGAGACATGGGTTGAAAGAAACGGTAAGGCCAAGATGACGAGGGGAGTTAATGCACATTGAATGGCACATGCCAGTGATGCGTAGGATCCAACTTGCGATAAGCGAGTGCCGAGCGAGTTCATAGATTTACTGACAGTCGGGGCATAATCCGCTCAGTTCGAAGGACTGGAGGTTAACCAAGAACCCGGTTTTGTCTCGAATAAAATGTTTGAGGCGTCGTAAGGAGGGGACGGGCAAAGAAACCACGTCACCACATTGCTCACATCGCACGTACTGAGCATGGCCCCGTCCTTCAGCCCAGGCATATCGGAACTGACCTTCATGCGCAAACCCCAACTGCACGACCAGCCCGAGATCGACTAACATATTCAGATTCCGGTACACCGTGGCCAGGTCGATTCTCGTACGATCCTGTTTGAGTTGTTCAAACACCTCAGAGGCGGTCATGGGATGATCAGACTCAAAGAGCGTGCGGAGGACGGCTTCACGAGGTCGCGTGCAGCGGTAACCCAACTCTCGCAATTGCTGTCGATATTTTACTGTTGCAGGTATGGATTGAACGCTCATAAAGAGGGGCTACGAAGTCTATAAAGGTTGAACCAATAATAGGAAAATTTCTTCTTATCGGCAGCTCAATATACATGAACAGCTGTTTTTCCCCATTCAACAGTCGATTGTCGTCGCTGTGTTGGTCCAAATGGACAGTTTTCCTTTCCCATCTTCTTCTCTTCGTATTAATAGACAAAAGACTGGCAATGCGTTGGATCATTCCGCTAACACATGAATGCCATAAATAAACAGGCTTCCCAGTAACGTGATCAACGGCAACCATCGAGGCTGCTGACCTTCATGGGCGGCCGGCAGAAGGCTGCAGGCGCCAAGATACAGAAAGCCGCCGGCAAACCAGGCCAACAACAGTGCTAACAACGGTTTGGTCAACACAAAAAACTCTTGAGTGCTCACCCCAACCAATGGGGCTAAGGCAATGAGGATAAGAACCGCGCGGGTTGAGGACACCGAATGGTGCGTGCTCACCATGATTCCCACGGTGCTGATGCCGTCGACTAATTTATGAAGAAGGACGGCCATGGCGATGACCATTCCGGTTTTTTCTCCAGCCTGAAACGCTTGGCCGAGCACAAACCCGTCAAAGTAACTGTGTAGCCCAATCCCGACACTCCCCCATATTCCTGTCTGATGACGATGGCGATAATGCGCCGGACCTTCATGTGGTTCGCTATGCGGGGTCGCATATTCTAAAAAATAAAAACCAAGGAACCCGACGATACAGGAAAAGAATAAATGATGGTGATGCCAATGACTGGTGTCCGTTTCCAGCATCACCAACACATCCGGAAACACATTTAATAATGCACCCGCGATTAAGACACCCGCACAAAAAGACAGGAGGAGGGACTTGTGAGCCCGAATCTGCAAGGCAAGAAGCCCGGCAACCAACGTGACAATAGCCGCAAGGCCAGCAAGCAAATACGATTGCATGACTATCTCAGAATAAGGGTTGGGCTTAATGTTGACATAATGGAAATTTCACACCCGCCCTCCGAAGGGACCGGATATTTCTGATTTCTTTAGCTGCAATGTAGCGTCGTGGGACTTGGTGAGTAAAGGAAGAACAAAGGCAACATCCTGTGTAAGCCAGGATAATCTAGAGTGACGTCAGGTCTGGTGGGCAAGAAAAATGATCGACGTATCGTTCTTGCTTGCTGTAACGATGTCAGAATTTCATGGGTTGTATGGCCATTTGAAGAGAGGGAAGACCTGTCTTCAATCGGTTGTGCGTAACGGTAGTTTTCCAAAGATGACTAGTCGATTGTTGCCAACGAATGCTTTGTGTTTTTTCTCTTGTGGCAACTAAAGCCTTTTTCCTTTTCTTCGATAAGAGCTGAATATGCACAAAAGCCCAGTCCAGGTGTTTTCCCAAGATGCATTCAAGTCGTTTGGTTGTCTTCCTCGCATTCCTTTCGATTGTTAGGCCCGCATTGGGTCTGGCCTTCCTGGGTTTCATGCTCATCACACCTCCTAATCCTACAGTCCAATTTCCAATGGTTTGACACTCTTGAGTGTATGGACTAGAGTGAAATCTCCTGCCCTTGAGGGCAAAGCATGCTAATCGGATTTCGCGAACTATAGAGCTTTTCTCTTGCTAACCTCATAAGAAAGGGCTTCTTATGAACGAACATCCCATTCATGATGATCATCCGCACATCCACGGTCCAGGTTGCGGTCACACGGCCATTCAGCATGATGACCACCAAGATTATCTGCATGATGGCCATCTACATTTTCCCCACGACGGGCATGTGGATGAACATGCGATTGCAGTCGGAGCGACGAATCCCGCTGATTGTACTCCCAATCATTCATGTGAATCTCACGATGCCGCGCATGTTCACGGTTCCTCATGCGGGCATGAAGCGATTCCGCATGGCGATCATGTCGATTACCTCGTTGACGGGCATTTGCATCACCCTCATGGTACCCATTGTGACGACCATGGGTTGGTTCAAGTCGGCTAACGTCTGATCAATACGCGTAACGCCTGTGTGCCGTGAAACGCGCACAGGCTGTTACCGTCCTCCTTCCTCAATCAATCATTTCAGTCTGCAAAGAGACCAGCAAAGTCAACCTTCTTTCGTTTCACATACTCATCATCATATCCCGCATTCTGAGGAATCCTCACAAGTCTTCTCCTTCGTCTTTGTCTCAAGCCGGCTTTTGATACACCGTCACCCCGTCAACCATGGTCTGGACCACTGCACCGCGAAGTCGCCATCCGGCAAACGGGGTATTCCGTCCCTTCGACCGAAACTGTTCCGGATCAACGGTCCATTCCATCCTTGGGTCGATCAGCGCCACATCGGCCGGCGCATCGGCGGCCAACGTCCCGCAGGATAACCCAAACAAACGGGCTGGCGCCGATGTCAGTTTTTGGATCATGGCTTCCAGTGACAACACGCCCTCTTGCACGAGTCGAAGAGAAAGCCCTAAGGCCGTTTCAAGCCCGACTATCCCAAACGGAGCCTTGGTTAAGCCCCACTGTTTCTCATGGGCCGCATGCGGAGCATGATCGGTCGCAATGGCTTCAATCGTTCCATCCTGTAACCCTTCACGGACTGCCTGGACATCCACATGGCGACGGAGGGGGGGATTCATTTTTGCCAACGCACCCTGGTCCCGTACCGCCTCTTCGGTCAATAGGAAATGATGGGGGCACGCTTCCGCGGTCACCCGAACTCCGGCGGCCTTGGCCTTCCGGACGGCCTCCACGGCCTTCGTCGTACTGATATGGGCGATATGCAGATGACAGCCTGTTTCCTTGGATAACGCGATATCCCGTTCTACCATGCGGGATTCCGCTTCGGAAGGAATTCCGCGGACGCCCAAGTGACGGGCAATAGGCCCCTCGGCCATACACCCGCATCCGGCCAATGACAGATCTTCGCAATGATCGACCACCGGCAAATTCAAAGCCAAAGCATCTACCATGGCCTGCCGCATGACGACGTCCTCCATCACGGGATTGCCATCATCCGAGACCGCCACACATCCGGCTCCACGTAAGGCACGAAAGTCGGTCGGTTCTTTCCCGAGTGACCCCTTGGTGATGGCTCCGATGGGATGGACACGAACCAACCCGGTAGCCTGCGTCCGGTCGTGGATGGTCTGGGTCACAGCCGGGGAATCATTCACGGGTTTGGTATTGGGCATACAGCAGACGGTCGTAAACCCACCCGCAGCGGCGGCGGCAGTCCCCGTCTCGATGGTTTCTTTGTATTCGAGACCCGGTTCCCGGAAATGAACGTGTAGATCCACGAATCCTGGGGCCACGATCAACCCGGTCGCATTGATATGGTCGGCATGTGAGGGAAATGCCGTCTGTGGAGTCTTTACCTCCGCGATGCGCCCTTGCTGAATCCAGACATCTCCCAGCCCATTCCACCGTCCAGGATCGATAACCCAACCGTTTGAGATGATGAGCAAGTCGGCAGGAGGCTTCATGGATATCCTTTCCTCTTCATTTATGGATACAGGGTGATGGCGTTGATCAAACGGCTAGAGTGACAGTTCTACTGACGTCAGTAACCCCGTTGTGAAATGGGTGTTACTGGGGAAAAGGACAAGGAGGTCGCAATTCCTTAAACCTTTCCCCCAGCCCTCCCAGTGGTAAGGGCGAATCTCACCCAATTTCGAGTAAAACAGAGACGATTACAAGGCACGGGCAAGGACATTAACATGAATGGTCGAATTATCCCATCGATTGTCCCCAATAAATGCATGAACGATCCTCTTCTGCATTGTCCTCGGTTGTAATGAGAGGTACCCCGGGTACGCGAGAGAAATGATCACTCGTTATTCCGCGACGAGATGTTCATTCTATTAGGTCAGAAGTAAGGGAAAAAATAGGGTGTATGTGGCGGAGAGAAGCCCATTTCGCCCGGGCAATATCTTACCCGAAAAACATTGAGGGGAGGCCAATTTTTGAGGACTGAAATGCGATGAATGTGGAGAGGATGGCGGGGGCACTCGTCCTGCCGGAGAGGTCGTTGAGACCCCTCCGGCTTTCCTTCTTAATTTAGGAAGATTGTTGGTGCTGGGATTTGGAGATCATGGTCTGTTTGGCTTGGGATTTATGCCAGGCCAACTTAGCCGTTTCCTCTTGTAACTCTTTTTGGAGGTTTCCCAAAATCCTGTTCAACTTGGCCCGTTTCAATCCTTTCGTGTCCAAATAGGGTTTTTGGGTAAATCGATCGATCCGATTTTGCAGCTGTTGAATTTTCGCTTTCAGTTCTCCCGAGTACACAACCTTTTCTTGGGCTGTATTCAAATGGTCTTCAGAAGACCATTTGTTCATCGCCTGGATGGCTTCCGGATCGTAAGGGGCGGGAACGGCATGGGGTGTCTTCCCACTTACGGCTGGCCCGCGCAACAGGGCATTCAGTTGAGATTCCAGCGAGGCAATCCTTGCCTCCAAGTTTTTTACCCTGCCCGTTTCCTGCTGCACCGCCTGTGACTGATTGGCAATACCTAGGGTCCCTTGAGGGTTTGGATTGGAGACGTCGGCATGAGCCATCCCGGCTCCGCCTAAGATAAAAACGGTGGTCAGAATCACATGATTGAGTTTCATTGTCTGCCCTCCTAAATATGGTTATAAGATCTAGGTTCGTGATTGAGATATGCTTTCTTTGGGTAATTTACACTTCAAAGGTTATGCCAAACCTAATGGAAAGTATTTTTTCATTAATTTCATGAACTTATGAAATATTAAAATTATGGAAAATGTAAATATGTAAACTTACACTGTTACACTTTTGTTTAAAAGTGTAACATTTTTTACGAAATTTCTTTTTATTGTGTTGAATTTTTTGGGAGGATTCAGGAGGACTATTGAAGCCCAAGGCGTTGAAGGTGACGATACAACGTGACGCGACTCATCCCCAGGTGTTTGGCGGCCGCAGACTTATTGCCCCCAGTTTTTTCAAGAGCTTCGAGAATGGCGGTGTCTTTTTGGGAGTCCATAATAGGTGTGGCCGGTTTGGGGGATGAAGGATTCTCGTGGTCGAGGATTTCCGGGGGGAAATCCTGGGGTTCTAACGTCGCATTTCGAGAGCGGATGACCCCAAATTCGATGGCATGCTGAAGTTCTCGCACATTTCCCGGCCAGCCGTATCCTATGAGTAGACCCATAGCTTGATGGCTGATCGATTCCACCGGCCGCCCGGTGGTAGCCCGGTATTGCCCCAGAAAGGCACTCGCAAGGAGAGGAATATCTTCACGTCGTTCCCGTAAAGGCGGAAGCAGGATTCGACCCACCCGAATCCGATACAAGAGGTCGGCTCGAAAGGTTCCGGCTTTGACATCCTTCGCAAGGTTATGATGCGTGGCGGCAATCACGCGAACATCGACTTTTCGGAGTTTAGACTCTCCAACTCGGGTGATTTCGCGTTCCTGAAGGACCCGTAGCAGGCTGGTTTGAACGGTTATGGGGATGTCACCGATTTCGTCCAAGAAGAGGGTGCCGCCTTCGGCGGCTTCAAACACCCCTTTTTGATCGGACACCGCGCCGGTAAAGGCTCCACGTATGTGGCCAAATAGTTGACTGGCCACCAGCGATTCGGTGAGCCCGGCACAATTGACGGCGAGAAATGGGCCGTCTTTTCGAGGGCTGGTGCGATGAATGGCACGGGCGACCAGTTCCTTGCCCGTACCCGTTTCCCCCTCGATTAACACGGTAGAGTCGACTCGGGCCAGGTCTTTGATGTGCTGAAAGACCATTTGCATCTCAGGACTCTTTCCGATGATATCTTGAAATTTTCCGGTTTCGGACAGTAATCGTCGAAGGTCCTCCACTTCCGAGGTGTCGTACAGGTAGAGAATTTTTTGGTTGGTGTCTCTAGGGTCCTCCCGGACATCAACCGTCACCCAGCAATGTCGTTCGCCAGATATCTGTGGCATCTCAACGGTAAGGCTTTCGCGCTTGGACGGGGGTTGTCTCATCTGTTCATGGAGGAGGTGGATGGTGTCGGGATCTTCAAATAGCTCTTCCCAATGGCGACCCACATACTTTTTCAGCGGTCTATGTGAAAGAGGTTGCATACCCTGACTCAGGAACAGAATTGTGCCTTCCGGATTAAGCAGGACGATGCCGATGTGGAGTTGGTTTAAAATCGCTTGGAGATCATCATGGCTGTGTTGAAGTTCCCCGATGGCCTTTTCAAGGCGTCGTTCGGCGGTTTTTCGCTGACTGATCTCTTGGGTCAACGCCTGATTAGCTTGGGAGAGTTCTGCCGTTCGAGATTCCACTCTCGCTTCTAATTCATCGTGGGCGGCTTGGAGGGCCGCCTCCGCCTGTTTGATTTCCGAGATATCTTTCGTGAAGGTCACAAGACCGATGGGAAATCCCCCTTCGTCGGTCAGGAGAGAAAGAGACACGAGGACGGGAGTGACCTTGCCGGACTTGGTTTGCCGAACTCCTGAGACATTGCGAACGACTTCACCACGTTGGCATTGTGCTCGCAGTTCTCGGGCAAACTCTCGTCCCTCGGGTGGAATGAGTTCCATGATGGAAGCCCCAATGAGCTCCTCAGCAGGCCATTCATAGTCTTGTTCCGTTTCCGGGTTCACATCCATGATGGTGCCATTCAGGTCTTCGATGATAATGGGGTCCGTAGCATCCCGGAAGACTTTGGAAAACTTGCGGAGTTCTTCATTCGATCGTTTCCGATCAAGATGAATTTTGAGCATTTCGGCCAACGAATTAATCAGGTTTCGTTCTTCTGCCAGGAAGGGCCCTTCCACCTCTTGGGGCATGTCCTCCAAATACACCACCTCCACCAGCCCAGGCCGGTTGCCTTGGCAGACAAATTTCGCTTGTTGGACCCACGGGGTTTCCCGGTAATTAGGTGTGACAATTCTCAGGCCGTTAAATTCAATTCGACCCGCTGTGATTTCCGGGTATTGCCAAGATGGGGGAAGCAAGTCGACGATTTTTTGTAGAAGGCCTTCCGTCGATTCCTGGTCTTCTTGAAAAAGGCGAGCGGTGGTATGAAGGGCGGTCAACTCCTTGACCCGTTCCCCCAGATGATGGAGGGTTCGTTGTAACTGATCGGGAGTTTTTTCGACCGGGTCTTTCATGAGTGGATGGTCACCTGAAGGGAAAATTGATAATGCCTACTTATTCTATCCTTTCCAGAATTTTTACCACAAATTTATCACACCGCTATTCTTTAAAAGAAAGGCGAATCACACTGAAGTGATGTTAGAAAACGCGTAGGGTTCGAGCTGCGTAGGAGCGATGCAACACATTCAAGATTTCATTATTGCTAAAGATAGCTCCCGGCCCAGGCTGTGTGAAAACTCCTTTGCCGACTGAGAGTAGAGATCGACTGCAAACGCCGCATGAGACGTTATTAATGGGATGTGAAGGCGAGAACTTCTTTCGGTAAGAGACCTGAAGCCCGCCGAAAATGTGGAAAGCGTACAAACGATTTTAAGCAGCCATTTTTCAGTTTTCACACAACCAAAAGCGGACAAAGTCATATATTGAGTGGAGTTGAGATGGGCCTGAAACCAGGAGTTAAAACGGGATCAGGGTTTTCACTCAAAAAAACAGAAGCCCCACCCCCGAAGAGGTGAGGCTTGATTGCTCTAAGTCTCTGGACGAGATAGAACTTATATTGGTTGGTAAATTCCTGATCTAATTTCTCCGGTCACATCCTTTAAGTTTTCATGTTTGATCAGTTCGGGCTCTTGATACGTTTCTTTGTGTTCTTGGTCCATAGGACTTCTCCTTTACAATATGATTATTTAATGAGGACTCATGTTGGCGGTTACCAGAAGCGGCGAATTATACCTAAGTGACTAAGGGAGTCAAGACCCCCTCAAAAGAAGTAGGGAAAGATCATTATGTTATACAGCAGCCATACAAAAGTGCATTCAATCTGACATCAGATCAATTCCAGAGTCCACGCCTACTTATCAATCACCTGAGGTTCGCTTTGGGTTGCGAGTTCAATTGATCAACGCAACACTTTATCCTACCCTATGGAGATGGAGTGTGACGATGAAACATCGAACCCGCATCAATTTTAGTGCTGAACAACGAGCAGACATCTGGGATCGCTGGCAGCGTGGCGAATCCATGAGATCCATTGGGCGCCTGTTTGAGCGAGAGTCCTCCTCGATTTATGCGCTTCTTCGACCGAGCGGGGGGATTCGCCCTCCCACGAGAACTCGCTCCCGTTTGGCTCTGAGCCTGTCGGAACGCGAAGAGATTTCACGTGGGATAGCCAGTCAACAGTCCATGCGCGCCATGGCTCGTCGGTTGAAACGCTCGCCCTCCACGATCAGTCGTGAAATCCATCGCAATGGCGGATATGATGGGTATCGAGCCGCACCAGCCGATCAAGCGGCCTGGGATCGCGCGTACCGGCCCAAACGGTGTAAACTGGCTCGGTGTCGTTCCTTAGCGAAGGTGGTTGCGGCTAAGCTGAAGCAGCAGTGGGCCCCCCAACAAATCGCGGGGTGGTTGAAGCGACAACACCCTGAACGAGAAGAAGCCCGCGTGTCCCACGAAACCATCTATCGCAGTCTGTATATTCAGGCCCGAGGGGCTTTAAAAAAGGAGCTGCAGGCCTATCTGAGAACTCAACGAGCGATTCGCCGATCGAAACATGCGAGTCTGAAGGGACACGGCTTGGGGACCATCACCCATGCCGTCTCGATTAAGGACCGGCCGGCTTCCGTCAACGATCGCGCGGTCCCTGGGCATTGGGAAGGCGACCTCATTGCCGGTACCCACAACAGCTATATTGCGACCTTAGTCGAACGCCAGACGCGGTATGTCATGTTGGCCAAACTCAAACAGAAGGATGCGGAGACCGTGACGGCCGCCCTCGTGAAGCATGCCCAGCGCCTCCCGGCTGAGCTCTACAAATCTTTGACCTGGGACCGTGGCTCAGAGATGGCGAAGCACCGTCAATTCACGCTCGCGACGAATATCGCCGTCTACTTTTGTGACCCCAAGAGTCCGTGGCAACGAGGCTCGAATGAGAATACGAATCGACTCCTCAGGCAGTACTTCCCAAAGGGCACCGACTTATCCAGATATTCCCAAGCCCAGCTCAACAAAGTCGCGCGGCAGTTGAACGAACGTCCAAGAAAAACGTTAGACTACGAGACACCAGCAGAGAGATTTCAAGCATGTGTTGCAGCGACCGGTTGAACTCACAGTCGAGGCTGTGTGAAAACTCCTCAGCCGGTTGAGGGTGGAGATCGACTTCGAACACAACATGAGACGTTATCAATTAGGTGTGAAGGCGAGAACGTTTTTCGGTAAGAGACTTGGAGTCATCAAAAAATGTGAAAGGCTTAAAGACGATTTAAATCAGTCAATTTTGAGTTTTCACACAGTCTGGGTCGCATTGCGACCACACCACCTGGGAGTTTACCCCCTGCTTCTGGATGGACGCTTACCGGCTGCTCAGGCAGTACTTGCCAAAAGGCACCGATTTATCCAGGTATACGCAAGCCCAGCTCAACAACGTGGCGCGGCAGTTGAACGAACGCCCGAGAAAAACGTTAAACTACGAAACACCAGCAGAGAGATTTCAGGCGTGTGTTGCAGCGACCGGTTGAACTCACCACCAGAAGCGGACATGGTGTTGCTCCCAAAAGGTGCTCTCATTTGACTAAACCGACTAGTTGGTATAATATGGACCTATGCCGAAGACAACTGCCAAAGATCTCCTGGTCCAAACGGCCCTTCACCAGATGCTGGAGAAGGGGTATGCGGGTACCACCGTGGATGAAATCTGTGACACGGCTGGGGTGAGCAAAGGGAGTTTCTATCATTACTTTGATACCAAAGAAGCTATCGCTTTGGCCGCGTTGGAATCCTTCATTCTGAACGCGACCCACCTGATGCAGCAAGGCGCCTATCGCCAGCTGGAGGACCCAGTCGAACGGGTGTTTGGCTTTTTGGCTCATGCGGAAACCGTCGCCAAAAAAATTTGGGGCCAGGGGTGCTTATTAGGAACCTTTGCGACGGACTTGGCTCGGCAACACCCAGCCATTCAAGGTAAGGTGAGGGGGTTGTTTGATGAAGTCGAGAACACGATGATGGAACTCTTCCAACCCATTGCCGCGTTTCGACCATCCAATCCGACCGCGCGGGAATTGGCCAGGCAGTATTTAGCAATGTTGGAGGGGTCGATTGTCTTGGCCAAGGCCTATGGGGATTGGAAGCGGATTCCCCGAGCCCTGAAAGGGTTTGGGCAGTATGTGAAACTGTTGGTTACCTAAAAAAATTTGCCCATGAAATAAACCAACCAGTTGGTATGTATTCATGGAATTCCAGCATTTAAGGAAAAGGGCCGGCTAAGGAAAAGGCGTACATGAATGTTGGCCGGACACCAGGTGCCTGTACACCATTTTTATTCATCAAACGAAAGGAGAGCTCGTATGTCCACGCAAACCATTCAAGACCACACCACTCTCAACGGGGTGAATGTCGATCAGCAGGAAGAAACCATTCAGGCGGTGAAAGCCCGCCCTGAGTTAGCCCGATTCCAGTTTCGCGCGCAGAACCAATGGCAACGAGGGGCCCATAATCAGACTCATATCGATTCCTATTATGGAACGTGCCAAGAGATGGCGCGTGGGCAGGTCTTCACCTTGACCGCCGATCAACCTTCACCGTTGTTAGGCACCAATAAGGGGCCCAATCCGTTGGAGTATTTGTTAACGGCCTTGTCTTCTTGCCTGACCACGTCCCTGGTTTATCAAGCTGCGGCAGAGGGTATAGACATTGAGGCCTTAGAATCCGACTACGAAGGAGATATCAATTTAGAGGGTATCTTGGGATTGAATCCAAATGTCCGGAAGGGATTTGAGGAAATCCGTGTGAAGATGAAAGCCCGCTCTGATGGGGATAAGGCCAGGCTTCATGCCTTACTCCAAAACTCTCCCATCCTGGACGTGATCCGGAACCCGACGCCGGTGACCATTGAGTGGGTCGAGTCATAACCCTTGCCAGAAGGGTAGAGTAATGAAGAAAGCAATAGAAAACGGAAAATGCGTTCAACAATGAAGAAAGGAACCAAGACAATGGATAACATGATTGGTATTTTAGGAACGGGAAGAATGGGCCTTCGGCTGGCCAAAGCCTACGGAGAACAAGGGGTGAACGTGATGTTGGCATCCAGAAACAAGGAGAAGGGGCAGGCCCTTGTTCGAGCCTTGGACCTTCCAACCGTGTCGGTGGGAACGTACGAAGACGCCGTTCAGCAACCCTTCGTCCTCCCCGCCATCTTTCATCGAGATGGGTTACTCGATCTTCTCGAGCCCTTTCGCACGGCGTTAGAGGGAAAAATTTTTATCGATATTACCAACCCGTTCAATGACGACTATACGGATTTTATCTATCCCTGGAATACCAGCGCGGCGGAGCAACTCCATGCGCGGTTTCCCAAAGTTCGCCTCATTGGAGCGTTTAAGAATGTGTGGTGGGAGGTCTTCGATGCCCCGTACTTCGAGGGACAGCCAAGTGATGTCTATGTGGTGGGGGATGACGAGGAGGCCAAGTCGAAATTTTTGGGCCTTTCGGCATCGCTCCCTTTCCGCTTTATCGACGCCGGTTGTTTGAGGAATGCGCGCACCGTCGAACGAATGACTCTGCTTTGTGGAGAGCTGGGGCAGCGCTATCAGTATTTTCCCCGGATGAGTTATCGCCTCCTTGGGGAAGCCTGGACACCTGGCCAAGCCGACACCTTATCTCACGTCAGTCAGACAATTGAGGCTTGAGAACGGTGACCGGCCCCCTTCAAACTCATGCAAGGTCAGAGTTAGGTTTTCGGAACTTTGACGAAAAGAGGAGATGAAATGGAATGTGGAATTATTACTGAAAATGTTTCCCTCGTTTGACCATACCTCACGCCTCACCTATTGGCGTCAGGCGTCTTACATTTTAAGGAACGAGCCATGCGTCATAAGCCATGGGCCTCATGTATCGCAATATGGGTGCACTGCCCCATGTGCCTTTTGACACATAAGGCAGGTCATAGGACGTGAGACTTGCGCCATAAGATCTGTCCCATTATCCTCCAGTGCCCACCAAGGCCGCGTGAGGAAACCTGTGTAGTTTTTTTAAATACCTGGTGCTTCACATTGGAATAAAATTTTTTCATAAGGAGGCTTTTGATGTTGCACAAAAAGATTATCGGACTTTTGATGTGTTTAGGGGTGGTGTTGATGAGTGTGCCTTCAACCCAAGCTCAAGAGAATGGTAAACGTCTTGTCCTGAATTTAGTTGGTGAGGGAACTGCCGTTGCGGGATTTGTTCCAGATCCCAATAATATCGGAGGAATGTTGCCAGCACAGTGTTACGATGTTGATTTATTCAATGCCAAAAACGGACAGCTTATCGGGACCGCTACCGATTGCCTGTCCAGCTTGACCCCAACCGGCGGTGGGGTCGCCTTGATCGGCACCACGACTTTCCGGCTTCCTCAAGGCAACATCACGACCCAAGGACGTACCACTGTTCAAGCCGCCGTCACCCCTATTACGACCACGAATGGGGACCTGATTACCCATATCACCGGAGCCTCGGCAGCAGGAAATGGGATCATCGACGGAACCCGAAGATTTAACAATGCCACCGGAACCGTGCGTCTTTCTGGATTAGTGAATTTAAACAATCATACGAATATGCCAGGAGGTTCGATTTTCTTTGACTGCCTGTTTGTGATTGATCTGGATTAGGGTCCACACAATTTACTCCTAAATCTCCATGCCTCATCTCCATAACCGGGGATGGGGCTTTTTCGTTCCTATCCGAGAACCTCATAGCAGATCCGGTTTCCAATCTGGGCCTTACCTCGCACGTATGTATTGATTCACTCCTGTCCGCTTTGGGTTGAACTCACAGTCGGGAGCGGAAGTTGGGATTTTCCGGATTAACGAATTATCTCACAGGGGATAAGGAGGGCAGAAAAGGTAAACGCATTCCATCCCCATCCCGCCTAGTTGTTTACAAACCAGGTGGTTGGGTAACGACTTAGTCGATGTCTTGTTGCATCATCGTCTTTATTTATTCTCGTTGGATCAGGACCACTGATAGGGAATCGGTGGACCCAGCATGCCAAAGGTTTTGCTAGTCGGAGCTTGCTGAGAAGATGATCAGAGCCAAACCCGTTTAAGGCCTGAAAGGGATATCTCTGCCTATGGCATTGTGTTCGAGTTGTCTGATTGAAGAAGTCTTCAGTCCACCACTTTGCTCTTTCGATGGAAGCGGAGCACGATAGCCGGATCAGGGTGGAGCGTCACGTTGGCTTCCTCTTTCCCCTTATAGGGAAGCGTATTCAACACATGGCGAATGGCCTCCAGCCGGGCTTTCATTTTACTGTTCGCTTTGACAATGATCCACGGGGCATAGGAGGTGTGAGTCTTACTAAACATGGCTTCCTTGTACATCGTATACAGGTCCCAATGCTCTTGGGCCTTATCATCCACAGGCGAGATCTTCCACTGCTTTAAGGGATTGGTCACTCGGCGCTTAAATCGCCTGGCCTGTTCATCTTTGGAGATGGAAAACCAAAATTTAATGACCTCCATATTGTCTTCATACAGCATGTGTTCGAATTCGGGTACTTGTTGCATAAAGGTTTGGTATTGCTCCTTGGTGCAAAATTGCATGACTGGTTCAACGACCGCCCGGTTGTACCAACTCCGATCAAAGAAGGCGATTTCCCCAGGGTTGGGGAGATTCTTCGTGTAGCGTTGAAAATACCACTGCCCTTTTTCCACCTCCGAAGGTTTCGGTAATGCCACCACCCGGATTGACCGGGGATTCAGGTGTTCGGTAAAGCGACGGATGGCCCCTCCTTTCCCCGCGGCATCTCGTCCTTCAAAAATAATGGCGACCCGGCGTCCGGTGAGCTGGACATCCCGCTGTAACTTCACCAACTCTATTTGCAAGTGCCGCAATTCCGCTTCATATTGCAGGACGCGTAACACGCTCTTGGTGTTAATGTTTTTGGATTTGAGCAGGTGGAGTAGCCCTTGTTTGGAGGTAAGGTCCACCAACTCCTTTTCCGTTAAGCTCGGCGGGGTCTGGGCAAGAGGCACGACGTTCTGTTTTTTGCTGCTGGGCATAAAGGTCACTTCCTTCTCTTGGACACGGTGAGCAAAGTTTCCGGGCTCCTCCGATATGGTAAGGGCCTAGAGTGTTTTCCTATGTTCTCTTTTCGGCCATTCTTCTGCAGGCTGAACGGATCGACACAAACTCTTGAAAATGCAATGTATTGGGCTGGCCATGCCCAGCCGGGTTATGCCCTTTTTCCTTTGATGGATGGCCGCACGACTAGCATCGAACACCCCGCATAGGCGGCGACCCATTCGGATACGCTGCCCAGGTGAAACCGTTCGGGGCCTGTTAACCCTTTGGCCCCTAATACGGCAAGACTGGCCTCACGGTGGACCAGGCAGTCAAGGATGGTAGCTCGAGGATCTCCAGACCCCACTTCCGCGGTAACCTGAAAGTGTTTCTTCATCAATAGCGTGCGAACACGAACGATCGTTTCTTGGGCTTCCTTGCGAATGGCTTGCCTGAGCGTGTGGGAATAGGGTTTGGTGTGGACGCGGGACCCCAAGCCCCTAAAGGTTTTGGGAGCCACTGAGAGCACATGCACCGAGACCGCTTCAGGTGGCATCCAGGAACAGAGATACTTTGCTGCCCGAGTAGAGGCATCGGAACCATCGACGGCCAGTACTATCTTCACAGGGCGGTGAACGGATTCCTTGACCATGAAGACCGGGCAGGGAGCATAAGAGAGGACTTTTCGGGACACGCTCCCCATGAAGTATCCCTTCATATCATAAAATCCTCTGGTGCCTAGCACGATCAGATGGGGTTTCCGCTTTTCTGCTTCTTTCACCAGGGTATGGGCAGTATGGCCTTTAGCCAATACCGACCGGATTTTCACCGAAGCTTTCCATGAGTTTGCGTGAAAGGTCTTCCGCGCATGGTTCTCAGCGGCCTTCAGTGTCTTGGTCGCTTCCGTTTCCAGTGTTTTGAGTATTTTCTTTGTCTTGGCAGGCGTGGTCCCCTCTTTTTTCAGGCCGGCCTCCAGAAGGCTGGTGTCCAGCACATGTACGAGTAGGACTTCACGCAGGGAGGGATGAAACACGTTCCGTAATGTTTCCACCGCCCATTGGGAAAATTTTGACCCATCCACGGCGCATAACGCTTTCATGGTCAACCCTTTCTCACAAACCGTTGTCGATGATTTGAGTCTACACAGACGCGTAGGCTCACCGGCCTTGGTGAACTCGTGGCCCATGATGCGAGAGTCCCTGAGGAGTTGCCAGGAACCTGTCGCCTACGCCTTCTCTTTCCGAGTGGGAAATTGGCGGGACGGACAATCTGGACCCAAGCGGTAGAGTGTTGGGGACATCGCCCATCCCCTACCTTGAAGGTTTATAGCATGAATACACACAAAAGCCTATAGTATTTCCTGAGGGATCAGGAACATGGTCGGTGGACAACGAACGTCTGAAGGGAAGCAATGCCTTGACAGGTGATACCCAATGCATAGTTTCCTGTGTTGGTGTGAATCCCCACCTCCTTCACGTATACTATGCTCATCTGCAGTTCTTGAAGGCATCCATCTTTCGGGATACGTCCACGATCCTCGGACGGTGTATATCTTCGCCACGATGATTCGAGCGAGCCTGATATGGTCAGGCTTTTACACAAAACGATCAAAGGAGGAATTTGTATGATTCAGGAAGTCACAGGCGACATCTTGCTGACGAAGGCCGAAGCCGTGGCCCATGGGGTAGCCCCCCATGACAACTTTGCCAATGGTCTCGCCTTGGCTCTGCGGGAACGATGGCCGGGTATGTACAAAGACTTTAAACATGCCTGCCAAGTGTCGGAGCCCAAACCCGGTGAATTGTGGACGTGGGGAGGGCCCGGCGGCGTTCGGATTGTCAATTTACTGACCCAAGAGCCGCCCCCAACTCGGGGCGGACGGCCTGGCAAGGCCCGAGTAGAACACGTGAATCACTGTCTCAAGGCCTTGCGGAAAACCGTTCAAGAAGAAGGCTTTGCCAGTCTGGCGTTACCAAAATTAGCAACCGGTGTGGGGGGGTTGGATTGGAAAGATGTGAAACCCCTCATCGACAAGCACTTGGGCGATCTTGCTATTCCCGTCATTGTGTATTCCACCTTCCGTCCTGGAGTCCAAGCTGAGGAATCTATGTAGAAAAGACCAAGAGGTTCCCTGTTACCGGTTATTTCCCATGTGTTTGCTCTGGAAATATCGTCTAGTCCCTTCCTGGTGTGATCTACCAAGAACCTCTTGATGGTATCCCACGATATTTGGTGGGTCGTATCCGGAACGTGAATTCGTTTTTGATATCGGATATCCAGGAAGGTCCAATGTGTAAAATGTCCAGTGATCCCCTGACGGGCTCAATACATAGCCCTTTTGGTGCGAATGAAAAGAAAGTGAAGTTTAACAAGCAGTCATTTCTGTCACACGGAATCACCAGTCAACAAGAAAGGCGAATTATGCGGCGAGTTGATTACAAATTATGAGCAACAGCAAGGATTCGGTCGATCGTGTGGGCATTATCTTTTCGGGTGGTCCCGCCCCGGCCGCCAATGCGGTCATCGCGGCAGCGGCGACCTCCTATCTTGAGGACGGGCGTGAGGTCGTGGGCTTCTTTCACGGCTATTCGTCCCTTCAGCACTACGACGCCCAGTCGGCACCGCTCGTCGAGGACGAGCATTATCGCCTCTTTCATGAAAAAGATCTGCGGGGGCTTCGGAATCAAGGCGGGATTATCATCGGCACTGCACGTGCCAATCCAGGCAAGGGGATCCGTTGTCGTGAGGACCTGGCCGACAAACGCAAGACCGAGCGGCTACGTCGGGTCTACAACGCGTTACACGATCTGAAAATCGATGCCCTGATCTCGATTGGGGGTGATGATACCCTCAAGACGGCAAATTTCCTCTATGAATTTCAAAAGCATCTTCCCGAGGGGATGCCGCGTATCCGGGTGGCGCATGTGCCCAAGACCATCGACAACGATTACCACGGTATCGACTTCACTTTCGGCTTCTTCACCGCCGTGGATTTCATGGCCAAGGAACTGATGAATTTGCGTGCCGATGCGCTCGCGACCAGCGGCTATTACATCGTGGAGGCCATGGGCCGGAAGGCAGGGTGGCTTTCTTACGGAATCGCGATTGCCGGGGAAGCGAGTCTGGTCCTTGGCGTGGAGGACCTTGTCGACGGTCTGTGTGTCGAGGAGGAGGTACAAGATCCTGAGTCTGGAGAACGTCGTACCGTCAAAAAACTCTCTCTTGATGCCGTGACCGAGCGCATCGTGGATCTTATCCTCACTCGGGAAATCCGTAAAAAGCACTATGGCACGGTGGTGCTGGCCGAGGGTCTTGCCGAGGCCTTGTCCGAGCGCTACCTTGACCACATTCCCCGCGATGAGCACGGCCATATCTCTCTGGGGAAGATCAACCTTGGTAAGTTGGTCGCGGATGCTGTGGCGAAACGGTACGAAAGGAAGACGGGACGGGCTAAGAAGGTCACGGGGATCCAGGTCGGATATGAGGCTCGCTGTTCACCGCCCCATGCTTTTGATGTCATGCTGGGAAGTCAGTTGGGCATCGGCGCCTATCGTGCCATAGTGGAAAAGGGTCTCGACGGACACATGGTGAGCGTGACCGGCCAACTTGCCCTTTGCTATGTGCCATTCTCGGAGCTGATTAACCCGGACACCATGTTGACCGAGGTTCGATTCGTGGAACCGGGTAGCGATTTCCACCGTCTGGCTCGCTTCCTGGAGACGCGAACAGATCAAAGCTACGATTGGTTGCCGAGCCCACGAACCGAAAGCCAAGAACCGCCGGATTAAAACCCTCCAAACCAATTGGTGAAATATAGCGAATCTCAGCCACCCGCTTCCTAGGAACAGTTCTAAAACAGGTTTTTCTGAATCGGGGTACCAAGGGGCGAGGGCAGAAGGGCTTGATATCTGTCTGGTTTCCCTTTTTTTCTTTCAAAATCTGGGCTTTGTCGAGATTACATTATTTCCATTGATTCTATTTATTCCGGAATTTTTTATCACAAATTTATCACACGGTCCAAATTCCAAATTATGATTTTCGCGGTTTTGTCAACTTCACAGTAAGCAATTGAGATTAAGGTGCTTTGGCGGAAGAGGGTTCCCTCTCTCATGACGAGAAAACAACAAGAGCCCTTCCCCCATGATGGGGAAAGGGCTCTTGTTCAACAAGTAGAAGATTTTCCTGTTACTCGATCGTAATCTGACGAGGCTTAGCTTTCTCACTCTTAAAGAATTGAATCAACAGCATGCCGTTGGAAAAGTTGGCTTTGGTTTGATCGTGGTCAATATTCGAGGCTAACCGGAAAGTTCGTACAAACGCCCCTGTTTCTACTTCCCGCAGCCCATAGACTCGTTGTGTTTTGGCGGTTTGAGAGGTCTGTTCCTTTTTGCCGGTCACGGTCAGGGTGTCTTTTTCAACTTCCAGGTTGACTTCATCTGGTATCCATCCGGGGAGAGCCATCTCGATGCAATACTTATCCGATTCTTCCCAGGCATTACAGGCGGGGACCCAAGTCGACACCGCCCCCGAGAGATTTTGGACTGCGTCGTTTAACAGTTGGTCAATTTGCGCATTCATTGGAGCATAGGCTGCAAATGTCATAGGAGGTGCCTCCTTTCTGAGTATTCAGGGGTGAATAAAACATTCGTTATTTTGTTCTCGTTCCTGGAGATAATTTCAAGCGAAAAAAAGTCAAGAGGAGTTTTTTTAGTTGCGGTAAAAATTTTCTTCACGCTCCTGGTTCCCACATGTTGGGATTATGGCCTACCATTAATTTAAGATTTTTCTTGTATGTTCACGTATTTTTGAATGTGCCCCCTGTGGCCAGTTCGGGAACCCAGGAAGGGGCTTCTCGAACTGGCCTGAGTGTTCATGGTCAGCCTAAGGACATAGGTGAGTACTGTGTGTGACCTAACGGTTACCCGTTTTGGTTTGTGGTCACCGGTTCGTTCCCCTCCTCTTCACCGTGAACGATATCGGGCCGAACCTCTTTTCGGGCATTAATTGCATGAGCATCATGAAATTCGGAGGCCTGGCGAATAGCCTCCTCGTAGCCTGGAGCCGTCTGGCCTGGGTCATTAGCGGTGGGGACCCCCAGAACAGGGTCTTTTGATTCCGCCATGGGATACCCCGGATGCTTGGGGAGCATACCAGGATTTCCAAAAGCCAAGGTGCCGAAAAGGAACAGACTGCACACGAACGTGACGACAACGATGATTTTTTTCATAGTGGTATCCTCCTTTCTTTTCATGCGTCCTCAGACTGGGCCATAGGGGGACTTTTCCATATCCTCATCCCATCTAATAAATGTATGTGGCGCATTGTGTTATGCCGCCAATCGGTCTTCCTGGGAGTGAATGGTACGGGGCCGATGATGCTTGTCACATTCGCCTTCCCGTTGAGAAGAATCATGGGCTAGTAAAGCCGTCAAGGCCAGCATCATGCCCGCTCCCACTCCCAAAAGGGCTAACACGCCTTCAAGGACTTCTCCCATAACATTCACCTCCTTTCCGATTGGGTTATCTGGGTTTATTTATTGCTTCATGGTGTCTAAATAATCTTCAGCGAAAAAAAGTCAAGAGGGGGTTGTTCAAGCGTATCCGCCAAACCTCGTCCCCCTTTTTTTTATCCCATTCTTATGGACTCATTTCGCGAAAAGAAAAAGGACTCACAGGAATCTCCATGGGGGTGGCCATTTCCAATATTTTTTAAAAACGAAAATGGTTGAACCAGAAATTCCACAAAAAATCCCCTTGACTGAAAAGTGAGGCGATTTATCTACACCCCATAGACAACATCATTGGGCCAACACAACCCCAAAATGGGTATCAGACTGTTCAACAAAATTTTGGGAGGAAGGAGCATGAATCAGAGCACGAGGACGAACACTCTCCGTAAACGACTGTGGCTTGGGCTAACAGCCTTGGGCTTGGTGGCCCTGGGCGTGGTGGTGGGATTCGCGCTGGCCGAGGAATTGACCCTTCCAGAATCGATGAGACACCTAGGAATCTCACCTCCCCAAGTGGTGGTGTCCCCTCAACCCGATTCTTCTTCACCACACGTTCAACGTGTCAGTTTCCCCAGCGGTGGGGTGCACAATAGTACATTAACCGAAGTCGCCAAACGGGCACGCCCGGCCGTGGTCAATATCTTGACGCGAGCCAAAGTGCAAACGCCCAAACAATTCCAGTCCCCATTTTTTGATGACCCGTTCTTCCGACGATTTTTTGGGGACGAATTTGAGCGTCGGTTTAAGCAACCCGAAACGCCCCAACCACAGGGGACCGGGTCTGGAGTCATCGTCAGTCGGGATGGGTATATTATTACCAACAATCATGTGGTGGAGCATGCGGATGATGTTCAAGTCACGCTTTCCGACAAACGAACCTTCGATGCCACTGTTGTAGGCACCGATCCGAAAACGGATATCGCCCTGATCAAAATCGATGCCGATGATCTCCCCATTTTGCCGTGGGCGGATTCGCGGGAATTGGAAGTGGGGGAAGTCGTCATGGCCATCGGCAATCCGTTTGGTCTGAATCAAACCGTGACGATGGGCATTGTCAGTGCCGTTGGCCGGGCCAATGTGGGGATTGTGGACTATGAGGATTTCATCCAAACCGATGCGGCGATTAACCCGGGAAATTCTGGCGGGGCATTGGTGAACTTGCAGGGAGAACTCGTGGGGATTAACACGGCCATTTTCAGCCGGTCGGGAGGGTATATGGGGATTGGATTTGCCATCCCCAGCAATATGGCCAAAGCTATCCAATCGAGCCTCACCGAACATGGAAAGGTGGTACGGGGGTGGTTGGGTGTCTCCATCCAGGATCTTACCGCCGACCTTCAGGAACAATTTGACGCCCCAGACCAACAAGGGGTGTTGGTGAGCGATGTGATGGAAGACAGTCCTGCTGAAGAAGGTGGCCTACAACGTGGAGACATTATTCGCCAATATGACTCGTACGATGTGAACGATTCCCGGCATTTACGATCCTTGGTGGCCGAGACCCCGCCGAAGCACTCGGTGGCTCTCACGATTCTGCGGGAGGGAGAATCACAGAAACGGACTATCACGATTGCCGAAATGCCAGAGGATGTGGAATTTCTTGCTTCGGCCGGAGAAGCTAAAGGGAAACATGCCTTAGCGGGCCTTACCGTGAAGCCTGCAGCCTCAGGGAAACAGGGCGTGGAAGTCACTGAGGTAGAACCTGGGAGTGCTGCCAATCGGGCAGGGATCCGAAAGGGCGATCATATTCGGGAGATTAATCGTCAAGAGATCAACACTATGGGGGACTTTGAAGAGGCCACCCGAAAGCTGGGAACGAAGGATCGCCTGCTTCTTCTCATTCAGCGAGGACGGGGTACGCTTTTTCTTTCCATTACCCCCTGAGACTGTAGAAAAAACCGAATGGTTCGAGAATGCTCACTCAACACGAGTGGATCATAAAGGAGGGACGCGATGTTTATTCGGAGATTCAATCGGTGGCCATTTGAAGACTTTGAAAATGAATTCTTTGAGCTTGATCGCATTCGCCGGGACCTGAATCGGGTCCTGATGGAGGGGGCGGAGAGAGGAGAAGATCGTCAGGTCGCGGCCGGTGTCTACCCTCTGATGAATGTGACCGAAGACCATGACAACTACTATGTGCGCTCGGAAATCCCTGGAGTGGCTCTGGATGAGCTAGAGGTGGCTGTGACGAGTCGAGGCCTGACGGTAGCGGGAGAACGAACCATCCCTTTGGAGGATTCCAACGTGAAATATCATCGGAAGGAACGAGAGGCTGGAAAATTTCGGCGGCAGGTCAACTTCCCCACAGAAATCGATAGTGAGAAAGTAGAGGCCAAATTTCGGCATGGCATCTTGATGGTGGTTTTGCCAAAGACCGAAAGTGTCAAGCCCCGGACTATCGCGGTTAGTGGGTAACGTACATCTGTTTAAAACTGTGAAGGGAAGGAAGTGTTTCCAAACATCGATCAATATTTTCAAAAGGGGGATACCGCATCATGAAGGCTGACGCACAAGATCTCCAAGCTCGAGAGAAACAAGAGGTAAAGACCGATTCAACACAGACGACCACTGGGCGAGTGTTTTCTCCCAGGGTGGACATCTTTGAGGATGGCAAGGCGATCACCATCATCGCGGATATGCCTGGCGTTCAAACGGAAGATATCTCCATTGACCTCCGGGAGGATGTTTTAACCTTAACTGGGGTGCCCTCTTTCACCGTTCCTCACCAAGAACGTCCTCTACTACAGGAGTTTGAAGTGGGAAAATATCTCCGACAATTTACCCTATCTGAGGTCATCGATCAGAAAGCCATTGCCGCCACCTTGACGAACGGGGTATTACGGGTCACGCTTCCAAAGATGGGACCGGCACAACCCAGAAAAATTCACATTACTGAAGATTAACGGTCTCTGTTTCAAAAGAAATTCAGGGATGGGGTGACATCGAAATACAGAGCGGCTGATTCCTAGTCAGTGGGCCTGAGGGCGGAAAGGCTTTCGGTTCAAAGGCCTTGATAAATTGGCTGAGGTGAAAAATCTCTTTTGGATCTGTTCCTACCCTTAAAATTAATCAAGTCAAAATCCCCATCTCCTCCTCGTGACCTCCTCCTCCAAAAGTGGACCAGCGCCATCTGGAAGAATGAGCTATGCTGGAGCCCACAGAAGAAAGGAGGCGGACATGAAGAAATCGAAGTATTCCGAAGCACTAATAACTTTGATCAAGTTGACCACACTCTGAACCCCATTGATCGTTTTCGCGACGGTGGTCGTACGCCTTTTCCCCGTAAGTTCGGGAGGTACCCCGCCAATTGAACAATCCCCTGGTTTACCCGAACATCGATGAGATGTCCTGTACAAAGGGATCCTCTAAAAATTTTGTTTTTAGAATAACCTGAATGTCATGATCGTTGAAGGTCCGGGTTTCGGTGTCGGCCAGAGCGACCCATTCATTCCCGAGAACACACGAGGAGCCGAGGACAAGGAGGAAGAAGCTGAACCATCTTTTGGATCGAAAGGAAGCACGTGGTTTCAAGAGTTTTGTCTCTTTCTCTTGGAAAATCCCAAGAATAGCATAACCCTGTTTATGACTTCGGAGGTATGCCCTTCCTTTAATAGAGGCGCAATCAGAGATGATTTCACTTCTTCAGGAAAAAGTGGCTTTGGCTTTTTTTGCTCCCGTTTTGATGGCGGTTTCAATCTTTCCTAGTACGGTTCCCACGGTTTTCCCGGCTTTTTTTGCCAAGGCTTTGGTTTTTTTCCTGGTTGATATTGTTTTATTTTTGACAGTCGATTTCACCTGTCGAGTTTTTTTCTTAGCGACCTTCTTGCTTTGAGAGACAGTCTTTTTTACTTTTTTCTTGGCTTGAGAGACAGTTTTTTTGAGGGTTTGCTTGGCGGATTTTTTGGCGCTCGTTGCCTTTTTCTTGGTGGTCTGAACCGTTTTGCCCGTTTTTTTGGCGGTTTGGTTGAGGGTCTTTTTAGCCTGCCCGGTTGCTTCCTTAGCCTTTTTTGTGACGGTTTTAGCAGCTTTTTTGACTGTCCGTGATGTCGCCATACTTTTTCCTTTCTCTAAAAGATTATCTCACTTCATTCGTCTGATGACCTCATGAATCTAGAAATCTTGAATTGTCGACTGATTTCTTTTGTCAGTATATTCAATTTAGCATAATTGGTTTTGCAGTTTAACGCGCTTGTGGCAGATCATCCATCGCAAAATTGGTGGAGAATAAGTTTTGAATTCTGTTCTGAGATTTTTAGGAAGGATTAAACCAATTCATATTGAATTCAAGGCGGACCCCCAATACGAGAGCATTATCCCTTCCCCTGACCGTGTCGGGATTGATGACATATTGCACATCGGGCTGAATAAATACATTAGAGTTGACATAGATGGCATGCGTGACCTCCAGGGTGATCTCAGCATTCTCAACCGATTGCCTTGCCTTCCGTTGAGATCGCTTATAATCCTTCCCATTCACTGCAGCGGCGACTCCTATTCCGGTTTGGTCAAAATTGCGTCCTGGAAATAATCCTGTATACACGAGCCCGCCCCCGAAATACCATGCGAAGCGGTTTACCTTGGGATCAGCCATTCCGGCCCGACAAAAGAGCGTCAGTTCCTGATCGTTGTCATTCGCTTCATGGTACACATCATATTCCGCTAATCCATAAAATCCATACGTACCACCCCGTTTGACCGGGTCTCCGGAGCTGTCGACTTTATTGAGGTGATCCAGGGAAGTCGTGTACCCCCAGACTCCGATTGCCGCTTTCGCTTCATATTCAAGGGGGGCAGACCTTCCAACCCGACGAAAGGTCAAACGGCGAGGTTTTCCACGGCCAACGTCCCCTTTCCGAAATTGGTAATAGGCAAATTCCCAAGCTCCGAAGAGGCCATCGTCCTTATGAAGTTGAACGTGTGTGCCATGAGGATCATCGGGATCCCCAGGCACGCCATCAGCCAGCACCGCTCGAATCATCAGGCTCTCGTTCAGAATGGCTTGTCCCCTGATCCCGAGAGAGGTCGTTGGAAAAGTGGAGGGCCCGTTTTCTCCGCTGGCCGCGAATTCTGCTCCGGTCCCGAAAGAGCCGTTGAGAAACAGATCAGAGGCGGATACCATCACATCAAACTCGGAGGTGACATCATAGAGCCCAGCTAGTAAGGACAGGCGTTTGAAAACATTGTGTTGGTACCAGGCTTCAAACAACTTCCAGGTATTCGGTGCCGCAATGTTGCTCACCGCTTGGACGTCTCCCGCGTGTTTGCTGGGATCGTCTCCATATAATCCTAGGCCATACACGAATAGCGTCCCCCCGGTCAGCGCAGGGCTAATTTTTTTCATATCGACGGTGAGCAGGAGATCCAGATTTCCCACGACTGCGGTTTTTCGATCTATGCCCCCAGAGACATTGGAGAGGACATCTACCGTATTAGTGGTTTCTAGAAGAACCCCATGATCATTCATCCGGGCTTGAAAGGCATTCCATGAGTCACTCACGTCCTTCATGCCTTCTAGCGAGGCAAACCCTTCTGCATGAACGAAAGCTAAATCCAGGATTATCAGAAGGAGAAAATTGCCTACGGGTTGGAGAATCCTTCTTGACCGGCCGCCTGTCATATGGGTGAGTCAGGATCTGCGTTTCTATGTATGGGAGAGATTATGAATTTGGCCATTGCCACCCTCGATAGAGTGTCGTGGTTCGAGGCACCAGTATTTCTGAATTTGGATGAATCATCTCATTTACGCAATTCTTAAGCAATTAAGCGATATAGTTCTTGCCCTGTTCTCTTTCAGGACACGTAGCGGTTTTCGCCGCTTATTTGATCGTGCGTGATGTGGCCATACTTTTTCCTTTCTCTAAAAGCATATCTCGCTTCATTGATCCAATGATCTCACGATTGATAGGAAAATTAAACTAGGATTGATATCTTTTTCACTACATCCATAAAAATAAGCAGGGAAAGGAAAGATAGCAAGTTGCACTTTCTTTACCGCTCAATAAGACTTTTTCCTTTCTTTACCATTTCATCCATCGTCTCTTTGGTTTGTTCGCTCCATTCCCCAACTTGGTCGCCGAAGTCATCCACCATTCTTTGTAATTTTCGCCTCGTTCGAAAACCGGACTGGGGAGCTGATAGTAAGCCCATGGTCATGCCTAGGAGGAGTCCCGCCATCAGAAACGAGCCTGAAATCAGACCACAACGCAATCCATCATTCATGGAGCCATGTGCCTGGCGAATTGCTCATTAGGCGGCCATTGGTGTCTGAAACAATCCCCGACAATGTGGCCGCCACACAAAATGTTTTGAGTTCGCCTTCGGCGGTGGATCCTTCCCCGCCGCTTCCTCGGGAGTTTGCTGATTCAAGCTCTGATGGATCCGACTGCCATTGTAATCCTCCTTGAAGGCCTCTAACTTCCCTTCCAGATCAGATTCATTCCAGAACAGCAGGCGATCTAAATATTCTCGCCGGATGGTGCCTATTTACCGTTCGATGAATGGCTGTGACACTGGCACGCAGGGAATGGTTTTCACCTCGTGGATGCCCAGAATTCTCAGATTCGCTTGCCACTGGTGGAACCGAAACACGGGATCATGATCGGAGCTGAGACATTGGGGGAATCCTTTTCGGTTGGTAGCCTGATGGAACAGACAGCATAGGGCTCTCCCATCCATTGCAGGCGCCGGGTGGACTCCGAACCCGATGATCCGACGCGTGCATTGGTCCATGACGAGGAGGACCCAATAAGGTTTGAGTCGGAGGGATTCACACCGGAAGAAATCAATGCTCCACAGACTGTCCTTCATGTGGCCAAGGAAGGTCAGCCACGAGGGTCCGTCGGTTTGTTTCGGACGATAGCGGGCGGCGAGGATCCGTCTGACGACATCTTTATCGAGAGGGAGGGCAAAGGTCTTGGAAATCTGCTCGGCAATCTTTGGGCAACCAAAGTGGGGATTGCGCCGTTTCATCTCCAGCACCAACGTAATGAGTTCGCGGGAAGGGCCTTTCGGGCCTGGCTTCTTTCGTTTCGGGGACGAATACAACCACCGATATTTCCGTTTCACCAAGGCCTGATGCAATTTCAGAAGCGTAGACGGTTGAACGAGAACGGCCACCCGCTTGATGCGGCGAGGATTCAAAAAGGTGGACCACAGGCCATAGGAAGAAACGGTCAAAAGATGACAGATTAGGGGCTCGTTTTCGGGACCGGGTGAGGGAGAGCAGCTGCGGCTTCAACAGCAAATTCTCGGCGACCACCACCTTCATTCCGCCTTGCCTCAGGAGTGTGTCAGCGAGGGAGACCAGATACGTGAACACTATGAATACATGTTTCATGGCTGGTGAGAATACGGAGAGTTGGAGAGAAGTTCAAGCGGGATGAAAGATCGCACTGGGAGCGGGAATTAGGAATTCGCCATGTACACAGGAAAGCTTCACCTCCGTCATAGGGGTGGGGCTTTGTTGTATCTTGCCCTTCTTCATGCACAGCCAGGGTAGGGGCACCCTTTGGGGTCTCTCAGCAATCCGCACCATGTGAGGCATGTAAGGGGGAGTGCAGTGAGAGGGGTGTTGGGTTAGAGTTTATTGGGCAAATTGGAGTTGGGTGCTGCGATAAACGTTTCCTGAACAATTTGATGGGCCAGTGTGCGATAGCCTTCTTCCAAGTAATATTTAAACCAATGCCCCTCAGCAAAGACCCATTGAGAATAGGGCAAACCTTCGCTGGTGTATGTATAAAAATCTTCTTTCAGAACCTTCTCATCGTTGGTGCGGACCAGTTTGCCCTTTGCTGTTACTTGAAGGGAAAGAGGTGGATCTTTGATAGTCCAATTCCCCTTAAAAGCCATGGTTTCAATGGACAGTTCCATCGCTGTATCGATGCCTCGGGAACGAAGAGAGCGATAATTAATGGTCTCTGTTCGTGTACCAGGGCTTTCCTCATCTAAAGTCACAAAGGGCAAGGCAGTACGTTCTTTAGCTTCTTGTAGAAAGTAAGATCGTAAGGATTCTTGGGCACGAAGACTTTTTAGGGTATTCTGAAATTCGTTTTCGATTTGTTGGGGTAACGAACGATTTTCGGCTGGTACAGCCTCCTGAGAAGTGGTGCCAGCAATCGCTCCATAGATACCACCTACCAAAAGCCCTATAGTCGTGGCGGTCACGAGAGCCGCCAAAAACCATAAAATCCCTAACCCACAAAGTACGGGTGGTCCTGAACAGGATTGCAATCCAGGCCCTCCTATGACTATTCCTGTGGCCCCGCCTGTGGCAGCACCCTTGCCAGCTCCTTTGGCTGAACGTTTTAGCACCTTCAACACCTTCCCTTTCTCTTCTGCCGAAAGCTCAATATTGTGGTTTGGGCCATAGTTGGGAATGATGATCCCAATGGTGCCGAGATTAGCTCGCACATCTTCAGAGAGGGTTCTTGATTCAGTGAGTCCAGTTACACACCCAGACAGGTGAATGAGCAGCAAGAAGGACAGGAGAACATGAGAAACAAGTCGTCCTAATGAGGGTCTCTTTTCTAATGGCTTCCACACCATGGGAGAGATTGTGCCAATAATAGGGAATAAAGAAAATTGATTAATGTCCTGGGTTGGACCGATTGTCTTGTGGAGTTCATTTGATGGATATTGGGTGTCAGGCAATCTTACATTGATGGTGCCCGTACCCCATTTTTCCACACGGTTTTTAAATAATAATTAGCATGACTGTTCTTTTTCCCCCCATCTAATATTAAGACCGGCAATGGCTCCTCAAAAACTTAAATTTCCTAAGACATGGTGACTGTTACGGTTTTTGTATATCTCTAGCCGTTAAGAAGTATGGAAAATGAAAAATGTGTATAAAGATTGCATATAGCACCAAAGTGTGATCCCTCGAACTTCTATTGCAAGTTCCTCGACCACATACATTAGATGACAGGTATTACAACCCTGCTCCTTGAAGCTGGCGAAAAATAGGCTCTGCTAGAAGGGGAGGCGGGTAGTTATTGTATTGTTATTGAAAGGAAAAATTTATGGGACGAAAAAATTGGATGACTTACATTGTGTGGCTTGCATTCCTGATGTGTCCTATTCAGGTCCTAGCCGAAGTGCCATGGCAGTTTGCGGACAACACTCGTTATATGGCCATGGGCGACAGTTTACCTGCCGGCTACGGAGCCGTCCCCGCCACGCAAGGCTACGCGTATTTGCTATATCAGGAAGGCGTCTTCGATAAAGTACCGAATACCTTGCTCAGTAATGTGGGATTAATTGGAGCCACTAGTCAAGATGTCTTGGAAAAGCAGGTGCCGCTCGCCATTGATCCCTTTGTTCCTACCGTAATCACTATTACAGTCGGAGGGAATGATTTAGCCAGCATCTTAGAGGGGGAGAATCCCGGCATAGTCTTGACCAATTTTCAAAACAACTTGACGAATATCTTTATGGCGCTACGGACAAACCTCCCCAATGCCCCAATCTATATCAATAACTTGTACGACATTCCAGAAATTCCCCAAGCCAGGCCCATCGTCCAAGCCTTCAATCAAATCATGGAAGCCGTAGCGGGAGCCTTTAATGTTCCCGTTGCCGATGTCTTTACAGCCTTTGAAGGGAAAAAGGGTGTGAGACTGATTCAACGCAATGGAGCTGATCAATTTGAAGTCCATCCCTCCAATGCTGGACATCGGTTAATCGCTCAGGCTTTCAAAGAGGTCATACAAAACCCATAGGGATATTTAAAGGAAAATTGCGATACCTCTCAAAGTTCAAGAAAGAAGAAATGGTGGATGCCTTCTTGGCCGGAAGTGGCGAAAAGGCATTCTTTTTGAAAGGAGTATCTTATGGACATGAAGTTTATTCAAAAGTATCAGGTTGTTTTATTCATAGCGGTGATGTTGGGGCTTTTAGTTTTGGGGAATCAAGGGGAGACGAAAGCTGAAGTTGGGAATCCTGTTGTGAAGTGGCAACGAATAGAAGGAAATGGACAACCAACAAGAACAATCACAGGTGTGAAAAGCCCTGGGCTCCCATGGTCAACCACTCAGGGCCAAGTGCAATTGAATGTTCAAACTGGGCAATTAACCTTTTCCGTACAAGGCTTGGTCTTGGCGGGGCATTTCAATCTAGCGGTAATAGGAGTCCGCAGTCCAGCCTTTCCCCAAGTCAAAGGCACGATTGTCTGTAATTCCACTGACCCTGCTCCCTTTAACAATGTGGTGTTAGTAGATTCGGAGGCCGTGCCACTATCTGAACAAGGCAATGCTCATTTTCAAGGGCAGATAGAGCTGCCCAGCGTGTGTGATGATATGGTTTTTCTCATCCGTAATGCGACGCCTAATGTGTTTTATGATTTTTGGATTGCCTATGGCGCAGTTCGTTCCCCCTAGAGTTTTAGGATGAAAAGTAGAGGGTATTCTTAAAGAATCCCGACTCCCAAGTAATTTTTTTTATTCAAGCCTCACCTCTTCGGGGGTGGGGCTTTCCTTGTAGAATGCATTTAGTTTTCCCCGTTTTGTGGTGTGAATGAAATGTCCGGTATGGCGTCCTCTAGACAACTAATTGTCGACAAGAAGGTGTCCCCACCAAAAATTTTTCCGATCATGATTCCTGGCAGAAATTGTGCACAAACAAAATAGGACACCTTTTTCCCCTGCGACGAATACCGCCATGAGAGAAACAACCCAAACACCCCTTGCCACACTGAGTGAGCGAGAAACCAGAGACTTGCCAATGAAAAGCAATCATTCTGTTTGTCGAGGTGACTCCAAAGATTCACGTGAGCAAAAAAAGGGGTTCTATGCAGCGCTTAAAAAGGAGGTATTGGAGTACCTCAAAAAAAATAATCAACCCCAAAGAGGTGGGAAAAAAATGGTATTGAAATGTGCCATAATTTTTTCCCTCTGGATTGCTAGCTATATTTTCACCCTCTATATGGGCAGCATAAATCCCTGGTACATGTTTTTTGGATTGGTTCCCATGGCCTTAAGCTCCTGCTTTCTGCAATTGGGGATTATGCACGATGGTAGTCACAAAACGGTCACCGAATCAAAAAAAATGAATACATTTGCAGCGTGGACTTTGGGCCTGGCTGGTGCAAGTCCATTCACCTGGTATCAACTTCATTGTGTTTCCCATCACAATTACACCAATATCTATAAAATGGATATGGACACGGAAACCGGTGATCTTGTTCGCTTGCATGTCGGAAACCCAAGGTATGGGTACCAGCGTTATCAGCATATTTACGCTTGGTTTTTATACCCTTTTCACACGCTGAGATATCTCCTTTTCGATGATGTTTATGAATACTTAATCAACTATTGGAATCTCTCTAAGGCAAAATTACGTCGTTGCCTCAAGGAGATTGTGTTGGTGAAGTCTTGGCATGTGTCCGCTTATATCATTGTTCCTATTTTAATTACAGGAAGCTTTAAAGTTGTTTTCATATACTACCTGGCCCACTTTATGGGCTTAAGCTTTTTTATAACGACTATTTTTCTAATGGCCCATGTGACCAACGTGCAAAAGCTTCCCATGACAAAAGATGCCACACCGAAGGATTGGGCCATTCGTCAGCTTGAAACAACTGCCGATTTTGCTGTGAACAATAAATTTCTTGGTTGGGCCATCGGTGGATTGAATTTTCAGGTGGAGCATCATATTTTCCCGAATATATGTTCGATTCATTATCCGGCTATTCAAAAAATCGTCAAAAGAATGTGTAAAGAATGCAATATTCATTATCACGAAGCTCCCACCATATGGTCAGCGGTTAAAGGGCATTATTTCCATCTAAAACGCTTGGGAACCACTGACGTCTAATCAATATCCACCTGTCGTATAGCAAAGCTTGGGGATTAAATCCTCAACGCAGGTTGTGGTTCTTTACCGTTTCTCCACTAAGGTCTTTTTACACTTCCCATCCTGTATGGGGCCTGTGCATCAGCCTTTACATGACGGCATTCTGGCTCATGTCATGTAGGGTTAAAAGGATGCCCCCAACCCTCAAAAGATTCGTGTGTTGGAAAGATATTGAAATAGAAAAAGCCACTCAAAAATGATGCATTTCGCCATGATGCCTATTTTGAAGATTGCCCCAAATTGGGGCAGTGTGGGCAAGGAGCTGGACCCTGAGGTGAGGCAAATAAGTAACAGAAATAGGGCAGCTATTATTTGGCTTGTGTTTTGTCTCAAGGGAACTTTTACCAACACCATTTTTTTTCACGGTTGTATTTGGATTTGAAGCGGTTCAGTACAATTCTTGCTTTTTCGTTGGTTGAATCCAATAAAAGGCTTAGAAAATGCCCTCTTGGCCGGAAAGGGTGATTAGTCGAAAAGAAAGGAGTGGACATGCTAGGGCAAAAAACACCCATGAGACTTGGATTTGTAAACATCATGCAGGAACTTCAGCGCTTTGATTCTACCGCGTACATTACACAACCCCCAGTTTCACTTGCAGTATTGAACGCCGTTACTCCAAAAGAAATTGAGACGGTACTCCTCGACGAGCAGACAGATCCTCTCGCATTTGAAGGCGATGTATTCGCTTTCTCGGTATCGACTCAAAATTCCAGGGCAGTATACGGTCACGCCGATGCTCTGCGTGCCGCAGGCAAGAAAGTCATCATGGGGGGAATCCATGTCACGGTGTGTCCTGAGGAAGCCATGCAGCATGCAGATGCCATCGTGACTGGAGAGGGGGAAACAATCTGGCCAGAGGTTTGTGCGGATCTTTTGGAAGGAAAACTCAGGAAAAGGTATACCGGTTCTCCAACCCCGCCATCGCAGATGAAACCTGTGGACTATCGATGGTTCGGTAAACGCCGTTACCTCACGCCAGCCGCACTGTTTGCAACCCGGGGCTGTGATCGACGCTGTAGCTTCTGCGTGAGTTCTAAAAATATGGGCCCGTACCGTAACAAGCCGTTAGATGTCCTTGAACGTGAAATTGACCAATTGAAAGAGCTTTATCCTTCATCCTTCTTGTTATTTACCGATGACAATCTCCTGGTGAATCGTAAATACCGTGCTGATCTGCTCGCCATGATAAAGCAGAAGAGGCGGCGGTTTGTCACCATGGTGACTGTCGACCAGTTCTGCGACCGCGCCCTTATGGAAGAAATGGCAGCGTCCGGCTGTGTGTCTGTGGCGGTCGGAGTCGAATCTGTCGATGAAGACAATTGCACTGCCGTGAGTAAGTACCAAAATCTCAATCAACCATTTTCTGATGCTGTCCATTTCGCGAATAAGCTAGGAATTCAGGTTGGAGCGCTCTTAATCGTTGGCCTTCCTCACGATACACCGGAACGTCTTATGAGTACTGTGCCACAGCTTAGAGAAATGGGATGCACCTATTACGATTTCCGCATTTTGCGCATCTATCCGAGCACTCCTCTGTATAGTCAGATGGTTGCTTCTGGTGAAGTGACGGAGAACTGGTGGCTTAAGGACGAATCTCCCTCCAACTGCAATCACCTGCTTCCCTGCTGCATGAGCATGGATTTCAAACATCCCAATTTCACACCGATGCAACTTCAACAGATGGCCTTGAAGCTCACGATAGAGCTAAACCCGATGAACTACGACTCCGTCTCACGTATCCTAGGTGTGGGGTATCGGGGAAAGGCTCTGAAAATAGCAACGCTTCTCCTCAGTGCGCGCCATCGGCATTTTCGTCAAGCGCGAAAGCTGCTGAAAAAGGTCGAACGGGCAATGGCGGCGGATGCCGAAAGGCATTCACAGCAATCCTCCGTTCGGTTTGATCTGATTCCCGAAAAGTCTTCTGTTATTTGAGCGGATGGAACGGCCGTCTGACGAAGTGAGTTCTCATGCTCGTTTAACCGGGGATCGGCTCGTCATCGGGATCGACGTAGGGTCGCTGACCGTGAAGACGGTTGCTGTTGACCCAGAAACCAGGAAAATCGTCTGGGCCAATTACGAACGGCACGAGACGCGTCAAGCAGAGACGGTCGTGAAGCAGCTCGTCACTTTAGGCGATGCTTTCCATCGTATCCCGCCTAAGAATATCCGCACGTACATCACCGGCTCAGGAGCAGGTCCGCTTCGAGAACCCCTCGGGTCTAGATTCGTGCAGGAGGTTAACGCGGTGACCATGGCGGTTGATCGGCTCCACCCAGACGTGGGAAGTGTTGTTGAGTTGGGTGGGCAAGACGCCAAAATCATTCTCTTCCAGGAGCACGAGCAGGCCAAGGATCGTCGGGCAATTGCCTCGATGAATGACAAGTGCGCGTCTGGTACCGGTGCCACTATTGATAAGTGCATCATAAAAGTGGGAATGGAGGAGGAACAGATCAGCCGGCTGTCTTGGGATGCGTCTAAACTCCATCGGGTGAGCGCCAAATGCGGCGTATTCGCGGAAACAGATATCGTTAATCTCGTGAAATCAGGGATCCCATCCAGTGAGATCATGTGTTCCCTGGCTGATGCGATTGTGATGCAGAATCTCGCTGTCCTGACGCGTGGCAACTCCCTGAGGCCTAAGGTCCTCTTGCTGGGTGGGCCGAATACCTACCTGCCCTTCCTGCAGGGGTGTTGGCGTCAACGAATTCCGGAGGCATGGGATGCCCGAGGATTTGTCTATCCCAAGTGTGTTCCCCTGGAAGAGTTAATATGTGTCCCCCAAAATGCGCAATATTATGCAGCCTTTGGAGCCGCCATCTATGGTTTGGAGGAGGCGAGGGATTTGGGCGTCTTCCTGGGCGTGGAAGGTCTGAAGCAGTTTATCTCTCAGGGCCGAAAGTCGACTCTCCACCCTTCCGTAGGCCCGCCGTTAATCACAACGAAGACAGAGCTGGTGGAATTCAGGAAACGGTACAGCATTCCCGAATTCAAGCCCGCGGTGTTCGAGACCGGGCAATTCGTGCGTGGCTTCATCGGGTTGGATGGTGGGTCAACTTCCTCCAAGGCCGTCCTTCTCGACGAAAAAGGGAAGATCTTATGCAAGGCCTATATGCTATCCAAGGGCAATCCCCTTGCCGATTCCCAACACCTCCTATCAGAGGTTCAGAAATTTGTTAAGAGTCAGGGAGCTTCACTGCAGGTACTTGGCTTCGGGGTCACAGGATATGGGGCAAACCTGCTTGGGGAATCCATGGGTGCGGATGTCAACATCGTCGAGACCATTGCGCATGTGATGTCTGCCCTAAAGTACGAGAAGGAAGTTGACGTCATCTGTGATGTTGGAGGTCAGGATATCAAGGTCCTCTTCCTCGTCAACGGCGAGGTCCGGAATTTCCGCCTTTCCAATCAATGCTCGGCTGGAAACGGCATGCTTCTGCAGGCCATCGCAAAACAGGTTGGGGTGTCGATCTCGGAATACGCCGATACTGCCTTCCGTGCTCACCGGAGCCCAAACTTTAGCTATGGTTGTGGTGTCTTTCTCGATGCAGACCGTGTCAATTTTCAAAAGGAGGGATTTTCGAAGGAGGAGCTCTTGGCTGGGCTTGCTCTGGTTCTTCCCAAAAACATCTGGCAGTACGTGGTACAGATACCTCGCATGGACCAGGTGGGAATTCGGTACATGCTACAAGGCGGCACGCAGTATAATTTGGCCGCGGTGAAAGCCCAGGTGGACTACATCTGCAAACGCGTGCCTGAGGCGGAGGTCTTCATTCACCCGCACCCGGGAGAAGCCGGTGCTATCGGTGCAGCCATGGAAGCCCGTCGGGTAGTCCAGCGGAGAGGCTACTCCTCGTTTATCGGCCTACCAGCTGCCTTGCAGCTAACCTATAGGGTTCGCAATGACAATTCCACGGCATGTCATTTCTGCCCAAGTCACTGCGCGCGCACCTTTACCGAGACAAACACGCCAGGGGGGAACACCAGTCGCTACATTTCAGGTTTTGGCTGCGACAAAGGCACGGTCGAGTCCAGGGAAGCATTTAAAAAGGTGGTAAGCCAACAGCGGGAGATCAAAGCCAATTTTCCTAATCTGGTTGATTATGAGTCGAAGCTTGCTTTCCAGCATTTCTACAATCCACCGGCTATACCCGAAGCGGGTGAACTCATCGAAGATGTCGAGGTGAAACGCAGTTTTCTGGGGAAGGTCAAGCGGAAACGCAGCCGACGTCCCATGCAACGCTCTTCGAAAATGGCCCTTGCCAGGCGACAGGAGCTTCGGATCGGAATCCCGAGGGTTTTAAATATTTACTCTAGTGCCCCGATTTGGCGAACGTATTTTGAAACACTTGGCGTGCCTAGCCAGAATATCGTGTTCAGTGACTACACCTCTGAGGAGATGTGGGCAGAGGGCGGACGATATGGATCGATCGATCCCTGCTATCCGGCCAAAGTGGCTCAGGCCCACATCCATAATCTCCTGTTCCAAAAGCATACGAAAAAAACTCTCGACTATATCTTTTTCCCGTGTATTACCAACATACCCACCTTCGTGAAGGGAGTTATGGAGTCGGTGTGTTGCCCTGTTGTGGCCGGCACTCCGAAAGTGATTCAAGCAGCTTTCACCAAAGAAGTGAACTTTTTCGCGAAGGCTGAAATCGAGTATGTGGACGGAGCTGTGACGTTGACAGAACCTCATTACTTCGCCAAACAAATGTTCGAGATGTTCGGCCACCGGCTAGAGGTGACAGAGGATGAGAGTAACTTTGCGTGCCAGCAGGGGTTTGAGGCCCTGCGCCGTTTTGACGAAGCCCTGCAGCGACGAGGCCAAGAAATTTTGGAAACGCTTGAAACCGAACACAAAGTGGGATTGCTCCTGCTTGGTCGGCCTTATCACGCGGATCCAGGACTCAACCATGGAGTGCTAGAGGAATTTCAGGCCTTGGGATATCCCATCCTTTCGATCCGTTCAATCCCTAAAGATCCGAGGTGGTTGACCCGCTTTTTTGAAGAGGATTTAGCCCACGGTATCATCAACTCCCCACTGGAGATCAACGACGTCTGGCCTGAGAATTACTCCACCAACAGCGCACAAAAGGTCTGGGCCGCTAAGTTTGCGGCACGCCATCCCAACCTTGCGGTGCTAGACCTTTCCAACTTCAAGTGTGGGTACGATGCGCCAATCTATGGGTTGATCGACAATATTCTATCGACGAGCCGGACTCCCTATTCCGCACTTCATGATCTGGATGCAAACAAGCCAGGGGGGTCCATCCAGATTCGCGTGAAGACCTATGCTCATCGGCTAAGTCGTTATGGTGAGGAGTTAAGCGATTTAGCCGCCAGACAATCCACACTCGAAAAGCTGATGGCAGCCAAGCGGCAAGAGTTTCAGGAGAGCAAAAAGCGTCTTGTAACACCGATCGCGATTGGAGGGGAATGTCTTCAAGAGGAATTAGTGCAGATGGATGCGGCTTATCAAAAATACCTAAAGGAGGAGTCCCTCCCTTCGATCCTTTTCGCCCAAGACCCTAAGCAGGTAATGGGTAACTCTCCAGGTTTTATTGCTTACGAAAGAGGCCCTCATCCCAATGAGGGCCTTATCCAGATTCAACCGAAATCCTTGGCACGGCGAAAGTCTCGAAGACCAGTACAGATAGACCGAACTGAGAGCGTTTCACGATGAAATTCAAGGATGGCCAACCGGTTCAGAATAATAGTGGTGCAAGAACGAGGAAACTCCGAGTTCTCCACACGTGTCCTTCCCTTTCTAGTCCTGCTTCAGAAAGCTCCTGTGACGAGGGTTTTGGGAAAGAACTCAAGGATTTTGAGCAGCAAGAACGTCAACGTCTGGGGCTTGAAACGCCAAGGGTGCGTCAATGGCACGACCGCAACCCCCAAAGATTTACGAGGGAACAGCGAGCGACGACAACCATTCTCTTTGGTGGTCTGACGCAGATACAGGACTACCTGATTAGTGGGGCATTGGCGGGTTTAGGGTATAAGGCCGAGGCTCTGAAGGTTCCCGACAACGAGGCGCTACATGTCGGAAAAGAGTTTGGCAACCGTGGCCAATGCAATCCGACGTACTTCACCGTTGGCAATCTGTTGAAGCACCTTACCTACTTGCGTGAGCAGCAAGGTTTATCGGTCCAACAAATTGTTGACCAGTACATATTCCTGACGGCTGGTGCATGCGGCCCCTGTCGATTTGGAGCCTATGCAACAGAGTATCGTAAAGCCTTAAGGGATGCAGGTTTTGATAATTTCCGAGTGATCCTCTTTCAACAGCAGGGGGGGCTATGGCAGGCCACGGGTAAGGAATTGGGCCTGGTCTTTAACCCCTCGTTTTTCTTTGCCGTACTGAAGGCGGTTATCGTCGGCGATGTACTCAACTTGGTTGGCTATCGATTGCGCCCCTATGAACTTCGTAAAGGAGGAACTAACGCCGCCCTTGATGAGTGCAAGGAAATCCTCTGGAAGGTGTTGAGGGGACGAAGCAGCCTCCTCAAGGCGTTGAGTCGGTGCCGAAAGGTCCTCGACGCGGTCAAAGTCAACCGTCTCCAGCCGAAACCCAAGGTCTCGGTGATTGGCGAGTTCTGGGCAATGACCACCGAGGGTGAGGGTAACTATCAACTTCAAACTTTCCTTGAGTCGGAAGGTGCCGAAGTCGACATTCAACCCGTGACGGCCTGGGTGCTCTATAGCATCTGGGAACATCGCTTTGATACGAGGCGACGCATGTCAATGTGTAAGGAGGACGAAGGAGGCCAGGGCCTGAAGGGCAAAAACGTTCGGACAAAACTTGCCATGTTCTGGCTGGCCGAGCAGTTTTTGCGGAAATGGTTCGCGCTCTGCGCCGGGCTCATTGGCTTAAGGCAGTATGCGCTTCCGAATATGGATGAGATTGCTGCGATCTCACACCAATTCTATGACAACCATCTCCGGGGAGGTGAGGGACACATGGAAGTGGGTAAGCTCATCCAGTCCGTCGAGAAGCGAAAGGCCCACATGGTGGTGAGTATCAAGCCGTTTGGTTGCATGCCCTCTTCGGGGGTCTCCGATGGGGTTCAATCCCTGATCACCGCAAGATATCCGGAAGCTATATTCTGCGCAGTTGAGACCACTGGCGACTGTGCGGTCAATGTGCAAAGTCGTGTCCAGATGGACCTTTTTAAGGCAAGGAAAGTAGCCGTCATGGAATATGAATGCGCTTTAAGGGAGGCGGGACTGACCCAAGAGATGGCAGAGACAAAATTACAGGGTACTCCTCAAGCGCGGACTCTCTATTATCCGCAGCACACATTTCCTGGGACAGCTACCAACCACATCGCTGAAGGGTAGAATTCCCTTAACAATGGTTATGAAAATACATGTAGTGCTTTTCCGTGAACATTTAAACACCTCACCATTTCTCCCAACAATCTAAATCTTATAGGTCATGATAAATTCTAAAACGGAGCAAACCCGAAATGGTTGTAAAAAGGATTCTTTTTGCAGCCTTCATTGGCCTTCAAGGAAATCAATTACTTAATTGTTGAAAATTTCCGTTGCAAAAATAAGTTAATAATTTATTTTCGGTCGAGGTCCTAGGAATAAAAGGTTTTGTATCTAGGGGTATTGCCGAGCATATCCCTCAAGCTGGTATGGCAGGCCCACTGATAGATAGTCAGTAGACCTGTGGGAAAAAAGGCCTTGCAAATAAATACGTTTGAGGAAAAAGCTTCGGTAAGAAAACTGTTTTAGAACTGTTTCCGGGTGATGCTACCCTTGTTATGGTGGATGGCCTTAAAACTTTTCTGATTTTACGAGTATGGAAACGTGCCCATTTTTCCAAATGCTAGCAATAAACGGTTTTTTATTTTTTTGTTTTACATTTAGTCATGGCTGGAATGGCCTTAACAAATATTTTTGCCATTTCTTTACCTTGAAGATTCCCACCGGTAAGAATGAATGCAGCGATTTTGGCATTCATAAGGGCATCTCGTTCAAGTGGTCGATACCGAATTCTGCTATCTCGGGTTAAGACTACCCAATCTTTTCGCCCAACTAAGTCAAGCCATTCCTGGTCTCTTGCATCTGAAGGAAGATAGTCATCATGAATATGTACAACTTGCCCTACCTCTTTTAATGCAGAAGCAACAAGTTCCCTGCCTAATGAGCGGTCGATAAAAAAGGCGAGTGGTTTAGGCTGCTTCTGGCCAGAGCTCGCACCTGATGACTTCTTCGATTTGGAGCGGCTTGAGGCCATAGTCTTGTGCCAGATCGTTAATAGATTCGCCCGCTTTATAGCGTTCAGCGATAATGGCTGTTGGGATGCCAGTCCCTTCTAAGCTTGGTCTACCAAATGACATATAGGGATCGATTACGATCACCCGGGGATCTTTCGGAAATTCATCAATGTCACGTTTCCGTGTAAATGGGAACAATTTAATTGGAATGCCACGGACATCTCTTTCGATTCGATGAAGGTGTGCTCTCATAATTTCCTGCATAGCCAATTGCCCATCTTGAGAAACATTAATGAGTTGGCCAAATTTTGTAATAAATAGATCTAGGCCATCTGTTTCAAAGGGTAATTCAGCCAAGGGATGTGGAGAAGGAAATTTTCTTTTCAGGAATATAAGGGCCGTACGAACCTTGTCCAAGGGAATATGATGTTTTCGACGAATGGCATCGAGGACGTGAATCTCAACCAAATTCATGAACGATAATAGTGGCTGTTGAGGGTTTTGAACAGAAATAATGGGTTTGGAAAACTTTTTTCCATTTTTACTTTTATAAGTTCGGCCTCTTGTCCAATCATGAATAGTGGTTCGGGGGATTCGTAAGTAATGAGCCGCATCCGAACATCCATACGTGGGGAAGTTTCTTGGGTCAATCAGCTTTTTGTCGGTCTTTTCGTTTTTTTTGTCATTTCAAAAACTGTAAGCCCGAAAAGTTTATGGGTCAAGTATATAAAGGGTATAGAGTGTAAGTTTTGAGTGTCCTGTTTGATTTTAGCCTATCAAGCAATTTCTCAGGCAATTTCAATTCCAAAAAACAGATCTAAAACAGGTTTTTTAGAAATGAGGCCGAGGAGGGGAGTAACGTAAGTGCTTGAAAGATAAGGAGGCAAGGGCCGGACCGTACAGGTCAGGTTCGGGGTACCCATTCGCATCCTTTCTGCTTTTATTTTTTTTGTTCGTGAAGCCATTTTATGAATTTGTCCCTGGGCGTTTCATGGTCCGTCACCAAGTCTCCCAGGGTGTGTAGGACCTTTCCTTGTCTATCCAAGTAATTAGTGCCAAGTCGACCATCTTGCAGGGATGCTGTCACTAATCGTCTTTGCCGTTTTCCCGAAAAAAAGGTTTCACTGTATTCCTGATTCTGGCTCCAGGAGATATGACGAATGCCTCCAGCTTCATCACGCTGAATGATGCCGGCTCCACGATCCCCATAAGTTTGAACCTTTCTGGTAATGTCAGGAAAAATAAGTGGCATGGAAAAAACTCGTGGACTTGTGGTTAAGATGATGCGGCTGAAATTTTGCTCGTCATTCAGCGTGATCATATCTCCTTCCAACAAAATCGAATGCTTTCCTAATTCCATTAGGTCACCACGTTTGGGAGGAAACCTCCCTTCTATTCGAATGCCTTCGGCTGCCAAATACCTGGTATCAATGTGATTCACACGCAGGGAATTCACTTCCAGTGAGTCCATCACGGCTGTCCCCCCGCGAATAGAAAAGGGTACCACCCCTTTTCCCTCCATGTTTGAGTGAGCAGACCGCATTCCTACCGTGACAAGAAGTAAGAGGAAGAAGCTAACGAGACCCAAGCCCCACCACAGACGGTGAAGGTGTTTTTCCAGCTTTTCCACACGTTGCTCAATATTCATCGGTTCACACCTTTCTGTTTCTTTCTGGTTTTGGGTTTAAAGTCGGCTTGAAGAGTTCCCGGTAGGTCTCGAAATCCTAATTATGCCGCTCGTGGGAGCTCAACGAGGCCACGGCAATGCTTTTCCCAGCGGAAATGAGTGAGATCTCCTTGCTTTACTGGTGACCCTCCGTAGACTTCCGCCGGTGTTTGGCCTTCGAGGGAAGCATGCAGGCGGTGGCGATTATAGTAGTGCTGAAAGTCTTTCAATTTTCTCTCTAGATCCCGGGCATTCCAGAACATTTGATGATCAAGGAATTCCCGACGGATGGTGCCGATCACTCGTTCAATGAAGGGATGAGAGAGCGGGACCGTCGGGATGCTCTTGATTTCTCGCACGTCAAGAATGCGCAGGTTGGCTTGCCAGCGATGAGAGGTGAACAGAGGATCGTGATCCGAGCTCAGATGTCGTGGTGGTTGCTTCCCAGCTATGATGGTGTTGAACATGTGGCACACGGCAGGGCCATCGATCGCCCCAGAGTGCACGCCGAATCCAATGAGTCGCCGCGTGAACTGATCCATCACCACGAGGACCTCATGGCTCTTCAGCGTGAGGGACTCACATCGAAACAGATCCACACTCCACAAACTGTCCTTCACCTGCCCCCAGAATGTGAGCCATGACGGCCCCCCACCATTGGATTCTGGCGCGGTGTGTTTAAACAGCACGCGGCGCACCAGAAGTTTGTCGACCGTGATCCCAAAGGTCCGAGTAATGATCAAGGCTATTCGTGGGCAGCCGAAGCGGGGATTGCGGCGTTTGAGTTCCACAATGGCGCGAATGAGTCTCTCAGGTGGGCCTTTCGGGCCTGGCTTCCTTCGGTTCTGAGGGGAGAACAGCCTTTGATATTTTCGGCGGATGAGCCAGTGATGGAATTTTAAGATCGTCGCTGGTTGAATGCAGATAGCGCCCTTGGCCATTCGCCGGGGGGTGAGGAACAGGGCCCAACACCCCAGGAGCACTCGGTGCAGGGAGGAGAGATTGGAGCCCCGTTGGTGTCCGCGAGTGAGTACCAGCAATTGTTGTTTGAGGAGAAGCCTCTCGGCCAGAAGAGCTTTGGTGCCACCGGGTCTAAGGAGTTTGACGGACCTGGGCAAGAAGGAGGCAAAGAGGCACAAAATGATGTTCATGGTGCGGAGTGTAGGGCAGGGGGATGTGGCACTGCAAGCCGACAGGAGACCTATTTTAATCCTGAATTAGGAATTCGAGACCCACAGGATTTTAGGTTTTGGGGGCCAACATTTCATTGGTTATTTGAGCGTAGGTATGTTCGCTCGTCAACAGGAAAAGTAGGAAGGTGGAAAAGAGGAAGACAAGATTCAGTTTCATAATTTTCCTTGAAACCCTCAGAAACTCAGCTGAATTCGGGCTCCACTAGCCACAGCTGTATCACGTGATTTGACCGGGGAGTCGATCACCTGTAGATTGACCGTCACATGGGCAGCCGGTGTGAGTTCAATGTTGTAATAACCCTCCACGGCATGTTCGAAGGATTTGAGTCGTCCAGCCGAGGTAATCCCGCGGAGATCACTGGAAATGTGCGTGCCGGCCCATCCAACACCCCAATTATCGTGGTCTCTCCCGGGAATCAACATGCCAAATCCGCCGATCCCGGCGCTGTAGAACTGATCGATGACATTACGATTTTTAGGCGTAAACCCTGCTCTCGCAAAGAGGCCGAAACCGATCGGGGGGAATCCCTTTCGATCATTGGGCCCCTTTACATAGAGGTACTGAGAAAAGTTTCCTGCCACGGTGTAGTTATTATCTTTTTTTGAAGCCGGAACCAGGCCAATGACTTGACCAAGAAGATGTCGTGCATCGATGGCAAAATTCGGTTGGTCTTTGGAGGTATAGGCCCCGATCAAGAGGTAGGTCCCGGGGAGCCCAAGAATGGTGGGAGAATAGGTATATTGCCCCGCAAAGGTGTAATTCCCATTAAAATTGTCGAAGCCGGCTTGTTCGGCATTCCCATCCGTTTGCGCGACCCCAATCAGGAGATTATGTTGGGGAGTCGGCATCCAAATGGCTGCGGTCGCCAATGAACTGAGTGGGGCAAACACACCCAGAACCGGATCCACCATCAACCCAGTATACCCAAATTGCGTGCGCTCGTTATTGGCAAAGGGATTCGTATCGGCCAGTGCCATTAAATTAATCTTGCCCGCTAGCAGGACAACATTGCCGGGAACACCCTGCACTAGATAGAGATCGGGAAGTGCGGTGACGGAATCTCCCGGGACTGGCATGACGGAATCAAAGCTCGCTGGTAACAAGGATCCCGCATCCTGACTGATGCTATTGGTGGCATTCCAGCTGGTTTCGGCGTGGGCGATGATGGCGCCTCCTGGCCACAAGCCGGCTTTTCCTGTATCAAGAGTGGCCCAATAGTCGGCTGTGCCGTTAAACCGAATGACGCCTTCACTGTTTCCTCCCGTCGCATTGCCTCCAACAAATTGTGTGACGCCAATATCAATATAAAGTCCATGGTCAACCAATGTTTGGCGTATTCCCCCTAAGTCCCCGAAGATTTGAGAGCGGGTCAGGAGATCACCATGGACGGTGTTGGGATCGCCATAAAAGTTGGGGAGTCGTCGCAGCATCCAGTTGAGCTCCGGGGCGGATTCAATCAGGGAAAGCATCTCGCTCTGCTTGGCAGAGGCTTGATTCCCAGTGGTGGTAGAAGGAGGATCGCTCGTATTTGATGAAGCGCCAGTTGCGCAGAGGACGACTGGTCCACCGTTCAAGCACCAAATGATCACTACAGTCAGGAGTATCTTTTTCCACATACCGATAGGTCCTTTCTAAAAAGGCTGTTATACGGAAGGCAACCTTTCTTTAAGTCTTCGTGATCAAGGAAATACGTTTCCCAAATTTATTCATTAAAAATTCCGATGTAAAAGAAAAACATCTTCACCATTACAGAATCGCAGCAAAACCAAAGAAATAAATTCTTTTGGTTTTGCTTATCAGGTCCACTCATTCTTTTCTCTGCTAGATCGTTGGTCTCCTGAAAGAATAGCCAGGGTTTTATTTCTGCAAAAGAAGCAAAAGAGTTATATCCCTCCCAGATAGAATCGTGCGGCAAAGACAACCCGGTGAGATTGTCCGTAATCATCGTTATTGTTGACTCGTTTTCCATAGAAATACTCTAGGGCCAGGTATAACCGTTGGATAGGTGAATAAATAAGATTGCCCATCGCATAATAGCCCTTTGCATATCGGTCCGGACCCTGGGAACTGAGATTGTCCTGGAACACAAAACTTCCTAAGAGGGTGGTGCGCCATTGCTGAGACCACATATGTTCGTAAGCCAGCCAGCCGCCTCCTTGCGTGGTGGTCTTGATTTTACCGGTGGAATCGTCATACACCCCATCATTGTTGCCATCAATTTCTAGGTCCGCGATGACATTGCCCAACCCGTTGCCAAAGAGGACCGAAAATTTCAGATGATCCATGCGCTTGCCATCCAAAGGAATGTTGATCCTGCCTTGCATCGTTCCGCCGAAGACCCACGCTTCGTCCTTCTTCCCTCCTGATGTGCCTTCGGCCACCAGATTGCGGGCGAGGCCTGCCCACATGACCGTCCCCCACGGTTGATTCAGGTCATAGCGCAAGACCATTTGCGGCCACTTCTCCCGATTATCGGCATTTAAGACATCCGTATCACTGTTTTCCAAGGCCACGGTGAGGATGGACTTCTTCCGATCATGGGCATCGAGCGGGAAGGAATAGCGAAACAACCCTATCCGCAAGAGAGGATAGGAGTTCGGTTGCCCCCCGTCCGTGTAGGCTGGCCAGTTTGACGCTAAAGCAAAGGTCGTCGTGGCTTGGCCAAAGGTGAAGTTATCCACCGTGACAAAGGCCTGTCGAAGCCGAGGATCGGCCTCCGACCCGGAATCAACCCCTCCCCCGCGCATGTCGAGGGAAAAGAACGAAGAAGCAAAATGCCCCTTGGGCAAATGCGTTCGCCCTTCGAGGAAAAACCGGCTGCTACGTGCATCAATAGAGGTCTGACTTTTCTTGACCGTTTTGACCGGAATGGCCGCAGGAATAAACTCCTGCTGTTCTGTTCCCGAGTCTCGGAAGTCATGGACGAGAGCTGCTTGGATAAACCCAGAAATACGGACCTCCCCTGGAATTCCGGTCACGGGAATCCACCCTTGGTCGGGAAGGAATTCATAACTTTGCCCTAAATGGTTTTCGGCGGTGTACAACAGCACATTGTTGACGGCAAGTTTTTTCTTAAGATCGGCCACTTCCTCCGACGTGAGCTTGTTGATTTGTCGATGGCTAGGTTCTTCGAGGCTGGCAAGATACCGTTTGAGGTCCCTGATCTCTTTTTCTGTCAACTGAACGGCTGTCTTGAAATCTGGAGTTTCCGTTTTGTCCAGAATTCTCTTGAGTGCGCGAATTTCCTCTTGGGTGAGTTGTGGCGCGTCTTCCTCCCCTATCTTTTGAGAGTCAGAGGGAAGGGCGGAGGCATGTTTTTCAGGAACAACACTGGAAGCTCTGGCAGATTCTGCCGTTCGAATGGCGAACACCCACTCAACCCCAATGGGAATCGTCACATTCACCGACTCGACCATCAATTGGATCACACCTTGTTTTCCATAGGACGCGATTCCAGTCAGGATCACGCCGTTATCTTGAATGATTGTGATTTGACCCGCGGTGGCTAACCCCGTGACTTCTTGCCAATCTAGGGGTCTTGGATTTTCTCTATCCGAAGAGGTTTGCATCTGAAGAACCCCTTGGTTCATGGCAATAATTTCTCCATGAAAAGTGGCCCCACTTTTCAACCTCACCTCACCTCGTACAGATGCGTGAGTCCATGGTGGGATGATGGAAAAACCCAGCAGGAAAATTCCCATACACCCTAAGAACCTTAAAAGACGGGTGTTGGGCTTCATGGAGTACTGGCCACTGGAAGTCGAATCGCCTTACCCGGAAAGACATCTTTTAGGACTTTTGATTCTTTCACAACAATGGTGCCGTTCACGATGACGTAGGGGATTCCGGTAGAGGGAAGTGCCCCCTGCTTCATCGTGGAATTGTCCCTGACGGTCTTGGGGTCGAAAATCGTGATGTCTGCATCGGCTCCAACCTGGATGCGGCCTTTAAAGGCCATTTGCGCCACCCCATTCTCCTCCAAGAATTTGGCCGGCAAGTAACTCATCTTGCTGATAGCCGTCATGAGCGGCATCAGCTTTTTCTCTCGGACCATACGCAACACGATGGCATGGGTTCCGGCCGCCCGTGGATGGCCTTGGACGTCGTGGTACTCTAAGTTCCAATCAAGGGCCATCTTGCCAGTCTTGGAAATCGTTAACGGAAAGGCATCGCTTCCCACTGTAGAAGTGGGGTGGGCGAGAGCCAGAAGAAGATCCTTCTCGGTGGCTCCATAGAACATGACTGACGTGGCCGGATTACTCTTGAGAAGCTCCTCGTATCGGGCTTTCGTCAACGGCTTGAGCGTGGCCGTCTCGATGATGTCTTCGTAACTCCTCCCCATATTGGGGCCGTAGTTATCCGGTTTCAGGTAATCAGCCCCGACGATCGTCGCGCCAAAATTGTAGGGATAAATTTCCGCGATGACCGACATGCCCTTACGCCGAGCATCATCCACTAAATTGAGAGCATCTTGGGTCAGTCCCAAGGACTGTTGATGCATGTGCTGCAACATGAGTCCTCCACCGTAGATCCCTACGTTCCCGATCATTTCTTCAAAGCCCAGGATGCCGGTCGTTGGGGCTTGCTGGCTGGAGAATCTCCCATGAAGAAACGTGGCCCGGCCGTACTTCGCGGCGAGACGTTGCCAATTCGTGGTTTCGTTGGAGGTCACACCTTTCACCATGTACCCCACTGGGGCTCCGATTCCCAGAGCCCCGGCGCGAAGGCCTTCTTCCACCATTCGGTTAATCTGGTTCAGTTGGTCTTTCGTGGGGACCGTGGCCGACCATTGCATATCCACGAAGGAATGTTCATCTTTCATGAATAAATCCGTGGTGACAATTCCGGTAGGGGAATGGTACTTGGGATTGAAGACTTTCTCCCGGATGCCAATCGTCGACACGGTGGCTCCGTAGTTGGTCTGAGATTTCCCTTTCATGTAGGTATAGAAACGATCAACCGGATACGCCCCGACTTCCAGATCCAACGGAGAAGTGACCCCGTCCCGTAACATGACTTTTTGGCCGAAGGGATGGTCCACGACATGGACATGGGTGTCGATGAAACCGGGGGCCACCACATGGCCGTTAGCATCAATGGTTTCCTTCCCTTGAATCTTCTCCTTGGTAATGACGGCAATCGTGCCTTCTTGGATGCCGACATTCCGGACGGCATCTAATTGGGTTTCAGGGTCCATCACGCGGCCATTGAGAATGGCCACGTCGTATTCTTCAGCATTAGCCATTCCCCACAGGCCACACATCAAAGCCAGACTTGCTACACATATTTGACTCAAAATCTTTCCTCTAGCCATCAAATTTGACCGTCTCCAAGATGATTCGACGTTCTGTCTTCTTTGCGGCATGGTCATTCCCTCTCTTGTTTATGAAACGAGCATCATGAGTTTTTCGCTCCCTGGGGTTTCCGTTTGCCCAATGGTTTTGCGAAATCATTTCTTCAAGTTAATCGTTACCTGTTTGATTGTTCCCGTGAACTTGCTGCTCGCTCGGGTATACGCATCCGTGACCGGAGTTTCCGCATCGAATCCCACGCCGGCCGTTTCATCGGCGGAAAAAATCGCAAACTCGGTCTGTTTGACCTGGGTGGAGCCCACGGCTTTATCGTTGATGTAAAGGGTGGCTGTCCCACCGGCACCAGGTTTACCTCCCTGGTAAGCGAAGTCCATTTTCACGGTTGATGTTCCCTTGGGTAGCTTGGAGCTAGCCTTTGCTGTGTACAAATCAATCCCCAGGTAGTTGTAGGTGAAAACTGGGACACCATTCTTGATATACAGACTCCAACCCCCGAAACGCCCTCCCTGCGCAACAATGACACCATTCAAGGGTGTGTCTGCAGTCACCACATCGGCGATGATCTCAAACGAGGAATTTTTGATATTAATGAAGTCATTCTCGAGCAAGCCGTTCATACCCTCATAGAGGGTCAGGCTGGTGCGACCGAACATCAAATCCGGACGGCCCGCCAGTTTAGGGTTGAAGAGCTCCTGGCGCCGATCATCCAGGGGCAATACCTGGTACTTTACGGCTTCGGCTAAGAATACTCGCTGCAATTCGGTCAAGATGTCCGGATGTTTGCTCGCGAGGTTGGTGGACATGCTGAAATCGTTCTTCACGTGGTACAGCTCCCACACATCTTCCGTGAATCGATTCTCAACTTTTCCCCATGGTTTCAAATGAACGGTCCCTGCGAACCACCCGTCAAAATAGACCCCACGGTTCCCGAACATCTCAAAGTATTGAATTTGATGTCGGCCAGGCGCACGCGGTTCATCCCAGCTGTACACCATACTGACGCCTTCAATAGGCCGTTGTGGCACGCCGTTGACGATCCGGGGTTGGGGAAGCCCAGCGGCCTCGAGGATGGTGGGGACCACATCAATCACGTGGTGCCATTGGGTGCGGAGTTCTCCCTTGGCCTTAATGCGCTCCGGCCAATGAACGACCAAGGCGTTACGGGTGCCGCCGTAATTGGAGGCCACCTGCTTCGTCCACGTGAAGGGGGAGTCGAAGGCCACGGCCCAGCCTGCGGCCATATGCGGATAGGTGGTCGGGTCGCCCCAGGTATCATAATGTTGAAGCATAAAATCAACATCCGAGCCCCTGGGTTCGTTATTAAAGTAGGTCATCTCATTATATAGTCCATTCATTCCACCTTCAGCGCTGGTCCCATTGTCCCCGGCAATATAAAAGATTAGGGTATTGTCGAGTTCACCCATATCTTCAATCGCTTGGATCACCCGGCCTGTTTCGTGGTCGGTCATGTCTAAGTAGGCCGCAAAGACTTCCGCCTGACGGGCAAAGAGCTTTTTCTGCTTGTCTGTGAGTTCGGCCCAATCCTTAATATCTTCCGGTTTCTTGGCGAGCTTGGTGTCTTGGGGGATGATGCCGAGTTTCTTCTGCTGCTCGAAAATTCGTTCGCGGATGACATCCCAACCTTCATCAAACCGGCCTTTCTGCTTCTCGATGTAGGATTGAGGAACATGATGTGGAGCATGCACGGCCCCTGGGGCAAAGTACACGAAGAAGGGTTTGTCAGGGGTGAGCGATTGCTGAAACCGAATCCAATTGATGGCTTGCGTGGCCATGTCATTCATGAAGTGGTAATTGGGATCATCTGGAGTCTCAATTTGATTCAAGTTGTGGTACACCGCTGGCGCCCATTGATTCGTCTCGCCCCCTAGAAATCCATAAAACTCGTCAAACCCCTGGTAATTCGGCCAGCGGGCAAACGGGCCAGAAGGGCTGATCTCCCACACCGCGGTCTCATGCCATTTTCCGTAAGCTGCCGTGCTATACCCATTGAGCCTGAGTATTTCTCCGATGCTGGCCACATCATTGGGCAGCATGCCTGTTGCACCCGGAAAGGAGGTCGCGACTTCCGTTATTTTGGCTTGGTTGGCCGAATGATGATTGCGTCCGGTTTTGAGTGCTTGCCGGGTAGGCGAGCACAGCGCCGTGGTATGAAACTGGTTATACATGAGACCTGCGCTGGCGAGTTTATCGATGTGGGGAGTATCGATTACACCGCCGAAGGCGCTGGTCCCGCCAAACCCTAGATCATCAAGCAAAATGACCACGACGTTGGGAGCATCCTTGGGCGCTTTCACTTCAAACACTGGAGGGGCTTTCGCGTTGCGGGCATCCAGCTCTGTGATGGGCGGATACCAGGGTCCTTTTAGTGGAAGCTGGGTTCGATCAACCTGAGGTTCTTGACCTAGAACTACCGAAGTGCTTAGGCAGAACAGTATTGACCAACTTAGGACGGTAGAAAATCTCGGTCCATTTTTCATCACATTTACCTCCTGTGCGGTCCCTTCATGACTCAATGAAATTTTAAGAATGATCTGGTCAAAAACCTTTGTCCTTATCCGCCCTTGAAACGGTCCCCAACGACTAGAATTAGGAATGATCTAAATTGATTTTAGAAATACATGCCTAGAAAAGAGGTTAGTGACATAAAAGGAATGGGCTATGCCGTAGTTCCTTATTATGATCAGGGAAAAAATCCCCTGCCTATTGTGTAAATGCAAGAGAAATTGAAGGAAGTGGTCGCGAACCATGAGGCCGAGGAAGGGAGAGGGAGAGGGCTGCATGGGTTAAGCCATTTGGAGGGATCGTTTTTCCTTGTTCTTGTAGTTGCTCCTCAAAAGGTGGCCAATTCTTTTGTAGGTGCATTTGTCCCTGCCCAGAGTATAAATATTGAGCAAATAATGCAAACGTATACTATGCCCGATCCTCGAAATTCTGGTCATTTCACGCCAAAATTTTGTAACAATTGTGTTAAGAGATTAATGAGGCTTGTCTGGAGAACCGCGAAGTTGAATTCGGTATTCTTTTGGGGTTTGTTGAGTCCACCGCTTAAAAGCCCGGTTAAAATTGCTAGGGTCCTTAAAACCCACAGCGCGAGCCACCTCCTGCAGGGAAACGTTCGGATTCTTGAGCAACCGACAGGCTTCTTCTAACCGAACCTCATCCACCAACTGTTTAAAGGTCAGATCAGCTGTCTGCAATCGACGTTGAAGGGTGCGTATGGGTAGGCTGAGTTTATTGGCCACACGGTCGATGGAAAGTTGATCGGTTGATAACCATTTTCGGATCAAGCGACGGCATGCCAAGACTGAAATGGAATTCACCACCTTAAGGAATTTCCCAAATGCTAGAACCCGAGTCTGAACCCCAAAAAGAGTAACGTCATTATTGAGATAATGGTGGGACAATGGTAACCACACTGCCAATGAGGTTCTGGTCATCCTACGCCATTAAGGGGAGAAATATTTACCAACCAAGAGTTTCCCTTTCTACTAATTGTGGGAAAACGCCACAGGGGTAAGCCCCGGATAGGGAAAATCCCATTCGTTTTTTTTCCTCTCTTGAGAGGTATGGCCATTTATTTATATACAGAAGGATAAAAGGAAGGCTTAGTAGAAAACTTAGCAATGAAGACCATTCCCTATTTTCGAGCAGCACATTTGGTCCCTTACCTGAAATTTTTACAGGGGCTGGGGGCGTCGGTGGAGAAGAGTCTTCGGCGATCCAAATTACCATCCGGGATAATCCAGGAATCTCCCGGGCACCTTCCTTTGCTTCCCACCTTGCGATTTTTAATCAACATGGCTCACAGGGAGGGCATTGATAACCTTACCTTGCGATCCAGAGAACAGACACAAGTTCAAGAACTAAGTCCTTCTCTCGCACGATCAGTGTATTCCGCCCCTACACTCAAAACGGCTATTAAACAAGCGGTTCGGTTGGCGACTCGTGAGAATTCTCAACTCGATATCTGGATGATCCCCGAAGAAAATGGTGTAAGAGTCTGTCACAGGCACCGTGTGCCATTTCAAAACGAAACCTCGCAATATCTCGAACTCCATACTACCCTATGGCTTTTGGCTGTGATCAGAGTTTTTGCAGGGTCGAATTGGTGTCCTGATGAAATATCTTTTCGATCCACCATCCCGATTGATCCGTTTGCGAACAACTGCTTTCCCAATACACATTTCTTCACGGGACAGGAGATGACCTGGATTCGTATTCCCCGTGTGATGTTGAGTTGGCCCTCGAAGGAGATTCAACTACCGGAGGGGATACCTTCATCATGCAAAAAACTCCATTCGGAGACTTTCGATCAGGAACAAACCTTTCCTTCCTCTCTGAAACGCATCCTCCCGCTCTATTTGTCGGACGGTTATCCCAACATTCATTTGGCGGCGGAAATCGCCGGTATGAGTGTTCGAACCTTTCAACGTACACTAAACCAAAGTGGCCTGAGGTACACAGAACTTATTCAACACCTGAGGATTGAAATGGCTCAAGATCTGTTGAAAAACCCGGATCTAAAAGTGATTGATGTCGCCTACGCGGTAGGGTATGAAGATCCGTCAAATTTTGCTCGGGCCTATCGTGCAGTGGCTGGGACTAGTCCCCGAGAATTTCGCAAGCAGTTTGATATAGATTAGCGGAGAACAGTCATGTGAGGAGAGGGAAGGAGTGTGTCACCGATGACTGGTGGTTAAGTCTCGTCAAATCTGGTCCACTGATAGATAGTCGGTGGGCCTGTGGGAGAAAAATCCTTGCCGGTGAAGGTTCTGCAAAAGTGGGTGGTTGAGCAAAACCTGTTTTAGACATGTTTTTAGAATTTTGCCCGGAAAAGATTAATTAAAATAGCTCCTACATAAAAGCCCAGGGAACTTCCGCTCTCGGCCAAAACCGTTCATTTAATATTTATTTAAACCACAATCCCCCTCGCTCGGTATATACCCTCCCTATAGTTTGCACTCTCGTGTATTTTTTAAAACATAATTACATATTTCCTTTTTCAAACTAGGCTCTTATGAGGAAACATTTGCTATCTACACTCAACAAGATTGTAGGCTTGTTCCCCCCCTCCTTTTGAGGGAGAGAATCGACAGATGAATCACGAGTGGAGTATGGTGGGATACAGGCAAGGATGATTATAGAGGCACGGAGAGCCTCCGACAGTTTCCTCTCCCGTTCTTAAGGGACAAAAAAGGAGATTCGTATGCACCGGGAACTATTCTCTCTCATAGCAGCGTTGATGCTGCTGACAACCTTGGCTTCACCAAACACCGTGGCAGCCCAAGATCTCGTTAAGAAAACACGTACCTTGGTAGTAGCGGGAATTGGGACGGGGCAGAAACTTGAGCTGTATTCTTATCGAAGGGGAGGGATTTACACCATAACCGTGACAGTTATTGATGATGATACAGCTAACGGGGGGTGCACAGAGACAGTTCAGGCCACCTTGAAGAATGCCTTAGGATTAAATGCCGTCATGATACAAATGGGGGCAGGGAATGAGAGTCTTCTGATCAATGAGGAAGAGGTGCCGCTAGTGGATCACGCCTGCTTCAACTCCTTGACAAAAAGAGTGGTCTTGGAAGTAGCTAAAGAATTTCCAGACAATGGGGCAGAACAACAAGCTTCGGGTGATCAGATTTTCGACTCGGAGTTGGGCCTGCAACTCGCTCGACATTTTTCTCCAGTTGGTCATGCTATTGTGAATGATGATGGGAGTACGGCAACTTCTGAGATTCACCTCTCTTGTTCTGAGGTTTATACAGGCTTCTGATGTTTTTACAGGCCACACGGCCCCATAGCGTATACAAAAGCCCTTCATCAATTTTGGTGAAGGGCTTTTGTATACGCTTTCCACAATTGACGGTCCGCTTTGGGTCGGGAAGGGCCATGTCGGCAGTCGGCCAAAAGCGGACAATGTCATTGTGGAGTGTGATTGAGATGGATCTGGAGCCAGGGTCAGGTTTCCCTCAAAGAGACTTGATCCCCCACTCCATCTCCCAAGAAGGGCGCCGATAGGATTTGGGACTAATGAATTGTCTCAAAACCAAAAACCCCAATTCAATAGTTTGGGTTCGAAATCACTCCTGATTAGGTAAACTAAAGTAGGTGGTTTTTATAAATTGTCCAAGTTGTCGAGACATAACTTTATGCCCCATTGGAGTCCAATGCATGTCGTAGTTGTAATACAGGGAAGATTCCCCCTTGTACGAACGAAAGGCCGGAAACACATTAAGTAACGCAATGTTATTATGGGAAGCAAAATCTTCAAGGAGATGAACGCTCTTATCCGACACCACAGCATCTTCAGGAATGTATCGAGTCCTTCCTGAAAGCCATTCCTTGTCACTGACCTGATGACCCCATGGATACAGTGTTAGGAGAAATCGTATTTCTCGATTCTCACAATAATTCTTAATTTTTAGTATACTTTCAAAAATATTTTCCCATTGTTCTTTTCTGTCGACTTCATCTCCAGATAAGGTATGCATTAGAGTTTTGGAATGAGCAGAGACGACTGCAGTTCTAATGGTAGGTTCGTTGAATTCTTGTGCCCAATCATCCAAAAAGAATAGAGCCAATCTCGTCAAATACAGATTCTGATCGATCCAACCTCTTAGAATTTCCTTAATCTCCCTTTTTCGCCCAGGCACTCCCGTAATGTTGCCGTCTGCTCCATAGATCGCGGCGTTTCTATAGGCCACTTCCTGAATCAAATCACTCATGTCGAAATTCAGGATGACGAGATTTGGTTGAAGTTGGGGAGCCAACTTCGTGAGTTGAAGAAACGATAAAATGGGCGTGTAGCTATTAACTCCTGCGTTGAGGACCTCCACGCTCCTGTTTAGAAGGTTATTTTGTTCACTGTTTAAAGACCTTTCCAATAGAAAGGAAAAAGTTTGTTCGTCTCGTACTCCTGCCCCCATTGTAAAGGAGTCTCCCAGCATCAAAATTCGATAGGTAGTTGGATCTTTTTTTGCCTGAATTTCGTGGCCTCGCAATCCCAGCGAGTTTACTCTTTGAGTGTATGTATACTCATCTTTTTTCCATTCCGAATTGGAATCGGGCGGGAGTTTGTGGTGAACAACGGAATCGGGAATCATTCGTGGAAAATGCCGTGGAATGAGAAGATATCCAGCAACGATATCTCCAATCAGAAACGCTAGGAACGAAGCTCCAATAACTAACCATAAATGGCAAATAGCTTGGTTTCGCCCAGCCTGGAAAAGAAGTAAGGAAATAAAAGAAAATAGAGACCAAACGACGAGTACCGAAAGGGCAAATATGGAACTCCCCCCAAAGTTTCCATGGGTGATTAGGACTTTATAAGAAATGAGGAGGACTGTCAGAGATAGTGGGATACCCAGTGAACCGAGGATAAAATTTTTCATCCCTGGAATAAAAAACCTTTCCCTAGGAAGGGCAAATAATGACATGGTCAACCTACGGCCATTGTAACAAAAGGGAGCCATTCAACAAGGATCATCAAATGTTTGAACAGCCCTTTGACCCAATCATTCTCTTGGTTGAAATCCATTGAAAAAGTCAATAAGGATTATAGATGGAGTAAGACTCATAGGAAGCGGGTAGAGCCTTGAGGGGATTGACCATTTCTTTCTAGGGATGGCGAGGGAGGAAGCTTATGAAGAGCTAGGGGAAAATCCAGCCTATCGAAGTTGATGAGAATCACTGTATGACCGCTTTGGGTCGGGAACCGACCTCGGGGATGTATTCGGCGGTAAGATTCAGCCAGCTATCAATGAACGGTTATCACATTGCATCTGGCACGGTAAATGGGGAAATAAGGCTTGAATCCCTCTGGCCTATGTAAAGGCCACTACGAATTAGAGCAGCTGATTTATAGTCAGTGGGCCAGCACCGAAGAAGTCTTTCGGTTGCAGTGACTTACGATATGATTGAGTTGCTCAAGACCTGTTTTAAGCCTGTTTTTACCAAAATTAAATAGAACCAATATTTAAATGAATTTTGGCAAAATCATTTTCAAAATGAAAATTTTTAAATTCCAGTGGAAATTATCATGGATCCAACAATTAGGTAGTGGAAAATCTTTTATCGAGCGTTCCACTTCTGAAAGAGCTCTATCAATCGCTCATCATATTTCAGCTTGGAGTCGACTTCACTAATTTTGCGAAATACGTCCTCAATTTGGAATGGCCAGAATGCAACATTCTCAGGTAAGACCGTGTGTAATATTGTTAAGACTTTTTCAGGGTATTTATTGATGATTGTATTCTCTGTGTTTAGTAAATCAGAAATTCTTAGACGGTTACTCTCAATTTTAGTTAGTAGGGGCAATATAATATCCGATCTGGTTGAAAATCGATTTGGAGCTTCAAAGATTAGATCAAAAAGCATGGAGGATAAATTTGAACTCCTGACTGAAATTTGACGAGGCCAAACATTTCCTAGCAATTCTTCCAGGAGATCGGCCCACTCGGCCTTTTCCTTGGAAAGACCTTCTAAATTCCAAAGGATGCCGGCACGAAATCCCTCACTGCTATTAAGTATGATATCTCGCAATTCCTGATTGGTGATGTGTCGTTCCTGGGAATCCTTTTTGGGCGACCCCCAACCTATTAGCAATATTCCAGCAAGAGTTTCTATATAACCATCATCTTTTAGAATTTGCTTTTTAGATGCTTGAATAAGATAAGGTTTCAATTGCTCATATAAACCATGTGGAGGTGTTTGTGCTCTCCACAAAAATCCACTCAAGACTGCATTTTGATCTTCAATATCAGGTTTCTCAAAAACGGACAATAAATTACTTTGAGTCCAATCTGGGTCTTTTGTAAAAAACCAAATCAAACAATGTGAAAATATAACTAAAGCATGTCGCCGAAGATCCCCAGGTAAACGCAATAACGCGGTTATATGCGATACCCATTCAAGGGGAAGTTTCTCTTCCTTATTTCGGGGATCTTTCATTAATGTTTGGGCTATTTTCCCAACTGGAGCGTTAAGAGCCTCCATTGCCCAATCTATTTCTCCAATTTTTCTTTGAACTCCAGAAGTGCCAGAGGAAGGGTGTGTCTTTAGGATTTCGAGAAACTTGGAAATAAGGTTGTCAAATGCATTCAAATATTGAGAAGAAAATTTTTCTTCTACAGTCATCAACCAATCGGAAGCAGCAAAAATAAAATCAGCCACTCTTTCATTTGGATATGAGGTAAGGCGTTTTGCAATCAGTGCGGAAAGTTTCGGTTTATCAGATTCCCTTGATTGAGGGCGGAGAAAAGTTTGCCAGGCCCAGATAGGGAATTCATTATTTTTTCCTGCCTGTGTAAGCGTCCTAAATGCAAGGAGGGGCCTGTCCTTTGATAGCCCAGCAAATGGTGCATTTTCAACTAGAAAGTCATCTGTTCTTCCTCCTATTTCCTGTGCTTTTTTTAAAATGCCTTCTAAGGGGATGTTGAGAAGTGAAGAATAATTTGTGTCTGTTTGAACAATACCTCCACGAGGCTCAATGGAACTTATGGCATTTTTGGCATAAGAAGGACTCCAACTTGGGACATCTTTCTGGAGAGTCTTTACGGTGTCGTCGAAATTAAAAGTGAAACGGCATCCATTTTCAGACATCCAACTTATGCGATTTAATATTCCGACCGACCGAAATCTTATGAATTCTGAATCCTCTTCGTTCTTCCACTTTTTGCGGCCTTGAAGAAGCCGTTTCTCAATCATCTTTTTAGAAGTTTCCTCAAGAGTTTCCCATCTTTTAGCTAAAACCAAAAGAAGGTCTCGTTGGTGATGGCTGTCCCAGAATACAGTATCATTGAAGCTGGAAATAACCTCAGGAAATTCCTGATGGGAAACCAATTGTTCATGTCCACATGCCCATATTCTTAATCGGGAAAATATTTTTTCATCATTTTCTGGCCAAGCAAGAAACTCTTTTCTTGCCGCAAAAGAATTATGATGAACCAAACGTTCAAAAAGAGATATGAAAAACAGCAAATATCCAGATAGCCCCTTTGATCTATAATGAGAATCTATGCTTCCATGATTTTCGGGCACAATAGGGCTAATACGAAGGGACTTATAACTACCTACCTCAGTTTCGAGGAGGAGTGCGGTCTCTAAACCCTTTCGAAATTCTTTGATTAAGTGTTCCAGCCATTCCTCTGGAACTTTTTCATCACGATTTTCTTGAGGGTATGCAACTTCAAGATTAATTAGGTCTGTAAGGACTATTTCAACATTTATGGGAGGAGGTTTTAAATTTCTCAAATACTCCTTTTTTACTCCTAGGAAGGGAGAATTTATTTTGGAGAATTTCCGGCATATGGAAAGATTCCACCCGGTTTCACGAATAGTAGATTTAAGGTCATACCAATCATCTTCATAATCTCTTCTTCCCTCTTCGTAAGTGTCGAACAAGTAATACCACGCTTGGCGAACAACGGTAGAAATATTGGAGCCGGCCTTCCCTATCTCAAAGAGAATCAGTTTTTGAATCTGTGGATGAAGGCCATTTTGTCTTACTGCCCACCAGACTGCAGCCGGCTGGTAGGCAACTCTGGCAATCCAAATCCCAAGCTGCCTTAATCGCGCAGGCAGATTTGGAATCTCAGTAGACCATCTTCCTCGTAATGTAGTGAAGTGACTTTCTTGTAGATTTTTTCGATCTTTGGGGTTTATAGCAAAACAGTCCCAACAATTAGCTGGCAATTCACGACTTGTATAGTGGTCTTCCAGGTCTAATTTTTTTGGTATTTGATCAGAATCTAATCCATAGGCCTCAAATGGATCAGTAAAATGCCTTCTTAAGTCCTTATCCCATTGATATCCTGGAGCTTCAAACCGCCGAAGAGGATCAAAAACACACAGCCAATCTGCAGGGGGGGGATTGGGAACACTTGAAAATTTCTTCATTCCCTCTAGACTTGAGACGATGTGGGCCACTTGCCCCCTTTCGTGAGGTTGCAGTTCCTCTGGCCCTTTTCTGGCCATTTCAATGATAGACTCATGCCAGTCATCTGGATTATTTGCTCTCTTTGCCCATGCTTCGAGGGTATTCCATAATGCTTTGTGGTTGTCTTCATCAAAATAAGATATAGCTTGAACGCCCTTGTGCTTCCATTTACTGCTGGCTTCATCCTCTATCCCAGCCTGAAAGGCATAAACCCCCTCCAAGTGGCCAACTTGTTTATTTAACCCTTCTAATAAATATTGGACGGGTGGATCATCTGCCGTATAACCAACGAAAACAACCATATATTGGTCTAAAACTTGTCGAATAAATGTGGTTGCCCAACCTTCAGCAAGATAGGCGCGGCCAAATTCTGAACTGGAAAGAATAAAACCGTCACCCTGACAACCAGAATAATCTTTGTTTACATAACCGTGGAGATGAATAATCCCATCCATTTCCCACGAATGTGAAGGATTAGGTAATCGTGGTGGCTGCCATATTTTTAAAGTGGTATCCGAATCTTCAAATAACCTGTCAAAATTTGTGGTAATCAATCTTACTTTTCCTGTTGGGGTTTTAGCTAAATCAAGAATGATTTTGTGGGCAGAATGATTAACAGGTTCCTGAGGCTTAAGGGCTTGTGCTACTGCCCTTTCAATATCACTTGAGAGAAAGTCCTGTTCCAATAATCTGAAAACTTGGTCTGCTGATATCAAGCCACTAATTCCAGTTCTGTTATAGATGTGTTGGGATTCAGTTAAAATTTTTCTGGTATCATTCTCGGAAGGGGCACCAAGTGAATCCACGACTTTCTTTGCTAAGCCAAAAAAGTCAGATAGTCCGGCACGTGCCCTTGAAACTCCTGCACCGCAGAAAAAGATCACACGACCCTCATCACGAGCATTCAATAGATCGTCTGGAATACTAGGTCCTTTAGAAAAAAACCGCATAATTTCCTTCTTCAGTAGATTGGTATGTGTGGCTAAATAAAATCACTGAGTAAAAGGGAAATGAAAAATCTTTTTTTGGTTATCTGGTGCTTAAAGATCAAGAAATTTTGTTGGCCACAAACTCTTCAAAATTATTTCAGAGTTCATTTATTGAGCTTAACTAAAAATTCAAAATAAAGTTAGAACTGGAGGGATACAATTGGTTTTGGAGAAACCCAGATCAGAAAAACAGATCTAAAACAGGTTTTTTAGAGATAGACCCCGGGAGGGAAACGACGTAAGTGCTTGAAAAATATGGTGGGTCGTACAGGGATCGAACCTGTGGCCCGCTGATTAAGAGTCAGAGAGCCTTGCCTACACCAGTTACCACCAGTCAAGATCCTGCTTGATCCACCGATAGAACTCCTAGAAAAACAATCACATCGTCTATGGTGGTTTACCCTCGAATTCCCTGCTGTCTGCCTACACTGTGCCTACATCGTTCATATGGGGAATGGAGGCAGAGATCATAGGTCGTATAAGGTGAGTGTTATGCCACGGATTAATCTGACCAAGAAACTCATAGATTCGACTCCCCATCCGGCAGATGGGCAGATCTTTCTCCGTGATAGTCAGGTCGCAGGGTTGGCCCTTCGTCTTTCAAAAGCATCCAAGTCCTTTATTATGGAAAAACGTATTGACGGACAGATGTTTAGATGGACATTAGGACATTATGGCTCATTGACCTTAGATGAAGCCCGGAAGAAAGCCCAGGAGGAAAATGTAAAAATTGTGAAAGGGGAAAACCCCGCCAGAGATCGTAAGGAAAAGCTCCATGCGCCCACGTTTGGAGAACTCAAGGATTTGTACCTCAAAAATCAAAGGCCACGAAAAAAATCCATACGCCATGATGAAAGTATGCTGAAGAATCATTTGTCTCACTGGCACAATCGAAAACTCTCAACCATCAAACGTGTGGATGTTGTCACGCTTCATAACCATATTGGCGAAACGGCTCGGTATGCGGCCAATCGCACAGTGGCCTTGGTCAGGCGTATGTTTAATTTGGCCAAACTGTGGGGTGTGTACATAGGAGAGAACCCTGCTCAAGGGATTGAACTCTTTTCGGAAGAAAAGCGGGATCGATTCGTGCAACCTGTGGAGATGCCAAAGTTATGGGAAGCCATGAAGGCCGAACCCAATGAATATATTCAAAAAGCCTTCTTGCTGTCTCTCTTTACCGGTGCACGGCGGGGCGAGATTTTGGCTATGGAGTGGGACCATCTTACCCTTCATGGTTCCGAACCAGTTTGGCGGATCCCAACCACGAAAGCTGGTCGGGCCCATACCATCACCCTTGCTCCACCCGTGGTGACCCTGTTGGAATCTATTCCTCGGTTGAATTGCAGTCCCTATGTCTTTCCCAGCCATCGAGGGTCAGGGCACCTCGTAAATGTATCCAAGGCCTGGAAGCGCATTCGTAATCGGGCAGGGTTGCAGGATGTGCGAATCCATGATCTTCGAAGAACCGTCGGAAGTATGTTGAAAGCCGCAGGGGAAGATCTAACCTTGATCGGGAAAGTCCTCAATCATACCCAGTTGGAAACCACTGCGATTTACGCTCGTTTGAATCTAGATCCGGTCCGTAAAGCCCTGGATGCTCATGCCGATCAACTGCAGAGTTTGCTTGGAACTTCTCCTGTGATTAGGAAAAGAAAAGCATTACCTCATAAAAAATCGGCTTAGGTGGTTTTCCTCGCTTTCGAATAAATTTCACGCTAAAAGTAAAATGGAAAATTGAATATTAAATTAAAATAATCTCCAAGATTATTTTATTCATAATCTTCATTTGTAAAATTTAGTAACGAGAAAATTGCTTTTTAAAACAATGGTTTTTGTCAGGCAAGGAAATTATTGATGCCACTTTTGGGTTAGTAGATGTAAGCATTAGGCTACAATCGTTGATAGGTATTTGTGCATTCGGATTAAAAAAAGGATTACCCAAAATTTTTTTAAAAAATTTTAGAAGCCTCAAATCTTTCAGCTGTGATCATTGTTCGGCCTAAATCATCCATAAATTTTTTATCACCTAAATAGCAGCAATTCCTAAGAACAAACTACATCTTAATCTATTCTCCACACCTTTTTTACCAAAATTTAATCTGTGACTTTGACCTGATACCAGCCCATTCCCCATCCCTATCTCTTCCTTTTTACTCTAAATTCTGCTCCCCCTCAACTTTGGTCCATACCTGAGTATGATTCCTGCTTCCGGTTTCTTGGCATAAACGAAATTGCCAAGAAAGGAGGTGAGAAGTGATGAAGTCAAACGGTTTTGAAGAAGTCGTTCAAGTTCAGAGAAATTCAGAAAATGTTTTTATGACTGAAGATGAAACTTCATCTTTTCTGAAGATGAGCAAGCGAACACTTCAAGCTTGGCGTGTACAGGGTCGGGGTCCCAAATTTATTAAAGTGGGTCGTTCTATTCGATATCGATTGGGGGACCTTGAAAGATTCATGGCGGAAAATGTTCGCCAATCAACAATTCTATTAAACAGAAAATTGGATACTTTAATTAATTGAAAATTTCTTAGATAGGAGAATTTTATAATGAAGAAAAATAAATGGGTTTTTTCAGACATCGTTGACTTGGGAAAAATCGACGACAAGGAATTCAAGAAAGACAGTCCTGAGGAGGATTCTGACAGGGCCACCCTGGAAAAAATCCTATCGGGGAAATATTCAGATGAGGAAATGGGTGAGTTAGCCCGAACCGCATCCCCAGCAGTTGCAGATTATTTGCGTAAGTTTCATTTAGCAAATCAATGCGTAGAAAAATATTTAGACGACCTTAAAGATCCAACCATTGAGGGCTTTTGGGTGCAACTGCATGAAGAAGGTGGCTTTACCGTGACCCTTTGTCGGTGTTCTCAACCTCATGGTCAAAATCAAAGTACAAATGATCCATCTAAACCAGAAAAAGAATAAACCATTTTTATTAACCTGTATGAACTGAAAAATTCACAAGGAGATTCCTAATGGATAAGCACCAAATAGGGTTCCCCGAAAGAAAAACCCCCGAGGCATCGGAAACTGACCTCGAGGTTTCAATGCAACAGACTCAAGAAGATGAAGCCACAGAATCGGTCAACCTACAGGCTGAATGTGGGGATGGGAAGGGAGAGCTCCAGCTCTCCTCTCCCTCGGTGCGAGACGCGGCAAAAAACTATATCCAAAAAGGGTGGCGTCCTGTTCCTGTACCCTTTAAAGAAAAAGGGCCTCGTCTCCCAGACTGGCAGAACAAGGACATTACCATCAATAATTTGCATGAATATTTTAAGGATGAACTGCAAAATATTGGTGTCATCCTGGGTGATCCTTCTGGTGGTCTCGTAGATATCGATCTTGATGCCCCTGAAGCACTGAAACTAGCTGATGCCTTTTTGCCTCAGACGGACCTTGTATTTGGACGAAAGGGCAAGCCTAGGTCGCATTGGCTTTATATAACCAACCCTACCCCAGAAAAAACGGTGCAATTTGAGACGAGTGAAGGGATCATGTTAGTCGAACTCCGTTCAACTGGCGGGCAGACTGTCTTTCCTCCGAGTGTGCATGAAAGCGGAGAACACATTAGGTTTGAACGAGAGGCGGAACCCGCTGTGGTCAGTGGGGATGAGTTAACAGAAAAAGTCACCCAATTAGCCGCAGCTGCCCTACTCGTGCGTCACTGGCCTAAAAAGGGTTCTCGGCAACATGCCGCGATGGCATTGGCTGGTGGATTAGCTAGAGCCGGATGGGAAAAATCCGACATTCGGCACTTTATCCTGGAAGTGGCCAAGGCTGCGGGTGATAAAGAAGCCACACAACGTATGAATTGTGTGGATGGAACGGAGAAGAAAACCGAAGCTGGTTCCCCAGTTACTGGCTGGCCTCGATTAAGTCAATTGATTGGTGGCCAAATCGTGGAGCGAGTGCGAACGTGGCTCGTCGGTCAAGGAACAGCCAAGGATCAGATTGAACGGATTCGAAAAGGGAAAGGAAAAGAACCGGAAAAACATCGAAAGATTAGTGCCATTGTGTTGGATGAATTACGTGACAGTGGGGTGTTTTATAAAACCTCCCATGAATTGTATTACTTTGACCAACTCAACTATCGGCTGTTTCCTCTCACCGATGTGGAATTGCGGTCTCGAATTAATGACCGTTTTGATATTAATGGTAGTGAACCCACGTGGAAGTTTCTCCTGGAAGATTTGCAAAAGGAAGCCTTGCTTTACGGGCAGGAAACCACGATCTATCAGTTTGCTCGTTATGAGAGGAATACCCTCTACCTCTATAAAGGGCACGAGCAGGTCTATAAGATTACTGGTGAAGGCGTGACCATTGTCCCAAATGGCACGGATGGGATGTTGTTTCTCAATCCCGATATGGAACCCGTTGTAGAATCGTCAGACGAAGCTAGTTCCCATGGTTTGGAATTCGTCACTCAGCTTCCTCACTTCAATGGGAAGGGTAATCTCACATCCAAGCAGGAAGCCCACCTGTACCGATTGTGGTTCTATAGCCTCTTCTTTGAAAGTCTTCTTCCCACGAAACCTATTCTGTTGTTACTAGGAGAAAAGGGCAGTGGAAAAAGTATGGGCCTGCGGGCTCTACTGCGGGTATTGTTGGGGAAAAAGGCACAAGTCTTGAGTCTTAGTAAAGAGGATGCCTTTATCGCAGCCGTCACCAGTCATCACCTGGCGGCGTTTGATAATTTGGATGGGGAAATTAAATGGTTGCCCAATCATCTTGCGACAGCCGCAACGGGTGGAGATGTGCCGTTACGGAAGCTCTACACCACGAATGAGTTGGCCCGGTATCCCCTGCGGTGCTTTCTAGCCTTTACTTCCCGAGAACCTGATAGCCTTACTCGGGACGATGTGGCTGATCGATTGCTGGCGCTGCGGGTGGACCGGATTGATCCCTATACACCTGAAAGCCAAATTTTGGCATCCATTGACGAGGCTCGACCAAAGATCTGGGAGGAGTTACTTTCTACCTTGCAACGTATCGTTCGGGCCTTGGAATCAGCGATTGCACATCCTTCGTCACACCGGCTGGCAGATTTCGCATCTCTGGCGCTCAACATCGGGCCAGTCTTGGGCATAGAAGAAAACGACGTAAGGGTGTTATTGGAAGGAATGGATTCGGAGAAAGCGGAATTTGCGTTGGAGCATAATCCGCTGTATCACCTATTGGAAGAATGGTTAGAGAAAAAGGGTATGAACGATCGCCAGTGGATTACCACGAAAGACTTGTTTGACGAAATGCAAGAGCTAGTGCCTTCAAAGGAAAAATTTCCCAAGAAAAATGCGGCGGCTCTGGGTCGAGAGCTTGGGAAAATGAAACCCGAACTCAAAGGGTTAATTGACGTGATTGGACCGGAGAAATTACCAGGAGGAAATAACCGAAATTTCTGGTGCATTCACCCAGTAGAGAAATTGACCTTGGCTCCTCATGATCAAGCAAGCAAGGGCTCAGATTCAGTGAATGGTGGGCCATGAAGCTAGCCCCCGGTTGGCTCGTGGTTCTTGACCCTTGGATTGTCCATTAGACATTAGCGATATTAGCTATTTTTCTATAACTTTCTATAAATTCTTATACTTCTTTAAAGATTTTCAACTCAGATACATTTTTTAGAGAATAGATTCAAAACTGTCTAATATCGCTAATGTCTAATGCCAGACGTCACGAGACGCACCGCTTACGTCACAAGACCCACGTCACGAGTCGTACGACGCACGACGCTCCTCTACGACGGCCTACGATTACCCTGCCAAACCCAGCCCATCTACGTACTTGTTTCCTATAAAAAAGGCATACCTTTTCCCAAAGGGGTACCCGTCTCTCAAATATCCGACCCCACCCCCCTCCAAATAGACCTGGTGGCTTATAGGGTGAGACAAAAGAAAAAGGTTTACGAAGATGGTAAACGTCTGTCGGGTGAATCTAGAATCCGATGACCTCTGGTTTTGCCCCACACCTCCCAAGGCTCACGCCAAAAGTCGAAAGAAGGGAATCGTATGGCATATGTTATGAGTAAATGTTATAGAAAGCAAATCTTGTACCGTTGGGCGTGGGCTCAAAAACAGTGGATATTTTTAAAAAATTGAGTAAAAATGATTGTTGTGCTCTTAGAAGTCTCGGATAAAAGAAAGGTCTTTCTATGAGTGAGGATGTTGAAAATCTAATCAAAGATTTTGCCAAAAAATGTCGTCAGGAAATCGACGACTTTGATGAGATTAAGGTCCGATGTGGCTTGATTGGACCATCCGGTAGTGGGAAGTCTTCGCTAATTAATGCTATAGCAGGTAAAAAAATTTCCGAAGTTGGGGTTGTCGAGACCACCACTGACCCCAAAGAATATATTCACAAAGGAATCGTGTTCACTGACTTACCCGGATGTGGAACATTAAATTGGCCAAAGGACAATTATATTGAGAAGCTAAATTTGCTGACTTTTGATTGCTTTCTCCTAATCACGGCACACCGTTTTACTGAAAATGATGTTTTTTTGTTTAGAGAGCTTTCAGCAAACGGAAAGCCCTGCTTTGTGATTCGGAATATGTTTGATCGGGCGGTTCAAGATGGCCATCACGACAATAAGCATTCTGAATCCCAAACAAGAGAAATAATCTCTTCCAATATTCGAAAAAACTTGGAACCTTCCTGTCCCAATAAGGTCTATCTTACCTCGGCAAGGCATCCCGCAAAGTATGATCTGGAGGACCTTTTAGAGGATATTGCCGAAGCCTTAACCGGCCTCAAAAGACAGCGTTTTGTTGCAGACATGGCGGCCTACGGTAAAGAGGGGTTGAAAAAAAAACGAAAGGTAGCCACTGAGTTAATACCTCCCTATGCAGGCTTAGCAGCGTTAAATGGACTCAATCCCATCCCAGGGTTGGATTTTACGGTCGACCTTAAACTGTTGAAGGAACTTAGTAGGAAAATTGCCGGAATTTACGGGCTTGAGGCGAGTCAGTTTGAGTATTTTGAGAAACTATTAAACCCAGAGGCTATAAAGGTTTTGCTCGCCAAAATTGCTCAATTTACAGCAAAGTTTCTTGCGAAGGAGGGGCTTACCCTGCTTTTGAAAAAGATCGCGACAAGGACAACTGCCAAGCAAGCATCCAAGTGGGTGCCATATGTTGGTCCACTAATCGCAGCAGGAATTGGGTGGAAAGCCACTTTCCTGCTGGGTGAGCAGCTTGTGGACGAAGCTGAAGAGTTAGCGCAAGAGATTCTCGATGAAATAATCAATGTATCAGTTCATTCTGATGACGACTAAAATCCCAAAAAAAGGAATTGTTATTTTTTCTAAATAATTCGACGGATGACATGAAATTGGATGAAGTCTTTGATGAAATACCGTAGAAAGCATTAATCATTCATTTTAGGAAAACGAGAATTGATATATTTACTGAGTTCACTCAGAGGGATTTCTGTTGAGGAATTACCGCTCCTTACGTAAAACTTTTCAGCTTTTACTCCATTCTTATCTTTTACTTCCAGGTACTTCGGTTCAATCCCTTTTTTAATGTTTATCTGGCAAATTTCTTTTTCCTCAATTTGAGGAAAAGTCACAGATAAATTGTTCGTCGCAAATGTGACCCCAAAGTTCTTTTTAAGCAGCTCTCTTAAGCGGAGTTCAAAATCGTCTTTGCTTCCTTCCATAGATGCATAGTCATGCTCTAGTCCTAAAATCTCACCTTCATCACTCACGCCAATGAGTAAAGTGCCGCCTTCACCGTTACTAAAAGCCGCAATGGATTTCACGACAACATCTTCTAGCTTTTTGTTTACGCATCCTTCCTGATAGCTCCATCTGAAAGAGGCTTTGAACTCAAGATCTGAACTTTCCCCCTCAGCAATTATTTCCTCCAGTGGTGTTTCCACAAATGTCTCCAAGGATTCTGTGATGCCATTGAGAAAGGCATTTAGTTCTTCTGACAAAATTCGTCGGCGTTCTTCTAGAAATTTTTCGTAATTCTCTAGTTTCCATAATTCTCGATCCTCTGGAATGGATTGCAGTTTAAGGGCCTGAGGGAATTTTTTTTCTACCTCAGCGAGGTAATCTTCTGGGAGTTTGGTGGATTTTGAGCGATTCGCAACTTGAGTCAAAATAGCCCGATTGGTAACTTCTTGGGCAAGTGAATATTTAAGACGGTTGTTTATTCCATAGCCCATATTTTTAAGCACAGAGTAGGGAAATATATGATCCCATTCTAGTGAATAGCTCTTTCCCATGTTTTTCTGAAGGCCGACACCAGTAGTAAAACAAATGGCCTTTCGACTTTTAAAATACCAACGCATCAACCCATAAAGAGGATGGCGAATATCAACACCCACAAACTCATCCTTTGAGATTTCTAAAGGACGTTCTGCCTTAATAATAGACAAAAGACGATCAAATGGTTCTTCCTCAGATGAAACAATCGTGACATCCTTGTCCAATTTTTGAGGCATTTGGCTAATGTAGCGAAATCTGATTTGGGAATAGTAAAACCATTTGATGATTTTCTTAATCTCAATTTGTGAAAGATGTTTAGTCCCTTTGTGGTACGTATAGACCAAAATGGGAACTAAGGCATATACCGAGTTTATTTCCTTAGTGTGATCGATGAACGCATGTGTTTTCATGATGTTCATCACATAATCCAAGGTATATTTTTCTAAGCGCTCCCATGCGGATTGAATTGAATCTAAATTGTCGGGGGTATGGAGCTTCTGCATCTCAGAGCCTGATTGATGTAATATTCCGAGAAGAACGTAGACGATGAAGTCGAGGTTGAATACGAACCCTTCTTTTTCCATTATTTGCAACTTGGCCTTAAATTGTTTGCGGGCTTTAGGCCAGTAACCCGATATTTGGGCAAGAGCTAATTCAGCATCGGTAAGATTGACCCCGCTGGAATTCACAATATAAAAAATATCTATTGCTTCTTTAAGCGTGGCTTTTATGGGCACTTCTTGCTCAACAAATTCACGATCCGGAATACAGGTGATGGCATTGAAATTATCATCAATGAGATCATCTAATTCATCAGAAACTTCCTGCCCTTTTTCCATGAGAGCCTTGGTGATATGTTTGGGTTTAATATTTTTTTTAAAAATTTGTGTGAGATTTACCCAGCAGGGATCGTTTTCCATGATTGTTTTTTTGTGATAGGAAAGTTCAAGGGTTTTTACATTTACATAAAGATTTCGAGTGTCCTGTTTAATTTCCTCCGCAGTATAATATGGTGGGATCTCCCCTCGAAGAATCATGTAAAGCGTGGTAATACGTTGCTGACCGTCTAGAACGAGTTTCACTGCTCCTTGTTCCGATTTATATTTCCACGCCCCCTTTAGTTCCGGTGGATTGTTAGTTTCCCATGTCAATAAGGTGCCGGTGGGATAATATTTGATTAAAGAATCAAAAAGTTTTTTCGCATCGTCACGTTTCCATACATATTCTCTTTGAAACGCTGGAACGAAAAGTTGGTTGTCATCTATCTTGTCAAGGATTTGGTAAATTTTCATTTCAATTCCTCGATTTGAAAGGATTTGGTTTATTCAGCCGGGTTGACCAGTATTTTGATTGTTCAAGGACTATCCTTGAAACCCAACTTCCCATTATATTCCTCTATTTGCATACACACTCTTTCCCGCCCCACTATAGGAATCGTAGACGTGCTGGTAGGTCTGATCACACTTCTCCTGATAGAGATCCGTGGTGTAAGTGGATGGCAGTCGGTCAAGATATTCTTCAATACATAGCAATACTGCTGCTCGTGCCTGTTGCCGTTTGCGCCAATCAAGCACGAGCTTCTCTTGTTTCAAGGTTTGAAGTAGCCCTCGAGCCACTTTTTTGACCTCAGCTTCTTCGTTCTTGGAGAGGCCTGGGTTGGGACGAGTGAGAATATCAAATAGCGCCAATTCCTCTTCCGAAAGATTTTCAGCAATGCCTCGGCGGTCTTCCTCATTCAGGGCTTTGGTGAATTCCACCAGCTCCTCAAAGAATTGTTCCACATTCACACTTCCTCCGTTGTAGGCATCAATCATTTCTTGGAACTTAACCAAGTAATTCATCCGAGTCCGGTTGAGCTGAACTAAATCATTGAGTTTCCGTTCAATCAGACCTCGCAATTTCTCGGCTTCTGTGCGCTTGCGGGACTTCGCAAATGTGGCTTTTAAGGCCTCGAAGTCAATTTGGCTTATATCTACTAGATGATCGGTGCTGTCTAGTGACGCTGATGCCGCTTGAATCACATACCCTTCTGTGGCCACGGATTCATCCAACAGGTCTTCGACCTGGCCCATCACCTCCCCAATATCAGCTTGTTTGGCCAAGGCATGGATCTTCTCAGTCAAGATTTTCAATAGGATTGAAATAGGAGCAAATTCACCAGCTCGTGGATCGGGCAGAATGGCCTTATAGAGTTTGACCACTTTCCCAGCTACGAGTAGAAACCTACGCTTCACGTTGTCCGATCCCACCAGGGCATCTACCGCATCATCCAGGAGCCTGACCTTCTCAAACCCCTCTGCTACCTGAATGGGATCAAGCCTGAAACCTTGTTCGGTGCAAAAATTCTTTGCCTCTTCAATCGTATCCCGGAGCCATTCCACTAGCTCGGCTTTATCTTGAACGGGACTCTCGCCTTCCTCACCGCCACTTGTTGGGGACGCATAGATAGCCAACGCCTTTCGGAGATTGCGAAAGACCCCCACATAATCCACGATCAATCCATTCACCTTGTCGCCAAATACTCGATTGGCACGGGCAATGGTTTGCATCAGTGTATGGTTCCTCATGGGCTTATCTAAATACAGAGTCGACAAACACGGCACGTCAAATCCCGTCATCCACATGGCACACACAAACACCATGCGTAGCGGATCATCGGGGTCTTTAAATTTAATGTCGAGATCTTCATTCACCATGCGGCGACGATGTGGCGCAATATCCAACCCCTTGGCGTGCATATCCGCGATTTCATTCTGAGCTTGCGAGACCACCACGGCCATGTCAGTCTCTTGCATGTAGGCGATTTTCTTCTCGAGCACGGCCTTGGCCCCTTCAGATGTCTTGGCTACCCGAGCTTTGAGCTCGTTCAGATATCGTTGCCAATAGACCTGGACTTTGTCATACATCCGTACAGCCGTGGCCTTATCAATACAAATCACCATGGCCTTCCCTTGATGCCCACGCCCCATAAAGTGCGCCACGAGATCTTCGGCGACTTTCTCCAATCGGTCATTGCGAGTGATGAGATGGTACTCTTTGGCAAACTCTCGTTCGAGTTTTTCCTCTTGCGCCTCATCCAGTTCCGCTTCTTCCAGGAGACGCTCCATATCCTCATTCAATTCCTGATTGGTGAGTTGCAATTCGGGAATCCGATTTTCATAAAACAGGGGAACGGTGGCTCGATCATCGGCCGACTGTTTAAAGTTATAAATACTGACATAGTCCCCAAAAACTTCCTTCGTCTTCTCCTCGCCTGCCATCAAGGGTGTGCCAGTAAAGCCAATAAAGGCGGCATTTGGCAGGGCCTGCCGCATATTCATGGCAAACACATCGTACTGGCTGCGGTGCGCTTCATCCGTGATGACAATGATGTCTGATCGCTTGGAAAGCTCGGGGTAGAGTTGGCCTTTTTGAGTTCGGAATTTTTGGATCAATGTGAACACATACCGATGATCTTCTTTGAGAAGCTGTTGCAGTTTTTCCCCACTATCAGCCTGAGCATGTGGGTCCGTGGTCGCTTCACAGGAGACAAAGTGCTTATAGATTTGCTCATCCAATTCTTTCCGGTCGGTTACAATGACAAACGTCCAATTCCCCGGGAGCGTACGCAAAACCTTTTGAGCGAAAAAAACCATGGAGACGCTTTTGCCACTGCCTTGGGTGTGCCAAAAAACCCCCAACCGACCTTGATTATTCCCCCGATGTTGCACCGAGGCGATAGCCCGATTCACCCCTAAATACTGATGGTTTTTGGCTACCTTTTTAATGAGTCCGCCCTGCGCTTCTTCGAAGAGTGTAAAGTTCTCCACCAGGTCCAGTAGTCGAGTTGGATCACACGCCCCTCGCAGCATGGTTTCCAGAGAGACCAAGCCAGCTTCTTTTTCATCGGAGATTTTCTTCCATTCGGCGAAATGCTCCCACGACGCCGTACTACTGCCCATCCGGCTTTGACTCCCATTGGAGAGCACAATGAAGGCGTTGTACCAGAAGAGATGCGGGATGGTGTCTTTGTAATCTCGAAGATTATCGGTGTAAGCAGCTTCAAGACGGCGATGACTGGCTTTGAGTTCAATAAAGACCAGGGGAATTCCATTCACGAATCCGATGAGGTCGCAGCGGCGTTTATACATGTCCCCCGTCACCCACAATTGGGAAGCCAGGAAGAAATCATTCTTGTCAGGGTTTTGCCAATCAATGAACTGAACGGTCTCCTTGTGGTCATCGCCCTTCTCGGTCCGCACTTTGACTTTTACGCCGTTTTTCAGCAGGTCATAGACCTCACGGTTCGCTTGAGCGGGACTCATCGTGCCTCGTTCACGGGTGAGTTCCTCAATCGCCGAATCAAGGGCTTCAGCGGGGAAATCAGGGTTAATTTTATCCAGAGCTGCACGTAACCGTTGCACCAGGACCACCTCACCAGCGGTTTCTCGACCTAACGTGCTGGTAGAGCCAAACGTCTCCTGAAAGACATTGGCGGTTTCCCACCCCAGTTCAGCTAGCAAGGCGATGGCAGGTTGTTCAATTAGCGTGTCTTCGGAATAGTCACCACTCATGCAAATTGACTCACGACTTCACTTGTTGTTTGAGGAAGGGTTTTATGATCTAGCCCTGTGGCTTTGCACACATCTTCCCACAAGACACAGCCAAGGTAATGGGACATCAGATCTTTTCGGTCTGAGGCCTCGAGAAAGTGAGGCAAGCTTTGTTTAACTGTGGAATCCGAAACCGGTTCAACTAAATTTTCAGCGATAACCATGACGCCATACGGCTTTTCCCCTGCAGCTTCTTTTGCGACTTCCAAGTTGCGAACTAATTGATGACGTTGGGGATACCAAAAGGTACTAGGAGAAAAAGATTCGGTCCGCTTGCCTTCGATAAAAAGGAGAAAGCATTCGGTTTCAAGATAACAATCTACTTCGGTGAACCCCTCAAAGGCCCACCATTGTCTTCGTGAACCTTCTGACCCTAACCGATCAAGTTCTTGGAGTGCCTGAACTTGGGCTTGTTGGGCGGCTATAGAGCCGTGCTTCCCGAATAGCTGTTCTCGTTGACGTCGGGGTTCCCTAGAAAGAGATCTTGTTTTGCTATCAGCCCAAACCATTTCATTAGAATGGCTAATAAGCCATCGAAGGAACGATTGGGGAGGAGGAACGGATTTCTCAAAGCATTCCTCTAAGAGGATTTCATCGATGCCATATTCCTGGAGAATCCGGTCTTTATAAGGTCGTTTGTTTATGAGTTTTGGAAAAAGAGTGCCGGACTTTGCAGCCCATTTTCCAGTTTGTGTTGTATTTTCTGGAGCTAATCGTAAGAGATGAGAAAGCCATTTTGCACCGCTAGGGTCCATATTTAAAAGGTGTTGAAAAACGGGTCGAACTCTAGTGATGGAACTATTGAATTGGCCCTTAATAAGCTATCCCTTGGTTTTTAAGACGGATGGAGAATGATTTCGACATAGTTTTTAACGCTACGCTGCTGTCTCTATTTCAGGAACAGTAATTTTAAGATCAGAAATATCTACTTCCCCGGAAATTAATTTTGGGAGGAGTAGGTCACGGGTAGACTGGAGATTGGCGTTCTTTTTTTCTAAATCATCACAAAGAGAATATATTTCGTTGGTAATTGTGGAATAAATAGAGGTTAAATTCTTAGTAGGCAAAGGGAGTATAGATTCAGAAATCCTATCTGGCGTTAAATGAAGGACATTCACACCATTAGCAAATTCTTTTACTGTTTCCGAAAATGAAGAATATTGGAACATTCCGTATAAAAATTCATTCGAAACCTCATTCCTTGGCTCAATTTTGACTAAATCCATAGAAAACACTCCAAAAGGTGCACCGAGATCAGGAATTCTGGCTGCCCTCCCAATAATCCTTCGTTCTTGTGTCATGTCGGTAACTGCAATAACAATTTCAGTATTTTTAACAGTTTGAGCTTCCTTATAAAGTCCCTCGTAACATTTTAATCCGTCTCTCCTAAAACCCCCTTCCCTCTCAATATTCTTGAGATTCACAAAAGGAATTCCACCACTTTCAAGCAAATTTTTCTTTGAATATGAACGGCCTCTATGAATTTGGGAGATTTCTCCAACCTTAACAACCTTCCACCCTTCAGGAATTTTTCCCAGTGGTGAATCGACCAACTTCACTTGCTCATGACCAGGAAAGCGAAAGTGTACAAACCATTCCCGATAGAGCAACCGGGCCATTTCTTCTAGAACGGCTACCCGCCGCGTATTGTTCTCGATTAGATCATCATACGCTGACAACACCGCTGCAATTTTACGTTGGGTAATAAATGGGGGTAAGTCTGGTAAGGTCAAATTACGAATGTCACGAACATTCAAATGGCCAACTGTAGCTCCCGTTGAATAGGATTGGAATCGGGCTTGAATCTCATTTCCTAGTAGAAGGTAGGTTAGGTAATGGGAGTCAACTTTAGAGTGTTCTGGCCGAATTAGAACTGTTCGTTGGCCAAGGCAAAGCTTTAGGTTTCTTGGAATAATTGCCACATTGCCTGCGGGGGCTTCTCTAGCAAGTATTAAATCCCCTTCTTTGGGTACGGCCCGACGTGTCCATTGGTTATAGGTTTCTTCAGAAACGAAATTAACTCCATCAAGAATTAGTCGCCCTCGGCCAATATTTGGAGTCCGAATGGAAGGATAACCTTTTTCTTGTGTTGGTGCGGTCTTATGTTCACAATCAACCACTTTAGCTATATGATTAAGAATTAAAGGTCCGTCTGCTGAAGGCATGAAACCTAATTCTCCTTGTCTTTCAGAAGCATTAAAGATGTACGGCAGGAACGTAGAGTTTCTAAGGCAGGACGGCCATTAGACAATAAGACCAATTTATTCAATCTAGACTCATTGCAGGCCTTAAGTATACCTATTTCAAACCAAACTGTTATTTCATTTGCAATGTCGTGGTAGTACGCAGGAAATAAATTAGGCTTTGGGGTTTTATTGCTAGGCAAAATTTTATTTAGAGAGGTTTCAAGCACATTAAAATGATCCAAAGTTTTATGAACAACAAACAAATGGGATTTGCCATACCTTTTAATTGAATCTGTCAGTTGATTTCGTCGTTCATGTTGAAGACCTCTACCTGCTTTTCCTAAGAATACAGTTCCATTCTTGCTGGATAGTTTGTTGTGTTCTTCCATTAAATTTATTTTTAAAGATTTATCGTGGTAGGTCCCAACGCGTAGTAGTACGTGGATCACTGCACTATTTTTGACGGGTTTTAGCAATTTAAAGTCCTCATAAGGATTTTGGAATTTTTCTGTATATATTTTGCAATACAAATCTTATGCACGTTTTGAAAAGGCAAAAGCTCTACCAGCTGGTCTTCTGTCTCAACCTTATGCGGCCTCTTTTCTCTTTTTGAGTCGCGTCTTCAGAGATGACATATCCACTTCTCCAGAAATCAGCATAGGTAGCAGCAGATTTCTTGTTTTCCGAAGAATAGTGTTTTTGCTTTCGAGATTGTCTGTGAGAGCGACCGTGTCCTGCATCCGCTGACAAAATTTCTGCACCACATGTTCAGCAGGGATCAACACTTCCATCCGAGAAAGATCTTCTACCGTAAGTTGGAGTTGGGCCCACCCCGACAACACTTTTTGTAGGTTCACATGCTGGAGAAAAACCTCAACAAAAAACGGTGGCCAATACGAAAACTCAGTTTGCGGAGTGACTAGAAAGACGTTTGAGGTAACAAAGCTTGCCCCTTTTGTTCTCTGCACCGATCCACTACCCTTCCCTCGGCAGGGCACCAAGCAAATTGGTGCTCGCACCACACACTTATCGGTAAACCCCATCACGCCACTGGCTCCATACACAGGATAAGTTCCTCCTTCGGTCATCTGTTGACGAGAGAGTTCTTTGCCGTATCTGATCTGCAAGACGTCTCCCAACCTGCCCAATTTCCACCCCTTGGGAATCTTCCGGTGGGGAGCTTTTTTGTGTAGGGTTTCTTTCGATCCAGGAAGCCGCCAATGAAGGAACCATTCCTGATAAGTCCGCTGAGTGATTTCGTCCAGTAGAGCTATTCGACGTGTATTATTGTCGATGAGCTGATCGTATGGTCCAAGCACCGAGGCAATTTTTTGTTGGGTGGCAAGATCAGGAAAAGGCACTTGCACTTGAGGGATCTTATAGAGCCCCAGCTTGGACTTCACCGTGCCAGTTGCCAGCTTTTTCATTTGATCTTGTGCTTTTGGTCCTAAGAGAGCGTAGGTGAGGAATTGCGGATCACAGTCTTTTCTGATGTCCGTCAGCATCGCAGCATTTTCCGTTAACGGTGCGCCATGCAGTGACGGGGGCACAAGACCCACAGCTCCGACATTGGATCCAACAGTCGTAAGACAGATGTCTTGGGTTTTAACGGTGTGGCCCTTCAATTCGTGAAGGACCGAATTGGACACATACACAGGATTGGTTGAGGCAATGCGACCTTCCCCAATATCCCCCGCTCGAATAAACTGATGGGTCTTGAGCTCTTGTAGCTCTGCATGTCCAACCGGGAGACGTTTGCCGCCAATTATTTGAGCTATCTGTCCTAATGATCGAAGGGGAAAACTCATTGAGCTTCTAGTAGTTTTTCCACGTTTTCAGCAATCCGTTCTTCCAGTTCTCGAGCCTCAACATTGAGCTGCTCGAGTTCTTCGTTGAGTTCTTCTAGTCGTTCGGCAAAGACAAATTCATCAGCTGGTCGGTCGGCCACACCGACATACCGTCCTGGATTCAAGCTCCAACCTTGCGCTTCAATCTCTTGTAGGGTGGCCACTTTGCAGAGTCCTGCCACATCGACATATTTCCCATCAGGAAATTTTTCCTTCATGAGGGCTTCACTGCCTTTATCGGTTTCGATGGCTTCGTCGCGATGGAGGCGGACAATGTTGGCTAGGTATTCGAGTTGTTCAGGGGTGAAATCTCGGTGCGCTCGATCAATCTGCCTGTAGATATGTCTAGCATCGATGAAGAGCACCTGGTCTTTGCGAGCGGTGTCCTTTTTGCCCTTATCCAAAAACCATAAGGTACAGGGAAGCGTGACGGTGTAGAAGAAATTGGAACCAATAGCCACGATGACATCAACCGAATGATCTTCGATGAGCGACTTGCGAATCTCGAGTTCGGAGCCTCGAGCATCGCCAGCCGAATTGGCCATGACGAAGCCTGCACGGCCTGCATCATTCAGTGAGGAATAGAAGAGCTGGATCCAGATGTAGTTGCCGTTATCGGGGGTAGGCATGCCATAGGGAAAACGGGCCATGTCATCCTTCAGACGGTCTTTATCAATTCGGTTCACATTGAAGGGCGGATTGGCTATCACGAAATCAAATCGGTTTGCCGCTCGATGCAGGTCTTCATAGTAAGAATTGGCTTCTCGAATATCGCCCCCTAACCCATGGACGGCCAGATTCATTTTGCAGAGACGAACCGTTTCGGCGGTTTTCTCCTGCCCATAAACACTGATCTCTGCTGTGGGGTTCTGCTGGTGGTTGCTGACAAACTTGGCTGACTGCACGAACATGCCGCCTGACCCGCAAGCTGGGTCGTAAATTCGACCATGGAAGGGTTCAATGACTTCCACAATGAGTTTGACGATTGAAGTGGGCGTGAAGAATTCCCCACCTTTTTGTCCTTCGGACATGGCGAAGTTGCCCAAGAAGTATTCATAAATCTTCCCGAAGGCATCCCCTTCAATATCTATAGGAATAGATGCCATGAGTTTGAGCAGTTCAACGAGCGTTTTATTTTCGAGGTGGGTATAGGTCCGGGGCAGGACACCTTTGAGATCTTCATTCTCCTCCTCAATAGCTTTCATGGCTTCGTTGAGGGCTTTGCCGATATTCTCCCCTTCTGGTAATTTGAGGAGGGTAGTGAAGCGTGCTTCTTCAGGCAAATATAGAATCCCGCGAGCTTGAAAATCGGTTTTGCCAATTTTGCGACGGGAAGATTTCCCACGTGAAGCGGTGAGTTCTTCCTCGACTTGAGTGAATTTGTGATCAGCAAACCGAAGAAAAATCATACCCAAGACGGGCACGGAATATTCTGAAGATTTCAGCTTGGAATTGGCTCGTAGTTCGTCTGCGGCGTCCCAAAGTCGTTGTTCAATATCTGTGTGATTAGCGGGCATGTTTCACCTGTTCAAATGAACTTTTTTAGGGTTGAAGGAGTGAAGAAAGGTATGAAGGAAATTCGGGAATTATCACCTAATGACTCACCAAATTTAATTGTAATTCTATTTAGGAATAAAGGCTAGGGGAGTAGGATTTTTGCAATTTAAGGGAGGTAGTCATGGTTTATATTCCGGTAGGGTTTTTGGATATAAGCCGGCGGCCCCGGAGACCTGCACGTTAACTCAACTAGTGGCTTAACCTGTAGGGGGTTGGTCACCTTACTCAAAACGTTCATCTTGTGTGCGATCCAAATCTGCATCTCGTTGATTTGCAGAATTTAGGGCTTCTTCCAATTTAGTCTCATTTTCTCGAGCCCATTCCGCTACCGTAGCGTTTTGATGCTTTTTAAGAGGTGAAAAGAGGTTGTGCAATTTTGACAGGTCATCTGTATAAGATCCGCTTCTCAGCAATGAATAAAGTGGGTAAAAGAAATTATTTAAAACTTTAATGGGATCTGGGGCCTTATTAATTAAAATTAATGAAATTGGCGCCCACTCAACTGTTTTCCCATTTGTTCCTTTCCTGAATAGGGTGATACAGGAAGCCACGATTGGATATCTGATAATAGGATTTGCTTCGCACCAATGGATTATTATGTCATCTGAAATTCTAGATAAAGGATTAGAACGGTGTTTTTCTTCATTAGAGAAGATTGCCTTTAATCGGTAGCTTTCGATTGAGCTATCACCCAAAAAGCCTTCAAGGAAAGCGACTGGTTGTTTAATGGCAAGCGTTTCCAATAGTCTGTGGAAATCCCCTGGATAAAAATGATGGGACGCTAAAGCTTGAGCAAGTTGCTTGCAAAAGACCTTTGTAGCATCTACAGCAGCCTCACCAACAAGACATTCATTAGCAATACGATTCAGATTAGAAGCAAACATTTGATCACGAGTCGGGAGATCGTAATCGAAACTGACCTGTTTAAGACAATCTTGGCCCACCATAGTTATTTTGTTTGAAGGTTTATGCCCCTTACTAGTGTACCAATGGAGCCTCATAGCTAAGATGTCAATGGCCACTATTAAACCATCAGGCTTTGATCTAATTTTGCTTAATAGGCAAGTGAGGTCTGTGTCACTTAGACTTTCATGAGCTCCTCCTTGACCCAGGTACTTGAAAATCCATATAGGAACATTATTAAATTCTAAGGACTTTTTAAGTCTTTCTGCCCCACTCTCACCAATTTCAACCGATGTTTGAAGTAAAGGAAATACTCGCCCCAAGATTTCATCAGTGACAGCATGGTTAAGAATATCCTCTGAGATTTGCTTGTCTATTTTTGAAGCTGCATTAAGAAATCCCCTCAACACTTGGTAATTTCTTTTTTCCTCAGATATAGCATTTAGCTGATTGATAAGCCTTTGCCACGTTTTTTTGAAATCTAAGCATCCTTCACCAAGTCCCTGACCAAACGAATGCAATTGATGGCTATCTGTACCTAGAATTTCTGGCAGTAATTCATTAAAGACTTCTTCATCCTGAGCTACCTCGCGACCTATTTCTTTTGTAGCTGTTTCTACCTTGTCAAGGCTACTAGCGGTAGGTGTATCGTCTTCCATGTCCACCAAATCCATTGCCCTATGCGGTTTGGCAAGGGCATAGGTCCTGGCTCTTTCGAGGAGGTTAAGAGGAGCCAACACCTTTTCCAAATGCTGGAGTCGTTCAAGAATCCCGCTCTCCATACTGTCACAGTCGAATTTAATGGTAGACCTGACTGCTATCCAGCCTTCATTCCAGGGTCCATTGCTAATAATAGTTTTTGAAGCGGCTTCTAGTTCGTCGAAAAGCATGGCCTTTGTCCATAGTCCCCTAAAACTTTCTGCGAATAATTGTTTTGCTTTTTGAGAAATTGATTCTTTAGAAATACATAAATTGATTGCAAGCTGAACAAACAGCCTATACCAGTGAATTATTTCATTTCTGGTCCTCGGTGCATACCCATAATCCCTTGAATGGGCTCCAAATTCAAAGGTACTGGGATACCCACAAAAGTGCCAGGCCTCCAATGCACTACTCAGCAATGCTAAGCCTAGATCTTGTCTGTTTTCGCTTTGTGATTTTACTAATTTTTCTATAACACAAAGTCGTTGTTCCGGTGTCGCATGGGTTCCTGAGAGATAAATATAAAATAGCGATTTAAGGCACTCTTTTATAGAATTGTGATTTTCTTGTGGGTCTTCTGTCAGGGCAAAACGACAAAGAAGATCAGCGCTTCTCACGAACAATTTTGGATCATACGCCAGGGATCGTAGTAAGCGGGTGAACTCGGAAAATCTATGATTAGAGCGAGAGGCAAAATTTTTCCCCTCTTCACCATTAGAAGCATCCTCAATCTTAGTGAGAACAGCTTCAGGTACGAGAGGAGCGATATTGCTTAGCAATGCGATCCCAAGATCGTCCAAGTTGCGAATATTTTCTAAAAGACCATTTTTAGTTAGCCATCTGTGGGCAATCTTAGTAGCCCCTTCAGATTGATGCAGGTAACTTAAGCGTTTCGAAAAAGATCTTAAAATTCGTTCTGACCCTATTTTTTCAAATACATGGAGAATATTTTCTACGGGGATCTTTTCAAGTGCCTTTTGTGCAAGCCTATTTGCAATGGCATGTGGCAATACTGCTTGCCAAATACCTCTTTGCTGAACAAGCTCGCGACTTTTTAACTCCGATATATCTGAATATAATTCTGTAAGGGTTTTATCTGCTAAAGAAGCGAGCAATCTTAATTCAGTGTCCGAATTTCCCTCGGTTTGACAGTCAAAAGAATAAACTAACGAGCAGACTTCCGCTGATTTTAAAAGAGCACTGTTTGTTTCATTTCGCTGACGAAAAAGGCGTTGAAAAAGTTCTTCATCTTTTAGCCCTCCCAGTGTTTCTCCACCCCTAATAGTCTTGGCGAGTGCGATAGCAATTCGAGCATTGCCTCCAGAGAAGTTTGCGATGGTACGAGAATCTACCTGACTGAGATGGTTAAAACGATGTTGAAGAATCGTTTCAATCAGACCAATAGAAGAAGGTTCGAGCCTAAAGACTTGAGTTTCATCTGGCAGGTCCTCGCGAACGTCATATTCCACTGTTAATAGGCTCATTGAGCTTTCTGGAGCCGTGCAAATTGAGGTTAAGTCGCGATGTAAATCCGGTGGACAGTTATCGACTACTAGTATCGCTGGGGTCTTAAGAGCGAATAGACGCTCAGCAAAATTGCGAGGTGCAGGATTAGGGCTGTGACTAAGATCCGTATAATATGCACTTGATTGGTTTAACGGAGTTTCGCCGATTCGTTCATCGAATAGGGCTTGAACTAACCTCGTTTTACCAATACCAGAAAGACCGGCTAGCCGAACTGATGAACGTGGTTGTTGCAGTGCTTTCCTAAGTGTAATAATCCCATCAAGAGCTGTCATTCCTTCCGATTTAGCTTTTGTTCCATCATGTATTCGAATTTCCGAATCTAAATAATATTCTTCTTCTAAACCCCCAGGTGCATTTGCCCAATTTCCAAAGGATTGCCAACCTTGAATGGGCTTCCCAATTTTCTCGCGAATCCAAAGAACAAGAGAGGTGTTGCAACGAACCCAAGCTGCTATTCTTTCCCGATCAAAAAAATCTGTTTTTAAAGATGAGGCGTTATCAATGTTCGATAGTGCAGCACGCATCGCTTTTCGACGGTCGGCTAGAGCGGAGTCTGTTGTCGAATCGGTGCCGCTCACAATGATATACGCACCACTATTATTTGCTAGCTCTCTAATAACCTCTCTCAGTTCACCATTTGGGCACATTTCTTCCTTAATTTCGGAAGGAGGCATCTTTGGCTTCTTGACTTGAAACCCAGTATTCGATCTAGGAATATACCCGTCTTGGGGTGGGGAAGCGGAAATTTGAATCCGAACGTCAAGGCCTCCGTCTTTAGCGGTATGATGTCCCCCCCAAGTTACTCCTGCCGTTGGAATGCTGTTGGCACGAAGTTCTGCTTCGCAGAGTAATCCAACAAGTGATCTCAAATCACTATCGTTGAGTTCGCTAATCTCTTGGCCAGTAATTTCGAGCATGGTTGTCTGCAACAATCAATCAAATGGAATTATTGAAATTTTAATGTTCTTCCTCCAAAAAAGAACAAAGTCAGGGATTTTGTTTCAATATCTTATAAAATGAGTAATTTCTGGGTTCATGGTTTCTTCCATGCCCTATCACTTTTGACAATGGTTGGGTCAATAAGGCACAGACAGTCTTCCTTCAACACCCACCTTACAAGACCCAGGTAACAAAGAATAGAGGGGATAGGAGTTGTTCAAATTTTCAAGTGGGGGGTATGTCTTGTAGATCTGGTGGTTTTGTGTTCCAGAAAAAAGAAAAAGGATATTGGGATTCAGGAAAAAGGTTGAACCTAGTTTCGGCTCCTTAAAAAAACAGAGAACTCGCAATCAAGGAAAAAAGAAATTTCTTGGAATTTAGATATTGGTTGAGGGAAGTTTTATTGGGTAGGTATCGGTTAATGGCAGTTTGTAAGCTTTGTCCTCAAGACTACACTGTGCCTACAAATTTTTTCTTGAGAAATTATTCTCAACAAAATTTTCGAATAACATACTAATTTTAAAGGACAAAAATGGTGGGTCGTACAGGGATCGAACCTGTGGCCCGCTGATTAAGAGTCAGCTGCTCTACCAGCTGAGCTAACGACCCACTATGTTTGAGAGGATAGTTTCAAAACAAAGGTGCCACCTTTCAGGATGGGCTATGCAAGGCTTCGTTCCCTGCCTCCGCCGAAGCGGCTTCGCGCAGGCAGGTCGTTGTTCGTCCTTTTCAACCTACTGATCAAGTACGCCTCAAAGGTCTCACGGCCTCGGGCCTCACTGGATGATCTTTTTGAATATCCTGCAAATGATATTCTTAATTGAAAAATTCTACCTTCCCGACTTTTCTCTCTTTAAGAAAAGTCCCCGTCCTTACAAAGGAGGGGGATTTGAAGATGGCGCGCCTGACAGGATTTGAACCTGTGGCCCCTGGCTCCGGAGGCCAGTGCTCTATCCACTGAGCTACAGGCGCACGAAAATGGTCTACCCGTTTGCATCCAGTTGATTTTTCCTTTCTTTTCTCCGTCAGAAAGCGGGAGGTCGAAAGGGAAAAATGACGCTATCATGGATGTTTATTCGCTGTCTACCCGGGCTGGACTCAAAGGTTATTCGCAGGAGGGTGGGGCTTCGCGGGTGGCTTGGGCTTGCTCAAATATGGCGGTTGTGGCCTCAACTAATTCCCTGGGTTCTTCCAGGACGTAGGTCAGTAAATGTTCGACATCTTGGGCGGTCAATCCGTTTGACGGAGCGATAAACCGTTTGCGGGCGATTTTTCGTTCTTCGGGTTCATCCGGTTCGTAATACCCTAAGAGTTCTCCTGAGTTGATGGCTTTCTCCAGTCGGTCGGACCATTGGGTGAGATGGTCCTGGGTCCAGGCGGAATCTTTTAGGTTGCCTTCAAAGAGTTCCAGTTTAGTCCAGATGACCCATCCGACAAAGACGGCCCAGGTTTCATTCATCACTTCCCACGTATCCTGCTCGGACAGAAATCGCAATTCCGTGGCTTCTTTGAGTTGTCGAATCGGGTTAATCCTGACAAACCGGTAATGACAGGCCATCTGGCTGTTGGCAAAGTTCAAGACCTTTTGATCGTTCGCGGTTAAAGGCGAGGGATGGTTCTTCGTATACAGATAATCCAGGTAGGCATGGAGGAGTTCATGGTAGAGCAGGGCTAAGTCGTGATGGGTCATGCGCGCGAGATCTGCGAGTGCGCCGCCGGCTTCGTTGAAGGATAAGCGCATATTCAGGATCATGGTGTGATCTTCAGGATGGTATTCTGCGGCATACGTGCGGAGGTCTTCGAACGTCAGCGTGACGAATTTTGGGTCAATGTTATTCAGGAACCCCGTAGGAAGATTCAGCCCTTGTGCTTGTTGAAGAAGCGAAGGCCAGGGGTGTCGGGGGTTCGGTCGATGTTTGGTCGATGAGTCGGCCAGAGCCACTCCGGTCAAGAGGGTGGTGATAAAGCTTGCGACCAATACTTGTGTGAACATCTTGCTCATGATCTCCGGTATTCCTTTCGGGCCCTTACTGCCAATAATATCTTTCATCTTCTTCGACTAAACTCCAGGTCTCCACGTATGAGGACGGGACATGATCCAAAAACCGCGAGGGTTTGGAGAGAACCGATCCTGTCATTCTATCGTACACGTTAATCGGATAGGTAAGGAAGAGCTGCTGTTTAGCCCGAGTCACGGCGACGTAGAGGAGGCGGCGTTCTTCCTCGAGCTCCTCGGAGGTCGTAAAGGAGTAGGCTGAGGGAAAACGTCCGTCCACCAGCCATATGACAAACACGCATCGCCATTCCAGGCCTTTGGCGGAGTGAATGGTCGAGAGGATGAGTCGTTCATCGTCCCGGTCGGGAGCTTCCACGTCCACCACGCTTTCATTGGGGGGTTCCAGGGTCAGATCAGCCAGGAAGGTATTGAGATCTTCGTAGCGCTCGGCCATGACGGAGAGATGCTCCAGATCCCGAATGCGTTTGGGATAGTCGTCATACTGATCCTTCAGCAGGGGCATGTAGTATTCCATCAGTTCCCCCAGCAAGACCGCTGGGGCCAAGGGTTCCTCATTCAGGTATTCGAGGGTGGAGGCTAGGGTACGAAGGGGACCAGCGGACCGACCGGTGCCCTTTTTCAGGATGTCGTACTGTCCCTGTTGCTGCAGGAGTTGGGTGATCAGATCCCGGGCCTTCTTCGGGCCGACGCCTTCTAATAACAGCAGCAGGCGATTCCAACTCACGGAATCTAATGGATTGTGGAGAACACGCATGTGCGCTAACAGGTCTTTCACATGGGCGGTTTCGATGAATTTAAACCCACCGCGTTTGATGAAGGGTAAATTCCGACGGGTGAGTTCTAATTCCAAATCAAAAGCATGAAAGCTGGATCGGAAGAGCACCGCGATTTCGTCCAGCGCGATGCCCTCTTCTCGAAGTTCCAGAATCTTTTGCGCGATGAACCGTGACTGAGCGTTTTCCCCTCCTGCTTGGGCTATGGAGGGGAGGGGTCCGTCTCCCTGTCGGGTGAAGAGCGTTTTGCTGTATTTCTCCGGTGCCGCGTCGATGATTGTGTTCGCCAGTTGCAGGATGGGTTGGGTGCTGCGGTAATTTTCTTCTAATTTGTATATCGTGGTTCCCGGGAATAACTCAGGAAATTCCATGATGTTGCGGAACGTGGCCCCTCGGAAGGCGTAGATGGATTGGGAGTCGTCGCCGACGACCATCACATTCTGGTGGGTTGCGGCCAGATTGCGGACCAAGGCGGCTTGCAGGCGATTGGTGTCTTGGTATTCATCGACCAGAATGTATCCGAAGATATTGCTGATGGTGGTGCGAGTCGATTCATCTTTCGTTAACAGTTCCAGGAGTTTGACGAGGAGATCGTCATAATCGACTAATTGCCGTTCGCGCTTGGCGGTTTCGTAGGCCGTGTGCAATTTGGTGAGTTCCCCGAGGAAATCTCCAAAATGGCTGTATTCATTCAGGACCACATCTTCCAAGTCTTCAAGGGTATTGGCCGTCTTTCCGAACATTTCGGCGATCGTATGTTTTCGAGGAAACCGTTTGCCAAGCTCGTTGAACCCCAATTGTCCTCGTAGCAAGTTCAACAGATCCTCAGAATCTCCTCGATCTAAAATCGTAAAACCCGGCTCAAGGCCTACCGGCTGTCCGTACCGGCGCAACAGAAGATTGGCCATGGAGTGAAAGGTTCCCCCACCGACCTGTTGACTCCGCAACCCGATCAGCAACCCGACTCGGTCTAACATTTCCTGTGCGGCTTTTCGAGTAAAGGTCAACAGGAGAATGGAGCTTGGGGGAATGCCCATGTCGATCAGGCGGGCTACCCGATAGACCAGCGTTCGGGTTTTTCCGCTGCCGGCTCCGGCGATGACCAGCGCAGGTCCATCGACGACTTCGACGGCGGCTAATTGTTGAGGATTAAGTTCTTCTTCGTAATTGCGTGATAATTTGGGTGGTGCTGCCTCTTCAGCAGACCGTTTAAGCACATAGATTTTAGAACTTGATGAGGTGGAATCCATGAATTTTGTGAGGGAAACGGCAGGATGAACGCCTCAGCGTCGTACGGCTTACGGTACCCTAGGCGTGTATAGCATACGTGAGAGTGGGTTGCAACGGAGGGGTGTCTTGGGGGTTTGGACAGTCCTTCTGACCCTCCGGTATAATCTGCTCGATGCGTGAATGTATTCACTGTGAGGGATTCCCCTCGCAGGACTGATGAAGTCATTTTGAACGAGGATTAGACTATGGCCAAACAACATAGTGAAGACTTTGACGGGATCCTGAAAGACTTGGCCCATACGATGATGAGTGTGGCTCGGGAATCGGTCGGGCTGATTAAACGGACGGATCAACAAGTGGCGCTGAAGCTTCAACGCCAGCAGGAATGGGACATTTATTTAGAATTTTTGAAGATGCTCTTCAATTTGGTGGATCGCCTTTCGGCCTTTTATATCCCGATTCAAGCTCAAAAAGAGTTTATGAATGGGTTGGAAGACGCGGTTTCCGAACAGCTGAAGACGGTCTTGGCTCCCTCGCTGAGCTCGAGCGAGGTCGATGACATGGAAGTGACGATGTCGATCGGCCAAACTGTCTCGGAAAGTCGTGATCTGTACGAAAAATTTAAATTTGTGGTCTCCGATCAGACAAAGGAACGTGATCAGTTTTTTCAATTTTTTTCCGAACGCGTTGCTGCCAAAGCTGGGGCCCAAGGGAAGCATGAAATTACCTCGGCCGCTTTTCTTTGTGGGTCTGCCGTCATTCCAGCTCTGCAACGGTTATTCGAAGATACTATGAATCCTTCATCATCATCATCTTCCACGGAATCCTCTGGCGATTCCACATCTCCGTCTTCTTCCGATTCTCCCGAGACCTCCTCAGATGGCGCCTCTTCTCCCGAGGCGACTGCCACGGGTGAAGGTGTGATTAAACTGGTGAGTGTGATGTCGCGAATGGAGGGAGAAGAAATAGAAGCCTGGTGGGGTCTGCACCCGCAGTTTCGTCGTGATCTCCCCCCGGACGAGGCCAAGGAATTGGCCAAGCATATGAACCGGGTCACACGAATCATCGGTGAACGATTTGCGGTGATTGCCTCGTTGGCACAGTCCGAGTCGGATCAACCTGTCGGGAATGCCTAGCCACGTGTGACCGAGCGTTTTTCGTGATTTCCTGTACATAATGGAGTTTTTCTGTCTGACCAATGGGGATGGGTCCCATGGTCTTTATGAACCGTATCTGTTGAGGTGTTTCGATGAATCGTCCGCAACGTACCTTGCCTTCTGAGTTCACGAATCTTTCGGAACTCGCACATAATCTCTGGTGGAGTTGGTCTCCTGAAGGTCGGGCTGTCTTTTCACATTTTGACCCCACCCTTTGGCGGTTGACTCACCAAAATCCTATGAAGCAACTGCAGGAAATCCACCCGAATCGATTGGATGCCCTGAGAGAGGACATGGTGTTTTTAAGGAAATACCACGCCGCCATGGGTGCGTTTCATCAGTACACGGAATCGACCAATCTTTGGGCTACTCAAACCTATCCCCAGTGTCAAGGAAATGTCATTGCCTATTTTTCGGCTGAATTCGGCCTGCATCGATCGGTGCCTTTGTATAGTGGGGGGTTGGGAATTTTAGCCGGTGACCATTTGAAGGAAGCGAGTGATCTGGGCATTCCGTTAGTCGGGGTCGGATTTATGTATAACCAAGCCTATTTCCGCCAGGTCATCGATCCCGACGGTTGGCAAGAAGCGGTGTATGATTATGTGGATCCGATGGTGATGCCGATTGATTTGGCCCGGACCCCGGAGGGAGAGCTGGCAAAAGTGCAGGTCCCACTTGGCACCCGGACCGTGACGTGCCTCATCTGGTCTATTCACGTGGGGCGAGTCACGCTGTATCTTCTGGATGCCGATACCCCGGAAAATTCTGCCGAAGATCGCCATTTGACCGCTCGATTGTACGGCGGGGATCACCATACTCGACTCTGCCAGGAATTGTTGTTGGGCATTGGAGGGGTGCGGGCGTTACGGGCAATTGGGTGTCATCCACAGGTGTGGCATGCGAATGAAGGGCACCCGGCTTTTCTTCTCGTGGAGCGTCTTCGGGAATTTCTTGCGCAGGGGCAGAGCTTTGAGGAAGCCGTTGAGCTGGTTCGGTCGACGACGGTATTTACGACCCATACTCCGGTCCCTGCCGGACATGACCGATTTTCCCGAGACGTGATTCAAGAGCATTGTTCCTGGTGGTGGGAAGAACTTGGTTTGACCTCGGAAGCCTTCATGGCGTTAGGGCACCATCCCGACTACGGGCCCGATCAGTTTCATATGACGGCGTTAGCCTTGCAGATGGCGTCCTTCGTGAATGGTGTCAGCCGGGAACATGAACACGTGTCTCGACGGATGTTTCAGGGATTTTGGCCAGACCGTTCCATGGAGGATCTTCCCATTCACAGTATTACGAACGGGGTGCATGTCCCAACCTGGATTGCTCAAGAAATGGATGATCTCTATTCCCGGCATTTGGGAGAAGAGTGGAAAGACCGGTGTGACGATCCTGATTTTTGGGAATCGATTCTGGAGATGCCCGATGACCTCCTCTGGTCGACACGGCAATTCCTGAAACGCAAACTGCTGGTGTTTCTCCGGCAACGCACTCGACTCTCATGGACCGATGGCGTGCTCGATCCCTCTCAAGTCTTGGCTAGCGGGGCTTTGTTTGAAGCCGATACCTTAACCCTCGGGTTTGCTCGGCGGTTTGCCACCTATAAACGGGCCACGCTGTTATTTCGTGACCTCGAGCGCCTGAAATCGATTTTGTTGAATCCCTGGAGGCCGGTTCAGATTATATTCGCGGGGAAAGCCCATCCGGCCGATCAACCCGGACGGGAACTCATTCAGCAGGTCTATCAATTTGCCAAGGCTCATGAATTTGGCGGGCATGTGGCGTTCGTGGAAGACTATGATATGCATGTGGCTCAGTACCTCGTGCAGGGAGTCGATGTGTGGTTGAATAATCCTCGTCCGCCACTGGAGGCCAGTGGAACCAGTGGGCAAAAAGCCGCTCTCAATGGTGTCCCCAATTTGAGCGTACTTGACGGTTGGTGGAAGGAAGGATTCACCGGAGAGAATGGATGGGCCGTCCCGCTTCCTCAGGATCCTCAATCCGATGATGTGCAGGATGGTTGTGATATTGAAGGGCTCTATTCCCTCCTGGAACGTGAGGTGGTTCCCTTGTATTACGAACGCGATGTGGATGGGATTCCTCATGGGTGGTGTCGGGTCATCAAGCAAGCGATTCGGACGGTGGCGCCGGAATTTAGCGCTCGCCGGATGGTCAAAGAATATATGCGTCGTGCGTATGCCCCTTTATTCTCCAAGGACCTTGCAGCTCGGAGGGACAAATCGGCTTGATCCTGTTCTGATCCATCTCTCTTGAACAAGGAGACACTGCAGGTTGTCCGATCCCTCAACTGGTGCTACCATATTGATGACCAGTCATCAGGCAACAGTGAGTTGAAACTTTTCCTCCATTGATGAGGTGTTTGTATGTTTAAGCTGCTGCGTTGGGTCGTCATTTTTGGTGTGGTCTTCGGACTCGGCTATTATACGGGGCAACGACCGGAAGAGGTGAAGCAAACCCTCCGAACCCTGTCCGGGGAAGTATTAGAAAAAACGATTGGCCGTGATCAACGGGTGAGTTTGCAGCGCCAGATGTTGGAGGCGAAAGAGGGCCTCTTGGAAGGTCGAGCGTATCTCATGGATCACCACTATCAAGAAGCTTCTGATGAATTTGGCCGAGCGCTTCGTCACATCGATCGAGCTGTCGAGCTTGATCCCCAAGGACCCACGGCCCAACGTCTTCGAGCCGTGAAGCAAAAGGTGAAAGAGGCCCAAGCCAGCCTGGCTCAAGGCCGGAGTCTTCCCCCGGATCTCATGGATGACCTTCGCCGAGAGCTGCAAGCGGTCATGCCCTGAACGGGTCTTCCTTCCTCGCGTTTCTCTTAGACATATGGTGTGTGTTGTGTTTAGCCTTCTCTGCGGGGGCTGAAGGTCCGCTCGCTTTACTCAGGGATGGAGGGACGGCGGTCGCTTGGAGGAGAGTGGGAAAGGAGTCTTCCGGAGTGGTCAGCGGTGTGTGGCCTGACCACTCCCGGATGGAAACGGCTTAAGAGATGAGTTTAGGCATTCACGGTTTGTTTTTTCCAGGAGGCTAACATCCGTTCAATACGAAGTCGTACGACCAGATCAGGGTCTTTCATGAGCGGTTTCACGGCTTCCCGTCCACGTGGGTCTCCGATTTTTTCCAGAGCCGAGGCGGCGGTTAACCGGATAAACCAATTGTCATCTTTCAGTTTTTCGATCAGGGCATCCACGGAGGATGCATCCTTGATTTCACCGAGTGCCAAGGCTGCCTGTTTGCGGACGGTTTCATCTTCATCGTCCAGACATTCCATGAGTTTGTTGATGGCCGGTTTCCCCAGTTCTGCCAAGGCCCAGGTGGCGTCATCCTTGAATTCATCATTTCTCAAGAAGGAAATGAGAGGATCCAGGACTCGCTCATCATTAATTTTTCCGAGCGTTTTAATCGCGGGCTTCCGCGCGTCATAGTCACGAACATAGCGAAGGAGCAGCTCCACTGCCGGTGATCCGATCATGGCGAGGGCTTCGATGGAAGCTTCCCGGACTTGCCAGTCACCGTCTCGAAGGCATTTCACCAGGGGTTCGATGCATCGTTCGTCCCCCATTTCTCCCAGCGTGATGACGGCTTCTCGTCGCACCACCCAGTCCGATTCGTTGAGGAGGTCGATTTGGATGTCGATCTCATCCTTGACCTGTTCCTCTTCGATGACGTCTTCTTCGAGTTCGTCTTCTCCCTCGGCAGATGCGGTGATGTCCGTGTCCTCCTCACCCTCAGCCGTAATCGATTCGGCAACCTCATCGACGAGTTCGTCTTGCGGCAAGGTTTCCTTGCCTTCTAAGGAAACGAATTCCGATTGATCGGAAAATTCATCGTCGATATTCTGTTCTTCGTGTTTCATGGTGTCTTCCTCCGTTCGGCCATTCGACCTTGACTCATTGAGGTAATCCTACCCCTCAGCCGGGGTTTCCTTTGGTTTTCGTCGTGCCTCTTGTTTCTTGGCAAGAAGGATTCTTCGCTGGGCTCGCTTTAACCGTTTGTGGAGGGCTCGGGTACGCTTTGCGTGTTCGGGATCCCCCGTGGTCGCCCGTGCTTCCTTCACTTTGGTTTGTAACGTGGTGACATCTTCTTCTATCGATCGTCGTTTGCCCATGCGCGTCATTTTCTCCTTCTATAGTTAAAAAATCCTATCCTGCGTACCTAGATGTTCTTCTGGAGTCTAGTCAAGCCTTTTCAAGGGTGTCAACGGGGAGGAGCGTTTTGGGGGATCGAGGATAAAAAAACCCCCGCTGGATCTTGTCCAGCGGGGGTTTTTTGGGGCTCTATTTCAGCCTTATTTCTTGCAGAAGCTACGTTCGTAGGCGATGATCTTCCACCCTTCTTCTTCGCTGATCGTGGCAGGAATCAACGGCACCATCCCCGTTCCAGGGCTGCCGTTTTTGATCACCCACATCAATTCGCCTTCTTTCCGTTTTTTGTGGAATTTGCAATTCGTGAAATTCCGTGGACCAGGATTCAGGACTTTCCCGGCAGGACCGTTACCGTCACCATCTTTCCCGTGACAGTTAATGCAGGTGCCTTTGCCTTCGAACAAGGCTTTGCCTTCCGCGAGGACTTCCGGCGAGGCGTCTTTGGACTTTTTCCCGTAAGGGGATTTGACCTTTTTCGCGGCGGCACGTTTGTCAGCCGGGACGCGGGGTTTCAAGGGATCTTTTTCCGGTCCGGCAATGGCCAAGCCAGAGGTGAGGAACAGTGCTGCGGTCAGCATGCCAAGTACTTTCATCGAACACTTCATGTAAGCCTCCTGGGTTAAACTAAGTTGATGAGACCGTAAAAGCCATCGGGGTGCTGAGTTGCGCCCCTTTCCCTAACAAATTTTCTTTTCTGGGTTGGAGTTGCCTCAAGGAAGAATGCTGGGGGAATTCCGCTCCCTCAAGTACCCAAACCTAATTATCATATCAATCAGTTTTTTGAGCTGTCAAGAAAGATTGAGATCATTTAAGTATTTAAATTTATTGCGTTTTTGAGTGATTTCGCTGATTTCGTTCGAAGGGACTTGGAAGGAGTTCGGGTAAGGCATAGGCGCGGGTTTGGCCCTGAATCTTCACCATGATCTGGATCTTCGGGGCGAATTCCCAGAGTAATTGTCGACAGGTTCCGCAGGGAAGAAGGGGAGTGGGTTCTTCGCCGTGAATCGCCATGGCGAGAAACTCTCGTGCCCCCTCGCTTAAGGCCTTAAATAGGGCGACGCGTTCTGCACAAAGCCCCAAGTACACAGGGCTTTCAATGTTGCAACCCGTATAAATTTTGTGATTCACGGTCAGGAGAGCCGCTCCTACCCGGAACTGAGAAGATGGAGCAATGGCATGTCGCACGGCCCGTTCGGCCCGCTGGAATAACCTGGTCACCTCTTCCCTGGTCATCCGACTTGTTGAGGGTAAGGGACTCTTCTTGGGTCGGGACATGGGTGGGTTGGCAACGAGAGAACTACGGTTTCAGGCGAATATTTCGAATAACTTGACCGGGTTTGCCGAATGGACCCTTGGCTTCGCCATTCAACTTGACGACTACACCGGCGGCATTCCCTAAGGTCAGCAAAAATTGTTCTTTCGCTTCCCAGGTCATCCGCTGTCCGGGTTGCAAGAGGGCTTCGTTCGGGTCGTCCTCATCGGATTGCACGACGACCCAGGTCAATTGTGTGGCTTCAATCTCCAACGTTTGGGTCACGGCCGGAGCGACGGGTGGTTTTTCGATGGGTGACGGCGGTGTTTCCACCACGGGAGGAGGAGATGACGGGACTGGTTTGGGTTTTTCCGACACCTTCTCGGGTAGGGGCTTGGGAGGAGGTGTGTGAACGATGGACTCAGGTGGTTTCTCGGAAATTGAGGATTCGGAAGATGGTTCTCCCGGATCAGGCTGTTGAGCGACCGGAGTATCTACCCTCGATTCTTGTTCAGGGGTGATCACTTCCGAAGAACTCGTGAGGGGCTCAGGTGCCTCTTTTGGTTCCTCTTGTTGACCGGGAACGAGGAAGAAGATTAGACCTCCGATGAGGAGGCATCCCCCAGCGATGATCTTCCAATTCAGATTTAAGGAGCTGCGAGAAATGTCCTCACGGGGAATCTGTGCATAGTGTTCTTCCTGTTCCGTGCTTGCATAATAGGCGGAAGAGGTTTCCAGGAAACGCCGTACGGCTTCTTCTTCGTCTAGGGCCAAGGCCCGAGCATAGGACCGGACAAAGCCTTTGGTGAAGACCTTAGCTGGAAGTCGCTGATAGTCTTCCTCCTCAAGGGCCTCCAGATGTTTTTCTGGTATTCGAGTTTTGGCGGTGAGTTGTTCATACGTCAGCCCTTGCTCTTCACGTGCTTCCTTTAAATATCCGCCCAGAGTATCCATACGCTACGTGTTCAGATTGGTTGTCCAGTCCGTAGTCCCTCTGAGAGCCCCTTGGGAATCGAGTCAGGGAGTTTACGAGAGATCTTCGAAGTGAGTTAATTGTTTAAAGGCCCGGTACCGTTCATCGATCTCATCTCGTGTTAATCGGCGCATGCGATCCAAACTAAAGGCTTCCACGTTAAACGAGGCCATCACGCTCCCAAAAACGATCGCTTGCCGAAGGCCGGCTTCAGAGAAATTTCCGGTTTCGTTTAAGTAACCCATAAACCCACCCGCAAACGTGTCTCCTGCCCCTGTCGGGTCCTTAACGGTCTCTAAGGGGTAAGCCGGTGCGCCAAAAATTCCCTTTTGATGAAACATTAAGACTCCGTATTCTCCCCGTTTAATGATCAGGGTCTGGGGGCCACGAGAGAGAATGCGTTTGGCGACTTGAACCAAATTGGCGTCCTCGCCCAGGGCTCGGGCTTCCCCATCGTTAATCACCAGAATATCGATATGTTCTAAAACTTTCCAGAGTGCGTCCCGCTTTCCGTCGATCCAAAAGTTCATGGTATCCAGCGCCACGATGGAAGGACGGGTCACCTTGTTGAGGACATCGAGTTGAAGTTCGGGGTCGATGTTCCCAAGGAAGAGGGAAGAGGGCGTCGTATAGTGCGAGGGAATCTTGGGGCGAAAGGTTTCCAAGACATTCAAATGGGTTTCCAACGTCTGCGCCTCGTTGAGTTGATAGGAATATTCCCCTCGCCAACGAAAGGTTTCCCCTTCGCGTCGTTCCAATCCATCCAGGTCGATTCCCCGGTCCCGTAAAAACTGGATATGGTCTTCTGGAAAATCCTCACCGACGACGGCGATGAGATTGACGTCTGTGAAAAAACTGGCGGATGTTGAAAAATAGGTGGCGGACCCTCCTAAGACGTTCGATGCTTCCCCAAACGGGGTTCGAACGGAATCGAAGGCCACTGAACCGACGACGAGTAGTTTACCCATAACGTGTTTACCTTTTCTTAGTCTGTGGTTGTGAAGACAAAGTTCGATGTAATAAGACGTGAAAACGTTTTCGTAAAGCCGGGCTCATATGTTCCGGAGAGGTAATGACGGCATGTTCCAGGGCCGTATGGCACTTGCACGGTTTGAGGGTTTTGGTCAGCCCAATGGCCTGGCTCAAGACCTTTTGGGCCATTTGCACGTTGTTTCGCATGATCGTAAGAATGGCTCCGACGGAAACGGCCTCTTCCGTTTCATGCCAGCAGTCATAATCGGTGACCAGGGCGAGAGTGGCGTAACAGAGTTCCGCTTCTCTGGCCAATTTCGCTTCCGGGATGTTGGTCATGCCGATAATGTCCACTCCCCATTGACGGTACAGGTTGGACTCCGCACGACTGGAAAATTGCGGGCCTTCAATGCACAGGTAGGTTCCCGGTCTGTGGACTTTTACGGGAAGTCCTTGGCAGGCCGATTGGAGAAGGGTTGAAAGGGTGGTGCAAATAGGGTCGGCAAAGGACACATGAGCGACAATACCCTGGTCGAAAAAGGTTTGGTTGCGTTGAGTCGTCCGATCGATAAACTGGTCCGGAAGCATAAAATCTCCTGGACGAATATGTTCTTTCATGCTTCCCACGGCGCTCACGGAGAATATTCGGGATACTCCCAGGGATTTCAACGCGAAAATGTTGGCTCGATAATTAATCCCTGAGGGCAAGGTTTGATGTTTTCTCCCGTGCCTGGCCAGGAACGCCACGGGAATACCCTGGAAGGTCCCGGTCAGGATGGCATCGGATGGTTTCCCGAAGGGTGTCGTGACCCGGACCTCTTTGATGTTGGTGAGTCCCGGCATCTGGTAGAGGCCGCTTCCACCGATGATTCCCACTTGTGCGGTGGGTCTTTTCCGTGTAGAAGAAGATTTTTTGGTTATCTTGGTTGTCGTTTTCGAGGTGTTCTTCTTTGAACTGGACGCCGTCTTTTGAGTCGTTTTTGGCATGTGCTGGTATCCTTCAACTCGTACTGCGCTACTCTTATCATTGATTCCCCTGATGGCCTCCCCGACTGTTTTTTGGGAGTCTGGACCATGAGGTTCCGATGGGAACCCGAAAGTGTAACATATTTTGGGTTACGTGGGCCGAGACGGAATTTCTGTTGGTGAGGTTATGGGTTGACCAGAGGAACAGTGGGTAAGGGTTTTGAGAAATTGTTCGATGTGGTCGATTATCCGGTTCGTCGCGTTTGTGGGGATGTCCTCTTCCGCCAGTGAGAGCCATGTTATATTCGGTTCCTTGCGAAACCAGGTCATTTGCCGTTTGGCAAAGTGGCGTGTGTCTCGTTTGAGTATTCGCACGGCCTCGTCATAGGCATATTCTCCCTCAAGAAACCCGGAAAACTGACGATACCCTAACCCTTTCATCGATCCCAGTTCCCTGGAATAGCCTCGGTTGAGTAGGTCCTGGGTTTCCTGAACCAATCCCTTCTCAATTTCCCATTCCACCCGTCTTTCAATGCGCCGGTAGAGGGCCTGGCGCTCCATATCCAAGCCAATCAGAAGAAACGGGTACGGCTGTTCCATAAATTGGTGAGACCCGTGAATATGAGAAAGGGGTTTTCCCAAGATCTGGTAGACTTCTAGCCCACGCTGGATTTTGGGTTGGTCGTTGGGGTGCAACCGCTGGGCTAGATCGGGATCAACCCGTTGCAGGCGTTGATGCAAGACGTTCGGCCCATGTATTCGAGCTTCTTGGGCGAGGGCTTCGCGAATGTTCCAGTCGGGCGGGGGGCCTGGGCAGAGGCCTCGTAACAGGCCGCGAATATATAAGCCTGTTCCTCCGACGACTAACGGCAGGAGTCCTGATTGGTGAAGGCGGGAAATTTCTTGGATGGCATGTCGGCGAAAATCTCCAACATTAAAAGGTTGGTCGGGATTCACGAGATCGATCAAGCGGTGTGGGATTCCCTTTTGTTCTTTTGGTGTGGGTTTATCGGTACCGATGTCCATGTAGCGAAACACTTGACGGCTATCGGCTGTCAGAATTTCGGTATGCAATCGGGTAGCGACTTCAATCGCAATTCGGCTTTTTCCGATAGCCGTCGGCCCTACGATTGCCACAACAGGCTTGTGTCCGGTGATGACCTGTTGCCGATTCATGATGAAGACTCGGCTATGGTTGTTATAAAGAGGGACGGGAAAACAGGGTGTTCAGTTCATCGAAGGAGTGGGTGATGGCGATGCGTCGACCGTGGGGGCAGGTCATAGGAAACTGCTCCTGTGCCCAATCGTGTAACAATTCCGTGATTTCCGGCACGGTCATGGTTCTCCCTGCCTGAACGGCGCTTTGGCAAGCCATGGTAGCGAATATGGGATGGATAAGTTTGTCCAGGGCATCGTGTGAGCGCCATTCGGACAATTCCTCCAGTAATTCAGCCACCAGGCCGCTGACGGACACCGATCCCAATGCGGAAGGAATAGCCCGCGCCACGAAGGCTTGGGGGCCGAATCGTTCCAGTTCTAATCCACATTGGGCGAGGTGCGGCAACCATTCATCCAAGGCTTCACATTGATGCGGAGGAAGGTCCAATGGTTCGGGGATGAGTAAGGGTTGACGAGGTATTTCCTTTTTCTTCCATGACCGGATTAATCGCTCGAAAAGGATACGTTCATGGGCCGTGTGTTGGTCGACGATGTACACATCTTCGTTAATTTGTCCTACCAGGTACGTATGGTGAACCTGGCCCAACGCATAGATTTGGGGCTGGTCCGATGGGGAAGTATAGGTTTCCGGTGGTTCCTGCACAAAAAGAGAGAGAGCCGAGGAGGGTTTTTCCCCCTTTGTGGGTGATGAACCTCCGAATTGTGAAAAATCTGGTGACACGGTGAGTGATTGAACCGTGGGTTTCTTGGGGAATGATTGCTGATCATAGGTCATCAGTGCCTGTGACGAAGTTGTGATCTCAGGAGGTGCGGAAGAGGTCGCTAATGTCTCCCTCAGGGCGCGAAGGACACCTGAATGGACGATTTCTTGACGGGAAAATCTTACTTCTCGCTTTGTGGGATGGACATTCACATCCAGGAAATTGGGGGCCAGCGTTAAAAATAGGATGAATTGCGGATGGCGGCCTTTAGGGAGGAGAGAGCGATAGGCTTCCTGGACGGCATGTAAGACGGTCACATTCTTAATCGGCCGACCATTCACGAATATGTCTTGTGGTGTGCGAGAGGACCGCGCATGATTGGGACTGACGATGAATCCCGTGAGGTTCAACGCGTCTGTTTGAGATTGGATCGGGAGAAAGCGTTCTGTGAAGGGTCTCCCGTAGATTTGGAGTAGACGATCTTTTATCGATTCGGTTTTGGGATATTCAAGAACCTTTTGCTGCTTGTGAGACAATTGAAAATGCACATGAGGGTGGACCGCGGCTGCCTGTTGGACCACATGGCAAATTTTGGAAAACTCGGTGCTGGCTGACTTGAGGAATTTTTGTCGGCCGGGGGTATTAAAGAAGAGGTCCCGCACTTCAATGTGCGTCCCCGGTGCTCCGGCGTAATCTTGAGTTGTCCAATCGAGGCCGCCCTCAGCATAGACCTCGGTTCCCGTGTCCGCGTCATGCGGTTGCGTTTGGAGTCGGAACTTTGAGATCGACGCGATACTGGGAAGGGCTTCTCCCCGAAACCCTAATGTCGTCAGGCTTTCCAAGTCCTGTTCCACTTGAAGTTTGCTGGTCGCAAACCGTTGGCAGGCCAGCTGTGCATCCTCCCGGTTCATCCCCTCTCCATTATCCCGGATGAGGATGAGGCGACGCCCACCATCTTCGACTTCTACGCTAATCAGGGAACTTCGGGCATCCAGGCTGTTTTCAATGAGTTCTTTGACTACGGAGGCGGGGCGTTCTACGACCTCTCCAGCCGCGATCTGACATGAGACCGAATCAGAAAGGACACGAATTTTTCCAGTCAGGGTGGAGGTCATGACTCAGGAATCTGTCAAAGGCGAGGATTGAGGAGCGTGGTAAAGGATATATCCCGGGTAGTTAGGACAGGCCTGCTTTGATGAGCTGTTCTCTGGCCCGGGTCGCTTCAGCGGAATTGGGATAATCCTGGATCAGGAGATTCCAGAATTCCTGGGCCTTCGGCCGTTGATCAGTCTCCAGCATGATATGTCCGAGTTTATACAGTGACAGAATTCGGTATTTGTTTGTGGGGAAATTGGTGACGACATGTTCCAAGGCTTCTTTTGCCGGATCGTATTGTTTTTGGACGTATAACGATTCCCCCAGGTAATAAAACGCTTGAGGCGTTAACGCGGCGGAAGGATAATGTTTGACGAAGCGTTTGAATTCGTCAGAGGCTTGGTCGTAGTGACCGTTCAGGTAGACTTTATATGCCGCGCGAAACGCGGATGCTTCATTTTCTGGTTGGTGGACCTGGTCCAATTTTTTCGAAGCCGGCGTCACTTGTTCCGGTGAGGATTTGGCCTTTCCGGAAGACTTGTCCGGTGGGGGCGTAGAGACTGTGGCAGGCCCATTCCTCGGTTTAATCACCATGGCCTCCAACCGAGTCTCCAAGGCTTTTACTCTGATGGACAGATCCTTGTCGCGGCGATGAGTGGTTGTGCGAGTCTGTTCGATCTGCTCGCGTAAGAGGGTGCTGGAACGTTCCAATTTTCCCAGAAGATGAGTGGTATCCAGGCTGGCCTCTTCCTCGGTCTTAATAAGTTCCCCAACCAGGAAGTCATGTTCGTCAAGCTGCGATTCGATGGTATCCAATCGTTCCAGCATTTGTTTTTCTTGCTTCATGGCCATTTCTTGTTGAGCGGTGAGTGTTTGGACCTGTTTTCGGAGGTCAGAAAGATTGGGCTCGGTGGCACAGCTCACCAGGCCGGTAAGGCTCAACAGCAGGACGGTTCCCACGATCAAAAGAGGGGAGAAATTTAATGGCGTAGACATTTTTCTGGTCAAGGGGATCTACCTAGGTAAATATCTATTGTTAATCTCTATCATACCAATCTTCTCAAAAGCTGAAAAGGCCAGGATGTGCCTAGGCCGGGGTTTATCGTTTTTTGGCCCCGCTCCCCCCGAGGTGATTCACGCGGGTGGCTAATTGCCCAAGGCGGTTTTCATGTTCATCGACCCGTTCCCCTAGCTTGGTTCCGATGGTGTTCACCACGCTTCGTAATTGATTGACCGTCTGGGTGAGTTGATTCAAGTGGGCCAAATTCTTTTCCGAATCCTCGGTGGTTCCCTGGACCGTCGAAAAGTGGGTGATGGCTCGATTTAAGCGTTTTTCCTGTTCGTTCACTCTCGTGTTGAGTTTTTCGGTCGCGCTTTCCAGAGCCTGAGCCATAGAATTGAGGCTTTTATTCACTTCTTGAAGATGGGTCGTGGTCGTTTGCGCATCGGAATCCAATTTTCCGACCACGCCAGACTGGTGGATTTCCAGTTCATGGATCCTGGAAGACATTTCTTCCATGGTTTGGCGAAGCTGGTTGGTTAAATTAGTGGCCGATTGCATCTGCTGCATCTGCCCCTGTGTTTCCTTTTTCAGACGTTGGAAATCCGCGATATCTTTGTTGAGTTTTTTTATCGCGGATTCCTGTTGAGCGACTTGATTCGTGAGATCCTGACTCGTCTGGTTCAGAGTTTGGGAAAGGGCATTCAAACTCGTGGTCACCTCAGCCAGGTGGGTTGACGTTTTATCGGTGTTGGATTGAAGCTGCTGGGTCAATTCCGCCTGATGGCTTTCTACGGAATTCATCCGCTCTGATATACGGCCGGCTTGTTGAATAATCTCATCTCCTCGTTTTCCTAGGAGACTTCCCATGACTGCCTGGGCTTCACGCAGCTTAACCACGCTTTGAGACAGTTCCTGCATATGTGTGGCATCAGCTTGGACGTGTTTGCCGAGGGTTTCGATGTCCTGGTTGACCACTTGAATTTGGCCTTGGAGGTCCTGTTGTTGTTGATCCAATCGTTGATTCAATTGCTGGAGTTGTGCTTGGTTGTCTGTTTCCAAGGTTTGGACGCGCACCAGAATGCCTTGATGTTTCTGGTCCACTGTTGAGCCGAGTTGCGACAGGGCGGTTTGGACATCGTTTTCCAGGTAGGCCTTTAAGGCGTCATTGTCGGCTTGCAACTTTTCTTGTAATGCCGCAATTTGTCCCTTCAGCGTATTGACTTCACTGGATTGGGCTTCGAGCCCCGTTCCGAGCAATGCACCGGAATCTTCCAGGGCTTTTTGTAATTGAGCAATAGATTGCGATGTCTCGGTGGAATGGGTTTGCAACGCGCCCAGTTCTTGTTGATGCTGGGTTAAGTCTGCGCGAAGCTCCCGGACGTACGTGTCGATATCCGAAGAGAACTTGTTTTCTGCTGAGGAAGCCCGTTGTTTTTCTTCGCTCACCTCCGTTCCTAGCGCCGTTAAGGCCGTTTTGAATTCTTCGAAGGCCCCTTGAAACTTGGTCATTTGTTCCGCATTGGCCACGTTGGTCTCATCGACTTGTTGGGCGAGCGCGGTGGCCTGCGTTTGGGCGGTTGAGAGTTGTTCTCCCTGTGATTGTACGGTGGTTTGGAGAGTATCCAAATCGGTTCGGAGAGCTTGCTTGGAGGAATTTAAATCCTTTTGAAGATCATTCAGCCGTTTCTCCGTGACTTCGTATTTTCCATATAAACTCGTCAGATCCTGCTCTCGGAGCAGTTTGATTTGTTGATTCAGTGGAGCGAGATCACTTCGCATTTTCGACATATCGGCTTTTTGGGCGGCGATAAGATTCTGCGATTCGGCGATAGCCGCTCGGGCTTCAGTCACTTGATCACCCAACGCTTTTTTCTCCTCCTTGAGCTTGAGGATTTGCTGTTCCAGGTCCTTTTGGATACGGGCCAAATCGGCTTGTTGAGCGACACATCCGGTAAAAAGAGGACTCGTGAGCAAGAATCCGATTATCAAACGAGTCCATGGCAGAAGGTGAGTTGGTTTGGGCGTAGGACATCCAATCATCACGGGTTTTTTCATCCTCCCTGATTCACAAATATCACGTGAGCTTTCTTCGTATCACGGGTTTTGCATTAATAGGTGGCCCCTTCGATTGAGCTGATAGCACACTTCCGTAGGATCTTTACAAAAGGGCTTGTCTTTTCCGTAAGAAATGATGGCCAATCGCGATCCTTCAATCCCAAGTTCGGACAGGTAGTCTCGAATGACCACGGCACGTTTTTTCCCGAGAATCATATTATAGGCTTGTGTCCCACGTTGGTCGGTATGGCCTTCGATAAGGAGCATGGACGAGGGAGTTGCGGTCAGGGATTGGGCATTCCGTTCAAGCGACTGTTTGCCCTCTTCGGTGAGTGACCAGCTGTCGAAGGGAAAAAAGATATCCTCCATGCCCGCTCGAGCTGCCGCCATTTCTTCAGCTTTCATCTGCTCCAACTGTTTTTCGATCGTTGCGGAAGGTTCCGCCTTGGCCACCGTAACCGTATTGGGGACATTTTCCATTCCTTCACCGAGATTGGGAAGGGGGACTTCACTGCTCGTGGCTGGAGAATCGGATTCCCCAGAAAAGTCGTCGAGGGAAGAAGCGTCCTGGCTTGAGGGATTTTGAGTGTCTGGTATTGGGCTGGCTAGGGTGTCTAACCCTGTTCCACTGTCTCCGGTCCCCTGGTTTGCGCTATCGGGTGATCTTGGGTCGCTGAGGGGTTGCGAGAGGTCGGAAAATGACCCGGATCCCTCTTGAAACGGACTTCCCGTTTGTCCGGAGTTATTTGAGGTGATTCCCGAGCTGGTAGAAGCCGTTTCAGCGGCAATATCCGAGGAAGGAATGGAATCTTGGGAAGAGGGGTCTTGGGAAAGCTCATCCGAGAAGTTTTCTGGCGCCTGACTACTGGCGAGGGATGAGCCCTGATTTTCTGTTTCCCCTCCGGAGGCACTCGTCTCATCACTGGGCAGTTGACCGGATAACGAGGATTCCCCCAAGGATGCTTCGTTCAAACCCGAAGTGTCGGACGCTGGAACGGTGTTACCCAAGGCTGTGCCATCCAATTCCTCGCCTTCGGCTCCAGAAAGGGTCGCGACATGAATGCGTTTTTCGCCACATCCGGTCAGTCCGCCTATGGTTAGGCTGAGAAAAACGAGCAGTGTGATTGTGTGAATGGCTGGGTGCATCTTTCCACTCCTTTGGTGAGAAACGACAAGAGATTCTAAGCGTCACTATGGTTGAAACGGAGACCAGGAAGGGGAGCTCAAATGAGTTCCTTTCGTTGAAATTTTTTCCAATCCGGCACCTTCTCCGGTCACGATGTATATATGGCTTTCCCCTCGTCGAATTGAACTAAACACGATGTGACGACCGTTTGGGGCCCACGTGGGAGAGTCGTCGATACTGCGGCCTGAGGTAATTTGCGACCGTTTTTCCCCGTCCGGTGTGATTCGACACAGTTTGAAACCTTCCCCCGATATTCGACAAACATACACAATCCAATCGCCTTTGGGGGACCAGGACGGTGCCGCATTATAATCTCCATCGTAGGTCAAACGTCTGACCTGAGCGCCCTCTGCATTCATGATGTATATTTGGGGGCGGCCCCCTCTGTCCGAGGTGAAGGCCAATTGCTTCCCGTCGGGAGACCAGGAAGGGGACAAATCTGCACTATGGTGTGACGTTAACTGTTTCCGACTTCCACTGTCCAATTCTAACTGATAAATATCAGAATTGCCTTCTTGAGCCGAGGCGTAGGTGAGCGATTGTCCGTCAGGAGTCATGCTGGCGGTAATGTTGAGGCTGGCGGCGGAAACAAGCGTTTCTTCTTTCCCTGTCGAAAGTTGGCGCCGCATGATCTGCTGTTTTCTGTCACGATACGCCGTATAGATCAAGGATTTTCTGTCAGGAGACCATGTCGGCATGAGATTCAGGTATCCGTCCGCGGTGACCTGCTGGGGATCATGCCCGTCATAGTCCATGATAAAGAGTTCCCGCCCGTTGCCTCTTTCCCCCACGTAGGCAATCTTTGTGCGGGCGATCCCCTGTTCGCCGGTATACCGAAAGACCAATTCATCTGCCCAGCGGTGAGCCATGAGTCGTATGAGGGAATCTGAGGACTTTAGGGAAAAATACCGTTTTCCGGTTAAAAGATCTTGCTGGCCTGGGTCAAACGCACAGGCATCAAAAATTAATCCCTGAACGCCGGTGGACGTTCCTCCTATCCCGATTCTTCCCCAGGTTGAAACGGTGACCTGTTGGTATTGGTCGCTGAGGGTGGGGGGCAGGCTGACACATTTATTTTCTGAAAATTTTCCTGATTTCCGGTCAAGGTCCATGACCGTGAATACTTGTGAGCGTGTCAGGTCCTCTTTCAGGACGCTCATGACCAAGTCTTCGGCGTTGGATGGGAGTTGACTCGTTCGTTTCACCGTTTCAAATTCCATAACCCAAATAGGAATTTTTTGGAATGCGGATCTTGTGGCTTCCAAAATCGCATCTTCCCCACGAATGCCCTTGGGTATGGTTAGGAGGATGAGCATGAATATGAGAAGGACACTCAAGAAATAGGATGAAAGCAATGAAGGTTTTTTCATGATGACAAGGCAGTCCTTTATTCTGTTTTTTGAAACCGATATAGAAGGTCTAAATAAGATTTGTCCATTTCTTTCGGGAACGCCGGCAGAGGATTCACTGCGCGTACAGCTCGAAGCGCGGCAAAATCATAGTGTTCGTTGCCGGAACTTTTGTCGATGAGAATATTCGAAATTTCTCCTGACCGTGATATGCGAAACTTCAGGATTACCGTAGGGGTGCTTTGAACCAATGGGGGGGCGACCCATTGTTGGTCGATGGCGTCTTCCACCATGGCCAAATACCGGTTTTCTCCCGGAGAGGGCCCTGCAGTTGTCCCCCCTGAAGAAGAGGAGGATTGGACCTCCAGGAGCTTTAAGCGTTGTTTGATCGATTCAACCGGGGCGACCTGAGGAATCGTCAGTTTGGCGATTCGCTGATCGATCGCAGAAGGGGTGCGCGGTGGAGGGGGAGTGGAGGATTTCGCGGTTGGCGTTGTGGGAGGTGTGCCAGATTTTGGTGAAGAGGGGACCGGTTTCAACTTTGGGATGGTAACGCCACCCAGCAGTTGTTTGACCGAATCGGACAACTTTTCTCGTTTTGGAGTCGCTGGCGTATTCTTTGAGGGAGTTGTCGGAATTTTGGCCAACTCCGGCGCCGTGACTTTGGGTACGGGAGTCATGGCAGATTTTGGTGTCATCTTCGCCTTTGCACTCGGAGGGGTTTTGACTATGGGCGTGCTACTGGGAGCAGGAGGTTTTCGAGTTTTCTGAGACTTTTGACTTGTCAAGGGAATTTGCGACTTTGGGGGAACAGAAGGCACCGTTGGGATTTGGCCTTTAATGGACTCTTCCAAGGTTTTTTGGGGAACGCTTGTGGGTGGTTGAGGATCTCTTTGGACTTTTTTAAACGGAGTCACCGGCTTGAGGGCAGGAGGGGCCGGCGCTTGTTGCATTTGGGGAACTTTTTTCGCCATTTGAGTGGGAGGTGCAGACTGATCGAGATTTGGTTGCGATTTCCCCGGGCTTGAGGTTTCGGGCTGAGGTTGGACCGGTTTGGCTTTGGGGACCATCACCGGGCTGGATGGCTGCAACCGTTCCGCCCTGGCTATTTTGGGTGCGGTAGAGGGCAAATGAAGATCTTTCACCAAAGGGGTTTGGTCCTGGGGCGACTCAGATGTTTCCTGCTGAGGAGATGTTGTTGGACGTTGTGATTCTCGTTGTTCTGGAACGACGATGGACTCAATGGCCCCACCGATAGATTCCGAAAGCCGTTCCGAGGCGGTTTCGGTCGGTAAGGGCGGCAACGTGGGTTTTTGTGGCGTGGCTTTCGCCTGTGGCTGTCGAACTCTGGGTTGCGCTTGTTTGACGGGAGGCGGGGCTTTCGGTTGTGTGCGAGGTGATGGGGACTTGAGGTCGTTGAGAGAAATAATGGCTACATCAATAGCTCGGAAGGGTTGCTCGAGTGGGGCATGAAATCGTAATGACACGGCGATGAGTATGATCAGCCCATGGAGGAGACACGAAACAACGATCCCCCAGTGGATGGAGGCATGATTTTCAGAGGTGTTGGCCGCAAGCCCGAGGGTAATAAGACTTGGAGACTCAGCATGTACCATCAGGGGGACGTCTTATTTTGAAATGCCAATCTTTTCTTCTTCAACCTGTTCGACCTTGGGGCCGGTGACCATGCCCAACCGTTCGATCTTGGCGCCCTTGACGGCATCCATAATATTCACCACGATTCCATAAGGAATGGTTTGATCTGCTCGTAAATAGACGGAAACAAGGGGGTTGGCGGCTTTGGCCTCCTTGAGTTTTCTTTCAAGGTCGATCGGGCTTACGGGATCGTTTCCCAAAGAGAGGGTATGATCCTTTTGGATTGTCACGATGAGTCGCTCTTCGGCCTTAATGTTGTTGGCGCTTGACGTGGGGAGGGAGATATCCAGCCCGCGATGCAGCATCGGGGCGGTGACCATAAAGATCACCAAGAGAACCAACACCACATCGACCAGTGGAATCACATTGATCTCGGCCAAAAATTGTTTGGATTTCACATCACTATTCGTCATCGAGCGACTTCCGCTTCATAGGCTTTTTGAGACTCATCGATAGAATTGAGGAATTCGATCGTAAATGCCTCGACTCTGAAGGTCATTTTACGGATTCGTGAAAGAAAAAAGTTGTAGGCCATCACGGCTGGAATCGCCGCAAAGAGGCCGGCGGCGGTTGCGATCAACGCTTCCGATACGCCTGGCGCGACGGCGGCAATACTGGCCGAGCCCTGGACTCCGATTTCACCGAAGGCATTGATAATCCCCAAGACTGTTCCTAACAATCCGATGAAAGGCGTTAAATTTCCCGTTGTCGCCAAAAACGGTAGATAGGCTTCCTGTCGGTTAATATGGTTTTGGATAATGTACTGGGCGACCTTTTCTAAGTATTGTCGGCTGGGCGTCGATCCTTCTGCAGGTGTTTCAATCTCCTGATCGGGAGCGAAGAGATCGGCCGAAGAAGCTGGAAGGCGTTCCGTGATCCCCAAATACACAGCTGAGCTTGGGCTCACGGTTAAGGATTGGGCCTCCTGGCGTAGGGATTGTTGGTCCACGGGGTTCTGTTCAAACATTCTCAAAAATTGGGCTTCCTCTTGGTTAATGCGACGAAAACTTCGAAACTTGTTTACGATCACTCCCCAAGATACCACCGAAAATCCAGACAAAATCACCAGAATGATGATGGAAAGCCAACCAAGCGATGCAAAAAGTTCAGAGGGATGGGCAAAAGACATAGGCTGTTTTAGACCTCCTTTAGATTGGTCTTGCAAGAATGGGGGAATGTAATTCGAAGCCAGGCAACGTCACTGACGTTGCGGATGGCGGGGCCGACGGGATTTGAACCCGCGACCTCCAGATTGACAATCTGGCGTCCTAACCTGGCTGAACGACGGCCCCGAAAAATTTTGGTCTTGGGCAAACAGCCCCTTAACAAGATCGATGAGGAAATCGATTCGAAAATGAAACCCGTTAGTATATCAAGAATTACTGATGATTTGCCAAGAATCTTTTTGGTAGGCGGAACAGGGATCGAACCTGCGGCCTCTGCCGTGTAAAGGCAGCGCTCTGCCAGCTGAGCTATCCGCCTAAAACCTTAAAACAATTGACATTTTTCTCATTATAACAGTCACCTAAGCCTTGTCAACTTCACGAAATTTCAGAAAAATGTCGTTTGACATGTACCCGACAGGTGGGTATAAGGCACCACAGGGAACCGCAAAACCCACCAATAGTTTCCGTCAATGATTATGCAAAAAAGGAACCTAAAATTGTATGGGATTTAAAATAAAGGACTTAACCAGAAAGTCTTCAAGGATGGAACCGGCCGTGGTTCTGTCAAGCAAAGAGGAGTTCCTCTTATGGGTTGAAGAACACCGAGGGCTGGTATGGGGAATAATTTTCCTAGTCCTGGCCGTTATTGCAGGGATCGTCGGCTGGGTCATGTTTTCCTCCCAGCAACAAGAACAGGCCTGGGAACTCGAGGGAAAGGCCCAAGGGGTCTATCTTGATCGGCCACTCGATGATGTTCAAAAGGGCAAGGAGAATGTTCGCAAAGCTTCAGAAATGTTTCAGAGCGTCGTCGATCAGTTTCCTGGGACTAGCAGTGCACAGGTTTCCTTGTTCTTAATGGGTAATAGTCTTGCCGAACAAGAAAAATTTGATGACGCCATTCAGGCATACACGCAATTCATCACGAAGTATGGGCAAGATCACATACTTGTGGCATTAGTTCAACAGCGAATGGGGTTGACCCAATTATTGGCCGGAGATCCTGAGGCGGCAAAAGACTCCTTTCAGGCCGTGTTGAATAATCCACATGCGTTAAATAAGGATCAGGTGACCTTTGAGCTCGCGAAATTAGCCGAGTCCGAAGAAGATATTCCCAAAGCCGTGGAACACTATAAAACACTCATTAAGGAATACCCCTTGTCTCCCTTCTCGACCGAAGCCGCATTGCGCGTGAAGGTCTTGGCACCTGAAGAGGCTGAGGAAAGCCAGCCATCCGAAGACGGTGAATCAACCCAAGATGCGGGTTCCGAGGAAAAACCCGGTGATGATGAAGGGGAGGAAGCTCCACAAGAGGGAGAGCGTTCCAAAGGCCCAGAATAAGAGAAGCGATGTCTGAGAAGTGAAAGAAGAAAATGATCGCCTTATTGGCTAATCATGAGCATATGCCCTGCACGGATAATGCTGGATGAAAGGTTATTGAGGCGGCGCAAATCCCTCACGCTGATGCTGAACTGCTGAGCGATACTCCACAAGCTATCTCCCCGTCGAACCCGGTACCATTTGGAATCCGTTCCTTTCGAACGTTTTGCGGGTTCTGTTCCTCGCACTTTCAATCGATTGCCCGGATAAATGAGGTGGCCTGATAGGTTATTCAGTCGCTTGAGTCGGGATACACTGGTGCCAAACCGCCTAGCGATACTCCCAAGAGAATCACCATAGCGCACCCGGTACCACGTAATCGGCCCGTTTTCTTCATAGTCTCGAGCTCTTACTCGTAAGCGTTTCCCTACTCGAATTACATTACTCCGCAGGTTATTCATAGCCTTCAGCTGCCTGACCTTCATTCCGTAGCGTCTTGCCACCACGGACAAGCTGTCCCCGCGACGGACCCGGTACCATTCAGTCGGTGGGGGTGGGGGTTGAGTCCAGGCCTGTAAGGAGCTGTGGTGGGTCTTCACGGATGCAGCCATCCCCACTGGGACTTTCAAGATGTATCCTGATCCTTTGGGGCTTGGGACGATATTTCTTCGAAGCTCGGGATTGAGCCGCTTGAGTTCTTCCAGATCGATCCCTGTGCGTTTGGCTATTTCCTTGAAATGCACCCGTTTGGAGATCAAGGCTTCCTCATAGGCATAGCGATCGCCAGCCGGTTTTTGAAATCCGTAGGCTGTGGGATTTTGGGCGATCATCGTCGCGGCGATGAATCGAGGCACATATTCCTTGGTTTCACGTCTGATATACCAGGTTCGACGAATTTTCCAGAAATTACGAGTCCCCGTTTTGCGAATGGCACGTGAGATTTTTCCGGAACCGGCATTGTATGCGGCGAGAGCCAACGGCCAGGAACCGAAATGGTCGTAAAGATCACGAAGATGATGGGCGGCGGCTACCGTGGATTTGATGGGGTCACGGCGTTCGTCCACGTACCAATTCACATGGAGCTTATACATACGGCCTGTGGCTTTCATGAATTGCCAGGGGCCTGAAGCGCGAGCTCGAGAGTACGCTCGGGGGTTAAAACCACTTTCGACTAAAGAAAGGTACATCAATTCTGTCGGAATACCGAATTCTTGGAAGATGGGTTCTACGACTTCCCGATAATGATGAAACCGATCAAGGTACGTTTGGAAACGATCAGGGATGCCTTCCTGAAAGTACCTCAGGTTTTTTTCAACTGCAGCATTGAGTACTAAAGGAATGGATCCATAGGACCCCAGCTTGTCGTCTTTAGTGTCAACCCATTCGGGATGAAACACCTTTGAAAATCGTATTAAGGATGGTTCGAGAAATCCGGCCAGAGAAAGATTGGTGGAAAAGAGCTTTGGTGTATCGGTTATCTCCAATGGCTGCTCAATAGATGATATGAGTTGAGGGGGGGGGTGAAAGGTTTCTGCAATTCGAGGATGAAGCGTGGTGGGTATGGCCTTGGGAAAGGACGTAGACACCACAGGTGCTTCTTGCTCTTCCAGGGCAGGTTCTTCAGCTGGGGCAGATGCTTCAGCTGGTGGGGCTGTGGCAACCTGCTCGGAAGATGATGGTTCTGAATGCGATGGCTCATGGATGATATATGACGGTACATCATTGATGGTAAACTTAGAGACCTGTCCAGTGATTGGCTGTCTGTTTTCATTTAAGGGTGTATGAGAATGAGATTCTTCTTGGAGCGCCGTACTGGATGATTGCGTGTGTATGTGTGGATGTGTGAGGCTCCTCGCCCTTTGGTGCTTGAGGGCACCCACGGTCCGTCCTGATATGGAGGACGATTCTTGAGGCCGGTCCTTGATAGCCAGTCCATAATTTAAGGTGAGTTTGTCGGAAGACTCGCCTTGGGGGCTGGCCAACCCTTCCTGAAGCTCCACACCTCCCATTATGGAAAGGCAGACCATCCCGATAAAGGTCAACGCGCGGATGGGAGCTGAGAAGATGGAGAAAGGTTGGGTCGGGTGGTTGTGTTTGCGGCCGGAAAGGGTAATTGCTCCTAAATATCTCATTTTATGAGACTTTTCGGTTGTTCTTTGCACAACTTGATAGGCTACCCAGCCAATAGGGGAAAGTCAATTAGCATCAACCCTGAAAGCTGGTGTTTGGAATAAGTTGAATCACGTAGGCCAACATTCGGTAAATCCTGTTTTTCCCTAAATCAGAGAATCATACCAAGAATGTCAAGGATGGTGAAGGAAACCAGGAAGCCTCTTTTCAAGGTGGAAATCCGAGTTCCTAAGCCTTATCGGTGGGGATTGACTGGCAGGGCGAGCGTGAAATATCGTCCGCCCTCCTCATACATCAGGCGTTTACCCAATAACGACTGTAAGGTGTCCGCGAGGGGTTGTATGGTTTGGGATGCATCCGAGGATCCCAGGGTCTGTAATTCCTTTCGGATTTGTTCAAAGGATTTGGGTTGGTCATTGCAAAATTCTAGGATGTGAGCGACGGCTCCATCAAACCGCTCGCTTGTGGGGTGGTCCCCACGGCCGTCATACACCGTGAGATAGCTAAAGGCTTTGGAAAAAAACAAGAACGGACGATTGGGAGAGGCGTAGCGCTCTTTCCAAGCCTGGACTTGGTGAATGAATTCCTCGTAAACCTGCGGATCGACTTTCCAATCAATGTCATATTCAAAATCGTAGGCAATTTTCCAAAGATCGACCTTCCGTTCGTCATACACGTACCCATAGGCCAAACCCGGCCCGCTGATTTGAATGCCATACTTTTCAGGCCATTTAAAATACGGACTGAAGCGTTCCAGCCAAAGTTTAGAAGTCGATTCCGGTGGTTGCAAATGAAGAATAGATGGAATGATAGCCATTTGATGGTGATAGTCTGCATTGGTCTCCTGCGGAAAGCCCAACAAGATATTCCAAGAGACATCGATATCGTAATACCGACTCCATTTGAGGCATTGAATATTTTGTAGCGGACTGACTCCCTTGTCCATTTCCTTGAGTTGTGCATGGCTCAGACTTTCGATCCCGGGTTGCATGCACTTCACCCCTCCGCGAGCCAGCGTTTGAATTTGTCGTTTATTCAAGTTGCTTTTTGTCTCCATGAATACATCCAGATCCACATGACGCTGGCCAAGCTGTGCGAATAGGCCATCTACGTATTTCATGTCGATGATATTATCCACCAGTCGAAATCGAGTGGTATCGTAGCGGCTGGAGAGATAGTCCAATTCCGTGGCCACTTGGTCAGGGGATTTGGCGCGGAATTCCATTCCCTGCGCGTTCAACCCACAAAACGTGCAATGGTGTTTTTCTCCCCACCAGCATCCTCTCGAGCCTTCATAGAGGAGGATGCGGTTGAGTCCTGTGGACCCTTGGACGTCTAATTCCTGTAGCTCGGCGAAATAATCGTCGTAATCAGGAGGAGGGGCCACGGAAAAATTTGTCACCAGATTTTCATTGGGGGTCAAGTGAATAGTCCCATCCTCTTGTCGAAATGCGATTCCTGGTGGAGGGTCGGATTCGTCCTTCACCAAAATGCGTTGCACCAACGGAAGAAACGTGTGCTCACCTTCTCCCACGACGACGTAATCAATCCATGGGAATGCCCGGAATTGTTCGAGTCCCATCTCCCCGTCAAAATTGGCTCCTCCGAACACGGTACGCACGTCCGGATACACATCCTTGATGAGCTTCGCTAAGCTGAGACTGGCCACATTTTGATCGAAGGTCGAGGTAAAGCCCACGACGTCATAGTCCCCCCACTCCACAGACGTGAGGGCCCAGGTCAAGAATTGAGGTGCGATGGTTCGTCCGATTTCTTCAAGGTATCCGATGGAACATCCGGCCTCTTTCGCCGTGCTTTCAAACACCGGTTTGAATACTTGGGGATATTGCGCATGTTTGGGGTTATCACGGAAGAGCAGAGAGGAAAACAACCACTCACCAAATAAGCCGCGTTTTTCGCAAAGGATCTCGTAGAGAGGAACGCCAATTTTATGAGCAAATTGAAGATTGAAATGAAAAGTCTTGACCCCGATCCCTTCAGCTTTGAGTAATGCTGATAGCGTTCCCAACTGAATGGAGGGAAATTTGGAGTAACTAAAGGGCATCGTGATCAATGCCACCTTCGTTCCAAAGCGACGGAAATCCGTGGAAGAAACGCGCGCTGAAGTTCGTGCATGGTCTGATCCGACAGGATCAGGATGGACAAGGGGAGAGGTCGGGGCCATGTGGGGATATGGATTTAAGGATTCAAAGGAGGGACCGCGAACGCTCGGTCCGCTTTTGCGGCGAGGTAAAAATCGCTTTCCGTTAATCCTTGAATTTTATGAGTCCAAATTTCCACCTTGCATTTTCCCCAAGCCAAATACAGGTCGGGATGGTGCCCTTCGAGTTCAGCCACGTTGCCGACTCGATTCACGAAGGCCAATGCTTCGGCAAAGTTGGGGAAGGTATAGGTTCGTTCGATATGACCCTGTTCATTCAGGGCCCATCCTGATTCTAATTGCCCCAGCAATTCCTGAATTTTTGTGGGTTCCAGCGCAGGCACGCCTCCCCGGCAGGGAACGCATTTATTGTCGGCCAAACTCATCGCATTTCCTCCATCATGATAGAATGAGCATATTCTATCCGATTATAGTCAGCCTCCAGCTTCCTAGACAAATCTGAGAAGAACGATAAATCCTACCAGGGAAGGCAGCTCATCGTGGCTATTCTGGCACGAAATAGAAATCTCCTGAAAAGGAAGAAGAGGTCCACGGGGATTGCTTGCCTTGGGTTTCTTGCTCGACACCCTGGAGCACGCGTTTGAAGACTTGTTCAACAGGGATTCCAGGGGTTTGCATATTCTCCAGCAAATGTTTGGTGTACAGACCATTTCGACTATTTCCGTCGCTCGCTACTTTTCCGGGACTGGTTGCATAAGCAATGAGCGTCCCTTTGGCTGAAGCACTGCTGACTACCGCCAGGCCCCTCGTACTCGACCGGAAGCCTCGGGAAAACGGGTTGTCTCGACAGGCATCCAGGATCACGATGTTCAGTCCATTCCGGGCCTCTCCCATTTTCCCAAGAATTTGCCCCATGGGAACGGCTTTATATCGAACGTCAGTTTCACTCTCGATTTTGGCATTGACCGGGATCAGAAAGTTTTCGCCCCCAACCTGAATTCCATGTCCGGCATAATAAAACAACCCGACTCCCCCCTTGTAGAGTTCACGGCCGAATTGACTGATAGCGGCTTCCATCTTTTCTTGCGTGCCATCTAATTGCAGGGTGACCACAAACCCTAACCCTTTGAGGGTGTCGGCCATATCTTGGGCATCGTGTGCGGGATTTTTCAGGGCTCCGATAGCATACTGGCTGTTGCCGATGATAAGCGCGGTCCGTTTTTCCTGTATCTCTGGCTTGCCGATACGTCTCTTGGTGACTGATGGCGAGGGTGGGAGGGGGGGAGATTTTGAAGGAGGCGCTTGTGAATAGATCGTGACCTGCATAGACCCCTTGTTATCTTGAACCCAAGGAAAGGGATCGTTCATGGCCAAATAGACATGACCATCTTCAGTGGCTCGCACCACGATTTCCTGGCCGATCTCAAAGGGTTTCCCCTTCTTCCCGATCTTTCCCATGAGCGCGCTGGCTTTGATCCAAGGGACTTCTTTCCCGGTACCAGGAATGCCCTCTGGTCCGCTCCACGTATTTAAGGCTGGGGCCGGGCTCCATTTTCCCTCAGCCTGGATTTTTATGGTGGAGTGAGCTTTCACATGAACATCGGAAGCTTGCCAGGGAAGATTGGCTTCGACCGTGAATGATCGGCTGGATAGTCCTCTGGTATCCATGCTCGACGTGGTTTCGTAATTCACCACGTCGTTATCATAGGTTCGGGAAGGGGAAAATTGCAGACAACCCGGTAACACCCACAAGGATACCAGGAGGCAGACGCCAAGCCTGGATACAACACGTTTCCGCCAAACGGTGAGTGAGGCCATCCTACGCTCTCCTTATTCGAAGACTGTCCTTCGGGTACATAAACCGGAAAATTGTAGTGTGCTGCAGGTCTTTGGGTCAAAAGCTGATACCGAAGATACCGAAATGGTGGTTGAGGATGAACCCAAGGGCCTCTGATTGTTTCTCTCGTCTTATGGGATGATCATTTGACATCCCATAATAAAGCCAGGTAGAAGGTTCACCTTTTATAAGGAAAGCTGGACGTGTTGGGAAATGAGAAAAGGGAGTGGCTATGCCGGTTAATGCTCTGAGGAAAAAAGGGGCCAGGATGAGCCTCCAGGAAGCCTTGGACCGTATTGAAAAACTGAAACGGCTTTCCCAAAGTAGCAATCCTCATGAGGCGGCATTGGCTGCCATGAGACTGAAAGGGTTTGATGTCGAAAAAGCTCGCGCTCCTCGCAATGAAGAAGCGGTGGCCGCGGAGCAAAACAGTGAGAATCCGAATCAGGATAAACCCATAGAAATTTTGGAAGCCTTGCCCGATATTCCCTATGAAACGATGGAAGATATTGAAGCGCATCAACCCTCTGAGAAGTCGAAGGTCAATTGGGACGAACTTCATTTTGAATTGATTAAGAAGGCGCAAATCATGGGTGCCGACGCTCTCTTTAACATTCAGTTGAAAGGGACTCCGAGTCAAAAAGTTCTGGGGGCTACAGCCCTGAAATATCTTTCACCGAATGAAATACTTGAAATTCAACGGAGCAAAGCTCTGGAAGAAGAAGAAAAAGCTTACAAGGAATCTCAAAAAGAGCGAAGGGACGAGGCTTCTGCCCCTGGAATGTAATCGATCGGGTGGATGGTCAATCCATAGTTCCCGAATTCAACCCCTCCCCGTGTTCCTCTGAAAATTCCCAACCAAAGGATTGAAGTTTGACTTGAAACAACGAATATGTATGGTATTTTGTCTCACAGGGTTTTCCCTAGAACAAGCAACCAGATTTGTAGGTGATGATGATCGTTCACTGAAAAAGGAATTGTTAGCCCCTCGATCCAATTGATCATTGTTCGTAACGTAATGTTCGGTTTTTCACTCTCCTCCTCATAGCACTTTCAATCCTCTGTACATGACCAGGCATGGAAGCCAGGATTCGTGAAGGTTGAACGCCCTTGAACCGTGCTGGGGAGGTCTACGGTTTGGAACATAGCCAAGATATAGGAAAGCCCAAATACATGACATCTCATCCGGACCGTTTCATGATTTCGAATAATCTTCCTCATGCGACCATGTTGTTACGCATCGGTTTTCTAGCCATCCTTCTGATGGGGTTTGTTTGGGGAGGCCTGAGTGTTTCCCTCAGTCATGCTGAAGAAAAAGAATTGGAATTGTTAGCCGTAGGCATTCGAGGTGCCACCAATCTTCCTCCATTAGGATTGCCTCCGGGAGAGAAACATGATTTTTACGCGATGGAGGGTTTTGCGGTTATTGGATTTCCAGGCGCATGGGAATGGCCTCGGGGCTGGGAAGGCCGGTATCGATGGAACGTTTCTCTCGGCACGTTAACCGCGAAGAGCGATTGGGGACTCTTTTCTACGACTGGACCAAGCGTGGCCTTTACAAAATGGGATTGGAGGCTGACCTTTGATGTTGGGACAGGGGTGGCCTTCGTGAGCGACCAAAAATACGGAAAGCAAGATTTTGGTGGCCCGGTTCAAATCGTGGGACATGGTGGGTTTAGTTACCACTTTCCAGGTCACATGGTCGTGGGGTGGAGATTTCATCATTTTTCCGACGCGGGTTTTTACGGCTCAAGTAATCGCGGCGTAGACATGCACTTTATCGAACTCAGTTACCATTTTTGATTGCTCAGAACCTCACCTCACCCTTCTTCGGGTGATGACTCTCCTGCTCCGTACGTCTCACAGTACTATTCTACATTCGGGATGGAAGCGTCATGCCAAGGGAGACGTGGCGTGTTCGATGTTTTGAGGAAGACAAGAGGTGGCTGCCTTTGGCCGTTGTTTGACGATATCCAAAGCGGCCACGCGGTAGGCTTCGGCCAGTGTGGGAAAGTTGAAAATATTCTCGACGAACTGATCGATGTGAATGTGGTGCAGCAGTCCCATTTGTCCGATATGGATGAGCTCCGTCGCCCCTTCTCCGACGATATGGACTCCGAGGAGTCGTTCGCCCGTGGGGTCGGCGATCATCTTCAGTAATCCCGAGGTCCTGCCCGAGATCTGCCCACGAGCAATTTCTTCGAATCGAGCTCGACCGATTAACGGGAGTTGATCATAGTGGCTTTTCGCATCCTCCTCGCTCAACCCGACACAGGACATTTCCGGAATCGTGTAAATTCCCATGGGAATATGTTCACCGGCCGTCCCCAGTTCCAATCCTAGGGCATGACAGGCTGCCCGTCGCCCCTGTTCCATCGAACAGGATGCGAGTGAAGGAGGGCCGATCACATCTCCGACGGCATAGATGTGGGGTATGTCCGTTTGACAGAATTCATTCACGGCAATGAGCCCGCGAGTCGTGGGGGCTAGGCCTGCCGTGTGAATATCCAAATGTTCAATATTGGCCACGCGTCCGAGGGCAACCAGCATTTTTTCACTCTGGACAATCTCACCCGTTTCCAACAGGGTCGTGACGTGAGAGCAGCCATCCCATTGAACCGATTGAATCGTGTGGTTGCCCAGGTACTTCCCTCCCGTTTTTTCGAACGCCTGGGCAAAAAGAGTAGTCAGTTCGGGGTCGAGGAAACGTAAGGGGCGATCCGCGGTGTCGATCACGGTCACTTGCACTCCGAGGAGAGCAAAGATGGAGGCATATTCACAGGCAATCACTCCTCCCCCTAACACCGTGAGTGATTTTGGCAAGTACACCAAGGAAAGAATCGAATCACTATCCAGTATGTGTTCATGGTCTATGGCGATATTATTGGGGACACGCGGTCGAGAGCCGGTGGCGATGACGATATACGGAGCCGTGATTTCACGAGATTGTCCATCCAACCCTCGTACATGAATTTCATGCGCGGAGATCAATCGTGCCCGACCATGGATTCGGTCTATCCCATTTCGGGCGACTTGATCGTTCATGAAGGTCCCATGTGCGTCGACCACATTCTGGAGTCGGGTCATGAGGCTGGAGATTTTTATGTCGTCTCGCATCCGGAATTCGAACACATCGGTGGATTGGAGAAATTGCATCATTTGCAGGGCACTTTCCCGAAGGGTTTTGCTGGGAATCGTGCCGTGGTAGACGCAGGCTCCGCCGATTTGCCGGTTCTGCTCAACGAGAGCGACGCGTTTGCCGGCTTTCGCGGCTTGGATCGCGGCTTTCTGCCCAGCCGGGCCGCTTCCGATGACGATGAAATCATAGGAAGTCATAGGAGGAAGGTCTCAAGGGTCTGCTCGATGGTTTCCCGCAAATCCAACAATGCGGTCATATCTTCTGGGTAAAAATTAAGGTCTTGAACGACCGGAAGCGATCGTAAGGCTTCTTCCTCGATAACGTCCTGCTGGCAAATGAACGAGGCCAGGTGGTCGGCCAAGCAGGTGATGATGGCTCCTTTGGTGGGAGATGTCGCTTGGTCGTATGTGTCATCGGGGTAGCAACGGATTGCCTCCTGAACTGGGTCGGGTAATTTCCAGGCTTTGGCTAATTGACCCCCTGCAGCGATATGGAATTCCTGAAGAAGGGGTTCGAGGGTCTCCCACTCCAATGCCTTGGCCCCATCGGAGTAATGGTTGAGGAGTTGGTGGAGTAAAACGGGTTTCCCGATGGTATGCAACAACCCACAGAGAAATGCGTTTTCCACGTTATGACGCAATCGCCGGGCGATTTCTTTTCCGTACAGACCTGAAGCTAAAGCATGGCGCCACAGGATTTTGACTTCTGGTTCAAAACCCTTCGTCGTAAATACCCCGCTTTGAACCGACACGGAAAAGGCTAATCCCGCCAACATGTTGAGGCCCAGCCAGGAAATGGCCTGTTGGAGGGACACGATGGGTGAGCGGGGAAGATACGCTGGAGAATTGGCGATTCGGAGTAACTGTGCGGCTAAAGCTTGATCTTGTTGAATGAGGGACGAAAGCTTGCTCGCGTCTGCGTTGGGATCGTCGACCAGGATCAACACTTGATTGCCGACAACCGGAAGAAGGGGGAGATCCAGGTTGCCTTGTTCTAATGTCTCGGTAATGAAACTTCGCGGTGTTTCGGAAGTCGTCGGTGCTTGAGTGGAAAGGGCAGAGCTGGTCATATCTTGTCTTCTCGGATTCTAAGTGGAAACCTTTAGGCTGGGGAAGGGGAGAGGGAAGAACTTTCGCGGGAGGCATGGTGCGGACGTTCTCCGATTCTACTAGCCATACCTTCAAACACTGCTAGAGTATGAAAGGAGGGCAGGAATTGCCAATGGGAAGAGGGTGGTTCACGCTGGATGGGAGAATGCATGATTGAGTGGGGAAATGACGAGAATTGGCGTTGCCACGCCGAGCATGTAGGGTAGGGAAGTCAGAGACCTTGATGTAAAGGGACAAAGGAGAAAGGCATGAAAACCTTGGCGAATGCCATGACCACGACTTTGCAAAAAATTTCTAGCAAGGCAAATGTTACTGCTGCCGCAAAGCAGATGGCTGAGGCTCAGGTGGGTTCCCTGGCGATCGTCAGGTCGGGGGAATTGATGAAAGATCAGGGTGAGCAAATTATCGGGTTGATCACAGAAACCGATATTATTCGGAAAGCCGTTGCCCGAGAATTGGATCTGCAGGTTACATCGGTAGATATGGTCATGACGAGTCCCATGATCACCGTTGAAGGCTCTTGGCCGTTAGAGGAAGCCTACGACATGATGAAAGAATCGGGGGTTCGCCACCTCTTGGTGACCCAAAATAAATCTGTCGTCGGAATCGTTTCTCTGCGTGATCTCACCGTTCATTTACAAGACCACAATTAATCCATTCAGGAGGGTTTGGTTTAGACTTCTTCTCTATCCCTCCAATCCCTTTTTTCTCATTCGTTCGCAATAAAAAAATTCCTTCAGCCAGTCAACTTGTCGAGTAAGCGTCAGGAATGATATCTGTCCTTTAAAAGGTTGTGGCTATCCATCGGCAATCATGGAGGATTCATGAAACGATTACAGGATAAGGTTGCCATCGTAACGGGAAGCAGTAGTGGGATTGGAAAGGCTATTGCCCTGCAGTTTGGGCGAGAGGGAGCCAAGGTGATAGTCGCGGCCAGACGCGAGGCCCTGTGCCAACAAGTTGCTGAGCGGATTGCGTCTGAAGGGGGGACCGCTGTTGTGATTCAGACGGATGTCTCCGATGAAGGCCAGGTCAATATATTATTTCAAGAGACGCTCAAGAAATATGGGCGAGTCGATATTCTCGTCAATAACGCGGGAATATTCGGAGGAAGACGGATTGCCGAAACCTCCACCGAAATGTTCGACACGGTCATGAACACCAACGTGCGGGGAACCTTTTGGTGCTGCCGTGAGGGATTCAAGGTGATGAAGCATCAGGGGGGTGGGGTCATCTTAAATATGTCAAGTGTCGCCGGGGTACAGGCATGGTCTGGAACGGGTACGTATAGCATATCCAAGCATGGAATAATGGCCATGACAAAATCTTTGGCTGATGAAGGCCGTCCTTTCAACATTAAAGTCAGTGCGATTTGTCCCGCAGGCGTAGCGGATGAACTCGTGGATGCTTCTCCCGAGGAGATTCTCCAGAGCGAGAAGATTGATCCGTTTGATGTAGCTGAGACGGCGGTCTATCTTTCGAGACTTGGCCCCAACACGGTGGTTCAACAGGTGATTCTTGATCGATTGGGAGCCGATTGGTAGAGGACGAGATAAATCATTGCCTGTTGGGCTCCGTGCCAAAAGAAAACGGCCTTCAGAACGTGCTGCTCCGAAGGCCGTTTGTTGTTTCTACCGAATGAACGGTAGGGGTTTGAGAAGAAGGGCTTACTTTTCTCCCTTATCTTCTCCCTTATCTTCACCCTTGTCTTCTTTCATTTTCCCTTCTTTGCCTTTGTCTTCATCTTTACCCTCATCCGTGCCTAACGGAAGCGTGTCTTGAAGAAAGGCATTGTCCCCCTGAACAGCAGGAGAGCTGGCGAAGGTCATTCCGCCAAAGGAAATGGCAATCATCAGCGCAAATAAGATTGAAGCAAATTTAATCATCGTGAGATCCCCCTACAAAGAATGGTGAATGATATGATGCCTCCCTTGCATTGTTTTCAGGGGAGGCCCTGCTCTTGCCAGGAACATGCTAAACGCAAAACCTATTCCCAAAAAATCATGCACAACACGATAGGTGGCTATCTTGTTGTATTTGTGACCGAATTTGTCGATGTCTCTTTAATAGAGGAAGGGAAAAAGGCAAACGGGTTAGGTGGTGTTTGTTTTTTGATGTAGGGATACCCATGCACAAACGAGTAGGGATTGGACTGCACTCGGTAAGATTGGGTTTGAAGTCATGGGGCTATATATAGTGGTGAGAATAAACGGAAGGCAGATTCGAGTGAAAGAAAATGGTGAAACCGGGTTGAGCGGGAAGAAGGCTCAATCTAGGGCTTGAAGGGTGTCTTGGAAAAAAATTTCTAGAAGAAAAACGACCCCTTGGGACATTTTTTTCGAATTCCCAAAGGGTCGTAATGAGATTGTCAATCGAAGCGGCAGGCCCAATCCCATTGAAGGAAAAGGGCCTGATAATTTTTAATGAGCTTTTTTCTTCTTGGCGTGCCCCTTCTTTTTTCCATGATCTTGGCCGGCTTTCCCATGATCCTCTCCAGCTTTTCCATGGTCTTGCCCGGCTTTCCCATGATCCTCTCCAGCTTTTCCATGTTTCTCCCCGGCCTTGCCGTGTTTTTCCCCTGCTTTGCCTTTGGCGATGATGATGGGGGAGGAATCCCCTGTGAAGTCAAAGGCCTGAACATTTCCAAAACTCACCAAAGAAAAAGCGAAGGCACTGGCCAAGAAAAACGAAAATGGTCTTGTCATTCTGATGGTTCTCCTCAAGAGGGAAAGTAAATGACTCCTCTGCGGCAGCAGGGGAGTCGGTTTGATATTGGATAGATCATATCAAACAATTGGCCAGCTTCAAGTGAGGAAAGGAAAAAATGCTAGCAAAAATGAAAAAGAGAAGAGACTTTTTGGAAAAGTCATGGGGCTGTAGCACAAGGGACCTACGGCATCTCCATCATTTGGGAGACGCGGATAGACCCCCCATTCTCTAAAAATGGATCAGTTTGAGCTATGGCAAGGGCAGCCTCCATGCTGTCCGCCTTCACGACGGCGAACCCTTTCATTGAATTGGGGTCCTGATCATCGGCAATGCCCTGAGGGGTGACAATTTTGGAGAGGGGAAGTGGGGTTCCTGGATTGATAATGGACTCCCCGAGTCCTTGGATCCAGGCCTTCCATTTTTCCATTTGAGCCATCCCCTCTTCTTTGGTGCTTGGCTGGTTCCCACCGTGATAGGCAATCATGAAATTTGGCATCTTTTCTCCTATGGAAAACGGTTAGGATTTCAGAAAATCAATTCGAAAGTATCGTAGGTTACTTTCTGTTGCAAGAAAAAAACAGAAACTAGTTAATTTTTGTGTAGGGAGGATTTTGTGTCTGGAGGATAAAAAAAGGCCTCTGGATTCCACTATCCAGAGGCCGATTGGTGGAGGTGAGGGGACGGATGTTCCATGCTTTTCAGCATGGGCCGGACTATGCCTTCATCCACGTGGGATGCGGGGCGTCTTAGCATCCAGAGGATGCTCCGAGTGCCCGCTCATCTGACGACCAGCGGGTCTCTGAGTCTCTACAGGGCCTGATGAGTTGGCCTTATCAGACCCCTCGGCGTTGCCATGGCCCGTGTGGCGGGCTGTAGGGTTCACCGAATGAGCCCCGTGTTCACCCGGGAATTGCTCCCCGGGGCGACCATTGTGTTGATCGAACCCCTGTCCGAGAACATTTAGCACAACAGCCCTACGTGTGTAGTCGATGCTTTAAAATTCGCGGTTGCCCACGCCCACCGACCGGCTTAGAGCGCCCACTAGCCCAGAAAAATCTTATCCGCCGCCGCTGAGCACCAGCTTTGGACCAGCCTGCAGTGTGACGCCCCTGTCTCCCCCGCAGGCAAAGAGAGGAGGGACGTCGCGGTCAATTATGCCGCGAGAGCCAATGGTTCGTTGGCACTTAATAGTTTCCCGAAGGTTTAACGAGACTCCGAGAGCTCGACACGCGCTGTTGACCTCCTGATTCCCGTCGAAGCCAGTCACCCCCATAGTTATAGTGTGAATAAAAAAGAATCCTCAAAACACGTTGGATCGTATTTATAGTGTACTCGAAGGGGCAGATCCTTTCTACCCACAAGAACACGGTCCTTGTATATCCAGATAATCATGATAGTGAGAGAATCAAGTCAAACAACTGGGGGGATGCTCCGGTCTTTCTCCGGTAGTGCAATGATGGGGGAGGGTTTGGTTTTGGACAAAATAGACTCCCGACGACAAACCTCGGGAATGATCATATCTTCTTTCGTTAGAGCTATGATGTTTATGGGTGGAAGAGGGGTCAGATGGAATAGGGAAATTCAGAGCTATTTTTGGCTTCTTTCAAGATTTCCCGGTCTTTCAGGAGTTCCAGAATTTGATGTGTGCATTCATCAAAGTTTTCCGGACCGGCAAAGATCAAATCGGTATCGGGTTGAGGGCCCTCCAGATTTTTGGCCATATGAATGGTGAGAACCGGAATGGGGTTTACCAATGTTTGAAGGGTTTGCACGATTTGGCCGGAGGGTTGTTGAAACGCATTCGTGGTCGTGATGACCAAGGATCCCGTGTCCGTTAAGAGGCGAATGACTTCCCCAAAACGTCGAATGACCTCTTCTGGTTTGGTCTCGTGGAGATCGGCATCCAATCCCCGTTGCAAATTCTCTGGAGAAAGGAGGTAGGCATGGCGACCTTCTGCCACCAACACGGTTTCGAGTTTTCTGGCTAAAAATCCCTTAGCTGTTGCATCCGGTCCGGTGAGTAAGACCACGGCGGCCCGATGGCTATACTGTTGGGCCCGATCTTCTGCACTGACATCCCCTTGGACCCATGCGGAGTCCCGTTCGCGAGCTTCCGTTCGGAAATCTTCTTGTTCATCTTGTACCAGTTGCGTAATGATGCCCCCGCCCGCGACGTCATAATTATCGACCAGCACGAACCGGCCGGTGGTTTCAAATTCACTGTACAAATCGAAGGCTAGCGGGGATTTGGTGCGCAGGGTGATGTCGGCCACTTCATTCCGTTGGACGGTTGACTCCTGTTGCCGATCGTCTAAATTATTGGCATCCACGATACGGTGGATGGTGGCGATTTCACAGGGCACTTCCCGGGTCGCCAATCGAAGAATGTAGAGCCGTCGCATTTCCAGGGGACGATTTCCAAGCCAAAAGAGATTTGCCCTGATCTGTGTCGACACCAGTGGGCGGCAATCCTCGTGGGTTGCGATGTGTCCTCGCTCTACGAAAATCTGTTCATCGAGAGTAATGCCGACTGATTGTCCGGCTTCGCCCTGGGTCGGTGGTGGATCGATGTTGAAGGCTTCGATCGATTGAACGTTGGCCGATTTATTTGAGGGTGAAAAGAAGAGACGGTCCCCAATTTTGAGTTTGCCGGCGGTAATACGGCCTACGAGTATTCTTCGCGCATCGAACTTATACACGTCCTGGAGGGGAAGGCGTAGAGGTTTTTCGGTTTTCTCGGTCTCCAATTGAAAATGGGACAAGGAGTCCAAGACCGAAGGACCTGTGTACCAGGGTGTCTCAGGGCCTCCTTTGGTGATATTGACTCCGAGTTTGGCGCTGGCGGGAATGACGAATTGGGGTGTGACATTCAGTTGGCTCAAAAAATCCCGGTATTCCTTCTCGATGGCCTGAAACGTGTCTTCCCGATAACCCACAAGGTCCATCTTATTTACGATGACCGTGACCTGCTTGACGCCCAACATCGAGAGCAATAACCCATGCCGTTTGGATTGATCTCGGACTCCCTCTAGCGCATCGATCACGAGAAGGGCCGCCTCGGCTCGGGCCGCTCCTGATACCATATTCTTCAGGAATTCTTTGTGTCCGGGTGCGTCGATGATGATGTATTGCCGGTCTCCCCAGGTAAAAAACGTTCGAGCCGTATCGATCGTGATGCCCTGTTCTTGTTCTTCCAGAAAGGCATCAAAGAGGAAGGCGTACTCGAATTCTTTTCCCTGCTGCTGGCAGATGGCTTGGATTTTTTCAATCTTTCCGATGGGCAGGGTGCCGGTATCGGCGTAGAGACGACCGAGCAGTGTCGATTTCCCGTGGTCCACATGACCCACGATCACGATATTCATCCGTTCTTTAATGGCTGTGTCAGTGGTCATGGCTACATGTACCCGTCTTTCCGTAATTGTTCCATCCCCCGCCCCGCATCCTGAGCTCGTCCGGCTCGTTCCGCGACTTTACTGTTTTTTAATTCAATGATGACTTCGTCGACGGTCTTGGCCGTTGAGTCGATCGGGAATGTGCAGGGCTCGCATCCTAGGCTGCGATACCGTTTGCCGCATCCTTGATCTAAATACAGGTTGTCCAAGAACGGGATATTTTCTAGCTTGATATATTCCCAAATATTGATTTCTGTCCAATCCAATAGCGGGTGGATTCGAATATGCGTTCCGGGAGGAAACGAAATTTTATACTGATCCCACAATTCCGGTGGCTGGTCGCGGAAATCCCAGTCGTTGTTTTTGTCCCGTGGGGAGAAATACCGCTCCTTGGCACGAGTACTGTCCTCGTCCGACCTCACACCCAGGATAATCCCGGTATAGCCGCCTTCTTCCAGCAAAAGTTTCAGGCCCTCTGTCTTCAATGCGGTGCAACATTCGATACGGCCCTTTTCATGATTCATTCCCTCAGCCAGGGCTTTCTTGTTTTGGCCGACTCTCAAGTTCAACCGCCATTCTCGTGCGAGCCGATCCCGGTATTCAATCATTTCCGGAATTTTATAACTGGTATCGACGTGAAGAAGAGGAAAGGGCACATGGCCGAAAAACGCCTTTCTGGCCAGCCACAAGAGCACGGTGGAGTCTTTGCCCATGGACCACAGCATTCCCAAGTTATCGAAATTCTTGTAGGCTTCCCGAAGGATGTACACACTTTGGTCTTCGAGTTGTCTGAGATGCTTCATGCTGGCACCGTTTCTGGTTGAGGTGGTTCTTGAGTCGAAGGTAGAGGAGCTGGGGATTGGGTCAGGGATTGATAAAAGGCTCCAGCTTTTCCGGAATCCAATGCCTCTTGGGCAAGGGGTGCGGCTTTGGCCAATGAAGAGGCCAATCCTGCTGCGTAGATGTACAGTGCGGCGTTGAGAATGACCCACGCTCGTTGATCGCCCCGTCGTTGATTCAGGAGTAATTGTGTGATGGCTTGGGCCTCGTATTCCGGGCCTGAAGCCCCTTGCGGTCCAATTTTTGAGCTCATGGCTTGAAAGGGGCTCATCCTGAATCCAATATCTTCCGGCCGGAACGTGATAGGGGACACATGTCCATCACGGCGCTCTCTTGCGGTAGATGGTGCGGCGATAGACAGTTCGGGAAAGCCTTCGACTCCCTGGATGATTAAGGCGCGCGGTGTGCCCAGCATGTCCACGGCTTCGATCATTTTATCGAGGTAGGGGGGATGAGCAATGCCTATCACCTGCGAAGGCAAGCGAGCGGGGTTTACGAGCCTCGCAACTTGGTGGGCTAAGTTTTGTAATCCGAATTCCTGTCGTAAATCCAGCAATCGTGTTAATGGGGCATGGTACGTTCCAAAATCAAGATAGACCCAAGGTCTTGCGGAAAGATGCGTGGCGGCTTCTTGGGCAGACTGGGAAACTGGAAGTCGTAAATGATGCAGAACCTTGGTGAGGTCATAAGGAAGACTGGGGATGCCGACCCCATGCATAAACATTCCGGCTCCTACCGAGGAAGCCACTAAGGACGCCGCGACAATAATGTGGATGGTATTGTGCTTTTCTCCATAGAGAGGAAGATCCACAAAGGGGGTATTTCCTGGATATGAAACGGGAGGGCAGAACGTCCGTGCAATTGAGGTAAATGCCGCAAGTTCAGTGATGGATTCAGTTTTAATCCGCATGGCCATCAAAAAGGCCCCGGTTTGACTTGGTGTCACTTCTCTTTCCAGAATCCCTTGCAGCGCATGTTTCGCCTCATCCCAGGTCAGGTCCTTGGCCCCTTTCACGCCCTTTCCGATTTTTGAGATGAGATGGTCCATACAATGTCCTTAAAACGTGATCACATGGTCAGCCGGGTCGACGGCTTCCTTCCAAAATGCTTCTGCAGTTTGGACTTCATCTAGCTCGGCGATGAGGTCTTCGACTCGAAGGTCGTAATAGCGGAGGGAGTCTTTGCAGACAGCCAATTTCACGTTTCCCTTCGCTTTGGCCTTTTGTAAGAGATCCGGTAAACTAGCTTTACCCTCTTGTCGAAGCAGATCTCGGACGAAGGCTTCTCGACCGCGATATTCCAATGACATCGTCATTTCCTTAATTTTGTCCTGAGTCATCCGTCCTGCCGCTTCATCCCGAAAGTATCCGCTCACTTCCCAGCCTTGATCGCCAGCGATAGCAATCCATTCGCAAGCCTGGAGGAGATTGTTAAACCCCCCACGGGTGATGATCACAGCCACTTTCTTCACTACATGCCTCCTCTTTTTCTCTCGACACGAGTAGGGAATCGGGTCAAGGTTGTTGTAGCGTGTCCACCCGACCTACCGATGAAGCCCGCACTCGGTCTTGGTCGATGTTTTCCATCGGCCGGAACGAGAATCCTCTCCGGGCATGACTGGGGCTGTGCAGTGAGTGCACCCAATGCTGGGGAAATGTTGATCATGAAGGGGGTTATAGGGGACGTGATGTTCCCGTATATAGTCCCAAACCTGATCCCATGACCAGCGAGCCAATGGATTGAATTTCACCAATTCAAACTTTGAATCCCATTCAATCGTTTTTGCATTGGCGCGGGTCGGCGATTGATCCCGACGGATTCCCGTGATCCATGCCGAATAATTTTTGAGGACCCGTGTCAAGGGTTCAACCTTTCTGATTTCGCAACAACGATCGGGGTGGCGTAGCCACAAGGCTTCCCCGTGTTGAGCGGCCTGTTCTTCCGGAGTGAGATTGGGTTTGATCTGAAGCACTTGTGTGTCGTCCAGTTTGTAATGGGTCATGAGGCGATCGCGTACGTCATGAGTTTCCGTGAATAAAAAATCGGTATCCAAATAAAATAAGACCGCCTGGGGGTTCACACGAAACATCATATCGGCAAGGGCTACGTCTTCTGCTCCGAAACTACAGGCCAGAATCACCTCAGTCCCATATCGTTCGAGAGCGGCCTTCACGATTTCTGTTGGCTCCAAATCTTCATAGGCCTTGCTGAGCAGGGCAAGGTCTTCGGGTGAAGGTCTGGTGGGGAGGACCGGTTCCATGACCGCCTTAATCCTCCACTTTTTCCACGAGGACTTTAAAGTGAAGTTCCTCGGAATCCATGGGTTCTTGTTTCAGGACTTTATGCCCATCGTTTCGAAGACTGACTGGCACATTTCGAATAGGCTCGCCCGCGTCTAACCAGACTTCCAAACGTTCTCCCTCATCCATCATCTCCAATTTCAATTTCGTCTTCACGTAATTCATGGGGCATGCCACGCCCCGTAAGTCATAGACTGGAGCTTCTTCCTCGGAGACCTCTGGTGCCGAAGCAGGACTGGTTCCGGTTGAGGCTTCGGACGATTCCTCGCCGAGTTCCACCGGCGTGAGCTTGAGGTCCTGCCCGATTTGGTCTGTCACCTGACGACAGATGTCGACGAAGCCTTTGGTGAACGCAATCTTATTTTTCGTAAATTCGTCAGAGGCGTCTTTCGTACCCAAATCACCAAATTTGGATTCAATATGGTGATAGGTTTCCGGTAGAAGCCCTTTGGCCTGCACGAGTTTGTCGAATTCGGCCAAGGTGTCCGCATCCGTGTTGGGGTCCAGGCCTTCCGTGACCAAAATGGCTTTGGCGCCAGCCACGACCGCCCGATACGTTTTGTTGATGGCGATGGCAAATTGATGTTTCTCCGCGAGAAGCCTCGCTTGATACAGTTCTTGCTCGGCTTCGAGTATTCGATTGTCAATCATCTCTAACGCACCGCCGGCACATTCACCCGGTCCCAAATCTTCCACGGAAAATTCTTCATCCCCTTCCCAGTCGAAATAGAAATCCGAATTCTCTTGGAATGCGGGAAGGATGGTGTACGGGATCAACTCGTCTTTGAGGGTATGTTTTCCCATCCGGTCAATAAAGGCCGGAAGCGACTCCCCGGTGTTTCTGGTGCTTCGGTAGTAATCCAGGAGATGTTGCACGGCAGCCGGGACATTTCTCGCGGGGATCTTCACGATCAATTGAGCGATTTTCGCGGTTCCGTCGACCTGGCCTCCCAAGTGAAGCTCATAGACGGGGGCCACATGGTCTCCGATTCGTTTTCCCACACCATGTAATCCAATGGTCGCGATATGATGTTGGGCACAGGAATTGTGGCAACCACTCACCTTGACGTTCACACCCTTGAGGTCATCGGGAGTTTTCCCGGCCGGAAAGACTTCCGCCAGTGCGCGGGCTACCCCTTTTGATGAGGTAATCCCCAACCCACAGGTATCGGTGCCAGGGCAGGCGACGATGTCTTCTACCCCCTCAGCTCCTGGGTCACCTAAGCGGTGGGTGACGAGTTCCTCGTAAAATTTCTGAAGGTGGGTGTCGGGAATCCAGCGTACCATGAGATTTTGGTTAATCGTGGTTCGTAAGTTTCCATTGGCATAGCGTTCGGAAAGATCGGCTAGTGCATACATTTGATCCGAGGTGAGGTCACCCGAAGGAAGACGGATAGCCGCGGCATTGAAACCGGCTTGACGTTGTGACACGACATTGGTTCTTTTCCAATCCTCAAAGGATTCGGTTGCAACTGCAGAACCGTTCGATGGAGCGCCATTGGATGGAGATTGCCCATTGCCTGAGTTGGCTGTGCCATTCCCGGATTTTGTCGGCATGATTAACGATGGTTCATCGGGATAGGGGGAGGGAATCATCCCCAGCTTTGTCGCTCCTGATTGGATCATGCCTTCATAGGCTTCTTTCCATCGTTTAGAAAATTCTTCGAATCCTAGTTTATCCAGGACGAATTTCATGCGGGCCTTGCTGCGATTTTTCCGGTTTCCCAAATTGTCGAAGACTTTCAATAAGGCTTCGATGGAAGGAATGAGCTCTTCCATGGGGACGAAGTCTTTCAGAGTCTTGGCAATCCTGGGAGTGGAGCCCAAACCTCCACCGACTACCATCTTGAACCCTATGGTTCCTTGTTCATTCTTGGTCGCCAGTAGTCCCACGTCATGAATGGGGGTCAGGGCACAATCCTGCTTGCATCCTGAAAACGCAATCTTAAACTTCCGTGGAAGGCTTTGGTTCAATGGATTGCGCAGGAGATGGTAGGCCACAGTGTTGGCATACGGCGTGACATCGAAGACTTCTCCCGGGCACACTCCGGCTAACGCACAGGCTGTGACATTGCGGACGGTGTTGGCACAGGCTTCCCGGGTGGTCAACCCGACCTCAGCCAGTTTTCTCATGATAGTCCCCACTTGGGGCAAGGGTACAAAATGTAATTGAATGTCCTGCCTGGTGGTGACATGCCCTACTGCAGTGGCATAGGTATCGGCGATGTCGGCGATTTGTCGTAATTGGTTAGCCGTGAGCCCCCCAAATGGAATTTTGATCCGGACCATCTGGACGTCCGGTTGTCGTTGTCCGTAGATGCCGAATTGCAAGCGAAAGGGTTTGAATATATCGACAGGGGTTTCCCCAGACTGCAGGCGAGCCACTTCATCCTCGAAGGTTTCGATCTCTTCGATGATTTCCTGAGGTATCGGACTCGTTTGAATGGGAGGCCTAACGGTAGCCGGTGAGGTGCTCATGATGTTCCTCCATATGTCTTAGGCGTTTTCATGAATGCGAAATAGCGAAGTTCTACGGTTCGAAAAATAGCCAATGGTGTCTCTCGTGTCCTTTACCTTTTCAAGCAGCTGAGTTGCGAGAAAATTAAATATGATACATTAAGCCTTCCTGGGATTCGAGCCTTTCATATTCTTCTGTCAGAGCCTTGATGGTTATCCCCCGTAAAACGGATTGCTGGGCTTCTTCCACCTCTTCCCAAATTGCGGTAAGGAGGGTGTGGGTCACCTGGTGGCCGTTGGATTTTCCTTGACCTGGTGAGATTCCGTTTTCAATTTGTGGGGAAGTGACTGGTCCACTCATGGCATTCACGACCTGGTCCAAAGAAATGTGGATAGGCTCCAGAGCCAGGGTGTACCCTCCCTGTGGACCCCGTAGGCTTTGCACGATCCCTCCCTGCCGGAGTTGTTGGAGAATCTGTTCAATAAACCGGGCCGGGATCTGTTGTCGTTTGGCGATAATCTTGGCTTGTACGGGAACAAACCGGTCACTCCTAGCCAACTCAATCGTGGCCAAAATGCCATAGGTTACTTTTAAGGGAAAACGGTACATTTTTATTTCATACTAAAACGATAGGAATAATGTAAATTAAACAGGCCTTCTCATGGTTGTCAAGAAATTAGGTATAAAATACTAAGTATATTTTGCTTTCGTGGTACGCAGGAATTGGGATGTGTCTTGATTGGGAATTTGGTATCAATTTTACCTAAATTTCTGATTTCAAAAGTCCGATAGATTGCACAATGACCGTTGTTTCGCCATTGGCCTTTTCAAAGGACGGGAGTCTTAGGACATGAATGCAACAAGGGATATCGGTGATTTACTCGAGGAAGTCTTAAAAATCGTACAGAATTTGCGTGAAGAAAAGACTGCTCTAGAGGCCCGTCTGAAAAAACAGGAAGAAGAAGTCACCAAAGTCAATGAGGAAAAATCCCAGGCCGAGCAGCAATATAAACAAATAGAGGCCAAACTGGGACGGGAGTTAAAGGAAACAAAGGACCGACTCGGAAAACAACTTCAAATGACCAAGGAGAAGCTCGATCAAGTGCATCCGGAAATGCAAAGCCTTCAAAATGAGTTACAGAATGTCGAGGTTGAAAATAACTTGCTGGAGGTGGAGCTTTCCAAGAAGGATGAGGAAATTAAAGTTTTGGAAACACGCCTGAAACAATATACCTCTCTCGTTCCTCCCACCGAATTTACCCCCTAAATCATAGCGTGTTTTTGTGAACGTCAGTTAGCCATTTTCTCTCACAGAATTTTCCGATTCATCACAACCCAGCCTAACCATTCGTGTAGTTTTCTCTGTCAGATTCCTGAAAATTCTGTCTAGGTCTGTGTATGATGGTGTCTTCGGAAAATCTGAAGGTGTTGCTGTTTGTCCATGTCGAACATAAACGGTTGTCAAAAGCATTGACCCAACGCCTTATCATGTTTCATGTCTTAATCGGAAAGAGGAGGATGGTATGCCGCCAAAATCAGGAATTGCCAAGACCAAAGCCAAGCCCAAGAGCCCTTCTTCATCTTCGTCAAAGGGCAAAGCGACGAAGACTCTGACCAAGTCTGCAAAACAAAAATCAGCTTCCTCCAAGGTCGAGGTGGATAACCAGGGAAGTACGACCACATTAAGGGTTGGAAAACGTGCGCCTAATTTTTCCCTTCCGGATGACAAGGGAAACGTGGTGAAGCTCTCGGGACTCAAAGGGAAAAAGGTGGTCTTGTTTTTTTATCCCAAAGACAATACTCCGGGATGTACGCAGGAAGCGTGCTCTTTTCGGGATGGTCTATCTTCCATTCGTAAAAAAGGAGCCGTCGTATACGGAGTCAGTGGGGATTCCATTTCCTCTCACCAAAAATTTTCGGAAAAGTTTCAATTGAATTTTCCTTTATTGAGTGATGAGTCAAAGAAAATGCTGCAGACATACGGTGTATGGAAAGAAAAATCACTCTACGGAAGGAAGTTTATGGGGATTGAGCGAACTACCGTTTTGCTGGATGAAAAAGGCGTGGTCACACATATTTTTCCAAAAGTGAAAGTCACGGGGCATTATAAAGAGGTCCTTGCTGCGTTACAGTGACTCACGCGAGTGTAGCGTGAAACCTAGACTTTCTCTGGAGGAAAAGTGGTCGTGGCTAGGAAGCCCGTTCGTGATCATCACCAATCTGGGAATGGGCGTGCTCCCCGAAGATGGCACTGGAATTGAGGTAATGTTTAAATTCCAGCAGATTGCCTGAAGGGTCTTCAAGGAAGAAGGTGAGATGCTCGAGTGGGGTGCTGGGAAACCGTCGGCGAGGTTCCCGGAAAAAGGAGAGGTGATGGGCTAGAGCCCGGTCTTTCCATGTGGTCCATTCCGCCTCAGATTGGCACACCAGACCGAAGTGACGCGGATAGATGCTGGCTTGCTTAGGGCCAAGGTCCTCGGTCACATGTGCCACGATTTGGTGGCCCTCAAACTCCAGCGTGATTGCCACTTGAGTGTGTCGTCCGACTCCACATCCCAAGCCTTGAACATAAAACTCCCGTGTGGATTCGATATCTTTTACAGGGATGGAGAGGTGAAAGAGTGAAGGCTTTTTATCGTAATGATTTTGGGCCATACCCTTATTATCGCATATGCCGGAGAGTCCGCCAATGGTGTAGGGAGGAAGTCAGTCGCGTTCAGGCCAATTGCTTGATTTGAATATCCGCGGCGTACGTGGCTTGGTTGCCACCGTGTGTTTTGGAGAAGTAGACGGCCTCATCCGCCTCCTTTAAGAGTTCTTGGACGTTGGTATAGGGGTGTTCTTTGGAGTGAGTCGCAAAGCCAAGGGAAATCGTGACGGTAATGTTCTGGCCAGGGCTGACTTCGTGGAGTGTTTCTTGAAAACCCGAAAGAATTCTTTTGCAAACCATGTCTGCGGCCTCGCGGGGCGCCTTAGGAAGGATCAGGACAAATTCTTCCCCACCAAACCGCCCGACCGTATCCGTCGTCCTGAGCTTCGATAACAGGATGCGGGCTGAAGACTGGAGGACCACATCGCCTGCCTGGTGGCCATAGGTGTCGTTGACAGATTTAAATTTGTCTAAATCCCCAAAAATCAGGGTAAGACATTCTTCCTGTTCCAAAGCATGCGCAAAGGCCGATTCTAAGGCTTTATCCAAGTATGCTCTGCTTAAAGCTCCGGTCAGTGGATCATAGCGGTGGATTTCTTCTAAATTCGTGAATTGCTCTTCAATTTTGGCCTTATTGTCCTTGAGTTCCTCAACCTGTTGTAGGACTTGAAGACTTCGAATCATCAGGGCATCTCGGGCATGGTCCAAGATGCTTTGGGGGTCGGACCAGGTTTGAAGGTCCATTTCAAATATTTGCTCTGTCTCCGGCAAAAATTTTCGGGTGGTTTCCAGGATATCGAGGATAGCCTCAGGCGAAAGGTTCAGGTATTGCTGGCCGTCTTCCTTGACCTTTTGAAAGTGGGCATCCTGGCTTTTTCGGAGGAAAATTTCGGCAATTTGACCGGCTAATGATACGCAATACACAAATCGAACACGGTCATCTGATGCCGGGATCCTCGAAAGGTCGTCGCTTCCGGCTACGGCCATCCGGAGACGATCCGGAAAATTCCATTGTGTGAGAAGCCAACTGCCGATCGCGGAATGATTAACTTCTAGGCCTTGGGCCTCGTGACTCAACAATTGTTCGTGGCAAGCCTGGTTGCCCTCGAAGGTGGCATACAAGTCAGGGTAGGCCAGGTCGAGGGCCAGCATTCCCAAATCCTGGAGGAGACTGGCCAGGTAGAGTTCTTCGATTTCGGCCAATTCACATTGGGCGCCGATGGCTCGAGCCGCAGTTCCTGAAAGGAGTGCGCGTTTCCAGTACAACTTGTAATCCAGCCCCGTTCCCCTCGTGGTTTTCAGTGATTGGACCAGTGAAAATGAAAGAGCCAAAGTCACCGTGGCATTGAGCCCTAGAACCATAATGGCTTGTTGTAAACTTTCCACTTTTTTGGGATAGGCATACAAGCCGGAATTCGCAATTCGTAAAATCTTACTCGCCAAGGCCGGGTCGCAATTCAACAGTTTGGTGAAATCCTTGACCTCAATCTCCGGTTGATTCACGAGATTGATAATCTGCATGGCAATGGTTGGAGGGCTGGGGAGACTGGGGCAGGATTGGAGCTTTTTGATAATGTCCGGATTCATGACAAAATTCCTTAATTTTCTTACAGTTTCCTTGCGAGGAGAGATCCTAGGTGTCCTTTGAGGAAATCACGATAGCGGTTTCCAGCATCATCTTTCCTGAGGTCATTCAGACACACTCGAGAGAGGGGACGGGCATGCTAAGTATTATTTCGGTTTTTAGCCGATCATCTAAAGGGGTTTGGGAAGAAAAAAGCCGAATTTGACCTACTTGTTCTTCGGGAGATGTGAAAAGTGTCGGAAAAGTCGGTGAGAACTGGCCTGTCCCCGAAAACCTATTGGGGTGCTGCGGGTTTGCCCGAATTGTTGGGGGGTGGTGTGTTCGGTGTCTTAATGAAAGATGGCCGAGGCTCCTTGGTCGGGCCCCATTTCCTGGTAGCGGTCCAGGTCAAGCCGGACAAATCCGAGTCCAGCGACACACAGTTCAAAATTGGTGGAAAGATTCTGGAACAGGGAGGGAGGGTTGCTATCTTCAGGGTCCTGGTAGCTCGCGACGATGCCATAGGATCGCTTGCCAGCCTTCACGTAATCCACGAGAAAATCTTTATGGTAAATCACATTGGAGCATTTTATGCGATGGCAGTATTCAGGAAAAAGCCCAGTTAAGAATAGCGTGACATCACCAATATGGCGATGAATCTCCCGTTCTTTGTCGGTGTCGGTTTGTTGGTTTCGTGTTTCTGCCTCATACAGCAACTCTACCACGGTTTCCAAAGGTTCCCCTTCATGATTCGTGATCTGAGTTAACCGGTCGACATGCGCGAACTCCAAAAGGAGGTTGGCCACATATTCTGTGACCTGAAAGTTCGGCCATCCGAGGGCTTCGGCAAAATTTCGTTCTGTCAGATGGCCGAAAAGTTGCCGCAAAGGATGTTGGTCGGGGATTGGGGTTGCCATGCAATACCCTTCTTTTTTCCCATGATTCATGAGGGAATCCTGATGATATGTTCTCTCTATCGGTTGTCAATCATCAGGTCTTAATCGATTACGGTCCTAGGCCCTCCCGGCTATTGAGTATGATGGTTACCGGCCCATCGTTTTCCAGTGATATCTGCATCTGAGCGCCAAAGACTCCCTGTTTGACCCTGAGGCCGGTTTTCTCCAACTCTTGGTATAGGCTCAGAAAAAGGGGCTGGGCATTCGAGGGTAGGGCCGCCTCTTCAAAAATCGGTCTTCGTCCCTTGGAGGTCCTGGCCAATAAGGTAAATTGGGAAACCATTAGTAACTCTCCTGAGGTCGCCAGCAAGGCATGGTTCATTTTACCCTGCTCATCAGAAAAAATCCGAAGGGAGGGGATCTTGTTGGCCATATAGGACACATCCTGGTCTCCATCGTCTTTATGTACGCCAAGGAAGACAAGGAGCCCGGGACCGATCTGGCTCACCACAGTCTTTTCCACGGTTACTGATGCCTGGAGGACTCGTTGAAGAATGGCGATCATCTTGTTGGTATGAAAATAACCAGAATGTGTTGAAGGAAGAATGAGGGGTAATCAAGTCTGAGGTGGTTTCATTCTCCGTCGGAATATCAACATGAGGTAGGACAGTTCTTCGGATTTCAGGAAATAATGGACGGTAAAGTAACCTGCAGTGCTGCCTGCAATCGCCAACAAAAGCCAAAGCCCTTTTTCTCCCAAATGATGACTCGATTCCCAAATGGGGAGTCCCGCGATCCATCCAGAGAAGACCATAAGGGGCAATAAGGCCATTCCAGTCCGTAACAGACAGTACCCTAACGGCCTCCAATAAATGCCTTGCCAACGGATTTCCAAGATGGTGATCAATAGCAAGGCCTGGCAAATAGCTGCTAGGCCTGCCGCCAGGGCCAGCCCAGTATGTTGGAAGGGGCCCATGAGCCAAAGGGACAATCCAATATTCACCCCGACCGCTACAATCGCCACGATGGCTGGGGTTCGTGTGTCTTGGAGGGAATAAAAAGCGGTGGCCAAAATTCGATAACACGCAAAGGCCCAGAGCCCAACCGAGAATCCCAACAAGGCTGAGGCTGTGCCGGTTGTGTCGTTGGGTGTGAAGGCTCCATGTTCAAAAAACACATGAATGATGGGGGTGCTCAAGATCATAAGCCCTGCCATTGAGGGGATCATAATAAATAAGATCATCCGCAAACCAAAGTTCAAGGTTTTTTTGAGCTCATCGATGGCTCCCTGAGCGGCTTGAGTCGACAATGTGGGAAGGAGAGCGGTGGCTAAAGCCACGCTAAAAACTCCGAGTGGAAATTGAATGAGTCTCATTCCATAAAACAGATAGGTTGGCCCTCCCTGGAAATAGGAAGCCAAAATGGTGCTGATTGTCAGGTTGATCTGGGTGACGGCCAAACCCAGTAATGATGGGAGAAGAAGGCGCCCCATTTTTGTTACACCAGGATGACGAGGTTCAAAGACCCAACCCATCATCATTCCCTTTTTTCTGAGACCCGGCAGTTGCATCAAGAATTGCGCCAGTCCTCCCACGGCAACTCCAAGGGCCACCGCGAGGATCCCCTGTTCAAATAGCGGAGAGATCAGGACCGCGAAGGCAATGACACATAGGTTAAAAAAAACCGGTGCAAGGGCAGGGATCGCGAACGCTCGAAACGAATTGAGGATGCCCATGGCCAGCGCAGCCAAACTGACAAAGAGGAGATACGGAAACATGACTTGGGTCAGCAGGGTGGTGGTCGCTAAGCGTGTGGCGTCTTCATGAAGTCCGGGCGCCAAGAGCCAAACGATTCCGGGGGCCGCCGCGATTCCGACGAGAGTAACCAGGGTCACCAATGTGAGCAGAGTGGTAAAAGCGGCACTGGCCAAACGCCAGGTTTCTTCTCGGGATTTGGTGGAATAATATTCCGTAAAAACCGGAATGAAGGCTGCGGACATTGACCCCTCCGCGAATAGTTCACGGAGGAGGTTGGGGATTCGATACGCAATGTAGAAGGCGTCAGCCGATGCATTGGCTCCGAACAGGTTGGCTAAGGTGATATCCCGAACAAACCCCAGAATCCGGCTTAAGAATGTGGCTCCGCCAATGAGCCCTGCGGATCGGCTAATTTGCGAAGTGTCGCCGGAAAGAGGCGAAGGATTTTTTGGGGAAGAGGAAGAGGACTCGGTCATTCAATTAGCCATGATACCGAATTATCAAAGGGGTTTCAGTAATAAGGATTTCCTGATCGGTTCTGACCGAAAACTCGCAAAAATGATTTCTGAATACCCAAAGCTTTTTGTCGGGCTCTCTTCTCTTTGAATTGACAGCCATACGAGCATGTTTTAGCATCACATCCCTTTTGCAGGAGTTTCTGAGAAATTTATGGTCAGTGTAACCCCAAATCACAAGTCTGTCCCTCGCTGGTGGTGTTTTGCGACGGCGTTTACCACCGGGGCGGTGGTCATGGCGTTAGAAATCCTAGGAAGCCGGTTGTTGGCGCCAATTTTTGGGAGTTCCTTATTCGTATGGGGAGCGCTCATTGGCATTGTGTTAGCGGCGATGAGTAGTGGGTATGCGGCCGGTGGGTGGTTGGCCGATCGGCATAATCCAGAAAGAGTGTTAGCCGGTCTTCTTCTAGCATCGGGCATTTGGACGCTCATCTTGGCGTGGTATGGCCAGCCGGCAGTGTTTCGGGTTTCTCAGTGGATCCAGGACCCTCGATGGGGCCCTTGCCTGGCTGCAGGAGTGCTCCTTGCTGTCCCAGCTTTTGGGTTAAGTGGGGTTCTTCCTGCACTCTTACGGCTCGCGATCGCGGATATGGGCCACCTGGGGCGTCATACCGGTAGTATGATTGCAGTGTCGACGATTGGGAGTCTTGTTGGAACCTGGGGCACGTCGTTTTATTTACTCACCTGGCTCGGTAGTGCCACGTTGGTCGCGGTATTAGGCGTTGTCCTCTGTATTTTGGGTGCACTCTGGACATTCCGATCGGCACTCTTCTCTTCTGTAGTCCAGATTGCTGTTGTCTTGGGGATAGGAGCCGTCAGTTGGATGGGTTTTCACCCGGTCTCAGTGTTGCCCCCTGCCATACACCAAGAAGATAGTCCGTATCAACAGGTTCGCATCAGTGAAAATGACTTGTTCCGGTACCTTATTTTGAATAATACCTTTCATGCGGTGATGTGGAAAGTGGAGCCGAATTTTTTAGCCCTTCCGTATAGCCAGGTCATGATGGGCGTGCTTCCTCTTGTCGAACAACCCAAGCGAGGTCTCATTCTTGGTCATGGAGGAGGATCATTGGCTAAATGGTTAGCGGAAAAATGGCCTGAACTGGAATTGGATGTGGTGGAAATGGATCCGGTTGTCGTCGGGGCGGCCGAGAAATACTTCCAATATGTTCCTCCCGAAAACCACCATGTGTTTGTTGAAGATGCCCGAACCTTTTTGCGACATAACGCTCACCAATACGATGTGGTTTGGGTGGATGTTTTTGCCCGTCATCTCATCCCATTTCATGTCACTACTCAAGAGTTTTTTGAGGAACTGGGCAAGCATGTTACGCCTCACGGTGCTGTCGCGGTGAACCTGGCTTCCTCGGATGCTCCCGCCAATGTGCGACGAGCTCAGGCCATTCGGACGACCATGGGGATGATTTTTCCGAAGATTGACGCCTATGGAGTCCCCGGACCGGATTGGTTACGGACCAAAAAGGGTTCGGTGAATCTTATCTTTTTTGCCAGTCAAGCAGGCCCTAAAATGCAGAGTCAGGCCTTCCTTGATTCCCTGGTGCGAGCGATGAACCAAGATAAATTTCCCATGGAAGGCCTGGTGTTTTTTCAGTCTCATCAACCCCTCACACTCCAGCCAGGGACTATCCTTACGGATGACTTTTCTCCAATGGACCTCTTGCAGGGAGAAGGATAATCCGGGTTTTTCCCCTTAAGGGTTTTTTGGGTTTTTCCGAAAAAAGGTTCAAAAGACTGTAAATCCTTGAGGCCCGGGGAAGACAACCGTCTGCTTTTTAGGGTCTCCATGTCATTGAGGATTCATCTAAAAAAGAGGTGTGTCTATGTGGCCCCGGATTCTCCCATTTGCTGCCTACATGAGTTTTATCGCTCTGAGTTCGGTTTTGCCTGAAGAGCCAGGTTGGGAAATTTGGCTGTATCCCCTAAAGATTGGGGTAGTATTAGGGCTCTTAGTGTATTTTTGGAAATCCTTTGAAGAACTCCACACGCCTATGGCAGTGAATATTCAAGAAGGTGTGCTGGCCGTTGGTGTGGGGTTAGCGGTCTATGTGTTATGGGTCCAAATGGATTGGGACTGGGCAATTCAGGGGGAGATGTCGGGATATAATCCCTTCGATGCCGGGATCGCCCTCGGGTGGGGATTAGCGGCGATTCGACTCTTTGGTGCCGCCATTATCGTTCCCCTTATGGAGGAGTTGTTCTGGCGTTCATTTCTTATCCGGTGGATCATCAATCAAGAATTTCAAAAAGTGGCGTTAGGGACCTTTACGCTCGGATCCTTCGCAGCAACTGTGGTCCTGTTCGGTCTGGAGCATAATTTGTGGTTGGCTGGAATGATGGCCGGGGCGATCTATAATGGGCTCCTGTATCAGACCCGTCGACTATGGCCTTGTGTCGTTGCCCATGCTACGACCAACTTGGTGTTAGGACTCCATGTCCTGATGACCCAGGAATGGCAATGGTGGTAAGTCTGGTTATGCTATAAGGAAAAGACTGTCGGAATAGAGCCTCTTTCCAAGAGGCTAAAGACTCTACTCCGCATTTCGGAAATCAATCTTAGGATTCTACTGATTCTTTCGGCCAAAACTTATAACGAATTTGGGGTAATTGGGCCCCGTCAAAATTCGGAAGGTCGTAAAGACACCGATCCACCGTGGCCACTTCTTCTGGTGTGAACTCAAACACCTTCCGGGATTTCCAGAATTGATCTAAGGTGTAATAGTCTCCGGTTGTCGGCTTTTCTTTGAGAGCATCCTGGAGTTGGGTGAATACCCCACCCTCCACTCCTGGAATTCTGCCATTATTGCGTGTGATGCACCATTTGAGTATTTCGGCGACGCCATACATACTCAAATCAATTTTTTCTTTTTCCCCGGACATGCCTTCCTCCTTAACAAAAACCGTGAATAGAACCTCGATCTATAACACAAAGGGAGAAGTATCTGCCAGGGGTCATGAGGGAGAATTTCAGGTGTAGGCTTGACCTGTTCTTTTGTCCTGAAAAGGAGAAAAGGAGAAATCTTCCTGCTTGCACTGGTTTTACAACCTTTGGAGAAACTCGTATACTCGCTCCATAACCTCAAGCTTTCTTCGTGTTGTCTATCCAAAAGCCCATCCTCTTCAACAAGAGAAAAAGAGCAGGGCTTCACACATAAGGGCCATGGTCAGTCCACCCCGTACCTTCCTACTCTTGAGCTTCGTCATCCTGGCTCTATCTGGATGTCCTGAGGGAGAGGTCTACAATCCTCCGGATTTGATCTATCATTACCGGGATTTTCCGGTAGGCAAAAACCCTACATCCATACAGGCTAGTGATTTCAATGGGGATGGGTTCGCGGATCTTGTCACGAGCAACATCCGGGGCAATTCCTTGTCACTCTTATTGGGGACCGGGGACGGGGGGTTCGAGGATCAAAAAATCATTTCAGCCTGTCAGGAACCCAGGAATGTCGCCGTGAATGATTTTGATTTGGATAAACGGATGGATTTGGTCGTGGCCTGCTCCGGAGAAAACCTGGCTTTAGTGTTTATGGGCCAAGGAAACGGGACATTTGTGCGAGGGGCTCAATATGTCGTTCGACGGACGCCTGTGAGTATTGCCACCGGAGACTTTAACGAAGATTTTTTGCCTGATATGGTCGTGGTGATGAGGAACGATAAAATTCAAGTATTTTTAGGCATGGGGAATGGAAAATTTCGATTGGGCCCCCTGTATGAATATGGGGATACGCCCACCTCCGTTGCTGCCGCTGATTTTAATGGTGATAAACATTTGGATTTGGCCGTGAGTAACGGGGGGCCGATGAGCCATGCGGTCTCTATTTGGCTTGGATTGGGTGATGGGACCTTCCTGTCTCCGACTGATTATCGAACCGGCAAACGACCCCTTGGCGTGTCATTCGCAGACTTTAACAATGACCATGTCCTTGACCTCTTGGTGATAAACGGGGAAATGAACACCATCACGGTTTTCTTAGGAAATGGTGATGGGACGTTTCAAGAAGGGAAAGATTCCGGGGGGGATGCCGGACCGAACCACGGGGTGGCTCAAGATTTTGATGGTGACAAAATTTCGGATGTCGCGGTCGTGAATATTCAATCGGGAAGCATTTCGTTGTTGTTCGGAAAGGGAGATGGAACCTTCAGGTATCCCCCTCGACATTATCCCACTGCGCATGCGCCTTTTGCTTTAACTACCTTGTCCATTGCCACCGGTCGGGGTGAGCAGCCGGGACTCGCCGTGGTCAACAATGCATCCAGCAACGTCTCAATTTTCCTCCATCATGGATTAAAGACTCGGGGAACGGTCATGCATTCGGAAGAATTGTGAAGACGCCACCCTCATTCTTGACACCCCAAACTTCCCAACATTAGAGTGTAATTCCCAGACCAACGAGTGGTACAACACGCCATATTGTTATTGGCGTCACCTTTATCCTAAGGATGGTTTGTGCGTACATTTGCCTGGTGGTTTGGGATGGGTTCTCTCCTTACCTTTGCCGTTCTCTTGGTTCAGGGTGGGGTACGAGAGCTTTTTTTTGGTTCCTCCTACTCTGGAACGTGGGAGGGGATTTTATCGATGGGGCTCACCGTATTTGGGGGTGGGGTCATGGCAGGGTGCGTGGCGGTCATTTTCAATCGGCTGCGCTAAGTCTTGCCAGAGAGCTAGAAGTGAAATGATTTGTTTACGATGTGAAGGTACGATGTTGGTTGAGCGGCACTATACCCGTGTCACGCGACGGTTCTACGCCAAGTGCATTAATTGCGGTTTCTGGTTCGATCTTGCTGATGTGCTGCGGTTTTTTAAACGGGTCTTGGAAAGTGGGTATCACGGAATGAAAATCCGGGAGACACTCTAAAAATTTACAACCCTTCCCAACCTCTGTTCCCTCTTGCTTCCCTGAAATTCTAATACTCAAAACCTTTTTTGCCTTCGATGAAAGTATGGTTTATCCCTGGGGAATATGGAGAGAGCTATTCCCTCGCCTTCTTAAGGGAGACCTTGATCCCAAGACTTTCCCGCGCCCCCGGCCTGGCCCCCGCGCAAGGCTTAATCCGGAGAACGACAAGCATTGTTTGGGCGAAGCGAGTTTGCGTCGCCGCCGAATTGAACGTGGGTTCAGTAAGAAAAAGGAATAGGCCAGGCGTGACGATGTATAGTGCGTCTCAAAGAGCGTGCCTGTTGTTTGAGCCCTTTTACCGTAACAAAAGAGTCTAAAGATTCCTATCCTTTGGCTAATTCTTTAAGTGTGGTGCGGATGAGATCTTCCAATTCATACGTTTGTCCAAGTTTGGCTCCAGCCTGCTTAATCGCCTTACCGACTTCTTGAGTTCGATACCCTAAGTTGATGAGGGCGGAAGTGGCTTCTTCCTGCAAGAACGTCGTGGGACTCGCTTGGTCAGAAGGTACAGGTGAATCCTCTGTCGACCGCATCCGATGAGTTTTGTCTTTTAATTCCAAGATGATTCGACTGGCTGATTTCTTGCCGACCCCGGGGATGGAAGACAGGACCTCCACATCTCCTGATTCAATGGCTGTGCAGAGTTCTGGGATGGAGAGGGTTGAAAGGCCGCTTAAGGCTAACTTGGGACCGATTCCGCTGATTCCCGTTAGGAGCGTGAATGCCGTTTTTTCTTCGTTCGTCTGGAAACCAAAGAGCTGAAGGGTATCATTGCGAATATGAGTGGAAATCAAAAGATGTACCGGACTTCCGATAGTCGGTAATGAGAAATAGGTAGAAAGAGCGATAGACACGTGGTATCCCACCCCTTGGACAGACACGACCAATTCTTGCGGAGATTTCAACTCCAGAGTTCCAGATAGTGAGGCGATCATGGTTGAACGAACTTCGGGCTTGCCAGTAGAGATTGGTTGCCCAATGGATCGAGTGAGATCTGATGATTAACGGTGTCTAAAGAGAGAACTGTTCCACATAAGAAGAAGGGCTTGGGGAAGAACACAGGGAGCAGGCTCCAGAAAACACGAGGGTTCTGTTGGAATGAGCAGCTTTTCGCTAAGCGCCGAACTTATCCCTCTGAGGCCATTTTTTCCATTAAATCATCCGAGATATCAAAGTTCGCATGAACTTTTTGGACGTCTTCATGTTCATCAAGGACGTCCAAAAGCTTCAAGGTCTGTTCCGCCGCTTTTTCATCCAGTTCCAATTGATTTTGGGGGAGAAACGTCACTTCGGACAAGCTTGTCTGAATTCCGGCGCCCTGCAAGGCTTCCTTTACGCTTTCGAAATCAGTCGGTTCGGTGATGACCTCAAAGCTTGTCCCTGATTGCTTCACGTCCTCAGCTCCGGACTCAAGTGCGAGATCGAAGAGTTGGTCTTCCGTCACGCCCTCTTTGTCGACGACCAATAGGCCTTTTTTTTGAAATTGCCAAGCTACGGCTCCAGCTTCGGCCATGGTGCCGTTATTTTTTGTCAGGATATTTCGAATTTCAGCGACGGTGCGGTTTCGTTTGTCCGTGGTAATTTCCAGAAGCAAGGCCGTGCCGCCGGGACCATACCCTTCAAGCATAAATTCCTCCAGTTGCATGCCTGGCAGTTCTCCCGTACCCCGCTGGATGGCTCGTTTGATGGTGTCGGCGGGCATGTTGACTTCTTTGGCTTTGGCGATGGCTTGTCGTAACGCGGGATTGCCGTCGGGATCGCCCCCGCCTCGGGCCGCGATGGAAATTTCGCGAATGACGCGGGTAAAAAGCTTTCCGCGTTTGGCGTCTTGGGCACCTTTGTGCCGTTTAATGGTCGACCAATGGCTATGTCCACCCATTGTTTCGTATCGCTTTCTTGCTGATGGATAGGGCTTTGGGGGTTTCGTTCTACGAGTTGGCCTTCTAGCACAGTATTTCAAAAGGAGTCAATGAACGGCGAATCCCAGCGCGATCGAAAAAAATATTCTTCGAATTCCCTATTTGTCTTCATGATATAATCCGTGTTTTATCAGTTTGACGTTTTGTTTTAGGAATACCATGGTCCAATCGTATCGTGTGGTCTTTATGGGAACCCCGGCCTTTGCGGTCCCCACTCTTCAGCGATTACTCGAATCGGAATTTTCGGTGGTCGGGGTGGTGTGCCAACCAGATCGTCCGAAGGGACGCGGGCAGAAAATTGCCTGGGGCCCGATCAAAGAGCTGGCTATGACTCATGAAATTCCGGTTATGCAACCGGAAAAAATGAAAGCGCCCTCTTTGATGAAAACCCTTGCTGGATGGAACCCGGATGTGATCGTCGTCGCAGCCTTCGGTCGGATTTTACCCAAGGCCATCCTTGATCTTCCCCCTCATCGTTGTCTCAATGTCCATGGCTCTCTGCTCCCGAAGTATCGTGGAGCGGCTCCTATCCAATGGGCGGTCATGAATGGCGAGACAGAGACGGGAATCACGATCATGCTGATGGATGAAGGCATGGATACGGGGGACATTCTTCGACAGAGCCAGATTCCTATCGGAGCAGAGGACACGGCAGGCGACTTGGCCCCTCGTTTAGCCGAATTGGGTGGAACGTTGCTGGTGCAAACCCTTCGTGATTGGTTGAAGGGAGAAATTGATCCGCAACCTCAAGACGATGAAACGGCCACCATGGCTCCCCTTCTTAAAAAAGAGGAGGGTCGGATCGATTGGGCTCAACCTGCACGTGTGCTGGCCCATCGTATTCGGGGTTTGTCCCCCTGGCCTGGGGGCTATACGTTTTATCGGGGGGAACGATGGGGTGTGTGGAAAGTGAGGCCCTCTTCTGAGGGCGACGCTTCCTCTGCACCGGAAAGCCAAGTCCCCGGAACAGTGGTTAAGGTGTCGAAAACATCTCTTTCGGTGCAAACAGGTGAGGGGGTTCTGGATATTCTTGAGATTCAACCGGCGAACAAAAAACGGATGGCCATGAGTGGCTATTTGACGGGACATACCATTGAGAGGGGAACGATCTTTTCCCAAGATCAGGCCACCGGTACATGATGTAGAAAGTTGTGGGTTTTGAATGGCCCCACAGGTAGGGGGGCACCACAAATATTTTCCTGACCAGAGGAGTGTTCGAATGAGTGACGCAAGCTCAGAGTTGTTGGCCTATATCCAAAGTCAATTAGACGAAATTTCGAGTATTCACGATCAAGCGGAAAAAGCTCTCAATGCTGTTCAGGGAAAAGATCATGTAACGAAGTGGAAAAGAAAAGTGATTGAGGGGCTGGCCCCCTTCGTGAGTCAGCTGTATTTACAAAATCTCAAAAAAGAATGGTTGGAGACGACATATTTTGTGGGAGATGTGTTCGATGAACTTTCGGATGAAGTGGATATGTGTCGTCGGCATCTGAAACGTCTGGCGAAGGATATACGGGAAACGGGAATTCCCTAAAGGGTTATTCTGTTGCCAAATTCACCTCACCCTGACCATTCTATGACCATCCCGAGCTTTATTCCTCAAAGAGATCGATAGGCCGATGCCTCCGGTCCCACCCCATCCTCGAAAACGACTCGGTCAACATTTTCTTGTCGATCACAATGTGCTTCGCAAAATCGTGGAATTGGCAGAAATCCAATCCGATGAACACGTCTGTGAGATTGGGCCGGGAAGGGGAGCCCTCACCACCTTTTTATGTCAAGTGGCTGGAACGGTTCTGGCCCTCGAGGTGGACTCCCGGATGGTGGAGTTTTTACGAACGGAATTGGTCGGCCAGGCCAATCTGGAATTGCAGAACCAGGATGCTCTGCACTATGCTTTCGATGACTTACCTCATTCGACCGTTGTGGTGGCGAATCTCCCCTACAATATTTCTACTCCTCTTTTGTTCCGATTATTGGAAGCCCAAGATCGCATCTCACGCATGGTTTTGATGGTTCAACTTGAAGTGGCCCGTCGCCTCACGGCCAAACCCAACACCAAAGACTATGGGGTCCTGTCTGTGATCGCACAACATCTCGCTCAAGTCCGATTTGGCTTCACCGTATCACGAACCTGTTTTCGTCCGGTCCCTGAGGTGGACTCCGGTGTCGTTCGTTTGGACCTCAAAACCCGAGAAAATGCCAACGTTGGTGAATTTCAACGATTGGTTCGTTCGGCTTTTGGTCAACGGCGGAAGACGTTGTTGAATGCCTTGAAAGGGGCGGGGTATGAAATTGAGCTCCTCAAAAAGACTGAGCAAGAAACAGGAATTTCTCTCGGGCGAAGGGCTGAGACGTTATCGACCGAAGAGTTTCAAGCATTTCATCGGTTCCTTTTGGATGCCTCCTCATCCCCAAAGACTTCTGATTAAAAAATGCCCTGGACTTAATAGAATCACGCGCGTTCCTTTTTTGAGGTCGAGGGAAGGGATTCCCCAAAAGGCGTAAGGGTTGTTTGCTCAATAGAAACCCTTATGGTACGATTTTTTGAATGAGTATCTTCCCTAGTACGAAAGGGCGGGGGGGGAAGGTTCGCCCAAAGCCTCTTTCCGGTCTAACTACGCAAATTTTTGGCATTTTGTTCGTCACGCTGGGGATTTTGTGTTTCCTAAGTGTTCTGACCCATTCCCCAACTGATCCTTTACTCTTCCAGGCTCCTCTCTCCTCTTCAGCAGAACTCAATAATGCCGTCGGTCTGATAGGCTCCACCCTTTCTTATGGACTTATTCTCGCAGCCGGAGGCGGAGCGTTCATCTTACCCTTGATTTTTTTGGGCTTTGGGGCGTGGGTGCTCTGGAGTGAACGTTTGAGTCTCACTCTTGGGGGCTTGACGGGATCATTATTAACGATCCTGTCGGTTAGTGCATTCCTGCATTTGCAGGTATCCTTGAGTGCCTCACCTGTCTCATTGGGGGCTACTGTTCTTCCGCAGGGTGGGGTTTTGGGGGAATGGTTAGCTGATGGATTAGGAGCTTATTTTGCTACTGCGGGGGCCTCCATTCTGTTATTAGCCCTATTCCTGATTGGGTTTTTGCTGTTAGTGCCAATGTCACTCAGTCAATCGTCCCGGGTCATCGTAGGATTTGTCGGTAAAACGATCCGGTGGACGTGGGACGCATTAAAAAATACGGAGTGGTGGAATCGAGAACCACAGCCAAAAGAGAATAAGCCCATTCGCATCAATCGGCAAATGGCCTCCCGAGGAGGAATTGGGACGGTTGAGGTCGAACCCTTGGACATCAAGGGAAAGATGGTGAGCGATCGGGAAAAGATTTCGGGTCCACAAGAATCAGCTGAAAGCACCCTGCCGCTTCTTGAAGGCCCTGACCAGCCATTCATGACGACCAAATTACTGTCCACCGAATATGAAATGCCCTCTCCCAAAGATTTGTTGGATACCCATGCTGCCCGGGCAGCTCATCAGACGGATTCGGTTCTGAAAGCCCAATCGGAGACCTTGGTTCAAACCTTAGCGAGTTTCGGTATTGAAGGAACGGTGACCGATGTGCATCCCGGTCCGGTGATTACCATGTATGAATTCGCGCCGGGGCCAGGCATTAAGGTTGCTCGAATCGTAAATTTGGCCGATGACTTAGCCATGGCGCTCAAGGCCTTAAAGGTCCGGGTAGTCGCACCGCTCCCCGGAAAGTCTACGGTGGGAATCGAAGTGCCCAACCCCCAACGGGAAACGGTTGGATTAAAAGAAATGCTGACCTCGGAAGTGTTTGCAAAGACACGGTCCAAATTGGCCCTGGCGTTGGGCAAGGATATTTTTGGTAGGCCAGTAGTCGCCGATTTGCGCACGATGCCTCACTTATTAGTGGCGGGTGCGACAGGTTCGGGCAAAAGCGTAGGGCTGAATTGCCTGTTGTTGAATATTTTGTTTACTGCTCATCCGGATGAGGTCAAATTGCTCTTGGTCGATCCCAAAGTTTTAGAGTTGCAGGTCTATGATGGTATTCCACATCTCATTCGGCCGGTCATCACCAATCCAAAGGAAGCGGCAAGAGGATTGGGTTGGGTTGTGCAGGAAATGGAGCGTCGATATCAGGTCTTGGCTGAAATGGGTGTCAGAAATATCGATGCCTACAATAAAAAAATTCTGGAGTTGCAGGAAACCAAGTCTAAAGGAAAGCCCAAAAAGAAACTGACGAAGGGCCAGGCCATGAACGTGGAGAATGGAGCCCCTTCATTAGACCTTGATGATCTGGATCACGAAGAGCCGCGTCCTTTACCCTACATTGTCGTCGTGATCGATGAGTTTGCCGATCTCATGATGGTTGCCCCAAAAGATATTGAAGATCGTATTGCCCGTTTGGCACAGATGGCCCGGGCTTCAGGCATTCATCTCATCCTTGCGACTCAACGGCCATCCGTCGATGTCGTGACGGGCCTGATTAAAGCGAATTTTCCCGCAAGAATTGCGTACCAGGTGTCTTCAAAGATCGACTCACGAACCATTTTGGATGCGAATGGCGCCGAAAGTTTGCTGGGGAAAGGTGATATGCTGTTCTTAGCGTCGGGAACCGGACGGATTGTTCGTCTCCATGGTCCTTTTGTTTCTGATGAGGAAGTTCGGAGTGTGGTGGATTGGGTAAGGGAACAGGCTGCCCCGGTGTACGATGCTGGGGCTCTGGAGTCGGTTCAAGAAGCTGTCAATGAAGACCAGGATCGTGACGAAATCTATGAACGAGCGAGAGAATTGGTTATGAGTACCGGCCAAGCTTCGGCTTCATTCATTCAGCGACGGTTACGGGTAGGGTATCCAAGAGCGGCCCGGATGATCGAGCAAATGGAAGAAGAGGGCTTGGTTAGCGCTCCAGGCCGGGATGGACGGAGAGAGGTCTTAGTCCGAGGGACAGCTATCGCGGAGATCGGATGATGAGAATCAAGGTCCTTTTTTTTACGATTCTTGGCGTGATGGCGTTGGCGGGTCTCGGGCTGGCCAAACAGGCAGCTCTTCAGAATGTCGTCGATAAAATCGATGCACGGTATGCCCAGACAAAGGATTTGCAGGCGGAATTTATCCAAAAGACGACGATCGAAGGATTCGAAACTGAGCTTTCATCTACGGGTCGATTATTCCTGAAAAAGCCGGGGTTGCTGCGATGGGATTATTTGCAACCCTCCGAAGAGCAAATCTTTGTGGACGGAGATCAGGTTTTGATGTACGTGCCTGCCCATCAACAGGTCCTGAAAGGGACTCTTACCCAAATGGCTGCGTCAAAGGGGCCATTGGCTTTGCTTCAGGGTGTGGGAAAATTATCCCAACAGTTTACGATCACGGAATCCGTAGACTTTTCCAAGCAGGATGCTAACTCTCCACGCGTAACCTTGGTTCCTCATCCTCAAGGTTCTCAAACGCCCACGATACAAAAAATCAGCCTGAAATTGTTCCCTCAAACGTATTTAATCGAAGAAATTACACTCCATGAGGTAAGCGGAAACGTTTCTCGCGTGACATTTAAAGACCTCAAAGTCAATTCGGGCCTTTCCGCGAAGGTATTACAATTTGAGATCCCTGAGGATGTGGTGGTGGTCGACTTGCCCACTCTCAATTGAGGTTGGAATGACACGGTCAAGAGATTGGCATGGCGTGGAATAGGTGCAGATGACTAGAAGAACCTCTCAGACTGGAATGTGTTGAAGATGGCGGAACGCATACTGATCGTCGATGATGACAAAGGAGTCCGTGAGGCTCTCTCGGAATTCTTGCATTCCCTGGGATACACGGTGCAGGGGGCGGAAAATGGAGAAGAAGCGCTCATTCTTTACCGCCAGGGCGGGATTGATGTGATCATGGCTGACCTGATCATGCCAAATATGGACGGAATGGAATTGCTGGCTCGAGTTCGTGAGAATAAGAATGATGATGTGATCTTCTTAATGATCACGGGACATCCCTCCATTGGCACGGCGGTTGAGGCGATTAACCGAGGAGCCGATGATTACATCACCAAACCCTTCCATCTGGAAGATGTCAAAGTCAGAATTACCAAAGCTATCGAAAAGCAGACACTGAAAGGACGATTAAAAACGGCCCAAGGGCTTGCGTGGGGTTTAATGTTGTCCATTCCCCTTTGGCTACTTCTCGGTATTATCCTGGTCGTGTTATTTAAGGGATAATCTTCCCGTTGGTTCCTACCAAAGTTTCCTCGTCGGTTTGGCTCGGCTGCTTGGTATGATCAAGGATGGATGGTTGGCCCCATGCTGCTTCGTGTGTGCTCTGTACGATACATTCTCGGGTTGTTTTTCTTGATTGCCTTGTGTGCAGTCTCGACTGACGTTCCTCGTGCCTTTAATAGTCACATTACCGAAGATCCAACCCGGATCCTAAAAAAATACCTGTCCTTGGATAAAAAAGGGGTCCGACTTGAGGCATCAACGTGGGAAGTCATTCGCCCCTTTGTGGCATGGACCGATGAGCCAGCCTGGGGGCAAGTTGTCGTGATTGCTGAATTTGATGTGAATGAGAATACCCTGGAATGGGAGATCCTTGGGGACATGGAGGCGAAGATCCCGGTGACGTATGAAGTGCTGGGCAGCATGAATTGGGAGCTGGTGACATTTTTAGACGATCCTCATCGGGAAACCCATATGTTCCATATTAAAGCGGTGTATGACCGATGGCAGATTGTGGGGCCAGAACTTCCACCCCATGTCGGCCGTCGCCGGCTTATGGATTTTATTCGATGGGCTGAACTGCAGGAGCAAGATGAAGGCAGGAAAATTCGATTTAAACGATTGCGTGAACAGCTGAAGTCAAGCAAGGGGGATACACCGTCGTGAGTGAGCCGTGGCGAGCTGAGTTACTCTTATTCGATTTTGATGGGACGCTTATCGATTCGAAAATGGATATTGCGAATTCGGTCAATTGGACCTTGGCGAAATTGGATTTGCCGACCCGAACCTACGAGGAGATCTTTAGTTTTGTGGGTGATGGCGTGAAGCGCTTACTTCGTCTTTCCGTCGGGGAGGACAATCTTGATCAGTATGAGCGAGCCTTAGCGATCTTTCGAGAGCACTATTTACAGAATTGCGTCGAGAACACACGTCTGTACCCAGGAATCTGGGAGGTTTTGCATCATTTTAAGGATGTGAAGAAGGCAATCGTGACGAATAAAAGCTTGGAATATACGATGAATATCGTGGAAGGATTGCAGATTCGAGGTGTTTTCGAAGCCATCGAAGGGCCTCAGGATTCCACTGAGTTAAAACCTGAACCGGTCATGCTTGAGCGAGTGATGGCCGGTTTAAGCCAGGATTCCTCCCGAACAGTCATGATTGGTGATAGTACGAATGATGTTCGAGCTGCGCAGGTATTGGGGATGAGGGCCTGCGCCGTTGGCTATGGGTACGGAAACCCTGAGCGGGTAAAGGCGCTTGAGCCGGATTTTTATTGTCATCACCCGCAGGATCTGATCGGGCTGTTTTAGGCCTCGTCGTTGGCCATTTCCCACCAGCTTTTTCCCCCACAAAAAAATGGGTGTTGTACCCTTCAGGAGATTCTTTTATGATCCCCTGAGTTTCTTGAGGGTGAACCATGGCACATCGTTGGTGAGGGATATATGTCAAAACCTGTCGTGACCTGTTTGGATATGGAGGGCGTCCTATTCCCCGAAATTTGGCTGGGCTTAGCTGATAAGGTGGGGATTGATGAATTGCGGTTAACGACGAGAGATATTGCCGACTATGATGTCCTGATGAAAAAACGATTGGGCATCCTACACACGCACAAGATTACGATTCATGATATTCAGGAGGTTATTCAGGCGATCGAACCGCTTCCCGGAGTGCCGGAGTTCATGCGGTGGTTGCGGGAGCAGTGTCAGGTGATCATCCTTTCCGACACCTTTTATGAATTTGCCGGGCCCTTGATGCGGCAACTTGAATATCCGACGATCTTTTGCCATTCCTTAAACATTGACTCCAGTGGGTTCATTACCAATTATCGCTTGCGGCAACCCGATCAAAAACGACAGGCGGTCCTTGCGCTAAAAAACCTTGGGTTCCATGTCTTAGCCGGAGGGGATTCGTACAATGATGTCTCCATGCTGAAGGAAGCCGATGCGGGAATCTTCTTTTGTCCTCCGGAATCGATCGTCCAAGAGTTCCCCCAGTTTCCGGTCGTGAGGACCTATGATCAGTTTCAAGATCAGTTGAGCCAAGCCGGCGGCTTTTCAGGATAAATGTCTAATCCCAATTCATCGGGATCATGAATGAATTGAGTAAGGCCATTTGTCACATTGCCTTTCCCATGGCTTCTTGGTAGATGTACCTCTGGATGTCGGAACTCAGTAAGACGTTAATACTTTTGTTTGAGGTCTGGCTTGAAATTGGAATTTCGTAGAGCTTTCCCATAAAATCAACTCCCCCCAACCTCGACTGGGTCCACCATGACCATCGGTAAGTCACCAGATGCTGGCTTTCGTTTCCCCATCAAGGTCACGGCCTCTGGTAGCCAAATGAAAGGAGCAAACTGTATGAGGGGTTCTTTTAAACACCTTCCGGTATGGGTATTCGCCGTTGTCTTCCTCCTGCTCTCTGGATGTCTAGGAAATCGAAACTGGCAATATCCCCCCACTTCAACTGGCGCCTACATCGAACACCAACAAGCAAAACCGGTTTCGGGGAAAGCGCTCGTGCTACCCCTTGAGGATTTGCGGGGAAATGCGGTCAAGGAAGAATATTGGATGGCTGCCATCCCACTTGTTCCATATGGAGACACTCGATATGAACGTCCGGAGATTGCTGAAAAACCGGAAAAGGTGGATGTGGTCAGATTTGATCCTCCTAATGATTTTGCGAGGGCGATTGCTGAGGAGTTGAGTCAAGCGGGGATATATTCTACCGTCGAATTTGCGGCGGATGAAAAACAGCATCAGGCTGATGTGGTTTTTCGAGGCCGGCTTCATTCGACCAATTGGAAACGGAGATTGTATACCTATTTGCTAGGGCCGGTTGGGCCCGTTTTCTGGATTTTAGGGCTACCAATGAGCGAAACCACGACCAACCTTCAGTTTGACCTAAGGCTCACGCCCGTCGATAACCCTGGTCGGGTGCTCTGGAACATGACCATGGATTTTGAAGGAAAACAGTTTGACGGTCCGTATTATGGCCTAGAGGCCGCAGTTGAAAGCTATCCTCAGGCTATCCAAGAGGCCCTAAAGCCGGCTATTGCCGATCTGGTCAATCTGACCCATCAAGACCCTGGACGGCTTCTTCCGTAGATAACGTATTGAAAACATGGGAATAACGCCATTGATATTGTAAGAGAAAGTCTTCCTGGCTGAGGGAATTTCCTTGCCCTGAAGGCTCTATACCCCTTTAGGAACAAAAAAAACAACCGATAATGGTTAATAATCAACGGGTAATTTCTAGGGAAATTCCTCTAAATATCTCAGACTCTTACCCGTTGATTTTTTTTGCTTGAGATCTCTGGAGATTGTCCTTTATTCTATGTCCGAAATTGTGGTTCTCATGACCGTGGGTTCGGAAGAGGAGGCCACGAAGATCTCGAGAGCCTTAGTTGAGGATGGGTTGGTTGCCTGTGTCAATATCATGCCTGGCATTCAGTCGATCTTCAAATGGGAAGGAAAGGTAGAAAAAGAAACCGAATGTCTGTTGGTGGCAAAAACGGTTCGAGATGCCTTTCAACCATTAATCGAGACAGTGAAAGCTCTACATAGTTACGAGGTGCCGGAGATTATCGGGTTGCCTATTCAAGGAGGAAATCAAGACTATCTTTCTTGGGTCAACGAGATGACTCGAAATCCAAAACCCCGGTCATCCGGAGCGTGACCTGCGAATCGACTGTTGAGAGAATCGAAATACGAAAACCTTTTTACCTGAGTGTGAGGCGTCATGAAAGAGTCTGAAGATGCATTGACCGTGATTATTTTCCGTGGAGCACGTGCCAATCCTTGGCGATTGAAGATCCCGAAGTTTGCTATCAAGCACGGGCTCATCTGGGGAGGGATTCTTCTGGTGCTTCAGATCGGTATCGTGACGCATTATGTGTACCAATGGAACCAATTAAGTGAATTGGAGAATGTGAAACAAGAATTGACGGTATCGAGGACAAAAACCAGTAATTTTTCGACTGAAGTTGAGGGTATGAAAAAACGGATGTTGACCCTCGAAACCTTAAACCGAAAACTGCAAACCATGTTTGGTCTTGAGCCCAGCGAAATCCAGGGTCTTTCGGAAGGTCAACAAGGTCAAGGGGGAGAAGAGCTTCCCTATGATCATCAGGAAGATGGGGGGCAGGGAATTGGTGGTGAAGAGCCCATGGGGGAGCCCGTATCCGGTGAAGGTCCTGCGAGTGCCGTTTCCATAGCCAACCGAAAAATTTCCAAGATTCAGACGGGGCTCAATTGGTTGGGGCAACAATCAAAAGTCGAGAAAGATATTTTGGATGAATTGTCAAAAGTTGCAGAAAAAAAGGCTACTCAATGGGCCCACACACCCTCCATATGGCCAGTGAAGGGGTCAATCACCTCACGTTTTGGCCCACGAGTGTCTCCGTTTACCGGAAAGAAAACCCTTCATGCCGGTTTGGATATCGGGGCCAGGAAAGGCACCTCGATTTTTGCTCCAGCCTCAGGAAAAGTAGTCGTTGCTGCTTATGACGGTCGAATGGGTAAATTTATTCGGGTTGACCATGGGTACGGGATTGAAACCACCTATGGCCATTTATCAAAAATTCTGGTGAAGTACGGTGACCGGGTGCAACGGGGGGATTTGATCGGCCTGGTTGGGAGTACGGGAAAATTCTCTACGGGGCCTCATTTGCACTATCAAATAGCGGTGAACGACAAAGTTGTGAACCCCGTCGACTATATCCTGGATTAACCCGCGCTTACGGTTCCTCCACACATTCTTTTGCTCTACTGTTCCTCTCCCGGATTTGCTCTCTCAGGGTAAATCCTTCCATTTCCTAGTTTTTTCCTGCCGCCGCTTTTTGGACAAAAGACCTAAGAGTCCGAAATTGACAATGGGTCTTCTTTTTGTGGAATTGGGCCTTCTTTGAGGTTGAATTGGCCCAGCAGATCGCCTAGATTAGCGTTGAGAAAATTGATAAACTGACCACTTAAGCTCGTAAGTGAGTTTAGTCTTTAAAGGTAGGCTCAATACGTATACAGTACCAAATCGCAACAATTATTCTTTAATTGTTTGCCTTTAACCAAGGAGGAGACCCGTTATGAGTCTCGATTATGTCAAATTCACACCAGGCTTCGGAAAGTTCATGCCTAAAGAATATCGGGATATGGTGGAGCACGGGCCATTTGGAAAAAAGACCACCGTGTCTCAGGTTGGAACCTTCAAGGAAATTCTTGAGGAGCATCCCATGTGTGCGGGATGTGCCATGACCCTCTTCATCCGTCTGGCAATGATTGCCTTCCCGAACCCCGAAGATACGATTACGGTGGGAACGGCTGGCTGCGGCCGGTTAGCCATTTCGCAAGCAGCCATTCCATTCGTGTACGGCAATTATGGTGACCAAAATGGAGTCGCTAGCGGGTTGGCTCGAGGATTGCGCTTACGGTTTGGGGATAAACCGAAAGACGTGGTCGTCATGGCCGGTGATGGAGGCATGGCAGATATTGGGTTCGCCCAAACGCTGCATTCCTGGTTCAGAAAAGAAAAATTCACTACCATCATGCTGGACAACGAAGTGTATGGAAATACTGGTGGTCAGGAAAGCGGAATGACCAACAAGGGGCAGGTGTTAAAAATGGCGCCCTTGGGGAAAAAGTTTGAAAAAATGGATATGGTTGGGATGGCCAAAGTTGCAGGATGTGCGTATGTCGCTACGGTGGTGCCCAATAATCCACGGCGTGTGGAAAGTGTCATTAAAAAGGCGGTTCTGATTGCCCGGGAGGTGGGTCCGTCTTACGTGCAGGCCTATACTTCTTGCAATATTGAATATGCCATCCCGACGGATAAGGTGATGGAAGATGCCAAAGATGTCGAGAATGATCGGTATAAATTTTCTGAATATATTACGGACGAGGCAAAAGAGCATTTGGCAACCCTCTATGGGTATAAGGAATATCTTCCCAAGCCGGCTGCCGCGATCACGAAGAAGTAAGGGTTCGAATGTTGAGGAAAGGGATGCAACCTTAAGTTCTAGGTAGAGGGAGGTTCATTATGGCGATTCGTTTTAACATCCGCATGGCTGGCGTTGGGGGGCAAGGTGTCGTCACGGCCTCACATATTTTTAGTACCGCGGTGATTAATGCCGGTGGAGAAAGTACGATCGTGCCGTTTTATGGTTCGGAAAAGCGAATGGCCCCCGTGGAAAGTTATGTTCGGGTCTCCAACGAGCCAATCTATGAAATTGGAGAAATTACCTTTCCGCACATCTTGATGGTTTTTCATCCCCAATGTATTACCCACGGCAAAAGCTACACGAACCCGTTTTACTACGGGTTGAAAGAAGATGGGGTGGTGTTGATCAATAGTAATGTTCCTATGAAGCTTGAAGCAGATCATGAAGCGGAATTAAAAAGCTTAAACGCCAAAATTTATTATCTTCCCGCTACCCAAATGTCGCTTGATGTCGCCGGAATCGACCTTGCCACGAATATGGCGATGGTCGGAGCCATCGGGGCGATTACGGGTCTTTCGAATTTAGAGGCCACGGGGACAGCCGTGAAAGATCGGTTCCTTGGAAAAGGATTTGTTGTGTCGGGTGGAACGGCGGCCCTGGATAGTGTGGTGGAGAGAAAGTTTAAGAAAAAGCAGGAATTGATTGAAAAGAATCTCGCCGTGGTCAAAGCCGGGTGGGAATATTGCGTTGAACATGGTTGGGCCAGAACTCCAGATTCAACGACTGCAAGTGCGAGTGCATAGTATTCACATCCTGAAAGGAGACCGTCGATGTATTTAGTCGCCAATATAGATACAGAAATCTGTGCGGCAACCAGCTGTAAGTTGTGCACACAATACTGCCCGGAAGCGAATACCATTCAATATGACACGGAAGCGGGAAAGGATAAGGGATTGAAATATGGGGCGGCCTATGTGGCGGTCGATCGATGTAAAGGTTGCGCACAATGTGTCTGGGTGTGCGATAACATGGCGAAGCATAATGCCATAAAAATGGAAATGATCGACCAAATTGGAGATGCGGCCATGACCCAAAATATCACCTACGAGGAGAAAAATACCAAAGCGGTGTTAGCGAATCCCTGGCAGGATTAACGTGGGTCTTTTACATATTTTGTCGTCATTTTTTTGAATCGGAGTGAAACGTGGAATTAACCAAAGATCTTGAAGAAGCAATCGTGGCTCCCGGGCCACAAGGGTTTCATCCTCCTTCCGCGGCCGAGCTGGGGGTTTTGACACCCGAAACCGGGAAGGGGTTGAAGTTTGGTCATCTGGTTGAGGAGGAGGTAGCCATGGAGGCCATGGCGCGGACGATGTTAACCAGAAAAAACGCCACCATTTTTCCGGGGCCCCTGGTCTTATGGAATTGGAATGACCATGCGGCGGAGAAAGCCAAGGCCGTCTTAGAACTGGCGGCCCAAATCCCCGAAGTGTTGATTATTCCCATGCCGGACTACCGGCCCAAATACCCCAAAGTTGAACCGGAGGAAGTCATCAATCCCAATCATCCCAATCTGACCATTTGGGGGAATAAGATTGAAGCGTGCATTTTTATCGGGGTGCATTGTCATTATGCCAACCTGACGTTGAAGATGATTCGAGCGGGGACCAACTGCTGGACATCCGCCATCTGTGCTGAGCAGGGCCATGAAGACGCCATGTTTACCGTCAGGGATTCTGATGCCGCCAAAATTCGAAGAGCGGCGGCGGTCTTTAAAAGGGTCAGGGAAGAAATGGGTATTAAATTGCCAGAGAGTAAAGAGAATGTTCGCTATACCGGGTTGCAATCTCGCGTGCATGGAGGCAAAACCCATACGAATCCGTTAGACATCGGCATCGAAGATCCGGTGGCCGGTAATGCGGCGGCCTACGGTCATAAAGCCGAACACATGCAAAGTGAAGCATAACTCGTGTTGGTGGCAACGCCATCTTAAATTAACTAGGGGAGATTGAGCCATGAGTGAAGGTCTAGAAGAACAAACCAAAACCAATCCCCAGGGTGATCCGATTACCAGTGCTCCTGCCCCACCTTCGTCCAACGGTGGAAGAAAAGACCCTCATGGGGAAGCGAAGCGCCAGAAAGAAGTGTCTGCTGATTATATGTTTTTTGAAGCTCCTCGTGAGCGGGAGTTTATTACCGGCAGTGAAGCGGCCAAGGAAGCGGTCCGTCGATCCAATGTGGATATGTCGGTTGCCTATCCCATTACCCCTCAAAGTGAAACGCTTCAATTAATCGGGGTCTTGTATGGGGAAGGTTACGTCAAGGAATTCTATCGAGGTGAAGAAGAATACGGTGTGATGTCAGCTATTGCCGGGGCTTCACGTGCCGGTGTCCGAGCGTTTACGGCTACGGCTGGTCCTGGGACCTTGCGAGGGATCGAACCCATTGCCTCGTGGCCCGGGCATCGTCTTCCGGCAGTGGCGATGTTTACCTGCCGTGTTGTTAATGCTCCGTTAGCCATTCAGCCTGATAATATTGAGGTTTCGTATCTTTTAAACTGTGGGATGTTGGTCTTCCATTCTGAAAACCAACAGGATCTGTTCGATTTTATCATGAAGGGATTCATCATCAGCGAGAAAAATGATGTGACGCTCCCAGTCGCGGTATGCTGTGATGGGTTCTTTGTGACCCATGCCCGAGGCTACTGTTCGATGCAGGATCGGGGGCTGAAGCTTCCGGCTCGGGATCCATATCGAGGAGCGGTGCCCGTGTTGGATGCGGAGAATCCTCCGGCTCGGCTGTCTCGTGATGCTCCGGTTCAAAAGTCGAACTTTATGGCCTACAACATTCATGGTGTGTGGCAGCAGGAAGTGTGGGCCGCAGTCGAACGTTCACGAAAGTATATTGACTATTATATGGATGGATTGTGTGAAGCTCAGGATGTGGAGGATGCCGATGTGCTCCTGATTGCCTCGGGTAGTGCCGCTGCGCAGTCCCGTGAAGCGGTCCGTCAGTGTAAGGAACGAGGCATTAAGGCCGGTTTGATCAAAATCCGGTCTTTGCGGCCTTTCCCGACGAACGAATTGAGAAAGTTGTGTCGGAAAGCCAAGCTCATCGTCGTTCCCGAGTTTAATTTCGTCGGTTGGTTGGCGAAAGATATTGCGACGGCCATCTATGGATTCTCCGATGCCAAGATTGTGGCCGGACCACATGTTTATGGGGGAATGTCCATGCCGGTGGAAATGATCACGGATGAGGTGGAATGTGGCCTGACGGGCAAAAAGTCCAATACGGTGCCTCCGTCTGCGATTATGGGGGCGTCTGATCCGGCAGCCATGGCAGAATTCATGAAGAGTATTTAAACTCGTTGGCCAAGCATACCGGTCACCGCAAAATCAAAACGCCCGTTTCACTGGTCAGTGGGACGGGCGTTTTCTTTGTCTCAATTATCCCTCTGGAAAGACTCCCTCTAACTGAACAGTCCTGATAGAGTATAACGAATACGTTATGCCGTCCTCTTCAAAGCCGCTCATTCTCGTCACCAATGATGATGGAATACATGCCCCAGGCATTCGCGCCTTGGCGAGGGGTCTCCATCCATTAGGAGACGTGTGGGTGATAGCTCCGGAAAAAACCCAGAACGCGGTCGGACGAGCCATGACCTTGCATAAGCCTCTCCGATTGCGAAAAATCAAACCTCGGTGGTTTGCGGTGAATGGAACTCCGGCGGATTGTGTCACCCTAGCGCTTTGTCACCTCTTGAAATCCCAACCACCCCATTTAGTGGTATCGGGTATCAACAAAGGGTGGAATTTAGGGGATGATGTGACCAACTCCGGGACCGTTTCCGGTGCCCTGGAGGGCATGCTTTACGGAGTGCCCTCGATGGCCGTTTCGCTGGAGGACAGTACCAAATGTTCCTATGCTGCCGCGGCGCACTATTCGGAAATCTTGGCTCAACGAATCCTTAAGTCCGGGCTTCCTCCTGGAACGATATTAAACGTCAATGTTCCGAAAGGGACCAAGGAGGCGATCACCGGTTTTCAGTTTACCAGTTTAAGTCAACGCCGATACCATGACCCCGTCGTAGAAAAATTTGACCCTCGCGGGCAGCAATATTTTTGGATCGCGGGAGAACGGGTCTCGTGGGGACGGACCAAGAGCTCCGATCATGAGGCGGTGACTCATCAGAATGTATCCGTCACGCCCCTTCATTTGGATTTAACCGATTACGCGGCTCTCAATACACTTGCAAGATGGGCAAAAACCTTGAACGCACAGACATCAGCCTCATCAGGTACCAGCGCTCTTCGATCTAGAAGATCCAAGTCAAAGGCTAGCTAGATTTCCCTCGTTGAGTACTCAAGAACACATTAGAATGGGGTGTCATGGAGTGGGGTAAACAGCTATATGACTGGATGTTATCCTGGGCGGAATCTCCGTACGGGGTTCCGGCTCTCTTTTGTTTGGCGTTTGCAGAGTCTTCGTTTTTCCCTATCCCGCCGGATGTGCTCCTTATCGGATTAACGCTCGGGAATCCGAGTCTTGGGCTTTGGTATGCCACTGTGGCCACGATCGGGTCAGTACTCGGTGGGGCCCTGGGATACGCGATCGGTTTGTACGGAGGAAGACCCATTGCGCAGAAATTCATGGGGCAAGAACGCATGGCCCTTGTTCACGATTACTTTCAAAAATACGAAGCCTGGGCCATTCTCATCGCTGGGTTTACGCCGATTCCTTATAAGATTTTTACGATTAGTGCAGGGGCTTTTTATGTGGACTTTAAAACCTTCATGGTGGCATCCCTCATCAGCCGTGGAGCCAGGTTTTTTCTCGTGGCGGGGGCGATCCAATTAGTGGGTCCCTGGATGAAGGAGATGATTGAAGGCTATTTTAATCTCTTTACCATTGTTTTTGTGGTTCTCTTAGTCTTAGGATTTTGGGTGGTTAAACATCAAAGCAAAAAGCTGAATCATACCTCTTCGCCTTAAACAGAAACCTCATGTCTGTCCATTTCTACAACACGAAGACAAAAAAAAAGGAGCTGTTCCATCCGTTAGTGCCTGGACAGGTAAGCATGTATGTCTGTGGAGTCACGGTCTATGATGACTGTCACCTCGGTCATGCCAGGAGCGCGCTGGTTTTTGATACGATCCGGCGGTACTTGGAATTTCGGGGGCATGCGGTGAAATATGTTCGGAATTTCACGGATGTGGACGACAAAATCATCAATCGGGCAGCAAAAGATGGTATTCCCTGGACCGACGTGACCGCCATGTATATCAAGGCCTTTTACCGGGATATGGATCGGTTGGGAATTGTTTCCCCTAACGTGGAACCCCGGGCGACCGAACATATTGGTGACATCGTGGACATGATCTCGGGGTTAGTGGAAAAAGGCTTTGCCTATGAAATTGATGGGGATGTGTACTTTGAAGTCAAGAAATTTTCTGCCTACGGACAACTATCGGGAAAAAACCTAGAGGAACTCATGGCCGGTGCGAGAATTGAGGTCGATCAACGAAAAAAAGCTCCGATGGACTTTGCGCTATGGAAGGCCTCAAAGCCAGGGGAACCCGGATGGAAAAGTCCTTGGGGGCAAGGGCGTCCAGGTTGGCACATCGAATGTTCGGCCATGTCCGTGAAGCATTTGGGCACAACATTCGATATCCATGGGGGAGGAAAAGATCTCATTTTCCCGCATCATGAGAACGAAGTCGCACAATCTTGTGCGTTTACCGGGAAAGAATTCGCGCGGTACTGGATTCACAACGGGTTTGTAACGATCGATCAGGAAAAGATGTCCAAATCACTCGGAAACTTTTTTACCATTAAAGAGATCTTTGAAAAGTCTCCGTGTTCCGATGAAAAAACGACCGGGGAGGCCTTGCGGTATTACTTACTCTCAACCCACTACCGAAGTGATTTGAACTTTTCTGACCAGTCTATCAGTGAAGCAAAATCTGCTTTGGACAATTTTTATGGGTTAATTCAACGATTGGAAGAGTCCGACTCAAAACCCGAAGGGAATGGGGACCAGGATCTTGAGGTTTTCCTCAAAGATTTTTCAGAAAAATTCAGCGGAGCCATGGATGACGACTTCAATACTCCCAAAGCTTTGGCTTGTTTTCATGAATTACGAGGAGAATTGAACAAACTATTGGTGAAAGGACTTTCAAAACAAGGTGGGGAGAAGGCCATTGCCACTCTTGAGAAATATGGGCAACCCTTGGGGCTCTTTCAAATACCTCATAAGGAATGGAAGTTTGGATATGATCAAAAGATTAATCCTGACCCAGTTCCAATTGGTAAGAATGAGGTTTCTGAAGAATGGATTGAAAAACAAATTCAACGTCGAAAAGAAGCCCGTGAAAAGAAAGACTTTGCCACTGCGGATCTTGTCAGGAAAGAATTAGCGGAAAAAAATATTACATTGGAAGACCGTCCGGATGGCACGACACGATGGAAACGATGAAACGCCGCATGCCCTGTTTGGGTTTCATGTGGTGCTGGAAGCCCTGCAGTCGCGTTCCCGTGCGATTCAGCGCATCTGGGTTCTTCGCACGGAGGGGCGCTTTTTCAGAATTGTGCAATTAGCCAAGGAGCAACGTATTCCGTTCACCGTTGCCTCTCGTGACCGTTTAGACAAAACCGCCGGAAGCCAACAACATCAGGGTGTGGTGGCTCAGGTCGCCCCGAAGTCTCTTTTTTCCGGAGAAGAGTTGCTGGATGCCATTTCCTCTACGGGACCCAATCCCTTTCTCGTTGTTCTCGATCATATTCAAGATCCGCATAATCTGGGAGCCATCGTTCGTTCGGTGGATGCGGCCGGAGGGCACGGAATCGTGATCCCTAAACATCGAGCCGTGGGATTAACTGGCGGTGTGGCGAAAGCTTCAGCGGGAGCCTTGGAGTATGTGCCGGTTGCCAGAGTCACCAATACGGGAAAATTTTTGGAAACTTGTCAGGAGCGAGGCCTGACAACCGTGGCTCTTGACCAAGATGGCGAGCAACCCTATTCAGAGGTTGACTTAACCGGGCCACTCGCGCTGGTGTTTGGGAGCGAGGGAGAGGGCATTCGTCCACTCGTGTTGAAAAAGTGCGATGTTCGGGCAAGGATTCCGATGTGTGGGAGAATGAACTCTCTCAATGTTTCGGTGGCCGTTGCGGTCGCACTCTTCGAAGTTCGAAGGCAGCGGGGGGCTAGAGGGTGACCCTTTAAAAAGGTCGGTTATTTAATCTGAATAAGCCCTTCTTGAATGGCAGCATTCAGTAATTGCGCAGCATTCGAGACCCGAACTTTTTTCATCATGTTGGCTCGGTGGGCTTCGACGGTTTTGACGCTAATTTTTAACCGCTGGGCAATTTCTTTATTCTTCAACCCGGACCAGATGAGTTGAAGGATTTCCTGCTCACGTTGGGTCAGGGCTTCTGGTCGTTTGCGTTTAAGAGGTGGATTTTCCATTTTCCTGCATTGAGTCGATTAGTTATGACTACCCTGGCTGTGAACGATCTAGGCAAATTATCTAAGGGAGAATATCAGGTCATTTATTTGAATGTAAACAGAAAATATACGTAGAACACCCCGGGTCATACGTACTAAGGAAAGTGTTGCATATATGTCTCACTGGATTATTGGGTTCATGGTCTTTATTCTAGGGCTGGTCTTTGGGAGTTTCCTGACGGTTTGTATCCATAGGATACCCAAAGGTCAGTCAGTGGTCTCCCCTCGGTCCCGTTGCCCTGAATGTGGGACTCAAATCAAGTGGTATCAGAATATCCCTGTTCTGAGTTTTCTTTGGCTTAAAGGCCAATGCGGGGACTGCCAAGCAAAAATCCCCCTTCGTTATCCCCTCATCGAAATCGTCAATGGGTTGGGTTATCTCCTCATAGTCTGGAGGTTTGGGCTCACATGGCCCACCCTCATATACGCCGGACTCTTTTCGGTATTTGTCGTCGTGACCGTAATCGATTGGGACCATCAAATTATCCCAGACGTGATTACCCTCCCCGGGATTGTCATCGGACTGTTGTGTGCCACATTTCTTTTGCCAACGGGGTGGGTGGATTCGCTCATCGGATTGTTGGTGGGAGGGGGTATTTTATTGATGTTAGCTTGGGTCAGTCCCATCTTGTTTGGGAAGGAAGGCATGGGAGGTGGGGACATTAAGTTTATGGCCATGGTCGGCGCGTTTTTGGGTTGGAAGATGGTTCTCATCGCGTTGTTTCTTGGCTCGGTCAGCGGAGCCTTCATCGGGATATCGCTGTTGCTGTTAAAGATCCTGCAGCGTGAACAATATATTCCCTTTGGACCCTATTTGGCTTTTGGGTCTCTGGTGGCGATGGTATGGGGGAATGATCTCTGGCAGTGGTACTTTGGTGGATGGTTATAAGATCGGCCAGGCAAGACTGGAAAGACGAGAGGCCCTATTCGGAGGCGAGTCTAGGGAGTTGGCAGGGTATGACCCTAATTGAGTTGTTGATTGTCGTAGGTATTCTTGGAGTGGTGGTGGTTGGGACGCAATGGTGGCTCATGGCTCAGTTGCCGACTTGGAGGTTGGATGGAGCGGTGCGGCAAATCGTTTCCGATTTAGCAGCGGCAAAAATGAAGGCAGTGGTCGCCCGGCACCGTCAACGAATTTTTTTCCCCGATGACCATCAATATCTGATCTTGGATGATCACAACAATAATGGAAAGATCGACCAGGGTGAACCTACCGAAATCATCGATATCCGTGATCGGTATCGTGACGTCACGCTCAGCGCCAATAACAATCCTTCATTCATGCCGAGGGGGACTGCCTACCATTTTGGCTCTATTCGCCTGTCCAACTCTTCTGGTGCTCGCATCATTACGATTAGTATAACCGGCAGGATCAAGGTTAAAGCTGCCTAGGGTGATCATGCTTCTCGCCAAAAGGTTTTCCCATGCTTGTGGTCAACGAGGCGTCTCTCTCCTGGAGGTCCTCATTGCCATGGTGGTGGTGTTTATCACATTGTTGAGCTTTGCGGGATTATCGATCGTCGCCCATTCCGGCATGACTTCAGGTCGAAACATGACGCGAGCGGTCACTTTGGCTCAGGAAAAAATAGAGGATATCCGCAGGGAGGGCATTCCAACCGACTTGAATCTTCCTCTCACGGTTGTGGAGCCCTATGGGTCTATGGCTGAGGCTTTACACCATCAACGAACACTGACGATAACCCCCAATACGCCCTTGGCTGGATTGCATTCGGTCTCCGTGACCCTGCATTGGGACCAAGGGACACATGCCACTTCCCTCACCACCTATTTTTTGAATTAACTGGTACCGTGTGTTTGGGTTTTTGAAGCGTCCCCTCCAGGGTTTTACCCTGATTGAGGTCGTGGTCGCCCTTGGCCTTAGCCTCGTTACCCTTGGTGCGGTCTATACCCTGTATGTTCGAGAGCTCAAGGCTCAACATCTCCGGGAAGACCTTCTTGAGATGCAACAGCGTGTTCGAGTGGTGATGGATGTGATGGGCCGTGAAGTCCTGATGGCAGGGTATGATCCTGCGAGAATAAATCGGGATGGAAATCTTCAAAATGACTTTTTGGGTGTGACGTATGATCCGGATCGGCTCATCATTAAAGCTGACCTGAATGGAAATGGGACTCTTCGGGATGCCCATGAATCTATCATGTATATGTATGATGCTAAGACCAAAACCCTTCGTCGGAATACTGGTGGGGGCAATCAACCCTTCGTTGAACACATTGAATCTTTTTCCCTCCAATTTCTGGATAAGAAAGGGATGGGGACGACCGATTCCACTGCCATTCGAACCATCGCGTTTTCAGTAAGGGCTCGTACCGAACATCCCGATCCCTCGTACCCCAAGAACAGGGGATATCGAACCCTGACTCTATATTCGAGGGTTACACCAAGGAACCTTCAATCCTAAAACTATTATGCTGGAGAACCGGGACAAAAATGAGGGTCGGCGAGAACCATAAGGAACTTCGACGGATGTGCTCACGAGGCACGGCCTTAATCGCTGCGCTTATTCTGGTAGTCCTGGTGGGTGTGTTGGGAAGCACGATACTGTACTCTACCTCGACAGACCTTCAAATCAGTGGAAATTATCGGAGGTCCGCGCAGACTTTTTATGCAGCTGAAGCGGGGTTAGCAGAGGTTCAGCATCGGTTAACTGGCAGCCCCCTTTCCAATGCATGGTATGTCGGGGACCTAGCCATTCCTCTCCAATATCATTGGTCGGCCTATGTGTTGACGGATTCAAACTGGAACTCGGCATTTGATCCAGAGTATGAGGGATCTTGGGACAATTTTGTCCCACAAAAAGGAGATTTCACCAATACCGTCATCCAAGCCAATAGTGTTCAAGGGGATTTGGCATATTGGGTCAAGGTCCGTCATAAGACGGAATTCGATGCCGAACGGACAGGGCACCAGGTAGCCGCTCCTCATTATCAGGATCTTGATGGGTCCACCGTCGTTCATACCTATACTAATCGTGGAGAATTGGTGCACTTTGGATACCCGTTGCTTTCATCTGACAGGCCGGAACCGTTCACTTCCTTAGGCCCTACCATCTATGTTCCGATCGAGATCATTACGAGTCATGGGCAAGTAGAGGGAGCAGAGGCGATACTCCAGATTGATGTTGCGCATCAACCTGGGCCCCCGATTTGGGGAACGATGTATATTGAGAAGGGTTTGGTCCTGTCTGGTTCGACGATTGTTATTGAGGGGATCGATCAATGCGGAAAATTGGCGACTGGCCGGGCCCCGATCGCACTGGCCCCAGGGGGAAAGGTAACAGGAGGTGCAACATTGATGGGAACTCCTTCTATTCCTCAGACTGTCTCCTCAGCGATAAATCTTGATCATGAGATTGAGCAATTGAATCGACAGGCCATCCCCGCAACAGCCAATATTCAAGGTATGAACCTGGGCTCGCATGCCTCCCCAGCGATCGTGTATGCGGAACCATTGAGTGGGACATTGAATGTTTCACAAGTCACGGGTTATGGCATGTTGCTGGTTAAGGGAGATGTACGGGTCTCGGCACCGTTTTTTTGGAAGGGCTTGATCGTGGCATCTGGCCAAGTCGTCTTTAGTGGAGGCACGGGATCAATGGATGTGGAGGGGGCTTTGTATGCGAAGACGGTCCAGGTGTTACATGATAGTGTCAGGATGGTCCTGGATACCTGCCCCATTGGAGACAGTCTTCGAATGATTCCGGTTCACATTCTCGCCTGGCGGCAAATTCTTTAAATTGATCCAGCCGCAATATCCTTCACCATAACAGCAATGGGTCAATTGAAAAAAAGAAAAAACCAAAGATATGGCCCAGATGGAACCTGTTGATTTTTATGGGTAATTCTCATTTTTGTCCAGGAATCAAAAAATAATGGACCCCCATCTGGGTCTTTAGTCTCTCCTGCAAATCTGGGTCTTTCGATTGATTGTTGGTTCTCACATTTCCAATTAAGATTCCTCCTCTAGTAAATTTCGTAGCGGGAAACGTGCTCCGTTTCTCCTTATTCAGGAAAATGGGTCAATCAGTTATTTAAATTTGGGAGGCCAAACTATGTCAGCACAGCCCGATATTATTTACACCAAAGTCGATGAAGCCCCAGAATTGGCGAGTGGATCGTTCTTGCCGATTATTCAAGCTTTTGCCGGAACGGCGGGGGTCAACGTTGGTACCAAGGATATTTCTTTGGCCGGTCGTATCATTTCTCAATTCCCGGAACGACTGAAGCCGGAGCAACAGCAACCTGATGATCTGGCCCTATTGGGAGAGATTGTCGTAACCCCTGAATCCAACGTCATCAAACTTCCCAATATCAGTGCCTCTATCCCGCAGATTCAAGCCTGTGTGAAAGAATTGCAATCTCAAGGATATGACATTCCCGATTATCCGGAAGATCCTAAAACCGATGAAGAAAAAGACATCAAGGCCAGATTCGACAAGGTGAAGGGCAGTGCGGTCAACCCGGTTCTTCGTCAGGGCAACTCCGATCGGCGAGCCTCCACCTCAGTCAAACAATATGCTCAGAAAAATCCTCATAAGATGGGGAAATGGACCAAAGATTCTAAAACACACGTCGCGAGCATGTCCGGGGGGGACTTCTTCGAGAATGAAAAATCCACGACGATCACGGATAAAACGGCCGGAAAAGGCCGAATTGAATTCGTGGGTGCCGATGGATCCACCAAAGTTTTGAAAGATAACGTGACCTTAGATAAAGGTGACGTCGTTGATGCGACCAAGATGAGCGTGAAAGCCTTACGGCAATTCTTCAAAGATCAAGTGGCCGAAGCCAAAAAACAACCCGATGTGTTGTTCTCCCTGCATATGAAAGCCACGATGATGAAGGTGTCGGATCCCATCATCTTCGGCCATTGTGTGGAAGTCTATTTTGAAGACGTGTTCAAGAAGCATGAAAAAACTTTTGCCGAACTTGGAGTCAATGCAAACAATGGACTTGGCGATGTCTATGCCAAGATCGGCAAACTCCCTGAAGCCCAACAAAATGAAATCAAAGCGGACATTGAGGCGGCATTAAAAAATGGACCGACCATGGCCATGGTGGACTCGGATAAGGGCATTACCAATTTGCACGTGCCGAGTGACATCATCATCGATGCCTCGATGGCGGCAGCCCTTCGTGTCGGGGGTAAGATGTGGGGGCCCGATGGCAAAGAACACGATATGAAAGCCATGATCCCTGATCGGTCCTATGCCGGGATCTACCAAGCGGTCGTAGATTTTTGCCGGGAGAACGGGGAATTTAATCCGGCTACGATGGGAAGCGTTCCGAACGTGGGGTTGATGGCCCAAAAAGCACAGGAATACGGATCACATGATAAAACCTTCGAGGCTCCTGGTGACGGGACTATTCGACTGATCGATGGATCCGGCAATGTTTTGCATGAACAAAAAGTCGAAACGGGAGACATTTTCCGTTCCTGTATCGTGAAGGATATTCCTATTCGGGACTGGGTAAAACTGGCGGTCAATCGATCCAAGGCCTCTGGAATGCCCGTGGTATTCTGGTTGAATAAAAACCGCGCCCATGACGCACAGCTGATCGAAAAACTGAACGTGTATTTGAAGGATCATGATACGAGTGGTTTGGATATCCAAGTCATGGCACCGGTGGATGCCATGAAGCATTCCTTGAAACGGGCGAAGGAAGGGAAGGATACGATTGCGGCCACCGGGAATGTGCTCCGGGATTATCTCACCGACTTGTTCCCGATTTTAGAGCTGGGGACGAGCGCCAAAATGTTATCGATTGTCCCACTCATTAATGGCGGTGGGCTCTTTGAAACCGGCGCCGGAGGATCTGCTCCGAAGCATGTCCAGCAATTTGTCAAAGAAGGGCATTTGCGCTGGGATTCCCTCGGTGAATTTTTAGCCTTGTCAGAATCCTTTGCCCACCTCAGTCGGTTCAAAAACAACAAAAAAGCCCAAGTGTTGGCGGATACGTTGGATCGTGCGACAGGGAAACTCATGGACAACCGCAAATCGCCGGGACGGGTCCTGGGAGAATTGGACAATGCGGGAAGCCATGTGTACGAAGCATTGTATTGGGCGCAAGAACTTGCGGCACAAAACGACGATGCAGATTTGAAGGCCAAGTTTGGTCCGGTTGCGAAAGAATTGGAAGCTAATCTCGATAAGATTCTTGAGGAAATGAAAGCGATCAAGGGAAAGGCCGTTGATATCGGTGGCTATTACCATCCTGATCCGGCCAAGGTAGCCGCGGGAATGCGATCCAGCGCCACCCTCAACAAGATTGTGGGGAGTTTGAATTAAAGTCAGAGAAAGTATTTTTTAGAGTTCTGACAAAGACCAAGCCGGGCTCCTGAGGGAGCCCGGCTTTTTTTGTGGTTATTTTGTATATTTTCGGATACCGTTTGAATAAATCAAAGGAGCGATCCCCCAATTGGACTCATTCCCGATTTGCCCCGGGTCCTTTTAAGAAGGTGTTGGTATGCCGGGATCTCAAGAAGAAAAGAAAGAAAAAAGACCCACCTGTTGTGAGCACATGTCATGGGAGTCCGTTGCGGACTTGGGCTCCGCAGCAGGAGCCGATTTTGATTTGGGACAATGTCATAACTGCGGGTCCTCCGTCATGTGCATTTTCTACTATACGTCGGAAAACTATATTCCCATCTCGCAAGGGATGGCCGAACGTTTTCTCAGCCTCCAGGGAACGCCCGAACTCAAGAGGGCGCTGAAACGGTGGTTTAACTGATTGATGGAATTATTGAGAAAACGGTTGTGAAACCTTATTCCCATACTGTTCTACCACGTACTCCATGACCTTTGGTGCATGCTTGACCAGGTCTACCCGTACCAGGCGGTCATGGCAATAACCCCCTAATATCCAACCAAATGCCTCCTCGTGGTCTCCTTTCTGATATGAGACCACAGCTTTCTCAATACAGGCACGTCCTGAGACCCTTCCTCGCAGGATTCGTATGGGATAAGCCTTGACGATATACTTTAAACAAGTCGGACCTTGCCGGGCAGTGGGCCTGGTGTCATTCCACAGCCAATCGATTTTTTCTTGAAAACCATACAGGTTTCCTGTGCCAATGGTCGTGAGCGTAATGAACATTACCAGTATTCTTAGTATTCGGTTCATGGTTGGTTTGCACGGGTGAAGGGAATCACGTATAGAAAAATTTTGGGTTTTGTCAGATCGAAGACTTGCATCTCTTTGGGCCATTCGTTATCGGAAATCTCTATTCAAGGTCTGTTGAGTTTCTTGCTGGGGCCCTCTTCTCACCTTTCCATCGGATAGATTACAATTCTCAAAGAAAGAGATTCAAAGATTATCATGAATGGCGAAGGAGGTTGATGATGTCTTATTGTACAAAACTTCTTATTGGGTTTCTGATCCTAGGAATGCCACACCTGGCTTGGGCAGGTAAGCAACTGGAAGTGCATGATGGGTCGGCTATTACGATTACTTCTCCACAAAACGGGGCTCAGGTGGGGAGTACCTTTGATCTCGTGTATTCTTTCCGAAAAGGGATGATGGCCGATCATGTCCATGTCTACATGGATGGAAAGTATCAAAAAGGGTTTAAGGGAACGTTCAGCGATGTTTCACCGGGACGACATACGATCACGGTAAAAGTGGCCACGCATGATCATGATATGGTGACTGTTGCTGACTCTGTTGACGTGGTGGTGAAGTAGTGTCTCTTGCCTAACCCCCATTCGGTCGAGGCCCAAAGCACGTCTTCCAAAAGGTAGTTGTATGAGGCAGACGATTACGCTGAAAACCACAAAACATGAAGAACTGGTGGATATCACCGAAGCCGTACGGGATATTTTGACCCAGAGCTTCGTGCAAAACGGAATCGTTCAGGTGTATGCCCAGGGGGCGACGGCCGCCATCATGATCCAGGAAAACTGGGATGATAGTGTCCAGCTGGACGTGGTGAATTTTTTGCGAAAACTCATTCCCTCAGGCGTGTGGCTTCACGATGCCCAGGATGGGAACGGTGATGCGCATCTGAAAGCCGGGTTAGTCGGGCCTTCGGAAACCATCCCGGTGATCGATGGGCAGTTGGGCTTGTCCCGTTGGCAGAATATCTTTCTCTGCGAATTCGATGGGCCTCGAACTGAGCGCCGAGTGGTATGTACCGTGCTTCGTGATTCGGATGAGATATGTTGAGAGTGGCCCGATTTCATCCCCAAAAGAATTTCCCATGAGCCGCGTACAAACGATCACCCTTCCTAAGATAGGGAAGATCAACATCCTGGTTAAAACCAAAAGAGATATTCCTGCCGAGGTTCCGGTAGAGAAACGGGATGGGGAATCGTTGGGCTGGGGATATTGGGATCGGATCTGGCCTTCCTCGGTAGCGTTGTCAAGACATCTCGTTTATCAATTTTTTCCAACCAAACTGGCCGGAATGAGAGTTCTGGAAATTGGCTGCGGAACAGGGCTTCCCGGGGTTGTGGCGGCAAACCTCGGAGCCTTTACCATGTTTTCAGACATGGTGCCGCTTACTCTCCAAGCGGTACAAGAAACCTGTCAATTGAACGGCATTAGGAACTATGCCACGTGTACCTTGGATTGGTCTGATAGAAAGAAATTCGACAAACGCTATGATTTGGTGCTAGGGAGCGAAGTGTTTTATGACGAGAATATCCTTCCTGAAATTTCTTTCCTCTTGGAACAGATGTTGGCCAAAGGAGGGAAAGCCCTTTTCTGTGATCCCAATAGATTGGGATTGGATACGATCGAACGTGCCTTCCACCCAAAATTTTCACTTGCCGTTGAACCCATCGCTCTCAATTGGCTTCCCCAACACGTACCGGGGCAAGAAAAGAAAGTGTATGTCTACGAACTGACCTCCCGGTAACATTGTTGTGAATCAACACTGGTTAATGGAATGGTCATAATTGACGGATTTTAAGTGGCCAGATAGACTTTCTCCATGTTTATCACGTTAACTGAACATTCAGTGAATTCTTGGAAGGAGTCTCAGGAATATGACGGGCTTGAGGCCGTCATTGCCGCTATAGCATCAGGGGCACAACAGATTCAGGCAAAGGTTCGTGCGGCGGTCCTTGGAAAGGCTGTGGGAACGACCGGAGAGACCAATGTTCAGGGTGAGGTGGTCCAAATTTTAGATGCCTTCTCTTCCCAAACTCTCATTCACGCCTTACGAGAATGTGGGCGGGTGGCAGCCATTGGAGATGAGGAGGAGGAGACGGTCCAGGTATTAGGAGAGAGTCCGCAACATCAATACGTCGTTCAAATGGACCCTCTGGATGGCTCGTCGAATATCGATGTAGCCGTGAGTATCGGCTCGATATTCGGGATTTGGAAACGCGAGGCCGATGAAAAGGTTACCGAAGCCACCTTGTTAAAGAAGGGGCGGGAACAGGTCGCCGCTGTGTATACCGTGTATGGGTCTTGTACCATGATGGTAGTGGCCACGCGTGGGAGCGTACAAGGGTTTACCTTGGACCCCGCTGACGAAATATTCCGGCTGACCAATCCGGATATTCGCATTCCGGAAAAAAACTCCTGTTACAGCACGAACGAAGGAAATTTCAAAAATCTGTCCCCCGGTACTCAGAAAGCCATAGAGGAATTGCGGCACACGTATTCTCTTAGATATGTGGGCTCGTTAGTAGCGGACTTTCACCGGAATCTCCTTAAGGGCGGGATCTTTCTGTATCCTGCGACATCCAAGAGTCCTTCCGGAAAACTTCGGTTAATGTATGAAGCCAACCCCCTCGGGTTTATCGTCGAGCAAGCCGGAGGGGCGGCGTCTTCCGGAAATCAGCCAATCTTGGATATTATCCCTGAGAAAATCCATCAGCGGACCCCTCTGATCATTGGCAATAAAGAGGTCGTCGATCGAATGTTAGCCGTCATGAATGGCTAAAACTTCTTTAAAGCTATGCACAACTTTTGTGCATAATGCTCCATTTTCCCTTTGTCGATTCGCCGGTACTTCTTAGAATCTCCCCAATCAGTTGGCTAGCCTTCAATTCTTCTCATCCAAAACCGTACCTTTAACCGAATGGCAAGAATGGGCAAGCTAGAAATCCTCTAGGTAATTATTCAAATGTAATTGAAAATAAACAGTTTTTGTACTCTCAGCTACCCCAAAAAGCACGGCCTGACCTCCTCTTTTCTCTGGACTTTTGTGAATAAAAAAATGGGTCTTTTGATTGATTGCAGACATGCAAATCCGTTCGTACAATGCCATTTCCCACGATCTGGTGGGATGGTCCGATTTTGTCTATCACCTTTTATTCCCTGACGGAAGGGTCGCATTATGGCAAAAGTCCTTGAAGGCCCGGGTATGGGCTTATTACGAAAATGGGGCATTACGACCCCGAATTATGTTGTTGTGTCATCGAATGAGGAGTTCGAGGAGCTCTCCAAGGTTAATGATTGGCTTCAAAAGAGCAAACTGGTCGTCAAGGCCCATGAAGCCTTGGGGTCGCGATTTAAGCTCGGATTGGTCAAGGTCGGGTTGGATTTAGCCGGGGCAAAAGCCGCGGTGAAGGAGATGTTAGGCAAGCCGGTCGAGTCGATTACCATTCGAGAAGTCATCGTTTCAGAGGCTATCGATCACAAAGAAGAATATTATGCCTCGGCAAAATCCACTCGAGATGGTGTGGAAATCATGGCCACCACCTACGGTGGGATTGAGGTCGAGGAAAACTGGGATAATGTCAAACGAATTTTGGTGGATATCGGAGAGTCTCCCTCGGATGCCGAATTATCAAAATTAGCCAAAGATGCAGGCTTCACGGGAGACACCGCCGAAAAGATGGCGGAGTTTTTAAAGAAACTGTTCACCTGCTTTGACAATGAAGATGCCCAGTATCTGGAAATTAACCCGGTGGTGAAGGATAACGCGGGTAACCTTGTGGCTTTGGATGCGGTGACGCTCCTGGATGGAGATGCCAAGTTCCGTCATAAGGACTGGACCTTTCCCTTTGCCGCTGAATTTGGGCGTGCCTATACCCAGAATGAAGAAGAAGTCATGGCGGTGGATGCCAAGGTCAAGGGATCAGTCAAACTCATCGAAATTCCCGGGGGCAACATCGCGATGTTACCCGCTGGCGGTGGCGCGAGCGTCTATTACTCCGATGCGGTTGTAGCCCGTGGTGGAAAACTCGCCAATTACGCCGAATATTCGGGAGATCCTCCCGATTGGGCTGTTGAAGTCCTTACCGACAAGGTCTGTTCGTTACCGAATATCAAACATATTATCGTGGGCGGAGCCATCGCGAACTTTACCGACGTGAAAAAAACGTTTGGTGGGATTATCAATGCGTTCCGAAAGGCCAAAAGCGAAGGTAAGTTGGATGGCGTGAAAATTTGGGTTCGCCGTGGTGGGCCCAATGAAAAACAAGGGCTCGCTGCCATGCGTGCCTTGCAGGATGAAGGTTTTGATATTCATGTCTATGACCGCACCACGCCGTTGACGGACATCGTCGACATGGCGATGGCGGGAAAATAAAATTTTGGAACTTGAAGAACATTAGGAGACTGTATCAATGAGTATTCTTGCTACCAAAGACACACATGTCGTCATTCAGGGCGGCCTGGCTGGCGTGAATGCTGCCCGCCGCATGGCTGAGTTCCGGTACATGATTAAGCAACCGTTGAATGTGTCCGCATTTGTCTATCCGCCAGATGCGGGAAAAACGAATGAAGTCGTCTGTGGGACGGAACTTGTCGCGATCCCCATTTATAAGACCGTGGCCGAAGCCACCGCGAATCATCCGGAAATCAACACCAGCCTGGTCTATATCGGAGCCAATCGAGCCTATGAAGGGGCCATGGATGCCTTGAACGACCCCAAGATTCAAACCGTCTCGATGATTACCGAGGGGGTTCCCGAAAAAGATTCCAAGTTACTAGGAAAACATGCCAGGAAGTTGGGAAAAATCTTTAATGGCCCTTCGTCGATCGGAGTCGTGTCGGCTGGAGAATGTCGGTTGGGTGTGATCGGTGGAGCCTTCGATAACCTGGTGGCCTGTAAGCTGTACCGTCCCGGGTCTTTTGGGGTCATCACTAAATCCGGTGGGTTGTCGAATGAAATTATCTGGATTTGTTCACAATTTGCTGATGGAATTACGACTGCCATCGGTATTGGAGGCGATGCCTACCCAGGGACCGACTATGTCAGCTACTTAGAGATGTTTGAGAACGACCCACAAACCAAAGCGGTCGTGATCGTCGGAGAGATGGGTGGAGACTTGGAAGAACGGGCTGCTGAATGGTATGGAGCGAAGAAGCGTCGGATTAAATTACTCGCCGTCGTCTCGGGTTTTTGCCAAGAGAGCCTCCCTAAAGGCATGAAATTCGGCCACGCAGGAGCCAAAGAGGGATTAAAGGGTGAGGGATCGGCTCGGGCGAAGTCCGAAGCGCTCAAAAAGTCTGGGGCGCTTGTCCCAGATACCTTTGGAGCATTGGGGCCCGCCATCAAAGCTACCCATGAGGAGTTACTGAAGAGCGGAGAAGTCCAACCTATTCCTGATTTGGCCGAGGCGGATTTGCCGCGTCTTCCCAAAACGGTTGATCAAGCGAAAAAAGCCGGAGAAGTGTTGGTGGCCCCACTTATCCGCACCACGATCAGTGATGATCGCGGCGATGAACCCTATTACCAAGGATATCCCGCTTCGGAATTGATTAACGCGGGGTATGATATCCCTCACATCATTGGACTATTGTGGGATAACCGATTGGTGTCCAAGCAAGAAGCGGAAATCATCAAACGGATTCTGATGTTATCCGCGGATCATGGGCCTTGCGTCAGTGGCGCGTTGACGACGGTCATTGCTGCCTGTGCGGGCATTGGATTGTCGCAAGCCGTGGCCGCCGGCATGATTATGATTGGCCCCCGTTTTGGTGGAGCGGTGACCGATGCGGGTCGTTGGTTCAAGTATGCCATCGACAATCAGATGTCGGTCGAGGATTTTCTGGCCTATATGAAGAAAAACTGGGGGCCAGTGCCGGGAATCGGCCACCGGGTAAAGAGCTTGAAGAACCCGGATAAACGGGTCAAAGAATTAGTAGGTTATGTCAAAAGTCTAGATATCAAGACCCCACATTTGGATTTTGCCCTGGAAGTTGAAAAAGTGACGACCGTCAAAAAAGACAATTTAATTCTTAATGTAGATGGGACGATGGCGGCGGTCTTAGTCGATATTGGTTTCCCGGTGGATAGCCTGAATGGTTTCTTCGTGCTTGCCAGAACCATCGGAATGATTGGTCATTGGACTGATCAAAAGCGACAGGGCAGCCGGCTTATCCGATTGTTTGATTATCTGGTCAATTATGCGTCGCCCAAACGTCGGGCCGTACCGCCGTTAAAGTAGTGTTGAGGAATTTACGAGTATCGGTCGCAAGTCAACCATGAACTGAAACCAGGAGAACGTGTTATGTCCGTAGATATGGTCAAAAAACTGTATGCCAAAATGCCAGGTGTGGTGGAAAGTGCCAGGAAAAAATTTGGACGCCCATTAACGTTGGCGGAAAAAATCCTTGTCAGTCATGCCGATAACTTTGAGACCCAAAAGTGGGAACGGGGAAAGGCGATGCTCGCCCTGCGGCCCGATCGAGTGGCCATGCAGGATGCGACTGCCCAGATGGCCATGTTGCAGTTTATCCAGGCCGGAAAGAAAAAAGCGGCCGTTCCGAGTACGATTCATTGCGATCATCTGATTCGAGCCGAAATGGGTTCCGAAAAAGACCTCATGATTGCGAACCAAGAAAACCGTGAGGTCTATAACTTTTTAGAATCTGCAGCGAAAAAATATGGAATCGGGTTTTGGAAACCGGGGGCCGGTATCATTCACCAAGTGGTGCTCGAAAATTACGCGTTTCCCGGTGGGCTGATCATCGGGACTGATTCACATACTCCCAACGGTGGGGGGTTGGGTATGTTAGCCATCGGCGTCGGTGGAGCTGATGCCGGTGAAGTGATGGCTGGCCTGCCTTGGGAAGTCCTGCATCCCAAACTGATCGGTGTGAAACTCACCGGAAAGCTCAATGGATGGGCTTCCCCTAAAGATGTCATCTTGTATATTTGTGGGAAGCTGACGGTAAAAGGTGGGACTAACAAGATTGTTGAATATTTCGGCCCTGGCGCGGAAACCATCAGTGCCACCGGGAAGGGGACCATTACTAATATGGGGGCGGAGTTGGGTGCGACAACCTCCGTATTCCCCTTCGATCAAAAGATGGTGGATTATTTAAATATTACGGAGCGCGCCGACATCGCCAAATTGGCTGAAGAAAACAAAGCCATGTTGGTGGCCGATCCCGAAGTGTATCAGTCGCCTGAAACTTATTTTGATGAGGTCGTGGAAATTGACCTTTCTACGTTGGAGCCACATGTGGTCGGGCCGCACTCCCCTGATTTGGCCCGTCCGATTTCGGCACTCGCCGCAGAAGCGAAAGAAAAAGGATATCCGGTGGAACTTAAAGCCACCTTATTGGGAAGCTGTACGAATTCTTCCTATGAAGACATCGGGCGTTCCGCCCATATTGCCAAGCAAGGGTTGAAGGCCGGGCTCAAGGCCAAAACCGCGTTTTTGGTCTCGCCAGGTTCGGAACGGATCTTCCACACCATGAAGCGGGATGGGTTTATGGAAACCTTCGAGCAAATGGGTGCTACCGTATTGGCGAACGCCTGTGGGCCTTGTATCGGACAGTGGAAGCGTGCCGATGGGGTGAAAGGAAAAGCGGATTCCATCGTCAGTACGTTTAACCGGAACTTCCCGGGCCGGAATGATGGTATTCCGGATACCCTGTCATTTTTGGCAAGCCCTGAGTTAGTGACGGCATATGCGCTGACAGGAGATCTCGGATTTAATCCTCTGAAGGATACGATTAAAACGGCTGACGGAAAGGAAATAAAATTGGAAGCTCCAGAAGGCGAGGAGCTCCCTAGTCAAGGCTTTGCCAAAGGAGAAGAAGGATTTATCGCTCCAGCGGAGAATGGAGAAGGGTTGGAAGTGGATCTTCCTCCCACCAGCGAACGATTGCAACTGCTCCAGCCATTCCCGCGTTGGGATGGGAATGATTTTGAAAATCTTCCCGTATTGTTGAAAACCAAGGGAAAAACCACGACCGATCATATCTCTCCAGCCGGTCCCTGGCTCAAGTTCCGTGGGCACTTGGATAAAATTAGTGACAATATGTTCCTTGGCGCGAACAATGCCTTTACAAGTGAAGCGGGGAAAGCCAACAATGTGTTAACCGGGGAGTCCAACCAAACACCGGCTTCGATTGCTCGAGATTACAAGTCTAAAGGCGTCGGCTCGTTCGTGGTTGGTGATGAAAATTACGGAGAAGGCAGCAGTCGTGAGCATGCGGCGATGTCACCCCGTTTTCTCGGAGTGAAGGCCGTGCTGACCAAGAGCTTTGCTCGAATCCACGAAACGAACTTGAAAAAGCAGGGGATTCTGCCTATGACCTTCGCGAATCCCGCTGACTACGATCAAATTGACCAGGAAGACCGGGTCAGTGTGACCGGGTTGAAGGATTTGGCTCCAGGAAAACCCATATCCATCACCATTCATAAAAAGGGTGGGGGGGATGTGACGATCCAGGCGAATCATAGTATGACCGAACCCCAGATCAATTGGTTTAAAGCCGGGTCTGCTCTGAACGCCTTGAATTAAACGACCGATTCTTCCCTCCTTACCTAGAGGAGGGGAGAATCTCCTTTCAACAGAAGAAAGTAACGCGGCCCACGCATATGAGTAATCCACAAGATATCGTCGAACAAGATCAAGCCACTCAGCCTCAGATGGTGACGGTGGAAATTGAAGGGAAGCCCTTTCAGGTTCCAGCAGGGATCACCTTGATGAAAGCCTTGTGGTATTCGGGGCAGGAAGTGATTCGTGGGGCAGGATGTCTAGGGGGATTCTGTGGAGCCTGTGCCACCTATTACCGGACTAAAGACGATCCGAAAGTCAAAACCTGTTTGGCGTGTTCCATGGCTGTGGAAGATGGCATGTCCTTTTCCTTCATGCCCGCCTTTCCTGCACGAAAGGCCATCTATGATATTCGGAATTTAAAGGATCCCAAGCAGGATTTATTTGAACTGTATCCGGAAGCTCCGTTATGCCGGAATTGCAATGCCTGTACAGAAGCCTGTCCTCAATCCATCGATGTGCGGGAGGGAGTGTGGAAGGCGGTATTCGGGGACTTTCAAGCCGTCTCGGAAATGTTCATGGATTGTGTCATGTGCGGGATGTGTGCCCCTGTGTGTATCGCTGACATTTCTCCCAATCTGGTGGCGCTGTATTCCAGTAGGGTCCAGGGAGCCCATTTCACTGAAAAACCTGAAGGACTGGACAAACGCATCAAAGAAATCTCGGATGGCGAGTACCAGGAGGATTGGGATAGGGTGTTGCAGTTATCGGATGAAGAACTCCAAAAAACCTCTGCCACGATTAAGTCATAAGGAAACCTGTCTGTCTCATGGATTATCGTGCCCAACATGACCTGGTCCATAAGACCAGAGATGCCCGTCGATCGCAAACCATCGAAAAGCTTTCACTCGCTGACCGTCAAGCGCTCATCAAAAAATACCATCCCGATCATCGAACCGAAGCCTATCGCCCCATAAAGTTCGGGCCCAACGCCGGTCAATCGACCGTGACCGAAGTGGCGACCCTGCTAGAAGGGGAGAGCCAGGTACCCTCAGATCTCGATCTCACACCAGAATATTCCGTGGATGTGTTGGTTGTTGGAGGTGGCGGTGCCGGGTGCGCTGCCGCGCTTCATGCTCATGCGGAAGGAGCCAACGTCCTCTTAGCCACGAAGTTACGATTGGGTGATTCCAATTCCGTGATGGCGCAAGGGGGGATGCAGATTGCGGTCGCTCCCAATGATTCGCCCGTTCAGCATTTTCTGGATACGCTGAAGGGTGGGCACATGAAAAATGATCATGACTTGCTGAAGGTCATGGTCGAGGAAGGGCCATCAATCGCCAAATGGTTGTTGGAATTAGGCGTCTTATTCGATCGTCAAGCAGACGGTAATCTCCATGTGAAAAAAGGGGGAGGCAGTTCGAAAGAACGACTGCTCACCTGCTCGGATTATACGGGTTTGGAGATTATGCGAGTGCTGAAGGATGAGGTGCTGAATCAAAAGATTCCATTGTTGGAATTCGGAGCGGCCGTTGAGCTCTTAAGTGATGGCAACGGAAGCTGTACTGGGGCGGTACTCCAGGATTTAGACAATAAGCGCTATGTGGTCGTTGCCGCAAAGACCGTCATCCTCGCGACTGGAGGGATAGGCCGGCTTCATATCCAAGGATTTCCCACGAGCAACCATTATGGTGCGACCGGTGATGCTCTGGTGATGGCTTACCGTATGGGTGTGCCCCTCGTTCAAATCGATACCTTTCAGTATCACCCTTCCGGCGGGGTGTATCCTGAGCAACTGGTCGGTGCCTTAGTCACAGAAGGCATTCGATCCGAGGGTGGGCATTTGGTGAATGCCAAAGGTGAACGGTTTGTGAATGAATTAGATACTCGCGATGTCGTATCTTCATCCATTATTAAGGAATGTGAGGAAGGACGGGGGGTACGGACCGCCTCGGGCCGGTTGGGGGTATGGTTGGATACTCCCTTGTTGGACGCGGAACATGGCGAGGGAACCTTGGATAAACATTTCCCCGCAATGGTACGGCAGTACGAACGATACGGTGTCGATATCAGAAAAGACCCTGTCTTGATTTATCCCACCCTTCACTACCAAAACGGCGGAGTGAAGATTGACGTTCAGGGCGAAACTCCAGTCGCCAATCTGTTTGTGGCGGGGGAAGCGTCCGGAGGGTTGCATGGTCGGAATCGGCTCATGGGCAATTCTCTGCTGGATCTTATGGTGTTCGGAAAACGCACGGGTACCGTCGCAGCCCAACGGGCGAAATCCATGGAACAGGGTTCCTTGACCATGAAACATGTCGAACAGTTTCATGTTGAAGCACAAAAGAGCCGGAATGGGGCATCAGTCACCTCGCCCATGGTTCTTCCGGCTTACACCCGTCAAAGCTAGTGGTCATGAATTCCCTCCCTTGTAAGGAGGGGTTAAAGCGAAGGGGTCTTTTACACAAAGGACGATTATGAATATTCATGAATTTCAGGCTAAACAGTTATTCGCACAATTTGGGATTCCTGTGCCCAAAGGAAAAGAAATCAAGAATGCCCGGGCCGCAGAGAAGTGGGCCTCGGTATTAGACACGCCCGTCTATGTCGTAAAAGCTCAGATTCATGCTGGGGGGAGAGGAAAAGCTGGTGGGGTCAAACTCACCAAGCAAAAAGAGGAAGTGCCAGCCCTGGCTCAGGAACTGCTGGGAAAGACTCTTGTCACACACCAAACCGGACCCAAGGGACGAAAGGTTCGTCGTCTGCTGATCGAAGAAGGCGCGGGAATCGACAAGGAACTTTATTTGAGCCTTCTCGTAGATCGTGATTCCGGTTTTCCGACGTTTATTGCGAGTACCGAAGGCGGAATGGAAATCGAAGAAGTGGCAGAGCAGACGCCGGAAAAAGTCCTCAAAGAGCCTATCGATCCTGCAGTGGGATTCCAAGGATACAATGGCCGGAACCTGGCGTTTGGCCTAGGTCTCCCTGCGCTCGAACCGGCTGTCATGAAGCCATTCTTCCAAATGTTGGGCAATCTCTATCAGTTATTCATGGAAAAAAATGCGTCGTTGGTCGAGATCAATCCTTTGGTGATCACGACGGATAAGCGCCTCATTGCCCTAGATGGGAAAGTCTCTATCGATGACAATGCCTTGTATAAACATCCTGACGTACAAAAGTTTCGAGATCTCCATGAAGAGGATCCATTGGAAATCGAAGCCGGGAAACACAATCTCAATTATGTCAAATTGGATGGAGATATCGGATGCATGGTGAATGGGGCCGGGTTGGCGATGGCGACGATGGACGTGATTAAGTTGGCGGGTTCCGAACCTGCCAATTTTTTAGATGTCGGTGGAGGCGCTACGAAAGAGACGGTCGCGGCAGGTTTTCGGATTCTTCTCAGGGACCGGAAGGTCAAAGGGGTGTTCATCAATATCTTTGGCGGTATTGTCCGGTGTGAGCGCATTGCGCATGGGGTGATCGATGCCGCAAAAGAGGTGGGGATCAAACTTCCCGTGGTGGTTCGTCTTCAAGGAACCAATGCGGAAGAGGGCCGAAAACTGTTGGCGGAATCAGGGTTGAAAGTTGAAGGGGTGGCTGATTTGTGGGAAGCCGCACAGCGAATCGTCGCCCTGAGAAAAAAGAAAAAATAAGGACTTCCTAAATACATATCTTTACCGGGTGAAAGGTCAATCTTCATGAGTATCTTAGTGAACAAGAATACGCGGGTGGTGGTTCAGGGCATAACCGGAAAGGAAGGATCCTTTCATGCTACACAGTGCAAAGCGTATGGGACAAAGGTCGTGGCCGGAGTCACTCCAGGAAAGGCCGGTCAGGAAGTCGAAGGGATCCCGGTCTTTAATACGGTTCAGGAAGCCGTGGATCAAACAGAAGCCACCACCTCGCTGATTTTTGTACCGCCTCCCTTCGCCGCCGATGCCATCTTAGAGGCCGCGGATGCCGGAATCTGGTTGGTGATTTGTATCACCGAAGGAATTCCGGTTAATGATATGGTACGCGTCAAGCGTGCGCTTCAAGGCCGGCAAACGCGCCTTATCGGTCCGAACTGTCCAGGCATCATCACAGCCGATGAATGTAAGATCGGGATCATGCCGGGTTTCATCCATAAGAAGGGACGGGTCGGCGTCATATCGCGGAGTGGGACGCTCACGTATGAAGCGGTCAACCAACTCACCAATTTAGGCCTGGGCGAAACCACTTGCGTGGGAATCGGTGGGGATCCCATCATTGGGACGGGATACATTGACTTGTTGCAAATGTTCCAAGAGGACGATGAAACCGAAGCCGTAGTCATGATCGGGGAAATCGGTGGAGATGCGGAAGAACGGGCTGCTGAATATATCAAAGAACACATGACCAAGCCTGTCATCAGCTTCATCGCGGGTATCACCGCCCCCCCTGGCCGACGCATGGGTCACGCCGGGGCGATCATCACCGGTGGGAAAGGGACAGCCGCGGATAAAATGGCGGCATTGGAAGCGGCCGGCGTCCGAGTTGTCAAGAACCCCGCTGAAATCGGGGAAACCGTCAAGTCTGCTTTGGGTGTTTGATGCTCCGTTAAAAAAATCCTGCCTTACTTCTACTTTACTCGTTGGTTCGAACCCTGGCTTGATGAGAAAATCCAGGGTTCCCTTTGTTAGCGATTTTTTGATCTTCCTCATCAGTAAATTCTTTTCCAGAATGGGGGTCTGGGCCCTAGGAATCCCTTTTCTGTGGGATTTGGGGTGACCTTTTCTAAACCTCCTACGTTTCCATTCGATGATTTCTTTTTTCTAAAGACTTGCAAGTCCATTTAGATAATGCTGGCCTAGGTATTTGGATGGGAGCCGGGCCTTGATTGAATTGATCAGGGATCTGGCTATTTCCATATCGGAGGATTGTGTATTGGAAAGGCCATGAAGGGACGAGGCGCGGGTTTGGACATATCCGGGAATGTCAGGTGAATGGTCTATTGGGCCGATAAGAAATGGTAGATGTGGTTGCAGTCCCCTCTTAACCAGTAAAAGCTCTCAAAAGTCAATAATGTCACGAAACAGGGAGAAACCGAAGGTTTGAAAAATCAAATAGCGCGGAGATACCAAGAGTGAAGGATTGCACCACTATTTAAGAGCCCTATGGAAGAAACTCTAAATCTCCACACAGCTGACGGGGTGACCGTTTCCTTGCACATCGCTGGAATCGGGAGCCGGAGCTATGCGTTTTTGATTGACTTGCACATCAGGGTCTTATTGGCCTTGGCTTGGTTATTCGGTACTGGTCTTTTGCTCCCTCAGGCATCGGAGCTTCTTTTATCTGAGAATGCCGATCTTCTTGAGCCGAGCGTACTGCTCGTGCTGCTCCCCACGGTCGTGATCTATGTTTTCTATCACCCTATTTTGGAGGTATTGATGAAGGGGAGGACACCAGGGAAACGGTTGGCTGGCCTTCGTATCGTCACCACGAACGGAGAAACCCCAGATATTGGTCCCCTGTTGATCCGAAATCTGTTTCGCCTGATTGATTCTTTGCCGATTTGCTACCTACTAGGGTTGGGGGTGGTGGTAGGCACCGCCCGCCAGGTCCGGATCGGGGATCTTGCTGCGGGTACGTTGCTGGTATACGAAGAAAAGGGCCCGAAGCTCGAGCCGGCGCTGTTTCAGAGCGAGCGCCTACGTCCGCCAGATCTTGAGTTTCTTTTAGATTTATTAGAGCGGTGGCCGGGTTTAGAAGTTTCGGTCCGGCAGCGTCTGGGAATGAGATTTTTACAACGTACAGGGGAAGAAGCTCTGCCCAGAGATATTATAAGTGATAAGGATTTACATGCCCGGTTATCCACCCTCCTCAAGGAATGTCATGAAATTGGTCAAACTTGAAACCCAGCGGGGCATGGTATCCTGGTTGGAACGGCGGTCTACCCAATGGACCGGCCTTCAAAGCATGGCCACATACATTAAACGACCCGGCAGTGCCACCCTGAAGGATGTGTTGGAATTTGTCCAAGGGTTTCGATTGTTGGGGCGGGATGTTTCCCTGGCTCGAACCCTGCTTCCGCAGACTAGAATTTCACGACAATTGGAATCCTTATTCCTGGAAATCCATGAAGTCATCAATCGAGTACCTTCGAATCTCTGGGAGCAAGGAAGGACTCTGTTCCAGAATGAAGTTCCCCGTGTGATACGGGAACTGAAGGGAAGTATCCTGGGGACGGTAGGAGTATTTTTTTTGAGCGGAGGGGTGGGATGGTGGTTAGTGGCTAGCTACCCGGAACTTGCCGGGCTGTTTGCTTCTGAAGAAATGATCGATCGGGTACAAAGAGGAGAATTGTGGACGGAGGGTTTGATCAATATCGTACCATCTTCGTTTTTGTCGTTGTCCATCATGACGAATAACATCATGGTTTCACTTTCCGCCTTTTGTTTGGGAGCTCTGTACGGACTCGGCACGTTGTACATTATCGGTCTTAATGGGTTGATGCTCGGCGGAGTGTTTGCCATGACAGCCCAGTATGGTCTGGCGGACGATCTGTTTACCTTTATCATTGCCCATGGGGTGGTAGAGTTGAGTATCATTTGTTTGGCCGGAGCCGCTGGAGTTCAATTGGGTGAGGCTCTCGCTCGCCCTGGGGATCAGGGACGAACGGATTCCTTTCGAGAGGCCGTCTGTTCAGGCGGGACAATACTGCCTGTCTGTGTACTTTTTCTCATTGGGGCAGGCTTGATCGAGGGATATATATCTCCCGATCCGGCATTTTCTTTGTCTTTTAGGATTGGTGTGGGATTGAGTTATGGAGTTCTTCTCTGGGGGGTCGTCACGGGAAAAATTTGGCAATGGCGAAAGCACCCCCTTCCCGTCCCTTAAATTCTTCTTTGAGTCCGTAATCGTTCATAAGAGTGCAGCACTGCCCCATCCAAACGTTCAGGGGGACTAAGAACCGTGGCAGCTCCAAGGCGCTGCAACGCTCGTGAGTGACCATTCGTACTTTGTAGAGCCATTGAGGCTGCATAGCTGTAATAGGGGTCCAACCAATTATTGGCCTGTTGGTCGCGAAGCTCGACGACGGCCGGATCGATGATTCCCGCGATCAAAGGAAGATGTTTGGGAATGAGGAGGGTGGTCGCTCGAGTAAGTTGTCCTGCCATGTCCGCCTCATCCACGTCGGTTAAAATCACGACCAAACTGCGGCGGGATAACAACTTTTTGGCTAGCTGAATGGCGGGAAGAGGGTTGGATTCTTTTTTCGAGGATGCGACACCCTCCAGAGTTCGTCGAAATTGCCCAAAACCCAAATGGGCGCGAGAAGGCGAGACTACCGTTTGGGGTGAATCGGCAAACACAATTAATCCCACTTCGTCGCCATTTAACCAGGCACGTTCTCCTAATTTCGAGGCCGTATTGACCGCGTGAGAGAGACGTGTCAAATCTCCGGCCAACAGCCCTGATTGCCTCCCTGCATCAATCAGGATCATGAGGTCGACACGTTGCTCTTCGGTCCACACTCGCACAAGCGGGCGGCGGCTGCGGGCTGTGGCTTTCCAGTCTATCGCTCGAATGGGGTCACCGTGGAGGTAGTCCCGGTGCCAGAGGAAATCTTTTCCATGCCCTTGGTGCTGTTGAGAAAACTGCCCATGATTCGCCAGACCAACCGTGAATGCCTGGGGTTGAAGGCGGGCGGGTACGATTCGAATGGATCCCTTGCCTGAAATCGTTCGAGGCCACCAGGCCAAACCCAAAGGGCCTCGCAATCGTCCATACAGGGGTCCCCAATCCAGAATGCCTAATGTTTGTGGAATCACCGTGAATCGTGAGATGGCTGTTTGGTGACCCTCCACCAGATGGTGTGTGATGGCTTCGGAACCGGTTAGGCCATGGGGAAATCGTTGCTGTATCTCCAGGGCCAATGGGTGGGAATTGGGATTGTGTACGAGAAGCTTCGTTTCGAGAGGTTCCCCAAGAAAGCCCATCTCGTTCACCTCCCGGGTGATGGGTAGCATTATCCGTCTTTGAAGGAAACCCTCTAGGGTTAACCCTAGGATCAGGAGCGTGGCCAAGATTTGCCAAAGGTCTTGCCAGGGACCTCCTGTCCATTCTCCGATAATCCCCATGGCCGTGGTCAGCATGACCCCGGCATATGCAAGCCATGTTAGATTCATGAAGGATAGCTTTCCTTGAGAAATTTATTCCCGAGGCACGGGAACTTGTGCCAGTATCTGATCAACCGCCTGCCCGGAATCCAATCCTTCCAACATCGCGTCCGGTGTTAAGACTAATCGGTGGGCCATAACCGGCTTGGCGACGGTCTTAACGTGATCGGGGGTGACGAATTCCTCTCCTAGGAGAGCCGCCTCTATTCGGGCACAACGCATCAGGGCCAAAGCCCCTCGGGTTGACAACCCAAGGCTGATGGTAGTGTGAGTGCGGCTTGCAGCGGCGATGGTTGTCACATACTGGTAAATTGCATCGGATACATGAATTGAGCTGATTTCTTTTCGGACGTCCGTCAGAAACGAAGGTGGCAATGGGTCATCCGATGATGAACTTTCTGTGAAATGGCCTCCCCCTGGAAGATCGTAGTGACGGAGGACCTCCTGTTCCATCGACGCTTCCGGATACTCCAGGTCCAACCGGAGGATGAATCGGTCTAATTGCGATTCCGGTAAGGGGAAGGTGCCTTCAAATTCGTGTGGATTTTGGGTGGCGATGACGAAAAAGTTTTCCGGGAGTGTGTAGGTCTGCCGGTCAATCGAAATTTGAGCCTCTTCCATGGCCTGAAGCAGGGCGGATTGCGTTTTCGGGCCCGTCCGATTGATCTCATCAACTAATACCACGTTGGCGAACAACGGGCCGGGTATGAAGTCAAATTGACCTTTTTGACTGTTGTAGACATGTAGTCCTGTCATGTCGGAGGGCATGAGATCCGTTGTCCCCTGGATCCGTTTAAAGGTTCCTCCTAATTTGGCGGCCAATGATTTGGCCAATAGGGTTTTCCCCAATCCTGGCGCACCCTGTAGGAGAATGTGCCCTCCGGCAATGAGGCCCAAACAGATGCCATGAATGACGGTATCCATACCGAAGACGACGTGGCGCAGATGGTCGTGTATCGCCTGTTCGAATTCCTGCGTTCGAGTGGTCATGTGAGTGTTCATGTGAGGCGTTCCCTTATGTGACGAATGAGGTTAGTGAGGTGGATTAAATCTTGATATCGGGCTTGAGGGAGTCTGGAGACCAAGTGTCTCAAGGCCTTGACTTTTTGGGACTTCACCCGCGGAGCGGCGAAAAGTAATTCCCACGTTGGCTGTTTGTTGAGGGGAAGATGGTTTAGTCGACGGATATCATTGAAAAAATTTCCGACTATCTCTTGTCCAAGGACTCCGGGACGAACGTGTTGGGCAATGAGTCCACCTGTCGACCTGACGAAATCAGCCGCCTGGGGGATCGGAGGTTTGGGAATGATGGGAGCCAGCCGGTTGGAGCGTCCGAAGATGTAAAAGAGCCAGAGGGCGATAATGAACCACATGGTGTGGTGAACCCGAGGGTCTTCAAAAAATGCCTTGGGATCATAAAGAGCGGACAGGCCTTGGTGCATGTCATCGAATAGGACCAGGCCCTGTGGACCAAGGGAAACCGTGATCAAATTCGCAATCAATCTGGCGTTATCACCTTGTCCGAGACTGACATTGCCCACAACATCGGCATACCGGCTTACCCACACGGTGCCATTTCCCAACGGGATTTGCCACAGGGCTGCCGCTCGAGTTTCCATTTCATGCAGGAGAACGAAAGTCGTTCGATGGGGATTATCGGGGTGTAATCGCATGGGAGGCCATCCTGGAAAATCCGAAACCACGACCCGTTCAATCCCTTGTAGCACGGGGTGGGAGAGACTGGGGTGCAATTCTCGAGTTTTTGGTTTTACTGGTTCGAAGATGTCCAAAAATCCAGGCTTGTCTTCTGAGGAATCCGAATTGGAAGGCTGTTGCGAATCGGAGAGAGGGTCCGATTCGAAATGAAAACCGAAATCCGATAAAAGCTCAAATTTTCCGAAAATTTTTGGATTTCCTTCCTGGCCTTCCTGATGGAGAAAATTGGGGGAGCTCCATTGAGGAGCATCATTCATTGCTGCCAGGATCAACAGGCTGTTGCCTTGTTGTACCCATTGTCTCAAGAATTCGCGTTCCTGAAACCGAGCTGGCTGCCGTTGAGGTAAGCTAAGGATCATGAGGTTTCCCGTTGCAGGGAATTCTTGATCGGCAAGAAGCACATCATAGTGTTCGCGGAAGGACACGACATGAAGTCCGGCCTGTTCTAACCAGGAAAGCAGTCCCAAGAGTCCTGCTGTTCCCGCGTCCGTGGTGATGGGCCGAGAAATGCCCCCCCGCTCTGTTGAAGTGGGTCTTATCAGGAGGATGACCACAAGGGCCAAAGCCAAGAGTCCACTGAATAACGTGATGAGTCGGTCATTCATGATGGCCATTCACTAGGAAGATTTTTGCTCATGGACTTTCACTGCATTCGTTCCTGAATCCTTTAACCCGTCTGCGGTTTGAACCAATTTTTCGAGTGTGGTGTGATCAATACCTCGCTCCCCGTACACTACGGCCTCTGTCATGGTGACCAGCTCACCAAATTTTCCTGTCTTCGGGTGAGCTAAGTTTCCCAAATACGCGATGAATTCCTTATTCGTGAGACTTTCGTTGTGTGGAAGGTGTTGAGTGTGCATGAAGGAGGCGATGATCCACCGAAGAATGGCTGCTGGCTGCCGCTTGGGTGGAAGGGCCAGGACGTCTTCCCACGTTAGACGAGAAGGGACCGTCGGATGGGACGGATCATGATACCCCGGGGAGGGGCAGGATTGTTTTTTGAACCATCCCAAGGAAGAGTGCCGAATTTCATTTCCCACGATGAAGATGGCGATGAGCACGATTAGGCTGGCGATTCCATAGATGACCCATTCTGACAACCATTGAAATTGTTCTATCCAGTCAAAAAATTCGAGGAGCCAAGAGATTTCCTCAGGATCATGTTGTTGAAGCTGTTCACGCAGCCATTGGAGGAACAACTCCCAGAAGCTTGGGGTCCGTGGTGGTTCTTCAATGAGTGTCTGGGAAAGAAGATCCTGAAGACCGACATAATCAAATTGGAATGGTTGATCAAATTGATGATGAGCGGCTTTAAAAAATGTGACCAAGTCTTTCAATTGTGAAAGAGTGGCTTCCTGCTCGAGAGGTGGGTCGAGGATATATTTTAACGGTGAAATATTTAAGTTTGAATGGAAGCCAGGGCACGATTCCGCGAGATTAATAGGATGGACCTCCTTGCTGGACCATTCGTTCTGAGCAAGCGTTTCAACGCACATTTGTAAGGTGTGTTCGAAGTCTGTGGCCATGGAATTTGAAGGGGCATGGACCAGACACGTGGCCAGGAAGGCTAGGAGCCAAGCTGAAAAGGAGAACTGCAACGAGGGGCGAATGCGAGATTCAAATTGATGACTCATTCCATTCGAGGCGAGCCTCAAGATCGCTCCCTTGTTTCCGTAACGTGAGGTCTCGGAGCAGCGAGATGGTGACGGCAAAATATAGTGGGTAGATGGCGGCATAGAGCGGCACAGTTATGAAGGGAAGGAAAGACAATGTTCCGGAATTCAGAGTGGTTTCGACCGATGTGCCCGAATCGTAAAGCACGGCGAAACCTGCGAGGAAACCTGGAATGATGGCCACAAGAAAATATGCGATGGTCGGAACCGAGACAACAGCCAAGGTCCGAAACCAGTTTCCTCGAACGAGCTGATAGCTGTGCTTCAGGGCTTCAAGCGGGCCACGTCCTTCCAATATGATAGCTGGCCAATAGAGAATTAATGCGAGTCCTAAATAGATGCCTGGGATAATCAATAAAACGGTTCCCAATAGGAAGGTCAGTCCGTACATCAGTGTGGCGAGACAAACAGGGAGTAATCCTTTAAGTCCGTCCGCAAGGCATTCCCCTAATGAAGGTTGGTCCGGAGTGTTGAGAAACGCCAACCGTTCATACATGGCGGTGCCAAGGGTGAAATAGAGGAGATAAAATGGAATTAACCACATGAAGAAAGTTCCCAACCAGGAAAGATCGACTTGCGTGGGATCTTCGCTGATGGCTGGATTGATCAAAAGATTAGGAACTTCGACGAGGATCGCAATCACCAGCGACAAAAGGTACACCTTTTTCAAACCTGAAAAATACAGTTTAAAGCTGGTGTCCAGCGTCTTGGAGATCGTTTGTGGTTGTGTCGCGACCGTATTCATCTCTTTCCCCCATTTTCTTGACTCAATGGCCTTATCGGCCCTAAATAAAAAAAATTAAGGAAAATTTTGGATGGGACTCAGTGGGTATGGAAATATCGGTCCGGTTTTCCCATCAATTGGGATAAGACAGGAGCAAGGATGGCTTTGCTAAAGAAGAGGCAAAACAAAAAACACAAAAATTTATTTTCCTTCCATTCATGTGATCATGCTGAAATATTCTCATTTCATTATTTTTGTAGGATAAGGATATTGTCTATTGCGGTTCGATCCACTTAATTTCCTTACATTTCTCCTGTTCAATGAAGCCAACCATGGCTTCTTGGGTGTCGCGGTTCTCTGGCATTCCAATCGAGGAAAATCGGCAAGAAAATCAGAAATTTGCCGAAAAGTAGGAAAGAATTCTGGTGTCCCCATGCATGTAGCTGAACGAATGCAAGATGAAACCCTGGTCCTGATGATATCGGGCCGGTTCACGTTTTATTCCCGAAAAGTCTTCCAAGCCATCGTCAATAATGCCAAGCTTTCCGGAGCACGGACTATCATGTTTAATGTGCGGGATGTGACGTTTATCGACAGTTCAGCCATTGGGGGTTTGGCGTTGGCGTACCTGAGTCTCAAAGAAGCCGATGTGGATATGTATTTAGTGGGCCCTCAAAAGGCTGTAAAAACTCAGTTGGAAGAAGCCAATTTCCCTTCGCTTATCCCCACCTTTCCTACGGAAGAAAAGGCCTTTAAGGCCACTCATTAGTCCAGGGAGTGTTCGAATTTCTCGTCTGTCACTGGTAGTTTAGATGAGTGCCATTATCTTTTGTCGTCTCAAAAGAAAATAGCCTGCAGATTGAGAATAGTTTCGATACAATAAGAATACATGGCATTCCCTCGTGGCAGCGTTGACCATACCCTACCCGAGATTTTCCAAGAATACGGTTTGTTGGAGCAGTCCTGACAAGAAAATGCGTGACAGGATGTTGACCAGGTTGCGGGAAAAGTTACGAGAGTTGAACCTTTCCGGTTTTATCGTCCCTCACACGGACGAATATCAAAATGAATATATTCCCGCCTATGCGGAACGACTAGCCTGGCTTACCGGATTTACCGGTTCCGCGGGAACGGCGATTATTCTTGAACAGAAAGCGGCTATTTTTGTGGATGGACGGTATACCCTTCAGGTTGCTGATCAGGTTGATGCGGCATGTTTTTCTATTCATAACAGTGGAGACGTTTCTCCATGGGGATGGCTCAAGGCTCAAATCAGACCCACAGACCGAGTGGGATATGATCCGCGGCTTCACACCCCCTCTGATTTGCAACGGTATCGAGAGGCCTGTGACTTTGTGGGATCCCAAGTTATTCCTTGTGATCCGAATCCCATCGATTCCGTGTGGAGTGAACAACCTCCACGACCTTTGGGTTTAGTCCACCCCCATCCCCGTGAATTTTCCGGTGAAACCACACAGGAAAAGAGGGAAAAGATTGTTCAGGCCTTCCGGGACGAGCATATTCATGCCGCCATCATTACGGCACCTGATTCCATCGCCTGGTTATTGAATATCCGAGGGTCGGACGTACCCTATACTCCCTTGCCGTTATCTCAAGCCATTCTGTATGAGACGGGTCGAGTGGCGTTGTTTATCGAATCGGATAAGATCAGTCCAAGTCTTCCCGTTCATCTGGGAGAAGATGTGGCTCTCCAATCTCCTGAGGATTTTGCCGTGGCTCTTCGTCAATTAGGTGCATCTAAGCATCGTGTACTCTGTGATCCGCTGAAAACCAACTCTTGGGTATTTTCCATATTGGAGGGAAGTGGAGCCGTGATCGTCCGGGGAGAGGATCCTTGTGCTTTACCCAAGGCCTGTAAGAATCGGGTAGAGGTGGAAGGAGCCATTGCCGCTCATCGTCGAGATGGGGTTGCGGTCTGCCAGTTTTTATCCTGGTTGGCCAAGGAAAGTGTGCAGGAGCAAATAACGGAAATGGAAGCGGCGGCCTATTTGGATGAATGCCGGAAAAAACAGCCTTGTTGGCAAGATTCTAGCTTCCCCACAATTTCGGGGGCTGGTTCAAATGGGGCGATCGTCCATTACCATGCCACTCCCGAAACCAACCGTCGTCTACAACTCGGTGAACTCTATTTGATTGATTCCGGGGGCCAGTATTCAGATGGAACGACCGATATTACCCGAACAGTTGCTATCGGAAATCCGTCGAGGGATCAGCAAGAACATTATACCCGCGTGTTGCAAGGGCACATTGCACTCGCCACGGCTCAATTTCCTGAAGGTACGACCGGCAGCCAATTAGACGCGTTAGCTCGAAACCCACTTTGGGGTATCGGGCTGGACTTTGATCACGGGACGGGTCATGGTGTCGGCAGTTATTTGGGTGTGCATGAGGGGCCACAGCGAATATCGAAGGCGGGAAACACCGTGAACCTCAGGCCAGGCATGATCCTTTCCAATGAGCCGGGGTATTATAAAAAGGGGGCCTACGGGATTCGATTGGAAAATTTAGTTGTGGTGGTTCCCCGTGAATCCGGTCATCAAAGCCAGCGCGCCTTTTTGGGGTTTGAAACGTTAACCGTCGTCCCCTTTGATCGATCCTTGATACTGGTCGCTCTTCTGGATGAACGCGAAAGGGATTGGGTGAATACATATCATGAGCGGGTATGGGAGGAACTTCATGAACTCGTCGACCCTGATACACGTACGTGGTTAAGGGATGCGACTCAACCGGTTGAGTGATGAGGTGTTTGGCCAGATAACAAGGATGGATGAGCTCACGAACAAGGAGAAGCGTGGAAACGAAAAAATCAGATATCGAAATTGCGGAAGCCATTAAGGCTCAAATGGGGAAGAATCCCGACGTGACCGATCTTCAGGTGAAAGGACACCTTCTTCAGCTTCATGTCACGCAATCCTTTTTCCATCGGTTATCGGCCGATCGGGACCGGGGAAGAAAAATCATTCTGGTGCTCATGAATCAGATGAAACATCTGACTGGCCTCACCGAAGTTGCCGTCTGGGTGTATTCCGAAAATCAAAAGGTTATTGAAGGAACGGTCAAGTCTTTCGGTGGAGACAATGTGAATTTTCTTTTTGATCTCTGAATGAACGATGGTCGGACGTGAAGCTGTCTCCAGTGTTTCCAGCCACAGGCATAGAGAGGAAGGAGGGCACCAGAGGGTTACGGATGTTCATCTTGGGTAGGCCAGGAATCTAAGCTAGGAGGCAATCCGGCTTTCCAGGGTCCGACTCGCTTCCCACCAAGGCCGATCGGACAGGAGAAGACTCCATCACGTGTATGATTAATGCGCCAGCGAGTTCCGTCCTCGGCGCTCACCCACACCCAAATGGGGGAACGTGGGGGCTTGTGAAGGTTCTTTTCCATATCTGTGATGGTATTGGTAAAGATTTTTTCCAAAGAAGTCAAAGGGGATTGGTCAAAAACTTCATGATGGGCTAAACAAAGAGAATATCATCGTCCTTTAATTTTTTAACGGTCATTAAGGTTTATTTATGTTGGAAAATGAAAATCCTTCACAGGTCAATGGTGGTCAGGGCTTATTCGGGGAATATGAATCCGATGTATCCCTTCTCCGCCTCCCTCATAAGACGGTCATTCTGATCGGGACGGCTCATGTTTCTCAAGAATCGGTGGAGTTAGTCCAACGCGTGATCGAGGAAGAGCATCCTGATGGGGTCTGTGTCGAACTGGATGCCAAGCGCTATGAAGCGTTGTCCTCTCCCACGCGATGGGAGTCCTTAGACCTCAAAGAGATCATTCGGAAAAAGCAACTCAGCACCTTGATGGCGAATCTGGTTCTCGCATCCTTTCAAAAACGATTAGGGGATAAAATGGGAGTGTCCCCAGGGACCGAAATGCTGGAGGCGGTTCGAATGGCCGAGAAGCATAATATTCCCTTCACGCTTGGCGATCGGGATGTGCGGGTGACGATGCGTCGAGCTTGGCGGAATACGCCACTATGGAGAAAAAGTTTACTCCTTTCATCCCTCATGTTGAGTATTTTTGATACCACTGAAGTGTCTGAGGAAGAGATCAGGAACCTGAAAAAACAAGATGTGCTCTCGGAAATGATGAAAGAATTGGGGAAGGAAGTTCCAACATTGAAGGAGGTTTTAATCGACGAACGGGATCTGTATTTGGCCAAAAAGATCGCGGAAACTCCCGGAGAGCGAACCGTGGGAGTTGTTGGGGCTGGGCATGTAGAAGGAATCATTCACACGTTGCAGAATAAAAAAGAGGTCGAACTCGAGTCCTTGGACTTTATCCCGCCGGTTTCATCGGCGTGGAAAATAGTCGGCTGGAGTATTCCACTCCTCATTGTGGGATCCATTCTGTATATTGGCTGGGACAAAGGCCCTGATGCGGCTGGGGAAAATGCGTTATTTTGGATCCTGGCCAACGGCATTCCCAGCGGGATTGGGGGGCTTCTCGCGATGGCTCATCCGCTTACGACGGCTACCGCATTCTTGGCTGCTCCCTTTACCAGTCTAACCCCGGTGATTGGGGTCGGATACGTGACAGCCTTTGTTCAAGCGTATCTTCAACCTCCCTTGGTGCGTGACTTTCAGACCGTGGCCGAAGATATTGCCATTCCCAGCCGGTGGTGGAATAGCCGTCTGTTACGGGTATTTTTGGCCTTCTTGCTTCCCACGATTGGGAGTATTATCGGAACATGGGTCGGTGGAACACGAATCGTTTCGAATATTTTTTAACCTTACAGCCTTGTGTAGCGCTAGGTTAACCGGGAAACGCGCAGAATGGTTGCCTTGTTCGTTAAGGCGGACTGTGGGAGGAAAGTTGGAAGGGGAACGTTTGGTTTTTTAGGAAGGTGTTGTCTCAGAAGAGGCCCGTTTTGAGGTATGCTGAAAAATACATTGGGGGCATGTGTAGTGGATAAAGCGACCTTCTCCCACGATGCGTTTCCGCATGGTGGTTTGACACCAGGTGCATAATCGATCTGGAACATCGGTCGGCGGGGGTGAGGGATTGTCAGTTGAAGTTGACATGGTGAACAACATTCTCAAAAACATGTGTGAGGTTTGTCAATGGTTGTCATGAGCAGACTCTCAAAAATCTTGGGTGTAGCGGTAATCGGCATGGCTTGTGTGTCGCCGACGTCAGGGTGGGCCGATGAAGATCTCAAGAATCGACCACAGTTGCGTGTCTCAGCAGAAGGGAAAAGGAATGTATCCCCTGATAAAGCCATTCTCACCTTTGCTGTCGAAACGGTGGGGGAAAAACTGGCTAAGGTGCAAAAAGACAATCAGGACCGCATGAAACGTATCTTAAACGTGTGCGAGGAAATGGATATTCCCTCCAATCTGATCCAGACCACTTCCTTGAATGTCATTCCCAAATATCCGCCACGTCCCCGACGTTCCTCCGAGCGGGACTTGGAAGCACAGGCTCCTCGGATCATCGGATACCAAGTGATTCATCAAGTGAACGTGGAATTGCGCAATATTGAATTAGTGGGGAAGGTCGTGGATCGGGTATTAAAGGCTGGGGCCAATCGTTTTTCTGGGGTGTCGTGGGGTCTTCAAAATGAGCAGCCTGTCAAGTTGGCGGTTTTGAAGGATGCGGCGCACAAAGCCCGGGCTAAGGCCAAAACTCTCGCTGAGGCACTGGATATGCGCTTGGTTCGAATTATCAATATTATGGAAGGGGGAGTCTCCGTTATTCACCCGGAAAGCCAATTTCGGATGGCGAGGCCCGCGATGGCGATGATGGAGAGTGGAGGCGAAGCCTCTGTTTCCGCGGGGGAAATCACCATTCGAGGGACCGTCACGCTCATCTATGAAGTACATTCACCGTAAATCGGAAATCGTTTCCTTCCCCACTGAATCGAGAGACCTTCTGGTACATGGTTGAAACGAGGCATGTTCTGATACCGTTCTTCTTTGTTGGTTCATAAGGCATGAAGCAAGAACACCAATATTCCGACGTGCAACATGAACGGAAAAAGTCTGGATTGGGAATTCCGGCTCTGGTGGTTTCGGGATTTTTGGGTGCCGGGAAGACGACACTCGTGAAGCATCTCATCGCCGACGCGCAACGGCAGGGCCTTCGACTGGCTGTGGTATCCAATGAATTCGGGGAACTGGGAATTGATCAAGCCTTATTACAGGAAGAAGGTGGCCCAGGATACGTGGAATTAGAGGGTGGGTGTGTGTGTTGCCAGTTATCCTCTGAATTACTCCTATCATTGCAGGACTTATGGGAAAACGTGCGCCCCGATCGAGTGATCGTTGAAACTTCAGGTGTCGCCTTGCCCTTTGAAACCCTCATGACGTTCTGGAGGGAACCCGTCAGTCAATGGGCAGGGGAAAGCATTGCCGTTGTGGTGGTCAATGCCGAACAGATCGTCGAGAGTCGGGATATTGAAGGGACGTTTGAACAGCAGGTCTCGTCCTCTGACTTGCTGGTTGTGAATAAAATTGACCTTGTCGAATCAAGGGATCTGAAAGATATAGATTCCCTTCTTCAAGACATGGCCCCGGGAGCGCCGATCGTGCATTCGACTCAGGGCCAAGTGGACAGTGCGTTGGTGTTTCCTCCAAGCCCTGAGAGTGTGGGAATTGCAAGGGGGTCAGAGAAACCTGTCATGGCTCCTCATACTCATGAAAAATTCTCGTCAAAGGAAGTCCCTATTCCTCAGGGAATTTCCTCTGAAGAGCTTCTGAAGCAAATTCAAGCTTATCAGGCCCTTAGGGTTAAGGGAGTTGTGAAAACGGCTGAGGGATTGCGATTGGTCCAAGGGGTCGGAACACGGTTGGATTTATTGCCGCCTCCCGAAAATTTCCCAGAGGATTTGATCGGAAGAATCGTCGTGATTCGAAGATCATAACCCAAAGGAATCGAAACCCTATCGTCTTCTTCAGTGGAACCGATTGTTTTAGGCTGTGGGAGTCTCAAACAGACGAGGATGTTCTTGTTGGAGCTGATCCCGAAGATCCTGGTCTAGGTGGGCGTTGTACAACGTCTTGGCTTTGGCGAGAAGGTCCAAATTGACATGTGTGATTCCCCGCAAGTTGGCTTCTTGAAATGAAGCACCGGTTAAAGAGGCGTCCTGTAATGAAGCGCCTTCAAGTTTGGCCTGAAAGAAATTCGCTTCTCGGACATCGGTAAGGTGAAGTTTCGCGTTCTTGAGATTGGTCCGTATGAAATTGCCCCAGGGGAGGGACGCACGTGTAAGGTTGGCCCCTTCTAAATTTGCTTCTTCCAGGTTGCAGGCAATCAATCCGGTTCCTGTCAAGTCGACTCTGACCATGGTGGCATTGGAAAGATTGGCCTTAATCAGGTTGGCTTCCAAGACATCAGCCTCGGTCAGGTCCGCTCCGGTTAAATTCGCTTCTGTGAGATTCGCCCGAAACAGGTAGGCATCAGAAAGATCGGTTCCTTCAAGATTCGCATAGCTCAAATCCAATCCCGTGAAATCATAACCCGAGAGATCGGCTTCGCTGAGATCCGGCTTCGGAGATTGAGCAGTCCGTCGAAACTTATTCCATTCTTCCACCCCACCATCGATGAGGCGTTTGACGTGTTCGGTGTTGGCCATGACCGGCAGGGAGAAAGGCAGTTTGGTGGGTATGGTGAATGGAACTGGGAAGAGGAAACGCGCGGCTACCGTTTCTTGAGGAATTTCAGGAATTCAGAATCGGGAGTGAGCACCATCGTGGTATCTTTGGCGAAGGTTTTCTTGTACGCTTCCATGGATCGCACGAATTCAAAGAACTTTGGCCCCTGTTTGTAAGCGTCAGCGTAGGTTTTATAGGCCTTAGCTTCCCCTTCACCACGGATTTCCTGTGCGGACTTATAAGCTTCGGCCAGTATGATTTCCTTGTCCTTTTCTGCTTCCGAGCGGATCTTTTGGGCTTCTTCCTCCCCTTCAGCCCGATATTGTTTGGCCTGTCGTTCCCGTTCCGCTTGCATGCGAGCAAAGATGGCTTTTTCGTTCTGTTCTGGGAGATCGGCCCGTTTGATTCGCACGTCGAAGATTTCCAAACCATACTGAGAAGCTTTTTCATTTGAGCGGTCGGAGACCACCTTCATGATCAAACCCCGGTTGTCGGCGACGATCTCGGTTAATTCGTGGCGGCCAAGTTCTACGCGGAGTTCCGAGTAGACGATATCATCCACGCGTTTTTTTGCCGAATTTTGCGTTCGGAAGGCCTGATACACTTTGAGGGGATCTACAATCCGCCATTTGGCGAAGTTGTCGATGACCATGGACTTTTTATCGCTGGTAATGACGTCCCGGGCGGCTGCATCGTAGTCTAAAAACCGTTTGTCAAAAAATGTCACCTGGTGGTAGAAGGGAATTTTCCACTTCAACCCGGGCTCGGTAATCGTTCGAACAGGCTTCCCGAGAGCGACGACGATGGCGGTTTCCGTCAGGTCAACGATGAAAAAGGGAGAGAGCCCGAGGACGATTAATAGGAAGAAAATGGCGACGATGGCAAAAAGGAAGTTTTGTTTCATGGCGTATTCCCTCTGCCTGAGGATCGGAGTTTATCCAAGGGCAAATAGGGGAGGACGTTCCCCCCGGTTTTTGAATCCATGATGACCTTTTCCGTGTTGGCTAACACTTCTTCCATAGTCTCGATGTATACCCGTTTGCTGATCACGTCTTTGCCTTGCTTGTATTCTTTCAAGGTTTGAAGAAAGTGACTGGCTTCCCCCTCGGCTCGATTGATTCGAGCCTGGGCGTAGGCCTTGGCCTGGTTGATCTCTTGCGCCGCTTGCCCCTTCGCTTTGGGTATCAGGTCGTTGCGATACCCATGTGCCTGATTAATGAGTTTTTCACGGTCTTCCTTGGCGCTGGCGACATCTTTAAAGGCTGCGGCAACGGCTTCAGGAGGATCGACATCCTGGAGCTGAACATTGGCGACTTGCACACCTGCCTGGTATTGATCCAGGATTCCTTGTAAGAGATCCAGCGTATCTTGTTGAATTTTAGCTTTGCCGACGGTAAGGGCTTCGTCAATCTTACTTTTCCCGATGACTTCCCGCATGGCGGCCTCTGCCGAATTATGAATGGTGTTTTCCACATCGGCGACTTTATACAGGTAATTTTTGGCTTCTTTAATCTTGTATTGCACGATGAATTCTAAAGAAATAATGTTCATATCCCCCGTCAGCATCAACGCTTCGCGAGGAATATACCGGGGGCGGCCTCGAGGATCGGTCCGAAATCCGACTTCCACTCGATGAAGCTTTTCGACTTTGGGGATGTCCACGGTTTCAAGAAAAGGAACCTTGAAATGTGGGCCCGGTTCAACCTCTCTGACGATTTCACCAAACCGTTTCACGAGACCCAGTTCATCGGGGTCCACCTTGAAAAAGGCTTGCCACAGGGCCAGGACCCCAATCACAATAAAAATGATGGATTTGATGCCTCGTCCAGGCACTAAATTTTTCAATTGATCCTGGGCTTTGCGAATAGCTTCATCAAGAGGGTCGTCCCCTCCGCGTCCCCACGGATCTTTAGGTTCCCATGCCATGCGTCCGTCCTATTGAAGTGGATTGTCTGATTTCAAGGTGATTGCGTAATCAACGATGAGTGGATGTCCTTCAAATTAACAGAAAAATTTGATTGGAGCAATAAATGAAAAAGCCAATAAGGGTGAAAAGGTAGAGTGAACGCACAAAAACGCCATTCAGGAGGACAACAGGAGAAGGCATATTTGATGTTTCACAAACCCTATGGTGTATTGTCTCAATTCACTGATCGTGATGGGAGATCAACCCTGGCAGACTTTATTCCATTTCCGAATATCTATCCGGTCGGTCGCTTGGATCGGGATAGTGAAGGATTGATGCTGCTCACGAATGATGGGGAATTGATTCATCGCTTAAGCTCTCCTGATCATAAGATGCGTAAAATGTATTGGGTTCAGGTTGAAAGAATCCCTTCGGCAGCAAGTTTGGAGGAATTACGTCAAGGGGTATTGGTGAAAGGCCGGATGACGAGACCTGCCGACGTCAAACTTCTCCCTTCTGAACCGTCAGTCCATCCACGCTCCACCCCCATTCGATTTCGAAAAACGGTCCCCACGGCTTGGCTTCAGATCGGTCTTCAAGAGGGCATGAACAGACAAATTCGACGGATGACGGCGGTTGTGGGGCATCCAACTCTTCGGGTGATTCGTACCGGGATTGGCCCTTTTCGACTTGGGGCCCTTCAAGCGGGGCAGTGGCAGTGGCTGAAACCGGAAAATGTTTCCCTATTACTCCATGAGAAACCTCATGGGGGCGATGCCAAGTCAGACCGCTAAAAATTTTCAGACTGATTGAGAAAATATAGACTTACCATGGCCAATTATCTTGAACATTAACCCACTCCCAGGTACAATACAGTCCTCTTCATTTGTGTTCGCACGCTGATGGCCTAATGTTTTTCGGCATCACGGATTACCTTAAATCATAGGTGTGAAATCGTAACTGGCCGCAATTCCCCACAAGTTGTTTGTTTCCCTGCTACAGTCATCTGAAATATCGTGAACAACCGGATATCGTTGCGGGTCAAGACTGTTCAACCTCGTGTCGAACTCTGTCTGAGGCATGAAATACAGGATCTGAAAGCCCCGTTAGGGGCGGATAAATAAAGATGTTTGAGAAAACCGGCATGAATCGTTGCCGATTTCCTTCCCTCACATATATGGAGATGAATCCAACATGGCGGTGACTCTTATTTTGGTGTTGTCCCTTTTAGGGCTGGTGGTGGCGTTTTTCTATAGCTCTTCGACTCAAAAAATTCCCATCGATATGGGGGTGGATGATCCTGAAATTAAACAGCGATTGGCTAAGATTCATGCCGCTATTGCGGGTGGAGCGATGGCCTTTCTCAAGCAGGAATATAAATTCATGGCCATATTTATGGTCGTGTTTGGAGCCATTATCGCGGTACTGATCGATGATCATCATACGGATTATGTGAATGAAGGCATCTATACCGCCCTTGCCTTTGTGTTTGGTGCGATTATTTCCATCGCCTCGGGTTTTATCGGCATGAAAATCGCGACCCAGGGGAATGTCCGAACAACAGTTTCAGCCAATAAATCCCTTTCGGATGCGTTTAACGTGGCCCTGCATTCCGGATCGGTGATGGGCTTTGGGTTGGTGAGTCTGGCGTCCTTGGGCATGTTGTTGATTTATTTGGTACTCGTAAACATCATGCCTGAGCAATTACCGACCCATATTTTAATGGAAGTCATTGCTGGCTTTGGATTGGGTGGATCTTCCATCGCGTTGTTCGCTCGCGTAGGTGGGGGCATCTTCACCAAAGCCGCTGACGTGGGTGCTGACCTGGTGGGCAAAGTTGAAGCCGGGATACCAGAAGATGATCCCAGGAATCCAGCTGTTATTGCCGACAACGTGGGAGATAATGTGGGTGACGTAGCAGGGATGGGAGCTGACCTCTTTGGATCATGTGCAGAGAGTACCTGTGCGGCGATGGTGATCAGTGCCGTCGCGTTCTCGGGAATGGTCGATGCGTTGTTATATCCCATCGTGATCTCAGCCGTTGGGATTCCCATCAGTTTTCTCACGATGATGATGATAAAAGTCAATACGGAAGATCAGGTCGGACCGGCCTTGAAAAAAATGCTCATCATCTCCAGTGCGCTCACGGCCGTGGTTATGTTTTTCGTGACGAAGATGATGGTGCCCGAATCCTTTCAGATTGCGGGAGAGACCTATAGTGACCTTGGAGTGTACGGATGCTTCATGGCCGGCTTGATCGCTGGCCTGGTCGTCGGGCTGATGACGGAATACTACACGTCGCATGATTACCAACCCGTGCGTGAAGTGGCGAAATCGTGCGAAACGGGGTCCGCGACAAACATTATCTTTGGTTTGGCTCTCGGCTACCAGAGTGCTGTCGGTCCGTATCTTGCCATCGGCCTCGCCATATTCTTCCCATGGATGTTAGCGGGTATGTACGGAGTGGCCATCGCGTCCCTCGGGATGCTTGGGACTCTCGTGATTGCCCTGACTATCGATGCGTACGGCCCCGTCTCTGACAATGCAGGGGGTATCGCGGAAATGGCCGGGATGCCGGAGCATGTGCGCAACAGGACTGATGTCCTGGATGCTGCCGGGAATACAACGGCCGCGATTGGTAAGGGGTTTGCCATCGGGGCGGCGATTCTTACCTCTTTGGCGCTGTTTGCCGCGTTCCTGACTCGAGCGGACTTGCTGCTCAAAGAGCAACATGGACAGGATTTTGATCTCCTGGGAAGCATTAATTTGCTGGACCCGCTTGTCTATACCGGCTTGTTTATCGGCGCGGTGTTGCCGGCCTATTTCTCGGCGATGACCATGAAATCGGTTGGGTCTGCCGCCTACAAAATGATCGAAGAAGTCAGGAGACAGTTTCGTTCGATCCCCGGTCTGATGGAAGGCAAAGCCGAAGCCGATTATGAGCAATGTGTGGCGATATCGACTCAAGCGGCGCTGAAAGAAATGATCGCTCCCGGAATTTTGATCATGGGGACTCCCTTGCTCGTGGGTTTTTTGTTCGATATCCAAGCCGTCGCGGGAGTGTTAGCGGGATCACTCGTGGCGGGCGGGGTGATCGCCATTTCTTCGTCCAATAGTGGTGGAGCCTGGGATAATGCCAAAAAATACATCGAGAAAGGGAACCTGGGTGGCAAAGGCACCGATGTCCATAAAGCCGCGGTGGTAGGTGATACCGTTGGTGATCCTCTTAAGGACACGTCGGGGCCTTCATTGAATATCTTGATTAAACTCTCAGCTATTTTATCGTTAGTCTTCGTGCCATTTTTTGTGCAGTATGGAGGATTGTTGGTTCGATAACGTCCGAGGGTGATTCGGGGCATGTCGCTGGACCCAATCTCCATCCTGTGTTAAAAAAAGAGGCCAAGAAATAGGCATTATATTTTTTCTCTCCTTCGTATTATTCATTGCTTCATCTTCGTTTTTTTCATCACGTTTTCATCCTTTGTCCTTTGGGTGACCAATCTGTTTATCCACAAGGACAATTCCTGGCTTTTGCAGTAGGCTGAGGTTCCTGTTCACCTTATTCAGGTGTTCAGGCCTAAGGTTTCGGTGTGACTATGAGGTTTTTCGGAGAAGTGTTCTCCGGGGTCCCCATGTGACAACGAAATCATCCTTTAGCCGATAGTTGTTGCCCTGTGTGGGACACGGACTTAGGCCAGCCATGATATGTCAATGTTTCGCAAGGATTTAGAGTGATGGAGCCCTCCCATTCCTCAGATAGGCCTTCTCTGCCGGAACCCAATTTGGTGAAGGAAGGAGGCCCTACCGATATGGAAACCCTCATGCATGTGATTTCCCATGACCTGCGAGCTCCAATCGTGACGATTCAGGGGTTTTGCCAGGAACTCACGATGGCGTGTGATCGATTGAAAGAGCTCTTTGAAGAAGAACATTTGTCTTCGGGAGTTCGTGAACATATGGACCCGTTGGTCAATCAAGATATCCCCGAGGCGGTCAAATTTATTCGAGCGGGCGCCGACAACGTAAATTCAGTGACGGCAGGAATTCTTCGATTCATCCGACTCGGTCAAATGGATTTTCAATGGGAACGATTGGAAATAAACAAAATCATCATGGGAATCGTGACGTCATTGGAATTCCTGTTGAAGAAAAAAGGAGTGGTGGTTCATGTTGGCGACCTCCCCGATTGTATGGGAGACGAAGTCCTCGTCACGCAAGTTTTTGCGAATCTCCTGGATAATGCACAGAAATACTTGGACTCATCCCGTCGAGGGGAAATTTCGATATTGGGAAAAGTTGCCGATGGATGGTCCTGCTATGAAGTCACCGACAACGGTGTGGGGATTTCAGAAGAACATTATGAACGGATTTTTCACGTATTTCATCGGCTTGATTCCTCCAAAAAAGCTGGGGAAGGTTTAGGCCTAGCGATCGTTCGTCGAATCCTGGATCGCCATAAAGGGAAGATCGAGGTCGTGTCAAAAATGGGTAGCGGTACTACGTTTCGAGTCTCTCTCCCGAGAGCGATTGAGAATGAGGACAATCAATAGGATGGAACCTGATACCGTTATCCTGATCGCCGAAGACGATGATGGCCACGCCGCTCTCATTGAAAAACACCTTCGTCGAGGGGGAATGGAAAAGCCCTGTCAGCGGTTCCGAGATGGACAAGAAATCGTCGAGTGGTTTTTACAATCCCAACCAACGCCCCAGTTGGAAGGACGACATCGCTTCGTTCTTGTTTTAGATATTAATCTGCCGAGGGTGAATGGGATAGATGTCTTACGAAAAATGAAGACGCATGACGTGTTAAAAAAAATTCCGGTCATCATGCTATCCACGACCGATAATCCTCAGGAAGTCGAGGCCTGTTATGACTTGGGCTGCAATGTGTATTTGACCAAACCCACGGAATCAGAAGCCTTTGCCCAGGTCATTTCCCGCCTCGGTTCGTTCTTGGATATTGTCACCGTTCCGACCATCCACTTCGATTTCTCCGAAGACCTATCCCTCAATTGATGCCCTCCATGACCGTGGGGAATGATTTCTGTGGGCTGTTTGAGTCTATTCGGCAGGGGAGTGCCGGTCCTGGATAGCTCTACGGCGTGTGTTGTGATACCCCAAAAAAGAAAAGTAGGATCCGGAAAGAGTATTACAGATTTTCAGGATAGAAAATTAAGGAAGGGAAGGCAGTTTAGCGGTGGCGGCGAGTCACGTTAGACCACCGCAAGCGATTTCGCTCTGTCATTTTCTGTTTTTGAGCTAGACCGTTTTTCCCATTGTATTTCCAACCCAAGGCTCGAAGGATTCTGCTGACATGATCCGGATGGTATTTGACCCCAAAGTGTCGGCGGATCACTGCCCCCACACGGCTACAGGTCCATTGGTCGGCCCTGAGGTTTGCGGCCCGAGGGCCTCGTTGGAGGATAGAGAGAAGATGTTGGCGCTGTTTAGGGGAAAGTCGGGAGGGGCGACCAGTATGCGGCTTGGCTTTTAGCGCATTTTTCCCGCCTTTTTCCAGGGCATCCTTCCATCTCTTCACGGAAGATGGAGCGGCCCCGATCGATCGGGCAACTTCCCGAATTCCTCGTCCTTTGGCCAACAAGGTGGCCGCGCGCTTGCGCCTCGCTTCTAGTTTTTCTGCACTTCCCTTAGGTCTCATACAGCCATTCATCGGCCAGCCTCAGGGCACACTTGAGGAAAATTCCATACAAAGTTTTGAGCGATGGGGTAGGGGGCTTAAACCAACTGGTTTGCCTCAAAAAGTAGGGGAAATCACTTCAAAGGGTGGTGTGAAAGGGAAAAGGAAGCCTTACCCAGCGGTAGAGGGCAAAGGTGAGAGGTGATAGTCATGATAAGGATTGTGTTGTGGCATCTTCAGGATGCGATCAACTTCTCAAATACTATGATAATTGGTGAGAAAAAGTCTTGTTTTCTCGGTAAGTTTTTACTGCCTAGGGCTTTGGGGATGACTCGGCATTTGATGGTGTCGCCCCCCATGTAATGTTGAACCCATATCGGTAAGTGTTACAATACGCCCTACTCTCATCACCAACTATCCAACTCTTTTCATGCCCCCGTCCGACCCTCTATTACCTCCAAAACCTCAGGGACAGTGTGCTATGGGTTTGTTCCCCATTGCCCTTCCGATTTGTGCTCTGGTGGCCTTGGCTGGAATTCTTGATCCCAATGGTGTAGCCGGTATGGCCGGGCAAGTTCTGTCTACGGTGTTTCGGGCACTGGATTGGTTTTTTATGGCCGTGGTCACGGTTATTTTGGTGTTGACGTTGTGGCTAGCTTTTAGCCGGTATGGGGAAATTAAGTTAGGTGGTCCCGATGATGAGCCTGAATTTTCCTATGCCTCCTGGCTGGCTATGTTGTTCGCCGCCGGGATGGGGGTCGGGTTATTGTTTTGGGGGGTGGCAGAACCGCTTATGCATTTTTCTGGCGCGCCTGGAAATCAACCGGGTACTCCCGAAGCTGCCCGACAGGCGATGACGGTTACGCTCTTTCATTGGTCACTGCATGCTTGGGGTGTCTATTGCATGGGGGCGTTGGTGTTGGCGTATTTTGGGTTTAGAAAGGGAACCCCCTACTTGCCTGGAGCCCCACTCCGAAGCGCATTATCCGGTCGTTGGGTAGGGCCAACGGCATGGCTTGCGGATCTTCTGGCTGTGATTGCGGTGGCCCTGGGGGTCGCGGGCTCGATCGGACTCGGCGTTTTTCAACTTCAGAGTGGACTTCATGTGTTGGTGGGAACTGACCCACAATCCACGTTTCTCACCATTAGCATCCTCGCGTTCCTCATCCTGTGTTACATGGCACCGTTAGTGACTGATCTGGACAAAGGCGTGAAATGGTTAAGCAATGGGAACATGATCGTGGCTCTTCTCGTATTATTGTTTGTGCTGTTTGCTGGGCCAACCGCCTTCTTGTTTCGGACCTTCGTCACAGCCTTTGGGGACTATCTGAACGGGGTGTTTGCCATTAGCTTCCAGCTCTACCCCTTCGCTGACGTCGGCCAATGGCTTGAGAATTGGACCCTGACATACTGGTTCTGGTGGATTGCCTGGGCCCCGTTTGTTGGGGTGTTTATCGCCAGAATCAGTCGGGGGCGGACCATTCGGGAGTTTGTGACAGGAGTGATTGTGGTGCCCTCTATCTTTTCGGTGCTGTGGTTTTCGGTCTTCGGAGGGACTGGCATCTACCAGGAACTCTATGGTCAGGGAGGGATGGTCAAGTTAGTCCGTGAAGACGTCAGTACCGCCCTGTTCGCTTTGTTCGATCGGTTTCCTCTCTCGAATCTCTTGAATGGAACCTCTTTGGCGTTGTCGTTTATTTTCCTGGTTACTAGTGTCGTCAGTGCCGCGTTTGTGTTGGGGATGTTTACCAGTCGTGGATCCTTGAACCCTTCCGTGGCACAAAAGCTTGCCTGGGGGGCTGTATTGGGTGGTTTGGGAACGGCTCTGACCCTTTCAGGAAATGTGGAAGCGGTTCAGAAGGTCGCCTTCATCGGCGCGATACCCTATACCTTAATCATTCTGCTGCAGATTGCCTCTTTCCTCCGGTCTATTTTTGCCGAGGCGGAAAACAAGGAAAAACTATGAGACTGGCTGCTTTCCTTGTGGGGATGTGTCTTGTGTTTTCTGCGTGTCAACAGACGCAGAGTACCTTGTCAGTCGGCGTCCAGCCTTCCATCGAACAAACCATCTTGGCCAATGTCGCAGCGCAACTCATTGAGGCCAACACGGAATTTCGTGTCCGGATGGTGGAATGTGCCGACTCGTATGATTGCGCGGGGGGGCTGATCTCCGGAGAGATCGATTTTATCGTAGACTATTCTGGAAGTGGCCTGAAGTTCGTCAGCGCCAAGCGCGCAGCGGCCGAGGGGACATTTGAAAAGGTAGAGCGGCGCTATAGACAGTTAGGTTTTGAATGGCTTGAACCCTTGGGGTTTGATGGGCGGTATTTGTTGATCCTGCCTTCAGAGAGCGCCGGAACGCTTGGATTGCGGAGCATCGAGGACTTGAGCCAATTGAAAGACGGGGTGAAAATCACGGCCCCCAGCTCCTATTGGCATCGCCCGGTTGATGGACTTCCCGCACTCATTCGTCATTATGGACTTAAGCTCCGTGGGAAGCCATTGCTCATCGAGGACCCCTTTAAACGGCTTCTTGCAGTCCATCAGGGACAAGCTGATGTCGCAATCGTCACGGCGACCGATGGAGCCCTTCAGGACATATCCTACACAAGCCTCGAAGATACGCTGAACTTTTATCCGAATTACGACGCCGCGATCGTCACACGGACCCAGATGGTTGATTCGTATCCTCGGGTCGTTGCCGTTCTTGCGCAACTCAAAAACCGAATTACCCGAAAGGTCATGCAGGGTATGAATTACCGGGTCGGGATTGAAGGAGTTCCTCCGGAAATAGCCGCCAACAATTTTTTACGAAAAGAGCAGCTCATCAAAACGATTACACCATCCTTTCAAACTCGAAAACCTGAAATGATGATCGCGGTTGATGAGCCAGATCGGGTCGGGGGGCTCAATACCTTCGTCGTTCGAGTCGTTCGGGAGGTTTTTCCTGATCATCGTGTGACGTTGAAACGAGAAGAAGATGCCGTGGAGGCTGTGGTGCAGGGAAAAGCCCGCCTGGCCCTCATTGGAGCCGACCGGTTTTTCCCAGAAAGTGAAGGAAAACAATTTGAAAAGCGGGACAGGCGAATAGAGGCCGCGGCGGTTCTGGATATTGCCTACCTCCATATCGTGCGAAGAAAAGATGTGGTCAAAACTGAAGACGTATTTAACGGAACGATCGGCATTGGGCTGCCTGGGACAACCAGAGCTCGATTGGCCTCCCTGATTCTTCAGGCCGGCAACAAGAAACCTTCAGTCTATGCTGAGACCAAAGAACTGCTTAAGCAACTCAGATCAAAGAAAATTGATGTCGCGCTGATTTTTGAGTTGCCAGAACATGCTGTGCTGAATGAGGCCTTGTCCGGTGGAGAGCTTCGCCTTCTTGGTCTTCCTAAGGCAATTGAGACTCATGCGCCTTTTTTGTCTGCGGTTCGAATCCCGGGTGGAAGATTTCCTGGTCAGCTTGATCCAGTCGATACGGTGGGCGTGCAGATCGTTCTTGCGAGCCCTTCTCCCAATATCGATCCTGGCCCTTTGGGTGGAGGTCCGGCCGCGGCACTGCTTAAGCAAAATCCTCCATTAACTGTTGAGCAAGCCAATGCGCTGGCGCAAGCCATTGGCAATCCTGAGCCCCCGGATCCCATGCTTCCCTCCGTGTGGGTTCGGTCAGTGGTAGAGGCCCGAGGGACTCGTATTGAGGATCTTCGGGAGAACCTGCTGGATACCATGTTGAACGTAGGCGTTATCATATTTCTTGGGTGGGTGGGAATGCTCATCATTCGACGTCCCACAGTGTAAGGAAAAGCGCCATTTTTAGGTGCAGGAATTTTACAGCCATTTTTCATCCGGGATGTCTTGGGGAAGAGAAAAAGGCGTAGCGGTGATGGGTTGGCTCATGAAGATGATTCCTCCCCCAGGTCGGTTGATGTTGGCTTTTTCAAAAATATAATCAAAGAGGGCGTTCGCCTCTTCCTGGGGCACGATGACACTGACCAATTTAACGAGTTTGGGTTCGGGCAAGCGCCCGTCTTTGGTCCTTGTACTTCGTAAGGCGGCAATCCCGCGTGAAGGAACACTGGTCATGCGAGTGATACCTTTTTCCTGCCGTAGGGCCAGTATCAGCGATCGGTCGCTTCCATCGTCAGGCACCATACAGGTAATGACCTGGCTGGCCTGATAAGATAACGGTTGTTCTGTCTGCTCACTCCCGCTCATGTCTCATTTGGCTTTGAGGTTTTTTGACGTAGGGTATCCTTCACGCTTTCGGGAATATACGTCGCAGCTTTTTCCAATGGTGTGATGTAGAGGAAACCTTTGGCAGGAGTATCAAATTGTCCTGCACGAAAAATTCTTTCTGCCACGATATTCCGTTGATCTGTTGCGACTAATATGGTTACGACCTCTTTCTCCGCTTCCACAGCGATACCTAAGAGCCCGAGGCGTTCTCGAACGCCGACCCCCCGACCCTGATAAATCAACGCTCCGGTTGCTCCGGCTTCTCGAGCGGCTTTCACGATCGTGTCGGCATCTCCGCTTTGCACGACACAGGTAATCATCGCCACGTCTGTCAGGTACGTAATGTTTTCACTCATAAGACGGTTCCTGCCTCTTGAACCGGTATCATCCCGGGTGATGTTGTGGGTATCTTGCTTTCTTGTTTGGCTTTATAGTCAGCGATAAGCCCTGTAATCAGAACAGTCAGAATAGGACCAATCGAGGCCATGGAAAGGATCCCAAAACCTTCCACGGCGTTGGTAGCATTTCCAAATCCCAGGCCCATGGCGAGGACGAGGGGAACCGTAATCGGGCCAGTCGTCACGCCTGCACTGTCCCAAGCGACGTTCACGAAGGTTTCACTGGAAAAGACGGTTAAGACCAGCGCCAGAAAATATCCGGGCACAATCAGCCAAACCAAAGGAAGGTCAAAGATGAGCTTCGCCAATCCGATCGCGATCCCGATGGCCACGCCGAGAGAGACGGCGGTAATCAGCGTTTTTTTCTTGAAGACACCATTGGTCAGGGTTTGTGCCGTGATACCGAGAGCATTGAGCGCCGGTTCGGCGACGGTGGCTCCATATCCCAGCCCAAAGGCAAAGGTCAGTGAGAGCACCAATCCGACCGTGTAGACATAAATTGGAGAAATCGGCACGGTGGAGAGTTCCATGAAGGCTGCCGGCACAAGATTGCCCACTGCTCCCCCCAGTTTGGAAAGGCCATAGGTGAGCCCAAGATTAAAAATGCACATGCCGAGGATGGTCAGTCCGATTCCATATAAAATTTCTCCCATGTTGTTGAGTGTTTCCTTCAGGACCAAACGGAGGATCAGAAAGAGAAAGATAACGAGGGGGAGAATAGCTCGTATGCCAAGAATAATCTCCACACCAGGGCTTCGCTCATACCAGGGAAGGTTCCCTGATTGAATGCCGTGGGCACCGGCGTGGGCGCTCGCGATGATGTCAGCAGGGGACACCGTCGAGGCGATATACAGAGTCAGGATCAGGACCCCAATGATCGGGAACAATGAGGCCAAGGTCACGATGCCGAAACCTGATAGGCCAGAGTCACCCTTTCCAGCGGCTGCGGCAATCCCAATCCCTAATGATAAAACAAGTGGCACGGTGACCGGCCCGGTTGTGACGGCACCCGCATCCCAAGCCAGCCCAAGAATTTTGCTCATCTCTGAATCAACAGACCCGTAGAGGGTTAATCCCAGGACAGATCCCAATGACACATAGATCAGGGGTTTCAAGCTCCAACCATAGAGAAACCGCAAGGTGCCGATGACGGCAGCCAGACCCACGCTAAAGCCGATCACGAGGACCAAGACTTCAGACCACTCATTCAGTAAGGCAAACAAGTATGGAGCGCGCTCTACCGCAACATTTTGGCCGGCGGCCTTTAAGGCGCCGATGGCTGGTTCCGCAAACGTCACGCCGATTCCGAGCAGTAGAGTAATCACCAAAACCACGGGTAGGGATGACTTTTGAGGCAACCGTTTCCCAATCACGGTCCCAAAGGGCATCAGTCCAAGCTTGAGCCCTTCCATGAAAAACATCAGCCCGATGATCACGGCAAGCAGACCGGCGGAAATAATCCAGGAGTCTTGGATGAGTTGACGAAGGATGAGGATCTGAAAGAGCCCCAGGTAAACAGCGAGGGGGATGACAGCCCTCACTTGCTCCATGAACCGGACGGAAAGATAGGGCCGTAAGATCTGGAATGTTTCGGTTGGCGTCAGGACGATCGGAGTGGGTTGATAGGGAATCAGGTTTCCTTGAGCATCCCGTTCCAATTTTGGGGAGAGCCTATTGTAGCTCAGTTCGTCAAATCCATATCCCACCTCATGTTGAAAATCTCCATATCGGAAATATTCTGCCATTGGGCTCGTTCTCCATCACCCTCGCTGGGTGGGACGATCAGGTTCATGTTTCACGAGGTGAGGTGTCTGCTCAATTCGATGTGGTGGCCTTCTCCAGAACGGATAATATGGTTTTAGAATGGGGATTGCTCACATTTCGCCGGATGAGAACGTCGATGGCCTTGGTCTTCTGATTATAATACGCCGTATTCCAGGAATCTCGGGCTGCGATGGTCGCCCCCTCCACAGACATACCGGCGAACAGCCCCTTGGTCTTGGTGAATGAAAGAAGGTCGGCACTTAAATTCGCTGCAGTGGAACCTTCAATGCCTCGACCAACCGGTCCTACCGCGACTGAAGCATCTGCCCCAAGTTTCAGAGTGGTAGAGACCATGGAGTCGACCCCTTTTTGAGTAAAGACTAAGAGAATCAACTCCGAAGCCTGTCCTCCGATTTGGAGTCCAATACTCGCCCCGCCGAGGATCACAAAGGCGGGCTCACTCCAAGCATGAGTTTTTTCATCTCGGGCAAATAGGATTCCGCTTCCGCCAGATCCTCCGATGAAGAAGGCCCCTTTGATAAATTGCGGGACGATCACGATTCCTCGAATATCCTTGAGGTGTTCTCGAAACCAATCCATATCAGGATCATTGAGAAACCCTTCAAAGGTGATTCGGGCTTTGTCGACTAACAATTCTTGGTCGGTGGCCGCATGGACGGGGAGAGAGAGGATGAGCACCAGACCAAAAGCTACACTCGAAATTCTTTTGAGGAATCCTTTGAAGACATGAAGGTTGGTGAATCCGGAAAATGTGGAGAACATAGAGGGGTGTATCCTTAATGTGTGAGTTGAAGTGAGGAACATAAAAAGTGTAGCAAATTTTCTTGGGGAAAAAGAATAGGCCTATCTTTTCCCAGGAACCGTGACGAACATAGGACCGCCTGGTTAAAATGAGCCATTGAATCCCTGGTTGCGAGAAATACACGATATGACTCCACCCCTAACACTGCTTTTATCGCCACCATTCTTTAGCAAGGTCGTGAAGAGTTTTGTGCAAGCTTTCTTGTGCATAGCTTTTCTGGTTTCGGGATGCAGTAATGCGCCAAAACCCAAGCCACTGGAATTTTCAGGTTTCTTGCAAAATTATTCCGGGCTTCGTCCGGCTCCGGATGACAGTGGAGCGTGGACCTATCGAAGGCCTGGTGTGGATTTCAGGCCTTACACAAAAGTCATGGTGGATCCTCTGGTGATCTGGCCGAGTACGCAATCCAACTATCGCGGGCTTGATCCTCGGACGGCCTGGCAACTGGCCGTCGCCTTTGAGGAACGAATGCGTTTGGCGTTGGCTGGCGGCTATACCCTCGTGAAACAACCTGGTCCCGGAGTCCTGCGTATTCGCGCGGCTTTGACGGACGTGGTCCTCCAACGACCTGGCGTGGAGTCTCCTGGACCCATAATCTCTACCACTAATGATTTCCTGCTGCAGGCCACCGAAAAGGTTTCGGGTATGAATATGTTTGCCGGAGAAGCCGCGATTGAAGCTGAAGCGTTGGACGGCCAAACTCACGAGCAGTTAGCGGCGTTTGTGGAGAAACGGATGAATTCCCGGGTCTTAATGACCAAAGACAAATATTCGCTCGGACCCATTCTTGAGATGTTTACGTATTGGTCAAAACGGTTTCGGCAGCGGCTTGACGAGGCCCGAGGGGTGCGTGAATACCAAAAAGAGATCCAATAACGGACGTTGGCCGTGCGGAAGAAAAACCTGCGTCCATCTCCACATAGTCCCTATGGGGAATGTTGATGCCGCTCACGACACTTTACAGTATTCCTGACAAATTCTGGTTTGTCTCGTAGACCTCTAACAATGAATGCAAACAGGTAAAGAACCATGCCAAAAGCTTCGACGGTGAAAACCCCCATCATCAAGAAAATTCTTCACCCTTCTGACTTTTCCTCAGCGAGCGAAACCGCCTTTGTCCATGCACTCAAAGCGGCGCTTATTGCCAAATCGGCTCTAACCCTGATTCATGTGTCTCCCGATATGCAAAAGCATTGGGTTGAGTTTCCGGCAGTGAGGAAAACATTAGAACGTTGGGGCATCATTCCCTCCAACAGTCCACGATCCGCCGTTCCGAAGTTGGGGATAAAAGTCGATAAAGTGGTCGCCCAAAACCGAGATCCGGTCAAGTCAGTTTTAGGATATCTTCACCGACATCCGGCTGATTTTATCGTGCTGGCGACACGACAGGAAAATGGGAAGGTGAGCTGGTTGCAAAAGTCTGTGTCCAAACCCATCGCGCGAAAATCCCAACTTTCCACACTGTTTATTCCTCAGGGGGTCAAGGGGTTTGTTTCCAAGGCGGATGGTTCGGTATCCCTAAGCCGCATTCTCATTCCGATTGCCCAAACCCCACGCGCCCAGCCGGCTATCCAGGCAGCAGTCCGGACAGCGGTTCGTTTGGATTGTCCAAAAGGTGTGTTTACCCTATTACACATCGGGGATGAGGCAACTATGCCTTCGGTCCGTTGTCCTAGTGTTCCAGGGTGGGAATGGGAGAAAGTTATCACCAAAGGCGATATTTTGGAGACGATTCTCCAATCTGCCAAAAAGACCAAGGCCGATCTTATCGTGATGACAACCGAGGGCCACAGTGGATTTTTGGATGCCTTGCGCGGAAGCCAAACCGAGCAGGTTCTGGCCAAAGCCCGCTGCCCGGTTTTAGCGGTTCCCACTGTGGGGTGGATTCCTTCCCTCTTGGAGAGAGAAGCAAAGGCCTAAGCGGCCACTATTTTTCTGGTGTATACCAAATTGGAGACGTGTACGCCCGTTCCTGGGTGGTCATCGGCACCTCTGGTGCCATCGTGATTCCAAATTTTTTGGCATCATAGGCGGTCCATCGGGGAGTGGGAATTTCGATTACCCGAGCATAATAAAATGCCGGCTGCTTGGGGTCGAAATCCGGGTCTTTCCAGACGGTGATCAGCTCTGAGTCTCCGATGGTATTCGTCCATGTGGCATTCTTGACATCGACAGTGTTGCCTACTGGTGGAAGATGTCCGTTACCATCGAGTGTTCTCGTTGCCGCATCCCCCCAGACCACGTTATAGACTTTTTCCTTCCGTGTTCCGTCCCCAGCCAGCCACCCTTTGACGATTTGAATACGATCCAGATTGCCTGAGAGCGGATCTTTGAGTGCCGCGACAAGAAAGGTGGGAGCTTTACCCGCTGGAGCCGATCGGAGATCGCCCCCCATTGGGACACCTTTGGTATAGCCAACCCCTGCTGGAAGGCGATTCTGCGCATCGGCTTCCGTGAAGTCCCAACCGCCGAATAAGCGCACTAACATTCGGGATCCGGTCGTCGCATACGTTTCCTTACGTTGCATGGCATCGAAGAGCGCTTCACGAGTATTTTCTCTAGCCCAGACTGCAGCATATCCCGAAGCCGTCATCGACCAGCCTTCATAACTCTTGTCTCCCATCTTGGCCATGGGGTGCTCCCAGCGTTTGGCACTGGGTTCCGCGCCCGAATGTTTTCCGAAAAAGTTCTCTTCTTCAGCTGTCGCGAGCCCGGTATGACTATCAGTGGAGCCGATCATGCCGAATTTATAGGGGTTGGTCCCGAGTTCCTGTTCCAATTCCATTCCAATCTGAAGGGCCGAGCGAGCATATTCGTACTGCAGCATGTCGTTTTCTTTTGGGACACTGAGGTCTAAGTTTCCCTGGTCCCAGGTTTCATAGTCAGCGAATTCGTCGTTGGGAGAAAGAAAGGGGTGCGTTTCCCCATCTCCCTTGATTTGTGTGGCTTCGTACAATGGCTCCCACCGAGCACGGGTTTGCACATATTCTAAGTCCACGCGTTTCCCCGTGAACGATTCCGTGATAGGAAACATGATGCCGTTGCTGAGGTTGCCGTTGTGAGCGATAGCCAAAATTTCGCCACCAGTTTTATCCTCATAGTTTTGTAACCACTTCCAGAGGTCACGTGGGTTGTCGCTCCCTAGGGGTGGGAGAGTGGTATAAGGCTCCACGCGTGAAGCTTTATCAGCTCCATCCCGATAAATGACGACTCGGTGGAGGTTATTCCCCCTGGTGTTCGATGTCCATTCGTACCCGATAAATGCGGTGAAGCGGCCTGGATCGTTGTATTTTTCCGCTGCCTTGATAGTTTGTTCCCAAGCCGAACGGTACGCTTTGGTGCCGGGGAGAGAAGCCAACGCCGGTGGGAATTTATTCTGACTAAAGGCAATAATGATTTCCACGGCAGCTTTGACGCCTTCCTGTCCTCCGGCCTTGATCATGTCATACCATTTTTTGCCAGTCGGATCGGCTAACAATTCAGGTTCCCCGGCAAATAACCTGGGGAAAAATCCCATGTTGTCGGAATGATCTGCTACCACTAAAAAGTCTAAAGGCCGGGAAAGTTTAACCCTCAGTCCTGTTGAGGATGTCATTTCTTCCCCAATGGCGAAACGGTACGCGTCTTCCGGTGAAAGACGGGCTCCAAAAGCTCCAGCATCCATGGACATTCCGGTATGAAGATGGGTATCACCCCAATACACCTGTGAAGGAAAGTTTCGCCCTGCGTATGGAGAGTAATGTTGTTGGCCTGGAAAGGCTTTCTCCAAGCTCTCATGGGAGGGAATGGGTTCTTGAGCGAAAGACAAGGTGCTTCCCACCAAAGTTGTGGCCAATATCAAGAAGGCGATCCTAAGAGGGTGTGAGAGTTTTTTCATGAGGGGGCCTCCAGTAAACTTAACATTTGATGTTCAAATTAAAAAGGCAGTTCTTCACTGATGTGTACGCGGGACATGGCGGCCTGTCCCACACGCTGAATGCCAAGCAGAAAAGCGGCCGTTCGCATGTCCAGGTTTTTCTCTTTGGCGAGATCGGCCACGGCACGGTACGCCTTCCGCATAATTTTCGCTAATTCTCCTTGCACCTTTTCCAGTTCCCACCGAAATTGTTGAATATTCTGTGCCCATTCAAAATAGCTGACGGTGACCCCACCGGCGTTGGCCAAAATGTCTGGCAGCACCAATATGTTTCGATTGCGGAAAATTTCATCGGCTTCGGGAGTCGTGGGCCCGTTCGCTCCCTCGACAATGATGGAGGCTTGCACATCATTGGCATTTTCTTTGGTTAGGACATCTCCGAGAGCTGCGGGGATGAGGACATCGGCATTCCAGATGAGCACCTCAGAGCCAGCACAACCATCACCTTCCGGAAATCCCTTCACGGTGCGGTGTTCTTGAACCCATTCTGTCAATTGATCAACCGGCAATCCATCCTTTCGATGAATCCCGCCGCCATGATCTCCCACCGCGACAATTTTCGCCCCTTCTGCGGCGAGTAAGCGGGCGGCATGGCTTCCGACATTCCCGAATCCTTGCATGGCCACGGTGATATTCTGGAGTGACTTGCCTCGGTCTTTCAGAGCTTCTTGAAGCACGAGCATAACGCCACGGCCTGTGGCTTCTTCCCGTCCCGGTGAGCCAAACAATTCTAAAGGCTTGCCAGTCACCACTCCGGGGGAAAATCCCCCATATTTGGAATACTCATCCATGATCCAACCCATGACTTTGGCGTTGGTGTTTACATCCGGAGCCGGAATATCCAATGTCGGGCCGATCACCTCTTTGATTTGCTCCACGAATCTGCGAGTGACCCACTGCAATTCCTTGGCACTCATCGCTGTTGGATCACAATTGATTCCTCCCTTGGCGCCACCGAAGGGCACATCCACGACGGCAGTCTTCCAGGTCATGAGGCTGGCCAGACTTGCCGCATGGTCTTCGTCGACGGTTGGATGAAATCGTAAGCCTCCCTTCATCGGGCCCCGGAGTTTATTATGTTGGACGCGATAGCCCATGTGGTGCATGAGTTTCCCTTGATCATCTTCGGTCACAACCTCGACTTTGACCACCCGAATGGGTGTTTGAAGGATGGTTTTGACTTTTTCCGAAAGTCCGAGGACATCAGCAGCCCGATTAAAATAATAATGGGTTTCTTCCAGCATGGGGTTCCTCTTGTGAGTTCAACTAGAGTTTTTCAAGATCTTCCGGGTGGACGATTGAATCGGATTCATAGCCTTTGGGTAGGGTATGGGCCACCCCTTTATGGCAATCGATGCAGGTCTTTCCTTGTTTCATGCCCTTTTTCATTTCACGCTGGGCGATGAGTGATTGGGCGTGCCAGTCCATGGCTTCATACGAATGACAATTCCGGCATTCCTGAGAATCATTGGCCTTCATTTCCAGCCAGACGAGCATGGCGAGTTTTTCGCGCTTGGCTTCAAATTTCTCACGAGTATTGATAGAGCCAGTGATTTTGCCCCAGAGCTCCCCTGTGGCTTTGATCTTGCGGACGATCTTCGGTCCCCATTCCTTCGGAACATGACAATCAGAGCAGATCGCTCGAACCCCTTGAGCGTTGGAATAATGGACGGATTGTCGATATTCGGGTAGGACGAAGTCTGTCATTTCATGACAGGCTTGGGCACAAAAATAAAGGGAATTGGATTGCTCGACAGCGGTATTGAACCCGCCCCAGAAAATAATCCCTGCGAACCCCCCGACGATAAACAGAGTTCCCAGGGAATATTTATTGGTCGGACTCCAAAACCATTTCCAGAGATTGGCGATCATGTGTTCACGAGAAAATCAAAGGTTCCCGCTAGCACGTCTACTATTTTAACGAGCCTTTTCCATACCGAGATTCAAAGCCTTTGCGTACGGCTTCAATCTGAGCCGGGTTCATTCCCTCAAAATACCAGGCATGCCCCGGAATAGGTTTAAAATGTTTTTCTAAGAGCTTCTTGGCCCCTTTTTCGCCAGCCACTTTTTTAAGTTCTGGAATAAAATCAAAATAGGTGTGCTTAGCCACCTCATACATCCCGTGCCACCAGGTATAGTCCGGGCCGCTCATGGAGGCCCCGTGCCGTGCACGGCGTCCCTCGTGGTGCCAGATCTCCCACCAAATCCATTCAATTTTATCGTCGAAGGGCGCTTTGCTGATGGTGCCGGCTTTATGGAGATCACTCATAATCGCGGCGATAGGTTTGGCAAATTTGTCATTATAGAGGTCGACGACCTTATCGAATTGATTGTAATGACCTAAAATGACCGAATCGGTATGGCAGGCCGTACAGACATTTTGCATTTTGAGTCGGCGTTCTTTCCACGTTAAGACCTTCACCACTTTGGAGCCTCTGGCTTTAGAGCCCACCTTGGGTAAAGGTTGTCCCTCCGGCACATCAAATTCATTGCCATCCTTCAGTTTGACGAGATTGTTTTTCACGGAAATGGGTGGTCGTAATGTCCAGGAGATGCGCTCTCCGACGTTGTGGGTGGGCTTTTCGCCACCTCCGGCGCTCATGTGACAAGTGGCACAGGTGGGCGCTGCTGAATAGTCCACGCCAGCCTCCCACTTGTCCGACTCCAAGTTCATTTCGTTGACTTTCGCGTGGTAAATGATGCCATGCTTCGATTCGTTGTAGACCTCAATCTGAGGATGGTCGGGGCCAATGTGACATTTCCCGCAGGTATCAGGGGTGCGGGCTTGGGCCTTGGAGAATCGGTGCCGCCCGTGACAAGCCGTGCAGGATCCCTTTGATCCATCTGGATTGATTCGTCCAATGCCCGTGTTGGGCCATGTTGTCGGGAGCGGCTTCCCGTCTTCTCCAATTTCAATTTTTGCTCCGTGACATTGCTTGCATCCGGCGTTCACGGCCTCCGGACCGCCAACGACTTCGCCTAAAAGATTATCCAACGAGGCCAGAATCTCCCCGGCTTTCGAATGATGAGAGCCATCCATTTCCTGAAATTCAGTAGTATGGCAGCGGGCGCAGTCTTTTGGTGTGACGATGATCGAGATCAATTGTCCCTTATGCCTGAAGGCATCTTTGTCTTTCCCGTCGGCTTTGTGACAATCCAGGCAATTCACCCCTCGTTGCCCATGCATGCTTTTATTCCATTCCATAAAGAGACCCGGCGAATGCTTCCGATGGCAGAGGACACAATCTTCACCCTTAGGGTCTCCCCAATCTTTTCCATACGTCCCGGCTGGCCGTGCGGCCTCAGCAATCCCGCTTTCGGAGTTCAGCATGGGTACGACGTTGATTACGCCACTGGCCATGCCTCCTGCGAGTACAAGGATTCCGGCCACAAAGACAATTCCAGAAATGATACGAGAAGGGAAAGAACGCTGCGGGTGGCTCATATGCTTCTCCCTGTCGTTCGGGTTGAGGGTAATACGAGTTCAGTCAACGAAGGTTGGGTTGTGCGTACTGTGTTTAAAAGCATAACGGTTTGGGGACAAAAATGTCCAAGACTGCTGAAAGCATCTCCTCGTGTTTACAATTTCGTAACTTCGAATCGTGATGGGAATAAGCAGTGGCAAAAAATGTCCGGTTGGACTTAATACGTTCCAGCCGGACATTGAAAGGTGTCTGCTAGGATGGAAAGTGATAAATAGAGAGATCGAGGATTCTGTTTCATTTATCCTCACGTGAAAATGAAAAAATGATCTTCCAATCTTTTTTCATGTCCACGATCGTCCATCTATTGGCTTGGGCTTCTTCCAAAGCTTTTCCCAAATGCCCTATTTTTGATTTTCGGTCATAAGCCCATTCCCGGTCCGAATCGGTATGATGAACTAGAAGCATCAATGAAGCTCCTTTCCTGGCCGCCGTCCATTGCAACATTTGAAGGTCACCATCCGAATTCCCGAAAGCCGCGATAGGCCGCCGACCGATATATTTGTGGATGGCCACCGGTTTTCCGGCCTTATCGTCGAGAAAGTCCAATTCTGGGAGCCGAATGATAACCGGAGTGCCATCACGCATTTCAAATTTTGTCTTGATACTACTGCCGACGACCTGTTCCGGGGGAATCCCGTATGTGTGTTCCACCCAGGGCCGCATGAATTCGATCCCACCCCCGGAAACAATAAAGGTTTTAAACCCGTGGGCCCGAAGATAATCCAGCAATTCCAGCATCGGTTGGTAGATGATCTCGGTATACGGACGCTTAAATCGTGGATGTTTCGCGGTCGCCAACCACTCCTTCACCAGATGCTCAAATTCTTCGGTTGTCATCCCAGCATGTGATGCCATGAGGAGTTGTAAGAGGCCCTTCATCCCCGAGGCGGCCAATGCGGCTCTATCATTATTCAGGACAGCTTTGAAGGGTTGTTGGTCTTTCCACTCCGGGTGTTGGGGAGCCAACGCCTTAATGCGATCCATGGCAAAGAGAAGTTGAAAGTACATGGGCTGTTCCGCCCATAGGGTCCCGTCATTGTCGAACACCGCGATGCGTTCATTCGGATGCACATAGTGTGGATGTTTCTTATCAGTGACCCTTGCGACAAAGTCCAAGATGGTTTGTTTAGTCGGGCTCTCCCGCCACGAGGGGAGGGAGTCGCTGGCATACGACAGGGTATTCAAACACAGCACGAACGTAAGCATTACTTGAGCTAAGCCCAGAAAAAACTTAGACGGATGGAGAAGGTAAGTCCTGTTCATGAACCCTCCTTATTCCTTGTGTATGAGTTGAGGTCTTTTTCAGGTAGCACGATTCGTGACCAATTCTCACCGCGTTCTATAATGCCATTCTGGCTCCCACCCAGGCGTTGAGATTGCGTAATCCTTCCTCGAAGCTTTCTTTTCGGTAAGCCCCTTGGAACCCAGCGGTCAAGGTTAGCGTCTCGGTGTGTCGGTACTGGACCACCAAATCCCCTTGAACGATGTTTTCATGTTCCCCATGGCGTTCGTCCTCGTTAAACCCGGTTGTCCAGCCATTGAATTCGTAATGGATGGCCATTTGGAGGTTAAGATATTCGGTAACCTCAAGTTCGAGTTCTCCCGTCACAAAATGATTGTAATAGGATAAGTCATCTCTCAGGTCTGGTTCGTTCCGGCCATCGGCCAGTCCTCTTTCATAGTGATACCCCAGGGCCAAGTCAACCATGGGGGTTGCGGCGAATTCAACATGGGTTCCGATGGTCCAGAAGTTTGTGTCCCTGTGAGTAAAGGGTTTGTCGTATTCGCGCATCCCATACCGCCCAAACAAAATCAATTTCAAGTCTTCAATCCCCGGGATGTCCTGGCCGATTCCTCCCGCCCAATAATGGGTGGTCAGTTCTTCATCGGCCAGACTGGGAGGACCTGTGCCTGATTCCTCAAGAGGACGCTCTTCGTTTTCTCCCAAAAACAGATTCGGGCCCCAAAAATACCGGACAAAGACTTGGGTCTGTGGTGTCAGGTCATGTGTGGCTTGAAGACCAAGGGACCCGTGATTAAACTCGGTATGGTCCGTAAAGAAGAACCCTTGCGCTCGGATGCCGACTTGCGTCGTTCGTCCGCCCAGGGAAAACCTACGGCCAATTTGTGCCATTCCCTCCAACACAATGTCTTCACCCTGCTCGGCCAGGAATCCGTCAATGACGGGTTGGGTGGGATCCTGATTGCGTGTTAACCGGCGCGTTCCAGAAAAGAGAGCTGCATCATCGGTATAGAAAACTCCCGTTTCTCCCATGATGAGCCATTCACCATACGTGGGGCTGGGAGAAACGTTGATGAGAAACAGCAGGAATCCTAATGATAAAAGAGGAAGGATTGTCCCGGAATAAAAGGCCGAGGATACGGTTTTGCTCGTGAACATGTCCGAGGGAGGAAAACCTTTCCCCCTTAACCAAGCGGTCAAGGGGGAAAGGTGGAAGGAGGGTCCCCTTAGTGCGCTCCGCCTCCTGTCTGGAGTGTTTCCATCACTTGATCAAGGCTGAAGCTGGCGGCTTTTTGCCGTGGTGGATATTCTTTGAATGTGGCCAAAAATTTTCCGACGTACGCCTGGGCGGGAACAAGAAGGTAAGCACGATCGATCAACCAATCGTAATAGGTGTTCGAAGTAATTTGCCCTCGCTCATAAGGATCACGGCGCAAATTAAAGACCAAGGGCAGTCGTAGCGGGGTAAAGGGATTGGCCCAGATTTCCAGTGTTCGTTCGACGCGTTGTTGCATAAAAATCAATTTCCAATCTTTGTATCGCAAGGCACTGAGATCCCCATCATCGGTGAAGTAAAATACTTCGTCCCGTCTTCCCTTCTTCTCCTTCCCGGTCAAATAGGGAAGAAAATTGTACCCGTCCAGATGCACCTTGAACGTTTTGTCGCCGGCTGTATGTCCCTTCATCAGTTTCTGTTTGACATCCGCATCACCAGCAATGGCGGCGAAAGTCGGGAGCCAATCCATGTGATGCATAATCTCGTTCGACACCGAACCAGCCTTGATCTTTCCTGGCCAGCGGACCATCGCAGGCACCCGCATGGCGCCTTCCCAATTCGTATTCTTTTCCCCTCTGAACGGCGTCATCGCCGCATCGGGCCAGGTATTCATATGCGGCCCATTGTCCGTGGAATAGAAGACAATTGTATTGTCCGCGATGCCCAGGTCATCCAATTTTTTAAGAAATTGACCGACGTGCATGTCGTGCTCAACCATTCCATCGCTGTATTCGTCCTGGCCGGAAATTCCTCGAAGCTCTTTTTTGACATGGGTACGAAAGTGCATCCTCGTGCCATTCCACCAGACGAAGAAGGGTTTCTTTGCTCGATGTTGCCGATCGATGAAATCCAGGGCGGCCGCCACGGTTTCATCATCAACCGTCTCCATCCGTTTTTTCGTCAAGGGTCCGGTATCCTCAATTTTGCCATCGGCATAGGAATGAATCACGCCGCGTGGGCCGAAACGTTTTCGAAAATTCGGGTATTCCTTGGGATTAGGATAATCCTCGTTTTCCGGTTCTTCCTCTGCATTGAGGTGATACAGGTTTCCAAAGAATTCGTCGAACCCATGGTTGGTCGGCAAATGCCTATCCTTATCGCCGAGATGGTTTTTCCCAAACTGGCCGGTCGCGTACCCTAAGGGCTTCAAGATTTCAGCGATGGTCGGGTCCTTTTCATGCATGCCGATTTCGGCACCTGGAAGACCGACTTTGCTCAGGCCGGTCCGGAATACGCTTTGGCCGGTAATAAACGAAGAACGGCCAGCCGTACAGGATTGTTCTCCATAGTAATCCGTGAAGATCATGCCTTCGTCGGCCACTCGATCAATGTTAGGGGTGCGATACCCCATGAGACCTTTGGTATACGCACTGATGTTGCTCTGTCCGATATCATCGCCCCAAATGACCAGGATGTTCGGCTTGTCTTGGGCCCATGCCGGAACAATGATCCATAAGGTGATGAAGATAGATGTTGTGAGAAAAGTGAGGGGCTGAGGGCGTTTCATGAAGCTTCTCCTTTTTTACCTTTGACAGGTATCACGGTCACCATAGCAAAAGTCCCCGTGCTGTTTTTATTTAATGTCATTATTCACCATTACGATGGTTAGATTCCGTTAATGGTTGCCTTCTTTCTTTTAACCTATACTTTATTGGCCGGCCCGAGGAAGGAGGGCCCGGCCCATAGTAACAAGGCAGTTTCGAATTTTAGGCCATGTTAACTGCCACCTGCTCCCGAAGTGAGTGACTCCAGCACACGGTCAAGGCTGAAACTGCCGACCTTTTGGCTCGGTGGAAATTCCTTGAAGGTGGCAAGAAATTTCCCGACGTAATGCTGAGCGGGAACGAGAAGGAACATGCGTTCTGCCATCCAGAGGTCGTACCCCATGCTATGTTGGTCAGCTGTCTCGAAGGGATCGGAGCGAAGATTAAAGAGCTTTGGAAAACGTAACGGCGTGAAAGGATCCTGCCAGACGCCAAAACCGTGAGATCGCTGCTCCATAAACACGAGCTTCCATTGATTGTATCGTAATGCCACCAACGATCCGTCATCATTGAAATAGAAAAATTCCTTTCGCGGGCTGGGCGCTTTTCCCGCCAGGGCCTCGGTAATGTTGTAGCCGTCCAAATGCACCTTGAAAGTCTTGTCGCCGACCTTCATGCCTTTCAAAAGTTTCTCTTTAACATCGGGTACGCCTGCGGCAGCCAGAAGGGTGGGAAGCATGTCTTCGTGTGCGAAGATGTCGTTGAGGACGGTACCGGGCTTGATGACGCCGGGCCAGCGAATGACGGTTGGCACACGGTAGCCGCCTTCCCAGTTTGTGGCCTTTTCTCCTCGAAACGGGGTTTGTCCGCCATCCGGCCAGGTGAACACTTCCGCCCCATTGTCGGTGGAGTACATCACGATGGTGTTTTCATCGAGGCCAAGTTCTTTGAGCTTGTCGAGGATTTGGCCCACGTGCCCATCGTGTTCCACCATGCCGTCAGGATAGAGGCCTAGGCCTGTCTTCCCTTCGCTCTCTTCCTTGAGGTGGGTGAACACGTGCATACGGGTAAAGTTGGTCCAAAGAAAGAACGGCTTATTGGCCTTCTTCGCGCGTTTGAGATAATCGATTGAAGCTTGGGCGATTTCTTCGTCAATGGTTTCCATGCGTTTTTTGGTGAGAGGCCCCTTACTTTCGATTCTCTGGGTGCCATCCGGATTAGCCCAGGTATGGATGATGCCACGGGTATTGTACTTCTTGATCAATTTTGGATCCTTGAAGTAGTCAGGGTTTTCAGGTTCTTCCTCGGCATTGAGATGGTAAAGCGAGCCCATAAACTCATCGAACCCATGGGCAGTGGGGAGATGCTCATCTCGATCACCCAGATGATTCTTGCCGAATTGTGCGGTTATATATCCTTGAGCTTTAAGCAATTGGGCGATCGTCACATCCCGTGCTTGGATCCCTTCCTTGGCTCCCGGAAGCCCAACCTTGAGGAGGCCAGTGCGAAAACCAACTTGTCCCGTAATGAACGCTCCACGACCGGCGGTACAGCTCTGTTGGCCGTACCAGTCGGTGAACATGGCCCCTTCTTTGGCGATTGTGTCGATATTGGGTGTTTTGTACCCCATCATCCCTTGGTTGTAGGCACTGACGTTCCAGAAACCGATATCATCCCCCCAAATGACGAGAATATTCGGTTTACTTTGAGCCCAGGCTGGATTGACCAGAAGGAGAACCAAGCCCGCACCAAGAAAGGAAACTAGTCGTTTGAAAATTGGCATAAACCTTCTCCTAGGGTTAGTTGGAAAGTAGTTGAGCCAAGAACGCATGTTTTTGGCTAGGGGGATTATTCCCTAACGACAAGGTACATTTTGCCCTACCATAATTAAAATAAAAAACTAGTGCAACAAATGACTATTTAAGGAAGAGGCTTTTTGGAGGCGGATTTTTAGAGGAACGTAGAGATAAAAGATGAAGGCATTTCATGTCATTTGCCTTATGACTGGTGAGAAGGCGAGGATAGTTTCATTCGGGAACGATAGGTATCAATATGAATTTTAGGTTTCGTATGTCGTTGAGGTATGAGGAGTTTTTCCCCTCTACCCAAAAATTCTTCATTGCCATGATCGTGGCTTCTAGCGGGCATCCAGAAGATGCTTTAATTAAACCTAACACTGGATTCCCGTTTTCACGGGAAGGACGAAGCCAAGCTACTCCGTAATTCAGTACTCACTCGTTCATCTTCACTTTGCTGGGAGTTGATACGTGATTTCCGGCCAGACGGCCTCTCCCGCGCCTGTTTTCTTCACCATGCCGGGTTCGCCCGTTTTTTTAAACCCTAGGACATCTGTTTTGACATAAAATTCATTGATGCCGGAGATGCCTTTGAACCTTCCGGTCCCTCCCGTAAAGGTAAAGGCCCCCTTGCAATTGAGTGGTGTCCCGTAACACGTCCATTTGGCGAACACTTTATTGTCGTCCTTGTCGGTCAGCACACATCGGCCATGTCCGGACTGGTCTCCGGTTTTTAAATTGGTTTCGATCGTAGCCGGACAGACCATGGTCGCGGCGTTTAAGGCCTCTTCATCATTGGCTACCACCATAACTCCCACATATACGCCGACAAAATATGCGTTGGGATGCTCCAATTGAAAGAGGATGCCTTCTCCTTCAAAGACGGCTCCGCCTTTCAGGGAACCACCATCTTCCGCATCTGCCGCTGGAGCGTATCCCGCGCCGGCTGTCGTAATGAGGAAAAAAACCATCATGAATAATCGTGGAGAGAAGGGGTTAAGCATGGGAACACTCCTTTTTGGGAAATCAAAGGTTATTTCGCGATCTCCGGACTATCTTAATGAAATCCTTAATTTTGTAGCAATGAATCTAGGAAAGTCTTACCTCTTGGGATTTCAAAAGATTTGGAACATTTATAAATATTACATTGCGTATCGTCTGGTGCTGACCAAGTTGAAGAACAAGGAGGCTTTGCAAGGGGTTCGGCAGTAAATCACCATGTTTCGAGCAGCGGCTTTCAACCGTGATCTGGCTTCAGGTCATTTACGTGTCGTATTCAATGAGTCTATGGGGCAGAATCAGGTGCTGACCGGGGTGGAGAGAGGGCTTGGAGCTTTTCGGAAAATTTCCGTGCACCCTTTTCGTTTCCGAGGTCCCGATTCAACGTGAATAGGCCCATCAGAAGTTGACGGTCGGTTGGGTGTTGTCGGTAAGCTTTCTCCAGGACCTCTAACGCAATCTTGGATTTTCCCGTTGAATGGAGTGCGATCCCGTACACATAGCCGTACCGAGAATTCTCCGGTTGTATTTCCCACGCTTTTTTGAGTTGGGGCAAGGCCTCTCCCTTTCGATCCGTCCGTATGAGCAGTAAACCAAAGGCATGATGAACGGAGGCGTCATCGGGGGCCAGGGTTAAGGCTTTCCTGAGGAGCGGTTCTCCATCCTTGTCGCGTTTTTGCATGCGGTACAAATCAGCCAGATTGACGAGAGCAGGATAAAAATTTTCATCGAGTTTCCTGGCGGTCTGGTAGGCCTCTTCCGCTTTTTTGAGTTCTCCTCGTTCACTGTACAGGATGCCAAGATTGAGGAATGAACTGGGGCGCTCCGCATTCACCATTTGCGATTGCACGTATTCCTCCAAGGCCTGTTTTAACTGTTCCCGTTGGACAGGGGACAGTATGGTTGGTGGTACGGCGGCGAGTGATCGACCGGCTTCAGTACGGACTCCCCGGATAGGATCATTAAGTAAATGTATTCCTACGTTGAATCGTTGATTGGGAGGCAATGCTTCTAAGGCTCGAATGGCTCCAATTCTGACGAGTGGGTCTTGGTCTTTTGTCCCAATTTCTACAGCCTTGATCATTTCTAGACTTGGATAATTGCGAAGAATGGAAAGGGCTGTTCCACGAACAATGGCAGGGACGCTGTTTTCTTGAACCAATCTCATTAGGCTCGTGTCCGCTCCTGGCTGTCCCTCATATCCCCTTTTCAGGACTTCACCGTAATGAGGTGGCGAAAGCGTCAACGATTTCCCCCACTTTTTAATGGCGTTAGCAGCCCATTGATTGTTCTGGTCTTTATGACATTGGTTGCAGGCATTGGGTGTTCCGAGTTTCATGGAGAGATCGGGCCTGGGAATCCGGATGCTATGATCGCGCCTGGGATCGATCACCATGTAATTTTTAGCCGGCATGTGACAATTCACGCATTGAGCCCCTTGTGAATCGGCCTTGTGAAAATGATGTGTCGGCACGTCGAAGTGATCCGAACGATGGCAACGGGTACAGAGGGCATTCCCCGACTTTCGAAGTGTCAGTCCATGGGGCTCATGACAGTCACGACAGGTGACCCCCGCATGAAACATCTTGCTCTGCAGGAATGATCCATACACGTAGACTTCATCCTGCATTTGCCCATCAGGATGGTAGAGGGTTTGTTCCAGCAATGCAGGGAGATGGGAGTCGAGGAGTGGTTTGCCGTGTTGATAGGTTTGTTTGATTGCCCTCCGTCTCGAGTGGCAACGGGCACACATTTCGATTTCATGAGACCTGGCGGTCAGTGGTTTACGAACGGCGGTGTGTGTGGTTTCCGGAATTTCCCATGCATTGGGATCATGAGAGGGCAGGTGGACCTGAAACCCTTTATATTTTTTCAATTGGCTGTACTCTTCCTTTTCCTGGGTTTTGGCCCATAAGAGGTGATGAGAGCCTGGTCCATGACAAGCTTCACAGGCCACCTGGATATCTGTCCACGTCGTGTTGTATTGATTGGTCTCCAGGTCGTAATTCTTCTGCAGATTCGTGGAGTGGCATTCGGCGCACATGTAATTCCAGTTTTGATTGGCCCCCGTCCAATGCAATTCATCGTGATGAGGAATCTTTTCCTCGGGGTACAGGTGAAACCACCGTTGCCCCCCTTCCTTTTGAGATCGACTATCCCAGGCAATACCCAATGCTTGATACCGGCCTCCCGGAAATCTAATGAGATACTGCTGTAGCGGTGTTACCCCAAAAGTGTGCGTGACTTCAAATTCCCCGAGAGATCCGTCTGGGCCATCGGTTCGTACAAAGAATGTGTCCGCTTTTTTGTAAAACTGTGAGGTGATGCCGAAGTGTGTAAAGGTCGAGTTGTTAAAGTTGCCAAGAACCGTATGTTCATTGGCCTCTTGCATGGCCAATTGGTGATGCGAGTTGTTCCATTGTTGTGATTCCTTCGTGTGACAGGACCTGCAGGTTTCTGCTCCGACGAATTGCAGCGGCGGTAAAGGTTTTTTGGGTTCTTCTTTTGGTGCTGTAGTTGAGGGTGAGGATACCTTATTGCCAGAGGGAGGTGATGAGCTGGTCTTCCACAAAAAAACCAGAGCCACGATGATGACAACACTCCCTAGGATGGGGACCAGGCGGTTCATAGCGTGGATCCGGAAAATTTACCAAGAAGCCTTATTTTTCAATCTGCAACTCACGCATCTTCTTATAGAGTAGGCGGATGAGGTCATATTCGAACGGAGAGCCGGTTTGGTAGTAACGAAATTTGAGTTGGTGGCGGGTGTCAATCGAATTGGTGACGGTATAGGCGGCGCTGCGCCACACAGGATCATCTAAGCCCAAGGGTTGAAAGAGGTAAAAAAACCGTGCCACGGAATCGACGACGAGTCCAGTCGTATCCCGTCCGGAAGATGGACCAAAAATCGGGAGTACGATGTAAGGGCCTGGATTGAGCCCATAATGTCCGAGCGTTTGTCCAAAATCCTCTTGTTGCTGGGGGAATCCCCAGCCTGTGGCATGGTCCCATAATCCGGCAATGCCCACGGTGGTATTGATTAGGAACCGGGTGAGCGTTTTGAAGCTTTCCGTTCCTTTGAGTTGAAGGATGGAATTGATGAGGTTGCGAATGTCGGCAATGTTGTTGAAAAAATTGGAGACCCGATCCTCCACGTAATCAGGCATGATGGCTTCATAGCCTCTGACAACAGGAAGAAACACATATTCATCAAATTTTGCGTTGAACTTATAGATGTGTCGATTGAAGCTTTCGATGGGATCGTAGATGTCCACGAGAAATTTGACTCCGGGCCTCACCACCTCATCGATGGACCGTAGGGCCGGTTCAATGGTATCGGGGTCTGTTGAGCCAGCCGAAACGATGAGGAAAGGATCGGGTTGCGGAGCCTCTAGGGCGGCGATGATGGTCTTGGTCCTTTCCAGATCTTGTAAAGATCGTTGAAGCCTGGCTTCTAAGACATGAATGTCGATGGTGAGTTGGACGGATAAGTCGAGAGAACGTGTTGAAACGGAAGGCTGGGAATCTTCTTTCTGGTCGGACGCCATGGGGTCATGGTCATGTGGGGTTGGCATGCCTGGGGATGGACGATTCGCCTCTGGGTGAAGGAGCGAGGAGAGTCTCATGGGTTGAGAATTTTCGGTCTGAGTTGAGGGTTGAAAGAATTGCACGAGATAGTCGATGTTGTCTTTATACGCCAAATTCCCGCAATGTCCTCCGTGAGGATAAATTTTTGCTCGTTCTTCAAACACATCTCGTAGATAGTCCAATTCCCCTGGGGCAAGAATAATATCATCGGCATTGTGGACCAACCCGATTCTTGGATTATCGCGAAGAAACTTTTCCAGGCGATTCAGGCTCAGGTTGTCGATGAGCATCTGCTCGGTGATGTCGGGGTATTTGTTCTGAAAGTGAGGAGTAAACAGTTCACGAAAGTAATCCAAAAAGCTGATACGGCCGGAGACCTTGAAGAAATCTGTGACAGAATCTCCTGTGGAGAGTTCCAGATTTTTGGGTTTGATGTACCCCGCATTGGTCACGACATCCGATGTGAAAAACATACTGGAAGCAGATATGCGAAATGAGGTTCCGATAAGGGCAGCGAGATCTTCATTCTCTGGTTGGTTTTCCTTGTATGCGTGGTACAAAAAGTCCCCACCAAAATTCACGAAGTCTCCTTCTTTGTAGGTTTTAGAAAAGGCATGAAAGACGCGATCAAAATAGTCAGGAAATTGCTCGATCCCACCGGGGATATTATTGACGAGCATCTCATCCAGTATGGTGGTTGATTTGTACAGACTGACCGGAGGGTTGATCATGAGGACTTTCTTAAACCCAAAGTCTCCCTGCTCATCATCCAGCTTGGCGAGGAATGCCGCCTGGGCGGCTCCTAAGCTATACCCTGTGAGATGAAAATCTATGACTTGCACTTCCTTTTTTTCTTGAATTTGGAGCCAGATCAATCGCAGGACCCGGTAGAGGTCCTGCGAATCCTCGAGTAAGTGACCGGGGATGCCGCTGGTGGATGCGGCAGTAATAAAGTTGGGATGGGTGGGAGAGGAAATCGAGACGACATGAAAGCCTCCACCATATAAGGCACGTTGCAGGACCTGCATTTTTGGTGAATTAAAGCCTGCCCCAGTTCCGGCAATAACAAAGACGAGGGATGCAGCTCCTTCCTGCGGAGCCAGAGAATAACGGAGTTCCCGGTTGTACCAAAGAATGTCGGGCACCTCTCGATCGGGAAACACTTCCAAATCCATGATTTCAACGGGGACGTCTTTGGGTAATTCGGCGGCATAAGAATTGGGGGTTCCCACAACCGTCGCTGCGAAGGCATTGGTGATGGGATATTTATACGAATTCGCTTGGCTTTGGGCGATCGGAGGAATAAAAAGGCTTGTGGCGAGTATGAGTGAGGCGAGACGAATAGCCAGGGATTTACGCGGTAATCGTTCCAAGATCCCTGTGTGCATGCCCGTGGTCTCATATGGGAGTATGGGGTACATGACGATGCTTCTCACCTAAGTTTTACTCGACCGGTTTTTGCCCTTGAATGTTTCGGCAGGTGATGTTGGACTTCGAAGGGAAAAGAAAAGCAGGAGGATTGAATGTGAAGGGGGATGAACCACTGCATAATGGGCCGAGGAAAATTTGCCCATCATATAACAAATTCGGTTACAGGGGCTAGCAGGGGAAGGGTGATGAGGGAGTAAAACGTCTAAATGATGTTGCGAACTTCAAAAAATATTCGAGGCAGAAGGGAGCAGGACCTTCCATATTTGATGGGCCAAAAAAGGCTTTTATCAATGTATTAAATATGGTAAACCTGTACAATCAACCCTGGTTCATCCCTTTCTTCTGCGTTCCATGATCATGGACACAGCCCTCTCACATTCTCTCATTGCCTGCCATGATTGTGATCTTATTCAGCGAAAACGCGAGTTGCAGAATAATCAACGGGCCGTCTGTCCACGTTGTGGGGCGGTGTTATATGTGCGAAGAGAAGATAGCTTGAACCGGACCCTCAGCTTGATGCTGACCGCGTTGGTGCTGCTGTTCTTGGCCAATGTCTTCCCGTTCATGTCATTTACGATTGAAGGGCGAACCCAGGAGACTGTTCTCTTGACCGGGGTCAAAGACCTCTATTATCAGGGATTTTGGCCCTTAGCGATCCTAGTGTTTTCGGTGGGGGTGTTTTTTCCTTTACTGAAAAGCCTTTCCGTGGTGTATTTGATCTTGCCCCTCAAGATGGGAATCCGACCGAAAAAAGCCATACCCGTTTTTCGATTTGTGGAAAAAATTACGCCTTGGTCCATGATGGAAGTGTACCTCCTTGGGGTGATCGTGGCCTACGTGAAGTTGATCGATCTCGCGACAATAGGGTTAGGTGCGGCGTTATATTCTTTTGTCGCTCTGATCCTCGTCACAGCCGCGGCTGACATAACATTTCACCCGGAAGCCCTTTGGGAGGAACTCGAGGCTCAGTCATGAGTGCTGCATCGTTCAGTGCTGCAAATTTGGGATTAATGAGTTGTCATACCTGTAATCATTTAACGCCCATTCGATCTCGTGCTGGAACACAGAATGACCATTGCCCAAAATGCGGAGATCATTTGCACCTTCGAAAACCCAATAGCCTCAACCGGGCCTGGGCGTTGACCCTCACAGCCCTTATTCTGTATGTCCCCGCGAATTTACTACCTATTATGACGGTCATCTCATGGGGGGAAGGGGAACCCGATACGATCCTGAGCGGGGTCATTTTGTTAATAGAAGCGGACATGTGGCCCATCGCCCTGCTCGTCTTTTTTGCCAGTATTACGGTTCCCGTTGCGAAACTGATTGTTCTGATTTATCTTTTGCTTTCTGTTCAGTTTCGATCAACATGGCGGCCGAAAGATCGGACTAAGCTCTACCGTATTACTGAGGGAGTGGGGCGGTGGTCGATGATCGATATTTTTATGATTTCTATCCTTGCGGCGTTAGTGAAGTTAGAGGCCATTGCCACGATCGAGGCTGGACCAGGGGCTGTCTGCTTTGCCGGAGTGGTGATCATCACCATGTTTGCGGCCATGGCCTTTGATCCCAGGCTGATCTGGGATGCCATGGAAGAAAAACGATGAGAGAAGAAGATTTTGAGCAACAAATAGACGAGGATCACCCTGAGGTGATAGTCGAACAGCCGCGCGGCTTTTCTATGGTGTGGCTCATTCCCATTGTCGCGCTCCTCATTGGAGCCTGGCTGGCCTATAAGACGATCAGTGAAATGGGACCCACCATTACCATTACGTTTGTCGATGGAGGTGGGTTGGAAGCTGGGAAAACAAAAATCAAATATAAGGCGGTGGAAATCGGCCATGTTGAGTCGGTTGAGATCTCAGAGGACCTGGAAGGGGTCACGGTCACCGCGAAGCTAAAGAAAAATGCAGAGCCCCACCTGAGTGAAAATACCAAATTTTGGGTTGTCCGCCCCCGAGTTGGGGTTGGGGGAATTTCCGGCCTCGAAACGTTAGTGTCTGGTGCCTATATTGGGATTGATCCTGCCGATGGTCCTCCCTCGCGATCCTTTGTGGGATTGGAAAAGCCGCCGGGGAAGTTATCGAGGGAAGAGGGTACCGAATATCATTTAGAAGCCGAGAGACTCGGTTCTCTGCAACCGGGCTCCCCCGTTTATTTTCGTGGCATTCGGGTTGGACGTGTTCTCCACTATGATTTGGAGGCAGATCAACGGGTGGATATTCACATCTTTATTCAGGCTCCGCACGATCGACGAGTGCACGATACCAGCCGATTTTGGAAAGCGAGCGGTCTGGAAGTGACTGCCGGTGCGGAAGGGCTGGATGTGAAAATGGAGTCCATTGCTACCCTTATTGCCGGTGGCATTGCGTTCGATACGCCTGTGACTGCGGTGGGAGGAGAAGCCCAGAGTAAACCCAATACGATCTTCAAGCTATTTGAAAACTTTAAGAACATTAGCGAGTCAAAATATGTGCGGAAGCGGCCTTGGCTTCTTCATTTCGATGGCTCGGTAAGGGGTTTACAAATAGGGGCGCCTGTTGAATTTCGTGGGATCAAATTGGGTGAGGTGGTGGATATTGCTGCCAAGTTTGACCCTGAAACCTTGAGTGTGAGAGTGCCGGTCGTCATTGAACTTGAACCTGAACGATTGGCCAGTCTGGAAGTCGTTGACTCCCAAGAACCCTATGCCGTGGCCAAAAAGATGATTGAGCGGGGTTTGCGGGCCAAGTTAGAGGTAGGCAGTTTACTCACCGGGCAGTTGTATGTTGACTTTAATTTCTATCCCGACTTGCCCAAGAAGAAATTGATCTTGACGGGGAAATACCCCGAGTTTCCGACTGTACCTTCCACGATGGACCAATTTAAAAGTACGGCGACGAGTTTGTTAGCTCAGATTCGTCAACTCCCGTTAGAGGAAATCGCTAAACAGTTGTTAGGCACTATTAAAGGGCTGAATCGATTGACCAATTCTCCGGGGCTTGGCAAGGCGGTGAATAATCTCGATGACACGTTGGATGAATTTCGCCGTTTGGCCAGCCATACGGGTCGGGATGTAGAAAAACTGGCTGCTAGCGCTGAGGATACCTTGCATGCAGCACGATCCGCGTTAGAAATCGCCGATCCGAGTACTCCGGCTGGAGCCAATGTCGCCACGACGTTGGAAGAATTGGCTGCAGCTGCCCGGTCGATCCGTGTGCTGGCAGATTACTTGGCTCAACATCCCGAAGCCTTGGTTAAGGGAAAGAGTGAATGAGGATGATATGAGAAACCTATACGGATACGTTGTTGTGATGACATTTCTCACTTTGATGGTATCGGGATGTGGTACGACCAAACCCACCCATTTCTATCTGCTCCAGGCTGCCGATACCGCCATACATCAGGATCGGTTGGCCAAAGATTCGTTCCCTTTTTCTCTTGGAGTGGGCCCTCTCTCTCTGCCCAAGTACTTGGATCGACCTCAAATTGTGATGCGAGCCTCTATGCATGAGCTAAGCCTCGCGGAGTTCCACAAATGGGCCGAACCGTTGAAAAACCGGGTCTTACATGTCCTGGCCGAAAACCTCTCTGACTCATTGTTAATCGACGAGGTCGTGGTGTTTCCCTGGAAGCGCTCCCAGGCACCCGATTATCAAGTGACATTTGATGTTGTCCAATTCGATGGGATGGAAGATCGAGAGGTGGTGCTGAAAGTACGATGGAAACTGTTAGGGGGTGAGGGTACCCGAGTCCTTCAACAAAAGGTAAGCATTGTGACCGAACCATGGGATGGTCAGGATTACCGGACCTTAGTGGAAACCATGAGTCGAATGTTATCGATATTCAGCCAAGAAATCTCCGCCTCAGTTTTGTCTCTTGTTCCTGCCAAATAGCCAGATATGTTGGGTAGGCGGCCTCCCCGCTTGGTGTGAAGTGATTTTGGGAGACTTAGGAAAGGTCAATTCCCAGGTCAGTTATCGTGGCGCGGTTGGCTCCGGCGTTCATCATGTCTTGGAGAGCTGTTGGAGAGCTTCCGTCAGAAGAATGGGGTTGGCCAATAGCATCAGCCAGTACCACCACCTGCCAATCTAACTTCCTGGCATCCAGGACGGTATGTTTGACGGCATCATTGGAGGCCGGGCCGAGAATAAAGAGCTTCGTGATTTCCAAATCCTCCAAACGATCGGCCAAACTTGATCCATCAAAGCCGGATTGAGAATCTGTTTTGGCATCCGTGCCTTTGGAAATGACCATGGTTCCCGGAGGCATGACGATTGCCGAATGAATTTGGGCTCCATGGGAACCCTGAATGCAGTGTGAAGGATAGGGGCCATGTTGCTCGGTAAAGCTGGTGTGGTTGGGAGGATGCCAATCTCGTGTCGCAAGGATTGGCCATGCCTGACGGCTGAAATGTCGAATGTAGGCATTGATGGTCGGAATGAGGGAGTCGGCCTTAGGAATTTCCATGGTTCCACCAGGAAAAAAATCATTCTGTAAATCGATGAGTAAGAGTGCCGATTGGCGATCAGGTTGGTGAATCGGAGTGGCAGGGCCCGAAGAGGTTTTGGAAAGCTTCATGAGAATCAGGCCACGATTTCCGTCCCAATACCCTTATCGGTGAAAATTTCCAAGAGGATGGCGTGAGGAATTCGTCCATCGATAATATGGGCTTTTTGTACACCACCGTGCACGGCAGTTAAACAGGCGTGCACTTTCGGCAACATGCCCTCACTGATAACCTGATTTTTCACCATTTGCTCCATGTCTTTCCGGGAGAGCGTGGGGACATGATGGTTGTTCTCATCCCGGATACCCTTCACGTCGCTCAGGACCAATAATTTTTCGGCTTGTATAGCCGCGGCCAAGCTGCCAGCCACGAGGTCAGCATTGATGTTGTGCGTTTGCCAATTTTTGTCGACACCGATTGGGGCAATCACGGGAATGAAATTGGCATCCTCTAAGGTTTGGAGGAGCTGCTTGTTGACATGCTGGACTTCACCCACCAGTCCATAATTCCCCGACTTCAGGGCTTCGGTTGAACCGCTATACCGATGGAGCAAACTTTTAGGGTTAAACGGTTTGGTCGTGAATAATTGCCCATCCTTTCCGGTGAGCCCAACAGCTTTGCCTCCATGCTGATTCAAAAGAGAGACGATTTCCTTGTTAATTTTTCCACCAAGAACTTGCTCCACCACCTCCAGGGTCTGCTCATCGGTGATTCGCACTCCATGAAGAAATTTGGCTTCGATGCCCAGTTGTTTCAGCATGCTGTTAATTTGAGGCCCACCTCCATGGACGATGACTGGATTTAATCCCACATATTTGAGGAGCACGACATCCTCGGCGAACCCCTGTTTTAGGTTCTCATGGACCATCGCCTTCCCCCCGTACTTGATGACGATGGTTTTTCCGGCAAAATTCCGAATATAGGGAAGGGCTTCGATGAGAATGTCGGCTTTTTTAATGAGTCTGTCCATGAAACAACTCCGTGTGGAGATTTCGAGAACTGGGGACGATCACCTGTATCATAGCATGAAACGTCTTGAGATCTGTCCCCTTCTTAGCGCAGGTTACAGGATAAACCGACTCAGATCTTGATCTTTGACGATATCTTTCAGGTGGTCCTGAACATATTTCGCGTTAATCACGACTTTTTTGTCAGCAAGGTCTTGAGCTTCGAATGACACGTCTTCCAAGAGCCGTTCCACGATCGTGAAGAGACGGCGTGCACCGATATTTTCCGTTCGGTCATTGACCTGAACCGCGGTCGCCGCGATTTCTTCGATGCCATCGGGGGTGAAATCGAGTTCAATGCCTTCAGTTTCCATGAGAGCCCGGTATTGTTTGATTAAGGCATTTTTGGGCTCGGTCAAGATTCGAATTAAATCATCTTTTGTCAAAGCCTCCAGTTCAACTCGGATAGGAAAGCGACCCTGAAGCTCCGGGATTAAATCCGAGGGTTTGGCGACATGAAAGGCCCCGGCCGCGATGAATAAGATATGGTCGGTTTTTACCAGGCCATGTTTGGTATTCACCGTTGAACCTTCCACGATGGGAAGGAGGTCGCGTTGGACTCCCTCGCGTGAAATGTCAGGGCCTTGGTGTTTTTCTTTCCCCGCGATCTTATCGATTTCATCCAGAAAGACGATGCCTGCTTGCTCGGTTCGGGTAATGGCCTCCTTCGTGACTTCATCCATGTCGATGAGTTTTTGAGCCTCTTCTTGGGACAAGTATTTGAGCGCTTCGGAAATTTTCATCCGCCGGTTTTTCTTTTTTCCCGGCATGAGGCCTCCCAGCATTTCCCGGAGGTTATTCTCCATGTCTTCCATGCCACCGATGTTCGAGATGATCCCGACGGGCAAGCCCCCGCGTTCCTTGGTTTCAATCTCCACCATGCGATCGTCCAATTTGCCTTCACGGAGTTGAAGGCGCAATTTTGATCGGGTGGAGTCCTGATGGGATGTCTCTTGCTCGCCCGAACCTTCGGTCTGATCCAGGGAATTTGGAGTTTCGACAGAAGGTCTGGAGGGGGAGGGCGGAAGTAACATATCCAGAATGCGTTCCTCTGCCATTTCGTCGGCCTTCTTTTGTACTTTTTCTAAATATCCGGATTTCACCATATTGACCGACAGATCAGTCAGATCGCGAATGATGGATTCGACATCCCGTCCGACATAGCCGACCTCAGTAAATTTCGAAGCTTCGATCTTGATAAAGGGAGCATCAGCTAATTTGGAGACCCTACGAGAGATTTCGGTTTTTCCGACTCCGGTCGGTCCGATCATAATGATATTTTTGGGGACGATTTCCTCCGCGATTTCCGGACTGAGTTGCTGGCGTCGCCAGCGGTTCCGTAAAGCGATGGCCACCATGCGCTTGGCATCACGCTGACCGATCACATACCGGTCCAGTTCTGCCACGATTTGGCGGGGAGTTAATGAATCGAGAGAATTGCCATTCGGTAGACTGTCTTGTTTCATAAGTTATGCTGATAACTCCTCGACGACAATATGTTGGTTCGTATAAATATCGATGCTCCCCGCCACTCTCATCCCTTCCTGAACGATTTGTGTGGGTCCTAAGGTTGTTTGAGCAAGAAGAGCACGAGCGGCGGCGAGGGCATATGGGCCACCCGATCCGATGGCCAAAATGCCATCCTCCGGTTCGACCACGTCTCCGGTTCCTGAAATAATAAAAGAATGTTCCCGGTCCGCAACGGCCAACAGGGCTTCCAGACGACGGAGGACACGGTCGGTTCGCCAGTCCTTGGCGAGTTCGACCCCGGCTCGAGTGAGATTGCCACGGTATTCGGAGAGTTTGGCTTCAAACTTTTCAAAGAGGGTAAAGGCATCGGCGGTGGCCCCGGCGAATCCGGCCAACACTTGATCCTGATGCATTTTTCGAAGTTTTCTGGCGTTACTTTTCATGATGGTCGTACCCACGGTCACTTGGCCGTCACAGCCCATGGCGACAGTAGAGCCCTGGCGTACGCACAAAATAGTCGTTGAACGGATTTTCATGATTCTGGGGATTCTCCATGAGAGGTAGCCGAAGAACGGGCCCGTGGATGAGCCTTATCGTAAACAGACATGAGCTGATCATTGGCTACTTGGGTGTACTTTTGTGTTGTCGCGAGGGAAGCGTGACCCAGCAATTCTTGGATCGCTCGTAAATCAGCCCCTTCTTCGAGAAGATGAGTGGCAAACGAATGGCGAAGGGTATGGGGTGTCACGGATTGAAAAAACCGGCCTTGAACGTGTTGTTGCATGATGCGTTCTACGCTACGAGCTGTCAACCTATTTCCCCGAACATTCAGAAAGAGTGCTCCTGACCGAGGGTATGTGGATTCTGGTGTTCTGGTGGAAGAAGACTTTGAGGAAGCGTGTGGGGGTGGCTGGCGACGATATTCCTGAATAGCCTGACCGGCCACGGTTCCGATGGGTACCATCCGTTCTTTTTTCCCCTTGCCTCTGAGCCGAATCAATCCGGCTTCAAGATCGATATCTTCCCAATTCAATCCGACTAATTCTGAAACTCGAGCCCCCGTGGAATAGAGCGTTTCCAGAATCGCGTGATTTCGGAGTGCAGCCCAATCCGGATGGGAGCCTGAGTCCAGCATGATGGCCATTTCATCCTTGGTCAGCACGGTCGGCAGTCGGGTGCCTTGTCTCGGAGATCGAAGGGACGAAGCCGGATTGTGCGTGACTCGACCTTCCTGCACACAAAATCGGAAAAAACTTTTCAGACAGGCGAATTTTCTGGCCAACGTCGACTTTTTTAACCCTTGATCGCTCAAGTATTTCATGAATGCCCGCAAGTGAATCGCTTCGATTTTTTGCAATATTTCTTTAGAGTCGCCGTCGAGAAGCGTCTTGATCTGGCCTGCGAATTGTTGGAGGTCGGATTGGTAACTTCGGGAGGTCTCGGAAGACACGCCTCGCTCGAGAGTTAAATGGAGGAGGAAAGCGTGGATTGCGTCATCCATGATTGAAACTGGGAAAGAGCTCGTTGTTGAATGCTTTCACGTTTTTTCTGTTTATCCCGAATGGGTGGCTTGAGGGGAGGGAAAAGGCCAAAATTCGTGTTGATGGGTTGAAAATGCTTGGGTTCGCATGTCGTGATGTATTCCAGTAAGGCGCCATGCGCCGTTTCTGGAGGCGGAATGACCGGAGGTTGTCCAGCCAGAATTCTCGCGGCATTGATGCCAGCCAGCCCCCCGCTGGCTGCGGCCTCCACGTATCCTTCCACTCCGACGAGTTGTCCGGCAAAAAAGGTGGTCGGTTGTTTTTTGAGCTGAAGAACTTTATTGAGTAAAACAGGAACATTAATGAATGTGTTCCGATGGATGCTTCCCAATCGAAGAAATTCCGCGTGTTCCAAACCCGGAATCAGGCGGAACACTTTCCCCTGCTCGGGGTACTTCAGCTTGGTTTGAAACCCGACCAGGTTATAACAGGATCCATGTTGGTTCTCTGCTCGTAATTGTAACACGGCAAAGGGCCGCTTGCCTGTTGTGGGGTCGGTTAACCCAACCGGTTTCAAAGGGCCGAAAAGTAACGTCTGCCTACCCCGGTCAGCCATGACTTCGATGGGAAGACAGCCTTCGAAGTACGGGATGTTCTCAAAATCTTTGGGTTGAACGCGCTCCGCGTGAGTCAAGGCCTCATAGAACTGATTGTAGGTGTCCTCGTCCATCGGACAGTTCAAATAATCAGCGGACCCTTTTCCATACCGGGATGCGCGAAAGATTTTGGTCATATCAAGAGAATCCGCATCCACGATCGGAGAAATCGCATCGAAGAAATACAGGTTTTTGGATTGAGTCAGATGGATGATGGCATCGGACAATTTAGGGGATGTTAAAGGACCGGAAGCGATAATACACAACGCATCTGTGGGGATGTCATGGATCTCTTCACGAAGAATCTTAATGTTGGGATGTTCGGAAAGGGCTTGGGTGATGGTTGAAGCAAATTGTTCGCGGTCTACCGCTAACGCAGCTCCTGCTGGGACCCGCACGTCATCAGCCACTTTTATGATTAACGAACCGAGTTGCCGCATCTCCTGTTTGAGAATGCCGGGAGCACTCAGGGGATCATTCGATCCTAAGGAGTTGGAGCAGACGATCTCCGCGAGTCGGTCCGTTTTATGAGCCGCCGTTTCCTCTTTGGGGCGCATTTCATACAGGGTGACCTTCGCCCCTTGATTGGCGGCGTGCCAAGCCGCTTCCGACCCCGCCAAGCCCCCACCGATAATGACAATATCTGATCTCATGATGTGTGTAGAAACCGAATTGAAGACGAGGGATTGGAGAGAGCGACGTTCGTAAAAAAATAATTCTAAAAATCAGCCGAAAAAGGTGTCAACCATCACATGCGGAGCACAAGCCCGTCAAGGCATGGATGACACGTTCATGGCAATCGCGTGTGGTTCCGACGATCCCATGCACATTCCGAAAATTATTCGCCCCGTACTCGATGGGGTTTCCATGGACATCGGTAAAGCATCCACCAGCACCCCGAAGTATGGCTTCTGGAGCACAGGCATCCCAGGCTTTGGTATAGGGTCCGGGCTCGGTATACATGTCTGCCCCCCCCTGAGCAATAAACCCAATTTTTAATCCCACGCTTCCCATAGGGTGTTCGGCCTGAATCGGCAAGGTTTCATGGAGGCGGGCCAGAGCCGGTGACCGATGTGACCGAGAAGCGACTAGCGAAAAGGCTGTTGGGTCCTTGGCATGTGTGGCCTGAAGGGGTCGGCGCTCTCCCTTGGTTTCAGCCCAAGCGGTGTCATCGGTGATCCCCACAAAGAGGGTCTCTTGGGTGGGCCAATAGACCAAGCCCATTCGGGCCGAACGATTTTGCGTTAATCCAATCATGATAGAAAATTCACCGTTTTTGGCGATGAATTCCTTGGTGCCATCTAAGGGGTCGACATACCAGACTCGGGCTTCCGCAGGGACATCCGAAGGGAGGGGGCTCTCCTCGGCGACGATGAAATCCTCGGGAAAATGCGACTCCAATCCTTCCACGATAATGGCATTAGCCTTGTGGTCCGCCTCGGTGACCGGGTCGTTGACACCTTTGAGTGAGACCGAGAAGTCCTTGGCATAAATCGACAAGACGGCCTGTGCTGCTGTTCGGGCCAATTGAGAAGCGATGTCAATTTCCTTCGTCCAATCCGACATGGTGGTTTCTATCCTTTTGTTGAGTGTAAGAAAAAGAGTTTCTTCGTTCTGATTGATGTGAGACAATACACAAAAGAACATTCAGCCCCTTAGGGGATTATCCCTGGGGATGGACCTAAAGGCTAGGGTAAAAGATCTATGTTTCGTGCCGCGATTATCGTGCTGGTGTTGGTGATTATTTTCACCGCGTACTATTTGCCCAGGTTTCGTCGTTCCTTGGGGATTCTGTTGTTGTTCCTCATGGTGGCCATCGCCGGAATCATTTGGCAGGATAGCCGGGAGCGAAAAATGGAATTTCAACGCGTCTCTACGGAAAATGCCCAACTCCTCAACATGGGAATTCGTCCAGGCCTCAATGCACGGTCATTTGTGATTTCTGGTAGGGTTCAGAACACTGATCAAGACTATACCATACTGGGGATTACCCTCCAGGCTCGCTTACATGATTGTGTCTCGGAATCCTGCAAAATCGTGGGCCAGGAGCAATCGGAGGTTCCGTTGGAAATCCCTTCGGGGCAGGCAAGAGATTTTACGGTCACCATGCCGTTTCCCAATACTCCTCAAATACAGGGGGAGGAACGATGGGAATATGAGGTGCTGCAGGTTCGTGCCCGTTAATGGAAGTTCGATTGCCCCGACCTGGATGGTTCTGTGAATGGGGGGATGTCCATTTTGGTATAGCGGAACCCTGATCCTCAAATTGACAAAAATTACAAGCCCTTCTTATACTTAGCGCTATTACAGAAGCCTACTATAATTAAAGGGGCCAATAGGCCCAAAGACTCATGTATTTCCTTCCGAAAAGTCTAAGTTTTTGGACGGCTGGGTCTTTTTCAGCATTGAGAATTGTCTCAGTTCTCCTTAAAGTACCGGAGTGCGAAAAAGCGGAAGGTTTTTGGTGATATTTCTTTAAATTATGGAGACACTCAGTACCATGACGACTTCTTATAAGGTGTTGCCCGGACCAGAACATTTTCTCCCTCCGGCAGCCGCTTCGATGGGAATCCGTCTTCCGGATCCTGGCCAGGCACATATTCACGGAACGATCGTTTCCGAGGATGAAGCCATGGAGAAGGCCGCGCGAGAGTTCTTGTCGGCAAAAGTGCCGACGATTTTTCCTGGACCTCTGGTCCTATGGGCGTGGAATGAAAAGGCCGCACGGAAAGCCAAAGCCGTCCGCCATCTGTATGAAACCCTTAAAGAATGTGTGGCTCCCACCCAACAGGCCATGCTCATCCCCATGCCCGATTATCGCCCGAAGTATCCGAAAATTAACCCTGAAATTGAAATTAATCCTAATCATCCCAATCTCACGATCTGGCATAATAAAATCGATGCCTGCATGTTTGTGGGTGTTCATTGCCATCAAGCGAATCTTTCACTCAAAATTATTCGAGGGGGGACAACTTGTTATACAGTCGCGATGTGTGCCCAAGCCGGGCATGAAGATGCCATGCTTTCGTTCCGGGATGCCACTGCCGAAAAGATTGAACGACTAGCCGATTGGGTGAAAAAATTAAAGGGGTCGGTCGAACCGCCGGCAGCTTAATGAACGTAGCGAGAATTTATTTGAACATTGGAAAATACCGATAGAAGTTAATTCCACCTGAATTATAAAGGAGGGCGTGACATGGCCACTCAAGCCTCTCTCATAGGGCAAAAGAATAAAAAAGACCAGGTGTACACTGATCCCTGGAAGATGTTGCATGAGGCGGAAAGAACCCCCTCCTTCTTCACGGGGAGTGAAGTCATTAAGGAAGCCATCCGTCGGGCATCCTGCGATGTGATGATCGCCTATCCGATTACCCCGCAGAGTGAGGCCGCAGCCCTCATCGGGGAGCTCTTTGCCGAGGGGTACATTGGCGATTATTTCCGTGGGGAAAGTGAATTTGCGGTGATGTCGCAATGTGCCGGAGCCGCCTTCGGGGGAGCTCGGGTGTTCACGACGACTGCGGGACCGGGAACCATGCGAGCCATGGAAAATTTCCCGATGTGGGCCGGTGCACGATTGCCGATTCAAATGATCGTGACCTGCCGGGGTATTAACTCCCCGTTATCGATTCAGCCTGATACGTTAGAGATTTCCTATCTCATGCAGACCGGGATGCTCGTCTGGCATGCCGAAACAGCCCAGGATTTCTATGACTGGATTCTGAAGGGGTATATGGTTTCTGAAGAACCTGATGTTCATCTGCCCTTAGCGCTATGTTGTGACGGATTCTTCGTGACCCATACGAAAGACATGGTTGATCTTACCCCGGTGGATATGTGTTTGCCTCCTTACGATCCCTATCGTTCACCGGTTCCCTGTATGGATATGGAATGTCCGCCGGTGCGGATGATGCGGGACCCCTTCGTGATGAAGAGTAATTACATCAGTTATGCGACCCATGCCAGTTGGCAACAGGAAGTCTGGGCCGCGGTCGAACGTTCCCGTAAGCATTCTATTCGCTGGTTGGATGGACTCATCGATGTGGAGAACGGAGATTCCGATATTATTCTGTTGGCTTCCGGAACGGCGGTGTCACAAGGCCGGGAAGCCATTGCCATGTTGGAAGATGAAGGCATTAATGTTGGTCTCGTGAAAGTGAAGACTCTTCGGCCGTGGCCAGGAGAGGAAATCCGAGAGGCCACCAAACATGCCAAACATATCATTGTTCCAGAATTTAACGTCACGGGATGGTTGGCCAGAGAAGTCAGGGCCACGATTCCCAATAATGAGCGGGTGCATGCCGGTCCGCATGTCTGTGGTGGGATGACTATGCCGCCCGAAATTATCGCGAGCGAGATCAAGCAGTGCCTTGGAATGAAAACGGAAACCCTTTCCGCTCGAGGAAGTTGAGGAAGGGGTTCTAGTGTTTGGCCTCTAGAAGGTAAACCTTAGTGAGGAGATAACCATATGAGTAAGGAACGGATAAAAATCGCTGAAGAGATGTTCGATATCATGCCGGTTGAGTACCAGGATCTGGTGAAACGGGCGACCTTTGGGAATGAAACTCGTGGATGGAAGGATATCGGAAACGCCAAGGAGTTGATCGAAGAGCATTCCCTCTGTGCCGGATGTCCGGAATCGATGGCGTTTCGGTATATCTTGGCGTCACTTCCCGCACCGGAAGATACGGTCATGGTGGGATCGACGGGATGTACTAGCTTAGTCTTTCCACACGTGGCCGTCCATAACATTCACTCCTTATTCGGTAATCAGAATGCCATCGCCTCTGGGTTAAAACGGGCCCTGACGGTTCGATTCCCAGACCGGCATAAGGATGTCGTGGTGTTGGCCGGTGATGGGGCGACGGTGGACATTGGATTGGATATGACCCTACAGGCTTGGTTCCGGCAGGAAAAATTTACGACTATCTGTTTCGATAATGAGTTGTACGCCAATACGGGGGGACAAGAAAGCGGACTCATGCAAAAAGGGTTTGTGGCCAAGATGGCTCCGGTTGGTAAAACCTTTGAAAAAGTTCGTCTTCCTGAGATTGCCAGGGAATCCGGGTGTCATTATGTGGTGAATTGTACGGTGAGCAAACCCAATCTGGTGGAAAAAGTCATCAAGAATGCGATTCATGTCGCACGGGAAATTGGGCCGACGTACCTCCAGCTCTATACACCCTGCATCTTGGAAATCGGCAAGAACAGCATGGAAGGTCTGCAGGAGATGCGTGACTCGGAAAAACCGACAGAACGCTTTGCCTACAAAGAATACGTGAGCGAGCCGGCCAAAGAGCTGTTGGCAGAAATGGCGGCCAAGGAAAAAGAGCGAAAAGCGGCCTTGAAGAAAAAACAACTCGCTGGCCAATCGGCTTGAGAATCTGCGGATTCGAGAGGAGCGTGAATTATGATTAAACGACGAATCAATATTCGAATGTCAGGATTGGGAGGACAGGGGGCTGTGACGGCCGCTCATGTGATGGCTATGGCTGCGGCCAAAGATGGAAAATTCGCGATTTCCAACCCGTTTTTTGGTGCGGAAAAACGCATGGCTCCTGCCGAAAGCTATTGCCGAATCGGTGTAAAGAAAATTTACGATCGCGGTGAGCTGGTGTTCCCGGATGTGATCGAGGTGTTTCATCCTCAGGTCATCACCATGGGGAAGAGCTATACGATGCCCTTCTATTCCGGCATTAAAGAAGGGGGAGTCGTCATTATTAATACCGACGTCCCTTTGCTCTCCGAGGAAGATATCAACCGGTTGAAGGATTTGAACGTGGCCGTGTTTAATATTCCTGGAACCAACATTGCCCTGGAAATTGCCGGAACCGAATTATCGACTAACATGACGATGATCGGGTCTGTGGCCGGCATTACCAAGTGTGTATCGATGAATGCCCTTGATTTGGCGCTCCAGGAACGGTTCGGAAAAAAATTCGTGGCCTCCGGAGGGACGGCGACGTTGGACGAAGCCATCAAGAAAAAGTTTGCCAAAAAAGAAATGCTGTTGAAGAAGAATTTGGAGACGGTCGTACGGGCTTATGATATTGCCTCGGAGTGGGCGGAGAAGAATAATGTGGAGTTGCAGGTGGGTGCCGCCGCATAAATAAATAATGGATTAACTGAACAATAATAAGGATCGTATTGGATGTATAACGTTGCTCAAGTCACAGATGAAAAGTGTGTTGCCAAAAAGGGATGTCGCCTCTGTATTATGTATTGCCCAGAGGCCAATTGCTTGGACCTCAATTCGGAAAAGATGGTGGCGGAAGTTTTTATCAACCGCTGTAAAGGGTGTGAGCTGTGTAAGGTGGTCTGCGATGCTGCCAAACATTCGGCGATCGATATGGTGGCAGTCAGTTCTGATGGCACACTCTTGGATAAAGCCGGGGAAGCCGCTGAATTAGGTCAAGCCTATCAAGGATAAATCTTCGCGAGTTCTAAGCCCTGCGATGCCCGGTCGGCAAGATCCGTCGCAGGGCCTTTTTTTTTGAAAAACAGAGTTGCGAGAGAAGTCATCTGCTGTTTTTGGATAAAGGATTGGGAACCATGAGCGAGGATCTTAAGCAACAGGTCGAGGCCATTACCGGACAGATGTCCAACTTCCATCAATCTTTGGAATCGACGGCTAGGGAATTAGAGTTGAAAGGGGAAGACCCTGAAATCGTGACCAAGTTGATGAATGGGGCCGATGCGATGAAAGACAGTGCCAATATCTACCTGTCTTGGGCTCGGCATTATGTCAAATTGTCGGAAGGCGAAGCCTCGGAAGCGGAAGAAGGGGAAGAGGACCTGGATGATTTCCAGTTTTAATAAGTTGATTCCTATTCCTGAGTGATTGATTCAGGCCTTTGGACAGGCTATGATTTACCTAACCAATACCAAGCAGTTTGAAAAGGAGCGTTGTTCCTCGGTAGCTCAGTTGGTAGAGCGGTCGGCTGTGAAGAAATGCAGCTTCCACAGGAAACTGTGGTTGAAAAATCGGGTGAATTCAGGGAACCCTTCTTAACCAATTACCCCCCGGTTAAATGGGAATCCTGAGCGAAGCCTGCCGAAGGGTCGTGAGTAGGCAGGAACGTGCAGAGACTAGAGGTTGAGGAACCCACCCAATAAGACCTCAGAAGCGCCCGACACCCAAACCTGGAAACAGGTGGGTGATGAGATAGTCCGAGCCCAATAGAAATATTGGGAATACTCGTAACCGATTGGTCGCAGGTTCGAGTCCTGCCCGAGGAGCCATTAAAAGAGCCTATGTCTTCTCAAAGACATAGGCTCTTTCTTTTTTCTCTTGAATAATTTTCTGTCCTTATCTTTTTCATGAGTATGAGGAAAGATGGTCTCATGGCTTTTTGCCCGTTACTGAGGAAAATCTTTTTAACGGGGACGGTTCTTTTTGAGGTCCTAAAATAATCCTTTCTACCCCATTGGGGTTTGCAAGATTTCAAAGACTTTTGTACAGTGATAGGCCTCTCTCACCTGTGTAACCCTTGGCGGTGGAAGGCATGCGCTCCCTCCCTGCCACTGAACCCACCCACCCAGCCCCCTCAAAAGGAATGTAGCCAGGATGGCGCTTCACAAAGATGCGATGAAGGAAGTTCCTCTTTTCGGGGATTTGGATGATCACCAGTTGTCTCTCCTGGTGAGTTCGGGAAAAGTAAGAAGATACCCCAAAAAAAATGTCATTTTTCATGAAGGGGACCAAGGAGATGCCTTGCTCATTATTCTGGCCGGCAAGGTCAACGTCGTGTTGGCGGATAAAAACGGTGAGGAATATATTTTAAGTGTCTTAGGGCCAGGCAATTTTTTTGGGGAAATGGCCATTATTGAGTCGGCCCCCCGGTCGGCGTCGGTTATCACCGTGGAACCGTGTGAACTGTTCATTCTCGAACAACAAGAACTGTCGGCACTGCTCACGCGCCATCCGGCATTAGCTGCCAAAATCCTTCAGCACCTTTCCCAGCGACTCCGGAAGACCAATGAACAAATTCGAAGTCTGGTCATGTGTGATATTCACGGGAGGGTGGGCCGGTGTCTGATGAGACTGGCCGAGAGCCAAGGAGGGCGGGCCAACGGTCAGTTGTTCATCCCGAATCGTCCGTCTTTTCAAGAGATGGCCAAGATGATCGGATGCTCACGAGAAACACTGAGTCGAGCGATCAAACATATGAAAGAAAATGGCTCTCTCACCGTGACTCGAGAGGCTATCGTTATTAATCGGGTTTGGGAATAAGGGTGATGTAGTCAACCATAGGAATGGAGTGTGGACGACATCACTGATAGCTTTGGCAGAACAGGGTGGATTATTTGTTGTCTTGAACACTCTTAGGTCACGAACATTATCCTTTCCCACCTTCATCTGGATTATGTAAAAGGGATTCCCCCTTTGGTGGATAATCTTTCCGGGATTGTCGACCATCAGATTGCCGTGTCAAGTCTGGCTTCCGTGGTGCAGGGGTTTCAACAGCATGTGTTTAACGACATCGTTTTTCATAACTTTTTTCATCTAGAGTCTCCCCGCCAGTCTATCTTAAAGCCCATATCATTAGGGCCCAACAAAGAAGTTTCTTGAGGTGGAGGCATTAGAATAATCCCGGTGAGGGTCAATCACACGGTGGAAACGGATAGATTTGTGATTTAGGACGAGTCATCCGCCTGGATCTATAGTGGGGATACACATATTACGGACGAGCTGTGGCAGATGGCTGCCAGAATTCCGAACCTCAAGGGCATGTTTATTAAGGTTTCCTTCCCAGATTTCATGCTCAAAATAGCTACCCAAAGCAAGCATCGTACTCCTAGTCTCCTGGCTGTGGAATACCTCAAAATTGGCAAACCCGACCTACCCCTTTTTATCTACCATATGAAACCCACGGTACGAGACCAAATCTTTTTTGAACTTTCATGCCTGGACATTCCTCCCATCACCATCCTTGAAGAAGGCCAAGTTTTGGAAATGTAAACCCTAGGGCTGGGTGGGCAGAATGTGTCTATTGAATCGTTCAAATAATTCAACTACGCAAAGGAGAGGAATATTCTGGCCAAACGTCGTTTCCGTCCTTGAGCCTGATTCACCTGGGTTTTAAGAAGGACTTGGAGGCAGAAGTGAAAGCCCCTGTTCATTGGGTGTTGAGCGAGATTGACATATTGGGCGTCTTTGGGTAATGATGCGCACATGTAGCAGACGTCTTATTGTATCCCCCCTCTTAGCTGTTCTTTATCCCCCTCACATTTACAATTTTTATTTTTCTTTGAATCCGTAGGTTTCAGGATTTCGTAAACCTTAAGGAATGGTATCCAACCAGAGGAGGGAGCTATGTCCGAAGGAAGAGTCCTGATTGTTGATGATGAAGAAGACATCCGCAAAACAGTAAGAATGACATTGAATAAAGCCGGCTTTGATGTGGTGGAAGCGGAAGATGGGGAGAAGGGGATTCAAGCCATTCAGTCAGGTGATAACCCCCTGGCTGTGGATACGATTATTTGTGATATGCAGATGCCTAAGGTGAATGGGATGGAGGCAGTGGCATATTTTCGGCAACAATTTCCCTCGGTTCCCGTCATTGTTCTCACCGGAAACCCGGAGATTAAAGGAGCCAATGAATTGTTTAAACAAGGGATTGTGGAATACCTTACCAAACCAATTGAACCCGAAAAGCTGGTTGAATCGGTAAAGAAGGCCGCCAATTCTCATGTTCTTTTCAAAGATCAATTTACGACCTAATATCTTCAATTGAGGATAAGGATGTAAAAAACAGAAGGTGCAGCACCTAAACGTCGGTCTGGCGGTATTTTCTTTTCCAGCATAAAAAATTATGGGTCCCTTGAACACCTTTCCCCAACATGATCGTCGTGAAAAAGAGCTCGAAGCCGCACGTCGGATCAGTGAGGCTCTGTTCCAACATTTATGTGTCGAGGATGTGGTTGAGCAAGGCCTAAAAATTGCTTTGGAAGTCGTGAATGGGGAAGCCGGATGTGTCCTCCTCGCTAACCCCGATAACAAAGAACTGGTCTTTTTCCATTCTATTGGGGAAAAAGCTCCAAAAGCAGGCACAGCCTTTCCCTGGTCTCAAGGCATTGCTGGTTCAGTGTTTGCTACTGGTGAGCCGATGGTGATTCATGATGCCAAGGATGATCGACGGCATTTTGAAGAAATTGACCAGCACACGGGCTTTAAAACCCAGGATATGATCGCGCTTCCTCTTCGACACTGGGAGGGACATCCTATCGGTGTTCTGGAAATCATGAACAAGCAAGAGGGAAGATTGGACCAAGATGATGTGGCCATTTTAACCATCATCGCTTCCTTCACTGCCCTAGCGATTGAACAAGCGAGGTTATTTCAAGAAGCCAAATTGGCCGAGGTGGCTCGAATACTCGGTGATATCGGTCATGACGTCAAGAATTTGCTGATGCCAGTGTTATGCGGGGCATCCCTTCTAAAGGATGAAATTAATGATGTGTTTTCCGATGTCAAGAACCTGTCTCCCTCCAAAGCACGGGTTAGCCAGGAAACATGTCATGAAGTCATCGAAATGCTAGCCAATAATGCTCGACGGATCCAAACTCGAGTAAAGGAAATTGCCGATTGTGTGAAGGGTCTGACCAGCGAGCCGAAATTTTCTCCCTGCAAAATTTTTCATGTCGTGGTGTCTGTCTATGATACCTTAAAGCTTTTTGCGGAAGAAAAAGGCATCACGCTACTCCATGAGGGTATAGAGGATCTCCCTGCTATTCAAGCAGATGAAGGCCGACTGTTTAATGCGTTCTATAATTTGGTCAACAATGCTGTCATGGAAGTCCCACCAGGTGGGTCCATTACGGTGAGCGGAAAACTTCAAGAGGACAATCAGACGGTCTATATCGCCGTTCAGGACACCGGGAGAGGAATGCCGGCTGAGATAAGGGATAGCCTGTTTTCTTCCAGTACGGTAAGTCGGAAAAAGGGCGGGACGGGACTGGGAACTAAAATCGTGAAGGATGTCGTGGAGGCACACTCTGGGGAAATTGCCGTCGACAGTGAGGTGGGCAAAGGTACGGTGTTTCATATTCATTTGCCCATTTCGAAGATTAAGCCCTAAAGGGGAGAGGGTCCTAAGCTGGAGTGCATCTCCAGTCAACGATTTTATAGATAGAAGGTCCCCTGTTTTTCTTGTTCTCACCTAATTTGTAACTCCCTCATCTGCTGTTTGAATCGAGATTCCAACGTTTTAGTTTTTTCTGCTGACATTTCGTTTAAAAAGAGCCTTTGGACCTAAAAGGGTTCTTGTGAGCCAAATTTTTTCCCGGTTTCCGGTTCTTCCTATCGTACTTATTTCCCTTTTTGTTTGGATCGGATTGGTGGGTTTGCGTTGGGGAGGATTCTTTCAACAGGCCGAGTTAGCTGCTTACGACAAAATAGTCGTATTCCATACCAGCCAGGAAGACGTCACCCCTCCAATTACCTTACTCACTATTTCAGATAAAGATATTGAGGCCTTGGGTCGTTGGCCCATATCCGATGAACAATTAGCCGATCTCCTAAACACCCTAACGCGACATCATGCGCGAGTCGTGGGAGTAGATATCTATCGGGACCTAGAGGTTCCACCTGGGCGTGTGAAGTTGAATGATATCCTGGTGAATCATCCCGAAATCATTATGGTCATGAAATTTGGTGAACAGGGCCATGACGGAATTCCTGGACCGTCAATTCTTTCGGGAGGGGACCAGGTGGGATTTAGTGATATGGTTGTAGATCCGGGAGGGATTGTCCGACGAGGTCTGTTGTTCTTGGATGATGGAGAAAGTTTTTTTCTGTCATTCCCCCTCCTGCTTGCCCTCCGCTATTTGGAAAAGGTCAATATTGGATTAGAACCAGCTAAGGAAAACCCGGATTTTATGAAATTAGGCGAAACGGTCTTTCGTCCCTTTGAGGCAAACGATGGTGGATATGTGAATGTGGATGCCGACGGCTATCAGTTTTTGCTGAATTTAAACCGTGGCAAATGGACCTTTCCGACAATTACATTGACCAACATCATGGCCGGAAAGGTCTCTTCACATCTGATTGAAAATAAAATTGTGCTGGTAGGGGTTGTTGCACAAGGAGTCAAAGATCACTTTTACACTTCCCATTGCGGACATGTGGGCCCTTGTCCGCAGGTGGCCGGGATTGAACTGCATGGGTTGGTCGTGGAACAGCTCCTGCGTGCTTCCCGGGACAAAAATAGCTCCATTCGTGTTATTTCTGATACCGCCGAAGAAGTCTGGATAGGGATTTGGGTGATTTTAGCGGGAGTGCTTGGAAGGAAAATTCGAGGAGCTTGGCAATTTTCAGGGATCATGTTCATGGGTGGAATCCTGCTGTTGGCTCTAACAGGAGGAGGAATGGTGTATGGATGGTGGATACCGCTTGTTCCGCCGATGGCCGGTTGGTTGATGAATGCGATGATTGTGACGGCCTACGTCTCAAACAAAGAAAAAAAGGAACGTGCGCTCTTGATGGCTCTTTTTTCCAGGCATGTGTCTGCAGAAATTGCGAATGAGGTCTGGGACAAACGGGATCAGTTTTGGGAGGCAGGGAGATTAAAGCCACAGCGGTTGACGATGACCTCTCTCTTTTCAGACCTCGAGGGGTTTACCACTGTGTCGGAACATTTGTCTCCTCCACGATTATTAGATTGGCTGAACTCTTTTATGGATGCGATGGTCAAGATCATCATGGAACATGGTGGTGTTGTAGATGATTACCATGGGGACATGATTAAAGCTGACTTTGGTGTGCCCACCGCGAGACGGTCCGATGAGGAAATTCAACAGGATGCTCAAAATGCCGTCCGATGTGCTCTCGCGATGGAAAAGGAGATGGAACGTTTGAATCAGCGATGGGAAAAAGAAGGATTGCCCCCTGTACGGATGCGCATAGGAATCAATTCCGGCCCCGCCATCGCAGGGAGTCTAGGGAGTGAACAGCGGCTCAAATTTACGACCATTGGAGATTCCATCAATGTGGCCGCTCGATTGGAAAGTTTTCAAAAAGATTCTGAGGAATGGTCTTCGGGGAAAGTCTGTCGAATTCTCATCGGAGAAACGACCAAACGGTACATACGAAACATCTGGAACACTCAAAAAGTCGGAAAAGTTGTCTTAAAAGGAAAAAAGGAAGAGGTCTTGGTGTACCGGGTGGTGGGACAATGATGGAGGCTCGGCAACCAGAGTTCGTTCAAGGATCGTAGTAGAAAAACGAGGTGAAGATTTGAGGCTTTTCTCCTTTTTGTTGAGGTACGACCTACTCGGATGTGTCCCCGTAATTTTCAAAAGTAGTATGCAAAATTTGATCGATTCTCGCTAAAGGACCCTAACGGTGTCTCCCAATCCTTCTCCCATCAGTTCGTTCCCGTCTTCCAGCACTAAATCCCAATTCCTTGGTTTTCACCTTCAGTTGACTAGCGGGCGCGATCTTGTATCGATGTTTCAGCTAATCGAACAAGAGGCTTGTCAGCGCTTGAATGCAGAGTCAGCGAGTGTTTTGTTTTGGGATCAAGCAAAACACGAATTGTGGTCACCCCTGATGGTGAAAGGCCAATTCCTTCGATTGGACGCACGGTTGGGCATTGCCGGCGCTTGTGTTGCTGAAGGGAAGATGATCAACGTCAAGGATGTGCAATCAGATCCTCGGTTCTATTCAGGAATTGATGCCAAAACCAGGCGGCGTACCCGTTCGTTGTTAGCTGTTCCCTTAATAGATCATGAAGGCAATGTCCTTGGAGTGTTTGAGGCCCTCAATAAGAAAAAAGGGTGTTTTTCACACAGAGATGAAAGATTGGCCCAAGATTTTGTCGAGCAAATTGTATCTCCCTTACAAACCACTCACCTCATTCAACAATTGGAAGAACAGCGTGATCAACTGAAACGGGAAAATGCCCATTTGTGGAAAGAAGTGGGGAGCAAATTCTCAACCCAACAGTTAATCGGGAATAGCTTGCCGATGCAGCAACTGGTAAGAGTGATCGACCAAATTCGTGAAAGTTCTGTCGATGTGCTCATTACGGGAGAAAGTGGAACGGGGAAAGAGCTCGTGGCCAAGGCTATTCACTATAACAGCCCAAGAGCCCGACAACCGTTTGTCAGCTTAAACTGTGCAGCCTTGCCGGACAATTTAATTGAAAGCGAATTGTTTGGCATAAAAAAAGGGACCGCGACGGGAGTCGAAGATCGGAGGGGAAAATTTGAAGAAGCCCATACGGGAACTCTTTTTTTAGATGAAATAGGAGATATGGGATTAGAGGCGCAGGCAAAAGTCTTACGGGTTCTTCAAGAACGTGAGGTCGAACGAGTAGGGGAAAGAAATCCTATTTCCCTTGATCTTCGTATTATTACCGCGACTAATAAAAATCTAGAGAAAGCGATAGAGGAAGGAACCTTTCGGGAGGACTTGTACTATAGGATTAAAGTGGTTCACCTGCAGACTCCTGCATTGCGAGATTGCTCCGAAGATATCCCCTTGCTCGCCTATTATTTTTTAAAGCAGTATCAGGAGAAGAATTCCAAAGCATCAAAAAGGTTTTCATCGAAAGCCATGGAACGTTTGATGAGGTACCCATGGCCCGGCAATGTTCGTCAATTAGAGAACGAAATCAAACGAATCGTCGTCATGGTTCGGCAACAAACGATTTCCGAAGAATCATTGGATATCAATATCCGTCAACCGACCTTTGATCCCCCACGTATCCACTCTTCAAGATGTCAAACGCTTCCTGACGCGGTTAAAGAGTTAGAGCAGAGCATGATCAAGCAGGCCCTCCAAGCATGCCGATTCAATCAAGTCGAAACGGCCAGGTTGTTGGGTATTAGTCGGCAAGGGTTGATCAAAAAAATGAAACGGTATCATGTGCAAAAGTAACACCAGTTGTAAATATACATGCTGAAGTAGTAAATGGCTTTCTTCTAAATTAAGTCATACGTGTACCTGCACTCCCTCTGTGCTTGGTGTTCGTGGTCGACAACCTGCCCCTGGACATACCCGCCCACCCCTTGGGCCAAAGCGTCCACCCAAGGAGTGATTTGGACGAGGAGGGGCAGGGTGAGCATGGCTCCTATCAGCAGATTGGGTTGTTTCATCAGCACCGTGTAGCCCTTTCAATTGTGTTAAGGGAGGGAACAATAAATTTATGAGTGGGGGCACTGGGCCTTCTACTGTTCCATCAAAAGGATTCTCCGGGTCCCCTCGTTCATGCTGCTACGGCACGAGGAATCCTCCGCCTTCGGAGGAATGAATTTGCTCGGACTGCTCGGGGTTTAGGATGGCCCGCGCTCTTCGATTGATCTCTGCTTGCATGATTTGGACATTGCATGCTTAGGCCTTACATTTTTTCTATGGCAGCAAAAACCCGCCGCCATTGGTGGCGTGGACTTGCATGGATTGCTCAGGAGTTAGGATGGCGCGTGACGAGCACGGCACGGGATTCACATTGGTCTCCTCCGGACGAGCACAGCGATTGTCGGTCATGAGATTGCCGCCGAGGGTGTCATGTTCGAGAGACTGGCTCGCGCGGATTCCCCCGATGAGGAGATGACCGAGTTCATGAGCCAAGACTTCGCGTTGGCGGTCGGCCTTCAGGGCCTCGGTTGTATTGAGATTTTGCATATTGCGGATGATGAGGCCAGGCCCCGGAGTGCCATCTAGGTGATAGTCATCGGCACCGATGGCGAGGCCATATTTCGTGTGGGGGTTCTCTGCCGCGGTAACTGGAGCTACTTCATCATCAGGAGCTTCTCGGAGAATGTTGACATAATAGACATTGACATCGGTGGCGGTGGTGCTGCGGCAACGGCTCAAGAGGTCTTGGAGCTGGCCATTGGGTGTGGGGAGTTCATTTCCCTCCTCGATGTCAGAAGCATAGGCGATATCCAGGAGGTTGAGCTCATCCAACAGGCCAGGACAAGGATGAGTCGAGAGGGGATCTCCGCGTTCATTGAAGGCTTGGGTAGGGGTGACCACACGGCGCACACGCACATTGACCCCGACTTGCGCGAGGATCTCGTTGGTGTCGCGCACTTGCTCCTTCACGCGAGCAAGACGCGCGGAATCATCGAGGAGATCGCCCATGGCATCATCGAGAATCTTGACATCGAGAAACACCGTTCCAAACCGAATATTGTCGAGAAGACCAAAAGAAGAGTCAGGTGGAAGGTTGCATGGGGAACATTCAAAAAAGAAAAATACACTTTTGGGGTCATTGGGATTAGGAAGAGTCGAAAGGTCTATTGTACCTGTTTGGAAGGAATTGGGAGTCGTGGGACTGCCTACAAAATTTGCTGAAGTTGATCCATTTAGCACATCTTCAAAAACAGAAGAGGCATTTTGATCCGTGACATAAACGAATAGTCGTGGAGATTCCATAGGGACATGAGGAACAAAAAAATCGAAGGAAAGGGTATTGGCCCCAGAGGAGAGAAGAAGGTTTTGAACAAAAGGGGATGGATTTTCCTGTGGACGCATGGGGACCAATTGTAATCTTTTCCCTTCGGTTGCCTGGTTTAGAAGCCAACTAAATGGGGTTTCATAAATTCCAATTAAACAATCCTGCCCTTCCTCTACCCCTCGCAACTCGAATCCTCCATTAGAAATACCCATCCGTGTAGGTGGAGAAAGGGTTTTTCGAGTTTCCACTAATTCGGGGGTGGGAAAAAATTGATTGGGAAGAAAAAATAAGTGGAGATCCTCAGCAGTGACTTCTCCGGAGCTAGGAACGAAAAGTTCATCCTGTAGTGGTGTGTGGTCAACACTTCCCCGCCCACAGCGCTGGCCATCTATTGCGTGAATGGAAAATTTTGGTGCAGTAGGAGGTGAGGGATCGATAGGTAAACGATATTCCCCTTCATCATCCGTCAGAAAAATAAACGGATTTGTTGAGGATGAGGGGGTGCCATCTTCATTGAGCAGCTGGGCTTGTACCTTTACCCCCGAGCGGGGCTGACCTTCGTTATCCACCACTCTACCCTCGGCAATGCCACTACCGAGTTCGCGGAGAAAGAGGACGGTGCCGTCATAAAACAGCCCTTCCAACTCGGTGGCTCGAGTGAGTAGGTAGCCATTCTCCACGATAGCCGTATCCACGGCGAGTAATTGTTCGCGTAGCCCGCCCCCTTCCGGCGCATCCGCCAGAATGGGCACGGCGACATTAAACCGGGTGCCTTCGGGGGCATCGGCCGGGGCCGGCACGTTGAGCTGGTAGGGGCGAGTGAGGACGGTGTCCGGACTGATTCCCTCGGGTTGGAGGGTAATGTCAAGGACGAGATCTGGCGTGCGGCCCCCTAAGTCTACGGTGAGCGCTTCTGACTCCTGCGTGGTCACGGTCGCATAGACCGGGGTGGTGAGACTGTCTTCCGGCAGGATCAGCTGGATGTCGGGATTGAGGGGGTCGAGGATGGTCGTTTCTTCTTGCGGTTCAGCACGGGTAGCGACTGGAACGGTCAGGACCGAGGAAAGGCCACGGCGGAGTTGGCCGCGAAAGGCGGCAGAGACCCGGAACTGGACTGCGGTCCCGGGCGGTTCGGTGCGGGTGAGGGTCAGGGAGAACTGGGTGAGGTCACTCGGGTCTTGCGTCAAATGGCCCACCCCTTCCCATTGCTCCTCTAGACGTTCCTGCAAGATGACACTGCGGGGGACGACGTGAGGATGGGCAATGGTAGCGGTGATAGTCACAGACGTGGGGGTGTCAGGGGGCAGCCAGGAGGGGGTGACGGTGACGGGAGCAATGCCCTCCTCTGGAGGAGCGGCATTGGCAGAGATAGCCAGCAGGCTGCTGAACAGGACTAGGCAGCGGATGAGGCTCATATGGGACATATCAAATCTCCTTCTTCCTTGTCAGAGGTTCAACAATTTGCTACCACGGGACCATGACATGAGTCTTTAAGTCGGGAGAGGCCTAGTCCACGAGGAACCCCCCGCCATTGGTCGCATGAATTTGCTCGGACTGCTCGGGCAACATGATCGCTCGGGAGGAACAGGGCACGGGGTTCACGTTGGTTTCACCTAGTCGAGAACACCGACGTTTGGACATGAGATTGCCGCCGAGGGTATCGTGTTCAAGAGGCTGCTCCGTCCGCACCCCTCCGATAAGCAGGTGGCCGAGTTCATGAGCCAGGACTTCGCGTTGGCGGTCGGCCTTGATGACCTCGGTCGTATCGAGATTTTGCATATTGCGGATGATGAGGCCGGGGCCGGGAGTGCCATCTAGATGATAATCATCAGCACCTATGGCCAGACCAAATTTATTGTTACGGCTCTCATCCGTGGTAACCGGGTCCATCCCATCATCGGGAATCTTCCGTAAAATTTTTACGAAATAGACATTGACATCGGTGGAGGTGGTGCTGCGGCAACGGCTCAAGAGGTCTTGGAGCTGGCCATTGGGTGTGGGGAGTTCGTTTCCCTCCTCGATGTCAGAGGCATAGGCGATATCTAGGAGGCTGGGCTCGGTCAACAGGCCAGGACAAGGATGAGTCGAGAGGAGCTCTCCGCGTTCATTGAAGGCTTGGGTAGGGGTGACCACACGGCCCAGACGCACATTGACCCCGACTTGCGCGAGGATCTCGTTGGTGTCGCGCACTTGCTCCTGCACGCGAGCTAGACGCGCGGAATCATCGAGGAGATCGGCCATGGCCCCATCGAGAATCTTGACATCGAGAAACACCGTTCCAAACCGAATATTGTCAACAGAGAAAGGCAGGTCGATGTTGGGAAGTAGGGGAGGGCCTAAGCACGTTTTACAATGAAACTCTAAGCCAAGGAAAACGGGATCCTCTGTCGCTGTAAATGCCGAGACATCTACACTGCCTGTACGAAATCCGGAAGCAATGGGCCAGGACCATTCCAGAAACTCCACATCTGAATAATCATTGTAATTAAAGGGCCAATCCAGAGTTGCGGGATCACGGGTTAAATTGACAAGAAAGGTTGGGTTGCCTTGGGAAGATCCCGTGCTCCAATAGTCAAATGATAAGGTTCGTGCTCCTCTGGGAACCTGAAACTTTTGGGCCACTAAAATCCGTTGGAGCCCCCTATTCAATCTTCCTGTTCCCATCCATTGTCCTTCTGAGGGGTCTGGTCCGGCAAAGAGTGAAGAAGGACTTTGTGAGGGTTGGAGTTGTAAGTTCATCCGGCAGCCACGGGGCTTCCCAAGTTCAAATCCGCCATCAGTCCCAATCCCCATTCGGGTAGAGAAATGAGGGCTTAAATATTGGTGAATAATGGAAGCATCAAGCCCAATAACTCCGGGTAGATTAAGAATCTTGACGGTATCAGCCATGGTTATGACCGCACCTCCGGTAGGAACGGCCATTGGAGCACTGCCTCCTCGCCCACAGCGCTGGCCATCGATGGCTTGAACTCGAAATTTGGGGGTGCTCGGCGGATTGGGATCAAGCGGTAACCGAAACCGCCCCTCGTCATCCGTCAAAAAGACAAAGGAATTACTCGCTCCCTCGGCCGGAGTGTCATCGGCATGGAGCAGTTCCGCATGGACATACACCCCTGCTCGAGGAAAATCATTTTCATCCACCACTCTACCCTCGGCAATGCCACTACCGAGTTCGCGGAGAAAGAGGACGGTGCCGTCATAAAACAGCCCTTCCAACTCGGTGGCTCGAGTGAGTAGGTAGCCATTCTCCACGATAGCCGTATCCACGGCGAGTAATTGTTCGCGTAGCCCGCCCCCTTCCGGCGCATCCGCCAGAATGGGCACGGCGACATTAAACCGGGTGCCTTCGGGGGCATCGGCCGGGGCCGGCACGTTGAGCTGGTAGGGGCGAGTGAGGACGGTGTCCGGACTGATTCCCTCGGGTTGGAGGGTAATGTCAAGGACGAGATCTGGCGTGCGGCCCCCTAAGTCTACGGTGAGCGCTTCTGACTCCTGCGTGGTCACGGTCGCATAGACCGGGGTGGTGAGACTGTCTTCCGGCAGGATCAGCTGGATGTCGGGATTGAGGGGGTCGAGGATGGTCGTTTCTTCTTGCGGTTCAGCACGGGTAGCGACTGGAACGGTCAGGACCGAGGAAAGGCCACGGCGGAGTTGGCCGCGAAAGGCGGCAGAGACCCGGAACTGGACTGCGGTCCCGGGCGGTTCGGTGCGGGTGAGGGTCAGGGAGAACTGGGTGAGGTCACTCGGGTCTTGCGTCAAATGGCCCACCCCTTCCCATTGCTCCTCTAGACGTTCCTGCAAGATGACACTGCGGGGGACGACGTGAGGATGGGCAATGGTAGCGGTGATAGTCACAGACGTGGGGGTGTCAGGGGGCAGCCAGGAGGGGGTGACGGTGACGGGAGCAATGCCCTCCTCTGGAGGAGCGGCATTGGCAGAGATAGCCAGCAGGCTGCTGAACAGGACTAGGCAGCGGATGAGGCTCATATGGGACATATCAAAACTCCTTTTTCCTTGACGGGGGTTTAGTAATACGCAACGGCGAAAAAGAGATAGGTGTTCCTTAGCTGTGATCGCGACTAGTCCACGAGGAACCCGCCGCCATTAGTCGCATGAATTTGCTCGGACTGCTCGGGCATCATGATCGCTCGGGAGGAACAGGGCACAGGATTGACGTTGGTCTCATTTGGTCGGGAACACCGACGCTCGGTCATGAGATTGCCGCCGAGAGTATCGTGTTCAAGGGTTTGGCCTGCGCGGATTCCACCGATGAGGAGATGGCCCAGCTCATGAGCCAGGACTTCGCGCTGGCGATCGGCCTTGAGGACTTCGGTCGTATCGAGATTTTGCATATTGCGAATGATGAGGCCGGGGCCGGGAGTGCCATCTAAGTGATAGTCATCGGCTCCGATGGCGAGGCCATATTTGGAGTGGGAGTTACTTCCTGAAGAATGACGGAGTATGTTGACATAATAGACATTGATATCGGTGGAGACAGAGCTCCGGCAACGGCCCAGGAGATCCTGGAGCTGGTTATTAGGAGTGGGCAGCACGTCTCCCGGCTCGACGGAAGAGGCATAGGCGATATCCAAAAGGTTGGCGGTACTTAACGTTCCTGGGCAAGGGTGGTTTAACCTGACGATGGGAACCCCGTGTTCATTGAACCATTGATGAGGGGTAACCACGCGGCGTACACGCACATTGATTCCAGCTTGGAATAAGATGGCATTGGCATCCCGAACCTGTTGGAGTACTCGGGCTACCCGAGTCGCATCGTCGGGCAGGTCGGCCATGGCGCCATCCAAGATCTTGACATCGATGAATACCGTCCCAAATCGGATATTATCGAGATACAGAAACTCTCTTCGGTCCGCCTCAATTGGATTGTCCGATCCCCCTAGATATTCAAAACGTACGGAAATGTGTTCTCCTGAAAGGCCGGCGAGATCAATTTTCCCTTCTTCCCAATTGCCGTAGGGAGAGGCAAGAAGGTTTCGAGTAAACGTTCTGTTCGATTGCACCGTTCCGTTGACGAGGACCTGAACGCGAATCGCATCATTTTGAAGGAACGTTTTTTGGGGGTGTGGGCATGTCATGCAAGGGAATCGGTATTGAAATCGGAGTGGTATGGGACCGGTCGGCATTCTTGGAACCGTGATAGGCTGTTCAAATTGAACAACTCCGGCACCGGCACTAATGATCGCCAACTGCTTTCCTTCATAGGCAGGAATAGATTGATCTTTAGGCCCTCTACTTAACAAAGGAACAGAACCGGGGGTCCTTGTGCACAAACTTTCTTCAAAGTTGGCAGTAGGTACTAAGAAGTCTTCCTCAAATCCCCCGTTACGAAACCCATCCCGGGTTGCCGTGAGAAGGGGATTGGCAATTTCGAAATCCAGACCAATATCTACATTTCTTTGCAGTCCCCCATTAGATGGAATGGGAAAAACTTCGCTATGTCCTGAAAAACAATGGACCGGAGCGATAGCTCTGACTTTAAAATGGGTGGGAGCACCCTCTCCTGCTACGGTAGGGTCAATGGGAATGCGAAACTTTCCCTTATCATCCGTTAAAAACACATATGGATTCCAAATGTAATCGCGAATAGGGGTTCCGTCTAAATGAACCGGAAGAGCGCGGATGTAAATCATATTTCCTGGGGAGGTATCTCCGCCATGGATCCGAAACGAGACTTGTCCTTCAGCGATCCCACTACCGAGTTCGCGGAGAAAAAGCACGGGACCGTCATAAAACAGCCCTTCCAACTCGGTGGCTCGAGTGAGTAAGTAGCCATTCTCCACGATAGCCGTATCCACGGCGAGTAATTGTTCGCGTAGCCCGCCCCCTTCCGGCGCATCCGCCAGAATGGGCACGGCGACATTAAACCGAGTGCCTTCGGGGGCATCGGCCGGAGCCGGCACGTTGAGCTGGTAGGGGCGAGTGAGGACGGTGTCCGGACTGATTCCTTCCGGCTGTAATGTGATGTTCAATACCAGATCTGGTGTGCGGCCACCTAGGTCCACGGTGAGCGCTTCTGGCTCCTGCGTGGTCACGGCCGCATAGACCGGGGTGGTGAGGCTGTCTTCCGGCAAGATAAGCTGAATGTCGGGATTGAGGGGGTCGAGGATGGTCGTTTCTTCTTGCGGTTCAGCACGGGTAGCTACATAGACGGTCAAGAGCTCTGAAAGGCCACGGCGAAGTTGGCCGCGGAAGGCGGCAGAGACCCGGAACTGGACTGCCGTCCCGGCCGGTTCGGTGCGGGTGAGGGTCAGAGAGAACTGGGTAGGGGCACTCGGGTCTTGCGTCAAATGGCCGACCCCTTCCCATTGCTCCTCTAGGCGTTCTTGCAAGATGACACTGCGGGGGACAACGTGAGGATGGGCAATGGTAGCGGTGATGGTCACAGAGGTGGGGGTATCAGGGGGCAGCCAGGAGGGGGTGACGGTGACGGGAGCAATGTCCCCTGGAGGAGCGGCCGCCGCCGTAGTAGCTAACAACGCACTTACCAATATAAAGCCGCGGATGAGGATTGTAAGAGACATACCGAATCTCCTTAATTGCAAGTCAGTGGTTCAATGAAAACAATGGCGGCATAACACTACAGAGGACCTTTTAGGGGGAGAGAGCTTAGTCCACGAGGAACCCCCCGCCATTGGTCGCATGAATTTGCTCGGACTGCTCGGGGGTTAGGATGGCGCGTGAGGAACATGGTACGGGGTTTACATTGGTCTCCTCAGGACGGGCACAGCGGTTATCGGTCATCAGATTCCCGCCGAGAGTGTCATGTTCCAGAGGCTGGCCTGCGCGGACTCCCCCAATGAGGAGGTGGCCGAGTTCATGAGCCAGGACTTCACGCTCCCGATCGGCCTTGAGCACCGGCGTCGTATCCAGATTCTGCATATTGCGGATGATGAGGCCAGGCCCCGGGGTGCCATCTAGGTGATAGTCATCGGCGCCGATGGCGAGGCCATATTTCGTGTGGGGGTTCTCTTCCGCTGTAACTGGAGCGACTTCATCGTCAGGAGTCTCTCGGAGGATGTTTACAAAATACACATTGACATCGGTGGCGGTGGTGCTGCGGCAGCGACCTAAGAGGTCATGGAGCTGGGCATTTGGGGTGGGGAGATCGTTTCCCTCCTCGATGTCAGAAGCATAGGCGATATCCAGGAGGCTGGGCTCGGTCAAAAAGCCAGGACAAGGATGAGTCGAAAGAGGGTCCCCACGTTCATCGAACGCTTGGGTGGCTGTGACCACGCGGCGGAGCCGCACATTCACCCCCACTTGAGCCAGGATTTCATTGGTATCGATTACCTGTTTGCGGAGGCGGGCCACTCGCGCTGTATCGCTAGGTAGCTCAGCCATACTGCCATCGAGAATTTTTACATCGACGAAAACTGTCCCAAACCGAATGTTATCGATGAGGCCCCACCCATAATATCTTGCGACATAGGGGTCATAAATACACGACACACATTTATGGAAGAACAAGAGGCTTACGGGGTCCTGTGATCCGGAAAATGACGAAACATCCATCGTACCAGTCTGGAAGACAGCTGAAGGGATGTCGTCAAAATCGGCTGAAGCAAAATTTGGGGATTCGGTAAACACAGTTCCGGGATCTTGTGTGACATACCCGAAAAGAATTTGACTTTCGGGAGCAAGGGCGGAAAGTTGGGCATAGTCAAAAGAGAGCGTCTGGGCATTCTTGGGAACTAAAATATTTTGGGCCATGGGCGTGATAAAGACGGAGTAGTCAATTGCAGAATTGGCCGCCAAAGATCCTTCGGAGGGGGCTGGAGAGTCGGTGCTTGCGTTAAAGGTGCCGATGTTACAGCCGGTAGCACCGAGGGATTGGGCTCCTACCTCAAACCCGCCGTTTGAAATGCCAACTCGTGTGGGAGGGAGATCATTTTTGAGGGAATTTAGTGCGTCTGGTAGGGGAGACGCATCTTCAGGGAGTTTCACCTGAATCGCATCAGGAATGGTGACCTCCGCCCCATTGTCTGGAACAAAAACGGGAGGGCTATTACCGCGTCCACAACGTTGGCCATCAATGGCCTGGACTTGAAATTTCGGCGTGGGAGGGGGATTGGTGGGGTCAATGGGTAAGCGATAATTGCCCTGGACATCGGTCAAAAAAACATAGGGGTTGCTGGCTCCAATAGCTGGGGTGTCATCCGCATTGAGAATCTGGGCATAGACAAAGACTCCTGGCCGGGCGGTGCCAAACTCATCCACCACCTGTCCTGTCGCAATCCCACTGCCAAGCTCGCGCAGAAAGAGCACCGTGCCCGTATAAAACAGCCCCTCCAACTCTGTGGCCCGGGTGAGTAGGTGGCCATTTTCCACGATAGCCGTATCCACGGCGAGTAATTGTTCCCGTAGTCCGCCCCCTTCCGGCGCATCCGCCAGAATAGGCACGGCGACATTAAAGCGCGTGCCCTCAGGTGCATCGGCTGGGGCTGGCACGTTGAGCTGGTAGGGATGGGTGAGGACGGTATCCGGACTGATTCCCTCGGGTTGGAGGGTAACGTCAAGTACGAGATCTGGCGTTCGGCCGGCCAAGTCCACGGTGAGCGCTTCTGGCTCCTGAGTGGTCACGGCCGCATAGACCGGGGTGGTGAGGGCATCGGAGGGCAGGATCAGCTGAATGTCAGGATTGAAGGGGTCGACAATGGTCGTCTCTTCCTGCGGTTCAGCACGGGTAGCTATTGGAACGGTCAGGACTGAGGAAAGGCCGCGGCGAAGTTGGCCACGGAAAGCGGCAGAGACCCGGAACTGTAATGCGATTCCAGGCGGTTCGGTGCGGGTGAGGGTCAGGGAGAACTGGGTGGGGTCACTCGGGTCTTGCGTCAAATGGCCCACCTCTTCCCATTGGTCATCTACGAGTTCTTGGAGGATGATACTTTCGTGAACGACCTTGGGGTGAGCGATCGTCGCGGTTACGGTGAGGGAAGTGGGTTGATCGGGAGGCAGGAGAGTGGGGGTGAGGGTCACGGGTTCAATTCCGCCAGGAGGGGCGGCCACACCCGTGAAGGGAAATATGCTACTTACAAGTAGGCTGAGGCATATAAAAACGGTTTTGGGCATGATGGAGTTTTCCTCTCTTATTCGACGGAAACAAGGGTGAATGAAATATCCCCAAAATTTCTTTGAGGACTTTATTGTTCAGAGGGGACAAAAAACGGAGGGGGTGGGATTACGCAATGCTTAGGCGACTTTTGAACTTTCTGTGACAGTTTTGTGAGAAGGCATTTTTAATGCCAAATGGGTATTCGCATCAAAAAGAGTACAGTTCATCAAATGATCAGCTCTTGCCTAGTCAGCCTTTTTCAGCTTTAGGAATGAGACGGTTGAAAAAAATGGACACCTTTTCTAACTCAAGAAGCGAGTACCTGAAATTCGATTGGTGTGGAAAGGTCAAACCTATTGGAATAGTAAAGGCCTTAGTTCCCTTAGCTCTAGAGGTCTTTACAGCTTCATCCTATGCAAGATTTTCTTATTAAATGATCTATGAAATTCCGCCATCTCAACAAGCCAATAATTCCAGACAGCCATAATAATGCAGAAGATGGTTCTGGCACTGGAGTAAAAGAAAGGTCGTCTAGGACAAAATCTTGTTCATAGGCCTTGCCGGAAATTTCAAAGCCAATTTTAAGACGAACAATTTCATGAGATGAAACGATTCCCACAAGTTCATTAGGTGAACAATTTGTATATATTTGGCACTCTTTAAAAACGGTTCCATCATAATTGGCAAAAAATGGTGATGTGGATGAGGTTGTCGAAATGAGGGCATTTGTGCTGTCAAAAGCCGAGATAATGAGGGGAGTGTCTGAGCCTTCGAACTCAGAATTATTGGTATAGGTCACGAACATGGATGCCGACTTGATGGGTACCTCAAAGTCAATTTCAATCGTCCCTCCCAACTCATCCGGAGCGAGCACATTGCATCCGGAATTGGGCGGGGTAAGGGCAGCAAACAGGCTTCCTGTTCCTCCTGAGCAAGGTCCGTTCAAGTCGAAATTATCATCACTGGTGAGGATGAGTGCGCCAGAGAACATGAGTCCCGGGAATTGGGTGGTAATGGGCTCCTGGTCGAAAAGGGGGGTGGCATCGGGACCCGTTTCAAAGTCCAAAAGAAGGGAATTGGCCCAGGCGGATGAAAATGGGAAATATACAAGTAGCCACAAAAATAAGACGAAAGTTTCTTTTCTCATAATGTCTTTCCTCATTCAGAGGCTTTGGCAGGTTGATCCGGGTTCAACTGGTAGTCCCAGCTGAACCCGGCTTCAAAATGTTGTCATGGCAAGCGAGATTGCCTATTCCCTTTTTTCGAGAATGGAATAATTCAAATGGGGTTTCTTTCTTTTCTCCATCGTTTTCCGAGCAATAAGGCTGCGAGGCCCGTTCCCATTAAGAGCATAGTGGAGGGTTCAGGGACAGGAGCAGGTGATTGGCACTCTGTTGGAGTTCCTTCACAAAAACCCTCGAATGAATTATCTGGTCCACCAGCCTGGAGAGAGCCTTCGTCAAATTCACCAAATCCTCTATCACCACAGGTGGCGTCTGGTACCCCATCATCGTCCAGGTCCACCGGATCTCCTGCTTCGGCTCCATCGCAATCACTCCCATCGATTGGAGGCGAACTAAATCCTTCCATTATGGTAAGGGTCTGGACCGCAGCACGTTCTCCCGCAAAAAGAGGACCGATGGATATTCGACCTTTTAAATAGGTGTACGAGGGTGCGGAAGGACTGCCAAGATCGTCTGAATCAGGAGACGGCCCGAATATTCCAAACGAACGGGGAGCGGGTATTACTCCTTGTAGCGTGTCGAAAGATGTGGTGCTTGAGCAACTGGCTACATTGGGTGAAGAACAAAACGCCCATTCTCCCGTCCCAGAAAAAACCCTATCTTCTGGGCTTGGGAAAAAGAAGTTCCCTCCACCCGTATAGTCGATGAAACTGTTGCGGATCCCCGCATCGTTTGCTGTTTGAAACATGTGTTCGAATTCAATGGTGGCATTTTCAAGATATTGCGTGGCGATGAGATTCACCCCTGTTAAGATCAGTTTGTTAATGTTCCCTTCTTGAAAGTAAAGGCGGGCTCGATTTAGGCTTGAGACATTGTCGATTCGAAAGCCCTCGGCTGCATAATTCCCAGCGATGAATGTCGTTTGTGTGCCACTTCCCGTGAGGGTAAACGATAAGGCAAAGGACAAGTTCGGCAAAAGGAGCATCAGGGAAAGGGCAATTCCCCATAGAGCCTTTAATTTTTTCATCGTCAATTCCTCCATTCGATTGGTTAAAACAGTGAACAAATGTTAGAGGGGGATGAACGTTAAAGAGGGGAATGAGATTTGAGGGGGAGGAAGAAAGGAAAGTTAGGGTAGGGATTGTTGGCGGGAAGCTGCCAACACCTTCCTCATCCTTTGACTAACCACATACTCATAGAGTGGAGAAGGGTTTAACCCTTAGGGCCAAAGCGTTTCAATCCTTGCCTTTAAAAAACATCTGAGAAAAATGTAAATGAATCAGTAGTTAATAAGGCAAAAAATATACTACATAAGGAATTTAAGATGTATGAGTATGGAAGTTTTGTGGTAAGTGTTGTTTTTAAACATAATTTTTAATTCTATCTTTTATAGTTCCCAACTATTTTTATGCCACTATCATCTAGATATGATAAATAAGTGAGAAATTTACACGACACAAATTAGGGAAAATTCCGAATGAAATTATAAATTCTTATATTTTTTAATATGTTATTCTAAAATGTTGTCAGTTAATTTTTTTTACATTTCCTTGGCATGGCAATTCATGAACGGTCATTTTTTGTATCCATTTGGATAAATGATTTATCTATTTGGATACAAATTATTGAAAAATGACTTAGATATTTTCAACTAAATATATTTTCTTGTAAGTTTTAATTTTGTTCGATTGGTATTGAAAAACAGGAAAGGATTTTCGACTTCTGCCAAAAATTTGTTGATAGAATTACGGTATGCTTTCATAATGTAAAGTATTTTGACATTTAACTTTTTTGCTCATATACCATTCGTTATTTTTCGTTCCCTGAATAGTTTTCTCGTCCCATTGCCCCCACTTCCCTGGTCCCTCTCATAGCGGGGTCCCACGGCCCATATTTACGTGATTTTAGGATACATTGCTTTTTTTTAATTTTTCGCCATACAATTCAAGTTGACGTAAGGGTAAAAAACTAATTAACAAGGAAAATTTATGGTAAAAATAAGGAAAAAATGCATTATGCATGTGGTTTTTGCCTGTAGCGTTCTTCTTTTCCCTGTCTGGATTTGGCCTACCCAACTCGAGTTAGTTCATGCGCAGGTCGTCACGGACATCGTGTCCGATGGAACCTTGCCCACCCCAACCCAGGTCACCCCGGACGGTTTGGGTGGTGTGGTGATCGATAAAGGAACCGTGCGTGGGAGTAATTTGTTTCATAGCTTTGACCGGTTTTCGGTTGGCACAGGGAGCATCGCGAGTTTTGTTGGGCCGCCGGGGGGCGAAATCAACAATGTGTTGACCCGTGTGACAGGGAGGATTTCGGGGGCAAAGCCTTCGGTGATTGATGGGATTCTTCAAAGTACGATACCGGGCGCGAATTTTTTTCTGATGAATCCGGAAGGGATTATGTTTGGCCCCAATGCATCCCTGGATATAGGGAATTCTGTTGGAACTCCCGGTTCTTTCTTTGCTACCACGGCTGATTATCTAGGTTTGGGGGGCGGGGTTCTTTTTTCTGCTGTGCCTGATGCGGTCCAGGACAATCTTTTGCGCACGGCACCCGTAGAGGCCTTTGGATTCCTGGATGAAAATCCGGCACTAATCTCAGCGAGTGGGAGTTTTGGTTTGGCTCTACCACTGGGGTTTACGCCTGAAACTGCCAAGGGCGAGACGTTGGGGTTGATCGGTGGAGATATTTCGATTGATTCCAGTTTTCTCTTCGCTCCCAGTGGAGAAGTTCAAATCGCGAGTGTTAGGTCCCCTGGGGAATTGGTTTTTGATTCTTTAAATACCCGGGCCAATGTCAACGGAGATACCTTTCATTCTTTTGGAGTCGTTGATTTAACCAATGGATCGGTATTGGAAGTGAGTGATCAAGATGCGGCGTTTGGGTTTTCGGCTGGGGACGGGCATGGTGGGGCTATTGTCATTCGAGCGGGGAAACTCATTGTGCAACAGGGTAGCTTATTGAGCTCTGCCACCTTTGGGTTTGTGGATAGTGATCCCCGGGGAATAGAGATCGGGGTCCAGATGCTTTCCCTTGAAACGGGAGGAGCAATCCAATCCGCCTCACAGAGTTTCCTTGGGGGAAACGGGAAGGCCGCGGATGTGAACATTTCGGGTATTGACGGTCCGGCCGAGTTTGTCATCCTTGACGGAGAGTCATTTTTTGGACCCACTACGTCTATTAATAGTACTTCCTTGAGTCCTGGTGACTCGGGGTCAATTTCCATTTCCTCAAAGGATTTAGCATTATCTTCGGGTGCCACAATCCTTACCCAAGCGTTAGATGCTGGGAATGGGGGCAATATTGTCGCCAATGTGAATCGTTTAGAGATGACCGGGGGAGGTCAGATTGAGACTCAAGCTCAAGCGTTTGGGCAAACGGGAAATATTTGGGTCCGGGGCTTGGCAGGTGCAGGGACTTTTGCCGAGTTGTTGTCTCTTCATGGGACCAGCTCTGATGGACGAGCGACATCCATTAGAAGCTTAAGTGGAGGGACTTCCTTTTCTTCGACCGGAGATATTTCCATCCGGAGTCAAAACGTGATCCTTTCAGACGGTGGATCCATTCGAGGGTTGAACGGTGGGAACGCTCCTAAAAGTGGGGCCCTTGTCGTGGATTCGCCCAACGGCTTAACGATTTCTGGAATAAGTGACATAGATGGAAGTCCAAGTGGTCTATTCAACACGAATAGTGCCACCGGAGGTATAGCTGGGGATATACGAGTAACCTCAGCAACCATTCTTGTTTCTGATGGGGGAGAAATACGAAGCGGGAGTGAATCCAATAACAGTTCGGGTGGGACAGTGACTCTTGCAGCAACTGAGTCTGTCACAATCTCCCATGGGAGTGGGGTTTCCAGTTTGGCCACGGACCAGGATGTTGGGGACGTGAGCATCATTGCGCATTCTTTTGTCCTAGAAAATGGATTCATTGAAACGTTGACAAAGGATTCTGGGAAGGGGGGGGATATCCGGATTCAAGGGGACCATATCCTGATCCATAATCAAGGGCGCGTGGATAGTAGTACGTCTTCCACGGGCGATGGCGGAAATATTTCTATTTCAGCCAATGAAGATTTTTCTTTGGAAGCCAATGGGCTCATATCGGCCTCAAGTACCTCCCATGCCAATGATGCAGGACTTTCGGGAGGGATTACATTATTTTCTGGTGGAGATCTTGAAGTGCAATCCAGCAGTGTGAAGACCTCAGGCCAACAGGCGGCTGGGGGAAATGTCGTGGTGAGGGCTGATGATATTCTGTCTATCGTGGATGGGTCGGTTTTGTCAGCACAATCTCAAGGAGAAGGACCGGCTGGGACCGTGAGGGTTTCGGCTGGAAATGAGTTGTGGCAATCGTCTAGTACGGTATCCAGTTCCGCGCAACGGGCTGCGGGGGGATCCGTCATGCTTTCCGCAGGGAGAAATATATCGTTGCTGGAGCAGTCGGTGGTTTCAGCAGAGACCAAGGGCTTGGGGAATGCGGGGACGGTTGAAGTCTCCGCAGGGGGAGACCTTATACAGTCGGGAGGTATCGTAACCAGCTCTGCACAAGAAGGAGCCGGTGGAGATGTCATGATGACTGCCGGACACACCCTGTCTCTGCTCGATGAAGCTCTGGTATCAGCAGAAACACAGGGTCCAGGCAATGCCGGAACCATTAGGCTGGAAGCTGAAGATACGATTTTTCTTGATAAGAGTCGCGTGTCTACCTTGGCTGCCGAGGCTGACGGGGGCAATATTAAGCTTGCCGCTACGGAGTTAATTCACCTGATCGATAGTCGGATCACGAGTTCTGTCGGTGGGGGGGTGAGCACGGTTGGGGGAAATATTGATTTAGATCCGAAGTTTATCATTCTGCAAAATAGTCAAATCCTGGCGAATGCCTTTGAAGGACAAGGCGGGAATATCACTCTTACAGGAGATGTGGTTTTTGTGGATAGCACGAGTACGTTGAGTGCCTCATCGGCCTTGGGGATTAACGGCAAGGTAGATATTCAGGCCCCGATTCAATATTTAAGCGGAACATTGGCTCCCTTACCACAAAACCCGGTGAGTGTGGCAACGTTGTATGCCTCCAGTTGTGTCGCGCAACAAAGCGGCCAATACAGTTCATTTGTCAATGCAATTCCTCAGAAAATTGCGACGATTCCCGGCCAATATCTTCCTAGTCCTTTACTTCTTGTCGCTACCACTGAAGAGCCGATTGCGATATTGAATCCTTTGGATGGTCGGCATACGTTTGATTCAGATGATTCGATTGCCAACCATTCGACCCAAGAATCTACGTTGGTGAGGGTCACCCCATTACCGAGGTCTGGTGAATTCAAGCTCGGATGTCCACTATGAAAAGAAGACAAAGGTATAGCTTGGGCGAATTATGAGTTAACGCTTGAAGATAAATTGGCCAGCCAAAAGGACATTTCTGTACTTATTCATTCGTAGGTGCAGGCTGATTGTTTTTTTTGGGGGAACGGCATTTCATTTGTTCTCTGGAGACCCATTCTATTGCAATCCGATAGAAAACCCGTATTCCTACAACGAAAAGGGGTGTAGAAGTTAGAGAATCATGGGTCATTCAATTGAGGCACGATAGGATCCTCGAGTAATTGATTTTTTGCCTGTTCTGGCTCCTTAGCTTTTCCCCTTTCTTCCCGTTTTCCGGGGTGAGACATTTCTTCTCGGCATTCAATTAAAGAAAATGCCATTGTTATGCCTAGGCCATTTGGGTTTGAAGAGAACCTGAGCCGAAGCTAATCAAAAAAAACTCATTCTCTTTTTTAGCAAAGGAGGGGTGATGGTAAACGTGTTCACAACCAATTGTTGATGAGAAGAAAGGGAGCCCAGTAACTCGGATGCCGGTAGATCGGGTGATCGAGAAAGCTGAGTTGGGCTTGCCGGAGAGTTTCTGCCTTTGAGGCAGTCTTTTCTTTCAGATAGGTATAAAACTGGGTCACCAAATCCGAAGAAGCTTTATCATTAATAAACCACAGGGTCGCCAGCGCACTTCGGGCTCCGGCTTTCACGGCCACACCAGCCAATCCAAGGGCGGCACGATCGTCTCCTGCCGCAGTTTCGCAAGCGCTCAGGGTGAGAAGGTCCAGGGGGGTCTGACGAAATTGGAATAGTCCGATCAGGTTACCCAGCTGTCCCATCGTCAGTTTTTTGTCATATGTGAGAAGAAACGAGTCCTTGGTATCTTGTTCAAATTTTCCGTGAGAGGCGATATGGATCACGGTAAATTTTTCGTCCTTCATTTGCCGTTTCAAATTATCGACCAAGAAATCTTTATTCAGAAGAATTTTACCTCCGAAGACTTTTTGAATGGAGGTGATTTCCTTGTCCACGTTCGGCAAAGGAGGAAATCCTTGTACCCCTTCCGTTAAACCCACCGAGAGAAGACTCACCTTTTCTCTGTCCAAACTATGGGCATCGGTAAGGGTGAGTCCAGGAGTGGTTGCGAGTGAAAATTTCTGAATGAGAAATTGGTTGCCATCATGTAAGGGAGCCATCGGGATGGTTCTCAAGGCCCCATCCGGAACGAATACCAGGGTGGTCACTCCGAATTCCTGGAATTGATCCTCCAGAGGTCTGATCAGGAGGTTGTAGAGGACTTGGGCGTGTGGAAGATATTGGTGAGTGGTCCGTTTTTCCAGGAGTGTGCGAAAGAGATGGATTTGTTCGGTAAGTTCTTGTTGAGAAATGGGGATCGTGATTTTTTTGATCGTGTCTTCCAAGCTCAGCAAGACTTCGGTTCGGTCAGGGAAGATAATAGGGTAGATGATCGCTGTGGATTGAGAGACCTGATCGATGGGTTGAATTCTGGCCTTATTCACCTCCACGCAATCATCTTTGAAGTAATCTTGGAGTTCTGCTGCCTTGAATGATTCAATCGTATCCCTTGTTTGGAAGAGGAGGGCCTCTCGTTTTTTTACATCAGGTTCCTGATCGGCTCTTTCGATTAACATGTCTGCCATTTCAAAGAACAACAAGCCCACGGATTCCCGAAATGACGTGGGATGGGAGGGTAGCCCAAGAACCAATTGAGGGCGAATGGGCTGTAATGTGTCTATCGCCCGTTGATAGGCTTGGATGGCCTCCTCAGGATGCCCCAGATTTTTCAGATATCGCCCCGTTTTCCATTCCCATCGATACAGGGCCTCGGGGACTTCCCCTTCTTGGCTCGCTCGAATAGCGAGTCGAGCGAGGTGAAGGGCTTCCCTATCTCTGCCCTTTTTCTCATAGAGCTCCCCCATCAGTCCCCAAGCATAAGTCTTTCCTCTCCAATCTCCTATGTCTTGAGCAAGTTGGGCGGCTTCTCGATAGGATTGAAGGGTCAATTGGGTGATTTCCGCTTGGTGTTTGTTCAACTGCGGTTCTAACTGTTGTAATCCCGTACCAATGGTCAACAAATTCTGCACTTTTTCTGGGGTGGGAGGTAAATTTTGTAACTCTGTCCAAGCCTCCTTTAGGTGAGGCAGTGCCTGGAGCCCAGATCGTTGTCGAACTTCGACCAATGCGGCGTTAATCTTTGTTCGCACTCCGATATTGGGGAATGTGTGTTGGCTCGCGATGTGGTGTCCTTGTTTGTAGGAAGCGAGGGCTTCTGCATTTTCTTGGCGGAGGGCGTAGGCATTCCCGCGATCATTGTAGACATGAGCCATTAAACGGAAATGTTGGATCTGTTTAGCGATTTCTAAGCTTTCTTGAAAATGTGTTAAGGCAGACTTTGTGTCCCCAATCTTGAGGTATAAATTCCCCAATTGGTTCAGGGATTGGGCCAGTAAGTCTTCGTGAGACAACTTTTTTGAATTATTGCTCGCCGCTTGCAATAACGTGAAGGCCTGTTGGGTTTCCCCTAACTCCATGTATGCTTTCCCAAGGAAAACTTCTGTTTGAATATACGCCCGAGGCCTCCTTTGGAATTGAGATAGGGTTAACCCTTGACTCCAGGTTTGGACAGCCTTTTCAATCCTTCCTTGTTGATAGTGCAGCAGTCCGTCGTTGAGATACTCCTTGTTGGGTTCCTTCGAAAAACTCACGTTCGTTGCCCATCCAACGCTCAAAATTACTAACATGACTGCTAAGGCGGTTTTTTGTACGCGCGAGTTTTTTTCATTTTGGTTAGACATGAAGATGCCCCTCCGCATTAATTTTATACCTGGTATGACGTGCTCGTTTTGAGAGTGACGACAGTCAAGCTATTGGGCTTTAGCCATGATCCTCGTCTGCCCTAACAAAGTGTTACCAAGGCAGACAATTTGTATTCAATGTTGACAATTTAAAGGCTTTTTGGAGCGAGGGGGGAGAAAGGGGTTTTGAGGGGGTGGATAAAATCTTATTTTTATTAGCTCAGAATGCGATTGAATTGTCATATATTTTCCAATGTCATTTTTTGGTACAGGTGTTGCTTATTTTCTGATTGTTATATTGAACACGATGAGGCCTTTCAAATCCTGGATTGGTATGTTGGAGACAAGTGAATGCTAGAAAAATTTCCCCCTCGCAATGTTCAAAAAGGTGAGGAACCCTTTGAAAGGAGGGAGAATGATGAACTGGCAACCTGTTATTCATGGAATTACGATTCTTAGCTTAACCCTTATTGTTGGGTTATCGGGAGCATGGGCGAAGAAAAATAAAAATCGAGAAAGGGAATCACGCCCAATTTATTCCCAAAAAACCATCGTGCCAACCGTGTCTCCACTTAAGAAAGTTTCGGAAATTAAACCGTTACCCTCTTCCAAAGGCAAAAATTTGTATAGGCCCCCACGAAGAGGAGCGCCAGGTGGACGCGTGGGCGGAGGAACAAGAGGGCCACAAGCGGATTTGCCGGAAGTTTTGGCTCTGGTCCCGGATCATCTTGGTTTAACCTCAATGGAGCAGCCCTCTTTCGCTTGGTATATTTCCAGGCCTACTTCGCATCCCTTAGAGTTCACCATTATTGATGAGAATGGTGTGACTCCCCTGATCGAAAAACCCCTTCCTTCGCCTACCGTTCCAGGGGTACACCTTATTGAGTTATCTCAATTTGACCTTAAACTTGAAGAGGGGAAAACATACCAATGGTTTGTTGCGCTCATTCCTGATCCCCAACATCGTTCAAAGGATATAATCGCAGGGGGAATCATTGAAATGGACTCTGCCCCTCCTGATTTACAACAGAATATCGAAAAGGGCGATGCCATTCACGCTACCACATTATATGCCCAAGCCGGGTTTTGGTATGACGCCATGACCACCATTTCACATCACATTCAAAGTGATCCCACCAATGCTCACCTGCGAGAGATTCGTGCGGCCTTACTTGATCAGGTACAATTAAGCCGGGTGAGCCAAGAAGACCGGATGGGCAAGGCCGGTTTATGATTCTTAATCGAAGGATACCCATGATGCCTTTGCTATTGTGTTATAAAACATTGAGAACAAATTGTACGTGCAGGCCATGGTCTTGGAGATTTCCACCCGATGTCGGATCCGAGACGTGATTGAGTTGTTGCCCCCAATAGACATTAGCGAAAGCTCTATCCCATACCGTTAACCTTACTCCGACTCCAATGCTGGCAAGAGTTTTGGGGTCGGGGGTGGGGTTTTTGGCGTTCCACGAATGACCCACATCGACAAATGGGGCGATAAACACCCTGAAATGGTTCCCCAACCAATCAGGCAAAATGGGTATGCGAGATTCTGCCGAGAACAGGAAAGCATTATCTCGAACGAGTTGATTCTCTCGATACCCCCGCACACTAAATCGTCCACCAACGGCGAATTGTTCCAGGGGAAAAAGGCTGTCATTGGCTACTTGAAGGGCCATGCTTGTCAAGAATTGGATATTCCAGGGGGCTATCCGTCGGGCCCATTGCCCTTGTCCTAGCCAGGCAAAGAACTGGGCGTCCGGGTCATGTTTCGCTCGACGAGTGTTTGTCGCGTTAAGAATATCCAGGCCTACACTAAATTGTGATCGAAAGGCGAGGACTTGAAGCGATTCTCTGTGTATCCACTCTTGAGCGACCCGGAGGGCCGAAACAATCGCCTCTCCATCTGAAGTGGTCCCTGGAGTAAATGAAAAACCCGTACCTCCAATAAAATTTTTATTCCGATGGTGTTCACCAATAAGTTCCAAGGCTACTTCGTCGGTCAAGGTTCGATAGATGGGATGTCGCAAAGCTATGGTGAAAATTCTTGAATGGCTTTCAATGTCAAGCGTGTCGAACGGTGAAGACACCACCGTGAAATCATTGTGGCGGTATTGTAAGGCCAGGGTAGTGCCCCGAGCCGATAAGGGCATGATATAGCTAGTGTCCAGGAGAGGATTGACGCCCTCTGAGCGACCAAACGTGAATTGGAAATAGTCTCCAATTCCAAAAGGATTGCTGGTGGCAATGGTGCCCAACCCGCGTTCGGCCCCTACTGTGGGTGATTGAAAATTGTTAAATTCTGCCCAGGCTTGAAAAGGTGAGGCTTCTTGTACCTGAACGTGCAGAATGCTTTCACCTGGATTCAGGCCCGGTTGAAGCTCTGAGTTCAACCGTTCGATTCGTGAATCTTGGAGGAGAAGATGAAGACGTTCCTTGAGAGGCCGGACATTGAGTGGGGGGCCGGCTCCCAGCGAAATGCGATCGGAAAAATACCATGGGAGAAAGTACGTGGTCCCGGCAATTTGAATGTCTGTTAATTTCCCTTCAATAATTTGGATGGTAATGATTCCATCCTTAATGTCTTGGTCGGGAATAATGGCTCCAGAATTAATATATCCATTTTCTACATATAAAAGCGTGAGGGTTCGGCGGAGTTGTTCAAGATCCTCTGTGGTGATATCACGTTGTTCATACGGGTCAACGATGTTTCTGATTTTCTCTTCCGAAAAAACGGTATTTCCTTGAAGCAGGATTTTTTTGGCAAATACGCGTAGCCCCTGGAATCTTTGGCGTTGGAATTCCGGAAGGGTTTCAATGGGGGGTAACGTGAAACCTCGTGGGGAAGTCATTGGAGGTTCTGTTTTTTCCAGTAATTCCGGCGGTTCTCCCGATCGACCTGAAGGTTCTGTAATTGGGGGAAGTGAGAGGGGTGGCAAGGGGGTTTGGCCCTGAGCAGGAAAAGTAGAAATGCCAATTAAGATGAGAAGAATAAGAACCCTTACCAACCATCTGTTTGAAACCCTATGAAGGGATGCAGGAAGATGAAAATGAGTCACAAAGCGCAATGAATGGCCCCCTTTTTGGGCAATGGGTTGAAACCACAGAGATCCCAATGAGCCACCATCACGAAGTGAAAAACTCACAGGAATGAAAATGTAAAAATTAAAAAATGCCAAAATTCATGGCATTTTTAGTTTTGAGGGGGCTTTAAAGAGAGGGTAGGATTTTAGGGAAAGAGGGGTTCAATAATTTGACTTCCCTAAAAAGATGAAATTTGTACTCGTGAATCATGGATACTTAAAAAAAATGGAAAATAAGTCAAGAGAAAATTGTCTCTTTTGCTGTGATAATAGAAGAACCTTCAGAATGAAAATGGTGGAATTCTAATAAGGAAGGTAGAAAGCCTTAATGTTGATTCAGTGAAGGAAGTTGGGAGTCAACACCAAAATCCATGCTTTATCTCAGAAAATCAATGGCTTTCTTTGACCAGGTTTTTATTCCATTCGGGGATTTCTACAGTGAGATTTTTTCCCCATTGGGAATGCTCTAGCACCCTGGGCCTAGATCCGGCCTGTTCATTGAAAGTCCACACAAAAAAACCTCCATTTTCCGGTTGAAATTTGCAAGATTTCAAAGACTTTTGTACAGTGATAGGCCTCTCTCACCTGTGTAACCCTTGGCGGTGGAAGGCATGCGCTCCCTCCCTGCCACTGAACCCACCCACCCAGCCCCCTCAAAAGGAATGTAGCCAGGATGGCGCTTCACAAAGATGCGATGAAGGAAGTTCCTCTTTTCGGGGATTTGGATGATCACCAGTTGTCTCTCCTGGTGAGTTCGGGAAAAGTACGAAGATACCCCAAAAAAAATGTCATTTTTCATGAAGGGGACCAAGGAGATGCCTTGCTCATTATTCTGGCCGGCAAGGTCAACGTCGTGTTGGCGGATAAAAACGGTGAGGAATATATTTTAAGCGTCTTAGGGCCAGGCAATTTTTTTGGGGAAATGGCCATTATTGAGTCGGCCCCCCGGTCGGCGTCGGTTATCACCGTGGAACCGTGTGAACTGTTCATTCTCGAACAACAAGAACTGTCGGCACTGCTCACGCGCCATCCGGCATTAGCTGCCAAAATCCTTCAGCACCTTTCCCAGCGACTCCGGAAGACCAATGAACAAATTCGAAGTCTGGTCATGTGTGATATTCACGGGAGGGTGGGCCGGTGTCTGATGAGACTGGCCGAGAGCCAAGGAGGGCGGGCCAACGGTCAGTTGTTCATCCCGAATCGTCCGTCTTTTCAAGAGATGGCCAAGATGATCGGATGCTCACGAGAAACACTGAGTCGAGCGATCAAACATATGAAAGAAAATGGCTCTCTCACCGTGACTCGTAAGACGATTTTTATCAATCGAATCTGGGAATAATCCCTCTTTCAAGCCATTAAAAGGAAAACATATCCACAATTTTAATGGTGCTCAGGAATAAGGAATCAAAAATGTATCGGATCAGATACAAAGGTGTATCCAATCAGATAAAAAATAAATACTTTATCAGAAACGTCAGGGAAACCTTGAAATGTGAGACTGTCATTCAGTAGGCTAACTGCTTGATTCCAATGACTATGCGGAAAAATTATGATGTGGAAGAGGGCCTGGTATTAATGTTGCTTAGATCACAGAACATGCAGGTGGCTCGATCACATTGTTCATCATCAGATTTGAGTCGAGACGAAATGATTGACCCAACCCCCTCTCTTATCGATACACGAAAGGACGTATCACACTAGTCTGAAAATTTTTCCTGCCTCTCCGTTGTACCTCGCTTCACCCCCTCGGCCTCGTCCCGGTCAATTGTCGCCAGGATTGTAGGGCTTTAGGCCTTAAAACAAATCAACATCTTTTTGAAAAGAATGGGAACTTTCTCTATGGGAACTATTCCTCAGCTCCATCAAGGAGCCGAAGAGAAAGATTTTCCGAAACCGGCTGTTAATTTGGGGTAAAAAAATCGAATGTTCATACTTACATTCTCTGGTCTAATGTGAGGGAGGGGTGAACTCATGGATTGTGAGACCGAAGTCTTTAATCGGCAAGTGATTCGCCTATGTAAAGGGATTCTCAAAGCCTGGGAGCAATGGGTCGATGAGTCAGTCGAAAAAGAACGGGACCGTCAAGAAAAGTCCCCAAGTTCCAAATCCTCAACGACGCTAAAGGCGAAACCATATGAATCGAAACGGTTTGATTGCACCATGTCATCATAGTCGTTATCGATCGTAAATAGAATCGTTTTCTCGTTCACTTTTCTCTCCACGCGCGTCCCCGCCTCGCGGAAAAGTACTCCGAAAAAAACTGAAAATTAAATATTTCTCCTATGGGGAAAGTATGCTCGCAGCCATATACGGACAACCGTGTAATTTTCGAATGGGAGCGAAACAAATAGAGTAGAGAGGTTTCTCCTCTTGGAAGGAAAGAATGCCAAAAAAGAAAAAGATGGAATGGTATGCAAAAGAAAGTATTTTTCCTTCCCATGAGGGCCCATGGGGGAAAACCGCGACAGGCGAGGGGTGAAGGGTCGAACGCTGCGCTGAAGAGCGGGGGACCAGCGAACGACCTCTCACCCCTCCCTGAGCAATGGGGAGGGTGAAGGAAATCAAAAAGGACGCAAAACGTTTCAGGGTCTGGAGGCAGAAAATATTTAAACCAAAGCTTAGTTCATTAACCAAAAAGGAGACGTAACATGACGACATTTTTCTCTCGAATCAAAACTGGGTTGTTAGTCAGTGCATTAAGTGTATTCGTTTTTATGCCAGCGGTGAGTCAAGGGGCTGATCGTCCGTTAGTTATCCAGACAACTGGTAATGCGAGCAATGCTCAGAATGGTGATAGCGGCGCGGTCATTTCTTCATCAGCCATATTAAGTGTTCAGGTGTCGGACTCGTTGAACGGGGTGGGAATTTCTAGCCTCGGAAACTCCGTCGGGGATGGAACTTCAGTCGTCACATTACCTGCTGGGTGGGTCTTGCGAGATGGTTTTAACCTTCGGCCCGGTGGGTGTGGTGTAGATGTTACGCAATTTAGTAATAGTCCCATTTCCCCCGGCACGTACACCTTGAGAATTGTTCCATCTACAACCGCAACCTGTACGTGGTTATCCGGAGAATATCATTATGCTGTGCAAATTACGACAACCATTGGGTCTGATACCTTAACGGGGACTGGGTTGGGTGTGTTGATCATCCCGTAGGACTTACAGCCTATGAGGCCTATTCTCTTGTTGGTTGTATATCGCCAATGGCAGGGATGCTTCTGTGTCATGGGAGAATGAAAAACTGTTCGTCCAGTTGGTGATGGAGGATACGACCTTGAAACATTTGTGAAAGGCCTTTGGTTAAGCTTGAAAACATAGGATTCGAGCTGGAAACCTAAGAAAAACTCACAGGGACCTGGGGACCAAGGGACTCGCTATTTTCTGGAGTGAGGGAGAATTTTTCTTGAAAAGGATTGAGCGTTTCTTGGCCATGAAAACCAGAACCAGATTTTATTATCTAAAAAATGAAATTTACCAAGAAGAGTGGGTGGTTCTCTAGCTGTGGATTGATCCCTGCGAGAACTTCCAGAGGAGGAAACTATGTATAAAGACTGTCGATGTTGGGATGATTTTGCCCCTGGGACCTGGAAAGGCTTGACCAATAAAAAGGTCAGTTCATTATGGATGTTCATTCTTATCGTGGCACTGAATTGTGGAGGGGCTTTTGCCGCTGATACGGCGCGGCGGCCTTTTCCCATCCCACCCATGCTTCCTCCTATCAATAACGCTCCCATAGCAGCCCCACAAACCCTAAATATTTTGGAAGATGGGGGAGGAACGGCAATAAATTTGACCGGGAGCGATCCCGACCCTGGCACCACTTTAACGTTTACGATCACTGGTGGGCCGATCAAGGGGGCCATATCTGGAACAGCTCCTAATCTTACGTATACTCCGACCCTCAATTCTAATAATTTCACCCCAATTGTGGGACCAGATCTGATCACATTTACCGTGACCGACGATGGGTCCCCGCCACTCACATCGGCGGAAGCGACGGTGACGATTAATGTTTCGCCGGTGAACGATGCGCCCAGCTTTACGGGTGGGCGGGATCAGGGGCCAGTGGCTGGAAGTGCTGGGCTGCAAACTGTGCCCGGATGGGCAACGGGTATGAGCCCTGGGGGAGGGGTGGACGAAGCCTCGCAGGGGTTAACCTTTAATGTCTCCAACGACAACCCAGGGGCGTTTTTTCTTCAACCCATTGTGGATGATACGGGGACGTTGTCCTATTGGCCGGCTCTGGGGGGCGGTATTGCCAATGTCACCGTCTTCCTGATGGACGATGGTGGAACCGCCAATGGGGGTGTGGATACCAGTGCCCCATATAATTTTACCATCACCATTGAAACAGACCGAGATGGTGATGGAGTACTGGATGCCGCCGATAACTGTCCTGATACCTTTAATCCAACGCAGGAAGATCGTGACGGCGATGGGCTGGGTGATTCGTGTGACAACTGTAAGGATCATGCCAATGTCGACCAAACGGATTCCGATGGTGACGGTTTAGGCGATGTGTGTGATGGCGGCGGTGGCCCGGAGGATATTTCTGAAGAGGCAGAGATTGTTAATGGAGATCAACCATTTAAAGAAGGGCAGTTCGTCTTTATCGAGACCACTTTACGTAATGAAACCGACGAGGACATGTTGATTCCTATTCCGATCTGCTCTCGGCTCTTTTTCGAAGTTCGGGATGCCCAGGGGAACATTGTGGTCGGTCTTCAAACGATTCCCTATCCCATCATGATCGAAAGCGGCCTCACAGTTTTAGCGGCCGGTGAATCGATCAGTCTCACCTGTAATCTGCTGGACGAAAATCCGTATCTGCTTTCTGGCACCTCAGGGGAACCGGTGGAATATGGGGTCACGACCTATTTTAACGTGGATGCAAAAGATCCAGATAACCTCGTGGAGATTTGGAACGGATCTGTTGCAAGTGACGAACAAATACTCGTTGTTGAAGGCGGTGATGGGGTGCCCGATCCTCCAGTTGTGGCCGATACTCTAACGTTCGACCCTGATGAATGGGATGTGTTGTGGCCGACAGGCGCTCATCTTCCATTGACGATTAGGATCGATTTGCCGGACGAGTATCAAGAGGAAGACATTGTAGCGAGTACGGTCCTTATTCAGGGTACGGTCCAATGTATCGAGGGTACAGACCGTATCGTTGATGGAGTTTTCGAGTGCCAAATCTATCGAGATGAAGCTGCTCAAAGCTTCGGAACCTTGCTGCCCGGTACGATGATTTCTCTCTGGGTGACCGGAGAGCTTGAGGGTGGGGAGTTTTTCTCCGGGCAAGGAATGGTCACTGTCGTGGAAGCGACGGGCACCGTAGAAATTCAAACCGAATTGAAAGTGATCGGAAAAGGGAAAAATCCCAAAGAGAAAAAATTCCCAGTTGAAGGAATGGTAATGAGGCTGTTCGATAAATCTCAGGGAAGCTGTGCTGAGATGAATGGGGTGAACGATCCCAACTATCAGCAGGTTTGGGAGAATTGTATTGGTGATGACATTTTTCAGGAGACTACGACGTTGACTGGCGGTCCGAATGCCGGCAGCGCCATCTTCCATTCGGTGCCGGATGGGAATTGGATTGCTATTGGGGAATTTACCGAAGGTCCTGAGGCGCCGTTATATCCAGGGGTGAGTGTGGGTCAGGTCGCCAAGGGCAATGCGACAACCAAAACCCTTCTTATTCTTCAGGACAAAGATGGGTTTTCGATTCCTTGATTAAAAAATAGTGGAGGAGAACGACGTTCTCCTCCACCCTAATTTCGGTCTGAACGAGAATGCAAAATATCTCAACAATACCATCGAGAAGATCTGTCTTCTGAGCAAAAAGGAGGAAAAATGAATAGCACGACTGGTTTATATCACGGTTTCCGGAGGTTAGCAATCGTCCTGTTCTCGGCAGGGATCATGGTTTTGACTGTTACTGGGAACAGTTGGGCGGTACCTCCCCAAGAATGCTGGGTAACTGAATTGCTAGAAGGGTCTGGGCCAGTTGGCAAACATCATGATGAGCCTCAGCCCAATTTTTTTGCGAAAGGGGAAAGGGGAAAGGCTGTCCTCGCAGTCTATACGCCAGGAGCTCCGCCAATTCATTTGACGGGGCATACGGTAGGTGAAACGGATTGGAGAAGTCTCCTAGACACGGATTGCGATGGGTTGTCTGATTCCTTGGAATCAAATGGTTTTCTGATGGCTGATGGCAGTCGATTTCCCGAATGCGACCCAAATGGTCCACATGTAGATTGTGTTGACCCGAACGAGCGGGATTTCTTTCTGGCCGTTGAACCCTTGACAGGAAATTCCTTATTTCCCACAAATCTGAATGAACTTTCTGTGCTTGCTAACCAACTAGTGCAGGATGGTTCTGGTGGTCTTCAAGGGCGCACTCATGTCATCGATATTTCAAAAATTGATGGTGATCGCCAGATTTCACCAGAGTTTTCTCATCAAAAAGCGGCGTTGATCAAAGAAAGCGACCAGATCCTTGAGCCCTTCGGGAAATCTGATGCAACCGGATTAAACGGTTTTGGTGTTGGGATTGTGTATACCCACCGAATCCAGCAGTTTGTTTTGGATGAATATAATAACAATGATATCACCATCCCTTCGACGGTGGAGGATATTATTGCCGAATTTATTCTGCATACCACTTCGCATGAATACGGGCACCTTTTGGGACTTACCGCTGAATATAATGCGAGGTTCGGCGGGCAACATTATTCGGTGCGGGCAGGCGTTGTGATGTCCATGGATATTGTGGCCCGCGTGAGAGGAGCTCAGGATGTGATCGAGTGGACCATAGGCACGATTTTCCCGGATCCGGATCCACAAGATGCATGCCCATTTGTTCTAGAAAACTTCATTTGTCAATATCCAGAATTCACGGGCCCAATTTGATCCTGTTTTGCTACACCACATTTTCACCACCGATTCAACGGAAGAAAGGAGAATGTCATGAGAAGGCTTCAAACATTAATCGTGACGGTCAAAATGGTATTTCTTGTGGGATTGATCGTCGGAATGAGTGGGATAGAAAGGGCCCAAGCGGCTGCCAGCTTTGAACGGCCATCCGGTGACCCGCCCTTTGGGCAAATGGTACATGGCGAGGCCAAAGGCACTAAACTAATTGGGATTATGACCGTGGAATTTACAGATTATGAGGCCGGGGAAGATGACTTTGCTGGAGGTGCCAGGGTTGTTCTGCGACTTCGACAGGGCTCCCAGCTTGGCACATTTTTTTCAGTTGTTAATGGACCTATTAATCTGAATGACCCACTTTCATCCCCTCAAATAATCATTAATTCGTTAGGGCAGAAAATTGTGAGTCTTTTCTCGCCTGGGGATTGTTTTGCGGAGACGCCAGGTTGTACCACTACCGACGAGAAAACTGCCATGTCCTTACTTATTAAAGAGACCGATGAGCTTGGCTTTAACTTGGGTGCGGGGAAAGATCTAAGCCCCTGTACCGGAGGCCAAAGTGCGATCCTCGTCCTGGATATTGTCCTGGCTATGGCGGAGGTCTCTGCCCCCTAGAGTTCTGGTGAAATTCTCAGCCCTCGGTCGCTGAACACATCGCTCGATGGTCAACCGGATAGTTCTTTGCATCCGGTTGACCATCGACAATTTCTTGTGAAGTGGCTTTGGCTGGCACGGAAGGGTGTTGCCGGAGTTGTTGATTGGAAATTGCTGGTACGAATTTTAGGGATGGAAAAAGCCTGAAGGCAAGAATGCACGTGCAGTCAGAAACTATGATGAGTGTGGGGTTGGCATTTTGCCGTTTTTTTTGTGGCGTTGGTCTTTCGGGACTTTTACTTTTTGCAGCCTTTCCTCCCATTGATAAAGGAGAAGTCGCCTGGGTGGCGTTGGTGCCAGCTTTTTTGGCGTTTAGTCCCTTGAGGGGGTTTAAACCTGCAACGGGAATGTTTCTGACAGGGTGTTTTTTTTTGCTCTCACCTGGCAGTGGGCATTAACCATAAAAGAGATCAACTCCGTTAATTTCCTTGTGCTCATCCTTTTTAGCGCAAGTTTTTTGGGTGTGGCCGGACACATGGCTTCACGCTTTCTTGTGCGCTTTCCCTCCTGGGTGGCACTCACTATTCCCACGATTTGGGTTGTGATGGAATACGTCAGAACCCATTTGGGGTTTCTTAGTTTTCCATGGGCCGTATTGGGATACTCCCAGTATGAGCATCTTGGAGTGGCCTCGCTTGCAGCCTACACGGGTGTGTATGGAGTGTCTTTTGTTCTTGTGCTGGCGAATGTGCTTCTCGCACAGGTTCTAAAGACAGCCTGGTGTTTGAGGTGGTCGAAGGACAGGGTGCGTCCTAAAGTTCCAGCGTTTCATTCGCCGGGAATGTTAGGGGTAGTAGGGGGTGTAATTCTTGGCGTAACTCTTCTTGCCATTGGGGAATGGAGTGCGGCATCTCATGTGCTTGATGAGCAGAGCCCTTCCCTTCGTGTGGGAGTCATTCAGGGAGGTGTCTACCATTTTGAATCGAATGACTCTGTTCGCAAGGCCGAGGTCTTGTCTACCTATAAGGCTCTAACACAAAAAGCAGCTACTTCTGATCCAGATCTCATTGTATGGCCATCTGCCTCTGTACCTGGCGTTCTACCATTTGATTTGCATTTATCTTCCCTTCTCTTGCGCTTATCCCATGGGTCGCACAGTTATTTATTGGTAGGAGGTTCAGGATACGACACCAATTCGCTTGTCTCAGGCAAACAGGCGGGGTGGACAAATTCAGCATTCTTGATTTCCCCACAAGGGCAATTTGTACAGCAATACCATAAACAATATTTATGGCCCTTTGGGGAATATATGCCCTTAAGAAGGTATATAAATTGGCCGGGTTGGTTTATACCGGACACCCCCGACACGCGTGCAGGACATGAAGGTACGATCTTTCGTCTTCCTGGTTCCTCGTTTGGTGTTCGGATTTGTTCGGAGAATCTCTTTCCAGATGTCGTGAGGCGCCTTGTTCGTGAAGGGGCCGAATTTCTTGTGGCCATGACGAATGAAGATTTTTTTGACGATCCCGCGGGCAACGAACAAATGCTCGCCATGACCATCTTCAGAGCCATTGAAAACAATATCTCTGTCGTACGAGCGGCGACGACGGGTGTTTCAGGGCTTATCGGGCCAACGGGAAGGCTTCTTCACTATGTCCATGATGAAGAGGGGAGCACCCTTGGAATCACCCGAGCAGTCGTTGGAGATATTCCGATTGGTGGAACCCGCTCATGGTATGCCATCCATGGGGATTGGTGGGTGGGGCTGTGTGGGCTCACGTTGGCCGTTTTTGGGGTCATCGGCTATCGGTGGCCCTCAGCGAGGGAAAGTCATTAGCGCAGATGAAAAGAACTGTTTCCTTGCTTCGCCAGAATTGGGGGGCGGCCATTCTTTTTCTTGTCCTTGTCGCTTGCGCGGTGTTTTTTCAAGGGTGGTACTTTCTTAACATGATGGAATGGAGAAATGCCCCGGATCGAGGGTGGGTGATATTTGGGGATTTGGGCCCCAATATTGTTGGAGCGACACGGTCGGTCGGTGAGGCTGCGGGATTGCGACAGGGGGATGAAATCTTAGCCATAGATGGGATTCCTTACAGCACCGTCGATGAACTTCTACGGCTTTTGGATGTTCCGATTGGGCATAGGACTGTTTACACCATTAAACGAAACGAGGCGGTCTTAGAAATACCTGTTGAAATTCAACCGTTGGGTATTTGGCAGGTAGTCCGTCAAAGCGGGGTATTTTGGCTTGTAGGATTGATTTTCGTTGGGATGGGCGTGGTGGTATTCGGCATGAAACCATTCCATGCGACTTCCTGGGCCTTCGTGATTATGGTGGTTTTGCTGGGTGTGTATATAACCTACGCGGCATCCAGTTATTTCTTATCACCGAAGGAACTTGATCTTGTTGTCATTGTCTCTCTCTCTCTTCTTCCGAGTGCCATTATCCACCTTGCCCTTCTTTTCCCTGAGGCAAGATTAACTTCCTTTCAACGGAAATGGTTCTTGGGCGTCCTGTATTTTTGCTCACTATCATTCCTTGGTGTTGTCTTAGGCTCTTCCCATCAATACGCGAAATTACCTTCCAATTTTTTGATGGCGATGAATCTTTATCTGTTTGTTTCCATAATGGTCCTTCTGGGCTCGTCTGTCTTGAGCTACGTGAAGGCCTCTTCTATTGCCGTTCGTTTGCAGGCACTGGTGGTTTGCTCCGGAATCTTCCTCGCTTTTTTAATACCGGTAATTGAAAACCTGGCCAATGTTCTTTTTCGCTTTTCCCTTGTCCCTGACCCCATATTATTTTTCTTGATTTTCTTGCTTTTTTTCCCTCTTTCAATTGCCTATGCCATCATCCAACATGATCTTTTCGAGGTAGATGTTATTGTCCGGCGGACCTATGGCTATGTGTTGTCAACGATGACGGTTTTGGGTCTGTACGGCCTGCTCGCCGGCAGTGTCAATGCCATTTTTCAATCTTCTCAGGTTTCCCGTTCTCCGGTGTTTACCATCCTGTTTGCTCTAGGTGTTGTCTTTGTCTTTTCCCCTCTTCACAGGAACATTCAAAGCTTTGTCGATAAAAGTTTTTACCGTCGGCAATACGATTATCGGCAAACGATAAAAGAGGTAAGTGAAACGATGACTACCATGTTGGATGAAACGGTCATTAGGGAAGCCCTGATAGGATCAGCCACAAAAGAAATGTATTTAGAAAATGGGTTTTTTTTAATTCCTACCTCTGGAAAATATCGTGTCGTCACAGCCCATGGAGATGAAACACATTCCTTTCAAGAGTCAACGTTGGACGAAGAGGATCTCTTAGTCGGCCATCTTACTTCTACTCAACAGGCCATTTTTCGACATGAAGTAGAGTTAAATCCGAAATTCGAGCAAGAGCGAGACTTGTTGTTGTCGCGGTTTGATCAATTTCAATCCGAATTAATGCTCTCGGTTAATTACAAGGACGAAGTGAAAGGCATCGTTTCCTTGGGACGAAAAAAATCAGGAAAGATGTTTACTCTTGAAGATTTAGATTTGCTCAGGACGATGATTAGTCAAGGAGCGATTGCCTTGGAAAATGCACAACTTGTCGCACAAATGAAAAGAGACTTGACCATTCGCAACAATTTGTCACGGTACCTTTCACCTCAGATTGTCGATTCTATAATCAAAAATAATGTGTCTTTGGACTTAGGTGGTGAGCGAAAAGTGGTAACCGTGTTGTTTTCTGACATTCGGAACTTTACGACGATCTCAGAAACCATGCCACCTGATCGGTTGGTGAGGATTCTCAATGAATATTTTACAGAAATGGCCCAAATTATTTTCGATAATAAAGGGTCCCTGGATAAGTATATTGGTGATGCAATTGTGGCGGTGTTTGGAAGTTTGATCCCTGTAGGTAACTCTGCGCTCCAGGCGGTAAGGGCAGCGCGTGAAATGATTCAGAGGCTTCCTGCGCTCAATGCGAAATGGCAGGAGGAATGTTCATTCTCCATGGATATTGGAATTGGCGTTAATACCGGTGACGTGTTCTTGGGTAATATCGGATCACCAGAGAGAATGGAGTTCACCGTTATTGGCGATACGGTGAACGTGGCTTCCCGATTCTCTGGACTGGCGAATGGGGGAGAAATCCTTTTCACACGGGCAACGATGGATGCACTTGGTCGTGCCATTCCCTATCAAGAATTGCCTCCTGCCACCGTGAAAGGGAAAGCACAACCTTTAGAAGTATTCCAAGTGTCCAAGGTCTTAGTTTGATCTCAGCTGGGGTCGCCAATCGACGAATAGTAAGAAGGAATTGTTGAATGAGAGAAATTGTTGCTTAGGGACAAGGTTGTTGACGGGCCCATGAAGATTAATATTTCAAATAGTATAGCCCTAGCTTAAGGGAGGCTTTATGTCACGAGGTCTGGTTTTTGTCTATTGGTGCTTTGGTTGTTTGTTGGTGGGAGGTGGAGTGTTCGGGGTCTCCGAGGTCTCTTATGCTGATAACGCAACGGTTCTCCCCAAGGGCGCTTGGCAGATTTTTTCTGAAAATTCCTACTTTCTTCCTGTCAAAGATCGATTTAATGCCGACGGAGATGTGGAAAGTCTTTCTGATCCGTTTAATGTCTCCCTAGCCGGAATAATTTCCGGGCTGCCTTTTGGTGCCGATCTAGGGAGGACTGTTGCAAAACTCGAGTTGGAACAGTTTCAGACAAAATGGACACCAGCATTTGGGTTAACTGATAAGTTATCTATTGGTGTGATTATTCCTTATATTTGGGCTGAGGCTAATCTTGACATTGATGTGGATTCTTCCACAGCAAATATTGGGAAAAATTCTGCCATTGCCTCCCCTGCCAATCCTCTCGGATTGGGATTTCCCTGTGCTGCACTTGGGTGTGGAAGTGCGGCAGATATGGTGGCGGGAACTTCTCCCGTAAACCTAAACGATGTGAATGCTTTGTTAGCGGCAAATGGATTCAAATCATTAAAAAGCTGGCGTAAAAATGGCTTTGGAGATATCGATGTCGGAGGCCGGTATCAGTATTATTCGTCCGAGCGTTTCCGGGCTGCATTTACCGGAGCTGTTCGGTTTCCCACAGGTAGAAAAGATGATCCAGATAACCTTGTGGATAGAGGACTTGGGGAAGGAGCTTATGCAATTTTATTCCAATTTCAACAAGATTTTCTCGGTGGAGGTCAGGGGGATAAAGATAGTTTGGGCAATCGGTTAGGGTTTCCTCAACCTGGCTCATATTATGTCAATACAACTTTTGAATATGATTTATGGATCCCGGATAAGGAAAAATTAAGGGTGTGTCCTCAAGAGAACCCCATCTGCCCAACTAAAGCTGTTTTAAAAAGGAATCTGGGGGATGATATTTCTGCAGAAATTTCTCCAGTTATAGGAGTTTTCTTTAAGGGGCTCATCTTTAATCCGCAATATGAATTTTTCTATCATTTTAAAAACAAATATTCTGGTCCATCGGGGATTCCGGTGAAAGTGCTCGAGGAAAATTCCTCCCAAGTTGTACACGAAGCAAAATTTACTCTGAGTTATACAACCATTCCGCTTGTGATAGAAAAGAAGTTTCCTGTTCCTCTGGTTTTTTCCCTCGCCTATCGAAATCGATTTGCTGGAGAATCCGTATTGAAAACGCAGTTTTTTGGTTTCAACTTCACTATGTACGGAGGCTAGAACTATCAGTAGAGTGAAACAGGAATTGGGGTATGTCTGTATATGTAGAGAATCAAAGAATGTTTGTTGCAGACTTGATCAACCAACTGACCCATTCTGCCTTGGTATTGTTCTATGCTTGATATACTTATTCTTCTCGGTAATTTTATTGGGTTAGTGATCTTAAACTATGTCATTATTTCATTCCTTGAACATTTTATTCATCGTTATTTGATGCATCAAAGGTCATTTCCAAAAACATGGTATGTCCTGGGCCCCTATTTACATGAGGTATTTTGTGCTCATGCTATCCGACATCATAGGAAATGGTACAAGACTTTTAATTTCGAACCGAATCCTCTGGGGCAAAAAGAAAATTTATGCATTCTTCCAATTGATACGGCAGCTATTATTCTCTTGACCATACCTTTATGGATTGTTTGGATGCTTATTTCTCCACTTGGAGGGTTTATGTATGTTTTGATGGTAATCATCCATAACCAAATTTGGAACCGTATTCATACTCAAATGCATATTCCTTCAGATGTTTTTTTTAAGGATTGGGCTCTATATAAATACTTGGCCCGCTATCATTTTTTACACCATCAATATATGGGAAGAAATTTTAATGTAGTTTTTCCTCTCGCCGATTTTTGTGTTGGGCGTATGGCTCAGCCAAATTTTAGGGATGTACGTAATATGCTTAAGCTAAATCTACTTTCAGCAAAAAACAATAAAGTTGCTCTTCTCCCTATGGGAAGCAGGGAACGTAAAATGGAAGCATTTCCTTTGTGAAGGTTGCCTAGCCATTTAGGTTTGATCGAATGGATAGGCCTTATTGGGTTTAAAAGAGATTCTGTTAAGAACGTTAGCTTGTATATGATTTCAGAAATTTTAATCCATTTTAGGAGTAAGGGAATAATTTTTGCCATAGTCTATCGTATTAACCGGGTTTTTTGTCGATTAATGTATGGGGTTAGTCTACGACCGTTTGTTCCTATGCCTAGCCATGGTCCTGCTTTGATCGTTGCAAACCATTCATCATTTAGTGACCCTCTAGTACTATCAGCAAGGGCTAAAAGGCCAATTACCTTTTTAGTGGCAAAAGAAGTTTTTAATAAGAAAATGTTGAAGTGGGTGTTCGTAAAATTTGGGTATGTTCCTGTTGACCGGAAGAACGCTGATATCAAGGCAGTTCGCGAGCTAATTAAAACTATAAACGACGGACAGATCGTAGGAGTTTTTCCTCAAGGTGGTATTGACGAATATAGAAATGAAAATGGTCACCCGGGGGTAGGATATTTGGCTCTTAAAACAGGAGTTCCAGTCATTCCGGTTTGGATTGAGTGGAAACATCAAAGGCCACCAAGTTTATTCAAATCTCTTGTCCTTCCCAATAAAGTATCTATTCATTCAGGAGCTCACATAAAACTGAATGCTCCTGATGTGATAAATCGATTGACGATTGATGGTGCCACAAATAGGATTATGGAAGCCCTGGTCGCTGTGAAAAAAAAGTTAGTGCAAAAGAAAAAGAATTAGGCAGTCTGGCCTGGGTGCCTCAAAAGAAGGTGATTTGTGTATCTTCTTCTTTGTTTTCCAAAAGACCTGGTATTCCCCAGGGACTTGCCCAGCTTTTCTTGAAAATTTCCCCAGCTAATTCCTCGTTTCCTCCTGTTCCCACTAACGTGAGGCCGCTGATCGCCGTCCCTGAAATTCCTATTGCTAATTTGACTGCCAAGTATACTGGCTGGAGAAAAAGAGATGCGACCCCAACTGCAATGTCTTGCGTTGAATTTTGATCTTTGTTCTTTTCGGCCGCGAAGGCTATATTGCTGCCAGTGAAAGTTAAAGTTGTACAAAATATTACTAAAAGAGAGAACCTCTTTCCCTTATCCCAAAACCTTAAATATCTCTCCTTTGTCGTTGAATTCATTTAAGCCTCCTTTGTGCCTCTGGAGTGAAATGTCATTGTGTCTGTTGCCTTTGGCAACAAAAAGAGATAACCAGAGATTTGAGTGAATATTCAGGCAACGGTTGTTGATGATGGTTCTTGCGGTTTGAAGGGAAGGTTAATGTTAAAGGTGGTGCCGATGCCTTCTTCGCTTTCAACGGAGATTTCCCCATTGTGGGCGTCCACGACATCTTTCACAATTTTCGTGCCTAATCCCGTGCCGCCCTTTTTCCGGCTAATCGCCGATGTAGAAAATAAACTGTCTCGGATTTCCGCTGGCATACCCCGACCCGTGTCCTGAACTTCCACGTGGAGGGTCTGATCCTGTGAGTCAATTCTCCCGCGTATGGTAATGGACCCCCCTGGGGGCACTTCCGTCACGGCGTTGTTGACCAGGTTGTAAAAGGCATTAAACAGTCGTCCTTCGTCGGCCTGGATCAAGGGGAGGTCCTGGATTCCTTCATGGTGCAGCGTAATGCCCTTTTCTTCGGCGAAGAATTGGAGGGTATCGAATACCGAGCTGACCACATGGGATAATTTGCATTCGGAAAACTTTGGCGCACTGCTCAACCCTTTGACGCAATCGGCGATTTCTTTGACGCGATCCTGAATGCGGCGCGCATTATTCGACAGCATGTCCAGAACTTCATGGCAGGTCTCCTGACTCTTGTGAATTTGGGCGGGTGAGAAGTTGTGGGCGTTGGGAAAGACCTCGTCGACCTCGCTTTTCAGCAATGACGCTCCACAAAGGACTGGCATGAGCAGGTTTTTGACATCATGACCGATATCCCCCAAAATTCTCGCCACTTCCGCCAATTTAGCTTCCTGGAAGAGCCGGGCTTGCTCGATCGAGAGCGCGGTAAATGAAGCGATGATCGTCAGAATCGCCACGTCGTCTTGATCCAATTGTCCGTTTCGCTTATTCATCACTTCCAAGACGCCAATCGGATGTCCTTCCCAATGTTTGAGGGGAAGGGCGATCATATCTTCTGTAGTAAATCCTGTGTCTTGATCAATCTGCCCAAAGTGGCGTTGATCTCCTTTAACATCTTGAATGACGATGGGTTCTCCCTTGGCAAAGACCGTTCCGGCAATGCCCTGAGTCCATGGAAATGCCGTTCCGGGTTTTGGAGCCTTTTCTCCAATGGTGTGATAAAAAACCAGTTCTTTGGTCTCGGGTTTCGCCAGGAGGACGCATCCGGCTTGACCGTTGACGACCTCCAGGGCAATGTTGAGACCTTGTTCGACCAGTTCTTCTATGCTCAAATGCTGAAAGAGGGCTTCGCTGATGCGTCGGGCGGCTTCAAGTTCACGTGTTCGTCGATCATGGTTGTCTGATGTGATCATGCTGGTCTTAACCTTATGATGACTCGGTTCATTCAAGGATGAGTGTTGATGTTGGTCTGGTTTCATTGGCTCGGAAATGTCGTGTTTTAATACCTGCCTAAATTTATGTCGTGAATTGATCTTTGAAGAGTTCGTGACTGTTGGTGGCTTTTCTGACTGATTCCACGAGTTTTTCCGGCTCGATAGGTTTGGTGAGGTATTCCACGATGCCTTGTTTAAACAGTTCGTTGGCCCCATGAATTTTAGGATTTCCGGTCAGGACAATGACCGGAACTGAAGGAAATTGACTTCGAAAATACGCAATAGCCTCATTCCCATCCACCTTTGGCATATCGATGTCACAGATAATGGTATCCAATGCCAATGGATTATCGCCGGATCGAATCGTCTTGATCCCCTCTTCCCCGTCCGCGGCTTCGATCACATCGAAGTTCGCTTTAGTTAAGATAAGCCTCACAGTTTTTCGAACATCTTCCTCATCATCAACAATAAGCACTCGTCCTTCGGCCATCAGCACCTCCTTGAGGGGAAACTGGTTTGTTGTCATCTCTATACGTAAACAAGTGAGGGAGTCCTATTTTGTGAAGTACTCGGTTTTTCCTCAATCGGGATCCCCTTAGGTCCCACCTAGGGTGTGAGTTCAACCGGTCGCTGCAACACATGCTTGAAATCTCTCTGCTGGTGTCTCGTAGTCTAACGTTTTTCTTGGACGTTCGTTCAACTGCCGCGCGACTTTGTTGAGCTGGGCTTGGGAATATCTGGATAAGTCGGTGCCCTTTGGGAAGTACTGCCTGAGGAGTCGATTCGTATTCTCATTCGAGCCTCGTTGCCACGGACTCTTGGGGTCACAAAAGTAGACGGCGATATTCGTCGCGAGCGTGAATTGACGGTGCTTCGCCATCTCTGAGCCACGGTCCCAGGTCAAAGATTTGTAGAGCTCAGCCGGGAGGCGCTGGGCATGCTTCACGAGGGCGGCCGTCACGGTCTCCGCATCCTTCTGTTTGAGTTTGGCCAACATGACATACCGCGTCTGGCGTTCGACTAAGGTCGCAATATAGCTGTTGTGGGTACCGGCAATGAGGTCGCCTTCCCAATGCCCAGGGACCGCGCGATCGTTGACGGAAGCCGGCCGGTCCTTAATCGAGACGGCATGGGTGATGGTCCCCAAGCCGTGTCCCTTCAGACTCGCATGTTTCGATCGGCGAATCGCTCGTTGAGTTCTCAGATAGGCCTGCAGCTCCTTTTTTAAAGCCCCTCGGGCCTGAATATACAGACTGCGATAGATGGTTTCGTGGGACACGCGGGCTTCTTCTCGTTCAGGGTGTTGTCGCTTCAACCACCCCGCGATTTGTTGGGGGGCCCACTGCTGCTTCAGCTTAGCCGCAACCACCTTCGCTAAGGAACGACACCGAGCCAGTTTACACCGTTTGGGCCGGTACGCGCGATCCCAGGCCGCTTGATCGGCTGGTGCGGCTCGATACCCATCATATCCGCCATTGCGATGGATTTCACGACTGATCGTGGAGGGCGAGCGTTTCAACCGACGAGCCATGGCGCGCATGGACTGTTGACTGGCTATCCCACGTGAAATCTCTTCGCGTTCCGACAGGCTCAGAGCCAAACGGGAGCGAGTTCTCGTGGGAGGGCGAATCCCCCCGCTCGGTCGAAGAAGCGCATAAATCGAGGAGGACTCTCGCTCAAACAGGCGCCCAATGGATCTCATGGATTCGCCACGCTGCCAGCGATCCCAGATGTCTGCTCGTTGTTCAGCACTAAAATTGATGCGGGTTCGATGTTTCATCGTCACACTCCATCTCCATAGGGTAGGATAAAGTGTTGCGTTGATCAATTGAACTCGCAGGGGAATGTGGACACTCAGGGGTGTCAAACCTGAAGACTCCTACCCTTGAAAATAGGTTTTGTGGTGAGGCCAGTGGCCAATGAGACGGGAAGCCGTGCGATTGGCGGGCGAACGAAATTGCTGAATTGTACGGGGGTAACTGGCTAAGGGCCTGTAAGGTTGGCGAGAGATTATTTACGCGGGTTTCAAAACTGGCCTAAATACTCTTTCCAAGCACAGGTTTGCAACCTTCATTCACAGGCAAAGTTATTATATAGAAAGAAAAAAGAAACAGGAAGAGTTTTTTGGTGAACCCCAGACTGTAAGAAATGCAAACCCTTTTGAGATTGAGGTGAATCAATGACTTTCTTTGACAAGGTTTTTATTCCATTCGGGTATTTCGACGGTCAGGTTCTTTTCCCCATTGGGAACGCACTGGCATCCTAGGCGGGATTGAAGGGTCAATCCGGGTGCTTCATCCAGTTGGTCGTTCTCATCGTCTGTCGGTTCGTTGCAGGTATCCAGTCCTTCTTTGACGACGACATGGCAGGTGGAGCAGGCACAGACGCCTCCACAGGCATGCTCCAAATCGATCCCCTGACCTAAGGCAATATCCAAAATGCTTCCCGGTAAACCTGTTTCTCCAAAAGGAATTTGATCCGGATCGACTTTGACCTCAACAACTCCATCCGGGGTTTTAAAGGTCACTGTAAAGGTATTTTTGGCGATAGCGGTTTCGCTCTGCTCGATATATGGATTGCTGCCTCCCATGTATTTTCTCCTTTTAAAACAATAGCTTAAGTTGAAAGTATCTCATGAAATTTAAAATAACATTTAAGAATATTCATAATTAGTCCGACCAAATAAATCTCCGACCATTTTAGTCTTGACTAGGTCAAAAGGTCAATGGTAGATTAAATCCGATCAGAAAAGTCGGTGATAAACTTGAAATTTGTTTAAAAAGCAGGGTTGCCATGCTGAAACTTTCAAAAAAAGCAGACTATGCGTTGATGGCTCTCCAGTACATGGCGATGGTGCAGTATGGAGATGGGGGGCATTACTCTTCAGGGCGGGTGGTGAATACGAAGGAAATTGCTGAAGAGAATCATATTCCGCATGAATTATTGGCCAAAGTGCTCCAAACTCTGGCGAAACATGACATGGTCGAAAGTCAAAATGGCCCCAAAGGCGGCTATCTGTTGGCACGTGAACCTCGCGCCATTTCGATCGCTCAGGTATTAGAAGCCATTGAAGGACCCCTAGGAATCGCGGATTGTTATCACGATAAGGATGAACAGTCAGCCTGTGAGCAGATGGAGCATTGTAATATTCGCACTCCCTTGTTGCGTGTGCAAGAAAGTATTTTCCAGTTACTGAATAGCATGTCCATTGAAGATATGATGACCGATCCTCCCTTAATAATCGTAGAGTCTCGAAAGACAGAAGGAGTTCAATTATGAAGTTGCCGATATACCTCGATAACCATTCCACCACCCCCTGTGATCCGCGGGTGGTGGATACCATGCTGCCCTACTTCACGGAAAAGTTTGGGAATGCGGCTAGTCGGAATCATAGTTTTGGTTGGGAAGTAGAAGAGGCTGTGGAGCAAGCTCGCACACAAATTGGTCAACTGGTTCATGCCGATCCCAAGGAGATTATTTTTACGAGTGGCGCGACAGAGTCGGATAACTTGGCACTTAAAGGCGTGGTGGAAATGTATAAGGAGAAAGGTGATCATATTATCACCACTTCCACCGAACATCGGGCGGTCATCGATACCGCAAAATATCTCGAGAAAAAAGGTATTAACGTCACATTCCTTCCGGTAGATAAAACTGGGATGGTGAATCCTGATGATGTCCGGAATGCGATCACGGATAAAACGATCCTGATTTCGATTATGTTGGCCAACAATGAAATCGGAACCATCCACCCTATCGCGGAAATCGGAAAAATTGCCAAGGAAAAGGGTGTGATTTTCCATTGTGATGCGACTCAAGGGGTTGGGAAGATTCCCGTCAATGTGGAGGAAATGGGAATCGACTTGATGTCATTTACGAGTCATAAGATTTATGGGCCTAAAGGTGTTGGTGCCCTGTATGTCCGCCGACGAAAACCTCGCGTTCGTTTGGAGCCCATGATTCATGGTGGGGGGCATGAACGAGGCATGAGATCTGGTACCTTACCCGTTCCTTTAATCGTCGGATTCGGAAAAGCCTGTGAATTGTGTGAACAGGAAATGGCCACGGAATCGGTCCGAATGGAGAAGATGCGGGATCGACTTCAGGAAGGCATCATGGGGGCTATGGATGAAGTGTACTTGAACGGGCACCCAACCGAACGCTTGCCAGGGAACCTGAATATCAGTTTTGCCTATGTGGAAGGGGAGGCGTTATTGATGGGAGTGAAGGAGATTGCCCTGTCTTCCGGTTCGGCCTGTACCTCTGCGACTTTGGAGCCTTCTTATGTTTTGAGGGCTTTGGGTGTCGGGTCTGATCTTGCCCATTCCTCCATTCGGTTCGGACTGGGGCGGTTTAACACCGATGAAGAAATTGAATATACGATCGATCGAATGATTAAGGCTGTGAACCATCTGCGAGAAATGTCTCCATTGTATGAAATGGCAAAGGAAGGGATTGATCTCAAGACTGTGCAGTGGGCTGCCCACTAACAAAAGGATGATGAAAATGTCACCAGCTGCGTTAAATAGATGAAATAGGAAAACGAACGTTTAGTTTATACATCGGTTTTATCACCAGAAGGAGGAAAGACCCATGGCGTATAGTGATAAGGTCATCGATCATTACAACAACCCCAGAAACGTCGGCAGTTTCAAGAAAGACGAGGACGGTGTAGGGACGGGTATTGTGGGCGCGCCGGAGTGTGGAGATGTGATGAAACTTCAGATCAAGGTGGAGAATGAAACCATCGTGGACGCCAAATTTAAAACGTTTGGTTGTGGGTCCGCGATTGCCAGTTCCAGTTTGGCGACAGAGTGGCTTAAAGGGAAGTCAGTGGAAGAAGCCCAGCAGATCAAAAATACGGATATTGTCCAGGAGCTCAACCTTCCCCCTGTGAAAATTCATTGTTCCGTGTTAGCCGAAGATGCGATAAAAGCTGCGTTGGGCGATTATCAAAAGAAAACTGAAGAAAAAAAAGATAAGCCGGAGGAAGCCGCGACGGCGTCGTAAAGCCGGGAAATGTGTGGAAGGAGTCATTGCGTATGGAAACGAAAGAAACGGACAATACCTCAATCGTCAGCCTGACCGATGCTGCCTTAAAGGAAGTGCAACGGCTGTTAGACCTTCAGGGGATCACCGAAGGGGGTCTACGGCTGGGTGTGAAGGGTGGAGGCTGTTCTGGACTCAGTTATACCGTCAACTTTGATGAAAAAATTGGCGAATTCGATACGGTTACGGAGGTTGATGGTATCAAGGTTATCGTGGATGCCAAGAGCGCCATTTACCTTCAAGGAATGACGTTGGATTATCAAAAAGACATGTTGAGCGGAGCGTTCAAATTTATCAATCCGAATGCTTCTAAAACCTGTGGATGTGGGGAGTCGTTCTCCGCGTAACTTTTTGTCATTCACAATTTGGGTGGAACGATGCGGGCATGGTGAAGTTGACCATGCCCGAGCCGTCAGAGGACCTCATATGGATCACCATCATCATCACGAGACCGACCCCCGAGAATTGCCGATGGCCAGGAGTATGTGCTGGCATTGTCAGTCAGAAGTGACAGGGGAGTATCTTTGTGGACAATGTGTCAAAGTGCAGCCTCTATCTAAGGATCTGGATTACTTCGCCTGTTTTAAATTACCTCGAGTGTTGGCCCTCGATGAATCTGACCTCGAAAAAACCTTTTATGAGTTGAGTCGAACCTTTCATCCGGACTTTTATTCCACGAAGGATGATTCGGAAAAAACCATTAGTCTGGGGAATTCGGCCTTCCTCAATACGGCCTATCGCACGCTGAAGGATCCGATTAAACGCGCGGAATATCTTATTCGCTTGGAAGCCGGTGCGGTTAAGGATATCCGCTCCAATCCTCCTGCGGACCTTTTTGAGGAAATTCTTGAATTGCAAGATGACATGGAATCCTTCCGAGAGCTGAAACCTGAGGGTGATACAGAAAAAGTACAGGAATTGAGAGAAAAACTTCAACGAGAATGTGCCCAATTGGAAACACGTCAATCAGAGATGGAAAATACTCTAAAGAGTAAATTCAAGGAATGGGATCTATTGCAAGGACCCGATTCCGATCCGAACGATACGCAGGATCGAAAAAATGCCGTCTTGCGGGAAATGCAGGAAATCCTCTCGAATAGAACGTATGTCGGTAACATGGTGAACGAACTCGTCGAAACGATCGGGTAGTTTGAAGGAAAGAAGGGAATACTCGTGAGCCGAATAGTCGGAATAGATTTAGGAACCACAAATTCATTGGTGGCCTACATGGATGGGACGACTCCCAGAGTCATTGAAGGTACCGAAGGGCATACTCGTGTCCCGTCCATCGTAGGTATGACGGACAATGGTTTAATCGTCGGTGAGCCCGCTAAGGCGTATCTGACCCGTGATCCTTCCCGGACGATTTATTCGGTGAAGCGATTTATGGGAAAAGGCTTGGAAGATGTGAAGGGGGAATTGCCGTATTTTCCTTATCAACTTCATGAAAAGAATGGTGTCATCAGGATTGAAATCGGCGACAAGACCTATACACCGCCTCAAGTCTCGGCCATGATCCTCAAAGAATTAAAACGTCGGGCAGAAGCGCATTTAAAAGAAGAAATATCTAAGGCGGTGATTACCGTCCCGGCGTACTTTAACGATAGCCAGCGCCAGGCGACGAAGGATGCCGGATTGATCGCGGGTTTAGAGGTGTTGCGCATCATTAACGAACCCACGGCGGCCTCACTGGCCTATGGCCTTCAGAAGAAAACACAGGGATTGATCGCGGTGTACGATTTAGGTGGTGGTACGTTCGACATTTCGATCCTCAAACTGAAGGATGGGATTTTTGAGGTCCTGGCCACCAACGGCAACACGCACCTTGGTGGAGATGACTTTGATCAACGGTTGGTTCAGGTTCTGGTGGAGGATATTGCCAAGCAACATAGTATCGCGGTCCATGAACACCCGGATTTGATGCAAACTGTTCGGTTAGAGGCCGAGCGAGTGAAAATTCTGCTCTCTGATGAAGCTGCGGCGAGGGTTTCTATCAATTTACCCAATGGCCAATACGAGACGACATGGAAGCGAGAAGACGTCGAGGGGTTGGTGTTGGATCTGGTGGAACAAACCTTAGCTCCATGTCGACAAGCTCTTAAGGATGCCGGTCTCAATGAGCACGAGATCGATGAGGTGGTATTGGTCGGGGGCAGCACTCGCATGCCATTGGTTCGAAGAAAGGTTGAAGAACTTTTTGGAAAGCCACCCCATTGTGAGCTCAATCCAGATGAGGTGGTGGCTATGGGGGCAGCCGTTCAAGCCGACATCTTAGCAGGAAACAATAAAGAACTCTTGTTGCTGGACGTCACCCCCTTATCTCTGGGAATCGAAACGATGGGTGGTGTGATGAGTTCCCTTATCAGGCGGAATACCACCATCCCTTCTAGTGCGAAAGAAATGTTCACCACCTATGTTGACGGGCAAACCTCCGTGGATATCCATATCCTTCAAGGGGAACGGGAGTTGGTGAAAGACAACCGGAGCCTAGCTCGTTTTCAGTTAAAAGTTCCCCCGCTTCCTGCAGGAGTTCCAAGGGTAGAGGTCATGTTTCTCATCGATGCCAATGGCATTCTGAACGTGACGGCGAGAGACATCAGAACGGGTGAAGCCCAAACCGTCCAGGTGAAACCATCTCATGGGCTCACGGACGATGAGGTTGAGGGCATGATTCGGGACTCCTTCCAATTTGCGGCAGAAGATATCCAAGCCCGACAATTGATTGAAGCTCGCAACGAAGCCAATGCCATCATCGTTGCTACGGATAAAGCCTTGGAACGAGCGGTTTCGCTGATTGATGAAAAAGAAAAAGGCAATATTCAGCGTGTCATTGAGGAACTTCGGAAGAAATCAAAGGGCGAGGATCATCGTGAAATCCGAAAAGGCATCGCTGAAGTTGAAACGGTGACACATCATTTAGCCGAAGTGCTGATGGATGCCACCTTGAAGGAAGCCTTAGAGAGCAAAAAGCTCTCAGAAGTGATGGATTAGGAATAAGCGAATCTTATCGGCCAACCGATTGCAAAAAAAGATTCAAAACGGGGATTGATATGGCTCAAGAATTAACCTGGAATGATGCTGAAGATATCGGGATCCGGTTGCAGGAAGAACACCCCGAAGTCGATCCATTGACCGTGAGGTTTACCGACCTCCATGCTCATGTGCTGGCTCTTCCTGAATTCAAGGATGATCCCAAAGCCTCAAACGAAAAAAAGCTCGAGGCCATCCAAATGGCCTGGTATGAAGAATACCAGGACGCCAAGTCTTAAGGGCCGACTCTCCCATTCACCAGTCTTTTCCACACTCCTGGCTTCACATCCATTGGGAGTGGACCCGAAGGCCGTCTGTGCAGTTAATAGATTAAAACGAAGACAATTGGCTGGGAGAGCCGGAGGTCATGCGATCAAATTCAAAGAAGTCCATGGGGTTGGCTTTTGGGGGAGGCGCCTTACTGGGTTCCGTGCCCTTTCGAAACACTTCCGTGCTGACATTTTGACTGGTTTTTGAGGGCAAGGCACCCGTCTTGGTATCGACCTGCGCGAATTGAATTCCCTCTGGAATGGGGAAGGTCATCACCGGTAGATCCTTAAGCGCTTTACTCATAAAGTCGGTCCAAATCGGAAGCGCCGCGTGAGCTCCTGATTCCACCCGTCCGAGCGTTCGAACCGAGTCGAATCCGACCCAGACGCCAGTCGACACATTGGGGGCAAACCCGACAAACCAGGCATCATTGTATCCATTGGTCGTCCCCGTTTTTCCAGCAAGGGGTCTCCCAATTTTTTTTGCCCGACGTCCCGTTCCGCTTTGGATCACGTCCATCATCATGTTGGTCGTGAGGTAGGCATTCTCGGGGGTCATGGCGGGGCGCGGTTCGAAGAGGTGTTGCTCGAGGATTTCGCCGTTGAGATCTTTCACGAGGGTAATGTGATAAGGCTTGAGCCACATCCCCTGGTTGGCAAAGACACCATAGGCCGACGTGAGTTCTTGCAGAGTAATGCTGGAGGAGCCAAGGGCCAGGGAGAGGTCTTGGCTCAAGGGACTTTGGATCCCTAGGGCACTGGCGACGGTAATGACCTCGGGCACGCCGATTTGCTCGAGCAATCGTACGGTGGCCGCATTTCGTGAATGTCGGAGGGCCTCCCGTAGGGAAATGGTCCCATAAAATCGTTTTTCGTAATTTTCCGGCTTCCAAACACGATCCAGATCTTCATCTTCGTAGACCACGGGGGCGTCCAGGATCAGCGTAGCAGGGGTGAGGCCTTGTGTAAGGGCGGTGGCAAAAATCAGAGGTTTAAACGCCGAGCCGGGTTGCCTCCGTGCTGCGACCGCTCGGTTAAATTGGCTTCGAGAAAAATCATACCCCCCTACCATCGCTTGAACCGCACCGGTTCTGGGGTCCAAGGCCAGTAGGGAGCCCTCGACTATGGGAGTTTGTTCTAGGAGAAATTTTCCTGACTCAAGAGAGTCGTTTTTGGGGGCGACTTCCACAATATCGCCAACCTTGAGGAGTTGACGCGGTGAGGAGAGTTTCTTCTTGATGGCGGTGGCCACATCCTTGGGATCCTTGATCTGACGTTGTGCCCATTTCATGTCTGCGAATGCGATCGATCCTTTATGGGTGTTCCCAATCAGGATTTGTGCGGACTTTTTCCCGACCTTTGTGACCAAAGCCCGGTAAAGACCATATTGCTTGGCCTGTTTGGGAGTTTGGAGTTCGGGGTGATCTTCCGGAGGAACAAAATCTTTGGTGTAGTCCACATGGCCGACGGGACCTCTCCAGCCTTGACGCTTGTCTAGTTGACGGAGGCCGTTTCGGACGGCTTGTTCAGCCAGTTTTTGGGTCTCGATATTGAGGGTGGTGTAAACTTGCAAGCCTCCTTTATAGACGAGAGATTCGCCATACCGTTCCACCAGATGTTGACGGACTTCTTCGATAAAGTAGGAGCCAATGGGTTCGATCGATTGGTGACGGTAATTGAGTTCAGTATCTTTTGCCTCTTCCATCTCTTCGGGGGTTAAAAATCCGGCCTCGACCATACGATTGAGGACGTGTTCTTTCCGAGATTTGGCCAGTTCCGGATTTCGAAAATGTGAGTAGGTATTGGGAGCTTTAGGTAATCCGGCGATAAAGGCGGATTCGGGTAGGGTCAATTCGGCCACGCTTTTGTCGAAGTAGGTGAGTGACGCTGCCGCGACACCATAGGCTCCATGGCCAAAGTAAATCTGGTTGAGGTACATTTCCAAGATTTGATCCTTGGTCAATACCCATTCCATTTTGACAGCAAGGATCAATTCTTTGATCTTTCGTTGGTAGGTTCGCTCACGGGTCAAAAAGAGGGCACGTGCCAATTGCTGTGTAATGGTACTGGCTCCCTGAAATCGCCCTCCCTTTCGAAAGTTTGTCCACGCGGCACGGGCAATTCCGATCAGATCTAAACCCGGGTGTTCCAGAAATCGTGTGTCCTCTGTGGCAATGACGGCCTGCGTGAGATTTTTGGGAATTTGATCGATTGGAGTATAGAGACGCCGTTCGATGAAGAATTGGCCGATGATGTCGCCATTGTCGGCATAAACCCGTGTGACGAGACTCGGTTGGTAATCCTGAAATGAATCAAACGTGGGTAGGTCTTGCATCGCCACGAATAAAATGCCGATGATACTGCCTCCTCCGATCGCCACGAGGAAAAAGAGGCTGATCAAAATGATCTTTGGCCAGGACCACGTCTTGGCTTGAGAAAAAAAGTCTGGTCGTTTACCCATAAGACGCGCAGATTGGATTATTGATAGGAGTCGAAAGTAACGGGCTGGCAGGGGAGTAATTATTCACAGCTGTATTTTTACGATACTCTGAGATTGCAGATATTACAAGGCAAGATAACAGGAGAAGGCCGGGAATTTTCCTACAAATTCATGAATATGAAGGGATTTCTGACCAGGATATCCCTTCATGAGGAAATAGAAGGTGTGGACCAGGTTGTAGGGGAATTTTTTGCCTAGCGAGAACGTTGATCCTCTGGGCAAGAGACCCGATTCTCCTAGGTCTTCTGATAGATTGACAAACTTTTTCACCCCATGGTACCACCAAAAGTTACGCCAAAATCTTTCGTTAACTTCATTTAACCGGGAGGAAATACAATATGTCCACAGACGTTGCCGCAGAAGTGAAAGTTGGGGATGAGGCCCCAGATTTTACCCTGAAAGATCAGGATCAGAATGATATTACCCTAAGCGGGTATCGTGGAAAGAAGAATGTCGTGTTGGCCTTCTACCCCTTGGACTGGAGCCCTGTCTGTACCGGTGAGAACAAATGTTTAACCGATGATTTCCCGAGCTTTGAATCGGCCAATGCGGAGATTTTAGGTGTGAGTTGTGATAGCTTTTTTTCTCACAAAGCCTGGGCGGATTCGTTGGATTTGAAGCATAAATTGCTGGCGGATATGCATCGGACTGTTTCAAAGGCGTATGGGTTGTATTTTGAGCCTTTGAACTGTTCCAAACGGGCCACCGTGATCGTGGATAAAAACGGAAAAGTTGCCTACGCCAAAGTCCAAGAAATCAAAACAGCGCGTGATGACAAGGAAATTTTAGAAGCCTTGAACAAACTGGGATAAGGCATTATTGAGAGCGCATTCACCTGGCAAACCCCTGGAGAGGCTTTGAGGATGCTTTCCAGGGGTTTGCAATTATCACCAAGAGGGAGCGGCGACGAGCGTGGTTGAAGACGTTCATGATGAAAATTATGAGGACTTTACGAGCGCTTCAGCTGCTATCGTGGCCTATGGTATCGCCACGTGTGAGCCCTGCAAGGCCTATGATCCTATCTTGGCTCAAGCTGCTGCAGATCATGGGAGTGTGCGTTTTGGTAAAGCGAAAATGCATGTGCCTGGTAAATGCCGTAATATCAAAAAGCTGCACAACTTCGAGACATACCCTACCACTCATTTCTTTTCAAACGGGACATTGCTCCTCACCAAAGAAGGGCAATTAGAACCTGACGAGTTAGCTAATCTTATCGCCGAACATTTTCTGCGTTAATCTAATTCGCCTTTATCATAAGAGCTACCGCAGGATTTTTGGATTTCCCTCGGCAGATTTCTCCCTGTTTTTTGAAAATTGAATAACGAAAGGACCAGAATTTGGTGGGGGAGTGTCTTTATCGATTAGGGTGAGCAAAGGGCTTGCGTGTCAGGTTGTTGGCTCACAGAAAGTTGAAAAAGCGGAGGGTGGGAGAAGTGGGGCGACAAAATGTTTACAAAAGCTTGTGCGAGTGTGGAATCCGTAATCGTTAAAGAGGAAAGGTCAGGGTCTTGCTGGAGTTCCTGTTGATGGAAGCGATGGATAAGATGCGTGTGGACGGTGTGGTCCAATGATTGAAGATCGATGATTTGTCCGGTTTCGGAGGGGATGTGACTTTTGAAGGTCACCCATATCTCGTATTGATGGCCCTGGCGTTGCCCATCCCGTGACAGATGAATGCCTGAGAAGGTATAGCGACGTGAGAGGGAAGCGATAGGCCGTTGGGGCTCTTCTCCGAGCCAATCCGAACGAACTTCCGCAAAGAGATAGTCATCCTCATGAAGTCTCAGGCGATCCAGTTGAGGCAATTGTGGGTGCTTTTTCAAAAGGCGCCACAAGGTCAAGGCCAGATTTTCGGTTGTGGGAATTTGATCGGTAAAGTACGGCGTGTCTTGGTTGAGGTTTTTGTGATCAAATTCAATCAAGATATCCCATAAATGTTGTTTGAGGTCGTAAAGGTTAATAATCATCCCGGTAACGGGATCGATGTCCCCTTGAAGGGTGACTTCCAATAAATAATTATGGCCATGGGTATTTTCGTTGTTGCAGGGCCCGAAGACCTCACGATTTTTTTTGTCGTCCCAATTAGGATTGTGGTAGCGATGGGATGAACAAAATTCCAGGCGTTTGGTGAGTGTGGCTTTTGGCATGTGAAGGTGTAAAAAGAAAAAGGGCTGAAACGTGGGTGATGGTGATCAGCCCCGTCCAGCCCTTATGGTATCACGTGTGTGCGAACTGTCGTTTAGGTTGAAAAGGAACTTCCGCAACCGCAGGTGGATTTGGCTTGCGGATTTTTAATAGCAAATCCTGACCCTTGAAGACTATCTACATAGTCCACTTCGGCCCCGTTTAGCATGGGGGCGCTTTGGGAGTCCACGATGACCTTGACTCCATTTTTGTCGATAATGGTGTCATCGTCACTGGTGTTGTCTTCGAAAGACATGCCATATTGGTAGCCACTGCAACCGCCGCCTTTCACATAAATCCGAAGTCCCACCGCCGACTCTTCTTCCTTTATCAATTCCTTGATTTTTTCTTCTGCCATGCTGGTGATCGTGACCATGTTGTATCCTCCTTATACGGTATGATAATCGAATTTACGTGAAATCCCCTTTTCTTTCAATCGGTTAAAAGGGGAGCGTTGTTGAATTTTTATCTTAAAGCACCCTTCAGAATTTTGTCAATTTCCAGGTTTTTTACTCTATCCCATATCCTTTATAGATAATCACTTAATTCGCTAAATCAAGTAGCCATTCCTCCCTCATTTCCGAAGAAATTGGGACTTCTGCTCGGTAGTTGGGGTGTGTAATGGTCAAAAAGGCTGGTTGTTCAGGCTGGGCCAATCGGTCCCGAAAGCGTTGGCCGGTAGAAAATCGGACAAAATGAACAGCACTGATTTTATCTTCTTTGCTGTGCCCCCCTTCAAAATTTGCAAAAACTTGAGACTCTCCTACCCGAAGGGACACGGTGTCTGGCTCATCGATTCCTTGAAAGGAGTCTAGCAATTCCTGAATCCGGTCTGAATCCGTGATTTCAATGAATAGTGTCGCACTCAATTGGTTGCGTTCAGGGAGAAGCGCATTGTACACATCGCATTCTTCCTTGATTTTTTGTGGATCGAAAATGCGTTCGGTCCGAAGCATCTCTTGGATTTGAAATTGGATGGTCGCTCGATTTTCAAAGACTAAGGTGACGTAGGGTCCCGCGGTAATGCGCCGGCGTTTTTTTAATGCGATGATCTGTTTGCGAAGTTCAGCTCGCTGCTGTTCATAATCTGCGGCGGACAAGAGTTCCTGAGGTGCAATCGGTTTCATGGGATCAATCCGTAGGCATTGCGAACGACTTGGATGGGATGGAGGGCTGGTGCGTTGGTACTTCCCTGGAGGGCTTGCTCTAATTGAAGAGCTGATAAGGGGCAATCAGATGCCACCAGGTCAAATTCTCCATCTTTGATCTCTCGGACGGCTTTTTTGGCGATTTTCATGGAGAGATCGAAAAATTCCTTTTTGGCGCTCCAGGAACCATCATGACCTGAACATTTTTCAATGAGGTGGACCTTGGCACCGGTCAGCGCCATCAACTCCTGGGATTTAAACCCGATGTTTTGATCTCGCAGGTGGCAGGGGATTTGATACGCCACGCGACCAGGGTTGTGAGGAAAATCAAGAGATAATTTATTTTCTTTCTTTAACCGCATCAAGTATTCACAGAGATCGAACGTTCGCTCCGCGACTCGTTTCATCTCCGGTGTGGGTTTCAGGTAAGGATACTCCCGTTTAAACATGAGGCTACAACTTGGGGAAGGAATGACGATGTCATATCCTTGGTCCACATAGGGAGAAAATTGCTGGCATTGGGCTTCAGCGATATGACTCATGCCTTCCGTATCACCGAGATCAAAACGAGGCATACCGCAGCATTGCTGAGCCGGGGGGACGACGACCTCGATGCCATTTTTCTCGAGTATCTGTACGGCGGCTTTGCCGATATCGGTAACCTGGTAGTTCACTAGGCAACTCGGAAAAAAGGCGACTTTTCCGTTTTGACCCTTTCCCGATGAAGTTGTTTTGGTATGGGCCTCCCACCATTGGGGAAAGGTTTGGGATTGATAAGGGAGTACCTGGCGTGCTCGATGAATGCCCAGTACACGCTCAAGGAGTCCTCTTGCCCACGGGGTCCGCAAGGCCCAATTGGTTAAGGGAGCCGTCATCGTGCCGATCCGGCCCATCAGGTCGGTTTGTGTGAGGAATGTATCTCGCCAGGATGCGCCCTTTTCCGCCACACGTTGTTTTTTCCAGGCTGCCATGAGCCGGGGGAAATCCAGATCATATTGGTGTGGGGGACAATAGGGGCAGTGGTTAAAGCACAGTTTGCAGTAATAACATTCCTGCTCGATTTGCGTGAAATCTTGTGCCTGGACTTTAGTCAGGTCACTCTCGTACTCGTCAATTCGATCGATGAGCGTATTGAAAGAAGGGCAGAGGTTAAAACACCGGCGACATCCATCGCAGATATCAAATACCCTGATCGTTTCGGTTTCAAGGTCTGAGCGGGTCCAGCTGGGATTGATGAGATCGAATTTCGCCATAGTTCTTGAATGAAGACGGTGAGGAAAGAAGCGGCCACGGTCGTTGTCGACCGCGGCCGGATTGGTTGTGACGGAAAATTAGCCTTGATTTAATGATTCCAAACCTTTGGTAAACCGGTTCGCATGAGACCGTTCTGCTTTCCCAAGGGTTTCGAACCATTCCGCCAATTCTTCAAACCCCTCCTCGCGGGCGGTTTTGGCCATCCCCGGATACATTTGTGTGTACTCGTAGGTTTCACCTTCGATGGCGGCCTTTAAATTGGCTTCGGTGTTTCCGATGGGAATCCCGGTGGCTGGATCACCAACTTCTTTGAGAAAGTCTAAATGGCCGAATGCATGTCCGGTTTCCGCTTCTGAGGTATCACGAAATAATCCACCGATATCCGTGTAGCCTTCGATATCTGCGCGTCGAGCGAAATATAAATACCGGCGATTAGCCTGAGATTCGCCGGCAAAGGCGGCTTTGAGATTTTCGTGGCTTTTTGTTCCTTTCAAATTACCCATGGAATCCTCCTTTAAGGTGTAGAGGGGCTCGGCCCCGTTGATAGGTCAGTAGCCGATTCCCGGGGATGTGTACGGCAGGCGCCACAGTACCCTCGGAATTCAACTTGATAACTGGTCACTTCAAAATCTTGATTGAATACGGCTTTGGAAGTCAGGCGATTCAGGTGGGGATCGACCACATCGATAATCGTCTGACACCCCAGACAAATAAGATGGTGATGGGGGGAGAGATTCGCATCGAATCGGGCCCGGTCGTGGCCGATATTGACTTCCTGGATCAGACCAACACGCCGTAAGACTCCTAAGGTGTAATACACGGTGTTGGGTGACATCATCGGAAACCGTGGAAAAACTTGAGCATAAATCTCTTCGGCGGTGGGGTGGGACGTACTTTGGCTCAGAGCTTCATAAATGGCTGTGCGTTGCGGGGTCGTTTTTAGGCCAAACGCTTGGAATTTTTGTCTGATGGTCGAAGAGTCCATATTCATGGTTATTCCTTTTTAGGAATGATTCCTATTTACCAAAATTGACCTTATCCGGTCAACGAAATGGGAAACATGGTCGGTTGAGGTCAATTCAGTCTAGGTGAAGACGAAATTATGCGGGAACGGGCCGCCATCCATGCCCTTGATGCCCAAAATGAAAGTCATTGGGATGGAAAATCTCTGCGAGAATTTCCAATGATTCCAACAATCTGGGACCTGGACGGTTAAAATATTGGTTTCCATCGGTGAGAAACACACGCCCCTTTTTGACTGCATGAAGTGAAGACCATTGTGTGTGGTTGGTGAGCAAGGACATTTCTTCTTCAATACGGTTCATGGAAAAACCACAGGGCATCAGGACGATGATGTCGGGATTGAGGTTAGAAAGCTCGTCCCAGGTGATCCATGGAGCATGCTCTCCAGGCTTGCCAAACAAAGAATCTCCTCCAGCCAGATCCACGAGTTCCGGGACCCAATTGCCGGCCGCCATAAGTGGATCCATCCATTCAATACAGGCCACGGTGGGACGAGGGGAAAGGGTTTGAGCCTTAGTTTGAATAGCAGAGATCCGAGTCTGATAGCCCTTGAGAAGAGTGTCACCTTCATCAGATAGGTTCAAGCCTTCCGCAACCCGGTGAAGATCTTGCCATACGCCTTCAAGGGAAGTGGCTTGAAGTGAAATCAATGTTGGTTGGAGGTTCAACGCTTCCTTGACCGCCTGCTCTACCTCCGTAAAACTCACGGCGCAGATGTCACATTGAGTCTGGGTAACGATACAATCGGGTTGCAGCGTTTTCAGAACTTCGCTATTGACGTGGTACATGGAGAGGGCATCTTGTACACGATGTGTGACCCGTTCATGAATCTCCCGGCTTGTTCCTTGAGTGGAAATCGCTGGGGAGGTACATACGGGTAGATGAGAAATGGAATGAGGAAAATCACATTCGTGCGATCGGCCGACCAACTGGTCTTGGAGGCCAAGCGCACACAACATCTCTGTTCCACTGGGAATGAGTGAAACGATTCGTGTCATGTCGGGAAGGTTATGAAGGGGTCAATCATCATGAGGAAACCAAGATGGGATCCTACAAGCGGGGAATGGCCCTATGCAACTGAAAGGTAAGGACCAAGAGGGCGAAAGTTATTGAAATGTTGAGAAAAAATGATCATGGAACCACAAGGCGAACTATGGTAGAACATGCCCAGTAAGATTGGAAACTATGTACCATGGAAACTATATTTTGTGTGTGAATAGGGTGAATCTTTTTTCTTGAGGAGGGACTTATGGCAACCAAGGCGTACATTCTCGTGAAAGTCAAAGCTGGGAAGGCCAAAGAAATTCTGACGACCTTGAGAGCATTACCTGGAATGGAGATGGCTCATGCCTGTTTCGGGAACCCCGACATCTTTGGTTTGGTCAATGCTCCGGATGATCGCGCGCTCGCCAAGCTCATTATGGACAAAATCCTGACCATTCCAGGGGTGGAAGAAACCGACACGCATATTGTCGTAGAAGAGTAACCGTTGAGGTGATGTAGGGTTTTTTTAACTGCAAGAAAATCAGATGCGGAAAAGGCGGGGTCGAAAGACCCCGCCTTTTTTTTGTCTGAATAGTTCGGTGTTGCTTTCGAAATTTTGCTAAAACAACCCGGAAGCATGGCCGGAGTTGGCCATGAAGAACAGCATGGGAATGGACAGCATGGTATTGGTACGGGAAGCTAAAAGCGCCATACGAGCCGATTTGGCTTTTTCTTCCGGCGTGGCCTCTTTTAATCCCAAGACTTTTTTCTGGTTTGGCCAAATGATGCCCCAGACATTCAATAACATGATCGTTCCCAACCAGGCTCCCATACCGATGACGGCATGTTCACCTTGCAGGAGAAAGGCATCGGCGAATCGACGTTGATGCATCAGCAAGGACGCCCCGAACAGCCATGTGAAGAGGGCTCCCCATCGAAACCACCAGAGGGCATTGGGCACGAGGTGTTTAAAGGCCTCGGCCTTGGTTTCTGGCGTCACCACTTTCAAGAATGGGACTTGGATGAAATTAAAGTAATACAAAATCCCGATCCAGGTAATACCCGCGAGATAATGTCCCCACGCTAATATACTTTCCATAGTCTGTCCTCGTTTCGGTTAGGTGATTAATTGAAACTGTTCGAACCGTGAGGTCTCACACCAGCATCTTGACCAGACCATAGAGGACGACGGTCAGCACAAAGCCAGCCGTAATGGTCCCAGAAATTGTGTCGAGCGGATTGCCCATGGTGTTCCTCCTTGATTGTTCGTGGAATGAGAATCGGTTGCGATATGTGGTCTACAGCGGTTACCGACATGGCCTTGAACAACTAGCGTAACGTAGACCTGTCTATTTGTTCAAGAGACCAAACGGGGTTCTTAATTCTTCATGTTTTCCTGGCTTTTTTTTTCACTTGTTGAGCGGGCAAACAAAAACGCCATAATTTGTTGGCCCATTCACCGGCATAATCGATTCCAATTCTGGGACATTTTTGTATGCGTGTACTTGGAACGGTTATTCCCGATTCCTCGACCCAAATGACTGTACCCCTTGTGGTATCCAAGCCATTATGGGACCGATCAATCTCAAGGAAGCGGCATACGCGGCCGGGTCCATCAATTCTGGAGGGTTGGGGGAGTGTGGCACTGGTTTCCAACACTTCTATTCCGCGGATGAGGATCGCGGCAGGAAACTCTTCACGATCGGTTACGATATTCAGGCAATGGTACATTCCGTAAATGAGATACACGTACGTGTATCCGGCAGGGCCAAACATGATCTCGGTTCGCTTGGTCCGTCCCTTTGAAGCGTGGCAGGCCTTGTCTTTGGGACCGATGTAGGCCTCCACATCTACGATTTTCGCGTGGATGGTCCCCTGGGAGGTTTCTTTGATGAGCATTTTCCCCAGTAACTCCTTCGCCACTTTTAGGGTTGGACGATTAAAAAACTCTCGCGACAATATGTTTTGGGAGGGCATGTACTGAAAATACTAAGGGTGGAAGCCCCTGGAATAATTCGATTGATGCGCTATCGAAATTGAGCGGCCAGTTGCCGATCAAACGTTTTAATTTTTTTGACTCCGTGGCGTCGGCAGCAGGCCAGGTGTAATAAGTCCCGTGCCCCTAATTCCGCATGCCTCGTAATGAGGTTTCGAGCAAGCTCAATGTCCTCCCGTTCGATTGGGAACACTTTTTCGATGCAGGAATCAATCAAGGTCAGGGCCGAATCGAGTGTTTTAAGGCGGTTAACGGGTAAATAGGCATGCAAAAGTTCCTGCATGATTTCCGCCGACGTAACCAAGACTGTCTGGTCTTTCAGGGAATCTTCAAAAAACTTTCGTGAAGGAGATTTGAGGGGATGGGATAACCCTACCGCATACATGAACACATTCGTGTCCACAAAAGTCATGTTTCGGTGGCCCCTAATCTGCGGGAACGCGCAATGACCCGTTTATGCTCTTCCCAGTCCGGCTCTTTTCCTGTCTGAATAGAGTCACAGGCTTTAAAGAAGCGGCGGAGATCCTTGACGGTCTGAATGGTTTTTTCGTGAGCTTTTGCGGACAACCGGTCTTTGCCGGCCTGACGAAGCCACGCACTTAAGGACATGCCTTCCTGTTCCGCCTTCGTTCGAAAAGCTTCCCGTTCAGCTTCTTCTAGGATAACTTGGACACGAGTGGCCATGATATGTAATTCCTATACACTTACACACTTATTATACACAACAATGTGATGAAATCCAAGTACTCTTTACATAACATGTGGGCCGTAAGGAGGGAGGGTGGTGAGACGGCCGTCATCCAGGGGTCCCCCGACCGTAAAGTGATACAGCGATTGCCAGATGGTTTGGGGGTGAAACCCTAATACTCGATGGACCGGATCGTCAAAAAAGCAGCCGATGCCCGTCGAACGAATCCCGGCCGCTTCGGCCTCCAAGTACAGAACTTGTCCGATGAGTCCCGTCTCCCAGAACAGACGTTTATAAAACCACGGGCCGAATTTTTCCAAGCTTTCATCAAATTCGGCCACCATTCCCAGGGCAAAGGCGCTATCGCTGGCGATTTCCTGTCCGCAACTCAGCTGCATAGCCAACTTTTGAGCATTGCCCTCCTCCAATAGATGCAAGGGGAGGTCCGGAGGGCAGTCATGGGGAGTCGTCCAGGCAAACTGTTGGTGCATTCTGTCTTGAAAGTAAGACCAATGATGACGTTCAGGACTGCGATTGAGCCAATAGAGCCCAGGGGACAGATCGGTGATTCGATGGACAAACAGAACCAAATGGATGGTTGGGTGCCAGGGAATGGCGTCCCAGGGCATCGGTCGTTCTGCCAGGGGCTGGATGCCTTTGGGCATAATGCGTTGCAACATGGTAAAGAATCTATCCGCCGAAAGCCCGGTTCTCCCATCGAAGGCGACGGCACTGCGTCGTTGATGAATAATTTGACCGGCTAAGATGTTCTCTTCAGGAGATGATTCTTGGTTTTCATGTTTCGGGTTTGATCCCTTATGCACAACCGGCTCGTACGAGGCGATATTGGTATGGTCCTCTTCTTTCCATGAAGCACCCGTGACTTCGTCGATGATGTCCCAGATCACCTGGTCATCTTTACTCAGACGATTGGCGTGACCTTTCCAAGTGCCAGTTTGGAAAAAAGCTTCATCGAGTTCCGGAAGAGTAAATTTCACGTGTGATTGACCATAGGAATTTGGTGGCCAGACTGCAGCGATGAGTTCGGGGTACTCTCGCTCGGTCCCTTCAAAGTCTTGTGAGCGTGAGAGTCCAAGTAGTCGTTCAATCGTTTTATCAGAAATGTCATGCAACAAGACCAGATTCCAGCCTAACGTGGCGGCCGCGATTCGCAGGGTTCCAATGGCATGACCGGTATCATGTTGACAGTACCGAAAGGCCCGTTCCCCATATTTCCAGGCCTCCCGCCAATGGATAGACGAAAGCCCGACGAGAAAGCCACCCTTTGGGATTCCCCTAAAAAGAGGAATGATGTGTTCTGCTGTCGGGGCCCAACGATGTTCGAGGGCATGCTCCTTCGGGGCATAGTGGTACACTCCAGGTTTCAATTCCAACTCAGGTTGATTGCCGATTATCACATAGCCTTCGGTGGGATGAAGGTTTCCACTGGATGGGTTGCTTCGAAGGGCCCAACGCGTGCCGTTGTATTCTTTCCAGGCGGTGAGAGAGAGGGCATATTCAAAAAATCGTGAGAGGGTTTCCAGGGTTACTGGTTGATTAGGGATCGGACTCGACTCGAAAAGGGATTTGTAGGGGGGAGATTTCGGATCTTGATCTAGAGCCAGATGAGGCAGGGGAATTAGCTGAGCACCTTCAAATCGTCGGAAGGGATCGGGTTGGTTGGCCCAGTCTAAATACCCAAGGGATCGGGCAAAACGATTAAATTCATGTTTGGTTTGTTCATGATAATGTCTGACGATGTCCAAGGAAGTCTTAGGGGAATGGGGATTAGAGTAATCATTCATCGGTTTGTGTGTAGCATCTCAGGTCCCTAAGCGATGGTCAAGCAGAGAATGGGTTCTTAAGAATGAAGAAACCGGAAGGAGTGTATTTTCGCCGATGCAATATATTCTCAAAAACCTTGTTGAGGTATTCAATGGCGTGTCGTAAAAGCATGTCCACGCTAACTGTGCCTGCCAAAACCTACAGGATTATGTCGTGAACGAAGTTTGTTTAGCTTTCCTAGGGTTGTGATTGGACACAATGCCTAGAGCTCTGGTGGCTCAAACCCTACTGCCCCCTTTCTTTTTCCTATTCATGGTTTGGGTTTCGACCTATTGATCTGGTGAGGTGGCTTGCCCTTCTACCCTTTGACAGGTCGAGGATAAAAAATAGAGGGAAGAAAGAAGAGAAATAGTGAAACGAGGTATGCCTGTCGATGATCGGGCAGTCAGGGTGAAGCATAATGGACTTAGTGTAGAGATTGGGAGCGATCACAGGGGTTGCTAGGAGCGTCCTGGGAGCCCTCTCTCCTGGTTATGGTGTGCGGGTTAAGTCATTCTTTGGAAATTGTATATAAAAGGATACAACCGGTATCTCCTTAGATACATATTTTTTCATGTGCGCTATCCCCGGTTTAAGTAAAACATTTTGTGGAAAACGCCCTGCAAGCACTGGGATTTTAGGCGGGCTGTACCGTTTTTTATGCATATGAACCTGACTGCTTCGTGAATCCATGGGCGACATAAAATAGCTCACGGGCTGTTGTCGATTAGGGAGATCCTAATAATTTCCCTGGTCTAGAATTTGCGTCTGGAATGTTATTGAGGAAATCGGTATTCCCCAGATACCCTTTATTAAACTCTGACAACAAGGAGGTTTATCATGCCGTCTTCCTACAGATTTTGTACTGATCGAGTGTTGCCCCGAGACCTGAATCGGCCACAGCGCATGAGGTTTATGCGTGGGGGACCCGCAAGGGCTATTATTGATTTTAGACGGTTATGGATTAGTGGTTCGACCCTCCAAGTTCGTTTTTTGGGAGGGACTTCCGCTCAACATGATTTGGTTAAAGAACAAGCCGGGTGGTGGACCCAGCATGCCAACTTGGATTTTGACTTTAATAATTCGCCCAACGCAGAAATTCGAATTGCGTTTGATCCGAATGATGGGGCCTGGTCATATGTAGGGACGGATGCCCGAGAAATTTCCATGAATGCTCCAACGATGAATCTAGGATTTACCGATGGAGGAACGCCGGCACATGAATTTGGCCATGCCATTGGGCTCCATCATGAACATCAAAATCCGGACGGCGGCATTGTCTGGAATGAGCCGGTGGTAATTCAGGCATTGAGTGGACCACCAAATTTTTGGTCAGTTGATCAAATTCGACATAATGTGTTGAATAAATATTCAGTGGATCAAATCCGTGGAACGGAATTCGATCCCGACTCGATCATGTTGTATTTCTTCCCTGTGGAATGGACATTGAATGGGATTGCCACAAAAGACAACGAAGTTCTCTCAAAAATGGATAAGGATTTCATTGCCAGTGCGCAGGCGTATCCTGGTCGGGGAGAAACCGAAGCCGTTGAATTGCCGGTTATTGAAACTTCCGGTGTTGCCGCGAGTATTGGATTGGCTGGGGAAGAAGATTTGTTTACGTTTAAGGTCACAAAGCCAGGGCGCTACACCATCGAGACGGGAGGTCAAACGGATCTCGTGATGAAATTGTTTGGACCCGATAACAAAACGCAGCTTATTGACGAAGATGATGATGGTGGAGAAGGATATAATCCTCGGATTACGGCTAATCTTGCCCCCGGTTCCTACTTTGCCCAAGTCCGGCATTATAATTCGACGTCCGGTACGGGAAATTACACCATTAAAGTAACTACCTAATCACTCCTCCTTTTTTAAGGGGCCAGCTGAACTTCAGGATTGTTTCTTGGTTCAGCTGGCTCTTTGGCCTCGGACCACATTCCTCTATCTGTTCCGTTATGATGGGGCTTTATTCAAGAGACTCAAAAGGAACGGATCGCTAGACATCAAGATTATCGACCGACCCGGCATTGGCCATCAAAAAATCATAACGGGCTTCCGTGCGTTTTCCCATGAGGTCGTGAAAGGTCTGATCGGTTTGGAGTTCGTTCTGTAACTCAACTTTTAACAGTCGCCGTGTGGCTGGCTGCAACGTGGTTTCCTTTAATTGTTGCGGGAACATTTCTCCTAACCCTTTAAACCGGCTGATGGTAGGCTTGGCATTACTGCGGGCCTCGCTGATAATTCGCGTTTTTTCTTCGTCCGTTCCGGCCCACCGAATGTCTTTGCCGAGTTCAATCCGGTACAAGGGCGGTTGAGCAATATAGACATGACCCTGGCGAATGAGTCCGGGCATGTGTCGAAAGAAAAATGTCAGCAACAAAGTACTGATATGGTAGCCGTCAATGTCGGCGTCCATCAACAGGATGATTTTATGGTACCGAAGTTTTTTATGGTCGAAATCCTTGCCGATGCCACAACCCAGGACTTTCACCAAGTCTGCGAGTTCTTTGTTTTCGACGACTTTGCCCAGGCTGAGCTCTTCGGTGTTCAGGACTTTTCCGCGAATGGGTAGAATGGCCTGGGTTTTGAGGTCCCGGCCTTGCTTCGCCGTGCCTCCGGCAGAGTCACCCTCGACGATAAACAGTTCGCTCACGGTTGGATCGGTGCTTTGGCAATCGGCCAATTTCCCCGGGAGATTCAATCGGTGGCTGACCGCAGATTTGCGCATAACGGCTTTGGAGGCTTCCCGGGAGGCCTCTCGGGCTCTGGCCGCCAAGATCATTCGACCGACCAGCGTTTCTGCCACACTTTGATTTTCATTGAGATAGGTTTCCAGCGCGGGTCGCACCACACTATCTACTTGCGCCTGGACTTCGGGATTATTCAATCGTTCTTTGGTTTGGCCCTGAAATTGTGGCTGTAACACCAGAACACTCAGCACCGCCGCTAATCCCTCTCGAATATCTTCTGCCTGGAGTGAAAGACCCTTGGGAATGAGGTTATGCGTTTCGAGGTAATTTCGAACGGCTTTGACGATACCTCCTCGCAACCCTAATTCGTGGGTGCCGCCATTGGGTGTGGCTACCCCGTTCACATAACTTTTCACGTATTCGGCCGGCTCATCAGTCCATTGAAGTGCGACCTCTATTCCCAAGCTCTGACCGTTGCCGTTCGAACCTCCGTTTCCATATCCCAATTGCCGCTCGAGATAAAACACGAAATCGACTGTGGGCTTTTTCCCGCGATCGGCGACCAGCTTGCCCAGAAACTCCTGGATCCCCTTTTCATGGTGGAATTGTTGGGATTTGCCGGTCGGCCCATCTTTAAAAGAGAGTTTCAATCCTTTGTGCAGGTAGGCTTTGGCATCTAAAGTGTCGGCCAGCAGAGCAGGATCGAACTGAGTGGATTTTCCGAAAATCTTGGGGTCTGGACGAAAATAGACGGATGTTCCGGATCCTCGTGCTTTGCCCTTTGACTTGACGGATCCCTGAGGTTTTCCGGCTTGATAGGTTTGCTCCCATTCCTTTCCATCCCGTTTGACTTGGACTTCAAGATAACGAGAAAGGGCATTCACCACCGAGGCGCCGACACCATGGAGGCCACCGGAGTGAATGTAACTGCCGGTATCGAATTTTCCTCCCGCATGAAGGGTAGTCATGATGATTTCCAAGGCCGACTTTTTGTGTTTGGGGTGTTTGTCGGTAGGAATGCCGCGACCGTTATCGGTGATGCGTATGCCATCTTTTGATTTATCCAGTTCGACCGTAATCTGGGTGGCATGGCCATTCATGACTTCATCGATGGCATTGTCCAAGATTTCCCAGACCAGATGATGAAGGCCCGTCTTATCGGTTCCTCCGATATACATCGCGGGGCGACGCCGAACAGGCTCGATCCCCTCGAGCACCACGATGTCTGTCGCATCATACGTCTTTGCCATGGAGCAATCCTTTGTATGGTTGGATGGTGGACCTTTTATTCTATCGGTGTTAGTAAGGAGGTTATTCGTTTGACTCTGACTGTAGATTCGGGATTGTCAGGTCACCAGGGGCCATTCCGGCCAGGCGGCCTCGTTTAACCAGTTGATGACCTTTCCCGCCGCGGCCAACCACTTGGTATTTTCTGAGTGAGACAGGAAGCGTTCCGCCACTTTCTTTCATCAGCACCAATTGGTCATCTTTACTGAACAAAAGATTGAACCCGATGACCTTGTCCTTGGGGTCGGTTTTTAAGACGATGACCCCTCGTCCCGGCCCCGCGAGTTGAGCAATATCTTCAGCTCGACACAACAATGCCCGTCCACGGGTGGTGGCCACGGCCGCGACGGTTTTCTTGAGTGGTGTAATGACTTGTTTTACCCCGATGACTTCTTCTCCTTCTTTGAGTCTGCAGAATTTCCTCCCTAGACGCGTGGAGGGTTCCAGGAAGGAACTGAGTTCAAATCGAAGGCCCATCCCGCTGGAGGTGACGGCGATGGCTTCGCCCAGGTGTTTGGCATTTTCCGAAGAAAGATGATCGAACAGCGGGAGCGCGGGTCCTTTCTTCTTACCCGGTAAAGTTCCGTTTGTGGGTTGTAATCTGGGGTCAAAGCTGAGGGCTCCCACGATGCGTTCGCCATCCTTGAATTTGAAAAGTTTCTGGACGGGATCTCCATATCCACTGCGGGCCGGAGAGATGTCCCCGATTCGAATGGTGTACGCGCTGCCGTAATTGGAGAAGAAGACGACGGATTCGACCGTATTGCCTCCAAGAATCGTCATGAGACGATCCCCTTCACGCACCCGAGCCTTGGAAAGGTCTTTAATCATGCCGACACGGCGGATCCACCCATCGGCCGAGACGGTGATGATGGCATCCTCTTTGACACGAAACGCATCGGGGTCAAATTCCACGACTTCGGTTTGTCGACGACCGATTTTAGAGCGGCGTTTGTCGCCAAACGTGGTGGTGACCTCCTGTAACTCCTTGGTTACGACTTCCCAAAGCTTTTTCGTGGACCCTAAGAGGGTTTTGAGGTTTTTGGCCTGCCGCTGCTTGTCCTTGAGCTCATCCAGCATCTTCAGGATTTCAGTCTTCGATAATTTATAGATTGCGGTTTCCAGGATCGCTTCGGTCTGAACGGGCTCCAGCCCGAAACGCCGTTGCAGCTTTTGGGCTGAATCGGCTTTTCCCTCGCTTTGCCTGATGATTTTTAAGACTTGGTCCAACGCGTTAAAAATCGTCTGAAACCCTTTCAGGATGTGAATCCGTCGTTCCAAGACTTCCAAATCATAGGTGAGGCGCCGTTTGACGGTCGTAAACCGAAAATCGACAAAATGTTCCAGCATCTGTTTGAGGTCCAAACAATCTGGGCGGGAAACCGAGGAATGGGGAATGGGGACTAAGCAGGTCAGGTTGACGGAGAAATTATTTTGAAGAGGCGTGTGCTTAAACAAGTACGCCATGGCCAAGTGAGGATCGGCGTCCTTTTGTGTCTCCAAGGCGATTCGAACGTCTGTGGTGGATTCATCTCGGACATCGACGAGTTGAGGTATTTTTTTGCCGATGATGAGTTCACCGATGCGTTCCACGATCGTGGATTTATCGACCGCAAACGGAATGGATGTGATGATGATCTCAGATTTGCCCCCGCCAAGCGTTTTGACTTCATATTCCCCTCGCAGACGGATGGAGCCTTGCCCGGTTTCATATATTTCCCTGATTTCCGTCCGGTTGTTCAGGATCTCACCTCCCGTGGGGAAATCGGGGCCCTTCACTGATTTCATGAGATCGGAAATCGTGATGTTTCGGTTTTTGATGAGTGCGATCGAGGCTTCGATCACTTCGCCCAAATTATGGGGGGGGATGTTGGTCGCCATCCCGACGGCAATTCCCGTGGAACCATTGACCAAGAGATTGGGAAATCGTGAGGGAAGGACGATGGGCTCTTCGCCTTTCCCATCGTAATTGGGCTGAAAGTCCACGGTGTTTTTGTTGAGTTCATTGAGGAGTTCCAAAGCCAAGGGTGTGAGCCGGGCTTCGGTATACCGGTAAGCGGCGGGTGGATCCCCATCTTGTGAACCAAAATTCCCATGACCGTCCACGAGCGTGCTGCGGAGAGACCAAGGTTGCGCCATACGGGCCATGGCATCGTAGACCGCTACATCTCCATGAGGATGCCATTCCCCGATCACCGATCCCACGACCTTGGCGCTCTTGATCGGTGGTCTGTCAGGAGTCAGACGATGATTGTGGTACATGGAAAAAAGAATTCGTCTCTGGACCGGCTTTAATCCGTCCCGAATGTCGGGTAGAGCACGTGAGGTGATGACGGATAACGCGTAATTCAGGTACCGCTGTCGAGTCGTCTCATCGAGTGGGACCGGAGTGATGTGATTGGAGTCTTTTGCGGGTGATTGGGAATTGGATCGAGGACGTTTAGGCATGACGTAATTTTCTGCTTTTCAGTCAACGCGGACTGCAGATGAAATCACTCAAGTTGTGAAACGAGTGCGAATACAGAATCGTTCATCTAGGGAACAGGAGGCGGTTCCGGACCCAATTCCTTAGAGGTTGGCTTTGGTTCTTCCTCAGTGGCTTTCGTCAGTGAAGGCAAGCCCAGCTTATCTTTGATGCGGGTTTTCACCCAAAAGGGGTCCCACCACTCCTTGGGATTCACCTGTTCTCCATGCAGAATTAAACTAAAATGCAAATGATCCCCGGCGGCCAAACCTGTGGTTCCCGACTTTCCGATAAGTTGCCCAATTTCCACCATATCCCCAACTTTTACTTCAATCGAAGAAAGATGCGCGTACAAGGAGAGCAATCCGTATCCGTGATCTATGATAATAGTGTTCCCGTAGATACCCAAATGCCCCGCGAAAAGTACAGACCCAAAATTGCCGGCTTCGACGGGATAGTGCCGTGTAATGGCAAGATCAATCCCTAGGTGATCTTGAGTGTCGACGACTTTACCCTTATACATGTATTCCCGATGATCAGCAAATGAGGCTTGAACCGCTGAGCCAGACCATTGGCGAAAAGCCCCTTTCCATAAAAAGTCCTTTTGACTTTTTTTTGCGAGGTCGGCAATGGTTTTGTTGTTTATCTTCCGAAGTGTGTCATTGACCTGGATATAATCTTGGAGCAAGTCTCCTTGGCTGGTGAGCTCCGGAGTTTGCGTCAAAATGGTCGGGATGGTTTTTTTCATGAACTTGTCAGTGATTTTAATCTGTCGTGTGCGCCAGAATCTGGGTTTAATATGAAAATCCACATTCATCAGCGCGGAATTCCCAAATCCATCATCGGCGAGTAATTGGATTGGGGTGGAAGATGGCGCGTTGTACGGGAACGCGATAAAGGCGAACATTCCGGCCTTATCCGGAGCAGGGAATCCAGGGAAGAAAGCGGAGCCGATTTTTACCCCGTGTTTGGGGACTTCCGGAATGACGCGATATCGTACGACAGCTGACCCTCCTTGAACGATCGTGGTCGGGGGTGACAAGAGTTCGAGTCGTGGTGGAGTAAATTGTGGGGTGAATTCTTGTTCGATCCGGTTGCCATTTCCTTCAAATAAGTTTCGCCAAGAATAATCTCGTGCGGTGATAATTAATTTGGCCTGTCCTTGACGTCGGGGAAGGTCTGTTCGGGCATAGGGAATCTGATCAAAGGTAAATTCATGTTCCTTGCCTCCCGCGAGGGATAAGGTTCCTTCCGAGGGAAAGGACTCGTCAGCTAGCACGAAGGTTTCCAGATTATGAATGATTCGAATCGACACATCTCGCAGGCCTGTTCCTTGATCTTGAATACGAACGATTAAAGGTGTGGAGGGACCTACGAGGTCGAAGGGTTGTTCTAGAGTGATTTCCGGCGGTTGAGCATCGCCCCAGCGGGCATTGCCGATCAGTCCAAGGTAGAGGGCAATAAGGCCGAAACTCAGGACAAGGAGGAGAACTTTTTTGGACACAATCTTGGCTAACTCTTTCTTCTTTTGGAAGAATCGAAGATGGGACGTTGTGAGCGTCTCTTCCTACTTATACCATACCCATAGTCGAGAGCAAGTTTTGTCATTGGTCATCAATGAAAAACACATTGGAAAAAAAATAACATCAGTCGAGTGTGCGTGTGTGGTAGGAAAAGTCTTGACAAGAACCTAGTGATCGCCTAGCCTGTCTTGGGTTTTGTGGAAGAGTCCTCAGGCTTTCATCCTCCCACACTGACCGATCGTCTTCTCCGACATGAGGTCTGGAGAACGATCCCATTCCTAAGGTTTGAAGGGAGCTTGGTCTCAAGGAAGAGCCGATGGCTTCTCATGTTCCCGTAAATTTTTGGAAATTTTTTCCATATTCCTTTATTTTTACAAGTTGTTACCCGATATATGTCGGTAGTGCCCAATGGGCTCGAAACTCACGATTTCTCTAATTCACTGAATTGCCATATGGGGGGCTCATGCCTGGGTTGAGTGATATTTTAGGTTGGTTTTCAAGCGATTTAGCCATTGATTTAGGGACGGCGACGACGCTGGTCTACGTCCGGGGGAAAGGTATTACGTTAAGTGAACCTTCCGTGGTGGCATTGGAAAAGCAGACCAATTCCGTGTTAGCGGTCGGGATTGAGGCTAAGCGGATGGTTGGTCGAACTCCAGGAAATATTGTCGCCATTCGACCGATCAAAGAGGGCGTGATCGCCGATTTTGCGATGACCGAGCGGATGTTGGAATACTTTATCACCAAATCTCACAACCGACGGGCGTTTGTCCGGCCCCGTTGTATCATCGGCGTGCCATCCCGTATTACGGAGGTTGAGCAACGGGCGGTTCGTGAATCGGCTTCTCAAGCGGGTGCCCGCGAAGTCTATCTTATTGAAGAACCCGTCGCGGCGGCTATCGGTGCAGGTCTGCCGATTACCGAGCCTTCTGGGAATATGGTGGTGGATATCGGAGGGGGCACGACGGACATTGCCGTGATTTCGTTGGGTGGGATCGTCTGTAGTGAATCGGTGAAGGTGGCTGGCGACTCGATGGATGATGCGATTATGAGCTATATCAAACGACGGTATAATCTCCTGATTGGGGATCATATGGCTGAACGGGTGAAAATCGAGGTTGGGTCGGCGTATCCTCTCGAGCAGGCCCAAACGATGATGGTCAAGGGCCGTGACATGATTTCCGGGATTCCTCGAACGGTCGTCGTGAATGATTCGGAAATACGGGAAGCCTTGGAGGATCCCATCCATGCGATCGTTAATGCCCTCCGGACGGCCTTAGAGAATACTCCACCAGAATTAGCTGGAGATATCATCGATAAAGGTGTGGTAATCACCGGGGGAGGATCGTTATTGCCCGGTTTGGCCACTCGGTTTCAGGAGGAAACTAACTTACCGATCATCACGGTGGAAGACCCCCTGACTTCTGTCGTGTATGGAGTGGGGAAGGTTCTGGATGAGATCGAGCTCTTCAAGAAAGTTGAGAAATTCTAGTTTCGGGTTGGAACAATCTTAAAGATTGTTCCTCCATGTCCCACGACAACTATCTCGCCCTGGGTGTCCTCTCCAAAGGAAGAGATTTGTAGGTCGGTATCCAAGAGTAATTGGGTCTGGCCGTCCTTAAACCCCCAAATTTCACCCGTACAAAAATCTCCAAACAGATACGTGCCTCTCAGTTGAGGAATGTTTTGTCCACGGTAGACATACCCTCCCGTGACAGAACATCTTCCGTCCTCATGTCGGTATTCGGTCTTGGGTAGGGTCAAGTCAGGGCGCGTCTTGCAGTTTTGGCGGGGATGGTAACAGTGGTTGCCTTCCATGAATCTCCATCCGTAATTCCCGCCCTTTTGAATGAGATCAATTTCTTCCCATGCATTTTGCCCCACGTCCCCTGCCCATAACTCGCCGGTGTCTCGGTCAAAGGAAAAGCGCCAGGGGTTTCGAAGGCCAACGGCATAGATTTCTGGTTTTCCCTTGCCTTTGATAAAAGGGTTGCCGGGCGGAATGTCATAGGGAGTCTTGCCATCGACGTCGATCCGTAAAAATTTTCCGAGTAATTCATCAACATTTTGAGCTCGGTTTTCCGGATCTCCTGCCGCTCCGCCGTCACCCGTGCCGACGTATAGGAAATGGTCGGGACCAAAGGCAATCATTCCGCCATTATGGTTCCCATAGGGCTGTGGAATTATTAATAGAATCGATTCTTTCTGATCGTGAGACTGGTTGGCCGGAGCATGGTATTCAGCTAATACCGTGGCTCGATCTTCTCTTCGGGTATAGTTAAGGAATAACCGCCCATTCTTGTCGTAATGGGGATGGAATGCCAACCCCAAAAGCCCACGTTCTCCTCCCGTTGAAAGCTTAGTAGAGATATCCAGGAACAATGTAGGTGTATCACTATCGTGATGAAGGACAAGCACGCGCCCATCCTGTTCAACGATGTATACTCGATCAGCTTGACCTGGAGCGGTTGTCAAGAAAAGGGGTTTGGAAAATGTATGTCCTGTGATGGGGTGTAGATGTAAGGTTTCTTGTTGGGCCAGAGGATTCCTTGAAAGGGCTATGGCGTGAGGTGTCCAGAGACTTATGGACAAGGTCAACAATACGAATAGATGCCAACCGATGTGAGTCAATGGATAATCCTCGTCAAAAGCCATGGGTGAAAGTTGGGGATTGCGCAGGGTTCCTATCCGTATGATACATTTCTATCGTATGAGTCGATTCTAGGGAGAACATTATGATTTTAAAGTATGAGTCAGATATTTTGGATGATGAGCATGCCCGTGGAAAGTTCTATCATGTCTGTCAAGGCCAGGTCCAGGATACGCCGGTCCAAGTTCCACCGGCCGATGAGCCCATCGAATGTCCGGTATGTGGAGTGGATCTTGAACAGGAGGATTTTTTTCTGGCCCAACAGCGGGGATGGTCATAAAGAGGGAAAGGGGATTCATGAAAAATGACAAGCGGGGGTAAGCGTAAAACAGTATCGGTCATGCGAGGGTTGATGATTCTGTGTTCCTATTGTCATGACCTGATTCATGAAGAAAAGCTTGTAGACGAAAAAAACTATGTTGAAGATCATGAAACCTTTTTTGATCTAATTTGTCCTGGCTGTGAAGATCTCAATCGTCCCCTGATCGATGATATGCTCGGAAGTTCTGAATAACCTCTTCTCTCCTTATTCCCAACATTTCAACCTTTACTATTCTAGGCGTGCGTTCCTCTGCATCGGGCTAGTTCCGGATCTGATCTACCACATGGTGTTTCCTGTTCCCGGTTTCAGAAGCCCTTCCGGTTTTTTGAATCATTTCTCTAAGTATGCTAAGTCTTCTTGCCCCCATCCTTTTACCATTTTGTAAGGAGGATCCTCGCCATGCTGAACATTGAGCAATTGACCCAAACCGCCACGGAATTAATCATGAGTTATGGCCCAAAATTGTTGTTGGCAATCGTCACGCTCCTCATCGGGTTTGCGGTGATTAAACGAGTCATGAGAGCCATAGAAAATGGTCTCGAACGCAGTCAGGTGGAAATCACCTTACGTCGGTTTTTGGTGAATTTAGGTGGGGTGCTTCTCAAAGCCCTGGTGATCATTAGTGTTGCCTCGATGGTTGGAATTGAAACGACGTCTTTTATCGCTATGTTAGGGGCTGCTGGACTGGCGGTGGGATTGGCCTTGCAGGGGAGTTTGGCCAATTTTGCTGGTGGTGTCCTGATCCTCTTTTTTAAACCCTTTAAAGTCGGAGATCTCATCGAAGCCCAAGGGTATTTAGGTGTGGTGAAAGAAATTCAGATTTTTGTCACGATCCTCACGACTTTGGATAATCGAAGGATTATCATCCCCAATGGATTACTCTCAAACGGGTGTTTGACGAATTTGAATGCAGAACCGGAACGTCGTGTGGATATGACCTTTGGGATCAGTTATGGGGATGATGTCTTACAAGCGAAACGGATCCTTCAGGATGTAATCGCGCAGGATTCCCGTGTGTTGCCAGAACCGGCTTCGGAAGTCTATGTCAAGGAGCATGCGGACAGTTCCATCAATATGTTAGTGCGGGTTTGGGTCAAGCCCGCTGATTATTGGGCGGTCTTTTTTCACATGCATGAGCAGGTGAAGATCACCTTCGATCGCGAGGGCATCACGATTCCATTCCCCCAACGAGATGTGCATATGATTCCGGCTACGCAATCTGCCTGAATTCTCTCAGTGGTCGGGAGCCCTTTGATCTGTGGTGCTTGGGGCTCCCAATGCACGCCCATGTTCTAAAAAACCTGAATGTCTATGTGGGACATTCGAAAAACCCTAAAAAATCAATGCCATCCCATTTAATGGTTAAGGTCTTTTTGAGTTAAATTTAACTTTTTTCCTGATGGGACCGATAAAACACTATAGAGAAAAAAGCAGTCTTGAAGATTCCCAACAAGGAGGTGTCCTATGGGAGGCTTCAGAGATGGTCCTCTCAACTTTTTCGTGCCCATATCCTTGTTTCTGCTGCTCTTAAGCAGTCCGCTTCCTGCCCTCTCTTGTGAGTCCCAACTCAATCCCTCAGCCTTTCAATTCAAATCGTTCATTCAACACACTCTTCTTCCTAATGGCATGATGGCGTTCCGGTATCCGGAGACGGAACAGGAGGTTTCGCCTCATGTCAGTGTTCATCGGGTAATGATGATTGTCCCTGGGTTGCAGCCAGCCCTTCCGGAATCGAAGGATGCGCAGTATCGGGTGATTGAAGTCGACGGAGGGGTAGGGTGGATGACCTACCTCGTCTCGGCCCATGCCCTGTTTTATGGCGTGGGTGAAGATTCGTTAGGTTTTCCTATGAAAACGTGGATTGATCCGCAAGAGGATGGGTTAAACGGGAATGAGCATTTGAATGGTCGAGCAGATTAATCGACCGATGACCTTGAACACCAAGATGTTCTTGACCGATTACGATTAAAAAAACTAGGAATCTTTCTATAAAAGAAATTGTACCTCTCCTAAGCCCCTGATCAGGTTGTTACACCATTCTTTGTTGAAACCTTCGGCTTTTCATTTTCTCATTGAAGCTCCCGGTCTGAGTTTTTCAAAAAATATTGAGAAATAAATGAGACATCTAGAAGGATTGTTGAAAAAGTTTCTGAAGAGCGACGAATGTTTTGGTGAGGACGGGACAGAATGGGCCTTCGGTAGAAGTCGGTCAGGGTAAAGGAGAAAGGAATGAATTTCTTTCAATACCTGGTTTATTTCTCGAAAGCTTCACTGCCCTTCCTTCTCCTTCCAGGAATGTTCCTAGGGATACCTGCGGCTGCGAACGAGCCGACAAAAGATGAGATATTGCAGCTGGCGAAAACGATCCTTCGGGAGGCCAGCGCGGAAATCCCAAATTTGCCAGATGAAAATTTTTCACTATCTCGTCCATCTTGGATTGCCAGAGACAAAGTCAACTTGCTTGAAGAAGCGGCGAAAGGACAAGGAAAAGTGCGGGACCGTGAAGGACTTCGTGCTACGGCAGTTCGTGCGGTACGACTTTCCCAAGATCATGATCTCTTACTCCTCCCTCTTTCCGCGATTGGGGCCGCGCAAGTCCAGTCGGGCTTTCTTGAAGATGCAGCCATAACAGCTGAAGGGGCTTTGGAATCCCTCCGGATGCATCTATCACGGCATGGGATGGATGGAGATCTGCCTATGATTTCTCGGACCTTTTTGCGAGCAGGAAAAATAGGCAAAGCGTTGGAAACGGCTCATATGATTGTTGATGAGAGGATTCGTGCGCATGCTCTGCGAAACATTGGATTCCAAGAGGCCAAGAACGGCCATGAAGCCAAAGCCAGAGCGATCCTGGCTCAAAGTCAACGATTGATGGATAGCTTGGACGATCCGGAGGCCAAGGCCAGGTTTGCGGTCGATGGAGCGGGCCATCAATTTGAGTTGAATAGAAAAGCGAGGGCTGCTGAGGAGTTGGCCCGGGCTAAAACCTTGGTTCAAGGGGTAACGGATTATGATAGGCGAGCAGGGTTGTGCCTCGAGATCGCTCAATTGGAGCATAAATGGGGAATGCACGAACCATTTAAGGAATCGGTGAAAAAGGTTCTTCAGGCCATAGAGATAATCTCGGAAGCTAGTTCCAGGGTTGCGCAATATGCTGATTTTGCCAAACAACTCAGTCAATCTGATCACAAGGACCTGGCTTCTGCATTGCTGATGAAGGCAAGGCAAGAGGTTCTGACGGTGAAAGATCTATCGTCGAAGGTGCATGCTTTCCTTTTCCTTGCTGAAGGAGAATGGGAACTCGGCCGTGTGAAAGTAGCAACGAAACTGGTCCACCGGGCGGTTGATGCTCTAGATGAGATGGAAGATCCAAATAATATCGACGGATCTCTTTGGAGTTTTTTTTCCCACACACCGGTGTTGGACCTGATTACTCCCCAAGATCTAAAAAGGATTCAGCAAAAGGTTGAACGAATTTCAAAAGATGATAAGCAAGGGGTCAGAATAATGGCCGTGTGGCGGCTGGCTACTCTACAAGCCCAGCATGGATATTTTGAGCAAGCCATGGAAACTATACGACAAACCCAAGGTGCCCCGTCTTCCAGAGGGTTTCCGATTCAATTTTTTGGAAAAGAATTTGTTCAGGTGAAGGGAATCGAGGAGGCTATGATTTGGGCAAAAGGGATGCCCTCGCAAGCGGAAAAAATCTATGCCCACATTGGCATCGTTGAAGGGGTATTAAACACATTAGACGTTCGAGGCCCCTAATGGGTATCGGGTTTGGCCGATCAATGGCCCAAAATGGGCATTCCTTAGAACATTAATTCATAGAGCAAGCCCCGGGTCCGCGCGGATCTCCACAGGTTCCACATCCCCCTGGACTTTCCGCAAAATCCATCCCTCCATCAGTGCCTCCCACAGCAAACGCGGTGAGTTGTTTTTCCAAGTTTGTTCCCTGGCATTCCGGGCAAATTGGAATGGTCGATCCGTGGACTATGAGTTCAAATTGGTGAGTGCAGCCCTGACACGTATAGGCAAAAATCGGCATCGTTTCTGGACCTCCGTTGAGTTGAAATGATAAAGCTATTATAGAAGACACGTGCCAAGTTCTTCCACATGTTTCTTCGTGGGAACTTCATTAGGTTGGTTAGGAGAAGATAAATTATGTATCAAGAAGAAACGACGTTTAATCTCCGTTTTCAATTAGAGGCCCAATTTCCTGAATCCTATGAAGGTGAAAAGGATGACATGGTATGGGCTGAGGAGTGGGAAACGCGTATCAAACCTGAAGTGATTAAGGCCATTTTTCATACTCTTCGCAACTACCCGGATTGGCCGGCTCATATCAGAAACCGTGGTCGATCTGCGGATGATGAGATTGAGATTGCGTTGGTGAAAGAATTTACAGGATCGACAGGATGAACAGGAATGTCAAAAGCTGGCGCTTGATCGTTTGCTTCCTTGGTACGGTATGGGTTTCAGGGGTTGTGGCAGATATTTCCGCCCAGAATCTTTCGTATACCCCAACCCCAAGCATCCCCGTTGGACGTTCCCCTCAAGCCTTAGCCGGTGGAGATTTTAATGGTGATGGGTTGTGGGACTTGGCGACGGTTAATGGCACCTCTGATGATGTATCCATACTCCTGGGGAACGGAAACGGGACGTTTCGTTCAGCCGTGTCTTTTGGCGTCGGTAAAATTCCCTTAGCTCTTATTGCCGCTGATCTGGATCGGGATGGGGAGTTGGATTTAATTCTGGGATTAAGTGGGGCAGATCAGGTGGTGGTCCTTAAAGGAGAAGGCACCGGATTCTTTCGGAAGCGTTCCAAGCATTATTCGGGAAAGGGTACGACCTTTTTAGGTGCAAAAGATTTGAATGGAGACGGGTGGGTGGATGTGGTGGCGGTCAATAGTGGGCGGTTTGGCTATTACCCACCTTTTGATATCGCCGTGTTGTTCAACGATGGACAAGGAAGATTGAAGGAAGCGGTCAAGTATGAAACGACAGATCGAGATGGCATGTTTCCTACCGGGGTGTTCATTGAAGACTATTCCGGGGATGCATTTCCCGATTTGGCTATTTCATGGAGCCAACCCAGTTGGCGATCTCCCAATGGGCTGGTTTCCATCTTAGAAAACGATGGGAAGGGGGTCTTTACCAGGTCTCAAGAGATTCGGCCTGGGTTTACCCTGAGTGCGATACACGGTGCAGATGTAAACCATGATGAAAAAGGGGATTTGATCATTACCAGCCTCTACGGCGATTCCGTCCGTATCCTCCTTCAACAAGAAGACAGAACCTTTCAGGCATTGGACCCCATTAAAGTGGGATTTGCCCCGGTTGGCATCGCAATTCACGATTTCAATGGTGACCAGGATCGGGATGTGGTTGTGGTGAATCGTGACTCCAATAGTTTATCCATCCTGTTGGGGGACGGAAAAGGGCAATTTCGCTCTGCGGGACACTTTGGGGTTGGGGCTACTCCGGCGGCGGTTGTGGTCCAGGATTTCAATCAAGATCATCTTCCTGATTTTGCCACTGCCGGGACGAATATCGATAGTGTTTCCGTGCTGTTAAGTGGTGACGGAGCCATTCCTCTTCCCAGTGTGAGTACCGACCTGTTGGTGTTCGAAATTGAATCTGTGGGATCTCAGCAGATACAACCCGTCGTTCAACAAATTCGGCTGTCCAATATCGGCCTGGGACAGCTGCATGTGGTGGATTTTGTCATTAATGGAAAAAGTGCCTCTGCCTTCTCGATGAGAGAGAATACGTGCCAAGGTGTGAAGTTGGCCATGGGAGACTCCTGTACCATTCACGTTGCGTTTAATTCCGACAGTCGAGGGATTCACCATGCCACGTTAACGATTCAAGATAATGCCAATGGAAGCCCCCGTTTGGTGGAATTAAAAGGTATCATTAAGGGGTAATATCCTCCGCCTTCCGCCCTTTTGGGTCTGTTTCGAGTTTTCCACTTTCAATTCTCTCTTCATCCTTGGATCAGTCTTCAGGTATCCTTACCCATTCTTCTTTTTGGGCGATCCGGATTTCACGAGCTGCCTCTTATGGATTCGACGGCAACTTTCCTGTTGATCGGTGTGGATATTGGTGGCACGTTCACCGATTTTGTCGTGTATGACCAAGATGCCCAAGGTCTTGTTCGTTTTAAATTATTATCCACGCCACATGACCCCTCAGAAGCCGTTCTTGAGGGGCTTTCACGACTGCCAGGCTATCCCTCGAACATGAAACAAGGAAGGATTGTTCATGGGTCTACGGTGGCGACCAATGCTGTCTTAGAACGAAAAGGTGCGATCACAGCCTTGGTGACCACTGCGGGATTTCGGGACATTTTGAACATTGGGCGACAAGACCGGCCGGATCTCTATGATCCTGTTCCCCGGATTCCTGATCCGTTAGTGCCTTCTCAGCGCTGTTTTGAAATTACCGAACGCATGGATCATGAAGGTCGAGTGGTGGTTCCCTTACAGGAAGAAGAAGTCGACGCTCTTGTTACGCAATTCAAAGACCAGAGGGTCGAATCGGTCGCGGTCTCTTTCCTGTTCTCCTTTATCAATTCTTCACATGAGCACTGGGTGGCAACTCGGCTCCGCCAGGCGGGATTCTTTGTGACTACCTCGTCCGAGATTCTTCCGGAATTTCGTGAATACGAACGGACGAGCACCACCGTAGTGAATGCCTTTGTTTCTCCAGTGTTGGACGCCTATTTAGGGAAACTGGCGAACGCGACTCAACCGTTTGACTTTCATGTTTTACAATCCAATGGTGGCCGGATCTCCGTGAAGCAGGCTCGTGGCCATGGGGTGCGTTCCATTCTTTCCGGGCCCGCGGGTGGGGTAGTTGGAGCCAAGTACATGGCTGAGTTAGCTGGATTCCAAGAATTGTTGACGTTCGATATGGGAGGAACCTCGACCGATGTGTCTTTGGTGAAAAATGGCATACAGGTGACGACGGAGACGGAAATCGGTGGGTGTCCGATTCGTGTGCCCGTCATTGATATTCATACCGTCGGTTCGGGTGGGGGATCACAGGCTCTTGTGGATGCAGGGGGAAATCTTCGCGTCGGACCACAGAGTGCTGGCGCCGACCCTGGTCCGGTCTGCTATGGAAAGGGAGGATATATTCCTACCGTGACAGATGCCCATGTACTCTTGGGTCGTTTGCCTCCTGATGGCTTTCTGGGGGGGAACATGAATTTACATCTCGAGTTGACCCGAACGGCATTCTCAAAATTTCTGGAAGGCGTTTCCCTTGTTCCCCTACCGGGGCTGGGACTGCCCGAAACTCTTGGATGGGGGATGATCGATATTGCCAATGCGCATATGGAACGGGCTCTTCGAGTCATTTCCGTGGAACGGGGGGAAGATCCTCGTGAGATGGTGCTGGTCTCATTCGGAGGGGGAGGGGGATTGCATGCCTGTGACTTAGCACGTGCCTTGGGGATTCCCCATGTGCTGATTTCACCTTTGGCGGCGACTCTGTCTGCCCTTGGCATGTTAGTGGCCGATGTCCAACTTGATTACGTGCACACGGTTATGCTGGAAGAGTACATTCCTTTTGAACAATTGGAGGAGGCGTTTGATGACTTAGTGCGTCGTGGAAAGAATGATCTTGAACAAGAAGGCATTCGCTCTTCATCGGCTGTCATCACCCGTTCGATGGATATGCGGTATGTCGGGCAATCCTATGAACTAGATGTTCCCCTGAGCAGGGATTTTCGCAGGATGTTTGATGAGTGTCATCAGGAACGTTATGGGTACTGTCAAAGAGATTTACCCGTAGAAATCGTCAATGTTCGAGTGAAGGCGGTGGGTCTGGTGGCTCCCCCGGAAATTCCTCATCAACCCATGGGCAATCGAGATGCCTCGTTAGCCTACTGGGAAAACCGCCCGGTGTGGACCAAAGAGGGAGTGCGACCGGTTCCACATTTTCGTGGGAATCGTTTGACGCCTGGCCATGCCCTTGAGGGACCGGCTGTCATTGTGATGGATGATACGACGGTCTTTTTGAATTCTGGTGATGAAGCCACGGTGGATTCATATTCCAATTTAATCATTCGAGTGGGGAAGGGGGCATAAGTGGATGATCCTATTCGTACAGAGATCATGAAACATCGGATTGTGGCGATCGCCGAAGAAATGGGTGTGCATTTGCAGCGTGCCGCATTTTCTCCCAATATCAAAGAACGGCGTGATTTTTCTTGCGCGGTGTTTGATGCCCAAGGCAATCTCGTTGTGCAAGCTGAACATATTCCGGTGCATTTAGGGGCCATGCCGTTATCGGTCAAAGCGTGTTTGGAGTCGTTGGATTTGGAATCCGGGGATATGGCATTGGTGAATGATCCCTATCAGGGCGGCACTCACCTTCCCGACATTACCGTCGTTTCTCCGATTTTTGGAGGTGAAGGTGCGAAGGAGCGCCTTCTGGGATTTGTGGCGAACCGAGCCCATCATGCCGATATTGGAGGAATGTCCGCTGGGTCCATGCCATTGGCCCAAGAGATTTTTCAAGAAGGCCTCATCCTTCCTCCAGTGAAATGCCTGGTGAAAGGGGAGAAGAATCAGGATTTTTGGAATGTCTTCATGGCCAACGTGCGAACACCTCGTGAGCGACAAGGAGATTTGCAGGCACAGATTTCCGCCAATCATTTAGGCCATGACCGGATGGTCGCTTTAGTAAACCGGTCGGGAGTTCAAACTTTTTTACAGGATATGGATGGGTTGTTGCAGTATAGTGAACGCATGACCCGGCGACTGATTCAGGACCTGCCTGATGGCGATTATCGTTTTGAAGACCTGATGGATGACGATGGCTTTTCTGCCGATCCTATTCGTATTCGAGTGTTGGTGACGATCCGAGGTGATGAAGTGACCGTAGACTTTTCGGGAACGGATTCCCAGCGTATAGGTAGCATCAATGCCGTGTATCCTGTCACCCTTTCCTCAGTCGCCTACGTCTTTCGATGCCTCTTGGGTTTGGATATTCCAGCCAATAGTGGGTGCTTGCGCCCAATTCGACTGATTCTTCCTGACGCATCAGTCGTCAATGCTCGCAAACCGGCGGCTGTCGCTGCCGGAAATGTTGAAACCTCTCAACGAATCGTCGACGTGTTGTTTGGGGCGCTTTCCCAAGCCTGTCCCGAGCGAGTGCCTTCGGCCAGTCAAGGTACGATGAATAACCTGACTATCGGTGGGTGGGATCACGGGCAGGGATCGGCCTTTACCTATTATGAAACGATTGGGGGAGGGATGGGCGCCGGGCATAAAAACGATGGGGCGAGCGGACGCCATTCTCACATGACGAATACCCTGAATACTCCTGTCGAGGCCCTGGAGTTTGCCTATCCGTTTCAAGTTTCACGGTATGCTCTGCGAGCGGGGTCGGGGGGGGCCGGTCAATGGAAGGGTGGAGAAGGAATCGTGAGGGCCTATATGTTTCTCCAATCCGCCGAGGTCACTCTCCTTTCTGATCGCCGTCGTACCCAACCCTATGGATTGAAGGGAGGAATGCCCGGACAACCAGGGAATAACGTTTTGGTGCGAAAGGGGAAGACACAAAAAATTTCAGGGAAATGTTCGTTTTCGGTTGAGGAGGGGGATGAGCTCATCATAGAAACTCCTGGGGGAGGGGGGTTCGAGGTATGCGGGACTTCCTAAGGCCCATGGATTGTTCAAGTACAGTTCTGAGGGTTGTTTTGGCTCCTCCCCTAACTTTTGACTGGTACAATCATGATTTGTACTGGATGGATTAGCGGTTTTTCCAGCTTTCTTTGTCTTTTTGTATTTTTTATAGAAATTTCACGACGTTGGTACATTTGGCCCTATTTTTTGTAGGCAATTACGGCTGGACGAAATAATACCTAAGGGAGTATTGTTGTGATAACTGTGTTCCGTGGGGATGGTGGAGTCCTCCACAGGCCTCATCGGAACCATACATGGTCGATACATATTTCCGGAGAAACCATAAGGTGAATCTCTTTCCCACCGGACCAGCCTCAGGAGCTTCTACAGGCTCCTCTCAAGACGTTCATGTGAACACACCGAAAGGGATAAATCAGTTACCTTCCAACAAACCGGTGCCCGGTATTCAAAAAAAGGTGCTCATGCAACGAGCCCTGCCACTTCTCGTGAGCGGAAGCTTTGCCCTTCTGACACTATTCCTGTGGCAATCTCTCCTTCAACAGGATCGAGTGCGCATTCACCGTTTGTTAGAGGGTGAATTGGCAAAGGTAGAACTCACGATTCGCAAAGCATTTGTCCATCAATCAACCGCTTTAGTCCGAATGGCTGAACGACGAATGGAGGAAGGAGATTCCCTTCGTCCGGTGTGGGAAAAAGATGCCAGGAATTATTTGCGGGATTTCCCAGGCTATCAAGCCATTGGATGGGTGGATCCATCACGATCGGAGTATTGGGTCCAAACAAAAGGCGGAAGGGACGTTGATATTCAAGCGTTGGGAGATGTGGTTTCTTCACATCGGGAAGAGGTAAGGGAGAATCCCTCGGAAGGATTTTTGGTGGCTGTTGATGTGCCAGATGGAGGAAAAGGGCTTGCGGTCATCGTTCCTGCTGAGGGACTCAAGGAGGGGGGAAGCATCCTTGGGCTTTTTCATGCCAAAGCATGGCTGCAGGAATTATTACATGGCCTTCCCTTGGATAAGTTTGGACTGGGGTTGTTCATTGGTAACGAGATGATTGCCCGGCTGGGAGTTCCTGAGACACAGGGAGTTCGTGAATGGGAAATGGATACCGAATTAACGCTCAATAATGTCACCCTCCAGGCCCGCCTTATTCCCTCAACCAAATATCTGACGAGCTTACAGTCTCCTATGCCTTCGTTAACGTTTGTGTTGGGATTGGTCATGGCCCTCTTGATTGGCTTGGTCATTGGTATGGCTCAGATGGCGCGTCGACGTGAATTGATCCTGGAGGCGGTGAATCAAGACTTATTGAATGAAAATGCCGAGCGTACACGGATACAAGATATTCTTAAAGAAAGTGAACAACGCTTTCGGTTCGCATTTGAAGAAGGACCGATGGGGATGGTTCTGATCGGTCAAGATATGACGGTCAAGTCGGCCAATAAAGCCTTTAGTCGGTTGCTGGGGTACTCCGAGGCTGAATTAACCATGTTGTCTTTCTTGGATATGACGGACACACGGGATCAAGCTCAGGCCAAAGAATGGGTACAGTTGGGTTTTCAGGGAAAGAATCCCGATCAAGCATTTGAGCACCGTTGTCTCACGCAATTCGGGGCGACGGTATGGTTGAATCTTCGGAGTTCTCTGGTGTCCAATCCGGGAGGAGACACACCAGATTTGCTCGTGACCGCCGAGGATGTTTCCGCACGAAAACAAATCGAGGAATTACAAGCTCTGCAAACTACCGTATTAGAGAAGACGATCCAGGGCCGGCCTCTCCAAGAAATATTGGATGCTCTGTGTTTGCAGATCGAGCAAATCTTGAGCCCTTCGGTGTGTTCTGTGATGTTGTTGGACCAAGAACGGCAAGTTCTCACCCTGGCTGCGGCCCCCAGTGCACCGGAAAGTTTGTGCGGTGCATTAGAAGGTTTAGTTCCGGGTAGCTATGCGGGATCGTGTGGAACGGCCGTTTTTACGGGAAAACCGGTTATCGTGACGGACACGGATTTGGATCCGCGCTGGGGAAGCCTTCGAGAGGTGGCCAAAGAATTTGGCATTAAGTCCTGCTGGTCAATTCCGATCTTTTCTCAAGGTCAGTCACCACTCGGATCTTTTGCGATTTCCCACCCTCAATCCCGGCATCCCACTTCCATTAACTTACAGGTCTTAGAAACGGCTTCCTACCTGGCTGGGATCGCGATTCAACATCAGCAATCTGCAGAATTTCTTCAAGCCAGTGAAGACCGGTATCGAGATTTATTCCAATCAGCTCCTTCCGCGTATATCACATCGACGATGGAAGGGATTATTCTTTCGGCCAATACGCGGACGACCGAGCTTTTGGGATATTCGCCCAAGCAATTGATCGGGTCACAAATGATGGATTTGTATGCCAAAGGACCTGATGGGGAAGAAAAGGCCAGTCGGGTGTATAGAGCGGGTGCACAATACCGTCCTCATGTCGGTCAAGACTTACAAATGATTCGAGCGGATGGGGCACACTTGTGGGTCAACCTTGCGGTTCAAATCCTTTATGATTCTCAGCAGCGTCCCATCGAACGACGGGAAATGATTGAGGATGTCACCGCTCGGAAGCAGGCGGAAATTCTTTTAGCGAATCAAAAAAGGATCTTGGAGATGATTGCCCAGGGAAAACCTCTGGCGCAAATCCTCACGCAATTGTGCCTCATGATTGAATGGCAGTCACCGGGCATGTTGTGTTCGGTGCATATCCTAGAAGGCGATACCTTAATCTTGGGTGCTTCCCCCCATCTTCCTTCGGAGTTTTTACGGAAAACCCACTACACGCCCGTTGGACCAAACATGGGATCTTGCGGGACGGCTGCGTATCGAAAAGCGCCGGTGATCGTATCGGACATTGCTTCTGATCCTCTTTGGGACCGCGCACGCAACCTTGCAATTCGGCATGGGCTTCGAGCGTGTTGGTCCATCCCGATTCAGCCTTCTGATGAAGTGTTGGGCACGTTTGCCATGTATTTCCAAGAAACTCGAACGCCGACCGAAGAGGAATCACGATTGATCGATATTTCGACCGGATTGGCGGGTATGGCGATTGAACAACGACGAGCGGTAGAAGCACTAGAAAAGAGCAAGGAAAATTATCGGGTGTTATACGAGGACAACCCTACCATGTATTTTACCGTTGCCTCAGATGGCACGGTGTTGTCCGTCAATCAATTTGGAGCCACCCAGCTTGGGTATACGCCCGAGGAGTTGGTGGGTGAGTCTGTGCTGAAAGTTATTTATCCATCCGACCGGGAAAAAGCTCAAAGTCGGGTTGCCAATATTTTTCTTGATCCTCATCAAGTCTCTCATTGGGAATTTCGAAAAATTCGAAAGGATGGCAGTCTATTATGGGTCAAAGAAACGGCCAGGGTCATTACCCGGTCGGACGGCTCATCGGTCGTCTTGATCGTCTGTGAAGATATTTCTTCCCAAAAGGAAACAGAGCATGCGCTCCAGGAACGTATTGAGTTATCGGCTCTTGATGTAGAGATTAGTCAAATCGTGATGCAACGAGAGGGCCTCCAAGAGATGCTCCAGGCCTGTGCGGAACGGCTTGTGCCATCACTGGACGCCGCCTTTGTGAGAATTTGGACTCTCAATGATGAAAGTCAGGTGTTGGAACTTCAGGCGAGTGCCGGTCTATATACCCATCTTGATGGAGAGCACAGTCGTATTCCTGTTGGAACGCTCAAGATCGGAAAGATTGCTCAAGAACGAACGCCCTGTATCACCAATAGCCTTCAGGGTGATCCTCTCGTGCCAGGGCAGGAGTGGGCTCAGCGAGAAGGGTTGGTCTCTTTTGCTGGGTATCCCCTCATTCTCCACGGCCATGTCGTAGGGGTCTTGGGATTGTTTTCTCGGCAATGTCTCACAGAGACAACATTGGAAACCTTGGAAATGGTATCCAATCGTTTAACTCTTGGGATTGAGAAGTTCAGGGCCGAGGAGGCGAGGAAGGAGAGTGAAGGACGTTTGCAAGCGATTCTCGACAACTCTTCGGCTGTGATTTATCTCAAGGATCTGGATGGCCGCTATCTCTTGATTAACCGAACCTATGAACGTATTTTTAATCTGGATCGCCATGCGGTGAGGGGGAAAACCGATATGGATATTTTCCCGCCGGAAATCGCTAAAGCGTTCATTGAAAATGATCAAATTGCCCTTCAGTCTGGATTAGCATGTGAAAAAGAGGAAATGGCACCCCGTGAAGATGGTCTTCATACCTACCTTTCCAATAAGTTTCCTTTATTAACGGCCGATGGGGTTCCCTATGCCATCTGTGGCATCTCTACTGACATCACGAAGCGGAAACAAGCGGAAACGGCCTTACAATTGAGCGAACAACGGTTGCGAGCGCTGTTGGAAGAACGAACGAAAATTAGCCAAGATTTACATGATCATATTCTTCAATCTCTGTATGCCGCCGGGTTAATTATTGCTGCCGCGAAACAACCAGTTCGATCTCTGGATTCCAAGGGCGCCCTTGATTACTTGGAGCAGGCGATTTCCCAACTCAATGTCGCCATCGAAGAGATTCGGATCTTTATCGAAGGCCTCCCGAGAGAGTCTGAGGATCTGGGTGATTTTGCCACTGAACTTCATGCACTAGTGGAGGCCCTGACCCTACCCAAGTCTACCCGGTTTGCGGTTGACCTTGATCCCGAAGCGGTGAAATCGCTTGACCGGGAAAAGGCGTTGCATTTACTCAATATTACTCGGGAGTCTATGAGTAATTGTGTCCGACATGCGAATGCGTCCAAGGGAGAAATTCGCCTCACGACGCAGCGGGGGGGAGTGGTACGCTTTGAGGTCAAAGATAATGGGATCGGATTTGAAAAAAATGGTGATGATCAAGCGGGTCATGGGTTAAGAAATATGCGGGCTCGGGTCAATCAAATGCATGGGAAATTGATGATTGAATCTGCCATAGGCCATGGAACTCGGATAATTGTTGAACTTCCGGAACAAAGGGTCGAACATGAAATCCCAAGCTAATCCAATTCGTGTGCTGATCGTGGAAGATCATGCGGTGGTTCGTGTGGGCTTGCGGACGATTTTGAGTCAGAATCCCAGTATCGAATTAGTCGGGGAAGCTGGGACGGGAGCAGAAGCCCGTGCCGAGGCCACCCGTTTAGAACCCAAAGTCGTGCTCATGGATCTTCGCCTCCCTGATGGAACTGGAGTGGAAGTTTGCCGGGACATTCTTGAAGCCCTTCCTTCGACGCGGGTGTTGTTTTTGACTTCCTACCGTGATGATGACTCCATGTTGGCGGCGGTGTTGGCCGGAGCCTCTGGTTATCTGTTGAAGGAAGTGGGGCCCGAGCGATTGATTCAAGCTGTCGAGATGGTTGCTGAAGGTCACTCTATTTTGGATCAGAATGCCATGGCTCGCATTCAATCATGGGTCCAGGGTCAAGGGACCCCTCCGCCATCGACGAAAGGGTGGGATCTGTCGGCTCAACAATTCAGGGTGGTACAACTCGTGGCTGAGGGAAAAACCAACAAAGAAATCGCGAATGTGCTGGGGTTGAGTGAAAAAACCGTACGCAATTATCTTTCGACTATTTTCGAAAAACTGCAAATCACTAGAAGGAGTCAGGCTGCGGCGATGTTTTCACAGCAACAACCTCGCCCGCCGGGAGATTGACCCGATTTCTGCTATTCATTTGCCTGCCCGCTGCTCACCGAGCCACTTTTGGTGGTCATTCTCGTCGATGTTCACCGAGGGTTTACACCCGAATGTTTAGAAAAACCAATTGTTCCGAACCCGTTTTTTCCAGGCTGTCATCCATCTATAAAAAAGGGTTGTTTGACCTGTTGGACTGTTATCCGGGCTTCTTTTGGGAAGAAAGGGGTAGGGCTTTTTTCGGGGTCTTGCAGGAACATAGGAAATGGACGCCATAAAAAATGGGTTCTGTCTTTTTTTTTGTCTAACCCTAGTTGGCACGATGAATTTATTCAGTCCGTTGGTGTAGACAAGGAAGGGGCTTGTTCTAGCGCCTCCGGAGTTTGGCAGGCTTGGGCCAATTCCTCTTCAGAAAGCGCATGGTTAAGGTTGAGCAAAGTGACGAGCCCCTCTTGGTACGTTGCAATTCCCTCCATAAAGTTTACGTCGATGCGCTGACCGAGTTCGGGAGGGGTGTGAATGCTCTGTAGGTCAAGGTCTAACACATCAGAAACCGCATCGACCAAAATTCCTGTGATTCGATCGCCGATATTCACCACAATAACCACGGTAAAGGATGTGATCGTTGTCGGTCCCATGCCAAATTTTAAGCGAAGGTCGACGATGGGAATGATGGTTCCCCTCAGGTTCATGATGCCCTTGAAATAATCTGGGAGATGAGGGATTTGGGTAACGGTGGTAAACCCCTTAATTTCTTGTACCTTCAAAATATCAACACCGTAATGTTCCTCCCCGATGGCAAACGTCAGAAATTGTCGAGTTCCTTGAACAGAGGAAATTTCCTGATTCGTCGATAGGGGAGCATGCATTGTGGTCTGAGTCATGAGTTTAGCCTTTTCTCCAGACAATAAGTTAAACGTTCAGCGATCGTTAAAATTCTTCGAAGAACCCATCATCCTTGGATCGGTCTGGAGTATACGCTTGTCCGACCGATACTGGACGTGCTGGTGATGGATTTGGCTTGGTTATCGTATTGTGTCGATGGGAAGCCGGACTCAAAGGGCTGTCAGAAAGTGGGTCTTTGACAGCAGGGGTCTGATGAAGTGAAGATTTCGTGGAGGAGGAATCCGTCGTGGATGCTTTGAAAAAAGCCACTCGATCTAAAAGGGCGGCGGCCTGCTGTTTCATCGACTGGGAGGCCGACGTAGCCTGCTCCACCAACGCCGCATTCTGTTGCGTCCCCTGATCCATCTGAATCACTGCCTTGTTCACCTGATCAATCCCCGCCGCCTGCTCCTGCGACGCCGCACTGATCTCCGCGATGATATCCGTCACCCGCTTCACCGAACCCACAATCTCCTCCAACGTCTGCCCCGATTGATTCACCAACTCACTGCCATCCGCCACCTTCTGCACCGACTCGTTGATCAGCGTCTTAATCTCCTTGGCCGCCGTCGCCGAGCGTTGCGCCAGATTCCGCACCTCCGAGGCCACCACCGCAAAGCCCCGGCCCTGCTCGCCCGCCCGCGCCGCTTCCACCGCCGCGTTCAACGCCAGCAGGTTCGTCTGGAAGGCAATCTCATCGATCACGTTGATGATGTCCGCAATCTGCTTGCTGCTCTTATTAATCTCATCCATGGCCTTGACGGCCCGATCGGTCACGGTTCCACCCTTCTCGGCCACTTCCCGGGCGGTGACCGCCAATTGGTTGGCCTGTTTGGCGTTATCGGCGTTTTGTTTGATCGTGGAGGTCATCTGTTCCATAGAGGCACTGGTTTCCTCCAAGGCCCCTGCTTGGGCGGAGGTGCGTTGCGAGAGGTCTTCATTGCCTTGGGTGATCTCGGCCGAGCCGGTCGAGACATGTTCGGCCGCCTGGCGCACTTCCGCGACCACACCCGCGATGTTATCCAGCATGGTATTCATGGCCCCGGCCAGTTGACCTAATTCATCTCGACTGGCGACAGGCGCGCGTTGCGAGAGATCACCGTCGGCCGCCTGTTGTGCGACGGTACTGATCGCGATCAGGTTGCGGGCACCTTTGCGTCCGACGAATAGGCCTAGGATTATCAAAGGCAGAAAGCAAATCACTCCGGTCCAGAGGACTTTATTCTGGACAGCATTGGCTTCGGCCACTGCTTCACTCTCGGGAATTCGGACGAGCACAGCCCAGTTCATCCCGGGAAAGCCCAAGGCGCCCCGCAGATGGGTATAGCCGCCCACTTGAGTGATGCCTTTCCGGGCATGCGTGGCAAATTGATAGCCCGTTTCCCCCTTCATGGCCGCTTGAGCCACGGGGACGCCCTTGTTGGCCAGATTCAACTGCATTATCACATCGAAGTTGCGTACGATGTCTTCGGTGCCCGTGACCGTGGGGTCATAGTCTATGAGCACCCGCCCCTGGCTATCCAACAACGTGAGTTCGGCTCCAGGAAATCCCATCTCCTTCAAGTTGGCATAGGCGTCTTTGAACATATCTTCCACCACCCCAAAATTGGTGCGGTTGGACCAATAGGCGATGACCCTGCCATTTTCATCGTAGACGGGTGCCGAGAAACCAATCACCAGCCCATCGTTGCCCAAAGCCTGTTTGACGTCCGGATCAATATGGATATCTTCGATAAAGGTGCCCGTGGAAATATCATTTCCGGGGGCGGTAAATGCCATCTTTGTGGTGTAGGTTCCGGTTTCTAAAGCCTTGAACCATACGGACTCCTTAAAGTTTTTTTCGAACAGAAATTGGGAATTGATCGGTTGGCCTTGGGCATCCTTAAAGTTTACGGCGATGAGGTCTCCTTTGGTGTCCACGAGTAACGTCAGATCATAGATGCCATATGCCGCTACATACTTATTCATGATTTGACTGACGACGTTGTCTTCTGACGTGTCGTACCATTGTGAAGTCCGGCTCAAGGCCTCGTTGTACCCGAAGGCTTGCACATCGCCGTACCGTTCGAACAAATTCCGGTCGATTTTATCCGCCAAGCCTTGAGCTTCGGACATGAATCGAGAGCCCGATTTATCCTTCATGTCATCGGCCGTCCCAAAAGCAATAAATCCGATGGCCAGCATGGGAATAATGCCAAACAATACGAATAACAAGACCAATTTTGTGGCGATTCCTACTGTTAGACGACGTGATGTCATAAACCCTCCTCAATCATAAAATTCGTGGAATATTCCTAGAAAAAATACACAAAAAATAGGGAAAAACGGATTATCACTTCTTCCATTGCCTACTCCCTGGGCCATCTCTTCACAGGTATGATTCAGCCAAAAAGTCACTCAAATCGGCATTGAAAACATGAAAAATGTACTAATTATCGCTGATATATTACTTCGTAAAACCCTATAAAAATCTTAAGAGAGAGAAAATTGTTTTTTGTAACCAGGACAAATGCACCCATAATTTAAGGAAAAATTCATATTTAATTTCGGAAAGATGTGCGTAGATATATGAAATTCCTGGTAAATGGTTGCGGTTTTTTTATTATCTGGCTTTCTTGTCGAAGCCATGAACAGGGCCGGTCAACGGATGTTGGTAATCCGGAGGTAAGGTTTTCTGTAAACCGACGAGGAGGAAGAGGAGGAGGGGCAAATGACCCTAGAGCGTCAGAGGCAAAAAACAACTAGGCATAAGTGAAAGGCCATCCTAAAATTTTTAGGGTATTGCTCATTTTCTTATGAAGATGAATGGGCCAATGTCGTGGTGGTTCAAAAACATATGAGGGAGAGATCCTTGAGATGAAGATGTTTTCCGCTCATCATGATCCCGGTGTGGGAGTGTCTGCTTCTTTACGAAGTCTTTTAGGGGAGGGAGAACTTCAACCGGCCCATTTTCATATTTTGGAGCAAACGTATGGTCGTCTCTTGGAGACCATTCAGGACTATGCCATCGCATTATTGAATCCCGATGGACTCATCGCCGTCTGGAGTGCCGGAGGAGAGCACCTTATTGGATATTCAGCCAATGAAATGTTGAGTAAGCACTTTTCTCTCATTTTTCCCAATCGAGACATCAGTACGGGCATTCCAGAACAACTGTTACATAGGGTTTTGACTACCGGCCACGCTCAAGACGAACGCCAGTGGATGAAGAGGGATGGTTCGCGATTTTGGGGGAAATTAACCATCATCGGCATGAGCGGTGCTTCCGGTGGAACTATTGGATACGCGATGGTCCTTCAAGATCTGAGTCAGCAAACAGGTGCTCAGGCCGGTGGACCCAAAAGGGGCCTCCAACGCACCAATTCCACAAATTCTTCGACCATACCATCGTTGCCCTCGGAATCCGATTCTCATCGCCCCACCACAGGCTCACGGCCATCTACTCATACGTTGAATAATATTCTCACCTCGTTACTCGGATTCAGCGAACTGGCTCTTGCAGATTCTTCGGGCCTGCCAGGTCGAGTTTCTCGGTATTTAGAAGAAATCCATTCTGCAGCCCTGCGAGCCAGAGATCTGACTCAGGATTTATCCGGTCGAGAGGGAGATCAGACTCCAGTTAGGACTTCAATTCGGCTCTTGCCATTCCTGGGAGAAACTCTGGGGATGCTCAATCTCACACTCCCGGATCATCTCAAGATCTCCTTCCGTTCCAGGATCAAGGAAGGGGCAGATGTGGTGAGTGCCAATGGCAATGAAATTTGTCACCTGATCACTTCAATCTGTTCTGCAGGGGTACAAGTCGCGAAAACAACCGGTGGAACCTTAGGGGTCACCTTGGCTGCGCAAACTCGCCCAGGGAAAGAGGAAGAGACTGTGGCGATGCGGGGCTTTATCCTCCTGGAATTTCATGTGTCCGATATGGGTGAGAGAACGAGTGAAAAAACAGAACCACCTGGTGGTTCACAGGAGGGGAATTTCCCCGTCAAAGATCATGCCTTTGGCCAACTGGATTCCATTCGACGTACCGTACAAGAGCTTGGTGGGGAGTTGCAATCCACTTATCAAAGTCCCACGCATCATGTCGTGTCGATTCTTCTTCCCCAATCTAAATCCGCTACGATGAATTTACGCTTGAAGTATTCGCCGCATTTTAAAAACCCGGAACATATCCTGGTGGTTGATGATGAAGAGTCCGTATCCTCCCTACTCAAGGAAATGTTAACGCAGTTGGGGTATATCGTTGATGTGGCGGACACGGGCGAAGAAGCCATGCGTATATTCCAAGAAGACCCTGATCGATTTGATCTGGTCCTCACTGACCATACTCTTCCCAGGATGACGGGAAATTCTCTGGTGAAAGATTTATTGACTTGTCGGCCGGACCTGCCCATTATCCTCTGTAGTGGGTGGAGTCTCCATTCGGAAGAAGATCGCATTTCTGATCTTGGCATCAAGCATTTTTTGCCAAAACCTATTGAATTCGAGAAACTCTCTCAGGTAGTCAGGAACGTGCTTGATAAAGGGCGTCCTACTTCGGCATCTCCTTTCCAGTAGATCAGACCTCGTTTAAGCCCACTTCACGGTTTTCCCTCAGAGGACCCTTCCGAAGGCAATATCCTTTTATGCAGCGGAGGTCATTGTACGTTTGACTTGAATTCACGCGTATTTTGGGGTAAGAAAGAGCCAACATGAAGCAGAATTATTGGTGGGGTCGTGAGGTGGGTACTGATGGATGAGGAAACGAAGTTTGTCCAGGATCCAGAAATGCTGGCGTTATTGTATGAACGGTTCCGGGATGTCTGTTTAGTTGAGAAAGAAGTGTGGACAGAGATCTATATGCCACGGCAAGTCGAAAAAGGAATGGTTTTGACCAATCAGCATGAACGATACGAGGTGGTGATCCAGGATACGGATATTGAAGATACCCTTGAGGCCAATATTCCATTGGGCAGCCAGGCGTTAGGGGCTGCGATACAGGAATACAAAGACCATATTTTTTTCAGGAAGCTGTAAGGTAATGAAGAGAACGGAATGAAAAACCAAAATAGTTTGATCGTCTTCCTAGGAATCTTAATGATAAGTCTGACGGGGTGTGCCGAAATTTCTCGGCAAGAGCCAGGACAAACTGCTTTCGGATCCCAACCCGTAAGTTTCCCCAAGCAGATTCAGGACCTTTCCGGAAATTGGGAGTATCAAGATCAAGCGGGGGAGGGAGATATTACCCTCAATGCTGATGGGGTTGGGAAGTATGATTGGAAGGATGGAAGGTTTGTCACCGAATCCTTTGAGGAGGGGGTGTGGAAAGGAAAATGGATTCAGAAAGAAAATGATCGCGAAGGCGGATTTGAACTCAGGTTTTCAACCGACCCCCATCTAGCTACCGGGAAGTGGTGGTATACCCGAATTGGGGAGGATCAGGATCCGTTAGAGCCAGGTGGGGAATTTTCGATGAAACGAATCTCAACAAATCCTCTAGGAACCCAGAACCCTCAGGGGGGAAAACTTTTGCCCTAACAGTCTGTTTGAATTTCTTCTGAGGGATTATAAAAAGGTAGGCATTTCCCATTTACGCAGGTGCCCATTCTTCCTTAAAAGTTTGTTCCTCCATTGATGAAGAGGGCTTCACTAATACAGCATCCAGAGCTTCTTCGATCGTTTCCACCAGATTGATCGATAATTCGGAACGAACGGCCTCGGGGACGTCCTGAAGATCCTTGGCGTTGGCTTTGGGGAGGACGATCCTTCGAAGGCCGGTCCGATGTGCGGCAAGAAGTTTCTCTTTGATACCCCCTACCGGCAGGACTAACCCACTCAGACTAATCTCCCCGGTCATCGCAGTATCTTTCCTGATAGGAATTCCCAGAAATAACGAAGCCAAGGCACTGGCCATCGTGACCCCTGCCGAAGGGCCGTCCTTAGGAATGGCTCCCTCGGGAACGTGAATATGAATGCCGTTTCGTTTAAACAGGGTAATGTCCAGCCCAAGAGATTCGGCACGAGACCAGAGATAACTCCGCGCCGCTTGCGCGGACTCCTGCATGACATCCCCGATGTGACCCGTAATGGTCAGATCGCTTCCTCCGGGTAGCAGAGAACTTTCGACGTAGAGGACATCCCCTCCGCTTTCGGTCCAAGCCAATCCGGTTGCCACTCCAACCGGCAAGGCTTTCCGTGCTTCTTCGGGCATAAATTTTTCGGTTCCTAAGAGATCCGGTAACGAATCTGTGTAAATAGTCATCGTATCTTGGGAATCCTCATGTCGTTTTTCGGTGAGTTGAAGGGCGATTTTTCGTGTAAGGCGTCCCAGAGTTTGTTCCAATTGTCGTACACCCGCCTCGCGCGTATACCGTTTAATGATATGGGGAATCACATCAGGATGTAAGGTCAACGGGATATCCTGAAGTCCCGCTTCCTTGAGGCGGCGCGGCCACAAATATCGATTGGCGATCTCCAGTTTTTCCTGATGGCTATACCCTGCCAGACGGATGATCTCCATGCGATCCATGAGTGGCTTGGATATCGATTCCAACGAATTGGCCGTCGTAATGAACATCACCTTGGAAAGATCGAAGGGAAGATCCAGATAATTGTCCCTGAAGGTATGGTTTTGTTCGGGATCGAGTATTTCTAAAAGGGCTGAAGAAGGGTCGCCTCGAAAATCTCGACCGACCTTGTCGACTTCATCGAGCATCAAGACTGGATTTTTCGCTTCCGCCCGTCGTAATGCCTGTATCAGTCGACCGGGCATGGCACCCACATACGTGCGTCGATGGCCTCGCAGTTCGGCTTCGTCATGGAGTCCACCTAGGCTCAGGCGTTCAAATTTCCGATTTAAGGCCCGGGCGATGGATTGGCCAAGACTGGTTTTCCCAACTCCAGGTGGCCCGACTAAGCAAAGGATTGGTGCCTTTGCTGAAGGGTTCAATTGTAGAACTGCCAGGTGTTCGAGTATGCGTTCCTTGACGTCTTGGATCCCATAGTGATCTTCATCCAGAACAGATCGGACGTGGGAGATGTCCAAATGATCCTCAGTCACGGTGTTCCAAGGCAACTCCAGGAGTAATTCAAGGTAGCTGCGGATGACTTGGTGGTCGGGTGCAGCCGGGGGAAGCTTGACAAGCCGTTTGAGTTCCCGTTGCGCTTCTTTCTTGACGTCTTCGGGTAAGTCGGTTTCTTCAATCCGTGTTTTCAGTTCGCCAATTTCTCCGTCTTCGGGTTGAGTCTCCATTTCACCCAGTTCTTGTTGGATTTCCTTGAGTTGTTGGCGAAGGAAATATTCACGTTGAGATTTCCCAAATTCCGCTTGTGCTTGACTCGCGATTTCGTGGCGGAGTTTGAGGATTTGCAGTTCATGGGCCAAGGCCCCATAGACCTGACGAAGCACTTCTTTGACGTCGGATTGCTCCAGCAGTCCCTGAAGTCGTTCGACATTAAGATTTAATAACGAAACTAAACGATAGGCCACAGAGAGGGGATTTTTTTCAGCACGGAGAACGCCGACAAGCTCTCCAACCCCCTGGGTCGAAAGCAATTCAGGCAGTTGGCCTAATAAGTCGAGGACTTCGCGGTGGAGAGCCTCCAGTTCTGTATCGGTTTCAATGGGGAGTGGGAGTTTTCGGGCCCGACCCATGAGATGAGGGTCGGTTTGTTCCAGCTTGAGCAAGACGATCCGTTCTATTCCCTGGGCTAAAATCTGCAAATGACCCTCTGGAGTTTTTCCCATCTGTTTAATGACGGCCTTAGTCCCGATTTGAAACAGGTCATCGAACTGCGGGTCCTCCATTTCTGAATCTCGTTGGGTCACCATGAGGACAGCCTTGTCCTCGGAATTCATGGCGGCTTCAACAGCAGCCACTGAGCGAGATCGACCGATCGTGAAGGGAACGAGGGTTTCCGGAAACAGCACGGTTCGTTTGACCGGGACTACGGGAAGCGTGACGATCAATTCGTGAGAAGTCTCAATATTTTCCATAGTCAGAATTTCATAATTGAAAAACGATGAGTAGTCGGTGAATACGGCTTGTTAGTAAAGATAGTCATCATTTTTATTGAGTCAACTTCAGTATAGAAGGAGTTGATCTATGAGATGCGTGATAGAGTTAAGAATTTCTACCTATTCCTTGATGTATTTGACTAAAGAGATGCAAGCATTCTACGATAAGTAAGTAAATACTTACTTGTAGGGGAGGGCTCTGTGTCCCAATCGGTTCAAAAACGCGTTTCGGGAAAAATTCGGAAGGCTAAAATTGCCCATTCCGCAGCCAAACTTTTTTCAGAAAAAGGATTCAGTGGGACTAAGACCAGGGAAATAGCTGAAAAGGCAGGGGTAAGCGAAGCTCTAATTTATAAGCATTTCCCGAGCAAAGAGGATTTATATGCGGCGATTCTGGCTGAGGAGTCCCCTGTTCCCCATCTTTTGGCTCAGGTCAGAGGTTTAGCCGAGGAACGACAAGATGAGGCGGTGTTTCGAATGATTGCCAAGACCATCGTTGAAGGGGCCCCGGACGCTCATCTCATGAAGCTGATTTTGTACAGTGCGCTGGAAAATCATGAGTTGTCGGATATGTTTTTTCAGAACCATATCAAAGTGTTCTATGACTTTTTAGCCAATTATATTCAGAAGAGAATTCAAGAGAAGGTGTTTAAGCCTGTTCCTCCTCTGGTAGCGGCTCGGGCCTTTATGGGGATGTTGATTTATCATCGTCTCCTCACTGTTTTGTTCCGAGCGTCACTCCCGCAATCGCCAGCGGAAATTGTCGAGACGTTCGTTCCAATATTTTTGCAGGGTCTTGTGGCGGAGCCTAAACGGGTCACACCCAAACCGAAGAAAAAGTCGGTGAATCGGAAAAGTCGAAAGCGGACCCCTTCATGAATTTTGTGGCGTTAAAAATGTTATTCGGTGATCGGGCCAAGTACATGATGTTGTTGGCTGGGTTAACCTTTTCCACGATGTTGATCGTTCAGCAAGGTTCAATTTTTTGGGGGTTGATGACGTGGTCGCAATCCGGCATTACGAACGTGAATGCTCCCGTCTGGGTGACCGATCCCAATATCAATCAGGTAGAGGAAATCAAACCGCTTCCGGATACGGCAGTCAATATTGTGCGAAGTGTACCCGGTGTGGCCTGGGCGGTTCCTCTCTATAAAGGCGTTCAGCGGGCTCGGTTACGGGATGGCAACTATGAACAAATTGCCCTGGTCGGAATCGATTCCAGTACCCTGATTGGCCGGCCAGGGGTGACGATCGAGGGCAATATACAGGAATTGCGGTCTCCGGAAACCGCGGCGATCGATCAATTAGGCGTGGAACGCCTGGGTGGTCCTGAAAAAATCCATCTTGGCACAACATTCGAAATCAATGACCACCGGGTCCGAATCGTGGCCATCGTCAAAACGCAAAAAAGTTTTCAGAATTTCCCCTTTGTCTACATGACTTATGAAAGAGCCTTGGGAGTGACTCCGGCCGAACGAAGGAAATTATCCTATGTCCTGGCCAGCCCTGAATCGAATGTGAGCCCGGAAGAACTGGCATCCCGCATTCGGAAACAGACCAAATTTGGATCTTACACGGAAGACCAATTCGGATGGAAAACGATCGAGTGGATCTTGAAAAACACCGGGATCGGTGTGAATTTTGGGACCACAGTCCTGTTGGGATTTTTGGTGGGAATGGCTATTGCTGGGCAAACATTTTATCTGTTTACCGTGGAGAATTTGCGGCAGTTCGGGGCGTTAAAGGCCATTGGCGCAAGCACAGGAATGCTGGCGCGGATGATTCTCTTGCAGAGCTTTACGGTGGGCCTCATCGGATACGGTGTTGGAGTGGGGCTTGCCACGTTGTTCGGAATGGTTGCGGCGGGCGGAGATCGACTGCCATTCAGGCAAACCTGGCCTCTGTTGGTCGGTGTGGGAGTGGCCTTGCTGATTATTTGCAGTTTGTCCAGTGCCATCAGCATCCGAAAACTCGCGAAACTAGAGCCTGCGGTGGTGTTCCGTGGATAAGCTCGAGGACAACACGAAAGATGATGTGAGAAGAGATCCCGGGGAATGGTTGGTCCAGGCCCGAGATGTGACAAAATCGTTTGGAGAGGGAGAGGCTCGGATTTCTGTCTTGAAGGGTGTGGACTTGAATGTGGCTCCAGGAGAAGTGTTGTTGCTGGTTGGACCTTCAGGAAGCGGGAAAACGACCTTGTTATCCGTGATTGCTGGAATTTTGGAGAGTGACTCTGGAGAAGTCGAGATTTTGGGAGAGTCGATCAACGCCATGTCCCAATCTGCAAAAACACATTTTCGACGAGAAAATTTGGGGTTTATTTTTCAGCAATATAATTTACTCCCTGCCCTCAACGCCACGGAAAATGCTGCTGTGCCCTTGTTTATCCGTGGTTGGCCCAAGCTTGAGGCCTTGGCCCGCGGGGAAGAAGTTCTCAAAAGTATGGGAATGGGAGACCGCTTAAAGGCATTACCCAAAAAATTATCCGGCGGAGAACAACAACGGGTGGCGATTGCCCGTGCCCTCGTGGGTGAACCTCGCTTGCTCCTCTGTGATGAGCCCACAGCGAGTTTGGATGGGGAGACCGGTCATCATGTCGTCCAGCAATTGCATGAAGTCGGGAAGCATCCCGAACGCGCAGTTATTATCGTGACCCATGATTCCAGAATTTTTGAGTTTGGAGATCGTATTATACATATGGAAGACGGACGAGTTGAACAGATCCAACATGGGTGGAAGGAAATAAATTGATGGTGTTCAAACGCTTCAGTTTTTGGCTGGCTTTGGCTGGCATTCTCCTCACCATCGCTACGTTGTGGGGCGCACGTGAGAAACCCTTGCCGCCCGAACCCCTAGAACCGCCCCCCAGCAATCCCTATGACATGACGGTTGGGGCGGCCGGAATTATCGAAGCGGTTCATGAGAACGTGCGCATCGCTCCGCCCGTTTCGGGCCTGGTAACCAAAGTCCATGTACGGGTCGCAGACACCGTGAAAAAAGGCGAGCCGTTGTTTCAATTGGATGATCGGGAGTTGCAAGCCATATTGCAGACTCGGATTGATTCACTCCCCTCGGCGGTCGCCCGGATCGCAGAACAGGATATCCGGCTACGGGATGCTCAGGATCAATTACGTCGGCTTCAGTCGGTCAAGGATCGACGAGCGGTAAGCGAGGATGATGTCCAGAAAAAGTGGCATGAAGTGGAAGGCGCCAAACGGAGTCTCATTCGGGCACGTGCGGACTTGAAGCTTGCCAAAACACAAAGAGACGAAATCCGTGCCCTCTTGGAACGGTTAACGGTGCGAGCTCCCCGTCATGGCACGATCCTGCAAGTCAATATCCGGGAAGGCGAATATGCCACCGTCAATCCAGTCGATGCGCTGATCTTGCTCGGCGATACCGAAACCTTACAGGTGCGGGCGGATATCGATGAAGTCAATGCTCCACTCGTGGAACCTGGAAGTCCCGCAGTCGCGTACGTGAAGGGGTTTACGGATACCGCCATTCCCCTGACCTTTGTTCGTATTGAACCCTATATTGTCCCTAAGCGATCGCTGACCGGGGATAACAGGGAACGGGTGGATACCCGTGTGTTGCAGGTCATCTATCACTTTGAAAAACCGTCTTTTCCCGTTTACGTCGGGCAACAGGTGGATGTGTTTATTGAGCGGAAAGCTCGAGGAAAATAGGTGTTCGGTGGAGAAGATGTTGTGACTGTGCTTAGTCACGTTGGGATCAAACTATGACGGCTATGAAAACGTTTGTGATCATGGCAACAATTATTCTCGTGTTGGGGACGTTCACTGGATGCCTGATGGGTCCTGATTACCAACAGCCAGAATCGGTTGTTCCTGGAGGGTGGGACGGGCTGACGTTGAAAGGGGATTCGACTTCGCTTCCGGTGACCGTAGCCAAAGCGCCAGAGGTGACCTGGTGGGAAGCTTTCCAGAATGATGAACTCAATGGTTTGATCGAACAGGCTCTCGCACACAATCACGATGTCCGGGAAGCGAGTTTTCGGGTTTTGGAGGCACGGGCTCTGGCCGTCGGCGCTGGGGCGGCTCTGTATCCCCAAGTGTCCTTAGATGGATCCTATACCAGGATTCGGCGTTCCGAAAACATATTGGTCGCTCCGGTCGATGCCACCCCTCAAGGATTTGCTCCGCCGGGGGCGGATTTTGATGTTTGGAATGCCGCGATCGACCTTCGGTGGGAGTTGGATTTATGGGGGCGTATCCGACGCAATCAGGAAGCGTTTGCCGCCGAAGCCTCAGCCAGTGCTATGGAGCAGCGTGGCATTGCCTTATCGTTGATCAGCCAAGTCGGACAGGCCTACTTTCGTCTTCGGGAACTAGACGAGCAATTGGAGATCGCCAGGCACAATTTACTCCTCCAAAAGGACTCACTTTCTATCACCAGTCATAGAGCGCAAGCCGGGTTGGTTTCGGATTTGGATGTGAAGCGCGCAGAAATCCTCGTGGCACAAACCGCGTCCCAGATCCCGGAACTCCGCCGGCAACGAGCCGTGCAAGAACATCAACTTGCCGTCTTGGTCGGCAAAAGTCCGGAGGAATTTTCCCTGCCGTCCCTTTCTCTACGACAAGTGATTCAACAACCCACGATCCCGATCGGGTTACCTGCTGAACTCTTGCAACGTCGTCCGGATATTTTGGAAGTCGAAGACACTCTCAAGGCGGCCAACGCAAGAATCGGCGAAGCACGGGCCTATTTTTTCCCGACCGTTGCGATTACGGGGACAGGAGGCTTCCAGTCCAGTGAGTTTGACGAGTGGTTTTCCTGGGCCAGCCGGAATTTGAGTATAGGCCCGTCGGTCACGTTACCCATCTTTGAAGGGTACACCAATATCGCACGTCTGGAGGTCGCGGAATCACGGTACCAACAAATGCTGGAACGCTACCGCCAAACCATCCTGACCGCATTTCGTGAAGTGGCTGATATTCTCGTCGCCTTGGAAACACGGAAGACCCAAATTGCTTTCCAACGAGAAGAAGTCCACGTGGCCCATGAAGCCCGAGACCTGGCCGATATCAGATACCGACAAGGTTTGGTCACCTACCTTGATGTCTTGGAAGCCCAACGCACGGTGTTGGATGCAGAACTCACACTCGTGCAGACAGAACGGGCTCGTCTGACCGACATGGTGTCTCTCTATAAAGCGGTAGGCGGTGGTTGGGATGAAACGGTGATGAGTGAACATTCGGTTGATTCATCCAATGCCGTCCTCACTCGACAATAACTTTCCAAGGGAAAGTGGAGCACTCCGTCTCTCCATGTAAGAGTCCCGAGAGTAATTTCAATGCATCGGTTGCGACTCACTCGCTGTCTTTCTGCCTCACGTTTTTCTGAAGTGTGTTTCATCGCGGAAGGTTTGCTAGATTCAGCCGCCCATCCGCGGTAGACTGGCGTTCATGAAGAATGGCAAATTGAACCGAACACGCCAAGCACGGTTCGATCTCTAGCAAAGGGGGATGGTGACGAACGTGACCTTACCATACAGCCGATCCATTCCATGGACAGTCATCATTCTTGTCGCTGGATTGGTAGCGGGTTTCCCGACTCATCTTTGGGCTCAATTAGAACTCGAATATCAGTCCCGAGGTCAATGGCATGAAGGGGTGAGAGCCAAACCGGTATCGGGTCTCGACATTGAGCTTATTTCCGTACTGGTTGACTATCAGGATAATCTGGAGGGTCAAAAGTTTCCGAATAAGGTCAAATTAAAATTTTATCTGGAACGAGACCAGAAGGTGTCTATTACGGTGAGAGAGTTGGATTATCAAGCCTATTATTGGTTGGATCAGGTCGAAAAACCCGAAATCTGGAAACAGGGATTTGGCAATGAGTTTGTCTGGCCGGCCAAACCCATCCTCAAGGCTTTGAGTCCACCGATTGCCCTGTATGACTTGGGGGCACTCGTCCGATTGGAGAAGCCGGTTTCGAGTACTGATGAACAAATCGCTCCGGGGATCTTGTACCACACCAATTTACCGGACCGAATCGAGGGCTATGTGTTTACGCTGAAAACCGGTGAAGATTCGAGGCTGAATATCAAGGTCATTCAGAAAGCGACCGGAAAAGAAATCAAGAGCCAAAGATTCAGAAAAAAACGTGCAGGGCGACCCTTTACGATTTATTGGAATGCCAAAGATGCCCCCGCAGGAACCTACAAACTGGAGATCAAAGGGTTTTCGCTCGTCACCAACGAACCCATTCACAAAATCATTACCTTCTATCATCAGCCCTTCCTCGCCGCTGACATTCAATAGTGTGCATCCCAACCCCATGAAGGACGTATTTATTAGTTATGCCAGTGAGGATCGCCCGCTCGCTGAGCGGTTGGCGGGTGGGTTGGAGGAAGCTGGTCTCTCGGTCTGGTGGGATCGGCAAATCCAAGTGGGGAGTGAGTGGGACAAAACGATTGAAGAAGCCTTGGCTGCCGCAACATGTGTCGTGGTGTTGTGGACCATGCATGCCAAAGGGTCACGGTGGGTTCGCGCCGAAGCCCGGCATGCCCTGAATCAACACAAACTTATTCCCGTATTAGTGGAAGCGAATGCCTTGCCTCTAGGGTTTACGGGAATTCAGGCTTTGCGTTTTCTTCAATGGGATGGTTCCGGGACTTCACAAGAATTTTCCGTTCTCCTTTCAGTCTTACGCGCGCAGTTAGCAGGCAAGCCTCTTGTGCTTCCTGAGTCTTCATCCACAAAGACCTCAGTCCTCGATAAAAGTGTAGGGGTCGTGGGCAGAGTCATCGAAGCGCTTGGCGTCAAATCCACCCTGACTGCCCTGGGTCTTGTTCTGTTACTCCTCAGTTCTCAATGGACGATCGACCCGAAAATTCGTGCGCACATCAAAACCCCACGAATCACATTTTCCGTGGTTCCAGGGAAAGAAACCGGACGGTTAACCGATGCTCTCAAAGTTCGGGAATTGTCGTTTGAAAAAGTCAAACGACTTTCGCTAAGCCCTGACCGTTTCCAAGTTGCCGATCCCGAACAATTGGGAGAAAAGCCCCAGGCTTTTCCGCCTGAGGCTTGGCAGGTACTGTTCACCGATCGCCAAGAAGTAAGCTTTACAACCTCACGCCCAGCTACCCCGGGAGAGGTGACGATGGTAGCCGCTCCTGCCCAAGGGGTTCACGCATTCAAACTCGATCCGATTTTTCTCGCTGAACCCTCAAAAGTTTCGATGGAACTGTCTGGGAACAACTCCATCACCTTATCCATTTGGAGTGAAAGCGAATTTCCAAAGGTTCTGGTTTCGAACGTACGAGCGGTGGAACTAATTCAAAGCGGACTACTCCTGGGATCAAATCTCTCCATCCCATTTAGCCAGGACCAGGAACTGACCTATTATGCAGAATTTGGGGATGGACATGGGTTGGTAACCGTCGCAGCGGAGAGTCATCCGTTTGTGCTGGTGTTCAATGAAGGATCAGGAAAAGATCCGAGGACAGATGAAGGCAAATACAAGACGCTGGTTGCTGAAAATTTTCCTATCCAGTCAATTAATTGGGCCATTCAAGATCCTGCCACGGGTAAACCCAAAATACCCAAGCAATTCTCAGGGACATTAGAATACCTCGATCCGAAAGGTATGCCGGGGCATGAGTTTACCCCGGATTCCGCTTTGCATCTCGATGAACTCGATCATTTCGAAATCACATCCATCGCCGTCGACCCATCCACTCACGTGTTTGCTGTGGAAATGCAGGGAGGAGCCAGGGTGGTCAGAAAAGGCACGAAGCAAAATGCAGAAAATTTGCGTCCAACCGTGTTTGATATCATTCACTATCTTCCGGTACTTAAACCGCTCCGCAATCTGATTGGGTTGTAAGGCCAGAAAATCATGTGTCGCCCCCGGAAACGATGGCTCTGATGAAGTCGACTCGGCTGAAAAGGGGTTCTTGTGGTTCCGAAGTGTTTTTCGACGCCCCATTAAAAATTGACCTTTCGAATAGATCATTAAAACAGGAATTTGAATCCTCATGGAACTAATGAGTCACACATCCAAAAGAGTGTTATTGCTCATTTTCACACCCTCGAGGAATTCTCTCTTCGCCTTTCGGAAGATTTTGTGGTTACTGATGTGTGTATTGTTGGTGGAGCTTGGTGGGGGGAGAAGTCTTGCCCAGCCCATTTCCGGTATTGAGGTGCTTGAAGACGGGCAGGAAGAAAAAGCGCTTATACGTAGAGACCAATGCACCTTTTCCCTGGAACGAAGGAAGAAAGAACCAGGTCTTTTCCATTTCCGATACCATCATACCCAATCATTGATTGCAGATGAATGTCACCGGATGGTGGCATTGGAGGACAAATTGGAGGTGTTGGAAGCTTTGATTGTCACATTAGTGCCTGAACCGCACGAACGAAATTCAATTCACACCTTGTTTGCCGGTCGTTTAGTGAAGACTTTTCCGGAATTGGCAAAACGAATTGCCTTGGCTGCGGCGATATCAGAGGATTGGGATGACAAGCGAGCATGGAAGGAGTCTGGCTATGCCAACCGATCCGTTCGTCATTGGTTCATGTCTCCTGATGTTCACCGGGAATTAGCGGACATGTTAGAACGGTTGGGGTTTCGAATACGGTCATTCTCGGTAGAGAAGGTGCTCATGGCTAAGCCTCAAGACATCCCATTCGGGGACAAGTTATTGGAAGAGGGGGCGAATCCGAATAGTAAACTTCCCTTCGATGCCATGACTTGGGTCATATTAGAACCTCTTGGAAAATTGGAGAAGGCTCCCTCCGCTTGCAAAGACCAATAGCCAAGATTTTCTTTCCAACCGAAATTCTAAATTAAGGGCCAGGCAAGCCTTCTGGGCCCGATTCTTTTGATATATTTCCCCCAATTGATGTTCCTCCAGACGCGTACGCTCCTTGTGTCGTAAAAGCTGGGATTGAACCTTGGCGGTGTTTATGCCGACTCCAATTGAGGAATGAACCTCTGTGTACGAGGGATCATTGGGCTGCCCTATTTTTTTTTTGGAAAAAGACCAAGAGGGGCGATTGGACAGGGGGCCGACTTCCGGGAAGATTTTATCTGCCCCAGCAGTTATTATTCCTAACGATGGGTCACCATATTCCGTGGATTGGGGTATAGCCCGGTGATGAATGATGCTGGAAATTTCATGGACTGAAGGGTCGGATCATGTTGGCTATTTAGGGCAGGACCGACGAAGGAATTCATGAAAAAGCCATCAAAGAAGATGAAGACCCCGGTCATGACCGGGTTGGCGGTCCTGGGACTCATGGCCCTGGCATTTGGTGTGGGGGCGATCTTGACTGAATTGCTCAAGACACGAGATTCGGCTCCAGCGGAGTTAATCGGGGGGTTGTGGCATGCTGAGGTGAAGAATGACTCAGTGTTGTATTTTGTGACGAAAAAGGTGATGCATGAATTGCAAATAGCCCGATACCTCCCGTGGGATGTGGTCACGTTCAGGCGATACACGCTCGAAAGCCGAAATCTCAAGGATGGCACCCTTCGTGCCCGCATCATCTTGGGCGATTATTACGGGCAGGAAAAGGGTTCGGAAATACTGGGTATTGCACAAAACCGTCTCTGGGTATGGAATGAGCAAATCGAAGTTCGAGATCTTCACACGCTCGATCTGTTGAGCGATTCCGAGAAGATTCGGTCTTCGAATCCATCCGTTGCCGAGGTGTTCCCCAGGGACCCGAAATTTTTCAGGGTCTCCGCTCGGCTCGATGCCTTGATGGTGAAGAGTTTGGATGCACGATACTTTACGGTATCCTCGACGGATGGAACGTTGTCTTGGTTAGACGATGAAAAGACGCAGTCCGAGGACCTGGATTGTCGGTTGGACTGGACCAGACATCAAAGGCCGGATGGGACCGTCGAGTGCGGTCGGGTCTGGTACGGCAAGGCTCAGTTCTTGTTTCAATCTGCGGAGTCGGCAGGAAAGGGACAGTGGGAGACGGTGTATTCCGATTACCTTCATCAAGTGACCCGTGATAAGAACATCTGGTATGGGCTACTTTCCCCGGAGGAGCGAAGCACGCTGAGGCCGTCCGATGTGACATTACAACGGCGCCCCTATGGGGATGTAGCCCGGATGCTCTATCAGGTGCCCCTTCGTCACAATTCCAAACGGAAGGAATGGGAGTTAGATTTGGGGCAGATGCAAAAGGTGACCCAAACCAGATTTTTAAGGGGCGGACTATTAAAACGAAGGGATGTTGTGACAAAGGAAGAATATACCTGGCGCCTCAATGATCCCCCTGGTGTTTTGATTTTGAGTAAACCCACTCTTGAAGAGGATAGTTTTTGGCAACTGACTCGTATGAATTTTCAGGGGACTGCCGCATGGAGTGTGTCGACCAAACTTGCGATGCTTCGGGAAATCTTGCCAGGAGATCGGTACATCGTCATGAGCGGTTTTCCAGACGCTCGAGGATCGCAAGGAACGATTCCCTTACATCTGGTGACCATCCGTACCCGGGATGGGCATACGGATTTCTCCACGATCGAATCCCTCAAGGCCTCATAGCTGCACTCACGTGCTAATTGAAGGCTCTGGGAAAGCCCTGGTACGAATGTGCGGTCCGGGTAGGTGATAGGCTAATGAATGAAATTGATTTTAAGCCAGAGAAGGGATGGGGCTGGTTTCTGATCTGGTGCCTGCTGTATGGGGCATTTGGATTAACCATGTTTCTCGATTTGTCCCCAGCACTCGATTTTCAATCATGGGAGGACCGCATAGGGGCGGTCTTAGTCATTCCCCTCGTATTTTTCATGTTTTATGTGGTCTGTCTCTATCTTATTTTTAACCCCAGGAGGTTTACGTTTTCCGATAGGGGGGTTCGGGTCTGGACCTGGCGTGGTCTTCGATTTTTCTACTGGAAAGATGTGACCCGGGCGACCCTTGGAATATTTCGTCTTCCGAAAGGTGGTGGTTGGATCGATGTGACCGTGCTCATGAGTCAGGGAGATGTGGTGGATATTCCCATCGGATTGTTTAAAAGGCGGGGTTCTTTATTGTATGAATTGAAACGATGGTTGCCGGTCCCCTTAATGGATCCTCGGGGACTATCAAGACAAATGGTCAATGATCCAGGGGAGAGTTAAGGTCGATACACATGTTCGATTGGATCGGGATGATGAAGCCCATTTACTTTTTTTCTAAAAATGATGCTTGGTATGAATTGTCAAACTTTTCCCCTCATGGGTTTGAGGACCAAGGGTCCTATTGGCCAACGGTGGAACATTATTATCAAGCACAGAAATTTCTTGGCAGTGGAAATGCTGCCTATCGCGAACGCATCAGGCTGGCCCCTACTGCCAAACAGGCAAAAGAACTGGGTCAGGCTCGAACTCATCCGCTGCGCAAAGATTGGGAAGCGGTGAAAGAGCAGGTCATGCGATTTGCGTTGAGAAAAAAATTTCAGAAGCCTGAACTGAGGTGTTTGCTTCTGAGTACGGGTCGCGCTCCCTTGTGTGAAAATTCTCCTTTCGATCATTACTGGGGTTTGGGGAAGCATGGAGCCGGTCGGAATCGGCTTGGTATTCTCTTAATGGAGCTTCGAGCCTCATTTGCGGCCAAGGAAGAAAATTGCACTTGGCCCTAGGAATCGAGCGTGAGAAGAAACGGGAAGAAGGCACATTGCAGGAAAGGGTGTTGGAAAGTAGTGGTGAGCTTTGTATTCGTCTGCAGTGCCTTAGGAGTCGGACAGGGAGACGGGCTTTTCGCAGGGAGTGATGTGATCGGAAGGGCTTGGGGTGCTTCAGGGGCCCCGGTAGATGTAACCAACCCCGAAGAGGATAATCGGATGAATGGTGATGTCGATGAGAGTGGTTTTTCTTCCTCGCCTGCCAATCACGATTCGATTGGTGAGGCTAGCATGTTTGCTGACGGAGAAGTGATCTTGGATCTCTATGCTGACGACTCTGAAACCGGAGCACGGGGACATACGCAGCTTCGGTATTCAACTTCCCACCCTCAATACGAAGAAATTTTGGAACATCTTGGAGGTTTGCAGCCTGGGGAGCGAAAGCCTGTTCCTCCATGGGAGGAACAGGAAGAGTGACGGGGTCTTTCTTAGTAGGCTCTCATATCCTTGATCATTTGTCGGTAATAGTCCACGAGGCCGGAAGAATTATTCTCTTTGGACCATTCGGAATCCATGCTTAAAAGGGATGCGGCAATACCAAACGTTCTTGCCTGAGGGTCGGATTCTTTTGTGTTTTGCAAATAGGCGCGAACCTGCGTGCCGGCTTGGGGCTGTGAGGGATTATAGATCATGCCCCCCGTAGCCCTGTCTCCATATTCCCAGGTCTGATAGGTGATATGGAGGATATCCTCAGGCTGCAACCCGGTCACGCTTCGGACTACGTCGAGCACCACGGCTTCAATCTCAACGGTCGTGGCAATGCGGACTTCGGTTTCTCGAGCTTCCTGACTTGGGGGGGTCAACTCCCTGGATATGATACGGATATCGACGACTTCAGGAGCAGCATCTTGAAGCGTTAGGGCCTTGTCTATCTCCCATTCCAGGGCTTCAGCTTCGTATTTCGGTTCCATCGCACACATACCGGTTCCTCCAGAAAGATTGAATAACATTGCGGTCATCAGTAGCCACGGGAAAAAGGGTGATTTCCACGGTGACCATAGGAGTCCCGAGGAAAATCTCCAGGATGGATAGCTCATGCGTGTCATCAGGGACGATGGTTTTCCGGTGTGAGATGACTCTACCGATTGGACGCTCATTCAGTGTACCCTATGGCAAGAATCATGAAAAGACGGATCTATTTATCGGAGGTTTTTTGATACATTCTCCCTAACTCTGGCCCATTCTTTGATTAAATGGCCTTACGCATCGTCCAAAATCATCCGGGGTATCGAATAGTCTTGAAGGGGACAAAAGACTATCGATTCCTCACGTCTGCTGGAATCACCCTGGTGCTCTTCATTCTGGTGCCTGTGATCCTTGATGTGATCTTCCTCTGGGTCTTGGGATGGGAAACCTTTGAACTGACAGTGACTCAAAGGATGGAGCAGGTGTGGGGGTTGGAGGCACAGTGGGGTATAGCTGGTAGTCTGGCAGGGTGGGCGATTGAGATGCTGGTGAATATTGGCGTGTGGGTGGCTATTGGATGGGCCATCTATCGGTTTGGGCAGCCCGGAGTTGGGCTCAAGACATTGAGTGTCGATAAGACAAAAAATGAAATTCGCTGGTCTCATTTTCGTCCATGGGGCTGGTCTCGTGAACGAGTCGCTCCTCTCCCTACCTGTTTGGGCCTCACCTTTCATGATGGCCCCCCCTCGTTTGCTTCCCTGCCCGAAGTAGTACGAACGATATGGAAAAACAGAGACCATGAACAATCCGAATTTCTGCCCTATTCCCAATCATTCATGAAAGGGTTTCTGTTGGTCCTCCTCCTGCGATCGGAATCGGGCAAGCCGGAACGAATAGCCTTTCGCATAAGTATTCAAGGGATCGAAACGTCCAAAGCCGGGGTCAATTTTATTTGGAAGCTGGCCCAAATGATTCAATTACCCTATGGGAAAGTCTTTTCCATTCCCCATGTCGGCTATCGGGCTCGGTTTGCCCGTCAGGAAGAACCCGGGTTGGAACTTTTGTCGGGAGAGTCACCGGTCGCGGATTTCGCTTCGCCTGATCTCTACACCGGACCAGATTTATCCAAAGCCAAGCTTCCACCCTTCGATCCCGCCCAGTGGGAAGGGGACCTGAATTTGCGCGAATGGTCGCCAGGAAAGCGAGTGGAGTTTCACCGGAGGTTTTCCTTGGTCATTCCGCTGGCCTTCCCGTTCACGCTCCTGGTCTTAATCGGCCCCCTCTTGGCCTCTATCCAGCTCTTTGAGGGGGAAGACTTCCAGAGTGAATGGTTGCCGGTCGTCGTCATCGGGATATTTGGACTGATATTCGGAGGATTGGCCATTCTCGTAATCTGGCACGTTCGACCCAGACAAGTCGTGTTCGATTGGGAGGTCCGAGAGCTCCGTATGACCAGCTGGTATCGAACTCGGGTCATTCCCTTCCATCGAATTGCTCGCCTGGAATTTCAAGGAAGACGAATAGAGTCTTCCAGCAGCGACGACTCGTCCAGTTCGACCTCCTTTGGTGGTCGGCTTCAAGCGGTCTTACACAGGGTCAATCAGGACAACCCAGAAATTCTTGAATTGGCCTCGACAAATTTTGAAAGCCATTCTGACGCGCCATTTCTCGTCGGTGCTCCCCTTCTCCATGAATTAAGTCAGTCTCTTCGTATTCCAGGAAAAGTCCTGTCCTATTCTTCAGAAAATCGCAAACGCTCCAAGCGCTAGGTCAGGGTAACCGGGTGATCAACGTTTTTCCGGCCTGATGCGCCATTTGTAGCGTGTCTTTCCCCTATTTTCATCAATGGATACAATAGGCCTATAGAGGAAGGACGTTTATGCCTTCTCGAATAGCACGCCCCGTGACATGGTTGCCGGGGTATTCGCCCTCTCAAGGAGAATACAACCCTATGCTCTGGGAAAAAGACCAGTCTCGAGATTCTCACCCGAAAATCGTCGAAGGAGAAAAACTGATCAAGCGGGGGGACGTGGGTGAGGCTCTGCAGATGTGGGAGGAATTGGCCCTGTCTGGTGAGGTCGACATCCAAGTTCGGCTTGGTCTGGTGTTCGCGGAAGGTGAACTTGTGCCTCAGGATTATCCCAAAGCAGCCTATTGGTTTCGGAAGGCAGCCGAATATGGTGATGCCGAGGGGCAGGTGTACTGGGGCCATTGTTTGTATGGGGGGCAGGGGACCGAAGCAGATGAAATCCAGGCCTTCGTCATGTTTGCGTTAGCGGCCCAGCAGGGGCATCCGCAGGGAATTCAATTTCGCGATCGAGGGCAACAGGCTCTTTCGCGGGAGGACCTCGATCGGGCGACAGACCTGATGGTCAAGATTCAGACCGATATTCTCGAACGGACCATCGAGTATCCCGTGGTGGAACCCAAGGAGGGTTCGGGGGTGACCTATCGGCAAGGTTTCCATGAAATGCACATACGGAAATCCGGACGACCCTATTTTCTGGTGGACCGGGATCGAAATGTTCGCATTCTGCAGCAGAACTTTTCCGGTTGGGATACCTTGCAGTATCAAGGAGAATCAAAAAATGGTTTGGCTGATGGAAAGGGAAAAGCCCGACTTTCTCGAGGAGACCATGATGACTATCCGGGGCAATGGGAGGGATTTTTCAGGAATGGGGTATACCTGGGGAAAACATATTTCTCCTATCCCATCCAGGTCCTGCGTGAAGGAGATTTTCTGATCAATATTTCTGATGACCCTACGGAAGCGCATCCCGTGTTTCTGTATAAAGGGCTGTCGGCGATGGGTCCCTTGGAGCTGACCTTTCCTGCCCTTCCTCAGGTGTATGTTCTGGTTCCTGAGGATTTCTCCATGTTGGATGAGGAAGCCGTCAAAGCGCGAATGCTCAGAGCAGGAGAATGCGTCAAATCCGCATGTCCTGATGTGCAGGGATATGATGTGCATATCTTGTCCCAGAGCTATCAGATGGTCAAAGGGAACAATTCTTATCAAACAGGCTTGGAACCGGTCCTGGCGGTAGGTCGTGTCGTCTTGACCACCGAAGGCAAGTCGGAACTCAAAGGCTACGATAATCCCCAGGCTGCCGAAGCCCGGGATCAGGAAAAAGCCGAGCGACAACAAGCGGCACGAGAGCGGGCGAGCCAGTTAGCTCCCTCACGCAATGCCTTCGATGTTCGCGGTGTGCAACTATGGATGAACGTGGAAGAAGTCCATGCGGTGCTAGAGCCGGAGGGTGCTGTGTGGACACCTCCCTATAAAAAAGGGATGTCGAACCCTTTTTCCGTGAAGAACGCCACCATCAAACTTGATGATGGCGCGACCTTTGAATTGTCATTCACTTCCCGAGTGACGCAATCCATTCTCTGTGGCATCGGGTATCGTCAGGAATTGCGTCAAGGGCCTCCAATGGAGGAATTGATTCAAGCCTTGAATGAAAAGTATGGGAAGCCGGACGAGACTGACCATCGGGCCACTTATTACCATGGGAAATACTTTCTCCAATCACGAGTCACGCCGAATGAAGCCTATGGGCCGGGAGGAGCGTTGGGAGGGGTGGCGATCAGGGCCGATTCGACCAGCGGAAGGGTGGAGACGCTTTCAATTGGATTCAGCGATCCCAGTCTGGAAAATCAAGATTCAAAACTGGCCGTGGAAGCCCGGGAAGAAGAGAAACGGCAGGAGTGGGAGAGAAAACGATCGGACCACGTAAAATTTTAAGTCTTTTCCGAATTATTCAATCGTTCAAAGTCTTGCTCGAGAGAATCGAATGTCGCCGAGATCGCAAAGCTGTCATACTTGGGATGAGTGCGATCTTCATGGGGGATGAGCCGGGTCTCGAGTGCCTCAAAATTTTCTGGTTGTAAGTAGACGCCATTCGCTCGTGGTGGAGGATCGTATTCCACTACGAGAATTTCCCCTTTCGGTAAGACCCCTTGGAAACTTCCGGTAAATGGCATAGAAAATGTGACCACGCCGTTCACCTTGAGGTCTTTTAATGAGCGATACCGTTGGCCCTTTTGAGGCCGGGGAGTCCGAACGCTCATCTTTTATTCATTTCCGGGTATTGATGAGACGGTTGAGTGCGGTGTGATATTTTTTCATCCGTGTCAAATCTTTTTCGCTTACCGAAGGCAATCGCGAGAGATCCATGTTGTCTCTAATGTCTGCACGTTTGACTCGACTGGCAAGGACATTGTCTTTGATGCGGTCGATAAATTGCTCGTAGGACTCCCCAGGATTTTTCGTCAGACATTGAATGGCTTCTATGACCCGAGATGAGAATCCTTCTCGTTGAAGATCTTCCGCGGTAAGAGATGTATCCTCGATCGTATCGTGAAGCACGGCCACGATTCGTTCTTCGACGGTCTTGACCCGGAACATCACCCTGAGGGGATGAAGAATGTAAGGATGGCCGGCCTTGTCTACTTGCCCTTGATGCGCTTCCGTCGCTAATTGAATCGCTCGTTCCAGAGTGGCCATATTCCCCCCTTTTTAGAAACAGTTTCTGTGGATCGTCACATTGTACGTAGGGAGTTGGATTGAAGTCGAGATGAGAAAAGCCGCTGTGGTGAAAAAGGGACATCGACTCTTGGCTTCTTCACGCCATTGTGCCACAATTGGTCACCATTTCTTTGTGACACGGATGTTCAAGCGTTCATGAATTTCTCTCTCCGTTGTTTCCTGACTTTCTTGTTTCTCGTTCTGAGCTTTCCTCCCCTGGGTCTGGCTCAAGAATCCCTGACGACCCTCCTGAAGAAGGGGGTCGTCAAAGTTACGGCACAATCCGCAACACATAAGCAAACGGGAACCGGATTTGTGGTCGCCCGGGGAAAAAAGCATATCTATATCGTCACCGCCTACCATGTCATTTCTTTTCAGGATGGGGAGCATGAGGACGATCGATTACGAGCTGAATCGATACAGGTGACCTTTTTTACGCATCAGGAAGAAGCATTAACGGCCAAGGTCGTCCGAGCCGAGCGAGAGCAAGGGAATCGAGGTTTAGTGTTGTTGAAAGTCGGTGGAGATCTGCCGGAAGGCATTCGGGTCTTGGAATGGGATTCGATGGTTCGACTTCAGGGGGGTGAAAGGGTCGATCTGATCGGGTTCCCGAGAATTGGGGGAAATGATTGGTTCGTGTCGACGGGTACCATCGCGGGATTCGATGGAGGAATTCTAAATTTTACCGGTGCTGTGGAAGAAGGCAATTCCGGAGGACCGATTTTTTATCAAGGAAAGGTGGTGGGCGTGGTTGTAGAGGTCTTACGACAAATTGGACGAGCCAGACCCGCTCAAATCGCACAGTTCACGGTAGAAAATTGGCCAGGATATCCCAAGAATGTTGTCGCGAATCAGAAGCCAATGGACCCACCAACCTCTAAGGATCCGGTAATGGGATCCGATCGCCCCAACATTCTTACCTCACAAATGGCGACGTTGATGATCTCTTCCATCCCCTCCCATGCCCAAGTCTTTATCGATGATGAATTGGTGGGAGAGACGACGCAGACTCCTTTTATTCTAAAGGACTTGGAGCCTGATGAATACGATCTGATGGTCAGTAAGGCGGGATACCAACCTTGGTTTACGACGGTGAATGTCATGCCCGGAGACGTCAAGGAATTCAGGGTATCCTTGGAGAAGGGATCGTCCGTCATGCAAATAACCGGGGTCTGGCGAAACCCCATGAACCCGAATATTTCCTATATCTTAAAACAAACCGGCCAAACGGTGACGATGAGTGAAATCACGACGAGTTTTCTTGGGACCGTCGTCACGGCAGAAGGGCAGGGTCAGATTCTCAATAACCAACTTTTTCTTCGATATACCACGGCTTTGGGGACCATGGGCGAATCTCAAGCTATGTTGTCTCCCGATGGACAACAACTGGTGGGAACGTACAAAGATTTTTCTACGAATATTCCTTTGGCCCTTTCATTGGTACGAACGGGGGATGATCCAGCTGCGTTTGGGATCCAAGGAAGTCACCCGGGGAATCCTATGCAAAATTTTGGGCAGTAACCGAAATCCTCTCGCTCATTTCCCTGAAGAAATGAGCAAAGCTTTCCTTCCATTCTCGAGGCGCGTCTTCGAATCATGAGAACACTCGTTCTTGGCGGAACAGGACAATTGGGAGCCAATTTGGTCCGAGCGTTATTAGACCAAGGGGACGAGGTGCGGGTCCTCCATCGTCATGGGAGCTCAATCATGATGCTGGATGGATTGCCGATCGAACGCGTCGTGGGAGATATGAACGAAGGCCAGTCTCTTCGAGCCGCATGTGAAGGGGTGGAAGTGGTGTATCACGCTGCTGGCTACTACCCCGAGGAAACGATACCTGTTGAGGTCGCCATCGGACAGGGCTTGAAAGAAACGACACTGTTCTTGGAAGCGGTGCGAGGTGCACGGGTTCAGCGTGTCGTCTATGCCAGCACGCTGACGACGATCGGTTTGTCGAAACAGGTGGGGTATCCGGCCAATGAATCGTGTGAGTTTTCCACCCGCTATACCCGAAATCCCTACCTCATGGCCAAGGCTGCCATGGAAGAAAAAATTTTGGATGCGGCCAAGCAGGGTGTGCCAGCCGTGGTGATCATTCCCACGGTGTTTTTTGGTCCTTATGACAAACGGCCAACGAGTGGAACGCAGATTCTCATGGTCGCCAAACGGCAAATGCCAGCGTATATTCAAGGACGAGTCAATTGTATCGATGTGCGAGATGTCGCGATAGCGATGATACGAGCGGCGGAACGGGGACGTGTGGGTGAACGGTATATCGTGGGCAATTGGAATGGAACACAAAAAGAGTTGAATAACCTGATTGCCCACCTGACGGACGTCCCTCCGCCCGCTATTCCGGTGCCATTTTTGCTGGCCCGACATGGGGCAAAGTTAGGGGAATGGGCTTCAAAAACTCTGCTCCGTCGGCCACCGGTTCTCCCGGCGTTCTTTGTCGAAGTGATCGCGCATATGCAACATTACGATTGCAGCAAAGCGCTACGGGAATTGGAGTACCCTCAGCACTCGATTACCGATGCACTGGAAGATGCCGTGGACTGGTTTAGGAGCAATGGGTATTTAGGGGCAAAGCCCCAAGGGTCGGTGAATACAGAGGGAGAATGAGTCTCCCGAGGATTGAGAGCGGCTTACGGTTCTGGTTCTCTTACGCGCTTCCCGATACATCCTCTTCCGCTTGATTCAGGACCTGGGAAAATCGATTGCCCACGAGGGTGGTCACCTTCCCCATGATGTCGGCTAATTCTTTCCATTCATCGGGTTTCAATTCTTCTTTAAGACTAGGGTGAAGGCCCCATTTGGCGCTGACTTGTTTCCCGTCTCGTTGAATGACGACATTTAAGATTTCTGTTTCTGGTGGATTAGCCGGTGCCTGCGAAGATGAAGAGCCGGATCCTGAAATTCCTTGTGCCATACCTGTCTTCCTTTCATGAAAAGAACTGTGAGAAGGGATTGTACTCCAAACCCTCTCCGGCTGTAACTACCCCGTGAACCCGAACGAAAAACTTGTCTGGCCAAGGGGGGTAGGGTACATTCTTCTTAAGATGGTTCGGTATTCACCTTTTGCTTGGGGGTAGCGGAGGATGGAATTGAAGAGACCCAAATTTTGGGAAAACATGAATATGAATGATTTGGCCAGGAATTTTTTTGAAGGGCTGTTAATCCTCGTTCCCGTAGTGATGACGTTATATGTGGCCTGGTTGGTCTTGCAGACGGTGGATGGGTGGTTGAATATTCCGATTCCTGGTGTGGGATTTCTGGTGACGGTAGGGTTGATCACGCTGACGGGGAGGTATGCCTCAACGGTCTTCGTGCAAAAAGTATTGGATCGAATGGAGGCTGTCCTGATTCGAGCTCCTTTTGTGAAATTGGTCTATACATCCTTGAAAGATCTCATTGCGGCCTTTATGGGAGAGAAGCGTCGCTTCGATCAACCTGTCCTGGTATCTATTGCACCCAATAGCCAGGGAGAAGCTGTGGGGTTTGTGACACGAACCGACTTGGAATTCTTAGGTTTGCTGGACCATGTGGCCGTGTATTTTCCACAATCCTACAATTTTGCGGGGCACCTCCTGGTGTTTCCGAGAGAGCAGGTTCGCCCCTTAGAGGCGGAAAGTGCGGATGTCATGGCGTTTATCGTTTCTGGGGGGGTGTCGGGTGGGCCGCAACCACATCCCGCTGGGGCGGTCATGGTTTCCTAAGCATTGACAAGAGTAAGGGAAGCCTACCGTGTCATCCTCTGTGAGGGCTAGGAGAATGTGATAATCACGGATCTTTCATTTCGAAAGCAAACCCAAAACAGACCGATGAAAAAGATAGATAACCCCAAGTCTCAAAAAATTTCAGACCATGTAAAGAAGAAATTTGGGTTTGTGCCGAATGTCTTGGCAGAGTTGAGTGCGAGCCCTGCGGCGTTACAAGTGTACCTCAGTGGGCAAGAACATTTAACCGAGGGTGCGTTAACCCCAGTTGAGCAACAGGTCGTGCAACTCACGGTCGCATCGTTCAATCACTGCCAGTATTGCCAAGCTGCCCATCAATTTCTTGGAAAGCAAGTGGGGCTGTCTCTCTCGGATATTCAAGCCATTCGTGAAGGTCGAGCGCCGGAACATGCCGAAGCCGCCTTTATCCGTCGTGTAACTTGGGCCTTGCTAGAAAAGCGGGGCTGGATGGCAGAAGAGCAAGTCCGGGAATGGGAAACGCTAGGCCTGACGAAAGAAAAATTGTACGAGATTGTGGCGTATGTTGGCCTCAAAACCATCACCAACTATGTCAATCACATGGCACACACTCCCGTAGACGACGTATTCAACGTCTAACTTCTGTTCCTTTCACAATAGCTTTTTTCGCTGTCTCGATATCGACGATCCCATGATCGTGAGTTGGTGACATGTTTTCGGTCTGCCTGGGATTGACCTCTCTCCTACCGTCTCTTGTGGGTTCTTGAGAAAGAATCCCCTATGGGTGGTCGGCACGAACTGCCTATTTTCTTTAAATTTTTTCATAGCTTGACCCGATACGTGAATAGATGTTCCAATTTGTAGAATACTCATTCATCATTTAGAATATAGGTTCAGAGTCGGTCGTATTTTAACTTTGTTTGAATGTTCGGGTTAGAGGATGAAAACCGAAGCCGATCAACGTACGCAACGAAAACAGCGGGAGTATGAAGCGCGGCGGGAAGAAATTCTTCAGGCTGCTGAACGGCTATTTTCTAAGAATGGATTCTTCAAAACAGGCATGGCCGAGATTGCCGAAGCTGCGCAATTTGCGATGGGCACCGTCTATCGGTTTTTCAAGAGTAAAGAAGACATCTATATATCGTTGGTTGAAGATAAAGTCGATGAATTGTTGGAACGGTTACAAGCAGCCACGAAGGACCAATCCTCTGCCGGGGATAAGTTGCGGGCGGTGATTCGGGTAAAGCTGGCTTTTGCGGATCAGAACCGTGACTTTTTCCGGATCTATGTTTCGGAGTGGAGTGGCTTCGAGTGGACGGTCAAGAGTGCGTTCGGAGAAGGAGTCTGGAAGCGGTATTTGGCCCAGATTGACCTCGTGGCCAATCTCATCAAGGAAGGGATGAAACGGGGAGAATTTCGAAAAGTGAATGCCAAAGATACCTCACTGGCCCTTCACGGAATGTTGAACTCCACGATATATGTCTGGATCCTCCAGGCCAGTCCCAAGGAATCGCTGGTCGAAAAGGGAGATTGGTTAGGAACCTTGTTCCTTGATGGTCTCGGAAACGGGTCGTTGAAGGAGTCGCGTTAAAACGTATGCGAAAACACTATTTCAATATGGCTCGAAGAGATGGATTACGCGTGATCCTTCTTCTTGTGTGTTGGGGGTTATGGGCCTGTAGTGAACAACAAGCCGCTCCCCCCCCTCAAGGGCGTCCTCCGACTCCGGTTCGGGTGGCGGAAGTCGCGTCACGGATGATTCAAAAATCGGTGGTCCTGGTTGGAACCGTCGAGCCCTGGCGGCGAAGTGTCGTGGCCGGTGAGATTGCGGCCTTAGTCCAAAAATTTCCGGTAGAGGAAGGCATGGAGGTCAAGCGAGGTCAAGTGTTGGCTCATCTACGGACTGATGCCTTGACGATTCGTTTGAATGCCGCGACGGCGACACGTCGAGAGGCGCATACCCGCTATCAACAGGCTCAAAAGGATCTGAGACGGGTGAAAGTCCTATTTGAAAAAGAGTTGGTGACCCAGAAGGAATACGATGATGCGGTGACCCAGGAGGCCGCATGGAAGCAACGGGTCGCGCAGTTGGATTCGGAAATCCTGCAGGTGCGGGATCAATTGCGAAAAGCACGAGTGGTTGCCCCTTTTCATGGATGGGTCACCAAAGAATTTACGGAAGTTGGGCAATGGATTGAGGCCGGTGGTGCGATCGTGGAAATCGTGGACCTGTCACGAGTGCAAATTCAAGTCCCACTTCCCGAACGGTACGTGGGGGATATCCAGATTGGGACCCCCGTCATGGCCACGTTCGATAGTTTGCGTGGTATGGAAGCCCAGGGCCGAGTCTTTTCGGTCGTGGCTCAAGCCGATCGAAACTCTCGAACCTTTCCCATTAAAATTGAACTCCCCAATCCTGACTTGAAGATAAAAAGCGGACTCGTGTCTCGTGTCACATTGCAGGTCGGCACTCCCCATGAAGGGATGGTTGTGCCGAAGGATGCGTTAGTCCTCCGCGGAGGTCGGGAATTCGTGTTTGTCCTGGATGAAACCGTGGTCTCTCAGGTGCCAATTACTTCTGTGGAGCATGTAAATAATGAGGTGGAGATTTCAGGGGATCTGAAACCTGGGATGATTGTGGTGGTGGAAGGCAATGAACGCCTCTTCCCCGGGCAACCCGTGCGCGTACTCGAAGAGGAGCCTCAAGCGTGAATGTGATTCAGTATGCCATTCGATATCCCGTGACCACCACCGTGGGTGTCTTGTTGCTCGTCCTCTTCGGGATCGTGGCCCTTCTTAAGCTCCCCGTGCAACTGACGCCTGATGTCGATAAGGGAGAAATCACGGTCGATACGCGCTGGCCGGGGGCCAGTCCACACGAGGTTGAGCGGGAAATCGTTGAGGAACAGGAGGAACAACTGAAGGGCGTGGAGGGGCTGGATAAGATGTTCTCCGAAAGTTCCTTCGGCAACGGGAAAATTATCTTGCGTTTTCCTGCTGGAGCTAACCTCGATGCCTCGCTCCTGCGAGTCTCCAATCGTTTGAATCAAGTCAAAGAATATCCTCTTGAAGCGGATGAACCGGTGATCAGTAGTGCGGATAGTGCAGGGTCAGCGATCGGGTGGTTCATTTTCGAACCCTTGGAAAACAATCCCTTGCACATCGATACCATGCGAGACTTTGCGGAGGACGTCATCAAGGCCCGATTTGAACGGGTGCCCGGGGTGGCGGCCTCGAATGTCTACGGAGGCCGGGAGCGGGAAATGCAGGTTTTAGTGGACCCGGCGAAGCTCGCCACCCGTTCTTTGACGCTCACGGACTTGGCTCAGGCTTTGGACAGGGAAAACCGTGATTACAGCGCCGGAGATTTTGATGAGGGCAAGCGATCCTATGTGGTTCGAACCACCGGAGAATACGAAAGCCCGCGGGATGTGGAAGCCGTCATCGTGGCTCGTCGTAATGGAGCTCCTGTGTACGTTCGAGACGTCGCATCCGTCAAGTTGGACTATAAAGACCGGGATCGTGTCGTGCTTCAGCGGGGAAAACCCTGCATCGCCGTTAATGCCATCAAACAAACCGGGGCGAATGTGCTGGATATCATGCATGGGCTCCGGGATGCGGTGAGAGAACTCAATGAGGAACATCTCAACCCTCGCGGATTTACGCTCTATCAAGTCTACGATGAGACGGACTATATCTACAGTTCCTTATCGTTAGTTCAACAAAACCTCATTGTCGGAAGTTTACTCGCCATTTTGGTCCTCTATCTGTTCTTACGAACGGGGAGTACGACGTTGGTCATTGGGTTGGCCATTCCCATCAGTATCATGGGGACCTTCATCACGCTTTGGCTACTGGATCGAAACCTGAATGTCATCAGTCTGGCAGGGATGACCTTCGCGGCGGGAATGCTCGTCGATAACTCCATCGTGGTATTGGAAAACATCTATCGGCATCGGGAATCCGGAAAATCGCTGTTCCAGGCGGGATACGATGGGACGATTGAAGTGTGGGGTGCCGTGCTGGCCAGTACCCTCACGACGATTGCCGTGTTCATTCCGATCGTGTTTATCGAGGAGCAGTCCGGTCAATTATTTCAAGACATTGCCATTGCCATCAGTGCTGGGGTCGGACTGAGCCTGATCGTGTCGATCACCGTGATCCCCAGTTTATCGGCACGTATCCTGACCACTCGGAAAGACTCTCAGGATACGGTCATGGAGGAACCATGGTTGGAAGACGAACAGGAGGATGAGGGCTGGGAGCTCCGACCTCAAAGAGGGCATGCCGAAACGCTTTCCGACAAGGTGGGCCAGTTTATCTACAGGATTTGCCGGGATAGCCGACTGCGTGTGCTCACCATTGGAGGGGTGATTGCCGTGACCGTGGTCGTATCCTGGAGCCTTCTCCCAAAAGCCGAATATCTGCCCACCGGAAATCGCAATCTGGTGATTGGGATTCTTTTGCCTCCACCCGGGTACAACACGGAAACGTTCGTCAAAATGGGTGAGAAAATTGCTTCTCATCTCCAACCCTATTGGAGCGTCAACGTTGGGTCCGCCGAAGAGGCGCAATTGGACGGTCCAAGCATCAGAAATTTTTTCTATGTGGCTGCTGGTCGGTCGGTCTTCATGGGCGCTCGAACCAATGAGGATGCCCGAGCGAAAGAACTCATTCCCCTCATGAGGCGAGCCGTCGCGGATTTGCCCGGATTCATCAGTATTATCACCCAGCGAAGTTTGTTCCAACGGGGGTTGGGGGAGGGACGTAATATTGATATGGAAATTACCGGCCCGGATCTTCAGGCCCTGGTAGCTCTTGGTGGGCAAATTTTCGGACAGGTTCGGGCTCTGATGCCAGGTGCCCAAGTTCGGCCTAAACCCAGTCTGGATTTGGGAACTCCGGAATTACATGTGCAACTGAAACGGGATCGGGCATCTGACGTTCAAGTCACGAATCGGGAATTGGGATTTACGATCGATGCATTGGTTGATGGCGCGAAGGCCAGTGACTATCAGTTTGAAGGCGACGAGATCGACCTGACGGTTCGTGGAGAAGATCGCTATGCCACCCGGACTCAGGATATCGAGAACATCCCCATTTATACCCCGGGAGGACGGCTGACGACCGTGGGGGCGGTGGCCGATATCAAACTCGTTCCGGGTCCGGAACAGATTAATCACATCGAACGAGAACGGTCCATCGTGATCCAAGTCATTCCGCCACCGGAAATGCCGATCGAGTCGGCCATGGAACTTCTGCGTACCAAGATTATCAATCCACTGGAAGGAAGTGGGAAACTGGGCCAACTCTATAACATTATCCTATCCGGGACCGCCGATGATTTGACACAGACCTATGACGCCCTGAAGTGGAATATTCTCTTGGCGCTGATCATTACGTATTTATTGATGGCCGCCCTGTTTGAGAGTTTTTTGTATCCTTTCGTGATCATTATGAGTGTTCCGTTAGCGGCTGCCGGGGGATTTATTGGACTGACCCTGGTGAATCTCTTCGTCGCATACCAGCCGATGGACGTGTTGACGATGTTAGGCTTTATCATTCTCCTGGGCATCGTCGTGAATAATGCTATCCTGGTCGTCCATCAGGCCTTGAATTTTATGGATCCTAGCCGTGTTGGAGGAAGGCCACAGGATGAGGACCACGCGAAGGCAGCCGTGCCCGATGCGGCGAAGGCCATTGCCCAATCGGTTCGTACCCGGTTTCGTCCCATCATGATGAGTATGTTGACCACGACATTTGGCCTGTTCCCATTAGTAGTGTCTTCGGGGGCGGGATCGGAATTATACCGGGGTATTGGGAGCATCGTCCTTGGGGGATTGATCGTGTCGACTATCTTCACACTCGTGCTGGTCCCGGCCTTGTTCAGTCTGTTCATGGACCTGAAAAAAACCAGCATGCGAGTCATCAGCGAAGATCAACACGTGGTTTCGGATTGGCGAGAAGTCTAAGGACGAAAAACGATGGATGGTATGTCATGAACATGTTGATAACAAACAGCGGAGCGCTCTATCACGCTTTCCTCCATAGTCCAGTTCGAGGGATATGGCTGGTGCTTGGGTTATTGGTGATAGGAGTCTTCTCGAGTGGTTCGGAAACTTTGGCTGAGGATAAGAATGGTGCAGAAACCCAAAAACCGCCCGTTCTCCGCATGAGTCTTCGTGATGCTATGCAGGCCTCAGTCGATCAAAACCCGACTGTTCGACTATTTAAAGAGCGGATCACCCAAGCTGAAGAAATTGCCGATACCCAGTTAGGAGCCCTGCTGCCTAACCTGTCGGGTCGAATGAGTTATGCACGTCGTCGGTTTTTCTTCGGGCAGTTCGGGGGAAATCCTACTGTGTCGGATCCCATCGATTTTTACCAAGCCCGAGCGCAGTTGACACAGAATGTCTTCAGCTTAAGTTTGATTCAGAAATGGCGGGCTGCGAAGACCGGAGTAGATGTGGCCGGGCTGGAGGCTGAAGTCACGAAGCGCGATACGATGGCGACGGTCGGCCTGGTGTATTTGGAGGCCTTGCGAGCGATCGCAGCCGTGGATGCCAGAAAAGCCGACGTGAAATTGAACAAAGAGTTATTGCGGTTGGCGGCCGAACGAAAGGTGGCAGGCATGGCCACTCGATTAGATGTTACGCGGGCCAAGGTGCAAGTTGAAAATGAACGCCAACGCTTAATCGTGGCAGAAAATTCCCGGGACCGATCTATCCTGAACCTGATTCGGGCTATCGGGATATCCTTTGATGTGGAAGTCCAACTCACGGACAAATTGGAAATGGTGACGGTTCCTCCTCAAACCGTCCAACAGGCCCTCTCGGTCGCTCGAGAAAACCGGACCGAGCTCAAAAGCCAAAGGCAGAAACAACGATTAGCCTCTTTGAACCTTAGTTCCGTCACCAGCGAACGAATTCCTTCGATCGAGGCCTCTGGAGATGTGGGGTTGATTGGCAATCAAATCCCCGACATGCTCACGACAGACAACGTCCAGGTATTGATGACCGTCCCGATTTGGGATGGTGGCCAACGTGAGTCTCGCATCTCGGAAAGTCGAAGTATCGTCCGTCAGGAGGCCATTAACACGCAGGATGTCGAGTATCAAGTGACCTTGGAAGTTCGCGATGCCCTCCTGACGTTGGAGTCGGCCCGGGAGCAAGTCGCCGTGGCGGAAGAAGGGCTCAAGTTAGCGTTAGTGGAACTGGAGCTGGCTCGGGAACGTTTCGCGGTAGGGGTAGCCACGAATATTGAAGTCACCAACGCACAGACCTCGTTGGCGCAAGCCCGGGATAACCTGATTCAAGGCCTGTTCGTGTATAATGCGGCCCGTATTGGGTTAGCGCGATCCCAAGGGCGCCTGGCTGATTTGTAAGATTTTTTCACAAACCAAGAGATATGACGACACCTCAGCTGAAACAAGAAATCCGTCTGGCCGCACAGAAACGTCGGACGTTTGCCATCATCAGTCATCCTGATGCGGGCAAAACCACACTCACGGAAAAATTACTGTTGTATTCCGGGATGGTTCGCACTGCCGGCATGGTGGGTGCCCGAAAAAGCGGAAAGTTGGCCACTTCGGATTGGATGGAAATGGAACAAGAACGTGGAATTTCCATCACTGCCTCAGCCATGCAGTTTCCATACAAGGAAGCGATAATCAACGTCTTGGACACGCCCGGTCATCAAGATTTTTGCGAAGATACCTATCGAACCCTCACCGCCGCCGATAGCGCGATCATGGTCATCGATGCGGCCAAGGGAGTGGAGGCCCAAACACGCAAGCTCTTTGAGGTGTGCCGGCTTCGTCAGATTCCCGTCCTCACCTTCATGAATAAAATGGATCTCCCCGGCAAACCACCCTTGGATCTCATGGCCGAAGTGGAAGAAATTCTTGGGATCCATGCTAGTCCAATCAATTGGCCCATCGGATCGGGAAAAGATTTTGTCGGAGTGGTGAACCGAGAAACCCGAAAGGTGTTGCTGTATACCAAAACGGCCAAGGCCGGAGCAGCCAGGCCGGATTTGACCGAGCTTCCTCTGGACGATCCGTCCCTTAAAAGCCGAATGCCCGAGTATGTTTGGGAACAAGTCGAACATGATTTGGAACTCCTGGAAATCGCGGGCAACCCCTTTTCCAAGGATGAATTTCAGAATGGAAAGGTCACCCCGGTGTTTTTCGGTTCCGCATTAACGAATTTTGGGGTTGAGACCTTTTTCGATGCGTTTGTCGACATCGCTCCTCATCCTCATGCCCGGGTCGCCGATACTCCGGATGGACTTGAAGAAGCCATCGATCCTTCGGAAGCCGCCTTTAGCGCCTATGTGTTTAAATTGCAGGCGAATATGAACCCCAAACATCGGGATAGCACCGCGTTTCTCCGCGTGTGCTCGGGGCGGTTCGAACGGGATATCGTTGTCAAACATCATCGCTCTAACACGGAAGTTCGCCTTTCACGGCCACACAGTATGGTGGCAAAGGAACGGAACACCGTGGATGTGGCCTATCCTGGAGATGTCATCGGCATCATTAACCCCGGTGTCTTTAAGATTGGGGACACGATTTCCCTGAAAGGGGGATTTAATTTTAAACCGTTGCCCCAATTTCAACCGGAAGTGTTTGCCCGTGTCCGTCCCACCGATACCACGATGCGCAAATCTTTCGATAAAGGGATCGCCCAGTTGGCCAAAGAAGGCACGATTCAAATCCTGAGAAGTCTGGACGACCTGGACTTTTTTGTGGCCGCGGTCGGGCGGTTGCAATTCGATGTGTTGGAATTTCGATTGCAGACTGAATATCGTGTGAAAACACAGTTGGACATGCTGCCGTACGAATTCAGTGCCTGGTTGGTTGGAGACGTCGAGACCTTTAAGCCCCCTTCCGATGCCCTTGTGGTGAAAGACAGCCGGAATCGACCGGTCGTGTTATTCCGGAATTCCTGGTCGAAAAACTTTGCCAAAGAACGCAACCCGCAGCATGATTTTAACGACATGGGGTAAGCGTCAACCTGTTTCGTCAGTAGGTATTTCACCTTCCTCCCTGCTACCCCTGGAATTCCCTCTTCCTCAAAGTCATCCCTGCTAGTTTTAGGCAGGGATCTATCTTCTAAACCCAAGAGAGATTCCCGATAATAAATGTCGGGAATGACAACAGAGTTGGGCTTTCCATTCCACGGGAATGACGGGGTGTAGGGAAAGGATCTATTTCTCTCGTTTGTCCTGCACTGTGTCGTCCGTACCTGTTTAGTCCCCCTCTGTCATCCCTGCAGGTCGTTAGCAGGGATCCAGTCGAGAAAAGCATCATGAGCGAGTCCCAATGAAAAATATCCGGGATGAAACAAAAAAAAGATCCCCTTATTACACTCAGGGATCGTGTTGTAATACCTGAACCGATTGGAAGACTAATTCGAAGAGGAGGAAAATAATAACATTGGTCATGGAGAGGGGTATTATGCAAAGAATATCGAAAGGATGGACACTCAGCTTTGTAATTGTGGGTGTTTCGGTGGTTTTTCTGTCGTTATCCTCTTTGGTGCAGGCCAAAAACGTTCCTGCCCCCGAAATCGTGAGTGTGACCTGGATTAATTCCGAGCCCTTACACATGGAACAATTACGCGGCAAAGTCGTGATGGTGGAATTTTGGACGTTTGGATGTTGGAATTGTCGGAATATCGAACCGTATGTGAAAGAATGGCATCACAAGTATGCCAAAGATGGACTCGTGGTAATCGCAGTCCATTCCCCGGAATTCAGCTATGAAAAAGAGGTTGACCGAGTAAAAGAGTATGTGGAGGAAAAGCAGATTCCCTATGCCGTACCCATCGATAATGAGTTTCGGAACTGGAAACGGTATCGCAATCGCTATTGGCCGACGCTCTACTTAATCGATAAGCAGGGAAACATCCAGTACACAAGGATTGGAGAAGGGGGATATGAACAAACGGAACGAAAGATTCAACAACTCCTTGCCGACTCCGCCTAGAACCGAGCCAGAAAAGAGAAGAAAAGGGGACAGATTTATTTCCCTTGAGAAAAAATAAATCTGTCTCCATTGTTGTTTGGAGTGGGCGGAGAGGAAATAGAAGAGACAGGGAAAGAATGGGAGTACCCCAATTTTTGAAATAACTGGTAGGGTGGTGGGTAATGTTTAAAAGGCACATTCTTCCAATAAGGCCTGATAAAAACTGGCACAAAATATTGTGGCGATGATGGGAACGACAAACAGGGGTAAGACAATACGTAAATGGGTGATCTCCGTCCGAAAGGAGAACAAGTTTACGAGCAGTCCGATAGATTCCAGGAGATACCAAGTGAAAAAGCCGCACTGAAAGGGGGTAATAAAATTTGGAACTTCGTGGTCGATGGAGCAATAACCAAATGGCGAAAAACGCAACAAGTAATCCGACTAAGAACTAAAGTAGAGCTTTCTCCAAGAAAAAGGATTAGGCACTTCTCGAACTCACTTGGCGGCCAGTCTCCCGAAAATCTTTCCGACGCTTCAGGTTAAACAAACCGAAAAGCAGCATGCCAAGCCCTGCCACGAGCAAGACCGGCCAATACTGGTAGTTGAAAGAGAGGGAGGTGGCCACCATGAGGCCACCTGTCACTAAGTACAGGAACGGGACCAAATCATAAAATGGTTTGTACAAACGGATACGCATCATAAATCCTCCTAGTATGTCCGGCTATCATCAAGGCCATTCGCCGGCACTTTGTTGTTTGTTGGCCACAAACTCAGCCCAAGTGCACCATCACACACGGTCTTATCTGGACTCAAACAGCAACGTCCCACTCCCACAGAGGTGCGGCTTCTCAAGAAAAACGTTGCGTGATCGTGTTAGCTCAAATGCGGTTTGTCGAAACATTAACCCCACCGGACAAGTCCGTTGAGGTCAAACCGCAGCGGGGGTATGGGGTATGGGGTATGGGGTATGATTATAAAATCTTCCCAGTATGTCTGGCCCTTGTCAAGGGCATTCGCCGGAAAGAAAGTGAAAGAAAAAGTAAAATAAAATAAAAAGTAAAATAGGAATAGATTGAAGTGGCCCCAAAGTGTCCTGGAAGCAAAAATTTTGATGATGAACGGTATTTATTTGCGGAGAGCGCGCGGAATTTTCATGCGATTTAGAAAGCTGAATGATGAAATCTAACGTTCATCCCGGAGGTGAAAGATTTACATAACGCCATGAGTAAGCCAATCAAGTATATTTATTGAAACATTTCCCGCTTTTTCGCCTGCCTGTAAATAGGTCAAATAGATCAAATCACAGAGAAAGAGGAGTTGTGTGCCCAGTTGACAACGCCTGCTAATGGGTGACCCCTAAACCGGAGTCCGTTTATGTTCATGCGTGTCTTTCAGCCTTACCCATATGTTTCCGATATAGTCCATAAGAGCAGATTATGTGGAAGACCATCCTTCTTGTTCTAGCAGTGATGATTTTGGGTTATGTATCGAATGTAGTGAGCCAAGCGGCTTGCATGGAAAATGCCGTCTTCTGGTATTCGCAGGTCCTGATGGCTGGGCAACCCTATTATGTCGAATTACAACCAGGCCAAGAGCATATTCGACACGCCTTGGATAAGGCCCATGCCCCATACATCTTGTTGTCCTCTCCTCCAGATTCCAATGCCTATCCCCGTGTTCGAATTCGAACCTCTTCTTGGTTGCCGTTTGTCATTTCCGAGCATTTTTCCTCGGAGGGAGATGCAACCCAGCGGGTCGAATTTACGGCACATTATCTCGGGTTGTTTGGCCAGGCGTTTTCTATGGGTGATTCATTCGATATCCCTGGTCTCTCTCTTCCGTAATACCCTACTCATCAAAAGGGGACGTTACCCTTTTTCTGGAGAAAAGGGTAAGGAAGAAAGTTTTAGAATCTTAAAAGACGATGTAAAGCAGGATAATACTAAAAACGATGATTGCCAATTCTCGTGAAGAGTGTTTGGTCCAATAAAAGTTCACCAGAATAGGAGGGAATGTGGAATTTTCTTTTTTCCTCGTCCACAGAAAAGACCAACATGCAATTCCTGCCCCAATGCCCAAAACGAATGACTGTAATCCTTCAAGGTGGAACAAACACTGGTCCGTGAGAATGGGGACCTTTTGTTTCAATTCGTTTGGTGTGATGCCAGGGCAAAGTTGATCCTTAAAAACGTCCAGTAGGATGACAATTAAAAAGCACACATTGAATCTAATGAGGAGGGAATCTCCACTGACCAGTAAGGGACGTTGAGTGTTGATTGTGTGCTCCATATCCAATTTTTGCTCGAGAGACGTAAAAAGATTTTTCCCAAACACGGCCGTGCCTAACAAGGCAATGGCTATTCCCACAGCGAATGCAGCCCACATGAAAACGGTCGAATCGAACGCAGATTGGAAATCTTTCATTTTAAGGAAAACACTTTGGCCAGAAAGAATCGAAAGAGAAAGACTAACAAGAACAAACGCACCCAGGTGCCCAAGAAAACATTTCTTCAAATGTTTAGTGCTAATTGATGCTCCATTCTGTGGATGAGTCATGTTCTTTTACCTGGTCCCTAGGGAAACGGGGGGATGCCGGAAGAAACAAACTCTTCATAGGCGGGTGAAATAGAAAGTGGAATATTTTATTTAATTGATCTGGTCATGCAAACGTGTTTTTCACTCTTTTCGAAATAAGGCAATACGGGATTAATATGAGAGTCCAAGTTGTTCGTATTGATTGCTTCAAGTCCGGTGGATCATATTGCGATTTGACTGCAGGGATATAATCGGCAAGAGCATAATCGGTTCCGAGATACAAAATATATAACACCATGAAGGTAATGAACAGCGCAGGAAAGCGAAAGGATTTTTGAAAAAAAAGGAGAAGAAGGATTAGGCCAAACACAAGGAATATTGTGGTGGAGATTGCTTCGAAATATAAAATGGGAGCCCAAAGTTGGTGATATTCTGCGGATCCAGGGGTTGTGAGGGCTGCCCATCGTTCTCCTTGAAAAATAGGTAATACATCTTCAAAAAGGCTCATCGTAAATTCTATCGGGATGAGGAATAAATTAAAGGCGATAAAAATTAGCCACCCCCCTAATCCTTTGGGTTCCTCAATACCATTTTCCACTGTTTCAACGCCCCGGTTTGATGATGACATTGGAGATTCCATAAATGGGGAGGGTCTAGTTTATGTGATCTTCCGAAAATTAGGTCGAAGTGAAATTATCCACTTCTGCGGGGGAAAGAGGGGTTGGTCTGAGTTGTGAGGGACTTCCAATGGTTGTTGCGATGTTTTCCTGAACCTTTTCCATTCTTGTTCGCCCATTTCTTCCATATCTAAAAGCAATCCTCGTAAACCAAGACGGTATCTTCTCCTCGCATGAAATGAGGGGATTCCAACACCTTGGGAGCTAAGTTCCCATATTTAAGGCTCTCGTCAATTTCATCTATGGATTGAACGCCTAAGCGTTCCATGAACAGGATGCCAATTTGCTCGGGTTCTCCTTGTGAATCTAAGTAGACATCAAGGGAGAGGCCTTCTTCTTTGAGAGGAAATGGAATGGGAAAGGAAAGGTAGGGCGTCTGAGAACGGCATCGTTGGTTCAGGGAGTTCCAGATGGCGAGCGGGACCATCACACGCAATTCGGGGGCTTCGTCGAGACTGCCATTCATGGAGAAGGGAAACGTACGCGAGGAGGGTATACAAGGTTTCGGTCTTTTTTTAAGCCGACTTAACCGTTTTTGCAAGTCGTAGGGAGCGTGCTGGAGAAGCCTTGATGAAGGAGGGAATTTAGGATGGCTTCGGGAGAAGTATTTGTGGCGTGGACCGTATGTCGTGACGATTAATCAAAATTGCAGGGGAGGGCGGAGGGGTATCAGTCCCTAACCTCTAACCGTCTTTAACACTTCCACCATTTCGGAGTGGATTAATCCGTTGGTAGCGATGATGGTGTCGCCGTAGATGGAGTGGGGATCACCCGCGTAATTTGTGACCGTTCCTCCAGCTTCCTTCGCGATAAGGGTTCCCGCCGCCGTGTCCCATGGGTTCAATTTGAGTTCCCAAAACCCGTCGAATCTTCCCGATGCGATGTAGCAAAGGTCGATAGCCGCCGTGCCGGTCCGCCGCATGCCCCGTGCTTTTAGAGCGAACGCACAGAATTCTCGTAAATTGTTGTCTTCGGCCGTATGAATATCATAGGCAAAACCTGTGACCATGAGCGCTTGATTGAGTTTTGGAGTCTTTGACACTTGGATAGGAGTCCCATTGAGCGTGGCCCCTTGGTTTTCTTGGGCATGAAATAGTTCGTTTCTTGTGGGATCCAACACGACTCCCGCTATAACCCTGCCTTCCTGTTCTATGCCGATTGACACGTTGTACATGGGGAACCCATGGGCGAAATTTGTGGTGCCATCCAAGGGGTCGATGATCCATTTTGTCTGGCTGGTTGAGGCATCCTGCAGGCCTTCCTCTTCACTCAGAATTTGGTGATTCGGAAAATGTTGACGGATATGTTCGAGAATCGTCCGTTCGGCTTGGAGGTCGGCTTCGGTAACCAGATTAATGGCCTGTTCTTTGTGTTGGATCGTAAATCCTTTTTGGGCGTAATCCAAGAGAACGGCACCTGCCTGTCGGGCGGCTTCAACGGCGACGTGGTTGATGTCAGATCGTTCGGTTGAGGAAAGTGTCATAGGTAGGAATTGAAAAGATGTTCGAGCATACCTGAAATCCTAGTGGATCCCAAGTCGTACAAAAATAGAATTGTCAGGGAGATGATGGCAGGAGGCTCTGAAAAAAAACACGCCGGGAGCGGGGGGCCCCACTCCCGGCGGTACTGCTGGCGGGAACTGTTATGTTACTTCGCTTTAGCTGTTGTCTTTGCTTTCGTTGCGGTGAATGTCTTCATCTTCTCTGAGATTAAACAAAACATGTTTGGTATTGATGGTTATACAACCTTGGGGAAATTTTTCCCCTGACTCAATCCGAACGTGTTGGGTCCGACCTTGCGAAAACGGGGATCTCGCTTTAAGGATGTGGCGACGGACGTCACCGGGGTTTTTCCCCGAATAGGCATCCCACCTTCTTTTAAACGTTGATACAAATCTTTGGCATGCATGGGTCGACCTATCTCTTGCAGAACCAAGTACACCGCATCGGGGACGCTTCGTCCGACATATTTACTGCCCCCGAGAAGAATTTCCCGTGATTTTGATGCGACGTCGTCGGTCGTGGACACACGCCCCTTTTCGATTTGGTTCGAGAGGCTGGCCAGTTTCGCTTTGTCAGCTTCAACCCGATAGAGGGTCTTCGCCAGTTCCAAGTATTTCTCAACGGTCGCAATTTCCTCACCGATCAGCTCCCGCTTTTTTTGGAGGTCCTTAAGCTTTTTTTCGTAGACCCTGATCCGTTGTTCAAGGCCTCCCGTGATATCCTTAAGCTCGTCATTTTGGTCCTCCATGAATCATACTCCACCATATATTGAAGGCCATTCTAGTCGTGATTTAAAGCAATGTCAATAAGCAAGCTTTAACCATGAAATTCATTGAATCTTTGGAAATCACAGGAATTCCTTTGTATATCAATATTGAAAACTCACTCATCATTCTCAACCCCAGTTGTTTCCTGCATGATGAAATACATCATCGAAGCCAATTAGTGGGATGTGTGCCTCTCTACTACAACCCACATCTTGTGGTTTAATAATGAAAGAGCCTATAAATGAATGTGAATTCTCCATGCTTGTTGCTTTAATCGATGCTTTAACTCCAAATCCATAACTCAGTAGATTTATGGAGAAATTGGTACCTGAGAAGGATGATTACTTCGACAGGCCCTCATTTCCCATTTTGTCATGTAAGTAAGATTTTCGATTCTGGTGTATGGTAAGGATGTGGAACCAGGAGGTGATTTCATGGTGATCATTTCCGGTCCACCGAATCCAGGAACTATGTAATCAGGTTACTCATTTCGTATTCCATTTCATGTCCATGGCTCTTTCTTCCTCACTTCCCAATCTCATGGCATACACCCGTCAGGATGTTGATCGGATAGTTGCCGAGCAGGGTTGGGCTCCTTATCGATCCAATCAAATACTTTCCTGGTTGTATCAACATCGGATTCAATCTATTGATGGGATGACCACCCTCTCCAAGGCCAATCGGGAACGCTTGCAGACTCTCGTGGCATTGCACCGCCCTCACTGTGAACGGGTTTCTGAGGCAGCAGACGGGACGAAAAAATATGTGAGCCGATTGGATGATGGGCTGACGGTCGAAACGGTCCTGATTCCTGAGGGGCACCGTCGCACGCTGTGTCTTTCTTCGCAAGTGGGGTGCACGCTTGATTGTGGGTTTTGCTTGACGGCTCAGTTGGAAAATAAGCGAAATTTACAACCCCATGAAATGGTCTCTCAAGTGCTTGATGTGCAAGACGACCTGCCTCCGGGGGAACGCCTGAGCTCGTTGGTTTTCATGGGTATGGGAGAACCCTTGGTCAACTTTGATCATGTTGCTGAAGCTATTGTTCGATTGACGAATGTAGATTGGGGTGTCGGGTTTTCGCCTCGTCGCATCACGGTGTCCACGGCAGGATGGCTTCCACGATTTCCTGATGTTCGCAAACTCGGAGTGAATCTGGCTATCTCCCTCAATGCCACGACGAATGAGCAACGGATGCGGCTGATGCCATCGGTAAACCGGCGATTCGATCTCCCCTCATTAATGGAGGCGTGCCGGGAATATTGCAGGCACAGCGATCGGCCCTTAACGTTTGAGTACGTTATCCTGGCAGGGGTCAATGATTCTTTGGATGATGCGCGTCGTTTGGTTACACTGTTAAGAGGACTCCGTGCGAAGGTAAACCTCATTCCTTTTAATGCGTTTCCTGGCACGGAATTTCAACGACCAGCTCCAGACGTAATCGAGAAATTCCAGGGTGTGGTTCGTGCCAAAGGCCTGGATGTGTTTGTTCGAAAGAGTCGGGGAGATGATGTCCTGGGTGCCTGCGGGCAATTGGGACGAAGTGCTTCGTCCCCATCAACCCAGCCGAAGGAAATGGGAAAAGGAGTTTTGCCAACCTATGTCAGTTCTTAGCGAGCCCCTGCAAGAGAAGTATGAAGTTCTCTTGCAAACTTTCAGGGATATGGAGTCGGTCCTTGTGGCCTTTTCCGGTGGCGTCGACAGTACTCTGGTCTTGAAAGTCGCCTCCGATGCCTTGGGGCCTTCCGCCAGGGCCGTGACCGCCCTTTCTCCGACGTTTCCCCAGAACGAACTCAAACAGGTGCAGGGCCTCAGTCGAGCCATAGGTGTTCCGTTGCAATTGGTGCAGACGGATCAATTGCAAATAGACGAATTCGTGAAAAACGACGTCAATCGTTGTTTCCATTGTAAAACGGATTTGTATGGGCTGTTGTCGGGTATTCGAGAGCAGGAAGGTTTCAAGGTCATCGTCGATGGTACAAATGTGGATGACTTGGGAGAAGACCGTCCAGGGATCCGGGCCGCTCGGGAATGGGGTGTGCGAAGCCCCCTTGTCGAAGCGGAGATGGGGAAATCTGATATTCGTGAGTTAGCGCGGTATTTGGGGTTAGCCAACTGGGATAAACCTGCTGCGGCCTGTTTGTCCTCTCGGGTGGTCCGTGGACTTCCCATCACGAAAATCTACTTGTCTCGCATCGACCATGCTGAGGCGTTTTTAATGGAACAGGGATTCCGGCAAGTTCGCGTTCGACTTCACGGAGAACTCGCTCGTATCGAAGTCGAGGCTTCTGAGATTCCCAGGCTCTTGGATGCAGCCATGCGTGCCATAGTTGTGGAGAAATTGCAATCGCTTGGCTTCGCTACCGTCACGATCGATCTGGAGGGGTACCGGGCCGGAGGAGGAAATGTGGGGCATCCGGATGGAGGGAACGGGTCGAAAAAAAAAGGGGAAGGTTTACCCTTCCCCTTTCCTTAACCATTAAAAATGTTTCTCTTTAACATTCAAAGGAATGTTTCAGAGGATCCCTTCCAATGCGTGAGGGCTGGCTACTCAGTTTTTCGACTGAGCTGCAACTTCTTCGAGGGCTTCCTGGGTAAATCGACGGTGATCGTCACCTGATAAGCTTCGGCCGATGACTTTTTCGGCGACCAGAATGGCCAGATCAGCGGTCTGCCCTTTGATATCCTCCACGGCCTTCCGTCGTTCCCGGTCGATTTCCTGGGTCGTCTCTTCTTTGATCCGTTGGGAATCAGCACGAAGCCGTTGCTCATTCTCTTCCAGAAGACGCTGCGCTTTGGTCTTGGCTTCAGCCAGAATCGCCTCGGCTTCTTTAGCCGCCCCCTGAATTTTTGCTTCGTATTCCTTGAGCTTGCTTTCTGCCTCTGCCCGGTTCTGTTCGGCTTGGTCTAAGCTGTCCCGAATTTTTCGTTCCCGCGTTTCCAGAGTTTCCAGGATGGGAGGGAGTGCAAACTTGTACAGCACCCACAGGAGAATCCCGAAGGAAATCAATTCCCAGAAAATCAACGAGGAGAAAAAGTGAGAATCAAATTGTGGCATGCGTGAAGGTCTCCTTACCCTTTACCCATGATGATAAAGGCGATGACCAGCCCATACAACGCGATCGCTTCAACGAGCGCGAACCCGATCCACATATACTTCCCAACCCGGCCCTCGGCCTCTGGCTGACGTGCAACGGCTTCGATCATTTTTCCGAAGATATACCCAATGCCGACCCCAGCCCCGGCAAACCCGGCGGCTGCCAAACCCATTCCCAGAAGTGCTGCTGCTGCAGAATCCATTGTTGTGTTGTCCTCCAGTTTAAAAGGAACTAATGAGTGAACACGGTCCGGTTCATTTTAGGTGTTTAATGGAGATGGATTGCATCTCCAATATACACACACGTGAGTACGGTAAAAATATAGGCTTGAATGAAGGCAATGCCAAGTTCCAAGCCATAGAGTGCAATCGTAAAGGCGAACGGAAGCCAGCCAATCAGGATACCTCCGGCAATCGTGAGTCCGAATAACACACCCAAAATGACATGCCCGGCCGTCATATTGGCGAATAGACGTACCGCCAACGAAATCGGCCTGGCCAATTGGCTGATCAATTCAATGGGAATCATGAGAGGGAGGAGCCACCCCGGAGTCCCTGGGGGAACAAGAATGCCCAAAAATTTTCCGCCATGGAGCTTAAAGCCGACAACTAGACTCAAGAGGTACACGCCAATGGCAAACACACCAGTCACCACCAACTGGCTGGTGACCGTGTAGGAACCCGGGATCAATCCAACGAGATTACAGAACAGGATAAACAGGAACAGGGCGCTAATGAGGGGGAAATATTTCATCCCCGATTCGCCCATGGTGTCCTTAATGATTCCTCTGATGAAATCTACCAGGAGTTCTGCCAGACTTTGAATTTTTGAGGGGACGAGAGACTTGCTGGAGCCGGCCTTAAACAATAGCAACACGACGATCCCGACCACTAACCACATCATGAGTACGGCCTTGTTGATGGAAATATCCAGGCCTAAAAGCGATATGGGGATGTAATTGTGAAGCTCGAAGGGATGTAACGGATCTTGCAAGGTGAACCCTTGGTTATTTCTCGAGAACTATTTTTCCCAACGCTGGGCTGCCCGATAGGCGTTTCGAATCCCAGCAACTAAACCTAGTATCAACCCTACTGCTACACCCCATGGTGTAGAGTCCAACACATACGAATCGAGTAACCAACCTAGGAATCCACCGACGATAAGGGCGGCGAGCAGATCCGTTCCCACCCGAATTGCCTGTCCCAGCCCCGCAAATAGTGGATCCTGAGATGACGCCATGATAGATGTGGCAATGCGAGTTGTTGGAAGGGGCTGCATTCAAGCAAAAAATCGCGAATATTGTCAAGCAAATGGGTGTCTTTTCACCATCAAAGTTATGGTAAACTAAGGAAAGTTTCTGAGATTTCCTAAAATTCAGGTGATGAGGTTGTGATTACGCAGTTTCACTAGGTGGTTGAAGTCATGACGTGGACATCGTTTATGAGGGCCCTCCTGTTTTTGATGGTCAATGTAGCACTGCTGGCCTCCTCTGTATTCGCCAATCCCTCGGTAGATGAGTTGCCCGACTTAACCGGCGGTGTTCAGCCTATCGTGCAGTATAAGAAATCCGATGCGTTTTCCGGCACCAATTTGACTTCTGTGGAAAATCTAGAATATGTCGTGCGGGTGAAAAATCAGACCGGAGATCCTTTGGTCGCCGACTCCCTGGTCATTGTGGTCGATCAATTGCAAGAAATTTCTGGGAAAGAAATTTCTAATCAGGTCATGATCGAGGGATTTGACGGGATGACGCAAGAGGGTAAGCCCTATTTTCGTATTCCGAGTGAAAAAGCTGAATTAGCCCCTTATAGTGAGAGCCAGTCTGTGACTATCCGGGTGCGTAACCCGAATTATCACCGGTTTTTCCCTCCTAACGTTCGAGTTCGTGGACTTCGACGGGCTCCCGGAAAAGCCGTTGAAACCCTCTTGGAGTCATTAGTGAGAAAAGGAATCCTTGCTCCTGATGAAGCTACCCGAGCTTTAGAATCCACTTCTTCTTCCAGTCCATAAATTGCAGGAATTTTCGAACACCCATCGGCAAGAGAAGACTGCTTCCACCTTTCCTCTGGCCAATATTTTTCCGTTATTGCGGCATTGCCCTGTCTCATTCGATGACCCGTTTGAGCTCTATGGACCCGTCACTCGATATGCCCCTCATTCCTTTTTCGTGGAGCATGAATCCAAGTTGGGAAATTCTATTCGGCGGTTTTCCTATATTGGATCTGATCCTTATTTGGTCGTGCGAGGAAAAGGGGAGAGGGTTGAATACGTTGAGGGCGAACAGATCCAGGTTCAGGAAGGGGACCCTTTTCAGCACGTTCAACGACATTTCAGACATCACCCCGCTCTTCCCTTATCCCATCTCCTGCCATTTCAGGGTGGAGCCATCGGATGCCTGGGCTATGACCTGAGCAGGCGTTTCGAAACCCTTCCTGAGTTGGCTGTTGATGATCTTCAATTCCCGGATGTGTATTTTTTGTTCGTGGAGACGTTTGTGGTCGTCGATCGACAGATGGCCGGAGTGTGGCTGGTCTATTCCCCCTCCCCAATGCGATTGGCGAATGAGAGCTGGGAACAGCTCTACCAGGAAGGCCAAACCCGCTTAGATCAACTCCAGGAACATGTCTTGGCCCCAAGACCACCTGAAGCCCCGGGAAAGGTTTCCACCCTGACTCCCTCTATTCAAGCAGAGCAATCGCCCGATGACTATCAAGCCCGGGTTCAGGAATGCCAGCAGTTTATCGGGGCAGGGGATATTTACCAGGCCAATTTGTCGCACCGGTTTCGTGTGGAAGGGCTTCCATCGGAATGTTCATCTCGGGTGAGACTCGGCGCTGAGTGGTATCGAAGAATGCGTCATGTCAATCCTTCGCCTCATTCAGCGTTTTTGGTCTTGGAGTCAGATGTCATTGTGTCTAATTCTCCAGAACGATTGGTTCGATTGACGGATGGAGTGGTTGAGATGCGTCCCATCGCTGGAACGCGTCCACGAGGTGAGACCCTTCAACGTGATCGGGAATTGGCCGAGGAGCTAGTGAGTCATCCCAAGGAGCGGGCCGAACATCTGATGTTGGTCGATTTGGTACGAAACGATCTTGGTCGTGTCTGTCGCTATGGATCGGTTCGCGTGGATGAGTTCATGACGGTAGAGCGGTATTCCCACGTCATGCATCTGGTCTCACAAATCTCCGGACAATTGGCAGAAGGGTATGAGGCCACCGATATTATTCGGTCCACCTTTCCGGGAGGAACGATTACGGGGGTTCCCAAAATTCATTGTATGGAACTGATCGAGCGACTAGAGCCCGTCAGGAGAGGGATCTACACAGGTTCTATCGGATTCTTCGGCTGGGACGGCAATCTAGATTTTAATATCGCGATTCGCACCCTGTTGTTAACCGGCTCTTGTGGGTTTCTCCAAGTCGGAGCTGGGATCGTGGCGGACTCCGACCCACTGAAAGAATACGAGGAAACGATTCACAAGGCCCAAGCATTTTTTCAGGTGATTGCCTCGGAATCTGAGTGAAAGAAGGATGTGGCATGTGGGTTTTTCTCAATGATCGATTCGTCCAGGAAGAGGCAGCCCGGGTGTCCGTGTTCGATCATGGGTTTCTCTATGGAGATGGGGTGTATGAAACATTGCGGGTATACGGTGGGCGGGTGTTGTTATTCGATCAACATTACGCACGACTCCAACACTCCTGTGAATATATTGGGTTGAAGAACCCACTTCCTGACCACCGGTACCTGGAGATTATTGCCGAATCTCTCAAGCGGAATGAGCTGAGCGATGCGGTAATTCGCGTCACCCTCTCTCGCGGAGTCGGTGAGTGGGGCGGCCATCCCGATTCGTGTCTTCATCCCACAATTGTCGTGCTCGCCCGCGTGTTCGTTCCTCCTCCTCGGCGATGGCAGGAAAAGGGCATGCGATTACAATTCGTTTCCGTCAGACGCAATTCTTCTTCTACGCAATCTCCAAAAATTAAAGCGCTGAGCTTTTTAAATAATATTCTTGCCAAACAAGAAGCGACCGCCGCTGGGGGTGATGACGCCGTGATGCTGAACATGGATGGTTTTCTGGCTGAATGTACCACGAGCAATATTTTCTTTGTGGCCAATCACCGAATTTACACGCCTTCGGTCGCCTGTGGGATTTTGGAGGGGGTGACAAGGAATGTGGTCATGACATTGGCTCAGGATTTGGAGTATCCCCTTGAGCAAGGAGAATACCTGCCCGAGAATCTGTATGAGGCGGAAGAATGCTTTGTCACCAACACCGGCATTGAAATCATGCCGGTGACAAAAATCGGGGAACGGTCTGTCGGGAATGGGGAGGTGGGGTCGGTTTGTCGACGGCTGCAGCAGGCCTTTCAACAGACTTTGCCCAGTCTGGTAGGTTCCTCACTTTTGCACGGGTGATGAGAAATGGAAATGATGACGGAAAAAGGATGGGGTGCTACGTGAAAAATTCTGCTGGAGAATGATGGCACCGGCTGTGGGTTTTCCATTCCCCACCTTGCCGCCCCGGAAAATCCTCCCGAAAATGCGCTCCGACACTATTCGTTCTCCACAAGGCCGCATCGACGATGGCTTGTCCAACATGCACCATGTTTCGGGTTTCGAATCCTGTTCGGGTTTGTGGGGTTTGGGAGGCTAATTTCCTGGCCCACTGACGTAATTGATCCTGGGCTTTCTTTAAGGACTCTCCGGTTCGGACCAAGCCGGCTTTCGTCCACATCAGCCTGCGGAGTGAATTCCGGAGCTTTTCCACATCTTGCGTAGAAAGCGGCTCTTTGCTTGGTGTCTCTAGCCTCTGGGGCCGAAGCTTTGGGGGCATGGGGTGTTCTCGGGAAAAGTGAGCGGCTGCCTGGGCTGCCCGGAACCCGAAAACCAGCCCTTCGAGCAATGAATTGCTTGCCAATCGATTCGCTCCATGGACTCCCGTGCAGGCCACCTCTCCCGCCGCATACAACCCGGGTATATTGGTCGCCCCATGTAGATCCGTTTTGATTCCTCCCATAAAATAATGGGCGCTGGGAGAAACCGGGATCCATTCCTCGGTGATATCGATGTCATAACGTAAGCAGGTCGCATAGATCGTGGGAAATCGTTTTTTGAGGAATTCCGCATCTAAATGTGTGACGTCAAGGTACACGTGGCGTGCTTTCGTGCGTTGCATCTCCGTCCAAATGGCCCGGGATATGATGTCCCGCGGGGCGAGTTCCCCTTTTCGGTGATACTTCTTCATGAACCGTTCGCAACGATTATTTCGTAAGATGCCCCCTTCCCCTCGCAGTGCCTCAGAGAGGAGAAACGGGGGAGTAGAGGGGAGATACAGGGAGGTGGGATGGAATTGGATGAATTCCATGTCTTCAAGGACGGCTCCCACACGGTATGCCATGGCAATGCCATCTCCTGTTGCACTGATCGGGTTGGTGGTGCGGGCATAGACTTGCCCTGCCCCTCCCGTGACGAGAAGGACCGCCCCGGCTTTCACGACTTTGATCTTTCCGTTTGTCTCGTCTTGAATCGTGGCTCCCACGCAACGCCCCTCATGCATCAATAATTCAATCCCGAAGTGATTCCCCATCCAGACAAGATGGGATAATCGTTGTGCCTTCACGCTCAAGGCTCTGACCATCTCGCTCCCGGTGGCGTCCCCTCCGGCCCGGAGGACTCGGTGTCGGCTATGGGCCCCTTCAAGAGTGAAGGCCAACTTTCCGTCGACCGTGTCAAACTTGGCTCCCCATCGGATGAGCTCCTGAATTCGAGGAAGGCCTTCTTGGACCATGACCTTTGTTGCCGGTTTGGAACAGAGTTGGTGGCCGGCCTTGAGGGTATCCGTGAGGTGTAAATCCACAGTATCTTCTTCGCTCATCGCGACCGCGACTCCACCCTGAGCATAGACCGAATTCGTATCTTGAGGTCCTCCCTTGGCGACCATCATCACTTCCCCATGTTTGCGCAGTTCGACCGCAGCTCGAATTCCCGCCACTCCAGCTCCAAGGATTAAAAAATCCGTGGAGAGCACTCGGCGCGTTGGTGCGCGGTGTTGGGGTGTGCGTGTCCTTGGCATGGATGAGTGGAGAATAGGAGTCTGATAGTTAGAAAAATTAGGAAGAGAAATCCAATCGCTTGCTGACACCGAAGGGGAGGTCACCTCCGTATCCTCGGAGTAAGATGACTTGCCGTCCGCTCCAATGGAGCACACCTCGTCCTTGAGCTTGCTTGGGAGCGGCCCCTATGGTCTGTTGCCATTCTCCCTTCCATGAAATGAAGGAAGAAATTTGATCTCCCTCGATCGTGATCCGATCAATGATCATGTCCAAGTCCACCGCGGAAAACTTTTCAAAGTCCTTACGGATGTTCCCCTCGAAAACCGCCAGGATATCGAGGGGGAGTAAGAGTTCATGGATGGTCGTGGCGTCCTGGCTGAGATAGGCCCGTTCCAGGGTATGAATAGCTTGGACGACACGGGAAAATCGTGCGTGATCTTCAGGGTATTTAGGCTCTTTTTTTCCGCATCCCAGCCCAAATATGGCCGGGGCGATCAACGCCACCATGACCAACACGCGAAATCTGTGTTTCAGGGTAGGCAGGTCGGACATTTCTGATTATAATGGAAAACATGCCTCGAGGGGGTCAAGAGAGTATGTCATAAATGGCTGATTCCGCTCCATTTCTTGACACATTTCTCAACCCTGTGATAGGTAAGATGGTTGGTATGATAGGATGTTCGTGATCACTGTCTGCACGAGTCCCTTCCCAAATCCTAATCGCCATTCAAGACAGTTGAATTAACCCGGGAACGAAAGACTATGTCGAGTGTTGTCAAAAAGCGGAGGAAAAAGATGCGCAAGCATAAACATAAAAAACTCCGTCGGCGTATGAAATTCGCGAAACGTCGAAATTAATTGACAAGGTCCCCATCCGTGAAAGGTTCAACCATGAACCAAGGGAAAAAGACCCGCATTCGAGTCCGTTCGTCCCTGGCGACCTACGTTGGTGAACTCCTTATTCCCCCCATGCGGAACCGGATCTCGGATGTGTTGAATGATGAAGCCGTGTTGTTCATCAATTTAACGGATGTGGTCATTAACGATACTGAACGATCCGATTTCGTGGCTTTGAATAAAACGCAAATTGAATCGGTTATTCAGTTAGACTGAACCATTCTGTTCCTACTATCTTCCTCCCTGGCGCTTCCGTAGAATTTCACTTTCAGTCCAATAGGTTTCGGTCATCAATAACAGGTTTTGTTCCTCAATCGCCTATGACGATGTTTTCAAGATTCCTTCCTTTTCTGAAGCCCCATTTGTCGACGATGGTGACGGCAGGGGTGTTGGTCATGGGGGTAGCCGCGTGCAATCTACTCCTCATAAAGATGGCAGGCTTGTTGTGGGATCTCATTACGGTGCAAAAAGACCTTGAGGGATTAACCAACACCGCCTGGATGTTTCTGGGCTTGGTGATTGGTCAGGGCGTGCTCTCCATGGGAAATAGCTATCTTACGGCTTTGGCTTCTCAACGGATCATGGCTGACTTTCGTACCCATGTGTTTTCGCATCTCCACCGGCTTTCCTTGAATTTTTTTGCTAAACGACGGACCGGAGAGCTCATTTCCCGGCTCATGAATGATGTCGGGGTAATTCAGAATCTTCTGACAGAAACACCGGTGGATTCCTTGAAGCATCTTGTCACGATCATTGGTGGAGTCAGTATCCTGTTGTACATGAATTGGCGATTGTGTGTGTTGATACTCATTCTCCTGCCCTTGCTAGCTATTGTCGCCAGGATGTTCGGAAAACGGTTAAAAGCCTTGTCCATGACGATTCAAGATCAAACCGCTCAGGTGACGACACTGATTGAAGAGGTGGTGTCGGGTATTCGAGTCGTGAAATCGTTCGTGCAGGGAGAACGAGAAGAATCACGTTTCCGATCGGGTGTGGAAGCCCTCTTGGCTACGACTATGCGGCGAACGGCGGTCCTGGCAGTCTTTATCCCGGTCATTACGTTTATGACCTTCGTGATGGCGATTGGTGTGTCGTGGTATGGCGGCAAACAAGTCATCGAGGGACAACTCTCCCCGGGAGAGTTGTTTTCGTTCGTCCTCTTCGCCGGAATCCTCATCGGGCCGTTCGGGTCGGCGGCCAGAATTTTTTCCCAGGTCAAGGAGGTTCAGGGTGCGACAGAGCGAGTCTTTGAATTGTTGGATACGCCCTTAGAAATACAGAACTCTGCAGGGGCACAACGAGTAGATGTTATTAAGGGCAAGGTTCAGTTCGATCAGGTGGAGTTTGGGTATGAAGAATCGACACCAGTGTTGCAATCGGTTTCGTTCACGATCGAACCGGGAGAGTGCGTCGCGTTAGTCGGACCGACCGGTGCGGGAAAGACCACGATTATCAATTTACTCCATCGCTTCTATGATCCTACCCAGGGCCGGGTGTGTGTTGATGGGCTTGATGTCAGGGCAATCGAATTGGATAGTTTGTATGGGCAACTGGCATTAGTCCCGCAGGAAACGCTGCTATTCGGGGGGACGATTGCGGAGAATATACGCTATGGGAAATGGGACGCTTCGGAAGAGGAAGTGCGTGAAGCCAGTCGGCGGGCTCATGCTGACGAATTTATTCGGGCTTTACCCCAAGGTTACGAGACCGTCCTGGGAGAAAAAGGGATCAATATTTCCGGAGGACAACGACAGCGAATCGCTATCGCCCGGGCGGTATTAAAGAACCCAAGAATTTTGCTGCTAGACGAGGCAACCTCGGCTTTGGATACGCAATCGGAATCGTTAGTGCAGGATGCCCTTGGTGAACTGATGAAGGGAAGAACGACATTGATGATCGCCCATCGTTTTTCGACTATTCAACGGGCTGATCGGATCTTCGTTCTGCATAAGGGGAAGATTGTTGAGGAAGGATCCCATGACCAATTACTCGCACAACGTGGGCTCTACCACCATCTGTACACGCTTCGAGAGGTAGAGGGAATCGAGGAATTATCGAAAGGTTAGGGGGCAACCTTCGCGTTCACCTACCGAATTTTTGAAAAGTCCGCGGGGATGTTGATGAGTTTTCCATCTGGAAAAAATACGGCGAGTGTCCCATCGGATTCTGGATCAAAATCGGCATAGGCAAATCGAGCCGTAAATCGGGATCTGAACGTTGGGGGATCGCCCGGGTTTTTCCGACCCCGTTCGGCGGGACCGATGTCCACAGGCCGAATATTCTCACGGCCCTGTTGGAGAGCCACCTCGGCTCCTTCTGCAAAAAATTCTTCCTCTCCACAGAGTCGTATTTCGACTTCCAGGTAGGGCATGTTCAATATTTCTTGAATTTTGGCCTCCGGCATGCGCACGTTCTGCTTCTGTCGTTTTGATTCAGCGGCTTCTCGGCGTCCAAAATACTCCAGCCAGTATCGCCGTGTTCGTAAAATGGCATGTGGGCCACAAGGATTCTCCTCAGGATTGGCACCGACGCGAATGGCTTGTTCCGAGGCTTTCATGATATTGGCCACGTCTTCGACCGATTCGGCTTTTTCCATGGTTTGGCGGCCTGCGGCTAAGGCTTCGTTGGCCTGTTCCAGGCTTATGTCAAGGTCAATAGCCCAAGATCCTGAAGGTGATAGACCGATGCAACTCGCAACGAATACACCGATACACCACGTCCATCGAGCACGAGATTTGGATACAGTCAGCACAGCACCCATGAAACTCCTCCTTCGGATCATCGGGATACAAGGGAATGAAAGAGAAGATTGTAGAGGAGCCCCTGAGGGTTTGCAATCCCTGGACCTGTACGGAAGCGTAGGGAAATGATACAGTAAAAAGGTTTCGTAGGGAATCGAACGAATTGGAACAAATTCCATCTGGGTGTTGACTCCCTACGTGCAGTCCGGTAGATTACCGGCCCGTCGGGTAAAAATGGGCCGTGAACGAAACGGTACCGATATTCGAGGTTCCCTCCTCGGCTCCACAATCCAATTTCATGTCGATGCATGTACAGCGAGTAAACCTACCCATGGGGTGTGAGAAAACAACCTAGCCATCATGGAGGCACCGCCTATGAGGAACTATGGATCTTAAGAAAGTTGAACGGGTGTATAGTGCATACGCCTCGGTGTATGACCATACATTCGGAAAAGTGTTTCAACAATCGCGTGAATCGGCTGTGCGGGGCCTTCCAGTTCAATCGGGTGACAAAGTCTTAGAAGTGGGTGTAGGGACGGGCGAAGCTTTGCCTCTGTATCCTTCTCACTGTGAAATTCTCGGTATTGATCTTTCCGATGGCATGTTGGAGCATGCCCGTCGTCGGGTCAAAGAGTATGGCTTACACCATGTCACCCTCGAAAGAATGGACGCCGGGGCCATGACACTCCCGGATGACCATTTTGATATCGTGATGGCGGCCTATGTGGTGACGGCGGTCCCGGATTACCGGTCGGTCGTGAATGAAATGATTCGTGTGTGCAAACCTGGCGGGCGGATTGTCATGTTGAATCACTTCAGTAATGGCAATAAAGTAATTGCCGCTGTGGAAAAACTCATTTCCCCCTTGTGCAAACATATCGGATTTCGGACTGATTTAGCCCTTAATACGGTTTTAGAAGGGACCAGTCTCATCGTGGCGAGCAAAAAGAAAGTGAATCCGCTGCGATTTTGGCATTTAGTCGAATGTGTGAATAAAAAGACCGATTCGGAGCCGGTGTTTACCAATGGGTTTGCGACGAATGGGTGTTCGTAACCTCCCCCCTTCTTGATTCCCCATTTTTGTACGGTTCTCTTCTTCCACTTTCCTAAACCTTTAGGATATGTTGAGCACAGCTTGCGTGCTTGTCTCTCGATAAGGTATGTCGCTTCCGAACTGAATAGCGTAAAGGCGAGTTTTTGAGGAATATGAAAATTGCCTGGTGTCTTCAACATGTCCCGTTTGAAGGCCCTGGGGCTTTTCGCGCGTGTTTGGAAGCGCGAGGGTACGAAGTCAAAACCCGATTGGTTCCGGAAGAGGGGCTGCCCTCAAACGTGGGAGACTTTCTGTTAATCATGGGCGGACCCATGTCCGTCAATGACCCTCACTCGTGGATTGAAAAGGAACAACAATTCGTCAAATCGGCCATCGCACAAAACATCCCTGTGCTGGGTATTTGTTTTGGAGCCCAATTGCTGGCCAAAACCTTTGGAGCTCGAATCACCCCAGGAGGCAAATTTGAGATCGGGATGACTCCCATTATGTTGACCGAGGAAGGGAAGCAGGATTCCGGGTTTTCGGGAATGCCCCAGTTCTTCTCGGTATTTCAATGGCATGGAGAGGGTTTTTCTGCTCCACAGGATGCGGTGACCTTGGCCGCATCGGCAGATTACCCCGTGCAGGCGTTTCGGGTCGGCACTCAGGTGTACGGGCTACTCTTTCATCTTGAGATAGAAGAGCAGGGGGTGGATACCTTGTGTCAACAATGCCCTGACGATATTACAAAAGGAGAAATCCCTCCCGAAGTGATCAAAAAACATTCCCTTCCTCATTTGCCAGCTCTTCATCAGATGGCCGATCGTCTCATCGGACATCTGACGTCATAATTAAACGGGTTTCAAGCTCCAACCGTTTTTCCCCAGAAAAAATCCTCATTATTTTCCTGAGTGGTACCGTAAGCGGTTCACTTTTTGGTACCGTAATCTCTCACGTTGACCTTGGTCCAAGAAAGGAGCTTGATTTCATGTCCGGATTTCCCATTCAGTATGCCGAACGCATTCGTACCCTTCCTCCGTATTTATTCGCGGCCATCGATGAGATGAAACGACAGGCCATCGAGCGGGGGATGGATATCATCAACTTGGGGGTCGGTGATCCCGATTTGCCCACACCCGATGCCATTATCGAATCACTACGACGAGCGGCCGGCGATCCGAAGCACCATCAGTATCCCTCATATGACGGCATGTTGTCGTTTCGGACCGCCGTGGCTCAATGGTACCAACGCCGGTTTGGAGTCACGGCCGATCCCAAGACTGAAGTCTTAACGCTCATCGGTTCTAAAGAGGGAATCGGACATGTGCCGATGGCTTTTATCGATCGAGGGGATATTGTCCTGGTTCCTAGCCCCGGCTATCCGGTGTACCCGGTTGGAGCGAGTTTCGCTGGTGGCACGGCCTATGAGATGCCATTAGTGAAGGAAAACGGATTCTTGCCGGATTTCGACTCGATACCCGTGGACGTGCGTCAAAAAGCCAAACTCATGTTTCTCAACTCGCCGAATAATCCGACTTCGGTCGTCGCGAGCCAGGCATTCTTCAACAAGGCCATTGATTTTGCGCGCGAGCATAAAATCATCATTTGTCATGATGCGGCCTACTCTGAGATTTATTATGACGGGAAGCGCCCCTGCAGTTTTCTAGAAGCTGATGGAGCGATGGATGTGGGCGTCGAATTTCATTCCTTATCAAAAACCTTCAACATGACCGGCTGGCGGATCGGGTTTGCCGTTGGGCGAAAGGAAGTGATCGCCGGACTCGGAAAAATCAAGACCAATATCGACTCCGGTGTGTTTCAGGCCATTCAAGAGGCGGGAATCACGGCATTGGAGTTAGATGATTCGGTGACCGACGGGCTTCGGAACATTTATCAGGAACGGAGAGACGTGCTGGTTGCCGGATTACGTAAACTCAATCTGGAACTCGAGACCCCGGAAGCCGCCTTTTACGTCTGGATCGGAGTGCCCAAAGGCTTTACCTCCGCTGACTTTACCGCCCACCTCATCGAAAAGGCCGGGATCGTCACCACTCCCGGAAATGGATTTGGTGATCCGGGTGAAGGGTATATTCGCATGACGGTCACCACCACGAAGGAGCGTTTGGCGGAAGCGGTCGAGCGGATGCAAAAGATCGGATGGTAATGATTGAGAGTTTGTTTGGCATGTTCGGATCTGAGTGGATTCAGATGAGAATGTCTTAATGGCAATCGAAACCGTCTTCATTGGTTTTGGGTCGAACTTGGGGGACCGGCAGGAATATTGTGACCGGGCCGTTTCCTTATTGAGTCTGCTTCCGTTATCGACTGTGATTGGCGTTTCCTCTTATTATGAAACGGAGCCGGTGGGCCCAACGGGTGACTTGGGCTCCACCTGGTTCTATAACGGAGTGGTTCAAGTAGACACCTCGCTAGATGTTCGAAAGCTCTTGGATATATTACAGGAAACCGAGCGGGCCTTGGGCCGGGATGACGAGCGCAGAAACGGGCCAAGGACCATCGACTTTGATATTCTCTTTTTTGGGCAGCACGTCTTGCAGGAAAAGGGTTTGACGGTTCCCCACCCGCGACTGCATGAACGAAGATTCGTGTTGGAGCCGTTGGTGGAATTGGCCCCGGATTGGATACATCCCTCCCTCGGCCGGTCCGCACGAGAATTGTTGGAATTGCTCGAAGATCCCAGTCAGGTGAACAAACTTGATATCTCCCCGGGAGCTAAATACGGTTCCCGACCCACCTGTTCTCTCCCTCCCGGGTCATAAATGCGAATCATTCGCTCCCTGCGAAGTCTTCAGGCTTGGCGTCGGCAACAGGAGGGATTCCCCGGGAACATCGGGTTTGTGCCGACGATGGGTGCCCTGCATCAGGGGCATCTCTCTCTTATTCAAAAAGCCAGAAAGCAATGCGATCTGGTGATCGTGAGTGTCTTCGTGAATCCCTTGCAGTTCGGACCGACTGAAGATCTGGCCCGTTACCCACGCACGGTCAACACCGATCAACGTCTGTGCCGGGAAGAAGGGGTCGATGTCCTGTTTCTTCCTCCAAAAGCAGAACTGTACCCCCAGGGTTTTCAAACGACGGTAAAGGTCAACCAATTAAGCCAACGTTGGGAAGGAGAAGCTCGTCCAACCCACTTTGAAGGGGTTGCGACGGTGGTGACTAAACTTTTGTGTTTAGTCAGTCCGGATTTCTCATATTTTGGCCAGAAAGACTATCAACAATGGTTGGTGATCCAACAAATGGTCCGTGATCTCCATTTAGGGGGAAAGCTGGTCTGCTGCCTCACGATTCGAGAGTCGGATGGCCTGGCCATGAGTTCCCGCAATCAGTATCTGTCAACCGAGCAACGCCAAAAGGCGGTTCTCTTATTCAAAGCCTTACAGGAGGGGATAAAAGCTATTAAGAATGGCGAGACTTCAGGAAAGAATATTCAAGCACAGATGAAACGAATGCTAGGGCGGGAATCCGGAATTTCGGTTGACTATCTGGCGGTCTGCGATGCTCAAACTTTAGAGCCCATGAAGCGGGTTAAAGGCCAAGCGGTATTGTTGGGCGCAGTACGAATCGGCAAGATTCGCTTGATCGATAATGTGTTGGTGAGGGGAACCCGAAAATCCTGAAGGTCCGGTGTGAGGGGTACTCTCATACATCGCTGATGAGATCATTGGGAAGTTCATTGGGGTTGGCTTGCCCCTTTTCTGTAGGAAACTCCTCGGCGAGGACCCTTCCGCAGGTTTGGATGGCTTGGCAGATGGATTGGACCGGATTGCCTTTTTGAAATCCATGCCGGATCAGGCGCACCATATTCTCCCACGTCTCAGGAGAAACCCTGTCTAAAATCGGGTCGTCGGTTAACACTTCAATACGGTGTTCTAATAAGGAAATGAGAATCAAGACGCCTGTCCCAAGCTCTGTGCGATGAAGACCATGTTCCAGAAATACCTGATGGGCTCGAAGATTGACCTTATAGGCCATCCGCTCATTGGAAGTGAGAAGGCGAATCACGGGCCCTAGAGTTCCCAGCCAATTCCCAAGGCCGTAAGCGGCAATCATGGTAAGAAGCAACCATCCCGCATTCGTGGCATGCCATCCCCAGGGGAGCCATTCGCCTTCGATGGTTAATAGGGTGCAAAGGATAAAAAAAGCACAGCCGATACCTGCCCGATACCGGGTTTCACGGTATCGGGCGGATTGTTGGATCACCATGGGCACGATTTCCCCACGTGTGTGTCGTTCGGCTTCAGTCACTGCCTGTCGAATTCGTTCGTGGTCCTGATCAGAAAACATCATCTACCATCCCCCGGAGGCACCTCCGCCTCCAAACCCGCCGCCGCCTCCCCCAAAGCCTCCACCACCGAATCCCCCGCCAAACCCACCCCCTGACCCATACCAAGGTGATTGTCGTGGGGTATCGGTGTACTCAATATGACGTCCGAGGTTGAAGAGTAAGGTCACAAGAATGGTTGTCACGATTGCCGCGAGGATACCGACAACAAGGCTCACGGGAAAGGCGATGAAAAAGGAAACAAGGCTCCCGATGACACTGCCAGAAAATACCCATCGAGCACCAAGAAATAACGCGACAACCGTGCCAAGAGTCGTCGCCAGGAAAAAAGTTGCCAAATGGTCGGTTGTTCCCCTTTGTTCTTGATAGGGGTTTTGGGGGGTGTAGGTTCCCTCAATGGTGCCGAGAATGGCTTTGGTCCCTGAAACGATGCCCCCGGAAAAATCTCCTGTGCGAAAGTGAGGTACCACGTCGTGCCGAATAATGCGAGAACTTTTCGCATCGGTCAGCGTTCCTTCCAAGCCGTAACCGACTTCTATACGCAACTTTTTTTCTTTCACGGCAATTAAAAATAATACGCCATTATCCGTGCCTTTTTGCCCCAAAGCCCAGGTCGTGGCCACTCGATGGGAAAACTCTTCAAGTGGTTGGCCTTCCAAAGAAGGAAGGGTGAAGACGACGACCTGATTCGAGGTTTGAGTTTCATGGCTGGCCAAGAGAGTGTTCAACGCCGAAATGTCGGAGGGTGAAAGTAAATGGGCCCTGTCAATCACTCGACCGGTTAAGGGTGGGACTTCCAAGCCCCACACGATGAAAACCCAGCAGAGCACGCTCAGGATTCCGCCAACGATAGCGATGAGAGCCGATCGGTTGAATCGCTGACTCTGGGAGGGTGTCGACCGAATAGTAGGCAAAACGTGTTAGAAGTTGACCGTCGGCGGAGAGGAGACGGCCTTTTCGTCCATCACGGAAAAATTGGGTTTGACTTCCAGGCCTAACAAATATTTGGCCGTGAGGTTGGTGGGGAAGAATCGAACTCCTTTGTTGTACTCGGCCACCTTGTCGATGTATCGTTTCCTGGCAACCGTGATCCGGTTTTCCGTTCCCTCCAATTGACTTTGCAAATCCCGAAAATTTTCGTTGGCTTTCAAGTCGGGGTACTTTTCGACCACCACCATCAGTCGAGAGAGGGCCGAAGTGAGGCCGGCCTGGGCTTGTTGAAATTTCTGAAAGAGGGTAGGGTCCTTTAACGCTTCCGGAGTTAATTTGAGACCTGCCACCTGTGAACGGGCCTGGGTGACGCTCTCCAAGGTTTCTCGCTCGTGTTCCGCGTACCCCTTTACGGTGGCGACCAGGTTTGGAATCAGGTCAGCTCGGCGTTGATATTGATTCAACACCTCACTCCAAGCGGCGTTGGTTTCTTCGTCCAGCCCTTGAAGGTCGTTATATCCGCATCCCGCTATGAAAAAACAACCAAGAAAAAGGATAAAAATAGATTGTGGGATGTGCTTGCTCATGTTTCCCCCTCCGGTTAAATACGAGTAACGGCCTCTGCCACGCAGAGGGGGTGAATGAGTGCTCTGTCTACAAACAAATCGGATGAAATGATGGTGAGGGTATTACGTGAGGGGATAGGCTATTGTGACAATCTTCTTCCAAAAGGGCAAATGGTGAAGGACTCGATGAAAGGTTTCCTTATCCAGGATCGACTCATGAGTCAGACAAATCAAGGATTTGTTGTTGAATGATTCCATCAAGAGAAGCAGGAGAATAGGTTAGGGGTTTGACCCATTTGCCGTCCTCTCGTTTATAGCCCCCTACCTTACTCATGTTGGACCGGTGGACTTCGGCGAAGACCGGTTCTATGTCGATTCCCAGAGAAACGGCCGTTCCGTACACCACGTATAATAAATCAGCCAATTCCTTGGCCATGGCCGGGAGATCCTTCTCCTGCATGGCTTCTTGCAGTTCCTCGAATTCCTCTTGAATCAAACGCCGACGCAGATTCTGGGTTCCTTCATCGGGAACGGTAGGATGTTGAGTGACCAAAATATCAAATTGCTCGTGAAATTCTTGGACCATTTTTTGCTCGTTGTTCAATGATTGCTACCTCCCCTAACTATTGCTTATTGCGTCCCGAAGGGCGCGTCCGTTGCTTGCAAAGGAGTCCTTCCGATTTTTTGTAGGAGAAAAAACCCCTTTTGCCCATTCTCTTGAATTACGTTCCATGTTCTACCTATGGGAAAGAAAAATTAAATAGCGAGTATTAAATAGATGTCGTTGACGTTGGTACCGGTCGGCCCGGTGATGATATGTCCTCCGGCCTTCTTGAAAAAATTATAACTATCGTTGTGTTGTAGTGCCTTTTCGGCATTGAGGCCGATCTTTTTTGCGCGTAAAAGTGTTCGTCCGTCCACGACTGCTCCCGCCATCTCGGTCGGCCCGTCGGTTCCGTCTGTCCCAAACCCTGCCACATACACGTTTGGGAGTCCAGCGATTTCTTGTGCGGCCGCCAATACCGTTTCCTGAGCCCGTCCCCCTTTGCCTTTCCCATGAACGGTGACGGTCGGTTCACCCCCCGCGATCAGGCAGGCGGGTGGGGAATAGGGTTTACCTCCCTGGCCGATATCTCGTGCAAGTTTCCCGAGCAATTTGCCCATTTCTTTGGCTTCGCCTTGGACAAAAAAGGGAAGTACCGTGGTACGCCATTTCATTCGTTTCAAGGCGTTGGCAGTTTCCGATAGTACCTTTCCATTGTTCGTGAGGATTTCATGATGGCGTCGCCGGGTATTTCCTCTTCTTGCTTTAAGCGTTTCAGGAATTTTCCCTTGGCAACCCTTTTTGAGGTGTCGGCGAACTGCGGGCGGAACGGCCGATAGTATTTTTCGATTTTTTAAAATTTCCCAGGCGTTTTGGTAGGTGAAGGGATCCGGGTATGTAGGGCCAGACCCGATGGAGGACAAATCATCTCCGAATACATCCGATATAACCAACGTGAGAATAGTCGTTGGAGTGGATTGCGCCAGTTGTCCCCCTTTAATCGAAGACAGATGTTTCCTCACGATATTGATTTCCTGAATCGTCGCCCCAGACTTAAGCAGAAGTTGAGTCGTCCGTTTTTTGTCTGAAAGTGTGAGTCCTTCAGCTGGTGCGCAAAGCAGGCTTGAGGCCCCACCCGATAACAGGACAATAAGCAAATCCTGTTTTGTCAGAGACTGCACCAGGGATAAGAGTTTTTGGGTGGCCTTCACTCCCCGTCGGTCAGGAACCGGATGGGCAGCTTCAATGGTTTCAATTATCTTAGTCGGGGTGCTGTAGCCGTCTTTGACGATGATGATTCCGCCTTCAAGATACTGCCCGAGGACCTTTTCTAGAGCCGCACCCATATGTCCCGAGGCCTTTCCAGCTCCCACACACACGATATGGTGGTGGCGGGATAAATCATAAGTTGTGTTCCCGACGTGGAGGTGGTTTCCCTTTCTCTTTACGGCATTTCCCATAACTCGTTGAGGATCAGCGGCGTGCAAGGCCTGGGCAATTAACCGACGAAGGAATTGCTTTATTCGGGTGTCAGGATGATTGATCGTCATGGGTTTCCTGGTCATGGAAAGAAAAAGAATTTTATTTTGGGTTCACCCGAAAACCTATGGTAGCATGCCCACCCATGCGCAGCCTCAAGCTTTTACAACAAACCATCTCGGGTTGCACTATCTGCCCTCGGTTGACGACCTATCGCCGTGAGATCGCTCGCCAGAAGGTAAAACGATTTATGGATTGGGACTATTGGGGACGACCCATTCCAGGGTTTGGCGATCCTCAAGCCCGATTATACGTACTGGGATTAGCGCCGGCGGCCCACGGAGGCAATCGAACAGGAAGGGTGTTTACCGGGGATCGGAGTGGGGATTGGTTGTATGAAGCCTTGTATACGTTTGGGTTCGCCAATCAACCCGAGTCGACCCATCGCGGTGATGGGTTGGCTTTAACCGATTGCTATGTGGCAGCCGCGGTTCGCTGTGCTCCACCAGCCAATAAGCCCACGAAGGAAGAGTTTGAGGCTTGCCGACCGTTTGTGCTGAAAGAACTGGAATTGTTGCGACAGATGAAGGTCGTCGTGGTGCTGGGCAAAATTGCATTCGATGAATATCTTCGTGCATGTCAGGCACAGGGGAAATCTGTCCCCTCACCCAAACCGAAATTTTCCCACGGGGTGGAGTATCGTTTGTCCTGGGGTGTGACGTTACTCGGATCGTATCATCCGAGTCAGCAAAATACCTTTACGGGAACGCTCACCCGCCCCATGTTTCACCGGGTGTTCAATCGGGCTCGGAGACTGATCAATGGGAAATGAATTTCTCCATTCCCCCTGATTGATCCCCGTCTATTTTTTCATTTTTTCCCAGTCAGCCAGGAAGTTTTTTAACCCAATGTCGGTTAAGGGATGTTTTACGAGTTGCTGAAATACTTTGAAAGGCATCGTGCAAATATGTCCGCCTAGAAGAGCGGCATCCACCACATGTTGGGGATGCCGAACGCTTGCCACTAACACCTGTGTGGGGAAATCATAGTTTTCATAAATGGTCAGGATCTCTTCGATCAGGTCCATGCCGTTTGAGCTGATGTCGTCCAACCGTCCGATGAAGGGGGAGACGCACCAGGCTCCGGCTTTGGCTGCCAACAAGGCCTGAGTAGGCGAAAAACAGAGAGTGACGTTCACTCGGATGCCTTCACCTGCCAGTTGTTTGGTGGCCTTGAGTCCTTCGGGGATGAGGGGCACCTTCACCACGATGTTTTTGTGAATTTTTGCTAACTCTCTTCCTTCCTGGACCATCTTGTCCGCTTCGACGCTCACCACTTCGGCGCTGATGGGCCCGTCCACTAAATTGCAGATTTCCAGAAGGAGGTCTTTGAAGTCACGGCCTTCTTTTGAGACAAGGGAGGGGTTGGTCGTGACTCCATCGATCAGTCCAAGGCTGGCTCCTTCGCGGATCTCCTCGACATTTCCTGTATCTAAAAAAATCTTCATGGGGATCTCCTTGGGCAAAGAACGTGTATTGGCGTATTGAATGGTTCCATTGTAATGCAGGAGCAGGAAATCTACAAACGTAAGAAAACGTTAGGCCTTTTCCGTAATCCAGTTATTGTTTGACTGCAACAGAAACGGGGGATAGAATTTTTAAGGAAACGAGAGCGAAAAATGCCTGGTCCCCTTGAACGGAGGAATGCTTGTGAAGCGTCAATTGTTATTCGTCGTGTTGATGAGTTGGCTGTGTGTGGGATGTGGGAGTGATAATCCGTATTTGGAGGCGTCTTTAGACCCCGCGAAATTTGAGGGAAAGGATCAGGCGTGGTTTGAGGAAAACTGGGGAAAACCGAGCGGACGGTCTTCCAGGTTTTTCGGAGGAGAAACCTGGGTTTATACCAGGATCGCGGGAGGGGAATCCCGTTTCCCCTTTTTCAACTTCTCTCCCAATCAATGTGCCATCAATCTGGATTTCGATGAGGAGGGAAAACTCGAGGATTATGATTATACCGACTGTTAGAGGATTACGAACCCGGTTTTTTTATACATCATTCCCATTCGAGTGGTATTGGCGAAAGCCGAAAATTTGAAAACCATCCTCACGACGAAAACCAAGGAAGAACTCTTTGTCCGAGCGGCAGATGAGTTTCTGGACATCACCAGAGAATGTCAGGCAGAAGGACGTCGGTGTTTTATCGCACTAGCCGGAGGATCTACCCCTCGGGGTCTTTATGAACTTCTCTGTCGGGAACCCTATCGGGCTCGCATACCTTGGAGCAATCTCTGGATCTTCTGGGGCGATGAGCGAACGGTCTCCCCTTCGCATGCGGATAGTAATTTCCGGATGGCCGCTGAGGCCCTCTTACATCATGTGCCGATTCCTAAATCACAAATCTTTCGAATAGAAGGAGAGCTGCCTTCTGAGGAGGCAGCCAGAAAATATGAGCGCACGCTCTACCAAGAATTTTCGTTATCTCCAGGAGAAATTCCCCAATTTGATGTGATCCTCCTGGGTATGGGACCCGATGGTCATACCGCTTCTTTGTTTCCGGGGCTCCCCGACCTTCTCACCTCCGAACGGTTGGTTGAAGCTCCGTGGGTGGAAAAGTTTCACACCTATCGAATCACATTCACCCCTCGGGTCTTGAATGGGGCCAGGAATGTGCTGTTCTTGGTCAGCGGGGCAGAAAAAGCTTCAACGGTGCAGGCGGTTTTGGAGGGCCCAGTAGATGTTAACGCACACCCGGTACAGGCTGTGAATCCTTCTCATGGCCACTCTTTGTGGATTGTCGAGGAACAGGCTGCTGCCTTATTAGAGCCTGACACGGTTTCCCCTTCGAGTGGGGCAAGCCCTTGAGGAAACGACGATGACGTTGGCTCCCAAGACATTCATTCGGGCACTGAAGAAGCAGCCCATTTCCTGTTCCCAGAACGATTGTTCAGGAAAGGCTCTCATCGAAGAATTGTCCCAATCAGCCGATCGCATCAAAACCTTCTCGTTGCAATGTGAGCAGTGTGGGCATCAGGACATTGTCCAGGGGAGCTTGGATAACGAGCCACCTTGGGATGAAGGTTCGATGATGGAAATTATGGAAGAGCATCTTCTGCATCTTGAACCGGTTTGTCCCTATGACCATAGTCCTTTGCATTTTCATTCCCTTCCCAATCCTCGTCGCAAAGCCAAGTATCGTGTGTCATGCTTTTATTGTGGGAGAGAGGAAGTCATTGATTGGCCTCCGGAAGAAGCGAAACGATAATCGACGATTAACCTCACAAAGCGCATTCTCTTTTCCCATCAAGGAAGTTTTCTGTTAACTATCCCATTAAGGCTTGGGATGCATCCCAATGAAAAAAATCAAAAAAAAGAAAACCTCTTCGTCGCTCCTGCCGGCCTTTTTGGTTGGGTGGACGCATGGGGATGCCCCTCCACCCGGGTTTTTATCGGCTTGGTTTGATCGTGACTATGGCGGACCACTTCACATTCAATTCCTCTCCTCGACGCAATCCCATGACTTTGAAGCGATTCATGCGACGTGGTCAGGGGTCGTTAAAACGGGGCCGCTAACGGGTTCCATTGAGCAATGGTGTTCCCAATTGCAGTGGGAACATACGCGTGTGCTTCAGATTTTCTCTAGGAGTCAAGGTCAGCGTGACAGGCAGAATGGTGTCCTGCATCTCGCTCGGTTGGCCCGAGGGCTGACTTTGCTGACGGACGGCACGACCTATGATATGGGTACCGGGATCTATAGCAACCCCTCTGACTGGCAGGATCGAGGTTTACGGGGATTTTATATCCAGGATCATATTCATATCGGACAGCAGGAATCGATGGAAAAGAGCCAGCTTTGGGTGTACACGCGGGGGTTGCAGAAATTCGGGTTGGATGAATTGGAAGCGTATCTTCCTTTAGGACTTCCCACAGGGAACATTGAGGATATATTGTCTGCCCTGGCGAGCCAGCGTATTGAAGTCGGCATGAACCCCAAAATAGGTGAAAAGAGGTTTATGGAAGATAATGGGGTTTATGTCGAGGTGATCCGTCATCGGACCGACCCGATATTTGGAGCGCCTCTCGCATTCAGGGAGATTCGAGTGTTATGAGGGAGACTACCCTTATTGACAAGCAGCGTGACTTATCGCGGTGCGGACACGACTGTAATCCGGGTCTTCGCGTCTCTGGCAATATGGAGGTCACAGGGACTTAACCGGCTGTCGAGGGCGATGTGGGGAGTATGCCCGGGACGGTTCATGATCTGTTGAGTGAGTTCTTTCCCGGAATTGAAGGGACGGGGCATCCGATAGAGATACATGATACCGAGGTCTTGGGTCTGAAACCACGCGGGCCCCAAAATCTTTTTGTAGTAGGCGATGATTTGTTGTGGACTATCGGGGCTCAACAGCACAGCGGAGGGAAACGTTCGGTATTCCTTCCCTTGAATGTGGGCCGTTTTGCTCGGCATCGCGCTGAGTAATATGGCGTTCGGATAGGGGGGAATCTTGAAATAGTCTTTTGGTGGAGTCCAATCCTTTAGAAATGTTTCGTGTAGCGCAGTAAAGCGACAATGGGGATTCTGGTGAACTGGGGTAAAGTCTGCGACAGGTGCGTAGGTATTACCGAACGTCAAGCCTGAGCTTCCCACACACAAGACCAGTGTGATCCCGAATAACAGAGCTTGCCAACGAAATGGCATTCGTGTTTCTCTCCGTCTCATCTCTTCATCATCCCTTACCGATTTCTCGCAGTCAAGGGAAGGCCATTGAACCTATGATGGTGTTGGAGTCGCTCCTGGTTTTTTGTTGATGACATTCATGGCCAAGGCGATCATCGAACCGACGTCTGAGACTGAGGCAGGCAGTACCAGGGTATTGCTGGATTTGGCCAGTTCGCCGAATTCACCAATGTATTGTTCGGCCACTCGTAATTGGACGGCTTCATATCCTCCTGGGTCCTGAATCGCCTCCGCGACTTTTCGAATTCCCTCAGATGTGGCCGTGGCAATGGCCAGAATAGCTGCAGCTTCCCCCTCGGCTTCGTTGATTTGTTGTTGCTTTTTGGCCTCGGAAGCCTTGATGACCTGCTGTTTTTCCCCTTCAGCCTCGTTGATGGCCGCATCGCGCTGTCCTTCGGAGGCCAAAACCACAGCTCGTTTTTCCCGTTCTGCGCGCATTTGCTTTTCCATGGCGTTGACCACATCCTGAGGTGGGTTGATATTGCGTATTTCATACCGCATGACTTTGACTCCCCAAGGTGCAGAGGCTTTGTCTAATTCATTGACCACAGCGACATTAATAGCCCCGCGCTCCTCAAATGTCCTGTCAAGGTCGATTTTCCCGATTTCGCTCCGGAGCGTGGTTTGGGCAAGCTGAGAAATGGCAAATCGGAAATCCGTGATTCCATAGGAAGCCCGTTCGGCATCCAAGACCTTGATATACAACACGCCATCAACCCCGACTTGGACATTGTCTTTGGTGATACAGATTTGTTCGGGGACATCGAGGGCAATTTCCTTCAAAGAATGGCGATACCGAATCACATCAAGGAAGGGGATGAGAATATGCAATCCCGCACTCAAGGTCGAAGAGTATTTCCCCAATCGTTCAACCACGTAGGCACTTTGTTGTGGGACGACGACCGCCGTCTTTTTCAGGATGATAAAAGCCAGAAAGGCAAAAACAAGTGTGACGATGAGTTCACCCGACATGTTGTTCCTCCTGTTTATTGTTTTCGGCTTCTATCCAAAGCGTCAAGCCCTCAACACGAATGATTTTCGCTAAGGCATTCTTCTCAAGATTGTGTGTACCCGCGTTTCGTGCGGTCCAGGTGGATCCGCGGAGAGCAACTTTTCCTGCCCCCTGAGGAGGGATCGGGCCTAGCACCGTGGCGGTTTCTCCGACCATGGAATCGACTGGGCCGGTGTTTTTAAGAAGTGCGCCTTTATTTTGGAGGGGTTTTTTCATGACCAAGAGGGAGGTGAATCCCAACACCGCTAGTAGAAACCATTGTATCCATGCGGCTTCAACGATTCCTGCCCAGGTCAGTCCGCTGACCATCAGGGCAGCCATCCCAAAGAAGAGAAAATAGAAGTTTCCCAACCCTCCGAGTGTGAGTATTTCCATCCCGATGAGAACTAGTCCTACGATTGACCAATACCACCAGAGCATGGCTGTTTAACTCCTTTGTTTAGGGATTGGTAAAGAGAAAACCCGCAGTGTCACCATTATTATATCGGGAAAAATCCTAATTTTACTAAGTAAAAATATGTATTTTTGAGTTTTTTTGCCCCATTTTGTGCGTAGATGGCCATGCTAACAAAAATGAAAAAAATTATCCTGTGTGAATACAGGAAGAACGAAAATAAATTGTGAGGATTTTTTTGAGGGTATTGATAAAAAACCAATGAGGAAGGAGAGGGTAAAGGAGAACGCTATAGGCTATTCTCCAGCTTTCTTCACGTAGGCCTTGTAAATCGTCTTGGAGCCGGCTTGTTCTTCTTCCATGCCCACCATGGCATGTCCGGTCGTTTCACACCAGGCAGGCATATCTTTTTTAATGCCCTCATCATCCGAGAGGACTTCTAAGACTTGTCCGGGTCCCAAGTCTTTTATTTTTTTTGAGGTCAAAATGATGGGCATCGGACAAAAGTACCCGAGTGTATCGAGTTGCACGTCAGCATTAATCATGGGTTATTCCCTTTGGTTACACAAACAGGGTAATGCATTAAATGAATAGATTCACCGAACCCTGGCGGGCTTCAGCTAAGTAGGTTGACACGCCTGCTAGCTGATCCACTCCATCGATCAATGTATCTTTGGAAATGCCCATCAGTCCCAAGGTGGTGGTGCAGGCGATCATTTTCACCCCTAAATCTTGTGCGGTTTCCATGAGCTCAGGAATCCCGGGCATTCGATTGTCTTTCATCACTTTTTTCATCATCGAAGTCCCCAATCCCCCGAAATGAAAACGGGAAAGGGGGAGGCGACTCGCTCCGCCCTTATTCAACCATCCAAAGGCCTTTCTCAACCAATCCTTGGGAGAGCTGCTCGCCTCTTCTTTTCGGATAGCATTCAAACCCCAGAATGTGTAAAACATTGTGACTTGCATGCCCATGGCGGCTGCACCGGTTGCAATGATCAAGGCAGCCATGACTCGATCCATATCCCCACTGAGTACCACGAGGGTCACTTTTTCGGGTTTGGACTCTTTGAGTTGGGCTAATGTCGTTTCTGGTTCAAGGTTGGTTACGGTCATATGGTCACCTTTGCTGGATGTCTGATTGTGTTGAAAGTCTGAGCCTTTTTGTCTTCCCCTTTTGGCAGACGATTATAGCAGGATTTTCCTTTGCCATGGGGAGGTCAGTTGGGCATCCACGGAAAAGTCCCAAGAAAACAAGTAGTTTGACTATAATATGGCATTTTTTTCAGTGTCAAGAAATTCAAAAGTATAAAAAGTCTGGCAAAAGTCCTTTGTCTCCTTGTCTTCATTCTTTGTTACACCAAAAGGGTCAATGAACGATGGATGCGTTGGTAGAATGCGTTCCCAATGTGAGCGAAGGGCGGGATTCTCGGAAGCTCTCTCAATTAGTGTCTCGATTGGAGGGATTTTCTGGAGTGAGAGTGGTAGATCTCCATTGCGATGTCGATCATCATCGGTCCGTGTTTACGATCGTCGGTCCTCCCAAGACTATGGAGGAGGCTGTGTTCGCGTTTGTGAAGGAAGCCCAGCGATTGCTCGATCTCCGTGATCAGCAAGGGGTACACCCTCGGATTGGGGTCGTAGATGTGGTGCCGTTTATTCCCTTGCCGGGTGTCTCTCAACAAGAATGTTTTGGATTGTGCGAGAAATTGGGAAATCGGGTAGGTCAGGAATTGCACATCCCTGTGTTTCTCTATGAGAAGGCGAGCCCTCACCCGGAAAGGGCTGGCCTTGAAGCAATACGACAAGGAGGCGTCCGAACTCTCGAGCAAAAAATCCAATCTGACCCCCTATGGAAGCCTGATTTCGGACCGGATCATCTGCATTCCAAGTCAGGAGCTTTAGTCTTAGGAGTCCGTTTTTTTCTTATTGCCTTTAACGTGGTATTAGCCACCCGGGACTTGCTTGTAGCGAAAAATATTGCCAAGACGGTGCGGAGTTCGGGAGGGGGACTACCCGCGCTCAAGGCGATGGGGGTGAACCTACATAGTCGGGGCGTTGTCCAGGTCTCGATGAATCTCACGGATTTTCGTGTGACATCCCTCAGGACCGCGTATCGAGCCGTTGAAAAAGAAGCCATCAAGTATGGGGCCGCCATTTTGGAGAGTGAGGTGGTGGGATTGATTCCTCAAGCTGCCTGGGAGGAGGGATTAGCGTCTGACTTGAAGATGACGAAATGGGATTCTGGGAAAATTCTTGAGAACCGACTTTAATAAAAAAATCTTTTCTCCGTTGAAAACCTTCAGTACAATGGAGAAACGTAGTAAAATAATCCGGTAATCGGATTACCTGACGTAACCTGAGAAGGAGGACCAAATGACAAGTGAGGGTCGAGCGGCACTTCGGGAAAGCAAATTCGGGCATTTGACTGTTGGCACCTTGATGGAAGCGGAAGTGCAATCAGCGACGAAGGAATCCAAGGCCGAAATGTTGGCTTCATATATGATGGAAGGTTTTGGGTCCATTCCTATCGTGGATGATCAGAATAAACTCCTTGGTATCGTTTCTGAATTTGATCTGCTCACGGCTCTCCGAAAGGGAAAAATGTTGAGTGAAATCCCCGCCGGAGACATCATGACCCCCAATCCGGTTTCCGTAACGAAGGATACCGATGTCGTTACGTTAATCGATGTCTTACAGAACAATCACCTCATCCGAGTTCCGGTGGTTGATGGTGTTGGAAAACTCATCGGAATTGTCGCACGCCGAGATCTGCTGAGAGGATATCTCCAAACCTCCCAAAGCTAATTCTCCTGGTGGTTGTGGCGACTCGGACCCTCTCCCCTTAGCCCTTTTTCTCCCCGACAGGAGTGCCGTGAGAGGCTTGTCCTGAATTATCGATGGCAAGAACCTAATGTTGCGAGTGAGTCATGCAGAAAATTGCTTCTAAAATCGTTAATGCACCGTTATTCGAACCCTGTATTATCGGGGCGATTCTGCTCAATGGTGTGATCTTGGGGATGGAAACTTCCCCAAGCCTCGTCGGTCGCTTTGGAGCGCTGATGCACCTCGGGAATCATGTGATTTTGGGGGTGTTCATTCTCGAAGCCCTGGTGAAAATGACAGCACTGTATCCCCGTGTGGGTGATTATTTTCGGGACGGGTGGAACGTGTTTGATTTTTCGGTCATTATCTTTTCATTGATTCCGGCCACCGGGGAATTTGCCATGATTGCCCGATTGGCTAGGTTATTGCGAGTCGTTCGGCTGATTTCCACGATTCCCGAGTTGCGGTTAATCGTTTCCACCTTGGTCCGATCCATTCCCAGCATGTTTCATGTGATGACCTTGATGGCGATCATTTTTTATATCTATGCGATTACCGGGTATCAATTATTCCATGAGCATGATCCCACCCATTGGCGCTCGTTAGGGATCTCGTTATTGACCCTGTTCCGGGTCGTCACCTTGGAAGATTGGACGGATGTCATGTATGCGGCCATGGAGTTTCATCCCTTGTCGTGGATGTATTTTGTGAGTTTTGTCGTGCTGGGGACTTTTGTGGTGATTAACCTCTTTATCGCGGTGGTCATTAATAATCTTGATGAAGCCAAAGCCGAACGGTTGGTTGAATTACAGCGCCCTGTCACCCAACAGGAAATTCTTAAGGATCTTCGCGCCACCCAGGTTGCCCTTCAACGGCTAGAGGATCGGCTGGAGAGAATTAAGGGAGGCTAGGCTTTTTGAATGCCGGGAACCCCTGAATGTAAAGCTTGAAATGTGGCCTGGAATGGAGAGAAACGGTTATGCCGTTGGCGTGTGAGGGTAGCTGACCTTAGGGAATGCGGTCAGTTATTTCTGATCAACCAAGAGAAATAACTGACCGCAGGAATCGTTATTGACGAATACCTTGAGTCCACGCGATGGTTGGACTCACGTTAGTGGGTTTGGGTTTCGTGCATTTCTTGCCTCGGTTTCCGTAACTGATCGTCGAGGTTTTAATCGGGCAGGTCCCAAAGGCTGTGCCAAATTCCACGACACCTTTAATCACGGTCAAGGTGGATTGCCCTTCGGGAGTGACCATCAGGTTGAACTCCGTTCCCTTCACGGCGGCCGTCGCGACCGGGGTTTCAATTTCCAGGGGTTTGGGGCCGCCCTTAGTGTCAACCCAAACTTCTCCATGCTTAAGGCGGAGGATTCTGGTAAACCCCTTGGTCTTTTCCCATCGGGAAAGAATCGTAAATTGGGTGCCTTCATTCAAGGCCACCTGAATTCCATTATTGAACTCAATCAACGCTTGGCTGGCTTCGGCGGTTTTCAAGACATCTCCTTCGTAAAGTGGGAGCCCCCCGCGACCTTGTAAGCGTTCCTCGATTCCGTCTGTTCGAATCACTACGAATTCTCCGATGCCATTCTTAGCCGTTCCGATGGTTTGTAATTCCGCCTGGGCAATCTGGTGCCCCCAAGGGGACAGAGTCAAGAACCCAAAGAGGGCAAAGGTCAAAGCCAAGGATGGTACATGCAGTGAGGGTTTCATCCGTCTGATCCTTTCTTCTTTATCGATCATGAACGTATCCTTTCTGTCACCAGGGGTGTGTTATTTAGAGGCAACGACTCGAATCGGTTTTCGGCCGACCGGGACGGTCGCTAAAATTTGGTTGGTCCCGGTATCGATGATTCGAAGGTCATTCGAGCGAGTATGGCCCACATACAATCGGGTCCCGACCGAATTGGCCCAAATTCCATTCGGTCCTTCTCCCACGTCGATTTGTCCACGGATCTGTGGCGCCGGTGTATTGGCGCTCACGATGACCACTTTATTCAGGCCAGCCACGGTCACATAGGCGTTGGGGCCAGCGGTCCCCTTGAAGGCAAAGGCAATTTGTTGAGGGGCCGGACCCACTTCAATGGTATGGGCGATTTCATTGGTCTGAGTATCGATCGTATAGATGTCCTGACTTCCGGTATTGGTTCCCCAAATACGGCCATTGGGTCCGAGGACCAGAAAGTGAGGATTGGCCCCCACCGGGATCCGTTTGATGACCCGGTGGGCCGTGGTATCGATCACGTTTACGTGTTTATCCTGGGTGCTGACGTAAGCCAGGCGACCATCTTTGGAGAAGGCGATCCCCATGGGGCCTTTACTGACAGGGATGGTGCCCAAGATTCGATAAATGCCGGTGTCGATGATGGAAATCGTATCGTTTCCAATATTGGCGACCCATGCATGGCGGTTGTCATTCGTGAGAGTGACCACATGAGCCCGGTTACCAGTATAGATCGAGGCGATGGTTTCCATGGCCGTGGTGTCGATCACGGAAATACGTCCAGAGGCTAGGTTGGTGGCCCAAAGGTGTTTTCCATTTCTGGTCAAGGAAAGGTCATGAGTCGCATGATTGAGGGTGTCGATTTCGCCTAGTGGTTTAAAGTTCGTGCCGTCCACCACACTCACAGAATTGGAGCTTTCATTGGCGACGTACACTTTAGTCGTAGACGCCTGCAATTTTGGCTTGCCCTTGAGCATCTTTTCCATCTCCGCGCAACCGGAGAGGAATCCCAAGAGTAAAATTCCTTGGAGTGCGTAAAATCCGACTGAGGGTTTTCTCATGAACGACCTCCTTCTTAAAAGTGTCAAAGGATATAGTGCAAAAATGGGGTAGTTTCTTATTGATCTTGTACACGACCCAAAATGAGTTGTCCTTCGAATTCTCCCTTTTTGACCGGGTGTTGGTTCTGTCCCGTTACCTGGGGGACATGGGTGGAAACGTAGGAGTAGGCCTCATCAACTGTGATGATGCCGTCCGCATCATAATCAGCCCCTCCTTTGAGACCTTGCAGTAAATAAAACGTGAAGACGCCATGTTGAAGGTCATCCCGTTCTTCACTCACTTCACCCGCGCGGCTTGCGGTTAATACCACTCGGCCTTTTCCTTTGGCCAATCGAGAGAGAAAATTATCCGAAACCGTCGCTCGTCGTGCGGCCGTTGAAAACGTTCGGCCGGCCGTGGCCCCACTATAGCAAGAATCCGTGATAAAAATGACCCTTTCAGCGGAGAGTCTCCGAAAAATTGTTTCCACCTCCCGCATGGGCAAACCTGTGGAATAGAGGTCTTGAGGGTCTGCATCGTATGGGATCAAATATTTCTCCAGGCCATCCCCATCCGGACTCATGGCATCTGTTTCGGGAGCACCGTGTCCTGCGTAATAGATGATGACGGTGTCTTGGGGCCCTGCTTTCCGTTTTAGGTCTGTCCCTAGGGTTCGTTTGAGGTTGAACAGAGTCGCATCATCGTTCGTCAGGAAGGTGACTTGTTTTTGGGGAATCCCCACTTGTTGTAAGAGATATTCATGGAAAGCGGAGGCATCCTTGTCCGCATATTTTAGAGGCCGGACTCGCTCATATTCCGAAATGCCGATCACCACGGCCCAGATTTTCCCTTTATCAACCAGCCGTGTGACATTCAACGTCCGCGTAGTGGAAAGTTGTTGGTCATCGAAGGCGGTGATGGTGATGACGTTTTTTCCTTCTTGAAGAATCACCGACTCGGAAAATTCGAGGGTGGGCTGGATGGCTCGTTGGCCCGGAACCACAGCCACTCCCCGGCCTTGACGTCGCACGAGCAGTTCATCGTTGACACGAATTTCAATGCGGGAGACCCCTTTTTCACTGGCGGCGGCACCGGTCAGGAGAATCCGGTCGATTTTCACTTCCTTGCCGTCCAGCGGTGTGGCCAACGCGATGGCCGGGGGCGTTTGTTTGATGCTGGCTGCGCTCGTATACTCATCGAGTTGTGAACGAAGTTGTTGGAGTTCAGAACGAAATTGTTGAAGGGCGTGCTCGGCTTGTTCCCGCTCTTCCTTCTCCTGCTTGAGCTTCTCTTGCATCGTCGTCAGTTCATCAGTCTGAGCCTGGGCGATACTATCTAATTGGGTACGAAGCCGTTCCATTTCATGCTCTTGTTCTTTGAGCCGTTGGGCTGCCTGTTCCCGTTCCTGGCGTTCCCGTTGAATCTCCTCTTGGGATTTCGAGGCTTTTTGCTTGTGTGACTCTGTTAGGTTCGCGACCTTTTCCCGCAATTCCTCGACTTCGTGTTCCCGTTCTTCCATTTGCTGTTGAATCTTTTCCCGGGCCGTTTCCGACTCCTGCAGTTTCTCGGTGAGGGTGATGAATTGTTGTGATTTGGCGGACTCCAATCCTTTGATGGTGGGAACGGGCATGTCACCTTTGAGGGCCAGCGTGGCGAGGGCCACCTGACTCTTGGCAATCCACCCTGTTTCCTGGTCAGAAAGCTTGACGCGGTACCAATCACCCATTTCGCCGGTAATGATCAATGACTGATTTTTTTTAATGGAAGCGATCACCGAAGTCTCGGATCCGGCTCCGCTGAGGATGGTGGCTTGGTCATTCTTCACGGTTCCGAGTTTATTGGTAACCACGATCGACTGGGCTGGTTGACTATCCACGGGGAGACGAAGGTCTTCGTTCAGGAAAACTTGTTGGGCCTTTTCCTGGATAAACAGTTTCAATTGGACTTGATCGGCCTGAAAATCCGGCCAAACCGTGAAGTTCATCCTGACCTGTTTGGACTCATCGGGTTTGAGCTTGCCGAAGCGAATCATGTGTGGACGAATTTCCAGGAGTTGTCCTGGCCCATTGGTCATTTCCACCCAGGTATTTGGTGCGATAACCGGCCCGACATTCCGGAGGGTCAACAGGAGATCGACGGCTTCACCTTTTTGAATTCGTCCGTCCCCATTTCCGACTGATTGACCGCTCCCATCGTCTAAAATTTGGTAGTTATAAGCCAGACGGGGCCGTTGAGAACCGGTCAAATTGAGAGCGGCATGTAAGGAATCTGGGATAAATCCATTGTGTTCCTTAAATAGGATTTCCAGGGCTGTTTCAGCATCCGTGAATTCTTCGGGGACTTTGATAAGGACAAACTTGGATCGGCTTTTCCCGGCCGGAATTTTCCCGAAATTAAAGAGATGACCATTAAATAAAGCATTGGCACTCTTTGTCCGGGCTTGAAAGCGATACAAGGGGCCTTTCCCTGAATTTTTCACGATGAGATGAATCTTGAGGGGCTGACCGGGCTTGACCTCATGCGGTTGAATGGCGAGACGTACGTTGGCAAAAGGCGGGGGGGATGGCGGAGGGCCGATCTCGCTCTCTTCCTGGTTGATGCCAGGATCTTGAGCCTGGGGTAGTTCACTGCGTGCCACGATCCGGTCAGAGGCTTCGGCTTTCTGAACCCGAACGATTCGATCCCGGCCTCCGGAGGCAAACGTATTCGCCTGTGGTGCATACGCTAATGCCCAAATCGGCCCCTTATGTTCTGTAAAGGAGCCTAATTGTCGACCACTTTTCCAGTCCCAAATCCTGACAGTCCCATCCTTGCCTGCCGAAAGGAGTTTGTGCCCGTCCTGGGAAAACACCACACTCTGTACCCCTTGCGTATGCCCTTTCAGTATCCCTCGCTCCCGCCCCGAAGCGATATCCCAAAGACGGATGGTCTGGTCATCAGACCCGCTGGCGAGAAGGCTTCCATCGGGAGAAAAGGCCACACTATGTACGGCACCTGAATGCCCGGAGAAGGTTTGTTGTTGACGGCCACTCGCGGCATCCCAAACATGCACCAAGGTATCGCTGTTGCCGGTCACGAGCTGACGACCATCGGGTGAAAACGCGACGGCAAACATAATGTCAAACCCGCTTTTCATCGCCCGTTGGGGTTTACCCGCTTTCCAATCCCACAGGTACAGGCTTCCACCATCACCGACGGTGGCCAAGGTCGACCCATCAGGAGAAAAACCGATAGCGCGAATATTGCCAAATCGAATACTGAAGGATTGAATTTCCTGACCGGTTTGCAGATCCCAAATCCTGCTTGTTCGATCCGAACCTCCTGACGCAAGGTACCGATGGTCGGGAGAAAAAGATAAGGCTCGGACATTCCCCGTATGACCTTTGAGCACATACCGGAGCCGCCCACTTTCTTGCTCCCAAACGTGAATGGTTCGATCGCCGCTTCCAGAAGCTAAAAATTTTCCGTTTGGGGAATACGCCAAAGAGAAAATTTCTCCATGGTGGCCGGACAAGTTTCGAATCGTCGAATCATTTGCCCAGGCACTAGGGTGAAGGAATCCAATGACAAAGAATATGCAGAGAAAAAGACGGCGAGGAGAGGAAATTGGATCTTGGGGTGAAAATGTTTTCATGGGGGATCAGGCTCGGAATAGGATTCTGTAGCGTGGCTTACATAGAAAATTTCTCACTTTGAAAATGTCAGTCGAAAGAATCAACAAAAAGGTTCATGAAATCAACTTCCTATCAAAAGAATACCGCGTCGCTCCTCCTGAAGCATTTAGCAGAATGTGTCGGGATAGATGCTGTCCACCATCTATCTTAAGGAACCCGAGCAAAGAACCGCTAGTGGAAGAATGGGTTAGTGTAATTAGTTGAAAATACTTAATTTCTTGAATTAGGGGATTGCTAAAGAACAGGGGAGTAAGAATTCGGGAAATTACAGGAAGAAAATTGAAACGAGGAAGGGCCGTCGAGGGTGTTCTCGCTCATTAAAATATAGGGAAATCGTAGGTAAGATTTTCTCTCCGTACCGTTGGGTTTTGTCCGCCTCTCGTCAATTCTCTCACTTGATCGATAACGTAGGATTGTAGCTCACTCACGTGAATCGTGTCGTCCCCGTTGCCATCAGCCTTTCCTTCTTTCAGGCCTTGCAAGAGTGCATACGTGAAGACCCCGTTCTGCCATTGATCTCCTTCTAAACTATATTCATTCCCGCTGGAACTGGAAATGACAACCGCTCCAGTGCCTCTTCGAAGATCTGCGAACCAATCTTGTTGAAAATGAACCATATCCGGTGATAATTGAGCCAGTCCCTCAGCTTGTTCCGTATCTTTCACCACGCTGATCCCGCGATGCGCTTTAAAGGCTCGCATCTTCACCACCCCGGTCGATTGAGTGGACATCGTTCCGGTGCTGACGGTCAGGATTTCTTCTTTATCGATTTCTCCTGAAAAACAGGTATCAAGCAGGAGGACTTTTTGGAGTGCAGGAATGCCATCCAATAAGAATTCGAACTCTTCATAGGGAAGTCCTCGGGTTCCGGGATTCTTGGGGTCAATGTCGTGAGTGCCGAAAAAGTAATTTGACTGATCGTCGGTCATGCCATGCCCTGCAGCGAAGACCACGACCAAGTCATGAACCTGGGATTGCTTCAGCCAATCTTTGGCTTTGAGGATTTCTTGGCGGGTAGCCTTGGTGTCGGTGAGAGAGAGCACATGCAATTGGGTCTTTGTGCCCTGTCGAGTTTGGAATTGTTGATAGGCATCGAGGAGATCTTGGGCATCTTTGGCGGCAAAACGGAGGTTATAATCCTGGTTTTGGTATTGGCTCACGCCAATGGCCAAGATGTAAATATCTTGTGAGGTTGGCGGAGCGATGTAATTGGTATACCGGGTGTCTTTTAACGACTCCGTTCCCTGGCTGTTGAGGATGGAGACCTGAATCTTATTTCGACCAGGGACGAGGGGAACCTTGATTTCCTGTTCTTTTTTACTTGCTGAACCGGTTGGTTGAGAGGCCAAAGAAATGCCCGTCGTCCCATACACGGGAATATCATTCACGAACACATTTAATCGATCCAGCGGATATTTGGTATCTTGAGCCTTGACTCGGAGAGTCACATGAGGGGAGTCGACTGAGACGGGTAACGGCTTACCTTGAATATAGACTTCCGGGAGGTGCCAATCATTGCCCAACATCTCTTCTTGAAGCCCCATTTTGCGCAATCGTTTTTGATAGGCCCGCTTGTAACTTTGGATGAGTTGGGGCGAGGCTCCACCCAGTCGTTCCAGGATGATATCCGGGCGGTTGAACCGTAAATCGAATTGTTCAAAAGGAAAATGTTTTCCCTTTACACGAAAGGCCAGGCCCTTTCGGCCTTTGGCGGAGGTTCGATAATACTGTTCCGGGGTGACGGCCACATATTCTTCTTTGCCGAGAGAGATGAGGGAGACCTGTTCTTTATAGGTGGAGGAGTCCCAAAGCCGAATGGTCCCATCCTTGGCTCCGCTGATGAGGAACTTCCCGTCTTTTGAGTAGAGAAGAGCGGTTACATCACTGGTATGGCCGGTCAGGGGTTCTGTATCCTTACCGGCTTTCCAGTCGGATATTCGGATGAGTCGACCATGGCCCCATACGATGGATCGGCCATCCGGACTAAACGTCCCACCTTTGCCAACGTTCATCCCTAGCATTTTTACGGCTTCCTTAGGGTCCATGTCTTCCTTTAATTCCACGGAGGATTTCAGAGGGACACGACGGCCTGACAATACGTCCCAGATTTGATGGCCCATGATCCCGATAGCGAGCAACTTGGTTCCGTCTGAGCTGAATTCCAGAGTCTTAATATTTTTCAGTCCTGAAATTTCAGAATACATGTCCAAGGGATTCTCATCCGAGGGTTCTGGTGGTCGTCCCATGCCGGGAAGGGAAGAAATCATGGAGTCGAGCATGATACCCGTCATCCCCTTCCCTGCGAGCGAAAATCGTTCATTCCCGGTTTTAGCATCCCAGACCCCCGCGAACCCTGCGGTAGCAATGGCGAGATTCCGTCCGTCGGGAGAAAAGGTCATTTGTTGAATGCCTTGGGGGGCATCAGGGGTTGGGGCGAGGAGGGAGGTCAACGACATGGTTTGAAGGGGAATGGATTCTTTCCAAAGAGGTTCCCATGTTGTGGTGTCGAACATCGTGACGTCTTCGTCAAAGCCTACCGCGAGAGACTTCCCATCTGGTGCAAAGCGCACGATAGCCGCTTTCCATTCCGATGTCCGTTTCTCAGAGAGGGTGCGAATGATCTTCTCGGTTTTCGTGTCCCAAACCGTCACCTCTCCTTTGTAGCCTCCAGCAGCGACCAATGCTCCATCTGGAGTCATCGAGGCAGAACCTAAGTGCGGTCCCTGGAGAACGTGGGTAATTTGACCCGTGGGGAGGTTCCAAATTTTTACGGAGCCATCCAGCATGCCGGCGAGGAGTGTTTGGCCATCGGCACTCAGGGCCAGATCCTGAATAGCCGATGTACTACTGCCCAATCGGGTTTCTTTTTGGGTGTGAAGCTCGACGATTTTAGGAGCCCCTCCAATCCTTTCTCCAACGAGGATTTTTTGGCCGTCGTCAATAAAGGCTATAGAGACACCCGGCATTTGCTTTTGAGTCTTTCCGGTTTTGGTGTCCAGAACATAGATGGAATTGTTGTAGGACGAAATGCCAAGGAGTTCCCCGGAGGGGTTAAATGTGAGAGACGGGCTTAAGAAATTTTCTGGTTCTGGGTGTGGGATCTGAAAAAGTTTCTTGGCGGTCCGAGTGTTAAACATCCAGATTTTTCCGTCATCTAAATCTTGGAGGGCCAGGAATTGAGAGTCAGAAGAAAGAGCGGCTTTGAACACGACCGGACCGTCACCCATCGCCGCAATTCTGGCTTTTGAGTTGAGGTCCCAGAGTTCCAGCTCTCCCTCTTTTTCCCGTTGGATGACGAGTTGTTGATGGTCAATCGAAAAGACCAGCGGAATGGTCCCTTCCAAGTCTTTCGGAATGGGTTGTGGCTTGCCCGTGTCTAAGTTCCAGATTCCCATCGTGCTTTCAGAACCAGAACCCTCCATGTCACGTCCGGAGATGGCCAACAAGGTTCCATCCTGGCTGACCGTCAAATGTTCGATGATGAACGGGGACACCGTCCGAATTTCCTGGCCTGACTCGGTATTGAATACTTTGACGATTTGCCGGTCGGCGACGATGACACGTTGCGAATCTGCTGAAAAGGCCACCTGTTGCGGGCCCATCATGCCAAACCCTGGGAAGGAATGGAGTTCTTGGCCGCCGGCCACATCCCAGACCTTGGCGGTTTCATCCATGCTTCCCGTGACCACGAACCGTCCGTTAGGACTCATCGCCACAGCCTGGACCATTCCCGAGTGGCCTTGCTTCACGACCACTTGAACACCATCCTCAGAAACCGGAGCGGCCTTCACCGGCGTTTTGCCAAACATCTGTTGGCTGAGTTCTTGGATGTCTTCGTTGGTAACCCGGTGTTGTGGTGGGGGCGGGGGATCAGGCTCTTGCTTCCCGGGGAGAAAACCACAGCCAGCAAGGGAAAGTAGAGTTATGCCGGATAGGGCAGCGAAAATGTGTCTTGAAAGAGGTATACGCTTCAAAGGGTTCCCATGAGGGGTTACGAGAAAGGCTGTTCCCTTTCAGTGAAACAGGGTGGGGATGCGAATGTCTAGCCCCTCATTTCAACTGAATCCTACCCTAGGCGCTCGATTTGAGAATGCAGGGAAGGCGCTCACCTGTGGGAGCGGGTATTTCAACAACTGATTGTTCTCCCCATTCAGGTTGTTCCCTCATATGAAAGGACTGAGGATCATTCCGTAGTGTTTCGATTTACCATTAGAATGCGGCTTGATACCACCTTCGGTCGGCATCATTTTGGCAAGAGGATACGCGGACCAGGCCGGGGTTGATGGCCAGAAGACACCCTCCTTGAGGGGTCATGGGTTTTAAAAAATCTCCGGAACCGAATGTAGGGGTGTTCACGAAAATCCATACTTGGTTTGCGGCAGCGGGGCCGAAGCCCGCACATGTTCGTTGAAGCAACCGATCCCCAACCCGTTCAATGCATTTGCCCGAGTTAAGATTTTCCAACCGAAATCCTTTTCCAGAACGTTCATGTTTTTGAAACCAAAACCGACTTTTACTGTTCTCGCACGTGGCCAGAATGATTTCAATGTTATCTTCCCTGCTTCCATTCGCCGGCCGAAGGCATCGTCCGGCAAATCGCTCACTTTTCAATTTTTCAGGAATAAAGCCTGACCGTGGGGTGATATGACAAGCCGGTCGGGGGTCTTGTTCGACACAATCCTCTGGAGCTCCCGACCCCGGACCATCCATCGGGGAATCTTGACTGCTTTCAATTTCTTGGGCGGGTGGGTTTCCCGTGGCCATGCTCGAATCGGTTGTCAGAGAAGAACCCGCACACCCCCATTGGAAGGCCAGGCACAAAAAACCACAGCCCACCAATGAAAAAACGGAATTCACGGAGGTCAATAAATAGTTCATACGTTCTCCCCCTTTTTTCGCCGTGTTCTTTGTCTTGTGATTGAGACCGAACGATCAAACTTATCCTTTTATCTAGTCTGTCGTCATCCTCCTTGGGATCGTTCAATCTTTTTTTTCGGTGGAGGGACACTTGGGTCCCCATTTACCTTGCCCGTTACGGACATCTGAGTCGCAGAGTTCTGAGAATGCAGGAAAAATGAAAGTAGAAGAAATTTCCTTGTGCGCGTCTGACTGAGATCAATGTCGAAAACATTAGGCGATGCCCAGAAGGGTATCTGATGTGGGACTCGAAGAATCTCAAAAATTAAAATATTTATCGAGAAGTTGTTTGCTGTAACAGGACGGAGATGTTCTGTAAGCCAACCTGTGAAAGCAGAGAGTCACGTTGTCGGGTGTAGTCGGTATTGGAAGGATTATCCAGAAGAAGCTGGGATACCGCGGAAAACGCGTCATACCAGAGGCCCTTTTGAGCATACCCCTCCGGTGAATACGGGAGAGAAGACGCGAACGTGGAAGCATTGAGGTTGGGAGAATCTTTTCGTTGAATGACTCCACTAGCCGTGAGGTTGACCGGTGATTGAGAGGCCACCAAGCGGACCGTCCAACGATAAGAAACCCCTGGTTGAAGGCTTATTCCATAATCTTCCAATCGCAATTCATGAATTCCCTCATTCATGGGGGGGAGGAGCCGCACGTCCAGTAGGATATTGAGGTTTTCTTCTTCGGAAATCATGACGTCCAGTGGATATTGTGTTTCCCCGGTCAAGCACCAGTATAGGACTGGGTATTCCTGGCTAGTGAGACCGACATGGTCGGGAGCTATGACATAAATGCTGGGATACGTATTTTCTCGACTAATCGCATCAATCCGTAATCCTGGCTTCACCTCGGATGGGGCTTGATAGGCAATGAGAGGGGTCTCTTCTTTGGAGGGTTCAGGCTCTTCGACTGTGGGAGGTGTGTCTGTCCGGGCGTTCTCTGGAAGAGTGGGTTCCAGAGGGGGTTCCGGTTCCGGGATGGTGGGTGGAGTGAAACTCGGCATGGATGGTGGTTCCGGTTCCGGGATAGTAGGTGGGGTGAAACTCGGCATGGACGGTGGTTCGGGTTCTGGAACGGTTGGAGGCGGGAGACTGGCGATATCTTCTGCTGTCGGTTTTGGTTCAAGGGACTCGATGGTTTCCGATGTTGTTGGCACAGCAGGTGGTGTCACAGTCTGAGGTCTGTCGATTGATTCAGGTTCGGGTTCCGGGGTCGGAGGGGTATCTTCTGTCGAAGGTGATTCTACGGGCAGAGTGGGGGGAGTGAGGGGCTCGGTTTGAGAAGGAGACCCAGGAACCTGAGCAACTTCCGAACGTTCTTGCAGTGGCTCTGAACTTCCTCTGGCTTCTAAGCGCCTTCCGCCAGGTAAGAACAGTTCTATCAGGAATTCCTTGTTCCTCTGCGGGCGAGTAAAGGCCATGGGAGAAAATAATTCATATTGTTCATGGGAAAGAGATTGCGCTTGGATGAGAAATTCACTGTTGTCGTCGGCCTTGGTGATTCGTAATTGGGTTGGGCCAGCCTGTTCGATGAAATATTTTCCGGGCGAAAGAGAAATGGGGTTTCCATCCACACCCTGGAAATTCAGGGGTTGGCTCAGCACAATATTGGGTTTTCCAGCTAATAGAGAAGAGGGCAAGAGGCACAGGGTCAAGATAATTGTCAGACATGCGAAAGAGGGAATCAGCCGGCCTGTCATATACGCACCCCAATGCCCATCTACGGAGGTTCGTTGAATGTCGGTTTCAGATCGAAAAGTTACCTTACGGGAATTTCCCATATTCTGCAATGAATTCTGGAACCCAAGGGAACCTTCCCTCATCGATATTGGAAGGTCATGATACCTCAGGGCTTGGCTTGAAGGAAATACCGACGGATGATTGGACACCGTCATCTTGCGGTTGGGCGCTTTTCATGCAAAAAGACCGAGGCCCCTTCTGGAGGCCTCGGTCTTCTCGAGCGACGCTCGTCTGCGAGCGCAAGATAGGGTTTCTGGTTAAGGATTACAGGGTCACTTTGCTGAGGGCTCGTTTCACTGCCGCGGTGCAGGCTCCTCGCATTTGTGACGGGGCTTTCTTGCAGATCATATTAGCCGGGCCGTCCAGATTGGAAACGAAGTTGTAAAGACTCATGGCTTTACCCGCAACACGTTTGGCGCCAGAGTAGACTTTTTTCCCATATCGTTTGGCTTTGCCGTAAGTGCCTTTCCCCACCCGATACGTCTTTCGGGCTGCGCCTTTAATCTTACCGCCAGCTTTCTTGACCCAGCTGCCGATTCCACGGGTAAATATCCCGGTCTTGGAGCCCATGGCTTCATACGCCCGGCCTTCCGGTGTCCATAACATTAAGGACTGCATGCCATTGCTGTTGTCAGGAGTTGGGAGGAGATAGGCTTCGGATTGGGTCACATGGTCTTCATGGCTGGCGACCTTAGCTTGGATCAAAATCACGTCGGTGTTCTTGCCGCCTTCGGGAGTCAATCGGATCCAGGCTTCTTCCAACTTGCGGTCGGATTCGCCAGGATGTTCGAACACGGCCGTTTGTACGTCATAACTCCCACGTTGAACCAAGGTCGGTTCACCACTCGGGGTTTGGAAATAGATATTTTCTTCCAACGTTAAGGACGGTGAGTTGGTGTTAATGGCCGCAGAGACGTTCGAAGCTAACAGCAAGCCACCGACAAACGTTGCCAGCATGGAAAGTTTTGATGTGTGTAATGTCGTCATGGTAGACCTCCTCGTAAAATGGTTTGTATTGACATGAGCAGGATTATTGTTCGGTTGTTGTTCTCTTTGCTCGTGTCCGTTCATGCGTGAGTCATAGAGCAACCACGATGCCAACTTGCATTGGCTAGGAATCAGATTTTTTAACTCTTTGTTTTTCTTTTGAAAATTCTTTTAAAAAACTGAAACGCCGAATCCGGCGTGATGAAAAGGAACAAACGAAGAGGATCAGGCTCCTGTTGCTATGCGAACCCATTGGCAAAATGCCAAAGTTTGGGCAAGGCTCAGGTGGGAATGTCGTTCAATCGCCATTCAGCCTTTTTGCAATAAAGAATCGTAAGAATTTTGGAACTAAGGATTGTTCTTTCTAGACTTACGTGCCATTATTTGGAGGGGCCAAAGGGGATAGCCAATTGAAGATATGTCTTGACAGGGAAGGAGTAATAAACCAGAATTTGTGCTTGGTCCCTGCTACAGGGAGGGTGGTAATGCGAAGCGTGGCTCTATGAGTTCTGGAGTAAAAAGGAACTTTCGATGAAACAGTATATCATTGAACGATTTTTCCCTGGTGCGGGGAAATTGACGGAAAAAGATCTTCAGGGCATTGCCAAGACCTCATGTGATATCCTTCGTGAGATGGGGCCGGGCATCGAGTGGGTGAATACCTATATCATGGAAAATCGGATGTACTGTGTGTATGAAGCGGAAAACGAAGATCTCCTCCGGGAACATGCGAGGCGTGGAGGGTTCCCCTTTAATTGCGTGGGTGAAGTCATGCAAACGTTGGATCCGTCAAAAGCTTTAGCAGAATCCGAGGAGGAGGAAGGTCAGAATCAAAAGGTTTGAGCGTTTTGATTTAGTGCTGGAAGGACTCACCTCTACTCTCACCCCGTTCCTCGAGCTCTCCGAATGGTTGCTGCCCCTGCCTTTGGCTGATTCTCGAACCTATTCCTCTTTCACTCTGTCTGAATCCCCTAGAAGCTGAGGGACCCATTTGGGTGTCGAGGGTTTTTCTAGCCTGTTGCTGGAGTCAGACGGGTACGTTACTGCGGGTTGGTCATCAATTTTCTCCATCGTGTCAATAAAAGGGGATTGGATCAAAATAGCAGCGCACATGCCAAGGGGCATTTGAAGGGGAAATCTGGCTACTATTCCTACAATTACTACAATGTAAGATATTTCGCTTAGAATGGGAGCCAGCAGGAATGACTCAGCCTTTGTTGAAATGCTGGCAGGTAAGGTGAGCGTCTGTAGAAAAATTAGAGAACTTCAGGAGGAAGACAAAAATTGGCTATGGTGAAACCCGGAAAAACAAAAAGGGGAAGAACTTGGTCCGGTTTAGTTTTGATCGGAAGGCTTGAGCATTCGAGTTTTCTGAGCCTTTTCCGGGATAGATTGCCAACGTTTTTGGCGCCGGATAATTTCTTCTTCAGAAACTCGGGTTTCCCATTCCTCCACCATGCCGCCAGGTCCTCGATACCACCAACTCGGCACGATCGCGGGGGATTTTTTTGTGGCTTTGTCAACCAAGATGCATGAATCCTTCATAAGGGTGGCTGAAATTTGTTGTATTGTCTTAAAAAATCATCGGTGTGTGGGATTTTATCCCCACAACATAGCCTTTTTTGCCGAAAATCAGTGCATTTTTTAAATTTTGCAATCGAGATGCCAGATATTTCGTGACCTATGGAATAGGGGGAGAAGATTAAGGAGGAGATGCATTCTGGTGAGTGAGGGGGGAAGGGTTCTAAGGCAATTTTCAGAGTTTCAAAAATCAAGGATTCTCTATGCTATTTTTTCCTTGAGATTCCCAGCTTTTTCATGCGGGCCTCTAGAGTCGTCCGGTTCAACCCCAGGATTTGTGCGGCTCCTCCGTTTCCGCTGACCCGCCAGTTCACGTCATCCAAAATCTTTAGGATGTGCTGCCGTTCCACTTCTTCTAAGGTGGTAGGCAGAGTGGGAGGCTGGGGAGGGCTTCCGGATGTGGCTGCGGCAGTGGGGGGTAGGGACGGGACCGCACCCATGGATCCGGGAGAGGCGGCAGGCAGCCAATTGCCGATCTCCAGCCATTTTCCCTTTGAAATGATGACGGCCCTTTCGATGATATTTTCCAGTTCACGTATGTTTCCCGGCCATCGGTACTCTTGTAACTCTTGAAGTGTCGAGTCTTTTGCCCCATCTATGGCTTTTCCATACTTTTGAGAAAACACCTGGATGAAGTGTTGAATCAGGAGGGGAATGTCTTCCGGTCGCTCGCGCAGAGGAGGAATCCTGATGGGGAAAATATTGAGCCGGTAAAAGAGGTCTTCACGAAAACGTTGCTGGGCGACTTCTTCATGGAGATCCCGATTGGTCGCCGCGATAATTCGCACGTCCACTTTTTGGGTTGTTTGTCCCCCAACCCGTTCAAATTCCTGCTCCTGGAGGACCCGGAGGAGTTTGGCTTGGATATCCAAGGGAAGTTCACCCAATTCATCAAGAAATAGGGTGCCGCCGTCGGCTAATTCGAATCGGCCGATCCGTCTCATGGAGGCTCCGGTAAAGGCGCCTTTTTCATGACCAAAAAACTCGCTTTCGAAGAGATCCTTGGGAATGGCTGCGCAATTGACTTTGATGAGGGACTTTTCGCGACGCGGGCTTTGGTCGTGAATGGCCCGGGCAAAAAGTTCTTTCCCCGTTCCGGTTTCACCGATAATGAGGGCGGTACAGTCGGTGCCGGCGATTTGTTGGATCTGTTCCAAAGTTTCCCCAAAGGATGGGCTTTTCCCCACGATCTGCCCGGATGCCTGGGCTGATTCCAATTCCGCGTTTAAGTATTGAACGGTAGCCTGGGTGCGACGATGCGATTCGATTTCCTGTTGCAGTCTGTGGTTCTGTTCCTTGAGTTGTCGTTGATAATGCACAAGATTGAGGTGAGTTTGCACCCGTGCCCGAACTTCCTCCTGTTGAAACGGTTTGGTGATGTAATCAACTGCCCCCAACTCAAACCCCTGAATCTTTTCTTCCGTACTCGTGAGCGCGGTCATAAAGATGACCGGAATCTCTTCAGTGTCTTTTGATGCTTTCAACCGTTTACAGGTCGCGAATCCATCCAGGTTGGGCATGAGGATATCCAAAAGGATTAAATCTGGTTTGGCGTACAAGGCGCGTTCAATGGCGCTTTCTCCATCTTCTGCGACGAGCACATCATAGCCGTCTTTGCCAAGTAGCTCCGATAACACTCCCAGATTGGCTGGAGTGTCATCGACCATCAGGATGACGGGGTTACGAGTCCAGTTTGGTTTCATGAGAGGGTAGGAGTGTTTGCAAATACGCACACAGTTTTGTCACCTGAAAGTTTTTGGCCATGGGCAAAACTTTAGCCGCGAACGTATGGAATTCAGGTGACTCCGAGATTGTTTCAATTTGTGTGATGACCTTTTTGATATCGCCTCGCTTGGCGTGTTCCAATAAGGGAGTGAGGACCTCGAGAGAAGGTACAGAAATTTTCGGGCTTTGTCTGTTACTACGGGGCTCTTGAGTGGAGGTGGGTGTTTTTTCATACACTAGCTCTAGTTGAAGATGGTCTCGGAGTAACTCCAAGAGTTTGATGATGCGGAAGGGCTTGGAAAGAAACGCATCGGTCCCAGCTTCCAGGCATTCATGACGGTTGTGCTCGAAGGAGCTTGCTGAAATGGCGATGATGATCACATCCTTCAGTTCCGGGATGGTGCGAATTTTTCGCGTGGCTTCTAGACCATCCATTGTGGGCATGCGTAAATCCATGAGGATAATATCGGGGTGAAACGCCAAAGCCTGTCCCAGGCACTCTTCTCCGTCTTGGGCCTCCTGAGTTTCGAACCCCAAAGGATTGAGAAGGTCTCTCAAGAATAGACGATTATCCAATTTATCGTCGACGATGAGCAGCTTTTTCCGTTCACCTTTAATAGCGATGACTTGGGGTTCCTTGACGACAGCTTCATCCGATTGGCCTTCAACGCTTGGAAGGTGCAAATCAAACCAAAACTGACTGCCTTCTCCTACCGTACTCTTGACCTGAAGCGTCCCGCCCATGAGAGCAACCAATTTTTGACTGATCGCCAGGCCGAGACCAGTACCTTCTACTCCAAGTTTTCGGTCGTGTACCCGTTGAAAGCTTTCAAATATGGCTTCGAGATGTTCAGGCTTAATCCCCATCCCGGTATCTTCGACTAAAAATCGGATGGTGTCTTCGTGATATCCGACCTTGAGGGCTAGTCCACCTTCGCGGGTGTATTTGATGGCATTGTCTAGCAAATTGATCAACACCTGGCGCAGCCGTCGTTCGTCACCCATAACACGGGGCGGCAACTCGGATAAACACTCAAACGTGTAGGATAAACGTTTATCCTCTGCGCGAGCCCGCATGATATTACTCAGAGTTTCCAGGTGACGGCACAGGTTGATCGGTTCGAGATGTAGCTCCAGGCTGCCGGCTTCGATTCGGGAAAGGTCCAGGATCTCATTGATCAGACTCAAAAGGTGATCTGCGGAGTTTTCGATGACCGCAAGGCCGTTCCGATGCTTGTCAGAAATGCCGGATTCATTCTTGAGCAATTGGGCATAGCCTAAGATTCCGGTAAGGGGAGTCCGTAGTTCATGGCTCATGGTCGCTAAAAAGTCACTTTTAGCTCTATTGGCTAATTCAGCAGTCTCTTTTGCCTCAAGCATCTCACGTTCGGCCTTCCGTCTGGCGGTCACATTGCGGCCATACATATTGACATAGGCTTCTTCCGAAATGGGAGCGACCACCAACGAGTAGATGAAATCGTCGCAGGTCACCTCGATTTCCTGACTGGTCTTCATGCCCAACGTGGTTTGCACAAACCGTTTCATATCCATGGGAACCGGTTCTCCTACACGGATGCCCCATGTGTGGAGTAGACGGGTGCTGGCCGGGTTCGCGTAGAGAAGAAACCCGTCTTGAGAGACACGAAGCACGGGGCTGGGATTTTCATCAGGAAATTTGGCGATGCTTTTGACGGCTTCTTCGGACTGTTTTCTGTCGGTGATATTCCGGAGAAAGGCACTGAACGTGACCCCTTTTTGCGATTGGATGGGGGAGATGGCCAGTTCTACGGGAAATTCATGCCCATCTCGATGGAGGGCCGAGATTTCTAAACGTTTATTGAGTACGGCTCCTTCACCCGTTTTCCGAAAATGTTCCAACCCAGAATTATGGGCCTCCCGAAATTTTTGGGGGACGATTAACGTCACCAGGGGTTGGCCAACCGCTTCTTCGGAAGACCAGCCAAAAATGATTTCGGCCTGTGGGTTCCATCCGGTAATAAGCCCGTGGGTATCCATCGTGATCACGGCATCAAGGGCATTCTCGACAATGAGCCTGGTCCGTTCTTCACTTTCTCTCAGGGCCAGCTCGATTCGTTCACGCTCCAGGGATTCCAAGGCTAACGAAACAAAATTCGTGATAGACCGAGCAAAATGTATTTCTTCCAGAGTCCACTGCCGTTGTGGTCCGATGTGTTCGTGACACACCACCCCAACGATTTCCCCTTTCATACGTATGGGAACATCCAATAAAGAGGTGATGCCCAGGGGTTGGCAATAGGTTTCCCAAAATTCATTAATTCGTGGGTCGGATTTCACATCGGTTGCATCAATAGGTTGAATCTGTTGGAGGGCCTGGAAATATCGAGGGTAATCCGAAGCCGTGACTTCAACTCCGGAAGAATGGGTGTGAGTGGTTTGCTCGAAGAGATCCGAACAGGTTAGACGGGTATGTGAGGAGTCAAAGAGCCAAATGCTGACTCGTTCAATGCCCAATGTTTGTGAGGCCACTTCGGTAATTTTCCCGAAGGCGTCAAGTTGTTGACCACTTTGAATGACTTGAGATGTGGTGAGATCCACCAAGGCATCGTGAAATTTTCGAAGCAGAGGGTCATTCACGGCCAACAGTCCTCGTGCTGCCAATTATCGGGGGAGGAAACTAAAACAATGAACGAAAGTAACAGAAAAGGTCAAGGGAAGTCCTGAAAATTCCGGGTCGATGGATTCATGACCTCTCCACAAGTATGGTTGGCAATCGCTTGTCGGAGGGCGGTGATGTCTTGTTCGTAAGAGGCGACCGGGATTTGAAGGTCAAATATCTTCTTTTCTTAGGTCGCCTTGTTTTGAAAAGATCGTGTCGAATGGTTGCTGGGTGGGGGAAAGCCGTTTGGTAGTCGTGGATGGCTCACGTAATTAACGCGAAGAAGTCTTACTCGTTGATGGGGTGACAAACCGTTCTTGAATGGTCTGGCTTTGATCAGCAGTGTGGAATCGAGAAAGCATGAGTTAAAGGCCTATAGCAAATAAGAGGGTTGAAAATGGTTTAATGTGACCGTGGTTCATCGGCGCCTCCTATTTTTTCTCTGGAAAAACTTCTTCTTGGGGTCCGACCATAGCCCGGTCGCCCCAGTCTGAAACGAAAGGGTGGGTATCGCCAGAACTCCCGGAGGAAGGTTGTCGAGTGTGCTTTTGAAGGATTTCCCTTTGATGAAATTCAAGGCCACTCCCGTCGGCCAGAGATTCACGGGTTGTCCTTTGAACAGTCGCTTTAATTCTGACGGTGACCAGAAAAAATCCAACCCAAATTCAATAGGAATTTTGGCTCGGAATTTAGCTCCGGGCTGGAGGAATGCGGAGATATCTCTACTGGCTACCCCGCCCCCGATAAACCCTCCCTTAATGCCCTTTATATACTCTCCTTTCTTGTATTTATTCCCTGCATCGACGATGCTCGCCCAATACCCGATTTGGAGAGCACCGGCCACACCCGCGTCGGTTCCAACCCAGCTACCGGCAAACACATATTTTTCTTTGCTTCCATCAAAACCCCAACCGACACCGGCACCGAATTCACCTCCAACAATTTTAGCTAGGGCAAATTGGCCTCCTACGGTGGCCCCAAGGAGTTGGTATGTCCGAACACTTCTGGAACGGACTTCAGAGTTTGAGCTGGTATGCATGGCGGCCAATTGTGGCCCGATTTGACGGCCGACTTCCCTAATAGTGTCCTTAAAGGTTTGGTGACAGGTGTGGTTCGGATCGGTCAGATTATTCCACAACTTGCGGTTCCGTGCGTGTGCAAGGATTACCCCTGCGTCAAACATGGCTTTAATGACCCCTTTTCCCTGGTGACTTTGAATGAATTCCATCGCTTTTTCTTCGAGTTTCTCTTTCCACCTAGGTTCTTCCAGGTATTTCAGAATAAACTCGGTGCCCTTACTTGCGGCCCAGGCGGCTTTTCTGGCGGACCAGAGAGTGGAGTAACAAGCGGCGAATTTCGGGTCATCTTTGAGATATTTCATCCCCTGTCTGACTTTCTTTCCGACATCCTGGGCACGTTTTTTCACCCATTGGCCGGCCCGCTTGGGATTTGTCGGGTATCGCATTTTGGCCTTGGGAAATTTTTTCTTGAAAAACGGTTTTCTCCGTTTTTTCTTGGAGCGTTTCTTTTTTTTCTTAAATTTGAGTCCTCGCTTTTGAATGCCGCTATAGGAACCCGTGGCTTCCAAGCTCTCCCCAGTTGGCAGCATGAGCACGATTTGATGGACATCGAGTTCCTGATCCATTCCCCCTGGGAGTGAAAGGGCGAGTAGATTTTGAACCCCGGTCTCGTGTGTCTCCTGCTCGGCTTGAAGAAGTAGGGACTGTTTTCGATCCTGCCCGAGAATCAACCGAATCCAAGGTTGAGCCGCTTCCACGGTATAAGTGCCGGACTCCACCACGACGGGACCCCCATCAGGAGCGGTGAAGTACACCGGCTCTTCTAAGGTGATAATGGACGGATCCGTGAAGTCTTCACTCTGCTCAATCATATCCGGTATGCCGCGGGACGAGACTCGAACCCTATCGCCGACGGCTTGTAGCGTCTGACCGTCCGGGTATAAGACCACTAATAAATCTGAGTCGTCTAAGCCGGCTTCTTCCCCGGGATTGAGCACGGCTATCGGAAAGGGCACGTCAATCGAGTGGATCCCCTGAGTGGCCGAAAGAATGTGAGAAACTCCTTCTTCCGCTTCTAGAACGAGTTGCCGGGATCTCGGTTTGACGGAAAACGTTCCGGACGGAACAAGGCTTTCGTCGCCCTCAGGATTCAAGAACTGCAGAGGTTGTTGCAGGGTGACGAACATGGCTTCGGGGGGTGCTTCTGCCTGGACAGACAAAAGCGGTGTACAGAGGGTCCAGGCAAGGACCACGCTCAGAAATTTAATAGAGAAAGAATGTGACATGAGGGGGATTCCTTTTTTTTAACTCGTGGGCGAAAAAAAATCCGTTTCATTTTTCCAAGGTAAAAATTCAAGAAGATTCATTTCTCTGTAAAGATTGACGCCCTTCTTATTCCATGGGTCCCCAGGAATAATCCCAGCTGACGGCAACATCCCCCCACATTTTGGCAGGACCTAATCCACCTCCGCCCCCTACACCAAACCCTTGAAATTTTTTGAAATGCTCATCAAACATCACATCTAAATTGAAGGTCGCTACTTTCCCGATTGATCCCCCAACTCCCCAACCGCCACCAGAGAAGGACTCCAAATCAACTGAGGGATAAAATACGATTTGTACGGATCCCCCCCCACCGGCAACGATTCCTCCTTGGGCGCCCAAAAACCAAAACCTTCCACCGGTTCCTTTAAAATTCGTCACTCCATAGGTCCCTCCGACGATCCCCAGTCCAAGGCCGACATCTAGCGTGACTTGATACCCGATGAAAAAACGTTCAAGAAATTCATCGAAGCCTCGGCTCCGGACTAACGCAAAGTTGGGGGCAAATCCCAATCTTTTGAGCTTCGTTTCCATCGTCGGGATGGAATCTTTACAGAAGTGCTTTGGGCTGAAAACGGAATCGAGCTTCTTTTTGTTGCGCGGATCATTCATCTTTTTCTGGATCCGGCTTAACTCATTCATGACCTGCTTGTAGGGGCCAGCCCCCTTTTTGATTTTTTCCATAATTTCATTCTTGAATTTGGAATCCTTTTTGAATTTTTCTTTCATGCGTTTTCGATTGCCTGTGGCCTTTGCGACCATGTTCTTCATGAAGTCGCCGACCCCTTTCCCGGCTTTCATGAGCCCCAGGGTGGTTTTGCAAGCTGCCACCGACCCCTGTTTGCCGACCCATTTGACACCTGTCATCACCGCCTTGGAGCCTTTTTCCACGCCTTTTTTCGCCTGGGCAAGGGCCCATTTGGATGATTTCCAGCCGGCCTTCACCCCGGTCTGTACGCCTTTTTGGATCCCTTTGCCAATCTTTGCCCCAGTCTTTACGCCTTTTTGGAGCTCTTTGCCGATTTTCTTGACGACAGGGTTTCGCGTGGCCTTCTTGAATTCATTCCCTACCGCTTTAAACAAATTGAATTGTTTTCTCTTGACCCGTTTGGCTCGCCTTTTCTTCTTTTTTGGCGATTTCTTTTCCCACGGCCAGAATCCGCGCGTTTTGATGCCACTATAGGAGCCGATGGCTTCGAACGTTTCCCCAGTGGGTAACAAGAGCATGACCTGATGGACATCGAGCTCATGGATGACCCCTCCTGGGAGAGAAAGGGCCAAGGGGTCCTGGATCCCGGTTTCGTGGGTTCCTTGCGTCGCTTTCAGAAGCAGAGCATCCTGGGGATTATTTCCAGGGGTGAGACGGATCCACTCTTGGGCCGCTTCTGTTTTGTAATCACCGGCTTCTACGAGGACAGGGCTGCCATCCGGACCGGTGAAATAGGCAGGTTGTTTGAGGGTGACGATATCGGGATCCGTGTAGTCTAAAAACTCCTCAATATTTTCGGGAATGGCTCGTGACACTATTTCAGGTTCAGCACCCATGGCCTGCAGAGTATGGCCGTTCGGGTACACGATTACGAGCAAGTCATGGTCGGGGAGGTCCAAATCCGTGCCGGCTTGGATCATGGCAATGGGAAAAGGAACCTTGGTGATGTTCTCTGCTTCGGTCGCATCGAGGGCAAAGGATTGGCCATCCTGACTTTTTAACGTGATTTCATAATCACTGGTTTTGACGGTGTAGGTTCCCGGAGGGACGAGGACCTCATTGCCTTCCGGTCCCTCAAATTGGAGGGTTTTCGCAATGGTCACGGGCATGATTCGTTGAGAGTTCTCAGATGCTTGTACGGAGACTATTGGACTGACGAGTACCCAGGCCAAGACAATGCCAAGAAATTTTGTTGCGCGAGGGAAAGACATAAGGGAATTCCTTTGTATGGCTAGATGTGGAAATGTTCGAATAAGGTTGATAGTAGATGAGTCGTATCGATGGGTTAGTTGGTTCAAATTCTCATAAGAATTTTATGACCACGGATGATACCGTTGCCCGGATTGGGTAAACAACCGAAGGACGATAACGAGTATTGGAAAAAGAAGGCTACGAGGAGAGAAAAAACGATGAAATGGACGGTTATCTAGTTTTTTTGAGGGATATGGCTACCGGATATCATTCCAGACGCGAACGGCTGGCACTGTCCTGAAGGCATCTCATGGCACAGTCCCTAAAGGTTCCACGTCTGATAGTGGAGGTTCAGAGTCGATGCAAAGCAAACCCTGGTTCAATTATTGAACCAGGGTTTTGCTTTGTTCAGGGACAAGGCCTTTTTATTGAAGAACCTTAAAGAAATCGTCAGATAGTAGACATCATTAAAACCGTTTGGTGTTGGTCGTGGCGTATCCACCTTCGATTTTTGCTGCAGGGCCGACGGCAAACCCTTGAAATTTCCAATTTTCGTCGAATTCTAGTGCGATTCCGACTACAGCCCCGGCTCGGACTGATTTCCCTTCTCCCGTAAACGAGTCAAAACTGACTTTTGGGTAAAAGCCAGCCGACATTCCAAATCCTAAACCTGCACCCCACTCGTTTCCCAATGACCAGAACCAGCCACCTTGACCATTGAAATTCGTGACATAGCTAATACCTCCAGTGATGCCTTTGACGACCGTGGCCGTAAATTCAATGACACCGAAACTCACAAAAAATTGACTTCTCTGGGATCCTGGTTGCGTTGCAGCTCGACTCCGAACCTGAGCAAATCGAGGGGCCAGGCCGAGTTTTTTCAACTGAGCATCCAGACTAGCTAGTTTACCTGCGCAAATGTTGTCCGCGCTCGCAAAGGCCGCTAATTTCGATTGGTTAAACGGAGTATTCATGCTAGCGACAATCCGTCTCATCTCGGGAATGAACTGCTCATAGTTCTTCAAGCTTTTTTCGCCTTTGTTCTGCATTCGGGTAATCAAATGAGGATCCCTTTTAATTTGATTTTCTAGCGCTTTGCTCTGAGATTGGACAGCGGAAAGGATCGGTTTCATCGCATGGCTGACTGATTTCCCGGCCTTTAAGGCTGTGACAAGGGCCTTACATTTGAGTATTCTAGCTTCATTGGCTGATTCTTCCTGAACGTGTTTAGGAATTTTACGAACTTCTTTTCTTACGTTTTTTTGAGCTTCTTGTTTGGCGCGTTGCCTCGCCAAGTTGGGATTACTTCTAAGACGCTTGGCCAATCGAGGATTCCGGCGTAACTTTTTTCGATATCGCTTGGTATATTTCTTCCGAAATTTCTTTCGATACTTCTTCTTGAATTTATTGAAGAGACCGCGTTCCCGGATTCCGCTGTAGGTTCCGACCGCTTCGATTGATTCCCCTCCGGGCAATAACAGGGTCACCACATGGGTGTCCGGCACGTCTTCCTCCCCGGGGACCGAAAGGGCCACGGGTTCTGGAATGTCCTCGTCATGGGTGCCTTTTGAGGATTCGACCAAGAGCGCATTTTGCCGTGCATGTCCCGGGATGAGCTTGAGCCATTCTTCGGCCGCTTCAACGGAATACTCCCCTGGTTCTGCCAGGGCATCGCTCCCATCAGTGCCGAGGAAATGAACAGGTTTTTCCAAGGTGATGATCGTCGGGTTATCGGTTTCGGTGGCTTGTACGGATAGGGTAGGGCTGATCAAGGCTCCGACCAGGAGCATTCCCAGCAGTTTGTGAGGGAGAGGGACTTTCATGTGGGTCATCCTTTCATTGTCGAGATGGTTGAACCCCAAGATTTACTTTTATATTTGATGAGTCGATAGTCCAGCCACAATGGTTCAAATAGGATTACACCCACATCTATCCCTTTTGTCAAAATCTTTCAAGGTTACTTTGGGAAAAATGGCAGTTGAAAGGTGTTAACCATCTGATTGCTTCTCTTTGGGGGAGAAGCTCGAGAGGGTATATGCCGGTTATGGGATTCGGAAAAGGCTATTTCCCGAATACCCAGCCGTACCCGCCTTGGAATGTGACGCGGCCAAGGTGCTTGGAGAAGCCCGCATTGCCTGCCGTGGAACGCCCACCACTAATTCCCGGGCTGACGATGATGCCGGCAGGAATGGGGTTTGGATGCCATTCTCCTTTGGGCCAGGAGAACATGAGATCAATATTGACCACAAAGGTAGCCAAGGATCCTTCCGCATTGCGCCAATATCCACTCCCTATCCCGTAATCTTTCTCTATTAAGTCTTTGAGGGGAATAGCGTATCCCACGGCTAAATACCCTCCTGCAAGGTCTTTGGGAGATTTCACCACTAAGGGATTCCAACCGCCCACTTGCACGAGGAGTGAACCGCCTAAAGAAGGAATTTGGACCGTTCCTCCAATGAAGGCATACCTCGTCGTTTCTTTGAAATTACTGGCGATCCCGCCTCCACCTTCGATGCCACCCATCTTAAAGGTCCCGGCACCTTGTATGCCGACACTGAACACGGGCTCGATACCACGGGAACGCACTTGACCTTCTGAGGCCAGCAAACCTTGAATTTGTTTTTTCGTGCCGGCAATTCCTGCTTCACACATATTGTTAATTTTGACGATGCCTTTTACTTTATCGAGTATCTTTGGTTGATTGAACTGGAGGGCCCTTCGGATGTTCTGATTGATGAAGTCCTCTTGAAGTTTCTGGAATTTTTCAGCAGCCGCGATGATATCGTTCACGACTTTGGACTTTTTTCTCAGGTCATTTACCCCTTGTTGAATTTTTTTAAACACCCCTTCTTGTAATTTGGCGGCCTTTTCCTGGGCGATAAAGAAGGCTTTGCAGGACGCAATCGCGGCTTGATTGGCGAGCCATTTGGCTTTTGCAGCCGCTTCCCGGGCGAGGCGTTCGGCTTCCTGTTTTGCTTTTAGGGCTTCTCTCGCTGCCGCCTCTTGTATGGCCTTGGCCTTGGCGGCGGCTTTGGCCCGAGCCCTCGCTGCCGCAGCTCTGGCGGCTCTGGCTTTGGCTGCCGCTCGGGCTCGAGCCCGAGCGGCAGCTTTCTTGGCACGAGCTTTTGCTTTGCTCCACCATTTCCCTCTTGGGAAGATTCCATCATACGTTCCATTGGCTTCCAGACTTGTTCCATCCGGAAGCAGGAGTTGGACATAATGGCGGTTGAGTTCTTCAGCATTATCTCCTGGAATCGATAGCGCGATCGGAATTTCGGCACCGACGTCATGTGTCCCCTTCTCGGATTCGAGCAGGAGGGCATCACGCCGTTCTTTGCCTGGAATAAGCTTGATCCACTCTTCCGCGGCTTCCACGGTGTATTCCCCCCCTTGGGCGATAACCGGGCTGCCATCAGTTCCCAAAAAGTAGACAGGCTTTTCAAGGGTAATCGTCATGACCTCCTCTGACGTTGACGCGATGGCGTTTCCAAGGGGTGTCAGAGAGAACAATACTAAAGGGATCCATGCCAATTTTGTGAGCAGAGGAAGTCGCATGATAATTCCTTTCATTCTATCTATAGGCAGGGGGGGATGGTTCATCATTATTTTTGAGGGAAGTGGTTCGGAGGGTATTTTCCTGGATTGTGCCTGAGTGGACTGTTGGACTAGGACTTAAGGGTTTTCAGCGAGCTCCCCATTTTCACCGATTTGCGGAAGTTCGTGCCAGGCGAAATACCGCGTTGTTGTAGTCATCGAGTGCTTTTCGGATGTCCTTAAGATGAGTTTCAGCCAGGTAGTTTAAAAAGTCCTTAGAAAGTACATTCAGGATGATATTCAAGGGACCAGAACTTTGACGAAATTTCGTTAATGATAGGAACGAATGAAATTCAGTAGCCTGCTCCTTGGTCGAGACAGGAAAGGATTCGTTCACCTTAAGGGACTATATTTTTGGAATTCCTGGAGATATGAAAATTTACCTGATCATACGTGAGGTCGCCCACTTGTGCCAGTCATAAAATTATGACGGACACGAATTGGCGTGGCCATTTGGGGAATAGGCCTTCTCGAGGTTTGAAAGAAACGTTTTGGAGTTTGTGAACTCTTGGAGTTTACTGATGGCGGAACCAGCGGGTGATGCGAAGGTCTTCTCCGGCCGTTTTAGCGAAAAACGTAGTTGGAATCAGTTCTTGTGAACCTTGTGAGGTGGAAAAGGCCACGGGTGAAGTACTGGGACGTGCTTGTGAAAATCCGTTGGGGATGATGGCTGGTTCGCTGACTCCAACGGGTTTTTCTAAAGGACTTCGTTCGCGACCGGTAATGGTCTTGAGTATTTGTTCTAGATCAAGTCGTCGTTCTTTGGAAGCGACAAAGAAAAGCGTTTCTATGCCTTTGTATTGATCAAGGCTAAACCAATTGGTTCCTTCAGGAAGAATATGTTGGTCGCCTGCTTTTACAGGATTCGCAAAGGGTTTAGACGCCGGGGGGAAAATCCCTTGAGCCCAAGCTGACCCATCTACTGCGATCACATACACGTAACAATCTGCGTTTGCTCGAAACATGACACGAAACTTGTCCCCCGCCTGAGCGTTCCCACGACCATCTCGAAGGATGTCGCCATCTTTGATAGGAATGTAGGTCGAGACTCCGTTGCGGAGATGTTTTTTTACCAGAATAACATCTAGGCTAATCGGTTCCTGAGCTTGTGGCTGTTGGTTGTAACCCCCTTGGTTGGGATCGTAATCCTGCTGGTCGTAGCCGCCTTGATTGGGGTCGTAACCCTGTTGGTCGTAGCCCCCTTGATTGGGATCATAACCCTGTTGGTCGTAGCCGCCTTGATTGGGATCGTAACCCTGTTGGTCGTAGCCGCCTTGATTGGGATCGTAACCCTGTTGGTCGTAGCCGCCTTGATTGGGATCGTAACCCTGTTGGTCGTAGCCGCCTTGATTGGGATCGTAACCCTGTTGGTCGTAGCCGCCTTGATTGGGGTCGTAGCCCTGCTGGTCATAGCCCCCTTGATTGGGATCATAACCCTGTTGGTCGTAGCCCCCTTGATTGGGGTCGTAGCCCTGCTGGTTGTAGCCCCCTTGGTTGGGGTCATAACCCTGTTGGTCGTAGCCCCCTTGGTTGGGGTCATAGCCCTGCTGGTTATAGCCGCCCTGGTTGGGGTCATAGCCCTGTTGGTCATAGCCTTCTTGTGGAACCGAAGGATTCCGAGATTGTTGGAGGGAACCCAACAAATTTTGCATATTTTGCTGATGGGAATCCCCATAATTGTTCAACGCGGTCGTCAGAAGATTCGCCCCAAATTCGACCAGGGGGGGGATGAGCAACGGTGCGGCCGCACAACCACTCATTAGTACAATGGCCAACAACCACGTGGGCCAGTAACTCAGGACCCTTAGCCGTTTTTTCTTCACTTGAAGGGAGGAATGTGCGCCAACGGTGTTCATAAATGTTGTGAGAACGTGTGTACCCAGAAAACGGGTCTGGTGTTATTCATGTCGGAACCACCGGGTCAACCTAAGATCTTCTCCGGCCTTCTGGGCAAAGTAGCTGGTGGGCATGATGGTCTGGTTGCTTGCCGATCCCGTTGCAAGGGTGAATGGTTGCGAGCTTGGGCGTGCCGCGCCAACCCCGTAAGGGACCATGGCAACTTTGGTGACCTGTTGGGGTTTTTCTGTGGCTGGTCGTTCCAACCCTGTAATGCTTTGCAGGATCTCTTCGATATCGTTTCGTTGATTGGGAGAGGCCACAAAAAACAGTGTTTCAATCCCACGGTATTGGTCAAGGCTGAACCAGTTATTCCCTTCTGGGAGGATATATTCCTTTCCGGGTTCTACGGGATTGGCGAGTGGTGAGGTCGCGGGCGGGAAAATGCCCTGAGCCCATCCTGAACCGTCGATCGCAATGACATACACATAACTCTTTGAATTTGGTCGAAACATAATCCTGAACTTCTCACCAGCTTTGGCGTTACCGCGACCGTCTTTCAATACGTCTCCATCTTTGATGGGGATTACGGTTGATACCCCATTCCGAATAGTTTTCTTCAATAGGACGACTTCCAATCCAACGGGTTCCATGCCCTGTTGGTTGACTGGTTGGGCGTATGGATCGGCAGGATAGTTTTGGCCGGGTTGAGCATAAGGATCTTGGTCGTAGGGTTGGCCGCTCTGGTTATAGGGATCTTGGCCATAGGGTTGCCCTTGTTGGGCATAAGGATCTTGGTCGTAAGGTTGGCCGCTCTGGTTATAGGGATCTTGGCCATAGGGCTGTCCCTGTTGGGCATAGGGGTCTTGGTCGTAAGGTTGGCCGCCCTGGTTATAGGGGTCTTGGCCATAGGGCTGTCCCTGTTGGGCATAGGGGTCTTGGTCGTAGGGTTGCCCCTGGTGAGGCATATTGGGATCAGAATATGGTTGGTCCGGTCGCTCCGGTGCGCAGGGATCCTCGGAACCAAATCGGGCATGCGGCCCTTGCCTGGGAGCTCCACGGCTTTGAATATCCCCTTGGGCATTGGGATCAACCCCATCTTGGAATTCTTCGTCTACTCCGGCGGAAAATTCTTGATTGTCGAAATTTTGATCAGTTGGGAATTGGTCCTGTTCGATAAATCCCTGGTCATTTGGGAATTGATCTTGGGCACCTGAAAACCCTTGGTTGAAATCTTGATTGTCCTGGGGAAACTGGTTGCTAAAATCTTGAGGGAAGTTATCCTGGTTAGAATTGTTTTGCTTTCTCTTCTTATTTTTGGGAGTAACCAGCTTGGTCAATAATTTATTGAGTTTGCCGGTGTAATGTTGGCTGTAATTCGCGGCTGCCGTCGCGAGCAAGGTCCCACCGATATTCGCCAGAGGATTCAGGATGGCCGTTTGGAGGAAAGAGGTTTGAGGATGGAAGGTGGGATCGTTGCTCCGGTCGAAGCACGGATTGCGAGAGGTTCCACCTTGTTGGCTCCCCGAGGTGGCACAAGCCGTTAACAAAGAACAAATGATCAGTAAGGCGATGAGAGATTGTGTGCGTGTATTCATGGGTGGCCTTTTACTCATGGCGAAACCATCGGGTGATTCTGAGGGATTCACCAGCAGTTTGAGAAAAATAGGTTGTCGGCATAAGGTTGGTTGTGGGTTCTGTTTGATTGCCTAGGACGAAGGGCGAGCCAGACAATTGGCTTCCGTGATAGCCGGCTGGGATGATCGGAGCCTGACTGACGGCGACGGGTTTGGCTTTCGGATTCCGTTCCTTCCCGGCAATACTCGCAACAATTTTTTCGATGTCTTGGCGTTTCTGAGGAGAAGCCACGAAGAAAATGGTTTCGATGCCTTTGTACTGGTCAAGGCTGAGCCAATTCTTATCATCGGGGATCACGTATTGTTTTCCTTTGGTCACCGGATTTCCAAAGGGATTGGTTAAGGTGGGGAACACGCCTTGGGCCCAAGCCGACCCATCGATGGCAATGACATACACATAGCAATCACAGTTCGCTCGGAACATGATACGGAATTTGTCCCCTCTCCGTATGTCTCCCCTCCCGTCTTTCAGAATATCTCCATCCTTGATGGGAGTTAATGTTACAGCCCCATTGACGATTCGCTTTTTTACCAAGGCGACATCAAGCTGAATTCCTGAGTTTTCAAGATTTGGTTGGCCCGAACCTCCTTGGTTGGGATCGTTGTAGCCCTGCTGGTTGTAGCCGCCTTGGTTGGGATCGTAGCCTTGCTGGTCGTAGCCGCCCTGGTTGGGGTCGTTATAGCCCTGCTGGTTGTAGCCGCCCTGGTTGGGGTCGTTGTAGCCCTGCTGGTCGTAGCCGCCCTGGTTGGGGTCGTTGTAGCCCTGCTGGTTGTAGCCGCCCTGGTTGGGGTCGTTGTAGCCCTGCTGGTTGTAGCCGCCCTGGTTGGGATCGTAGCCTTGCTGGTTGTAGCCGCCCTGGTTGGGGTCGTTGTAGCCCTGCTGGTTGTAGCCGCCCTGGTTGGGATCGTAGCCTTGCTGGTCGTAGCCGCCCTGGTTGGGATCGTTGTAGCCCTGCTGGTCGTAGCCGCCCTGGTTGGGATCGTAGCCTTGCTGGTTGTAGCCGCCCTGGTTGGGATCGTAGCCTTGCTGGTCGTAGCCGCCCTGGTTGGGGTCGTTGTAGCCCTGCTGGTTGTAGCCGCCCTGGTTGGGATCGTAGCCTTGCTGGTCGTAGCCGCCCTGGTTGGGATCGTAGCCTTGCTGGTCGTAGCCGCCCTGGTTCGGGTCGTAACCCTGCGCTTCATACCCTTGACCATAGGAGGATTGATCTGGCGACCCCTGTCCGGCGTATGGGTTATTGAGATCGTAATTGGGTTCCGAAGTGATGCCTGGGTTCAAGCCTTGAGTGCCTGCTTGGTTCGGATTTCTTATGGCCTTGAGTAGTTGGGTGAGTTCCCCTTCATATTTTCTGGTGTAATTGGTTGCAGCTTTCGCCAACACATCTCGTCCGAAATTTAAGGCCTTGTCCCAAAATGAAGCCCGGGTGTCTGGAGGCAAGAGGAAAATTCCTCCCATTAATAATAGTATAGGGAGGATGACGTGAGGGAGCTTGATTGGTCGAATGTTTGGGGCCGACGTTTGATGGTGGTTTTTGTAAAAAGTGTTCATTGGGAATCGGTGGCTTTCATGATTTGAGTCATTCTAGGGCTGCCTTCTGAAAGGGGTCAACTCGACCGTCCTTGCCCCTCCGTTATAACTATTCTTTCTCTATATTATAGAGACTTAACACCCGGTCTCGACTCGTGAGGTTTTTGTCCCTTCAGGGGAATCCCCCCCTTATTCAGACGCTGGAATTCTCGTCTGCGTTGTTAGAGAGTCAGTCGAGTCGTTCTGGCAAAGGGTTCAAGGTTGAAGGGGGTGCGCGGATTCCACCAAAGTTGTTTGGGCAGTAAGACCTTGAAGGAGGGAATCCATGGATAGGGCCTCGGTTTTGGGAAACGTTATCGTATACATCCCCTTGTTCGAGGGGCCATCAACGATTGTTCCGTTCCATTGTTGAATCAGTTCCTGGATGTGTTGGGCTTGGGCAGAACCCTGAAAAACCACCTGAACTTTCCATGTGGGTCGGGCGGGCTGTGCTTGAGGAATTCCCCGTTCGATGATTGGGCCGGGACCTCTTCCAGCCTGTTGATTGGGGCCTCCCATAAGGGAGAACAGCAGGATTGATTGCCCGACGATCAGAACCGTGGCCAGGGCAGGAACCCACTGAATCTCAAACACTGATCGCAGAGCCTGTTGAATAGACTCTCCCCATGAAGGGACGGTCTGTGGCTCCTCGGTTCGTAGAGCCTGCCGTTTTTCTTGTTCTATACGGCTCATGAGAATGTTAAAGGCGCTTGGGGAGGGTCCTGGGCGGTCATCGATGACAGTTTTCAGTGCCGTTTGCATGAGTTTCACCTCCTGAAGCTCCTTTTGACAGGTCGTACAGGAGTGGAGATGATCTGCGACCTGTTGGTGCTCATCCGTAGATAGGGTGTTACTCACATATCCCGGAATGAGTGAGGCTTCTGTATGAATGGGGTGCTCGGTTTCCATGATATTTTTTTACAAGTTTTCCTCGTTCACTCCGTGTCGAACCAGGGTGCGTTTGAGATGTTGTTTGGCATAATATACGCGAGTTTTTACCGTATTCACCGGAATGTCTAATAATTGAGCGATTTCCGGGTAGGACATTTCTTCATAAAAAGCCATATGAATGATGGCCCGATGATCGGAGGACAAATGGGTTAATGCCTGTTGAGTCAAGGTAGCCAGACGTTGTTTATCCACCTCTTCCAGTGGCCCTTCTTTGGGGTCCGGCGATTCCACGATATCCTCTATGGGGATTCCCCCTCGTTGCTGGCTGGTGAGTCGGCGTAAGGAGTCCACCGCTTTATGGTGGGCGATCCCAAAGATCCACGTCGAAACTTTTGATTGGCCTTGAAAGGTGTGTAAACCCTTCCAAACGGCTAACATGACTTCCACGAGGGTTTCCTCCGCGAGAGTGGCTTCGTTGACCACCGTCATTAAATATTGAAAGACCCGTTTTTCATACCGTTGATACAATGCCGCAAAGGCTTTTTCATCTCCGGTGGCACAGACCCTCAATAATTCAGAATCTGTGAGGTCTTGCCAGTTTGTCGGGTCCATAGGGATGAGGGTTCAATGGGCCGGCTGTTCAGTCCTGGGGTTGTCAGGTCACTATGAGGGGATGTTAAGAATTCATGTTGACCATAGCATAGGTCAGGACGCTCGAGAAGACAATAGGGGAAGGGTCTGGAGCCCGATTATGGGGTATAGTATAAGGGTAGCGTATGTGGGGTGGAATGAAAACTTTCGTCCCGTGACCGGATGTGACTTTGAACCTTTTGAGCCGTGGGAAAGACTTACTGGCTAACAAATGGTTGAGTGACGAAGACAAGACCGATAGACTAGTTACCAACTTACAATAGGTTCGATAAGGGGTTAATCATGAAAACGAAAATCACCACTTCCACAGTCCTGACGCTCTTGATGGTTTTTCTGTTTCTTAGTCATGCGATTTTAGCTTCCTTCTCTCCGGCCTGGGGTGCTCCCGCGAATGCCTCTGTTCGGCGAGCCCTGCTCATCGGTATCGGGAAATACGAAGCGTTGCCAAGACTCCCCGGGACGAAGAATGATATTACGCTGGTCCACCAGGTCCTGAAGTCGCAATTTGGATTCAAGGAAGACAACATTCAAATCGTGAAAGATGAAGCCGCAACCCGGTCCGGAGTTCTTGAAGCGCTTCATCGGATGGTCAAAGAGGCTGGCCCCAATGATGTGGTGTATATTCACTATTCCGGTCATGGATCCCAAGTTGAAGATCTCAATGGGGATGAGCCCGGTGACCAATTGGATGAGACTATCGTGCCCCAGGATGGGCGAACGGAAGGAGTACCCGATATCACCGACGATGAGTTGGATGAAATTCTTTCTCAGTTAAAAACTCCTCAAGCCGTCGTAGTTTTAGACTCCTGCCATTCGGGTACGGCGACCCGAGGGTTGGAGGTTCGAGTTCGGTCGGTCCCTCGTGACAATAGAGTGGGATTGTATAAGAAGAAAGGTGGGATCCGGACCCGGGCCATTGTGCCCCATACCGGGCATCCCTATGTCTTATTCAGTGGAGCTGCCTCACATGAGGAGGCCTTAGATGGACCGGTCGATGGGCGCTACCATGGATTTTTCACTCATTCCCTCTTTAAAAGTCTGCAATCGTCGCCTGCCAATGCTTCAGCCAAAGAAGTGTTTGCCGGAGCCAAACGGGAATTGAAACGCATTCAAAATCAATTCGGGCGAACCAGTATGCCGGAGCCCCAATTGGAAGCGCCTGCCCCGCGGCTGGAACGCCCGCTCTTTGCCTTGGCCGGGCAGTCTGCTCAGGCGGGCGGGGAAAAAGACGCCCGACGTTCCTGGGCTTCTGTCTCCCCTCGCGGCAAGGATCAGGTTCTCTTGAAAGATGGGGTGGCCTTGGGAGCCAACCCCGGTTCCGTGTGGGGAATCTATCCCGCCGGAGAAACCACATTCGATCCAGCACAAGCTCAAGCATTTGCCGTGGTCAACACGGTGGAAGATTCCCATGCGGTGGCCTCGTTCTCCCCACCGACGGCTTCTATCGCTGATCAGGCACGGGCCATCATGGTGGCCCCTGCTCCAAAATCAAAGGTCATTCCTGTCCATCTTCGGCAAGTGGGAACTCAACAGGCGACGGTCCTGAAACAGGTCTTGCAAAAGAAATTGGGGGAGGTGGAATTTGTTGAAGCCAATCAATTCGCCCGATTCATCGTTCAGGCCGAAAAGAATCACTGGAAAGTGTTTAGTGCGGATGGACAAAAAGAGGTGATGACACTTCCCATGTCCTCGAATCCTCAGGCGTTGGAACCATTAGCCCAAACTCTTGTTCAGTCCCGGAATGCTTCTCAGTTATTAGCCCTCGAGAATCCTGCCTCCATGATTAATCTGCAAGTGCGAGTCGTCCGGGTCGGCCAACGCGGAATCGCCGTTGTGAGTGATCGGATGGAGGCCCCCGTGTATCATATCCGTCAGTCTGGTGAGCCCCGGACTTTATCCAATAGTCTTCAACTTGAAGTGACGACGGATACGGATTGCTACATCACGATCGTCGATGTGGATGCGGAAGGGAACGTCAACGTGTTGTTCCCGAACCCATACCAAAATCCTAATTTTTATGCGGATGGGTTCGTGCGAGCGGGGCGGTCCATTTTATTGCCAGATTCGTTGAATCGGGGGAACAAGGCGGGCTTTCATTGGGATTATGCCAATCCTCCTGGCGTGGATACCATTCGAGTCTTTGCCAGTACGGATCAGGCATTGACCAATCGGATTCGTCAATCGGTTGGAGCGACCTCTCAACCTGGTATGGGAAGTGGCCCTATTGTGGGAAAACCTATGTCCCAGTTGGTCAGTCTCCGTCAGGAACTCGTCGGGACTGTCACGCGGGGACTCATTACGGTACCAGATGACTCTGCCGCAGGTGCAGCGAGTTATGAACCACAAGCATCCCCATCCATGGAGCAACAAGCCCCGGTCGAAGATTTCCCGATGCAGCCATCCCAATCAGGGTTCGAGACCGGGACGGAACCCTATGAAGAACAGATGATTACTCCCCAACCGGTTTCTACCCAAGCCGCGGATTGGACAGCAGCTTCTGTCACCGTTTTGGTTCAACCATAGTCTACAAAGAAGTCGCTCTCTAAAGGGGCGGCCTTTCCCAGCCCTACTCAAAGAGTCCTTCCTCATCTGACATGGCTTGTAGTCGGTCTGTGGCTAGCCTGATCTCCTCTGAAGTACTTCTCCAGGACCAGGATAAGCGAATGCCTTTTTTCTGTGGCTGCTCTGGAAAGGAAAACGTTTTCCACACAATCGAAATCTCTCCTTGAACGTGTTTCTGCTTTTCGGTTTCTTTCGTGTTCCTTTTGCCGTACAGAGAGAGAATTCCGGGTGCATGGGGCCCATCCCATTCCAGGAATGAATATCGGGAAAGAGATTGTATGGCTTCTTTGGCTTGTTTCCGGTAAGAGAGCAGTTGCTCGGTTTGGAGGCCATGGTGTTGCTTGAGTTGGCAGGCTTTCACCAATCCGGCAATAAGCCCGAGGTGCTGGGAGCCGAGTTCGAAGGTCATCCACGGAACATCTTCTCCATTAGACATAAGGCTGTCATCCTTCGTAAGCCTTTTCTGAAAGGCACGATCGAAGATAAGCATTCCCGTTCCCATCGGCCCTTGGCACCATTTGTACCCTGGGAAAAAATATGCATCAGGAGTAAAAGTCTGTAGATCTATTGGTATATGCCCTACCGCTTGAGCTCCATCGATGAACAAATGGATCTGGTGTTCTTTCGCAAGCTGTCCGATCGCTTCAAGGGGGAAAATCCGGCCATCGATTTGGGAAACATGGCTCAGAAGGATCGCCCGAACCGGTCGAGAGTTCACAGCCTCTTGGATCTGGGTGACAAAGTCATCTGGGGAATGAGGGTGCAGCGAGAGTGTGTGGACGCCTTGGTTCTTGAGGGATTGGAGTTGTCTGAGTACTTTGGGGTTTTCATGAGTAGAGGTGAGGATGACATCACCACGATTCCATACAAGACGAGATAACACCAACCAACTCCCGGTCGTCGTATTAGGGATGAATGCGATGCGAGTCGGGTCTCCTCCTGTGAGCCAGCTGGCGATGGTTTCCCGGCCTTGATCGAGGATTTGGCGATAGTAGGCAATCCCTTCTTCCGAGTACAGAAGTTGACTGAATTGGGTATGGATGCGATCGATTTCCTGCTGGACGTCCTTTTGAAAAGGGCTGAGTCCCGCAACGTTCAAATAAATCATGGTATGTCCTGTTAGGTGGTTGCCGCGGAATAGATCCTCATTAACTCGCTCCCCCCTTGATTCTGTCAGGTGATTGCTAACAAGAGATTCTCCTTCATTTATCAGTCTTCATAGAAAATCCTAGAACAAGGTGTGAATTCAAGAAGATTTCTGTCCCAATATCTTTCTGCATTTTTTTCTTAATTCAGGAGAATTAAACTTTTTTTCAGGAAATTCCGAAGATGCCTTTAGGGTGAAAAGTAGGAAAAATTTCAAGGCTATTCTGATGTTTGTCATCGATAGTTCTGAGTGAAACGTAGCGTTCTTTTCATTTTTACATCGTTTGTGAATGTTGGCTTTTGTTTCGTGAAATAGTTGTTGGGCTCTAGTTTAATCCCCTTCCCCCTTTACCCTCTAGTTAACAGCGTCTTTTCCCATGAATGTACCGTCTGATCTTGAGTCAGAAACCTCCAACCCTCGGATTTCACCCCACGGGAAGAAACAACCTTCCCCCAAACCAGTTTCCTTTTCTCGCCCCCTTATCTTTTCAAAATGGGAGCTCACTTCACACCAGATGGTGATGTTAGGAGTGATGGCTGTCTACACCTTTTACCTCGGGTATCGCATTCTCTATACCCTCAATCCGGATGTGATGGGATTTTCCCTGCTGTTTTTGTATGCGGAAGCCCATGGGTTGCTCGCGTTGGGTTTGTATTTCTTCCAACTTTGGAATCCAACCATTCGAGTTCCCCCATCCCCTTTTCCGGGGTACACGGTTGATGTCTTGATCCCTACTTATAACGAAGATCTTTCCTTATTGCGAAAGACTGCCATCAGTTGTTTGGGCATGACCTATCCCGGTCAGGTGTACTTTTTGGACGACGGAGCACGCCCCGAACTCAAGGCCATGGCCGAGGAATTAGGCTGCAAATATATCTCCAGGACACACCGCACTCAGGCCAAGGCCGGAAACCTCAACCATGCGCTGTCCGTTACTGAGGGTGAATTCATCGCCGTGTTCGATGCGGATTATGTCCCTCATCCGACGTTTTTGGAGCGAACTCTGGGATATTTTCAGGATCCTGGGGTGGCGTTCGTCCAGACGCCACATAACTATTATAACGTGGATTCCTTTCAGTTTTGGATCAATGAGAAAAAACGGGACAAGTGGAATGAACAGGATGCGTTTTACCGCCTCATTATGCCGGGCCGAGACCATTGGAATGCGGCCTTTTTCGCCGGAACCTCTGCAGTAATCCGTCGGGAAGCTCTTGAATCTATCGGGGGGTTCGCCGCAGATACGATCACGGAGGATGTTGAGACATCTATTCGTTTGTATGCCAAAGGGTGGAGGGGAATCTACCACAATGAAGTCCTCTCCAATGGCTTGGCTGCCACTGATCTGGCTTCCTATCACCAACAAAAACTCCGGTGGGCTGAAGGCAACATAAATCTTCTGTTTTCGGAGAATCCCCTGACTAAAAAGGGACTGACCATTCCTCAACGCCTCTGTTTTTTCGCGACGGTGTTTGGGTGGTTTGTCGGCATTCCTGAAACGATTTATTTCATCACGCCTCCAATCATGTTGTTGACCGGGTGGTATCCAATTGAGCCATTCGACTGGACGTTTTTGATGGTGTACCTGGTGTTCATCGGGGTGTTGTTGGGTGGGTTTAAGTACGTCAGTCGTGGGTACGGAAGAGTCCGGATGAATAATGTGTACAACATGACGAATTTCTTTGTGCTGATTAAAGCCGTATTCAAAAGTTTTTTGCGATGGAACACCCGATTCGTGGTGACTCGAAAAGGGCCAGGAGAGGGGTTGTTATTCAAGACTATTTTTCCACAGGTATTCATCGCGTTGTTATGTGCGGCAGGTATGGTGTGGGGAGTCTTACATCTGGTGTATGGCATGACTCAGGACTATCTCATTTATTCCATCGGGATTTTTTGGGCAGCAGTCAACGGGGTAGTGGCCCTTGCGGTCATTCGCAAAGTTACCGAGCCTCTGCTTGACCGAAAACACTTTCGTTTCATCGGAACCGTACCGGTTCAATTTGATAATGGACAAGGGACTCATTTCGGGGTGAGTAAAGATCTGAATGAGACGGGCCTTTCACTGGAGACGTTTGCTCCGCTGGACCCTGCCGAGCCTCTTTTCCTGAAACTGCATTTGGGTTCCCATATCGTCAAGGCTCCAGGAATGGTCGTGTATGAAGCCCCAGCCAGGGAGGCAGTAATTTCTCATCATACTCTTCGAACGTATGGCATCGAATTTGGCGGTCTGACTCAAGATGAAAAGGACGTCATCCAACAATATTGTTTCCATCTCGTCTTACCAACCTATTTCCATCATTTTGCCCAGAGAGATTCGATCGTCCGGAAAGTCTGCCATTGGTTTGGGATGTGGCGGCGTTATCATCGCCGAGCATTTCGTCAGCGTATGACCCTGCCCTGTCAGGTGTCCGGCCCCTTTTCGTTTCTGACGGTCGTGAATGATATCAGCCAAACGGGGGTGGCGTTTCTTTCGCACCAGCCATTGGAAATCGGGCAGGAAATGGTCATCGGGATCTTTGGGGCTGAGGCGGCAGTGAAGATGGGGATTGCAATCCGCAATTGTCAGAAAATCGCGCCGGGTTATGTCTATGTCATCGGGGCCGAGTTTATCGAACCCGTGGAAGGCACCGAACATCCCCTGCTCCCCTACATGAGCGATCAAGGAGGGGGCGCCGCCGCATGAAGCTAATCAATGTCTCGCTGTTGCGAAATTGGTGGGTGATAGCCACGTTTGGTGCGCTCTATGTTGCCGGGATTTGGGGTGTCTTTCTCATGGTGAATCAGCGGGAGATCGTGCGTGCGGAACTCGTGAGGGCTCCCCGAAATGTGAGCGAGCCGTCGGTTCTTGAACTGTATGGTCGTTTCCAGGAGGGGGAACGATGGCCGGACCATCCTTCGACATTGGGATATTTGAGTGAAGCCCTTATTCACCATGGAAAGGTACGGGAGGCGGATAACGTGAGCCAGGAAGCGTTTCGAGTGGCCTCTGCCGACCGAGATTTGCGATTTCGTATCGCGTTAGCCCTTCACAATGCGGGGTTGTACGAACGAGCGGAGTCCCATTTTTCCATTTTATTACAGGAGCGAGGTGAAACATGAACGGATGGACACGCTGGATTACAGGTTTGATCGCGATGGGGACGCTTGTTGGAAGTCTGGTGGAAGGGGAGCTCCAATCGACTGCCCAGGCCAAACCCTTGGATGATCAATTTATGGTCCTGATGGCGGCACGAAATGCCACGAAGGCGAAACGGTATGAGACCGCGATCGACCGATATCGCAAACTGCTAAAGATGAATAGTGCTCACCCTGAGGCCCGGGTGGAATTGGGTTGGGTGTTGCTAAAAGTCGACAAATTTTCGGAGGGGCAACAAGAATTCGAAAAGGTCCTCCGTAAGGATCCCAACAATGTGAATGCCTTGCGCGGTCGTTTAGAGGGTGCCCGAAAACGCCGTGATGGAAAGGCGGAGTATGAAGTGCTGGATCGACTGGTTCGTCTCTCGCCGGACGATCGCAGTTTGCGGAAGCAATTGGCCTTGGCCCTGCATAATCAGGGCAAATTCGCGGAAGCGGAGAAACATCTGGCCATTTTAATGGGAGAGCAATAGGGGATGATGAAAGGAGTCTTTCGATTCCTCCTCATCTTGAGCTTGCTGTTGGCGGATGGAAGCTACATCCAAGCCAGTGAGTCTGCTGGCTCTCATGATCCCGATCTTTTGTTATTGGCCGCACGAAATGCGGTGAAGGCTGGTGACCGAGAAAAAGCCGCCGAGCGATATCGCCGATTAATTCGGAAATTTCCTGGGGTTGCGGAAGGGCACCGGGAGTATGGATGGCTGTTGATCGAAGCTGGAGACTACCAGGCCGGGTTAGACCATCTGCAGCAGTGGGAAGCCATGACCTCAAAACCGGGTGAAGCCCAAGACCAACTCATTGAAGTCCTGTTGCTTGCCCGCCAATTTTCCAAAGCCGGAGAAGTCGTCCAGTCTTCTCTTCAACACAATCCGGGAAATGCCCGAGTGCGGTGGCAACGAGGAAAGTGGCATCAAGCTCAGCGTCGATGGGCTCCTGCGGAGTCCATCTTTACCTCGCTTCTGGGAACGTCGGTTGATAAAGAGAGTCGAGTGGGTTTGTATGAATTGGCGTTAATGCGAGGAGATCTGAAACGCGCTCGTTCTACTCTCAACAGGCTTCGTCAACACTTTCCTCAAGATCGGTATCTTCTCAAACATCAGGTGCTGTTATCGGGCCGTCTTGGGCGGATTGCTGAAGCCTATGCCCTATTAGCTTCCATGTCAGATGGGGATCTTCGGGCAGTCAACGAAGCAGAACTATTGAGTAGCACAGGCCAGTATTTTCTGGCTGAGGAGCGGTTTCGGGATTTATTAAAAGAACGGCCCTCCGATTATGCTCTGATGATGGGCTTGGGAAGGGCCCTCGTAGGGCAGCAACGCGAGGGGGAGGGCGTCAAGGTATTTACGAAGGTCTTGAAGTCGTACCCGGAAGATGTCGAAGTCCGATTGGCTCTTGCCGAATTGTTGTTCCACCAGCGCCGGTGGAAGGAGGGGGAACCCGTTGTCGCCAAAATTTCCAAGGGGAATACCGGAATTCTTGAAGGAGCCTATCTGTCCTACCGTTGGAAGACGAAATCGCATCAATCGGTCGCTGGTTTCCTTCCTGAAACGTTTACGCGTCATGTCCGGGATGTCAATAGCGCGCATCGTGCGCAGAACTATTTAATTCGGTTCCAAGACTGGAAACATGTCGGGCCTCTCTCCACACCCTATGTGAATGATCAGAAAGCGTCTCTGCCTTTTTTCGCCAATTGGATCCATTCTTTACACCTGACTGACCGCAATCAGGGTGCGCAGGAGGTGCTGCAGACACTCCGTGGGCGTAGGCCTGATGACCGGGAATTGAGTTTGGCGGCGGCCACTCTAGATTTTTCATTGGGGCAACGAACAGAGGCCATGCACATCCTGGAAAAGCTCCCGTCTTCGGTAGAAAAAGGACGTCTGTTGATGCAACTCGGGGAATGGGAACGCGCGGTAGAAAATTTTTCCCAAATCAAGTCGAACGACCCGGATGAAACTCCTGCGCAAGTGAAATTGGCCAAAAGTTTGGCCAAACTCGGAAAGTCAGAGGAGGTTAAAGAAATAGTAGCCCGCTTGTTTGACGATTGCCCTCAGAACGGTTGGCCGGCTTTGGTTCGCGTACTCCTTCATCCGGAAGGGAGCAGTCCTGTGTATGTGAATCGGGTTGGGGATGCTATGGAAGCTCGAGGTCTCGATGATCCATTGCGATCCTTGGATTCCAGGGTCAATTATGTGTCGGTTTTGAGCCAACAAGAGCGTGGTGAAGAATTACTGAGCGTGTATAAGGCTCTGATTCGGGATTACCCCCAACAACCCATGATTCAATTGGGCCTGGCACGGGCCATGGCACAATACCGCCGTCGGCAAGAATCTCATCAGGTTATCCCAGTCGTACGTGCGTATGACCGCTATTTATCCATGAAGCCATATGACGAGGCGATATGGGTGGAGAAGGCCAGATTCCTGGGGTGGTCCTCTGAGTATGAACGAGCCAAGCAGGAATATGGTGCTATGCTCACCACATTCCCAGAAGAAGAAAGCCTTCGCCTTGAAGAACGGGGAAAACGGGAATTTTGGCGAGGCCATGATCGTGCGGCGTGGGGTTTCTATCAAAAGGCTCTACTCCAGGATGCAGACAATGAAGAAATCTTAGGTGATCTTGGGCAAATTCATAGTTCACGCGTTCGGTTCGTGGATAGTCAAAGCTATTATCGAAGGCTCCTGGGTGTGAACCCCGGTCATCGACTGGGTGCGACCTCCTTATCATTGGCTCAAGAATTTCATCGTCCACAAGTTACCTTAGGTATCGGATACGTCAAAATGGATGGATTTGATGGATCCGTGTTGACCAAGTATGTCCCGATCACCGGGGAAATTTTTGCGCCTTTATCTTCGGATCTATGGGTGGGCGCCGGGTATCAGTGGGTAAATTTTGATATTTCCGGCCCACCTTCCTCGGCTAGTATCGGGCGAATTATGGCACGGTATTCCACCGCCCCCTATTGGCATGTAGACGGGTACCTGGCCGGAGTAACTTATTCGGGAACGGATCACTCCAATATCAATTTTGGTGCTGGGGTCTCTTATGAATGGGAGTCTGGGGTCAAAGGGCGAGCGGAGACCCGCCGCCAGGATCTTTGGCAAAATGCAACGACCGTTGAACGCAATATTTCTTACCACAGTTATTCGGTCGGAACGGAATTTTCGCTCACGGAGGAGGTAGACTTATCGGCGGGTGCCGGCTATTGGGATTATTCGGACGATAATTGGAATGTGAACGGGCAGTTTGCCGGGTCCTATGCTTTATTACCGTTTCCCCATCCCCTTCGGATTACCTATCAATTGGATGCCTTTGGGTTTAAACGAAAACGAGCGTACTTTTCCCCTTCCTTTTTCGCCAAAAATACGTTGGCTCTGGGCTGGCAGCATTTCCTAGGGTTTCCCCGTCGAAAAGAGCATCATGGGGAAACCCCTGTCCGCAATCGCTTTTCCGGGTCGGACATCTATGCGTTTCTTGGATGGCCTACGCGACCGATCTATCATCACCAGACCCCCCTAAACAGTTATGCTTTGGATTATGCTGTTTCATTGGATGATGAGAGTAATTTTTATCATCAAGTCACTGCCTCTTTTGCCTATGCCTTTACCCGACGTTGTCATGTCCAGGTATCGGGCATGCTGATCCGGGCGAATGTGGTGGATCAGGATTCCGTGAATGGTTTCCTTCGATGTCACCTATAGGTTGACGGTGATCGTGAAATATGCGCAGGAACAGGAAAAATTATCTGGAGTCTTTCACTTCATTTCTCGTAGGAGTGGAGTGTAGGGCAAAGATCTGTCTTCAGGCAGGTATACTAATTCTCGTAATGATGAGCGGATGTGTGGAATCCAATCCGATGACTTCTCTCCAAGAAGTCCTTCCGATGGCCTGGGAGGGCTATCAAAATCATTTCATCCATGCCAATGGTCGGGTGGTCCGTCCTCACAATCAACATGATTCGGTCTCCGAAGGACAGGCTTATGCCTTACTATTAGCCGTAGCGTTCGATGATCAATTTCGGTTCCATCAGGTCCTGGATTGGACGGAACGAAATCTGTCTCGATCCGAACGGTTCGGAGACCGTCTGCTGGCCTGGCATTGGGAAGTCGGCAAGGGGGTGACGGATTGGAACAGTGCGACCGATGCAGAAGTCGACATAGCATTAGCTCTTCTGTTGGCCAGCCAACGATGGAAAGACCATAAGTATCGAGAAAAAGCGGAAAGAATACTTCAGGACATCCTCGAATTGGAAACGCAGGTTATCGGTGAATATCGGTATCTCCTGCCGGGGAATTGGGGCCGGAACGATGACCCCGTCCTCATCAATCCCTCGTATTTCTCTCCCGCACATTTTCGCTTGTTTTTTCAGGTCACGGGAGATAAGCGGTGGCAGGAGGTTCTCCAGACCACGTACCTACTCCTTCGCCGGTTACCCCTTGAAAAGGCACTGGGAGTTCGGCAAGGCCTGGTTCCTGATTGGATTGGAGTCGATCGGGAGCAAAACCTCTTGCCAGTTGAAGGGTATCCCGCTCGGGCCACCTGGGATGCGGTAAGAATGCCCTGGAGAGTGGCCTTGGATGTACTCTGGGCGAATGATCCTCACGGTCGGGAATACCTACAACATGTCGTCGAGTTTTTTACGCAAGAATGGGAACAACGGGATGGACGGTTCTTTTTGGAATATCGGTTGACCGGAGAACCGCTGGCTGCCAAAGAACAGGTCGGCTCTTATGCGATGGCTCTTCCCGCTTTTTGGAGTATGAACTCACGGTATACACCCGCGCTTGTCGAAAAAATCCTCTCGAGGTTCCAACCAAAAGAACGATGTTTTTCGCCACAGGAAGACTACTATCAAAACAGTTTAAGTCTGTTAGGGTTGCTCACCCTGGCTCGGCCCACCGAATCTTCCCATGTTTCGTTGATTTCCTTGCTGGGGGATTTTTCTCTACAACAAGATGGGGTTTCAAATCCCGAAGTGGTCCGTTCTCTTTCAGTGTTTTAGCCCGGGTTCTTTCAACTCAATAGCCAAACAAACTTCATGGTTTATGCGCTAAGACCAAACCCACGAGCTGTTTTGGGTCTGTGTAGCATTTCATGGTTTCAAAACCACACGTGGCTAACAGATCTTTAGCCAACGATTGATCGTATTTCGTGCTGATTTCCGTCAATATCTCTTCATCTTTCTGCATATCAACCGTTAAATCTAATTCTGGAATGCAAAAGGTGTGCGCCTGTTGTGAGCGAAGCCACATTTCAATTCGATGTTCGGCATGGTTATACCGAGCAATGTGGGAAAACAGATCGGGATTGCATTCGGCTGAAAATGTATTTCGGAGCACGCGGAGAATATTTTTGTTGAATTTCGCCGTTACTCCCTGCGAATCATTGTAGGCAGCTTCCAAGAGTGGGACGTGGGTGATGAGTTGGATTCCCAGGAGAAAATAATCTCCGGAAGCCATTTCGTCGTTGACCGTGGTTAAAAAATTAATGGCCTCCTGGGGGGCGAGGTTGCCGATCGTTCCTCCCAGAATGACGACTAACCTTCGACCTCCCTCGGGAATATGCTCAAGGTGAACCAGAAAATCTCCGGCCACACCGTGAACCTGGAGGCCCGGATATTCTTGAACTAACTCGTGGGCCACCCGGCGGACGATGCTTTCATCCACGTCGAAAGGGACGTAGTATCGAAGTTGTCCCACCTGTTCCATGGCATCAAGAAGCACGCGGGTTTTTGTTGCCGCTCCAGACCCTAACTCGACCAATTCATCAGCCCCACTGAGGGTGATGATCTCGTGAGCCCAGTTGGTTAATAACTGATGCTCCGTTCGCGTTTGATAATATTCCGGCAATTGACAAATTTGTTCGAAGAGTGTCGAACCACGTTCGTCATAGAATAATTTGGAGGGAAGTCGTTTGGGGGAAGATAACAACCCACTTCGTACTTGCTCTCGAAGGTTATCGGAATTTTCTCTCGTTAAGGGGACATCGATGGTGATAGTGGTTTCCGTCTTTGAATTCATACACTCCTCCACGAGGGATTAGATTGGCATAGTGGCGCGATGTGCCGCCCCAAAATAGCTGTGGTCGTCCCAAACATGACGATAAACTTAGGAAAACGAAAAATTAAGAAAGGAAACGTTTTTGCCTTAGAAGACCTGTTCCTCGGATCGTAGTGCCAATTTCCGATTCAGGACTGAAAGGATTCAAGAGACGAACAATGGATTAATGAAGTGAAAGGAGCATGATGATACGGCAGAACTTGACATTTAATGTAACATTTCTGAGTGGAACTATAGCGATCGTTCTGAATATATGCAACTGTGTTTTCGTTAGAATTTGTTAACTCTAATGGGCTTTTTAGCCTTTTCGGGTTAACAGTTGAGTCGTCATCCATACCTGGTAAAAAGAGGGAAATTGGAAGATTCAGTATGCCTATGATTTGTTTAACGGGCGATTTCCAGGCCGCGGGGCTGAACCAGCCGTTCAATCCAACTAAGGAGGCCATCAACGCAGAGTGCCAAAATCGTTGCCGGTAGGGCGCCTGAAAGGATGATATTCACATCCGCAAGTTGGAGCCCAGAGACGATCGGCACTCCTAACCCACCAGCCCCGATAAATGCCGCCAATGTGGCCGTGCCAACTGTCCAAATGGCCGCGGTCCGCACTCCCGCCATGATGATGGGGGCTGATAAGGGGAGACGAATGGACTGAAGGATCTGCCATTCCGTCATTCCTAATGCTCTTCCGGTTTCCACAACAGAGGGTGCTGCATCTCGAAGACCCGAGTAGGTATTGCGAAGGATGGGGAATAAGGAATACAGCCAAAGGGCGATCACCGAAGGAAGGGGTCCGACTCCGAATAGAGGAATCATGAAGGCTAGCAAGGCGATGGAAGGGATAGTTTGCGTCATCCCACAAAGTCGGATGATGGTTTCCGCACCTTGACGCCATCGTTCCAAAAGAAGGGCCAAAGGAATTCCCAGAAGAATTCCCAGGGCGAGGCCGGTTCCCGAAAGAAGGAGGTGTTCTCCGGTTCGAAGCCACAATGAGGATCGGTTGTTCCAGATATAGGTAAAAAACGATGTTGACGTAGAAGGCGTAATCGTGGGTGGGCGATCCTTTGCGTCCACCAGACCAAGATCTAATAGGGCATCTGAGGCGACTTGGGAGACCGATTCGCCTTTTTCTTGTAGGCGAAGGTTGAGGGTTCGCATGGTCTCTGAATTAAAGGCCCTGGTGAGCAACGTGAGGGCGGGGGCGATTTCAGGATGCGAAGTTAAAACCTCTCCCCGAATCAAGGCCGTGGCCTCATAGGGGGGGAATGCGTGGCGGTCATCCTCAAGAACTTGAAAGTCATAGACGGCTAACCGACCGTCGGTCGTATAGACATCCAGGACATCTACTTCTTTTTTCTTTGTCGCCTGATATTTGAGGGTTTGCTGCATGGTCAACACGTTTCGAAATTGCAGGCCATAGAGTTGTTGTAAGCCCGGATAGCCGTCTTCCCGTTGAATAAATTCATACCCAAACCCCGCAGTCAGTGTGGGTGCCACACGAACGAGATCGGATATGGTCTTGATGTTGAGCGACTCAGCCTGTTCACGTCGAAGGGCAAGGGCATAAGAATTTTCGAATCCCAACGGGGATAACCACCATATGTCCCATCGTTGAAGGAATTCCGTGCGGACCCGATTGAGTACCCTGACGGGATCCTTGAGCGGGGCCTCGCCTAAAATGGTGACCAGGCCGGTTCCCGTATATTCGGGATAGAGGTCGATGCCTCCGGTTTTTAATGCCTCAAAACACACTTGAGTGCCCGCTAACCCCAATCGGCGTTTGACGGTGACGCTGGTCCGCGCCTCGATGAGCTGTGCGAACATTTCGGCCAAGAGGCGGTTTTCCAAAAAATTCTTGGATCCCACGACAATTTCGGAGTCGGAAGCTGCCAAAGCTGCAGGACTTCCCCCTGAACAGAGTAGAGAGCAGAGCAGTATGGCTGTGAACAATTTTCGATGGGGAATGCACCTGAAAAGATAAGTCATATTACTCATGAGCGTGATGATGATCCATGATGGAGGCCACATAAGGAGTAGCTGGGGATTCCTGCAGTTCCTGAGGAGTGCCAATTTGATGGATGGTTCCCTCCTTGATCACCGTAATGCGGTCTCCGAGTTTGAAGGCTTCGGATAAATCATGGGTCACCACAACCATGGTTTTCTTTAGCTGGGATTTGATGGAGAGGAATTGATCCTGAAGCTCACGACGCGTTAACGGATCCAAGGCCCCGAAGGGTTCATCCAGTAGCACGATCGGTGGGTCAGCCGCCAGAGCCCGAGCCACGGCCACGCGTTGGCGTTGGCCTCCTGATAGTTCAATGGGAAACCGCTCTCCGAGTTCGTTGGGGTCGAGGTTGACTAGTGATAGCAAGGTGTGAACCCGGTACTCTTGTCGTTGAAGAGGCCACTCTAATAATTTGGGAACTAAACAAATGTTTTTTCGCACTGTCCAGTGGGGAAGAAGCCCACCTTCCTGGGGAACGTAACCAAGACCTCGACGGAGGGTAATGGGGTCCAAAGAATAGATCGAGTGTCCGTTCAGGAGAACGGCACCTGACGTGGGATCTGTGAGACGGTTCAAGAGTCGTAAGAGCGTGGTTTTCCCAGATCCGCTTTCACCGATGATGACCATGGTTTCCCCCTCATGCACGTTCCAATCAATCTCGTGGAGGGCAATGGTTCCGTCAGGAAATTGCTTGTGGACCTGCCGAATTTCAAGCGTGGAAAGATTCATGGACAGCTAGGAGCTGTGGAAAACCCACTCAACTGAGTTGTGAATGGCACTGCCCTATGAGAATAACAAGGTCAAGGGGAACAGGCTAGTCAAGTTGAGCAACGGTCTGTCACATTCTGGGGTTGCCTATTGAAGAGAAAATTTTCAGCTGGTGTGTGAGCAACATTTCGAATTTTTCCCAAGTTCGGTATAGTACGGTGCCCCGTTTGGGGTTTTCTTTTTGTCTCAATGAGGACTAATGATTGAAGCCGGTGAAAAAAGGGTTTGTATGAAAACGTTTAAGGAGGACTTAGACCATGCGCGCGCAAAGACCGACCAACTGTTTGGCCTTCTTCGGGAGCAAGCCTGGTTCGAACGTCCAATCCCTGAGCGGCATCGGTTGATTTTCTATTTAGGTCATGTGGAAGCGTTTGATTGGAATCAAATTTGTCGATGGACGTTGGGATTGCCCTCTTTTCACGCGTCTTTTGATGAATTATTCGAGGCCGGCATCGATCCCCCGGAGGGGACCCTCCCCACCGACCAGCCGTCAGATTGGCCTACGGTCGAGGAAGTCAACCAGTATAATGCCCGAGTTCGGAGCGAGGTCGATAACGTATTGGATTCGGCCCCGCCGACTATCGTGCAGGTTGCCATCGAGCATCGGCTGATGCATGCCGAAACCAACGCATACTTGCTGCACCATTTGGATTCCCGATTAAAACACAAACCTGCTTACGTGGCTGCATCTCCAAAGGAAGAAAGTCCACTGGAGGAAATGGTTGAAATCCCAAAAGGCGTCGCCACTCTCGGCCATGATCCCGAAAAAGGGTTTGGATGGGATAACGAGTTCTCCACAACACACGTAGACGTTCCAGCGTTTTCGATTAGTCGGTATAAAGTGACCAATGGCCAATACCGTCGTTTTGTAGAACAAGGAGGGTCTGCCCCCCCATTTTGGTTCCTTCGTAATGGAGAGTGGTTCTTGCGAACGATGTTTGACCATATTCCCCTGCCGCTGTCTTGGCCGGTTTTCGTGACCCATCGTCAGGCCGTACAATATGCCGATTGGGCCGGTATGCGGCTTCCGAGTGAGGCAGAATTTCATCGCGCGGCATTTGGGACTTTTGATCAAGGAGAACAGCCCTATCCTTGGGGAACGCAGGTTGGAAGTCCCAAACATGGGAATTTTAATTTTTATTCTTGGGATCCCGTACCTGTGTATGCGAACCCAGCAGGGGATAGTGATTTTGGTGTGGCTCAAATGGTCGGAAATGGTTGGGAATGGACGTCCACGCTTTTTGGGCCATTCGAAGGGTTTTCTCCCCTTTCCACCTACCCGGGATATTCTTCACGTTTCTTTGACCAAGATCATTATGTGGTCAAAGGGGCTGGGCCTTACACGGCGGCTAGACTTGTACGCCGGTCTTTCAGAAATTGGTTTCGTCAAGGCTATACCCACGCCCATACCAGTTTTCGTTGTGTCCGTTCCTGAACACCCGTTTGCTTTTTCATCTCATTTGCCATCCGTGTCAAAGGCGTAATCCTGTGATGGGAATTTTTTGTGTTGTCAGTTTCTGGTTGGTGTTTGGGCCAATGATGTTAGGTGAGGCTCAATCGGCACAAGATCTGACGATTCTGTATTCTAGCGAGCACCATGGAGCGGCATTGCCTCTCAAGAGTCAGGAGCAGGGAGCGGTGGGGGGATTTGCACGGCGGGCGACCATCGTGAGAACCGTGGAACGGGAAGGGAACCCAGTTTTGCTTGTTGACACTGGGGATCTGTTAATTGGAACCGTGATGTCGTCCTGGTTTCGGGGAGAACCGGACATTTTAGCCATGAATATGCTCCGATATGATGCGATGGTGGCAGGAAATCACGACTTTGATTATGGGTTGTCCCATCTTCAGGCCCTTCGGGACTTGGCTGATTTCCCCATATTATGCACCAATCTTCGATCGCAGGCCGGTCACTTGCCATGTCAGGCCTCTTTTGTGACCCGACTCGGTTCGATTAGCGTGGGAATCTTAGGTGTGGTAGGGGAGAGTAACTTCCCGGAAACCTTTAATCCCAAGGTGGTGAAACATCTACGACTGTTGGATTCAGTGCAAGCCGTTGAGGCTGAGGTCGTGCATTTACGACGCCAGTACCATGTCGAACTGATAGTGTTATTGACCCATCAAAATACTGAAGAGGATAGGGGTTTGTTGGAGACCCTGCATGATGTGGATGTCATCATCGGCGGTCATACTGAAGGGTTTGAGGGCATGTACGTTCCTGAGGGGTCTCATCCAATTTTTGAGCAGGACTCCCCTCGAGCGGTGTATGTCAAAACCCATCGTCAGGGTCGGACGATCGGACGGCTGGATATCACCATGGAACACGGGGAGATTGTGCACGCGAAAGTCATGAATATTCCCGTTTTGGCGTCTCATCCTGAGGAGCCAGACATTTCCGGTTTAGTCAAGCAGTATCAACAACGTTTTTCCAAAGAAGCCAGAAATGTGTTGGGTCGAACGACCGTACGTCTTCAGGGAGAAAGACCTGTGGTTCGAACTCAAGAGTCGAACTTTGGCAATTTGTTAACGGATCTCATGCGGAAGCGATTCCAGGGAGATGTCGCCCTGATTAATGGGGGGCACATTCGAGGAAGTTTGCAGCAGGGTGACATTACCTATGGAGATATTCTTTCCGTCCTGCCTTTCAATTCCTCATTAGTAACCCTCGAACTTCCTGGTCAGGTGTTGTGGGAGGCGTTGGAACATAGTGTGAGTCGGTGGCCCAACCATGATGGACGGTTTTTGCAAGTGTCTGGTTTGCGTGCCACGTTTCATATGAACGTAGCCACAGGATTTCGCCTTCAAGAAGTCCTGGTTGGAGGCCGCCCTCTAAAGAGTGACAAGCTGTATGCTGTTGTGACGGATAGCTTCGTCGCCGATGGTGGTGATGGCTATCGTATGTTTTCCCGTGCGACCAAACGGGTGGAACACCAACTCCTCCTGCGGGATTTATTTCATCAGGCGTTGCTCGAGAGACCCGTCCATGCGACCCTCGAAGGTCGACTCGTGCTTCGTTCCCCCTCGCATGTCCCATAAGGGTTGTGGCCTTTCCATGCTCGCTTCTGAAAGGAGAGTCGGTCCCTCATTCTGGGGTAGTGAATTGTGGGAAGTCTGGCAGGAAACACGCTTAATTGTGTTAACTGCTCAGATTGCGGCTATCTATGCGGCAATCCTCATTCCTTTTAAAGCTGGTATACCCATCGTTCCTGGATTTGTCGAGCTCCGGCCCGCTAATGCCATCCCTGTTGTGGCTTCCCTGCTGTTCGGCCCTCCTGCGGCGTGGGGTGCCGGCATTGGGAATATCATAGGAGATTGTTTTGGCACGTTGGGACCAGCCAGTTTCTTTGGATTTATTGGAAACTTTTGTTTGGGATATCTCCCCTACCTGCTCTGGGGACGGATAGGGGCGTTCTCGTCCTTACATCTTTTAGACATGAAATCCTGGCGATGGTGGGTCCAATTCGGAGCCATCTGTCTCATTTCATCAGGAATCTGTGCTGGGGTAATCGCATGGGGGGTCGAATGGTTAGGTCTCTTACCGTTTGGTATTTTGGCTCCCGCCATTTTTTTTAATAACATGGTCATGGGACTCGTGTTGGGTCCTCCACTATTGGGTTTTTTGTACCCTCGCGTGAAACGATGGCGATTACGGTATCAGGATATTTCTTCCCCTCTTCACGTGAGAAATTTTCCTGGGTCTGCAGCTTTCCCTCGCCCAGACTTAGAGGGGATGACCCAAACGGTGAAAATCCCTCCTTTGGTTTGCGAAGACCTTTCGTTTCAATATCCTGAATCGTCAACAACCGTTCTGCACCACGTGTCCTTGACTCTTGAGAAAGGCGAGATGGTTTTGGTGTTAGGCCGGAGTGGATCAGGAAAATCGACCTTGTGCTATTCCTTCAATGGTCTCGTTCCGCAATTTGTCGGTGGCCAATACTCTGGGATGGTTCGCATACACGGCCAGGAGGTGCTTCGGTATCCGGTTTGGAAAAATGCGGACCGAGTGGGATTAGTCTTTCAAGACTTTGACACCCAAATAGTTGGCACGACTGTCAAAGGAGAGTTGATTCATCCTCTTGAATACCGAACCTATCCGATAGAGCCTGGTGAAATCACGAGAAGAATGGAAACGGCCCTTGCCCAAGTAGGGCTGGAAGGAATGGGGAATCGTGACCCTCTCACATTATCGGGTGGGCAGCGTCAACGGTTGGTGTTAGCGTCGGTGTTAATTCAACGGCCTCTGATCGTGGTATTGGATGAGCCTGTCTCCGATCTTGATCCAGGCTGGCGGGCGCAGCTCCGGAAGGCTATCAACGGGATGTGTGAGAATGGATTGAGTGTTCTCATCACAGAACATGAGTATGGTTCCTTTGGTCAAGCAGATCGGGTCGTGGTCCTTGAAGACGGGGCGATCGCTTGGGAAGGTCGACCAGAGGATCTTCTGCGTCAGCCCTTGGTCATGAAGGCCCATGGCCTCACTCCCAATCCTTTAACCGAGGTGTTTGAAAGCCGTACTCAGAAACCCCTTCCGATATCTGTCGAAGAAGGATGGTTGTTGGCGGATGATTTGGGAATGACTCTTGAGCCCCCTGACTCAGTCATGGATGAGACGGTTCGTTTGGGTCGCGCTTTCAAAAGGGAGCCGGACCAAACCTCTCCAGTCATTGAGGTTAGGCATGTTTCGTTTCAATATGAAACGGAGCCGGTATTGGACAACGTCTCACTGGCTATCTTTGAGGGCGAATTCATGGCGATCCTAGGGCGGAATGGATCTGGAAAAAGTACCTTGGTGAGGCTTCTGAATGGCTTGCTGCTCCCGACGAGGGGTGAAATTTTTGTGGAGGGGCTGAATACTGTTTCCACGGCCATGGGTGAATTAGCCAAACGGGTTGGGCTGGTTTTTCAGAATCCCGATCATCAAATATTTGCCGAAACGGTATGGGATGAAGTCGCGTTTGGCCTGAAAAATCTCGGATTTCCTCATCAAGAGATTCAGGAAAGGGTCACGGCCGCTTTACAGGCTGTTGGTCTTCCGGTAAGGCCGAGTCACTCCATGGACCCATTTGCGTTAAGAAAGGGGGAACGGCAGCGAGTCGCCGTGGCTTCGGTTTTGGCCACGAAGCCCAACGTCTTAATCTTTGATGAGCCCACCACAGGCCTTGATGCGACAGAAGCCAAACAAATGATGACCATGATCCGTACGTTAAATCAGCAAGGACATACGATTATCATGATCACGCATTCCATGGAATTGGTGGCCGAATATGCGCATCTCTGTGTTTTGCTAAATGACGGAAAAATTGTGAAGACCGCTACGCCAAGGTCTCTGTTTTCTGGGCATAAGGAAATACAAGAGGCTGGTCTGGAGATTCCTCAAGTTTCGCAATTTAGTCAACGGTGGGGGCACACCCTGTTGACAAGTGAAGAGATTAAGGTTTCGCGTAAGTTAAAAGATGCCTAGCATTTTTTTCTTTCCTAGTGGAGGTGATAATTCTCAACCGGTGTTCAGCGCGCCAATGATCCGAGGAACCTCCTTATGAATATATCGTTATACCTGGCACATGACACAATGGTTCATCAGTTAGATGGGCGAACAAAAATCCTGGCCTTTTTTGCCATATGCATTCTCGCCTTGTGTTTTAGTCATCCTCTGTATTTATCGGTCGTTTTTATCGCACTTATAGCGATCTTGGTCGCCTCACATGCTCAAACGAATGTGAAAAAAGGATGGTTTCTCACCGCACTCCTGTTTTGTTACAGCGTGATCTTGTGGCCGTTTTTTATCAAGGGGTCGACCCCCGTGCCGTTTCTGCAGTGGTTTGGAGTGACCTGGGAAGGACTCTGGGTCGGTGTAGCCATGGGATTGAGATTACTCATCATGCTCTGGGGAGGTCTGTGGCTTTTATCGACCACGACCATCGAGGAAATGGCCTTAGCCGCCCAGCGTTTGGGATTACCCAAGCGAGTCGCCTTTGCCTTTTCCTTGGCTTTTCGCTGGGTGGGGATGTTATTGGGAGCCGGAGTGGGAATTGTTCAGGCTCAGCGCTCTCGAGGTTTGGACCTGTCTTCCGGGGGCATTGTCCACCGATTAAGCCAGTATGTCCCTCTCGTTGTTCCATTGATAGGACATGTTTTACGTCAGACGAATCTCTTGGCCATGGCCCTTGAATCGAAAGGGTATCATCCGACGGCTACTCGTCATCTTAGTTGTGCTCCTCGAATGCAGGCTTACGACTTCGCCGTATTAGGCATAGTCGGAATCCTGGTGGGATTAGGGGTTTGGATGAGATGGAGAGGATGGGGAGTGCTAGAGATTCAATTTTAGCGGGTGGTTAAGTCTGATTGCCGAAAAAGATCCAAAAAAAAGGCTCCCCCAGAATTTGGAGGAGCCTAATAGCATCAATGGCCTAAGTGATTACGCTTTTCTTTTCCGGTAATTCCAGATTCCTAGGCCCAGAAGGCCGGACCCAAATAACACGATGGTGGTGGGCTCAGGATTGGCGATGGTCTTCGGGTCAACACCTTCGGTATTTGTGTTAGAGAAGGTGAAATTGACATCATTGTAATCTTTATCGCCGCCTCCTAACAGGTCTTCAAAGCCCACCTTGGTGCCATCTCCCAAGTCTTCCACATACGCATGGGCCAACCCGTCGGCGTTCAATTCCCCTGAACCGGTGTAGAAGGTTTGTCCGGTATTTTCAACAAAAATGTAAAACGTCAACTCCTGTCCAGCTTCATAGGATCCCAAGTCGATCGTTGTTCCATCGGCCGTACTGGAGGAAAACAACTCCCCATAGCCTTGGAGATAGAGGGTGCTGGTGTAAGAAGCACTACTACCATCGAATGTGACCGAAACATTTCCAGTTTGTTTCACAACGATGCTTCCTCCCAGAATGCCTTCAGCGAATGAGAGGGAAGGAACGAGGAGCAGCCCACTAAAAAGAAAGTAAAAACTTGATTTTAAAAAGAAACTTTTCATGACCATCCTCCTTGAGGGGGCTCCAATCAGACTGCCGGAGAGTCGGTATCTGACACTAACCCATTACCTCGAATCCTGAGGTATACGTAATTATAAACCCTAGGATTCTAATTCAGCAAGCCAATTTTGACTTTTTTATAAAATGTAATATTACCGTAAAGCAATTTCGGGGCCACAAATGATAGAAGAAGAATATTAGGGAGGTATCTACCTTTTCCATTGAGGCATTCTGAAAGGTTCTTGTATTTTTTGCTTAAATTTTAGGATTTTCTGGATTCTCTCACACCCTTTGTATTTAAGGGAGCCGTCTCAAGGTTATGAAGGAGTCGTAAAAAACAACCTTCACGATGTGCATTAAATGAATATTTTGTGAAAAAACCTCACACAAAATAGACAAATCAATGGGAACAGGCAGGAAAAAATTTCGACAGCTTCTCAAAAAAAGTGGATACCGAATTAGCCAGGGACTCAGAAGTCCAGTAAAGGGGACCTGGGAACCACAAGACCTCAGTCCTCACAGGGTTCAGGAATCTCTACAGGAAAATGGGAAAGCTGTTCAAAAAAGGGGAAAGACTATGATGCGACGGAAGCGGACTGAGCTGAGGAGCACTCTTCCTTGGCGAGTTCAGCAAATCGACAAATGTTTTTGATGCAACGACCGCAACAGTTTTTCTTATCGTTTAACTCCAGTGACCGGGCCAGTTGCTTAGGGCAAGTCATGCCTTCACGTCCTAGGCTTCGAACGTCTGATTCCTTAATGCCCTTGCAAATACAAATATACATGTTGTTAGCGGTGTGTATTGACTGGTTTTCCGAACTCGATAATGATAACCGTTATCATTAACGTATAATTCTACAATGTGGTATGAAGGTTGTCAAGCAGGGATTCATTTACATAAATATATGAAAATTATGACAAATTATAGTTTTTTTGAATTGGTGTGTTTAGGTCAATTTGGTGAATTTTATTTGAAATTTGACAAGCTTTTGTGGTGAATTTTTAAAATCCTACGATCATGAGTGAGGAGAAATCCGATTTTTGGGGGTGTCTTCGACCACGACCCGATGGATCCCAGTTGATGGTGCATATTCAACCCGGTGCCTCTCAAACGATCATTGTGGGGCTTTTGGGGGAGCGACTAAAAATTCGGCTTTCTTCACCGGCATTGGAAGGAAGAGCCAATGCCGCATTGGAGGAATTATTGGCCAGGCTATTAAAAGTACCGAAACAAAGCATTCACATTTCTGCTGGGCATCGCTCAAAAAAGAAGACGGTGCTGATCAAAGGAAAGACTATCCAAGAAATCCAAGCCATTCTCTTTCATCATTTATAGACCTTTTTCCCACCTAGATTTTAGTTTAAGGTAGGGTTCTAGCCACGAAAACACTCGTCAATTTGAGAAGTGGGGGGCGATAGCATGGCTAAAGGGTCCTGCTCTTTGGTTTACAAGCTATGGACTCACTTTTATAATTCTCAGTTTTGTTAGGTAATGTCCCGGTCGGGAAAAAGCCCCCTGTTCATTTGCCTTGTTATGTCATCTTTCCGGTAGGGAAATGTAGAACAATACGCCAATGAGCCAATCATTACCCTTTTCAACCTTAGCGGATCTCCTCAGGGATCATCTTGATTCTAAACTCGCACAGGAAATTCTTACCCAATTACACAAAGTTGGAGGCAGTGATTCAGTATGGGAATTATTCGAGGAATTGGGGGAGATCTCCACTAAAATTCAAGGTGATGCGGTGCGAGGGCTTGGGGCCCTCCTCAGAGGAGGAGGGATTCAATATGCGGTTCCCTGGTTAGACCTCGGTATCACCCTTTCTCAGTCAACCGGGGCTCTGGGACTTCGGTATTTCAAGGAAAGCCCAGCCATTCTCCATTTTCTCGAAAGCGATTCGGCTTGTCAGGAAATGTTGAGTCAGGTCATGGACATGGCGGATGGTTCGGAGGAAACCGCTGCGCATTGTGCGTATGAATGGTTCAGGGTATTGCCGCAATTGCGGTTGGAGATTCCTTTTGCTGAGTGTACCTCATGGGCGGCCTTGGGAATGGAGTTATCGGAATGGAATTATGTCTTGGGGAATGAGTTTTTCCGAGAACTTCCGAATATTATTCGAGCTATTCCACTCAAGCAGGCTCAAGGGTGGATTGGCTTTGGGATGAAATTGGTTGTGGAGAATAAGTTTGGCAAACCCGATTATCTTGGGACGTTGGAGTTTTTCCGAACCAGCCCCCAACTATTCGAAGATGTGGTTGAGGGGGACTCCAAGCAAGGGGTTATCGATTTGGGTTCGAACCTCGCGGATCGGTCTCCGGAACTGGCTATCTCCTTTCTAGCAGAGGTGCCCGAAATTCTGAAGAAACTTCCCACACAGGAATGGCGAGTACGGGTTCTCCAATATGGAGGGTTAGTCGCCGACCGAGATGCCGAAGCTACCGTGGCCTATGTGAAACGGGCTCCGGAAGTTGTGGCGTTGACCGACCCTCAAGCCGAGTCCTCTCCATTTGACCAATGGTTTGCTCAGGGGATGGAAGCCCTCGAGTATAGTCATGAGGCCGGACGGGCGTTCTTCGGTCTTGAAACACATCAAGCGTGTGCGGCCATTGAAGATGCGATGAGTGGGGTGCCTCTTCGGCATATGTCCCGGTCTCTCAAAATGTTCGCTCGAGCGTTATGTGGTGAAGAGATTGGGATAAAAAGTTTGGCGGAATGGAACGAATCCCAGCCGAATGGGCAAACCACAGCTGATGATACCTTAGGGAATCGAGCACTGTTTTCGTGTGAAGAGCACGCTATCTATCTCCCGATGATTATGAAGCGGGCATCGACTCGTGAGGGTAATCAACGCTGGTATACGGTAATGGTTGCTCATGAAACCGCTCATGTGGAATTTGGAACCTATCGAATATCAGGAGGGTTCCTGCGAACAATGGCCTCGGAGATTCAGGCGAGATATGGAACACTCTTTTCTGGGAAGGAAGGTCAATATGTCTCACTGGGAGACCTATTCCAACGCTATCCTCAACCGAGGTTTATTCAAGATTTGTGGGAAATCATCGAAGACGCCAGGGTGGAATATCTGCTCCAAACCGAGTATGAAGGGCTAAAAGGGGACTTGCAGACATTGCGGAAGGAGGCGATTCACCTTCGCTCTTTCTCGCACGGGATGACCGCACGTGAAATCGTCTTGGATGCATTGTTGTTGTATTTTTCCGGCATGACAAAGGATGATTTTGATCGTCCTGGTCTCCAGGAAGTCATTGACACTGCCTGGGGCATGGCCAAGGAAATATTGCGTTCACAAGCCATCGTGGAAGATTCCATAAAGTTGGCGGATCGAATCTACCAGGAGTTAGAAAAACGAATCGGCCAATACGAAGAACAGTCCCAGGAATTAGAGCATTTTCCCAACACTGAAATGGAGTCGGGTGCTCCGGGCAGCCATGAGGCGTCCGAACGGATGGAATCCGAATATCAACATGTTCCCAACCTTGATTACCGCGGATTGATGGATCCTTTTCAGGTCCAGGATGACACAGGGGATTCAGATGCTAATGAGGCTATGGACGGATCGGCCGGGAAGAACCAAAAGGAGGGGGGCTTTGGTCAGGCGGAGTCCAAGAATCAGAGGAACATGCGTCAGGATGAGTCTCCATCCGACTCTCAAGGTTCGCCGGCTCACCAATTTGGGGAATCTCCGATGCAAACCTGGTTTGAACCGCCGATGAGTTCTCGGGGCACTCAAAAAGGAAAGAGGCTTGGGCAAGGGGAGTTTCTTTACCCGGAATGGGATGGGATTCTACGAGATTATCGTCCCCATTGGTGCCGAGTGGTGGAACAATACGGGAAAGAAGGCCCACCCGAATTCGTGGATGAGACCTTTCATGCCTATGGTCCCATCATTCGTCTCATCCGGCGATATTTTGAGACGATTAAGCCAGAAGCCTTCCGTCGTCTCGGCCGGCAGTCTGATGGAGAAGAAATCGATATCGATGCCTTGGTCGAATGGATGGTCGATCGCCGAGGAGGAAATGACTCGACCGATCGTATCTATGCGACGCGGCACAAACAGGACCGTCAGGTCGCCGTGTCGTTTGTTGTCGATATGAGTGGGTCCACCGGACGCAAGATTGGGTCACGAGCTCGACCGGTCATCGACATCGAAAAAGAAGGCTTATTGCTCCTGTCTGAAGCCCTTGGGGCGGTAGGGGATCAATTTGCGATGTTTGGATTTTCGGGTCAATCCCGGAATGCGATCGAGATGTACGTATTGAAAGATTTCCATGACCGGGCAGGGGGGCGATTGGGCTTAAAAATAAGCGGTATTCAACCCCATAAACAGAACAGAGATGGGGCCGTGATTCGCCATGCCACCACCAGGTTGCTGCAGCAGTCGGCTAAGGTGCGGTTACTGATCTTAATCAGTGATGGCAAACCCTTGGACGATGACTACGGTGACGAATATTCCCTGGAAGATACGAAAATGGCGTTGCGAGAAGCTCGCCAGAAGGGCATTCACCCATTTTGTGTGACGATTGATCAAGCGCCAACTGAGTACGTCAAGCGAATGTACGGAGATGTGAGCTATGTCGTCGTCGATGACGTGGAAGCCCTCCCTACTCGCTTGCCGAATATCTATCGCCGACTCACCACTCGATGAGAAAAAGGATTGCGCATGTCTCCAACTGATGCCGATAGGGAAGTGCCTTCTTGGGTGTATAAATTATTTACCGGACACCAATATCCGTACGTGCGCCGGCAGGCCAAATTTGAAAAAAAAGATCGTCCCCAGGATGGTGAACGACGGGAACCGACACCGGATGAAATTCGAGAAAAGTTTTGGGAGATTTACCCCCGGTGTTCGGCCAAAATGCTGCAGGAAGTCAAAGCCGGGATGATTGTCGAATTCCACGAACTGGGGAGTTACGAACCCGGGACCTATCAGGAATTCATCGATCAACCGGATGAGTTTCTGGCCCGTGAATATGGGAAGAAAAAGATAAAAGTGAATTTTTACGATGGGGATAATTTTGTGTGTACTATTAATTTTAAAGTTGCCGGGTGGACGGGCCATGATGACTGATCCGGGCTGGCCTTGTCGTTCCCAAAAGGGATAGGTGGTTTCATGCGTAGGATTAAAGTCACCGTGGTGGGGGCGGGAAACGTCGGAGCGTCCATTGCCCAACGATTGGCAGAAAAAAATTGGTATGACGTCGTGCTCGTCGATATCGTGGAAGGCATGCCCCAAGGGAAGGCCTTGGATCTCGTCGAAGCCGGCCCGGTTTGCGCCTATGATTCTTCGGTGAAGGGAGCCAATACTTTTGAAGAGACCAAGGATTCAGACCTCGTGATCGTGACCTCTGGCGTGCCGCGTCGGCCCGGGATGAGCCGGGATGAATTATTGGAAACGAACATGAATATCGTCTCGTCTGTGGTAAAAGAAACGAGCAGCCGTTCACCCAACGCGATCTTGATCATTGTGTCGAATCCCTTGGATGTGATGACGCATGTGGCCTATCGCGTGAGTGGGTTTCCCAAGAATCGCGTGATCGGAATGGCAGGAGTGCTCGATTCGGCACGGTTTCGATCATTTATCGCCGAGGCCCTTCAGGTCTCGGTAGAAAATATTCATGCGATGGTTCTAGGAGGCCACGGGGATTCCATGGTGCCGCTCATACGGTATACCACGGTGGCTGGTCGCTCAGTCAGTGAATGGTTTCCTCCCGAAGTTTTGGATGCGCTCATTAAGCGGACCAGGGAAGGAGGGGCCGAGATCGTCAACTTGTTGAAAACGGGGAGTGCCTACTATGCCCCGGCCGCATCCGTCGTTGAGATGGTCGAGGCGATTACGAAAAATCAGAAAAAGATCCTTCCCTGTGCGGCATTGTGTGAGGGAGAATTTGGGTTTCATGATCTCTTTCTAGGTGTACCAGTCAAGCTTGGCTCTGAGGGGGTCGAAGCCATCATCGAATATGACCTAACCTCCGAAGAGCAAGCCGCGTTACAGGCTTCCGCTCAAGCGGTCAAAGAATTGAGCCAACAAGTGGATGCGATGATGAATAAAGGGTAATTTTGTGGCTGGAACAGGCGCTCATCTTCAGGCGTTTCGACTCTTTTACTCGTAGATGACGTTCCATGCTAGTGCTTGACGACACAAAAGACCCATTCGTATAGTGGGCAATAGGTTGACGAATAATTCCACCGCAAAAGACGTATAATATCTGACAAGACGTCTCTCGCATCTGTACATCCCTAGATTACGAATCACGGATCGAAAGTTCTGTATGACCTTTGGGAATGGAATAAGAGAAGGGCAATCCTGGCGATGACCACAATAGCACCCCGCATTCTTAAAAAGATTCAAGGAGAAGCTTGGGAGATCGAACCTTACCGGAAGGAAGGTGGTTATGAGGCCTGGAAGGCGTGTGTGACCCACAACAACCCCCAAGCGACGGTTGAGGCCATTAAAGAAGCGCACTTGCGTGGACGGGGAGGGGCAGGCTTCCCGACCGGATTGAAATGGGACAAGGTGTTAAACCATCGGGTTCAGGAGCGATACTTCGTGTGTAATGCCGGAGAACATGAACCGGGGACCTTCAAGGATCGCTATCTCCTGCGGCATCATCCCCATCAATTATTAGAGGGGTGTTTGATCGCCGCGCATACGGTTGGAGCCAAAGCAGCCTACATTTATTTAAATCATGAATTTGCAGAAGAAAAAGCCATTTTCGAAAAGGCCAAAGACCAAGCCCGGGCTCATGGGATGTTGGGACACAAGATTCTGGGAACTGACGTGGATATCGATATTGAGATTTTCGATGGATACGGCAGTTATGTGGCTGGCGAAGAAACGGCCATGTTGGAGTCGATGCAAGGACGACCCGCTCAACCAAAGCAAAAACCTCCCTTCTACCCAACGGAGTTTGGACTCCATGGTAAACCCACCTTGGTCAATAATGTTGAGACGCTTTCCAATCTTCCCTTGCTCCTCCGAAACGGGGCTGAATGGTTTCGCCAAGTCGGGACAAACACGGCTCCCGGGACCATGTTGTTTTCATTGAGTGGGGCGGTCAATCGACCAGGGGTGTATGAACTCCCTTTAGGAACACCGCTTCGATATTTAATCGAAGAATGTGGGCAGGGCATTCCGAATGGTCATGGAGTCAAAGCGGTGTTTCCTGGCGGTCCGTCTTTCTCGATGGTGGGAGCGGATCAATTAGACTTGCCCATGGATTTTGATTCCTTGAAAAAGGCAGGGACCGGCCTGGGCTCGGCCGGTGTGATTGTGGTAGACGATGCGACTTGTATGGTGGAGCAGACCCTCAAATTCTCACACTTCTTTGAAAGGGAGACGTGTGGCCAATGTCCACCCTGTCGAATCGGGACCGAAGAATTGGCCACCATCGTGAGAAAGATTGAAGAAGGGCAAGGAGAGGAAGAAGACCTTGCCAAACTGTTGCAAATTTGTGGCTTTGTGAAAGGAACCGGTTTCTGTACCCTAGTCACGGGTGCGGCGGTATTGGTGCAAAATAGCTTGCGGTTGTTTCGGCATGAATTTGAGGAACATATTCGATTGAAACGATGTCCTCAAAAACCCGAGCCTGTCGGGATGCCTTAGAGAGGTTGTCGGTGCCACGCGTCACCTTTATTCACCCCGAAGGGAAAACGGGTGAAGTCCCCAAGGATGTCTCCTTATTAGAGGCGGCGGAGAGTTTGGGGTTTCCTCTCAATCATGATTGTGGTGGAAATGCTTCGTGTACGACTTGCCGTGTCGATGTCATCGCGGGAGGTGAAAACCTTACGGAAATTGATTTTGACGAACAAGACTTACTCGATCGGGAAGCGTTGACCGAACCCTATCATCGATTAGGGTGTCAGGCCCGGGTGTGCGGAGATGTGATTGTTCAGGTTCCCGAGGAAAAATGGGGGGAAACGACGATGGACCAACCGGGAGAAAAATCATCCGTATAGAGCGGTGAGTTCAAGGCCAAACTTTCGAGGGAATACCCACCTAAACGAAGGCCAAACACGTAAGATCGGGAATCATGTCAGCCGAATCAACTATCACCAGGACCTATCGCTTTTGTGCCGCACACCGTCTCCATACCGATGCGTTATCTGATGATGTGAACCAGAAGATTTTCGGAAAATGCAATAATCTAAACGGGCATGGGCATAATTACACGATTCTTGTCACGGTCCAAGGGGAGGTGAATGAGCAGACTGGCCTCATTACCGACGTGCAGGCTCTAGATCGAATCGTGGAAGAAAAAATCGTTCAACGGTTTGATCATCAACATCTTAATTTCGACCCCGGGTTTCAAGAAATGACCACCACGGGTGAAAACCTCGCCAAACTGGTTTGGAATATTTTGGAACCTGAAATTTCTGAAGGTCGACTGGTCAAAATTGGGGTCATTGAAACTCGAGACAATTTCTTTGAATACATCGGTGACTCCGCCCTAGCTGTCTAATTCCGTTCCCCAACAACCCTAAGGAGAGTGTGTGGCAACCCAAAAGAAACAAAAGAGTTCTTCTCGCGCCCGATCTGCTATTCCCCAAAGTCCGGGTAAAGTCTGCGCCCCTCAATTGGATCAATTGCCCGGAATCGTCCATCAACTTCTAGAAAGTCTTGGAGAAGATCCCCGGCGTCATGGCTTGCAAGATACACCGAAGCGGGTGGCGAAGTCCTTGGCCTATTTGACCCAAGGGTATCAACAGGATATCGATGAATTGCTCAACGGCGCATTATTCCCGATCGAGTATGATGAGATGGTTATCGTACGCGATATTGATTTTTTCAGTTTGTGCGAACATCACCTCCTCCCCTTTTTCGGAAGATGTCACGTCGGATACATTCCTCGCAAACACGTTGTGGGGCTGAGTAAGATTCCCCGGGTAGTGGATGCGTTTAGTCGGCGCCTGCAAGTTCAGGAACGTTTGACGGTTCAAATCGCCCACACCCTTCAGCATAAGCTGAAGCCACATGGGGTAGGAGTCGTTATGGAAGCCCGACATCTCTGTATGAGTATGCGTGGGGTAGAGAAGCAGAATACTGTCGCGGTGACCAGTGAAATGCTGGGCGTCTTCCGGAAGCAACAACAAACACGGGAAGAGTTTCTGAAGCTGATCCGGCAGCGTGGATCGGATGGAGATTAATGCTTCTTATTCTTTACCTTGAATTCTCAAACATTCTCCGCCTTTCAGATCGCCGCTTGACCATGATGCGGTTGACCTCCCTCAGTAAATAGGGTCTAATGTATCATTCATTCTACAGGTCATGGATGCATGGCCTACTCTCCAAGGATGGGCATGGTGCGCAGGAGGCGCCGGACTCATTCTACAAGGTGTAAACCTTATGGTGGGTAAGGCGGTTTACCCACCATAACCAGAAAACCCCCAGCCTCCGCTCCTTGTCTGTCTCTTCTTTCATTTTCCATTTTTCATTGACATCCTCATTTCGCCACCCTGGCTCTCGATTCCGTTTCGGAAATTTCCTCCTCCTTTTCCTCATTTAACACGTAGAAAAAACTCTCTCATCTTATACGTATCGTGGTGTAGGTGTGTCATGGTAGGCCCCAAATTTTTTGAGGTAGAAAGTGAATGAAAACTCGGGAAATACGTGAGTGGATTAAGAAATTTGAGAATGAGGGGGGAGAGAAATAACGTAGAAAAAACAGGATGTTGGAAGATGATTTCGTTTGTGTTTTTCTGATGAAAGTGCTAAATCACCACTTCCGGATTTTTGTAAGGTGCCTTACTAAAGAAGAAAATCTTTTTGAATTTGAACCATTGGAGAATGGACGACGACCAACGAGATAAGCCAAAAAAATTAGTCCCTTATCTAAGTCCCTACCTTAGGCATAAGGAAGGAACACTCCCAGGAGTAATCGGAGGAATGAGTCAGCTATTTTCCTGGTGATGGCTATGTCCTTTCTTCTGGGCCAAGAGAGGATTAACCATTTAGGCAGGTCAATGAAAAGTCTATGGGGTTTTTAGGTCGTGAATATAGGGGGGCCAATGCCATGAGAATTCGTCCGGTTGTTGCCTTAATTGGGTTACTCATCATCGTTTCAGGAAACCTGGGGGTTTTTCCTTCTCCTGCTCAATCTTCTACGCGTGTTGATTTAAATCAGACCTTACATTTTTTTGATCCCAATGGAGAAGGTCTCAAAATTGAACCGGGTACCTATGAAATATCCCATCCCGGAGGCGATCAGCTTCAATTGACTCAACCGGGGAAGAAACCCCTCGCCATTGAAGCGCAAACGGCTACCCATACCGAAGCTCTGAGTGAACCGGCCGCCACTCTGTTGGGGGATGAAGAAGATCCTTCCTTGGTGAATGTGATGTTGTTGTTGCCTGATGGGACCGGATGGGAGGCTATGGGATCGTCGACGGGCATACAATCAAGGGGCAAATTCAGGCTTAGACTATCCAAAAAAAGAAATCTGTCGCGGATCCTTCGATATAAGAAACGTGCTCCCCGTATCATCATTCCCAAAAAACCGAAACGTAAGCTTCGGGTTCCCAAGCCCAAACGTCCCGTACAGCCTTCTCCGAGAAGGAAAAACCCATTGAACTATGTGCCAGATGAGATTTTGGTCAAGTTGCGTCCAGGGATGGCGATTCCCTCCAGTGTGATGAAATCCTTGGGCTTGGGCAAGAAAGAATTGACCTCGAGTGGAGCGACGTTATTTCACTTGATCAAACAAGTGGAAACAGGATTGCCTATGGACCCCTTGGAAGTCGTGAAGCAGCTTAGCCGTCTGGGAGTCGTCGCCTATGCTCAACCAAATTACATTAAAGACCATGATCGCGTGCCCAATGATGAATTATTCCCCAAGCAATGGCATTACTTTGAGAATGGAACTGGGCCTTCCGAATCGCCGGGTGGGATTGGGCTCCCTTCGGTATGGGATGAAACCATTGGGGACCGTAGAATCGTGGTAGCAGTCTTAGATACCGGAATTGCCAGCGATCATCCTGAAATTGCCCGTGCGGGAAACATTCTTCCCGGGTTCGATATGATCTCCGATCTGACAAGTAGCAATGATGGAGATGGACGAGATCCTGATCCGACCGATCCGGGTGATGGAAGAAGAGCCAATGAATGTGGACCAGATACCGAAGCCAGTTCAGATTCGTGGCATGGCACTCATGTGGCGGGAACGATCGGCATCGGCGGGACCAACAACCAGGTTGGGGTATCTGGGGTAAATTGGGAGGTCAGTATTCTGCCCGTTCGAGTGTTGGGAAAATGTGGGGGTGATACAAGGGATATCAATGACGGCATTCGGTGGGCGGCGGGGTTACCTGTTCCCGGCGTTCCCTTGAATCCCAACCCTGCCAGGATCATCAACATGAGTCTCGGTGCCGGGGATCGTGATTTTCCTGTTCCCTGTTTCAATGATCCCGATACGCAAGTTGTGATCAATCAAGTGACTCAGAGGGGCGTGATCGTGGTCGTCTCGGCTGGCAATGAAAACATGGATGCGGCTCGGGCGACCCCGGCCAGTTGTCGGAATGTGGTGAACACGGCTGCAAGCGATGCCCGAGGACATTTGGCACGGTATTCCAATTTTGGTTTTTTGGTGGATATCATGGCACCGGGTGGAGATCGCAAACGAAATGATAATAATGATGGGCTTCAAGACGGGGTCTTGAGCCTCTATCATCCCGAGTTACGTTTTCCAGCCAGTTCAAGGCTTCCCCGTGGGTTTGCGCTGTTTAATGGGACATCCATGGCCGCTCCCCATGTTGCCGGGGTTCTAGCCTTATGGTTGAGCATTGATCCGACACTGACCAATGCGGAGTTACGACAAGGGTTGAAAGACAATGCCTTTCCAAGGAATCGGCAACAATGTCCCAAACGTTGTGGGTCTGGCTTGTTGAACGCCAATAATCGTTCGCTGATCAGACCGAAACCCACGATTCCACCTCCCCCCACCATTCCACCCCCGCCCCCGCCCATTCAACCTCCCCCGTCTCCTCCACCTCCGGTCCAACAGTGCGAAATAAGAACCTCGGACATTGTGCATAGCACGAAGATTGATATTGGGGACAACGATTCCAAGGAGACTAGTGCGAAACAGGCGATGTTCAGGATGTTGATCCATGGAGATCTCCAGACCCGTCGTGAGGCCTCGGGGATGGTCAAAGCCACCGAGAGTGGGACATTGGCCGGTATTTTCCAAGCCAGCAAGGGGCCGGTGGCGTCTCGGGGCCAACGCATGACCCCACAACGAGGGTGGTGGACATTGATTCCATCAGGGGAGCTGGGAATGTGCCTCCAAGAACCTTCAGGGGAACCACCGATGATTATCTATCGCAATCAAAACATGCCGCCGAGCTTGTTGGATGAGACATTGAAAAAGGCGTGGCGGCAGTGTGGTCTGCCCGCCCCGGATCCGCCGTGTACATACATTAAGGATATGGGAAATAAGGAGCAAGAAGAACCATTTGTGCCGACGACGGGCGGGGTATGAGCTTTGAGGTCCTGGTAAGAGTTTGAAGATTTGTCTCGGACTTTTGGTTGAATACAGCAACAAAAGGAAAACATCATGAGCCTCATTTTTCTCATCATTTTCTTTATGACGTTCGGATGGGCTGTAGGATTGTCAGAAGTGAAGGCCCAAAGTTCTTCCAATGCCGACCTGCATCCTCCCTACTTATCTGACGAGGCGATGACCGAAGAACATATTCAAGAAGAAGGGTTGGAGTATGACCTTATCGAATTACAGGAAGGGGAGGAACTCGAAGAAGGCGAAGAAGGGGAGATTGTTGAACGCGGCTTGCGACGCTTTTACAAACGCAAGCGTGCCCCGCTCAAGCGAATGCGGCCGAGGATCAAACGGCATCGGTCAACGGAAAAAAATCTCAAACGTCGGGTACCACTCCGGAGAATGCCTCGTGTGAAGCGACGTCCCCTGACACCATTGCCAGGTTCCACGCCCCCACCTCCAGACGAAAATGTTGTACGACCCGGACAACAAAAACCGGGACAACCTCCTAAACAGGTGACTCCTCCGGAATTGGATGTCCCACGGCAGTGTGTGTGGCATACCACGGACATTATGGATCAACGCATCGATGTGAGTGCGCAAGTACCCCTGATGAGCATGATGAGTCGAGGAGGGGATGATCGACGGGATGCCTCGGCGATGATCGGCGCCGTTAAGGAAGGAAAGTTGGCAGGGATTCTGCTCCCCCCACGAAAAGCGGTCTCCGACCGGGGAAAACGGCTGTCGCCGCCCAAGGGCTACTGGCAACTCATTCCATCGGGCCAGTTAGGGACCTGTTGGCAAGAGCCGGCTGGGGAACCCCCGATGATTCTCTACCGAGATACCAATGGAGAGCAAAAGGTGGATTCCAGTGTGATTGAACACACCCTGCGAACCCAGTGGGCGCAGTGCGGGCTTAAGACCCCCGAGCCACCGTGTGCGTACCTTGTGGATTTAGTGAAGCCCACACCCAAACCGGGATCCCCCGAGGAAGAAAAAGAGAATGAAGAATTTTCACATTTAACCATCATGGTGACTGGTCGCGGGTTGGCTTTAAGCCTTGTCAATATATTTATATCAGGTAAATATCAAACCGGGTCGGAACAACAACTAAAGCAATGGGCAATGCCGGGGGTGACGAGTTATGGAGTTTTTTCAGTGGAAATTCCGAGTTCGTTGCAACAAGTGAGTATTTCAATAAAAGGAGCTGCCGGAATGGATGGATTGGGAAATATAGGCTTCACGGACACCCATATATTTATTGGTGGTTCCCTTAAAGATCAAATGTTATCGGTTGATTTAGACCGGCTCGATAATGCGGGTTCCTAGATGGTTTGCGATGACAAAGATGTTTTTACGCCATTTTTTATTGTTGATAACCATGATTTGGCTTTTCCCAATTTGGTTTCCACGAGGATTTGCAAAGGATCAGATGCTCCATATTGACCTCGGCCACCCATTTGTAGGGCCAAATGATCCATTAAATGACGATAATTCCTTGGAGTAATATTCATGAGAAATTTTTTCTTGCGATTAATTCATGTGGGGGGTATGGTGCCACCAACCCCTCCCCCAATCAGCTAAGAAGGAGATTGCCTCGATGAAACCCATTCGGATTCACATCGGTGCCCTTCATCGCAATCGATTACCTCGATTGATATCTCCGAGGTCTTCAACACCAGTTTCGACCAAACCCATAACCCAAGCCGAAATAAGCCGGCGGCATTTGTTGGGTGTGGCGGCCGTCGCAGGTATTGGGTTATCTCCTGCGGCGAAGATGGTCGAGACCGTGTTTGCCTCGACCGGAGATCCTTTCGAGTCCACGGTGACGAAGGATCGTATCGCGTTTTCTCAGAACGGCCAGGAACGTTGGATTATCGATACGGCGTATTTTTCCGGCCATCCCATCCTGACCTTCGCGGAGTCTAAAGACTCGATCAGTATCGAATTGCGCCATGCGTTCTTCCCGGGCACCCTCCTGCCCGCGAATTTTTCCTGTACATTGCGCCGTCACGCTACGGGATGGGACATGGACCTGTCCTTTACCCTTGGGGGGTTCCGAGCAAAAGTGCCCTTCGAAAAGTGGCTGGCCGGACTGGAGCCCGCCCGTGCGCCGGTTTGGTTGGATGAGCACGTGTGCGAGGTTCAAATGGGCCGCATGGGAATGGTCGGGCGAGCCGATGCTGAAATTTTCCCGCAATGGATCTTGTCGTTTAAGGGAGAGGGTGTGGGACTGCTCCAAGGATCTTCCACGGCGCTGTTGTCCGATGCGATCAAGGTGGCGGTATTGCAGCCTCAAGATCCCAGTGTCGTAAGAACCCCGGGACGAATGCGGACTTTAGTGGCCATGGAACGAGGGGAAAAGACGTGGTCCGTCAATTTGCCGGTTCACTTGCCAAACGAAGAAGGTTTTCATACCCCCAGAAATGCGTTTTCCGTCTTGCACATCGAAGCCTGGGAACACAGTGATGGAGGAAAGGCCCATGCGGTCGTGGCCGAATCCGGAGCCCAGGATGAACTACTCGCGTTTTGTTGCCGTGGGGTGGATGAAGAGCAGAACCTATTCTCGTTGGGGTTAAAGGGTGCTCGGTATGTTTCACTCTCCGACTCTCGAACCCGAGGTGGGCAACAAGCCCTGGTGGCCAAGTTTGCCGACGCCACACCCCTGAGTTTGCACGGATGTAAGTTTAGCCTGGGTCATCCCATCGGCACTCCTCCCTTCGAATGGATTCAATACGAAGATGGGCAATCAACCCTTCAATGTGAACCCGGTATTGAACGTCTGGCCGTACCGTTAGCTGGGGCATTAGTGCAACCCATGGAGGTGCCGTTTGGGGCACGCTTGATTCTGGCGCAGACCAAACCCCGAAGCCGGTTCCGCTTGCGCAAATCCCCGACGGCTCCTTCAACGACTCAACCTAAGAGAATCAACCCTGGGGCCATGAAGCCCGAGGTGAAATCCACCACCCCCACCACAAAGAGTCAGATCGGGAAGAAGGCGTTGACGACGGTTAACGATTTCCGGGTGAGACTGCAAATTCCCGGTCCCTTGGCGGTTTCGGTTGTTCGCCCCGAAGATTTGCTGGTCCTGAAATTTGAATTTCGAAACATGAATTTGCAGATCGGAAAGGGGCAGGCGCCCAGACTGGTCCCCTCCGGGGGCGGTCCGAAATTGGTCGTCAACTTCCCTCCCCAGCATGTGTCGGAACAGGCTTTTTATGAAACAGAAGATAGAAATAATCCAGATCATGAAGACCCAAAATTCCCGATTGACGCACGGCTGGCTGGTTGGAGCCGTTTAGTGTTTGCCATACCCAGAGGCACGAAATCTATTCCGTATGCCCTTCCGTCTCTCTTGGACTGGTCGAACTACCAACAGGTGGTCGCCCCTTCTGCGGCACCTCCGCCCCCGCCACCAAGAAGGATCTTTCCCATAAGAAAACCGGTTAAACCACCGGCCCAACGTATTCCCCGGCGAAAGTTTCGACGGAGACAATCGTTTCCATTTTTTGACGGCCCCGTGGAACCACGGTGGAACGAGGTACGCGGCACTTTGCGACCCTTCCATGTGGTCCAGTCCGTCTTGCGAGGGGAAAACCGGCCCGATGTGTTTCTCATTGCACGGACGAGTCCGTCCCGACAACCTCAGACAAATATCCAGAGGCAAGTGCCGGACATTCAAAAAGTTCGAATACAGCCACCTCTTCCTCCCACAATCGATCAACTCAAGAACTTTACGGCTATCGAGGTTCCCTATCGCCTCTTTATTTCCCCAAGCCAGAAGGCCGGGTGGAGCCATTTACCGAACCCGGTTGCGTTCAACGGCCGGACCGAATTGTGGCATACCCAACTGGGCGTCCGGAAACAAGATCAAAAGAAAAAATGGGTTGTGGATGGAAAAGACCGGTGGTATCGCACCATGCGTGCCATCTGGTCCCCAGATCTCATTAGGGATCAACCTAACAAGAAGAATGGGCCTCCTGAAGCTTCCAAGGACAAGGTCCGTAATCCCTTTCTTACGCTACCCCAAGCTTTAGATCGTCATCAGCTTGTCCATTTGATGGCCAACGGAAAAGCTATATCAAAAGGCTGGCAGGAACGGGTCATGAAAATGGACCGCTTTATGCTGAGTGCCTTAGGGGCCTGGATCAAGTCCCAGTATCTCCACGATCCAGCCCCACCAGCTTTTGACCTAATCGAATGGGTGCAGCATGGCACTATGGGGCGCGACCAATTTGTCAAAGTTGTGAATGAGGGGTTTCTCTATCCATTCGGTCACAAGGCCGTGAAGATTCGGATCAGTGAGCGAAAATTCGAACGGACCCCAAAGGGTATTATGGCCCTGCTTCGGTATAGTGTTTTTATCGTCGTCCGTGAGCCCATAAAAGAGTATCCCGGTCCGGGACAAGAGGATTTGACGTTTTCAGATGGCCGAAATTTTCCCTATAAAAGTTTGCAGATTACGAATTTAGTCACTCCCAAGTTGGACCCTCCCCAGAATTCTCCTGTTTTTAAGCCCGGACAGCATACAAGTTTGGACGGTTTTTGGCCAAGGGTATCCAATGAAGATTTCCAATGGCATCTGATTGGCACGGACTGGGCAGGTCAGAAGTCGGAATTTTCCCTTCCCCTGATTTATATCGATAAGATTGCGGGGACCAGTGCCGGGGATGGGGAAGCCCCTGCTATTAATCAAGTACAGGACCATTATAGAAAAAGTTCCGCTAGCCGCAGAACTGCGGATCTCGGAGGGCAAAAGGTGGCCTTTGGCCCGAAGAAACCTGGTGGGGATACCGTCCTGGAAACGGCAAGTCTGACCTTTAGTGGGGAAATTCCGTGTATCCCGAACGCGGTTCGTAGGAAATTTTCCCCGGCTTGTTCCAAATCGCTCAGAGAATCTCTGGTGAATGCTGGGCACCCGATATTTTTCCCGTTTGTTTCCCAGGCCGAAGTCAGCATTCCGGCCATCAAAAATCTTCTTGGGCCAGGTCCGGCCTCCGAGCGCACCAAAGTCCGGTATAGCGGTGTTTACACCCAGCATGGTTTCGGTGGAGCCAATAAAGGGGAATTGTTCCTGAATCTCGTCACTCCTGTGGGCCTGAAATACGGGCAAACGGACAAGGTAGGGGGAGTGGGCGCCCCTAATATGGACATCGTGGGAGTGTCCCGTGAATTCGGTCCGGTTGGAGGAGGTGGTGGTGTCAGTACCGGAGAGGTGACCACCCGTGGAGCAAGTCCTGCACAGTCCGCTGAAGACTTTGCCAAGGGCACGTTTAATCCCGAAAAGTTTTTTAAGGATGCCACGATCCTTGGAGGGCTCGATTTAGCTCTGCTCCTAAAGGGGTTGGCACAGGGAAAGGCTCCAAAACTTGTCACGGATCGTCTTCCGGAAGAAATTCGAACAACCTTCACTCTGAATGTGCCTCCTGTAAATATACCCACTGGCATTGTCAATTTTACGAACAAGATGGGGAGCAAAGATGCTTCTCTTCAGATAAGCACAATAATCACGGTGAAACTTCCCAGTCTGCAAAGCGGGGGCGCACCGGCCCCTTCGGAACCCAGGTTTGATTCAAAAGGGACAATAACCAATTTCGAATTATCCTTTGCGGGTCAACTCATCCTGCGATTCCGGAAGTTTCTCTTCGAGAAGAAACACGGAAAAAAAGTCGATGTTGCCGTGGAACTGGCAGACGAAAACAAGGGGGATCCCAAGGGGGTTGAATTCCGGGGAGCTCTGGCTTTCCTCGCGAAGCTTCAAGAGTTGATTCCTGCTGATGGGATGAGTGACCCGCCCAGCTTAACCGTCGATTCCTCGGGTGTGAAGGTTGGGTTGAGTGTGGCCATTCCCTCTGTCACCGTTGGAGTCCTTTCACTGACGAATATGAAGTTTGGGGCTGGCTTACGCCTTCCGTTTACCGGAGACCCCGTCACGCTACGAATAAATTTCTGTTCCCGGAACGATCCGTTCATGGGGGCCGTCTGGATTTTTGGATTGACCGGATTCTTCGCCGTGGAGATGAACGGGAAGGAAGGGTTGTCGTCAGTCGAAGTTCAGATTGAATTCGGCGGCATGTGGTCGATCGATATCGGGGTGGCCAGCGGTTCGGTCAAATTAGTGGCGGGATTTTATTTCCGGTATGGAGTCACAGACGACTCCGCTGGCAAGAAAGTCATCTTTCTTGAAGGCTATATCAAGGTTCATGGATCGGTCCAGGTCCTGGGAATCGTCACGGTTTCCATCCTGGTGAAACTGGCGCTCTCCTATAGCTCGCTCGATGACATCGTGTGGGGAGAAGCGATGGTGCAGCTCAAGGTGGAAGTGCTGTTCTTCGAAGTGTCGGTCGAGTGGAAATGCCGCAAGGAACTCTCTGGGTCTAGTCATGGGGGATCTGGGTCTGCCTGGTTGGATGAGGAAGACGAGTCACCGGTGTATCTGGTGGGATACTCAGGGGAGCCCTACTATGCGGCCCGTAAAGGTGCTCGACGTTTTCGAGCCGACAAGATTCAAGCACCGCGGCGGCGGCGGCGCAAACCCGTGAAGCCCAGAAAAATTCAAGAAATGGTCAACGAACAAGATTGGAACCAATACGCCGGTGCGTTTGCCGATGATGTGGCCTAATGCGCATCACAGGTATTTGAACGGAGGAATCTGACATGGCGACCCGAAAACGAAGAACCAGACCGACGATAAAAAATGTGGCTCCGACACGAAAAACCGCTCCGAATATCAATAAGTCGATCGTTCAGCAACGAGGCCCAACCTATGACGTCGTCGTCACAGCGATCCCCAATGGGATTCAGGACTCATGGCTGCGGCTCTCGTTGGTATTTTCCCCGCGCTTGAAGGGATCGAAAAACACCAACTTGTCGGCCTTTGGCGCACGATTTACCAAAGACTGGCCGGATTTTATACGGGGGTTACCCTTTCAGATGGTGGTGAATGCCCCTGGCGGCCCGTTACGGTTGCCGACCAAAGGCGAATGGGAATTTGCTGCACCACCCAAGAATGTCCCTCCATTTTCCCCCTCGCTGTGGAGAAGCATCTTCAACGATTCCACGTTCGTTCGGGTACACGCGTTCGATAAAAAAGAATTCACCAATATCAATAAATTCAAAGTCCATACCTTTCCCGAAAAAGCCATGTATCGGCAGATTACTGATGCCCTGTATAAAGCCACGGCGCGGGAGCAGTTCGATCAGCTTCCGACTCGTGGAACGATTCTTCAACGCTTAGAGCAGTCGTCTATTCTTAAACAGGACGGTCGTGCTCCGGCGGGGTTTCGTATGGGACTACCCAATGCCGTGCGGGAGTTAGGGCGAATTCGAGGTCTGTTCAAAGGAGGTTCAAGCCCTCCGGGGGTTCGATCCCGAGGAATCAATAAAGCGTTACTCGGACGACATATTGCGGCGCCAAAGGTGACAGACCAACAATTATCGGCCGCGGCAAAAATTACGCGTCCTGAATTCAACTATCTGCAATATAAGGCCTTTGACCAGAAAATTCGTATTACCAAGGATATCCGAGTACCCCCCAGGCCTCCCGAACCCAAGTATGATTTTCATCAGATCGTGGGGAGTTTATTCGAGTATCCGGTTCTCACCAGACAATTGGGGCTCTGTGTCGATCTCCGTGTGAAGATTGATAAAGGCAAGATTCCCAAAAATGGACTGCTGTGGGTGGAACCGGTGTTCAAAAATTCGGCCGAGAAGAATCGATTTATATCCCCGAGAACTGCCTATGTTTTAGGAGGTCCTACTGGTTTTATGAGTGACCCTCAGGGACCGTCAGGCTCGCAATCGGGACGAATCCCTGAAAATCGGCTGCAACTTTCCGATGGACTCTTGAAATTCGGCGTCCGAATGACGGTCGAAGGGCGCCGCAATGTACCGGTATATGATGTGGTGCCTGGCAATGTGGATGAAGTTGTGAAACGGGTCGAGGTATATTCCTCGAATTTATTACATAAGATCGATACGTCGTTTAAGACTCTCTCCCGGATTAAACCTCAAGTATTTAAAGCTCCCCAGATCTCCCGTCCGAATATTGTCGTTCCTCGTTCGACACGACCGCAAGTGGAGCTGGCCAAGACGCAACGGATCATGCAAATAGCCACTTCCCTTCCTTCCGTTCGGTCTAGTGGTCTGGGTGTCGCGCATAATACGCGGGATGGATACTTAGACGAACTGCTCGACCAGTCGAGCCGCAATAATGGCAAACTACAAGCTTCGACGAATAACAGAGGGTCAAATATTATCTTGACCGGGGAAGATCTGGTGCGAGGATTTCGCATCGATGTGAGGGAAGTCCGTCGAGGGTCAGGTGGGTCTCCGGTGTTTACACCATGGCGGTCCCTCAACTTCCGGCAGGGGAATTACCATCTATTGCAAGCCCCAAATTCCCCTCTGTCCAAACCGTTTTTGGTTCAAAACGATGAAGGATGGGTTTCGTTGGGGATGACAGAAGATGACGGGGATCCTGCCGAAGGATCCAATGCGCCAAAGCGATTAATCGTCTATGAATCACTCTTCCGATGGGATGGCTGGAGTCTTTCTGTCCCTCGCCCCGGCCGGCATCTGGACTTGGAGGATAACCCAAGTCAAAGTCTTGGTGATCGACTCGCAAAGGTGTCAAAAATGCAGGTGGTGTTTCAGCCCGTTCCTGGGACTCTTCCCCGCCTGCGGTTCGGTCGAAAGTATCAATTTCGTGCCCGTGTGGTGGACTTGGCAGGCAATGGATTGTCGGTGACGGATATGCCCTCCCCCAATGCGGTTTTCCTCACCGACATCAAAGATGAGGATAGCCATTACCAACGAATGGAACCTGTGCCGTCCCCGACCGTTCTGCTGACGGCCCCGATCATCGGGAAAAAAGTTTCTTCGTTCTTTCCGAACGGGGAAGCGTTGTCACCTGGTGAAGCGGTCGATCGGATTGTGTATCGGAGTTTAAATGTAGAGAAACCCGGTGATCCTCGGGAAGGGTTGCCCGCAGGACCGCCATCCCGACCCTCTGCTCGTCATCTGGTGCCACCGAAAATTAGTGTGGAATTAGCCGAACAACATGGGATGTTCGATGACCCTGGTAATCGGCGGGTCCGTGGAGCGCAAGCCTATCAACTCATGGTCGCGAAGGATGGGACTCTGGCTGACATGGTTCCCAAGGAGCGATTAGCCCCAAATGGAAAACCAGGGGGAGAATATTTTCCCGAGCCGAGTATCACGGTCCCTTACCTTCCTGATCCCATGGCCCAGGGCGTGTCATGTGTGCTCTATGCCCCAGGAGCGAATCCGAAAACGGCACCTGTCGTACAAGTGCCCTACCCCGTCAAAGGGGGATGGCCCAATGTCGGATCTTTCCGGGTCCAATTGGAGCCGGGAAATGGGGCGCCAAAAATCAGTGGACCGAACCTGCTTCAAGTCTTTGTCCCCCCAGGGGAAGAGCGTATCTTGCGCATCAGTAGTTACCTGTTACATGCCCAAGATCCGAAATTTGGAAAAATAGCTCAAGAACGTCTCTTTACCATTTGGCGGTGGCTCGAAGAGAAGACTTCCAGCAAAAAACTTCAAGGCCAGCGACGAAACGTGCAAATGGGCAAGCACCAGATGTTGACCCCATTTCATCAAATTGTCTTGACCCATGCCACGCAACAACCGGTCTTAAACCCACGGTGGGTCTGTATAGAAGAGCTGCCTGAAAAGAGCCTGGGACTAGCGAGTGCACCCGCATGTACGGTTCAATCGCCTCGGGCGGAAGCCGCGCGGCATCGACGGTATGGGGAAACGGCCTCGACGATCGACGGCACACTGGCCATCCATCGTCCAAGCACTGAGGAAATCGATCTTCAGGCCGAATGGCAGGAGCCGATCGATCACCCCAATAAACCCATGACCTCGGAAAATTTGAAGGAGTGGTTGTATGTACAGGGCTCCGCTGCTCCGTTTAACGTGAAAATTAGTTACCTGCCATCAAGGACACCTGGACCCGTCGTCGCCCGAGGTCTTTCAGAGGCTGATGAAGAAGTCCCTGAGGACTTAGATGATGACACGTTAATCGCTGAGTTTGAGGAATTGGATGCTGTGGTGGATGCTCAGGAAATGCCGGTGCTTTCCGAGGTGCAAAGCCGGGCAGTCCCCGAGTCTCCGACTGAGGAAGGTGAAGAGGATACTCTGGAAGAGGACATGGAAGAAGAGGATCTTCTGGATGAGGAAGACCTACCGGAAGGAGCTGTCATGGAGCGGGGAGTGTCCAAACGCAGACGGCGAAGGCGAGTCAAAGCCGTCAAGCGGGTCAAGCCGATCAAACCGGCAGGACCCAAAGCCTACGATGAACGACCCCATCGATGTGCCCCGGCACCACCTCCACCTCCACCGGCCAAATACGGCCAACGGTTCCGGTTCCAGGGCCTTCACCGATTCGGGGATACGAAGTACCGATGCGTGGCTTACACCGCGATCGGCACCACCCGGTATCGGGAATATTTCCGACCGATCCCCGATGAGGAAACGGATTTACTGAAAAATGGCAAATTGCCTCCACGATGGACACGGTCTTCCGCGCCGATCATGCTCGATATTCTCAATTCCGCTCAGCCCGAGGCCCCGAAAGTGCTCTATGTCGTTCCCACCTTTAAATGGGAAAAAACGCCCAAGGGCCATCGTCGGACCGGTGGCGGTCTACGCGTGTATTTGGATCGGCCCTGGTACTCTTCCGGGGATGGAGAGCAGCTAGCCGTGGTCCTCTTTCCCAATTCCAGAGCCACGCTTCCTGAAAAGGCGAAGGGCCTCGTCACGCAGTGGGGAAAGGATCCGCTTTGGGAAACCGGCCCTCAACGAGTGCCTCCAATTCGGGTTCCCAAAAAACCCACCACGAGGACCAAGCCGGCGCTTAGAATCCCAAAGACCATTCGGCCACGGGGTATCGAAGAGGAGGGTGAACCGATCCTAGAAGAAGAAGAGGAGGAAGAGGTGACGTCACGGGCCGCACGGCGTACGGGTTTGCCGACGTCTAAAGTCAAAGCGGCCATGCTTCATGGTGTGGGAATTTCCAACCCGACACCTCAGCATTTTCGGAATGCGGCTGCGGTTCGACATGATTTGAGCATTCAAGTTCCTGATTCGTCAGGAGGTGGTGTGAGGAGTCGAGCGGTGAAACCCTCCAAGCGAATATTGGCCAAACAGTTACGGGTGTTACGACCGCCTCCGATGCCTGTCACGATTTGCGCGTTTGATGTCAAACCTGATGTGGATCGCCAACTCTGGTATTGCGACATCGACATGAACCCGGGGACGGCGTATTTTCCCTTCGTGCGTCTGGCGTTGGCTCGCTATCAAGTCAACTCGATAAAAGGCGCGCATTTATCTCCGGTCGTGCTGGCAGACTTTGCGCAATTAGTTCCCGATCGGACTGCCAGTGTTGTGGCGGACACGAAAAAAGGGAATCAGGTCGTCGTCACCGTATCCGGAGTGCCGGGTGTCGCAGGATCCAAGCGGCAAACCAAGGTTGAAGTGGAAGTCGAGGAGGCCAACCCTTCGGTCAAAGGAGACTTAGCGTGGACGCCGGTTTCCAATACTCGGCCGGTGACCCTCAAAAAAGTTCAGGCGCAACAATGGACCGGTTCGGTTCCGCTTCCGCCCTCATCCGGTAAACAATTCCGGGTGGTGGTCAAGGAATATGAAGTCTTTAATATTCCGAAAGAGGCCGATTCGTCTTCCCGTCCGCGAAAAGACGTTCGGCTGGTCTATGCCGATGCGCTTCCGGTTAAACGGTAAGGGTCGTGCCAGAAGGAATGTCCTCTAGGTCTCGAGCTTTTGGAGAAACGAACCTAAGGCATCATTGAAAGCCTGAGGTTGTTCAAGGTTCGAGAGGTGGCCTGCCTTGGGAATGACCGCCAGGGTGCTCTTGGGAATACGATCGGCCAGGTATTCCGAATCAGCTACCGGGGTGGCCTGGTCATCTTCTCCGACGATAATGAGTGTGGGGCACTCAATCTGAGGTAAAAGGTCAGTGGAATCCGGACGGACAGCCATGGCCATGAGGTCCGTGATAATGCCTTCGGGTTTCGTCCCCAGAATCAATTGCCGAATTCCTGCGGTCAATTTCGGATTATCTTTTGGCGTGGAAGGGGCCAATAACTTCGGTAACATCAGATCCGCGATGGCGCTGGCTCCCTTTTTGTAAGCCACCTGAGCCATCGTCTTTCGTCCCGATCTCCCTTCTGAGTTATCCGCTTGGGCTCGAGTGTCGGCCAGCACCAATCCTTTGAGACGGTTTCCATATCGTCGAGCGATCGACAAAGCGGTATACCCCCCCATGGACAGGCCGATCATCACGGCTTGATTGATGTCGAGGTGATTCAACAACGCCATGACATCGTCCGCATACTCATCTAACGTGAAATTCCATAAAGCGGTCTGCGAGGATCCGTGCCCTCGAAAATCCAGAGTGATCACGCGATAAGACCCGGATAGAGCTTCAACCTGAGGCGCCCACATGGCTTGAGAAAGAGGAAAGGCGTGGAGGAACACCAAGGGTGTCCCTTTCCCCTGGTCGGTGTAGGCCAGTTTGATTCCGTTCAGCAATGCCTGTGATTCCATGGGACCGATCCTTCTCCTTGTCGTTTCACGGATGTTGTGTTGTTTGTGGTAAGTTTGTCTAAACGCGAAACGATTCTATACCATACCCTACCAAGAACCCAACTTAGGATCAGATCGTGAAATTAATTCGCCCTCGAAGGGTGACCGTATGAACTCAGCTGAAGATTCTTCTCAAGCCGATCTCTTTCCACCGAAAACCAAGGCCAAGTCCTCTGGGAATATTCCCCTAGCGGATCGTGTGCGGCCACAGACCTTTGAGGAATTTGTCGGCCAAGAAGACATCGTGGGGGAGGGGCAACCCCTTCGAAAGGCGATTGAAGGAGATCGGATTCCATCTATTATCTTATGGGGGCCTCCGGGCAGCGGGAAAACTACCCTGGCCGGATTAATCGCCAAGAAAACCCAAGCGGCCTTCGTCCCGTTTTCCGCGGTATTAAGCGGTGTACCGGAGTTGCGTGGACTGTTAAAAACGGCCCAACAACGGAGACAGGTATCCGGCCAGGGGACTCTGCTTTTCGTGGATGAAATTCACCGGTTTAATAAGGCCCAGCAGGACGCGTTCTTGCCTTACGTGGAGAGGGGGGATATCACGCTCATCGGGGCCACCACACAAAATCCTTCGTTTGAAGTCATTGCCCCTCTGTTATCCCGGTCTCTCGTAGTGGTGCTGAAACCGTTAACCGACTCGGCTCTGGAAAACATTATCGATCGGGCCCTTTCCGATAAGGAACACGGTTTGGGGATGAAGAAAGTTACTCTGACACCGAATGCCAAACGTCTGATCATTCAGTATGGCAACGGAGATGCGCGGGCGACGTTAACGGCATTGGAGTTTGTGGTGGGACAGGTGACGGCAAAAGATAAGCCGACGACGCTGGATGAACAACATGTCGCAGACGCCTTGAAAAAGAAGGCCTTACGGTATGATCGTGAGGGGGAAGAACATTACAACGTCATATCGGCTTACATCAAAAGTATGCGGGATTCCGACCCCGATGGCGCGCTCTATTGGCTGGCGCGTATGCTGGAAGGGGGGGAGGATCCCAAGTTTATCGCCCGGCGCATGATGATCTTTGCTTCGGAAGATGTCGGTAATGCTGATCCGCAGGGACTCTTGGTAGCTTCAGCGGTCTTCCATGCCGTGGAAGTCGTGGGTTTGCCTGAAGCGCAAATCAATCTGGCCCACGGCACGACCTATCTAGCCACGGCACCAAAGAGCAATGCCTCCTATGTCGGATTGATGTCTGCCAAAAAGGATGCGAAGGAAAGGGGGAATCTTCCGGTGCCTTTTCATCTACGCAATGCGGTGACCTCCCTCATGAAAGAATTGGATTATGGAAAAGACTACAAGTATGCCCATGATGACCCAGAGGGAGCCAAGAGCCAAACGCATTTTCCAAAAGGATTGGAAGGACGACGCTATTACCGGCCGAACCAAACGTCTTCCATCAATGATGACGAGGAAGAAGATATCACCGCCCCCTGGTAAACCAGGTGAGGAAAAATTCGCGAAACTTCTCTAGGGGTGGGGTAATTTTTTTAGCAATTGGTAAACCTTTTCCAGCAGGTCAATGGACTTGGGTGTGTGGTTTTCACCTTCGGCAGGAAACACGCTGATGCCGAGATAGTGCTCGTAATGAAGGGTAATCTTTTCCCCCTCCGAATCGAAATCCCAGTAACATTGATCCGGGCTTGTAAGTTGTTCCGTCCATCGGCCGTCTAAACCTGTTTCGATGGCTGATGCGATTTTTTGGAAGAGAGACATACTGGCGGCCGACGAAACCGTGATTTGTGGATAGGATGTCCCATCTTCCTTCTCGAATCGATCTCGAATCACATTCATTCGATAAATAGGATCGTTCCTCAGTGGGGCAGATAACAGACGACGGACTTATTCTTCGAGCTTGAGATGCTTTGCTTCATCTAAAGATTCCAGTTCATTAAACCATTTTAAATTGGATGCTAGATCTTGGGGAAATTCAAAGTCGAAGCTTTTCCCAGTGTCTTTCACTTCGCACCGTATCCCCATTAGTATCGTCGATCCTGTTTTTCCGTTCATTGAACCATCCCAGAAATATCGGTATTGCAACCCTGGCATGGTATCCAAAAGACGCGATTGAAGCATTCTTCTAATTGCTCTATAGCCATCTTCAGTTACACCAAATTGAAACTTTTCCTTTTTGCCATCTTTGGGAACTTCGATTATTGAAAAATAATTATCTCCTTCCTTGAAGGTTTTAATAAATTCAATCATTCCTTCACTTGTATCCCGCATGGTCTATTTGCCACTCTGTATTGCTTTTCCCATAGACATTTTCTTTGTTAGGAATATTAATTACAAGTGCCGGGTTTTGGCCCGGCAGCCAAGGTCCTTTTGTTTTGGCAAAAGGACCCAAAACCATTGACGCCCCGCCCGATCCTAGTAGATTGGGTGGACGCAAAACTAGCGAGGTCGGCCCAACTCGCTGCGCTCATACAAGTCCCGACGGTTCATAAAAGCGTCCACCCATGAGAACGGGCGGAAGGCGTCGATTACAGTGATGCCTATAAATCTAGGGAATTTACGAAATCTGGGATTTTTGGGATTCGAGAGTGGTTTGGAGGTCGCCCCATTTATGCGTGAGGCGGTCAAGGTTTCGGGACCAGGATTCACGCTCCTGATGCAGCTCGTTCCATCGTGCATAGTCCTGATAGGTTTCGGGATCGGCCAGCTCCGTATCGCGAGTTTTGATCTGTTGTTCCAAGTCATGAATTTCCTCTTCTAACTTCACGACTTGTTTTTCCAGCCTGGCGATGCTCTTCGTGAGGTCTCTGCGGGAAGGGGCGGCAGGAATGGGTGAGGTCTTCGCGGTCCCATTGGTTGCCGGCTCCTTGTTGGCTTTGTCTTTCTTTTTCGACTTTTTCTTGGGTTCTCGGGCTTCAGGGGGAATTTGATCTTCCAATTCCTTGGCTCGTTTCCATAGATAGTATTCATAATCCCCGATGTAGTCCCGGGCTTTTCCCTCTTCGATTTCTACCACGCGTGTTGAGACCCGCATGAGAAACGTTGGATCGTGCGAGATAAAGACGATTGTGCCGGGGAATTGGATGAGAGCATCGGTCAGCATGTCGACCGAGGCGGGGTCCAGGTGATTGGTGGGCTCGTCGAGGAGTAGGGTGTTGGCCGGCTCTACAAGCATTCTGGCGAGAGCGACCCGGTTACGTTCCCCGCCGCTCAGGGCTTTAATGGGTTTAAGTTGGTCGTTGCCGGAGAACAGAAAGGCGCCTGCCAGGCCTCGTAAAAAATTTCGTTCCGCTTGGGGAGCGGCCTCTTCCAATGAATCTAAGATCGTATGTTCGGGATTGAGGATTTCGGCCTGATGTTGGGCGAAGTAATGAACCGAGACGCCGTGTCCTAGTGTGCGTGATCCCTTCTCAAATTCCAGGACCCCGGCCAGCATTTTCAAGAGAGTCGATTTCCCCGCACCGTTTTCCCCGACAAATGCCACACGTTGCCCGCGTTCTACGGAAAAGTCTAATCCCTGATACACCACGTTATCTCCATAGGCTTTATGGATATTGTTCATGTCGATGACGTGCTTGCCGCTGGGAGAGGGCTCCGGGAACTTAAATCGCAAACGTTTGCTATCGCGCTGGAGTTCGACGCGTTTGATTTTTTCTAATTGTTTAATGCGGGATTGAACCTGACTGGCTTTGTTGGCCTGATATCGGAACCGATCCACGAAGGATTGGACGCGCGAAATTTCTTTGGCTTGACGGTTGGCCGCCGCGCGTTCCTGAGCATCCCGTTCAGCCTTCAATTTTTGGAAACGGGTGTAGTTTCCTCGGTATTCCTGCAGAGTGTGGTTGCGTACTTCCCAGATATGGGTCACCATCTTGTCTAGAAACTTAATGTCATGGCTGATGATCAAGAGGGTAAACCCTGCATTCAACAGAAAATGTTCTAGCCATTGCTGAGTGGCCTTGTCCAAATGGTTCGTGGGCTCGTCCAACATCAGGACATCGGGGGAGGATAGCAGGAGATATGCTAACGCCACCCGCATGCGATAACCACCGGAAAGGGTCTTAATCTTTCGATCCCAGTCGCTTTCCTGAAAACCGAGTCCGGCCAGGATGCGCTTGGCCTCATACTCCGGATATTCATCCCGATGCGTGGCATCCAGGATGGTGTTGCCGGGTAAGGATTCCAATTCTTGGGGAAGATATCCGATTTTAAGGTGGGGGCGTTTCCGAATCCGCCCACTTTCGATTTCATTGCTGTCCAGGATCATGCGGAGCAGAGACGTCTTGCCTGACCCGTTTGGTCCCACTAAGCCTACCCGGGTATTGGGTTTCAGGTGAGCAGACGCTTCTAGAAACAGGGGCTTCGTTGGAAAGGTCTTGGTGAGTTGTTCGATATGTAACATCGTGAAATGACCGAATATCGGTTGGGGTTTCCTAAAAGTGTACCAGCCTAATCAAATCTAGGGAAAAATCTGATGGGCGAATGCCCGATTGCAGAGGAAGGTTGGTGGAGCTGGCCGGGATTGAACCGGCGACCTCGTGAATGCCATTCACGCGCGCTCCCAACTGCGCCACAGCCCCACTCGGAGGTTGATGCTATCATGGGTCCCTGGTTCGGTCAAGAAATGCCCTTAGGGATCAAATGAACAGATTCTTCGTTGACAAATTTGCAAACGAGACCTAGGATTTACTTTGCAGGCTCTGGCGGATCCCCTGTCAGAGCTTTTTTATTGTCCTGTGGTTTACACCCATGACGGAGGAATGAATGGGAGGGTTGGTCGTCGTCGGCTCTCAATGGGGCGACGAAGGAAAAGGTAAGATCGTCGACCTGTTGGCTAAGGATGCGGACGTCATCGTCCGTTATCAGGGCGGGTCCAATGCCGGTCATACCGTCATCACTGACAAAGGTACGTTTATCTTCCATTTAATTCCCTCTGGGATTTTATACCGTGGAAAAGTCTGTGCTTTGGGTAATGGGGTAGCCATCGATCCGGGAGGGTTGATCGAAGAACTCGATCGTCTACGGGTCAACGGCATTGCCGTGGGCAAACGGTTTGTGATTTGTCAGCGAGCCCATGTGATCATGCCCTACCATAAAGCCATCGATAAGGCAGCGGAAAAAGCCAAGGGCGCGCGGCGAATCGGGACGACCGGTCGGGGAATCGGTCCGGCCTATGTAGATAAGATGGCCCGAGTGGGTATTCGCATGGGGGATCTCCTGAATCCCGATATCTTGAAACAAAAAATTCAGGACAACCTGGTGGAAATCAATGCGTTTCTCCGTCACATCTATAATGCTCCCGGATTTACGGTGGCTGGTATTTTTAAGGAATACCAAGCGTATGGAGAGCGGCTGCGGCCTCATATCGCCGATGTGCCTCTTGCCATCGAGAAAGCCTTTGACAAAGGTCAACGGGTGCTCTTCGAGGGGGCACAGGGCACGCATTTGGATGTGGATTTGGGAACCTATCCGTTCGTCACCTCTTCCAGTGCATGTTCGGGAGGGGCCTGTACGGGGAGTGGGGTGGGCCCCACGAAAATTTCCGGCGTTTTGGGCGTGACCAAAGCCTATACCACGCGTGTGGGTGGAGGGCCCTTTCCGACTGAATTACACGATGACATGGGTAAACAACTCATGCAACGGGGGCATGAATATGGAGCCACCACAGGACGCGCTCGCCGTTGCGGGTGGTTGGATGCCGTGGCACTGCGGTATGCGGTGCGGGTCAATGGCCTGACTTCCCTGGCCGTCACCAAGCTTGATGTCTTGGATGGATGCGAAACCCTTCAAATTTGTACCGGCTATCGCGATGGAAAAAAGTTATACAGGGAAATGCCGTCGGATCTTCATGTCCTGGAGCGGTGCCGACCGGTCTATGAAAAGTGGTCCGGTTGGACGACCGATACCACGGGCTTGCAATCTTATCGAAAATTACCAAAGGCAGCTAAAGAATACTTGAAGCGGGTCGAGGACCTCGCGGGTTGTCGTATTGATATGATCTCCACGGGGTCGAAACGCACCGATACGATCATTCTCCGCAATCCCCTCGTCCGTGGCTCTAAGAAGTAAAGGCCGAAAGTTTCCTTCCTGTTGATTGTTGTTTGACAACGCCACAATCCATTGATAGATTGCCATGCGGTGGGCCGCTAGCTCAGTTGGTAGAGCATCGCCCTTTTAAGGCGAGGGTCGTTGGTTCGAGGCCAACGCGGCTCACCAGTATTCTCAACCCCTTTCGTCGCTCCCCGCACATTCTCCTGAGTCCCACTTTCTCTCCTACTTAGCCATCTCATCTAACCCATTTGGGTAGCTTGATGGATGGGTCTAAAACTGCCATCCTATTATAGTTTTCGAGGTTAACTGCAAGCCTCACCTCTTCGGAGGTGGGGCTTTGTTGTATCTAACCAGCAAAGAGTTGCGTGATCAACGACATCACCGCGGCTTGAAGGGCTAGTTCTTTTCAGGGGCTTGAATATTGGAGAGAAATCGGCGAGTATCTTTATTCTAGGTTTTATCTGAATTTTCTGAATATCTACCAAGGAGGCTTTATGGACCACGAACACAAAGAAACCTATCAAGAGCCCGAACTTATCAAACATGAGTCCTTAGAGGATACGACCGGTGGTCGCATTGGGCTCTCTGGTGTCATCGACAAATAATTAGCACCAAGACGAATTGAATGAAAGCCTCACCTCTTCGGAGGTGGGGCTTTTTTTTGTTTAGAAGTCTGTTATTTGGGGCACGCTATTTCCTTCTTGGCAGAGGGTGAATAAGAAAGATGGAAAGTTATGAAATCATTTTGAGTATCTTCTTCAATCTTGCAGTGAGCCGAATGGTCCATTACTCTGATCCATGAGGGAAATTTTCCGATGAACCGATTGCAATCATTTGAAGTCATCGTACCCTCAAAGGTTTCTTGATGTTGCTAGCCATTATTCACGATGCGTTCCGAAACCTGTCTGCCAATCTGCTGCGTTCCGGGCTGACGATGTTAGGCATCATTATCGGTGTGGCCTCTGTCGTCGCCATGGTCGCCATCGTTGAGGGAGGGCAGGTCTGGCTCGTCAATTCTATTGAGCGCTTGGGGACCAATCTTCTGTTTGTCTGGAAAAAACGGCTAACATTGGAAGAACGGCGTCTGTATGCGGGTAGAAGTATGAAGCTCAAATATGCCGATGCGTTGGCCATCAGGAAGGAGTTCCCTGAATTGAGGGTGGCTCCCTATGACTATATTGATGGGCAGGTTAAAGCGGCCGATCGTCATTTTAGTGGGTTCATTCATGGGATTACTCCCGAATACAGTGAAATGCGGAATTTTTTCCCTGCCCATGGCCGTTTTATTAACACTACGGATATTACCGAATGGCGACGGTCGGTGGTTTTGGGGAAAACCGTAGCCGAGGTGCTCTTTGGAGCAGAGCCGGCTGTAGGCAAAGAAGTGAAAATTTCTCTCCATGTCAAAAAACGCAACCGGGAAGATCATCGGTTCGTCGTCGTTGGTGTCATGGAGCCTAAAGGCGAAATCAACGGCCAAGACTGGGATGAAATGGTCTTTATTCCCGCGACCGTGATGATCCGATATTTTTTGGGAACCGACAGGATTGGTGGGCTCAATGTTTATGTTCCCGATCGAAACCAAATGGATGACGTGGCTAAGCAACTCAACCAGTTTCTGGTTCAACGCCATAATGGAGTCAATGATATCCGTATCCGAAATCAAGCAGATTTCTTGGGGGCTGTGGAACAAACGCTCTGGACGTTTCGAATTGTTCTAGGCGGCATTGCCTTTATCGCGCTAATTGTCGGTGGGGTCGGGATCATGAACATCATGTTGGTCACGGTCACAGAACGTACCCGGGAAATCGGGTTGCGCAAGGCCATTGGAGCAACCCGGAACGATATCCTCTTACAATTCTTATTTGAATCGACCGCCATCAGCCTTATCGGCGGGGTCGTGGGAATTGTTCTCGGTATCTTTGCCGCTTATGGATTTGGAAGCTTGGTGGCTCAAGCGATGCCTGGGGGAGGAGATTGGGGAGCGGTGATCGAACCCGATGCCATCCTTCTTGCCTTTACCTTTGCGGTAGGCGTGGGTATTGTCTTTGGCCTGTTTCCCGCCCTAAAAGCTTCAAAGTTAGATCCAGCCGATGCCTTGCGCTACCAATAGGGTCTTGAAGATAGACTTCGGGTTTGGGTGTTCGTTCTTTCTCTCTATCCACGTGTTCTCTAAAAAGTAGTTTGAGGAGGCGCCTATGATTGTTGCGCGATTCGTGCGAGATTGGCGTTGGTCTGTGCCAGGAGCAAGGCAAATGTGGCGAAGTCTGTGTGGGTTTGGGCCTGAGACTTGGCCCCTAAGTCAGCCAAAATGAGGCCAATAGGCTTGTTGGGAGTATACAACGGACCGGCGATTCCCGGTTGCCCTCCCCAAGAGTCCAGAAATTCTTGAGGCATTTCCCCAGGTTTGCTTTCTTGGGCGAGTGAAGCGAAGCGGACGGGTTGGAATTGCTCAAGAACTCTTCCCCAGAAGGTTTCCGGAAGGATCGAACATCGAAAGGTTGAGACGATAGGGTCGGATTCGTTTCCATATCCTAATTTGGCCTCCAACATGTTCTTGCCGGGCACCACGAAGGCCAGGAGTACCCGGGGAAAACGGTAGTGCTCGTGGAGCGTCCGAGTGGTAAAGGTGAGGAGGTTGGAGGGGTCGGTGATTTTCATGGCTTGAAGGGTGAAGTCAAGCAGTAAGTGATCTGGCGACGAAATCGAGCTGCTTTCTTTTTCTGGAGGAGCCTCTTCTTTCGGTTCCTCTTTTTGCGCGGGTTGGTCTTCTAAGCATAAAACCTGGTCGATGGTTTTCGTAAGCTGAAGAAGTTCCTGGTGTTGAATCGGTGGTCTTTCTGAGTCGACCGTCGGAAGCAGGTAGTGAGGATCGATATTGATCGCCGAGGCAATTTCTGCGGCTTGCATGAAGGCTTTGCCCACCATGTCTTTGAGTTGGGGGAACGAAAACCCGAATGGTGGCAAAAATTGTTTGACTAGCCCTTGCAATACTTCAGCCTGACCAACCGCGGTTGGATTGAGCAAACAATAGCTCAATTCATTGGCGCCCCGAACAATGCCAGCCATGATTTCTTGATCGGTGTCTGGCCGGGTCTTGGGCCATACCGGTTTCTTCTGTAACACCCGGATAAGGGATTGGGGTAAATGCCAATGCTTGGCCATGGTTGAGGCGATAACGGAAAGTGGACGGCCTAACAGGTTTAATTCGGCTTTGGAGGTGTTCTGGGGTTGGGTCTGTCGGATGTGTTCCAATTGATTGGCAATTTCCGGACGGCAGAGGGCGAGTAAGAGGTCGCCCAGGGAATATAACATGGCGTTTGTAAACAGAAATCCTGTTTCCCCATACTTCAAGGCCTTCCCGAGTTCTTGCGCTTGCGTACCCGCCACTAGGGCCCGGGCGAGATGGCGTTTGAGAGCTTGGGTGTTGGCGCCAAAGGTGTCGGCCTGTTCGATCAATTGTGCAGCCACGGTCATGGCCCGAATGACATCAAACCCAATCAGGGCGACCGCATGGGTTGGGGTTTTGACAGGAACTCGAGTATGATAGGCCGGACTATTCGCAATCTTGATGACGTTCGCCATCATGGCCTGATCGTGCATGATGACATCACCAATATCACTCGCGCTGGAACGGGCGTCTTGTGTGAGGTTGAGGACTCTTATGCAACTTTGTTTGAGAATAGGGAGTGTTTCCGGAGCTTCTTCGAGGAGGCTTTCCAGGAACGAAGGGGCGGCGGTGGCTTCTCCGGTATTCATGACATGATCACGTAAGAATGGGCTGGCGACTTGGGGTTAGATGAGATTTGGGGTCTGGGTCTCACATGAACAGGTAAAAAATAAGGAAAATATAGGTTGCCCCTTGGTTCTAGGCTTTATTCTTCGGTAATATTTTCCGATTTATTTAGACGAATCCCCTTTAGAGAAATGGGAGAGACGCTTACGTTTTCAGTCCAGTGAGGAATCTATGAGAAACCGCATATCGTGCTCAGCTCAAGAATTGCATCAACTCGATCCGGACATGGTGGAATCCGTGGTTGGGGGAGCGGTGTTCAAGATTGGGAATCAATACTTTTCCGATAATCGGGTGAATATCATCGAAGCCAATGCCTCTCAGATTGTCGCGGAAGTGAATGGCACGTACGGGGTGTACTCTCAGACAATTAAGCTGCGTGGAGGAGCGCTCTCGACCAAGTGTTCCTGTCCCTCCACCGAACAGCCTTTCTGTCGACACTGTGTAGCTGTGTTGCTGTATCAGTACCATAATGGTGAAGAAAGCAACGGGACCGCTCCGTCCCAGGCAAAACCGACTGCCAGTGCTCCTCCTCCTCCTCCTCCCACTCAGCAATCTCCGGGGAACGGAGGACATGCTGGGTCTTCCTCCTCGTCGGTTGACTTGAATTTTCGCGAAGCGACACTTTTTATCGATTGGATTCAACAGGCCATGACTGGGTTGGGTCAAAACCCTTCCCTGCCTCCAGTCCCGGAATCCTTGGGCGGGGTGGCCCGGGAATGGGCAGGGGTCATCGATCGGCTGAATCAGCAATTTTTAGAGAGTGAAGAGGACCGGACGGAGGCCCAACAGGGCTTGCAGGCGGCGGAAAGTCGTATTGAATCCTTATCGAAAGATTTAGAGTCGGTGAAAGGTGAAGCTCAATCGGCTCAAAGTAATTGTCAGGAATTGGGGAAAAAGGTCACCAGCCTCGAGGCGTCTCTTTCAGAATTGTCCTCAGTTTCGAAAGAACGTGATCGACTGGTGAAAAAGGTTTCTGGGATGCAGTCTGAGCTTCACAAAAAGGGTGCCGAACTGGAGAGTGTATCCATGACTTTGAAGTCTCTCTCCAATGCCATTCGCAATCTTGTCCCGTCAGACCCTTCTAGTTAGTCCGTCCATATTACAACTGCCCGAGATTTTCCAGGAAATCATGCCCGGAGGCGCCGAGGCTCGGTCCGGGCTTCGGTCGTGCGGTCTTCTTCGAGCAAGGTTAGGATTTTTTCTGCTAGAGGGGGGAAGGCTCGCGCGGCTGAAGACTCAGGAGCGAAATCCACGACAGGCAGATACTTCAGGATTGATTGATGGACATGTGAATCCTCGGGGATGCGGCCGAGGACGGAGAGTTGTGTGCCGACATATTGTTTCAGGAGATGTTGGAGTTGCAAGGTGTTGATTCGGGACGTGGTTGTCACCCGGTTTAAGATCAGAGCCGGTTTGAAATCCCTTAGGGCAGCTTGGGCTAACGCCGTACCGGTTGGGTTGGTGTGGCCGACGGCCTGTAAGACCTCCTCAATGCTGTGAAAATCTTTGTCCATAAGAGTTGCGGTAACCGGGTCACGAACCAAAAATTCTGACAGCACTCTCCGGATAGCGGCTAATTTAATGAAACGGTAAAGATCCAAGACTGATGTGGGATCTGGTGTGGCCACGGCCAAAAAGTGATCCGCCAAAAGGAAAAAATCCAATGTGTGATAACTGCTACCTGCGCCGACGTCCACGAGGATGATATCGGCGTCCAGTTTGCGAAGATGGCGAATGAGTCGCTTTTTCTTGCCGTGCTGGAGGTTGGCAGTCAGGAGGGTTTCTCCGGTCCCCGCGATGAGTCGTAGGGGTGATGGAGAGGCCACCGGTATGGCCGTTGCCTCTAACTTGATATTTCCATCCATCAGAAAGTCGGTCAAGGTTGTAGGAGGTTGAAAGACTCCAAAGAGGATATGAAGATTTGCCCCGCCAATGTCGAGGTCGATCAGGACGACCCGTTTTCCCATGCGGGAAAGTTGGAGGCCCAAATTACTTACCACCATGCTTTTGCCAACGCCTCCTTTCCCGGAGGCCACCGAAATTATTCTGGGCATGAGGCTTTCCTGTGAATAAAACTTTGGTCGTACAAGGACATTAGCGTATTTTTCATACTCTATCACGGGTTCTTTCTAATGCCCATGATGGCCAAAAAAGGAACATTGGGGTTTCATGAGCTATCGTTCGCCCCCATAAGAGGGAAGGTCTCTCCTCTTGCGTTTGATGGGGGGAAATGCTAGGTTAATTACGGGTAAAGTGGGCGTGAGCCCACTTTTTTTTGGTCTGCTGAACCCGTGGCCGCTAGCTATGACGGTTCCTGGTGGCCCTGATGATTGAACGTTTTCCACAAGTAATTCGGGAAGTTGCAGAGCCTATCGCGAATGCTTTGGGTGTAGAAATTCTTGACGTGCATTGTCTGGGAAAACCAGACCAACCTTTGGTCCGATTCATTCTTGATAAAGAAAATGGGGTGGGTATTGAGGATTGTGAACAATTCCATCAATCCCTCCGTCGGACTTGGGAGGTCACTCATCCGACTGAGCCAATCTGTCGGATTGAGGTGTCATCTCCAGGGTTAGATCGCCCTCTTAAGGGGCCTAAAGATTTCAAACGGATCGTAGGAAAGCTGGTCAGAATTACCCTAAGGCATCCCATTGCTAAACAGTCTGTCCTTCTGGGCCAGGTTCAAGGCGTGACGGACGAACGGCTGTGTATTAAGAAAAAAGGCCACTCAGGATCAACGGCAGAGGTTCAGATTGAGTGGGGAGATATTGCCAAGGCCAGGCTTGAAGTAGAGTTTTAATGGATAGGGAGCTGTGACGAGGTTGGCTCGTACCAAAATTTCCCCTGATCTACGTGCATTGCGAGGAAAAATATGAAAAGTGAATTGATGGCTGTGATTGATCAAATCGGTCGGGAGAAAGGCATTGATAAGGAGAAGGTCATTGCCGCCTTAGAGTCTGCCCTGCTTACTGCGGCTAAGAAGCGGTTTGGCCATGGTGACAATATCCAAGTGGATATCGACGTCGACACCGGAGAAATTTCGATCGTCAAGAAAAAAACCATCGCGGAAACCGTCGTGGACGCTAAAACGGAAATTTCCCTTGATGAGGCTCGGGAAATTGATGAAGAAGCGGAAATGGGTGACGAAATCGGTTCACTTATCGATATGGAAGAGTTTGGAAGGATTGCCGCCCAAGCTGCGAAGCAGGTGATCTGTCAGAAGGTTCGGGAGGCGGAATGGGAGTCCATCGAGCGCGAATTCTCTAAAAAAGAAGGGGAATTGGTTCATGGAGTGATCCTTGGGCAAGAGCGCCGGAATTATTTGGTGGATATTGGGAAAACGGAGGCTCTCCTTCCTATTCAAGAACAGATTCCACGAGAAACACATCGACGAGGAGATCGGGTCCGGGCCTTGTTGTTGGAGGTCCGTCGCACCCCAAAGGATGTCCAGGTCATTCTCTCTCGGGCGCATCCGGATTTCGTCGTAAAATTATTCGGTCTGGAGGTCCCTGAGATTTCGGAAAAGATCGTTGAGATCAAGGGGGTGGTTCGTGAACCCGGAGATCGAACGAAAATTTCCGTCTCTTCGCGGGATAAAGCTGTCGATCCGGTAGGGGCCTGTGTCGGGGTGAAAGGCTCTCGGGTGCAAGCCATCGTTCGGGAGCTTCGGGGAGAAAAGATTGACATTATTCCCTGGACTGATGATCCTCGCGTGTTCATCGGGGAAGCCCTGAATCCCGCTTCGATCGAAAAGGTTGGGATCGATGAACAAAAGAAATCTGCGCTGGTGGTCGTGGCCGACTCCCAATTGTCCTTGGCGATCGGAAAAAACGGACAGAATGTTCGATTAGCAGCCAAACTCACAGGCTGGAAAATCGACATCATCAGTTCCTCGGAGTATGAAAAAGAAAAGATGGAACGGGAGAAAGAAATCAAAGCCGCTTTAGCGGAGGAAGCTGCCCAAATTTCTGAAGAACCTGGGCAGACTCAGGAAGAGGTACAAAGTTCAGCCGAGGAAACGGTGCAGGTGGCCGAAGCCTCTTCAACCGAGGGTGCGGAGGAAGCGTCTGCATCTGAAGAGGAAAACACGACCAAGGAAACGGACGCATCAACTTCGTCCTAAGAGCCTGTGATTGTCGCAACGTGGAGGTGGTAAGGGTTGGGTATGAGAGTTCATGAATTAGCCAAGAAGCTGGGGATGGAGAGCCGCCTTCTCATTCCTGAACTCGTTCGACTGGGGATCCAAGTCACGACTCATAGCAATACCCTGGATGACGACACCGCCAAGTGGGCGATGGATGTGATTCAGGGAAAAATTTCCCCGACCAGTAAGCGGCCGCGTGAAGCGGGGGCGCAAAAAAGCGGTGGGGATAAACCCATCTCTACGCGAGGGAAGAAGGCGACGGGAAAGGCTGCGGCAGAAGCTTCACCTGAAGAACCCAAAAAGCCTAGCAAAAAACACATTCTCATCAAGAAAAAGAAAACGGAAGAAGAAGTTGCTGCGGAAGCGGCCGAATTCCCCTCCCGTCTTACTGCTACCGGAGAAACCGATACTTCAATAGAAGAGAGCGCAGCTGTCTCCACGTCCCCTTCGGATGGGTTGTCCGCCCCAACTGTTTCTGAGGAAACTCCGGAAGCTGAGGAAGCCCTTGCGGTTGAGTCCGCAACTGAGTCGGCTGAGGGTTTGGCCACTTCGAAAGCGGAAGATCCAGCGGCCACCTTGACCGTCGAACCCACCCAGGACAAAGAACGAAAACCAGAGGGCAAAGCCGACAAGAAAGGGGCTTCCCACGCCGACCGGGATTCGGGTTCAGAGGAAAAAGGGAAACGGCCAAAGAAAACCGGGCGGGTGAAGGACGAAGATCTTTTTGCAGCGCGATTTGAAGATGCGGCGGTGTGGCAAGACCTTCGGCCCTTGCCAACCCTGCGTCGCGAGGAACGAACCCGTCCGATTCCTTCCGCGACGGTTGGAGAGATTACCAAGCCTAGGAAAAAGGTTATTAAGGTACCCCCCGGCACAACCGTGAAGGATTTTGCCGAGCTCTTAGGACAGAAACCAACCGAAATTATCCGGAAGCTGATGGATTTGGGAACGATCAAAACATTAAATCAACCTATGGACATGGACGCTGGTGTGCTCATCGCTGAAGGCTTTGGTGCAGCCATCGAAGTGGTGGCACCGAAGGGTGGCGAATCACTCATAGAAGAAGCCCTGGCCACCAAAGGTGAAGAGAAATGGGAACCCCGTTCTCCAGTGGTGACGGTGATGGGGCATGTCGATCATGGCAAGACGTCCTTGCTTGATGCTATTCGCAAAACGCAAGTGACGAATAAAGAAGCCGGTGGTATCACACAACATATCGGGGCTTCGTTCGTGAAGGTTGGGGATCGGGGCGTGACCTTTTTGGATACACCGGGGCATGAAGCGTTTACCGCTATCCGAGCTCGTGGAGCTCAAGTCACCGATATCGTGGTTCTTGTTGTCGCCGCTGATGACGGGGCGATGCCTCAAACTGTTGAAGCCATCAACCATGCCCAAGCGGCGAATGTGCCGATTGTCGTTGCGGTGAATAAGATCGATAAGCCAGGGGCTAATCCTGAACGGGTCAAGCAAGGTTTGGCTGAATATGGATTGCTTCCAGAGTCCTGGGGTGGCCAGACCATTTTTGTGGAAGTCTCCGCAAAGGAGAATACCGGCTTGGATTCTCTTCTGGATATGATTCTTTTGCAAGCGGAGATCATGGAACTCAAGGCTGATGTGGCCTGCTCTGCTCGAGGGGTGGTATTGGAAGCCAAGTTGGATCGTGGAAAAGGGCCTGTGGCCACGGTATTAGTTCAAGGTGGATCCCTGCGTGTGGGTGATTCCTTCGTGGTGGGTACGGTCAGTGGTCGGGTACGGGGATTAACTTCGGATAAAGGCCAACGGTTAAAACAGGCCGGTCCATCCACTCCGGTCGAGATCATTGGGCTTCTTGGTGTTCCAGAGGCTGGGGATCAACTGGTCGTGGTCAAGGATGAACGGGCGGCCAGGGAAATCGCCCAGGCCCGTCAGCAAAAACAGAAGGATGAAGGCTTAGGTGTCTCGTCGAAGAAAACCCTGGAAGAATTGTATGCGGAAGTTCAAGGGGGCGAGGTTAAGGAGTTATCCGTGCTCATTAAAGCCGATGCCCAGGGATCTGTTGGGGCCTTGGTGGAGGCTATTCAAAAGATTTCCAATGATGCCGTCAAACTGCGGGTTATTCACAGCGGAGTGGGTGGGATTAATGAATCTGATGTGTTGTTGGCGGCCGCGTCGAAGGCCTTGGTTATCGGATTTCACGTGCGGCCGGATTCGAAAGCGTCGAATGTGGCCGAACGCGAAGGGGTTGAAATCCGGCTCTATAACATTATTTACAACGTCCTGGATGATATTCGAGCGGCAGCAGAGGGTCTCCTGGCCCCGACGATTAAGGAGCGAATATTGGGCCATGCTGAAGTGCGACAGCTATATAATGTGCCCAAAGTGGGCACGATCGCTGGGTGTTACGTCAGTGATGGTACCATTGCTCGAGCCAGTACCAAAATTCGGGTTGTACGTGATCAGGTGACGGTTTATGAGGGCAAGATCGGGTCTTTGAAGCGATTTAAGGATGATGCTCGTGAGGTTCAACAGGGATACGAATGCGGGATTGGGATCGAGAATTTTAACGATATCAAGGTTGGGGATGTGTTGGAAGCCTTCGTGTTGGAAGAGGAGGCTGCAAAATTATAACGGCGAATCGAAGAAGGGAAGGTGGAGATGGGCATGATCGTCGGGCTGTGTACAGTCGAACTGCACATCCCGGACGCTCAGTCACTCAAAGGCAAACGCCAAGTCCTCCAGAGTTTAAAAACCCGGTTGAGAAATCGCTTCAACATCTCCTTTGCAGAAATTGAAGAACAGGATCTTTGGCAAAAGGCTATCGTGGGGATGGCCTGTGTGGCCAATGATACCGCGAGAGTGAATCATACGTTAGATCAGGTATTGAATGTTATTAAGGCCAATCGATCCCTTGAACTTCTCCGTTCACACATTGAAATTCTTTAAACCGGTCTTTCGTGATCATCCATGTCAAAATCACCCATTAGTCGAGCCACTCGGGTGGCAGATCAGATCCGGATGGAAGTTGGAGACATTCTCTCCAGAAAGATTAAGGATCCAAGAATTCAATTTGTTACCGTCACGGATGTGACCATGACCGCAGATCTACGAATTGCTCGAATCTATGTGACGGCTTTAGATTCCAAGCAGTTTGATCAAGAGGTTGGGCCGGGCTTGAAAAGTGCCAATGGATTTATTCGGTCAGAAATTGGAAGGCGATTAAACTTGCGATATACTCCTGAGTTGGTGTTTTTTCACGATACGAGTGTCGAGCGTGGTAATCAGATGGACCAGTTGTTGGATTCTCTGAATATTGATGCTTCCGATGACAGGTAACCAGACCAACCAATCAGACATTTTCTTATGCCTGTCGCTATTCCAACAGATACCTCACGGCCCTCGATTTCCCCGACTGCTAGAGGTTTGCATGGCGTTCTGAATGTCCACAAGCCAGGGGGGTGGACATCCCATGATGTGGTGAAACGAATCCGGTCAGTATTCGGCCTGAAAAAGGTCGGGCATGCGGGAACGCTGGATCCTCATGCGACAGGGGTCTTGCCTATCTTGCTTGGCAAGGGTACGAAGGTCGCCGAATATCTTTTTTCCTGGGACAAACAATATCTCGCGGCCATGCGCTTTGGGAAAAATACGGACACCCAAGATGCCTGGGGAACCGTTACCGAAGAATTTTCCATCGAGTGTCTTTCCGAAGAGGCTACAAGGCGGGCTTTTTCCTCTTTTTGTGGGCCTATTCAACAAGTACCGCCCATGTATTCAGCCGTGAAAATTGGGGGGCAACCCCTGTATAAACGAGCGAGAAAAGGCCAAACCATTGACCGTCCGGCAAAAACCGTTACGATTCATGATTTGTCTGTTCAGTCTATGGATCTACCTGAAGTCACCTTTCAGGTGGTGTGTTCGAAAGGCACGTACGTTCGAACCCTCTGTGAGGACATAGGGAATAATTTGGGAGTTGGTGGGCATTTAACCCGTCTTCAGAGAACTCGAGTTGGTCCCTTAAAGGTTACGGAGGCGGTTAACGTGGAGATATTGAAAAAAGACCTTGAGTTTTCTTGGTTTCATGGGGCATTTTGGACATTGGACCAAATTCTTCATCAAATTCCATCTGTAAAGGTCCAAGGTGATAATATTCGCAAAGTGCTGAATGGCAATGCCCTAACTTGGGGGAACTTCATGCTTGAGGAGTCTGGGTATTCTCCAGAAAATTTACAGGGAACGAGAGTTCGGGTGAAGGGGGAAGGCGGAGAACTGTTGGCCTTAGGTGAAATTACTTGTAATTCTGTGCCGACTGCAGCTCCCATGCTTTCAATCAACACCGTGCTAGAATCATAAGAAGTTTTTTTAAAAGTGTGGAATTTTAGGAATGAAAAATTGTGATATTTATATTTAGGTAATTAGGTTTTCAAAGGAGGATTCATGTCACTCACGAAAGAAGAAAAAACGGCCGCTATCCAGACCCATAGGACTCATGAACAGGATACCGGGTCATCAGAAGTTCAGATTTCCATCTTAACCAAACGGATTACCAGTTTGACTGAACATTTCAAAACCCACAAAAAAGATCACCATTCGCGACGAGGTTTGTTGCAAATGGTCAGTAAGCGACGGAAGCTTCTGGATTATCTTCGCCGTCGGGATGAAGCGAAATATAAGTCAGTGATTGCGGCGTTAGGAATTCGAAAATAAGGAATTGTGCGGTCATCACAACTCGGACCCCAATCCAAACGTGTCTATTTTTTCAGGTTTGTCTCTTGAATCTGATTGTGCCCAAGACACCCTCTCCATATCTTCTCCTAAGGACAGGAAAAGACGCAGAAAGGTTAAAACATGACTCATGTCGTTGAATTAGAAGTTGGTGGTCGAACTCTTCGTTTAGAAACCGGGCGCATGGCCAAACAAGCTGACGGCTCGGTCTTGGCCACGTATGGAGACACGGTCCTGTTGGCCACGGTTGTGGCTTCGAAAACCCTCAAACCCGATGCGGATTTCTTGCCTCTCACGGTGAATTATCAGGAAAAGTTCTATGCGGCGGGGAAAATTCCTGGAGGATTTTTCCGGAGGGAGGCGGCTCCAAGTGAACGTGAAGTTCTGACTAGCCGGTTAATCGATCGACCCATCCGGCCCCTCATGCCGGAAGGTTTTTACTTTGAGACGCAAATTATCGTGACTGTTCTGTCTATTGATCAGTCAATGTCCTCTGATGTTCTGGGAATCGTGGGGGCCTCCGCAGCTCTGGCGGTTTCGGATGTTCCTTGTGCGGGTCCGTTGGCTGGCGTGAAAATCGGTCGGGTCAATGGAGAATTTGTCGTTAATCCCGACAAAAAAACACAGGAAGTGAGTGAATTGAATCTGGTGGTGGCCGGAACGAAAGATGCGGTCATGATGGTCGAGGCGGGCGCCAGCGGGTTGTCCGAAGAGACGATGATTGATGCCATCGAATTGGCTCATCGTGAAATTCAAAAGATTGTGGCCACTATTGAGGAATTACAGGCCAAGGCTGGAAAAACGAAACGGGCTTTTGAAGTGGAAGAATTGAATGCGGAAGTGGGGCAAGCCGTTCGAGATGTGGCAGCCAACGCCATTTGTGAAGCCATGTATATCCCAGCCAAGGCGGAACGTCAGGAACGTTTCGATCAAATTCTTCAAGAGTCTATCGAAAAAGTTGCTGGTGAGGATGATGAGCGGAAGGCTCAGGTGAAAAAAGTCTTTCACGAATTGGAATACTCTGAAGTCCGACGAATGATATTAGAGAAAAAATCCCGGGCGGATGGTCGTGGGCTAGCGGATATCAGACCTATTGCCTGTGAAGCAGGGATACTTCCTCGAGCACATGGGTCAGCCTTATTTACGCGAGGAGAAACCCAGAGTTTAGGTGTGGTGACGTTAGGGACGGCTGATGATGAACAACGTGTGGATGCCTTGGAGGGAGAGTACTCTCGATCATTTATGCTCCACTACAATTTTCCTCCCTTTAGTGTTGGGGAAGCCAAGATGCTTCGTGGACCGGGTCGTCGGGAAGTGGGGCATGGGAAACTGGCCGAAAGAGCTTTGGCTGCGGTGCTCCCGACGAAAGAAGATTTTCCTTATACCATCCGCATCGTGTCAGAGATTCTGGAGTCGAATGGATCGTCTTCCATGGCCACGATTTGTAGCGGGTCCTTGGCTCTCATGGATGCGGCTGCCCCGATCAAGGCTCCTGTCGCGGGGATCGCCATGGGGTTAATCCTTGAGGGGGATCAAGTGGCGATTCTTTCCGATATTTTGGGGATGGAAGATCACCTGGGTGACATGGATTTTAAGGTGGCGGGTACCACCGACGGAGTCACCGCCTTACAAATGGATATCAAAATTGGAGGAGTCACCGCCGATTTAATGCGTCAAGCCTTGGAACAGGCCAGGCAGGGGCGTTTGCATATCCTTTCGGAAATGAACAAGTGCCTATCGGCTCCCCGCTCCAATCTTGGGACCTATGCTCCTCGAATTACCAGCATACAAATCAAGCAAGACAAGATTCGTGATGTCATTGGTCCGGGTGGCAAAGTGATCCGGGGAATTATTGCCGATTGCGGCGTCAAGATGAACGTGGAGGATACGGGCATCGTGACCATCGCGGCAGTGGACGAAGAGTCAGCCCAAAAAGCTATGGATATGGTTCAACGATTGGTCGAAGAAGCCGAGGTTGGCAAAATTTATCTTGGCACGGTCCGAAAAATCGTGGACTTTGGAGCCTTCGTCGAAATTCTCCCAAATTTAGACGGGTTGGTTCATATCTCCCAGTTGGCCCCTCATCGGGTCAACTCGGTCGCCGATGAAATTTCAGAAGGAGAGCAGATCCTTGTGAAGGTCCTGGAAATTGACCGGCAGGGGAAAATCCGGTTAAGCCGCAAAGAAGCCATGGCTGAGCAGTCACAGAAGGACGAGCTGACCTCCAATCCCGCCTAGTTGTCAGACCGTGTATAAAAAAGTCGTATTGGATAATGGTGTGCGTGTTGTTTTGGAACGGATGTCCTCCCTAAGGTCCGTGGCCCTAGGGGTGTGGGAATCGGTCGGGAGTCGGTACGAGGAAAAAGGAGAAGAAGGGCTCTCCCACTTCATTGAACATATGATGTTTAAGGGAACCCGGAGACGATCAGCCTCGCAAATCTCCAATGAGATCGATGCGATGGGTGGAGAGATGAATGCCTTCACCACGCATGAAGCCACCGCATTTTATACCAAGGTAATCGATCAACAAGCCCATGCCGCCCTGGACCTCCTCGCTGATCTGTTCCATGATTCTCGGTTCGGTTCAAAAGATATCGAGAAGGAAAAGCAAATTGTTTTAGAGGAGATTCGCACGGTTCAAGATGATCCCGAAGATTTGATCCATGAGCTCCATGCTCGAGATGTGTTGGGGAATCATCCGCTTGGACGGCCTATTTTGGGTAATGTGCGGTGTCTCCGTGGAGTCAATCGGCCTCACATCCTGCAATATAAACGTAAACACTATCGACCGGAAAACACGATCGTGACTGTGGCGGGAAACGTTTCGTTTCCTCGCATTCTTGAACAGATCAATACCTATTTTGGGAATTGGAAGGGCCGGATACCTTCCAAGGAAAAATGTCATGGGGGAAGCCACCCTTGGCCGGCTCATGCCAAGGTTCGCCAAAGTGTCCATCGGAAACCTCTCGAGCAGGTTCATGTGTGTGTGGGTTTTAAAGGGCTGCCGGTGGGAAGTCCGGATCGGTATGTGGCTTACATCGCCAACACCATTTTTGGGGGAGGGGTGAGTTCCCGATTGTTTCAAGAAGTCCGTGAAAAACGGGGATTGGCCTATACCATTTATTCCCATATGACTAGTTTTAACGATGGAGGAACCCTCACGGTCTATGCCGCAACCAAGCCTTCGGAGGTTCATGCCGTGATCGACCAGATTCGGAAAGAAAGTCAAAAGCTTGGACGGCGGCTGGTTTCGAAAACCGAGTTAGAGCGAACCAAGACCCAGCTCAAGGGCAATCTCATGCTGGGTTTGGAGGGAACCTATGGCCGGATGAATAAGCTGGCAAAGGATGAATTGTACCAGGGTAGACATGTCACGCTTCAAGAAATCATTAAGGGTATTGACCGAATTACCCCTGAGCAAATTCGGGAACTTTCTCGGAAATTGTTGGATCTCAATGAGTTTGTCGTGACCGCATTAGGTCCACTACCTAAAAAAGGCCTTCCAAATTGGGGGTAAGGGCCAAAAATCCTTGAGAAATTTGCTTGACAACCATGGCGTATATGAGTAGCATTGGTCCCTCTCCAGCCCAGGCTCCGCCACTGGCGGGGAACCGAGGTCGGGGGTATTGAGAAATAGGATGTTTGGAAACAATAAACTAAGGTCAGGTCGTTTTTTCATTTTTGTCATTCTAACACTGTAAGGAGGGAGCAGATGAAGAAGTCATCTCTACGTCGGGCGATGGTAGCTCTCTGTGCATTTGGTTTGCTCAGCTTGGGAATGGCTGGAGCGGTGTATGCACAAAAAGGCCCTGCCGCAAACAACCCCAAAGCCAAGGGTGACGGGAAGTCCACCACGCAAGGGGATATTTCCTATCAAGGGCAAGCGGCAACCAGCTTGAAGGGAAGAGTGTTTGGACATTGGGCTGACAATCCTGATGGCGAAATTTTGTTTGGCATTCAGTATTGGAATACCTCAGAGCCCGCTGAAGTGGGGAACCCTCCAGGTCGGGCTTCCGATGACCGTAACCAAAACATTCCTGATCCGCTCGTGGTGTGTTGTGGTTGGGGATACCAAGGTGGGAATGAAAAAAATAATCCCTATGCCGGTTGGTATACGCCACAAACCACGGTTCGCTTGGGTGTGAAGGACAAAGCCTTGATGGATCAAATCATGAAAGCGGCTCAAGATTTTGTGGCCATGGAAGTTCAGGTCAGCGGACGGACGGTGACCGCTTTCAAATTAATGAGTAATGAATAATTCAAGCAGGTAATAGTTAAATCATTACTGCTGCTTTCAAAGATTGAACTTTTATCGAAATACAAAACACTTTTTGTTGAGGAGGGAAGCCATTATGAAAGGTGCTAAGATGAAAGGTTGGGCCCTTGTCGGAGCCATGGCGCTTGTCGGCACGATGGCCTCCAGCGCAATGGCGATCGAAGCATTCCAAGAACGCTTTGAGTGGGGTGACTTGAGCAAACCGACCACCCTTCGTGGCCGTGTGGCTGTGACGGATCCTTATGACAAGGCCGTCTGGGTGAACGTAGCGGTGTTTGGTGGAAATGCCGAAAGTGGATACTATTGGCAAAAGTATTTCCCAGGAAAAAACATCAAGATGTATGCTGGAAGCGATGATGTGTGGAATACGTTAACAGCAGCTGGCAAAACCTCTCATAGCCAAGCGGTCATGGGTAACACCAAAGCTTCGAACTATGGGTTGGTGGAAATCGTGGTCCAAGAAGTTGAACAAAACAAACGAGTGATTTCTTCGGCCAAGACAGTCGATGAAGTTGCCGGAACCCCAGCTAAGCCACGGAGCATTCATAGCTTACGTACAACATCTCCCGATAAAGCCATTGCCGAGGGAAGCTGGCCAAAAAATCGAAAAATGCAATATGATGTCTTGATTCCTGGTGGCCCGGCCATTGCTGGGATCATTCCTTATTCAGATCAAGGCCTCGGAGTGTTTTCTCCAGACAAATAAATCCTAGCGGATTCAACTAAGGATTGAGAAAAGGCCTGCGAGCAATCGCAGGCCTTTTTTTTCTATTGATCCTCTTCATCAAGACGGGCCTTCAAGTCTGCCAATCGATTAAGGGCTTCAAGAGGAGTCATCGAAAACAGATCCATTTGCCTCACTTCATCCAAAATAATGTGAGGTTGGGGTATGGCGTCAGGTGAAAAAGGAAGGGATTCCTGGGGATGTGTTTGGCTTACTGCGCCTTGGGGATTATCCTGTTCGAGTTGGTGAAGAATGTCTTGCGCCCGTTTGAGAATGGACCCTGGAATACCTGCCAATTTTGCGACTTGGATTCCATAGCTCCGGTCCGCTCTCCCTTGAATAATTTTTCTGAGAAACAATACGTCCTGATTCTTTTCTCGTACTTGAACGGTGTAATTTTTTAGCCCCTCTCTCAAGTCTTCCAATTGGGTCATCTCATGGTAATGCGTGGCAAATAAGGTTCTGGCTCCCAAATATTCACGATCAAGGATGTATTCCGCTAGGGCCCAGGCGATGCTTAGGCCATCGTAAGTGCTGGTTCCTCGTCCGACCTCGTCTAACAAGATCAGACTTCGGGAGGTGGCCGATTTCAGAATTTTTGCGGTCTCATTCATCTCCACCATAAAAGTACTTTGTCCTGCGCTGAGATCATCGGCGGCGCCAACTCGGGTAAAAATACGGTCGACCAAGCCGATCCTTGCAGACTCTGCAGGGACAAAACTGCCGATTTGTGCGAGGAGGACGATGAGGGCCACTTGCCGGAGGTAGGTGCTTTTACCTGCCATATTTGGGCCTGTGATGAGAAGAAGGCGATGGGTGGCTAAATCGAGGGTGGTGTCATTGGGAATAAACCCGCTGGATAATGGCAGCTGTTCAATGACAGGGTGACGTCCTTCGTGAATCTGGATCGTTCCCCCCTCGTGAACGACGGGTTTGACGAAGCGGTGCGTCACTGCGGTCTCCGCGAGACTGGCAAAGACATCTAACAAGGCTAATTGTTGCGCCATTGCCTGGATCCTTGAAGATGTTTGAGCGACTCGTATGCGAAGATTCTTGAATAATTGGGTTTCCAAAGCTTTGAGCTTTTGTTCTGCGCTCGAGAGCTTGCCCTCGAGGTCTTGAAGCTCCGGTGTCGTAAAACGCTCGGCGTTTACGAGTGTTTGTTTCCTCTGATATTCCTGAGGCACTCGAGCGGCATTTGCTTTCGTGACTTCGATGTAATACCCAAAGACTTGATTGAATTTGATCTTAAGGGTTTCGATCCCTGTGCGTTGACGCTCCCGGGATTCCATTTCCGTAAGAAGTTTCGTCCCTTCTTTAGAGAGGATACGGAGTTCGTCCAATTCCTGGTTGACCCCGTCACGAATGATCCCACCCTCTTTTTGTGCAAGGGGAGGATCAGGAACGATCGTGTCGGCTATCCAATTGACCACATCGGATAGGGGATCCCACGTTTTATGAAGATGTTGTAACGATTCAGCCTGGCAGGATTGGAGGGATACCTGGAGGCTTGGTAATTGTTCGAGGGAACTCTGGAGGTTAACCAGGTCACGGGGGTTCGCCACTTCCAGGACAATCCGGCTATTGACGCGTTCCAGGTCCTGAATGGCTTTGAGGTGCTCTCGCACGGACATCCGGAGCTCAAGGTGGGTAGCGAATTCCTGCACGGCATCCTGCCGAGATTGAATGGTCGATATTTGGGTTAAGGGGCGTGCCACCCACTGGCGCAACAGTCTGGTCCCCATAGATGTCTTGGTCTTGTCAATGGTCGAAAGCAACGTCGGGCTCTTGCTTTGCTCAGAAACGGGTTTCAGGATTTCCAAATTTCTCAGAGTGGTCTGGTCCAGTTGCATTTCTTCATCCAAGAGTCGAACCCAGGGCGCGCGGATATGAGAATGGGACAAGGTGGGTTGGGTTTCGGAGAGATAGGCGAGCAGTCCCCCGGCCGCTTGGATCCCAGGTTTGAGTCTTTGAAGGCCGAGTTCATCGAGACGGGATTGGGAAAAAGTTTGTGTGAGCAACGTCTGGGCGTGTTCAAAATGGAAGGTCGCCTCTTCTCTGGGTACTAAGCGGGGGATAGACAGGGTCTGGAATAGGGGATTCAGGTATTCTTGGCCTCCTTTGGGAAAAATGACCTCCTGCGGTTCGATTCTGGCGAGTTCGTCGATCATGACTTGTTGGGAGGAGTGTATCCCAGACTCAGAAATCCAAAATTCGCCTGTAGAGAGATCCAACGTGGCGAGGCCAAGGGTGCCATCCGTTTTCGAGGAGTTGTGGCCTGTTTCAGAGTCTAAGGCCAGGGCGGAGAGAAAATTGGATGCGTTGGCCGGTAACAACTCCTGATCAAATAAGGTACCTGGGGTGTAGACTCGGACGACTTCTCGTCGAACCAGCCCTTTGGCTAATTTCGCATCCTCAACCTGTTCGCAAAGGGCCACGATTCTTCCTTGCTTAAGCAGCTTGGCAATATAACCTGTGGCGGTGTGATAAGGGACACCACATAGGGGTATGGCCTCACCTTTGGCTTTTCCCCTGGCCGTAAGGACAATGTCCAAAAGCTTTGAAGCTTCTTCGGCATCTTCGAAAAACATTTCATAAAAGTCTCCGACCCGAAAGAACAAAATGGCATCAGGATGCTGCTCTTTAATACCCCGATACTGCCGCATGAGCGGGCTCAGGTCAGCCTCTTTCATGAATGGGGTCTCATATCAGTCGATGAGAAAATAAGATGGGAAGGGAAATGGCAACGCATTGGGGTCATCGAGAGACAACACGCCGTATGAAACCTTGTTGGGAGGGGGAACATGAAGTTACCACCCTTGTTGAGTGATGTGAGAGAGTGTTTCGACCATGTGCATGCTGATGGGGCCACTTCCGCGGAGGGAAAGAGCACGTCCAGGTTCATCCTGATGAATCATGGAAATGTGAATGTGGTCCATGGGAAGGATCTGAGGAAATCGATCCGCCCATTCTACAAAAATTACCTGGTTTTCACCAAAATATTCATAAATCCCCAGGTTGGAAAGTTCAGCTTCGCTGTCCAGGCGGTAGAGGTCCACATGAATCATAACCATACGTCCGGGATACTCTTGGATGAGGGTAAACGTGGGGCTAGAAACGAGCTCCGGAGGAGTGCCTAAGCCGAGGGCGATTCCGCGGGCTAGGGTCGTTTTTCCCGCCCCTAGTTCCCCGGTGACGGCGATCACTTCCCCTCCTTTGGCCTGTTGGCCAATAAGGGTCCCAAATTGCAGGGTTTTGTCAACCGTAGGCAGATGGAATTGAAGAGGTGGTGGTGATTGCGTCACGTCATCCAGGGTTTAGCGGTCTCCTATGCAGGATAGGAGGAGAGTGAGGGTTTGGGGAATGGCCTGAAGGACATCTCTGGCCAGCAAGCCTGGTTGACCGATGGATTCAGCGGCCTGGTCCCCGGCTAAGCCATGGATATAAACACCGGAAGTGGCTGCCTCCCAGCCAGTGAGGCCTTGAGCGAGAAGCCCCGAAATAATCCCAGTGAGAACGTCTCCCATTCCAGCTGAGGCCATGCCTGGGTTCCCCGTTGGGCAAATCGCTACCTGACCACCGGGTTCTGCGATGACGGTTCTGGCTCCTTTAAGGACCATGATCACCCCATGTTCTTGAGCAAAGGATTTTGCGACCCCAATTCGATCCTGATTCACGGCTTGCGGGGTGGAGGATCCAAGAAGTCGAGCCATTTCCCCTGGGTGCGGAGTCAAAATCGGTGGATAGGTCATGGATGTCAAGATTTCTGGTGAAGATGCCATCAGAGTAAGAGCATCGGCATCCAGAACACAGGGAACGTTGATTTGGGGGAGGAGACGACGGAGCAGTGTTCCGGTCTCCTCGGAAGTACCCAAGCCTGGTCCAATGGCCAAAGCCCGTTTATTTTGGGAAAAAGAAACCAATGGGGCTAAGGCCTCTATGCTTAATTCGTGGGAAGGGGTTTCGGGCATAGGAGCCGTCATGGCTTCCAAGAGCTTGGCTTCGAGGATGGGTGACACACTTTGAGGAGTGGCGATGGTCACCAGGCCTGTCCCCACTCTCAGGGCTCCAAGGCTGGCCATGGCAGGAGCCCCAGTTTTGCCAGGGGAGCCTGCGATCAATCCAGCATGGCCGAAGGTCCCTTTATGCGAGGAGGCGGATCGTTCGGGAAGGGTGCCGGCGACTCCCTCTCGAGTCATGAGTTGGGTCGTGGGTCGTAAATCTTCGATATATCGTGGGGGAATGCCAATATCCACGAGTCGAACCTGGCCAACGTGATCGATCGCATTTCCCACGTAGAGCCCCACCTTGGGGTACCCAAAGGTCACCGTCAGGTCGGCCTTGACGGCCTGCCCTAATACGTGACCGGTTTGACTGTCGAGGCCCGAAGGAATATCGACGGCCACCGTGTATGCGGGAGATTCATTCATGGCTTTGATCGCCGACTCATAGGGCTCCCGAATTGGAGAAGACAAGCCTGTTCCTAGCATCGCATCGATAATCAGATTGGCCTTCTTCCCGATGGCTTGGAGAGTTGAAAATGTGGGTTGAATGATGGCCCGGGGAATACCTTTGAGTTTCCGGAGCCGTTGAAACATGATTGCCGCATCATGGCTGAGTTCTTTTGGAGAAGACAGAAAAATTAGTGAAAGGCGAGCCCCCTTGTTCTTGAGGTGTCGAGCCACGACCAGTCCATCTCCTCCATTATTCCCTTTACCACAGACGATTATGACTTCTTTGCCCTTCACCGGCCCGTAGGAATCCAATAGATGATGGACGACTCCGATTCCTGCCCGTTCCATCAGGACCGTTCCCCGTACTTTGGCCTCTTGAATGGTTCGTTGGTCTAAACTCCGCATTTCTGAGGCCGTAACCAGCCAGAGCGGAGTCAGTATTGAATGGTGAGAAGGAGCTGAGTCGTTCATGAAGGTCCTGTGAGAATACGATGAAGGAATTCGTTTAGAGAGAATTCAGGGATATGAGAACCGATGAAGAATAGCCATTGACCAAACAGAAATGATAATTAGTATCCCGTATACCCTAAGCGTTGGAAGCCGGAGTTGCCACGAGTGCTTTCATCTCCCGTACGGCTTGGTCCAGTCCGACAAAAATGGCATGCGCGATAATGCTATGTCCTATGTTAAATTCCTCGATCTCTGAAATTTGGGTTAAGGGTTGGGTGTTTTGATAATTGAGGCCGTGTCCTGCCGAAACCCGGAGCCCGAGTTTGACCGCCAGTTTAGCCGCCTGGCTTATCTGATCAAGCTCTGAGAGGCGTTCCTGTTCTCTTCGGGTATTCGCATATCGTCCGGTGTGCAGTTCAATGAGGTCGGCTTGGACTCGGTGGGCGGCCCGAACCTGATTGACATCTGGGTCGATGAATAAACTTACGGGGATTCCTCCGTCATGCAGAAACTTCACCATGTTCTGAACACGGGTTCGATGTTCCAAGACGTCGAGACCACCCTCGGTGGTGAGTTCTTGTCGGCGTTCGGGGACGAGCGTGACAAGGTCGGGTTTTACGTTCACGGCGATCTTGGCCATCGATTCCTCTGTCGCCATCTCGAGGTTCAATTGGGTATGGACTGTTTCGCGAAGAATCAATAAATCCCGGTCTTGAATATGCCGGCGGTCTTCACGAAGATGGACGACCACTCCGTCTGCCCCAGCGATTTGAACGAGGGAGGCGGCCATGATGGGATCCGGGATATGTCCCCCACGGGCTTGTCTTACGGTCGCGACATGATCAACATTAACCCCTAAGCGTGCCATGTTGTCCCTTTCCGGGGTGAGGAGTAGAATGAATGACAAGAGGGAACATTATGGCAAATGGCGAAAAGTCGCTGCAATCAATCGTCCCAATCTGGATGGTGCCGTTCGGGTCTGGCCCTCAAGCCTTACCAAAATTCCTGTTGAGTGAAATTGACTGGTTCTTTCGCCTATTCTAGAATAAAAAGTCTATGGTATATCTCATGATCTGTCCGATCCGTTCCCCGTTCTGAAGGATCGTTCTCGCTTTTTCATTCGACCAATGGAACCTTTCTACCGAATTCAGCGTTTACCGGGATACGTGTTTACTCAGGTCCAGGATCTGAAACTTCAGGCACGGAAACGGGGAGAAGATATTATCGATTTGGGAATGGGAAATCCGGACCAACCGACCCCATCTCATATCGTCGATAAGCTCGTTGAAGCCGCTCAAAACGGGCGGAATCATCGATATAGTGCATCTCGGGGGATCACGAAACTCCGTCATGCTATTTGTGCTTGGTACCAACGAAAATATGAGGTGGAATTAGACCCTGAGAGGGAGGCCATCGTTACCCTGGGGGTCAAAGAAGGATTAGCTCATTTAGCCTTGGCCATTGTCGGTCCCGGGGATGTGGTTCTAGCCCCAACCCCCACCTATCCCATTCACATGTACAGTGTGATTATCGCGGGAGGAGAAATTCGTGGTGTGGAACTCAGTTCCGACAGTGATTTTTTCGACAATTTAACCAGGGCGTTTAAGCAAACCCAACCGTCTCCTCGGGCGTTGATCATTAGCTTTCCCCATAATCCCACCACACGGGTTGTGGATCTGGAATTTTTCAAAAAAGTGGTGGAATTTGCGTTGGAGCATAAAATCTGGGTGATTCATGATTTGGCCTATTCCGATCTGGTGTTTGATGGGTATCGTGCACCAAGTTTACTGCAAATCCCTGAGGCGAAAAAAATCGGGGTGGAATTTTATTCCCTCTCAAAAAGTTACAACATGCCAGGATGGCGGGTGGGGTTCTGTGTGGGCAATCCCGAGCTGATCGGTGCGCTCACCCGGATTAAAAGTTATCTGGATTATGGCATGTTTCAACCCATCCAAATCGCCAGTATCATCGCATTGAACGGGCCACAGGATTGCGTTAAAGATATTGTTACCCGCTATGAAAAACGTCGAAACGCGCTGATTCGCGGACTTAATCGGATCGGGTGGGCAGTCGATTATCCACGAGCGACCATGTTTGTCTGGGCGAAAATCCCTCAGCCCTATTTGGGCATGGGATCCTTAGAATTTTCCAAACTCCTGTTACGAGACGCCAAAGTCGCCGTATCCCCAGGAATCGGGTTTGGAGAAGGCGGGGATGAGTATGTTCGCTTCGCCTTGGTTGAGAATGAGCATCGAATTTTTCAGGCGGTTCGGGGGATTCGACAAGCCTTGAAATTGGACCAGTGAGACTTATGAAATCATCGATACAAGTTGGATTGATCGGGTTTGGGACCGTTGGTACAGGGGTCGTTAAGATTCTTCAACAACAAGCAGATCTTATCGCCCGAAGGGTGGGTGTGCCCGTTTCGTTGGTCAAGATTGCCGATTTAGATGTCACGACGGATCGTGGGGTAGCGGTCTCTTCCGAACTGTTGACCACGCAGGCCATGGATATTTTGGATGATCCTGAAGTCGATGTCGTGGTGGAGTTAATCGGGGGTCATGAGCCAGCCAAGCGATTTATCTTGCAGGCCCTTGAGCGAAAAAAAGGGGTCGTCACGGCCAATAAAGCGTTATTAGCCGACCATGGAGAGGAAATTTTTGAAGCCGTCTTTAAATCCAGCGGAGATATTGGCTTTGAGGCGAGTGTCGGAGGGGGAATTCCTATCCTTCGTTCCCTCACGGAAGGGCTGGCTGGCAATCAATTTTCTTCCATCATGGGGATTATGAATGGGACTTCCAACTATATTCTGACGAGAATGACGCAGGAAAAACGAGACTTTGATGAGGTCTTGGCTGAAGCGAAACGAGAGGGCTATGCCGAAGCTGACCATTCATTGGACGTGGATGGAATCGATGCGGCCCATAAATTAGCCATCATGGTGAATCTGGCCTATGGGACTCCTGTGTCCATGTCGGAAATTTATACGGAGGGTATTTCCCGGCTTACCACCATCGATATGGAGTTTGCCAAAGAATTTGGTCTCACCATTAAGCTGTTAGGGATCGCCAAGTATGAAGACCACACTATCGAAGCTCGAGTTCACCCAACATTGGTCCCTTCGGGTTCACCCATTGCGCAAGTGAATGGCGTGTACAATGCGATTCATCTGATCGGGGATTCCGTCGAGGATGTGGTGTTGTATGGAAAGGGTGCTGGGTCGTTGCCCACGGCCAGCGCCGTGGTTGGTGATATTATCGATTTGGCCCGCAATCGGTTACAGGGCATTTCTTCCAGAGTTCCGGCCACGGCGTTTAAGTGGGAAGCCCGCCGTCCGATTCCGATCAAACCGATGGCCGATATCGAAAGCATGTATTACCTGCGCTGCATGGTGAACGATCAGCCGGGTGTGTTATCCAAGATCTCCGGCCTATTGGGGGCCCATGGCATTAGTATTTCATCGGTATTGCAACGAGGTCGAAAAGAAGGGCACCCCGTCCCCCTGGTTATTTTGACGCACCATTCTTTCGAACGAGCCATTCAGGCCGCTCTCGAGGAAATCAATGCCTTGTCCGTGATCTCTGAACCCACCATGTTGCTGAGAATGGAAGGAGTTGAATAAATGCGACTCCGTACTGGGTTCTTGAACATGAAGGAATGGATACCATGATCCCCTGGAGAGGAATTATTGAAGAATACCGGAAGTTTCTCCCAGTGACCGATCACACGCCGACGGTGTCACTACAGGAAGGCAATACTCCTCTTATCCCGGCTAACCGGCTCGCAAAAAAAATTTGCCCCGGATGCCAATTGTTCCTCAAAGTAGAAGGAGCCAACCCGACCGGATCATTCAAAGATCGTGGCATGACCTTGGCGGTTTCCAAAGCTTTGGAAAAGGGTGCCAAGGGTTTGATGTGTGCTTCGACAGGCAATACGTCAGCTTCGGCTGCCGCCTATGCCGCTAATGCAGAGTTGCCGGCTTACGTGGTCGTCCCTGCGGGCAATATCGCCTTGGGAAAACTCACGCAAGCTCTTATGCATGGGGCTCGAGTCATTCAGATTGAAGGGAATTTCGATCAAGCCTTAACGATCGTGAAGGAACTCTGTCGGGAAACCGAGATTGAACTGGTCAACTCCGTCAATCCCTTTCGGTTAGAAGGGCAAAAAACCGCAGCTATGGAAATCTGTGATCAGTTGGGATCCCCCCCCCACATTCATGCTTTGCCGGTTGGCAATGCCGGGAATATTACGGCGTATTGGAAAGGCTATACCGAATATCATCAGGCCGGTCAGGTCACCACGGTTCCTCGCATGTTTGGTTTTCAGGCTGCGGGGGCTGCCCCATTAGTCAAAGGGCATGTCATCGAGTCCCCTCAAACGGTGGCCTCAGCCATTCGAATCGGCAATCCTGCGAGTTGGACATTGGCATTGCGTGCGGTGGAAGAGTCGAAGGGGTGTGTGGATATGGTAACTGACCAAGAAATCCTGAAGGCCTATCAAATGGTTGCCTGTGAGGAAGGGGTATTTTGTGAACCGGCTTCTGCGGCTTCCATCGCCGGAATCGAAAAGATGAACCGTGCCGGATTGTTACCCGAAGAGGGTACGATTGTCTGTACATTGACCGGACATGGTCTCAAAGATCCGGATACGGCCTTATCGGTTTCCTACCGACCTGTAACTGTCTCTGCTACGCGAGAAGCGGTGAAAGCTCAACTAACCACGTAACCTTCCCCGTGGGTGTATACCACTCTACGTGTGCCTACCTTAATTGAAGGGCTGTGAGGTCGAGACCGTGAAAAAAACGATCTTTGTGCATGTCGACACCCGCTATGGGATTCCGAAATCTCCGTCAACTTACCGTCTTCCCCTGAGCAAAGCCTCCTTGCCCACGCTGGATCTTCTGGCTTCTCAGGGAGAATGTGGACGGTTGGGTCTTCAGAATAACGACCGTCCCTTTACTGGAGCATTTGCCCTCATGGCCCTGTTGGGCTGTGATCCGTACAAGTGGTATACCGGCCCAGGCGCATTTGAAGGAGCCAATCTAGAAGTGGTTCTGGGTAAACATGATGTCGCCTTTCTGTGTGATCTGGTGACCCTGCGGGCTCAAGAAGGGTGGGGGGATGAAAAGAAACTTGGGCCGCAATTAATCATGGATGATCCTGAGAGTGGAGGAATTGAACAGGAGGAAGCCCGGGAGTTTCTTGACGCGATTAACGATCAGTTAGTGCTGGAAAACATTCAAATCTACTGTGGGCGGGGACACCGGCATTTATTAGTTTGGGCCGGCGGGGAAGGAAAGATTGTCTGTCGGAATCCTTGTGAAGCCGTGGGCCAAAGCATCGATACGTATCTGCCGGTTGGAGATGGGTCCCACATCCTCCGTGAACTCATGGAAGCGTCCCGTGTCATCCTGCGTCACCATGAAGCCAACCGGGACCGATTAGAAGAAGGGAAAAAACCGGCGAATTGTCTCTGGTTATGGGGGCCGGGCCGGACCATGGAGTGGCCTAACCTGGTCGAACGATGGTCGTTGCAAGGATTGGTCTTTTCTTCCGATGGTCCGTACCGGGGAGTGGCCCTGGCCTTGGGGCTACAGCCCTATGAGGTCGCCCAAGGAGAGGAAGATGAAGGGGAATGGTTACAGAAGCTTGCCACAACGGCCTGCCAGGCGATTCAAAAGAAAGATTTTGTGTGTCTCCATATTCCTTTACCGCACCAGAGTAAGGAGGAGGGGGATAAGGGAAATGATGAAGGCCTGGTCCAGTCTCTCGAGCGGATTGATACCCATGTGATTGAAGCTATAAAGAAAGCTGGTGCAGGTATCCCCGATGGGCTGCAATTGATGGTATGCTGTACTTCCATGCCTCTCGAGAAAGACGGGGGACAAGGAGGTTGGGCTCCATATCTTTTTTACACCACCGGGGAAGAGCATGCGCATGAGAATGCGGTGCATTTTACGGAAGAGGACATGACTGAACGACCTTTTCGCGATGCCTCAAAATTTCTGGAACGACTGATAGCGAAACAATAAGGGCTATGGCTTGTTACGTACAAAAATTTGGTGGAACGTCCGTGGGGAGCCTTGAGCGGATCGAGCATGTTGCAGATCTCATTGAACGCACGTATCGGGAGGGCCATCAACTCGTGGTGGTCCTGTCTGCCATGAGTGGAGAGACTGATCGGTTATCGAAAATGGCTCGTGAGTTGAGCGTGTTACCATATGACCGGGAGTTGGATGTCCTACTCTCTTCTGGAGAACGCGTCACGATTGCCTTAATGGCCATGGCTCTCAAAAGTCGGGGAATTCCTGCCATGTCCTTAACGGGCCGGCAGGTAGGGATCATGACCGATGGCACGCATACCCGTGCTCGGGTGTCCCGAGTGGACACGAAGCGGGTGAAGGGATTATTAGAAGAAGACGTGGTCCCTATCGTGGCAGGCTTCCAGGGAATCAATGAGGCGTCGTTAGATGTGACGACCCTGGGACGAGGGGGTTCGGATTTAACCGCCGTGGTCTTGGCTGCCGCCCTCCAAGCCGATTCCTGTTTTATCTATACTGATGTGGATGGGGTGTATACGGCCGATCCGAATATCGTTCCCCAGGCCAGACGGTTGGACAAAGTGTCTTATGAGGAAATGTTAGAATTAGCGAGTTTAGGGGCAAAGGTGCTCCAAACCAGGTCCGTTCAGCTGGCGGCAAAATATCAGGTTCCTGTGATTGTCCGCTCGAGCTTTCAAGACGGCCCGGGAACTCGTGTGGTAAAAGAGGATGCAGATATGGAACAAGTCTTAGTCTCTGGGGTCACCGGCGATCGCAATCAAGCTAAAGTGACGGTCGTGGGGGTTCCTGATCAACCCGGGATCGCGGGAAATTTGTTTGGACGTATTGCGGAAGCCTCAATCAATGTGGATATGATCATTCAGAACGTCAGCCAGGATTCCCTCACGGACATCTCCTTTACTGTTCCACGAGCTGATCTGACGCAAGCCATGAGTTTGGTCAGGGACATCGCGAAAGCGGTGGACGCTCGGACGGTGGAAGTTGATGAATCGATCGCTAAAGTCTCGTTAGTGGGGGTCGGGATGCGCTCCCATTCCGGGGTGGCTGCGAGGATGTTTCAAACCCTCTCTCGTGAAAAAGTCAACATCATGATGATCAGTACGTCCGAAATTAAGATTTCCTGTGTGGTGGAAGAGAAGTATATGGAATTAGCGGTACGAGCGCTCCACGATGAGTTTGAATTGGACAAAGCATAAAGATATGTACACATTAAGAACGTTATGACGTCTCCAACCCCTCACATTGAAATTTACGACACGACTCTCAGGGATGGGTCACAAGCGGAAGACGTGAGCTTTTCCGTAGAGGATAAGGTGCGAATTGCCTTGAGGCTGGATGAGATCGGCGTCCACTTTATCGAAGGCGGATGGCCTGGGGCGAACCCTAAGGACATCGAATTTTTCCGGATCATGAAAACGACGCCGCTGTCTCAAGCCAAGATGGTGGCGTTCGGGTCGACGAGAAAAGCCAAAAATGACGCGGCGTCCGATCCGACTTTGCAAGCGCTCCTCTCTGCTGAGACCGAAATCGTCACGATTTTCGGGAAAAGCTGGACCTTGCATGTCACGGAAGCGTTGGAAACTTCACTGGAAACGAATATCGAACTTATCGGGGATTCAATCGCCTATCTTCGGGCCAATGGGCGGAGGGTCTTCTATGACGCCGAACATTTCTTCGACGGGTATAAGACTGACGCGGACTATGCTCTCGCGACGATTCAGCGTGCGGCCGAAGCCGGTGCCGAACGTATTGTGTTGTGTGACACCAATGGTGGGACCATGCCTTGGGAAATCCGAGAGATTGTCGCCAAGGTCCGCGATCAATGCTCCTATTCTCTCGGAATCCATGCCCATAATGATGCCGAGTTGGGTGTCGCCAATTCGTTGGTGGCGATTCAGGAAGGGGCCATACAGGTTCAGGGGACAATCAATGGAATTGGCGAACGATGCGGGAATGCCAACCTCTGTTCCATCATGGCCAATCTCGAGTTAAAGATGCGGCAACCGGCTTTAGGAGAAGGGCGCTTAACCCAATTACGAAATCTTTCCCATTTCGTGGCGGAGATCGCGAATCTTCCGCCGAATAAACGCCAACCCTATGTTGGGGATACGGCATTTGCCCATAAGGGAGGGGTCCATATCCATGCCGTGAAAAAGAATCCGATCACGTATGAACACGTCAGCCCTGAGGTGGTCGGCAATCAACGCCGGGTGTTGATATCCGACAATAGTGGACGGAGTGCCATATTCGGAAAGATGGAAACGTTCGGCTTGGATCTGCCTCAAGATAATCCCAAAGTCCAAGAGTTGTTAAGTTCCCTGAAAACCCTGGAGTATGAAGGCTATCAATTTGAAGGAGCCGAAGGGTCCTTCGAATTGTTGGTGCGAAAAGCCATGGGAACTCACACGCCCTCGTTTGAGTTATTGGGATGCCGGATCATCGTCGAAAAACGAAAAGCGGAGGAGGACCCTATCTCTGAGGTGACGATCATGGTCAAAGTGGGAGAGACCATCGAGCATACCGCTGCCGTAGGAGACGGACCGGTCAATGCATTGGATAATGCTTTAAGAAAGGCGTTAGAACCCTTTTATCCCGAATTGAAGGAAGTCAAATTACTAGATTATAAAGTTCGGGTCCTGACGGGTCGCCGGGGGACCGGATCACGGGTGCGGGTCTTGATTGAATCGGGAGATCAGAAAGAAAAATGGGGAACGGTTGGGGTGTCCGAGAATATCATTGAAGCCAGTTGGCAGGCGTTAGCGGATAGCATTGAATATAAGCTGATGCGGGATAAAAGTTCCTAAAAGTCGGCCTGAAGAGGACCTGAACAGCAAGAAAGGGGGGAAAATCGCGATTTTTTCTTGACAACACAATCGATCAAGGGTAGGTTTTCAGCCAACAGGTTGTTAAATAAAGAGATTTTGCTCCTTTCAAACCCATTGGCGAGGGGGAATTGCCCATGCGAAAGGCTGACATCGCAGAAACGATTTGTGAGACGGCGGGAATTCAGAAGGCTGAAGCCATGGAGATGGTGGAACAGGTTCTCGACCTGATCAAGAAGATGCTCCAACAAGGAGAAGTCGTGAAAATCGCGGGGTTCGGCAATTTCGTCGTCAGGAGTAAAGGGGAACGAAAAGGGAGAAATCCGCGAACGGGAGAGGAGATCGCCATTACTCCCCGGCGAGTCGTGACATTCCGGCCTAGTCAGTTGTTTAAAAAGTACGTCAATTCCTAAAGATCACCAGCATTCCCCTCAACGAGGTGGTCCATTTCATGGGAAGCGGAATCAAGTCAGACGGTAAAGCACAATATAAAATCGGGGAAGTTGCCACGTTGACGGATCTTCCCGCCTATGTTCTCCGGTTTTGGGAGTCTGAATTTATTTTCCTGAAACCCAAGAAAAGTCAGGGAAAACACAGGGTCTATTCAAAAGCTGATATTGAAACGGTGTTTGAAATTAAACGGATGTTGTACGAAGAAGGCTACACGATCGCGGGGCTGAAGCGATATTGGTACAGAAAAGGCCGGGAGCCCAAAGCTGCGGTGAAGGTCCCGAAGGATCGGGTAGGGAAGGCCAAAGCTGAACTTCGTGATATTTTAAAATTGTTGGATCGAGAGTCGGTGTTGAAAACCTAAACATTTGGCGGGGCGTGGCGCAGCCCGGTAGCGCACTCGCTTGGGGTGCGAGAGGTCGGCCGTTCAAATCGGCTCGCCCCGACCATTTCCTCCCTGAAGTTACCTTATCGAAGGAGCGTTAAGCCTGCAGGTCTTCTTCTTCGATGAGGTCTTCACTTTCCGGCATGCCATAGGCCACAAATTTCGCGTAGGACAAGTAAATTTGACTGCTGTCCCTCATGGCTTTGGAACCAGCTTTCATGCGTTCGAATTTGACCTGATCTTTTTCATCCGAGCTGGCTTGTAGTTTTCCGACGTATTCCTCGAGCAAGAGGGAATACCGTTGCATGGCCTGCTCTATTTCCATGTAGGCTTGCATGATTTCATCTGGCATAGGTCAACCTCCTCGTGAATAACGCTTCACCTTACAAAAGCTCAACTCGGTGGTCAACAAATTCTTTGCGGGAGTCCCAAATTCAGAAATGGAGCGTTTCTCCCTCCAATCCTGGAACGTTTGACCGGTTTTTTGGCTATTCAGTAGAATGCGGCTCTCCTATCGACCACCATGATTCTTCAATTCACCTAACCATGTTGCCTCCTAACCATGTTGCCTCCTAACCATTCCTCCCGGGTTTGTCCATGAACGGTAAGGGATTACCTTGGATTTCGGTCGTCATTCCTATCAAGGATGAGCGAGAGAACATCTCTCCCTTGGCCGGGCAGCTCATAAAATTTTTAGAAGCCAGGCCAGAAACGAACACAAAGCCGTTCGAGATCATCTTCGTGGATGATGGGAGTACCGATGGGAGTGAACAGGTGTTAGATGGCTTGGTCGATCAATCTTCCGTCTTTCGCATTCTTCATCTTGACCGAAACCACGGACAAACTGCCGCATTTGATGCAGGATTTCGTGAGGCCAGGGGGCGGTTTATCGCCACCATGGACGGAGATCTTCAATACGACCCGAAGGATTTCGAGAAATTATTGCCTTTGATCGATCGGTTTGATGTCGTGTGTGGGAGAAGGCAGGCCAGAAATGATAATCTCGTTCGGCGTCTCTCCTCGCGAGTTGCCAATGGGGTCCGGAATTTGGCTGTTCGGGATGGCATCTCTGACACGGGCTGTTCGTTGAAAATTTTTCGAAGGTCGGTGATTGAGCGCATGCCCCTGTTTAAAAACATGCATCGCTTTTTTCCTGCCTTGGCCCAAATGTACGGTTTCTCGGTGACGGAGGTGCCGGTCCAGCATTTTCCCAGGACTCATGGACAGTCCAAATACGGCATCGGGAACCGATTGTTTGCGGGTATCTATGATCTTATCGCCGTCCGGTGGATGCAACGCCGATGTCTGAATTACACGGTGCGTGAATCCAAGCCCTCACAGTCTAAGAAGTCATGAGAACGGGATGAATTTCGCATCGATTCCGACAGACGAAATGGTGTGGCTGGGGATTGGGTTTTTCGGACAAAGCCTGTTCTTCTCCCGATGGCTGTTGCAATGGTTTGTCTCGGAACGAAAAGCAGAAAGCCAAATCCCGATTTCCTTCTGGTATATGAGTTTGGCGGGCAGTGTGATCGTCCTGGCCTATGCGATCCATAAATTGGACCCGGTCTTCATGGCGGGACAGAGTGTCGGGACGTTGGTCTATGTGCGGAATCTCATCCTCATTCATCGTTCTCAGAAACGAGTCGCGAGTGGATAACCCTTCTTCTGCCGTTTCCCGATCTTCTTCAACATCCTGGTTTTCCCGACCTTCGCTCATGCATATGGCCGTGTTGCTCCTGCTCGGGGTGTGGCTGTTTGGCCTGGAGGGGGGATGGGGGTTCGGGCTGCATATGGGAACACTTGGTCTGACGGACAGAGATGAAGGCAGCAATGCTGAAGCCGCTCGAGAGATGCTGGAAACCGGAGATTGGATTTCCCCGACTCTCAATTACGAGCCTCGGTATGCCAAACCCGCCTTCGTGTATTGGTTAATCAGTGGGTCGTATGTGTTGTGGGGGATCAATGAGTTTGCCGCGCGTTTCCCTTCTGCAATCTCGGGCCTCCTGTTGCTGCTCGTGCACTATAGCTTCGTCCGAAAATGGTGCGGAGGACGGACGGCCTTTCTGGCCTCCGTGATGTTGCTCCTGAACATGGAATTTTTAGGCATCAACCGCATGGTCCTCACAGACCCCGAGTTGGTGGTTTTTACGACATTGGCCGGGTATGCCTTTTGGCAGGGCATGCAAGAAGACACCACGTCTGCACGATGGTGGTTCGTGCTCTTTTATCTGGGAATGGGCGTGGCCATGTTGGTGAAAGGACCGGTGGGAATCATTATTCCTCTCTTAGGGGCTATTCCCTTTTTGACCCTGACACGGCAATGGACCGTGTTCTGGTCAAAAGGTCTACCGATAATCGGGATATTCCTGGTGATTCTGATTGCCGCTCCGTGGTATGTGGCCATGTTTCAGATTCATGGAGACGCTTATTGGGCAGCCGCACAGGCCAATACGACCGGCCGGTTCATGAGTCCCATGGAAGGGCATGGGGGAACCATCCTGTTTTATATCCCCATCTTGCTGGTTGGATTTTTTCCTTGGAGCTCCTTCTTGCCGTCCATGCTGATTCAGGCACTCAAACCTTGGAAAGCTTATTGGCAAGGGCGGGCGTTTGCCTCACGTCATGAGAGCCTTGAAGTGTTTCTCAGCTTATGGGTGGTGAGCCTGCTGGTGTTCTTTACCCTGTCGGCAACCAGGCTGCCTCATTATATTTACCCCTTATTTCCGGCGGCGGCCATCCTCGTGGCCCGGTGGTGGGAACGCTTTCTTGATGATGAACAACCTTACGGTCAGCGTCTGACGGTTTGGTTGCTTCTCGGTGTGGGGTATATCATGGGCATCGCCATTATCATGGCGCCGGAAGTGTTTACGTTTTTTATGAAAGAAATTACGAAAGAATTCCCCGCTGCCGTGCATGTCGAATTCGGGTGGCTTCCGGTATTTATGGGGCTCGTGTTTGTAGTAGGCACCATGATCATGCGGACATCCATGGCTTCGGAGGCACAGCGGCATCTGGCTCTCTGGGCGGGAAGCATCATGCTAGTAGGTATTGCGTTTCTGGGTGTGACATTTGCCATACCCATCTTCCAAGAATATTTTATCGGACCGCCTCAGCAGTTGGCGGAGATCGCGAAATTTAATTTGGGTAAAGATGATCGGTTATTACGGGCAGGGAGGAAATTGCCATCCTTGAGTTTCTATGCTCACCGTAAGGTGTTTGCCTTCAACCCCAAATCTCAGCATAAATGGGACCGCCATCTAGCGGCTCCAGGCCGGAAAATGGTCATTCTCCAGACCCCAATGCGGAGTCTGCTTCCAAAAGCCGTGGAAGATTGGACGGTGGTGTTGGAACATGGAGGGTTCTCCTTGCTTTCCAGCGAGCCGCTGTTGAAATAAACCTACCTTCGCTTTCTTGACTTATTTCGTGGTTTAAAGAAAGATCCTTGAATTATTGAGAACCCGTTCTTTGATAGTCGAGGGTTCCTAATTTTCTAAATTCAAATAAATGCTAGAGGGGGTGGTCCTTTTGTTTCAGCAAAAGGACCCAAAACCATGTGACGCCCCGCCAGGCTGTATTACAGTGGTCTGGCGCATTCTTGATGAGGGCAGACCAACTCGCTTCGCTCAAACAAGGTCTGCCGGATATTTAGAGCCCCCGACCAAGGAGCCTGATGGCAGGCGTCGGAAATAAATTAGGGATTCGTACTAAAAAATTCCAGAAGCGAGGGCTTCGAGGATTGTGGATCCGATTTCTATTCCAGCCTCGACTTCCCCCGAGGTAGAAGTTTCCTGAACCCCCGACTTTGATTGACCCAGAAAGACTCCACGACAAGTGGAGCACTGATGTATTTCCAAGTCGCTCAGGCTTCCTGCGACTAATGTCTGCGTTTCACAACGAGGACAATTTCTGACCGTTTCCCCTGATAAGGGCTGAAATTGTTGGGCGCCCTGGCTGGAAGAAGTCTGAAACTCCTGGTGGTTTCTTCTGTAGGCTTCTGATTCCCCCCTATCAAACCAAATTCTGTGTCCAGACTCGCACTTGTCTAGATGTATGCGATGCTCCTCAAAAGGGAATAAGGAACTTTGGCAAAATGGGCATTCCATGTGAATAAACCTTAAAAGTTTGAAAGAACTTTGAGGTATAGAGAATCTTAAGGGGTTTGAGTCTGGTAAGTTTTGAGCAAGTTGGCGATTGTGTGGCGTTGGTAAAAGTCATCTAGCTTCATGGTTTTTGTCCATGTGGTTTCTCCTCTATTATTCCTGATATTGACCTTAGCCCCGGCCTGAACAAGTGCTTTGATTGTTTCGAGATTGTCTGGACGAATACTTTGGAATAATGCCGTTTCTCCTGAAAAATTTTGTATATTAGGGTCTGCTCCATTGGCCAGCAATAATTTCACCATCAGCGAATGGCCTTTCCAGGTCGAAGCCTGCATCAGAGCGGTCATTCCACCTTGAGACTTCATGTTTACCCTGGTGCCCTTTTTCAGGAGATATTTAACGATGGAATAATGATCATCAGAATTTCTTTCTGCTGCTGCCATAAGGGGGGTCTTCCCTTCATAATCCCAACGGCCATTGAGATCGGCTCCTCCTTTTTCAATCAACAATTTGACCGTTTCAAAATGCCCTTTTTCCGCAGCTGCCCCTAAGGGCGGATCTCCAAGCCAATGAGAATGAAATCGGGCACCAGCACTTAAAAGAAGATTCATGATGGGAACGTTTCCAGACTCCGACGCTACCCCAAGGGGGGTTTCTCCGCTTTTATTCTTCATATTCACCGATGCGCCATTTTTTAGGAGGACGCGGACCACACTTTGATGCCCTCGACGACTTCCAAGCAAGAGTAGCGTGTTCCCATGAATATCCCGCTCGTCAACCGGGGCTCCATGATCGATAAGAGTTTGAACAATTTCCGCATGGCCGTTTCCGGTCGCTAGCTGAAGGGCACTTTCTTGCTTGGGGAAATTTCCTGAAGCGCGGATTGTTGTGCCTAGCGCAATAAGCAATTGGACAGTATGGGTATGACCCTGTTGAGCGGCAATCTGTAAGGCATTCCGATCGTTGTCGGGGAATCGCTCTTGAAGGTCTGCGCCTTGTTCTGCGAGAAAAGAAATTATCCGGTTTTCCCCTGCACCAACGGCATGGAGAAAGGGCGTAATGCCACGGTTATCTTTTGCAAGGGGCTCCAACCCGCTGTTGATCAGGGACATAAAAATGGAATGGTTCCCTCCCCGGGCGGCATAGTGGAGGAGGGTTTGTCCGTCTTTATCAACCAAGCGGACATTGGCGTTGTGCACCTTCAGGAGCCAAAAGGTTTTCTCTCGCCCAACCCATGCGGCATGCATCAAGGGCGTTCTTCCATTTTCATCCAATTCATCAATATTTCTTCCTTGAGCAAGGTATGCTTTGATCAGTTCAACGGCACCAACCCGGGCAGCTCGATGAAGAGGGGGTATGTTCCAGGCCAAGTGGGCTTGAAGCACCGGGGGGTTATTGAGGGAGGCCCAAGAAATTAGGCACACCACAATTAATGAAATAAAAATCGGGAATGGCTGTCCTCGTCTTCCCAAGGGTATCGGGCCCTTAGGGCTGACATATAGGTACTTGAGAATAAAATAATGAAGGCGGTGAGTCATGGATGGCTTTAATCCTAAAGAATTCTGGTAATGGTCTTGCTCGCTCTTCTTTTGAAGCTAATGTCCCTTGGAGATCAACCGATCTTCGGCCAAATCACCAAAATTTTCTTTCCGGGAAAAGCCAGCATTTGATTGAGAAAGCTGTAAACTCATTCCAAAAATACCAGGGGGGTGTGAGAGACTCCAATGAATTCAAGGGGGAGTTGGTTAACCGTGTTCTAAAAGTTCCAGCACTTTTTTCCGATAGACATGGTCTGAAAGCTTCTGGGCTTTCATGCGTGGGGTTTCCCCTTCGACTGTTTTCAAAGTCACATCTGCTCCGCCAAGGATTAGTGCTTGGATTGTTTCAAGATTATCAGCAAAGATAGCTCTGAATAAGGCTGTCTCTCCCTCATTGTTCTGAAGGTTGGGATTGGCTCCTTGGGCGAGCAATAGTTTGACCATGATCGTACCCTTATGCCTGTCTGACGCCAACATGAGCGCCGTCATTCCTGTCCGAGATTTAGTATCAACCCCTGTTCCTTTCTTGAGAAGATAGCTCACAGTGTCGTAATAATGTTCGTTTTTGCTGGAATTATAGAAACTTCGAATGGCACTCATGAGGGGTGTAAAGCCATCATTACCGATGATCGCATCAGGATCTGCGCCGTTTTCCACTAAAATTCTCACCGCTTCAACATGTCCCCTTCTCGCGGCAAGCCCCAGCGGAGGTACTCCCAACCAATAGGAATGGGGCTTCACTCCTGTCTCTAAAAGTAGGGAGACGACCTTATCGTGTCCTTTGTTCGAAGCCACCCCTAAAGGGGTTTCCGCTCTGGTGTTTTGAACGTCGGCCTGGGCCTGAAACTTCAGGAGGATTTGAACCACTTCCTGATGCCCTTGTTTGCTAGCAAGCAAGAGTGGCGTGTCACCATTTTTATTCTGGACATTTACCTGTGCCTGGTGTTCTAGGAGCAGTCTGGTAACGTCCAGTTTGCCCTTTTGACTGCTCAAAAGGAGAGGAGTGTTCCCCTGGGCATCCAGTTCTTCGACTCTGGCGTTATGAGCCAACAGAATTTGCACGACATGGGGGTGCCCATTTTTCGCCGCCCATTGCAAGGGGCTTCTTTGGTTGAGGGATATTCCTGCAGGGCGAATTGGGACCCCAAAATTTAGGAGAAGTTCGACGGTTTTATGATGCCCATTTTTTGAGGCCACTTGCAGAAGATCCAACCCACTCTTCGGAAATCGTTGATGAAGATCAACACCTTGATCGACGAGTAGGGAAATGATTTCATGAGAACCAGCTCTGACTGCGTAAAGAAAGGGGGTATAGTCGTTTTGATCCTGTGTTCGAGGATTCAAGTTTTCTTGGAGTAATTCCTGGAAAATAGACGGAATGCCTCCAATGGCCGCGTAGTGTAAAAGATTAAGCCCCCTAGGGTCAGTCGCATGAATGTTTGCCCCATGCTGTCTGAGAAGGTGAAATATGTCTTCCTGGCCCGTTTGGGCGGCGTACATTAAGGGTGTTTCCCCTGAGGCACCCAACATATCAACGGGCATCCCTTGAGCGAGATATTGTTTTACCCTTTCGGGAGATCTGAATTGTATTGCTGCGTGTAGACCGCTGGCCGAAGGAACAACAATGCCGGAAATTTTCTTGGAATTGGAGTATCCGCTGCGATCGTGTTTTCGGTGAGAGAAGTTTTTCGCATTCCTCTTTTCTCTTCTCGACATCTCAAAGCTTTGGGTACTGGTTTGCATCTCAATTTTTTGAGGATATTGTGGTTGCGATGATTGCGCATGAACCTCAAAGGGTAGCCATGGAGATGGTATTAACAAAAGGGAAAAGGCTATTAGCAATCGTTCAGGAAGAGAAGATGGCACGAAAGGGTATCTCCATAAAAATGAGAAAATTCAAATTTTTTGAAGAAATCGAAGATCCTTATTGTAAGGGAGGAGGTCGATTTCGGCGTTTTTCCTCTAGGCAATTATCTCACAAGGTCAAAGAATTACAAGGATGCCTAGGGTTATCAAAACCGAATAGGACAAAATGCACATTTAAACCATAGTACATTTTTCACATTCTGTGGAATCGGCACTCTTTAAAGGTTGATTGTATTCAACCTCTTTTCTTGCCTTGCCCGGGCAGATCTATGTTTCCGAGTTTGAGATTGATAAGACGATTGCCTGGGGAGGCTTCTATGGTGGTGCAACAAAAATTGAAGATGGCGAGCAAGGAATCGCTGAAGGGACTCCTGAAGCCATCACGCAAAAAGAGGAATGACTATTGCCTTCATATACGGATGAGGTTTGCTACTTGCCTGGTGAAAAAATGTTTGTAGGAGCGAAAATCCAAGCTTATGATGAGGTGCGGATGGCAAAGATGAGAAAACTCAGGAGAATCATGGTTATTCCGATGATCGCTTCGGTGATGGTTGGGTTCATTCCCTCCAAAATTGGGCCTGGTTTTTCAGTGTTGAAAAGAGGTTGAGGGGTATGACCGACCCACCAGGCTGTTCCCGCTAATACACTAACTCCCAGGAAAATCAGGCTTCCCGTCCCGCTCGCTAATCCCAAACCCATGAGTAATCGTGGCCAGAGAGGTATGCCTTGGTGTTGATTCTGTTTAGGGTCTGAGGCTTCTCGTAGCCAAAAAAGGCGTAATCCCAACCCCGTTAGTAAAAGGGTGAAGGCTATGAACAGGGATAAGGAAGGTTCCAATTCAATCCCAGGATGTGGGACTAATATCCAGGTCAGGCCAAAAGCCGTGACTAACCAGGGAAGGCCCTGAGAAAGCATGCGCTGCCCAACTTTTTTCCACATGTCTTTCGAGTACACGAAGAGCATTCCACTGATGATGCCTACCAAAATTCCTCCGAGGACATCGGTGGGGAAATGGGAGCCTTTGGTGACTCGACAGGTAGAAATAAAGGCTGCCAGTCCGAACCAAAGGACTTTCCAGCGTGGATAATGAAAAGCCAGAGTCGTGGCCACGGCAAAGGAGGCGGAGGCATGACCCGAAGGAAATGAATCGTACCCACTCTCGAAGGAGGGCTGGATTTCCCACGGTCCCTTATCCATATGTCGTGGACGGGGACGACCGATTGAATGTTTGATGATTTGTGCGATGAGTCCAGCCAATCCATGTGCGACTAGGGATTGGAGAGCGAGAATTTTGAGTTTTTGGGCATTCCGATAGAAGCCCACAGCACCAATGCCGAGGGAAATCATCACCAGCGTCAAGCCGTCTCCCAAGCGATTCCCTATCGTTCCAATTTGATCGAGCAAGGGGTGTTCGAATGACCGAAGAAGGTTGATGGTAGGCTTGTCAATCTGCGCGAGGAAGAAGAACATGCCCAGAATGACCATGACGGACAGAGAGAAAACGATGGTCTGAATTTGAGACTGAGGTAAAAGTGAACGGGGCTGAGAGGAGTGGGACGATGGGTGATCAGTCACGGATTGGCCGCGGGAATGTTATGCATGGATTCCTGCTTCCGCAGGAATGACAGTTCTGGATTCCTGATTTACGGAACCCAGTCCGCGAGAAAAATATTGAATTCCCCACGTTTTTTCGCATTTCGATCTGATGCCCACACGAGTTGTTTGCCGTCAGGAGAAAACATGGGAAAGCTGTTGAAATGTCCTTGCGTGGTGACTTGTTCGGGACGGCTTCCGTCATCTCCGATCATATGTAGGTGGAACGATGGGCGTCCTTTGTGATCTAACGGGGTTGATTCATTCGAGGAGTAAATAATTCGCTTCCCATCAGGGAAAAAGAAGGGGGCGAAATTGGAACGTCCGTTCTTGGTGACCTGGATTTTATTCGATCCGTCCGCGTTCATGATGTAAATCTCCAGGTTTGAGGGCTCGACCATATTTTTCGCGAGAAGCTCTTTGTAGGTTTGGAGTTCTTCAGCAGTTTTTGGATGGGCTGCGCGGTAGACAATCCGTGTGTTATCGGGTGAATAAAAAGCGCCACCGTCATATCCGATTTCGGTCGTGAGTCGGGTGATTTTCGTGCCGTCGATATTCATAGAATAAATGTCCAAATCTCCATCGCGAACTGAGGTGAATACGACTTTGCGTCCGTTTGGAGAAATCGTGGCCTCAGCATCATATCCTGGAGTGGCTGTGAGACGTTGTAAGTCGGTCCCGGCGATATTCATGGAAAAAATATCGTAATTGTCCAATGCCCAACGATAGCGCTCGGTTTTGGGAAGTTTGGGAGGGCAGTGGGGACTTTGGAAATGGGTTGAAGAAAACAGTACGCGTCGTGATCCGGGAAAGTAATAACCGCAGGTAGTGCCGCCTGTTCCGGTGCTCACCCGTCGGACGTTGGTCCCATCGAGGTCCATGGTGTAGATTTGATAACACGAACGCAGGGTTTTCCCATCGGGCTCCAGGGTTGATTGGTAGACCAAAGAATAGCCGTCAGGGGAAAAATACGCCTCGGCATTCTTCCCGACAACCGTGAGTTGTCGGATATTTCGGAGGTGGGGTTCGGCTGAACTGGGAGATTGTGGCTGATCGGCACTCCATCCAACGGAGACCATGAGTAGTGAAATACCGATGAATGCACTGAAGACTTTAGGGGTGCAACGACACATTGAACTTACCTCTATTATGGTGCGAGAGAAATGGTACGAGCGGAGTGTACTGGGGCGAACCTTCCTCGGGCAATAACCTTTCCTCGTTCAAACACCAGATAACTGTCCCATCCGTAAAAAAAGAGTAGCCGGGCCATGGGTTTTATGGCCTGAGGAGAAAAACCAAAAAAAAGGGTCGCGACATGGCCAGGAACTGTCGGATGTGGACAGGAAATGAGAAAGGCCATGTGTTGACCCTTAAATGATTGACTCTGAATGATCATTTGATCCTTTGTCAATTGGACTTGGGCTTGGCACACCGGCAGAGCGCCGGACTCTAACAACTGTTTAGCGGGCAGCCCAAATATCAAATAGGATGCCGATTCGGAAAGGGTAGGGGTATCCGTTTGAAGGATTTGTACGTTTGGCTGTCGTTTGAGTCGTTGTAAGGGCGCCGAAAAGGCTTCTTCATCCTCCTTGGTTGCAAACGTTTTTGGTAACAGAAGTATCCGCTTGGAGTCTGTCTCCCAGGCATTCAACATGGGAGAGATCTGACTGCGATTCAGCCTGAGTAAGACATCATAATTCGGATCTAGGACAATCTTATTAAAGGGTTGTGATCGTTTGACGGTCAAGGGTTGGGTGGAATCTTTGAGTGATAAAGTGAAGTCTTGGGTCGTGCCATCCTTAAGAAATATACGAGCTGGAAGTTGCATAGAGAAAGGAGGGGAGGATTGTTGGATATTTCCTGTAAGGATGAGGTTCCCCGGATCGGTGGGGGACCCGGCAATATTTCTGTCTGAAAGTCGAATGGATGGTGCTCCGGGACGATCGATCCATTGGTGGAAAAATTCCTGTAAATTCCTTCCCCCAGCGGCAGAAAACACCTGTTGGAGGTTTTCCCATGCCATAAACTTTCCGGTGCCTTGTTGAATGAGGGCGCGGACACCAGCAAAAAAATTCTCGTCACCCATTTCTTTTCGAAGCATATGAAAAACCAGAGCTGTTTTTTGGTATCCGATCGCATTATCGAGACGCGTCTCTTTATGATGAAAGGATCTAATGGGATAGTCTTTTTCTTGTGTGGCATACAAATTATATTCGTCCAGCATTCGTCGTCGGGTTTTGAGGGCGCCCGGCAGGTTGCCTGATATTTCATCAAAATAATAGTTGGATAAGTAGGTGGTGAGGCCTTCTACCCAATTCCCCCTTGAAAGATCATTTAACACAGAATTTCCCAACCATGAATGAACGATTTCATGGCCAAGGGAATAAGGTTGGGTGTACCCTCTTCTCACGACGCCTTGCCCCAAAAGGGTAAAAGAAGGGAGTCCGATGCCGCTGGGGAAAAAGTTTTCTACGACGGCAAATTTTTTGAAGGGATAGGGTCCCAACAGATTCGTGTAGACTTCTAAGTACTTCTGAGTGGCGTCGAGGTACTCTTCTGCCAGGTGGGCTTCGGCAGGGAAGAGATACGTCATGAGTTGGATGGATCTCCAGGTTCGACGTTTCACGATAAACTGATTAGCCGCTAATGTCAGACCTTCAGTGGGATATTCTCCCCTCCACGAACTCACACGTCGGGCATCTTCAGTCTTCTGGGAGGTTTCTTCTCCTTGGGTGATAGCCTGGTAAGAGTCCGGGGTATTGACTGTGACATCAAATGTAAACAATGAAGCTTCAAACGTGGGAAACCACAACGTCTCATAGGTCAGATACACCCCGTTATTCCCAATATGGCCGGTGGTGGTATCAGGTCTGACAAACCGTAAACCCTTTGAGGCTTTCGGGGTGTCATCGATGATCCCTTCATAGGCAACGGCAATCTTTACCCATTTTCTTGGCCCGGTATGAACTGTGACTTTTTGGGCATTATCCGTCGGCTCGATGCTTAGGCGGTCAGAAGGAACGATTTGCTGATTTACCTGAATAGATTGAATTTTGAGGTGAGGGTTGAGGAGAAATGATTGGGAGGAAGCATCAGATCTTGGTGGTGAAAGGGTAATCTCATCGCGCCCCTGTATCGTATGGGAATCCGGTTCGAGGGTCACGGACAACCGATGATGGATGGAGTCAGGCGTTTGTGCCCATCCCGCTTGCACGCCCCACAGACACCAAATAATCAGTATCCAGTACGACCGATGACGAGACATATCAGGTGGAAGGTTTCTCTTGTGGAAGCAGGGCATTCACGAATTCTGTTGCGTGAAAATCTTGAAGATCCGATTCCTGCTCCCCGACTCCGACCAATCGAATGGGCAAACCCAGTTCGTCAACAATAGCGACCACGACACCGCCCCTGGCGGTCCCGTCGAGCTTGGTTAACGCCAGACCGGTGACGCCGAGTGCGTCATGAAATTGGCGAGCTTGAGCAATGGTATTTTGGCCCAACGTTCCGTCCAGGACTAACAAAGTCTCATGTGGTGCCCCTGGCATTTCTCGATCGATAATCCGCCTGATCTTTTTGAGCTCGTCCATTAAGTTAATCTTGGTATGCAATCGGCCAGCGGTATCGATGAGGACCACGTCCATCTCACGGGCTTTGGCTGCGACGATGCCATCGAAGACGACCGCGGCAGGGTCTGAGCCATGTTGGTGTCTAATGACGTCGATCCCCGTCCGGTCGCCCCAGATGACCAGTTGTTCAATCGCGGCAGCTCGAAACGTGTCACCGGCGACAAAGAGGGTTTTTAATCCTTTCTGGGAAAAGCGATGGCCCAGTTTGGCGATGGTTGTCGTTTTTCCGACACCGTTAATGCCGACAACCAGTAAGACAAAAGGTTTGGCCCCATGTTGAATGAGGGTTTCTAGGGTATCCTGCTCACTTTTTTTGAGGATATCTGTGAGAAGCGAATGAAGGGTGGCAATGGGGTCGGAAGATTCAAAAGGCCCCGTCTGAGCTTTCAGCTCCTCTAAAAAACGCTCTACGGTTTTGACGCCAACATCAGCCTGTAAGAGGCTAGCTTCCACATCTTCCAACACTTCTGGGCTCAGTGGATTGCCTACCAACTGCCGCAAAGAGTCTGAGACCGTCTTTCGTGTTTTTTCTAAGCCATCCTGTAGCCGTTGTAACCAGTTCATGGTACTGAATCGTAAAAGGTCGATGCCTGCCTGGGTAGGTGAATCGTTACGATCTTACCAGGCGGGGAATGGGTTGGAGCGATTCAAAAATCCTCAGTTCGGTTTTTTCCATCAGTCTGGCCTGTCGAGAAGATCGTTCGTGATCAAAACCCAAAAGATGCAAGATTCCATGAATGAGCAGCCGAGCCATTTCCTCATCGTGGGTGTTCCCAAAGCGGGAGGCTTGGGTTAGGGCGACAGGCAGACAAATAATAACATCCCCGAGCAATGGTGTGCAGGATTTTTGATGGGTCGTGGCGGGGAAAGCCAGGACATCAGTCGGATAATCTTTCTGGCGGAAGCGGCGATTAAGCGATTGCATGCGCGTTTTTCCTACCACATACACACTCAACAGGGCCTTGGAATGTCCTGTGAATGTGAGGATAGATTGAGCGATTATTTGAAGGTTGTGGCTCCGGATTTTGGTGTTTCGAAGGGACGTCCCCAACCACACGGCCATGAATGCCTACCGGCGGGTCCCTTTCCCATTGGTGCTTGAATCAGTGGGAGGGTTAGAGGATGGATGGGAAGCCCGGGAAGTGGAATGTTCCTGCTCGGGCTGCTGTTCGAAGCGATCGTAGGCTTTGATGATGGCTTTGACCAACTTATGACGAACCACGTCCTGATCGGAGAAGTACACAAACCGGATTCCGTCGATATTGGCTAAGATTTCTGCGACATGAGGCAACCCGGATTTGTGAGAGTCCGGTAAATCAATTTGTGTAATGTCTCCGGTCACGATGGCCTTGGAATTCTGGCCTAAACGAGTCAGGAACATTTTCATTTGCTCGGTCGTGGCATTTTGCGCTTCATCCAAGATGACAAACGCATCATCCAGGGTTCGTCCTCTCATGAAAGCCAAAGGAGCAATTTCGATTTCTCCTCGTTCGATGAGACGATTGGCTCGTTCGATATCCATCATGGTGTAGAGAGCGTCGTAGAGTGGACGGAGATAGGGGTGGACTTTGGCGAATAAATCACCGGGAAGGAATCCCAAATGTTCTCCGGCTTCAACGGCGGGACGGGCTAAAATAATTCGTCCCATCTGTTTTTGTGCTAAGGCGGACAGGGCCATAGCCATGGCCAAGTAGGTTTTACCGGTGCCGGCTGGGCCGATGGCAATGACCAGATCAGAGGTGGTGATAGCCTCCAAATAGGCTTGTTGAGTGGGGGTCTTGGGATTGACCTTGCCGTTTTTTGCCGAGAAGCTCGTGACGGAAGAGGCGTAGGGTTTGATCGGGGTGTCTCGCTTGTCGGCAGTCGCGTGAATGGCGCGGGAGATATCTTCGGGTTTTAACTGATAATAGGTTTTGGTCCAGTCTGCGAGTTCTTGCAAAATATGTTCGGCCCGCAAGACTGACTCGGGTTGCCCGTTTAAAATGATCTCGTCCCCCCGGGCGGCCATTTCCACCTGGAGTTCTCCTTCGATCATTTTGAGATGCAGATCCTGCGGGCCGAAAAGGTTGGCTAAGTCGACCCCTTCTTGAAGTTTAATTTTGCGCACGTAAGCTGGTGTGTTCCCTCCAGTTTTTGTCGTGAAAATCTTACATGTATTCTATCAAAGGGGGAGTGGGGGCTCAAGAAACCGCCTTACCGTCGCTTTTGACAGGAAGGGCAGAAAAATGAGCTACGCTCCCCTTGCAATCGGGTAATGCGATTTTGGCATCCATGAGAGCACAGACTCCCGGTTTTTTGATACACCTGATGGACCAATTGAAAAGACCCCTTTTCACCATTTGGGTGTTGAAAGTCCCGAATAGAGGAACCGCCTGCTTGGATAGCTTCCTGAAGAACTCTTTGGAGAGTTTGAAATAATCGACGGCAGGTGTTGACTCGTAACGCACATCCTTTGGCATGAGGATGGATGCCCGATCGAAAAAGAATTTCATTCGCGTAAATATTCCCGATCCCCGCCAACCGCCGTTGGTTCATCAGCCAGGACTTTATCCGTCCTCTTGAAGTTCGAAGCAAACGAAGAAAGGTTGGTTCATCGAGCTCGAGGGGGTCCGGTCCGAATCGTCGGTGAAGGAATTCCGATAATTCTTGAGGTCGAAAAATCCACAGTCGACCGAATCTCCTGGGATTCCAGTAATGGAGCGTGGATGGCCTCTTCCCGGAAACTGTGAGGCAGGCATGTACGTGTTGTGGGGTCGTGGCAAGCGTCCGTTCATATAACCAGAGGCCCGTCATACCAAGTTCTGAAAGAAGGTGATATACAGTATTCGACCGTTCACAGGTCATGATGAGACATTTTCCGCGGCGCATCACATCAGTAATGTGGGACGTTGGAAGGCAAGAAAGATAGTGGTGTCCTTTTCGAACGATGTCAGCACGGTGAATCGTTAGTTCATGGATCTGAGAACCGACCAAATGGGGTTTCAGATGGCGGAGGACGACTTCAACTTCAGGAAGTTCAGGCATGGGCACATGAGATGAAACGGGCTATTTCCAGAGGTGCCCTCAAAACCTGAGGGCCTGGGATCCAGCATGCACGTTTAGAAGGTTGTACCAGACTGGAGGGATGAATGAGAAGATAAACGATTTGTAGGCCGAAGGGGTGGGAAAAGGGGAATATCCTTAGGGAATATCGCTCCTCAGCCTAATGAGGACCGTTGGCCGTCTTTTCTCGTATTTGATCAATGGCCAAGGATAACCTGGGAAGGGGAGTGGTTCCAGGACGTTTGTCAGTGACCTGACGCACTGCCGTCTCATAAGGCACATGTTTCTGGCAACAGAGATAGGCGATGACGAGTGAAGCGGAGCGTCCCAACCCTTGTCGACAGGCGACCAACACCTGCTGGGAAGGCAAATGTTTGGTAAGCCAATCGATGCCATTTTCCAAGTCAATGAGGTCAGGTTGAGTGAATTCCTTCATGGGTAGTCGTCCGAAAAGGCAGTGTTGGGGAGGCGAGATCGTGGTTTCCAGTGCCGTCCATAATATTGCCGTGATGAATGGAGGAGGAGCTTGGGCGTCCCATTGGTCTCCGATGAACAATTGGCTGTCAATACATGTGATCACTCCTATCTTGTCGGCAAATGGTTAAAGAGACAAAAGGGGGGCCTGATTTTGGGGAGGTAAGAGGTTCCTATCGGATAGGATTCGGTTTTTTCGTCTTGCGAAAGGCTTCAGCCGTGGCCATCAGTTGCGTGAGTTCAAGGAAGAGGCCTATACTGAATATGGCCTTCATTTCTGGAGGGTAGGGAGCTTTTGATGGTTGAATTGAGTGTTAGGCAAGTTGAAGGACGTCTGAGCCAGGTAAAGTGTGCCGTATGTAAAGGCAATCGGTTTGGGATTGACTCCAGGACAGTCAAAGAGGATGGGGATTGGAAGGCCATTTGTCGAGATTGTTTTTATAACTTCTCCGTGTATACGGATATGGAGTTTTATCTTCGAACGCAACCTGATGTTCCGTACCGGCTGCAAGAAATGACCTGCCCTTCCTGCCGGCACAGGGGCGTAATCCTTAATTTTCGAGCGGTGATTTCTGTTCGAGAGTCGGTGTATTTTCTGACCTGCCCATCCTGCCATACTCAATACACGGAAAAATCGTTTCTTGAAGTATTTGAATAAATCTGTCAATAAGGATTTCTCCATGAGCGATGCGGAAAAAACTCCCCCTTCTTCAAAAAAAACCCCAGAAGAAGAAACCGTGGCCCCAAAAGATGTGTCACCTAAGCCTCGGAAAGAACTTCATGTGGTTTCCATCCCTCAGGAAGATGAATTGATGGCCGAGGAGATGGCCGAACTTTTTGACGAAGATCGAGTGACCCATCGTCATGGAAATTCTGAACCTGAAAAAGACTAGTCTTTTCAGCTAGACCATTGGTTTAGGCCGTTTTTTTCTCGCCTCTAGGCCTATTCTTTCTTTTCGAAAACTCTTCCAAAAAAAATCCACTTTTTCTCAACTCACACCTAGTATTGGTGTGTCCACTAATTCGTATCTTAAGGGAAATTGAAAGTATTATGTAAGTTGTTGAAATAATTTATATTTTTGTGCTTATTTTTATGTAGTACTTAAGTGGAATTGAAGTATTATTGTATTTATGTGATTATTGTCTTGCATTTAATAGGCTAAAATTAGAATAAATTTTCCTTAAAATCATTATTTAAAAGTTTGGTCTTACGCTTCATATCCTAAGTGACTTCACTACGTAGGTTTATCCCTATGTGTCATTATTGTAGATGTGTCTTTCAGGTGAACACAAAGCGTTGAACCCTAGAAAACACCACTTGCACCATGGAGGATGGAGCAATCTATTCAAAGTCATGGTTCATGGAGGTATTTGACCATTTTTTCATTGGAGAAAAAATCATGAGTCCAGTTGAACCCTCGAAACGGTCAAAAAAACTCAGTTACCAAGTCACTCATGCATCGGATGGGTCCCCTTTAATTGAGACCCATGACCATCCTCCCTTCGAACCGGTCGGAGAAAATGGAAGTTTAGATACGGTTCGAGACATTCTCTTCGGCGCACAAAGTCGGGAATTTGAAAAACGATGTGACCTTCTGGAGCAACAGATGCTTCAAGATCATGCCAATCTTCGAGATGAATTGACTCAAACCCTAGATGACCTCAAAGGGCAAATTCAGAAAGAAATGCTCCAACTTTCCCAACAACTACAAGAAGAAAAAAAGACCCGCGTTGATACGTTCGTAGATTTGAAGAAGGTTGTACAAAGTTTTGAAACCAATTTGACGCAGGGATTTGCCAGGATGGATCAGGAAACCGCCTTGCAGGTTGAGGCGTTACAGCAAAGCTTAGTCGCGCAGCGAAAGGAATTAGATTTGCAAAGCCAGGAAGCCATGGACAAATTGGAAGCACATTTTCGTCAAGCGGTGCAGAATCTGATGGTCCAGAAGACGGATCGTGAAGTCTTGGCAGAAATGCTTGTGGATGTGGGCGTGCGTCTGAAAAATGGTCAGTCAGAATCGAAGGGTACCTAGTGTGATGGACGGTGCTGGGTCAAATCCCATCTTTCAAAAAAATCTTTGGTTATAGGGTCAAAGCCAATTCCTATGACTGCCTCCTCATCCTCACAATCCTGCCGCCCCTCGATTGAACCGTCCACTCAAGAATCTCGAGGATTTTCACAACTTCGGGAGGTGTTACTGGGTCCGGAACAAACCCAATTACGCCATCTTCAAAAACAGCTTGATGATTTTACCTTACAGCCTGATGCGGTGAGCCGGGTCTTGCCCGATGCTATTCGTTTGAGAGCCCAACGAGACCAACGACTTCTGGCCTCAATGATTCCCATTACTCAAGAGGCCCTGTCGGTGTCGATCAAGCAGTCGCCTCATCTGATCGTCGATACTCTCGCCCCAATCCTGGGTCCTGTGATCCGAAAGGCGACGCTTGATGCGATGCGTGGCATGTTGCAGTCTTTTAATCAAACGTTGGAATACAGTATGTCCTGGAACGGTCTCCAATGGAGATGGGAGGCGTGGAAGACCGGCCGGCCCTTTGCTGAAGTCGTGCTCCTGCATACCCTGCACTTTCGGGTGGAGCAGGTGTTCCTCATTCATAAACAGACAGGGCTGCTTTTGAACCACGTCGTAGCCGAGGGAATCCAGGCACAGGGGGAAGAAGTGATTTCCGGAATGTTAACGGCGATTCAGGATTTCGTACGTGATTCTTTCGGGAGTTCCAAGGAAGAAGCATTGGAATCTCTCCGAATCGGAGAGCTCACCGTATGGGTCGAACAAGGTTCTCAAGCTATTCTCGCGGGTGTAATTCGAGGGACTCCTCCCGTTGAGCTCAGAAGAGTCTTCCGGGAAACCCTCGAGGTTGTTCAGTCCCAATTCTCTGGTCTGATTCAGCAATTTCAGGGAGACATCACTCCATTTTATGACACTCGCCTCTTTTTGGAAAACTGCTTGCAAGCTCAGTTTGTTCCGAAACCATCTCGAATCTCATGGGGGGTTTGGATGCTCCTATTGATGTTGTGTGGTGTTGGAGGGGTGTGGGCTGCTCGGACTTGGAACGAACATCAACAATGGAGTCGGTTTTATGAGGCCGTGGGAAAAGAAGACGGATTGGTGATTACCTCCACAAAAGAACAGATGGGAAAGACGGTGTTGTATGGATTGCGTGATCCGTTGGCTCGAGATCCTCAGGCACTTTTGGACAAGATGGGACAGACGGGTCACAATGTCTCCTTTCATTTCCAGCCGTATTTAGACTTGACCCCTAAATTTGTGGGCCAACGGGCAGAATCTCTGTTAGCCCCTCCTCAAGGTGTTTCAGTTCATGTAGAAGGATCTAAGTTGATTTTGCGTGGGGAGGCCTCTCACTCTTGGGTGAAACGTGCCCTTGCCTTCGCACCATTTTTACCTGGGGTCACAGCAGTCGACCACCAAGGGTTGGTCGATAAAAATTGGGCACGCTTTCACCGTCACCGTCAGGTTCTGGAAGGGCAAAAGATATTCTTTGAGATAGAAGAGTCACGAATTTCTGATGAAGAAAATTTCACGCTGTCTTCCATCCGCAAGAATATTCAAAGTTTGGAGCAACAGGCCAAAATCCTCGGTGTTCAACCTATCGTCGAAATTCAGGGCTTTTCCAGTCCCGATGGGTTGGAAAAGCTGAATTGGGAGTTGAGCCAACATCGTGCTCAAACTGTGAAACAAGCCCTTTCCACAGGGCCATGGAAACATATTCGCTTAGTTGCCATTGGAAAAGGGCCTGAGGAGGCAATCCTTTCAAAACAGAATGGTCTCGCCCGTCTTTCTCACGCGAGACGGGTTTCTTTCAACGTGAGAATTCCTTTACCAGCATCCGATACCGGTGGGCAGAGTACGTTTTGAACCCCATCCAGAAAAAGATTTGTATGTTGGGAGGGTTTGGGGTAGGAAAAACTAGCCTGGTTAAGCGATTTGTCACAGGGCTGTTTTCGGAAAATTACCATACGACAATTGGGGTGAAGATCGATCAGAAACTCGTGACTCTCAATCACACGCAAGTGCTGCTCGTGCTATGGGATCTATACGGCGAGGATGATTTTCAAAAAATTCGCGCCTCCTATCTGCGAGGCACGTCAGGGTATGTCCTGGTTGTTGACGGAACTCGGAAAGAAACTGTGTCGACCGCGGTTCACTTGCATGAGTTTGCCAGAAATGTCATCGGTGAGGTGCCCTTTGCCTTGATGGTCAATAAGCACGATTTAACCCAAGAATGGGTGTACGAAGCGTCTATGCTGGATTCGTTAGCCCGAGAGGCATTGATGATAATAGAAACGAGTGCCAAAACGGGGCAAGGAGTGGAGCAGACCTTCCTGGAACTTACCCGTCGTATGATTGAATCACCCCCATGAAACAGATGTGTCCGATATCTCGGACCATCTTTTGACCAATATCCCGGTCTTGCCACCTACAAACTGACGATTCAGCTCTCTTGAAGGTTTGGGGGGAATTGATAGCTCCGACCTTGTGAATCCATAGGGTGAGATCTGATTACGAGAGTGTGGTGATTATGGCGAAGTGGTTTGATGCGTTGGTTGTTCAACGGGTGTCCAGTCATGTCTTTGAGCTACATGATCCCATACCTGACTGGTACCCTAGGAGTCCTGCGTCGACCGAATTTTTTCTTGCACCCCTGGATCTACTTCAGCAATCACATTTTCTTCAATCCTTTTTAGAAGAGGCTGAGAAATTTTGGCTATCAAGCGAAGAGGGGTATTTGCGATCCGGGCTATGGAGTGAACCTGAGTATTTTGGGCAGGACATTTTTTTGGAGGCCACGGCTGTCGTGGAAGAAGGGCGTCACCAGCTTGTTGTTCAGCAGGTGACATCTGACATCCATCCCTTGAAATCCGTGTTACAAAAAGCCCGTGAGGCCTATCTTCTGCACGACCGGGATCGCCAAGAATGGGAGCATGCCAAATCCGTCTTGACCAAACGGCTGCAACAGCACGAGCAAGTCAATGAAGACCTGACGACGATGCTGGACCGACTGCCTATGGGAAGTCTTTTGGTTGATCGGACGGGTCGAATACTCTATGCCAACCATCACGCGATTGAGTTGCTTGGTCCTCAGGCCTTGCCTCCAAAAGGGCAATGGGTGGCTGATGTTTTTGAGTTGTCGGAGGGAGAGTGGATGAATCTGAAAAGTGTGCTGGAGTTACCTCATGGAACTGGGACATCCATTGGATTTCCCGTTCCAAAAGGTTTCGGACGAAAAAGCGATCTTGAGATGGGCATTCATGATGGTCCTCAACATTCTTCCAACAAAGTGGTATTGATCAAGGAAGCGTTTCCTAGGCTGGCCACTCCCTCTTCTCCCAAAGGGTCTTTTCATTTCCATGAACTGATTGGTGCCAGTGACGAAATGCAGGGCTTATACCAAACCATTGGGGATGTCGCACGAGTAGAAGTTCCCGTATTAATCCAGGGCGAAACCGGAACAGGAAAGGAACTTGTGGCGCGAGCGATCCATCAATTAAGTGCACGAGCCAATCGAGCTTTCGTGGCCGTGAACTGTGCAGGGCTGACGGAATCCCTTTTGGGAAGCCAGTTATTCGGGCATAGGAAAGGGGCATTTACGGGAGCGATGTATGATCAGGAAGGATTTTTTGAGGCCGCGCAAGGAGGGACGTTATTCTTGGATGAAATTGGCGATATGCCACATCCTGTGCAAACGATTTTGCTGCGGGCTCTTCAGGAAAAGGAAATTATTCGTCTGGGAGAGTCTAAGCCACGAAAAGTCGATGTGCGCGTCCTTGCAGCCTCCAATCAACATTTACAAGAGCTCGTTCGTCGCGGGCAGTTTCGAGCGGACTTGTTTTATCGCATTCGCGTCGCTCGGTTGGATTTACCTCCTTTACGGAAACGACCGGGTGACATTTCCCTTCTCTGTCAAGCCTTTTTGGAAAGAGGAAGGGGGCCGATGGGGAAACCATCTGTAGAGAGTTTCTCTGTGCACGCCAGACAACATTTACTTCACTACCCCTGGCCAGGGAATGTGCGAGAACTAAAAAGCGCGGTTGAATATGCCCTGATCCGTTGTTCGGGGAGGATGATACAACCTGGGGATTTACCTCCAGAAGTCAGGTGTTTCATGGATGAGAGCACTGATGCTCCCCAGGCAGAAGGAAAGGAACGAGATCATATCTTGCAAGCGCTTCGACAAACACAAGGGAAGCGGAGTCAAGCCGCGAAAGTGCTTGGTATGAGCCGTTCCACGTTGTATCGACGGCTGCGGGATTTGAATATTTCGTGGTCTCAGTTTAGGGAATAAAAAATAGGCAGGAAGGGAGTCTGTATCCGTTTCACTTTTCCTGTGTCTGGGTGTTGCCTTCATCTCTCATTTCTTTTAACATCAGATGTTTGGCCGTAGCGGTTTGATGATTTGTTGAGAGCGGTTTTGAAGCTCCTTGACGGTCTTGAAAAATTCCCCTTTATTGCCATTGCATCCAATCTCACCCGAGTGTACCCCTCTAACGCCTTGAAGTTTCCATGACGCACTCCAGTTTTGCACTAACCGCCTGGATTATCACGTCTATCACCGTATGTTGATGCATGCTAACAGTGGTTCGATTGCTAACCAACGAAAGGATTCGTTGATGATTTATTTTGTGCATGTGGTGTTGTTCCTCTTCTTTCTGCTTATCCCTTCTGTAGCCACTGCGGGTGTGTTGGGTTCCGTCGTTTTAAAAGATGGAAGTATCATTCATGGAGATATCGTGGATATGATGGAAGGGAAACTTCAAGTGAAAGCCGCCTTTGGAGCCGATAAACCTTTTATGATCAAATGGGAAGAGGTTGCCAATATTGCGACTAGTCAGCCCATTATTCTGGTTCTAGGGGATGATGTGCGGGTCACCGGAATCGTGGAGAAGGGCGATCCGGGGACTCTTCGACTCACGAGCAAACCTTTATCCGAGCCGGTCCTGATTAATTTAGATACGGTTACCGCTATTAACCCTCCTCCTCAAGTCCCGGTCAAGTTTAAAATCAATTTAAATTTGGGGACAAAATTCTCGTCTGGGAATACAGATGACGCACAAATTAATTTGTTGGGTGGATTTGTGGCGAGGAGTGAACGTCTTCGCGTCATCCTCGATGCACGGTATTTCTATTCCGAAGAGGATGATAGGGTGACTGATCGAAATGCCTTTGGGACATTGGATCTTAACTATTTCATGACCCAACGATTCTATTGGGTGTTGGCCCTCCTGATGCAGCAAGATACCTTCGATGATTTGGATTTGCGAACCGCGGTGACGACCGGTCCCGGTTATCAGTTTCTTGAGAAAGGCGATCTTTCCAATCCCTATTTCACCAATACGACATTACAGGGGGATATCGGGATCGGTTATTTATGGGAAAATCGCAAAATTGACGAAGATAGTGACAATGCTGTCTACCGGTGGTCCTTACGCTGGGAATGGGAGCCCATAAAAAAGCTTACGATCTTTCACCAACATCAGGGTTTTCCGGAAGTGGACGATTTGTCAGCCTATGTGATCAATTCACTTCAGGGTATTCGAATCGATGTGTGGGAAGGCATCAATATATCCGCACAGGTTCAATGGAATTATGATAATGACCCGGCCGAAGGTTCAAAGAAGGCTGATACCGTCGTATTTTTTGCCGTCGGATATAACTACGAGAATTGACCGTTGTGAGTTCATATATCTTTTTCGTGAGGAAACATTTAGTTGACGTTATTTTGATTATATGAGGATCTGCAGATTTTAATCCGGACCGTAAAAAGTTGGATGGGTCCACATCGTTTCTAACCGGTAGTTGTTGCAATGGTTCGTTTCTCAGTCTATTCTAGTCTGAATTCCCCCTCCTAGCTTTTCCCATTTGTTCCAAAAATGTTCTCGTGAAACACTTTGACACAGGTTTTGTGTCTTAATGAGAAAAGCTTACGCCGCTCGGTGAAAAAATTTTCTTATAAAACAATAGATTCAGCTTGGCATTATTTTTGATATATACAAACGAAACCAAGAAATTGATACGTAGACCATTCAGAGGCTTTTGATTGCAAGGGCTAATGGAAATCACATTAACGAAAAATTACTTGCAAGTCGCTATTGTCTCTGAGGATCCAATGGTTGGGGATTGCCTTCAAGGGATTTTAACGTTTCAAGGATATCACTGCTCTCAAACGATAACTTTTCATCAATTGATAGGTCACTTGTCTTTTGAGCCCGGTTATTCGGTGGTGTTTTTGGATATGGCGTACTTGATCAAGAAAGAGCAAAATGACGTTCAAGATTGCCTGGATACCCTTTTGAATTCCGGTACTTCCATCATTTTACTCGTTGATGGTGATTGGGTATTACACTGGGCCGATTTTATTCCAAAAGGGGTGAACGGTATATTGAGAAAACATTTGGACTATCAGCAGATAGAGTTGATGATGTCTGAAGTCGTAAGGAACAAAGAAGCAAGTCTCTTAGAAGAGGTGGGATCTCTTTAAAAATCTCTGCAAATCACAAGAGTTTTGGCCCGGGCGATGACTCGCCCCTGGTTTCTGGTTACGAATGGGGCTTTAGAGGGGGTACCCTTTCGTGGGTGGTTTCTAGGGGTGAGGAGTCGCCCCAGGCCATCAAAAACTTTGGGGATAGTAATCGGCCAGTGATTTTCTTAATGAAGATCAGAGAGGGTTCGGTGTGTGAAATTATTTGAAATTTAAACGGGAATAGGCTTGAGCGTTTGTATATTATGAATTAATCCGGATTTAACCAATTTTTTAATTGATGAGAATAGATGGCGGCTTCCTAGATTAGGAGGGCGCCATTTTTTTTGCTAGGATGACCCCTAGTGATTCAGTAACCGGATATAAAAGGTCCCTGTGTTGGAGGTGTTGTCCCCAGAAACGACTTTGCATCAATATCCCTCTCACCCTTCCAGGTTCTCGTTGTCGTAATCGATGACGGGCCCCCCTACGTGAACCTTCACCGAAAGGAGTCACCCATGGACATGACAAAATTAACGGAAACTCTTCAGGAAACATTAGGTGCTACTCTGCCCAGTGTACTGGGGGCGCTTGGAATCCTTGTCGTCGGTTGGTTGGTAGCGGTGGCCATTCGAGCTGGAGTCCGTAAGGGATTGGGCCTGTTGAATCTCAATAAAAATCTGGGGGCCACCACCGGTACGGAAGTCGATGTGGAAGGGGGGACGGCAGCAGCGGCCTATTATCTCGTGTTGCTCTTAGTCTTGGTCGGGTTTTTTAATGCCCTCAATTTAGAGCTGGTGTCAGGACCGTTACGAGTGTTGGTAGATCAAGTCCTGGCCTTTATTCCCAAATTGATCGCAGGAGGAGTGTTACTCCTGATTGCGTGGGTATTGGCCACGGTGGTGCGGACACTGGTGACCAAAGGCCTTCAAGCCACTCAGTTGGATGAAAAACTGAGTGCTGGCGCCGGAATGAGCCCGATGAGTGAGAATATGGGAAACGTCTTGTTTTGGCTCATTCTTCTCCTATTTCTCCCGGGAATCCTCGGCACCCTGGAGTTGCAAGGAATATTGGAGCCTGTGCAGGATATGGTCAATACCATCGTGGGCATGATTCCTAACGTGTTTGGGGCTCTGATCATTGGGTTTGTGGGATGGTTTGTCGCCAAGATCGTGCGGGATTTATTGAGCAGTCTTTTGACAGCCAGTGGGGCCGACCAACTGGGAACGAAAACAGGTCTTCAGGGAACCCTTTCTCTTTCTAACCTGGTCGGGCTCATTGCGTATATCCTCATTTTAGTGCCCGCTCTCATAGCCGCTTTACAGGCATTGAATATCGAAGTCATCACCAAGCCTGCCACTCAAATGCTCAATTCCATGATGGGGGCCATTCCCAACATCTTCGCCGCAGGCATCATTTTGTCCGTGGCTTTTTTCTTATCTCGGCTTATCGCCCATTTGATGAGTAATTTGCTGGGTGGTATGGGACTGGATCAACTTCCGGCAAAATTTGGGATGGATCATCTTTTCCAAGGGTTGGCGACTCCTTCTCAATTAGTTGGGAAGATCCTGATTTTTTTTATTATGCTATTTGCTACAGTCGAAGCGGCCAATCGGTTAGGCTTTGGCCAACTCTCTCACTTAGTGGAGATGTTCATCCAGTTTGGTGGGCAGATCTTGTTAGGGAGCGTCATTATCGGTATTGGTTTTTGGCTCTCGAAATTGGCAGGTGAAGCCATTCGCAGAGTGGAAGGGTCCGACGCTGGAGTGTTGGCCAATATCGCGAAATTTGCCATTCTGGGGTTAGTAGTGGCTATGGGCCTGCGAGCCATGGGATTGGCTGATGATATTGTGAACCTTGCTTTCGGGTTGACCCTCGGTGCCATAGCCGTAGCCGTAGCGCTTTCCTTTGGCCTCGGAGGCAGGGAAGCCGCTGGCAAACAAATGGAGCATTGGCTCAGCCGACTTCGTGGAGAACGATAAGTTCTGATAGGGATCTCTCCTTGGTCTGGCTCAAAGCCGAGGAGAGATTCCTCTTTAAAATCTCTTAAGAAAGCTGATTGATTTGCTTCAAACTTCCCTCTCCCGTCCTGAACGTCCCTTTCCTTTCTGTACAATCTTTTTATTTGGGAATATTTTCTCTGGCTTGGGGATAGTCAGTGGTGATTGGACGACTGGAATCCTGGTGAAAACTAATGAATACTAGAAGGTTTTTTTCTAAGGAGGTTTGTCATGGAAGATTCCGTGAAAGAAGGGATTGCCCTGTTAACGACCTACGGCTTGAAGGTCATCGGTGCCATTCTCATTTTTATCGTAGGGAAAATGGCGGCAGGGTGGGTCCAGAAGTCGGTGAAAGCCTGGCTACAACGATCAGGAAAACTGGATGAGACCCTCATTAGTTTTTTCTCCAGTTTTTCTCGGTATGTCGTCCTTATTATAACCCTCCTGGCAGTCCTTTCCCAATTCGGAGTGGAAACGACTAGCTTAATCGCCGTATTTGGTGCGGCTGGGTTGGCCATTGGGTTAGCTTTGCAGGGTACATTAAGTAATGTGGCCGCCGGGGTTATGCTCTTGATTTTTCGGCCTTTTCAGGTCGGACAATTCGTGGAAACCGCCGGTATTTCTGGAACGGTGAAATCCTTGACTCTGTTTATTACCGAATTGGCCACTCCTGATAACGTCCAGATTTTGGTTCCCAATAGTCAGGTGTGGGGAGCGATCGTCAAAAATTACAGTCATCATGAGACCAGACGTGTGGACCTGGTCATGAGTATCGACTACACGGACGATATTGATAAAGCGATTGAGGTGGTAAAAACCCTGGTGAAAGCGGATGAACGGGTGGCAGCAGATCCAGAGCCGTTCGTGGTGGTGGGCAATTTAGGTGAAAGTTCCGTGGATTTGACCATTCGGGTCTGGTGTCAAGCGGGTGATTATTGGCCGTTGAAGTTTGATTTGACCAAACGATTGAAGCAACAATTTGACGCAGAACAGTTGACGATTCCATTCCCACAACATGTGGTGCATATGGCAAAAGTGGAGGGATAGGATCTGAACAAAACCTTGTGTGATTGTGGCTTTTACCTGAAAAGGAGACAAACATGGAAATTACTCGTAGTCGTGACATGTGGACGATTCTAGTCGTCTTGGGATTGTTATGGGGCGGGTGTACGACCGTGATGATTGAAACCGGGAAAAAGGCCTTTGAAGATCGAACGACAGATGACCAGGTGACGGATACTAAAATTGCTACAGGTATCTTGTCCGGTCTATCGGATAAGGATAAAGGGCTCCTTCTCGACGTCAATACTGATGTCTGGGAACAACGGGTCATGCTGACCGGAACGCTGGACGATCCGGCAGTCCGTCAGGAAGTTGTGAAGATGGCCAAGTTCGATGCGCGTGTCAAACAGGTGTATGACGAGATTCAAATCGTGACGCCGGAGGAAAAAGAGCGACGGAGAAAAGAAGCTGAAGAACACGATAAAAAAGATACCGAAGGTATGGGGCAAAGTGTGGACGATTTTTGGATCGCGACAAAAATCGAAGCGCAATTGGTGGCTGAAGAGGGAATCACCTCCGTGAATTATCGGTGGCGTTCGGTCCGCAATCAGATTTATCTGATTGGCCGTGCCGGGAGTCAAGTGGAGTTAGACAAAGTATTGGAAATAATCCGGAAGACGGAAGGGGTGTCTTCAGTTAAACACTTCGTCGAAATTAAACCTGTTCCAAAGTGAAATTGGCTGTGAAAGAGGGAAGACGGTACACGCAACGAAGCGGGACAGTCTTCTATGAAAAGCAAATATTACCAAAACCGTACAGGGCCGGTATCAAGGTGGAGGAACCCCTGGCGTGGGTAATAGCCAATGCCGCCCCATTTAATTTTATACGCGGCTCGGCGGACATGGGAGAGTTTGATGCCCGGGATGGAAAAGTCGAGGGCTTTGCCCATGGTGTGTAGGCTGTTCGGAGCAGCTCCCCGGCCGAGCCTCACCAGCAATCTATTGTAAGAAGGAGAGCGATAGGCGGAATAGATGCGGATTTCTTTGCCTTCTCCCACTAATTTCTCGACCAGATTAACGTATTCCAATAAACGCAGGTCCATGGGGTGAACTTGGTGAGAATGAGAACATCGAAAAAAGACATTCAGATCCTCCAGGGCCTGTTGATCATACCTCCCGCTGTGATTTCGATAGGTTACTTTTAACCGTTCTTTGGTGTTCATGTTAAACAGGCGAAGCCGGCCTTGATGTTTCAAGCTGGCCTGGCTGGTGCTTGGGAAGCCTATTTGGCTCCCGAAGAGTCCGAGGGTCATGAGTGAGGCTTGAAGAAACGAACGCCTGGACCAATGAGCATGGACCTCTACAGGGTTCATGGGGGGGACCTCCGAAGTTTTGGTTGGAAACGAATTGAAGAGATAACTGATAGGATCGCGCGGTTTTTACCAAAACCACACACTCAGGTCAACAGCTATCACCAGGCAACAAGAATTTTTTTGAGTGTGTAGAGAAGCTCGTTGAAGTTCTCGTTCTGAAAAAAGTCATGACGGTTCATTCATTTTTCGTAATTCCCACGTTGCCATGATGGCCATGGTCAGATACATCGTGATCACGGGGATAGCGTATGAAATGGCAGCGCCGGTAGCTCCATACCAAAAACCGAGAGGGATACACAGAACAATGTGGGCGAGAACCGTCAAGGTTGTCGCCACTACGACAAATTGTTGTCTCTGGACGTATTTGAGATACGACGGGGCTAAAGAAGACATGGTCCAGACCACGGTCGCGAACGCGGTGATACACAAGGCTGCGTACCCATCCACGAATTCGGGGCCAAATAGTCCGAGAATCTGTTTTCCAAAAATAACTATGACGAGTAAGAACGTGGCACAGAGGGATCCGAGCCAGGCCCAGCGGTCCCAGCGACCCTGTGTGAGTCCGGATTGGTCTTTTTGCTCAAGCATGGTGGAGACGGTTGGCAAATAGAGTTTGTCAGTGGACTTGGCCACGATGTAGATGAAGGTTCCCGTTTCGGCGGCAGCGGAATACACGGCCACGGTCGCTTCTTGTGGCGCCACAAATTCCAGGATAATGACTCCTATTTTTGCGAGTACACTGATTAGTAGTGCGAAATACAAAAACGGCCAAATGCTGACTAACCATTCCCGTGTTCGATGTTCCGTCGGGGCTATGTATATCTCTTCTCTCGTCGTTTGCTTCAGGAACACGAAGACGGCAATCAGCCCTGCCATCCATCCGGTGCCATAGCACAGGACCCCTTGGGAGGCAGTTAGGTCCCAGGGGGAAGCGACCCATATGATAGCGAAAATCAGGGTCGCCCCAGGAACGAGTAATCGTGTGATGAATGCGGATTGGATCGCCGCGCGATTGGCCGTGAGAAGCTCGCTTCCGGCTCCCACCCAAGCCATGATGGGCAAGAAAAGAAGCACAAACCCCAAGGCATAGTTGCCAAACTGCCCATCCTTGAAATATTCCCACGCGGTTCCGGCGATGGCCAGGAGACTGCTCGTCACTAAGATCAGTCCCGCGCTAAAACGGATATATCCATGGGCGGCCGACCAATCACGTCGTTCACTGTAGGCAGGAATAATTCGAAGGGCATATTTGCCCGTACCCATTTCGGCTAATGTGGAAAGAATAACCGCTGACGAGATGGCCACGGCATAGTCATCGTATCCATTGGCACCAAGGGCACGGGCAAACACGATAGCGGTGCCATAGGAAAGGGCGAAGGAACCGAGGGAGAATGCCAAGAGAAAAACGGTTTCTTTTTTTTGAATCTTTCCAGTCATCGGTGTTCTTTTAAGCACTCATCATGTCATGTTGTGATTGTCTGGAAGAAATGTTGTGTATTGTTGGGGCCATCGGGTTGGCTCTTTCCGCTACTCATGAAATAGGCCAAGGCGGCAATAACTAACGTCCTGTCTTCTCCTTTTCTCCTGCGATGTCAAAATGTGTTCGTTTTTCAGATCTGGTATGGAGAAAAAAGCCCCTGGTGTTGTTGGGATGTTTCCCGACTCACTAGAAAAAGAGTCGGGCCTTGATCTGGCCAATGGTGATGACATCATCATTGGAGTTGAATGTCGGCTCAAAGATGACCTGCACCCCTGGGTTACCCAAAGAATGGGGAGGACCAGGAGTTTCCAGTAGGCTTCTAAACCATACTGACTGTCGAGGGTATCATTTTCAGGATGAGCCTACGAACCCCCCAAGCCTAATTCACCCCACGGATTTAAGCCACCGGCTTCGTCGAACTATTTCACCAGGTAGGCTGGTGAGAGGATAAATACGGAGAAGAGGGCGTGTGCGGCTGCCAGGAAAAATCTCATCAGGCCACAGTATTTGATGACGACTAGTCTCAGGGCTGGGTCATCGTAGCGCCAATGGATGCTCTTGTTGATGAGGTAGGAACAGACACGAATATCACAGCCGCCAGTGAGGTGGCTTTGTTGGGAATAAACGGAGGAAAGTGACGCCATTCGACATCACCCGCGATATGGTAGCGAAGGATTGCGTATCCTACCAAACCACCAAATACTACGAAAAACCACTTGGCGGAAGTTGGTTGCCAGAGTCGATCTGGTGGTAGGCTCGATTCCTTGTCCTTCATAAATGAAGGCTTTTGGTTGGATAATAAAGCAATTTTTCCTATGAAACCTTAAAAAACTACGAGAAAAATTCACAAAGCAAAAAGTGGACCAGAGTGGAAAAATGTATTCCCCAAATTTTGTGGATAACCTGGTGTTTATTGGCTACTGAAGTTCAGTTTTCCAAGGATTCATGAACCAATGAGCAAATTGCCCATTAATTATGCATTGTATGAAAATAAATTTTTTCTACCAAATGTAGTGGTGTAAAAAAAATGGCGTAGCCGTAAAAGTAGAAAAACTTTTTTCTTGACTTTTTTATTTTAGACTTGAGAAAGGAGTTTTCTTTTTAATGAGAAAAATGGTGCTTATCCACAGAAAGGCGGGATGTTTGTTGATAAAGGCTTTTGTTCACAGGCCGTGAATAGCCATTGAGCAGTCCTGCTCTGGCCAATGTTAAGCCTATGTAACGCTTTGAATACAGGGGTTTACGCTTCTTCTAAGGAGGCTTATACCCTCATGAACCAAAATCTGGTCTTTGAATTACACCATTCCTCGGAGGGAATAAACATTATTAGTAAATGGGATCTAGGCTACTGGGGCTGTTCGTGTTGAATGGGGTCATCCCCGAATTTTTCGGTAGCCAAACAAGAGGAGGCAGGCCCCAACGATAGCAAGCCCCATACTTCGAAGGTCAAATCCTTCCACATCACCCCATCCTAGTGTTGTTCCAATAAACCCTCCGATCACTCCTCCGGCTAATCCAATGAGGGCCGTAACGATCAGTCCACCTGGATCTTTGCCTGGCATGATGAACTTGGCAAGGAAACCTGCGGCGAGCCCGAATACAATCCAAGAAATGACTCCCATAAGTACCTCCTTCTACACCTCAGGTAACCCAAAAGGTGTCATACCGTTGGTTTCCCTGCGTGCGGATATGGGTGAGGAGGGGGGTATGAACACTGGGGGTTACGCTTGATCCTTGGACATGGAGGTAATGAAAGAATCCGCTTCTTTAATCGAAGCTTCCATTTCTTTTATCAACGCTTGAATATTGCTCTCTACGGCTCCAAGTTCACTTTTCAGGGAGGCGATGGCTTGTGCGTTCAGGTTATGTTTCAGGAAGAGGACTTGGTCTTTAAATTTGGCTAAGACCGGATCCATTTTTGATTCGGCGCGTTTCATGGCTTTGATGAGGTGAGCATATTGTTTCCGCGTTTGTGTCAGCTTGGCTTGACTGCTTTTTCGTAAATTGGCACTCGAATACTCCTGGAGTTCGGCTTGCCATTCCTGAAACAAGGCTTCCGAGACCGATTCCACGGAAGCAATGCGATCTCGGACCGCTTGTGCCCTCGCCTCACTCGTCTCGTATTCGGCATTCAGGGTATTGTATTTATCCTGAAGTTTTCCACCTTTAAAATTCAGGACGGTGGTAAATTGTTCCAGCGCAGATTTGAATTGTTCTTTTGCCTCTTGCTGGGCATCACGGGCTTTCTCCACATCGCTCACTAACAGGTCTCGTTTGTGATAGCCCAATTGTTCCAGGGCATCGTAATACACCTGACTGCATCCGAAGGAGAGGATGGTTACGCTGACAAGTATCGGCCAAAGTACGAGCCGGCCTTGCTGTCCGGTTGGCTCAAAAGAATAACCAATCATCATGGGAGAATCCTTTTTCCGAAATGACCACAAAACGTTTACGCTATTTGAGCTGATGAATCATGAAGAGGGATGGTTCTGCATCTCACGGAGAGGGGATACGTACGGCACGAGGGCCAGCATACGGGATTCGAGGAAGGAAAAGAAAGGGGGAGGGTGAATTGAATTGACCCGAAGGGCAAAAAAAGATAATCAGGCTCATGGCATTTATTGCCAAGCCGAAGTCCGTTGCCCCTCAGAATCTTCCCAGTACGGTACCCACCCTAACCCAACGACTTGGGGTGAGATATTGGATTTTTTGGGGCGGATTTTGATGGCCTCTAGGCTTTCTTTCTGAGCATCATATTGAAGGGCGATGTTCTCGATTTCTTCATTCAGCTCACTCTCTAATTCGCGTAATTGTTCTTGGAGGGCATCGACGTTTTCTTCCGCGCGTTGAATGTCCTGGCTTTCTTTTCGTGAACGGCTTATTCCTCGAATGGCCGAAGTCGCCTTGCCCATGGACGAACGGCTCACGGCTTTCCGCCCTAACACCGCAGAGAGGATCGTGGCTCCGATGGAAATTGCCGTCTGGAATTTTTGTTGCGTAGCTTGTTCTTCTTCCCGTTCAACGGCTTGTTGGGCTCGACGGATGCGGTCCTCTAGCCGGGTCGCCTTGGTTGCATATTTTTTCCGGAGTTTTTCGGTTGCCTCATCCCGCTTTTCCCTGGCTAGTTGTTGGAGTCGTAATCGAAAATCCCGTTCACTCTCTCCAGCTTGAGATATGGTTTTAAAGGTGGGACTCTTCCAGAGTTCGAGGGTATGGTGACGATATACCCAAGTGATGAATTCTTTTTGCCAGGTTTTATAATGCTTGGCTTGGTTGGCAACGGTTGGGAGGGTGGAAAAGGTCGCATCTTCCTCTGGCTCTGTTTCAAGGTCATCGGGTGCAAGGTCACAGGAAATGGGTTCTTCCCAGTCAATAGAGGTGGGACCATCGGAGATGGAGGCAAAAAGTGAAAGTTCTCGAGATTCATCGAGCTTTCTCCGCCCATCGATAAAATGGACCGATGCGGTGCACAAAAGCATCGGCATATACACTAAGGTCGCACCTTCCGGTCGGGTTATTCGAATGGGAATGTAATATTGAAAAATATTCGGAGAAAGAATAGGTGGGGAGGTTTGGGCCGAGGAAGAAATGTTTCCCAAATTTTTAGGAGAAGGTGTCGGCCCTCCTTCAGGCGACTTTTGTTGTTCTTTAAAAGGATCCATCAAAGTCTTAATCTGATTGCGGGTCAGGGGGCCTCGGAGATAGGACATGACCCATCGCGTCTCAAACACTTCAGGACCATCTTCGTGGACGTTATTCAACAAAAACTTGCGGCTTCCCAGCCCCGAGAGGATAGATTCTATCGTTCGCCGGTCATAGCCCCCTTTTGACTGGGCCGCAGCCCCTTCCAGCCCATCCAGTACCCGGGTCATATCTCGCTCCGTTTGAAGCCTTCCGATAAACCAGGTCCCCGTGTTTCCGAGCCCCTTATAATCCAAATCCACAGGGTTCTGGGTCGCCAGTACGACTCCCAGTCCGAAGGCTCTTGCCTGCTTCAAGAGCGATAACATAGGAGCCTTCGAAGGAGGGTTTTTGACCGGAGGGAAGAACCCGAATACCTCATCCATGTACAACAAGGCTCTTAGGCTCGTCGTGCCGGATTGGGTTCGCATCCAACTCACGGTTTGATTGAGCAACAAACTGACAAAAAACATGCGTTCGGCATCGCTGAGGTGGGCGATAGAGAAGATCGCCATTCGTGGTTTGCCGGAGGGGGTGTACAGAATCTGATTCAAGTCCAAAGGCTGGCCTTCCAACCACACGGAAAAGCCCGGTGCTCCCAACAAATTATTGAATCGCATGGCTAATGCGAATCGGTCTTTTGCGGGAAAGACCGATTCCAGATCCATGACGCCCAATTTGGTGAATGGCGGCTTCTGGATGTGCTGGATTAATTTCGGGAGGGACAAGTCTTTCCCGGCCTTCCAGGCTGATTCCAATACGTTGGCCAAGAGGATATGTTCCTGGCTTTGAAGCGGATCTGCCTCGATGCCGACCAAATTCAACAAGCTCGTGGCCATCGTGCTGACCCGTTCGCTGAGGAGTTCCGGGTCATCGATTAGGGCTTGTGGAGGCGCAGAAAACGATTGGAGAATGGACACGGGTAAACCCGCTGTGCTTCCGGGGGTGTAGACCAGGCATTCCGCCGAGTCTCGAAGTCGGGCAATGCGTTTTCCGTCCTGTTCCCAAGATGCCAAACCCGATTTCCACTTCTCGGCCTCCCGATCGGCATAGGCCTCAGGAGTCATCTCCTTTTTGGCAGCTTCTTCCGTGTTAATCCAGGGTAAAAAGTCCTTTCCCCGTAATTCAGGAAAGGTGAGGAGGAGGTTCGCGATATCTCCCTTAGGGTCGATGATAATGGCCGGAACAGAATCGATGGCGGCTTCTTCCAGCAATCCGATGCAGAGGCCGGTTTTTCCGCTCCCCGTCATGCCCACGCAGACCGCGTGGGTCACCAAATCTTTGGAATCATACAGCAAGAGGCCCGGTTTGGAAGATTTCTTGGCCAAATCGTAGGGCCGGCCCAAATAGAATTCCCCGAGTTTTTCAAAGTCCGCCATTGTGTGCCGCTCCTTAAAAGTTTCCTGAGGAAATGGAGCCTAGACGATACCAAATACGTCTGGAACGTTGCATCATCAGGACCGGGAAATGGAGTGAGGGAAATGTGTAGGCTGGAAGAAATGGTGCAGGGATGGGTATGATTGAAGGCAACACGCCTAATGAAAACAGGCAATTGCTAAATCCTATGGTCCAAATTCACATTATGATAATGCTCACAGTAGTTGCAGGAATATTTACTGAAGGGCAAGCTGCCGGACCTCCTTCAAGTGATCGCTCTCGCGCGGCTATTCAGCGGGTTCAACCTTCTTTGGAACAGGCTTTTCAGGCAAGCGGCCTCACATGGGGAGCTCCTATTTTTATCCGGATTTTTAAGGAATCCGCGGAGCTCGAAGTCTGGGTGGAACATGAGGGGCGATTCAGGCTGTTTAAGACGTATCCGATTTGTACGTTCTCGGGGGAGTTAGGTCCTAAACTCCAACAGGGTGACGAGCAAAGCCCCGAAGGGTTTTACTTTGTGACTCCGGGTCGAATGAATCCCTATAGCCAATTTCACCTTTCGTTTAATCTTGGGTATCCGAATGCGTTTGATCGTTATCACGGTCGAACGGGAAATTTTTTGATGGTTCACGGAGATTGTGTGTCCATCGGATGTTATGCCATGACTGATGCTGGAATTGAAGAAATTTACACCCTGGCCGATGCGGCCCTTCGTCAAGGCCAACCATACTTTCGTGTACATGTGTTTCCGTTCAGGATGTCCTCCGAAAATATGGCACAGCACGCTGATTCACCTTGGCAGGAATTTTGGCGAAATCTCAAAGAGGGCTATGACTTTTTTGAAGAATCCGGGAGTCCGCCTAACGTAGAAGTGCAGAGTGGTCAATACGTGTTTGAATCATCATAAATGAGCATTTCTACCTAGTACATCATGTCAGATTCAATTTCCTATGCAATAAACAAGAAGATTCTGCTCTCTGTATTTACGCTCCGTAGTTTCAAGTACCTTATCCAGGTTCAAACGAAAGTCTCAGAAAACTTTTTTGGAACTCATGAGAAAAGCGGAATCCTGTAGATTGGTTTGCTTCCCCGTCATGATGAAAAATGCTACGAACCAAATCAGGTCCCATGAAGATATTCCTGTTTGTGAAAGCGAAATTCTGTATCCAATCGGATAAATTCTGTATCCAATCGGATAATGTTTTTTTGTTTAGGAATGATTTTGGAATGTGAGGTATGTCACATTCTGTTGGCAGCCATTTGACCTTTATTGGATAAGAAGCAAAATTTTCAAGCGCAAAGTATCAGTATTTCCATGACTTCTGAAGGGAGATTGATTTACTCGGGTTGAGTAATGTGTGATATTTGTCGCAATTTTTACACTTAGCATTTTTTTTGCTTCCAATTTTGGAAGTACTGTTCTATTAACCGGCCTTTACCGCTTGTGGCTGAATGAAAGTCACTCCCCTCTAGAAGGTTTAGGCCTCCGGTTAAGACCAACCCCCTCCTTATTTCATTTCCCAGCGATGCTCGGTCAAGGTCTGTTCTGACTACGACCCTCCAACGTCAAAATAATTAAACATTTCGGCTGACCGGAATGGGGAAGCAGAGACCGCCTCAATAGGCGTGTTTGGGTCTACTTTACCAAACAGAAAGGAGGGAACCGTCCAATCGTGCGCTGGCGGTTGTCCCAATAGGGAGGCTTGTAGGTTCCGTTCTATTGAATGCTCAACCGTGGTTTCCCCGAAGGGAGCTTTGTGTCCATGGAAGGACCATCAGTGAAGAGAGACAAGGTCCAAAAGAAGGTGCGGAGGTACGAGAAAAGAAGTGTTTGATAAAACCCCCTTCCATAAAAATTTTGAGAATCATGTCTCATCCCCCTTTTTGCCTCGTGGCTTTTTTACTTCATAACGTTGTTGATTCATCCAAGGTACTCTCCCAAGTTTCTAATTTGGAAATCGTAGGAGAAACAGAAACATGGATGAGTACTAAAGGGAAGGAGAAAGGTACTATGCATTCTTTATGTAAACAAATAGCAATCAGCGCAGCCTTTTGGGGTTGTATTGGATTTGTTGGAAGTGGGTCAGTGTTTGCGGGTGTGGACACCAATGGCTTATTTGAATTAGAGGGCAATGCGATTGAAGAGGCAGCTCCCGGAGATGATTGGGAAGTATTGGCTAGTGGAGGAGGGACCTCTTCTGCCTTTACCGGTATTCTAAACGATGCAGGCTTGCTGAGCATTTTTGATGGAGGGAAAAAAGATACTCAAGATATTGACCGGTGGTCTTGGCGTGCAGGTGGAGGTGGTGGTTTCCCAGATAAGAATGATATTACCAATTCATATTCCGCCTCTTATACGGATGCCAATGGTGATCTAATCATCTATTTTGGTGCTGACCGATTTACCAACGAAGGAAGCGCCGAATTAGGGTTTTGGTTCTTTGAAGGAAACGTGGCTAGTCAGCCTGACGGTTCATTCACTGGTGTACATTCAGAAAACGACATTCTTATTTTGGCGAACTTTGGGGGAAATGGAACTCTCGAGTCCATAGCTGCTTACCAATGGGATCCTTCACAAAAAGATAACCTTCGACTCTTATCGGGGAATGCAGGGCAATGTGGTGATGGTGGAGGAGACTATGATGTATGCGCTGTCTCGAATCTGGCTGAAAGTGAATCCCCTTGGGAATATGTGGGAAAAGGAGAAGTGGGAGATGGGCCATTTCCAATTGTGACCTTCTTCGAAGGTGGTATTAATGTTAGTAAACTTCTGGGTTCTGCCCCAGGCGAAACCCCCTGTTTTACAAGTTTCATGGCTACAACCCGTTCCTCCGATTCCTTGTCAGCCACTTTGAAAGATTTTGTTGATGGTGAATTGGATGTCTGTTCGATAGATGGAGCTATTTCCTGTTTGACAGGAAGTATTACTTCTGATGAATCTGCATTTGAGTTTACCTATGACTTTGACATAGTGAATGATGGGGCGGGAACACTTTACGATGTCACTTATACAGTGTATGAGGTAAATGGAAATCCAGACGGTACAGATAAGGTGATTCTGACTGGTACCCTACCCAGTCCATTGCCGGGGAATACAACTGAAATGGTTGGGCCAGAATCCTTTGAAAGTTCGATGAGTCAACCGACAATTCGGCTGGAAGTAGAAGCCGCTCCGAATACGGGGGAACCGAAAACCATCACTGCTGGATTCGATATTCCTCTTACCAGCCAGTGTCCGCCCCCTCCGGTTAATCCAGGATTGACGGTGAGTAAGCAATGCAGTACCAGCATCGTGATCGATCAATTCGGAACGCCAAATGATCCAAGTGATGATCGGGTCGTGGTGAAAGTTGACTTTGGCGGCCAAGTCTGTAACACCGGCGACATAGGATTGACAAATGTCACAGTAGTAGATGACAAAGCCGGTATTGTTGCTTCGGGTTTGGAACTGGCAAAAGACCCAGATGGGGCGGGATCCGAAATGGGGGAATGTATGGCCTATTCAGGGTCTTATTTCCCCGCTACCGTGAATGCCACGAATCCAACGCAGGCTTCATTTACCGACACGGTTGATGCGACTGGTATTGCCAATGTTACTGGCCAAACTGTAGAGGCTGAAATGCCAGCTTCTGCAACATGCTACCTATGTCAGTAACAAGGTCTGTATTCCAACGCTGATATATGCTTGGATGGAGATGGGAATGGGCAGAAGCCCATTCCCATCTTTTTCGAAGTTTAGGTAGTTCAAGGGGTTCATTTTGAAAAAAAGACATCATTTTTGTGGTTTTCCACCGCCTTTGCTACCACCGCCCTCAGAATCGCCTTTTGAAAATTTAACGGTCACGGTTCCAGTCGAAAGATATTCCCCATCGGTCACGGTGTAGTTGAATTTATCGCTCCGCTTTGCATCTGTATTAGCTAGAAAGGTTATTGTTCCATCGCTATTGATTGTGACTGTGCCTTGTTTCCCCTGAGTTGCAGTTACGATCTGCAATGTGCCGCCATCTGGATCACTATCATTGGCTAGTACATCCACCGTAACCGAATTCCCTGGCGAGACGTTCGCGGTGTCGTTGATAACCGATGGCGGAGAATTTTCCCCATCATCTGATATGACATAGGTAGCCACAGTGCTTCCTTCTTGACTTGGTGCCGCCTGGTTGAAGCCAGATACCGTAATATCGTAAAAGCCTTCTGGCTCGGAGGAAGGAGATGTGATGGAAAGTTGGATTGTCGTGGATTCGCCAGAATTGAGTGTGACAGAAGTAGGTTGTAGACTAATAGTCCACTCTTCTAATTTTGTTGTGGAAAAAGAAAATCCTGTTAAGCCGCATTCGGCTTGATCCGTGTTAGTGACTGTGACCTGATAGGATACTGTACTTCCAGCCGTAACCCATTGTGATGTACTCGGATCTATAGATAACTCCGGTGCTGTTCGTGTGCAGGTTGGTGGAATGGCTTGAATTTCTATTTCAGCCTGCTCAGGAGTTATCGAATTAACGTGGATCGAGATCCCTTCTCGAGAATCGATAAATGTGGCTTCATTGTTCAGTATTGGGTCTCGCCAGTCAGGGAAGCCAAAGATACTAGTATATTCTGACTGCGGTTTCATATGGAGCAGTAGCGGGCTTAGCTTGCCTTCCCTTTTGAGAAGCACTTCAATTCCGTTGGTCACATCTTCCCGATATAAGCGATACGACCGATCAGACAAAAACGCATCAAGGCCTAGGGCTTGGCGGAATTCAAGGTAATACCAAAGAGGATTACTTGAAATAGGATCGTAGCCCTTGAAAAGTCTAAGGGCTTTGGTTTCTGTGTTTGGAGTCTCGTATGGAGCAATGGAATATACTCCACCTTGTGTGGCTTCCTGAATTGTGGGGGATTGTCCAAAATTAAGCCATCCTAAGCGTTCTTTTTGAATTGCATTATAATGGCCAGCCTTGTCACCGCCCATCGTATCTACTGTGTCCTGGTACTCAATTTCAGTGCAAGAATCTCCCAATGTTTCTCCATGACAATCAAGAGCATTTGAATGATATAGCCCTAAGTTGTGTCCCATTTCGTGGGCGATGATTTCAAGCTTATACGTACCATCAAGGTAAGACCGGCTAGGAGTTCCTTCTACGGTGCCCATTCCTGCAGTATTGCAAGCGGAGGCCGTAGCAAAGAAATAGACAATTCGATCGTACGCGTTAACATCTATCCCGTCTGCAAGAGTAGCTTGATCGGTAGCTAAGCCTGCGTTGTAAAAGTTGCAGACATCTTTCGAAATTGGAATGGTATACCAACCATATGTGTCACCAGCCAGCCAGGTCTGCTGATAGGAATTTTCCATGAAAAAGGCGCTAACGGTGTCGAACATTAAATCATGGACTTCTTCTCGTGTTTTTGGGATCGGGTTGGTGTCGTCGTAATATTGAGCTAGTAATACCAATGTTTTCTGTTCGCCAAAGGTATTTGGCAAGGGGGTCGAGTTGGTTTCGGCCGACCCCTGAGTCGTTTCCTCTCCTCCAGCGGCAAGTAGCAGTATATCTTGGTCTCCAGAATCGATAGCTATCGCGCCGTCAGTCTTGCCGAGCATGCTTTGCCGTTGGCCTTTGATGGTCAATCCAGAGACTTTGACTTTCGTGCCCGTTAATAAATCTGGTGGATTCTTTTTGAAATGTAGGCTCAACCGGTCTGTGGCCGTTTGAAGAAAGTATTTGGTCGGGCTCCCCTGTTCATCATGGATGCAGATGACTTCGACTGTTCCGGTTTGATCCTTAGTCAATTCCAATCGGGATAGGACAGAGTCTGAAATAATGGTGCGGGCCTTGTCTGGCAGTGACACTCTTAGGACGCCCTCCGGGTCTTCCTGAACCATATCTAACAGAAGTTGTCGGCGCTCGTCTGCGATAGCGAGGAGTGTTTGCAGGCGTTCCGCCCTGACGCGTGATGAGGAATTTTCCATCGCACGACTGAGTCGAACGAGCTGGTGGGTCAATTGCTCTGCCCTTGCTTGCCACTGGGTATGAGACGATGGCGATGGTTGGGAATGAGCAAAGGTATTTGTGGTGAAAAGGATCATGATTGAAAAAAACATCCATCCTGACAGCTTTGGGTTAATTTTAGTCAAGAAACTTTGCCCTTTGGAACACAGGTAAATTGATGAACGTGTATCAGCCCTGTTCATGAGGGATCTCCTTTTATTGGCTATTTTCGGAACGAAAGGTGAGAGGGGTTTGGATTAGCGATTCTTTGGCACCCCATTGCGATCTCCATGGGTTGGCAAAGAATGATGAAGTTCCGAATCGTGGCTAGAATTGTTCTGTGTTGTCTCTTCGGCGAGTTTTCTCGATTATTGAATGGACGAATTCATCGAAACGTAACTGGGTGAAATCGGGGGAAACACAAAAAAAGAAACAAAGAGATTTGGGTGAAACTTTGTGAATATTTGGTGGGCAAGGAGGGAGAGGGGTCTCCGGTGCTTTTCAGAATGACACCAAATTAGCCAAATGCCGTCAGAGAAGGTTCTAAGGAGTGGATTGAAGGGAGAAAAAGGGGAGGGCCTCAATAATTATCTATCACCGATCCGTGTCGTATTACCTTCTGGATATAGTTGAAACAAGGAGGAGGGGAGTGCCTTCAGCCTGGAGTACTTCAACAGGAATTCCGGCATCACTTGGACAGTATCAAAACCTTTTAAGTAAATAGTTTATTTGTCCTACTTATGGTACAAAAAACATATTTTTTGGAAAAATATGTTTCGGCCAAAATGGGGGATGGCTCAATTTTTGTCAAAAACGGGAGTGGAGATTTAAAATCTAAATTGGAAGCCTCCCCCTAAAGAAAAATAGTTGATGTCCTTTACGTCACCCGTGGGGCGAACGTAGGAAACTTCCAAATTAATCAACCAGTTTTCCGTAACATAGGTATCCAATCCGCCCCCAAATCGCATGGCAAAATCAGTATCTTTGGCAATCTCAAACCCCAATATTTCGGCTTTGGCTCTCATAAATCCTGCTCCAAGCAGACCATAGGGTTGAAATCGGTCGGTGAGCGCAAAGAATTTTCCGTTTATCGTCCCCGTCCAGGTATTGATTTCCACGCCCGAAAATCCTTCCAGGTCGAACGCATCGACACGCTCTCCCATGGCTTCAATGGCGATATGCGGGATTATCCGATAGCCTAGCCGAAAGTTAAAACCTGGACCATTCTCCCAATCTAAGCCTTCCGTGTTGTCGAATGCTTCGATGGCATAAAGTCCGCCAACTCCGAGATAAATCCCTGGTCTCGCAAGGTTGTCCCTCGTTGGGTTGGGTTCTTGAGCAAACGTTAATCCAATAGCACAAAGGCTGATTCCACAGGCCAGTAAAAAAAGGGTTTAGTCATTTTATGCCCCATAATTTTTTTTAGTTATATCATGCATTTTGGCCTCATCAATTGAGGTGTTGGATAGAGCAGGAACTTGGATTAAATTCCCGGTCCTAAATTTTTAAAATACTTTTCGTGATTTTATTTCTAGTGCTTGTCTCACTAAATTTTGAGCTTCTTGGTGGGGAGGCAAAAAGGTGTAAATCATTTTGGAAATAGCAGTAAACATACTATCGAGAGCCTGTAACGTGGCCGATTCACAAGCAGAAGCCAAGGCTTTTCGGGCTTGTATGCCAGCAACATGTAACTGGTTACCCAAATGGAATTGAGTTTTAGCTTCGCAACTGGTATTGATGGGCTCTACAGAGAGATTTTTTATCCAGAGCTTTTCCTTTGATTGAGGCTCAATTAAAACAAGATCAGCGGATAGTGAGATCATTAAACGGGAATGGCAGTCCCAATGACCAGGAAAAATTATGAAAAAGGCTCTCTTAGATGTGCAGTTTGGGCGTTGATCTATATTTAAGAGCACTTCTGGAATAGCAACATAATGGATGGTTTTTTTATCCTCGTAGGTCATGTGCTCCAGAGATTGAAAAGTGGTTTTCACTCCTATTCCCTTTTCTAGCATGAGACGTTCGGTTTCATTTAAAAGTTTTTTTTGGAATATAGAAAATGGAGTGTGGAAATCAGGAACAATGTTTGTAGGGTTGTTCTGGAAGGGTAGGCCTTTAAGCCCTCCAGATTGATCCGTTGGCGGTTTGGGAGAGTTGAGTTCTCCAATGGGGCTGATTGCGGCGGTGATTGCTGATGATTTGGTCGTTTTTTGGGACGTACCCTCATAGCCTTTAAACCGGGGAGCATACCCCTGCTCGGGAGAAATATGGATGAGGGCGCTAGAACAACCGAAAAAAGAGAAACTAAAAATGAATAGGGAGCAAGTTAAAAAATTTAATTTTTTTCTTGCCCAGGAATTTTCATTTGATTCAGAAGGTACATGTTGCTGTTCAAATTTAAGAGTAAAAGGGATTTTTGTCATTAACCATATTCCTTTCAAATTTTAAAAGGTGGTTATGAAATTCAATAAGTCGATATTCGGAGAATGATTTTATATGTACTAAGAATATTCTGAGTGCTCCCCACAAATGCCCCAAAAATTTATCATGGCCTGAGTAATTTAATGCCTGTCCCTGGACAGGTCTTTTTTTTGCCCCTGATGCGGGGCTCTAAGAGATTCGTTTGATTTCGGGGGCAATCTACAGGGAAAGAGAAAAAGGAATACCTTCCGCGACCGGAAAAGTTTCAGGTCTTCGTTGGTGTCGAGATTCTTGCCAAAAAAGAATTAATTAGGAGGAAAAGGATCTTTTCCTAGAAAGATCGGGGCCAAAATTCGAAGACACTCTCGCGTGCGTAGGCCGAGTTTCCGGCATAGGTTGAGTTGGTGAAACTTCAGGGTTCGTTCGGAAATCTTAAATTGTGTGGTGATGGAAGTGTCGGGCAGGCCCATGCCCATCGCAAGAATTATCCGTTGTTCTCCAAAGGTTAGAGGGTGCCTTGAAAGGGCTTTGGGATGGTGGATTGCCGAATTCATGGTTTCCCAACTATCAAACGAAAGAGCAGGAAAGTCGTTTGCCAATGCCCAAACGTGGTGGGAAAGAGGAAACAGTCTGAGTAGCACGTGGAAATGACGGCCATTTTTACGGCTCAAAGGAATAACGAGATATTGTGGCCCTCCACAGTGTAATACCTGCTGTATGGTCCCGAGTACTTGTTCGCCGATGGTTTTTGGTAAAACTTGGGTCACGCTTTTCCCCTGTAAGCTGTGCAGATCGTATAGGTGTCCATAAATGGGGTTGGGGTATTCCACATCCCTATAGGTCCCAAGGTTATCCCATAGAAATATCTTGTGGGGAAGAAACAGTTCGAGAGAACTCCATGGATCCAAGGGGTTTTTACGATAATTCTTTATTGGAGATAATGGGAGAGGAGTCTTGTGCATATTCTTAAGGGTTTTTGGTTTGGGCGTGGGTCATTTCTCACAAAACTCCAAGCTATTTTAAGAAGAATTCTGTGAGGGGGTATGATGGGAGGGCTAGAGAAGGTTTGCAGGAGAGGGGAATAAAGTCAATGGTCGGGTGGGTTAGGCGAGGGCAGACAGGACCTATGGATCTTTTATGAATTGATACCTGGTTGCTTTCAAGTGGGGGAAGGACGGAATTAGGGTCGTTTGCCGAGAAAAGGCTTAAGATATTTTCCGGTCACGGATTCTGTAGAACTCGCAATGTCCTCAGGGGTCCCTTCTGCGACGATGTGCCCTCCAGCTTCCCCGCCGCCCGGCCCTAAGTCGATGACCCAATCAGCAAATGCGATGACGTCCAAATGATGTTCGACGAGTAAAACGGTGTGGCCTTCATCGACTAACCGCTCTAAGACGGATAACAGTCGATTGACATCTTCCAGGTGTAAGCCACGTGTGGGTTCGTCCAATACGTAAAGCAGTCCCTTCTGTGGATTCTTTTTTTTGTTATTGGGAAAGGAATAACTGAGTTCTCGTGCGATCTTCAGGCGTTGGGTTTCCCCTCCGGAGAGAGTCGTGGCTGGTTGCCCTAGTCGTAAATAGCCTAAGCCGAGTGTTTGCAGAATAGAAAGGCTTCTTTTGAGGGATGGGCAATCGTTTCCAAATTTGGTGAGGGCTTGGTCCACGGTCAGGTTGAGGACTTCATGGATGGTGTACCCATTCACATGAATCCGTAAGATTTTTTCTTTGAACCGTTTGCCGTCGCAATCGGCACAGGGAACATACAGGTCGGCAATAAAGTACATATCCAGTTTTTCGTATCCGTTTCCCTGGCATCGCGGGCAACGACCCTTCCCGGTGTTAAAGGAGAAATGCGCAGGCGTGAGGCGGGCTTTTCGGGCCTCAGGCGAAGAGGCAAACAGCGCACGAAGGTCTTGGTAGGCTTTCAGGTAGGTGATAGGGTTCGATCGTGGGGTCTTTCCGATAGGTTCTTGGTCGATGAGACTCACGGATTGTATGTACTCGATCCCCGTGAGGGACTCGAATGCTCCAGGCGGGGGAACGTTGACTTTGAAGGCCCGAGCGATACTGCGGTAGATGGTTTCTTCCACCAGGGTACTTTTTCCAGACCCGGAAGGACCGGTGATACAAATTAATTTTCCCAGAGGAATTCGTACGGAGAGATCCTTGAGATTGTGTTCTCGGACACCTGTCCATTCTAGGTATTTCCCGGTTCCCGATCTTCGGGAAGGTGGGGGGGGTAGCCTACGATCGCCACGCAAATATTGTGCAGTCAGTGCCGTGGGGTGTTGTAAAAATTGATCAAAGGATGCCGCGCAAATGACTTCCCCTCCTTGCGATCCTGATTGGGGACCCATTTCCACGATATAGTCCGCTTGTCGAATGATATACGGATCGTGTTCCACGACGATGACCGTGTTGCCTCGATGCGCCAAATCGCCAAGGATATTGGACATGGCTTCAGTATCCTGTGGGTGGAGACCAATCGTCGGTTCATCGAGAACATATTGGGTGCCCACGAGCCGGGCTCCGAGCTGGTTGGCCAAATGGATGCGTTGGGCTTCACCGCCCGAAAGCGTCCGCATTTCGCGATTGAGGGTCAAATAGGACAAGCCAACAGAGGTGAGGAATGAGAGTTTCTCTTCGAGGGTTTTCCGCAGGTCCTGGCTGAGTGATCGGTCAAAGGTGCTAAGCGGCAGGTGCTGGATCCATTCCAAGAGCGTATCAATGGGCCATTCCCCGATTTCGTGAATATTTCGTTCAGCAATTGTGACCCACAACGCCTCGGGTCGAAGGCGGCTTCCTCCGCATGCCTGGCAGGGAAGAGGGCTACGATACCGACTTAAGAATACCCGAACGTGAAATTTGTAACGTTTGCTTTCGAGGTAATCGAAAAAATCATTGATTCCCTCAACTTTTCCCGCTCCTTCCCAAATCAAGTCGCGTTCTTCCTGGGTCAGTCGCCGGTACGGTTTCTGGGCATCAAATTTTTTCCGGCTAAACGCTTTGAGCATGTGTTCCTGCCACCAGGCGTTCGAAGGTTTGGTCCAGGGTTCGATAGCCCCTTCCTTCAACGACTTGGCGGGATCAGGAACGATCAGGTGTTCGTCATAGCGTAGGATGTTGCCGAAGCCCTTACATTCTGGGCAGGCCCCTAAGGGGTGGTTGAAGGAAAAGGTGAGGGGGCGGGGGGGCTGGAAGGTTCTGCCGCATCCAGGGCATTGAAGGTGAGCGCTATAGGCGTATTCTTGTGTCTTGGCCACAATGATACGGGCTTGACCATCGCTTTCACGATAGGCGGTTTCAATCCCTTCGACTAATCGACTGCGAGATTCACTCTTCAGCGTCAGGCGGTCCACGACTACCAGCCACTGTTCAGGTGGGGCAGCAGGCAGGGGATCATTTTGCAGATTGATGAGATGGCCATCTGCGAGGATCCTGATGAATCCTTGCTTGAGCAGATCCTTCTTCAAGGATTCCATCGAGTCGTGGCCTAAAGGAGTTTGAGGAAAACAAATCAAGGCTTGTTGGCCGGAAAATTTTGTCAATAATTCCTGAGCGAGTGCCGTGGGGTGATGAGAAATGGCTTTTTGCTTGCAGTCAGGGCAAATGGGTGTTCCGATCTTGGCGAATAACAGGCGTAAATAATCGGAGATTTCACTCGCCGTCCCGACCGTGGAACGGGAGGAGCGGATGGGATTCTTCTGCTCAAGGGCAATGGAAGGGCGAATGTGAGCCAAATGATCAACATCCGGACGTTTCACCCGATCCAAAAACATCCTCGTATACGCTGAAAGTGATTCGACGTACCGCCATTGGCCTTCCGCGAAGAGGGTGTCGAAAGCTAGAGAAGATTTTCCAGATCCGGAAACTCCGGTGACGACTGTGACGGCGTTATGGGGAATTCGAAGGGAGATATTTTTCAGGTTGTTTTGCCGCGCTCCTTCGATGATGAGTTCTGGATGAATCGAGGAAGCTTGTGTGGAAGATGGTTGAGTGCGAGGTGGCATGGAGGGAAGACGTAATGCTGAGAAAGTCAAGGATTCGTGATTCGCAGGATCGAGACCTCCAGGGTGCAATGATAGTTGTACCCTGTTTGGAAGACTCTCGCCAAGTAGGAATGGGGACGAGAAGGGAAGGGATTACAAGCGTCCGAGGGAATCCCCGGCCCAAACAGCCACTAGGCCCAGGATAATATGGAGCAGGATGTTGGCGAACGATTTCACGACTTCGCCGTCTTTCAATAATGCGAGCGATTCAAAGCCGAACGTCGAATAAGTCGTAAATCCCCCTAAAACCCCGATAAAGAGAAAAATACGGGTGTCGGGTCCAAGCAAATTTCGGGTTTCGGTTAATCCGTGAAGATACCCGATCGCCAAACATCCCACGATATTGACGGTGAGGGTTCCGATTGGGAAGAGGGGGAGGGGACTTAGGCGATTGGCGAATCCTGCGACCACGAAACGCCCAACCGAGCCCAGGAATCCTCCTAGTCCAACCCATAAGAGTTGTGGCAAACCATATGGACTCATAAGAAATCGCTTCTCAGGCGACTGTGCAGGTGTTCACGACTTTTTTCAATGAGGAATTTCTCTGCTATGGATAAGGCGGTGTTCTTTATGGGGCATCTTATTGTTTCGCGCGCGTTCTTCAGAAAACGTGTTAGCGTCGCGATGAGGGTTTGCCATTCTTGCCTACGACGGGAAGGTGTTCGGTATGGTGGGTCCAAAGTGCGATTCCTCCCAGCAATCCTGCGACATTCGGGATGATGCTCACATGAGGGGGCAACGCAATGTCGACTTTTTTTCCGTTCCCTCCTCCAATATGGAGATGATCAAAGTTGATTACCCGATCCAAAATCTCAATCGCTTTCTCCAGAGTTTGATTCCACTTTTTTTTCCCATCTCTCTTTAAGGCGACTGCTCCCAATTCTTCTTCATAGGTTTTGCCTTTTCGGAAGGGGTGATGAGCGATTTCCATGTTGGGAACCAGGTGGCCATTGACGAAGAGGGCGGTGCCAAATCCTGTGCCGAGGGTGACGACAAGTTCGACCCCCTGGCCTTTAATGGCTCCAAATCCCTGAACATCGGCATCGTTGGCGGCTCGGACTGGTTTTTTCAGGCGACGCTCTAAATCGCCGACGAGATATGTTCCTGGCCAAGAAGGATCGAGGTTCGGCGCAGTCTTGACCCGTCCCCGTTGAATAACCCCTGGAAAGCCCACTGACACTCGATGGAATGACTTTAATCCTTTGGCTTTGGCGATTTCTGCTATGGTGGACAGGACAGCTTTTGGGGTCGAGGGTTGGGGTGTGGGGATCCGAATTCGTTCGGTCACAGGTTCTCCACCGGGGTTTAACAGTAATCCTTTCGTGCCTGAGCCTCCAATATCAATGGCTAAGGTAACCGCCGATTTAGGGAATTTGGGAGTTTTGCGAGTCGTCGCCATGTTGTCTCTCCTCAATGAGCTAATCCTGTGATGATGCTATGGTATTGATCTTTGCCCGGCCGTTATAGATTGTGCCTCCCTGTCGAACATAGTCGTGCAATACGTTGACGGCCTGGGTTCTTCCAATATCGATCTTAACGGAAATTCCCCGTGTTTCAAGTTCGCTGATCCAATCGCCCGGTTTTGGCCCTTCATCAAAACCTATGGCTTCGGCATCCTGACCTCTGGCCCCACACGTCATGTGCCGAATGCCTGACCAGATCACTGCCCCCAGACACATCGTGCACGGTTCACAACTCGTCACTAATTCGTATGGGGGCAATCCTTTTTCCCCAAGGTTATGCGTGTGCAGGATATGTTGGGCTACCAGAATAGCCATGATTTCGGCATGAAAAATGGAACAGTGCTTCGTTTGAACCAAGTTGATTCCTGGGGCGACTAGTTGATACGTGTCTAATCGAAACACTCCAGCCGCAAAGGGGCCACCGGTTTTTTCTGTAATATTGCGATTGGCTAAATTGGTGACCCATTGCATTCGATCTTCCGGCGTGGGGAATGAGCCGGGAGGCTGTTGAAGGGAGTCTTTCAACCAACCAGGGAACTCAAGGGCAATCTCTGGGAGAATCAAGCCGACTCCTATTATCTGGGATGAGGGAATTCACACTTGAGGGAATTGCGGGTTTGAGCCCGTGTATTCAGGAGAAGGAAGGATTGATGAAATTCGAGGGGCAAAGAGATCAGTCCTCCTGCCCCTCGAACTTCGTGGAATCTTCCACACGAGATGATCCTCTTTTTCATGAAACCCAACTGTGGTTTGTCGACGAGTGCTTCGTTCAAGAATCGGCCGTATCGTTCATTGGTGGAGAGTGACCCAACTGTCCACTTCTCTCGAGAAAAGCTGGAGGTTACTCGCGTAGGGTTTTGCCACCCTCAAGGCTGCTTTGATTGAGAGTTTAGAACGTAATCGGCGAAAACGATAGGACCCGTCTGGACGGTGAGGATTCTCTCGCCACAGAAGGGCCAATGGAGCCTGGTGGAGATACGTCATCCATGAGAGACCTCCTTTGCTCGTCATGGGAGAAAGGAGACTGGCACCATCAGCCTGCCTTTCACTTTCCTCTTCTTTTATCGGTGCATTCCCCATGCTACGCTTGTTGGAAAACGGTGTCAATATCGGCATTTTTCTTAAGGGGAGATCGGCACATTGGATCAATTCTTCAAGAAAGTCATCATCATTACTGGGGCATCTGCCGGAATCGGGCGGGCCTTGGCTTGTCGGCTTGCTACGGAACGACCGAAATTAGTCTTGGCTGCCCGAGACGACACGCGACTTCACGCAGTAGCCGAAGTCTGTCAGGGGTTGGGTGCAGAAACTACCGTGGTTCCGACGGATGTTGCAAGCCCGCAGGACTGCAACAATCTCATTCAAAAGACGATGTCTCATTTCGGTGCTATAGATGTGTTGGTGAATAATGCGGGTTTTTCCATGTGGGCTGAAGTTGAAGCCGTTCAATCGGTCGATCTATTTGAACGACTGATTCATGTGAATTACTTGGGGAGCGTGTATTGCACGAAATTTGCCCTGCCGTATCTCAAAAATTCACACGGACGGATTATTGCCAATTCCAGCGTGGCAGGGTTGACTGGTGTGCCGGCTCATTCAGGGTATTGTGCGACGAAACATGCCATGATGGGGTTTTTCGACTCTCTTCGAATAGAACTACGAGGCACAGGAGTGACCGTCACGGTTGTCGCCCCGGACTTTGTGCAGTCCGAGATTCATGCTCGGAGTTTGGGCGGGAGCGGCCAGCCTTCAGGTCGAGTGCTACAGAAGCCTGACTCATTCTTATCGGCCGAAGATTGTGCCGACAGAATTGTGGATGGTATGGCCCAGCGAAAGCGGATGGTGTTTACCTCCTGGCGGGGCAAATGGGGCCGTTGGCTCAAGTTGATGTCTCCATCCCTTGTGGACTGGATGGCCCGAAAAGGTGTGGAGGATGCCTATGGAAGGTGATTAGGGTCGTGCGAAGGAGACCCGTTCGAGTGTGTACCCCTTTTGCGATAAGAGATTCAGGATGCCATCTTCTCCCGGAAGGTGGGCAACTCCCACGATAATAAAATAATTTTCCGAATCTTTTAAGAATTTTTCTATTTTTGGGATCCATTTGTGATTGCGTTTGACTAAAAGCGTATCATAGAAAATGGGGTTGGTTTTGTAACGGTCAACGAGTTTTTCCAGTTCATCTAAGCGTCCCTGATGCCAGCTCGTGGTCATGTGAATAAATTCTTCCTCTCCCGAATTTTTGTCTTGAATCTGCTTTTGCAAAGCTTTTCGTAATAACGTGTCCTGATCCTTGTAAGACAGTTTGTTGAACACACCGAAGTGTTCCTTCATGGATTCGAGCCCTCCGGTCGTTTTCCCTGCGTCCTTCGCCATTTGATAGAAGTGATTTTCTACTCCCAACATCGTACTGAAGTCTTTTGCGGCCTCGGATCGTTTGCCGCTCGCGGTCAAGTAGACTTTCCAGGGTTTAAAATTTTTCAGGAGTCCGATGTCAAGGTCCATTGACTTCAAATGTTTTTTCAGAAGCGAATAGGTTTTGGGGGTCAGAGCCTTTTTAAGAGTCATCTTATTCTGAAATGTGCTGATTTTCTCGATGTACTTGCGGCCTTTAGAAGAGTAGAGCTTTTTGGGGTCGACCTCCATGATGATGTGTTGTGAGTCATAATAGGCATAAGAAAAGGCACGAGTGAATGGGTAGAAATCTTCTGCGAGCGCATGCAGGGAGCCTAAGATGTACACCGTATTCGTGTCGGATCGTATCTTATAGATTAAGCTGTTGTTATATCCTTTGCCGACCACTTGGCTCAGGGCGGAGGGAGGCATGAAGATCAGCAAAAGCATTCCCAGCATCAGGCCAATTTGTCGTGTTCTGTCCGTGAGTTGTCGAAGGTTGATCATTAGCTCTCTCCTCAAGAATTCAATATGGTGATGTTGAAGCGCTTATGCCGACTCATGAATCCCTTTGCCTTAAATGGATCGGCAATAAACGTGAGAAGATGAATCCTGCGTCGTCTTTGTGCAGATGAGGTTACGTCAGATTTCTGGAAATTGTTGAAAGATGTCAGATCCTGCAAGCCATTAGTCTTTTGTTCTCAACGGCATTTTAGGAGAAAAGTTTGTTGAACAGGACACATGCGGGATTGAGCCAGGAAGGCCTTGATGATTCATCAGGGGTGAGGCCCTCGAGTTGAATGTTGATCGTCAGCGATTAATTGGCTGTTTGAGGAGGTGGAGGGGTTTCTTGTTGGATAACCTGGAAGTCTTTTTGGGTGATGAAATTTCCATCGGCGTATAGGCGGAACTCGTATCGGCCAGGGCCTGGAAAAACCAGGTAGGGAATGTTAACTCCAAAGTCATGGGTGGCCAATCGGTTTTTTATCTCAATCGGTGGCAGGGACCCTTTGCCCACCATTTTGTCTTGGTCCAAATACACGAGCTGGATTTCAAACGCATATTTTCCTTCTGCATCTGTGAGTGAAAAATAGACGCCGACTTGTGGATGTTGACAGGGAAAAGATTTTGCCCAAAGATGGGTAAATGCTCCGATGATACTTTTCTTCCCCGTTAGGCTGTCGATGATGATCGTATCACAGACGAGAAAGGCATGAATGATCGGTTTGATGAATTCAGTCATGAGTGTTTTCCTTTATGAGGAGACGATAAGTCGTGTTATAGCCACCCCGCCCATGTAGAGGCCCATGGCCATTCCGTAGGCCCACCAAAATCCTAATTTTGGAACTGCCACGATCATCGTCCCGACATACAAAAACCATGGGGGTGAAAGCCAGATTAAATTTTTGGCGAAGGAGACGGTTGGGGCGGTTCCCGCATTCACATAGACGAGGATAAAGGTGAGGCCGCTAATGACCGGGAGTGTGCTGGCTAAGGCAGCCCAAAATCCCTTGCCATGGCTTCCCAAGTATGTTGAGACGCTGACGAGCAGGCCGCCCAAGAAAAAATACAATGCATAGCGGGTCATTTCCGACATAATTCCCCCATCTTCAGTAAGTCCTCTTAATTGAGTTGGCCGTTCGAGAATGCGTGCATGGCTTCTTCGGTCAACTGATCTCCCTGGCCAGTATACCGGGGAGAAAAATGAAACACGTGTAATTGGCGAACCCCAGCTTTTTTGCCGAGAATGCCCGCCTGTTTGGCGGTGAGATGGAATCGATTGGCGGCTTTTTCTCCGTCTCGATCTAAAAATGGGGCCTCACAATACAGGGTTGAAATGTTCTTGCACAATTCAACGATCTTTCGCTCATTGTCTTGGTCAAAGAGACAATCCACAACATAGCCAATTTGTTGTCCCGGGGTCATGGTGACAAACTGGCGTTTTATCTCGCCCAGTTGAAACGTTTGTTGTTCTTCTCGATGTTCAAAATACAGGGTCGCGCGAAAGGTGTGAGAATCAGGTTGGTTTTCCCATATCATCTGTTTGACGTCTTTTAACCAAGATCCGACCGGGAGCCCGGCCTCGTGTAGCCGAACTTTATTGATATTGATATGAAAGGGTTCTTCGACTTTGAAGGCGAACGAAGGGATGCGATGATTGAGTGCCACCCCTTTGACGCTTAGACCAGGCTCCTCCAGCAATGTGAAGACTCCTGAGTGATCGGCCGGGAGGGGAGGGTGAAGGCGACGGGTGAAGGCATCCTGGGCATGAAACTCGGCAATCTGTAAGTAAGATGGATGAAATTCTTTTACGATGATGGTTAAGGGATATCCATCTACCAGGTTCCAAGTATAGCCCTGAAGTTTGCCCTGAATGTTTCCAATGAGTCCTGGAGGACCATAGAATCGGAGCTGTTTGCCACGCCCCAATGCGACCCGTAAGAGGCGGTCGAACCCGATAAAATGGTCCATGTGCGTGTGTGAGATGAAAATATCCTGGGTCCGGAGCAGCTGTGCGGAATTCAACGAGCTGTTGTCCCCTAGGTCGAACAACAGGGCCCGACGACTCCATCGGATTCCAATGAATAGGCCGGGATCTCCGAATACGTCATTAACCAAAAAGGGAGAAAACGTGGGGGTCATGAGAAGGCAGCCCTCATGCAGAGATACAGAATGAGTACCTCTAGTGCGTGCGCAATAATCACGGCATACAGATTTTTGAGGCGAATCATCAGCCATCCCCAAATCACACCATCCCAGAGGGCGATCCAATGTAAATGCTGGAAGGTACTGACCATAAAGGGATCAAAGGCAAAGGTCGCAGCCGAGAGGCCGAGGGGGACGTACAGTCGTCGATCGGTCTCTGACTGAACACGGATGGAACCCCGTGAATGGAGCTTACCAAAAACATGGATCAGTCTGCCTAGCAAAAACCCCCGAAAATTCAATTCGACCAACATGGCAATGCCCACGATAAACCAGGGGACCATCAACCAAAATGGCACATGGGCATGAGGCGTATCGAGAAGGAAATCAATGTCCTCGCCTAATGCCGGTACGAGCTTCAGGATGACCATGGTATTGAATATTCCAAGGAGACATCCGGTGAACATTCCATATTGAACACCTTGAGAAATTCGATCGCGTGTCAATCCCAACTTGAGGGGAATCTCTCGGTTACGCAATACCCAAACCCCCAGACAAACGAGTGCCATGCCTTGAGGAAAAAATTGAAGAAACAGGGAGGATTGCCAATGGATCGGGAGAAGGTGAAACCCTACGGTGGAAAGAATGGGCAGAAATGCTAATTCCGCCCATCTTTCGTCTTGAGGGTTCCCGGAAGGGAGTTGTCTGGGGGATTGTGGAAAATGAGCCAAGGAGTTGAGAGTCTATTGGTAGCGTAGGGCTTCGGCTGGGTCTAATTTTGAAGCTTTGACAGCAGGGAATAAGCCAAATCCGATTCCCACTCCCACCGCAAAGGTGAAGGCGATGAGAATCGCGGAAGGCTCGATGACCGCTCCCCAGTCTCCACCTCCCGGCATCGATTGAGCGACGAAATTGCCAAAGCCATAGGCGGCGAAAATTCCTAGGATGATCCCAACGCATCCGCCGAGAATGCTAATAGTCGTGGATTCGATCAGAAATTGAAGCAGGATATCTTTGCGTTTGGCCCCAATGGCCTTTCGCAGTCCAATCTCGCGGGTTCGTTCGGTGACCGTCACGAGCATGATGTTCATGATGCCAATGCCTCCCACGAGTAAGGCGACGATAGCAATCCCCCCGAGCACGATTCGGAACGTCCAAATGGTTCTGTCTATGGCTCCTAAAAAATCTCCTTGGTTTCTCACTCGGATATCGTCAACGCCATCATGGCGTTGAACGAGAAACTGATGGAGTTTTTGGCTGACTTCATCCATATGCTCACGGTTGGGGACATGGATGATCATCGATCGAATTTTATCATTCCCTCTATAGAATCGCTGAGTGGTGGTGATGGGAATAAAAATCATTTCGTCATAGTCTTTTCCGTGAATTTCTCCTTTGGGCTCCATGACCCCTATGACCGTAAATCGATACTCTCCGATTTTGACCTGTTGCCCGATGGCGGCTTCTGAGCCAAACAACACTTCCGCGATCGTTTTGCCCAAGACGACCGATCGGTTCCAGGTCTGAATGTCGGTTGTTTGGAGAAACCGACCGGTGGCGGGATGGAAATTTCGAATAGGACTGAATTCTGGAGAGGTGCCGGTAATCCGTCCGCTGTAATCGCGTTCTCCCGCTTTCACCTGTCCGTCAATTTCCAGGATGGGAGCCACCATAAGATCGGGAAAACGCTCTCGAATTGCCAGGGCATCACCATATCGGAGCTTAATATGTCGGCCTGCAAACATCCTACGTTCTTCAATCGTTAATCGTTTTTTCCAGACGAAAAGGAGGTTGGTGCCTAACTTTTCGATGGAGTTGACTAACCAGATTTGGCCGCCTTCTACAATCGCCATCATGGCAATCACGGATGCCACTCCGATGATAACGCCTAGCATGGTCAATCCCGATCGGAGGGGATTGCCCGAGAGATTTTTAAGCGCATCACGAAAAATGGCCGCCAGCATGATGCCCTTTTATATTTCTTGAAGAATTTCCTGAGCCTGGTGCTGGCCGGTTTCATCACCGACGAGGCAACCATCCTTTAACGTAATACGGCGTTGGGCTTGTTGAGCAATCATGAGATCATGGGTAATCATCACAATGGTTTGGCCCTCGGTATGGAGTCGTTCAAAAATGGAGAGGATTTCCTGGCCCGATTGGCTATCTAAATTCCCCGTGGGTTCATCAGCCAGGAGCAAAGACGGTCGGTTGGCTAAGGCTCGGGCAATGGCGACCCGTTGCTGCTGTCCTCCCGAGAGTTGGTTGCTATGATGATGTACGCGGTCGGCCAGCCCAACCATGGTCAGCAATTGTTGGGCTCGTTCTTGCTGCTGTTTCCGGGAGACTCCGGCATACATGAGGGGAAGTTGGACGTTCTCTAAGGCGGATTTCCTGGGAAGGAGATGAAAGGTTTGGAAGATAAACCCGATCTGTTGATTCCGGATCGTCGTGAGATCCGAATCCGGGAGTTGGTTCACGTGCCAATCTTTTAACCAATAATCTCCGCTGGTCGGATGATTGAGGCATCCTAAAATATCCAGGAGCGTAGTTTTCCCGCTCCCGGATTGGCCGATGATGGCGACGAATTCGCCCTCTGCGATTTGGAGGGACAGGTTTTGGAGTGCTGGGACGTTGACTTCACCCGCTCGATAGATTTTGCAGATGTTGTGGAGTCTGATAAGCATGGTGATAGAGTGGCTAACGGTCCTCAGCCGATATGGTATACTCGGGGATCACTACTTGGTCATGCTCCTGTAGCCCCTTGGTAATCACGGCTTCGGTATCGGTGCGAAATGCAACCCGGACCTTCCGTGTCTGGGTTTTTCCCTCTGAAAACACATCCACGACATCGTCCCCGTTTTTGACTTTCAAGACCTCTAAGGGAATCGTCAAGACGTTTTCCAATCGTTGGGTCACAATATCCACATTGGCTGTCAACATCGGTTTGAGGGCGAGGTTAGAGTCCTGGATGGCGATGGTCACGTCGTAGGTCACGATATTGTCTTCTTTGATTCCTTGGGCGGCGATGGAAGTCACGCGACCCGTAAATTGTTGACCGGGAAGAGCGTCTAAGCGAATTTCGACTTCTTGATTGACGGTGACTCGTGGAATATTCACTTCGTTAATTTTGGCTTTCACGACCATCCGGGAAAGATCAGCCAGCTTCATCAGGACCGTTCCCCCGCCAAATGTGGCGGTTCCGGAGGTAATGATTTCGCCGGCATTGACGAGAATTTCTAGGACTGTTCCCTCAGTGGGAGAACGAACCTGAAATTCTTCGGGACGGGTACTCTGTGAGGAGCTTTCTTGATAACGTTTGAAGAGTTCCTTATTTCCTCCCAAGGCTAAAAGAAGCTGGCGCTCGGCTAATTCCAGACGAACCAGAGTTTTTTGGTAATCGCGCTCCGCTAATTCTAATTCCTGTTGTGCGATAAACCCTTTTTTGAACAGGGATTGTGAGCGGATCCATTCCCGCCTGGCGGTGTTCACGTTTAACCGTTCCTCTTGAATGCCCGCACGAAGTTGGGCAACTTGTCGCGCCTGACTTGATTCTTGACGGATAATGGCCAGCAACTCCCCCTTTCCAACGGATTGCCCACTGCGGACGAATAATTGGGCCACTTCACCTGAAAATTGGGATTTGATTTCTATGGTTTTAGAGGGTTGAATCGTGCCGGTTTCCGACACTCGTGTCTGTAGGGTACTGCGGGCGACTTTGACTGTGGATACCGGTTCAGATTCTTGGGTCTCTGGTTGCCACATGGGGTAAGAAATGTACAATCCCGCCCCGATCAGCAAACAGACAGAGAAGAACATGAAAAGACGTTTGCCCATGGATTTTCTCTTCCATTACGGAATTGGACCGTGTTCTCCCCGCAAATATGGTTTCGAGAAGGAACAGGAGAAAAAGGAAGGGGACATGGTTTTGCGTCGGTACATCGTTTATTTCACGGTAATGTTGTAATGCTCAGGGGCGGAGGCCGTGACCAACCGTAACCGAGCCAGGGATTTGTTGAAGTCCAAGATGGCCCGGAGTTCCCTTCCCTGAGCGATGCGGAGATCCCGTTGAAACTCAATGACTCGTCGGGTGGTACTCAGGCCAAGTTGTAGGCGTTCTTCCTCGGCTTTGAGCTGTTTATCCGCGAGTTCACGGCTCGTTCGGTTCGTGCGGATACGCTTGAAATTTGTGTCGACCTGACGCAGAGCTTCCTTCACATCCACGATGATTTGTTGCCGAATCCGAGCGAGTGAGGCCCGAGTCTGATTCCCTTCTAGCATTCGGCGTTGATGCTGGCTTTTGGCCGAACGGTTTCCGATCGGATAGCTCAAAATTAACCCACCTGACATATTATAAAAATCGGTGCTCCCCATGCGATCGAGACTATCACCCGGGTCCTCTCCCAGGCCGACGAGTCCGAACCCTCCTTGAAAGGAGAGGTCTGGGAGTAATTGGTTTTTCGCAAATTTCGTGTTCACGTCAGCGGTCTCGACATTTTTCTTGGCCTGCAGTACCTCTGGGCGTTGATCGAGAGCAAGTTGGAGATGCCCCTGAAGTGTGGTATCCGGCCGTGTACGGTTCGGAGGGTCCAGAGGGATGAGAGGAGTGGTTTGCGTCAATCGATACTCTGATTTGTTCAATAAACGACGGAGTTGATCTTCTTGGTCATGGACGGTTTTTTGTGCCAGTAAAATTTGTTCCACGCGGCTGGCGACTCCGGCCTGGGCTTGCAGCACTTCCACCTCCGCCATGACTCCAGCTTGGACCTTACTCTTATTACTGTTTAATAATTCTTCGGCTGCTCGTAACGACGCCCGGGTAATTTTTAAATTGTCTCGGGCAAAAACCAATTCCCAATAGGTCTCCTCGACTTGGGCGATGACGATCATCAATTGTTGGATGAAGGCCAGGTCTTCCACGTAAGCCGAATTTTTCGCGATCGTAATCTGAGTAGAATTGACAGAAGGCCCAAAGTTGCGAAGGAGAGGATGAGTCAGGTTCAGGGAAAGGGTACTCGCATATCCCGGATTAAAGAGGAAGCCGGTCCTTCCGGCTACTGAATTTCGATTGTTGTCAAAATCAAGGTTGTAGGTGCCTCCGGTGATGAGCTTCTGTTCCAGTCCCAAATTCAGACGGGTATCATTTTGATCAAACACATCCGGATCATCCCCGATCATTGCCCCCCCAAACCCGAAAACTGGTCGATTCAGTGGACGAATGTCTCGTTCGTACAGTCCTTCCAGGCTGACTGTGGGGTCGAATACTGCTTCTTGAAACATGATATCGGTAATTTGAACGTCTCGGTTGTATCGACTGATTTGAATATCTAGGTTATTTTCAATGGCTTGGAGGACGGCTTCTTGCAATGTGAGGGTGATCACCGACTCAGAGGGTAAAAGGTCCTTCAGGGTAGAATCCTCATTTTCTGTAGAAAGTCTCTGAGTGGGCTGGCCCAAGATCGGGGCGATGGGACTTACGAGGGAGAGGGCGAGGAACCAGGCCAGGATGTGACCCGGTTTTGAAAAACAGGGATACGTAGATTTACCTTTTTTCATGTTCTAGATGCCCTTTTCCGGCCTCTTACCTTTTCACGCTACCAAACGGTTGCTGGACAGGGCAATTCTCATTTGGAAGGGGTCGAAGCTTTTTCCTATTTTTCGCTCTAAACCGAGATTGCAAAAAATGGAAAGTCGGGGTAATCGCGCTGGGAAATGGGGCCTTTGCATTCGATAATTTTCGAGCAATGGAATGATGAACCCGTCGGCCCTTATCGCAGCCAGCAGCGTATTAAGCTGATGAGACAAGGCGGTTTTCCAAGATGTGAAGGAGTGACTCTGGTTCAGGGGCCGTGAGGACCAAACTCCGATTCTCTGAAGTCACGAACCCCTGATGGACCTGATGATCCATAAACGCGAGTAAATGATCGAAGAAACCTCGATGATTCAGGAGGCCACAAGGTTTTTGGTGTAATTGCAATTGAGCCCAGGTGAGCATTTCACAATACTCCTCCAATGTGCCAAATCCTCCTGGCAAAGCCATAAACGCGTGCGATAGCCTTTCCATCAAGGCCTTGCGTTCATGCATCGTGGAAACGATATGGGTCTCCGTCAGGCCGGTGTGTAGTAATTCCTTGTCAGCCAAATGTCCGGGGATAATCCCGACGACTCTCCCCCCTTCCTGAAGCACGGTAGTGGCCAAGATTCCCATAAGTCCGATATTGCCTCCCCCGTAGACTAATCCCCAGCCCTGTTGGACCATTTGGATGCCCAATTGACGAGACACGGCAGCAAATTCCGGGTTCTTCCCTTCATTCGATCCGCAAAAGACGCACAGAGACTTCATCGATTGAGAATGGAACCGTGGGAGGGGAAAGCCGTCCCCGAATACCACTTTGGAATGGGTTGCGCTATGGGAGAGTGAGGGCGATGAATCACGGGAGCAGCGGTTAATTGTTGAGGGGAAGGTTCGTGAGTTCGTAAGGATTCACTCGGGAGCCATTGAGACGAATTCCCCAGTGAAGATGAGGCCCCGTGGCTCGTCCAGAGGAACCAACTTTACCAAGCGATTCACCTTTTTGAATCATTTGCCCTTCTTGAACGTCGATGGCGGAGAGGTGGAAATACATTGAAAACAATCCCAGTCCATGGTCGAGGACGACTCCCTTCCCGGAGAAAAAATGATCGGCTGTCAGCACGACTTTTCCTCGATTGATCGCTAAGACTGGTGTGCCTTTGGGGGCGGCAATGTCTTCACCGGAATGAGGCCGTCTAGGATGACCATTGATTATCCGGCGACTGCCAAATCTACCCGTGACGGTACCCTTAACCGGCTCTAAAAAAGGACCGTCCCATAAAGGCTGGGGTTCCACATGATGAAAGGCTCCCCTCATTTCTTTCTGCTCCAAACGAACCCGTTTCAAGGTCTGAGAGTCGAGATCCACTTTATTCTTGGGCAAGGTCAGTTTTTGTACGGAATAGGCCTCTTTAAGGACCAAGACGGTAAAACTTCGATGTTGGGAATGTTGAGGATGTTTAAGGTGAATAGACAATTCTTGCTCACCCACGGGGTCTTCCATGTCGATGCCGATTAATCCCGCTCTTCGAGTATTTGATAGCTTGAAGAACGGAATGGTTCTCTTAAGAAAGGTTCCGGTCACGGTCACGACATCTTGCGGGACAGAAATTTCCAACCATATTACTTCCCCTTGTTTTGCGCTTAATTGTCCATCCAAGCCAGGGCGGGGATGCTCGGCGCTCGGAACGACTTGGATCGGAAAAAGAAAAGCCAGGATGAGACTGAGGACGATGACAGGTCTGCCAGGCAACGGTCGGGATTTCTGTGCTCGCGGTGGTGTCATGGATACAGTCTGGTGTGGGGAACTTGGCTTAATAATTCTTCCACTCGTCGGTTAAATGGACAAAAAGGATCCATGCATAGAATCGTTTCTTCCCAATATCCGTTCAGTTTTAAATAGGTCCAGTCCACGGTGTACGAACGGTTTTTTGCACGGGCGAATCGAATGAAATCCCCCCTGACCTTTGCCCTCGTGGTTTGTGGGGGAATGGTCTTCGCTTGTTCGATGGCATCCTCATCAATAAGTTTTCGGACGGATCCCCTTCCAGCTAAAAGGTAAAATAGTCCTCGTTGCCGGCTAATATCATGATATTGAAGGTCCATCATGCCCAGGCGGGAATCATCCCACCCACATCCTTTCTTGTCCATGTAGTTTTCCATGAGCCATTTTTTGGTGATCCAATCGACTTCTCGGACTAATTTCATGGGAGAATGCTCAAGAAGGTTGAGAACTCTTCCCCATTCTTGATGCACTTCACTCATGATTTTGTCTGGTGGCTGGTCTTCAAGGTATTGTCCGGCTTTCTCCCAGAAGAGCCGTTGAATGTCTAACGCGGTCAACTGACGGCCGTCCTCCAATTTGATGGTTTTCTTGAGAGTCGGATCCCGTGAGATATCCCTGATGGCTTTGACGGGTTCTTCCAGTTCGATATTTGAGATGGTATACCCGTCCTCAATCATGGAGAGAACGAGAACGGCAGTTCCAACCTTGAGGTAGGAAGCAAATTCCGACATATTCGAGTCCCCGAGGATGATGTGAAGGCGGCGAAACTTTTCGGCATCAGCGTGAGGCTCGTCTCGGGTATTGATGATGCTTCGGGAAGATGTGGTGGAAGAAGATGTTTTTTCATGAATGTGTTGGGATCGTTGAGAGATAAAGTACTGGGACTTTCCGGAAACTTTCAGGATTTTTCCCGAACCGCTAAAAATTTGGCGGGTGACGAAAAACGGAATGAGTTGTTCGCTGACTTTCCAAAAATCAACATCTCGTCGCATGAGGAAATTTTCATGGCATCCGTAGGTATTTCCCAAAGAATCGGTATTGTTCTTGAAGATAAAAATTTCTCCAGAAAGTCCCTCTTCCCGTAATCGCTCTTCCGCAATCGGCAGGCAATTTTCCAAGATTCGCTCACCGGCCTTGTCGTGGATGATCAGATCGATCAAATCATCACATTCAGGGGTTGAGTATTCGGGGTGACATCCGGTGTCTTGATAAAACCTCGCCCCGTTGGTCAGAAACGCATTCGATGGCCAACTGTTGGGAATCAGGCCTTCAAAAATATACCCAAGAATCTTTTCAATGGGGAGGTAGACTCGCCCATTTGGAGAAAAGGTTAGCCCATATTCGCACTCTAAGCCGAAAATTCGTTTAATCATGAAACGTGATATTCCTACAAAAGGGCTCGTATTTCAGAATACACCGCCCTTAAATAATGATCAATACAGTTAGATGTGGGGGGAAGCCCTGAATGGGGGCTTAGGAGAGAATGCCTGAGGCTTCGGGAGTATGCAGACGGCGGAATTTCCTGCCTTCTCGATTGCGGTCGAGCAGGGCGATTTCCAGGCCGTCCAGGTTTGATGACAGGTCGGAGACCCGTTCGAAAGCGGTTTGACATAACTGCATCGCTTCTTTGAGTGAAGGGACGGTTTGGGAGGTTTCTTTTCGAAGGAAAGTGAGGATGGCTTCCGAGCGTCCTCCGATCGCTGTCAGCCCTTGCTCATCGACAATACTGCCGTCGAAAGAAATCCGATAGAGTTCATTGGTGTCGGGGGTCGTTCCGACTTGGGCCAACAGGAGCTCCACTTCGTACGGCTTCATCTCTTGACTGAAAATATTTCCGAGAATTTGAGAATACCCATTGGCTAACGATCGCGCCGTGACATCCTCGCGGCTATACATGAGGCCTTTCATGTCGGCGTGTTGGATGCCGGCTTTTCGAAGATTTTCAAATTCGTTGTACCGTCCGGCTCCGGAAAACGCGATGCTGTCATAAATCTCGGAGATCTTAAACAGGGACTGACTGGGGTTATCCGCCACGAACAGCACACCTTCGGTAAACTCTATCGCGATGATCGAACGTCCCTTGGAGATGCCTTTTTTGGCATACTCGGCCCGGTCTTGCATCATTTGCTCGGGAGAGACGTAGTAGGGGAGGGCCATGGTCTATGTTTCCCGTTGTTGGTCTATCAGTTCTTGGCACATGTCGGCTAATTGTGTGTCGGGAACATCTCGAACTCCCTGAGAGTCCACAAGCTTGACGGTGGGAAAAATTCGTCGAAGAAGGTCTGGCCCTCCGGTTCCGACATCCTCTTCTGCGGCATTCACTAACGCTTTGAGGGCAACGCGGATAGCCTCTTCCTCTGTCAGGTCTTTTTTGAAATGTTCTTTGAGCGTGAGTCGTGCATCTTTCCCGCCGGACCCCACAGAGTGAAAATCGGTATCCTCATACCGTCCTCCCGTGATGTCATACTTGAACATTCGTCCAACCTGGCGATTATGATCATAGCCCACGAATAAGGGAATAACCACGAGTCCTTGAAGAACCATGGGGAAGTTGGCCTTGACCATCAACCCTAATCGATTGGCTTTTCCTTCACAGGTCAGGGATTGCCCGTCAAGTTTTTCGTAGTGCTCCAATTCAATCTGGAAAAGTTTCGCCATTTCCACGCAAGGTCCGGCTGCTCCGGCGATGGCCATGGCTGAAAATCTATCAGTTTGAAAAACTTTTTCCATGCGATTCGCGGCGATTTGAAAACCTTCCGTAGCCCGACGGTCTCCCGCAATTAAGACCCCGTGCTGATAGATAAAGGCCAAAATCGTGGTGCCGTGCGGCCAGGGTGGCAAGGAGGCATTTAGAGGGGAATCCCCTGATGGCTTGGAGGCATTGAGGAGTGAGGACCATCGGGTCATGGGAAGCAGTTCAGGCCGTTCGTTAGAGAGGAACTGATAGAAGCTCGAACCGGAATCGGTGGAAAAGTTCGTAAAAGGAAAGAATTTCGGTTCCATCGAGTTCTCGGGCTTTCAATCAAGGGGTATGTGAAAATTTCCTTTATGTTGCGAGACGGGATAATAACTGATCGACAGTGGAAATGTCCTGAAGTAGTTCTTGTGTGAGCTCTTGCGTGCCACGATACGGGTCCATGAGAGGAATTCGCTTGATGGTGGAATTGCCAGAGTCAAACAGGACCGAGGTCCAACTCATGCCATAGACATGATCGGAAAAGCGATCAAGACACGCCCCTCGAAAAAATGCTCGGGTCTGGGTGGGTGCCTGGGTTTGAGCCCGCTGAATTTCTTCCGCATGAGTGAGGCGTTCAATTTGTCCGGATCGTTCGAGGGTGTAATAGAGCCCCTTATGGGGCCGTACGTCATGGTATTGTAAGTCCAGCATGGTGACTCTGGGATCGGACCAAGAGCATCCCTTTCGATCAATATAGGATTGGATGAGGGCATGCTTCGCGATCCAATCGATCTCTCGATGAAGACTCATGGGATCACGCTCAAGGGTGTCAAGGACCATCTCCCAACGGATGAGAACTTCCTTCGTCATCGGGGAAAGTTCTCGAGTGGCATAAAACTCGTGTGCCGCATGCAGATAGGCCCGCTGAATTTCGATGGCTGAGCTATGACGGCGGTTGTCCAGGGGAATCGAGGCACTGACCGAAAGATCACGTGAGACATCTTTAAAGGTTTGAACCGGATCCAGGAGACGTATCTGCGGAAGGGTTCCGTCACCTTCCAGCATTTCAATAATGATGGCCGTCGTCCCCACTTTCAAAAATGTGGAGACTTCAGACATATTGGCATCTCCGACGATGACGTGAAGGCGCCGGTATTCCTCAGGATGCGCATGGGGTTCGTCCCGGGTATTCATGATGGGGCGATTGACCATCGTATTCAAGTCGAGCAAGCATTCGAAAAAATCTGCTCTCTGTGACATTTGATACTTAGTCGGCTGGGCCCCATTTTCCGCCCCCACTTTTCCCGCGCCACAAAAGATTGAGCGGGTCACGAAGAAGGGAACGAGAGTGGCCGTGAGGGCATCAAACGGCACGCGCCGTGAAACGAGGTAGTTCTCGTGGTACCCAAAGCTATTGCCTTTGCCATCTGAATTGTTTCGATACACCACAAATTCTTCCCGGCCTTGGCTTTCGTTCAATCGAGCTAAACACTCGGCGACCAAGGCATCTCCTGCCCGCTCGTAGGCCACGATTTCCCGGGGGTTGCTACATTCCGGCGTGGAATACTCGGGATGGGCTCCATCCACGTACAAGCGGCCTGCATTTTGGAGGATTTTATTTAATTGTCGGTTATACCCGGGATTCGGACGTTCGAGTTCACCTTCCACCATATATCCTCGAGCATCCAAGAAGGGGTTTTCATTCTCATAGTCCCACAGGGCGTCGGGTGCAGGGAGGCCAGGACAATGACTGATTAAACGGAGAGAATTATCGACCGGATCCGGAAAAGCGGGAGTACGGGCAATGATGCCGAATTCCGTCTCGGTACCTAGAATTCGTCGCAAGGAAACCTCAAATTACAGGATGGTGGCAATGACGAATCAGAAATAATGTCCGACGTTAAGTGTCTCAATCTCGCGAGATTCTGTTTCATCGTCGGTCAGCGTCCGGACATGAATAATTTTTTCACCCTTTTTCCCGGCGATTTTGGCCCAGTCATCGGGATGAGTCGTATTGGGGAGGTCTTCTTGTTCTTTAAATTCTTCGCGAATCGCGTGAAGGAGGTCTTCTTTTTTTAAACCTTTCTCCCCTCCAGCAATCACGCGTTTAATGGCGAGCTTTTTCGCGCGGGATACGATGCTCTCGATGAGGGCCCCACTGGAGAAATCTTTGAAGTAGACGGTCTCCTTTTCTCCGTTGGCATAGGTCACTTCCAGGAATTGATTGTCTTCGGTTTTGGCATACATGGACTCCACCGTTGAGTCAATGAGATGTTCGACACAGGCCGCTTGTTCGTGATTGTGGGGAGCCAATTCTGACTCTGCAAGCGGGAGGTCAGCATGGAGGTATTTTCCAAGAATATCCTTGGCGCTGTGTTTGTCGGGTCGTGGGATCTTGATTTTGATATCCAGGCGCCCCGGTCGAAGGACGGCCGGATCGATCAAATCTTGCCGATTACTCGCCCCGATGACGATCACATCACGTAAGCTTTCTACCCCATCAATTTCTGATAAAAATTGTGGAACGATCGTGGATTCCATGTCAGACGATACTCCGGTTCCTCGGGTGCGAAACAGGGCATCCATTTCATCAAAAAATACGATGACAGGGTGGCCATGTGAGGCCTTCTCCTTTGCTTTGGCGAAGACTTCACGGATTTGGCGTTCGGATTCCCCGACATATTTGTTTAAGAGCTCGGGGCCTTTGATGTGTAAAAAGAAGCTCCGGACTTCCTTGCCTTGTAAATGCCCGAGTTTTCGGGCGATGGAGTTCGCCACCGCTTTAGCGATGAGCGTTTTTCCGCATCCAGGTGGGCCATAGAGTAGCAGACCTTTCGGGGGAGATAGCTGATGCTCGGCAAAGAGGTCAGGGTGGAGAAACGGTAGTTCAATGGCATCCTTGACCTGTTCCAGTTCATTCTGTAACCCGCCAATCTGGTCGTAATGAATATCCGGTACTTCTTCGATAACCAATTCTTCCATTTCCCCCTTGGGCAATTTTTCGATGAGGTATCCGGAACGTGGTTCAAAGAGTAAATGATCCCCGACACTGAGATCTTCCTGCTTGAGTGCATCGGAAATTTCCACGACTCGTTCATCATCCAGATGAAGGGTGACGACGGCCCGGCCATCTTCCAGGAGTTGTTTGAGATGCACGATCTCACCCTGAGGATCGTAATCACGAACTTCGAAAATATTGAGTCCCTCATTCACAATGACTTCTTGTCCTCGTTTGAGTGAGTCTATGGGGATAGAGGGATGGACATTGACGCGGAGTTTTCTTCCTCCCACGGAAATGTTCACGGTTCCGTCGTCATTGGCGCTGTAATAGATGCCGAAGGTAGACGGGGGAGCGGTGAGCTTGTCGACTTCTTTTCGGAGGGATTCGATCTGGGTTTTGGCTTCCTGAAGGCTGGCGATCAATCGTTCGTTTTTTCGCTCAGAAATCTGCAGCTGGTGCTTGGAGTCATGGAGTTGCTTCATCTCCAATTCCATGGATTCCAATTCGGATTGGAGCTTTTGTATCTCCCGTGAATAGTCGTCAGTTTTTCGGATGCCCATGGTTGACCTCTGGATCTATCTACTCTTCCGAGAAAACTAGAGACAATACCCCCTTTGAGGGAGCTTCCCACGTTCGAGTGTGTATGAATGTGAATGGGAGTTCATGAACGCTGGAACTAAGATAATTCTATCACTCAAAAAAAAATAGGGTCAACTTTACCGGCATCGATGACCCCTCTCTCACTCCTTACCCTCTTAGGATAACAGAGAAAGGTATTCTTGAGTAATGTTCGGAATGGAGGGTGCTTGGAGGATCGAGGAAATGACCGCAACACCATACGCGCCAGCATCTCGAAGTTCAGGAATCCGTTCCGGGTTGACTCCCCCGATGGCAAAGATGGGCAAATGACTGATAGAGCTGGCCTCTCGCAAAGTGGAGAGACCTAAAGGCGCCCCATATGATTGTTTTGAAGGAGTCTGATAAATAGGGCCCAGTGCCACAAAATCCGCACCTTCATCCTCGGCACGCTTGACTTCCTCGATTGAATGTGTCGATTTTCCTATCAGGTGGTCTTTTCCCAATTGTTGACGAACCACGGAGACCGGCAAACTGTCGGCCCTGAGATGCACTCCATCGGCTCCCAATGCGAGGACGAGATCCGTACGATCATTAATGAAGGTCAGTCCCTGATAGTGCCGGATCATCGGTAACAACTCGGTGAGTAGGTTGAGAAGGTCGGGAGTGTCGAGGTCCTTTTCCCGGACCTGTATCATCCGCGTTCCGGAGGTTAGGGCTTGTTCAAGGGCGGAGACTAAGGTTTGATGACGTGTCTGATGTCGGTCGGTGATGAGATACAGACGGGGAAGTGCTTGGGAGATCATTCCCAAATTGAATCAGAGCAGGCCTTCGATGGGGCTGCTGGCCGTCGCATACAGTTTTCGAGGAATCCTTCCCGCTTTGTATGCCAATCGTCCGGCATCAACCGCAAATCTCATGGCGGTGGCCATGGCGATAGGATCTTTTGCTCCGGCAATGGCGGTGTTCATGAGGACGGCATCTGCTCCATACTCCATGGCTAGGGCGGCATCGGATGCCGTACCCACTCCCGCATCCACAATGACAGGGACGTTGATCGAATCCAGGATGATTTTCAGATTGTATGGGTTTCGGATCCCTAAACCCGAGCCGATGGGAGCTGCGAGAGGCATGACAGCTGGGCAACCGATATCCACCAATTTTTTAGCCACGATGGGGTCATCGTTGGTGTATGGTAATACCACAAACCCTTCTTTGATCAGAATCTTTGCCGCTTCAATGAGTCCTGCGGTATCCGGGAATAACGTTTGTTCGTCACCGATCACCTCAAGCTTCACTAAATCGGACACTCCAGCAGCACGGGCCAACCGGGAATAGCGAACGGCATCCTCTACGGTATAGCATCCAGCGGTGTTTGGCAGAATCGTGTATTTTTTGGGATCGATATAATCGAGAAGGTTTTCGGATTTGTTGTCGGTGATGTTGACCCGACGGACGGCGACCGTTACCACTTCCGCTCCCGAAGCTTCAATGGCTTTTCGGGTTTCCTCGAAGTTTTGATATTTCCCAGTCCCCACCCAAAGGCGGGATCGAAATTCTCTTCCGGCAATGACTAACGGATCACGATCCATAGATATCCTCGAACGAATGAATATTACGTTCCCCCACCGATAAAGCTTAAAATTTCGACTTTATCGCCATCCTGAAGGTTCCATGCGGAAAAATCTGAACGGTCCAGAATTTTGAGATTGATTTCCACCGCCACCCGGTCGGTACGAAGATCCATGGATTGGAGAAGATCCTGGACGGTCAAAGCCTCTTGGACCTCTTGCGCTTCTCCATTCACGACAATCTTCATAAGGGAAAGGGCTGGCGAGCATCAGAAAATCCTGGCATACAGGATCAAGGGCATCCTACGGGACTGTGGAAATTCTTGTCAATAAAGGGAAAAGTCAGAAAAACAGATATGAAACGGGTGATCTGAATTTTGAGCCACGCTGGTATTGGTAAAGGGATGTCGCATACAATAGGTCATGCATCGTTGAGATACGATTCCTCTGTCAAGGTTGAGGGACTGCAGAGCATTTTGAGAAAATCGTGACGGAACCAACCAATCATCGTTTGGCGGGAATCTTCGCTTCGATGGCAGGATTGCTGGCTGCGAAGGGAGATAATCCTTACAGGGTGAAGGCCTATCGTCGGGCAGGTGAAACGCTTCGTGGTCTTTCCGAAGATGTGAGTCTGATAGCCCAACGGGGTGAGTTGCAATCTATCGATGGGATCGGGAAAGATTTAGCATTGAAGATTCAAGAATTCATCCAAACGGGACACATCCGGGCTTATGATGAACTTCGGACTCCGTTGCCTGATGAAGTCAAGGAATGGGTCACTCTTCCGGGGTTTTCAGAACCCGTCGTCCATGATCTCGTGTTTCGGTTAGGGATACAAACTTGGGAAGATTTGGAGATGTTGGTGCGATCACACCTTTTGCGGACGTTACCTGGGTTTCATGGGTCAAGTGAAGAGGTGTTAGAGGCTATTCGAAAAAAAGGCGTTGGGTATTCAGCGCCTGGCACCTGAAGGAGTGAGCTGGAGCAGGGGTACGAGAACGAACGATCGCCTATCGGCCCTCGTCTGAAATTGGAGTAATTTTTTTTGAATACAGTTGATTGTTTCACCTGAGGAGATGAAAAGTGTTATGGCTATTTCAGCATTCGTTCTTATCGATACCACTGGGCATAGTACGAAAAGTGCGTATAAAACCATCACCCGGATTCAAGGTGTCAAATCAGCGTACCCGGTAACCGGTCCGCATGATTTAATTGCCTACGTTGAAGCTGCAACCCTGGAAGAATTGAATGATTTGGTGATGACCCGCCTGCGGGCGGTCGATGGGATCACCAAGACCAACACCGCAATCGTACTCGACCTCTAATTCGATGTGGGAAGACAGTTTGCCTTCCTGCCTAGCTAGGGGAAAACCGCCTGAGGATCACTCGTGAAGATTGACGATCCTACAGGTGGGGACTCCATCTTCGGTTGAAAGGTTCCTTTCTCTTCAAATGACCCATGACTAAGCTGCCGGTCGGAGTTGTTTGAATACCTTCCAAGATTTCAACATTTCCACTGCTTTCAAGAGCTGGACATCCTCAGGGGGAACCGATTCCGGCTTGTCTTTGTCCTCTTCAGGATTCTTGGGTTCGGGGGTCACGGTCTTGTCGGTTTTTGCCGAATCTTTGGACTTCTCCTTTTGGGCCTCATCTTTGGAGGCAGTCCCAGTGGATTTTGGCTTGGCAGGGACCTTGGGATCGATCACAATATCGGGCTGAACACCAATGGAGTGAATGGATTTCCCTTTGGGGGTGTAATACTTCGCTGTGGTGAGTCTCAGACCTGAACCATCAGAAAGGGGTAAGATCGTCTGGACCGATCCTTTCCCAAATGTGGTGGTTCCGATGACGACCGCTTTTCCCCAATCCTGCATCGCGGCTGCCACGATTTCTGAGGCGCTGGCCGAACCATGATTAACCAATACGATCATGGGAAACTGGTAGTGTTTGCTGCCGGTCCTGGCCCGGTATTCGTCTTTTTTCCCGTTTCGACCTTTAATCGACACGACCATCCGGCCTGAATCGAGAAATTGCTCTGAAACACCGACAGCGGCGGTCAACAGACCTCCGGGATTATTGCGGAGGTCCAGGATTAACCCTTGAATATTCTTTGGGATAAGTTCCTCGATGGCTTTGGTCAGGTCTTCAGCGGTCGACTCCTGAAATTGACTCAACCTGACATATCCTAAATTGCCCTCCAGAAATTTCGATCGAACGCTCTGGATTTTAATGATATCCCGGGTAATGGTAAAAAGCAGAGGTTCTTCTACTCCTTCCCGAATGACCGTCAGGGTCACCGAGGTGCCTCGTGGTCCTCTCATGTGTTGAACCGCTTCCATCAAGGTAAGTTCTTTGGTAAGAGTCTCATCAACTTTGGTGATGGTATCCCCGGCTTTAATTCCCGCCGCGAAAGCCGGAGTATCTTCAATAGGGGCGATGACTGTCAGCCGGTTGTTCTTAATGCCAATCTGAATGCCAAGACCTCCAAACTCCCCTTTGGTTTCAACTTGCATCTCCTTGAACATATCCGAAGTCATGAATGAAGAATGAGGGTCCAACCCGGCAAGCATCCCTCGTAAGGCACCCTGAACCAGGTCTTTCGTTTGGGTTTCTTCCACGTAGTGTTTCTTCACTTGGGAAAGGACTTCTGCAAATACCTGCAATTCTTCATACGACTCGCTGGCATAACCCGTGCGAACCTCACCCTTGCCAATGAGCAGGCCAACGAAGAAAATAGTGGTTAAGGTTAACCCGGAAATCACGACTGTCGAAAACCGTTCTTGTGACATGGATTCTTCCTTTTATATCAGGTAAGCATTTAAGGACTCTTGGTTAGCCATTTTAGGGGATCGACGGGCTTGGTCCCCTTGCGTAATTCAAAATATAACGTATTTCCTTCCGTAACGCCCGTTTCGCCTGTTTCGCCCAAAATATGCCCTTTTTTGATGGTTTGCTTTTCTTTGACCAGCAATTTCGATGCATGGGCATAGAGGGAATAAAAGCCGTTGCCATGATCCAAGATGACCACAAGTCCATATCCCTTTAACCAGTCAGCATACACGATCGTGCCTGAAGAGACTGATCGAATAGGGCTTCCCTCCTTAGCGCGAATTTCAATGCCTTTTTTATTAACATACGTGTCAAAGGTCGGGTGCTTTTGACGCCCAAAAGATGAGACCACTTTTCCCTGAACTGGCCAGAGAAACGAACCCAGGGAAGGCAGGCGGGCTGGAGTTTTTCGGAGTTTGGATTGCGAAAGTTGAAAACGTTTATCCAACGCCTTGAGAATTCCGTCCACTTTTTCTCGTGAGCGCTGAAGATCTTGAACCATTCGTTCATGGGAATCTTTTTCTTTTTTCAAGCTGACCAAGACTGTCCGCTTGTTTCGTTGTAGCCCAGAAATCTCCTTGATAGTTTTTTTCGTGTCTTCTTGAAGTTGGAGTAAATCCTTCCGAGCCTTGACCTGTTGCTGTTTCAGTTCCTGCAGGTGAGTTAAATCCTTCTGGAATTGTCGGACGAGTTGATGCTCTTGTTGAGCGAGCCAGGAAACATATTGCATCCGGTTCGAGGCTTCGGAGAAGGTTTTTGCACCAAAGAGGGATTTGAGATATCCACTACGTCCTTCAATGTATAAGGCCCGGAGTCGGGAAGAGACGGCGGACTTTTGACGATCCACGGTTTCTTGTTGTTGGTCGATTTTCCCGGCAAGCGCAGCAATCTCCTGATCCTTTGCCTGGATATCGCGTTTAACTCGTTTGCGTGCTTTTTTCTGTTTATATAAACGGCGGTCAAGTTTTTCGATCGTTTTAAGGACCGAGCCATGCTTTTTCTTGGCTTTTTTGGCTTTTTTCTGGGTTTCCTCGATTTTTTGGTTGAGCTGTTTCAAGCGTTGGCGTTCTTCACTCATCTCCTTTTTGAGGGAGGAGGTGTCTTCTCCCAACGCACTCGCCTGGAAGAAACCCACAAGAAGAACCAGGCTCATCCCGGTCTGAATCGAATGTATCCACTTCGTCGTCATGTTCGAACGCGCATCCCATTCCACATGGTGGTGAACGTCCCCAAGCACCCGAGAAGAATTCCGCCAAGAATGATAAAGAGTGAAAATGTCAGGGGAAAAAATTCTAAGACTGAGGAAAAACCTCCAACAATGTTGAGGCTCCCAATTTTCTGGGTGAAGATTTCAAACCCTCCTCTTAGAAAACCAAGGGCAAGTCCGCCCCCAATGGCTCCTAAAATTGCACCCTCGATAAAATAGGGGACACTGATGAACAGGCTAGTTGCGCCGATGAGTCGCAAGATTTCCATTTCCTCTTGTCTGGTATAAAAGGCCAGCTGTACCGTGTTGGCGATAATCGTGACCGAGGCGAATGCCAAGATGATCCCCACAATAAATGCTCCCCATTCAATGTAGGTGACAACCAGCGTCAATCGTTCGATCCAATCCCTATTATACCTGACTTGTTTGACATCAGGATGATGTTGCAACTTACTGACGAGACGGGCCAGGACGTCCGAGGAGGGCGAGGTCGAAATGAGTGTCAAAACCAGGGAGGCCGGAAAGGGGTTTTGGCCAATTCCTTCGAGAAGATGGACCTCCTCCGGGAATTGGCGTTTAAAATCCCTTAGGGCTTGTTCCTGTGAAATAAAGGTGACAGACTCAATGACCTTATGAGTCGTGATGGTTTGCTGAAGTTGTTGCAGTTGGGGTGTCTCGAGCCCATCGTTGGGGTAGACGACAATTTGAATATTGTGATGAATGTGTCCCAAGAGATTATGGACATTATGGTAGAGCAGCAGGAAGATTCCAAAGCTAGTGAGGGTAAACGCTGTCGTGAGAATGCCAATAATGGTACTGGTTTGGTGGGTTCGAATGCTGGTCCAGGCCTCACGGAGAAAATACCAGAGGCGTTTCATGCATAGGCTCCTTGATCTGACATGAGATGCCCACAATCCAAGCGCAGGATTCGACCATTCATATGGTCGACCACTTGTTGATTGTGTGTAGCCATCATCACAGTGGTCCCCCGAGCGTTGATGGCTTTGAACAAATCAGCGATTTCCATAGTCAGTTGTGGGTCAAGATTACCCGTCGGTTCGTCAGCCAGCAGAATAATGGGACTATTGACGATTGCCCGGGCAATACAGGCGCGTTGCTGCTCACCGGCTGATAAAACAGAGGCGAGGGTGGCTTGTTTATGTTCCATCCCGACCGCCCGTAAGGCTTCCGTGACCTTTCTTCGGGATTCGAACGAGGAAAGCCCTCGAATGATGAGGGGAAGGGCCACGTTCTCAAAGAGGGTTCGGTGAGGAAGTAATTTAAAATCTTGGAGCACAAATCCCATGGTCCGTCGGTGATAGGGGACGTCCGCTCGACGGAGTCGGGCTATATTCCGGTTTTGAACTAAAATCTGTCCGTCATCAGGGGCCTCAGCTCCAAAAATGAGTTTGAGTAGTGTGGTTTTTCCCGCGCCGCTTGCCCCGGTTAACAGTACACATTCCCCTTTATCGATACGAAGAGAAATATCAGAAAGCGCCAGGCATCCTTCGTAAAATTTGGTGACGTGAAATAATTGAATCATGAAAGATGACGTTGACCCTCTTCGGAATCCTCTATCCTAGGGATGAAGGAAGATAGCAGGTTGGGGTCGATATACCGGATATGATGGAAGGCATTCACTGATAGCGGGACTCTTTCAATTGAATCTATGAGTATAACTTACCATTGCCAGTCCGAGCTGGAAACCTCAAAAGCATCTTGAATATGGGCAATTTCCGGAATATTCTCTTTACTCGTGGTCACGAATATGGCATCAAACCGACAGGGTTGATGGTCCAAGCCTCGTTCAGAGCGGTAAAAGGATGCCAATTTAATAATTTGCCGTTTTTTTCGCTCATCAATGGCATAGGAAGCTCCACCAAATTGATTCGTTCGTCGGCCTTTGACTTCGATAAACACCAACGTGTCTTTATCCTGGGCCACGATATCCAATTCTCCTCCTAATAACCGGAGATTTTGCTCTACAATTTGATAGCCATGTTTTCGGAGCCAGCGGATAGCCAAGGCTTCGGCGGTTTTACCAAAATGATGGGCTGCAGGCATTACGCGCAGACGGAGGGAGAGAGGAGGGCTTGTACGGGTTTAAAACTTCGTCGATGTCCATCGCAGGGGCCAAATCGCTGCAAACGGTCAAGATGATCCGCTGTGGCATACCCCTTATGAATATGAAAGTGGTAATCGGGATATCGTTGGTGGTAGGTATTCATGATTCGATCGCGAGAAACCTTTGCCACGATGGAGGCGGCTGCGATGGATAACGACAACTGATCGCCTTTAATGACCGCCCGTTGAGCTAAAGAGATCATGGGAAGCTGAAGGGCATCCAGGAGGAGGTAGTCTGGTCGCAAAGAAAGCGAGGCGAGTGCACGACAACACGCAAATTTGGTGGACTCAAGAATATTGAAACGATCGATCTCTTGTTCCGTACTGATTCCTATGGCCCATGCTACAGCCTTGGTGGTGATCAGGTCATAGACCAACTGCCGCTGTTCGGCGGAAATCAGCTTGGAGTCATCGAGGAGGGGGAAAGTCGATTTGCGAGGCAGGACGACCGCAGCGGCCACGACCGGTCCAGCAAGGGGACCACGACCAGCTTCATCGAGTCCCGCGATTGCACGAAATCCACAGGCCCTGGCTGTTTCTTCAAAAAAATCTGTGGGACCCATACCTTTTCAGGAATGAGGGTTTCGGGTTGTGGTGTTCCCCGTATGTGAGGCAGCCCTATTCTGTCTGATCTTCGGATGCTTCCGTGGGTTCCTCTTGAGGCTCTTGAGCCGCCGCGTCAGTTTTTCCAGCTTTGGCTTTTCCGGTACGGGAGAACTCTCGCTCGGTGACTTTTGCCGCCTTCCCTTTTTTCGTCCTCAGATAATAGAGCTTGGCCCTTCGGACTTTTCCTTTTCTGACGACTTCAATTCCAGCAATGTTGGGGGAGTAGAGGGGGAAAATCCGTTCGACCCCTACCCCGAAAGAGATTTTTCGGACCGTAAATGTTTCGGCCCCTTTCCGCCCTCGACGAGCAATGACCAAGCCCTCAAAAACTTGGATGCGTTCTTTTTCTTCCTCTTTCTTTTTTCCGTAGACTCGCTCTTCGATGACACGGACCTTCACTCGGACCGTATCCCCGATTTCAAAAAAAGGCTCGGGCCCTTGACTGAGGGATTGTTCTAAACGTTGCAGTTGGTTCATGCGAGTCTCCTCCTTCTATGCACTCGGGGATGGTGGAACGGCCGAGGCATACTCTTGTTCAATTTCTTTGAGTAATTCCGAATCTTCCTTGGTGAGAGTATGTTGCTCTAATAAGTCTGGACGTTTGTTCAAGGTTTGACGTAAAGATTCTTTTCGACGCCATCGTCGTATCGCTTCATGATTTCCCGAGAGTAGGACATCGGGAACTTCGCGTCCCTGAATCGTCGCCGGTCGGGTATAGTGGGGAAAGTCCAACAGGGATTCCACGAAAGAATCTTGCTGGGCCGAGTCTGGATCTCCTAAGGCCCCGGGGATTAAGCGCATGGCTGCTTCGATCATGACCAGCGTCGGCAATTCTCCTCCGGTTAGGACATAATCACCGATTGAAATTTCTTCGATCGGAAGAAGAGCCTGGACACGCTCGTCGATCCCTTCGTAATGTCCACAAATAAACACTAATGGACGGGATTCCCGGCTGAACTCAAGAGCCATCTGATGCGTGAATGGTTTCCCCTGTGGTGAGGGCATAATCAAACGTACTTGGTCGAGGTTAGGGGCGAATTGGGTCATGGCCTGGAGAATGGGTTCCGCTTTCATGACCATCCCCCCACCTCCTCCATAAGGCGTGTCATCGGCGGTTCGATGGTCGTCGTGGGTGAAATCACGAAGATTATGAATTCCGATCGAAAGCAAGCCTTTTTCCTGAGCGCGTTTGACCATGCTGTGGGAACCAACAGATCGAATCAGGTCTGGGAAGAGGGTAAAGACTTCACAACGCATGGCTGACATCCCATCGTTCACGGGGGTGTAATCTGAGTATGTTGTGATCAATATCCACCTGGTGGATCGTGTTTTTTGTGGCCGGAATGAGTAATTCGTGTGCACCGCCACGTACGACGAATACATGGTGTTGGGGGTATTCGAGTACTTCTTCCACATTTCCAAGGTTCGTTCCTTCTGGGTCTTGGACTTCGAGGCCGATCAATTCAAATTGATAATACACGTCCTTTTCCCGCGGAAGGTTGGGGTGGACAGGGACCTTGATCCAGGATCCTCGAAAAGCCTCTGCCTCCTCCGGATTATCGAAGGCTGAAAAGGCGATCAAATAACCCTGCCCGGTTGCTCTGACGCTCTTGACCATCGTGTTCACCAATTGCCCATTTGAAAGTTCTAAGGTCACATCCTCCAATTGTTCGAATCGGCCGGGGACATCAGTCATGGACTCAACCCGAACTTCTCCTTTGACCCCAAAGGGTTTCAGAATCTTACCGATGATGACGAGCGTACCCGATTGTTGGGATATCGAGGACACGAAATACCGCCGTCTTCCTTTGGTTGTAGGCCATACTCTCAGCTGGCTCAATCCAGGGTGGAGCATGGGGTACACCCTCGTGGGGCCTGAATAACCCTGATTAGCTTTTTGCTTGTTTTGACTCCCGAAGGGCCTGGTAGACACCTGTTCTGCGTAACAGCGCTCGAACCGAATCCGTGGGTTGGGCTCCTTTTTTGAGCCAATCCAGAACTCGGTCTTCCTTAAAAGAGGCTTTGTCGGTTTCCTTTAAGGGGTCATAGGTGCCGATGACTTCGAGAAAACGGCCGTCTCGGGGCATCCGGGAATCGGTTGCCACGACTCGATAAAATGGCCGTTTATGTCGGCCCATTCGGGTAAGTCGAAGATGAACTGCCACAAATATCTCCTTTTAAAAAATGAGTGTTTGGCGGGAACCTATTCGGGACACAATCCTGAACTATCTTCCATGAATGGCTCGAACCAATTTCCGCCGTTTCTTTCCTTTCCCCATACGCATCTGCCCGCCGACGAGGGATTTCATCATGCGGCGAGCGTCTAAAAATTGTTTGATTAAACGGTTGATTTCCGGGACTGAGGTTCCGCTGCCTTTGGCGATTCGTTTTTTCCGGTTTCCATTCAGAATCGTGTGGTCTCGGCGTTCTCGTGGTGTCATGGAATCGATGATTGCGACGACGCGTTTCATTTCCTTTTCGGGAACCGGAGCCTGGGCGGCATTTGGGGAACTCATCATATTTTTCATTTTTTGACCGCCGGGAAGCATATCTAAAATTTGGTCCAAGGACCCCAGTTTGTTCACTTGTTGAATCTGGTCACGGAAATCTTCCAGCGTCAGGGTGTTGCTGGAGACCTTTTTTTGCAAAGCTTGCGCTTGTTCTTGTGAAATGCTTTCCTGCGCCTTTTCGATCAGCGTAAGCACATCGCCCATTCCGAGGATCCGAGAGGCCATCCGATCAGGATGGAAGGGTTCCAGCGCATCAAGTTTTTCTCCCACCCCCAAAAACTTAATCGGTTGTCCGGTGGCGGCTCGTATTGACAGAACGGCTCCGCCTCGCGCATCTCCCTCAACCTTGGTCAGGATGACGCCTGTGAGTCCCAGAGTTTGATTGAATCGTTCTGCGACCGAGACAGCCTCCTGCCCAGTCATAGAATCAGCCACGAGTAATACTTCTTGTGGTTGCACCCCTTTCTGGATATCGACCAGCTCTTGCATGAGTTCTTCGTCGATGTGGAGCCGACCTCCCGTATCTAAAAGGACGACATCGTAGCCATGCTCTTTGCCCCGGGCGACACCATCGCGGCATGTTTGAACGGCGTGGGCATCGGCTTGGCCTTCGTGATCTCCTCGATGAATGGGGATTTCCAATTCCGTAGCTAATGCGGCTAGCTGATCGCCGGCGGCGGGACGACGGGGGTCCGCAGCCACTAGCAATACCCGTTTTCCATCCTGTCTGAAATGGTTGGCTAGTTTCCCAGTTGTGGTGGTTTTTCCTGACCCTTGGAGTCCCACCATCATCATGACGGTGGGGGGCTGGGGAGAAAGGTGCAGGGCGCTATGGGAGTGACCCAAGAGGTCTCGCAGCTCTTCCCAGACTACCTTGACCACTTGATGAGCGGGAGTGAGGCTTTTTAAGACCTCTTGCCCTATCGCCTTTTCGCGTACCTTCTCAATAAAATCCTTGACGATTTTGAAATTAACATCAGCTTCCAGCAAGGCCAGACGGACCTCTTTCAGAGCATCGGTAATGTTTTGCTCCGTGAGGACTGCTTGCCCACGTAACTGCTTGAAAATACTCTCGATTTTATTTGTTAACGAGGTAAACATTGCTTGGTTTTCTCTTAGAAAACAGTGATTTAAACAAACTCAAGATAATATTGAATGGGTTTTATGACTGTCAAGAAAGTGTTTTCCATAAAAATACGTACTTGTAGGAGACCATTTTCTCCGCATGTTCCTCCAATTCCAAAGAATTTTTTGCGAGTAGGCAAGTCAAAAAGCTTTGGAAGCCCTTTAGGCTGGTCATTTATGTTGCCGATAACGAGGTTTGAGTGAAGAATAGCTCGTCTACGGAGTAGGCGACATATCTAATGGGCTAGCTCTGACATATGAAGAAAGGTATGATTGTAGACCCTAGAGTGTTCTTCAATTCTTAATACGTTTGAGCCACGTGATCCCCCCCTCACTTCTCCACGTGACTGTCCATTTTCGGTAACTCGTCCGTTAGTGCTATGAGCAAAACACTGAAATACCTTCTCTTCATTGTAATAGGGTTCTTTGTTCTGTATACCCTTGTGGGATTTATTGCGATTCCTTGGGCCATCAAAACTCAGCTTCCTCCCAAGCTCAGCGAAACATTGCAGAGGCAAGTCTTTATTCGGGAGGCCAGCTTTAATCCTTTTTTGCTGACTCTCCAAGTTGAGGATTTTGATATTTTGGAGCACAGCGGAACTCCCTTAATCGGGTTTGATGAACTTTTCATTGATTTTGAGTTGGCTCCCTTGGTGACACAGACCTACACTTTTTCTGAGATTCGATTGGTCTTGCCTTATGGGTTAGTTGAGGTACGACCGGATAGTTCCATGAATGTGGTCGATCTGGTCGAAGCGTTGGAATCCGATGAAGAAGAAGGGGAGCAATTTTCATCGGAGGAATCAACGGAATCTGAAGGGTTACCCCTCGTGTATATCGAGAAATTTTCCATTCAACAGGGCTTGGTCGAGTTTCGAGATTTTTCACACCGGAACCCCTTCGTCGCCCACATGGTTCCAATTAATTTGACCCTTGAGCAGTTCAGTACTAAACCTGGAGAGACCAATCCGTATAAACTGTCGGCGGAGTTTCAAAATGGGGCTACCTTAAATTGGGAAGGGTCTCTTACCTTGGAACCTGTTTTTTCTGAGGGAACATTGGCCTTGGAAGGCATTCGTCTCGATCACTTTTGGAAGTATTTGGAAGATCGGTTTCGATTTGACATTTCCGAGGGAACGCTCAACTTAGCAGGTCAATATCGCGTCGAGAATACAGAAAAGGGTTTTGACACCCAAATACATGGGGGGAACCTCACGATTCAGGATTTGCGCATTGTTGAGCAAGGAGCCGAGGACTCCCTCATCTCCATTCCAACGTTTGCTGTGCAAGATGTTTCCATCGATGTTCTTGGAAAACACGTCACCATTCCTCGCGTTCGGGTTAATGGCTCTCAGTTTATTGGATGGGTTGATGCTCAGGGGGTGATGAATTACCAGACACTGTTTGAGCCGATTGCCCCTGAAGCAAAGACGAAAGTCGTTCCGGTTGAAACCGCTCGCCCCAGTGGACTTGAAGAGAAATCGTGGGGAGTCATAGTGCAGGATTTGCTTGTAGAAAATTTCTCAGTTGACTTTGAGGATCGACAGCCAGCTTCTCCCGTCAACGTTTCCTTGACATCCGGCCAATTCCACACAACCGGAATTTCCACGACTTTTACCAATCCACTTCCGATCGATCTATCCATGGTGTTGAATGAAAAAGGAACGGTCCAGGTAAAGGGTGAGGTCAAGGTCGAACCTTTGGCCGTGACCATGGATTTGAATATCGCGAATGTGACTCTTAAGCCATTTCAAGGCTATCTTGGGCCTTTTGTTCAATTTGATGTCGGGAGCGGTGCGTTGAATCTGCGGGGAAAAACACATTTTCAAACGAGTTCTACTACTCAACCCCGGGTGACTTATGATGGTTCCGTGAGCCTTGCCAATTTGAAGCTTGTTGATCACAAGATGTCAAAGCCGTTCATGAAATGGGACGAACTTTCACTGAAACAATTAGTTGTGAAGGTCGAGCCCACGAGCGTTCAATTGGGAAAAATGGCCTTACGCAACCCTTTTGTCTTCCTCGTCAGGGATGGTGATGGTGAATTAAACCTTGCCCGAGTCTTTTCACCCCCTGGGCAAAAGGGGCAGACAGAGTCCGAATCCTCTGCGGAATTATCTTCTGAGGCCAAGGACTCACCCTCTCCTCCCATTAAGGTGGGGGAGGTTCTTCTGGAAAATCTTCAGGCCCAATTCACGGATCAGTCGATTAGTCCGAGTGTGGTTACTCGTTTGGAAGAGGTATCAGGAGCGATTAAAGGGTTATCCTCAGAGCAAATTGCCAAAGCGGACGTGGCGTTGACGGGAAAAATCGATCGGTATGCTCCATTTTCCATAAAGGGGAAAATCAACCCGTTAAGCGAGGACGCCTATACTGATTTGGATTTGAAATTTAAAAACCTCAATCTGACCACGGTTTCTCCGTATTCCGGAAAGTTTGCAGGGTACCCTATAACCAAGGGGAAGCTGTACCTTGATCTCGGATATAAAGTTTCGGAGAAGACCCTGGTCGGAAAAAATAATATTCTTGTTGATCAATTAACCATGGGGTCTCCTACCAATAGCCCTGATGCACCCTCCTTGCCCATTCCCTTGGCGCTTGCGTTGTTGAAAGATCGAAAGGCACAGATCAGCATAGATTTGCCCGTACGAGGAAATTTGGACGATCCTGAGTTCAGTTATTGGGGGCTCGTTTTTCAGGCATTGGGGAATTTGTTAACCAAAGTGGCGGCTTCGCCATTTAATTTAGTGGGAGGGTTAGTCGGAAGTTTAATCCCGGGAGGGGAAGAAGCACTCAAATATGTGGAATTTTCACCTGGAAATCAAAGCATCCCCGCCACGGAGCAAGAAAAATTGTCAGCCTTGGCCAAGGCCCTCATGGATCGACCTGGACTTCGTTTGGAAATCACCGGGTCGGCTGATGAGCGATTAGATGCGAGGGCATTGGCTGAAAAAGAATTGCTGAATTTGATGCGAAAGGCCAAGTTTTTAGACCCATCAACTTCATCCGAGCCAAAACCGGATTCTATCGATGAGATTGAGTTGACCGAGGCGGAAGAGAATCAATATCTCAAGAAGTTTTACACAGAAAAATTCGGGTCTCCTGCCTCTTCTGAGGCTAAAGATCCTGCTACCGGAAAATCACAGGAGGTGACCGTCGACGAAATGAGACAACGGCTTATTCAAGATCGAGCCATAGGAAAAGAACAACTTCGTCTGCTTGCTCAGGAGCGGGCACAACAGATCCGAGAGTATATCGTTCAAGAAGGCCAAATTCCTGGAGAGCGTGTATTTCTGTTGGAAGTGAACCTGGCTCCGGTCACACAAGAAGAAACCATACAAAGTCCTCTCTCTTTGGGTGTAAACTAAGATCAACCCTAAGTTGGGGTTGATTGGTTGATCGCAGGTTTTCTTTATCTCGTTATGGCCCTCTCTTTCCCCGACGTGTGGTCCTTGGTCGCGGGACTTGTGGGGCTTTTCCTGGTGCTGTGGCTCTTGCACCTCAAAATCCAGAATGCGTCTCTTGCCGATGTGGGATTTTGCCTCGGTTTTTGGGTTGTCGTGCTGGTCTGTGGTCTCTGGAGTGAAGGAAATCCCGAGCGGCGAATGATCATCGTAGGTATGGGGAGTGCCTATGGGCTTCGCCTTGGGTTTCACCTTTTGGGGAATCGGGTTTTGGGTCGATCGGAAGATCCCCGATATCAATCGATTCGAAAAAAATTAGGGGCCTGGGAAATGCCCGTCTTTTTTCTGTGGTTTCAATTTCAGGTCGTAGCCTGTATCGGGTTTGGTGGACTACTATGTTGGATTATGGCCAATTCCCCGGAGGGGTTTCGATGGTGGGATGCTTTGGGTGTCATCCTTTTTCTGGTAGCCTTTTTCGGTGAGGGGATTGCCGATCGTCAGTTAGAACGTTTTCGCGCTGATCCAAAAAACAAGGGGAAAACCCTGCGTTCCGGCCTTTGGAAGTATTCCCGTCATCCAAACTATTTTTTTGAATGCGTGCATTGGTGGGCCTATGTACCGATGGCAGTGGGACTCTCCTGGTGGGGGTTATCGATTATCTGGCCGCTGATCATGATGGCGAGTCTGTTGTGGGTGACTGGAATTCCCTGGGTGGAACACCAGGCTCTCATGAGTCGGAGAGAAAGTTATCGGGAGTACCAACGGACAACCAATCGGTTTTTCCCCTGGTTCCCCAAATCCTCTGAAGGGCAAAAGGGAGTCAATCATGCATGATGAACGAACAATCGTGAAACGGTTCGACCCGGGTTTTGCAGTGAGCATTCGAATAGGGTTGGTGGTGGGTCTGCTTCTTCTCTCTACAAGTTGTGCGTTCGTGCGTGGAGAGGTCGGGCAACCTTTCGATGAAGAACGGTTACAACACATTGAGAGAGGTCAGACGACCCGTCAGCAAATCGCGACAGCATTCGGGGCTCCGGATGAAATCGTTCAGGCCAACGGGTATGAAATCTTTCATTATCGTCGCTATGACAGCAAATTCGGTTGGTTGCTTTTTTTCTCTCGAGCCAATGTGGGGAGTGATCATCTTTGGGTGTTCTTAAATGAAAAGGGAATTGTTGAAGAATTCGTGTATGGCAATCGCACCAAAGATTTGGAGTTTCAAATTTGGCCGTTTTAAATGGAAAGAATGCCTATGCCAAAATTTGAGGTGAAAGCGTTGGTCCTTATCTTTCTGTGTTTTCTCTCTTCCTATGGGTGTGACTTTCGTCGATTAGTCGTGAATCAACCGACCATCCTCGAAGGGGTGGAAGGGTTGCGACCTGGCCAGAGTACGATGCAAGAGGTCGTGGACGTACTGGGGGCGCCGGATTCCATCTCGAAAAAACCCGATGGGATGGTATTCCAATATCGCTATGGAGATACCAAGGCCATGCGGATTAACTTTGGCTGGCTCTTTCGTTTTTTTATACCTGTCACCCCATCCATGAACCTCGGGAGGGGGGAAGGGGTGACCCAGGTTCTTCATGTGTCGTTAGATCAGAAAGCTACGTTTGAGCAATATGTGATACAAGATCCTCCAGAGCCCCCATCTTTTTCCTTCTGGCCTTTTTAGAGGATTGGTCTTTGGATTTTCCCTGCCCCTGATCATTCCGTGTTGTTTCTTCCCAATCTCACCCACGTGCTGCCCATCTCTGACGTTTCTTTCTTTATCGAGGGCGTAAAGGCTCAATGAATGTTTTTTGTCCCATTTTGGTCTTTTGCCGGAAATTCTGGGTAAGTTTTCCCCACCCTTGCCGATAAGTGAATCGTCTGCATCGTTGTCAACCATAATCTGTTATCTGGGCAAAACTACTGTGAGGTAGTGACGCAAAATCTCCGGTCTGAGAGCAATCTCAGATAGCGGGATTGCCGGGTTATGGCCTCAATGGGGCTTATAGTCAAAAGCCCTGTCCCCTCCTTTGAATGGCCGCCACCTTTGCCCGATTTGAAGGAGGTTTTCCATGCCAAGCCATGTATCCTGCGTTAACTGGGACACCTGTTCAGGTCTACTATCTTTTTTCAGAACAAAAAATCGAATATTGAAATTCGGATTAGTGGGATTACTGTTTGTCATTGTTCAGCCCTTATCTGTTTTCGGTGCGCCTCCCAACCATGCAAAGGCTGTTTTTCTGGATGGAGAGGTGACGATGGTCCATATTGATGAAATCATCCCCGAACATTCCCGGTTTGCCTATTTCCTGCATCCAAAGGGATCCAAGAATGAAAAAGATGTCGTGGAGATGGTTTTCGAGGGAAAGCCCCCGACATTCATTCGTACCGGGAAAAAGGTCAGGGTGCGAGGACGTGGGGCAAAGGGTAAAGTTTGGATCAGTGAGGTTGCGGCATTGGATGGTGAGAGTTCAGCCGGTAATGAAACGGAAACTGCCGGGACGGCTACCAGCGGGGATCGAAAGACGATCACCTTCGTCATCAATATGTCAGGAGTAGATTATGTTGAACAGGGAGCCTCTCCCTATACCCAAACGCATGTGCAAAATTCAGGAAAAGCCATGCATGATCCGGTGGAGTTTTCCGTGAATAGTGCCTATGAAGAGGCGTCTTTCGGCCAGGTCACTTTCTCGGGAAGTACGTCAACGGATGTATTCCTTGTCACGATTCCGTATGACTCAACCGAATCCTGTGCCTATCGTACCATCGCTTCTCAAGCTGATGCAGCCTCGCCTGTCAGCCTGCAGGGGTATCGCCATAAATTGTACGTGGTCCCGCCTAAAGCCATTTCCGGTTGTGGGTGGTTGGCGCTTGGAGAGGTGGGAAGTTATGGCGGAACCTCCGTGAGGAAATCATGGAGCACGAGGATCGACCCTATTGCGTTTGCCCACGAGCTCGGACACAACATTGGTTGGCATCATGCGGCAACGGACCCTGATAACGACGGCACAAAAAATGTGGAATACGGAGACACCTCTGATTTAATGGGATATTGCTGCTCAAAACGAAAGTTGAATAGCGTACACGTTGATCAGGTCGGATGGTTTGAGCGGAACGATTTACAGGACAGGGTGGTAGATGTTACCAATGCAGGGCAATATACCCTAACCCCTCTAGGCACCGATCCCGATACTTCGAGCGATCCACAGATTTTACGCATTACGCCATCGGTTGGAAGACCCTATTATTTGTCTTACCGACAAAAAACCGGAATGGATGCCGGCATGTCTTCGACGTATACCACGGGGGTCAATATTCACCGTGGAGAATCCAGTGATAATTGGTCTTACTTAGTGAAGGTGTTGAAGAGCGATTTCACTGATGCAAACCTTTATGAGTTTCATGATCCGGACAATAATCTGACGATCACCCAGATAGAGAACAATTCCAGTTTTGTCAAAGTTGATATCAGTTTTGGTGAGGATGGGGAATGTGTGGTAGGGAATACCCAAGTGGCCCTGACACCGCTAGACTCTACCATAACGGATTTGAGTCAGGGGCAATCCTTTACCCTGAATATCACCAATAATGACAGCCAGGAATGTGAAAGCTCTAATTACGCCGTATCCCTTGACTCTATCACTGATGCACAGGGGAATCCGGTATCAGAGATTTCTGGCTCACTTACGAGCTCAAATATGTCGGTGGCCCCACAAGCCCAGGGTTCGACGGGGGTGGATTTGAGTTTTGGGGACGTCAGCAATGGAACATACGATTTGAAGGTTACGGTGTCAGACGCCGATGTCGAGGAACCTCAACATGACGGGCAAGCCACAGCTTCTTTGGAAGTCAGCGTAGATGTGTGTACGCGAGAAACCCCGACGGTTACGCTTACCCCTAGTGAGCAATTAGTGTCAGATGTTAACGACCTCCAGCCTTATACGTTAACCCTTACCAATAATGATAGTGAATTATGTGAAACAAGCACATGGTCGGTTGGGGTTTCCTCCGATGTAGAGCATACCGTCTCGACTTCCACATTAAGCCTGGTTCCCGGGGGAAAAGGGTCAGCAACCCTTGCTATGCAGATTGTTGGAAAGGCGGATGGGACCTATCCTATTACCGTCCAGGTTTCAGATTCGATCACAAAGCATAGTGGGGAGGGCACAGCTTCTCTTCAATTGGATCTCTCCGGGCCGACACCACCAGCCAACCTTGCGGCCCAGCTGACGGGTAAGGGCCGAAATCAGGCGGTCCAACTGTCCTGGGAGCAAGCCAGTGATGGTTCGGGTGGAACTGGAGTGGCCAAGTATGTGATCTACCGGAATCAGGTAATGCTGGGGTCCACGACGGGGATGAATTACAAGGATTCCTCATTCTCCACGACAGTTGAAAATCTATATGAGGTTTTCGCGGTCGATCAGGTTGGGCATCCATCTTCCATGCCGGCTAGTACAACCTACATGTATAGCGGTGGTGGGAAAAAATCAGGAGGAGGAAAAGGGAAGAAAAAATAGCCAAATGGGCTCATAAGATGGTGGAGGTGAGCCCCCTCACCATAGCATGCACGATTTCGTGCGACTCCACAAGAACGGCGACTAGAGTGAACTCTTGTCGCCGTTCTTGTTTGTATCTCTGTATAAGGAAAAATTTAAAGGTTTTTTATGCAACACGTGACGGTGAAGCGCTTGAGGTAGGTTTCAATTCCGGGTTTTGGCTCAAATGACGAAGTTTTCCGATCAAGACAAGTCCGGGAATGGCTATCAGGGTGCATAAAAGAAAAAAACCTTCCCAACCCAGCCAGGTGGCCAAAAAGCCTGTTGTGGCTCCGGCGATGACGCGTGGGATTCCCATGATGCTTGTTAAAAGGGCATATTGGGTCGCCGTAAATCGTTTGTTGGTAATGTGAGCCATAAACGCAACAAAGGCCGTCGTTCCCATCCCTCCCGTGAGATTCTCGAAGGCGATGACCGCGATTAATAACAGGGTATGTTTCCCCAAGATAGCCAGAAGGGCGAAGCCAGCCGTGGAAATCATTTGAAGAAATCCAAAGGCATACAACGATGGCACCAATCCCCAACGATACACCACCAGGCCCGCGACGATTCCTCCTGTAATGGCCGAGGCCAACCCGAATGTTTTGACGATTCCTGCCACGGTTGATTTGGAAACATCTATATCCACCCAAAACGGGGACAACATCTCTGAGGCCATGCTGTCACCGATTTTATAGAGCAAAATAAACAACAGAATGTATATCCATCCTGAGCGCTGAAAGAACTCTGTAAAAGGACCCGTAAAGGCCTCTTGAAAAGTACGAGGTGGTGCCATATCCACTTTGGGCTCAGGAGCGAATACCGTAGCGAGAATACCTACAACCATGAAAAGTCCCATTATTCTGTAAGCCGCTCCCCAGGAAAGGTACTCCGCCAACACCAGGGCCAAGGCTCCGGATGCGAGGAGTCCGATACGGTAGCCATTCACAAAGATGGAAGAACCAATCGCTAATTCTTCTTCTTCGAGATATTCACGACGATAGGCATCCATTACGACATCTTGGCTTGCACTAAAAAATGCCACAAAAAGGCATAATACGGTGATAGCAGGCAAATGATGAGTCGGTTGAGTCCAACCTAGAGAAAAGATTGTGATCATGAGGATCAATTGGGTGACGAGCATCCATCCACGACGACGCCCTAAAAGGGGCAGCGTGAGACGATCCATGAAGGGGGCCCAAAGGAACTTGAGTGTATAGGGAAGCCCGACAAGCCCGAATAGGCCAATGGTCGTCAAATCCAAGCCCTCCTCACGCATCCAAAATTTCAAGGTTGAACCGGTAAGAAGAAGTGGAAGGCCGGAGGAAAACCCCGTCAACAGCATGACCAGCATTTTTGGGCCAAGCAAGAGAGTGAAAAAGTCTTTCAACCAAGGTCCTTGGTATTGCGGGGTCGTCATATGACAGACCTTATCAAAGAATTTGGCTTAGGTCTTGTGGGGAGAGGACGCAACCGAAAAAAGGCCTTGTATCCCTCAAGATTTTCTTTATGATGGTAGATGAAGAAAGAAAAAATAGAAGTTGGAAATTATTGATGAGTGATTCACGAGCAAATGAAGAATCTGTTAGGGATTGGTTGCTGACCCGAGTCAATCAGGTTATTCCGATCGCGATCGTCCAACGAGAGGATGAAAATCCTAAAGGCCGTACTGTCTGGAAAGGTCAGGGAAAGGTCTTGAAGTGTACGGTGCCCGGGGTGGTATTGGAATTATTGGGAGGAAACTCCCGCTCATGGTTGTCCCGTATTCTTCCTGTTTTTCGCCTACCAGGAATCAGTCATGTTGTGAAGCCCTGGGAACGACGGCGGCTGTCGGTCCCGTACATTGACCTATCTCTTGATGTGAATCCCCAAACGGGAAAAACCTGGCTGTTGATCGATTCGGAAACGTGGAGGCGGTCGCCTGAAGAATTGCGGCAGGGAACTTCTAATTCATAGGATGGGGAGCTGTGGTTAATTCAGGCTAGGATCCAATGGCATTTGGGCGTAAATAGAATAATCTTCCCCGAATGTTTTCAGAACATGTGCCCATAATTCATTCAGGTTTTCTTGGAATACCAGATGAGATTGGGCAGGCATCGTGAGCCAGGACCCATTTTGCATTTCGTTCTCGAGTTGTCCGGGACCCCATCCGGAATACCCCATAAACGCACGAAAGAATTCTTCCTCTGCGGGCCCTTCGAGGATTCGTTTCAACGTTTCCTCGCTTCCCCCAAGATAGACTCCCTCCATCACGGCGTGGGTATCCTCAATTTCCTTTTTTAGACGATACAGGACGAGCAGACTGTCTTTTTGAACCGGACCACCAGAAAAAACACGGTGAGGTTGTCCCTCAAGAACCGGCATTTGTGGAAGCACTTCGGTAATATTCATTTCGGTAGGACGGTTGAGCACGATACCCAAGGCGCCCTCGGGGCCATGTTCGCAAAGAAGGATGACGGTTTGGCGAAAGTTCGGATCTCGGAGGGCAGGTGTGGCGACGAGAAAAACTCCCTTTCCTAACGGCGTACTCATAAATTCATCCTACCCTGGCTGTGCGGATCCTTCAAGTGCGGTGTTGAAAAGGGTTTGAAAGGTCCAGGCCCTCAGTCATTCCAATGAATCCTGTGTTTTCCAAAAGGCAGGAATGATGAGGGTTCGGCTCTCGGAGTGTGAGAATATGAACGTGAAAGTTGAAGAGGAGAAGACTGCCAGGCGCTTATGAGAAATTTCCACCCCATCAATGACGATAATCTTTAAATTCCGTACTGTCTCCATCTAACTTCAGGAACACGCGCATTTGATTCTTGAGCGTTTCCCGGGCATTGGCATCTCCGAGATTCAATTGATACTCGTTGATCACCATCGTTTTTGTTCCACCTGGCCCGGCCCACTCATCCCAACAGGTTTGACAAACTTTTTGTTTAATTTCTTCTTCTAGTTTCCCCATGAAGAGGTTATCCGTGATAGCTTCGCCGTCCTTATCACATTTACAGCAATGTACTTGCGCCATTCCAGTCTCCTTTTGTAAGTTGCTCCCAATGGATTGAAAGGTATTGGAACAGAAATCAAGAAGAAATCCTATCATAGGGATCTGAGGTTGGAAAAGGAGCGTCAGAATTTTCTCCTCTCCCTGTTTGGGGCCAGGGCTTTCTCTCAGATATGGGAAAATTCTGAAGAATCCGAGTAAGACCGAGATGATTCGAGCAGGCCAATTATGCGTGTAGGCGGAATCGATATCGGAACCCTCACCTGCCGGTTGCTAGTTGCTGAGGTTAACCTCCCCGATGGTTTCACGGAACTGTTGACTGACAGGCGAATTTTACGGCTGGGTGAAGGGGTCGATCGACAAAAGCAACTTTCACCGACGGCAATGGATCGGGTTGTAGCTGTGCTTAAAGAATGGAAGCCACAGGTGGTCGACCTTAATCTTGAAGCCATGGTCGTTGTGGCGACGAGTGCTGTTCGAGAATCCAAAAACCGAGATGAGCTGTTAGCTCGAATACAAGAAGAAACCGGCTGGACGGTTGAAGTGCTGAGTGGGGAAGAGGAAGCTCAACGGACGTTGTTAGGGATTCGATATGGACTCCTCAAGGGAGTTAAGGAATTTGTCGGATTGGATATCGGTGGAGGGAGTACAGAATGCATTCTCGCTAAAGAAGGAATGGCTCCAAAAGTTATTTCGTTGGATTTAGGTGTCGTTCGCCTATTGGAACGGGCGCTTCCCCATGACCCTCCAGAGAGCCAGGATATCGAAAAAGCGAAAGCTTGTATCGATGAACAATTGCAGTTGATCAGCCGGGCATTCGGAAACCTGCCGAAGGTTCCTTTAGTGGGAACCGCTGGGACGATTACGACGTTAGCTGCCATGGCCCAACGGTTGGAGCAGTACGATCGGGCGCGTGTACATAATTTTGAGCTCTCTTTTTCCATAGTCAAGGAATTGGAGACAGAACTCATGCAGCGAACAGCCCCAGAACGCTTAGATATACCAGGCCTTGAACCCGGTCGTGAGCAGGTGATTATTGCGGGGGTGATGATTCTTCGACGTTTTATGGAAACCTTCGAATTTTCATCTTGTCTGGTCAGTGATTTCGGTCTTCGAGAGGGAGTGCTGGTCGATAAAGTTTGCAACTTAGCAGGGAAAAAGATTTCTTGATAGTAGGGCTTGTCTGTCCTACCGTTGAGTGTACCAACGAAAACCACCGGACTCTTTAAAGGCCGGCTGTTGGCCGATACTCATTCCTCCAGGTTTTTCTACCAGAAGGACTTTAAAATCCCACAACCCGAACCATGCGGGATCTAGTACGTTATGGTAATGCAGTCCCGTAATTTTGGCGTGGAGCCCCCCCAGGGCCTTTTTCAGTTCTTCCTCGGTATAGGCACGAACGGAAAACGGCTTCTTCAGTTCCTGGAAAAAACGTCTCAGGGTATAGGCGGCACCGGTGCAGAGAACTTGAGCGTCGTGTTTCATACCCAAGAGTTGAGGAAGGGTACAGTATTGTTCTCGAAAGCCCAGCCATTTAGCCGCATGGCGTAGGTGCGTGAATTGAACCTCGTATTCGGTATGGCCTGGGAGTCTCACTGGGGAGGGCCAGTCCTGTTCGATGCCGAACTCGATGAGGATGGCGCGGCCTCCAGGCTTTAGCACCCGCCAGACTTCCTGCAAAAACATGATAGCCCCATAATTGAAGATCATCTCTTCGGGGAAGGGAGGCATGAGCGGAAGCCGCATCTGTCGAATGAGGTTCAGCGCTTCGTCATGGAGGGCATTCTTTCCTTTAAAGCTCAGGAGTTCGTCTTCGGAAAATTGGACCGGAGTCATGTCGGCCAGGTTTTCGTTATCGATGATGAGGTCAACCGACTGGTCGGCTAAGGGCATTCGTTCGGCATTGGCTTGAATCGCCGTCGCGTTCCATCCCGCCTGACTGGCAAGAGAGGTTTGCGACCCTAAAAAAGGTCTGGTTAAATCCAAAAAGGTGTAGTGAATGTCATGCCGTTCTTCTGGAGATAATTCCCCAGCGAGTTCTTTCGACACATAACCGAGTCCAGCTCCAACCTCCACGATACGCTTGGGTTTGGGAGATAACCATCCCATTTCTCTGAGGGTTTTGCCCAGAAGGCGTCCGTATGTGAGGCCTTGCATGGCCTCGCAAGGTTCTCGAAACAGATGGGATACTGTGGTTTCGATGATTTCGAAATGCCCGTGAGGACCCTGAATGCCTTGGACATGAAATTTGGAGAGATGGTCCTCGGTCTCAGCGGCCACGTTTTGATGCCATCCCTCGCGTACTTTTTGTAGTAGGAGGTCCCATTTGGCTTCGGCACTATGGCCGCTGGGAGGCTCGGTTCCATAGTACGCGAGAGAGAACCGGGGCTGCGCCCACCGCTCGAGATGCCAGCGACCGTTATGCTGAGTGGGACCGCATACCCATTTGCCATAGTGATTGAGCAGGGCCCCGATAGTCATGCGACCGTCCATCGCCCCCAGGAGTGAGGCACCCATTTTATTGAGACGAATGAGAGGAAGTTCTTCGTCTAGAGGGGCTACCCACCATTCATCCGGTTCATGCTGGTAGATAACGATGTCTGGCATGCGCCAGGCCCGCTGCTCGAGAATGTCTCCCTCAAGGGTCTCTGGGCCAATAGTGGCCCATTCATCAATCTCCGATGTCAACGTCGATTCTTTCATCATGACAGTTTTGGCAATCTCTCAAGGATTTTCAGCTGGCAAAAGAAGTTGCAAGCCTACCCCAACTCTCGGAAAGGCTGCAACTCTAAGGAGAGGGGAATAGAGAAAACTGAAATGGCTAGGGGAAAGGGGAAGACTGATCAGGGTTTTTGAGCGAGAATGCTGGCAAAAGCCGCTGTCCCATCGTCAACTTCCTGGTATCGAAGGACCCGAAGGCCAGACAACGCGTGCAAGAGCTCATTAGGTTCCAGAAGATAGGCTTTCTTGAACCGTGGCTGGTATTTCCGGTAGTCGGTGGTGTAGGTCTCAATGATGGCCACCCCATGGGGCTTTAAGGCTTGAACAATCTTGGGAAACAAATCTCGTTGTAAATAATAGCTGCACACGATGACATCGAATGTGTCGGGTGGAATGGTGTAGGTTTCTAAGTCAGCGACGACAGTCGTGAGGGTAACGCCATGTTCCTCCGCGAGAGTCTTGGCCTTTTGAAGGCCGTTTTCGGAAATATCAACTCCAGTCACTTGAAAGCCATGGGTAGCTAAAAATACCCCGTTTCGTCCTTCCCCCATGGCCAAGTCCAAGACGTGTCCCTTGGGTAAGAGATGGAGATGTTCCCGTAAAAAGGGAATTGGGGCCTTTCCGAAAAGGTATTGTGCTGATTGGTATTTATTATTCCAGCGTGTTTTATCTCCTTCAGAAGCCAACGCGGTATTCGGAGCCCAGAAGGCCATCACGAAAATGATGCTCCCTATCGCTGGTGATGGAATTTTCATCATGGCTATGACGCTAATCGTTGAAACTTGCAGAACTCACCTCCACGTTACCACATCTTGGATTTTCTGGTCTTGAGTGTTTCCGCCTTTTTACCCCGTAGGCGATCCCAAAGTGAAAGTCCCGCCCGCCGTTCAATTTCTTCGGTGGTACAGAGAAAGCTCGACAAGGGTTTTCGGGAGTTGTGGTTGGGAAAGATAAAGGACCAGAGATGCAACGAGCCTTTGACGCTTTCTGCCAAAACGGTCTTAAAGTACGCGTGAGGGATGGGGATCACCACCTTGTTCTTATCATCACGGCCGATTACGGCAATTTTCTTCCCGATATCGAAGAGAGGACCACAGATCACGTATACCTCAACGTACTGATTCGCTAGCTCTCGGACCTGCATTTCTAATCTTTTCCAAATACCCAGATTAAATCCAGGTTTTTGGGGTGAAATATTGGAAAGTAAAAATGTTTCACTATTTTTTACCTCAGTGGCTCGGCGGTCCGCGCTGGCGACAAGATGGCCTCGATGATGCCCTGATCCTTCATAATCGGCCAGGTCTGGCCTGAAAGCTTCGGGGATACGGAGATCGGGGCGAAAACTATCTACTCGATCGATTTCCACGCGTGAATTCGTAGGGTCGATCACTTCCATCGTAAAACGGGCCTGACGTAAGAGGTATGAATAACCGACAATATACTCCCGATTGAATAACATTTGATCAGCTGTGGGAATGCCATACCGGGTTTCCGGACGCAAACTTGGAATCTCAATCATGGAAGCGCTCCGTGCGGTTAGAGGGTGATCATTGTTGTTGAGTAGAGTGTGAGGAAAAGGCCTGAGAGTTAGCTGGGAGACGGTAGAACGGCTCGTTGAATGAAGGATAAAACTACACTATGGGGGATGCAGTTGTCACTCAAGGACTGACAGGCCAATATTCTCTCTTGCTCGGGTATTCCACAACCGGGTGTCATTCTGTTTCGGGAGCGGGTATCATGGCGAATGTTAGCTTACTTGCAAAACGGATTCGGAGGGAAGAGATGCCGGCATATGTTGTGACATGGGTTCATCTTATCGGAGTGGTGATGTTTATTGGAGGCTGGCTGTTTGTTTACCTGGTGGTTCGGCCAAGTTTGTTGGACAATAAGGCGAAAAGGCCTTCTGCAGAGCATGTGGAATTTACAAAGAAAATCGGTCAACGGTTTAAGACGGTTGGTTGGGTGAGTCTCATGATCCTGATTTTTACGGGGGCGTCACAACTGCTGGATGAAAGTGGATCTGCACGAATTGAAACCAGTTGGGGCCTCATTATGATGCTGAAATTGTTTCTTTTTTTCATCGTCGGGGGCCTTATTTTTGTGCATGATCTGATCCTCGATCCTTATGGTGGAAGTTCCAAGGTTTCACATGCGACGAATTCACCGCTTGTGTTAGCCGGGAAGGTGGTGTGGGTTCAACGATCGATCGTGCTGTTGAGTCTGACGATTTTGGGCGTAGCCGTGTATCTCACCTCTATTTAATGATTAGGTGGCATTACCTCCTCTTTGTTCCTACATTCCCCCTTTGATTGTTTCGTAAAAGGCCTTCTGGTCGGTTTTTTGCACAAGCCTGCCCATGTTTTCCAGGTTTCCCGTGGTAGGATGAGAAAACCTTTTGAAGGAGTCAACGGTTTTGGCAAGGTAAAGGGGCTTTCGGGATGAGTCGGGAGGATATTTTAAGGCAGCTTCGTGAAAGGATTTTGGCCTTCGCGACATCTCGTGGATTAGGGGAGGGGGCCCAGGATCTGACGCAGGAGGTTATGATGGTGTTGCATGAAAAATATCCTCAGGTTCAGAGCCTCACCGAACTGGTTCCATTAGCTTTTCAAATCCTTCGGTACAAAATGCTCGATCACCATCGAAAAATGCTTCGGCGAGGAGAATACAACCAGGAATCTGTAGATGATCATCCCCTCGTAGATCCCAGAGATGATCCATCTCTGCACGCGGAACAGCAGGAACGAGTAGAGCAACTCATCGAGGCGATGAAACAGCTTGGGGCCCGATGCCAAAGATTGTTTCGGCTAAAGCTCGAGGGCCATACATTTCCCGAAATCCAGGAGATGTTGGGAGAACAGTCCATCAATACCATTTATACATGGGACTCTCGATGTCGCAGGCAACTGTTATTGCTGATGGGCGGACGATGGGAGGTACAGACCTCAAGAAAACCTGTATGGTCACAGGGTAAGGAGACCGTCTGATAATGGCCAAGTCTTGGGAACACATATTGGGTGGTTATGCGACCGATACGCTGACAGAGGACGAAAAGCGACGTTTGTTCGAAGCGGCGTTAGAAGACCAGGAACTCTTCGATGCGTTGGCTGATGAGGAAGCCCTCAAAGCTTTATTGGCCGATCCGGAAGCTCGACGGCGGATTGTGTCGAGTCTCGAACAATACGAGCCCCCTCAACCTTCTCCAGTGGAGACACCGGATCCCCCACAAATCAGTTGGTTCCGCCAAAAATCAACATTGGCATGGGCCGGGAGTGTGGCTGCGCTGGGATTAGTACTCATATTTGGTTGGCAAATGGAAAGGGAGTGGGGACCAGTGGTGCAAGAGCAAGAGAGGCTGGCAAGGACCGATGATCAGAAAACCGATGACCAAGGGATTCAGGAACCCACTTTGGCGATGTCCAAGAAAGATAAACAGGTGAAGAATATTGACCCTCAGGGACAAAAGCGACAGGAATCCCGTCGAACGGCTACTTCTGCTCCGGCCACACCCAAATCCAGATTCTCCTCAAAATCTCCGCCTGAAGGGGCACAGGTAGAGGAGGGCCTCCTGAAGGCTCCCCCAAAAGGCCCAATACGGCCATTCGTCAAACCTTCTGTGGAATCGGTCCCAACAAGGTCTCGACAAGAACGTTCCGAGGCGAGTGTAGGAGATGAAAATGTTGAAGAGGACCGAGATATAGCCCTTTCTTCCCTGCCAGCGCCCGAAGCGGCCCCATCTCAGGAAAGGCCTGTGATGAAGGTGAATCCTGCTGATCAGGTAGCGAAATCAGAGATGGCCTCTTCCCCGAGTTCTGCTGAGGTCCAGGAACATTCTCAGGACCAGTTATTGGATCATGTTGCAAAGCCTGCTAGCCCTGACATGAGTGATCCACGGGTTGAGCCATTATCCTCAAGATTGAAGACTGAAAAACCGCAGGAGGGAGCAAGACGAAAAACGTCATCTGGTGTCGAGGAAGCCTTTACCTCAAATCAGACGAGAGGCCTCCGATATCGATTCGTTGAAGAAAGTGATGAAGCGAAAGGGGAGCCGGCCCTGCTTGAGGAGTTTTCCGGGGATTGGAAAGATCTAAAACTCGTGATTGAATCGAATGCCGCCGGGCATCTGTATGTCCTCAGTTCTTATAGCCGCGGTAAATGGCAATGGGTAAAACCTACTTTTATTACAAAGAAGGGTGTGCCAGGGGGAGGGATCACCATGGAAGCTCACCGGCCATTAGAATTTTCACTGGGACAGGTCACCAATCGAATGGGTGCGCCAGTGGTGGATTCGGTCCGAGTTCTCTTCTCCGCTCGCCCTCTAGAGAGCTTGGGTTCTTGGCTCCAGGAAAAAGAATTTCAAAAAGATCTGCCAACTCAAAGCCGAGAGCAGATAGAGTTTGATCACTATGTTCTGCAAAAAGGGGTTGAATCCAAAGATCCACTTCGTTTTGCCATTATGTTGAAGTAATCAAACGAGTGTAGGATAAAAACTGTTTGGGCAACGGGAGTGAGGCAATCCCCCTATTGTTATTCATCTCATTGAATAGAGGAACGGTGACGAGGGCCCGGTCAGTATTCAAGCAATTGTGGGCATGGCATCTTGTGTTGTTCTATGCCCTATGCCTTGGTGGAGTAGAGATAGGGATGAGTCAACCCTCTTGGGGAGCTCTGTCCGACGTGAATCCTATGCACGCCTTCTATGGTGTGGGCGATCAGAGGGGCTCAAGCCCAGAAGATAGGAAGTATATTCCATACATCGAGTTCACCTCTCGAGATGCCTCAACGGATCTAGAAGCACTAGATCTATTTTATAGTGTGTTGTGGAAGGAAGGACAGCCAAAGAACCTTCCGCAGGATTCGTTACGACCGAAAGGCATTCGATATAGCTTTATTCAGGAAACCATGAATGGGGAAGATGAATGGAGCAATGCGGAAAAACTTTCAAGGGACTGGAGAGGGATCCGTTTATCTATCGAACCCAACCACTCTGGTGCTCTTTACGTTCTAGCCCAAACGGCTATGGAGAAATGGCAACAATTGGAAGGGGTGGCAAGGGTGAAGAAGGGCGAGAAATTCGATGGCGTTCATGTGAATGCGTTCCAAACGGTAGAATTTCGAATGGGAAATGTCACTAATAGATTAGGACGGTTGATCGTGCCATCGGTTTTCGTGATTTTGTCCCCAGATTTGATAGAACGTCCGCAGGATATCCTTGAGAAAGCCCCGCTCATGAATGTTCAAACCGAGCAGACTGACCATTCCATGTATGTCGTGAAACCCTCGGCAGTCCTCAATGCCCCCTTTATCTGGAAAATTACTTTCGAGAAATAGGGGAAAAGGCCCTGAGCGCCTCTTTTCACTTCTCCACCGTAACCTGAGGGAGAGACTCTGAAGTCCTTTTTACCAATAGCGAGGTGGGCCCGTGTCGATATGAATAAAGCCTCGTCGACTGTAATTGCCGACTCCACCAAGGTGGAGGGTTTGAGCGGCTCGTCGAACGGACGAGAGTCGGACTCCAGGAATGGAAAGGTCGAGAGCTTTGCCTTTGGTATGGAAACTGTTCGGGACCGCGCCTTTTTCGTGAATGACCAATCGTTTATTGAAGGCCAGAGAACGGTATCCGGAATGAATGTGGATTTCTTTGCCCTGGGCGACCGTCTTCTCAATTTTGTTGAGAAACTCCAGCAGCCGTATATCGATGCGGTGGACCTTATTTGACTGGCTGCAGCGAAAGAGTCGGTCGATATCCTGTAGGGCTTCTCTATCGTACCTCCCTGAGGAGGAACGGTATTTTACGGTGAGTCGTTCACCGGTATGGGTGTTGTGCAGTCGTAGTCGGCCTTCGGGGAATGAGGATGATCGGGAAATGCCGGGTAAGAAGAGTTGGCCCCCCAGGAGTGCTAATCCAGCCAAGGAGGTTTTTAGGAAGATCCTCCTAGACCATAATTCCTCAACTTGTGGTGCAGACATGTCATCCCTCCTGAAAGGTCCTTAGAAAAAAGGACCCGTGTGTTGCGCCTAAGACAATTTTGAGGGGATTACCGAAAAACGTCAATTACTCGAAAGTATGGATGCTCCTCTCGTTCCTGGTGTGTAAGGCTATCTCAAAATCATTATTTATGGGTTCAGAGAAGCCATTTGCCCTTGCATATTGCGAAGGCGAGTGGTCAATTCACTCCTCAATCCTCTGAGTGCGTTGGCCTTGGCTTGGCCAATTAACTGTTTTTCGTAAATGTCGAAGGGCGGACCCACTTCTTGAGCGGTTCCCTCAGTTTCCACTGACAAATACACGTATTCTTCCTGGACATCCCACATTGTGGCATTGACCATGAAGAGAGAATCGACTTCCGTTCCAGGAACAAAGAATGGGGTAATTAATAATGCATAGGTCATCCCCAGGTCATTGTTGTAGCGATCCACATCACTGATACCGTTGACCACGAGAACCGCATCGGCTCCGGCATGTGCCGCTGCCGAGCGGATGGCCTGTACATCATCCCCGACAACCTGTGAATCAGGTAAGGGAAGGATCTGTGAAACGATACCCTGGGATGCCAATTCTTCTTGGAGTGCAACTAACTGATCTGTATCCTCTCCGCCCCAATTCCAACCAAATTGATTCGCAGAATCCATCCCTGAAGGAGAAAAATACAGAGCCAATTTAAAAGGTTTCGGGAGTTGGGTTTGCGAACCCACGGTCTCCTGAGTCTCTTGTGTCGCTATCGTGGTTGGCGGTTGAATTTGCCCGCGCAGTTGATTCCGATCGAATCCACGGCTTTGGGTACAAGCCGAAACCAGGATGACCAGCATGACGATAAGGAATGTTTTCATTGAGCCTCCTTCTGGATAAGGATTGAGGGGGGAATTGGGGAGACTGTTTGTTTGTCCCATTTGGCTATTCCAGGATTATAACAATTTTTGCAACCCCGTTAATATGAAAAATTTTCAATGTATTCAATGACTTGAGTGCTTGTGGCCGAAAAATCATTCAGAATAATCCAGTTTTTGAAAGGATTTTGAGAGTCATGCCATTTCCTCCTATGAAACGGCATGGTGTCGTCGAAAGGAAAAAGCTGGAACCCAAAGGAGGAAGACATGATTCTCAAAAAACCGAACAATCAAATCGTAAACTGGGTGTTGGGCGGGAGCCTGGTGGGAGCCTTGGCACTGTTTGGAGGGTTATCTGGGTGGCTCTCCGGTCCCGGTCCGATAGCCCATGCGAGTACGGAGTGGGTGGGGGATCGATCCGGGTCCTTGACCGCTCTGGACCCGGAAGGAAAACCCACACAGGCCTTTCCGTTAAAACACACAGACGTCTTGATTCAAGTCAGCGGACCGTTGGCGCGAGCCAAGGTCACCCAAGAATTCGAAAATCCCTATTCAGACAAAATCGAAGCGGTCTATACCTTTCCCTTGCCTCAAAATGCCGCGGTGGACGATATGACGTTGACTGTCGGTGATCGGGTGGTGAAAGGCAAGATCAAAAAAAAGGAAGATGCACGTGCGATTTACGAGGCGGCCAAGCGGCGAGGGAATGTTGCTGGGTTACTGGATCAAGAACGTCCGAATATTTTTACGCAGTCGGTGGCCAATATCCTTCCCGGGGAGAAAATTTCGGTGACGATAAGCTATGTCGAAGCCCTTTCGTATGATGGGGGAAAATATTCCGTGGTGTTCCCCATGGTCGTGGGTCCCCGCTATATCCCTGGACAGCCCCTTGCGCCGGGATCTTCACCCCAACCTTTGGGGGGTGGCTGGGCGTATGATACCGATCAGGTTCCGGATGCCTCGCATATCACGCCCCCGGTGCTCAAACCCGGGATGCGTTCCGGGCATGATTTGTCCCTTTCAGTGCAAATCGAAGCTGGCGTTCCGATTCACAACATCAGTTCCACAACCCATGAAATTGAGGTGAGCAATCGTCATTCGTCTTTGGCCCAGGTGCAGTTGAAGCATGAAGCCACTATTCCCAATAAGGATTTTATCCTGACCTATACGGTGGCCGGAGAGGATATTGAGGATGCCATCTTGACTCACCGAGACGGAAACGAGGGATTCTTTACCCTGCTCCTGCAACCACCCGATCGAGTGAATACCGATGCGGTGACCCCCAAGGAATTGGTCTTTGTGCTGGATACCTCAGGGTCGATGTCGGGCTTTCCCATCGAGAAAGCCAAAGAAACGATGCGGTTGGCCATCGATGGCTTGAATCTCCACGACACCTTCAACCTCATTACCTTCGCCGGAAGTACCCACATTCTGTTTCCCGAACCGGTTCCCGCCACACGATCCAATGTCCGAAAGGCACAAAACTTTCTAGCCTCACGGCGTGGCGGGGGTGGTACCGAAATGATGAAAGCCATCCGGGCAGCGCTCGATCCATCCGATTCGCAAGAGCACGTGCGCATCGTGTGTTTTATGACGGATGGGTATATCGGGAACGACATGGCGATTGTCGGGGAGATTCAAAAGCATCCTAATGCCCGTGTGTTTGCCTTCGGCATCGGCAATAGCGTGAATCGCTTTTTGTTGGACAAGATGGCTGGGCATGGTCGGGGTGAAGTCGAGTATGTGGGTCTTCAAGATGACGGGTCGGCAGCGGCTAAGCGATTTCATGAACGAGTGCAGCATCCTCTCCTCACCGATATTTCCATTGACTGGGACGGGTTGGATGTGTCTGAAGTCTATCCCAAACGGTTGCCCGATTTGTTTAGCGCGAAACCGTTGATCGTAAAGGGGCGTTTTATGACACCTGGCAAAGGCACCCTTCGCCTGCGGGGAAAAGTAGCCGGACGATCGGTGGTGCGTAAGATTGATGTGGAATTTCCGGGGAATGAACCGGAGCACGATGTGCTCGCCACTCTGTGGGCCCGGACCAAGATCGCTGACCTGATGGCTCAAGATTACAATGGCATTCAGAAGGGCACGACAAAAAGGAACGTGAAAGAGGCCATCACGCAGTTGGGATTGGACTATCGATTATTGACCCAATTTACCTCTTTCGTGGCCGTGGAGGAAATGATCATCACGGAAGGTGGGCAGCCACGGCGGGTGGATGTGCCCGTGGAAATGCCCGATGGAGTCAGCTATGAGGGTGTGTTTGGACGCAAAGGCGAGCAACAGGTTCTGGGATTCCGGAATCGAGCCTTCGCACCTATGGGGAATATGAAGCCGAAAGCATTCAACAGTATTATCGCGCAAGAATCCGTCACGGTGCCCCCGGTCATGGCCGATGCCATGGAATTAGAGGATAGAGATCTCTCCGTCGGGAGAGCTTCAAGTATTCCTTCGAAATTGGATTCCTCGCTGATGGCCCTGTTGAATAAACGGAGCGAAGGCAAGGAACTTTCTCAAACCGAAGCCGCAAGGGTTCAAGATGGGAAAGTGCTGATCCAGGTCTGGCTCAAGGATTCCAACAAAGAAACCTTGGAGCAGTTGAAGAAACTTGGATTCCAAATTGTGGCTCAACCCAAAACGGGCCATATGGTCATTGGGAAGTTGCCAGTAGAAAAACTGGAAGCCCTCTCAGAAATCGAGGCTGTGCGGTACGTGACATTCCAATCAGCAGTCTCGTAGTCCAGAAATTTTCTCTAATCACTCCAACCCGGTGGCTCAGGTGTTTGCCTGAGCCACAGGATCCTGTTCACCCTGCAACGTGTTTGTGGGGTCCTGCTTCGAGGTCATTCCTGCATGTTTTTGGCAGGAATCTATCTTTTATTTTTTTTTATTTCTTCTTTCCTTCTTGGTTCTTCCAGTTCTAACGAAGATAAATGTGACAAATGTCCCATTTTGTGAGTCACTGGGGAAACCGATAGAGTAACGTTAGTAATTGCGCTATTTCTTAAAAGTGCCTTTTGTCTATGACCAGAAATGCTGAAAAGGGTTTTCCGAAAACACTTCCGGTGTGGGGAACGATCCGAGAAGCCTTTGAATTTGGATGGCAAAAACGTCATATCCTCAGATTCTGGATATTTGTTGGTGCAATTTTTGGTGGACTTGCGAATTTGGTTGGTTTCTTCATTAGTCAAGGAAGAGAGGAATTGGAAAGTACCTTAGTATTTGGCCTTGAATATTTTGGGATTACTTTTCTAGCGTTTTTGCCTAGTACCTTGGTCTGGGTAGTTCTTGCCGTTTTTTGCCATCGTTCCATACTTCTATTTCCCTTAGAAAAAGATTTTTCTCTCTCTTTTGTTTTCTCTTCTAGGGAATGGAAGTTTTTTGCCTGGGTTATTCTGGTCTATATCATTACAATAATTTGCCTTATTCCTGGATCAATGACCGCAGGGATTTTATTGTTAGAATTGGATGAAGTGTGCACGGGAAGTCCCTGGATAAAGAAAGCTTTAGAAATTTCTCTCTTCTATGGGCTATTTCTTTTTCCTCTTTACTACCTTGCTGGTCGATGGAGTCTTGTCTTTCCCCTAATCGCAATTGATGATTCCCCAAGTTTAAGGTGGTCTTGGAGGATGACGAAGGGAAATGGTTGGCGAATGTGTGGGTTGGTATCTCTAATCCCGTTGACGGTCTGGTGCCTTTTTGAAATTTATTATTTTTTTGGGCTATCCGTGTATTCCTATATTGACTCCTTTCTGTATTATTTTTTCCTGCTTCTTCTGACCCCGGTTGAAGTAGCGATTGTTTCCATTGCTTTCCGCGAACTTATCGGCTGGGTTCCGCCGTCTCCTGATTCAGAAAACGCATCAGTCTTGTGAGTAACCACATTCTTTGTGGATCCGAGGCATGATGGAGTTGTTGTTTCCTACCAGACAGTGCGGATGGCGTACTGTGTGATTAAAGGGTCAGGAGTCAGAATGGTGAGTTCGTGCTGAATGGCCTGGCAGATTAACATCCGATCAAAAGGATCTTTGTGGTGGGTTGGCAACTTTGGTAGGTGAACGATAGCTTCTTCGGATAAAGTCAATGGTTCAATGCCATGAAGGGTTCGTTGATCGATTAAAAATTGTTCGAATGGAGAGGGCAGGGAGAGCTTTCCTAAAGAAAATTTCAACATGATTTCCCATGTTGAGACCGCACTCAGAAAAACCTGATTGGCTGGATCGCTGAATAGTTTCCGGCTTTGCGATGACAATGACTCATCGTCTGTTATCACCCACAGGAACGTGCAGGTATCCAACAGGAGTTTCATCAGGATTGATGATGAAAAGCCCGCAGCACGTCATCGGGGAGGGGATCAAAAAATTCTTGAGGAATGGTGAGTTTCTTTTTGGCTAAACCAATGGGACGTTTTCGGTTGGGTAGGCAGGCGAGAGGACGAATTTCCGCAATGGGTTCGTTTCGCTTGCACAACAAAATCTTCTCACCCTTTTTTAATTTCTCGAGGTAGCGGGAAAGGTGGGTTTTGGCTTCATGAATGTTGAGCTTTATCATAGTTTAATTTTAAACTAAGAACTTAGTTCAATCAAGTTTATTATGTTTCCTTGGCAACCCATATCCTCTTTTAAAAAAAAAGAGAAAAAGAATGGGAATGATCTGCCAAGAAGGATTCTGTGGCTTAAAACGGTTATTGGCTGCCTTTCCTAAGGGTTTTCCGTCGAAAACTTTTTTGTCTATGATGATGTCTTGACAGAATCCTCTATAGACTTAGAGTGAAAGTTGACCAGAATTATGGTCTATTACGAGGTGTTCTGAATGGCCAAAACATTACCAATTTCTGAGGTGAAGGCCAGGCTTCCCGAGCTTGTAACGGATGTTGACGAACGAGAAGAAGAAGTGGTCGTCACACGGAATGGCAAACCAGCGGCAGTCCTCCTGAATTATGCCGAATATGAACGTGTCAAAGAAACGATTGATGTTCTGAGTGATCCCGCTTTAATGCAGCAAATTCGTAAAAGCCAAGGCTTTTACGAAACAGGGGAAACGGGCCACTCATTTGAACAGGTTTTCGGAGAGCCGCTTATCCTACCCAAGAAACGTCGGCGCTCCGGTTGATGCTTCGGCCGGATATTCCCCCCCCACGTCTCAGCCACTCTTCAACATTTTCCTCCCGATCTCAAACGTAGCATAAAAGCAGCGGTTCGAGCCTTATATGTGAATCCAAACAAGGGAGACCCTCTTGTTAAAGAATTGGAGGGTCTATGGAAATATCGTGTAAGGCGATTTCGTATTGTGTATGCCATTGATCAGAAACGAAAAGTACTTCGAGTCATGGCCATTGGTCATCGTAGGAGTGTGTACGAGGAGGTCACACAACTTTCTCCTAAGAGGAAAAAATAACCTTTTCCTAAACCATAGGTCTGGGGAGGACGGTTTTAAATTAAAACGGTTGTTGGCCGGCGCGGAGTTTGGTGAGAGCGTCTTTGACGAAGGCCAGGTCTTGAGTGCCGGGTTTCATGTTTTGTGCGGCTAAGGCCCAGGCGGCTTCGGTTTCCTGGCGGCGGTTCAAATACCAGAGTGCGATTCCCCGGTACCAATTCACGGCGGGTTCGTTGGGGAGGTCGGCGAGTACGGTATCGAAATGCCCTAAGGCCTCCGTGAAGATTTTCGGATCGTCGATTTTCCGCATCTCGATGAGTAACACCCCATAGTTGTAGCGGGCCTCATGTTGCTTGGGGTCCAATTCCAGGACTTTTTCCCAAGCCTTTTTGGCTTCGGCATTTCGTCCGAGAGCCTGGTAAGAGCGACCGGCCATGATTTGGCCGTTGAGATCATCAGGATTTTCTTTCAAGCGCTTTTCTAACCGGCCCACCATCTCCATGGGATTTGGCCCTCCTCCCATGTTGCGCTGGACGGCCATGAGTTTTTGGGCGGCTTGCCATTGGACCATTCCGTAAATCGTCAAAGAGGCCAAAAAGACGATCAGCCCCGAAGCGACGGCGGGTACCCAAGATCTTCGGGATTCATCTTCCTTCTTTGTCGCAGCCTCTTTGGTCTCTGACGATTCCTTCAGTTCATCCAAACGATTCAGGATCTGCAGGAGACGGTGTTCGTCCGTGGCTTTTAAGCGTTCGTAGTCGGCTTGCTCCATTCGTCCTTGAGCGTACTCCATCTCCAATTCTTGAAGGGATTGAGCGAGGACATTTCGTTCAACTTGAAGGTCCGCATGTTCCTGCGCCTGATTGTCTTCGATGCCAAAGGAAATGGGGGCGGGGTCTCTTCGCCAAAACGGAAATGTGAGGGCAAAGAGTACGAGACCCAACACAATGAGAAAGGGGATGACGAATCCAAATTCGGTCATACAGGGGGGGTGTCCAACTTATGGCTCAAGCTCATGTTCGATGCGTTTTCTGGCTTGTTCATCCAGTGGTGGAGGGGGAGCGGGGGTTGTCGATGGGTTGTCACGAACCCAGTTCTTGACTTCCTTAAAGAGAAACAGGCCTCCAATGAGCAGGAGGAGAAAAGGAGCCAACCAAATCAACCAATTGACGCCATGTTTGGGAGGAGCCATGAGGATGTAATCCCCGTACCGGCTCAGAAAATACGTTCGGATTTCTTCTTTGCTGTGCCCTTGGGCAAGACGTTCTCGGATGACGCCCCGCATTTGTTGAGCGAGCGGGGCTCCCGATTCCCAAATATTTTCTGTCTGACAGACCGTACAACGAAGCGTCTTGGCAATCTCGCGCACTTGAACATCCAGATCGGTCTCATCTTTCACCTCGGCGAACAGAGGGAGGGGGATACTCAAAACCAAAATGAAACACCAAATGAGTGGAATGCGCATCAGGAAGTTTTGGTCGAAGTCGAGGGGGCTAATAACGGCGCGATCACGTTTTGCGTCAGGTTCGTGTATACATGACCGGTGATGGGCCCCACGTATTTATGCCGAATAATTCCCTGTTGGTCGATCACGAACGTTTCCGGGACACCGTAGACGCCATAATCGATAGCCAGTTGTCCTTTCAGGTCTCGAACGTGAGAAAACGTCGTCCCGTATTCCTTGAGGTATTGTTTAGCATTGGGCAGTTCATCCTGATAATTCACCCCTAGCATCACGAATTCGGGATTATCTTTGAACTTTCGGTGAAGTTCGAGGACGCTCTCGTGTTCCACTTTGCATTCGTAACACCAGGAGGCCCAGAAATTCAGGAGCACAACCTTGCCCTTGAATTGATCGAGGGTAATGGTCTCGCCGGTCTCGACGTCAGGTCCTTCAAAGTTCGGGGCTTGGGTGCCGATGAGCACGGTGGGAATATGACGAGGGTCTCCCCAGAGCCCTTGGTAAAATAAAGCAAAGAGGCCCAGTAAGACGAGAACGAGTGTGAGTTGCCAGCCTTTATTCATTCGTCCTTCTTTCGTGGACGAAGAATATTCAAGATCACACCAAAGCCCATGATGACCCCACCTCCCCAGACCCACAGGATAAGTGGGTTAATCACGCCTCGCGCTACGGCTACCCCTTCCGGGGAGACGTCGGGCATCGTCAAAAAGATATGTCCCATGTTTTTGGCAAAAATGGCTGATTCCGTCGTGGGAGTTTGTGTGGCGGCGTAGATCCGTTTTTGCGGCCGGAGTTCGGTGATCAGGGTCTCTCCCTCAAAAACTTGGAACACCCCTTCCTGGGCTGTCCAGTTCCCTCCCTCCACTTCGTGAATCTTGGCGAGTTTGATGCGGTAATCAGCGATCGTGAATTCGTCATTTTCTTTGAGTGAGACCACCTTTTCGGTTTGGTAAATAGTTGAGGCGATAATCCCGATGACCAGGACCAGCACGCCGATATGAATGATCAGGCTGGAATATCGGCGTTGATTGGCCGTAAAGGCGGCCAAAAATCCTTTCAAAATATTACTGCGATTGCGGTTGGCATACAGCTGAGAAACTTTGCCAAAGTCCATGACGATGGCCATCCCGGCAAATGCCACGACATACCCCCCTGCCAAGGCGTATAAATCGTGAATTCCGGTAACCGCTAAAAGAATGACTAAAACCGTGCCGGCCATTAAGGGAACAGAAAAACTCTTTTTTAGATTAGCGATTGACGCCTTTCTCCAAGGGATGTAGGGACCGACTCCCATCATAAAAAGGAGGCCCAACGCGATAGGCATGAACACGGCGTTGTAATACGGAGGTCCTACCGTCACCTTTGCACCTTTGAGTGTTTCGATGAGGAGCGGGTACAAGGTCCCAAGGAAGACGGTGGCGGCTGCCACGAGAAAAAAGAGGTTATTGAAGAGAAAGACTGATTCCCGCGAAACGAGTGAATCCATTTCAATCTGCGATTTAAGTTTGTTGGACCGGAGAATCAGCGCCCCGAAAGCGATGCCGATGACGGCTCCAACAAACAAAAGAATATACAAACCTCGTTCGGGATCGGTCGCGAAAGAATGAACGGAGGTCAGTACTCCGCTTCGAACCAGGAACGTCCCAATGAGGGATAGCGAAAAGGTGACGATGATCAGGAATAGATTCCAGACCTTGAACATCTTTCGTTTCTCTTGGACGAGGACGGAGTGGAGATAGGCTGTTCCGACGAGCCAGGGCATGAACGATGCATTCTCCACCGGATCCCATCCCCAATAGCCACCCCATCCCAATTCATAATATGCCCAGTATCCCCCTAGAAGTATTCCTGTGGTTAGGCACATCCACGCAAAGGTCGTCCAGCGTTGCGTAACTTTAATCCACTCTTCTCCCAATCGGCCGGAAAACAACGCTGCCATGGCGAAAGAAAAGGGAATGGAAAATCCCACGTATCCCATGTACAACATGGGCGGGTGCATGACCATGGCCGGGTCCTGTAGCAATGGATTCAGGTCCTTGCCGTCCACAGGCACCGGAAGAAGCCGTTCGAATGGGCTTGAGAGAAAAACGATGAGACACAGAAACCCAAAGATGACAGCAGATTCCACGGCGATAAGGTAAGGCATGATGGCCGGTTGCGTGCGCCAGTGCAGCCAGACAGCGAGGGTGCTGAACACTGAGAGGATGAAGACCCACAATAAAAGTGAGCCTTCGTGCCCTCCCCAGACCGCTGCCACTGTGTAGAAAAACGGGAGCTTGGAATTGGAGTTGTTCGCTACGTACAGAACGGAAAAATCTCTGATGATGAAGGAATAGACCAACGAGAGCATGCCCACGCTCAGTAAGAAGAAAACGAGTGTGAGGGCCATTCGGCCGGAGCGGGCCCAGTCTACATTGTTTGTCCGGAGGGCCATGGCGGCGCTCACCATGCCATAGACGGACAGCACGAGCGCGACGATTACGGAAAAATGTCCGATTTCAATAATCATAAGTTGTCGGCACGGAAGTTACGGCTTGAGAGTCTTCATGAAGTCTTTTTTGGGGAGCTCGACACCAGCCCGTTTGAGTTCCATGGGCATATAGTCTTCGGAATGTTTGGCCATGATCATCGTTGAATGAAAGGTTTTGCCGTCCTGCCACCGACCCTCGACCACAGCTCCTTGTCCTTCCTTAAATAGATCTGGAGGAATACCTTGGAACACGACCGGGATGGTATTGGCCCCATCGGTGAGTTCAAAGGTCAGGCCTACAGGGTCTGGTTGAGTTTTGAGACTGCCTTCCACCACCATTCCCCCGACCCGGACTTTCTTCGAAAAGGAGTCAGCGGAAAAGGCTTTGACCTCGGAAGGGGTCACAAAGTACACGATGTTTTCCCCGAAATTTCCGAAGGCCAAATATCCCAGGGATCCGGCAATCAGGAGAATGCTGACGATGATGGCAACTTTTTTATTGCTTGTCGGCAAGGGTATTGACCTCGGGTTCGTAGAGCTTTTCGTCCTTAATCTCTTTAAATAAAACCATGACTCTCTGGCTCATGGCAAATAGGACCCAAACCATGGGAATGATGACGATCGCGTAGGCCGCGGCCACGAACCCAAAATTGTCCATCAACGCCGTATCTTTGGCGCGAAAGAGATTGGCCGCTTTGTCCCATGTTCCGATAAAGACCATCGTCTTGAGTTCTCGGATATTTTCCAGTGGGGGGCCTTGATATTCGACCGGGAGCGTGATGGTGTTCTCCACGAGTTCGAACGTGGCTTGTCCTTGAGTCGTATCTCCGTTCAGAGTTCCGCTCTTGACCATTCCCTGAATCCTCACTTCCTGTGTGACACTGGGGCCGTTCATCAGGTCCTTGAATGGGACCGTGGAAAGGTGTTGTTGGTAACGGTTGTAGGTCATCAAGGCAATCACAAGGGTTAAGCCCATCATGATGGCCCACCGTGAGTAAAGTCCGGTCATCAGGTCGTTTGGGAAAAGTGGGTTTGGCTCATGAGGCGGCCTTTTTTCGCCTGGAGCAAATCGGTCAAATAGAGGATTTGCGTCCTTACCATGACCATATAAGCAAACAGCAGCCAACAGCCCAGGCTCATGAGTGTTAAGGGAACGAGAATATCGTCGGAAATGCTAATCCCTCTGGTAGAAAAAGACATGGGTTGATGGAGTGTTCTCCACCACTCCACAGAAAATTTGATTATTGGGAGGTCAATACCTCCGACAATCGCCAGGATGGCGCTATATCGACCTCGACGCTCCGGATCATCCACCAGCCTTCGAAGCATGAGATACCCACCCAGGATCAATAGGAGAACGGTAAAGGAGACTAAGCGTGGGTCCCAGGTCCACCAGGTATTCCACGTGGGTTTGGCCCAAATCGATCCAGTGATCAGGGCCAGAGAAGTGAATAAGGCACAAATTCCGGCAGAGGCCTGACAGGCATTATCCACCAGGGGATCCCGTTTCCACAGGTACCAAATGCTGCCTCCGAATAGGACCGAATAGGCTAACGTACTGGTATGGGCTAATGGCACATGCACGTACATGATTCGAACCAGTTCGCCCTGGTAATAATCGGGTGGGGAGGCAAGGAGGCCCGTGTAAAGGCCCAAAAATAGGCAAATAGCTGCCGTTCCACCAAACCATCCTTTATACCGTTGAATATAGCGAATAAATCGATTCAGCATTGCACTTCTTTAGAGGAACTCTCTGTTCCAACTCCTTGATCTATTGTAATGGGAGAAATTGAGTGGGGGAAAGTGTGAAGTGTCTCCAAAATGCCTAAATCTGCTTAAAAATCAGGTATCGAGGATGAATTCAAATAACCAAAATGAGACGACTGTAAAAATGATATCGAATACGATGAGCAGGTGAATCCATTGGGAATAGAAGTGAAAGGGGTCTCCGTTCAGGGTGCCACGAGTGGCTTCGACCGCGGCGATCATGACAGGGACGGCCAGGGGGAGCAACAAGACGGGAAGCATGACTTCCCTGGCTCTGATTTGTACGGTTAAGGCAGAAAATAGCGTCCCGACTGTGGATAATCCCAGTGTGGCGAGGAAAAATACTATCAGAAGGGTTCCAATGGCTTCAACGACATCTAAGTTGAAGAACAAAACAAATAAGGGAAATAACAGAATTTCCACCGAGAACATGAACAGAAAGTTGGCGGCTACCTTTCCAAGGTAGATCGCCCCCTTGGGGACGGGGCTCATTTGGAGCGCTTCCAAGCAATCGTTCTGGAGTTCCGCCGTGAAGGACTTCCCCAACCCGATAATGCCCGTGAAGGTAAACGCCACCCAAATAATGCCGGCGATCAATTGCCGAGTAGCTTCTTGATCCATGGAAAAACTGAAACTGAAGACGAGGATCACGATAAGCGCAAAAAATAGCATGGAGGACATGGTTTCCCTGGTCCGCCACTCGCTGATCAGGTCTTTCCATACCACCCATTGAATGGTTTTAAAAAATGGCATTAGTCTACAAACTGTTCTTGGGGAATGATGTGGAGTTGGCCATTCTTCAGAAGGCCTCCGGTGGTGGCCACCTGAGCGGCTTTGTCGCGATCGTGGGTGGTCATAAAGACGGCCCCGTCTCGAGAGAGGATTTCCTGGATGAGCTGATTGGTGATGAGAATTCCTGAGTCATCCAGTGCCGTGTAGGGCTCGTCCAACAAAAGGAGTTTGGGCTTGGATAAGAGGACTTTGCTCAAGGCCAAGCGTTTTTTCATCCCGGCTGAGAATTGACGAATTTTGAGATTGGCAAATGCTCCAATGCCCGTGTGATCTAACGCCCGTTTGATTTCTGTCTGGGGAACCGTGAGTCCGCGTAGTGCTAAGGCAAACCGAAGGTTTTCTATGGCATCGAGTTCTTCATACAGATGCGACCCATGAGCAATCAACATCATAGAATGCCGAACTGCGTCTTTTTCCTTCACACCTTCTTTGCCGAAAATGGTAAAATCCCCACTAGAGGGGGATTGAAGGGTGGCAAGCACTCTCAGGAGCGTGGTTTTTCCGGCTCCGTTAGGTCCGAAAAGGGCGAAGCATTCCCCAGATTGAATGGTGAAGCATAAATCTTCAAAAATACGGTAGAACCCGTATGATTTTGAAAGGTTATTAGCCTGAATGGCGATCATACGTTCGTGAAAGGTCGTCGGGCAGTAACTCCCTAGTCTACGGATTGTTTCTTAGGTTGTCTAGAAAAATTGCCTAAGACTATTCTTTTTACTTCTTGAGACCGAAAATAGCCGTGAAGACGATTTGACGAAAATTTTCAGGGAACTTTATGATGAAGAGAGTACGTCAATTTCTCCGATCAGGGTGGCAAACTGCTCCCAATTTCTTGGGTCTCCCGCATAGGAACTACTCCTAATGGACAAGTGTCACTCTCGGACAAAATATTCCATTTGGTACTCCTTAAGAGTTTTTTTTGGAGTGGTGTCTTTTGGGTTGCTCCTAGGCTGTGATTCGGGGTATTCGGAAGGGCCAGGTATTATTTCCGATGGAACCAAACGCGTGGCATTTCGCGGGCGCCCTTCCATCGGGTCTCCTGCGCCCCCCTTTCGATTAATGGACCTTCAGGGAAATTCGGTTGCGCTAGCTGATTTCGAAGGGAAGGTCGTCTTGTTAAATTTTTGGGCCACCTGGTGTGGGCCCTGTAAGGTAGAAATGCCAGCTATGGAAGCGTTGTATAAGGGTATGCAGGCCCAAGGGTTGGAAATTCTCGCCGTATCAGTTGATCAACAGGGAGCGGTAGTCACCAGGCCTTTTCAGGAGTCCATGGGCCTGACCTTTCCTATCCTGCATGATTCTGACTATCAAGTCGGATTAACCTATGGGGCCCGTACGCTTCCCATGACCTACGCCATCGATCGAAAAGGCATTATCCGACAACGGGTGTTCGGGGCTCGCGATTGGAACAGTCCCGAGGCTCGGGAGGCGATTGCCGAACTGCTTCAGGAACCGTATCAACCCCCAAGTCAAACGATGTAGCGATGGACTCTGTCGGACAAGTCTCTCTTTTTGCGGCGTTTAGTGCAGGGTTGTTGTCCTTTATTTCCCCCTGTGTGTTGCCGTTAGTTCCCTCCTATCTTTCCTATATTACGGGTCTTTCCGTCGAAAATCTGGCTAATGTCGAAGAACGCGAACGGTTCAAATCGGCCATTCTGATTAATTCTCTGTTATTCATCGCCGGCTTTTCGGTCGTCTTCATTGCTTTTGGCGCTTCGGCGAGCTTGATGGGGCAAGTCCTGTATGAGTATCAAGATGTGATTCGAAAGATTGGAGGGGTCCTCATCATTATTTTTGGACTCTATCTCTTAGGGATCCTCAAATTGAAATTTTTTATGACGGAACGGCGATTGATGCAATTTGAGACTCGGCCTGTGGGATATTTAGGGTCCTTTCTCATCGGAACGGCTTTTGCTGCTGGTTGGACGCCCTGTGTGGGGCCGGTTCTGGGGGCCATTCTGGCTTATGCCAGTACGACGGAATCCATGGCTGGCGGGGTCGTGCTCTTGTCTTCCTATTCGTTCGGTCTGGGTTTACCGTTTTTTCTGACTGCTTTTGGGATGGATTCTTTCCTGAGTTACTTTAAAAAGCTTCGCATGTACTTAGGTGCCGTGTCCGTGGCTAGTGGAGGTTTGCTGGTCCTTGTGGGCGTGATGATCTACGGGGATTCGGTCACCTTGGTGACCAGTTTTTTAGAACGGAACGGAATCGGTTGGTATATCGGTCAATAAGGTTTTCCCGCCCTATTTCTTTCCACAAATTCCCCTTTTCAGGAAATCGGAGTTTGATTCAAGTCTGAGCGCTTTGGTGTTGGCGTTCTGCGACAGATGCGTGGGGTTAACACCACGCTCCAGCCTGACAAGTCTTGGCTGAATCCAAGCTTTGGGCAGAAGAGGGAGGTGAGGGGAGCGAACTGGTTTCACACCAGTCCCCTAGTTTGCAGGAGGTGGGAGATGAGGCGGGTGGGTTTGTGGCAGCAGGTGGGAGGATGCCCGCATGCGCCATGGCCGGTTCTGTTGGTGTGGGAGGATTTCGGGTGGGTTCAATCGGGAGGGCAGAGCCTTCCATGATCCTAATGGAGCCCTTGGGAATGGATGCTAAGAGGGTGGGATTTTCATTTTCCAGTTTAGTTTGGGCCTTTGCATAGTATTTGTTATCCGGGTAATCTTTGACGAGAGCGTAGAGCCAATCGTGACTCCAATCTTGGAGGTCTAACTGTTCATACGTTTTCGCTAAGTGAAACATGGCCTCTCCCGCATATTCCATCTCTGGAAATTCCTTAATGACCTTTTGAAAGCGATGAGCCGCTGCGAGGTAGGATTCACGCCGGTAGTAAAACTCTCCGACCATGAGATGGCGTTGCGCCAGTTGTTCCCGACACTCCTTAGCCGTGAGATTCGCTTCGGCTTCATACCGGCTGCCGGGATACTCCTTGATCAATTTTTTGAAGGCCTTGATGGATTGCTCTAACGGCATGGGGTCACGGTCTACCGTTTGAAATTGTTTGAAGTGGCTGACCCCGATTTTGTATTGGGCATAGGGGGCTAAGACGTGATTTCGATGGAGATCCATAAAATGTTTATATTCGACGATGGCTTCAGCATAGGATTCTTTCTCGAAGAATGACTCCGCTCGTTTCATGATCACGTTGGGGTCGTAACTCATTTCTATGGTATCCCCGACGAAAATTTGTTCATCCGTAGAGGAAATAGGTTGATTTGCTACAGTATCTTCGGGGTCAGGGGTTGAGGAGCATCCATAAAGCCCGGGGAGAATGGCGACAAGGCTATATAAACATAGGCGAAAGAGGGAATGAAGTGAAATCATCGAGAAATGTTGACCTATGGTTGAATGAGGTAGTTGAAGGGGTTTTTGACGGTTCACGGTGTTGCCATGGTATTTATACAAGATTCGGACCAATTATTGGAAGGCTTGAATCGGATTGATTCCATTAAAATAGCTCAAATGGCGTTTTTCTCATAAAAATCATGAAATTGAGAGGTTTTTTGTTACAATCTCATGGTTAGCCGACTTCATGCTTACCACCATTCGATTTCAGGGTTAAGGTATGAATAGCCTCGGGGCCAGAATAGCAGGGACGGGTTCTTATGTCCCCCCTCGACTTGTCAGTAACGAGGAGGTGGCGGCCAATTTAAAGGTGGAAGCGTCCTACATCACCCGGGTGTCTGGAATTCAAGCTCGGTATTGGGTGGACTCGGATGTCGATTGCTCTTTTTTGGCCGAGCAAGCGGCCCGGAGAGCCTTGGAGCAGGCCGGGCTTCAGCCAAAAGATTTGGATTGTATCATTGTCTCTTCCACGTCCCCGGATCTCATTTTTCCATCTACCGCTTGCCTGGTGCAGGCCCGTTTAGGAGAACGCGGTCTTCCGGCCTTTGACTGTTCGGCCTCCTGTTCTGGTTTTCTTTATGCCCTGTCTATGGCCGATGGGTTTATTCGAAGCGGTCAATATCGTCGGTGTTTGGTCATCGCTTCAGAGATCAAATCCCGAACCCTGGATCTTCAAGACTTGGGAACAGCCATCCTATTCGGTGATGGGGCTGGTGCCGCTGTCGTGGAAGCATCTACTTCTGAAACCAGCAAGATTATGAGTATTCGATTGCATGCCGATGGTGCCTATCATGATGCCGTTAAGATTCTCGGTGGAGGATCTCGCCGGCCACTTTCGGAAGAGGGCATCGAGGCTAAGGAGCATACGTTGAAAATTCAGGGGTCAAAATTATACCGTTTGGCGGTTCGACGGGTTTTCGAGGCGGTGACCCGGCATGTAGAAGAGGAAAAATGGGAAATTCCTCAACTCAATCAGGTCATTTTTCATCAAGCCAACGGGCGGATGCTGGCCCACTTATGTCAGAAATTGCACCTTCCTGCGGAGCGGTGCGTGAATATGATAGAGCAGATTGGCAATACCTCTTCCGCGTCCCTTCCCATTGCGCTTGATCACGCCCATCGTACCCATCGACTCAACGTCGGTGATCGAATACTTCTTGGGGCATTTGGTGGAGGGTTAACCTGGGGGACGGCCTTGGTTCGCTGGGGGTAAGAGAAAATTGATAAGCGATGGATATGACAAGTTCTGAAATCAAATGATTGTTGACGAAAGAATTCACCATGACCTATCGTGGCAACGTGAGGAACTGATGTGAGCGAGACTCAGGGAAAAAGGAGGAGCACTTGAAAATTTTCTTGGCCAATCCTAGAGGGTTTTGTGCTGGCGTTGACCGTGCCATTGAAATTGTGGACTTATCCTTGAAGGCCTATGGTGCACCGATTTATGTCCGTCATGAGATCGTGCATAGTCGACATGTCGTTGAATCCCTTCGTGGAAAAGGTGCGATTTTTGTTGAAGAGTTAGATGAAGTCCCTGATGGAGCCATCGTCATTTTTAGTGCTCATGGTGTAGCCAAATCGGTTTGGGAGGATGCCAAGCGACGAAATTTAAAAGTCATTGATGCGACCTGTCCCCTGGTCATTAAAGTCCATAATGAGGTCAATCGTGACTACACCAATCAATATGAATTGATCCTCATCGGCCATGCGGGACACCCGGAAGTGGTTGGAACGCTCGGGCAAATTCCCGATAAATTCCATCTCGTCTCTTCTGTCGAGGATGTAGAGTCTTTGGAGGTGGAAAATCCTGCCCATTTGTCCTATGTCACACAGACGACCCTGAGTGTTGATGAATGCCGGGATATTGTTGAAGCGTTGCATCGCCGATTTCCTGGAATTAAAGGGCCGCATCAAGAGGATATTTGTTATGCCACGCAAAATCGTCAGAATGCCGTCAAGGAATTGTCCCGATTCGTGGATGTCATCCTGGTGATTGGTTCGCCCAACAGTTCCAATTCCAATCGTTTGAGAGAATTGGGAGAACGCTGTGGCATCCCTTCGTATTTGATCGATTCCTATCAAGATATCCAACTTGAGTGGTTGGATGGCGCCAAGGCCGTTGGTATAGCCGCTGGAGCGTCAGCTCCCGAAGTCCTCGTTTCTCAGGTCGTCAAATTTTTACGAGAGCATGGTGCGGACAGTGTGGAGGAACTCACGGTTGTTGAAGAAGATGTGGAATTCCTTCTCCCGAAAGAATTATTGATGGCGACCAAACGAGCGTAAATTCTGCTGTTTTGACCCTTCTCACTATCCTCAATCCTCACGTTTTTACGTTTCACGCCTCAAGAGGCTTCTTCCTGTTTCATCACCTCAGAATCCCTCTAGAAAAGGGTAGAAGGGGCGAGATATAGACGCTCTGGCAGATCTACCCACAGTATTTTGTGGATTTTTTTGATTTTTTAGGTATCATATGGTACAGAACCCCGTCAAAATAGGGTTGGGATATTTAATCGCTGTTGGGAGGACCTATGTTTCTACGTACCCTTGTGGTGAATGGGTTTAAATCCTTTCCAGAAACCAAAATTGATTTTCCGAATGGCATTACGGCAGTGGTCGGTCCCAATGGGACCGGCAAAAGCAATATTGTCGATGCCATTCTTTGGGCCATGGGGGAGCAGAGCGTTAAAAGTCTTCGTAGCGAGCGTATGGAAGACGTGATTTTTAACGGAACAGAACAGCGTAAACCATTAGGAATGGTAGAAGCCTCGCTTATTTTCTCTGATGTCAGCCCACGTGAACTGGAACCCGTTTCAGCGTTATTAGAAGGATTGGAACAACCGACAGAAGTCATGATCACCCGTCGTTTGTATCGGGATGGGGATAGTGAGTATTCCTTCAACAAGGTGCATTGTCGTCTCAAGGATATCCGGGGATTTCTATGGAATGCCAGAGCGGGGACCCGAGGGCAGTCGGTGATTGAGCAGGGTAATATTGAGCAATTGCTGAATGCTTCTCCTCAGGATCGACGTGAGTTTATCGAGGGGACGGCAGGCATTATTCGGTACAAAAAACAAAAAGCCGAGGCTTTACGAAAATTAAAGAGTACTGAGAATAACCTGTTGCGGGTTCGGGATATTTTGGGAGAGGTGCGTCATCAACTTCGTACATTAAATCGACAGGCCAAACAGGCTGAGGAGTATCAAACCCTTCAAGAGGAAGCCAGGCGTCTCGAGGTTGAATTGCTGACACATGATTACCGGAAATTCTTCCAGGAGCAGGTGGTATTTGAACAAGAATTGCAAGAGTCGCAAGCGCAGGAACTGGCCTGTGAAGCGGAAGAAGCTCGGGTTGGTTCGGAACAGGAAAAGATGCAGCTATCCCTGTCTACCTTGAGTGAAACCTTGAAGGAGACCCAGGGAAAAGTCCGTGATATTGAGCAAGAGATGAATGAAGACTTTACCACCATCCAAGTTGAACGAAATCGGCTGACCCAATTCGAGCAACAACATGAGCGCATGATGCAAGAGCGTGCTCGGGTTAAAGAAGAAGGCCAAGAAGCGCAAGGGGCATTAGAGTCATTGCGTGAGCGGATGGCGCAGGTCCGATGTGAGATGGAAATCCTGTCGGCGACTGTGGCTGAAAGTGAAGTGCAATTAACAAAATTAGTCGAAAAACGGGGAGTTCTTTCTCAAGCAGTAGAGAAAAGCCGCGAACAGGTTCTGGCTTTGGCAGTGGAAAAAACCAATAAGGAAAATCGGCTAAGGAGCATTGAAGAAGGGCGAGGATCCATGGTCCGTCGGCTGGAACGATTAGGAGTAGAGGTTTCGGATTCCCAGTCGGAAAAGAAGAAAATTCAGGACGAGAGAGTCGCCCTTGGGCAGGAGCGGTCCTCACTGGAAGAACGCCTTGAGGACTTTCGCAATCAGCGGGAACGCCTTCAGGCGAGTCTTAGTGATCAGCGGGCTATGCGCGAAGAGCGTGACCAGGAAACTCTTCGCTTGCAAACCCAGATTGCCGCATCTGAATCTCATCTCCGTGCTCTCCAAAGTTTGGTTCGAGAGGAATTAGGATTCGGCCATGATCAAGCGGGGACACAGGATACGATTCGGGCTGCATGTACTTCCATAAAAGAAGCCCTGGCAGAACGAATGGAGGTTCCTGAGGAACTGGAAAAAGCTATTGAAGCGGCTTTGGGTGAGCAATTACGTGGGTGGGTCGTTGATTCCCAGGCGGAGGTGGAGGAGGCCATTCGTCAACTGAATCAACGCCGTTTGGGAAAGAGTGTGTTTATTCCTTTGGATGTGTCTTTCGAGCGACATGATGAACCGGATACCTGGTTCTCCCAAATTGAACATGATCCTGCCGTCCGCGGATTAGCCCGATCGGTTATTCGTGTACCATCAGATTTGCAGCCGGTGGTGGATCGATTGTTGGGCCGTTGTGCCATCGTTGAGACACTTGGAGATGCCTTACGCTTGATGAAGGCTCGTTCCTGGTTTAATGGACATGGGCCACTTCTGGTGACCTTGACTGGAGAAGTGGTTTCTCCTCTAGGGGTGATCAGTGGAGGGTCGGCTGAGGAGGCTGGGGGATTATTATATCGTAGGCGAGAAATTGCCACGTCCGAAGAGACGCTCCATTCCTTAAAAGAACAACTCGAAGAAGAGGCCGTTCAGCGAGAAAGGGTCGATGGAGAGATTGAAGATTTGCTCGCGCATCTTCAGGACACGGAGGGGAGTCTTCGAGAAGCTGAGCATGCCCATCTCAAGGTTAAACAGGAGGAGAATTCCAAGGAGCAGGCTCTTCCCGACCTTCAACGCCGGCTGGATATTTTAGAGCAGGAGCAAATCGGGGAGGAGCAAGAATTAGAGACGTTGACTGAAGAGGATGCCGAAATTCGAAGCCGACTTCGTCAACTCGAGGGATTGAGTGTTGAGGAAAACGAATCCCTTCGAGGGATGTTAGAGGAATTGAAAAAGCTCGATCAGGAATACCAGGAGGGAACGGAACGACTCAATGAAGTCCGTGTGACGTACCAGACTCTTAAAACGCAATGGGATCATGAGCAACACAATATCGAACGGATCCAACAAGAAGAGGAACAACGACAATCTCGCCTACAACATCTCGACAGTCAGTTAGAAGACTTATTTTTTCAGAGTCGCCATAGCCAAAACGAGAAACTCAAGAGCGAGGAGCGGATTGGCACCCTTGAAATCCAGAAAGAACACATCTCTGGTGAGTTGATGAATTTGGAAAATCAATATGCTGGGTATCAGGAAGAAGTCAGGCGTCTTGATGGACTCATGGCCCAAGCTCGAGAAGCCTTATCACAAGTGTTGAAGGCCCGTGTCCCGATCGAAGGGCATTTGGCGGAGGCTCGGACCAAACTTGGAGCTGTTCAAGAAACACTCTCGATGACCTATGAAATTTCCACGGATGATTTAATAGCTTCCGCTCGTGAAACGCCTCTTGAGAGTGGAGATGATTCACCATCTTCATCAGAAGATGAGCAGGGGACCTCGGTAACCGAGGAATGGCGGGAACGGTTGCAGCGAATCCGTAGGAAATTAGAACGAATCGGACCCATTAACCTTGCGGCAATCGAAGAACATTCCCATCTGGAAGAACGCTTTAAATTTTTGTTGACACAGGAGGAAGATTTAGCCGGGTCGATGCAATCCTTGCAAGAAATCATCCAGCGGTTAAATCAAACCACGAATAAGTTATTTAAGGAGACCTTTCAAGAATTGCAGGTCAAGTTTACCGAAGTCTTTTCCGCCTTATTTGCCGGTGGACGTGCCGAATTAGTGCTGGTGGAAGAAGATGCGGCGAATGAGGATCAGGAGGGCGAATCTCTCCCTCTAGAGCCAGGAGTGGAAATTGTCGCGCAACCTCCAGGTAAGCGATTGAAGAATTTGAGTATGCTTTCCGGGGGTGAAAAGACCATGACGGTCATGGCCCTGCTCTTTGCCAGCTTTTTGGTTAAACCTTCACCCTTTTGTGTCCTGGATGAGGTGGATGCGCCCTTGGATGAAACCAACGTGGTGCGGTTCGGCCAATTTTTGCGTCAGATGGCCGATCTGTCTCAGTTCATCGTCATTACACACAATAAGCGAACGATGGAAGTTGCCCATTCATTGTTTGGAGTTACGATGGAGGAGCCAGGTGTGTCGAAACTCGTATCGGTTCGGTTGCATGAGTTGGAGGAGGTCGGAACCTAACGTGTGACCAAAGGCTGTAAAGTAGAAGAAAAACAAAGGCCCCTTTCTCTTCAGGAGAAAGGGGCCTTATCATTTATTCCCTATGGAAATGGTTAATTTCGAACGCCACTCCAAACTTTTTCCGGATCGATTTCCTTGTCGGGATTCAGGTCTTTCGCTTTGTTGAGCAAGGCTTCCGTGGTTTCAGGGATTTCAGGATCAGGAACGCAGCAATCGTCCACAGGACAGACGGCCGCGCATTGAGGTTCGTCAAAATGTCCTACGCATTCCGTGCATCGTTCATAGGTAATGACATAGACGGTATCTCCTTCACCCTGGCCCTCGCCCACTGTATGCCCTGCTTCCTCGGCGGCGCTCCGAGTCTCAAAAATTGCTTCATTCGGACACTCGGGAAGACATGCCCCGCAATTGATACATTCTTCAGTGATTAGCAACGACATAATTCCTCCTTAAATGGGCAGATGAAGATTATTGTCAATTGGAAAGGAGATGGGAAAAAACGCTCAAGGCTTTGCCCATGTTCCCAGCTTCTTGATGAATAACACCAAGTGCTGGAATTGTACCCATGCGGTTTTCAATGCGTCAACGGGACAGAAGACCTATCAGATAAGCCTTTAGGACTGTTTGGGTTGGCGGGAGATGCCTCCGGAAAAAGATGCAAAAGATTCGGAGCGGATGGTTTTCACCTTTCATGGAGGTTACGAATCCAGAAAAATCTTGACGAAAAAGGGTGCGGTTGCTATAGCAGGCCACTAATTGCTCCTTATTTGTTGGCGAATATTGTGCTTCCATCATGATGGAAAAGGCTCGACCTAAACAGTTTGGGCCTTTTCTGCCCACTTAGCTTCCATACCCTAGAGATGAATATTCGAGCATGTCTTTTAAGATCCTTCTATGACAACGTCATCTGGTAATTCTCCTCTTACATTTTCTTACTCAGCCTTGATCCTGGCCGCCATGGTCTGGGGGGGGTCAGTGGTGGCGCAAAAAGTGGCCCTTGGTCCATTTTCTCCCGTCGAGACTTCTGTATTTCGGGGGTTGGGGGCTTTGGCCATTTTGATTCCCCTTTGGCTCTGGAAAGAGGGATTGGTTCCGTTGAGTGGTAAGGATTGGAAGGAGTTTTTTGTCTTGGGTTTGGGTGTGTTGGGTAATCATCTCCTTGTTCTGTTTGGTTTGGAATTTATCGGAGCTGGAGCGGCAGGGATCATCATAGGGGCCAGTCCAGCCATTACCGCATTTCTTTCGTCCCTCATCTTGAAAGATTTGCCATTTCGTCGGGTGTGGTCTGGATGTTTGGTGTCCTTTATCGGGGTTGTGGTGATTACGGGACAGAGTGGTTTGGAGGGTGTTGGGAGCAATCCGGTCTTAGGTGGCGTCTTGATTGTGTTGGCATTAGTCAGTTGGGCGTTGTATACCATCGGATGTCGAAAGACCATGGTTAGATTTTCGCCCCTGACTGTCACCTGGACGACCCTTGTCGCGTCTCTGGTCTATGAAATTCCCCTGTTAGGATTTAGCCACAAAATGCTAGTTTCCGGGGCGGAGACTGTTCCTCTTTCTGGGTGGGTGGCCTTGGTCTATGTGATGGTGTTTGCGACGGCTGTTGGGCAACAAGCGTGGTTGTACGGTGTTGAGGGGGTTGGGCCCTCACGGGCTGGTGCCTTTATCAACCTGATTCCTGTTTCGGCGCTTTTGCTCTCGTTATTTGTCTTAGGGGAGCCAGTTGGCATGAGAGAATTGAGTGGGATAGGATTAATTATTCTTGGCGTGTGGATGGTTGGCCGCCAAACGGAGGGGGCTTAACGGATAGACATGCCGTCATGTTTGGCAGGAAAGAACGAAAGAGAATGACCGATGATTAAAGAACGTATTGAAGAAGTCACCCAAGCGAATGCGTCCTTCTATAAAGCCTTTGAAGGGTTAGATGTTGGCCTCATGGATTCCCTCTGGGCCCATCAGGAATACGTGACCTGCATTCATCCCGGTTGGAGTATTCGGGTCGGATGGCCAGCGGTGCGAGATTCTTGGGTCGTGATTTTTAATAATACCTTTTCGATGGAATTTGAGTTGACAGAACTTCAGGTTCAGGTCGCTGCGGATGTGGCCTGGGTGATTTGTACGGAAAACATTACCAGTCGGGTAGGGGAATCCCCACAGCATAGCCGAGTCGTAGCTACGAATTTATTCGAACGCATTGGTGAGGAGTGGAAGATCATACACCACCATGGATCACCGTTAATGGAGTAGGCAGGGCTTGGTAGGATGAAGGAACCCGATTCGTAAGTATAAGTGAGGAATCGGATGTCGGTTTACGGTTTGAGGAAAAGTAAAAAAAATGTGAAGATTAGCTGGTAGGGGTGGTCAAGAGAGAATTCACCCATTCCTCAATGGTTCTATCTCGGTCTTCCATGCTCATGGCACTATACTTTTTGAAAAAGCTTAACCCGCCTTTTTTCTTGCGCCAGGCTGAAAACTGCAAAAAATGCTCTTTGCAGAGGCCCTGAGTGCCAGCTGGGGCATACGCCGTTTCTGTACATCCTTCAATCAAACAAGGTTCATTACTCATTGGTTCTTCCCTCCGGAAGGAAAAAGATCACTGTGGGGAAGGAGTATGCCTCAGTATTGAGAAGGAAGGCAATGGGGCTGGATTGGTGGTTTGTGTGCTAAGTGAAAATCTCTAGCCATGTTAGGGGGATTCCCTTGCTTTCATAGGGAGACGGCGGGTATCGTATCCCCCGCATTTCTCGTAAATGCTACAGTGCGGTGGGTTCATTCATTTTTACTCATGATGTAAAGCAAAGGAGTGTGTTTCGTGTTGACAGCTAAAGATGTGTTTGAAAAAACCAAAGAGGCGGCATTGAAAGCCACGGATCAAGACGAGCGTCCGCTTCAGATCGATTACTCGGCCCTTCAACAAAAGATCGAACACGCTCTTCAGGGTCGATCGGTTGACCTCGTCCATATTAATCAATTCCTTCCCGAAGGCTATGAGGATCAGGGCCGATTCAATGTCCTGGTGTTCACTTCCGGAAAGGTGTTGTTCGATTTGGTCATTGGAGATTCGTATTTTCGGTATGATGTCTTCTCCTGCAAAGACTTAGACAAAATTCAATTCATCGATGGGACGTGGGATAATACGGAAAATAAGACAGAAGATTCGTTTCAAAGTCTCCGACTCATGCATGGGGATGAGGCCCATATTCTCTTAGCCTTACAGGATGATCAACGTCCGAGTGTCCTGGAGTTTGCCAAACTCGTTTCATTGGGGAGACATCCTGAATAGCAGGCGATCCTGAGATAGCCCGAGGGTGAATGACGGAAGCGGTGAGAGATTTAGGACGAAGGAGTAAAGGGTAGGGCACAGACCGAAGCAGGATACCGTTGACCTTTGATTTCAATCTCTAATTTCGTATCAGGTTGGGTGAAATCCCGTAACGGAAATCCGAGGGCGATGGGTTTCTGGAGTTGTGGAGAAAATGTCGAGCTTGATACCCAACCCACTTCCCGACTCCCCGAAAATATCTTTCCGTTAGGTTCCGGAAGATTATTCTCATTCCCCTCAACAATTAAACCGACCAGCCGGCGTTTGACCGACCCGTAGGTATCCATTCGGGCGACGACTTCCTGCCCGGGGTAACAGCCTTTGGACAGACTGAACGCCTGTCCCTCTAGGTTGGCTTCTGGGGGAACAATCCGATCGTTAATGTCGGGTCCGAGCCTAGGAAGGCCAGCTTCAAGCCGCATAGTCTCCAAGGCGGTTTTTCCGACCGGTTGAAGACCGAACGGGGCTCCTTGTTTGAGGAGGTGTTCCCAGAGGGAAGCCAAGACCTCCCGTGGAACAAAGAGTTCGAAATCCTCACCTCCAGTTTCTTCGGTCCTGACGACATATCCTTGTGAATCCTCAAAGGTAAATGGGGCAGATTCTAGGGATTTGAGCTCGGTCACCTCGGTGTCCAGGGATTTTTTCAAGATTTTTGGTGATTCAGGGCCGCTCACCAAGAGAAGTCCTTGCTTGTCATGTCCTTTTGCCATTTTGGCCTTGGTTCCAAACAGAAGAAATTTTTTCAGGGCAAGAAAGGTTTGATCGCCGACTTCACCCACATCCTCGATGACAACTTCATCGGGTTGGATGAACACCCGGAAATAGGCCAGGACTTTTCCCTTATGGTCCATGAAGGCCGAATAGCGACCTTGCCCCGGTTGGAGAGGAAGAATGTCTTGGCTGATGATGCTCTGGAGCCACGTTATCCGATCATCACCCGTGACGATGACACGACCCCTCGCGGATAGGTCTGCCAGGCCAGCCTTTGTCCGAAGGGCTTCGTATTCTGATTGAGTGGTATCGTAAGAAACTGGTATTTCCCAATCTCCGATCGTGTGGAACGTGGCCCCTCGGGCCTCGTGCTGTTCATGAAGCGGGAGTGTATTCATGATGTCGGTGAGGACGTGAGTTCTTCGAATAACGCTAGAGTTCTGGCTGAGAATTCATTCCGGGATACGATTTTCTGAATCCCTAATTCTTGCGCAGCTTTCCAGGTTTGGATCTCTTCATGGTTGGCAAAGGCGAGGATGGGCAAACTCTGGGTGTCGGGATGGGCTTTGAGCCCTTTCAAGATTTCTTGTGCGTTCAACCGATCGTCATTCATATTGATGATCATCCCTATTGGTCGATGTTCTTGAGCTTTTTCAATCAGGGTTTCGGCATTCCGAAGACGCTCAAGGCGATACCCTTGGGGTAAAAACGCATCCCGAATTTTGGTGTAAAAAAAGATATCACTGACGGCCACGAGGATCGTTTTCTGGTCACTCATATGGTTGCCCTTTTCCTCAGTTTAGTTCATTAACGTTAAGATTCGAAGGAGAGATTGTTTGGCGGTCTTGTATTCAGGATTTAATGCCAACGATTTTTTATAGCTCTCCACGGCTTCGTCCCATTCCCCTTTGCGTTCATGCACCCGGCCGAGATTCATATGGGGAAAAGCTGGGTTTTCATACCTGGGGGCCTGCATGGCCTTTTCCAACCAGGGAATCGCTTCATCAAGTTGATTGAGTTCGATGAGATAGGCTCCGATGTCATTATAAGGATTCCCGAAATCGGGATCCTGGCTGATGGCTCGGTGGCATTCTTCGATAGCTTCGTTGAGTTGTCCCATAAAGCTGTATGTCCACCCTAAAAAAGTATGGGCTTCTGCCGTGGGGAACCGTTCGATGGATTGTTTGTACAGATCGACGGCTTCCTCCAATTGCCCTTTCATTTGTTGCTCATACCCCTGCTGAAAGAGATTCCACGCCGCGATCTTATCCTCGTCGCTGCCTTCACCCTGATTAAGGAAATCTTGGAGGTCCATAGTCTACGGAGGTAATTCTTCCTGCCTATGAGGCTGTCTTATTCGCCCTTGAGCTTTTGTCGAACCAATTCTGCCGCGCGTTTCCCGGAGAGTAACATCGATCCAAAAGCCGGTCCCATTCTGGGAGTGCCATCGACGGCGGCGACGGCGAGTCCGGTCACAAAGCAATTCGGGTACACCTCCCGCGTATTTTCGATAACCTGCGCTTCCGACCGTGCCACCCACATGGCTCCATTTCCGGGTACGGGTTGATAAAGGTTTCGTTGGTGCAAGAGGTTCACGAGAACAGCATCGTGTCCGGTTGCATCAACCACCACTCGGCTTTCCAGGGCGATGGGGTCTACATGGATGATATCATGCCCGGCCATTTCGGCGGTGGTATTATTCACGACGACACCTTCAACTTGTTGATCATTCCGGACGATGAGGTCCACGACCCTGGTGAGGTTGAGAATTTTGACTCCAGCTTCGTAGGCAGAAGCAATCAGGCGGGCTGTGGCGTGGGGTGGATCCACGATGGTCATACCGGGACAATCTTTGATCGGTTTAAAAGGAATGTTCAATTCGTCCAAAATGCGGTCGGCGGGTTCGCAGATGGTGGCTTTGTTCATGAGGTATCCGCCAGACCAAAACCCGCCACCTAAGGCCAGCGATTGTTCAAGGAGGAGGGTGCGAAACCCTGTTTGGGCGAGGTCTCTGGCACAAAGCAGGCCCGAGGGGCCACCGCCGACAATAATGACATCGCTTTCAATAAGAGAATCGAATTCCTTATAAAATTCACGGGCAATGTGTCTGGTGACGTCTCGTTCACGTAAGGGAGCAATAGGTTGGTCGCTCATGGTCATACCCTTCGATTATTCAATGTTCAAATTCGTTGAGAAGCATTCCTCGTGATGATGACGCTTGGCGTAGACGACGATTACAAGTAAATTTCGCCGCCTGCCTTCCGAAATTCTTCGGATTTTTCCTGTAACCCGAGTTGAAGCGCTGCATCCTCGTCGATCTGTTTTTGAGCCGCATAATCTCGGACATCTTGGGTAATCTTCATGGAACAAAAATTCGGGCCACACATCGAACAGAAATGGGCCCCCTTAGCGGCCTGATCCGGTAATGTAGCGTCATGGTACGACCTGGCTGTTTCAGGATCCAGGGAGAGATTGAATTGATCCTCCCAGCGAAATTCAAAACGCGCCTTGGAGAGGGCATTATCCCGAACCTGGGCTCCAGGATGTCCTTTGGCTAAATCTGCGGCATGAGCAGAAATTTTATAGGCAATCACGCCATCTTTCACATCTTCCTTATCGGGAAGGCCTAAGTGCTCTTTGGGGGTGACATAACACAGCATCGCACATCCGTACCAACCGATCATGGCGGCTCCAATCCCGGAAGTAATGTGGTCGTATCCTGGTGCGATATCTGTGGTGAGCGGGCCCAAGGTATAGAAAGGAGCTTCCGCGCAGGATTCCAACTGTTTTTCCATGTTTTCTTTGATCATATGCATCGGGACATGGCCCGGGCCTTCGATCATGACCTGGACCTCATGGTTCCAGGCGATGTGGGTGAGTTCTCCCAGTGTCTCGAGCTCCGCGAATTGTGCGGGGTCATTGGCATCGGCAATCGACCCGGGGCGGAGTCCATCACCCAGGCTGAAGGACACATCATACGCTTTCATAATCTCACAGATTTCTTCGAAATGGGTGTACGCAAAATTTTCCTGGTGGTGGGCCAGGCACCATTTGGCATGGATCGAACCACCACGGGAGACAATTCCCGTCATCCGACTGGCGGTGAGGGGGACATAAGCCAATCGCACACCGGCATGAATCGTGAAGTAATCCACGCCTTGTTCGGCCTGTTCGATGAGCGTGTCCCGATAAATGTCCCAGGTGAGTTCTTCAGGCTTTCCTCCGACTTTTTCCAAAGCTTGGTAGATGGGAACGGTGCCGATGGGAACAGGCGAATTACGAATGATCCATTCGCGGGTTTCATGAATATTTTTTCCCGTGGAAAGATCCATGACCGTATCGGATCCCCAACGAATCGCCCAAATCAGCTTTTCCACCTCTTCTTCGATTGAAGAGGTCACGGCGGAATTGCCGATATTCGCGTTGATCTTGACCAGAAAATTTCGGCCGATAATCATGGGCTCCACTTCCGGATGGTTGATGTTAGAAGGGATGATGGCTCGGCCACAGGCCACTTCGTCACGGACAAATTCCGGAGTAATCTGTGAAGGAATGTGCGCCCCCCAGGCTTGCCCTGGATGTTGAATGACCCCACGAGAGGGTGTCGTGGTTTGACTGTCAACAGACGCGAGTTCTTCGCGTCGTTGATTTTCCCTGATGGCGATAAATTCCATCTCCGGGGTCACGATACCCTTACGAGCGTAATGCATCTGGGTTACATTCATTCCTGATTTGGCTCGAAGGGGTTTGCGGCTCAGGGCAAACCGAATAGGATCCAAACTCTTGTCGGCGGACCGTGATCTTCCGTACATCGAGGTGACTTCTGGCAATTGCTCCACATCCTGTCGATCCCAGATCCACTCACCTCGTAAAGCGTGCAGGCCTTTTCGCACGTTGATCGTGATGTCGGGGTCCGTATATGGGCCTGAGGGATCATAAACCGTCACGGGATCGTTCGGAGTGGGAGGATCTCCATTGATGCCTTTGGTGGGCGTCAGGGCAATTTCCCGCATAGGTACGCGGATGCTGGGATGGCTGCCCAGGACGTAAACCTTCTTGGAGCCGGGTAACGGTTGAATCGTCAAGGTATCAGAGGGAGTCGAATGAGCCGTAGTATCGTGTCGAAGCTTTTCCGCGTTTGAGGCAAACGAGAGGTCGCGTTGTGGGATGCTCATGATTGGGGATCCTTTCTCAGGATGACCATGTTGAGGAATGATTTGGGAGGGGCCAAAAAAAATAGCCGCCCCTCGGGTTCTTCTAATTTTAGGGTGCGGCTGTTTGGCTGAATGAGTAGAACCTGCTTCCCTACGCTGGTATTACCCAGGTCAGGTTGTAAGGGTCGTCCCAATGGGACTCTCAGCTTGGTGCACCCCTAGCAAAAAGCATCGTAATCTCGACTCTTCAGGATTGTCAAACAGGTGAAGGTTTGACGTATTGGAAGAAAAGATCTCGTCCCTGTCGGTAAGATAAAGGGAATGGAAGCCATAAAGCTTGGTGGGGAAGAAATCGGAATTTGAAAGAACCTGTGTTGAATTTTTCCTTGATATTCAAGCTTTTTCAAGCCTGGAAATTCTGCTAAAATGCTATGTTAACCCTTGAAATTCTTGAAATCATGGTTATCTATAGCATGTGCCCATAAACCTGACCATTTGAGGAGAAGATATATTCGTGACACTTTCTACCTTAACTGAACTTCCGATCTCCGATTACCAAACACTTCCAGAAACGGAATTGTATGACCGCATTGTTGCGGCCAAACGCAAATTGGGGAAGAAGGTCCTTATTCTGGGGCACAATTACCAGCGGGATGAGGTGATCGTCCATGCCGACTTCCGGGGGGACTCGCTTCTCCTCGCCAAATATGCCGCGGAAAAAGAAGAGTATCCCTACGTGGTTTTTTGTGGCGTCCATTTCATGGCTGAAACGGCGGATATTTTAAGCCGATCGAACCAAACGGTGATCTTGCCGGATATGGCTGCAGGTTGTTCCATGGCCGATATGGCCTCTATGGAGCAAGTGGACGACTGTTGGGACCGCTTAGGACGAGCCATACCCGTTGAAGAGGCTGTGACGCCCATCGTGTACGTGAACTCGGCGGCTTCTCTCAAAGCCTTCTGTGGGGAACATGGTGGACTGACCTGTACCTCTTCCAATGCCAAAGCCATCATGAATTGGGCTTGGGAACGGAGGGAAAAAATCCTCTTTTTCCCTGATGAACATTTGGGACGTAACACCGCTAACGCCATGGGATTTCCTCGAGAGGACATGATCGTCTGGGATCCGTTTCAACCGAACGGAGGCAATACCCGGGACAAAATCGAAAAGGCCAAATTGATTTTGTGGAAAGGCCATTGCAGCGTCCATCAAATGTTTCAGCCGCCTCATGTGGATTATTTCCGAAAACAGTTTCCTGACATTCAGATCATCGTGCATCCGGAATGTCATGAGGACGTGGTTAATAAGGCCGACCTTGTGGGTTCGACGGAGTTCATCATCCGAACGGTGACGAATGCGAAACCCGGAACGATCTGGGGCGTTGGAACCGAACTCAATCTCGTGAACCGATTGAAAGCGGAACTGACCGATAGGCAGGTGTATTTCCTGTCTCCGATGGTCTGTCGATGTGCCACAATGTTCCGAATCGATGCACCGCATTTGTGCTGGACCATGGAAAATCTGGCTGAAGGAAACGTCGTCAACCATATTCAGGTTCCGGATGACGAAAAACCGCTTGCGAGATTAGCGTTAGATCGCATGATGGACTTAAGCTAACCCGCAGGGTGTTTCTTGCTCCTTCCTGCTGTCTTTCTCTCCTCATGAAACCTTGATGATTGAAGTTTTACTTTCCAAACCCAAGATGTGTGTGACCGCGCAGAGGGGCTTTGAACGCGTACGGTAAACTCATGCGGTTAGCACCGCGGGCCTGAACTCGATGTCTACTGATTACAAGTCGACCTTAAACCTTCCCAAAACGGATTTCCCGATGAAGGCCAATTTGCCTCAACGGGAACCGGAGCGATTGGCATGGTGGTCCCAAGAGAATCTCTATCAGCGACTCCAAGAGATGGGGCCGAACAAACCTAAAGGCCTGTACCTTCTGCATGATGGCCCTCCTTATGCCAACGGAAAGATTCATATCGGGCATGCCCTGAATAAAATCCTTAAAGACATTATCGTGAAGTCCAAGAGCATGGAAGGGTACTGGGCGCCCTATGTCCCCGGATGGGATTGCCACGGATTGCCGATCGAACACCAGGTCACCAAGCAATTGGGAGAAAAAAAGAAGAGTTTGTCGTCTGTGGAATTGCGGCATCTGTGCCGTGACTACGCCAAAAAGTTCTATCAAATCCAGCGGGAGGAATTTGAACGGCTGGGGGTGTTCGGCGACTGGCAGAATCCGTACCTCACCATGGATAAGGATTATGAAGCGGATATTATCGAAGAGTTCGGGAAGTTTGTAGAAAAAGGTGGGGTGTACAAAGGACTGAAGCCGGTCTTATGGTGCATGGCTGATCAAACGGCGCTTGCTGAGGCGGAAGTGGAGTATGAAGATCATACCTCGCCTTCCATCTTCGTCAAATTTCCTTTTGTTGAATCTTCCCAAACGTTAGCCTCCGGCAATATCTTGAATCTCCCAGCGCTTGCCGAAGCGGAATCTATTTCCCTGGTGATCTGGACCACGACGCCATGGACGCTTCCGGCCAATCAGGCGCTGGCCATTCATCCTGACTTCGACTATGCCTTCCTGAAGGTCGGGAGTGAGATCTTCGTCGTCGCCGAAAAACTGGTCGAAGATGTCGTCAAGGCCTGCAAGATCCCGGAATACAAAATCCTAGGAGTCAAAAAAGGCAAAGAAGGATTTGAAAAACTGGTTTGTCGGCGACCTCTCACCGCTGGGCAATCGCCGATTTTGCTCGGCGATTTCGTGACCTTGGAGCAAGGAACCGGATGCGTGCATATCGCGCCCGGACATGGGATGGAGGATTATCTTCTGGCTTTGAAATATAAGGGAACTCTCCCTGAAGAACGCACACCTCAAATTCTGGTTCCTGTGGATAATGCTGGGCGCTTTAAACCAGAGGTGGAAGATTTCGCAGGACAGCCTGTCCTCAAAGCCAATCCGGAGATCGTCAAAAAGTTGGAAAGTCTTGGCGTTCTGCTTGGTCGTGGGTCGGTGAGCCATTCCTATCCCCATTGCTGGCGTTGCAAGAATCCCGTCATTTTCCGAGCAACCGAACAGTGGTTCGTGTCAATGGAATCCGGCGACCTTCGCCAAAAGGCGCTTCAAGAAATCGATCGAGTCCAGTGGATTCCGGAACGGGGTCGGGATCGCATCTATGGCATGATCCTCAATCGGCCAGATTGGTGTTTGTCCCGCCAGCGAATCTGGGGCACGCCGATTCCCGGCTTTACCTGTACGGCCTGTGAAGCCACATTGACCGACCCCAAAGTTATCGCTCATGTCGGTGTGTTAGTCCGGGAGGGTGGGGCGGATGTGTGGTTTGAAAAAACCGCGAGTGAGTTGGTACCCCCAGGAACGGTTTGTCCTTCCTGTGGAAGCCAGGATTTCAAAAAAGAACAGGATATTTTGGATGTCTGGTTTGAGTCGGGCGTGAGCCATGCCGCCGTCCTGAAGGCGCGGGATAAAACCTGGTGGCCTGCCGATCTCTATCTCGAAGGGTCAGATCAACATCGAGGCTGGTTTCATAGTGCCTTGTTGGCCTCGGTGACCACGGATGACCGTGCTCCCTATAAAGCGGTCCTGACACACGGGTTCGTGGTGGATGGGGAAGGCAAGAAGATGTCGAAATCCGCCGGGAATGTCGTGGCTCCCCAGGATGTCATCAAACAATCCGGTGCTGAAATCTTGCGGTTGTGGGTGGCATCCCAAGATTATCAGGAAGATTTGCGAATCTCCCCTGAAATCTTGAAGCAGACAGTGGATGCCTACCGAAAAATCCGGAATACCTGTCGATTTCTTTTGAGCAATGTGTATGACTTCGATCCTGAAAAACATCGTATCCCTTATGACCAATTGCCGGAACTGGATCGATGGGCTGTCGCCAAATGTAAACGGTTGGTTGAGAGTATTTTACAAGGGTATTCCAATTTCGAATTCCGACAGGTCGTGCATGAGATCGACTATTTTTGCTCGACCGTCATGAGTGCCACCTACTTGGACATTCTCAAAGACCGCTTGTATACCTTTCCTACGAACTCGCCGCTTCGTCGCGGATCACAAACAGTCTTGTTGGATATCGTCACGGCCTTAGCCAAACTCATCGCCCCAATTCTCAGTTTCACCTCCGAGGAAATCTGGCAGACGTTGGCAGCGAACAAACAGGAAGTCTCGGGAACTCCGAGTGTGCACCTTTCGCAGTTTCCTGGACCCGTGAATTTTCCTGATGATTCCCAACTTGAAGAGAAGTGGAAAGTTCTCATGGGGGTGCGCAACCTGGTCTTGGGTGAATTAGAAACCAAGCGGAGAGAGAAAGTTATCGGGTCTTCCCTGGAGGCCAGGGTTTCCGTTAAAGCCGGGAAAAAGGAAACGTTCGATCTTCTTAAATCTTATGAATCCGAGTTGCCGACTTTGTTCATTACCTCTCAGGCTGAGGTCGTCTTCGATGAGGGTGCCTCTGAGCAGGAGTTTGTCTTTACGGTTGCCAAGGCAGAAGGGGATAAATGTGAGCGGTGCTGGAATATTCGTCAAGATGTGGGTAAGAATGCCGCCCATCCTACCCTCTGCTCACGTTGCGTGGAGGCTGTTGAATGACGGGTAAGGTCCGACGGTTTGTTCTCTTAGGGATGGTGATTCTCGTCATCGTCGGGTTGGATCAAATTACCAAGGTCTACATCGCCAACACGATGATGTTGCATGAATCGATCCCCATCATTCCCGGGTATTTTAGTCTGACCTACATTCGCAACCCCGGCGCGGCCTTCGGGATTCTGGGGACCATGAGTAGCGGCTTTCGGTTGGTCTTTTTTTTCTTTACCTCAATTTTTGCGATTGGGCTGCTTATTACCATCTTCATGCGGTTGGATCCCGGAGATTGGTGGGGGCAAATCACCATCGCCTCGATTTTTGGAGGAGCGATCGGCAACTTTATCGATCGGCTACAATATGGGGAGGTGATCGACTTTCTCGATTTTTACATAAAAGGCTACCACTGGCCCGCCTTCAACGTGGCTGACTCGGCCATCACCGTTGGCGTGGTTTCCCTTCTCATTATCTTCGCGTTAGAAAAACGCAATCCCCAGGTGGCCCCCCAAGAAGACCCGCAATAACCCCAAGGTTTTATTAGAAGACAGATCTTTAGCCCTTGAACAACTTCAAGGAAGTTTTTTTAGCCACCTTGGCAAAGATGCCATCCTCACTCAGCAGTTCTCCTTGGGTATCCAAAGCGCATTGAGCAATATGGGCGTCTGGTGTAGAGATGGAAATGCCCATGGAAGACAACTGGGACCGCAAATGACCGACACGTATCCAATGGGCAAAATCCGTCTGTGATAGAGGAAGATCTTCCAGGAAAGATTCTAATTCGGCTCGCTGCCGAGCAGAAAGACGGCCACTCACGAGCTCAGCGGCCACTAAGGGCGGTAAAACCACGCGTCCTTCTGCCAGCGCCTCATCAATGAGAGAGGGATGAGTAGAGGAAAAATAGGATACCCAACTGGAGGTATCAACGAGGAGAACGCTCACGCGAGGTCTCAAGATCGAGGGTCAGGTGGAGGCGTCCGCGGAGTTTCGCAGCTTTAGCCGCGGCTGCTCGTCGTTTCACGAGGGTCAATCCTTCTACCAAGGTTTCGGTAATCCCGGCCCCTGTGACATGACAGGCTTCCTTCAGAAGCGAAGCCGGCAAATTGGCGGTGACCCGGCGAGTTTTTGTGCTACTGTTCATATCAAAATATGTATCACAATTCATATGCATTTTCAAGGTGAAAAAGACTGAGAAGCTTCAACGTGGCCGATTCCACCATCACCGTTGGCGTCGTCTCCTTGTTGAACATCTTTACCTTGAAAAACGCAATCCCCAGGTCGCCCCGCAAGAAGATCCGCAGTAAAACGAAATAGGTTTTAAAGAAAAGGGTAGCGTCCCCATTATCCCATTCCCATTATCCCATTATGAGAATACTTTGTATGATCAGCATTCCAACCTAGGGAAATGACTAAACTTAAGCCCTCTTCCTTATGACTTTTTCCAGTTAGGGTGGTATTTTAGATGTATGAATTCCTTCACAAAATTCGGTTCGTTCACCTTTATCGTGTGGTTTGTGTCCACCGGAGTGGGTTATGGGGCGACTACTCAGGAACCGGCGAATAAATGTCCTTCTTGGGGAACTCCGATACATCTGCATATTCATGGTCTGCGGAATGCCAAGGGAACCGTCAAAGCGTCGTTGTATGGACCTGATCCCGAGACGTTTTTAGTGAAGGGGAAAAAAGCGGATAAAGAACGGGAACCGGCTCAGGAAGGCAGTATGACGTTGTGTGTCGCGGCCCGTGAAAAAGGTCAATATGCCGTTGTGGTGTATCATGACGAAAACGATAATCATAAATTCGACCGCAATTGGATTGGATTCCCCGTTGAGGGATATGGGGTCTCTAATGATCCCGAATATTTTTTAGCCCCACCAAGTTTTGAGGAGGCGGCCTTTGACGTGAACGGCGAGTTGACCCATGTCGAGGTCAATATGGACTATTAAGTTTTATCACTCTTGCCCGATTCTGATTATCCCTCACGATTTCCCAACATCTCATGGATTTTTTCGGCGATGATTTGATTGCCGCGATTGTTGACGTGACAGCTATCAATATAGATGTAGTCCTTCACATCAAAGGCATCCGTAAAGTCATGTATCCAATCTAAATTCTCTTTGACTTTTATCTCTCGAATGATGGGGTAGACGAGATGCCAATCGGTTTTTTTACCTCTTGGATCCATATATTCCAGGTTCGGACTTCCTAAAGGAGCCACGGGCTGGATGATGGCATGGAATTCGGCCCCTTGGGATTCGGCTAGAGATTTCGCGATTTTCCAATTATTTACCGTGGTAGAAGCCACTCTTCTTGCGTAGGCGGGATTACTCTTACACAAGGAGGGAGGGCGTTTGCCTTTTTTGATAAATTTGAGGATGAGTCTTTTTACTGAACCGAAGAGGGCATCCGCGGTCCACCAGTGATGTTCGAGTTTTTCCGCCATTTTTCCTTGCTCTCGATTCCCGTTTATGGATACATCTGCCCGACAGAAGGTGCGGCAATCATTGCATCCATCGTAAAAAATGACGATATCCATCGGCTCTTGTTGATTAGTCAAATTAATCAGTCGTGCGAGTTCTTGGCGGCTGACGAAACCTGCTTGCCCATGATTAAAGACCTGGTAATCCTGATTCAGCGAGTTAAATTGAGCCGGGATCGTATGTTGATCGTCTACTCCGGTTCCCCACATAGTTGACCCACCAAAAAATCTCACAAATTTAGTCGGGCGATCAGTGGTTGGAGGATGGACGCGGTCTCCTTCCTGGTTAATAGTCGTGGTTTCCCCTGCGAACGGTTTTCGGGTCCACGCCATATATGGGACATATCGTGTCTCCAGTTGCTTTTTCTCGCGAAAAATTTGATAGGTATATTCATCGCCGCCAAGACTTTTACGATTGGCTTTCTCGTCAATGGGAACAACGATCCTTTTAAAAAGATATCGCCCATCCAGGTAGAAGGAAGCGATCAAATTGATGGACAAGGCAATGATGAAAAAGACGAAAACATTAATGCCGACGACTCTGAAAACACTTCTTTGTTTTTTCATGGATGCTCTATCATTCTTCTGGTCTGTTTTCTCAAATGTATCATAAATATTATTGGCCCAGAAACTTCATGTCAGAGTTGGGTAAAGGGAGTTTTCTCAAGAGGAAAGTTGAGACGGTGCCACTGGAGGCTGTGCTGCAGGCCGAATGGAGCTTTAAGGCTCTGATTTGGGTATGGCCAACGGTTGGGCTTCGTCGAGCCAAATGTTGGGAGTAGAAAATTCTCTAGATTTCAGCATAACCGAAATTAATTCAATCCAGAGGTTGGGGTCAAACGGCGCTTTTTGTAACGCTTGTAACCCAAACCGGCGGGCTGCATTCCACTCCTTCATGGCCAACATTTGTCGAAAGCCATTTAACTGCTCGCAGGCTGCTATCCAATTCTGAACTTTCGAAGAACGGAAGACTTCAGGTGTCATGGTAGACTTTTCTGAAGGAGAGAGGTTGTCTGGAACAGGGTGTTGTTGAATGGGAGTGTGGCAAGATGCCCGAGTGGAGGAATCAGAAAAGTTTTTTATCGCGCATGCGTATAATTCCAGTAATTTTTCTCCAATATGTTCCCAACGCCTTTCTTGCATGATCGTGTTTCGTGCTGCTTGACCTATCTGACTTCGTAAGAGGGGATCTTGTGTAAGTTTGATGGAGCAATCGACAAAGTGGTCTGAAGAGTCAAAGGGGATAAGAAAGCCATTTTCCCCGTGTTTGATGAGGTCAAGGGCTGCGCCTACTGGAGTAGAAAGACATGGAATGCCACTGGCCATTGCCTCTAACAAGGGGACCGGCCCCCCTTCTACGCGGGAGGTGACCCAAAAGAGGTCCAAAGCTTGGTAGTACTGAGCCACCTCATGGTGATTGATATGGAAGGGGGTGAGAGCGCATGGAATGCCTTGTCGGCGGATATGTTGAGCGAGTGTATTCCAGCCGGGACCGATGATGACCGTGCCGAGGTTGGGCAATTGACCCTGCAGGTTTTTCAGGGCATGGAAAAAACAGTCCATGCCTTTCCGCCCCCGGCCATTACTCATGCGACGAGAGGAAATTCCCAAAATAAAGGTGTCGTCGGTGAATCCTAATTGCTGACGGATTTTCTTGCGATTGCCGTTTTGGGGAAGGTGAAAAATATCGGTATCGACCCCAAAAGGTACGAGTACCTGTCGGCTTTCATCGATTCCTCTCCTGGTTAAATATGTTTTCCATTGGGTCGATACCGTCATGACCCCATTACTTTGATGAAATGGTGTGAGATCGATTGCCGAGTCATCGTGATGTAAGGTGGTAACAATGGGAAGGGTGCCCCAAAAATCCTTCATGGTTTTGGTGCGAAGAAAATGTATCACATCAAAACATTTTGGGAGAAAACCAAATCGTTTGAAAGTTTTTCTTAAAGCATATTGAGAACAAGTGAAAATTTGGAGTTGGGGGAGGGTTTGACTTATTTGACGAGCAAAGTTTCCCATAACCCAAAATTGTGAATCCACCACGAGTAACACTCGAAGGTGTTGATGGGATGAAAGGTTTGGGGCTGGAGGTTTAAACAAGTCCAATTTCAAAAATTTGTAGAATGTAGAGGAGGATATTGTTGAACGATACGAAAAGGTTCGAGGATATATCTATAGGTGTCGAGATCAAAAAAGGAGAAATAATCGATCGGGGAGAGGCTCCTTTTACGTTGGGGTGGGTACCGTTTCTTTCCAGGGGGGAATCAATTTATTTTCACGTAATTTATCGAGAATAAGATGTAAGCATTCCTCTGGAGAATATTGATCGGTTAACAAGGTCACATGCGGGTGAGGAGGTTCTTCGAACGGATCGGACAAGCCCGTGAAATTCTTAATTTCTCCACGCTGTGCTTTTTCATAAAGCCCTTTGGGATCCCGTTTCGCACAAACTTCAAAAGGACATTTTACGTAAATGAGAAAACAGGACTCGATATTTTGCTGAATTTCTTTCCTGATTGATTCGTATGGGGAAATAGTCGCCGTGATTGGTGTGCCCCCCACTTGCGTGAGGAGTTTGGCGACGAAGGCAATTCGTCGCAGGTTTTCCACCCTGTCTTCTCGGGAAAATCCCAATCCTTTTGTTAAATGTTGTCGAATTTGGTCTCCGTCCAACACAATGCTGGCTATTCCTTCTCTTTGTAGGGCGGAATGTAGCAGATTGGCCAAGGTAGATTTTCCTGATCCGGACAAACCTGTAAACCAGATGGTGAATCCCTTAGTCATGCCTGATTCCTGCTATCATCTAACATGAGATTTAACGTCATTGAGTTTTCAGAGAACGAAATACGAAGGGCGGAAATTTTGAGCTAGGGGGAGTCTAAATCACACTACATTACAAGAGTTACGCTACCATACTTTTAAAACTAAAAGAAGACCGACGAGGCATTCAAATGGACAAGATATTTTCTGGATAGCACCCATGATAGGGAAAATCTAAATCTCGTGTTCATTCCTGACGCAAAGTTTGAAGGTATTGGTTGGCAATGGTCTGAATATCAAATTCTGCGGCACGGCCTCGAAGTTTATCCGGATTTGGGGGTTCGTGAAGAGTGTTCAGGATAGCCTCAGCAAGCCTATGGTAATCACCAACAGGAACCAGAGGTCCATACGTGCCTTTGTCTAGAATCTCTTTGGGCCCGGATGGACAATCAGTGCTGACGACTGGGCATCCGCAAGCCAATGCCTCCAAAATGGCATTGGAAAGACCTTCCCAGGCAGATGAAAGAACGAATACCCTGGAGCGTGCCAAATACGCGTAGGGATTTTCGACGAAGCCTGGCATCCACACATCGTGTTCAATGCCTAAATCTTTAGCTTGGTGTTCTAAATTTTTTCTGAGCCGTCCCTCTCCGAGGATGACCAGGCGAGCTGGGCGAGTGGAACGAACCTTTTGAAATGCTTGAAGGAGAGTTGAAAAGTCTTTTTGAGGGACAAGGCGGCCTACTCCTAAGATAATGGGTGACTCTTTTTCTGTGAACCAAGGGTGAGCGGGTTGAATGTTGGCCTTTTCTCGAATGAGTTCTAAGGGTAAGGGATTGTAAATCGTCGTCATTTTTTGAGGAGAAATTTTCGTTACGGTTGAGAGATCGTGCGCAACTCCGTGAGAGATTGTGATGATGGCATCAGCCCAAGGATAAATCCTCCTGATGGCTGAGGAAATGAACCGCCATCGCCATTTTTTTTTGGTTTTGATGATTGGGGTTAATGTGGTCCGTTCACTGATGACGACCCTAATCCCGGTTTTGCTCAAGCGGTGAGCGATGAGTGCAGCAATATTTGAGGGAGTTTTGGCCGCGAGGAGCACTTGCGGGCGTTGGTTCCGTAAGTACTCAATTAAACTATCAAGGTATCGAATGGTATGGGGGGGGTGGGAAGTCAAGAGGATAGGGAGGAGGATGTCGAAGAGACTCCCTGGGTCGGCCCATAAGCTTAAAAATTTCCCTTTCCAAACGGAATTAGGCTTGAGTGCGATGATGTTAATGCCTGGAGGCACCTGCTCCAAATATTCACCAGTTTTCTGGCAAAGAATAAGGTCCACTGTATACCCTAATTCTACAAACCTTCTGGCCAGCATGAGCATGACACGGCCCACCCCTCCTGCAGCAAGTGAAGGCAAAAAAATCGCCAGAGGTTTAGGATTAGACATACAACAAGTTGCTGGGGCTAATTCGAGGAATAAATAGAATTAATGGTTGTTAGGATGGCCGGCGGGACGCTCAGGCCTGAAGAACTGACCCACGTAAGACTTCAGTGAGTAAGTCTTCTGCTCTATCAGTTGAAGGGATCAATTGTTAATTGTGGTATCCAAGCCGATTGAGGAAAGGGTAGTGCTTCCAAATGGTGTTCAAGTATACCATTTCAATAATTTCAGTCCAAGCCGTATGAAAGAGGCTTTAGCCTGCCATTTCGTTGGACGTGATGCGGTGCCATAGGTCTTGATCCACTTGTTCAAAATGGCTTTAAGGAGGGCTCGTTGAGAATATCTTTCGACTGTTGCGTTTCCCTCTAAAAATCTGGGAAGCCATTGCTCCGCCCATGTGACATAGGATAGATCGGGTTGGAAGCTCATTTTCCGCATGCGCGAGAGGTTCAGATGGTGATCGAGGTCTGAATCCTGAAAAGGCACTTGAATTTCTCTCAGAAGGGAACCAATGATGGTCTTTTTTTTTGCATCTCCGAGGGAAAACGTTTGCTCGGTGATTTGTTGAGGGTGTATGCGTCCATAGACCAAACATTCCGGAATGTTTCCCATTCGATATTTCTTCGCTAACCGGACATGAAGATCATAATCTTGACATCGAGGGTAATCCTCTCGGTACCCAAATTCCTTCAAGATTTGGGTTCTTCCCATAATAGAGCGGTTGCTTATGGCGCAACGGAATAGAAATTGAGCATCGACGTCAATAGCTGAAATAGGCTGACGTTTAATTCGTTTGAGAGGTTGTCCAAGATTGTCCATCATTTGGCACCAGCTTCCCACTTGGACAAAATCCTTATGCTCATCAAGAAAGCTCACTTGTTTGGCCAGCCGTTCAGGGAAGGCCTGATCGTCACTATCCAGCAGGGCAATGTATTCGCCTTTTGCATTTTCCAGCCCACGGTTTCGTGTTTTGGGGATGCCCAGATTTTGATCGTTACATAATAAACGGATTCTTGGATCAGAAAAGGAACGAATTACCGTTCGACTTTCGTCCGTTGATCCGTCATCAACCAAAAGAATTTCGTAATTCGAAAAGGATTGATCTAAAATACTCTTGATGGCATCTCCGATATACTTTTCTCGATTGTAGACAGGAATGAAAACCGTCACTTTGGGATTTGGAGAAGATGGCATGGAAAAATTTGAGTTGAGGGGTTTTGATGCTCGTCGCTAAGATAATTCTCGGCTGGTATGCAATGACTGGTTCCCGGTCTATGAAATTGCCTTTTCTCGAAAAGTCGTATGGTTCGTACTGGCCATATCTACAGGCTTTGCTAAAATCGAAAGTAAACGTTCGTCAGACTCGGAAAATAGGCGTTGCCATTAGAAAGGCATTTCTGTTCCCTGCATGAGCATTATTTGCGATTTGGATTTATGATATTTCCCCCCAAAATTCGCCAATCGTCCCCATTTTTCATAAAACGACTAAAGTTTGTTCTTTCTCGACTTTGGGGGGCACGCCTTCAAAAAGATAAGAGCATTCATTTTATTACCGTCAATGGAATGCGTTACAAGCGATTGATTCTGTGTGATTCCTTCCTTGCAAACGAAATCGCAGGAAACCTGGAACACTTTCGTCAAGCCGGATTTTTTCCTGATTTAGTCGCGCAATATGAACAAGAGCTTTGGCTCGAGTTTGTTGAAGGCGAAAAGGTACGCTCGGTGAATGAAAGCCTTGTTCAAAATATAGCAGAATTTTATGCCACAGTGTACGGGAAAAACCCCATTTTTCTCGATACGGAAGATACACAGTTCGTGGAGAGATTATTGCGAGATCTTCGGTTTCTTCATAGTATCGGTGTCTTAACCCAGGATGCCTTTCAAGATATTCAAGCGGTGGTCCCTGAATTGACCCCGACACATGTATGGGTAGGCTATGATTATACCGACCCCGTCCTGAAAAATTTTATTGTCCGTTCCGATAATGGACGACTTTGCGTGATAGATGTCGATGGGATAGCAGGGAATCAGTTATTGGGAATGGGTGTGGCTAAGGCCTGTTTTCGTTGGATAGGGCCTCATCGATCGTTATTCTTTTCCTCTCTTGCCCAGCATGGCGCTCCCGATATCGGACAATATTTCAGTTTTGTGGAATTATGCTTTTTAGGGAAATGGACGAAGCGGGCCTTTTTAGAACATGATTGGAACGTGATTGATGCAGCCTTGTTTGAGAGATTTCGAAAAGTGAAATGATGTTCGCCATTCAATACCCTTTAGGGGCTTTTCCGAAGAATCGTTGAATGCGATCCCACCCATTGAAGCGGTTGACGACGACGATAAACACCTTTCTCATATGATCCTCTGGGCATTGAATTTCCCGCACTCCATGCCAAGAGTGGTCTTTCCGGGAGAATAATAAGCTGTAGTTTCCGATGGCTTTTGAAACTTGAGCTTCTTTAAAGTCTTCAAATTTCGGGGCTGATGCTCTGGTGAATTTTCCATCATCGTCGAGTATGACCGTTTCGCCGCCCCAAGTTGGGTCCCAATCTTGTTCCGTATTGAAATAGAATATATGAGATCCAAGTTTATGCTTCGCATCGCAATGCGGGGAAACCGAACAGCCATTGGGGGTGTAGTGCCAATGAAAGTTCAACTCCAGTGAACGAACCCCGAATAGACGGCATAAAAAAGACTGGTAATTTTTTCCTTGAAGCTCCTGAATAAAGGACTTCCAAGGAGAGGCCAGAGGAAGGCCATCATGATATTCGAGGGTATAGCGGTCATGACTTCGTTGCCCGTGAGCTCGGGTCACGCCAAATCGGCGTTCAAACAATGAAATGTCTGGTAAACTTGAGAGGAGTTGTGTGTAGCCCTCCTCAGTCAGCAAACCCTTAGGATTGGCCCAAGGGTAAGGTTTTTGCTGTTGGTATTCATGTGGATTAATGGATTCTATGGCCTGGAAATTTAAAATGGTCATGGGGATATCTTATCGCGAAGGTTGGCGAATCCAACGTCCAATTAATTGTTGAGTGAACTGCATGAATGGGGAGCGTTGACGAAGATACCCTCGACGTATGGGTTTTATGTGTTCGTTAAATTCGAATACCATCGGATCGGCGGTTGGAATGGTTATCTGTGGAATCTCCTCATCACTGATATTATCTAAATGCTTGAGTAATCCGCGTAGACTATTATGATGTGCCACGATGAGAAGATTCTTGCCCTGACGCAATTCGGGGATAGCAATATCCTGCCAGAAGGGAAGAAGGCGTGCAAGGGTGTCTTTTAAGCTTTCGCTTTTGGGAAGGGTTTCCGTGGGCAATTCAGCATACAAGGGGTCATGCCCAGGAAAACGACTGTCTGCCTCCTCAAGAGGAGGTGGGGGAACGTCAAAGTGCCTTTGCCAAGTCAGGACTTGTTTGGCGCCATATTTGCTGACCGCTTCCCACCAGTTTAGCCCTTGTAGGGCTCCATAATGGCGTTCGTTTAAACGCCAATCCTTTTGGTATGGGATGTGTGATCCGTCCATTGTGTCAAGGACAATCCGGAGAGTCTCGATGGCGCGATCAAGGTAGGAGGTAAAGCAAAGATCAAAGTGGAAGTTTTTTGATTTTAACAGTTCTCCGGCGCGTTTGGCCTCGGAAATACCCTTTGGGTTTAAGGGGACATCGGTCCAACCCGTGAATCTTTTCTCTTTATTCCAGATGCTTTTTCCGTGTCGGAGGATCGTTAAGGTCGGCATAGGTTTGAGGAGAAAAGTTTAATAATGGTATATAAAGACCATATCATCAAGGGGTCCTGCATCTCTACTGACAGTCGTAATACACGCGTTGGTTTCTCAAGCAAAGTCTGGCCACATAACAACTCTTTGGGGGCGTACAGAAGAATAGCACATATGAGTTTTGGCTCATTTGGCCAAAGAACGACTCACTTGGGTTGAGCGGTCTAGCCCGAGTGAGTGTCTTTTCTTCAAGCGCCATTACGTGAAAAGGGTATAGTTTTTCTTTTGGGAAGAGGAGTTTGTTGTTTTGTCTAAAAAAAGGCTACTTGGGCTTTCTTCTCTATTCATTTCAATAGGCATTCTCCTCTTCTTGGGGGAAGTCGGCGTTCGGCTTTTTGTCAAAAATGGAGATATTACTCCTGGGGTCTTGAAGGCCAATTCTGTGCAGTATGAACCAGCCGTGTTTGCGAGGCATGTGTTTAAGCAAGAAGCACGCACGGTCAAAAGATTATTTGGCAGAAAGAAGGGGATGGTATGGGAAATGAACGAGAAAGGGTATCGTGGCGAAGCTTTTGATGTGCCAAAGCCCAAGGGTACCACTCGAATTATCATTTATGGCGGATCGGCGGTATTCGATATCGAAAATACACGAGGGCAAGATTGGCCTCATCGAGTTCAGGAAAAACTTCGTAAAATTGGATGGCCCAGCGTTGAAGTGATTAATGCCGGGATCATGGGTCATACTGCGCTCGAATCTGTCGGAAAGCTTCTTGCGGAAGGGCACAGATTCGAACCTGATTATGTGTTGATCTACAATGCCTGGAATGACATCAAATATTTTGATTCCCCTAAGCCCCTCTTACGAACCTTACGTCCCGCCGTTCAAGGATTTGATCCAAGAATTCAATATATGAATGTTCTCGATGGTTGGCTTTGTGAAGGATCTCAACTGTATACCGTTCTCAGGAGAATTTACTTTAAAAGAAAGTGGACATTCGGTAGGGAGGGGATGAGGAAACCTGAAGCAAGCCAAAATTCAATTGAGATGCTGCATCCTCATCAATTTCGGCAATATCAATTGGCTCTCGAGACTTTTGTGGATGTGGCACGGAATATCGGAGCGAAGCCTATTCTTGTCACGCAAGCACGCCTTCCTCATGAATCCAATGACTTGGACCCTCAACACCAGAAACGGATTGACTACCATCATGTAGGGTTAACGCATGCTGCCCTGCTTGAAACCTTCAATCGGCAAGATGAAATCGTGAGGAAGGTGGCTGAGGAAAGGCATGCGGTGTTGATTGATGCCTCTGCACATCTCTCGGGGAAGCCTGAGGTTTTTTTTGATCATGTTCACGTCACCAATCAGGGTTCCGAGGCGCTGGCTCAATTTATCGCTGATCGTCTTAATGTCATATTGCTGAAGGGATAGTTTCTTCTGAATTGCAATCAATAAGGTCTGGCTGAAAATGGTCGCAATTGATCGTGGGCCTTCGAACAATCTGGGATGTGATCTGTCCCAAACCTCAATAAAAGGTTTTACGGCATCTTGCCACGAAACCATTTTTTGATCCTTCGCTTTGAGTAAAGGGTGAACAGTCGAAGAGAAGATGTTTTTTTGAGAAGCCAAAGACGACGTTCGATTGTGGAGACAGAAGACGTGTTGAAGTGTGGAGGGGAGTAGTCAGATTCGCTTTTTGGTTTTTGTGCGACCGCTCGAATGTGGCGAAAGTCACTCTTTCGTGTTGGGTCAAGCTGGCATTCCAGGACGTTAAAGCCTACGGACTGTAAGTATCGTTGAGTCGTATCTGCTGTGAGGTGATACTGATGGGCTTTTCCTGAATCTAGAACCGAGCGTTTTTTGTGGCTGGTTGGGAAGAAAATGTCTTTTTCGTCTAAAAATAGGAATCCTCCGGGTTTAAGGGATTCATAGACGTGTTGGAGCAAATTTCTTGGAGACAATACATGGGCCAGAACATGATGGGCTAACATATTCACGATATCGTAGCCGTCATCTCCTGCGAGGGGGAAATGGGTAAACCGTGAAAATGGGAGTTCCAGGACATTGGTAAGTTTTCGGACCTCTCTGGCCACATTGGCATTATTTCGAAAAGGTTCTACGCAAGTGACCGTGGCCCCTTGCTCTTCAAGGAGAGCGGAAAGGACTCCTGTTCGACATCGTAAGTCTAAAATGTGCTTATTGGTGGGGTCGATATATTGAGAAATAAGGGACACTCCCCATTTCGTGGCTTTCATTCGTTCTTTCTCTAAGTGTTCCTTGGCAGGAGGGCCTGACCCAGATCGTAAATGGCTTCCGGGGTCATTGGCAAAGCTATCGTCATAAAAGGCATCCAGTGCTTCAGGTGATAATAGGGGATAGGCAGAGATGACATGACAGGTTTCGCAGATTGCCAGTTGGCAACTATCGGGGCCTTCCGGAAATATGATGCGATACGTTTTCCCGGAACATAAATCACAGGAAAAGGGTTCAGAAGATTGAGACATGGCTAGGTTCCCTTCCAATGAATTATCATACTCTTTTGAGGTGTACTTGAACAGATCATATTGAATGAAAAGGGTACCTTTGCAGGACAGCTGTAAGAATGGTCTTAATGGGAGATATTAAATTGACATGATCAAATTTTTCGGGAATGATTAGGTGAAAAAATGATCAAAAGCTGTATCCTATCTAAAAAATTCTAAGATACCTGTATAACTTGGTTCCCAAGACATGTGTTTGGTTTGAAAGCATCGCTTGATAAGGGGAGATGAAGTTTTGAAAGATTAATAAGTATTTTCTTGTCAATTGTCTTAAATTATCTGAACCAAACATGCAAACGGTTATTAAAAATAAACTGCCTAAATTTTTACATAAAAAGCTCAAAATTCCGCAGAGGATTGTGCGACCTTTCTTGATCGCCATGAAGGTTGCTGCCAGTCCAGCCCAATTCTACTTGCGGAAGCGATTGGGGGAAAAAAATGCTGAAACCTCCAGGCCATTGATTCACATTCCCCACAAAGAAGGGTACAGGGTTTTTGAGCCAGAGGACATTCCAGGAGTCGTGAATGTCGTCGATTACTGCCAGAAAATTTTTAAAGAATCTCGCCAGGCCCATTCCTTAGAAATTCTCCAAAAACATCCTAAAAAAAACTTCTTGCTTTCAATCCTTGAGGGAGTGGAATTCTGCCAACACCCTCTTTTATTGAACTTTATGGTCTCGCACCCTATTTTAGATGTTGCCACGACCTATTTAGGAGCTATCCCTCGATTAGCTTCTGCCCGGCTGTGTTGGACCCCCCCCAACTATTCAGCTTTCTCCAGCCAACTCTTTCACTTTGATTTCGAAGACATCACCCAGGTTAAGGTCTTCATAAATATTTTTGAGACAAGTGAGAGTCAGGGCCCGTTGACTTTTCTCCCTGCCGATGTTTCAAGAAAAGTAAAAAGGACATTGGGAAGTATGCACTCGCGAATGAAGGACGAGGATATTTATGAAGCTGGGGGAAAGGGTTGTGAAGTCAAATTAGTTGGGCCTAGTGGCAGAGGGGCATTTTTGGACACTTCCCGTTGCCTCCATTACGGAAGTCGTTTTAATCAAAAGGATCGTTTAGTGTTAATTGTTCAATTTTTGAAGTTTCATTCTTCTTACCGCCCTACCGCCCCTTTTCAAGTGCCTCCGGATATCTTGGATTTCACACCAGACCAAATCCAAAAACTGGCATTAGGCATTCATTAAGATTAAGATGGTGTGGAATTTTTCATAAAGGTGTCCGGTCTCTTCATGGTTTAAGACCTTTTTCTCGTATTCCTATTCTTCAATTAAAAATTCTCGCAAGAAGCCAAATCCTATCAAATAACTCGAATAATGCCTATTTTGATTTGTCATAATTGCTAAGGCGTATCTTTATGGAATTTTTTTTGGGCTATGGCGTGTAATGGAAAGTTATTATATATAGGAGGAGCAGATTGCTTGAGTGAAATTTGTGTAATAAATTGTGCAAAAAAAATACAATCCAGATCCCAATCTATAATAAAGTGTAAATACTCTTTGATAAACTGTCTTCTTTGCTTTTACCTGCAAACCGTCATAACCAAACCCCCACTGGTTATGTCGTCAGTTCAATGAGGACGTCCAAAGAGACCAGAAATTGAGCTCGGGTCGAAGGACTCTCCACAACCAAGATTTCTAGCATTTTTTGGTCTGATGGTTCCCTATGATTCTTGGTAGTTCTTTGAGGCTTCCCATGAGGCCTTGACTCTATAAGCTTTTGTGAAAACCTAGGAAGACTACAGGCAGGAAGGGAATCCTTAGGGCACTCTTTAGTCTTGCTTCGCGATAAATTCTGCGAGTTGTAAATCCCACATCGTGTCGATACTGACGAGATGTTCGTGTAGGACAAGGGCTCCAGTGCGTGCTCCCATGATGGTATGGTCATTGAGTAAACATGATCGAGTGATAGCGTAGGCTGCCCCATTACGATGGTAGAGAGGAGCGAGTTGTTGGCGTGCGATGATTTTTGGTCCATCCTGGTGGTAAAAGGTTAGCTGATTGTCTTGGATCTGCAGTTGTTTGAGCGGGTGATTTTTTGAGTCAGTCTCAGAAACGGTCCACACGGCATCCCAATTTTCTTCCACCAGCATTTCCAGTGTTTGAACAACTTGCTCCTTTGTTCGTAACGGTGAGGTAGGTTGCAGCATCAGAACGATATCATATTCTTTTTGATCAATCCGTTCCATTTCTTGTAAGGCGTGGGTCAGGACATGGAGATCAGATATTTGGTCTCCCGAGAGAGACTCGGGACGACGGAAGGGTGCTGCAAGGCCAGATTGTTCGGCGATTTTGATGATTTCAGGGTGGTCGGATGAAACAACGGCACGGTCAATCTGGGGAATTTCCGAGACGAGTTTTCCTACGTGGGCAACCAAGGGAACTCCAAGAAATTTCACCAAGTTTTTTAAGGGGATGCCTTTGCTTCCCCCCCTGGCTGGACAAACGGTGAGAATGTTTTTGTTTTTTATCATGGCGATCTTTCCGCTATGATAATGATAGAATCGGTATGTCCCGATTGTTCAAGCGCACGAATGTAATCGCCTTCTATTTCTTTAAAAATATCCAGGAAAATTTCATGTCTTCCAGGTTTTTCATGAACCAACCAGTGAAGATGGTTTTCAAGGCCATACCGTTGGTGCGCTACAACCTGATCGAGTGTAAACCCTTGATGCTTAAGAAGTCGGCCAAGAGACTCGGGACTATAAACAAAGGGATGTTGGCATTGAAAATAAAACTTTCGGTAGGCTTGGGATTCATAGAGGGTAAGAAGAGGGTCATGGAGCGAGGGAACTTCAATGATAATTTTCCCGTTTGGGGAAAGGGCTTTCAGGCAATTGTGTAAAAATTCTTCTGGATGAATAATATGTTCTAAGACATGGAACATGCAAATTATATCAAAGGTTTCCTTGTTGTCGTGTATTTCTTGGAATGCGAAAAATGCTTGAAGTTTCGGAAGCTTTTCACGGGCAGTTTTTGTATTTTGATCGACCTCCAGGCTCGCAATCTCTGTTGTGGGGAAAAGTTGGGACAAGTGCCATAAAAAATCCCCCGCACCACTTCCAATTTCCAAGACTCTTTGATCGGGGAAAAAATAATTTTTTATTTTTTCAAATCGGTGTTGAACAAGGTTTGTAGTCCGTTTGAATTTGGTTAAACCGAGTCTTTGGACACGTGGGACATAGGTCGTGTAATCCACAAATGGAATAGGAAAAAGGAATGCAAAGTCCTTTGAATCGTTTACATATACGGAGATGTCTTTTGAATCATAAATGCCTGTAAATAATAGGCTAAACGATTCTTGTTTGAAAGGGAGTGGCAATTTCTCAATGGTTGCCTCCAGAGATAGGGAAGCTGATAATTGACCCTTTCGGTCGCCGGGTAAAGGCATGCATGCCTCATCAGACATTGAGGCTCACCTCAATTTCAAAGAACGAGGATTCTTCCAGGAACGTTATAAGGGGGTGTGCCCAGATGGTTTGAATAATCATAAAATCATGATGTTCTGAGAGTAATAGGGGATATGGATTTTTGAGTTGAAGATTGTGTCTGATTCGACAATCCGAATTATTGAACACACTGGTAAAAACAATACCATCAGGTTTAGGGAAGTGTCGACATTTTTTTTAAGGGATTTTTCAATTGATAAAGGTCACTAATTCGAATGTTTGGAGACTGATGAAATCGAGTGTCATCTTTATGAACTAACCCAATAAATTGGCATCCGACCTCTCTGGCGGCTTCTTGATCATCTTCGCTATCCCCCACGAAAATCATATCCTGAAAATTCCAGTCCCCGACAGTTTGAATGAGCCGAAGATTGTGGGTTTTGCTGGATGGGGCTCCATACACTCCTTGAAAAAAGTGGGAAAGCTTTCGAGCGGAAAGGAGGTTTTGAAGGGTGTTCTTTGGGGTGCGGGAATTGATGAAGAGCGGGATGGATTGAGAGGTCAGCCAATCTAAGACCTGGGAGGCTCCGGGTACCTCTTCACATTCGGCAATCGCTCGTTCGCATTGCACCGTGTAAGATTGAGCGAATTGATCCTTCAAGATATTCAGATCAGAATCGGAAGGAAGGCTATTCTGATTGGCTAAGATTCCGATGACCTCCTCAAAGATGCCATAGCGATCCTTTCCGGGAAATTGTTGAAGAACCTGTGTGACACTGGCTCCCTCTGGGTCGTAGGGTCTGATGATGTCGTAGAAGGTTTGGCGCTTGATATGATTGGAATCAACCAGCGTGCCGTCAAAATCAAAGACCACACATGACATCATGGATTTTGGGGGCTGGCGACAGGCAGTTCCTCCGCTTCCTGAGAGGAAGCTTTTCGTGAGATTTGAAAGCGACCCCAGTGATCAACAATGGTTTTTCGCTCCGAACGCGCTAATTTATTTATTCGTTTATCGGCATAGAACGAATCGTTATTGTAATGGGTGGTCGACACTTCTTCGAAAATCACTCCCTGTTCTGTCCAGAATGAATGCCAGACTCCTGGTTGAATCAAGAGAGTTTCTCCGGGATGCAGAATACGGCCATAACCATCGGTGTTGACGTGGAGAACTCCGTATAAGACTTGAAAGGTTTCTTCTTTGCGGGCGTGATAATGAGAAGGATGCCGCTGTCCAGGGAGTTGGACCACGAGTTTTTTGCAATATTCTCGATTAATGCATTCAATAATGGCCGCACCGGTCTTACGGAAATTTTCCAGCCCGTAATGATGGGAATATTCAACTTTAAAGTCACTTCCTAATTGGATTTTGGCTTCGTTGAGTAGAGCTTTTATTTCATGGACGGCTTGTTTTAAGGTGATGATGCCTTGATTGATGTCGATATCCACCGTATCGGCCATGATGGGTTGATCGGGAAGGATATCCTGTAGGGCGCTGTACCCTTCTCGCCATTTCCCGCTTTCGAGTTGTCCCTCCACATAGGGCATCGCAAAAAAGATCGCATCTCGGGTAATAGGCTTCCCTTTTTTAATCGGGCGTTTGGCGAAGACGCCACGCCTGAGTCCGTCCAAAGATGCCTGTTCGACTTCTGTGACTGGGGGGCGAGCCTTGGGCCCGCATAAAATTTTCGCGCGCGAATGCGCTTCCAGCCATCGATCCACTTTTTCAGGGGTTGAAGAGTAGGCGTTCAGTTTGATGTCTGCTGTTTCTACACCGATATGTCGCTCGAATAGTTGAGCCCCCAATGCGACGGCCAGCTGAACGGGGATGGTATCCTCGGGATTCTCATGAGTCGACCACCCTATGGGGATCTGAGGATATCGATTCCGTAACGTTTGGATTTGATGAAGAGCCAGGTTCTCATCTGGAGTGGGATAGATCGAGACGCAATGCATCAGAGCAAACTGTACGGCTCGATGTTGAAAGAAGCTCACGACGTTATCGATATCCTCGAGAGTCAATCCCCCCGTGGAGCAGACTACTGGGGGACCGGCATTCGCGATTTCTTCCAGAAGAGGCCAGTCTTTCGCCGAACAGCTGGCCACTTTGAGGACATTGAATCCCATGTCCACCGCGATGTTGACCGACTCTTCATCAAACGGGGTACACATGGCCAGAAGGCCATTGGCCCAAACCTCGTTGAGCAAGGTTTGAAATTGGGGGGTGTCCAAACGGGTGGATTGAAATCGTTGGATATATTTGAGTTCGCTTTCTGTTTGATGACTGGGATGGATAAAGGTGTCGAGTTGCCGAAATTGGAATTTGATGGCGGCTTTGACGGAATGTTTTTTGACCACCTCTGCCATGGATTGAATAATGTTTAATCCATGGTCAACGCTGCCTTGGTGGTTATTAGCCAAATCTAAAACGAATAAATCCTGGAAATCAAAGTCGTGATCCATGATGGTCGTCACCTTTCTTCTGGCTGATTACGGCATGACTAAGGCTTGAGGAGAATACCCTTTTTCGTAGTCGATATGAACCGTCCGGAGGTTGGTATGGGAAAGGTGAGCTGCCGAGACGACCATCATCGTCTCCAGCCCACGTTCCAGGGCTATTGGGGACCTATTTTCCTTTCCTTGTAAAACAGAGTCAATATGCTGTAGCTCCCAGATAAAGTCATCGGGCCGGGTCTTGGTAATTCTTTGGATCTGAGGCTCTTCCTGATCGATTTTGGAGACCACTTGATCGACACCGGGTTCAATGCCGATCGTGAGTTCCACATACCCATTGGTCCCTTGAATCCTGGCCCATTTCTTGGGAGGAGAGGTAATGACATCCTGGACCACTCGACCGATCAACCCTTGTTCGGTCTTGAGATGGAGGAGACAGAGTTTATCGTAATCGACGTGTGAGGTCTGGTTATACTCCAATAACGCGGAGACTTCTGACACTCGCCCGAGACTCAATTCATGAGCAAAAAACTGCCACAGGTTGATCGCATGCGAATGTTCTCCGCTGGCCCCACCCCCACGCTTCCAAAATCCTAAATAAGTGTCCTGAGGACCTTCCAGCCATGGATGAGCGGCGAAAATGCCTCCCCAGAATTCTCTGAATTCTACATCGATGGTTTCAATGCCCTTCAGACGTTTGCTGGCTTTTAACGTTTCTTGAGCGGCTTTTCCCACCACATGGTCATACCCTACGAACAGTCGGGTAGGAGATATTTTCGCCTGTTTGTACAATTGTTCCATTCCCTCTAATCCCGGTGGGCAGAGAGGTTTTTCGATTAGAAGAGCTTTGGGATGTTCTTGAATGGCTTGTTCGGCAATCGGCAGGTGAGAGTCCGGTGGGGTGCCGACCACGATCACGTCAAAGCTTTCCTTTGGGGCATTATCGACCAAATACAATTCTATCCCTTCATCCCAAGCTCCATACCGGGATGGATAGATTTCAGCCCTTGTCCGGTTCAAGGCTGCTTGATCCACGTCACAGATGATGACAGCCCATCCGAGGGAGCGGGAAGCATGAGCCAAATGATTGCCAATTGATCCTGCACCAAAAATCTTCACTTTATACATGGGTTGTCCTCATCGTCATGTTTCTTGAAAATTTTTCATACCTGTAATGAATGATTCAGGGTTAATTCGGAGTAATTTCGAACATAAATTTGTCGAGCGGCCGTACCTTGATAGAGGAAAATCTCCCTAATACACTCTGGAAACGTTGGACATGTTCGGGAAGTGTGGAAAATTCAGCTTCGGGGAATATATGTTGAAGATATTGATAGCGCTGTGACCGGTTCGGGTCATCCATACGAAATTGCGCGTTGAATTTTCTTTTCAGTTTTCTCGCCACCGAATATGATGTGGTTAAAATTCTGGTGCCAGTATCCGGCTTGGGGTAGGGAAAGGAGTCATCAAATTCTTCCAGCGTGTCAATGATGAATTCTGAGGCAAATGGCCCATGAAGCCCCATAAGATAGTTCTCGACCAATCGTGTTTTTTCCACATTTCCGTTGATATCTGGAGAATATTGTGACTGTTCGAGATCCTTGAGGCGGTCAATGAGTTCTTGGATGGAGCTGACTTGATGGCTCAGGGCGTTGGGAAACTTTTTATCAAAACTGTCAGAACGAATGGGCTGAAACGAAAAAACTGGTTTCCCCAACACATAGCCCTCTACGCCAGTGGTACAACTGTTGTGAATGATGGCCTCTGAAGCCAGAAGCCATGGGATGACATGCCCCTCCGCATGGACGTGAACGTTGGAGGAGCCCTTTCCAGCCTGCTTCCACGTTTCGTGACTTTCCGAAGGGTGGGGACGTATGAGTACCGTATGATTGGGGAAGGTCTTTCCGATTTGCGCAACCATTTCCTGGAAATGGTGAAACAAGGCCAGGCGGTGTTGGGCCATGCCGAGTTCGTCTGAATCGATAAGACCTGGGTCGGTCTCTGCGGTATCTAGAGCCTGTTTTTCGGCGCCTTTATTGTTTCGAAAATGATTGAGTTTACCAAAATTGGTATTGATGAGGATGATGTGGCCAAATCGCTCTTTAATGGCCGATACGCTTTCAGCCCAGTATTCACGAAGCTCTGGTCGTAATAAATCCGTCCGTGGATTTCCCGTAATCTTTATGGGCATGCCATTGTAATTTGATTGGGATTCCCAAATTCGCGCGTTTTCGGGACCCCAGGCCAAGAATAGTTTGGGCTGAGGGAAAACCTTGTTGCCCAATTTTTCTTTTGTGTACACCTCAGGTGATCGATAGACAATGGCCTCTTCGTCCACTCCCACGAGGGCATGTCCGAGTTTAGCCAAATGGGTGGTGGTTTTGATGTTCCGATTGCTCATATTAATCGGGAGGTACAGAGATGGAGGCAAGGACTCGAGGTTGAGGTTGATTTCTTTCTTGGCCCCAATGATAACAGAGAATCCCCGTTCCGCGGCGAAGCAAGAGAGCAAAACTTTAGCGTCGAATTCCCGATTGAAAATCTCCACAGGAAGGGTAAGGCGTTTGAGGGATTTTTGCATTGGGCAAGGTTATTGAGACAATGTTGATGTCTGATGGGGGTTGGATGGCGATTCGACAAAAACTCCTAAAATATCTTGAATTTTTTCCGCAACTTTCTCACCTTCCCGTAATTGGGGGCGCGTGCCGTTGCGAAGGGGTTCGCCAAAGGGTAAGGCGATGCCTTGTTGGATTAAAGATTGATGGAACTGCGTGAGACTTCTTCGGGGCTGCACCAGCCCGAGCTGTAACAAACGAGAACAAATCTTTTCAATTCCCTGTTGAGGACGAACGGTCCCGCGTTTATTGAGTGGTCGAGAGTGGGCACGTTGGACAATCCATTCATTCAAGGTGGCCACCCAATTCGCCTGCCGTTCTGGAATAGGAATAATATAAACCGGTTTTCCAAGAGAGGCGGCTTCGGCGAGCATGGATTCGCTTTCTCCCGTGACCACGATGATATCTCCTCCCAGAAGATAGGCATAATATGGATTGGCGGTCTGATTGGGTGTCCACCGGTGCACGGAATGTGGTGGAGAGAGGACGTCCTCTATGGCCTGGGTGACCTCGTGACTTGTTCGGGGAGAGGTCACCGCAAAAATGGTTCCTCCACACTCCTGAGCCAAGCCTACAAGCTGCTTCCCAATGTCACGAGCTTGTGTGTTGGTAAGGGAAAATCGTTTGGTTGAACCTCCGAGCACGAGGATGATTCTTGGATGGGAGGCATTATTGAATAAGTTTGGCCATTGTTCCTGTACTGTCGACGATGGGATCGTGTTTGGCGAATTGAGAGGAGCCAATGTTTCGATCCGATTGGGATGTGGCAGAAATTGATAATATGACGGGGTGACCACGACATCGAACAATTCTGCGCAGATACCGCCATTTCGACCAATTTGTATTGATCGAGAATGTCCCGAACTTTCTCGTGCAATCCACCGGGCTATTGGTGCGGTACGCCAACCGGCGGCCATGACGACATCAGGCCATGGTGGAGTTAAGGGATCGGAAGCATCTTGATTCATGCCATAGAGGTTTGGTGGCAGAATTGTCCAAATCTTTTTCTGGTGCGAATTCAGTTTATTGAATGCTACCTGTTTGATCACGTAGGGCCAACCCAAGGTGTGAGCGAGTGTTTCGCATTGGGTCGTATGTCCGACCTTTCCGTCCGATAGAATCCAAATGTTTGGAGGTGGTCCTAGCCATTTCCCTCCTTTGCGGATAAACACGGATTGGGAATCCTCTGTTCTCTGCCCTTGGAAAAGGAGGGTCCATTGTATATGAGGATTTTGAGCCCCAATGGCCTTGATTTGAGACAGCCACCATTGAGCGTCTCTCTTCCTTTGACCGAGGAAGGGTAGGGCATCTTTTGAAAACGGTTCTTCGTGGATCTCAATGAAGACAGCCTGTGCAGATAGAGAAAAGATTTCCTGAAGCATCCACCCCACGTCTTCGTCCGGAAGGTGGGAAAGGCTTCCAGAAGCATAAACCAGATCCTGAGGGGGGGCTTTCTCTATACGTTCGCCGAAAAGGGCCTCAATGGTGGTTATGGGTAAGGTAGGGTGGGCGGATTTTACGGAATCGAGAATTGCCGTGGAGGATGGATCAGGACCGATATGATGATGCAGTAAGCCGTTCGGACGATATGCGGTAATAAATTCGGAAAGTGACGCCGCCAAAGAGGCCCTTGAAGTCGTATGCAGAGAAGATTCATGGGAAACATGCCGGCCCTTGAGATATTTCACAACCTCCTGAAATTGTGAGCTGGGTTGCTGCCGGCTAAACACATGGTATTTTGCTTGATTGGCTTGATGAAACAGACGATGCCATACGTCTCCAACCGGGCTTTCCTGATAGACAAATTCTTCGGGAAAGGGGTTCCAGGGTTGGGTGTGAAGAGCGGTATAATGGAGAACTTTCGAGTGTCCTTCTTGATATTCTTCATCACGAGCGTTCCATTCTGGGGCTAGCTTTCCCCAGAGGCCTTCAATGGCGAGCGCCTCCTTTAGAAGAGTCGTTTTCCGCTCGATTTGTGCCCGTTCTCTATTCCACAGTCCATGCATTTTTTCACAGTCCATCAGCATGACGGAGGAATCGTTCTGCGCAATGGTCAAGAATCCGTGATGGTGTAAATCTGTTTCGAAGAGTTCAGCCGGATCGGTGAGATAGACTTGATCCACGTCGTTATAAATGGCTCGGCCTTTTCCTCCAGCAAAGTCGGGTATCGCAAAGCGATAATTCGTAAATCCTGTGAGCCAGCGACGTCGGTCGAACCCTTCTAGTTCCTTCATGAGATAGATTTCGTAGATTCGCGCAGGATTCCGAACGGCTTCTATCGACCAGACCAAAATGCGTTCCGCGCGCAATTGCGCGGCTTCTGTACCGATAAAAATACGAACGGGAGGTAGAGCGGTGTGCTCCGGATTCGTTGTCGCCTGGAGAAGAATTTTTTCGGGGAACGTCCGATACCCGGACGGACGATGTTTCGAGGTCTTCATGGCATCCAGGTTCCTAGAGGAAGACTCTCAATATGTGTCATCTTCAACTTCAACCCTAACATGTTCGAGGGAGGCTTTCCAGCCCGGGTGTTTGAGGGGCTGGAGAGGTGTTTGTCGCCGATTGGACATCGGAAAAAGCTTGGACGATGGTATCCAATTGTTCCTGGGTATGTGCGGCGCTAATACTACATCGGAGTAAACATTCTCCGTTGGGAGTGGCGGGTGGGATCATCAGATTGACATACACCCCTTTTTCGAGCAGACCCTGCCACATCCCGAGAGCCAGTTCTTTAGAGGGAATCATGGCGGCAATCACGGGGCCAACTTCCGCTCCCAGTTCGAATCCCGCCTGTTGTAAACCTTGGTACAGTTTATGGGCATTCGACCAAAGTTGATCCCGGAGTTCGGGATGTTTTTTGATAATGTGGATAGCCGATTTGGTGGAGGCCACAACAGAGGGGCAGGAGGAGGCGGTAAAGATATAGGGTCGGCTCGTATAGCGGATAAATTCGAACTCTGGATGCCGGCTGACTCCAAAGCCTCCGGTCGACCCCAAACTCTTACTAAATGTTCCCACGATTCCGTCGACTTCATGTTCGCCGCCGACTTCTTCGACCAGCCCACGTCCATTAGCGCCAAGCACCCCCAGTGAATGGGCCTCATCTACCACGAGAGTTGCCCCCCAACGTTTTTTAATTTCAATGATCTCCTGTAATGGAGCACGGTCCCCCAACATGCTGTAAATGCCTTCGACGATAATGAGTGTGTTGGTACTTCGCTTTCCCAGTCGACGTAAGCGGGTGTCGAGGTCTTTGGTGTCATTATGTTTAAAACGAATGACCTCCGCGCCGGCCAATCGACACCCATCATAAATGCTGGCGTGTGAGTCTCCATCTAATAAAATGACGTCTCCTGCTCCAGTCAAGGCCGATAAAATTCCAAGGTTCGCTTGGTATCCAGTGGAAAAGACAATCGCGTGAGGTAAATCATAGAAGTCAGCAATGGCCTGTTCCAGTTCAAAATGACTGAGAAATGAACCATTGGCCATACGCGACCCCGTCGTCCCGGTCCCTTCTTGTTCTATGGCTTGCAGCCCCGCTTGAACGCAATCTGGGTGAAAGGTGAGGCCGAGATAATTATTGGTTCCGACAAGGATGGTTCGTTGGCCATTGATGATCGCTTCTGTGGGAGAGAGAATCTTTTCGACAAGAATATGAAACGGGTTGACCCCTGTTTGAATGAGATCCTGCCTGGCTTGCTGGATGGCATGGAATTTATCGAATAATGACATGGGCTATTCTTTCACCAGTCGTTCTACTTCTTGAGCCAGTTCTTGAACGGTCTGAATATTGGGGACATTGTTAAGGGGGATTGAGATGTCAAACGCATCCTCAATTTTTAGCAAAAGTTGCATCACCTGCATAGAGTCGAGCCCGAGTTCTGCCACAATGTCAGTATCCTTCCCGATTTCCAGACCTTCCTTGGTATAGGGTTGGAGGATTTCAAGAAGTTTGTTGAGGACATCTGAGTCGGTGGTCATCACACCCCCTTCTTACCTAAACCGTGTCTAGATGAATGGTGTTCAAATGGAAGAGCCGACAAGGTTCTTTGAGCCTATCTCAAGTTCTTAGGCGACGCAAGCCTTCTTGCAAGGGGACTTGAGGAGTCCACCCCAGTTGATCTTTCGTTCCTCGAAGATCGCATACCCAGTCACGGTGGCGTAACTCTGCGACCTTTCCCTTGGTTAACATGGGCATATACCCAAAGAATTTGGCCAGTTTTTCGTTGATGACCGCCAGGAGAGAGAGAAGAGAAGATGAAATGGGGATCCTCAATCGAAAACCGGGATGAATAATCTGAAAGACTTCTTGCCAAGAGTATCCACCGGTCCGTCCATCATCTATTTCATATGTTTGTGAAACGGGTTGCCCCTTTTTGAGCCAATGGATAATGGCCTGTGAGACATCATCCACATGAATCAGGGAAAAACGCGCGTTGTTGTCATTCAGCTGTGGACAAATGCCTCTGTTGATTATGCTGAACAGCGGGAGAACATGTTGGTCATACGGGCCATACACAGCTGGGGGACGAAAAATTATCCATGGGAATCGGTCGCCATGTTTTTTTAACACCTTTTCCCCCTCTGATTTGCTCCAAGCATAGGGGGAGAGGCTCGGCTCTCTCGCGGCGAGAGAAGAAAGAAGAACGAAGCGGGGAAGAACGGATTGGCCCATGCAGGCCTGAATGAGATTAGCCGTTCCTTCGACATTTCCCGCAAAAAAGTCTGATCGGGACACGCCTTTGGTCACACCAGCAGCGTGGACGACACTATCACAATTGGTCACGAATGCCTTGAGGCTGTTGATATCTTCCAGGCTCCCTTCAAACAGCTGTACAGATGAAGGAAGGAGACTCGAGGCATTTTTCAATGATCGGACGAGAGCACGAACTTGCCATCCGGATTGGAGAATTTGGGAAACGAGATTCCTACCAATGAACCCTGAAGCCCCTGTCAGGGCGACAGTAAAAGGCATGGCCTGGTCTGGATGTGAATGGTCGTTGAACGTCGGCTATGTGGTTGCCGACAACATCGTCGATAATTCTTCCCACTGTACGCGGGCAAGAAAATCAGCCTTGGCACGGGATCGTGATAATTTTCCTGATGATGTGCGAGGAAGTGTTCTTGGGGGAATGAGCTCGATATAGCAGGGGATGGAAAGCTCAGAGTACACCAAAGAACGAAGTCGATTGACCAGGTGCTCCCGTTTTTCTGGATCGGATTCACGGCATTGGATGACCATGATGGCCAGTTCCTCACCATCAGGACCAGTGACGGAAAAGGCTGAGGAGTCTCCTGGTCGAACCTCTTCTTGCTGCTCAGCAAGAAACTCTAAATCCTGCGGCCAGATATTTCGTCCATTGATAATGATCATATCTTTTGAGCGGCCGATAATGATCAGGCTATTAAGAATCCAGTATCCAATATCTCCGGTATTTAACCATCCATCAGGGCAAAGGACCTCGTTTGTATGCACGGGGTCATTAAAGTACCCTGACATGATGCTGGATCCTCGAACGAAAATCGTTCCGCTTTCCCGCTCCCCAACGGGTTCACCCTTCGCATTCCGAATCTGAACGTCATAACCAGGAAGAGGAACGCCACAATTCACGAACTTGCTGCAGCGTCCGGCCTCTTGAAGGTCGAGGCTCGAATCGTAGGGCATGGCCTGGTGTGTATCGGAGAGCACGTCTCCATCCACATGATCGACTTCAAGGCCCTGCGAAAGAGGAGCAAAACTGACAGCTAATGAGCATTCTGCCATCCCATAGCAGGCTAAAAAGGCTTTTTCAGAAAATCCGCTAGTTTTAAGGGTTTCAGCAAAACGAAGAAGGCTGTCGGCACGAATCGTTTCGGCCCCAACGCCTGCGATGCGCCAGGAGCTGAGATCATATTGTTCGTTTGAATTTTCCCCAAGCCTTCTCACGCAGAGTTCATACCCAAATGATGGGCTGAAAGAGATCGTTGCCTGGCTTTTGGTCATGAGATTAAGCCATTGGCGCGGACGCATGGCAAAGTCTCGAGTGCTGAGGTAATCCACTGATAACTGAGAAGCCACTGGCCCGAGAACGAAGCCGACCAATCCCATATCATGGTAAAACGGAAGCCAGGAAACGCATCGATCTCCAGGTTGAACTTGGAGGCCATGCCGGATAATCCCAGATAAATTGTCCATGACGGCCATTTGAGTCACTTCAACCCCCCGGGGCCATCTGGTGCTTCCAGAGGTGTATTGAATGTAAGCCAATTCATGTGCCTGAAGTGGCTTCAGCTCCTTTGGTGATTCCTCCAAAGACGCAAAGGTTGAGGGCCCACCAATTAATGAGAGAAATAGGCCTTCAGAAGCTTCTTCTAAAAATGGCTCAAATCCTTCTGGAGCCATAGCGACTGAAGCTTGGCAGTTACTCAGAAGGCGGTGGATTTGAGTGACGTAAGCCTTGTGTCCGCCCAAATGCAGTGAGATGGGAAGGGGGACAGGGATTAAGCCCGCGTATTGGCAAGCAAAGAAAAATCTCAAAAAATCTGGGGTGGTGTCTGCGATAAGGGCAACCCGGGACCCACGAGGAAGCTGCAAGCTATTCAACCGTTTGGCAAGGTTCTTGGCCTGTGATTGAAGGTCAGCATAGGGGAGCACATGGGTTAACCGCCCACGGCCTGAATAGAAATTGCAGCCAGTTTCTCCCTTCCCGGCGTAATCCAGGGCCTCAGACAGAGTAGAAAAATTCCCGCTATTCAGGGCTAAGGAATTCTGAGTTGGGGTAGCATTCATTTTCTGCAAAATTTCCTCTCGGGTTTCCTATGCTTTTTATCCCAATAAAAAAATGACAAGAAAATTCATGGCAAATAGAGCAAAACCGATGCCTAAATTGAACATGCTATTTTTACAGGATTTTTATGAATATTTCTTTATTTTTGTGAAAACTTTTTAGGTTTCCATGTTGTAAAAAAGACTCAAATTGATGGTATTAAGACACAAGGCTCAATTTAAAATTGTGGTTATTTAATTAAATGTAAATACTTAAAAATGTTCTTTTATGGCTAACAGAATTTTGGTGTTCATGTCGCTATTAGTGTCATTGGGACTCTTGAGATTAGGAGGGCCCGGCCATCCGTGGTCGAAAAATTGCTGGTCTGAAAATACCTTCGGAGCGCTGTATCTCGGGATAATATGGAAATGAACTTCGGGGTCGACCATCATCAACATGAGGTAATTCAGTTTTTCGTAGGCAAAGGCGGTGCATAACGAATGTTCGATGCCTTGAATAGCTAATGAAAGTTCGGAAAACGCCTCAGGTGAGATGTTGGAAAACGCGTGAACTTTTTCGTGGCATATCAGAACTAGTGATCCAAGGGTGACCTGCTGTGGTCTGAGGACGACCGCCCATTTGGAGAAGTCTTTGATGGTGGTCTCGGGGTATCCAAATTTTTGCAATGTCCCGTGCATGGGTAGTTCTTACTTACCAAAGTCCTCCTTTAATGTCTATGAGTCTTATGGGGTGGAGAGCAAGCTTCCTCTGAAGTACAGACTTTGAAAGAGGCATTCTTCATCTTTCCGAGTGAATGGTCTGTGTGGCTCGGCTTTCAAACCTGAGGAAACATGATGAATAGGGTGGAGTGAGAAAAGGAAAATTCATGGAGGAAACGAAGATCGGGTATTTGGTTTTCTGGAATCCGGGTGTATGATTGAGAATTATTTCTTTAGGGCCAAGAGGGGTTGGTGATGATCTGGGGGAAAAGGTGAAAACCAATAAGCTGTTGACCAGTCAATGGTATCAACAAAAATATCTCCTCGATCGTATGACGTTCAGGGATCTGGTCTGGGCATATATCCTGTTCCCCGGCATTCAGGTTTATGCCGTGTTGCTCGTTAGTAGTCTTGCCCTAACAGGGCATTTCCTGTCTGTCTCCTCTCTTTCTTTTTTGACTGTTGCCGGAACCATTGTGGCAACGTTGTTGGCGTACCCATTCGTGGAATATGGGGTGCATCGATTTATTCTTCATGGACGCTATCTGTATCGGTCTCCATGGACGGCGGCACTCTGGAAGCGTATCCATTATGATCATCATCAAGATCCCAATGACCTCCGTGTGCTGTTTGGAGCCTTATCCACTACACTTCCGACGATTATGGTTGCCACGTTCCCTATCGGGTTTGGAGTGGCCGGTTGGGTGGGGGTTCCGTTAGCCTTCGCCACGGGGTTGGGGTGTTTTATGGTCTATGAACTCTGCCATTGTATGCAACACTTGCGTGTGACACCGAAAAATAAATTCTTGCGCCGGATCAAGCGCCATCATCTCCTCCATCATTTCCATAACGAACAAGGAAATTTTGGTATTACCAGCCTGATATGTGATCGTCTCTTTGGCAGTTTGTATCGGAGTGCTGAGGATGTTCCATTGAGTCACACTGTATCAAATTTAGGGTATGTTGATCAGGAATGTTCTCGGTATCCTTGGGTGGCCGACCTCTCAAAATAGTCCAAGCCACGGTTCTGTGGGTTTGGTGAAGCGATAAGAGACGTGACGCTGTCGATGGCTCTTTTGATGATGTCCTAATTTTTTTGTTGCTGTTGCCAATCCCGAAAGTTTCATTTTGATCCGAATTGTCCCTGTCCATGGCCGATCAGCTCTTAAAGAATTTATTCGACTTCCATGGAACATTTACCAAAATGATCCGCACTGGGTTCCTCCTCTCATCACCGAACGCTTGCATGCGTTTTCCCAGAAAAATCCGTACTTTGAACATGCTCGTTGGCAATGTTGGCTTGCCTATCAAGGTGAAAAGCCTGTAGGACGGATTAGTGCTCAAGTCGATGAATTGCATCAACAGCATTATAAGGATGGAGTCGGGTTTTTTGGGTTGTTAGAGGCCATCTCCTCTCCCGAAACCTTTAATGGCTTATTGCATGCCGCCGAGGGATGGCTTCACGCGCAAGGCATGAAGACGATCCGTGGCCCTTTCAATTTATCGATTAATCAGGAATGCGGACTGTTAGTCGAAGGATTCGACTCTCCTCCCATGATTATGATGGGACATGCCCGGCCCTATTATGGAGAGGCATTGGTGGTCAGCGGTTATGTGAAGGCGAAGGATCTCCTGGCTTACCGGATTGGCATAAACTTTTCGTTTCCTTCCGGGGTTGTCGGATTTTTAAAAAAAGCCAAAGGGTCGATGCAGATTCGTTCCTTGCGGCGAAAACGGTTACAGGAGGATCTTCAAATTATCAAAGAGATTTTTGAAGAAGCCTGGGCAGACAATTGGGGATTTTTGCCATTTACTGAATCTGAATTTTCCGAAATTGGCCAACAATTAAAATTTTTGGTGGAAGATGACTTTGTGCAAATTGCCGAAATCGATGGCCAACCGGAGGCGATGCTTGTGGCATTTCCGAATGTCCATGAAGTCATCAAGGGCTTAAATGGGCGTCTGTTCCCGTTTGGATGGTTGAAGCTTCTTTGGGGCCTAAAATGGGCACATCCAAAAACGGGTCGCGTGGCCCTCATGGGTGTTCGGAAGCGGTACCAGTCTAGTCCCATGGGAGCGGCGATGGCGTATGGGTTGATTGAAGCGGTGCGGGTGGGCGGTCGACGGAAAGGCATTCAGGAGGTGGAACTCTCTTGGATTTTGGAGGACAACAAGCAAATGTGCCACATCCTCGAGTCTTTAGGGGCTGAGCCCTACAAAACCTACCGGATTTTTGAAAAGGACCTCAGGTCTCGTGATGAGCGTGAGTGAGAAGGTCAGGCCCTCTTCTTCGACTATTTCAGCCCTTCTCCTTGCTGGAAGTCGAAAGTCCGAGGACCCTGTCGCACGGTCGAAGAACGTTTCCAACAAGGTATTGGCCGACATCGGTGGAAAGCCCATGATCCTTCGTGTGCTCGATACCTTGGATCGGGTTGAGATCATCAAGGAGAAAATTTTATGTGGGCCTGACTCCGAAACACTCAGCTGCCATCCATTGCTCCAATCGTTAGTCGATTCGAAATCTCTTCACTGGGTCGCTCCTCGAGAAGGGCCGAGTCGGAGTGTCGGTGAGGTATTAGCGCGATTTGACGGTCACTATCCCATGTTGGTAACGACAGCCGACCATGCGTTGCTGACTCCGGAAATGGTGGAATTCTTCATCAAGGAAGCAAGTCGTGAAGGCGTCGATGTGGCAGTGGGGTTGGTCCCATATCCGATAGTGAGCGCAGCATATCCCGACGCAACACGAACGGTGTTACGCTTTAAGGGGAAGGGGTTCTGTGGATCAAATTTGTTCGTCCTGTTTGGACCCAATGCCAGGCGACTTGTTCAGTTTTGGAGTGAGGTGGAGCAGGAGCGGAAGCGTCCTATCAAGCTTATCCGGCGGTTGGGCGTATGGTCCCTTTTTCGGTATCTTTCTGGGAGATTGATGGTAGAAGAAGCCTTGGATCAGCTTGGGCACCGCCTTCAGCTCCGCATTAAGCCCATTCTGTTACCATTTCCCGAAGCAGCGATCGATGTGGATACTCCCCAAGATGTCGATTTGGTAGAGCACATACTTGCTCAGCGGGAAATGCCATGAGCAGCGTAGGAGACCCGAAAAGCGTGTGTGCTGAACGGTGAATGGGGGATGTATATCTCGGCCAGGCCCATGCCATCGTTTATTGCTTGGCACGAGGGACGGTGAGCTGAGAGACCTCGCAATCCTTTAGCATCCGCTCCGCATATTGAAGGTCGCTGGGGTTGTCTATTTCGGCCCATCGATGCCCCTTAATACACCATGTGTGGACATGACCTTGTTGAGCTAAATCATCCACGAGAGAGAGGTACCATTGTTTCAGAGAATCCGGATGCCGAATCCGCTTTTCCAATGCCGAGGAGAACAGACTCGGTCCCGTTCCCTGAAATCGAATCATTCCAATGGATTCCCCGTTGACCTGGTCTAGGGGAAGAGTTTTTCCGATTCGGATGAGCTGAGCGTCTTTGGCGATAATCTTCATATCATCACTGTCGTATTCGGCTTTTTCGTCACTAACGAGGGTAATGGGTGAGGGTGGGGCCGTGAGCAGTCCTTGTAAGACCTGAGATTCGAAGAGCGTATCACCATTCAGCAGAATAAAATCATCGTCCATGGCAATTCTGGCCATCCAGCAACTCACGAGATTGTCGGCCAAAGCAAAAAATGGGTTAAAGATCGTGTGAATGGGATGAGAGGGGAAATGATGGTTCAGCAAGGATTCCACTTTTTCGGCGCCAAACCCCACGACGACATGAATAGGGGAAATTCCACAATGGATGAGTTCCCGGATCTGCCATTCTACAATAGATTGGCCATTGAGATGCACGGTGCATTTTGGTTGATCTTCGGTAAGGGGTAATAAGCGTTTTCCCTGGCCAGCACTTAAGATGACAGCTTTCATAATCAACAAACTCCTCTTCCTGATTGGGAAAAACTCGAATAAAAGGATAGGTGGAGTGGCATGTTAAGTCGGTATGTTATTCGGGAAGTTTTGAAACCTTCCCTGGTTTTTTGTGGGCTATTTGTTCTGTTGTTTGCCGGATACAGTTGGGTGACGTTTTTAGCCCAGGCCGTCGAGGCTTTGCTTCCTTTCAGCATGGTGCTTGTCCTGATTGCTTTAAAGGTCGGGATTGCTCTTGAAGTCCTCTTGCCTGTTTCCCTGTATTTCGGCGTAATTTTAGGGTTAGGACGTATGCATAATGATTCGGAATTCAAGGCTCTCATGGCTTGTGGGGTGAGTCCGTTTCGCGTCTTACGGATCATTTTGGTTCTTTCGGTGTGTACCGCCATTCTTGTGGGGCTGTTCTCCTTATTCCTCCGTCCGTTGGCGTATCAACAGAGTTACCGGTTAAAAGCTGAAGGTGAAGCCGGTTTGGGAATGAGCCATTTGGATGCCGGCAGGTTTTATGAACGACGTGACGGATCGTTGGTCTTGTTTGCCGATGGATTGGATGCTGACCGTCATCGCCTGTTGCGAGTGTTTGTTCAGAGTGAAAAAGATGAAAACTTACGAATTCTTTTTGCCAAGGAAGCTGAAGAATACATCGATCCCGAGACGGGGATTCATAGCCCAGTCTTATTCGATGGGTATGAGTATAAATTTACCCGCCAGGGAGAAATCGATCACATGTCTCATTTCGAGCGGTTATCGATACTCCCGAAGGAAGCCGTATCAGAGTATAAGAAGAAGGCCGTTCCTACCCATCAACTCTGGCATTCTACGTCCAGAAAGGATCTTGCCGAACTTCAATGGAGGTTTTCAACTCCCTGGTCTACCATATTGCTGGGTTTATTGGGCGTCCCCTTAAGCCGATCATCTCCTCGTCAGGGAAAATATGCGAAGGTCTTTACCGCCACGTTGGTGTTTGCCGTGTATTACTTTCTTGGAGTGATGATTAAAAGCCTAATTGAAGAAGGGGCATTTCCCCTTTTTCCTGGAATGTGGGCGATTGTGATTGCTCTCGGGGTGAGTTTGGTTTTTCTTTTGACTCGATCCAAGTATGCGAGAAGCTGAATTCAAGAAGAATGAGTGGAAATTCCGGATTTCAAAGCGTGCCCCCATGGTAAGAGGATAGTTAAAAATACCCCAGCAGTTCGCAAAAGTCCATGAAAATTCTCGATCGATATTTGGCGAAGAGTTTGCTGAGGGGGTATCTCATTGTCCTCGCTATTCTTTTAACCATATTTAGTTTAATGACCTTTCTGGATGATGTGGAGAACGTGGGAAAAGAGCAGTACACCATCTGGGGGGCCTTGGAATTCTTGGTCTTCACGACTCCCGGCCGGATCATTATCCTTGCCCCCTTTATCGCGTTGTTGGGAAGTATCGTGGCATTGGGTGGATTAGCTAGTGGTCGAGAATTGACGGCTATGCAAGCCGGGGGAGTTTCAAAAAATCGAATTGCGTGGTCGGTCCTTAAAGTCGGTTTAGGGTTTGTGGTGCTGATAGGGGGGATGAGTGAATTCGTCGTCCCGTATTTAGAGCAGGAAGCTCATTTGAAACGCTCCTTTGCTCTGTCTGAATCGGCAGGATTTCAAGGGGAGGCTGGCCTATGGTTTCGCGATAAGGGTCGTTTCATTCGTATTCGGCATGTGGGAGTTGGCGATCTGGCCAAGAATGTCGATATATTTGAGTTTAATCCTGATGGGAAACTTTCGACCTATGTATACGCACAAGAAGCGAAGATTGGTGATCCACGGAAGTGGGCGCTCTACAATATTCAGAAAAAGACGATACGTGGCTTGCATTTTATGCAAGAACACATGGACCAGGTGGAATGGGACTCTCCCCTCAATCAAGAAGAAGTGAATCTTTTGAAACTTCCCATTTCTTCTTTAGCGCCGTCTGATCTGTATGAGTACATCAGAGTGCTCCAGCGGAAACAACAAAATTCTCGGCGTCATGAAATGGTCTTTTGGGATAAGGTCTTTATGCCGGTGAATACTGGACTGATGATGATCGTTTCGCTTCCTTGGTTGTTTGGTCCCTTGCGAAGTGCCACGATCGGAAAGAGGGTTTTTATCGGGTCTCTCGTGGGGGTGGGTTTTTACCTGCTTACGGAAGTCCTAAAAAATTTGGGATTATTGTTTGGCGTGCCTCCATTATTGACGATTGCGCTCCCATTCTTAGGGTTGAGTATTGTGACGGTGCTTATTTGGCGCGTATCTTTTACCTGAATCATGCAAGGCTTGGTTGGCCTTGTTCTTGCTGGGAAAAACGAAAGAAGGTGTTTCTGAGCCTCAAGGGGGCTTATGCGTATGAGGGAGGCGATTGAATGCAATGGACAAATTAGAAAGCATGATGGTTGAACGATGAGTGTGTCCTGGCGACTGTTTCATGAGACACCGGTTCGGTTGTGGAATCTCAGTTCTCAGGAACGATTTCAACGGATGTTCTCTCGCATGGGCATTCATGACAATGTTCAAGGTATGAAAGACATTTCTCCTGGGAACACATTATTGCTCATTCGAGGAGATTATATTTTTGATGCTCGAATCATTCAAAACTTGCTCAATGAGCGAAATGTCGTCCTTCGAATAACTGAGGGAAGCCACATGATTCCTGTGGCGGCTCATGTCGAAGGGGCGAATCAGGCCGAAGCGATTGAGGTGATGCAGAACGGGCAACTGGGGAAGGCCGCCAATGTGAAAGTTCTGAGTTTAGAAGACTTGCCTGTCGCGTTCTCGGAGGAACTTCGTAAGTCCGATCCTGCGTATATTCTTCCGATTGCCGAAGGGAATCGTGTGGCCCTCGAAGAAAAGCTCTTTGCAGGCTCTTACAAAGGGATCACGGATTTAATCACCAAATTTTTGTGGCCCACTCCCGCGAAATGGGCGACTCGTTTTTGTGCCTTGCGGGGTATTACGCCCAATCAAGTCACCACGCTGAGCCTGGCCTTTGTCATTCTGGCAGGGCTCCTTTTTGCCAAGGGGATGTTTTGGTGGGGATTGGTAGCGGGTTGGTTCATGACCTTTTTGGATACGGTCGATGGCAAATTGGCTCGTGTGACCGTCACGTCGAGTTTTTGGGGGAATATTTTTGATCATGGGATCGACTTGATTCATCCTCCTCTTTGGTATTGGGCATGGGGATTGGGATTGGCCAGCTATGCTCCCCTGATTCTTCCGGGTACGATGACATGGACGATCGGTCTGATTTTTTCCGGGTATATTTTTGGTCGAATCGTGGAAGGGACTTTTATGTGGGGTTTGGGGAGATTCGGAATCTTTTGTTGGAAGCCCTTTGACTCTTATTTTCGATTGGTCACCGCCAGAAGAAATCCCAGCTTGATCTTTTTGACCGTGTGCTTATTGGTTGGGAGGCCAGATGTTGGGTTGGAACTCGTTGCCATTTGGACTCTCCTTTCTACCGCGATTCTTCTCTTGAGATTAGGGATGGCATTGGTCGAACGGGTCAAAACGGGACGGGTAAAGTCCTGGTTGGCCGATATTGACCCGGCGAATCCTCCTCAATCCTTGGCTGTGAAATGGTTCACGAATATCCATACCGCATGATTGTTCTGTGATTCCCTAGCCAACAATATTCATGAATTTGGCCCTTGAACCTTTATCCAGATCTTTCTTCCAATGGGCCGGGGTGTGAGATCGGGTATGCGTGTTGGCGTTCTTCATAATCCTCTCAGTGGAAGGAATAAGCGACATCCTGATGTGATTAGCGAGGCCTTTAAGGCAAAGGAACCTCCCCTCTTTTCGGATGTGACCACACCCGGTGAAATACAAAATGCCCTTGTCGAGTTTTCTCAAGCCAATGTCACCACGTTATTCATCAATGGAGGAGATGGGACGATCCAAGCCACCATCGATGCCCTCTTTAATCTACAACCGTTTCCATCCTTTCCTCAGTTAGCTCTTCTTCCCGCAGGCACGGCGAATATGATCGCAGGCGATGTGGGGTTGGGCGCCTTTACCAGTCACACGGTACGCGAATTTTTTGAGAAATCCCAATCCCCAACTCCTCAATTTTCCACGGTTCAACGCGCGGTGCTTCGCATTCGATTTCATCCCTATCGGGAACCGCTTCATGGGATGTTTTTTGGTGCGGGGGCCTTGTGCCAGGGAACTCAGACGGGACGGCAGACCAAACAGACGATCGGGCGCTTGGGTGAATGGGGAGCGGGTTTAATTTTTTTGAAATACTTATGGGCCGTTGCGACAGGGTCCCAGAAAAACCTTTCCCCTGTATCCATCGGAATATCCACGTCGGAAGGGCATGTCAAGCATGAGGACTATGTGTTGGTCTTAGCGACGACCCTGCAGCGGTTGATCGTCGGCTTGATGCCCTTTTGGGGACAAGCTCCCTATCCGGTGCGGTTTACGAGCGTGAGAATACCTTTTCGGTGTTTCTGGAGAGTGCTCCCTTCTGTCATTCGAGGAAAAGCTCACCCTTTAGCTAATAGGCAGAATGGGTATATAAGTCAAAATTTCCAGAGTATACGATTGCATATGAAAGAGGGATTTGTCCTAGACGGAGAGGTATATCCTCCAAGTCCCCATGAAGTGGGAATTCAGTTGGATTCCTGTGGGGCCCTGACCTTTCTTCGTCTGTCTTCTTAGGGAAACACATGCAGCCGACGACCGAATTGTTGCGATTGGTGGGTCAACCCAGTCAGCAACCTCTTTCAGAACCCATACGAAAAGTTGGTGAGGATTTGGCTGAGCATTTTCGCGAGTCCATCCAGGGGGTTTTGTTTTATGGGTCCTGTTTGAGGATGAAGAATCCTCACGAGAGTTTGGTGGATTGTTATGTTCTGGTCAATCAGTACTCCCGTGCCTTTTCATCCTGGTGGTTGGGGTTCCTCAATCACCTTCTTCCTCCCAATGTGTTTTATCGGGAAGTGCCCTTCAATGGTCAGGTGATCCGGGTGAAATATGCCGTCTTAACGGTCGGGGACTTTGAAAAAGGCGTAAGTCTTCGCTGGTTTCATTCGTATTTTTGGGGGCGGTTTGCCCAACCTACGGTTATCGTCTTCACCAAATCGGAGGAGGTTCGTGAACGAATTCTCCAGGGTTTGGGACATGCGGTGCTCACCTTCTTTCATCGGGTTTTACCCAGCCTTTCCGCCCCATTTTCTGCCTATGACTTCTGGCGAAGAGGGTTAACCTTAAGTTATGGAGCAGAACTGCGGTCTGAATCCTCCGGTCGGGTTCAAACGCTTTGGGATCATGATGTTGAATATTATGAGAATATCGCCGAGGTGCTGTTGCCTGCTTCGTTTCCCGGGTCAAGCATTCTGGAATCGGTGGGGGCTCAAAGATATTCCTATGACGTTTCAGCGTGGATCCGGACTCGAAACTCAATGGGGTGGGTTTTGCGTCGTGTGCAGGGGAAAATTCTTTCCGTCCTTCGTCTCATGAAAGCTGCCTATACGTTTCAAGGAGGTGTTGATTACCTCATATGGAAGATTGAACGTCATTCTGGAGTGAAAATTGAACTGACTCCGCAGGAACGGCGTCATCCTATTCTTACGGGCCTTCGTGCATTTTGGCGGCTATACCGACAAGGCGCCTTTCGTTAACCAGCCTTTTCTGGAGGGTTCACACGAGAATATCTATCGTTGCCTCACACGGTACAGTTGACTATACAAGGCCAATAATCCTGTACCCAAGAGAAGCACCGTATGCGGCTCCGGGACCTGGGTAGATTGAATGGGAGTAGCTTCCAGAGTGGACGGAACCAGGTTGGTAAACAGTACAGTCGATCCGATTTGGATTTCAGAGGCTGAGACTAGTTTTCCATTGGCATAGAGTCCTTGAAAACTATTTCCGCTGAAAAACCCAAAGCCTCCAGTGAAGTTTGGTGCATTCCATTTTTGACCTCTTTCAGAATCGCTTTTTCCACCGGTCAGGAAGGTTTCAGTGTGGCTATCAAAGTTGAAATTAAAACCTGAGGGAGGTTGGACTTGGCGAGTGCGGGCGTATTGAAAGGTACCCAAAGGAGTCATGTCTCGAAAACCCGAGATAGTCAGGCTGGTAAGATCCCCCTCAGTAATGATTTGGGTAGGACCAGGGGAATCGGGGAAGCTGAATTGGCCTTCCATCCTATATCCATTGGCCCCGAACCAAGAAATTTCGTAGGAAGCAGCAAAGCTCACTGAAGGAGTCAATATCGAAATACCAAGAACGATCACAGAGGTTATTGGCTTGAATGTCATTTGGGCCTCCTTAAAAAACTGAGGGGGAAAAGGGAATGGATAAAGAGGGTTAATTGAGGGGGCAAGAAAAATTGATGAATGGAAAGTATAGCAGGTTAGGGGACCAGCACCAAAAAGAAAAGTCCTGGATTGGGATTTTTATAGGAACAGGAGGTTAAGGGAGTAGCCGTAAAAGGAGAAGATCAAAAAGCCGGTTTTTCCCCATATCAAAGTGAGCGAGGAGGGATGAAAGTATGAAGTTGTAGCCCAAGAATGAGGGAGAGTTTCCCGAGTTTATCGATCTCGGCCAACCATGTAACAAGAAACGATGGCTAGAGATCGTTTGGCCTGGCTTTCGGGAAAACGTTCGAGTTCCAAGGCTGCTGCCTCAACATATTCCCGTGCTCGGAGGGTTGCATAGCCCAAGGAGCCCTGCTGTTTCATCATATCTAAAATTTTTTGTAAATCTTGGTCTTCAATCATTCGAGAGACAATTTTCTCTTTCAACCAATCTTGGTCGGATGGCGGACAGGTTTGGAGGAGATGAAGAAGCGGAAGCGTGATCATACCTTGTCGAAGGTCTTGCCCCAAGGATTTTCCGAGTCGGGCTCGGTCCGCAGAATAGTCCAGGCGGTCATCGGCTAATTGAAAAGCCATGCCAAGATGTAGGCCAAAACGGTAGAGTGTGGCCTGTTCTTCCAAAGATGCTCCTCCGATAATTGCTCCAACTTTACAGGCTGCGGCTACCAAAGTCGCAGTTTTATACTCCACAATTTTCAAGTAATCGGCTTCTTCTAGGTCGGGTTGGCTATTCGCACATAATTGGAGCACCTCGCCTTCAGCCATTTTTCTGCAGGCATCAGCGAGCACCTCATTGATTGCATGGTTGTGAAACGAAGCAATGAGGGCCATGGCTTGGGAGTACAAATAATCACCTACGAGAATACTTGCCTGATTTCCCCAGATTTGCCTGGCGGTTTCCTGCCCCCTGCGAATCTCCGCTTCATCAAGGACGTCGTCGTGGAGAAGAGTGGCGGTATGGATGAATTCGATGAGACTGCCCAATAAGAGATATTCTTTATCAACGAACCCATAAAGCCTGGCACAGAGAATAAGGAGTAAAGGCCGTATGCGTTTTCCTCCACTCGATAAGATATGCCCGGCCACCGTGTTGATAAGTGGTGCATGGGAAAATAAATGTTTGTGAATTTGGGCTTCGACCTCATTAAGGTCGGACCCAAAGGTTTCCCAAATATCCTCCATTGTTTCCAGGGGTTTCAGGGCGGGTTGGTTTGGCATGGCGGCGATACTAGGTGGTATCCTGTGGATTGTCAAGCCATCAAAAGGGGGATCAGTGAAGAAAAACCCATGAAAAAATAGGGGGATAAGTGTCATGGGCTTGAGGTGAACCCTTAGGTTGTTCTTGACAGAAATTTTTAGCATCAATTAAGGTTACGACTCGCAATTTCTCAGATTCTTTCCCTAAATTCGTTCTGCAACTCACCGGGACCACGCCAGGGTTGAGAAAGGCCCCTTGAGCATTCACAGGGGGGGGTGTTCTGATATATAAAGGCAAGAGAATTAATTAAGGGAAGGTGTAATTCGATGATCCTGATGAAAGGAAAACCGTGAACCGAATTCCAGGGATGCCCGAACCCCAAGGCCTCTACCATCCTCAATTGGAGAAAGATGGCTGTGGGATAGGGTTTGTCGCCAATATTAAAGGGAAAAAGTCGCATGAACTGGTTGAGCAGGGACTTTTGGTCCTCAAAAATCTTGTGCATCGGGGGGCCCAGGGTTGTGATCCTTGCACGGGGGATGGGGCAGGGATCCTCTCCCAAATTCCTCATGAGTTTTTTCGGCGAGTAGCCGGAGAAAAAGGGATTAACCTCCCTTCGGCTGGCACCTATGGTGTGGGGATGGTGTTTTTGCCCCAAGATTCTAAGGCGCGGAAGCAGTGTGAAGCCTTATTCGAGTCAATTATTCAGGAAGAAGGCCAGGAATTTTTGGGGTGGCGTGATGTTCCGGCCAAGGAAGAACATATTGGACCCCAAGCTCGTAAGACCATGCCCGCTTTTCGCCAATTTTTTATCGGGCGCTCCCTCCTCAATCCACTTCAATTTGAACGGAAATTATATGTCATCAGGAAACGCCTCACCCATGCCGTTCGAGAGTCTGCCTTGATCGGCCGGGAATGGGTCTATATCTCGAGCCTGTCTTCCAACACGATCGTGTATAAGGGCATGTTGTTGCCGGAACAGGTCTCCTTATTCTTCTCAGATCTTGCGGATCCGACCTTTACCTCATCTATTGCGGTCGTCCATAGCCGATTTAGTACGAATACGTTTCCGACCTGGTCGCTCGCTCACCCCTATCGGTATTCGGTTCACAACGGGGAAATTAATACTCTCAAGGGAAACGTCAACTGGATGAGAGCTCGGCAAGGCCGTCTCGCGTCTGAATTATTCGGTGATGATCTGAAGAAATTGTTTCCCATCATCGATGATGCGACGCAGAGTGATTCTGCCTGTCTTGATAATGCGATTGAATTTTTGGTCATGGCGGGTCGTTCGTTACCCCATGCCATGATGATGCTGATTCCCGAGCCGTGGGTGGGTAATCCTCAAATGGATTTGGAACGCCGGGGATTCTATGAATATCACGCTGCAGTGATGGAGCCGTGGGATGGACCGGCTGCGGTATGTTTTACCGATGGCAAGCTGGTGGGAGCCACCCTCGATCGGAATGGGTTGCGACCCTGTCGCTACCAAGTGACCAAGGATGATGTCGTCGTGTTAGCCTCGGAAGCGGGCGTGTTGCCGACCGACCCCAAGAATATTCGCCTCAAAGGCCGGTTGCAACCGGGTCGGATGTTCCTTGTCGATACGGAACAGGGAAGGATCATCGATGACGAGGAAATTAAAGCCGAGATCGCGAATCGGAAGCCCTATCGGCAGTGGTTGACCCAGCACCGGGTTTCTCTGGATGAACTTCCTCAGCCTTTAAATGTTCCTCAGCCGGACCACCCGACGCTTCGTCAACGGCAACAAGCCTTTGGGTATACCGTTGAAGAACTGAAAATGGTTTTGATGCCTATGGGGGTGAATGGGGAAGAGCCGATCTCATCGATGGGTACAGATACCCCGTTGGCGGTGTTATCTTCACGGCCTCAACTTTTGTTTAAATATTTCAAACAGCTCTTTGCCCAGGTCACCAATCCTCCCATCGATCCCATTCGAGAACATTTGGTCATGTCATTGGTGACCAATATCGGTCCCAAACCCAACGTGATTGCGGAGATTCCGGAGGCCTGCCGACGGATAAAATTACAACAACCGATTCTCACCAATGACGATCTCCAAAAAATCCGGATGATCGGAGATCCTCATTTTAAGAGCAAGACCTTACCGTTACGATTCAAGGTGTCCGAGGGGCCGGAGGGGTTGGCTGCGGCTCTCGACGAATTGTGCCGAGAAGCGTCAAAGGCCATTAAGGCAGGAGAAAAATTTCTTATCCTGAGTGATCGAGGCATCAATGCCGAGTGGGCCCCTATCCCCAGCCTCTTGGGGGTGGCTGCTGTTCATCATCATCTTGTTCGAGAAGAAACGCGGACGGAAGTCGGTCTGATCCTGGAAACCGGCGAACCAAGGGATGTCCATCATTTTGCGTGCTTGATTGGATATGGGGCTGGTGCCATCAATCCTTACCTGGTGTTCGAGTCCCTGGTGGATATGGAACGCGAGGGGTTTTTCCCGGAAGGGGTTGATGCGGCAACCGCTGAAGGTAAATTCATCAAAGCGGTCAATAAGGGACTGTTGAAGATTTTCTCAAAAATGGGAATTTCCACTCTTCAATCTTATTGTGGTGCCCAAATTTTTGAGGCCGTGGGGTTACATCCTGACCTCATCGACCAGTTTTTTACCGGAACCTCTTCTCGAGTCAAAGGCCTAGGATTGCGCGAGTTGGGAGAAGAAACTCTAAGACGGCATTCAGCTGCGTATGTTCCGGTCGCGGTGAGGCAATTAGATTTTGGAGGAGAAATTCATTATCGGATTCAAGGGGAACATCACAATTGGAACCCTGAGACCATTTTTAAGCTTCAACATGCCTCCCATACGAATAATCCCAAGACGTATGCTGAGTTTGCGGAACTCGTCAATAACGAAGATAAGCGCCGCTCCACCCTGCGAGGTCTCTTTGATTTCAAGTGGGCTCCAGAACCTCTAACTCTGGAGGAAGTCGAATCGGCGGCCGAAATTGCCAAACGGTTTACGACGGGCGCGATGTCCTTCGGAGCCATCAGTCAAGAAGCTCATGAGACGCTGGCTATCGCCATGAATCGGTTAGGGGCAAAGAGCAATACGGGTGAGGGTGGAGAGGATCCTGAACGGTTTAAGACGATGCCCAATGGGGATTCCAAAAATTCCTACATAAAACAGGTTGCCTCAGGGCGTTTTGGGGTAACAGCCCATTACCTCGTGAATGCCAAGGAGTTACAGATCAAAATGGCCCAGGGGGCCAAGCCTGGAGAAGGTGGACAATTGCCCGGTCATAAAGTGGATGACATTATCGCCAGGCTCCGCTATTCAACCCCGGGAGTTGGGCTGATCTCTCCTCCTCCTCATCATGACATTTATTCCATCGAGGATTTGGCTCAGCTCATCTTTGATTTGAAAAACTCCAATCCTGAAGCGGCGGTGTCGGTCAAACTGGTCTCGGAAGTCGGCGTTGGGACCGTGGCGGCCGGAGTCTCCAAAGCCCATGCCGACAAGGTGTTGATTAGTGGTGACTCTGGAGGGACCGGAGCTTCTCCCCTTTCCTCCATAAAATATGCCGGACTTCCTTGGGAATTAGGCTTAGCGGAAACGCATCAGACTCTGGTGTTGAATGATTTGCGTGGGCGAATCCGCGTCGAAACCGATGGTCAGATGAAAACCGGCCGGGATGTCGTGATTGCAACCTTGTTGGGAGCCGAGGAATATGGATTTTCCACCGCTCCACTCATCGTTGAAGGGTGCATCATGATGCGGAAGTGTCATTTAAACACCTGCCCGGTTGGTGTGGCGACCCAGGATGTGGAGTTGCGGAAACGGTTTGCCGGAAACCCTGATCATGTCGTGAATTATTTCATGTTCGTGGCCGAAGAGGTTCGTACCATCATGGCCAAACTGGGTTTTCGCACGGTCAATGATATGATCGGCCGTGTCGATAAACTTAAAGTGCAAAAGGTTCTTGACCATTGGAAAGGGAAAGGACTGGATTTGTCAGCGCTCTTAGTCAAGCCTGATGTTGAGCCGGAAGTGGCCACGTACTGTGTCCAGGAACAAGATCATGGACTCGCAGATATTCTGGACAATCAATTGGTTGAGAAGTGTCAGCCAGCTATTGAACGAGGAGAGCCGGTCTCGTTTGACATGCCGATTCAGAATATTCACCGGACGACGGGAACCGTGCTTTCGAGCCATATTGCCCGCAAATATGGAACAGACGGTCTTCCCCCCGATACCATTCAGATCAGGTTCACGGGATCGGCTGGGCAATCCTTTGGAGCCTTTATCTCGAAGGGTATTACCCTTACCCTGGTGGGAGAGTCCAATGATTATCTCGGCAAAGGACTCTCAGGAGGGAAAATCATCGTCATGCCTCCTCCGGGCGTCACCTATTCTCCCGAAGATACCATCCTGATCGGGAATACCTCTCTCTATGGTGCAACTGGGGGTGAAGGGTATTTTTACGGGACGGCCGGGGAACGATTCGCGGTTCGGAATAGTGGGGCTCGAGCCGTCATCGATGGCACTGGAGATCATGGTTGTGAATACATGACTGGTGGTGTCGTGGTCGTCTTAGGAAAAACCGGGAGGAATTTTGCGGCTGGAATGTCTGGAGGGGAGGCGTACGTCCTGGATGAAGATGGGCAGTTCCCGGCACGATGTAACGTCGGGATGGTGGCGTTAGAATCTGTCGAATCTCCAGAAGACATTCGTACGCTCCATTCTTTGATTGAGTCCCATTATCAGTACACCAAGAGTGCCAATGCCCGGCGAGTCTTGGATGACTGGGATGACATGCTTCCAAAATTCGTCAAAGTCATGCCACTGGATTACAAGCGGGTGTTACAGGAACGAAAAGCGGCGTTGGCGAAGCAACATGCACAACGAGAACGTCAGGCGGTGACCCGTGGCTGATGCACGAGGATTTCTCAAGTTTGAACGAGAAGGTCCCCAACGGCGGGCCGTCGAGCTTCGGGTGAAGGATTGGAAGGAACTGTATGATCCGTTTCCCGATGAAAAGCTCAAAGTGCAAGGGGCACGATGCATGGACTGTGGGGTCCCGTTTTGTCAGAGCGGAACTGGATGCCCTGTGGTCAACCTGATTCCAGAATGGAATGATTTGGTTCATCGGGGCCGTTGGAAAGACGCTCTCAAGGCTTTGCATACCACCAATAATTTTCCTGAATTTACCGGGCGTTTGTGTCCTGCTCCCTGTGAATCGGCCTGTGTGCTGGGGATCAATGCGGACCCCGTGTCCATTCGGGTCATCGAATGGAATATCATCGATAAAGGGTTTGAGGAAGGGTGGGTCGAGCCGGTGTTGCCGGTGGTCAGTACGGGTAAGTCGGTCGCCATCGTCGGTTCTGGCCCCGCGGGATTGGCTGCGGCTCAACAATTGGTACGCGCAGGACATCAGGTGACGGTGTATGAGAAAGCCGACCGGATCGGTGGTCTCCTTCGATATGGGATTCCCGATTTCAAGATGGAAAAATGGGTGATCGATCGCCGGCTTGAACAAATGCGAACAGAAGGGGTCATGTTTGAAACGGGGGTTTGCGTTGGTGTCGATATTGACCTCGAACGGTTGAGGCGAGATTTTGATGCGGTGCTCCTGGCGATGGGCGCGGAACAACCCCGGGAGTTGCCCGTACCTGGGAGAGAATTGCAGGGCGTGCATTTGGCCATGGACTATCTCACCCAACAAAATAAACGCAATGCGGGTGACTCACTTTCCGGACATGTGATTTCTGCCAAGGATAAACGGGTTGTGGTCATTGGAGGAGGAGACACCGGTTCCGATTGTTTGGGGACCGCGCACCGGCAAGGGTGTCGTGAAGCTCATCAATTCGAGCTTTTACCTGAACCACCTCCTAGTAGAGCTGAATCGACGCCATGGCCCTATTGGCCCATGAAATTACGGACCTCCCACGCACATGAAGAAGGATGTGATCGGCAATGGAGTATCTCTACCACTGAATTTTCCGGGCGAGAGGGAAAGGTCCAAGCTCTTCACGCGAATCGGGTGAAATTTGAAAATGGAAAATTTGATCCTATTCCCGGTTCCGAAGTGAAACTAGAAGCCGATCTGGTGCTGTTGGCCATGGGTTTCATCGGTCCTGTCAAAAATGGGTTGCTGGATTCCTTGGGCGTTGAGTATGGTCCGCGGGGGAACGTCAAAGTCGATTCCAATTTCATGACGAACCTGGATGGGGTGTTTGCCGCTGGAGATACGAAGCTAGGCGCATCGCTTATCGTCTGGGCCATCGCCGAGGGGCGAAAGGCTGCGTCCGGAATTCATCAATACTTGCAAGCTGGGCATTCCCTCCGTCGTAAATAATTCTTCTATTATCTGGAGGACATGAGTGCTCCTCCGTCTTCATCCCAGGATATCCTTTTCCCAATTTAGGTCTTATAGTCCTTAGGTGCATGTCTGTTACCTTTGTAGGGGTAGCATGGGAAATTTCTATGGATGATATGACGAAAGAATTTGCTCGACGAGCCAATCGCATTCCCTCATTAGGAATCGGTCTCTCGGTCGATGTCTACAGCCCCGATGTGTTCGATCTGTTAGAGGTCATCTCAACCAAAGGCCTTTCAATCGATTATTTAGAGATTTTTCAGGCCTCTCGTCCTTCCTTAAAAAAAATTCGTTCGCATCTGCCGTCCTTGCCTTTGGCGTATCATGCGGAGGGAATCTGGGTTACCCAGCCGGATTGGAAATCAGCTTATTATGCGGAAAAACGGCTATCTGGCCTGGCCCAAGATCTGGGAGTGCTGAAAGGGCTTTGGGTGAACCAAGAATGTGCATCAAAGGAAATGGTTGGGAGAACGTTTGGGACCTACTTGCCTCCCGTTTTTTCAGAGGATTCAGCTCATGTTACCGCTTGGAATTCCTATCGGGCTCAACAATGCCTGGACGATTTGAGTGCGACCGTAGGTTGTCAGCCCCCATTGTTTTGTCTTGAAGGCCCCCCGTTGAGTTATTTTTCCTGTGGGAACCTTTCCTATCCTGAGTTTTTTGCACGAATTATCCAGAGGACTCCGTGTGGGTTGGTATTGGATCTTGGGCATGCATGGACGGTCTTTCGCTATGCGGAGGGAGAAAAGTGGGAAAATCTTCAGGATTTTTTTGAAAACTTCCTACAGAAGTTTCCCCTGGAACGGGTCATTCAGATCCATCTGGCTGGGTTGTCCTGTCATTCCCATGTTCAAGGTTTCGACAGCAACCAAACTTCCGAAGGTGAGCCCCTTTGGGTCGATGCTCATGAGGCCCCCATTCCCCTAGAGCTCTGGGAAATGTTGGTCAGGGTGCTGGACCAACCGCGGTTGACTCACCTCAAAGGAGTTGCCCTGGAAGTGGACAACAAGTCTATTTCTCTGATTTGTCAGGAATTGACGGAAATACAGAGATTGGTGGATTGCGGGAAAGTATTTCGAGGTCGTGCCTCGACGACGGTTCAGAGTTCGGATCAATCATGGGAATACGGTGTGAGCACCGAACCCTTTCCTCACACGATCAATCAACGCCTCTTTCAGGCCTATGAAGATTATGTGCGATGGGTAGCTGGACCGACATCGGGTCGTGGGGAGTCCTCGCCATGCCCAGGAACCATGGATTGTTCTTGGGAGAAAGGGCAGGAGATTTACACAAGCCAATATTTGCCCCATGAAATCCTGCGGTGGGGTGGCGATATTCAGGCCTTGTTTCCCCAAGGATGTCAGTTATTAACTCAGCAGGGAGTAAGCTTGGGACAATTTGTTGAATTTTGGCTTTCCCAGAAACGTTCCCCCACCGCGGTTTATGACTTTTTCCTCATAAAAATTGCCATGTTTGAAGAGTTTTTTGCGTCTAAGCACCCCGGAGAGCTTGCTGTTGTTCAGCGGGAAGCGGCGATTCTGCGTGAAGGGTATGCCGAAGCTTGTGCGGCTCAGTGACAACAGTACGGAAGCTGATTAGGAATGGTTGAAGGAGAGCGAAGATTTTCGGGAAAGGGATTGGATGATTTCATTTAATAGGGCCTTTTCCGTTTCTGCAACTTCAGAGTCGGGTGCGGAAAAAATATGCCCTTTATGGGAAACTTTCTCAAATTCAGCGCGGATCCATATGAGCGTTTTATTCGTTTTGGATTTTTCGACCATGACATAATACTGGTTGCGAAAGCCCGACAGTTCCAGGGAAGGAGGAAGGGACGTTTTCCGATCCGTGATGAAAATGGCCTTGGTATCGGATTGCATCGTTGAGAGAATCGTATATCCGTTTTTTGTCAAGGTTTCTTGAACGATTGAAGGAATAGAAGCAAAGCTCTGTGACAATTCAAACGCCTGACCACCAATGGGTTGTATCATGAGTGATTTCCTCATTTTATCCCGTTGGGTGCGCAGCCATTTCCCTTCTCCACGCAACTTTTGATTTTCCTTTTCTAGTGATTGGAGCCGAGCATTTTCTTTTTTGGGGTTATCGGCTAGTCGCGACATTTCGGTTTTGACTCTATTAAGTTCTTTTTCATAAGCATCCTTGTCAGCTCTAGCATCTTGATTTAATTTATCGATTTGCTCACGCAAGACCTTATTGCCCTCTTGAAGGGACTTTATAAAGGATTCATTTTTCTTCTCTTGTTTTTTAAGGCGATTATTTTCCTCCTGAAAACTGGATTGGTCTTGAGGACAGCCTATGAGAATAAGCATCTGTGCGAGTATGAGAATCAGGACCCATCTATTTGAATGGAGACCTGGGGAGCTGGGTAGAAGGGGACGGGTCCAATAGGGGTTGGAAATTCTCACCAAGGAAAAGCTTTCAAGCGCTGTGACGGAAGTAGAAGACTGTGTGTTGGGTACCTTTAATTAGGTAGTTTATTCTTAATAACGCGTTATTTCAAATAGCCCGGGTTCGACCACGTGGTGGGATAGACGGCAGGGGTACTTTTGTTGGTCAGTGTGGTGTGAAGAGAGTCTTTTCGTATTTCGCATGAAATGAAGGTAGGGTAGAGTAGGGCTTTCCCGATGTTGTACCTAAAATAAACCTACCCCATTGAGGTGGGTGCGTGAGAACAGTCCAGATGGTTTTCTTGTAGATGGACTTGAATTTCAAGAGAAGAGAGGATTCATGACTTCCTGCATTCGTGTCACATTTCCTGTTGCCCCTCTTTACTGCAATTGCACGATCCTGGGAGATAGACAGTCCCAGTTAGCTCTGATCATCGATCCAGGAGGAGATTCAGATCGAATTCTCCATGAGGTCGAGGAATTAGGCCTGTCTGTTTTTGGAATTTTACATACTCATGCCCATTTTGATCATTTCCTGGCTTCCGGAAAAATAAAAGAAGCCACCGGGGCTCCCCTATGGTTGCATCCAGCTGATCGTGACCTCTGGGATATCTTGGAAGTTCAGTGTCAGATGTTTCAGGTGCCCTTTGCTCCTGCTCCTCCACCCGACAAGTGGTTCAAGGACGGAGAAGACATACGGATAGGGTCGATGTCCGGAAGTGTGTTGCATACGCCTGGGCACACTCCGGGCTCTACTTCCTTCTACTTTGAGCAAGAAGAAATCCTGTTTTCTGGTGATACGCTGTTCCGTGGGGGAATTGGACGAACAGATCTCTGGGGGGGAGATGGTCAGGCCATTGAAAAATCAATCCGAGAACGGTTGTATACCCTTAAAGAGGAAACCCTGGTCATTCCAGGGCATGGCCAGGAATCAACGATTGGGTGGGAACGAGAATATAATATGTTCGTGAAGGGGTGATAAGGCCGTGTGTGAAAGGTTCTTGGATCAGTTGGCAAGGAGGGAAGAGGCCATGAGAAATGCGGGTGTTATTGGGCTTGTCCTGATCATATGCTTGGGGTTGAAGGGATTCGTGTGGGGCCAACCGGATATGGATTGGTTGGTCGAAAGCGACCACGAGGTGAAGGTTGATGAAGTCCAGGTGCGTCTCATCGCCGATAGTCCGGTGGTGTTGCTCAGAGTCGGGGGAAAAGCCATTCCGATTTTTGTGGATCCCACAGTGGCTGGATCGATTCAAAGTGCACTCTCAGGAAAGAAATTTTCCCGACCGCTTTCTCATGAACTCATGTTTCGCATCCTTGGGGCCTATGAGGTGACGGTTGATCGTGTGTTTATTACACTGAGAGAGGGAGTGTATTATGGAACGTTAACACTTTCCCAGAATGGCCACCGGAAACTCTTTGACAGCCGTTCTTCCGATGCTATTGCGTTGGCTGTTCATTTTCATAGCCCGATTTTGGTCCAAAAAAGTTTGCTGGATTCCGTAGGGAAAATGCTGGACGGTTCTCATGACAAGAGGCAATTGGATTTATAAAAAGAATATTGAATGTATGCTTTCCTAATTCCTTACCTGGATTTTCAAGCTATAATAATTAGATTAAAGTACGTAATTGCAACGACATTTTTTCGTAGAATCTTGGGTTTCTAGCCAACTTACGTGGAAAAATAGAAGCAGATTTCTCTGGATAGCGAGCCGACAGTTTCATGGGGGAAAATGATTCTTGCTTCGGGCCATGCCATATGCTATAACGGACCCTCTTTGTCTAGGCCATTTTGCAATAATTTTAAGTATTAAGACAATTTCGTTTGCGTTTTTAGGTACACATTCATTATCAACAAGCTTCTCATGAGGAGGTAGGCGATGCACAGAGTGCTTCTATCCGTCCTTTTAAGTGCGGTGTTAATTGCAGCAGGTAGCTCGGCTGCTTGGGCGTTACAGTCAGGTGGTGTCGAGATAGGCGATCTCGAAACCGGTTCTGTTGTGGGTCAACCGTTTAAGGCATTGGATGTGGACTTATCGTTTACCGCCATGAAAATTGGCGGGAAAAAAGTCTGGTATCCAGCCACGGCTATTCTTCCCTTGGTGGCAGAAGGAACTGGGGGACGGGCTGGTCGTCCGGTTTTATTAAAGGTGACGAATGCCTTGGATTCTGAGCATGGGTTTGATCTTTCGGCCGATTCGGCTTTTGCAGGTCCAACATCTATGCACATTAAAATCGTGTTGAAGCCGGGAGAAACGAAGTACATTGGTATTCCCATCAGCGATTTGACCTATGTGACTGCCAACAATCTTTTGAACTATAAGTGTCAATTGCACGGAGCCCATTTGGGAGGGCAATTGCTCATTTTACGCTAGGTCTGTTTCTGGCCTGAAGGGCTGGATATGGAAAAGCCCCATCCTTTTTAAAGGATGGGGCTTTTTTTTTTGATTTTTGATTGTGGTGAGGATATTTTTTGGGAAAATACCTGCCCTTTATACTTCTTCCTCATTTTTACAATTGACTTTGGCATTTAATGGAATTTTTTGAGCAGCAAGCACCTTTCCTTCCACGATGAGAAGGAGAAACCGGTCTTCGGAGAGTGTTTGTTGGGAAACATTTTTAACTGTAGTATTAATGTCGATCACCATTTCCTTCGAGGATTCTCGAGTCGTATCATTGATCACCCAAAAGTAGGGATTACCTTCCGGGTAGAGTGTTGCGACGAATTTATCAATCGCCGTGCTTACCGTAGGGGCGTGAGCGAATCCCGGAACAGGTAAGAGCCAGACAAGAGCCATGATGGTGAGCATGTAGAATCTGTGCATAGGAGACCTCCTATGGTAGGTTGGTATTAAAAATCAGGGTATCATACATATACCTTTATCGGGATATTTTCTAAATTCTAAAGGTATTGTATCGAGTCTCTGGTGTAGGAGCAATTTCGGAGCGTTCAAAGGCGAGTTCTCCTTCGTAGACTGATTCTTGGCAGAATGCTCTATAGTTGAAAGCTGAACAATTCAAGGCGTAGGGCTGGGAACATGCGGAATAGTCATCCTTGTTCTGCTATCTCTCGCCTTAGGGCTTCATCCTATTCAGGTAATGAATTCGGTTAAATGACTCTCATGGCATGTAGGCTGGAAGGGGTAGATTGAAGAGATGTTAGGGTTTTTTACGACCAAGGGTGCACCGGATAAAAAGCGGATATTTTTTTTAATCATCATGGCATTGCTGTTGATCTCTGGGGCCTTGTTGTTTAATTCCCCAGGTCAAACCCAGACGATTAATGTCACATTTCCAAGTGGAGCCGTTCTGAAGTCCGAGGTAGCCGATACTCCAGAAAAACTTCTGTTTGGTTTAGCGTTCCGGGAGTCGCTCCCCGTTGATGAAGCCATGCTCTATATTTTTGAGGAATCGGGCCCTCATCGAGTATGGACCAAAGAGTTTCAGTTTCCCATCGATGTCATTTGGGTCGATGAGAGCAAGGTTGTCGTCCATGTCGTGGAGAATGCGCCTCCGTGTGTGAAGGGGAAATGCCAATGGTATGGTCCCCCCCCAAGAGATGCTCGGTACATCATTGAAGCCAACTCAGGCTTCGTCAAACGGGCAAAAGTTGACCTGGGGAATCAATTGAAATTTACCTTGTTTGTTTCCTGATTCGTGTTGGTTGGGGCTTTGAGGGAGGCGGGAGCGTTTAGGATGGAAAAGAACCAGACAGATCACTCTGGACCGAAGGAAGGATTTGTCTATGTGACTGAGTTTCAGGATCTTCCAGAAGGGAAAGGAAAAGTCTTTTCGTTGGACGGGAAAAAAATCGCGTTCTTTCGTATAGGAGAGCAGTGCTTTGCCATCAATGATGTCTGTCCTCATCAAGGTGCCTCATTAGGAAAAGGGACTGTAAAACGCTATGTCGTGTCATGCCCCTGGCATTTTCAGCAGTTTGATGTACGCACAGGATTTGGCCCGGATGGTGGAGGATATTGTGTGGTGAATTATGATGTGCTGATAAGAGATGGGAAAGTCTACGTCTGTCTGCAAAAGCGTGATTGGTTGACGGGTGAGATTCTTGCCTGCTAAGGAACTTTCTCTTTGTGCGGTAGGATAGTGAAGATATACTACGGTTGGGTTGAGGAAGAAAGTGAAGAGGAGCCTCGATGAGTACTGATCAAGTAGAAGTCAAAACCCTAAAGGTAAAACAATCGGAAACCTTCACCATTCATTTGTGGGAGGACCGTACCCGTGGTGAGCAATGGGTTCCCACCTATGATGCCCAAAGCGTGGCCCTCGTTGCAGACGATTTTCTGCGAACCGTGAGTAATAATGCCGTCGATTCGGGACAGCGGTCTTTCGAATTTCAGGCCTTAAAGACTGGGACCTTTAGGTTAGACTTTAGTAAGCGAATGGCATGGAAGTTTACGGCTGAAGATCGAAGAATGTTTGACGTGTGTGTGACTTGAGTCTCATGAACGCGTGAACGAGGACGATGCGTGGCAGATATTGGGTACTTGAATGGTCGATTTTCCGGGTTGCAGGATATCGCCATTTCCCCAGATGACCGGGGGTTTTTGTTCGGAGACGGTATCTATGAGGTCATCCGGGCTTATCGTGGTAAACCGGTCTTCTGGGAAGAACACTTTACTCGGCTTTCTCGGAGTGCGAAAGAAGTCCGACTGCCCTTTTCCCTGACGAAAGATCAGTTTTTTGATCTCCTCCAGTCAGGGATTTCCCGATGCCAATATCAAGAGGTCAAAGTCTATCTCCAGATGACTCGAGGAGTGGCTCCCAGGGATCATGCTTTTCCTGGGGAGGAATCTCCTACGATGTTTGCCTCCTTTCGGGAAATGCATTCCCTTCATGATGATTGTTTGAAGTTCGGAGTGTCAGCCATCACGGTTCCAGATATTCGATGGGGGCGATGTGACATTAAAAGCCTTAATCTGCTTCCCAACGTTTTAGCCAAACAGCAAGCTCAGGAAGCGAATGCCTTTGAGGCAATATTCCTGAAAAACGGGTGGGTCAAGGAAGGTTCGACGAGCAACGTGTTTGTCATCAAGCATGGGGAGCTCTTCACTCCGGAGCGAAACCAAGATGTGCTTTCCGGTGTGACCCAACAGCACGTGATGGCCTTGGCTCAAGAACAGGGAAGGATGGTTGCATGTCAGCCCCTATCGGTCGATGATTTGAGAAACGCAGAGGAAGCATTTTTAGTTGGTACTACCATAGAGGTGCTGCCTCTGGTCATGGTTGATGGGGAGCCAGTTGGAAAAGGAAAGCCTGGTCCGGTAACCGGTGAAATCCAAAGAAAATTTTCTGAGTTGATCGCTCGAATTGTAGGCCAGTAAATAGCTGTCTAAAGGTTGTCGCACCTTTCCTCAACCTTAAATTTGGAAGTTCGGTGTTTACGTATAACTTTTTATATTTTCCCTGTTCTCGATAGGCCTTTGTAGCCTTAAATCGTCAGGCAATCGTTGCTCACGACACCTCACTCCTTTCCCCTTCCCTCGTTCCGAAAGAACTAAATCTTAGGAAGTAAACAAGAAATCAGCGACGGAGGCTTGAGACTTGACACCCAGCCGGGTTTTGATTACCTTGTCGCCTTCCATTTCTGATGGGAAAGAACCATATTGTCTTCAATCTTCATTCCCTAGGGATATAGCTTTTTAGTCAGGACTATTTATTTCTCAAGGAGGCCGGTCCATGTTTTACGTGAACTCTCGAAGTATCTTCCGTTCCCTCACAACTGCATTTTGTCTAGGAGGGGTGGCCCTTTTCCTCGGTGGAGCTGCGCTCGCCGAAGAAAAAACTCAAAACGAGCCGATGGGGCACACACACCAAATGGGGATGAATAGTCAATCCCCTGGTTGGGCAGAAAAGCTCAAAGGTCAGACCATCGTAGAGAATTCCATGGAGGGTCGCGCCGAACGGGCAGCGTTGGTTGAACAACAACACAATCGGCTCATGCAGCAAATGCAAAAGGATATGGAGCTGAATGGAAAGAACACGGGGATGTTTAATTCGATGTCCATGATCCACCAATATGGTGGGGGCCCTGGAAACGGGTTGTTGTCCAGTGCCATGGATGTGGAACCGGTTTCCGGGAAAGGTGGCCTCTGTCCGAAAACGGCTAGAGTGAGAAGCTATGACATATCGGCTATTAATGTCGAAATCACTCTCAACCAATGGCTGGATTATTATCCCGGCTACATGTATGTGTTAACGGAAAATATTGAAAAGGTTCGTGAGGAGGAGGCGAAAAACGCCGAGGCCAGGGAATCGGAAGGCCATCATGATCCGGGTGGTGTGAAAAATGGGATTCAAGACCAATGGATTCAACCGCTCGTGATCCGGGGTAATCAAGGGGATTGTGTCAAGATTAAATTGAACAATAAATTGGAATTCGGTGAGGAAGTCAGTCTGCACATCAACGGTTCAGATATGGTGATGAGCGGATCAGGAAATCCTGCGACGACTACAAATGGAGAATCTGTGGCTGCCGAAGGCGAGTCTGTTGAAATGGAATGGTATATCCATCCCGATACGCAGGAAGGGGGACGGCAATTTCATACCTTCAGCAATGATCGGGAACTGACCGTGATGGGTTTGTTCGGGGTGTTCGTCGTGGAGCCCCATGGTTCTGAGTACTATGAGCCATTGGGGACCGGACCGGCCACGGAAGCCAAAAGTGGTTGGCAGGTGATGATCGATAATGGGGACGGTCCTGATTTCCGGGAGTTCGTGCTCATTTATCATGAGGTGGGGGATGAAGCCTTCCGTCCCGTGAATAAACATGGTGACTTCTTGCCTCAACGGGATCCCCTCACGGACGCCTACCGGCCTGGAGCTCGTGCCATCAACTACCGAAGTGAACCGTTCGGCATCAATAACATGCACGTCCAGCATGAATATTTTGGGTTCGAAGATGAATCCATGGCTTACAGTTCATACACGTTTGGTGATGCGGGGCCAACGATCCCGCGGAGCTACTTGGGCGATCCGGCCAAATTCCGTTTGGTCCATGGAGGTTCCGAAGTGTTCCATTCCCACCATCCGCATGGAGGGTCCATCCGTTGGCAGCGCAGCCCGAGGGCGACCCAAATGCCTGTCTGGAACACGGGGCAGAATGGGCCTGTGAAGTATCCGGTCATTCGAACCAAGTCTGATCGGGTAGACGTGGAAGTGATTGGCCCTGCCGAAGCCTTGGATCTGGAAACGGAATGTGGTTCAGGGTTATGCCAATGGTTAGCCGGAGACTTCCTGTTCCATTGCCATGTGGCTCACCATTATGTCGCCGGCATGTGGGGATATTGGCGTGTATATAACACCATGCAAGAGCCAGGCATTCAAAATGATGTGATGGCGCCTTTGCGGGAATTGCCCGACCGGATCGGCCGTATCCACAAACCGGTCACCTCTGATCAATTGATCGGAAAAACCGTTAATTGGTTCGGGAAGAAGTTCAAGATTGTCGGTTCCGGTAAAAGTGATTGGAAAGCCGAACCGGCGGTCGTGAATATTAAAGACTGGGTAGAAATGCAGCTCAGCAACCAGGGTCAACCTGGGAATACGGATAATGAGGAAGGTCAATTGAAGTCCTATGATGCGACCGTGGTGGATTGGGTCTGGGATGGCAATAAGGCCATGAGTGAAAAAGAAGCCTCGATCGGGCCTAATCCCAAGTACCATCCGGAATGGCAAGGGTACAAACCCGGTGAACGACGGGTGATCTGGTTTGAGCCCATGACGGGGAAAGTGGCGTGGCCCTGGTTAACCCCGCATTTTGGAAAACGGGCCCCGTTCTCCAACGATCATAATCCCGCACCATGGCTGGAAATGATTCGTTTGAACCCGGACGGGACACGATCGGTGGAACCGGCCAAGCCTGGGGAAAATGGCCCGTGGAGTCTTTGCCCCTCTCGGGCCGGCTCGCAGGATTACAACGTTCATTTCATTAAGCTTCCGATTGAATTGTCGGCGGCGGAAGGGGACGAGCCAGCCATCGTTGATCCCAACGGGTTGTTGTATGTGGTGCATGAAGAAGAAGCCGAAGTTCGAGCCAATAACGATAAGAAATTCCCATTGGTGGTTCGGGCGAACATTTATGATTGTGTCGACTGGATGCTGACCAGCGAATGGTTGGATGATGATATCACCAATTTCCAATCTTCGAAGATCAATACCCACTTCCATTTCTTCCAGTTCGACAATCAAAACTCGGATGGGGTGATCTCCGGTTTTTCCTATGATCAGTCCATGCGGCCGTTTACGCAGTTTGAAAAGAAGAAAAAGAAAGGGTTGCCTGTCCCCATGAATGCCAAGGTGACGAAGGCAGCCAAAGCGGGAGATACCACGATCTCGGTCACCAATGCCAAGCAGTATCATGTCGGGATTCCGATTCTGGTCGGTGCCGATAATGTGGAGGGCAAGGAAGTCCGCAGAATCGTCGCCATCGGCGGCTCGGGGGCTCCTGCATCCAGTGGCGGAAGTGCTGCCACGGAATACACCGTCGTGTCAGGAGATTCCTTGAGCAAAATTGCGGAATCCTTCGGGACCACGACAAAAACCTTGCAAGACCTGAACGGGATCGAGAACGCCAACCTGATCTCCGTTGGTCAGAAGATCAAGATTCCGGGTCAAGGTGGGTCCGCTCCTGCCCCTTCAGGGGAGGGGGGGCAAACCCTGACATTCGCACAACCCCTGAAACATGATCATCCTGTCGGAGAGATCGTGACGGTGGAATATGTCAGGCAACGGTTCTGGGTTGATGCCGACGTGGGAAGTGTCTTCTGGCACGATCATGCATTCGGTGGAACAACCTGGCCGCATGGGGCTGTTGGGACCATGATTGCCGAACCGTTTAACTCGACCTGGCATGATCCCAAGACGGGCGAACGAATTCGTACAGGACCTGTGGCTGACATTCATGCCGTGGAACGGGTCGGTCATGATGTGGCCGGGAGTTTCCGTGAACTCATGGTCCATGTGATGGATACCGTGCCGCATACGGTCAACGTGGTTACGGCGGGGAATCCGCCCGGGCAACCGGTGGAGGTGGCCTTGGAAGCGGGACGGACCGTTTCGTTCATCATGCCGCCGAATGAAAAGATCAAGATGACCCCGATGCCCTTCTTGAATGGGGGAACCCATACCACGGGGGGCGCCTTGAACTTCCGGGCCGAGCCATTCGCTCAACGATTGGCGAATAACCCGGATCCCTCCAAGATCTTCAGCAGTACGGTTCATGGTGATCCCAGTACGGCCATGCTTCGCGCGTATTTGGGTGATGCGATCGTATTTCGCTTGATTGATGTGACCATGAACGAAAGTAATGTGTTCACGGTGTCCGGTCATACCTTCTGGTCAGAACGGTATGCCGAAGAGGCCAACCGGAAAAATTCCATTCATGTGGGAATTGCCGAACGGTACGACTTGGTCGTCCCGGAAGCGGGTGGACCTCGTCATTTGGCTGGGGACTACATGTTCTTCAATGGCCGAAGCTCCAAATTCTCTGAAGGGGCTTGGGGAATCATTCGGGTGTTGGATAAACCGGTCGATGATTTAAAACCACTTCCCACCAAAGCGTATGGAAAGCCTGGGATGCCAAAACCACTTCCGGTTTGTCCGGAAGATGCGCCGGTGAAAACGTTCAATGTCGTGGCGATCGACCATCCTGGTATGAGCTTTAACTCCAATGCCGAGGAGTCAATTGAGGTCGACTTTGAACGCACGATCGAACTGCGGAATCCTGAGGCCAAGATTTATGTACTGGAGGATGAAGTCCAGAAGGTGGCCGGTGATGCGCAACCCATGCCGTTGACCCTCCGTGCCAACGTGGGTGACTGTTTGAAGGTCAAGCTCACCAATAAACTCAAAGAGGGACAAGCCTCCTTCTCCGCGTTTGGTTTGGTGTTTGATCCGACGGATTCTCAAGGGGTCAATCTCGGAAATAACCCTGGTGACCAAACCGTCGCCCCAGGGGCTTCCCGAACCTATACCTTCTATGCGGATCCTTTCAATGGTGAAACGCAATCCTTAGTCTGGGACTTTGGGAATGCCGCATTAAATCCACGGAATGGTCTCTTCGGTGGGATCATCATCGGACCCAAAGGGTCTACCTACCGGGATCCCAAGACCGGTGAGGACATTTCGCTCAAGAATAGCTGGAACGCGGATGTGATCGTGGACCGGACGATTCAAGGCAATGAAGGGCGAGCGAACTACCGGGATGTGGCCTTGTACTTCCAAGACGAGGACAACATCATCGGGACCAGCTTTATGCCCTATGTGCAGAATGTGGCCGGTCTGACCGGGGTGAACTACCGGGCCGAGCCGTATCTGTACCGCGAAGAGGCCGGATGTTCCTTAGGCCGGATGTTCCAACCCTGTGAAGTGGACAATCCGCAGGATCCTGTGACGCCGGTGATCGAAGCCCATGCCGGGGATAAAATTCGGATCCATGTCTTCGGGGCCAGCAGTGAGCAGAACGGGATGTTCACGGTGGAAAAACATGAGTGGCCGATCGAGCCGTTCCTGCCGGGAGCGGATATGATCAGCACGGTGGAATTCTCGGGCTCGGAAGGTCTGGATGTGTTCTTGCCCTCAGCGGGTGGAAAATGGGCCTTGGCGGGTGATTATGTGTGGAGCAACGGGCGGTTGCCGTATTCCCAATCAGGGCAATGGGGCTTGTTACGAGTGTTGCCGAACACGGATCAACGGATTCTGCCGTTGGAAGGAGGCATGTCCTCGTCCAAGCAGGCTGCGGTAGATCCAGTGTCAGGAGCGCCACGGATTATTCCCACTGTGGCGAAATAAGACCTGGGATACTGAACGCAATAGACAAAGCGGGGAAGTCTTGTGACTTCCCCGCTTTTTTTTTTGGTCTAAGGACATGGTAAGGTAGTAAGAATAAACCTCTGCTTTTCACCGTTGTGATACCAACATCATCAAGGCCGGGGTGATGTACTTGCTGAAGGAGGGTGGTTCAATGGTTGGTTGGGCGTTTGGGTTTCTGGTTGCAATGTTGTTGTGGGGTACTCCTGGTTGGTCCTACACTGAAATTGAAGTGACCAACGGTGGAAGTGTCAAAGGGCAAGTGACGATTACCGGCCAAAAACCCCGTGCCATGGCGTTTAACCTGGTGACGATTCCGGATGCGGTCTATTGCGGAAGGATTTCAACAGGAACGGGGTGGAGATTGGTTGAGGATTTTATTATCGGGCCCAAGGGTGAGTTGAAGGATGCGGTCGTGATGCTAAAGAGTGTGGAAAAGGGGAAGCCGTTCAACCTTAAAAAAGTCGAAATTGAGGCCATCGACTGCGACTTCCTCCCTTTCGTGAACGTCTTGAAAGATCGAGATGAAATTACGGTTATTAATATGGATCCGGTGGAACATGATATCCAAGGCTATGAGACGGCTCGAAAACGTGGAGCACGAGTTCTCTTTAATCGGCCGTTGCCCATGAACCCCTTTCATAAAGTCGTGAGCCTGTTCGGGGAACATGCCCATACGCATTTGGCGGGTGAACCCATGATTGAAAAAATTCACCTGCGAAAAAACCGGAATATTTTTGTCATGCAATGCGGGTTTCATCCCTATATGTTTTCTTGGGGAGTCGTCCTTAAGAATCCGTACTATTTTATTACCAAGACGGATGGAAAGTTTGAAATTGGGGATATTCCTCCCGGAGAATATACCTTAGCCGTCTGGCATCCTGGGACGAAGACATACCTGGAAAAACCACTGAAGATTGAAACGGGAAAAACGGCTTCTGTGGACTTTCAATATACGGCTATTAAAGGGCGTCGGAGTGTGCATGAAATGCATGAAAATCCGCATTTTGGAATGGAACTTCTGGGGGAGGGGGTCGAGATCGTCCCCTCACTTCGCAAACAGATTCCCTAAACCTTTACTATATATGTGGTGAATGAATCATGATTCCCCGGATCACTTTAGTTATTTGCCTCCTGACCTGGGCCGCGCCCACCCTCGCCTATGAAGTTGAGGAAGTGGTAAAAGGTGCCACTCTCGAGGGAACTGTCACGCTTGAGGGAGATGCACCTTCGCCCAAAGCCTATAACCTCATTACCTTTCCGGATCCTGAATATTGTGGAAGAATTTCCGATGGGAAGGGATGGCGGTTTCTCAAAGATTTTGACCTCGATGATCAATCGCATATTCAAGGGGTGGTGGTTGTGGTTGAGGGAGTGGCACGTGGTAAACCATTTTCCCTGTCCATTCCGCGAGTAGAAGCCAGGGATTGTCAATTTCATCCGTTTACCACCGTGGTTCGAAGTGAACATGGCATTGAAGTGGTGAACATGGATCCGGTCATGCATGACATTCAAGCATATGAAACTTCCATGAAACACGGAACCCGGGTGCTCTTCAATTCTCCGCTTCCCTTTAATGAGCGCCATCGAAGGGGAGATATGCATGCGACGCATGAACATTTACCCGGAAAATCCATGGTGCAGCAATTCCAGTTGAGTAAGGGCAGAAAAACGTTTGTGATGCAATGCGGGTTTCACGCCTACATGGAAAGTTGGGCCATAGCGGTCGATAACCCCTACTTTGCGTTTACGGACCGATCAGGGTCGTATTCGATAGCCGGGATTCCTCCCGGTGAATACCGTATTCGAGTCTGGCATCCCAGTATTAAACGGGAAACGGTCAAGATGGTACATCTTGAGCCTGGACAGACCGTCCCGCTTAATTTTTCTCTAAAATCACCCGTGAAACGTTGGACGGCTCACACCGTACAAAAACCGCCACGGTTCACTCCCGCCGCCTTGGGTCGTCCCATTCAGATTGAGCCGCTCGTTGAACGGCAAAGGCCATGAAATGGCTTATCCGATTCCTTGGTAACCCTTCCAACTACCGTCAGAAAATCTGTTCAGGGGGCTTTGTCATGTCAGTTGTGTTCCTCTGGTGTGTTCAAGCAGTTGGGGCTCAGTTATCAGAAGGTCCTGGCAGTCATCATGACACACCTTCTTTGGAATTTTCTGCGCGCTTAATTTGGAAGAAGGATGGTCGGCGGGCAAAAGCTCAACTTTTCGTCAAGGGTGACCGGTATCGGATCGAACATTTGGGGGGTATTCAAACCGAATTGGGAAATGCTGGAGTGACGATCGTTCGGTTAGATGAGCAAAAAGTCTGGTACGTGCTGTCCCATAGGCGGATGGTTGTGAGTGTTCCGTTAACCTCGGATTATTTGCTACCATTTTCGATCACGCTTGAGGGAGAAATCAGTCGAACGCTCATAGGCGATTCTCTTGTCGAGGGGAATTCCGCGCTTCTTTATGAAGTGGTCGTGCAGGAGAAGGGAGGGAAGGCAGAACGGTATTACCAATGGGTTGATCGAGATCGTAAGGTGCTCCTTAAACTCATGAGTCAGGAGCGGGATTGGTTTGTGGAATATGAGCATGTGGTTTTGTCTTCCCAGCCAGATTATTATTTCGAGGCTCCGCTAGGGTATAGGTTTATCGAGGCGGAAGAAGCGCAAATCCCGAGGGGGTAAGAAAAGCATGATAGCAATTACGTTCCATAATTTTAGGCGACTTCAAAATTATTGTGTTGTACTGCTGTGTTTTGTTGGGACCATTCTCAATCCTGTATGGGCAAAGGAACCAACCCTCTCAGGAATAGAAAAAGCACAACAGGCATACAAGGCCAAGAAATTTCAAGAAGTGATGGAAATAATCGAGCCTCTACTCAAGGATCCTGAGACGGCTCCCCAGGCCGGAAGGTTAAAAATCTTAGCATTAGCCCGGATGGGAAAAACCCCGGAAGCTATCGAGGTTTACGAAAAGCAGATCGCCAAGAACAAACGGGAAGACGAAGTTCTCCTTCGCCAATTGGCTATCGCGAGTATCTTGCCTTTACGGGCCGATATGAGGGAACAGATGCGGGGAGCCGCGTATACGGCTTTAAAGGAAATCGATACCCCGGAAATGGTGAAATACCTTGAAGAGGGTCTTACGGATGGATCGGGTATGATCAGAGCCTTAGTGGCGGAGTCTTTGGGAAAGCAAAAGGCTGGGCAACGATCACGGCGGTATCGGGAGGCGTTAAAGGATTCTGCCGGACTCGTTCGTGTCTCTGTCTTGAAAGGGCTGGGGAAGTCCGGTGATACGGCAGCCGTTTCCCTGGTCAAAGGGTCTCTGAAGGATAAACAACCAATGGTGCAGATTGCTGCAGCCAAAGCCATGTTTGAATTAGGGCATAAAGAATACTGGGATCGTTTGATTGCAGGGGCAAGGAGTGAGGAAGGGTATGAACGGGGAGCGGCCATTCGAGCATTGGGTGATTTGGGAGATACGCGAGCCGTACCCATATTGGAAAAGGCTGCAACAGACTCTCAACCTTCAATCCGTGCGGCTGCCGTCGTGGCCTTAGGGAAATTACAGACGCCCACTTCTCTGGTAATCCTGAAAACCTCATTATTCGATTCGGTCCCGGCTGTCAGGAGTGTGGCGGCATTCAGTATGGGGTATTTCCCACAAGATCAGGTTCTTCCCTCTTTATCTAAAGCCTTGTTAGATAGGGTCAAAGGGGTACAAGCTGCGGCGATCGCTTCCTTGTTGAAAGTGGGTGCCCCCTTTTCCCTCGTGGAGGGGACCGTGCATAAATTATTACAGGATCAAAATCCGGCTATTCGGTCAAGTGCGACCAAAGCCTTGGGTAAGGGAAGGGGAGGGAAAGTGATTGCTGCTCTAACGCTTATGTTGAATGATCCCATCCCCCGCCCACGAATCGTGGCCGTTCGGTCATTGGGCCGGATGGGAGAACATAGTCTTCTTCCACTTTTAAAGCGAACCCTTCGTGATACGGATGAAGCTGTCCGTATTACCGCAGCTGCCGCTATCGTGAGAACGTTGGATGCCCCACAAGGAGTCTAGACCGGTCACATGGACCCAAGTCCGGCCTTCTTATAGATCCCCGGTTCGGTGATACTATGTGTGTTTTCCACCGTTATTTCCTTCTTGATTTTCCTTCTTATTGGTACTTTTTGACAAAACGTTGGGGAGTGTTCGGTTTACTCGTCCTGGCTATCTTGGGTAGTCCAGGATTCGGCTATTCCCATGATGCGGGAAAACCGAATTCCTCTTCTTTGCAGTGGCATGAATGGGGAGAAGAAGCCTTTCGGTTGGCACAAGCCGAGGATCGCTTGATCTTGTTGGACTTAACGGCGGTGTGGTGCCACGCCTGTCATGTGATGGATCAAACCACCTATCAAGACCCTCAAGTCCTGCAATTACTCAATGAACAATATGTTGCTATTCGGGTCGACACGGATGAAAGACCGGATTTGGATGCCCGCTATCGGGCCGGAGGATGGCCCACGACGAGTGTGTTGTTGCCGACTGGAGAAATTCTTTTTCAAGCCAATGCCTTAGAGCCACAGGAGTTACGAGAGGTTCTTCAGCAAGTGCACGACATCTATCGGACGGATAAAGCTGATCTTTTGACTGAAGCGGAGAAAATTTGGGAACAGGTGCAAGCCCGAATGACCTCAAAGCCTCGGCCTTCTGAAGGCCCATTGAACCCTTCGGTTGTGACTCATGCGATTTCCATGATGCGGGCAGAATTTGATCACCGTCATGGTGGGTTTCGGAAGAACCCAAAATTTTTTGAACCCGATGCGGTGCGCTTTGCTCTCGCGTATGGCTTTTTAGAGAAGGACCTGCCCGTTGTCGAAATGGGATTGCAGACGTTGGATAGACAGACGGCTCTGTTAGACCCTGAATGGGGAGGTTTTTATCGGTACGCAGAACAAGAGGACTGGACTGATCCCCATTATGAAAAGATGCTCGCTATTCAGGGGCAAAACCTCCGTAGCTATGTGGAAGGGTATCAGCTCACCAAAAATCCCGAGTACAAATATGTGGCCGAACGAATCATTGATTACGTGGAGAACTTCTTGAGGGATACTCAATCAGGTAAATACTTTGAAAGCCAAGATGCCGATCTTCGTGGACCTTACGGTCGAACGATCATACGGGGCCAAGATTATTTTCAATGGGACCGGATCAGTCGAAAAGCCCGAGGGTTTCCAAGGATTGACCGACGATCCTTTACCGGAAGCAATGCTCAAATTGCTGAGGCCTATTTGATGGCATCGTTAATCTTCGAAAAACCAGCCTTGAAAGATCGTGCACAGCAGGTTATTCGTTCATTGATGGAAGAGCGGTTTGATCAAGAGCATGGTTTGGGGCATATGGAAGAGGAAGGTATGGTGTCGCTGTTTGGTTTATTGTCGAATCATGTGTTGCTCGGACATGCATTGCTCGAAGGGTATCGTGTGACGGAAGACCCTTACTATTTGGTGCAAGCCAGAAGAATTGCCGACTGGTGCGCGTCCCATCTTCTCGATCCCGAAGGTGGCGGCTTTTTTGATTCTCCGAGCACTCCAGATTCTTATGGTTTATTAAAAATGCCAAATAAGCCGATGCAAGAAAATATTCGTGCGGCCCAATTGTATCTTCAATTGTTTCACATGACCCTCCATCTTCCTTATCGATCCCTGGCGGAACAGACGCTTCAGGCAGTGTTGCAGGCCAAGCAGCCCCTTCCGATTTCACTCATCGGATTTACCGTGAATCAATGGTTTCGGACTCCTATTCATATTGCCGTCCTGGGAGCCCCTCAAGATCCTGTCACGCAGGCTCTTTGGCTGGAAGCCCAAAAAGTCTTCTGCCCGGGAAAAATTCTCAGAAGGTTTGATCCTCTGGACGGCGAGGCAAGGTGGGGGGACATTACCTTCCCCTATACCGGAAAACCGGTGGCGTTTGTCTGTACGGATCGACTCTGTTCTCCACCCATTTTTCAAAAGGGAATGATGCAGGATCAGTTGAAAGAAATGGTTGCGGTGGTTAAGGAGCAAACCTGAATCTTCGTAAGGCGGCAAGAGATTTACAGTAAGTTCGTCTCTGGACTCTCAAACTCCAAGAAAATGCACGAACGAAAGGCCTATGAGGTGGTCCAAAGGGCCTAGGCGCAGGCCTTTTTTCTTGACACCTTTTTTTTATTCCTGATATATACGGAGGTGACTGCTGTCGTTCAATCATATCAAGGAAATTCACCTTTATCCGGCCGGGGTAAAGGGAAAAACCCTAATTCACACGGTCTTCGTTGGTGTAGTATCCCTCGTCAACGACCTGTTTCTTAACTAGGAGGAAGAATCATGAGCAATCGTCGGTCTCTTACTTTGTCTTTATTATTGGGTGGTCTGTTAGTGGCTGCCCCGCTTGTCGCTCAGGCGGGTGGAACCATTAAGGGGAAGGTCACCTTTGGCGGGAAAGTTCCTCCGCCAAAAGAATTTGCCTTCTCGAAGTTTCCCAACGTGGAATTCTGTAAAAAAAATTCCAGCAAGAGTAAAGATGGGGAAACTCGCCTGTTAAAGGAAGTGCAAGTCGATGGGAGTAAAGGTCTGAAGGATGCCGTTTTAGCTGTGACGAGTATCACGGATAAAGCCTGGATGAAAGGCTTTAAAAGCAAACCCGCACAAAAGGTATCTGCAGATCTTTGTGAGTTCTTGCCGTTTACGGGCGTGGCTGTGAGCAATGGCCAGTTCTATGTTGAAAATAATGATGCCGATCCTGATGATCCAAAGTCCAAAGAAGGTGTGTTGCACAATCCTCATAGCTTCGACCAGTTAGGTGCTCGGTCCAGCACTGAGTTTAACATCGGTCTGGCGAAAAAGGGTTCCTCGCTTCAAAAGAGAGTGAAAGTCAAAATGTACAAAAAGGGTTCCGTTCTTCGGCTCCAATGTGACCAGCATGAGTTCATGCAAGGCTGGTATTTGCCGGTGACGAATCCCCACTACGCGGTTTCCGGTGCAGATGGAACGTTTGAAATCAAAGATGTGCCTGCCGGAAAACATACGGTGGCCGTGTTCCATCCTGCCGTGGCCAAAGATCCACGTGGGAAAAAAGCCGTCACGGTCGAAGTGGAAGTCAAAGACGGTGGAACCGCAGAAGCCAACTTTGACCTGAAATAACACTCGATACTTCAGTTAAGAAGAATCGTTTGACGAGGGCAATTGGGACATTCCCGGTTGCCCTCGTTTTTTGCCCCTATCCCTCGACAGACTTTCTTGCCTTTGGCTCATGGGCCCCGTTAATATCGATCACGGAAACCCATGAAGACGTTGAAAAGAATGCTTGAGGCCCCGTGTGCCACGTGAGTTGTCCCTCGCCGATATTTTCCAGATAGGGTATTACTGGGAAACCAAAATTCTTCTTACTGCGGTGACCCTCGATCTGTTTTCTTCCCTTCGAGGAACCTCCCGAACGGTCGCTGCGGTCGCTCAAAGCCAAAACCTGAATCCTCGTGTCCTTGAGCTGGTAATGAATGCCTTGGTGGCCATGCGGGTTTTGCAGAAAGAACGCGACCGATACCGCAATTCCCCTAGCGCAGAAAAATACCTTGTAAAGTCCAGTCCTGAATATGTGGGGCATTTGTTGGAACTCCATGACTCGGAGTGGGAAAATTGGGGAAAGTTGAACCAAGCGATACGCACGGGGAATTCTCCGGTGAAGCAACATGTCTTCGAAACGGCTCCGGAATTGGGCGCCCGGGTCCTCACGGTTCTAGACCGAATCGGACGAGGTGGGGGAGTTGCGATGGCCCAGCGGTTAGGCTTGCGGTCGGGAATGCGGTTTTTAGATATCGGAGGAGGAGCGGGAACCAATGCCATCGCGTTTTGCCAGGAATGTCCTGGGTTGAACGCTACGGTGTTTGATTTGCCGGGGACACTCCGGTTAACCGAACAATATGTGAAGGAAGCTGGCTTGTCTGATCGAATAACTCTTCAGCCCGGAAATTTTTTGGAGGAGGATTTTTCAGGAACGTACGATGTGGCATTAATGTCCGATATTCTTCATTATCAGGATTCGACTGGGAATGCCGGAATTGTCAAGAAAGCCTATCACTGTTTGAATCCAGGCGGTCGCCTCATTATTAAAGACCGCTTTTTAGACTCTTCACGGACGAGTCCGGCTTGGACCACGGCCTTTGCGGTACATATTGTCGTGAACACGGAAAGAGGAGAATGCTTTACGATCGAGGAAGCTCAACAATGGATGGAACATGCCGGCTTCCAAGCCGTTGAGGAATTAGAACACTGCGCCATGATTCAGGGAACAAAGTGAAACTTCAATAAGAGAAACGGTATGGAAGAACTACAGGCATTACTTCGAGATCCGGGATTCTTCGGAACCCATGCGACATTAGGGGCAGATATCAGTCAGCTGATGGCCACGCTTTTCACGTTATTATTTATCGTGGGATGGGTTCAAGGGAGGAAAAGCAAGGCTGATGCACATCATTGGCTGATGCTTGGAGGGATGATCGCCATGCTGGCCTTCTTTACGAGTTATTACCTTTTTCGAAATCTGGGAGTGTTGGCGTTCGAAGGTAAGGAAGGGTTTGGTGGGCCGCAATCGCTCTATGACAACGTATTCGTTCCCTTATTAACTTTCCATATTCTCTTGGTCGTGATCGGTCTGATCATGGCCATCTATATGATCGTACTCGGCTTCCGATCGCAGACCCGGGTAGATGGAAGGCGGATTCTTAAGGAGGCGGTCCTTCAAACCACGGGAAGAAAAATTGCGGTTGTTTTGGGTATCATTACGAGTCTGGTCCTTCTCCTCTTTGCTGTGAGGGGAATGACCTCTGGCTTTTCCATGGGAAAACTCAGTGTGTATTTGGGGTTGGCCGTTCTTATTTCTTTGGTATTTATGATTGAAATCGCCATTCAACGAATCTGGCCGAACGGAGCTCGAAGGCATCGTGTGCTTGGGGCGTTTACCATGGTCATTTATTGTGTGTTGTTTGTGACCGGTTCCGTGACGTATGCCATGCTGTATATCCTCTACCCTGGAAAAATCGGATAGCCTCTCATGCGATGTGAATGTGGAGAGGTCCTTACCCGTAAAGGTGTCGTCGAGGAATGTGTGTCTGGAAGTCTCTTTGCACGCTTCGATTGTCTTCAATGTGGTTCCCTTTTTGGAGTCGAAGGGGATTTGAAAGAATTAGAGCCATTGGTAGACCAGAGGGTATGGACGGATGAGGCCCAATATCAGATGTCCCGGTTGCCTTTCTATCTGGCACCGTTAGTGCGAGAGGAAGTGCAAGGGTTTGCCGATGAACAGGGCCAAAAGATTGTCACCGCCGGTCGCATGGAGATGGCTCGGAATAAAGGGATGGTGACTTGGAGCCATGATGCGGAGCAACGATTGTCTAATGTGCCCTCCGGGATCCGGGCGATGGCAAAGACGGAATTGGAACGTACAGCTCTGGATCGGGGAATGAAGGAAGTCACGGTACAGTTGATGGAGGAAGTCAAAGCCCGATATTTTGGTATGGCACTCAATCCGTCATCAGCTTCCTTTGACTAAACCACTCGGGAATCGAACTTTCCAGTATGTTGCATCGATTATCTTTGCGGGTTTTACCTCAGTTGAACACGCTGGTGACGGACCCGGCTGTCCGAAAGCGAAAACGCCTGGTGATGTTGGCTCCCGGTCTCGTGGCGTTCTTGATCTATAGACTGCTCAAATCCGTTCTTCCCCTTTCTGATCCTTTGGTACTTTTAGCCTTGAGTGGCAGTGTTTCGGCCTTATCGGCGGTCTGGGCGTTTCGTCAAGGGAGGGGAATTTCTCTTTCCGAATCTCTCCGTAAAGATGGGATCCGCCTGTGGGCCTGGCTGGTCGGTTGGACCGGATTCGTCTATGGGGTACAATTGGCCCTTTTAGTGTTAGCGATTCTTCAAGTATTCGTAGGGTACGACTTTCTTTTGCATCCTGAAGGACCCGCGATGATGGCCATGATCATTCCCTGTACTTCAGCGACGAGGGATGCATTCGAGATCGGGCATGTCCAAAAAGTCAAACATGAGGGTGTGTTGGTCCCTACGTTTCCCGATGGTCAGGCTTTTCGGCAATGGGTTTCGGAAAAACTGCGGGCCTTTGTCGTCTGGGCAGGAGGGGCGAGCCTCTTAGCTGTCATCGCTTCTTTTGTGATGTATAATGTTGGCCCGTTAGCCTGGCAGCCTTTCTTACAATCCTTGGTTATCCCTGCTATTGTGGCCACCGCCGGAATCGTGATCTTCTCCCAAGGCCAAACGCTTTCTTTGCAAGATGGGGGGTCTGCCAAACGATCATTTAATTGGCTTAGTACGTTATGGTTTTGGATATGGCCAAACATGACATTCGCCGTGACGTACTTTCTGGTGATGATAGGTGTGGCCTCGTATGTCCTGAGGTGGGAATCCATAACCCAGACGGGGTTTGTGTGTATCGCAGCGGTGACGGGAATGCTGATGGGGGGCTATACCCTATTTCTTGGAGCACGCAAAGTGTTTGAAGAGCGAATGGTAGGCATCCCGGAAAATATTCAACGGTGTCCGTTCGTGATGGGGCTCTTGCAAGGTACCAAATCTCCTCAAAATGTGCCTTCCCTCTCGGATATGAATATGAGCCATGGAGATGTGGTGAAGTAGATGATTCGGTACGTTACGACTGTTCTCTTGGCTAGCCTGCTCGTCATGCTTGCTGTGGGGGTTTCCTGGGGAAGCCAAGGAAGTCAAGGGACAGATAATCATGAAGGGGCCGGGCAAGATGTTTTCTATCAGACACCGGGGCCCATTCAGGGGCCTGCCGCGGATGAAAGTGGAGAGGGACATTCCACGTTCCCCTTCGTGAACAATCGCCTCGTCGTCTGGTTTGTGACGCAGCAGCACACCTATTTTGGCGGATTCGTGCTGGCTCTCCCCATTTTTAGCCTCCTGTTGGAATTTCTGGGTTTAACTCGACGAAAAGACGGCTCCCAAGTGCATTTCGATGGATTGGCCAGGGATATCTTGCGGGTTGCGTTGGTGGCACTGTCCATTACGGCGGTGTTGGGTACTCTGATGCTCGGCCTGTTCATCTTTCTCTATCCAGGGTTTATGGAGTACATGGGATCCACGTTTAAGCCCATGGTCCCGGTATATGCCACGATCTTCGTGGCCGAAGTCTTTCTGCTGGCGATGTATTACTACAGTTGGGAGGCCCTGAGTGGGGCAGGGAAGAAATGGGTACATATGGCAATTGGGGCCTTAGCCAATGCAGTCGGTGTCCTCCTATTGGTCTCTGCCAATGCCTGGGCGTCCTTTATGATGGCTCCATCTGGAGTGGACGCTGAAGGGCATTTTCTGGGGAATGTTTGGCATTTGCTCCATTCGCCTCTTTGGAATCCCCTGAATGCCCATCGATTCTTGGCTGACATCATGTCTGGGGGCGCGGTGGTTGTGGCCTATGCCGTGTACCGGTTTTTTAAATCAAAAAATCTCGAGGATCGAGCCTATTACGATTGGGTTGGGTACGTGTTTATCGTCGTCATGGTGTGCGCCCTCTTGCCCATGCCACTTGCGGGATATTGGCTCATGCGTGCGGTATTCGAATTTCGTCAACATATGGGCGTGACGATGATGGGGGGGATGTTATCGTGGCTTTTCGTCTTGCAGGCGATAACCGTAGGGGTCTTGTTTTTGGGGATTAACTATTATATTTGGCAATCCTTATCCCGCTTCAAGCACGGAGACCGGTTTCATCCATATTTTAAAGTCATTGTGTTTGGGCTCATGGGTTGTTTTCTTGTGTGGTTCACTCCGCACACGATTGCGATGACCGCCAGTGAGATGAAGGCGGTAGGGGCGGCCCAGCATCCTGTTATCGGACAGTTTGGTGTGATGTCAGCCAAGAACGGGGCTATTAATGTCATGATTTGTCTCACGGCATTGAGTTTCATCCTTTACCGGCGCGCGAATCGTATGACCGATGTGAAATGGGCGGCCTGGGGGCACGCCCTTCTGATTGGATTGTTCGTGATGGGTATCGCCAATATTATTTGGTTGGCCATTTACGGGTTTTATATCCCGGCGAATGTTCGAGTTGGGCTTTCATCTCCTCAAGGGATGACAACGGCCTCGGTCGTGATGGGAGGCCTGTTGTTGAATCGGATGATGCTGAGAGGGGCCCCGGTGCTCGGCCCTATACACTGGGGACGGATTACGCCACGTGGGATGATCGCGCTATTTATCGTGGCCGCGGCTTTTTCTTGGGTGATGGGTTTGATGGGGTATATTCGCTCGGCCGGTCGACTGGACTGGCACGTGAACGAACTCATGAAGGATGTGTCCCCGTGGGCCTTTACCCCTTCCCTGGGATTTGCGGCAAAAATGGTCACCCTCAATATGATTATGTTCTGGGGGTCTGTGTATGTGGTTTTTTGGTTGAGCCGTTGGGATCAACGCGTGGTCGAACGGCGCGCTTCCGAAATGGTATCTCCGGCCCCGGTCGTTCAAGTCGTGTCACGAGAGGAATCTGCATGAAATTGGTAAAAGGAGTGAAGCGAGTGAAGGGGTTGGATCTCGGCAAGGGATGTCTTGTCAGTGTATTGCTGATAGGAATTCTGGGTGGCTGGGAAATTGGCTCTGGTTCTCCGGCGGCGATGGCCGCTGACACGGTCGTGCTGGAAGATTTTTCACGACCGACAGAAAAAGGATTTCCTCAGGATTGGGATGCTCAGCGCAGTGTGGTCACCGCCCAGGAAACCTATACCATACGGAAAGAAGATGGGGTTTCCTTCTTGAACTCCAAGGATTCCAATCAACGCGTGTACACCAAGAAGATTGACTGGGATCCTAAGACCCACCCGATACTGACATGGCGCTGGCGAGCGAAGGATGTTCCTGAGGGAAGTGACTTGATCGCCGCGATTTACCCTTCTTTAGATGTGGACTTTATGTTTATTCCGGTCAATACCAAGTATGTGTGGAGTGCCACGTTACCCGTCGGGTCGACTAAAGAAGGCGGGATGTTTAGTGCCACGGAAATCGTCATTCGAAGCGGGGCAGATCGCAAAGGGGAATGGGTTGAGGAACGAGTGAATGTGTATGAAGATTTTTTAAAAATTCACGACCATGAACCTGCTGAAAAGGCCTGGGGTATTTCCTTATTGGGCGGATCGGGGGTGGAGATAGACTTTGGGTCAATTCAAATTCATTCCCAGTAATCTTTGAAAGACCCGTGACCGAGGATTCCGGAATCAAATATGGATACAGGAAAAATACTTGATGTGATATTGGGGGCTACGGTCTTGGGGACTGTGGGTGCCCTAATCGGAGTCTCCATGGGTTTTGGGTTCATTCCCGCTGCGGTAATTATGGGGGTGATGCTCGGTGCAGGAGTGGGGTTTTTCGGTGGCCGAAGGTTTTTCCTGAGTATTTTTATCGGAACGATCTTAGGCGGTCTGTTAGCGTGGGGTTTAGGAGGTGTCGATGCCGTAACCGTCGGGGCTTCATCGGGGGCCGCGATGGGGGGATTCTTAGGGGTATGGGTTTCGATGATTCTGGACCTGATTCAGCAACGAAAAGAAAGTGTGCCTCCCTCTACGATGGAATGAAGCATGAGGGATGTTGATAGACTAGTTCATAGGATGTTGAACCTCAATATCATCGGTACAGGCGGCAAGGAGTAGGGCAGGGGCATGGAAAATAAAGGGGTCCTTTATGGGTCGATTATTTTTGTGTTTGGGTCTTTTATCGCCATGATTGCGATGCTGTTGTATGAGACCTATAAGAGTAAGCAGGAGCTGGAAGCCATGTCCGCCGGGAAGCCTGCGAAGGCGCGGGTGCTCCAACCCATGCCAACCCAAGACTTTTCCATGTACAAGACCATCATGGGTGATGATAACCGGGAAATGATAGAAGTCCCTGAAGGGCCGTTTACGATGGGAGTCAGTAATGGGGATCCTGATGAAGGGCCTCCCCATCCCGTCTACCTCAAAGGCTTTTACATGGACCTGAAAGAGGTGACGCAGGGTGATTATGAAAAATTTGTTCAAATGACCAAACGGGAAAAGCCCAAAGTCCCGGTTTTTGAGGATAAGGTCGAAAAATTGATGAGTCCGGATTATCCGGTGATGTCGGTAACCTGGAACGATGCCTTTGCCTATTGCCGTTGGGCGGGAAAACGGTTGCCGACAGAAGCTGAATGGGAAAAAGCTGCTCGGGGGGAAGGGAAGCGTCGATATCCTTGGGGGGATAAATTCGACTATCAGTTTGCTAATGTGGATGGGGAGGATGATGGGTTCCAATATTTAGCCCCAGTCGGATCTTTTGAGGTGGGGAGAAGCCCATTTGGGTTATACGATGCGACTGGGAACGTGGCGGAATGGGTGATGGATGATTATACGGCGGACTACTATCAGGAGGCGCCTTACCGGGATCCTATGGGGCCCAAGACCGACGAAGTCTTTAAGGTGATTCGAGGGGGCTCATGGCGAGAGTCACGGTTAGGTGCACGAGTCACGAAACGGTTTTCGGCCAAAATGTGGAGGACGGATGCCACGGTCGGGTTCCGATGTGCCAAAGATCCTCCTGTTGAAGATCCCGCCCCGTCGTAAGTGTTCCCCTTCGTTAAAATGAAAGGGGCGTGTTCTCCATGGGGAGATCGTCAAGAAAAATCGGTTGGTTGATGGAGTAAGTAAATATGGATGGCCGCTTTAAGCTGATTTTTCTCCTCTGTGTGTTGCTCATGACGAGCTTGCCGGTCATGGGGATCTTAAAAGGCCCACCCATTGCCAAGCAGGATCCTCCTTCCTTCCCTTCTTCAAACTCTGATGAATCCCTTACGAGGCAGGCTCCCAAAGCCCAGGCTGTCACCGATGATGACATGGTGAAAATACCAGCTGGAGAGTTCATTTTGGGGAATAATGCAGGGGGGTATAACGAGAAACCGCAACATGTATCGAATCTTGAAACCTTTTGGATCGATCGGCATGAAGTGACCTATAGCCAATATATGCAGTTCGTAGAGGCCACGGGTTATCGCCAACCGGGTCCACCTTCGAGGTATGCGAGGAAACTTGAAGCTCTTCGAGGACCGAATCAGCCTGTCACCTATGTTTCGTGGGCTGATGCCAAAGCCTATTGCGAATGGAAAGGCAAACGTCTGCCTCGAGAGATCGAATGGGAAAAGGCTATGCGAGGCGTTGATGGGCGAACCTGGCCATGGGGTGAAGGTTTAGATGGATTCCCTGCCAACTTTGGTGGCGATGAAGATGGGTTTGAAGTGTCGGCCCCTGTGGGAACCTTTTCTCTTGACCGGAGTCCCTTCGGGGTGTTCGATGGAGCCGGAAACGTCATGGAGTGGGTGGAGGATTGGTATGTGGAAGACCTCTACCGCAAGAAAACGCCCGCGACTGTAGAAAATGGACGCCCTCCCTCCACATACAAAACTATGCGGGGAGGTGGGTACACCAGTCGAGGTATCGACTTAAGGATTACCAATCGAATTTTTATGGTGCCGGATTTTCGGGATGAGACGATTGGCTTCCGTTGTGCCAGTTCTGAAGGTCAGCGGGCAGTCAGAAGACCCAAAATTGAGGATGGGAAAGTTACAGAAAATCGAAGTAGTAGAGGATAAGGAAGACAGCCAACAGAATATTGACAACCATACCGGCCAAAACTATAATGTCGAACACTTTTGCATTGGTACGCATGTGCAACACCTCTTTGTACAGGATCAATCCGTGCGATGATTCTTGGAATACCATGAATTTTAAGACTCTGTCAATAAATGATATTAAGGAAATGTATCTACATAAAAACACGAACTAATGGAGAGGTGATTTGAAATGGCAGACAGTACCACACCGTTAAGAGAGCCCACTGAATTAGAAACAAAAATCGGCAAGGCAATTTTCTACCTCACATGTGCCGTGAGCCTCTGGTTTTTCTATTGGTTCTCCGGTATTCAATGCCCCTGCTAAGCCCGATGTCTCTCCTTAAGACTCTAATCTTTACTCAACGTTCTTGGACAGGAGGAGGAATGCGATGACCCCTGTATACGTGGTGATCTCACTCGTAATCTGTTTTCTGTATTTTCAATTCCTTGATTGGGTGCTCATGGACGCTCAGGGCTTGGATTATTTCTATATGTTCCGATAAGCCTCGGATGTTCTCGATTTGTTTTGTATCTGAAGCGTTAAACAGTTAATGGAAATCAGTCATACACACACCATGTTTTCAAAGGAGGTAGGCCAATGGGTCGCCTGATCACTCGAATGACCCGAAGGAACAAGAAGTTGTTCGCCGGGACAGCACTCTTGGTTATGGGGAGCTTATTATTGCTGCCCATTTTCATGTCTGTCACCGCTTTAGCTGGTGGCGGAGGGGCAGCCCCAGGTGGCCCTCCCCCTGAGGTAGCTGCTGCTCAAAAGGAAGCCGCTGAGGGAGAGGAGGAAGCTCCAGTCGAAATGGGCCGGGATGTCTACTACAAGACGGAGGGCCCTGCTATTGGGATGCCGGCTCCGGTGACCGAGGACAATGAAACCTTTTATCCTCGGTACAACTTTGAAAGCCGCGTGTTGCTCTGGGTCGCCAACCAACAGCATTTGTATTACGGCAGTTTCGTCCTGGCGGTGCCAATTTTCTGTATGTGTATTGAGTTCGCGGGCATGGTCTCCAAAGATAAAGCTATGGCCAAAAAATATGATCAATTGGCCTATGACTTTATCAAGATTAGTTTGACCGCCTATTCGTTGACCGCCATTCTGGGTGGGATTCTGATCTTTACATTCCTGACGCTCTATCCGGCCTTCTTCGGATATTTGTCCGGGATTTTCCGTCCGGTCATGCACATTTATGCGCTGATGTTTGTGGCGGAAAGTGGAACTCTCTATATCTACTACTACGGTTGGGACAAGATGAAAGTCGGAGTGCTGAAATGGGTGCATCTCAGCATGTCCGTGATCCTGAACGTCATCGGGACGGTCTTGATGTTCTTGGCTAACTCTTGGATCGCCTTCATGATGTCGCCCGCTGGTGTAGATGAACAAGGCCGTTACCTTGGAAATATTTGGCATGTGCTCCATACAGCGCTCTGGAATCCTTTGAACGTTCATCGGATTCTTGGCAACATGGCGTTTGGTGGTGGTGTGGTGGCTGCGTATGCGGCCTACCGATTCCTGTCTTCAAAGACGGATGAAGAGCGAGCCCACTACGATTGGATGGGATATATCGCGATGAGCTTGGGGGTGGCTTTCTTGATTCCGCTGCCCTTCGCCGGGTACTGGTTAATGCGTGAGGTCTATGCCTACCGCCAACAGATGGGAATTACCCTCATGGGTGGGTTGCTAGCCTGGTTGTTCATCATTCAGGCCACCATGATCGGTATTCTCTTTCTCACGACCAATTATTATTTATGGCAAGCATTGGGGAGGATGACGGGGGCCGAAAGGTTCCAGAGGTACATCAAATACCTTGTGTTTATCCTCGTCGTTGGGTTGCTGGTCTTTATTACCCCGCATACGATCGTGATGACCCCAGCCGAGTTAAAAGCTATGGGTGGACAGCAGCATCCTGTGCTGGGGAACTATGGTGTGATGTCTGCCAAAAACGGTGGAATTAACGCCATTATCATGACAACCATTCTAAGTTTTATATGGTACCAGCGTGGTAATAGGGTGCCGACCGTGAGTTGGGCGAAATTCGGGAATATCTTTATCGGGTGTTTCTTCTTGATCGGCCAATTAAATAATATTTGGTTGGCCTGCTATGGATATTTCATCCCAGCAAACGTGCGAATTGGGTTGTCCGTGCCTCAGGTGGCCGGAACCCTGTCATGCTTGATTTTAATGACGCCCTTGAATTTGGCGATGTTGAAAGGGGCGAGACAATTAGGACCTATTCAATGGGGGAAAATTGCTCCCCGCTCCCAATATGCTTTGATCATGCTGGCTACAGCCTTTACCTGGATGATGGGGCTGATGGGATACATTCGTTCTTCAGTGCGCTTGTTCTGGCATGTGAACGAAATTATGCGCGATAACTCGCCATGGGCCTATACCCATACCATCGGGTTTGCGGCGAATGTTATTTCGTTCAACGTGTTGTTCTTCTGGATTAGCATCATGTTTGTGTTCTGGCTGGGAACATTGGGGGTGAAAAAAGCTCCTGTTACGGGTCCGGTCACCCAACCAGTGCCAGGAACACCATCTCCGCAACCAGCAACAGGATCGTAATTTAGGAATACCATTTACAAACTAATGGGGCTGCCCATGGCAGCCCCAAATCTGGAGGACAGCAACTGTGGTTGAGTTAATTGGTGAGGCTATAGGAATAGGTTGGCCGGTTTTTGCGATGCTGGTTGGTCTATTGCTGTATTTTCAAGCAAAAATCGAAGACCCGGTTCAAAAGAAACGAGCAACCTTCCAGACATTCATCGGAATGTTGTGCGCGTTTCTGGTTTTGATCGCTATCGCAAACTATAAGAACAACTTTTATGGGGAAAGCCGTTTGCTTCCCGTCTCTCTGGTCATGATTACAGTCATGGCCTTTATCATGGGTCTGTATTTTCCGAACATCAGTGCCTTGATGAAGATCGGCGGATTCATGTTCTTTGTGGCCGCTGCACTTTCGGGTTATGGGAACTGGTTGCCTCAGGTGGAGGGTGGATTTCCTCCCCCGGTCGTGAAGTTGGACTTTGCCAGTATGTCTCCTCAGCAGTTAGGTGACGAAGGCGAGAAAATCATTTTTGGTGGGATCGGGCAAAGCAAAACCCAAGGGGCGATCGGCAAGGGGCAGTGTCCTCTTTGCCATGGTTTCCAAAAAGGATTTTTGAGTGAGCGGGCTCCAAACTTATTTGGAATTCCTGATAGGGCCAGTGAAAGGTTAAAAGAACCTAATTACCACATGAATGATCCTGCCTCTCGTCCTTCCGTACAAAAGGAAGCGTTTGAAGGATCGGGAACGGCCACGAATGGTCAGGAGTATATTGCTGAATCACATGCTTGTCCAAACTGTTATGTGGTTCCCGGTTTTGGAGTTAAAGGTTCAAATGATACGGAAAGTCCGATGCCAAAAATCCATAAGCCACCGATCTCTCTCCTGTTAGGGGAGTTGGCTGCCGTGGATACCTGGATGTATACGAGAGAAGGGAAAGAGGCTCCGAGCTATGACGAAATCGTGGCTTCTTATGAAAAGTTTATTCCGGAAGCCGATCGCCCGGTGGCAAGTGACGAGGAAGAGGGTGGAGGAGCTGGTGGAAATATTTTGGCTGATGGCAGTGAGCCTCATGATAAATTGTTCATGAGTGCTGGTTGCCCGGCATGCCATACCATTCCTGGAATTGAGGGTGCCACCGGAAAAGTCGGGCCTGAACTCTGGGAAGGTTCCAATGCACCCAAGCGAATGAAAGATGCTGGCTATGGTGGAAAGGCCAAAACCACAAAGGAGTACATCACCGAATCTATCCTGAACCCAAGTGCCTATGTGGTGAAAGATTACCCGGATAATCAAATGCCCAAAGATTTCGGTGTCCGATTAACCGGTGGGGCTTTGAGCAAGATCGTGGATTATTTGGCTCAATTGAAGGAAGGCCAACCACTTCCGGCAAAAGAATAATATATTTAACCAGGGTATAACTCGAATATAGGAGTACAGAAGAATGACGTGGCTTAAATTAGTGGAAGGCTACATGCCGATGCAGATGATCACGGAGCTGGCCATCTGTATTCTGTTCTTCTCGATGTGCAACTTCCTGCTGAAGCGCGCGGGCATCGGGCTACCGAAGTTCTGGGCGGGGATCTTCGTCTGGTGCTTCATTAACCTGTTCTACCTGAAGTACCGGATCTATCCGCCGATTCCGTTCAGCGTGCGAGCCATCTACGGGACGGTGTCGGCCTGCGGCATCTTCATGTGGGTGTCGGGCTCGCAACCGGAGTGGGAAGAATTCAAGCGGCCGATCATCTCGGTGTTGGATGCCAACTCGGGGCTGACCAAGGCGTTGCGAGGCCTGTTGCTGGTGTTGCTACCGATCGGCTTAGGCGGGTTTATGTACAACTCGCTGTTGCCGAGCTTTGAAGAGCCGATTGAGTTGCGGACGGTGCATCCGGCGCCGCCGGCGACGACGAAGGTGCATGGCAAGACGTACGTGCTGCAGACGGCGCAAAGCCCCTTCCGGGTGAACCCGGAAGGCAAGTACGACCAGGAATACTCCAACGCCCATATCGTCTCCCAGGACATGGGGCGGTTGATGAAGAGTGCGAGTGCGGAAGATAACCCGTGGGACCCGAACGCGCAGGGCTATATCAAACACGTGCGGGAAGGCGGGGAGATCTTCTTTCAAAACTGTCACTTCTGCCATGGGGATAATCTCAACGGGCGGGGCCTGTGGGCGTTTGCCTTTAACCCCATTCCGGCCAACTTCACGGACGCGGGGACGATCGCGCAGTTACAAGAGACGTTCGTGTTCTGGCGAGTGGCCAAGGGCGGCATCGGGCTGCCGGGCGAAGGGTTCCCGTGGGCGTCGGTGATGCCACCGTGGGAGCAGCACTTGACGGTGGATGAGATCTGGAAAGTGATTATGTTCGAATACTGGCACACGGGCTACTACCCGCGGACCTGGGATTAAGAGGAGGGCCACGGGATGATGAACCACCTAACGACAATCAATCGAGGACAAACGATGAAACACAACACGCAAGCACGCGGGCTGCTGAGTGTCGGCCTGCTGAGTGCCGCACTCGTCGTGGGCAGCCTGAGCGTCACCGGCCCGGCCTATGGCGAAGGGGCGGAAGGATTTAGTGCGGGCAAACTGCCGGCGCCGTTCCCGGCCGAAAAGGTGGAAGCGGGCAAACGGGTGTACTTTACGAAATGTGTGTGGTGCCATGGGGTGGAGGGGGCCGGGGACGGCCCGGGCGCGGACCGGTTATGGCCGCGTCCCCGGAACTTTAACGCGGGCACCTTTAAAATTCGGCATACGGCCAGCGGGGAGCTGCCGCTGATCGACGTGGACCTGTTCCAAACGGTCACGCATGGGCTGCCGGGCTCGGCAATGCCCTCATGGGAAGGCATCCTGACCGAAGAGCAACGCCGGGATGTACTGGCGTTCGTGACGACGGAGTTGGTCAAGGACCGCTCCTGGCAGGATGAAGAGTTTGAAGAGTTGAATATCTTGCAGTTGGACCAATTGGCGGCCAAAGCCATTCCGGCCAGTCCCGAATCCATCGTGAAGGGGGCGGAGCTGGTGGTGTCGAATAAATGTATCGAATGCCATGGCGTGGAAGGCCGGGGCGATGGCAACGCGTTTAACCTGAAAGATGACTGGGGCTTCTCCATTCAGCCGGCCGACTGGCATAAGTGCTGGAACTTCCGGGGCAGTCGCCAGGATGCGTATAACGTGAAGAACATCTTCCGGACGTTCTCGACGGGCATTAACGGGACGCCGATGCCCTCGTTCGCGGATAACACGACGGTCGAAGAGCGCTGGCATATCGCCAACTACGTCAACCATCTGTGTGAACGGGATCTGGACGTGGACATCAATGGGGGCCAAGTGACGCCGGAGATCGCGCAAGCGTTGCTGACGGCCAAGCCCCGGGGCATTGACCCGTTGACGGATAAGCCGAAGATCAACTTCGTCATCCCCTCGGTGTTCGTGGAAGGGGAGCTGCCGACCGATGAGCATGACGAGCGGTGGAAGAAGGTGGGCCGGCGGATTGTGGCCATGGGCGGGCAGATCACGCATAAGCCGCGCAACTTCGTCAACCGCATCGATGACATCTGGGTGCAGTCATTGTACAACGACACGCATCTGACGTTGATGTTCCGGTGGGATGACCGGACGAAGAGTGTGCAGGAAGATGAGGTGGACTGGGAGCCGTATGAAGTGAACCTGGCGGACTACGGCGTCGAGGAACAAGCGCCGGGCGGCTCGAAGTTTGACGATGATCCGTTCCACCCGGACTCGATCGCGGCGAAGCAGACGAGCTATCAAGTGTTCAATGATGGCGTGGCGTTCCAGATGCCCATTAAGTGGCAGGAGCTGCCGGCGCCGCGGAAGCCGCGGTATTTCTGGGGCGATGAGACCTTCCCGGTGGATATCACGAAGTGGACGGCCGATGGCAACTTGTTGGCCTACACGGGCACCGGGTGGGATCAAGACCTGGAGGACCGGGATGACTTCAGCGAAGAGCAGTTGAAGCTGGTGAAGGCGGAGTGGAAGGATGGCCGGTGGACGGTGATCATTTCACGGCCGCTGAAGGGCGACTATGAAGAGGATACGTACATTGAGTTGGGCAAATATATCCCGATCAACTTCTTTGCGTGGGACGGGCATAATGGGGACGTGGGCCGGAAGATGGCGGTCTCAGCGTTCTATTATCTCGTGCTGGAGCCGCCGATTCCGGCGGAGGCGAAGTGGTATGCGGGGCTCGCGGCCGTGGGGTTGGTGATCGTAGAAGGGTGGATTTTGACCCGCCGCGCCAATCGCCGCAAGGAGCAGGGCGGCACCAGTTAAGGGGCCGACCGCGCCCAACGGGCAACACTCCAACGGGGGGGTGGGACCAGCTCCCACCCCCCTTTTTTTATTTCAGCCAATCTATTCAATAAAATAAGGAGTATTGGATCCTGGATATTACCGGCCTTGTTCTTGGCGGCGGAAAGAGTCGTCGGATGGGAACAGATAAACGCTTGTTGAAAATTCAGGGGGAACCCTTTCTTGACCGTGTTTGCCGAATCATGGGAGAAATTTTTCGGGAAGTTCTGGTGGTGAATGCGATTGATGATTATGATTGTTCTCATTTACCCGTTCGTGTGGTGACCGACCATATTCCTCAAAAAGGATCTCTAGGGGGATTGTATACGGGTCTTAAGGAGGCAACCCATCCTCTTGTGTTTGCCGTTGCCTGTGATATGCCATTTCTGAATCCCAACCTTATTCGATGGTTATGTGCCAAACCGGATTGCGATGTGCTGGTCGTTCGGTTGGGTATGGGGTTTCAAACGTTACACGCAAGGTATTCGAAAAACTGTTGCCCTTCCATTCTGGAATGTTTTGAACGAGACGACCTTCGGATTCAAAATCTTGCCGAAGATCCTCAATTACGTGTGACCGTCCTTTCTGGGGAATGTGTTCAAGATCTGGATCCTCATCATTATTCTTTTCTGAATATCAATTCACCTTCCGATCTTGAATTCGTTCGGAAAAGTCAGTTGGATCTCTAGCACTCCACAGTCGTATGTCAGGCCGAATTTGCGTATTTCATCCTGGTTCTCTGGGCGATGCCGTTCTTTCATTATCTGCGCTTCGTCTGCTTAGGAACACGTATCCCCGTCACGATCTGGTGTGGTATGGCCACAGTGAGATCGGCAAACTTCTGTTATTGGGGCATGAACTCGATGAGTCCCACTCCTTCGATCAGACTGCTTTTCATTCGGTGAATCCTTGGCGTTCCGAGAATGAGTCTGAATCAATTGGGGATGGTCAATCCCCTAATCATCGCGCCGTTTTTTGGATGAATGACAGGGAGGGGTGGTGGGAAGGATGGTGTCGGGAAAAAGGGGTAAAAGACATGATTCGGTGTTCGCCGCTCTCTGACTCTCTTAAGGCCACTCATATCTCGGAGTGTTACCTGGAAACCCTGGCGCCATGGATTCCAATGGTACTGGAACCCGGGTCGTCCTCCTTTTCTGACCTTGAACGACCTCTCCGATTTCCTTCCGGTTTAACGGTTTCCGAGAGGCAAACCACTGAGTTGATGATTCACCCTGGGAGCGGAAGTCCGCATAAATGTGCATCTCCAGAGTTTTTTGAGGAACTTATTCTGGTCTTGTTGAGAGAAGGGTGGGAGAACATCTCACTGGTTGGGGGACCGGCTGATAATGAGGCGTTAGATCGGTTGCAATATTTTTCCGACAAAAACGTTCAGATTATTCAGGGGTTGGATCTTTGCGCGCTTAGCGAACGGTTGCTGAATGCCAACGTCTTTATCGGCCATGATTCCGGCCTTTCCCATCTAGCAGTGCGTTTAGGCATTCCTGCGTTGTTGCTATTCGGTCCGACAGATCCATGCCGATGGGCCCCAAAAGGGGCCCACGTTCGAGTTGTGAAAAATTTCTGTGGGTGTGCTAACTGGAGTGCGGTTCAGGCCTGTTCACAAAAGCCTTGTTTGAATTTTTCGACATTGCCTATACTTCGGCTCGTGAGGGAATGCTGGGACACAACGATGAACGCCTCCCCTCATTCTTTTCTGGGTGCTGGCAATCAACGAGAAGGCCTTCCTTGCCATGATTCATAGGCTGTGCTACATTCGCCGCGGCTAAAAAACCTTTACATTTTCAATACATAGAAGAATTTCCGTGTCCAATACGCTTCAAGATCAGGTTGTTCAAGCCATTTCCGCTGCCTTGAAATCTACACAAGAACGCGGAGCACTCGCCCTCTCAACGCTCCCGGTCCCTTTCCTGGAACCCCCTAAACGACCCGAATGGGGGGATTTATCTTCCAATGTGGCTATGACCTTAGCTTCACAAGCTAAGAAGCCCCCCATCAAAATCGCTGAAATTTTAGCGGAGGAACTTCGAGAGGGTTCAGCCGATTTATTCCAACGCATCGACGTTGCTCCACCAGGATTCCTCAATTTGACTCTCCATCCTCTTTTGTGGGTGAAGGTCTTGCAGACGATCGAGGAAGATGGGTCGGCCTATGGCAGGCATCGATTCGGGGTGGGAAAATCCATTCTGCTTGAATTCGTCAGCGCCAATCCGACAGGTCCCCTCCACGTTGGGCATGGGAGAGGGGCAGCGATTGGACAGGCTATGGCTTCTCTGTTACAGGCTGTCGGGTATGAGGTGACACGAGAATATTACATCAACGATGCGGGACGGCAATTACGACTCTTAGGCCAATCAGTGTTTGCACGGTATCGCGAGAAGTGTGGGGAGTCTCCGGAATTTCCTGAGGATGGGTACCATGGTGGGTATATTGCAGATTTGGCTGACTCACTCTTTCAGAGCAAAGGGAAAGACCTTTTGGAGGGTTCCGTCGACGAGGCCGAACAACACTGTGCGCAATTTGCCTGTACGATTCTCTTGTCAAGAATTCGTGAGGACTTACATGCATTTGGGGTAGGGTTTGAAAATTGGTTTAGCGAAACTCGACTTCACAAAGATGGCTTGATCAAGGAGGCCCTTGATGATCTCACCCAACGGACATTGGTCGGAGAGGAAGAAGGTGCGTGGTGGTTCCGATCCTCTCAGTTTGGTGACGAGAAAGATCGGGTTGTCCAGAAACAAGACGGTAGCTATACCTATTTGGCTGCTGATATCGCTTATCATCGAGAAAAGTTATCCAGAGGATTCGATACCCTGATCAATATCTGGGGTGCCGATCATCATGGGTACATTCCCCGTATGCATGCCGCAGTTCAAGCGTTTGGGTATGACAAAGAGGCTCTGAGGGTGGTCCTGGTTCAAATGGTGAGTCTCCTGCGCCGTGGGAAAAAAATTGAAATGTCAAAGCGAGCCGGTGAGTTTGTCACGCTTAGGGACGTGCTGAAAGAGGTGGGGCCGGACGCGGCTAAATTTTTCTTCATCATGCGCCGGGCCGATACGCATTTGGATTTCGATCTGGAATTGGCAAAAGAACAATCCTCGGACAATCCGGTCTATTACGTGCAGTATGCCCATGCTCGGTTAGCCAGTCTCTTTCGTGTGGCTCAGGAACGACAGATTCCGATTCCCTCAATTCAAGAAGTTGAGCATGGCTTGTTGGTTGAAGGCGATGAATTGGGGCTGATCAAACGACTGGCACAGTATCCCAACGTGGTGGCTGGAAGCGCCTCGGCACTCGAACCTCATCGTCTCACGTTTTACTTGCAAGAACTCGCTGCCCAATTACATGCCTACTACAATAAACATCGAATTCTCCCTCCTTTGGGCCCCTCTGACCCCTCCTTTCATGACCCGCTGCCTTCGGAAGGTGGGCCTGGTGGGGAAGCTCTATCCAGCCAAGAAGAGGTGCCTCGGGATGAGGTCACCCCTGAATTGACTTCGGCCCGTCTGGCCCTCCTTCGACAGGTTCAAACTGTCATCAAAAATGGATTAGAGTTGGTCGGGGTCTCCGCTCCAGAAAAAATGTAAGGATGGGCGAGGCGCAAAATTGCGATGGTTTGATCGGTCAGTGGAAGGAACGTGGGGCTCATGACGGCATTTTCTGTCCAACATCAATCGGTTGACTCTCCGGCGCGAGCGGGTGTGTTCGCCACTTCGCACGGGGATATCGAGACTCCGGCGTTTATGCCGGTTGGTTCTCAGGGGACCGTCAAGGGAATGCATCCGGATGAAGTGCGTCAATGCGGGTTTCACATGATTTTGGCCAATGCCTATCATCTTTTTCTCAGACCTGGGCATGAGCTTATCGAGGCTCAGGGGGGACTCCATGCCTTTATGGGATGGGACGGGGGAATTCTGACTGATAGTGGTGGGTATCAGATGGTAAGCTTGGCCGATCTGTGTAAGGTGACGGAAGAAGGGGTCAGTTTTCAGTCCCACCTCAACGGCGATTGGCATTTGCTTTCTCCGGAAAAATGTATCGCCATTCAGGTCGCTCTGGGATCGGATGTGATGATGGTGCTGGACCATTGCCCTCCCTTTCCCTGTACAGAAGAACAGGCGCTCGATGCTCTTGAGCGCACGACGCGTTGGGCTCGACGCTGTCAATCCGTATCGAAGAAAGACCACCAATTCTTATTTGGGATTGTTCAAGGAGGGACGTTTCCTCATCTTCGTCGACAATCAACCGAAGATTTGGCGGGATTGGATATGGATGGTTATGCCCTGGGAGGCCTCTCGCTGGGGGAGGAAAAGTCGGCCTTGTTGGACATGATCGATATTGTCGTAGAGGGACTTCCGGCCTTACGGCCACGGTATTTAATGGGGGTGGGGTTGCCGGAAGATGTCATCGAAGGGGTCGGGCGTGGTCTCGATCTGTTCGATTGCGTGATTCCAACACGCCATGGCCGGACAGGATGGCTTTTTACCAGGACCGGTCGGGTTCTCATTAAGCAGGCCCGCTATGCGACCGATCCCGATCCCATCGATGCCGAGTGTTCATGCCCTGTCTGTCAACGGTTTTCTCGAGCGTATTTGCGACACCTCTTTCTCTCCCAAGAAATGTTGGGAGTTCGACTGAATACTATACACAATCTCTGGTATTATGGCACGTTAATGAGTGAAATCCGCCAGGCCATTCGAACGGACTCATTCCCGGATTATCGAGAGCAATTTTATCGGATACGGGGTTCCGATCCCAAGGGAACCTTCGAGCAAGAAGTGACGATCTGATGAACCACCTTATGTTTGTATAGAGGTCGAGAGGTATGGTTATGCCATCACTGGTTTGGGCACAGACGAGTACACCCGCCCCCGATTCTTCGGCCGGCTTATTGTCTCTTATTCCGTTTTTGTTGATATTTGTGGTGTTTTATTTCCTCCTCATTTTGCCCCAACAACGTCGTCAGAAAAAGCAGCGAGAAATGCTGGAAGCATTGAAAAAAGGAGATAAGGTTATCACGTCTTCCGGGATTTGGGGGACGATTACCAATCTTGATAAAGAGACCGCGACCGTTCAGGTCTCGGACAACACCAAAATTCGGATGCAACGGGAGCATATCTCCACTATCCGAACATCGAATGAATCCTAATGTCGTAAGGGGTACTTGAATGAAAAAGGTTCGTGGAAGGTTTATCCTTCTTCTTGTCGTGACGATCATCTCGTGTCTCTTGGCCCTTCCATCCCTGCCGGGAATCTATCAAGGGCTGCCCGATACACTCAAAAAGATCTTTAGTCATCGCGGTCTCTCACTTGGACTCGACCTGCAAGGGGGCATTCATTTGGTGTTGGAGGTGGAAGAAGACCGAGCGGTAGAAATTGCGGTTGACCGTTCACGAAAAGCTGTCGAGGACCTCCTCAAGGATAAGGACATTACCTTCTCGCAGGTTCGACGGGAAGGAAACAATCGTGTAGTCGTCGAATTGGAGAAGGAGGCGGATGCCGATGAGGCCCGAACCTTAATCGATGATGCGTTGCCGAGTTTTACGGGTGAAACCAATTCGCAGACACAATTAGCCTATGAGCTGCGGTCGGATGAAGAGGCTCGGATAAAAACTTCCGCAATCAATCAAGCGTTGGAAACCATCAGGAATCGTATCGATGAATTTGGGGTGGCAGAACCCTTGATCCAGCGGTTGGGTGTGAATCAAATCGCCATACAGTTGCCTGGTGTCCAGAATCCGCAACGTGCGAAAGATCTCATCCAAAAAACGGCCTTGTTGGAATTTAAGATGCTGCATGAAGACAAAATCGCTTTGGAACTTCCAACACAGGTAGACAGGGGACAGGAGGAGAAGGTTCGACAGGACTTTGCGGGCAGAGTTCCTGAAGAGGCTGAAATTCTTTTTGAAACCGCACAAGCGGATCGGGATGGACCAAAATTTAGTATTCCCTACCTGGTCAAAAAAGATGCGGCTCTCGTTGGGGATGTGCTGCAAGATGCTCGAGTCACCATCGGTGAATTTAATGAGCCGACGGTCAGTGTGACGTTTGATAGCAAGGGTGCCCGAGAGTTTGACCTCGTCACCGCCGACAATGTTGGTAAGAGAATGGCCGTCGTCCTTGACGGGAAAGTCTATTCCGCTCCGGTCATCAATGAACGAATCAGCGGTGGACGTGCGGTGATCAGTGGCACGTTCACCACGAATGAAGCGAATGATTTGGCTGTGGTCTTACGAGCCGGGGCCCTTCCGGCTCCCTTGAAAACCTTGCAAGATTTAACGGTCGGCCCTTCATTGGGACAGGATTCCATCGACAAAGGGTTGCGCACGACGTTAATTGCCGGGTCTTTGGTCCTTGTGTTTATGGTGATCTATTACAAGTTGTCGGGAGTGATCGCCAATGTGGCCTTGTTTTTGAACTTGCTCGGCTTGTTAGGAGCGTTGTCCGGTCTCAACGCCACCCTCACTCTTCCGGGGATCGCCGGAATCATCCTGACGATCGGGATGGGGGTGGATTCGAATGTGTTGATATTCGAACGGATCCGGGAGGAGTTGCGGAACGGACGCCCGATTCGGTTGGCCGTGGATGCGGGCTTTGAAAAAGCCTTCTTGACGATCGTGGATGCTCACGTGACGACCTTGATCACCGGGCTTGCTCTCTTTTTATTTGGGACAGGACCGATTAAAGGGTTTGCGGTAACCCTATGTCTTGGGATCGCCATCAATCTGTTTACCGCTTTCGTGGGAACCAAAGTCGTGTTTGATTTTTTGAATCGGAGAAAATTAGAGTCGTTAAGTATCTAGAGTATAGGCGGAAGAATGTATGCTGGGGGTCAGGAAGAACGGTGAAAGAGGAGACTCTTTTGCTTATAAGGCTTTCATAGGGAGCATGTCTGGATCATGATGGAAATCGTTGGAAAAACCGACATTGATTTCATGGGCAAACGGAAAATGGCTTTTCTCGTTTCGGGAGTGCTGGTCTTCATCGGTTTGGTGGCCATTGTCGGCGTTCTTGGCGGGTGGGCCAACCTTGGGATCGATTTTGCGGGGGGGACCGCCGTTCAGCTGAAATTTGATCAGCCGTTACCGATTGCCGATGCTCGGAAAGCCTTGGAGACCCATGGCTTGGGTGATGCGGAGCTTCAGGAATTTACCCAGGATCAAAAACTCCTCATTCGGGTCAAAACTGAAACGACCATTGAAGAAGAAATCAGTAAAAAAATCATCGAGGCGTTCAAAACGGAGTTTCCCAACCATGGGTTTGTGGTTGATTCCAGTACTTCCATCGGGCCGACCATCGGGAAGAAACTTCAGGAAGATGCCCTTATTGCCATCGTGCTGTCCTTAATCGGGATTATTTTGTACATTGCTGTTCGCTTTGAATTTCGGTTTGGGGTCGCGGCGGCCGTCGCCACCTTTCACGACGTCTTGGTCGTTCTCGGAATTTACTTTCTGCTGAATAAAGAGATTACTCTGCTCGTCGTGACCGCTTTGTTAACCTTGGCCGGGTACTCCCTGACAGATACCGTCGTGGTATTCGATCGTATCCGTGAAAACCTTCGAAGGCGGAGGAGGGAAACGGTGACGACGATCATCAATAACGGCATCAATCAGGTCCTCAGTCGAACCCTCGTCACCACCCTGACCGTTGTGTTGGTATTAGTGCCTCTGACTCTTTTTGGAGGGGAGGTTCTCCATGATTTTTCTCTGGCGTTGTTATTAGGGGTGATGGTCGGAACTTATTCCTCTATCTTTGTGGCCAGTCCGCTTCTCCTTCTTTGGCCAGGTTCTGAAGGCAAATTGCTCAATAAAGGAAAGTAATCGTCTAAATCGAGGTCGTTGCTGCGTGCCTCAAAAGCATCTTTTTATGACATGAACCTAGGTGTTTATACCTTTATTGTTGTTCAATCGTGTTACCGTTTCTTGACATCCTCTTAGAAGGATCATCAAAATTCCTAAAAATATCATGAATTCTTGATTATGTGACCTGCAATTGGGTGTTACCAAAGTGAAACGCTTTGGGCTTTCCCTCCAACTTAAAGGTAAGACCATCCTGGCCATCGTATTGGTTGGTCTTTTGCCTCTCATTCTCTCTCTTCTTCTGACCTATTTTGAAGAAAAACGTGCGCTCCAAGAGGTAGCGGGGATCAATATGAAGGGGGTTGCCGTTGAAGTGGCTCGTAAGGTGGAAACCCAGATCATTCGCGGGATCAACGAGGCCCAGCAATTGGCGACCATTCCCTTTATACGCAGTGCTGTCGTAAATTCCAATCGGAGTTATCAGGACAAAAACTCTGAGGAAATCCAAGCCTTAATTCAACAGTGGCAGGACAGTTGGCGTCTACGGGCTCGCCAAGATGAATTTCCCGTCTTTATCAATAAGTATGCAACAGATTACTTGATTCAATGGCATGCCATTCGAAAGTCGGATTATCTGGCGATTGTCGTAGTCGATAGTCAAGGCGCTCTCGTGTTGAGTTCGTTTCCTCAGGCCAGTTTTTTTCATGGTGACAGTATATGGTGGAAAGCGATTGTGAATAGCCAAGATGCCCAAGGATTCGTGAGCGATCTTTCTTTTGACCCGGGTTTTGGTACGCATGTGCTGAATGTCGGAGTCCCGATCTGGGATGACCCTCGAAAAAAAGTAGTCGGGGCCATCAGTATTCTTTTACGGAGAGATTCCTTATTCCAATCTATTTCTGAGGTCGCTGCGGGAGAAACGGGTCATGCTATGCTCGTGGCTTCTGATGGACGGCCGATTCTCTGTCCGCTTCTTTCGCTCGAGGAACACGTCATTCCTGCGAGTTTAATCGAAGAATTTCAGAAAGGGGTAGGCGGGTGGATGGTGGCCAAACGTGACCCCCACGGAGCCAGCAATTCCATCGTGGGGTATGCCCCGCTTCATTTGGGAGTCCCTTTGGCCCCTGAAAGTTTTGGTGGCCAGTCCTGGCACATGCTAGCGGGCCAGGATCCAGCCGAAACCTATGCTCCCTTACAAGAACTCCTGGTGAAAGTCGCCTCCTATGGGGTGGCCGTATTCGTGATTTTATGGGGCACAGGTGTGTTAGTGGCCGGACGAATCGTCAAGCCCATCCAGGCCCTTTCTGAAGGGGTCGAAGAATTCGGGAAGGGAAAATTCTCTGAAAAAATCTTTCTCCATACAGGCGATGAAATCGAGCGTTTAGCGGAAACATTTAATGGAATGGCCGACAACCTCCAACAATCCTTCTCCCAATTGAATCAGAAGGTTGAGGAAATCGGACGATTGGAAGAGAAATATCGAGATTTGATCGAAAACGCGCCTGAAATGATTCACCAACTCGACTCATCTGGGCGTTTTGTCCATGTGAATAAAACGGAACTGCGTAAATTAGGGTACACCCACGAGGAAATGCGTGACATGTTCCTCTGGGATATCGTGCCGGCGGTCCAACGAGAGCGAGTGAAGGAGTATGTTCATGGGTTGGCTTCGGGCGGAGAACGTTCGATCGAAACGGTGTTTTGCATGAAATCCCATGATGAAATTGCGGTGGAAATTCATACGACCACACTGATGGATCCCGAAACCCATACCGTGGTGTACTCCCGGGGGTTTGTGAGGGATACGACCGATCGCAAGGCGTTGGAACGTGAAGTGGAACGGTATACGACTCAACTGGAAGGGCTGGTTAGCGAACGGACCCAACAGCTTTCCGATTCCGAAGCGGGCTATAAGGCCCTGTTCAACTTTTCGGCAGATTCTATTTTTATCGTGAATGCTGAAGGGGATATCGTGGATATCAATGCTCGTCAGCAGGATATTCTGGGATATGAGGCAGAACGGTTACAGGGGAGAAAATTCGTGGAATTGATTGCTCAAGATTTTCGAGCATCCAGTCAGGATTTACTGGCCAAGGTTATTGAGGGTGAATCCCAGGTTCCGACGACCGAAGTCGAGGTGACGGGGCAGGATGGTGCAGTGAAGTCCATGGAGATGGATCTTATTCGTATTGAGTTAGGAAAGACCTATTCCATCATGGTGCAATTGAGAGACATTACCGAGCATAAAAAGCTTGAAGCGACTCTCCAGCAATATAACGAAGCTTTGGAGGGTAAAGTGTATGAACGGACTCGTGAAATCGAACAGGCCAAGGTGTATATCGAGAATCTCTTAGAAAATGCCAACGATGTGATTTACACATTGGATGTCGATTTACGATTTACCTACGTGAATGAAAAGGTTGAAGCCTGGGGATACCGCAAGGAAGATCTGATCGGTAAACCCTACTTGTCACTCCTGTCCAAGCGTTTTCGGGGTCGATATTTGCAGGAAACGTTGGATTTTGGAAGTAAGCAAGTCTATGAAGTGGAAATCATCAGTCGACAGGGAGAGTTGCGGTCAGTCCTGGTGAGTGTGGCACCGCTTCTCGATGATGAAGGAGTACAAAATGGTGTTTTGGGCATCGCCAGAGATATCACGGAACGCAAATACCTGGAGGAGCAGGTCCAAAATTCTGAGCGGTTGGCCTCTATCGGGAAATTAGCGGCTGGGGTGGCCCATGAGGTGAATAATCCGTTAGGGGGAATCTTGAATTGTCTCTATAATATTCAAAAAGGCACGTTGACCCCGGAGCGATCGCAGGAGTATTTGAGCTTTATGGAGGATGGTCTGCGTCGGGTTCAGCGGATTGTTCGACAACTCCTGGATTTCTCCCAACAACGAGATCCGGACTTAGCATTCACGGATCTTCATGCGATTCTGGACCGTGTTGGGGTTTTGACGGAGCATGTGTTTGAAGCTAAAGAAGCCAAATTGTTCAAGGAGTACGATCATCGCTTGGAAAAGGTTTTTGTTGATTCTCATATGATTGAACAAGTCATGATGAACTTGGTCTTGAACGCTGTTCAGGCGCTTCCCAAAGGAGGAAGGGTGACGCTTCGAACCCGTAAACGAGAAGAGGCATGTGAGATCGAGGTCGAAGACACGGGTTGTGGGATTGCCTCGGATGTGAAACCCCATATCTTTGACCCATTTTTTACCACCAAGGGTACGGGTGAAGGGACAGGACTGGGGTTATCCGTGAGCCTGGGGATTGTTCAACGACATGGTGGAGATATGGTGGTTGACAGTGAAGAAGGCAAAGGGACCACCTTCCTCATCCGATTGCCATTGGTCCGAACCCGCTCGATGTCAGGGATGAAGGTGAGCACATGAATGCCGGCTCCATTCTCATTATTGATGATGAACCTCTGATGCGTGTGTCCATGGTCGATGCGTTGAAAGCCGTCGGCTATGAGGTGCAAGAAGCCAGTACGGGCTTGGAAGGATTGGAGCGGTTGCAGTCTTCTCACTTTAATCTGGTGGTGACCGATTTGCGGATGCCCGGGGCCGACGGCTTGCAAGTTGTCAAGACGTGTAAAGAGCATTGTCCTGGAACGGAAGTTATCGTGATTACGGCTCATGGGTCTGTCGATACGGCCGTGAATGCCATGAAATGTGGAGCGTATGATTTTATTACCAAACCGTTTTCCATGGACGAATTGTTGCTCAGTGTGGAGCGGGTGTGTGCCGTGATGGCTCTCAGGGAAGAGAACCGAGTCCTGCGTGATGAACTGGAAAGCAAATTTAGTTTTCAGGGGATCGTGGGGAAGAATGATCGGATGCGAGAGGTTCTCGAAAAAATTCAACTCGTCTCTGGTGCGGACGCCACGGTGCTCATCATGGGTGAGAGTGGGACTGGAAAGGAACTCATCGCCAATGCCATTCATGCCAATAGCCCCCGGCGTCAACATGCGTTGGTCAAGGTGAGTTGTGCCGCACTTCCGGAAACACTCCTGGAAGCTGAGTTGTTTGGGCATGAGAAAGGAGCCTTCACGGGGGCATTGCGCCAACGGCGAGGTCGATTCGAATTGGCGCACCAGGGAACGATTTTTTTGGATGAAATCGGAGAAATTTCTCCGGTCGTACAGGTCAAGCTCCTACGAGTTCTTCAGGAACGACAATTTGAACGGGTTGGGGGCAATGAGACGATTGAAGTCGATGTCAGGGTCGTCTGTGCCACCCAAAAGGACCTTAAAAAAGAAGTTGAACAGGGTCGGTTTCGAGAGGATCTGTATTACCGGTTGAATGTGGTCCCGGTGCACCTTCCTCCTCTTCGAGAACGGCGGGAGGATATTTTGCCGATTGCCCAACATTTTTTGGAAACGATGGCCGGGAGGCAGAAGCAGGAACCCAAGAAGCTCTCTCGGCAAGCGAGAGAAATCCTCTTTCGGTACTCGTTCCCGGGAAATGTTCGAGAATTGGAAAATACCGTCGAGCGTGCCGTGGCATTAACTGGTCCCTCAGCAGAGGTTCAGGTCTGGGACTTATGTGGTCAGAGCCGATGTCCCTATTCCGGGGGAGACCCCCAACCTGGCTGTGGATTTTGCGGTGAACACTTGGGAGGAAAATCAGGGAAAGCGGGAGCCATGGAAACTCTGGCTGCTGCCCGTGAACAATTTGAGCGACAGCATATCTTAGAAATTCTCCAACGAACAGGATGGGCCCGAATCACGGCAGCCAAAGTTCTGGGTTTGTCCAGAAAGGGTCTATGGGAAAAGTGTAAACGGTACGGAATTGTCCGCCCGGGAGAAGAGGCTAGTGCGGAGATGGGGGAATGGGGAAAAGACGAATAGAAGAGTTTGGTCGTGAAGTTCTCACGAGACTTATTTGTTCAGGGCTTAGAATCTCTTCGTTACCCTTGGATGACTGAATAAGGATGTACTTATTCTTCCCCTCCTTCCCACAAGGTCACCAAGCGGTCGTTTCCAGCCGTCGCCAAGAACCTTCCGTCCGGAGACAGGGCAATACCTCGTACGGGGCCTTTGTGTGATTTGATCGTACGAAATTGTCGCCCGCTCTCGATGTCCCACATTTTGACTGTTCCATCATCACTGGCGCTGATTAACACTTTCCCATCCTGAGAGACCAGGAGGTTTCGAACCCATTCAGAATGCCCTTTGAGGGTCCGTCGCTCCTGAAGGGTGGGCATATCCCAAAATTTGATCGAACAATCACGGCTGCCTGAAATCATCGTTGAGCCATCTGGTGTGAAGGTCAGGGCCCCGATCCAGTATTCCATCGGTTTTTGGAAGCCCCCCGCGTCGTCCACGTAAAATCCTCTGTTTTCCGTTTCTTCGTCATCTTCCTCATCTCGCCAATGACCATCGATGAAGACCTTTTCTTCTCCGCTGGGGAGGACTTCATAGAGTTTGAGTTTGCCCACGTCACTCCCGGAGACCAAGTGGATTCCGTCTGGGGCAAATGCGGTGCAGACGCTCCAATTATGGTCATATTGATCTTTGCCTAACAGAGTCATAAGCTCTGTGCCGGTGGTGACTTCCCAAATTTTTATATCTTTATTCTGACCGGCCCTCGCGAGCATGAGTCCATCAGGAGAGAACGAAATACTCGTGACCGCATGGTCATAGCGAGTAAACAAGAGGCGAAGGTGCTCTCCGGTTTCCGGATTCCACAATCGAATGGTTCGATCCTCACTCGCCGTGGCCAGGACCTGACCGTCCGGACTGAATTTCACCTCCCGAATGACATGGGTGTGACCACGAAGTGACCGGAGAAGGCGTCCGGTTTCAATATCCCACATCCTGACAAACCGGTCATTGCCTCCACTCACGAGTGTCTTACCATCGGGAGCAAAGGCCACCGACCATACCTCTTGGGTATGTCCGCGGAAAGACTTGATTTCCTTGATTCCACTCTTCCAAAAGGGAAGGGAATCCAGAAGAACCGGTGGTTCCTCTATTGGGTTGACTGTCAGGTTCGGGTCTGAAGGAAGCGTTTCAGGGCTGGCTGGTTGTGACATGAAAATCCTCGTACAAGAATAATGATGATTCGTCGATTAATGTATGGTCATATGGATAGGGATCTGGAAATTCCTTAAGCCGGGGTTTCCCTTGCCAAATCGGAAAAATCCTACCTATAATTCATTCACATCGTGATACTAAACGTCGCTTTTCGAGCGAGTCAAGCCGATTTTGCTCATAGCCGAGGATCTGTCTGGGGGTTGTGAGACACGAAAGAGGCCGTTCTTCGGGAAGCCAAGGGCGTCATGGAGGCTTTGTAATGGAAATTCGTTTTCAGCCGGCTTTATTGCAGGAAGTTATCGATTCGTTTGCCGAAAAAACCGAACGGGAAGGTGATCCGACCTACTACAATGAATTTCATGAATTAGCGGATCCCATTTATGAGAAATTTTCTTTGGATGACCGAGACCCTGAATTCAAACGGCTCTATCAACACTTGTTTGCGAAATGGGGGTTTGCCGATATTCTCCGTGATGAATTCGATCGGCACCCTGTTTTGCGGGACAAGATCGGCATCGTGCTCGTTCGCGGGGTGTTAAAAGAAGACCAAGAAGGTGTCGATGTTCTCCGAAAGTGGGGGGTGGTGGAGGAAAAGTTGGCCCGTCAGTTTGAGGAAGAAGGGAAAAAGGGCGTGGGGATCAAATTGATTCCCCGCAGATTTTATGACCCAGCCATCACTCGATACCTTCGACATGAGTTTACCCATATTGGCGATATGCTTGATGAGAAGTTTGGCTATGACCCGGATACGAAGGTCGGACTGAATCCCGGTGAAGAGCATCTCATTCTCAACCGGTATCGCGTGTTGTGGAGTATGCACGTGGATAGTCGTATCGTTCGATCCGGCCAAGAACCGATGTTTTCAAGGGAGTATCGATTCCGTGAATTTCGATCTTGGTACAGAAAAATTCCCCCCGGACAAGTCGAGTCCGTGTTTGAGGGGCTTTGGCAAACGGAGTTTCTGACTCATGCAGAGCTGGTGGAGATGGCGAGCGATACGGTTCGAGTCATCGAACGAGCCGTTGAGGTTGAAGAGGGAGAAATCCCTGATGTGCCTACTAAGCCCATGCTCCTTCCCGGATTTCCCTGTCCCCTTTGCCGTTTCCCCACGTACACCTGGGTGGAAAACATGGAAGAGACGTTGGAGGGGTTTGTGTTGGATTATATCCGTGAAAACCATCCTGGGTGGGATGTCGAATATGGGGCGTGTGACCGTTGTGTCGAGGTCTATAAACTTCGGGCTGCTGGGGTTGTGTAGACTGTACATGATTAGGAAACTTGAATGGCAGACATTTGGGTTTCTCGTCCTAGCGAATTCATAAGGTCCGGCCCGGTTCATGTCAGACTCTAAATCCCAAAAACCTTCTTCAGATCCTATCCTCGGAAGGCGAAATTTTATTCGCCAATCGGTGGTGTCCATCGGTGTGACCGTTCAAGAGTTTGTTAAGAGCCAAAACCAAGAACCCTCCTCTACGTCCACGGTTGATGCGCCTACACATAAACTCGGGTGGATTCGGCCGCCTGGCGCTGTTGAGGAAGAGTTGTTCCTTGAGCGATGTACGCAATGCGAGGATTGTGTCGATGCGTGTCCGCATGATGCGATTCAAGTTTTAACTCAAGATCAGACTCCCGGGATTTTTCCTTCAGAAGCTCCTTGTCAATTGTGTGAAGACTTTCCTTGTATCGAAGCTTGTGAGACCGATGCGCTTGTTCCTCTTGAGAGTGTGAATCAGGTGAGGATGGGGCTGGCGGTCGTGTCCCCAAATAGATGTACAGCCGGAAATGGATGTAATGCCTGTGTTTCGAAATGCCCAATGGAGGCTATTGCTATGGATTTTGGGTCTTTTCGAATCAAGGTAGACGAAGGGTTATGTGTGGGTTGTGGAATTTGTCAGTATATCTGCCGCACCGTGAACGATCGTGAGGCCATACGAGTGGTTTTTCCCCAGAACCGGCCAACCTCTTCATGAGATTTGCCTAAAATTCGTGCAAACTTGTCTGTTGCGTGCCATGAATGTTGGACATTTTCAATGGTTTCAAGGCCTTGCTCAACTCACCAGACATAAGTATTTGTTTAAATGGAGTTTTTCAAATGTAAATCCTCGCTCGGGTGCGTTTGGAGAAAAGGCAAATTTTCAAGGTCTTTTGGGGCAAAAGCGGCTTGACTTCATGGGCCTGTTATCCTATGATCTGGTCCCCTTTTCGTAAAGGAATTTTTATTGGGGTTGTAGGTCTCGGATTTATTCATATAAGATAAGGCTTTATCACATATTTCTTAGGTGAATTATGACGACCGGGATTAAAGAAGATAGTGCTGTGCGAAAGAATGGTTCTTCAGCCTCTTCAAAACAAGAAGCCGTAAAAATCTCTCCTAAAGACGCGCCTGCTGTTGAACGCGCCCTCTGTCGGAGCAAGTTATACTTGCTTGTTTCGTGGGGATACCTTTTCCCTGAAGACGATGAGTTTTTGGATTATCTGCAAAGTGGGGAATTTGTAGAGGATGGACGTTCAGCGTTAGAGGGATTAAAGAAAGAACTGCAAAAGATTGGTGGCACGGAAGCTGAGGAACGGCTTTCCGCATTAAGTGCGCATTTCGATGCGATCGAAGAATGGGAAAGGTCAGAAGGCGAAAACTGGTCTATCCAAGATCTCCGTGATGAACATCGACGTGTGTTCAGTAACGTAATTGCTCTGGACTGTCCTCCCTACGAAACGCTATTTGGGAATGATCATGTCTTCGGTCAATCCTATACTATGGGAGACATCGCGGGATTTTACAGCGCGTTTGGTCTTCAGCTCTCGCCAGATATTCATGAACGCCTCGATCATTTGAGTGTAGAATTGGAATTTATGCACTACCTGGCCTACAAAGAGTCATATGCCATCCTGCATGATGGTGCTGAAAAACTCAAAACGGTAGTAGAGGCCGAAAAGAAATTCGTGAAAGAGCATATTGGTCGGTGGGTTCCATTATTTGCAGGGATGTTAAAACGAAAAGCTGACTATGGGTTCTATAAAATTTTGGCTGACTTCACGGCCGAGTGGGTTGCGTTTGATGTGGCGTTCTTAGGAGTCACCCCTCAACCATATTCTGAAACTGATTACCGTCCGGCCAGCTATATGAACCCGGAAGGGCAGCAGTTTGAGTGTGGAGCTCAAGATCAAGGAAATGAATTGAGTCTGCTCATGAACGAAGTCGGGGCAGATGCTTACTTGGATAAAGAAAGTGGAACTTCTGGGCAATCAGGTAATGCCTAAGAGTTCTGAGACATGTGTTAATCAAACATAGGTTTCACAGGGTTCTGTAAACAGTTAGTTAGCAGTCCTTTCGGTTTTAATCTTTTATCAAAGGAGGATGCGTCATTATGAGATTGGTGCAGACGCGCAACAAACGACTGGTGTTTGGCGTTCTTCTGTCTGTCCTTGTGGTATGCGTCGGTTTGACGTTAGGGCAGATTCCGCTGGCGGTGTCGCAGCCGGTGACCATTCCGGTCGGCAAAATCTCGGGAGCCATTCCGATGGATGCGGCCAATCCCGTGTGGGAATCCGTGCCTGGGATCGTCGTCCCGCTCAGTGGTCAAACCATCACCACCCCGATGCACCCCAACATCTCCGTCAAAACCGTCATGGTCAAAATGGCCACCAACGGCAAAGACATCGGAGTGTGGGCCAACTGGGGTGATCAAACGTTAAACAACACCACCATCGGACCCCAAGATTTCCGGGATCAAGTGGCGGTGCAATTCCCCGTGCAAACGGCCGGTGCGCCGCCGTTCCAATGTATGGGCCAATCGGGCGGCACCGTGAACATCTGGCGGTGGAATGCCGAATGGCAAAAAGACTTGGGCGCGGGCGTAGCCGGGATGTGGGATGTGGACCAACAATATCCCTCAATTGCCTGGGACTATTACTATGAAGAACCGGCTGGTGGCGTGACGTATCCGGATCGGATCGGTCGGAGCTTAGGGCCCTTCAACCCGGGGATTTGGTCGGGCAACATTATGTCAGACCCGAATCTGCGTGTGGGCTCAGTGGAAGATTTGAATGCGAATGGGTTTAGCACGTTGACCACGCAAGCGTCGCAAGACGTGGTGGGCAATGGGCTGTGGGAACCATACGGTGCGTTGAAGGGCGGTTGCTGTTCCGGCCCGACGTGGCGTGTGGTGATGAAGCGGAGCTTGGCGACGAATGACCCCAACGATGTGCAGTTCAAGGCGGGTTCAAGCTTCCCGGTGGCGTTTGCCGTGTGGGATGGCTCGAACGTGGAACGGAACGGCATGAAGGGGATTTCGACCTGGTTCACCGCTCAAATGCCGTAAGTCAAGTTTGAGTAACAAGCAGAGTCAATAGTTATATCGGCTCTGCCTCAATCATAAAAGCCTCCGGTAATTTACCCAACATGGTGTAGGTTATCGGAGGCTTTTTTTTGGGATGGTTATCTTCGAGTTCGTGTATAAGGTTTTTTGAAATTTTTTCCCTATAAATAAAATGGTTTGTCTCAAAAATATTGATTGACGGTAGGGATTTTGGGCGACCTGAATATGAACAGGCTCGAATGGTTGCATATACGGGAAAATGACGTGTATAAATTCAGTATAGATCACTTTTTATTAATATTTTCATGAACTTTTGGGAGTGAAATCGTGAAAATCTCGCTGATTTTTCCTCCAAGTTGGCACCCGTCTCAACCCTATCTGAGTTTGCCCTGTTTAACGGCCTTTCTTGAGCAGGCCGGCATTACGGTTGATCAACAACGGGATCTGAACATTGAACTCCTGGATAGAATGCTCACCCGGGAATTCGGGCTCGATATTCACCAACGTCTGGTGGAATTGGTGCACCATCTTGAAGGGGCCATGGAGGGGGAAACCGGCCCAGGGAGTAAGGAGCATTATGCGAAGGCTGTGGAATCCCTCGAGCGTTTCGGGCACCTTATTGATGACATAGAACCGGCCAAGAATGCCCTTCGAGGAGAGGGATTTTATGATATTGATCGTTACCGAGAATCCCTATTCATCATAGACCGATGGCTAGAGGTTGTTTCATGCCTCTATTTTCCCACAAGAATGACCGTGGTTGATAACCAATTGGCCTATTCGATCTATTCCTCTCGAGACATATTAAAGGCTGTCAATGATGAAAAACAGAACCCGTATATTGATCTCTACCAAAGATTTTTCCTGCCGGATTTAGAACAGGACACCCCAGAGTTCGTGGGGGTCTCCATTACGGCCACTTCTCAAATTATTCCTGGCCTGACTCTCTGCAGAATGATTAAAGAACAGTATCCAGAAACCCATGTGACTGTTGGCGGGAGTATATTCACGAGATTGGTCGATAATCTTCGTCGGTGTCACCGGCTATTCCAATTAACTGATGACTTTATTGTGTTCGAGGGAGAAAAGGCCTTACTGGAGCTTATTCGGCAGTTAGAAGGCGGTCAGGATTTTAGCAAGGTTCCGAATCTCATTTGGCGTCAAGAGGGAAAGATTGTCGTGAACCAACCGTTTTATTCGGAAAACCTGGCCGAGCATCCGGCTCCGAATTATGACGGGTTTCCTTTGGGGCAGTATCTGGCTCCCTCGACGGTCTTGCCTGTCCAATTTTCGCGAGGGTGTTACTACAAAGACTGTGCGTTTTGTGCGCTTACCTTAGATCATCAAAACTTTCGTCAAAAAGATCCCATCAAGGTCGTGGATGAATTGGAAGGATTGTCTAAGAAGTATGATACGCCCTACTTTTTCTTCACGGACGAATGCTTGGCCCTTTCTCCAACCCGTCGTTTGTGTAAAGAGTTGATCAATCGAGGTCTTGATCTCCATTGGACTGCTGAATTGCGATTTGAAAAGAATTTGTCCCGTGAATTATTAGGGCTCATGCGAGAAGCCGGATGTCAAAAAATTGTCTTTGGACTTGAAACCTACAATGCTCGATTGATGGACTTTATGGTCAAGGGGATTACCCAAGAGAATGTCAGGCGAATTTGTTCGGATTGTGTGGATCTGGGTATTGCGGTTCATTGTTATGTCATCGTGGGCTTCCCCACCGAGACGGAAGAAGAGTCACTGGAAACGATGAACTTCATCGTGGAAAACACGAAATTGAATTCTTCCTATGGTTTCTCCTGCCAACCCTGTTTGTTCGATTTGGAAAAAGAGGCTCCGATTATGAGTGATCCAGGGGGCTATGGGGTTCAACGGATCATGCGCCCGGCTTCGGAAGATCTCAGTCTTGGGTTTTTCTATGAAGTCAAAACCGGAATGACCCCTGAAGAAGCTGAGCGAGTCTATCAACACGTGTATGAAAAAATCAGTGAAGTCGTCTGCGAGTTGCCGTTTAATTACTCGATGGCTGATGGACTCCTGTACATCGTTCGACACAATAAGGAGCGAGCTGCCCAGCCCTCGAGTGTATAGATTCCAAGAAATCCTCGAGTCGGGATTCACCTATCCCCTCAACTGTGGGCTGTGAACCTTTTTGTCATGATCGCCACATCAAAAAACGCGTCTGAACAGATTGAAACCCCTGGTCTCCTCTTCGAGTGGGGATTGAAATGTCTGTTGTTTGCGGCATTTTTTGAACTCGTGTTGTATCGGCTCGTTTCTCGGCTGGGAATGCATCTGAGTAAACTGGCCGAACAGTATGAAGCCGTACGGATTGGATTTCGTACTCTGTCTTCTTTGGGGTTTGTGTTATTGAATATGACCGCCATCCTGGTTTTTCTTATTTTAGGTCTTCTCTTAGTTCAGAAAATACGAAGGAACCTCTGGGAGGGGCCTTTGGATAAAATCGTCGTTCCTCTCGTGGGGCTTATGGTGGCCTGTACGATTGTCTTTTTGTTTTTTCCGCCCGTTATGTTGGGTACCGTCATTTATAATGGGTTGGCCTTCCTTCTGTTAGCCGTCCTCATGGTGGAATATTGGGGGACCCACAGGCTTCTGATCCAACGCATTATGGTGGGAAGTTTTTTTCTGGGAATTTGCGGTTGGCTGTATTACCAAACCCTCTCCACCTCCTATGGGATGCTGAAGATTCTCGATGCCCCTCCATTGGTTCATGAGGCGAATCGTTTGGGGGAGGCGCTGATGGTCTTGTCCAGCATTCTGGTCTTTTGGGCTTATGGCAGTACGTCGTTTCGGACGAAAAATAAGCAACAGCGTCGTTGGGGAATGATGTTATTGGCCAGCGGAGGGACGGTATTTCTTCTCGTCTTGTTCATGGATTTTTTCCTTTCTTTATGGGACCCCGCCTTAGCGAAAGAGGTTCGAAAGGCTGGGGAGGGGATTGGATGGATTTTTCAGATGGGGATGGGGTATACCTTCTATTTACCCTTTGCGTTTTATATCGCAGGATTTACCTGTTGGTCCTACACGGTCATTAAGCTGGTCTTGATTGGGCGGTTGGCGGGCTATGGATTGGGTTTGATGTTTATGGCCGGATATGCCCTCCAGCTCTCTCATTTGACCTTGATGGTAGTGCTTGGGTTAATGTTGTTAAACATCGATAAGCGAGGCACCTTGGGACGACTCCGTAAGAAAGTCCAAGGTGACCTTCTGTATCAATCGATTCGCCCGGTGTACGGGCAATCACAGTAAGTAGGAATGTCACCATGGAAGAACAAGGATCAGGAAGTCAAACACTGGAACCAGAACAAAGTGAAGCCCCGTCGGAAGAACAGACGCTGACGGTTGACGAGGAAATTGCCGAACTAGAAAAACTCTTGAGCGAGGAGCCAGACGATTTTCAAGCCCGGTGTCGGCTGGGGGAACTCTATTTTAATAAGGGCCGGTTGGATGAAGCGTTGACAGAAGTCAAGAAATCCATCGAAATGGCAGAGGGCCTCCGTGTGGAAATGGACCGCTCCTTGGCGATGTATTATTCAAACCTCGGGACGATCTATGGCACCAAGTCCATGTTGGACGAAGCCATCGACCAATTTCAACGGGCACTGGAACTCAACCCCTATGATGTGTTGGCTTTGTTCAACGTTGGACGTCTTCATAACGATAAAAGCGAATATCTGAAGGCGAAGGAGTATTTCGAACGTCTGATTGAGATCACGCCGGAGGATCCCATTGCCTGGTATAATTTGGCGGGCGTGTATGAAAAGTTAGATGATCCCAATGTCTCCGATTTCAATACACTCGATATGGCGATGCAGGCGTACATGAAAGTGTTGCAATTCGACCCTCAACATTTGGAGTCGAGTTTTAAACTCATGGAGATGGCTCTCAACCTCAAAAAGCCGGATATGGCGGTCAAAGTGATGGAAGATGCCGTGGAAAATAATCCTGATGAGCCTCTCGCGTATTACAATCTTATTAATACCTATGAAAAATGCAAAATGTTCGAACAAGCTGAAGAGACTCGAAACCGATTGAAAGAGCGGTTTAGCAAGCGGGCTCGGGAAGCCGCGAAAAAGTAATATCCTATCCAAGGAGATGTCACATGTTTGGAAGCTTAGGGTTTACCGAATTAATCCTTATTCTCGTCATCGTTTTGATTATTTTCGGAGCGGGAAAGTTGCCCCAGTTGGGGGAAGGTGTGGGAAAGGCCATCAAAGGCTTTAAAAAGTCCGTGCACGAGGCTGAGGCCTTTGATGCCGATCCGCAAGCCGCACAGGGTGAAGCCCCGACTACAGAGTCTGCTCCCCCACAATTGAATCAACCTGTGCATACGGTCTCGGAGCCAGCTCCTGCCAACCCACAAGTTGTGACGAATCCTGTGCCGACCCAAGAACCCGTGGCGACGTCCACGAAAGCCTAGAAAATGACGGGGAACGTGGAAGGGCGGCGGGAGAAACCCACACGCTGATTCGAACAAGAAGGTAGGAAGCATGGGAACGGAAATTATCCAAGAAACGGAAATCGGTGTTATCGAAACCTTTGCCGGCAACGGAAAGTCCCGGAGCACCGGTGATGGAAAGCGGGCAGTGAAAGCCGGGATTCCTCTCCCGAACCACCTGTCTGTCGATCGCGAGAACCACTATCTCTATATCGCCGAATCCGGGTCTGATCGGATCCGCCGGGTCGATATGGATACTCGACTGATGCACAATTTTGCGGGGATCGGAGAAACCTGCTACAGCGGGGATTATGGTCCCTGTGGTGAAGCGGGCCTGTACTTGCCCCTTGATGTGCTCTGTGACTCTCAGAACAACGTCTATGTCTGTGATTCCGGTAGCAATCGGATCAGAAAAATTGATGCCAAGACCGGGGTGATCACGACGATCATTGGAACTGGACAATGGGGATTTAACGGAGACGGACCGGCTTTAGAATGCAACCTAACCTATCCCGCCGCTATGGCTATTGATGAGCAGGATCATCTGTATATTGCCGATACCCAAGCTCATCGCATTCGCCACTATAATCCCGAAACGGGAATTTTAACCACCATTGGTGGATGTTGGACCGAAGAAGACGATGAGCGGGTCAGTCCCTTGACGGCACAGAATCTTATCGTCTTGTCGGGAGATGCCATTGGGATCGACTTTAGTGACGATCAGGGTTGGTTGCGTCCCCAATGTTCAGATGGATTGGATTTGGATATTTACCTGGACGATGGCAAGCATGCGTTGGAATGTAAGTTTTATGATGTCGTTGATATAGAAGTCGATAAACAGGGTGACTTGTACCTCACGGATAAAGGGACCAATCGAATCCGAAGAATCGATAAGCAAGACGGGTCCGTCACGACCGTCGCTGGTGTGTGTCGCTATGGGTTTGATGGGGATGAGAAATTAGCCGTGAAGTCCATGCTCAATGTCCCTGAAGGGGCGATTGTCGATGGAGAGGGAAATATTCTCATCGCCGATTCTATGAATCACCGGGTTCGTCGGGTCGACCGCCAAACCGGGATGATCACGACGATTGCCGGGAATGGGGACAGTGGATACGACGATAAAAATATGGGGGGATGCGGGGCCGCGAGGTTTGTCGCGAAGGAAGATGCTGGAATGTTGAAACACGGAGATGGCAGAAAAGCGACCGAAGCCATCGTCAATTGCCCTGCCGGACTCACGTTGGATACCCGGGGGTATCTGTATATTTGCGAGCGAAATGAGAATAAAATCCGCCGAGTGAAATTGGCCTAATTAACGTATTTGGCGAATTTTGATCATATTCATCTACGTTCCTTATAAAGGGTTGCGGGTTTGTTGGTGATGACCAACCAATAGAATCGCAACGCATCGGGACATTGGGCTTTATACCTTTTCGCACTGCTGACGTTCACACCCTTCCTCCTGGTGGGTTATTACCCCGCCTCGCTGTGCTTGTCTCTGCTGTTTTTCCTCTCCTGTCGAATGTTCAGGACTCTTTACAATTGATTACACGTTGTGGAAAGGGGTTTCCTTTGGCCATCCAGGCTTTTCTTGATACCATGAAGGGATCTTGGGATTGTGGAGTGGAGCTTCGAAGGGTTCCGATACGGCATACGCGTGCGGGATATGCGCGGAAATTCCTGGGATAAAAAGGAGTGAGGGTGAGTGAGCCTACCAAAAAAAGAAAACACGATCGGAGTGGTTACTTGGGGAGAGCCCTAAACAGTTTTGGTTTCCAAAAAGGGAAAAAGGCTCTGTTGACTTGGGGAGGATTCTGTCTGCTTCTCTCCATTGGACTTGCCTGGTATGACGTGCCCTTAGTCAGTTCTCAAGGCATCGTCATTCGTTCACATTTTCAAGAAGGTGACGTACCGGCTTTTCCAAGCGATCCAGCGTGGGAATCGATCGCGCCTTTGCCCATACCGCTCAGTGGTCAAATCATCACGAGACCCGTTTGGCCGGAACCGAGTGCCAGGGCTATTTCCGTGCGTTCCATTCACAATGGCAAGGAAGTGGCCTTTCTGATCGAATGGCAAGATGCCACCAAGAATGAATCCTTGACTCCAGGTGTATTTCGTGATGGAGCCGCGGTCGCCTTACCCCTGGGAGAGGCACCGGCCTTTTTCTGTATGGGACAACTGGACCACTACGTGAATATTTGGCACTGGAAAGCCGATTGGCAGAGTGATGTCGATCGCCGTGCTGCACGGAAAAAGGAATCCCGCAGGAAGAGGAAGGGCCCCCGTCGATTTGAGGTTATTCCTCGTCGTCCCTCCTCCGTTGAGGATCTCATCGGTGGAGGCTTCAGTACCCTGACCAGTAAGCAACGTCAGGGGAGAGTCAAGGGACAAGCCGAATGGAAAAGCGGCCTGTGGCGAGTGGTGATGAAACGACCGCTTACGGTTCAAGGAGATGACCTTGAAAACGAAGCCATGTTGGTGCCGGGACGGTTGCAAGCTGTGGCCTTTGCCGTCTGGAACGGTGAGAATAAAGAACGGAATGGTCAAAAAGCCGTGGCTTCTTGGATGCAATTACAGATCGATCCCCAATGAGGGAAGTCTCCAGGGATCGGGAAACGGATCTTCTCTACCATTTTTTTTTAGGACTTAAAGGAATGCTGAATCCCATCTTTGTTACCCATCCTCGATTGATCATGGCTCTTGTCATGTTTTGCATGATCATAGGAGCTCAGGAAAGTACGTGGGCACAATCCTCCAATGGTGCCATGACCGAGGATAAGGCCATTGCCCTAGCCGAAGAATTTGGTGTCGACGTCGGAGAAGTCGATGAAGAAATCCAGGAAATACTTGGATTGACGAAAGCTGAAGGCGTGGTGGTCTTCGCCGTGATCGGGGGCTCACCGGCCGAGTTGGCCGGCATCAAGGTCAAGGCCGTGATTAAGGAAGTTGACCGCTATGATATTAAAAGTCTGATCGATTTGGGGAATGCCCTTGAGAAGGTGCTGCCCACTCAGAATTTTACGGTGGCCACCTATGAGCCTGCCGATCCAGATAATCAAGGATTGACCGGCGGTTTAAATTTTCATTTTGTTCGTGTGGCTCAGGATTAGTTCATGTCTCACACTCCCGATATTCGTCCTTCTAGTTTTCAACGTGTTCCCAGCATGTGGTTCTTCTTGGGGGTGTGTGTCCTCCTTGTTTGCGTGGTGGGTGCAGGCTTGGGGTTGGCCCAGACCTCAAGTCCTTCTGAGGAGGGTACTCCGAATTGGATTTCGGAGATTGAAAAGGTTTTTATTCCCTCAGATCAATGCAAGCAGTGTCATGATCGACATTACGAGGAATGGAAAGGGATGCGGGAGCAGACCATGGACCTCAAGACCTTCGGTCGGGTCGATGGTGCACTGCTCCATGGTACGGCTCTTTCTTCTCCGGTCTTTCGAACGGTGTTAGGACTGTGGCTTCAGACCCAGCCCAATCCAGAACAACGGACCCAATGTCTCTCATGTCATGCCCCTGCCGTAACCGTGTTTCCGCAGCACACCGATCGGTATATTGAGCAGGTCATGGAAGGAAAGAAAAAAGGCGGGATCGAAGGTATTGGTTGTACGGCATGCCATCTCATCACCGGGACGCAGGAGAACGCGGCGGTCGGGCATCCAACCTTTAAGATGACTCCCGGCCCCACGTTGTTTGGGCCATATGCCGATCCTGATGAAAACCTCGTGCACCCTTCCAAGCAGGAAGATATCTACCGGGGAGCCAATTTCTGCGCTTCCTGTCACTTTAGTAAAGTCAAAGATGTGACTCGTGCCGATATCCCTGGAGAAATTCTCAAAGGGACCATCTGTCAGGATTGCCATATGGAACGGTCAACCGGAAGCTCGACTTCCCAGCGAGGAGCGTTAACCCGTCCCATCGGTCGACACTGGTTCCAGGGCATCGTGATTCCAGGAATTATGTTGAGCAATCGAAATTTGCAGGCCGAATGGTTTTCTCGCGTAGATATTGAGGCGAAAAAGGAAGGCGGAGCCGTCAAAGGGGAGGTTCTGGTGCGAAATGGAGCTCTACCTCACACCTTCCCGGGTGGTGATCCGGTTCTGAAACAATTTTTTGTCACGGTCACGCTGAAGGATTCAGCTGGAAAGGTGTTGGCCCAGTCCGAAGAGCATTTTGGGAAATCCTTTGACACGATTTTGCGAGATTCCATTCCCCGTCCCCTCATCAACGGTGGGACCACGAGACACATTCCCTTTTCCTTGGCCCTCCCTTCGGGGCAAGAATCTCAAAACGTCTTGTTGGAGGCCTCAGTGAGTTATGCTTTGATTCCCGAACCGAGTAAGGAGCTGGCGGCCAAATATTTGGAAACCTTACCCACAGAGAAGGAGCGAACGAAAGCCGAAAGTATCATAAAGGATTATTCGACTCCACGGCTCTTAACGTTTCGCACCTTAACCTTATAATCAACAGCGATCCAATCCTTTTTCATTCTCCATTCTTCACCACATGACCATAAAGGATCTGATGATGGCCAAAAGGAAGAGCTTCACCACCCGTGCTGTCCTCGCTCTCGTATGCGTGTCCACCGCGCTGGGATTTTGGGGGTTGGCATATCCCTCACCGCACGCTCGAGCTGAAAAGTCAGCTGCCAAAAAGCCGGTTGAACGGGCATTCCCCAGCTCGGAAAAATGTAAACGCTGCCATCTTCGGGTGTTTGAAGAATGGGAGGCCTCGGCACAGTCCCGGTCGATTGTCTCCGCGCCATTTCGAGTCACGCTGGACATGTTTCTGAAAAAGGCCGATGAAAAAGACCGTGGAATGTGTTTCCAATGTCATGCTCCACATATCCTGGAGTACGAAGAACTGCTTCCGACCTTCATCAAAGAAGTCCAATCAAAGGATCCGCACATGGATGGGGTGGGATGTCCGCAATGTCACCTTATTCAAGAAGTCGATTCGGCCTCTCACCCTCCGATTCCTCAGTTCGCCATCGGGAAAAAAGTCTTTGGTGGGTATGATAAAGCTGTTCATAACCTGGCGCATAAATCAGAAAAACTGAAACTCTATCGGGAGTCCCGGTATTGTGTGACCTGTCATGATTCATTGCCCAAAACGGCAAAAATACCGAAAGCTCTGCCGGGTTGGTTGGGCCCATGGGAAAAGTCCAAGGCTGAATCAGAAGGCAAAGTTTGTCAATCGTGTCATATGCCCGAAGGTTTTGATGAATCCGCGAATGGAGAAAAAATCCGCAAAATTGCCAACCATAGTTTTCCCGGCCGATTTGGGAAGGCTCGAGCGAAAGCCGTAGAAGTGAATTTTACGACTGAAGTCAAGGGTAAAAAAAGCCAAGTCGATGTGACGATTAAAAGTCTGGTGCCCCATAACTTACCGCTTCCTCATCCAGGATGGTCCCGACTCGTCGTCGATTTGTCTATCTTAGGGAAGAATCTCAAGCGGGTGTATCACGAGCAACGTTACTACCAGCGTGTGTTTGGGACGGCTGAAGGGAACGATACGGTTTTTGATTTCGAAGCGACGAAGGTTCTCAAAGATACCTTGTTAAAGCCGGAAGAAGTTCGGAAAGAGTCCTTTTCCTTTCCGACACCAAAAGATGCGCCGTCGATGGATGTGATCGTGACGTTGACCTATGCGCCGGTTCATGGACCGAAGGCCTTTCTCTCGGCGGTGGAACAAGAAGCATCTTTGGGGAAAAAGGCTCGGGCGTTTCAGACGGTGAAGATCGCCCAAAAGAAAACCAATGTTTCCCTCAAATAGTAAATTCGACTTTCTCGTTAACTCGTGACCGCACCCTGCGAGGCGGATGAGACGAGCTTCGCGTATTTGGCCATCACCCCTGAAGTATAACGAGGGGCCGGTGGCTTCCAGTCTTTGAGACGGGCCTGAATATCCTCCTGGGACAATTCCACGTTGAGTGCCCGTCCGGTAATGTCCATATGAATGATATCTCCGGTTTGCACGGCGGCGATAGGACCTCCCCGGGCGGCTTCCGGTGCCACATGTCCCGCCATCAGGCCATGGGTGGCGCCTGAAAAGCGTCCGTCGGTGAGTAAGGCCACGGAATCTCCCAGTCCAGCCCCGACGATCGCGCTGGTCACTCCCAACATTTCCCGCATTCCTGGCCCTCCGCTCGGTCCTTCATAGCGAATGACGACAACATCCCCGGCGACGATCTGACTTTTCTGGACGGCTTGGAAGGCATCCTCTTCGCAATCGAACACTTTTGCCGGTCCTCGATGGGAGGTTTGAGCATGGCCGGCGACTTTGACAACACAGCCTTCGGGAGCCAGATTCCCTTTCAGGATGACCAGGCCTCCGGAAGTTTTGATCGGGTTTGAGAGGGGATGGAGGACATCTTGCCCTGTAGTTTCTTTGGCTGATTCCGCTTCCTGTGCCAGTGTGCGACCGGTGACGGTCATTTGATCGCCATGGAGGTGTCCCGCTTCCAAGAGCCGTTTGGCGACAAGCGGAGTGCCTCCGGCTTGATACAGGTCCGCGGCCATGTATTGCCCACCAGGTTTTAAGTCAGCAAGAAGGGGAACTTGGCGGTTGATCGTATCAAAATCATCAATATCTAAGGGCACAGAAACCTCATGGGCAATGGAGAGCAGATGCAGGACACCATTGGTCGAGCCTCCGGTGGTCGCGATCGCGGCAATGGCGTTTTCCAGGGCTGGCTTGGTGATGATGTCCTTGGGACGCAGGTTGTGTTTTAGGAGATTAATCAGGATGCTTCCACAGGCTTTCGCGGCTTCTTTTTTCTTCGGATCCAGAGCGGGAATGCCATTGAACCCCAGTGGGGAAATGCCCAGAAATTCAAAGGCAATGGCCATGGTGTTGGCCGTAAATTGTCCTCCGCAGGCCCCGGCCCCTGGGCAGGCTCTTCGCTCCAATTCAATCAATTCTTCGGTGCTGATCTTGCCTCGGGCATGAGAGCCGACGGCCTCGAATACATCTTGAATGGACACGGGTTTTCCGTGGTATTCCCCTGGCATGATGGATCCGCCATAGAGCATGAGTGAGGGAAGATTAAGCCTGGCCAGAGCCATCACACACCCGGGAATGGTTTTGTCACAACCCGATAGCGCGATGACTCCGTCGAAAAGATGACCCCGAACCGTGAGTTCAATCGAGTCGGCTACCACTTCTCGACTGATGAGGGAGGCTTTCATCCCTTCAGTGCCCATACTGATTCCGTCAGACACGACGATGCTGTTAAATTCGATCGGCGTTCCTCCAGCCTGTCGAATGCCTTCTTTCACACTCGCAGCTAGATCACGTAGATGGTAATTGCAGGGTGTGACTTCTGACCACGTATTGGCTACGGCGATTAAGGGTCGGGAAAAATCTTCGTCGGTCAGACCGACGGCTCGTAACATGGCTCGAGCCGGGGCACGATCCGGTCCCTCAGTGAGTTTTACGCTATTCTTTTTAAGGGTTTCTGCCATGAACCTCTACTCCTTTAACCTCTTGTGGGTGTATGAATAACAAAGAGCTACATAACCGTGATACTAAGGAACCCAAACCAGAATGTCTCATAAGTGGAAGAAATGGGTCAATGAGGTCCTGAGAAAAGTTTTGCTCAATAAGCCACGCATTGGCTGAAGGAATCAGAAGGGGATGAAACGTGATTTTGGCCGGGTGGATCCGGTGTCCGGAGACCTAGCGGTACATGGGTTTTAGCGGGCCTCAAGGGGTCGAAAATAACTTTGCAAGCGATGTTTCCCAATCGATCCTGCGGAGCCCGGGATGCTGAGGATTACCCAATACGGATTGGGGAAATGGTAAAAATCGCCATGACGAAACGACTCCAAAAAGTCCCGGAGAGCAGGGATTTTTTTCCAATGGGGAAGGGGAGTGGAATCCATGACGGATTGTTGAAGATACTGTTCCAATAACCGGTCCTGGTGGGTGGGAATCTGATGCACACAAGGCAATTCCCGACTGATACTCACGGCACCCAGTTGTCCTAACGTTTGAAGGACGGTTTCGGCATTCACATAAGGGGGAGGAGGAGGTTCCGGGGACTGTTGGAAGAAGATTCGTTGCACATTCGAAAAAAAAGAGTCTTGTTTCGCCAACATGATACAGATGAGTCCTCGTGAGGGGTGAGCGGTCTGTAACATAAGTTTGATAGACTCCTGTTGTGAATCGTGGTTCAGGCAATAGAGGGATTGAATGGCCCATACCACATCGTATTGGCCTTTGGGGAGGACCGATTCCGCATGTTCCAAGGTCGTTTGCCAGGAACTTCTTGGTTGAAAGGGCCGTTGAAGATTTTGCTTGCAGGACGTCAAACAGAATTGAGAAGGGTCAAGAAAGTCATAGTGAATGGTGGGGTCAGGAGAAAGGTGTTCTCTGAGCATGGTGGGAAACCGACCTATTCCACATCCAATATCCAACAATTGGTGCTCGGGGTGTTGGGGGGGGAACACGTGCGTCCACTGAATCGCTTGAATGATTTTCTGATAATCATCTGCGACGACGGCAAACCACGCCTCAGGATTCAGCGTCCCTTTTTGGTAATATTTTAGGGAACGCTGAAGGTTGGTGCGGGTCGTGTTTTTTCGTCTAGATGGAGTGGGATTATTCATGGTGTTCCCGATTCCCATCAACCGTTCAATGGGTAAGACGGTAGAATCATACCCTGAATTCAATCACTTGGCGAGAGCGAAAATTTTCGTGTTAAGGTGGTAGGGAACGGTTGTTGTTGAAGCCGTTGCTGGCCTCTAGACATCCTCAAGGGTGATTGGTATGAAGGATGATCATAGAAGGATATCTGGCCAAATGGCTTTTACCTCAGGGAGGGGGATGGCCTGTGTCCAAAGATTGTTAATGATCCTAGTTCTGGGTATCGTATCAGAAGGGATAACCCAAGCGTCCGAATCATACCCAACAGGGGCATTGTTTCGGGTCCCAAGTGGCTCTGGGGGTCTGTCGACCCCGGTCTTGACCAGGGATTCTCAGAGAACATCTTCCGCCTTTGTTGGTTCGGTCATGGCCCTCCTCGCGACCTTTGAACAGGCTGACGTGCTTCCGCCGGAAGGGACTGGGCGAGCGAATCAATTGATTCACGCCCTGATTCAAATACAGTCTGTGCTCCTCAAGTCCGATTCTGAAGCCTTCATGGACTATGTCAATCAGGCCCTGGCTTGGTATGCCGATACCCACCAATTGAATCAACTTCCCTCACCACAGGAACAGGGTCTGAGCATGGGGATTCTTGAAGCCCTTCTTCGATATGTTCCAGAGCCCTCTTTAAATGAACGGGACGAGATGATTCGAGCCCTCACGGAATATAATGTCAGCCAGGGAGACTGGAAGCTGGTGGAGGAGATCTTTACTCGGGCAGATGAGTTCTATCGATCACAAAATTCTTCCATTCATGCTGAATATGCTCGTTGGCGAAAACAAATGCCTGGTGCCTCGTGATGTGACTTGCTTCAGGTTTTGAGGAAGGTTTCCTATTTCCCGCAGATGGCGTTCTTGCCAAGAGATTCAAAAAGAATTAGACATGTTCAAGATGAACGTGTCCCTGGGTTTGCTCAGATCGATAACAAGCGTCGGCAATTTCGAGTGCATGGAGTCCTTCCTGGCCTGAAATTGGAATAAGGATTTCGTCTTTCAATGATCGAGCAAAATCATTCAACAAAGGAATGAGCGTAGGCCGGGAGGGGCAGGGGTAAGAATGGCGTTGCTTCCCTCCTCCTAAAATCGTCACTTCTTCCTGCGTCCAATCAGCCAAAGCCTGGCCCTTCGAACCAATGAGTTCTATTCGAGTGACCCTGCCTTTGGGTACTCTGGACACTTCAAGTTGGGCTTCACAGCCTTTACGCGTTCCTAATCGAATCCAGGCTCGATGTTCAGGGTGATGGGCTGCGGACCTGAGGAGGTCGGCTGTGACACAGTCGACTTCGTCCTGCAGGAGGAATCGTGTGAGGTCGAACAAGTGTATGCCAAGCTCCAGGACTGCTCCCACCCACGGCCGGGAGGGGAGGGGTGAGGCTGGTATGGACGAGGTGTGAGGGGTGTCTTCCAGGCGCATCACGCCTGACATGTAGAGGAGTTCTCCTAATTGAGGTCTTATGTGGCCGAGTGTTTGTATAAGAGGTTCGTAGCGCAAGGTTTGAGCAGTCATCAAAGGGATATTGGATTGGCTCGCGGCATTGACCATTTGGCGGCCTTGGGCAGCATCCAAAGCGAGGGGTTTTTCCACGAGTATAGCTTTTTTGCCCTGTATCGCCTCTAGCACCATGGGTAAATGGAGTGATGGGGGAGTGACGATGATGACGGCTTGGATGGATGAATCTGCGATCAAATCCCGCCAATCAGCGTAAAAACGGAGGGAATGGGTATTGGCGAGTTGTTGCCCTTCTTGAGCCTGTGCTCTGCTGATAGCCACGAGTCTGAGTCCGGTCGATTCCGTCAAGAGATGGTGAAGATAGCGTTGCCCATGTTTTCCGACACCAATAAGTCCTACAGGAATGGGTTGGGTTGATGGAGGCATAGTCGAGAATGGGCGTGCGTTTATGGTGAAAGAGTTGCTACCCGACTTGAATAAAACAGATCGGGTCTTCAACCAATGCTGTTGGATAGGTCTGCTCTTCAATGTGATAGGGTATTTCATGAATCTCACACCACGAGGTTACCCACGGCACTTCTTCGATGGAGGTGGTCACCCACCCGGGTTTGGTGAGGAGTTTCATGCAATGATCCGTCAGTCGAAGGACCGTATCTCGCTCTTGGACAAACGACCCAGGATCGAAGGAAAGTGGATCAGCCCTTCCGTAGGAGAGGGCAGACAAGAAGGGAAATGACTCTGGATCGTTTAACACGCTGACCATCCATAGGTGATCCACGGGGGTGCGTTGGATTTCGACCGACCCATACTGAAAGGTGAGTCCGGCATCCCCCAAGGCTTGATTGAGAATGGACACTTCGTTTTTCCGTAAATTAAAGGGGTAGGCTGTCCGGTGTAATTCCAGGGTTTCCACGAGTAACGGGGGAATTTCTGCGACTCCCGCCCCGACGTAGACGCTCTTCCCTTTTGGAGGTAATATACGGAGGAGGGCTTTGCCGATCTTGGTCCCTTGCCGTTCACAGACCTTCCGGCGGTTTTTCCAAAATTGGTCTCCACCTTTTTCGCAATATATCGACCCGAGTTCGGCAAAATTTAAATCATTGAAGGCGTTCTTGATGGTTTGCCGGGTCTTGTTGGAAAGTGTTGTGGGTGCCATGTTTTCAAGTATGAGGGTAAAGGGGGTTCTGGTTTTCTGGGCTCATGACGTAGATGTGTCAGAATACGAGACCATTTGTCAAAGTGAAAGAGGAATTTGAGGAATAACCTTCGATGATTTTGCGATCTTGACCCATTTATCTAATTAATGCTTTGATACGGAAACTTCTTCTTAATGTCCTGCTCCGTGAGATGGTGTTTTGAGGCCATTCAGTATGGAGCTCGTCCCCTTCTTTTGTACAATTCTGTGGAACGACACGAAAAGGTGAACCCTCTTGGATATTCTTAAAGAACTTCGTCGTGTTATTCGATTGGAGGCCGAAACCTTGGGGCATTTGGAAGCCAGCCTCGGGGCTAATTTTGAGGTTGCGGTCGATATGCTCCAATCCTGTCAAGGAAAAATCGTTTTGACAGGGGTGGGTAAGTCAGGACTCGTCGCGAATAAGATCGCGGCCACGATGGTTTCGACCGGGACGCTGGCGGTTTTCCTGCATGGTTCCGAAGGGATGCATGGGGATATTGGGATCGTGACCAAGGATGATATTGTCGTGGCTATCGGAAAATCAGGGGAAAGTGAGGAGTTGCTCGCGTTACTTCCGTTCATTAAAAAAATTGGGGCTAAAATACTATCAATTACGGCTCAACCCAGTTCTACTTTGGCAAAAAGCAGTGATCTGGTGCTCGTGACGCCGGTACAAGAGGAAGCATGTCCTCTAAACATGGCACCGACTTGCAGCTCGACCGCCGCATTGGTTTTGGGAGATGCCTTGGCCATGGCTCTGATGAAATTACGTAATTTTCAACCAGCAGATTTTGCCCTCTTTCACCCTGGTGGGCAACTTGGGAAACGTCTCATTCTGTTGGTCGAGGATCTTATGAGGAAGGGAGCGGACAATCCTGTCGTTCAGATACAGGATGATGTCCGACGGGTACTGTATGAAATGACGGAAAAACGAGCCGGAGCCGTTTCAGTCATCGATGATCGACAGCGGCTTATGGGACTGATTACCGATTTTGATATCCGTAGAGTTTTGGAGGAAGGGCAAAATATTTTCTCCTGTTCTATAGAAGCCATCATGAATGCCAAACCCAGCTGGATTTTTCACGATGAGAAAGCCATTAAGGCCCTTGAATTGATGGAAAAACGTGAGAAGCCGATCTCTGTCTTGCCCGTATTGGACCGGGAAGAAAAAGTCGTTGGCATGGTTCACATTCATGACCTGATATCCCGGGGATTGTAGGGTTTATCATTCGTTTGAAAAATTCGTGTTCATGGTGTCTGTTCCCCCCCCTCCCATGCCGCGCATGGGTTAATGTCTTGACCTCAATCCTGTTAAGAATGCTCAAGCAAACCTTTAGCAGGAAGGCTCACCTGCTTTTCCTGAGGCAATTTCTTTTTGCCCATTTAGGATCGTTTGAAAATTCGTTGCGGCCTGAACGAAGTATTGATGGTTCTCAATGAAGGTGAATATTAGGCGAGCATGGCCTTGACCTTTACCTTTACCTTAGAAAAGTTATGAGTGTGGCTGGATCGGCACAACCCAACGTTTTGGCCCAGCGACTCGATTCCGCTATCTATGTATCTTTGCTATGTATGGCGGTATGTATCCCGCTGACCGAGACTGGGAAAAGCATTACCTTTGTTGCGGCACTGAGCTTTTGGATCATGAAAATAGGTGTGACTAAGAACGTTCACGTCACGATCCCCATTCTCGGATATTTTTTCCTCGGATGGCTCGGGGTGGTGGCTTTGAGTTCGCTTGTTTCGAACTGTGGATTCTTTAATGGGATTTCCGATGTCCTTTTTTATACCCTGAGTTTCTTCCTCGTCGTGAATACGATACAGGGAGAGGAAAAGGTGTTGGGCATTATCTGGGCTCTCCTCCTCGGAATTGGGCTGGGAAGCTTGTTAGGCTTTTACCAATTCTTTTATGTGGGAACGACCTCCGATCGGTTGAGTATCGGATCGCTTGGTTTTACCGCGGCGTATCTATCGATGATTTTTTCCCTGCTCATCGGACTATGGTTGAACAACCGATTTGCCGCTAAGGAATATCTTTACCTAGGAATGATAGCCCTTGTTGCAGCGATAGCTCTAGGGTACACCCATACACGGTCCATGTGGGTGGCGGTGTTCTGTATTTTGGTCGTGGGAGCTATCCTGTATCGGAAATGGATTCCCATAGCGATAGGGGCGATATTGGTGGTGGTATTTGGCGGTGTGGCTTTGTTGAATCCACATATTCAGAATAGACTGCACACATCCTTGAATCCGTTAGAAGATCCCAGTTTCGTCGGGCGTTTTGCGATCTGGGAAGCGAGCATGAGAATGTTTCAGGCAAACCCGGTATTGGGAGTCGGACAGAAATGCTTTAAGCCCAATAGTCAAAAATATCAAGTTCCTGAAAACCATGGCCAGGGTCATAATGTGTTTTTTCATACGGCCGCTGAATTAGGAAGTATCGGGATTTTGGGACTCTTGTCCTGGATGGGTGGGTATGTTCACTTTCTTATCAAGATGAAATCCCGCCTTCAATCGGATCTTTCCCACGCCCTCTGGTTTACCTCGTTGGGATGTTTTTTGACTATTCTATTTGGTGGGCTCGTCGACTCTATATTGGGCTCAGAAGTTTCTTTATTATTTATGATTGTTTCTGGCTTGTTAATTATTGCTTCTGGGGAAAGAACCAAAATTTTGTCAAATGACATGGATGGTCTGTAGGTACAGTTATATTTTTCTGATATAAAAGTTGCTTATCTCGAAAAGAGACTTATTTGGTCAGAAAAAAAGTCGGTGTAGCATAAGACCTGATTTAGGATTTTAATAAATGCAAAAAGGTCGTTCTAAATTAATTAGCACGGAAACTGCTCATCCGATATCATTAAAGTCTTTGATTAAAAGCTTTTGGTATAACCGCCATTTAACTATGCAATTAATCAAACGGGAAGTTGTTGGAAGGTATAAAGGAGCAGTTTTAGGCCTGCTGTGGTCCTTCCTTTATCCCCTGCTTATGTTAATTGTATTTACTTTTGTTTTTTCAGTTGTATTTAAAGCTCGGTGGGGTATGGGAGATGAGGAAACCAAAATTCAATTTGCCATAATTCTCTATGCTGGATTAATCGTCCATGGCTTTTTTTCTGAAGTCCTAAATAGGGCGGCCGGCCTTATCATTGCGAATGTCAACTATGTTAAAAAAATAGTGTTTCCCTTAGAGATTCTTCCTGGAGTCGTATTGGGGGCAGCCTTTTTTCATGGTTTAGTTAGTTTTTTTGTTTTAATGTGTATGTTTTGGGTAGTTAACGGATTTATAAATTGGACTGTTGTATTTGTTCCATTGGTATTGTTTCCTTTAGTTATATTGACATTTGGTGTTGCTTGTATAGTGGCTTCTCTCGGAGTTTTTTTGAGGGACGTTGGGCAAGTTACAAATATCATTACCATGTTGATGCTATTTGGGTCTCCCATTTTTTTCCCAATTTCGGCCCTTCCTTCTTCTTTTCAGCCATGGATTCTATGCAACCCATTAACCTTTATTGTGGAGCAAACTCGAGCGATTATAATTTGGGGTCATGCTCCTGATTGGTTCGGTTTATTTTTCTATTGGGTGATTTCTATGATCATGGCATGGGTGGGTTATGTGTGGTTTCAAAAAACTCGCAAAGGCTTTGCTGATGTTCTTTGAAAATTAGCCTCTCCTGGGAAAGTAGTATGGTAAATAAATTAAAGCAAGTCTTAGTTGTTCCAGAAGAATTATCCAAAGATTATGTTGTTAAAGTTTCCTCCTTGAGTAAATGTTATCAAATATACAATGCTCCCCGTGACCGTCTTAAGCAATTCATTGTTCCTAGAGTTCATCAAGTCATTCAACCATTAAAAAAAATCTTCCATTTTTCTCAGAATCATGAGAGTGATTATCCTGGTCCCATTTTTTATCGAGAATTTTGGGGTTTAAGGGATGTAACTTTTCAGGTAAAACGTGGAGAAACTGTCGGAATTATTGGTCGTAATGGCAGTGGGAAATCCACTCTCTTGCAAATTATTTGCGGCATTCTTTCGCCCACTAAAGGTTGTGTGGAAACAGTGGGTCGGGTGGCCGCTCTGCTGGCATTGGGGGCAGGCTTTAATTCAGAATTCACCGGACGAGAAAATGTTTTAATAAGTGGAAAAATTCTTGGTTTGCACCAAGATGAACTTATGGAGCGCTTTGAAGAAATTGTTAGTTTTGCCGATATTGGAGAATTTATTGAACAACCGGTTAAGACCTATTCAACAGGAATGTTCGCAAGACTGGCCTTTGCGGTTGCCATAAATGTAGAACCAGATATTTTGGTGATAGATGAGGTTCTTTCTGTAGGGGATGCCGGATTTCAGCTGAAGTGTATGACAAAGATGGAAGAATTAAAAGACCGGGGAACGACCATCCTTTTTGTGTCACATGACACTAGCAGTATCATTCGACTTTGTAACCGTGTCATTTTGCTTGAGAAAGGAAAAAGGTTGCTTGGGGATCATAATGTTTTGGAATGTGTGAAAATGTATGAGCAGCTTACTCGGAATACTTTATATGGAATGGGCCCAAAAAACGTAAAACACGAATCCCAAAATTACAAAAAAGAACTTCAAGGAATTTCTGAGATGCGTTTCGGATCCCGAGAAGCCGAATACCTTTCAATTGATATCATTTCTTGCGATGGGAATTCTCAAGTTACCTTTTACTCTGGGGAACCAATAGAAATTCGGGCGACGATTCAAAGTCACAGAGAAATTTCTTCTGCCGCAAGCGGGCTTACACTTAAAACTAAAACTGGTGTAGTTGTTTGGGGCGACAATACTAATTTTGCTAGGACCCCCTTGGAGCTAAAACCAGGGATAACTCTTCTTAGCTACCGATTTCATTTAAACATTCCGGCTGGAGAGTACTTTTTGTATATAGGGCTTGCGGATATTTCCACAGATCGAAAAGAACTAGATCAAAGATGGCCGGTAAGAAAAATTACTGTCGTGAGTGATAGGCAGATGTTGGGATATGTTTATGCTCCTGCACAAATTACAGCCAAATATATAGGGGAGCTTTCTTCTACCTAAAGAGATACCTCAAGGTCTCTATAGGACAAGGTTAAGAAGAAATGAAATGCTCCCTTTTGGGGCGCCTTTTTGTTGGATCCGAATATTTAGGGATGCGAGGTTGAAACATGATGAAAGTTGTTGCATTTGTCCCTGCAAAGGGATCCAGTGAACGAGTTCCCAACAAGAATTTGACCATTCTTGATGGTGAATATTTATTCAAGCGAAAGCTCAGGCAATTATTGGAATGTTCTGTGATTGATGAAGTTTTCTTAGACACTGAAGATGATAACCTAGCAGCCCTTGCTGAGGATCTACCGATACGTAGACTTAAGCGACCCTTGACCCTTGCGAGCAATGCGGTTGATGGACATACTTTATTTGAATGGGAGTGTAGCCAAGTTCATGCCGATTTTTACCTGCAATGTTTATGTACTGCTCCCTTCGTTAGTGCAGAAACTATTAAACGTGCAATCGAAGCTTTAAAGGGTGATGCCACATCGGACTCTTTAGTTGGGATAACCAAGGCTAAGCAATACCTCTGGTTTGAAGGGAAGCCTTCATATGGGGAAGGGAGAATTCCCAACAGTGCAGAATTGCCGGAAACAGTCATAGAGGGAATGTCTCTTTATGTGGTGAAAACAAAAGGTGGAAAGCCTCCATTGCGAAGATTTGGGGAAAATCCTTTGATGTTTGATCTTACTCCCCTGGAATCAATTGATTTAAATTGGCCTGAAGATGTGGAGTTAGCAGAGATAATAGCCGCTGGTGTTCGTGCTCGAGAGAACTTGGCTTTAGGAGCTTTGGCACCTTATTTAAGTTCGTCTATTTTATCGGATGTTACCCGAAATATGGGTTTACAAGCTGCTCTTCCTAAGGAGATCAAAAGTTTAGGAAGTAATAAAATCTTTGGGCGAGCAAAAACACTATTTCTAGACCATACCGGCGAAGGTGAATCGTGGCAGGGGATTTATGATGCCCTTAACACCTATAAATTTATTCGACCTGGGGATGTCATAATGGTCGGAAACCGTGTGGCGGACCGTGCATATTTTGGCAATCTTAATGCACAATTAGCTCTCCGTGCTGGGGCTATTGGAGCTGTGATTGATGGGGTTACGAGGGATAGTCAGGCTGTAGCAGCCCTTTGTCTTCCGGTTTTTTCTCGTGGGCACTATTGTGTTGATATTCGATATGAAGGTGTGATGCGCAATATGAATATGCCCATTATGATCGGTGATGTGCCCGTTGAAAATGGAGACTTTATATTTGGGGATGGAGATGGTGTGGTCGTAATTCCAAAGCAATATTGGCCAGAAGTAAGTCGAAGAAGTCTCAAAGTTATTGATAGGGAATGGAAGGTTGGTCGGTCTGTTGCCTTAGGGAAAACAGCTGAAGAAGTTTTCAAAACCTTTGGTGAATTCTAATAACATGAAGATCCTTTTCTATGTTGAACCTTTGATCGAAAAGGAAAGCCCTACTTGGAAACGGGGGTGGATTGATGTTGTTTCTAGGATAATTAACTCCCTTCGTTGTGACATTCATTCAAGCCATTCCTTCTTTACTCTAATTGGAGATGGACTTGAGGCATATGCGCACAAAAAATTGCAGGATTGCCCTATTGCCATCATCCAATATACTGAACTTATTCCTCAGTTTGGCAAGAGCGCTCTTGAGGTATCTCTTATGTGGTACAAGAGGAGAGAGTCTCCTGGGGTTCTTGACCGTATGGCTCAGCTGGTACTTTCGAAATTGGGTGATTTTCAACCTGACCTATGCATTTCCTTTTCCCCGGCACCCTTTCTTAAACAAGCTTTTTCCGGTGTACCCGTAATTCATTTTGAATTAGGGATATTTTCTCGACCACCCTTTCCCATGACATGCTATCTTGATCCTTTGGGAATGTTTTTGTCTAGTTGCTTGATTCGATTTAGGAAGGAAATTCTCAATTTTATAGCAAATGAAGAGGAGTTATCCCTTGTTAAAGGAATTCGGGAAGATTTTTTGTCTTTTATTGGCGACCACAATCCTTTTTCTGACTTATTGAAGGAGAGGTTGGGGCAATTTAAATCTTCGGTTTTACTTGTTCTGCAATTTTCTCAGTTCTATGGTTATGATGCTCATGCTAGATTTCCTGAGCAATATGATTTTTTGGTTCAAACTCTTGAATCGGTTCCTCCAGATGTAGCAGTTATTGTGGTTGAACATCCCGAGCATTTGGTTCTGAGAAAAGAAGTGGTTTCCTATTTGAAAGAAAAATACCCTAATTTCATCTGGGATCCACAGTTTAGGAACGTTTATTCGGCATCTCATTTTTTGTTGGAATTTTCAGATGCTGTAATAACAGTTAGTTCAAGTGTGGGTTTGCAATCATTGTTATGGAAAAAACCATTAATAGTTATTGGTCATAGCCATTTAGATCTTGTGTCGGATAGTAATAGGATGGAATCTTTACAGGAATTATTAAATGCCGAATGGCCAATATCTAAAGAGAATGTTCTTGCCTGGTTACTTACCCGATACTATTTGCCATTTGAGTGGTTGTTAAAGGGGAGACATTTTGAGGAAAAATTATCTACCTTAAGCAAGAGTGGGGCTGAGTCATTCCATTTTAATTCAATTGAGTCTTTTAGCCCAATAACAGAAATAAAAGAATTTTATAGGGAATATTTGAAGGCTAAAAACAACTTTGAACAAGGGGAAAAGTATGGAGTTTTTACAAAAGAACCTATTGCCTCTTCTAAAAATTTTGAATATGTACATAAACAACTTCAAGTAGAACAACTGAATTTGGCAATCCTAGAACGACAAATTGAAAGAAATAAAAGTCATTTTCAAGACCTTAAATCTCGTATCAACGAATATATTAAAGAGAATTCGGATTTGCAATTGAACCTAGCTATTTCCGAGCAGAAAAGTGAAATGCTTGAAAATGAACTCCAGCGGATTGAGGAGAGTATTTCTTGGAAAATTACACACCCAATTCGTCTTGCAGTCCTTGCTTTTAAAAAAATGAATATAAAACTGGGAAAGTGGATCTTTACTCTCCTGCAATTCATTTGGAGATCTTTGCCCCTCTCTAGCCACAAAAAAGATCAAATTAAAATAGCTATTTTAGGTAATTTCAACTTTGTTTTTAAGCGAATACAAGAATTTTCTTGGATAGCTCAGGGCTCTCAAGGTCTTCTAGCCAACCCTGATATTTGCCCAAAAGTTTCCCGTGGCCCCCAAATGGCCTTTGCAAAAAAAATTGAAGAAAAATATTATTTCGATTTGTCAGGGGGGGCGCTTGGATCACTTCCTATTAAAGCCATCACATTTTACCTTCCTCAATTCCATCAAATTCCTGAAAATAATAAATGGTGGGGAAAGGGCTTTACAGAATGGACAAATACTCGTAAGGCAAAAAGGCTTTTTGAAGGACATAGGCAGCCACGAGAACCGACCTTTTTGGGTTACTACGATCTTACGGACTCAACTGTTTATGATCAGCAGGTTGCGCTTGCCAAAAAGGCGGGTATTTATGGATTTTGTTTTTATTTTTATTGGTTTGGGGGGAAGACCTTATTAGAGAGTCCGCTCCGTAATGTATTAGCGAATAAGCAGATACATTTTCCCTTCTGCTTGTGTTGGGCTAATGAAAATTGGACGCGTCGTTGGGACGGTCAAGATTCAGAAACGCTTATTGAACAATCTCATTCTTATAAGGATTCAATGGAATTTTTTAATTATGTCAACTCCTATTTTCTTGATGATAGGTATATTAAGATTGATGGTAGGCCAATTTTAGTTATTTATAGGGCAAACATAATACCTGAGATTGAACGGATCCAAAAGCTTTGGCGAGATCAAGCCAAAAATCTTGGATGGCCAGATCTGTATTTAATTTCTGCACAGACCTTTGGCTTGAAAGATCCGAGACCCTTGGGTTTCGATGCGGCAGTACAATTTCCTCCACATAATCAGCGTCATGGTTTTTCAATTAATCATCAAATTGCAAATCTTGCTGGGGAATTTAAAGGAAAGATTTTTGATTATCGAAACATGCCCGAACAATACTCTGCAGAGGTAAAACCGAATTTTAAAGTATTTCGTGGTGTAACCTTAGGATGGGATAATACCGCAAGGAGAGGAATAAATGCGACTATTTTGGAGAATTTCTCTCTGAGTAAATATACGCAATGGCTTGAGTTGGCTGTGAAAGATACTCTTGCAGACCACAATTTGAACCAGAGTGAAAAATTCATTTTCATCAATGCTTGGAATGAGTGGGCGGAAGGCGTTTATCTAGAGCCCGATAATTGGTTTGGGTTTGGTTATTTGGAGGCTACAAAAAATACAATAAAGACCTATACGAAAAATAAGCTAAAGCTATCAGTTGTTATTCCTAATTATAATCATAGTGTCTTTCTTGAAAGGAGACTGAAATCCATAATTTGCCAAAGTCGAAAACCAGATGAAATAATTTTTCTGGATGATGGATCTCTTGATGGTAGTGTGGAAATTGCTAGAAAAATATTATCTAAATCAAATGTCCAATTTTCCATTATCGAAAATGAAATAAACTCTGGCAATGTTTTTAAGCAATGGTTGAAAGGAATCGAACTTTCTACGGGACAATTAATTTGGATTGCCGAGAGTGACGATGATGCAGCGCCGGAATTTCTTGAACGGATTGTTGAGGCGTTTGAATCCGATGATGTGCTCCTTGCTTATGGTCAAATTAATTACATTAAAGATGATGATACTCCTTCTAGTGATCTCAAGGGATACTATGACGAATTCGCAGATATAAATTGGCAGGGATCTCATAAAATTTCTGCTTACCGGGCTTTTACAGGAGCATTCGCTGTCAAAAACCTAATTCCAAATGTTTCTGGTGCAGTCTTTCGAAAACCCCTTTTGACCCAGTATGAGAAGGAACGGTTAGTAAGCTATGACTTTTCTGGTGATTGGTATTTCTATTCACTCATAAGTAGAGGTGGTACCATTGCTTTTTGTAAGGAAGCTGTGTCCTACTTCCGGTATTATCCTGAGAGCACATCACGAAAAATACTATTTTCTGATCGTCATATTAATGAGCACCAGATGATTTTGAGCGACCTAGGGAAAATCTATCCAATTAAGCCAGAGGTCCAGCAATGGCATATAGATTCCCTCGGGAGAGTTCTAAGTCAAAAGCCAGGATATTCTTTTAAGAATGGCCTTGCTTGCCTATCCGATCTGAATATAATTTCCTGTGAGAAACTTAGAGTTTGTATTGCTACCGATAGTTTTTGTCTTGGCGGTGGAGAAGCTGTTCCTATTGAAATTGCTAATGCCCTTAGGGGGCTCGGCCATCATGTGACATTTTTAGTGTTGAATCCAGAGGCAATAGGGGAACAACTGGGATTGCGAATGAGGCTGCGTGAGGATATCCCCATTGTTTATTGGAAGAATGTTCAGGAAAATTTCAATGAATTTTTGAAGGACTATGGAATTGAAATTTTTAATTCCCACAACGTGAGCATTGAATACACACTGTACCGTAATGGAATTTCTGTTGAGGTACCCTATCTCGTATCTTTACATGGTGGGTATGAGACTGTTCCCGAAATTTTGACCGAAGAGTTTATAGCTTTTCTGGGTAAGAATGTGGATGAGTGGTTGTACCTCTCAGAAAAAAATAAAGAGGTTTTGGAGGACCATGGTTTAAAGGATTCGTGTTTTTCGCGTGTTTTTAATGGAGTCGAATCGCGATCAGCAAATGTGGGCTCGGCACTAAACATTCGAAAATGTCTTAATGTCAGTGAGGATTCTATTTTGCTCGTCCTTGCTTCACGAGCTTTGTATGAAAAAGGGTGGCAAATTGCGATTAATGTTACAAGCTCATTGCGTGCCCTTACGGGAGGAGATTTTCGATTGTTGTTGATTGGCGATGGTAAAGATTATAAAGAAATAAAGGATGATAATTCTAGCAAAAGGTATATTTACTTTCTTGGGGAAATTGATAATCCTTATCCAATTATTTCAGAATGTGATTTGGGGGTTTTCCCTAGCCGCTATTCTGGTGAATCCTTTCCGCTATTTGTTTTAGAATGTCTTAAAGGCGGAGTTCCAGTTATAGCATCAGATATTGGGGAAATCTCCCATGTAATGAGTGTAAAAGAAGGTATAAAACCCGGTTATATTGTTTCCAAAACTTTATCAGAGGAAGCAATGACAAGGGAAATGGTTCAAGGAATTCTTGAGCTTATTGACGATGAAGAAATGCTCTCTAAAATGAAAGCTCAGGCATATAAGGTAGCTGAGGAGTTTAGCATAGAAAAAGTTGTAAAAATTTACCTTCAGGTAATGTCTCGCTATGTCAAAAGTACCCATTAGGACGATTTATCGCGATCCCAATACACTGTATAGAGTAGACCAGGAAGTAGGGTTCGTAAAGGAAGCAAAGGTTGAAGGAAAAACAATTTCGTTGTATGGCTTTGTTGATATAAAGGCCATACAGTCTCTTGGACTTGATCAAGTAATTTTTTTTGACTTTTCCAACCGTTATGTCACGGGTGTACCTCTTTCCATAGAGGGGAAATGGGAGGTCGAGATTTTTCCAAAAAATATAGGCAATGATAATAATGCACTAGATATATATGCTTTTTCAGTTCATTCCGCCAATAATTATATATTCCCGTTACGTATTGCTCCCCGTGTTTTGACCAGTTACAAGCTTTTTGTAAGTTCTCTTCTTCCACCTGATAGTAGAGATGTTCCTTCTCTGAGGGACGAAATAAGATCGTTAGTGATTCGGGCAGTAAAATTGCCATATATTGCCCGTTCTGTCTATAACGCAATTCCGACAGGGAATAATTATCAATCTTTAAACCTGGATAATTCCGTGCATCAAGGTGGGCGTCAGGGACGAGACCGATTTCTCTATCGTTTAGATTTCAGGGGAAAAAGTGTCATCGATGTTGGTGCCAATACCGGTGAGAACAGTCGGATTGCAAGGAGGCTTGGTGCTTCTTTGGTTGATGGATATGAGTATGATCCGTACTTTGTTGAAGTTGGGCGTCTGATGAATGCCTTGTCTGGAGTAACACGAGTTTCACTATTCCAAGGTGATTGCACACGTCCTGAGCTTTTTCAAGGAATGAAGTATGATGTGATCCTTGCCCTGGCTGTTTGGGTGTATATGCAAGATACCCTTAAGCAACTATCAGATTTGGGCGATATAATGGTCTTTGAGACTCATACATTAGACCATGGAATTGAGTTTTATTATCAACCAATTCTCAAGTATTTTCCATATGCAGTTTCTCTTGGATATACGGAAAAACCAAATGACCCTCATAAAAGTCGAATGTTTATTGTATTTGGAAAGGAAGCGGAAGTTGTAAATAAGATGGTCAACAGAAAATTTTTAAAAATAAGACCGTATTTTGAAAATAACTTTATTGGGCGAATTGGAAAGAGGAGTAGGGATGAGGTGTTTCGTCTTGCCAGACGTTTTTATGAGAAACATAAGAGGCAGAAATATTATGAAAAATCAGACTATAAATTTGGGACAGATACCTATTTTGAAGTTTTTCTGGCCGGATTGTTTCAGTTTTCTGAGAACAAAGAAAAAGGTGAGAATTTAGTTGGCTCGGAAAATTTGTATTTGTCTTTTCTTTCAGAAGGCATCAGAAGAAGTCAAATTGATCCAGGTTTAAAAGAATTTATTCAAAGGCCAGATTGGATGATAAGAAAAGTATCTAACAAATATGAGGATGCCTTTAGTATTATAAATGGATCCGTTGATCAAGTTGCCCCTGTAGAAATTATTCCTGACTCCAAAGGTAAACTGGTATTCATGAACACCATGGAGCAAGAGATTAAATGTGAAATCTTCGATGGCCACCATCGATTTTTTATCTGCGAGTTAATGGGAATTGAAAAAATTCATTACATATTGAATGATCATGGAAAAGGTGGTTTGTTAGAGTATTTTTCCTCAATAACTTATCCCAATCCTACATCTAAAATTTAGTGAAAAAGACTTAATTGGCAAATTAATGCTCTGAGAGAACCCGTGTCATTTAGGTAGATCTTTAATTCTCTCCCTAGTGCAGGATTCTATCTAACTCACTCCGGTATTGGATTAGCGCACCTGTTCAATATAGGAATAGTGAATTTTTGTCGCAATGCTGTTCTCATTGTGACATCAGTACATTATGATAATTCCTTTGAAGGTGAGGCAATCTTAAGTGCACAACAATATTCTTAATGAGGGCTTGTCAGCCTAGGCATGAAAGGCCTATCAAAAGGTCCGCACTTTCAAAAACTGGTGTCTAAATAATAAGAGTATAGTCAACTTCATGGAGAGTGTTTTTTTCTAGTATGAAACATCCTCCAGTAAAATTCCGATTAAAATGATCAGTTTAGGCATCACCTAAAAGAATTAGGAATTCGGCTCAGTGGTAACATGGGATGTGCTTAGTATGGCCATTATTAATTGCATCTTGTGATCCGCGACCTTCCCCTCAGCCCTATCGTGGTAATCGGTTGATGAAAAGAATGGCTCAAATAGTAAAGCGTTGTTAAAGCCTTAAAAAATGCTAGCGTCTCACAAGAGAACTCCCTGTTCAGTTGTCATTGTTAGTTATAACTCAAGGTCGACAATTCCAGATTGTCTGATTCCACTTGTACCAATTCATGGAATTGAAATTATTGTTGTGGATAATGCCTCTTCGGATGATGTTGTAGAAATTATAAAAAAAGAGTTTCCGTCCGTGATACTGTTACCTTTGCCAGAAAATGTTGGTTTTGGGAAGGCCTGTAATAAAGGGGTAGAAATTTCTCATGGAGAATACCTCTTTTTTTTAAATCCAGATGCGTGGACTAACTTGACGACATTAAATATATTTTCCCAATTTTTAATAGATCGGCCGGATGTCGGAATTGTGGGGGGGCAACTTGTTGGTCCAGATGGTTTCCTTTTAGCTTCAATTGGTGATTATCCCACAATTTGGCGTCTTATATTCGAAAAATTTTTAGCTTTTTTTGCTAAATATGCACCGATAAAAGGATTTTTTCGATCCATGCTAGGGAAACTTTGTTCTAAATACGCATTGTATAATGAGCCGGTTTCCGTTCCTTGGGTGTCAGGTGCTGCATTGTGTTGTAGACGTTCAACTTTTGATTCCATAGATGGATTCGATGAGAAGTTTTTTTTGTATTATGAGGATGTGGATTTCTGCTTGAGAGCTAGAAAAGCAAATTGGGGTGTATGGCATATTCCTAGTGCTGTGGTTCACCATCTTTCCGGAGCCTCCTTCGGGGGGGATGTGAATAAGCAAAAAGAAATTTATTATAAAAATCAATATTATTATTTTGAAAAACATTATGGAATATTCATGGCACAAGTTTTAGGGTATTTGCAGAAAGTATATTATTGCCTAGGGCTGTATAATAAATTTGGGACAGAAAGAATTGGTCATGCCAATCAAAAAAACGATAGGTAATTATGGCCAGGCTTAATTAATAATGATCTTAAAATTGTTTTAACGGAATTTTTTCTAGTGGTAAAAGCGATATTCGATTTCTTTCAAATACATCGGAAAATAATATTTGGACACATCCAGATAATGATACAGAACGTATTTGATATAACTGTAAAATCCTTCGGCCTCATTAATATGGTTTTTGATTTTCCGCCAACTGAGGAATCTTTTCGATGACGGGTCGAGTGATATGTGCCAGAGCGCTTCAAGGACGAATAGGCTCAAAAGGCATCCGTGTAATAGATCGAGCCTTTCCGAGTTTTGGCCTGCTTATGTCGTAGGTGTTTATCCGCACTGATCGACTAGACGACTTTTATGGAGACGTGAAAATTTTGCTTCAGGATCCCAAGTACGACATGTTTGTTGGCTTCGGTTCGCCCCCCTTTTTTTGCTTTTTCGTTTATTCCCAAAGTAGGCTTCCTTCAGTTGAATTTTGCCATTCAGTTTTCCATTTTCACAAATGGGCAGACGGTGCAAGGTTTCCCGCAGGTGCTGATGTCCCTGCGTAACGACTATGACATTGCTTTTTAAGTGCCGGGTTATCTAATAGTCGGGTAGCAATTGATAGGGGATATGGAAAATTATTATATTTCGACGCAGGCAATTCAGACTTTTGCTTTTGCCACCCAATTGGCATTTCACGTAACCCCGACTTGAATGTAGAAAATTTAAATAACCACAAAAAGTATACTTGCGCTCTCATAAACAGTTGGGCAAAGAACAAAAGCTGCGTTTCCTCCAGTAGCTTTCGGCTGTTTTTGCACGCAATGAGTGCGAAACATTCTAATTGGCTAAATCAATAATGATATGTTAGTTCTCCAAATCATCGCGGATGGGAAGTTGGGGGGAGGTGCCACATATCTCCTGCAACTTCTGAAAGGTTTGCAGGGAGCTATTTCTTTTCGGCTCATTACAGAAAAAAACTCTTATTTGTTAAAGGAGGCAACGGCCCTTGGGATTTCTTGTGTTGGTTTGCGATTTTTTTGGGGTAGATTTAATCCATTCACTCTTTGGAGTTTGAAGAAAAGGCTGCGGATTATGAGGCCGGATCTAGTTCATATTCACGGTGGACGGGCGGGACTATTTTTTGCCCTTTGTTTATCAAAAATTCCCATGATTTATACCGTTCATGGTTTCCATTTTGTAGGGAAATCTCCTATTTATTGTTGGTTGGCTTTGAAAGCTGAACGATTAATAGTCCGCCGTGCAAGTTTTGTCATTTTTGTTTCCAGTTATGATGCTAAATTAGCTAAACAAAATAAAATTTTGAGTGAAAATACCCCTTATGCAGTTGTTTATCCAGGTATTTCTTTGGCGGAATTACCTTCTGTTAGTCCCCAAGCATCGTGCCACATTGGTTTTGTTGGGAGATTGGAGCATCAGAAAGATCCTTTGCTATTTCTTGAAATGATGACTTATCTTCCTGGATATTCAGCATCTATTGTTGGTGGGGGTAAACTTGAGAATACTGTAAAGGAGGAGATTAAAAGGAAAAAATTAGAGAGACAAGTGCGAATGTTGGGTCCATTGCCTCGGGATGAAACCCTTAATGTTCTTGCTACACTAAGTGCTGTGGTTGTAACTTCCAGATGGGAAGGTCTTCCGTTATTAATATTAGAAGCGATGGCAATAGGAGTGCCCGTAGTTAGTACTCAGGTAAGTGGAATTGGAGAAGTGGTCCAAAGTTGGTTTAATGGCCTTTTAGTAAAAGACCGATGTCCAGAAGTTCTCGCAAAGAATGTTCAAATGGTAACCAAAAATAAAGGTCTTTTAAGCTTTATAGGGCTAAATGCTCAATCAACTATATTAGGCCAATTTTCAATAGAAAAAATGCTTTCTTCCATTTTGGATATTTACCAAGCGCATTCTAATTTAAAATATTAATCTCTTGTAAATCTTTGAAAGTTGCCCTCATTCATGACTGGTTGACCGGGATGCGTGGAGGGGAGCGGTGTTTAGAAGCCTTTGGTGAGCTTTTCCCGGAAGCGTCAATCTATACGTTGATCTATACTAAAGGAAGTGCGTCTTCTGCCATTGAAAAACATCAGATTTTTCCAAGTTTTTTGAATTCTTTTCCCTTTGCAAGCACCCATTATCGATATTTGCTTCCTATCTTCCCGGCCGCAATACGATCGTTTGATATCAAGGATGCAGATCTTATTTTGAGTTCTAGCCATTGTGTGGCCAAAGGTATTCGTGTCCCCGAACGATGTTGTCACATTTCCTATGTCCATTCACCGATGCGATATATTTGGGATTTGTATGAAGACTATTTTGGAGATAAGTCTCTCCTCAATATAGGGAAAATGGGAATGCAGGTGTTCCGAAAGCGATTGCAAGATTGGGATATCGGGTCCAATGAAGATGTTCATTCATTTATTGCCAATTCACATAATGTCGCTGAACGGATCCGCCGCCTCTATGGACGGAATTCTTCTGTTATTCATCCTCCGGTCAATTGGCATGACTTTCGGGCTTCTTCAGAACATGAAGGGTTCTATCTTATGGTGACGGCCTTGGCTCCGTATAAAAACATTGGGTTGGCGATCCAGGCCGCTAATGCTATGAAATTCCCTTTGAAAATCGTTGGACAAGGACCGGAAGAAAAACGATTGCGACGCATGGCAGGCGATTCGGTCCAATTTTTAGGGTGGCTTTCCGATCAAGAAATTCGTGATCTCTACGGGAAATGCCGTGCTGTTCTCTTTCCAGGTGAAGAGGATTTTGGTATTGTACCTCTAGAAGCCATGGCGAGCGGAAAGCCCGTCATTGCGTATGGGAAAGGCGGAGTGTTGGAGTCCGTCGTCCCCCTCAATCCCCCATCTGAATCCCCAATGTCAACAGTGGTTTCCGCTCGAGAGGAAGCCCGGGATAATGGGATTCAACGCGTACCCCCGGAAGATTTACCAACTTCTTTATCGAATCAGGCCGTCTCGGGTGTATTTTTCTATGAACCGACAGTGGAATCGTTAATCGAAGCCATTCGATTTTTCGAACAATGCACACCATCGTTCCATCCTCAGGAAATTCGAGCGAGCGTGAAAAAATTTGATCGATCGGAATTCCAATCTAAAATGAAGGCAACGATAGAGAAGGTTTACCAAGATTTTCAAGCGGGTGTCTCATGCTGAAACGGCATTCCGAATTCTTTAAAGCCCTGTTGTTTGGCTCCGATTTGGTGACGATCGGATTGTGTTGGATTGCCGCCTATTACATCCGTTTTTCCTCCACGTTTTTCCCCATTACCAAGGGGGTTCCACCCATTGAGCCCTATTTATGGCTGCTTTTTCCTATCGTGGGGGTCTGGGGTCTGTGTTTTTATTCCATGAATCTTTACCGTCCTCGCCGAATGGGGACGCATTTTTCGGAGTTTGTCGATATCGCGAAGGCGAACACCTTAAGCATCTTGATTTTGGTCGCCATCACGTTCTTCTGGAAATCATTTGAATTCTCAAGATTGGTGATTGTCTATTTTTGGATTCTCAATATGATCATATTGGGTGTCTCCCGTATGGTGTTTCGAGAATTTCTCCGGGTCTTAAGACGGTTGGGATATAATCAACGCCAGGTCGTCATCGTCGGGGCGGGAAAGTTGGGTCAACGGGTGGCGCAAATTTTAAAGGCTCATCCTGAGCTGGGCATACAGATTCGTGGGTTTCTGACCAGAAATCCACAAAAAGTCTCACACATGCTTGATGGGACTCCTATTATTGGGACTATTGATCAGGCCAAGGATCTCCTCAGCGATCGTGTTGATATCGTGTTCCTTTGTCTTCCCGCGGAGGTCGAGGGGGAAGTTAAAGCACTCATGGAGGTCCTTTCTACCTTCACGGTTGAGGTCAAGATTATCCCTTCAATTTACGAATTTGTCACCTTACGAGCCGAGGCGGAAATGTTTGATGGGTTGCCGATGATCACACTCCAAGGCTCCCCACTGTACGGCTGGAATGTGTTGTTAAAGCGAGTAGTTGATGTGTCTGGTTCCCTGGTGGCCTTGATTGTGACCTCCCCTATGATGTTGGTGGTGGCGATGCTTATCAAACTCACTTCCCCCGGTCCCATTTTGTACCGCCAGGTTCGTGGAGGCCTCGATGGAACCTGTTTTACGATCTTTAAGTTTCGGACGATGCGAGTGAATGCCGAGCAAGACACTGGCCCGGTTTGGACGACTGCTGATGATCCCAGGCGGACGGCCTTGGGCAGTTTTTTGCGTCGAACGAGCTTGGATGAGCTTCCACAATTTTGGAATGTCTTACGAGGGGATATGAGTATTGTCGGTCCCAGGCCGGAACGGCCAGAGTTTATACAACAATTTCGTGCGCAATTTCCTCAATATAACCTGCGTCATAAGATGAAGGCCGGCATAACGGGATGGGCGCAGGTGAACGGCCTTCGAGGAAATACGTCGTGGGAAAGACGATTAACTCATGATTTGTACTATATCGAGCATTGGTCATTCTGGTTGGATATCAAAATCATGCTGTTGACTCTTTGGAAGGGCTTTATCCATCGGGAAGCCTATTAAAATTTCTCCCCACGCTTCGGGTTTTTTCTATTAGAAAATCTTGATCGCCGACGCTATTTGACTTTGGTCCCTGAGGGAATCTCCTCAGCGACTCCTAACAGGCCTAGGACGTCCTTATCCCCCGCGGCTAGCACCATGCCTTGTGATTCAATGCCCATGAGCTTGGCGGGTTTAAGGTTGGCGACCACGACGACGGATACGCCGATTAAGTCTTCCGGTTCATATTTTTTCCCGATTCCTGCCACAATTTGACGTTGCTCTTCTCCTACCTGAACTTTCAGTTTCAGCAGTTTATCTGATTTAGGCACGCGTTCAGCCTCCAAAACTTTGGCGACTTTTAGCTGAACTTTTGCAAAGTCTTGGATGCTGATTTGGTCTACTTCCTTTTTTGGGGATGGTTCAGGAGTGGGTTGGCGGTCTTTATCCTGGTTTTGGGTGGGGGCTGGTTTGTTGGCATGCTTTGGAAAGAGAGACGAGCCCTTCGTCGTTTCCTGGGTATAGGGATACGCCCCCCATGTGGGGAACGTATTGGCCGTCAGTTCAGGAAACGAAAGTTGTAGGCCCAAACGCTCTTTCATCGCTTCTGCCGTTTGTGGGAGAAACGGGGAAATGGCGATGGTTAAGTGCCTGAGGACTTCGGCGAGGTGAAAGAGCACGGTCTGAAGCCTTGGCTGGGTGCTCTGATCTTTCGCCAATACCCAAGGAGCGGTTTTGTCGATATATTGATTCGCCAGTTGCACGACGGACCAGATACTTTCTAGGGCACGGTTAAATTCCAGTCGATCGAGGTGTTGTGTCAGGCCTGACCATAGGGCCATCGTATGTTGCTTGAGGGCATGATCCAATTCGGTGGTGGTGTTCGGGTCTGGTTGAGGAACGGTTCGCCCAGAAAAATTTCCAATCATCGTCAGAGCACGGGAAACCAAATTTCCCAGATCATTGGCTAGCTCGGCGTTGTAGCGGCTCTCAAAGGCATGAATAGAAAAATCTCCATCCTGTCCAAAGGGGACCTCCCGTAAGACAAAATACCGGAACGCATCCACGCCGAATCGTTCAACCATGGCATGGGGATCTACCACGTTTCCGCGGCTCTTGGACATTTTTTCCCCTTCCACCGTCCACCATCCATGGGCAAATATCGTTTGAGGGAGCGGAAGTTCCAGACCCATGAGCATAGTGGACCAATAGACGGCGTGGGTCGTTAAGATATCCTTGCCGACCAAATGGACGGAAGCGGGCCAGAATTCTTGGGAATGGTTGTGGGGTGAAAGGTATTCAAGGGCAGAAAGGTAGTTCACGAGGGCATCGAACCAGACGTAGGTGACGCAGGTAGAATCAAACGGGAGTTCTACTCCCCAAGACAAACGGGATTTTGGCCGTGAAATAGACAAATCTTCCAGTGGTTTCTGCAAAAATCCCAGAACTTCATTGCGTCGGGACTCGGGTCGAATAAAGTCGGGGTGGGCTTCAATGTGTGTGATGAGGGCGTCCTGAAATTGGCTCATGCGAAAGAAATAATTTCGTTCGCTTACCTGTTCGACAGGGCGCTGACAATCCGGGCATAGCCCGTCTACGACGTCCTTTTCTGTCCAGAATCGCTCATCAAACGTGCAATACCAACCGGTATACTCGGCTTGGTAGATCAAGTCACGTTCGTATAGTGTTTGAAGGTGCCGTTGCACAACCTTCATATGCTGGCTGTCTGTAGTTCGAATAAACGCGTCGTTGGAAATCTGGAGTTTGACCCAGAGATCTTTAAAGGCGGGCATGAGTCGGTTGCAATGTTCCTGCGGAGAAATAGCATTCTTTTCTGCGGCTTGTTGGACTTTTTGCCCATGTTCATCGAGGCCGGTAAGAAAAAAGACTTCACGCCCTTGGAGGCGGTGGAACCGGGCCAGGACATCGGCCGCGATGGTGGTATAGGCATGGCCGATATGCGGTACATCATTAACGTAATAAATTGGAGTGGTGACGTAAAACTTCGTGGACATAGCAATGAGATCCTTGGTGAAAGGTAAATTCCTATTTGGCAAGTCTATGAGGGAAAAGGCTGAGTTGCATTAATCGGTATCGACCTCGACAAGCGTTGGATTATGTGGTTTGGACCGCGTCATGAAGACGAAGAAAAAATTGCTCGAATCCTAATTGAAGATTGAGGTTGCGCTGTTGTCCTTTTTCCAAGACCTGGAGATCGTTCGCCAGATCAAGAATGTGATGAGGGGAAAGATCTTGAGCCAATCGTCGGAGGTCAGTTTCTTGATCCTGAAAAATCTTGGGGTTTGCGGTTTGATCCAACGTGAGTAAAAGAAGGTCTCGAAGCCCCAATCCAAACCAATGGATCGCATCTTGGACTTGTCCGGATTTGACCAATGCCTCACTTTGATCGATGCCGACGGTGGACGATTGAGCAGGATGGTCAAAGAGTAAGGCCCAAAACTGCCGAAGTTTGACTCGTAACTCTGTAGGGTCCAAGGCCATCGCAGAGCCTAATCGTCCTTCGGAAAAGGCCGCGAGTAATCGTGCGTCTTCAGGAGGCATGTCTGTTTGAGATGCCAAGTATTCTTCAACCATCGCGACAGGCAAAGGCGAAAATCGTATGGGAAGGCATCGAGACCGAATGGTGGGCAGTAAGTTTTCGGGATGACTGGAAATGAGCAGAAACACGCAATGACCCGGAGGGTCTTCGAGGGTTTTCAACAACGCATTGGCCGCTTCCGTGGTCATGGCGTCTGCGGGATCGATCAGGCAGATCTTATGAGAGCCAAGGAGAGGTCGGTAGATGACAAAATGTTCGATTTCTCGGAGTTGGTCTATCTTGATTTTTGGGTTGTGTGCCGTGTCGTCTTGTGGCCGAAGAACATATAAGTCCGGATGAGATTGGTGAAGTATTTGATGACAAGATCGGCAGGACCCACAGGCATCAGGTTTGGGTTCATCAATGGGGTTTTCACATTGGAGGAATTGTGCAAGAGCAATCGCGGTCAGGCATTTGCCTATCGTGGGTTCACCATAAAAGAGATAGGCGTGACCGAGGCGGTCCGTTTTCACGGCTCTCACAAGCCATTCAATGGGTCGTTGATGTCCGATAATTTCATGGAATGGCATGGAAACAATCCAAGAGGTGAAGCTCCGAGTCCTTAGCGCTTTTTTGCCCGCTGTGCCGAGGGCGAGGAGCTTGGGGAGGTCTTCTTCTTTAAATGGTTGAGTGTGATGGCTTCAATGCCTTCAGCGAGTGTCTTGGGAGTCTGTAACGCATCCATGGTATGAATGCGATCCGGGTGCTGTTTCGCTAACCGGAGAAATCCCTTTCTGACAGATTCGTGAAAGGTGATAGATTCTTTGTCAATTCGATTTTGGTAATTTGACCGTTGTCTGCGGGCAAGCCCTTTGACAATAGGCAGATCCAAAAGAAACGTCAAATGAGGTTGAAGCCCATTCGTGGCAAACCGATTCACCGTTTTCATCGTCGGGATGGGTATCTTTCTCCCGTACCCTTGATACGCCAGGGTCGAATCAAAAAACCTATCGCAGAGCACAATCGTGCCAAGGGCCAGGGCCGGTTCAATAACATGCGCCACATGTTGGGCGCGGGCGGCCAAAATTAACAATGTTTCACACCCAGGGCTGATGGATTCTTGGGCGGCTCTCGAATTCGGTTGTGTTAAAAGAAGGCCTCGGATGTTTTCGGCGAGAGGGGTCCCACCAGGTTCTCGGGTGATCAAAACGCGATACCCATATTCGCGAAGGGTTCGCGCTAATTTTTTACATTGGGTGGTTTTTCCAGAACCTTCCGGCCCTTCAAAGGTAATAAATAGGCCTGTGGATAACTTTTTGATTTTTGGAACAGCTTTTCGGTGTTGCATGATTTTTCCAAAGGGCATCCTAGTCTAAGTCATTGAAATTCGCAAGAAATGTATTGCGAGCACCTCCAATGGCCTGTAAGATGACAAAAGACCCCATCAGAGCCATTTTTGAAGGTCTCAGGGCCTACATTTGAATAGGGTTATAAAGACTTTTCCATGAATTCCTTACACGCCTCCCTTAAGCGGTATTTCCTGACGGGTCTGTTGGTGATTACCCCTATTTGGGGAACCATCTTGATATTGAAGACCCTTTTCGTGACCGTCGATAGCATTTTAGGGACGGCGTTAGCGGATCTGGTCCTTCCCGATTATTATTTTCCCGGGTTGGGGATTCTCACCCTCGTCCTCTTGATTTTGTTCGCGGGGGTCTTGGCGACCAATTTTCTAGGGCGACGAATGGTGTCCCGTTGGGAGGAATGGTTGGATCGTGTGCCGATCGTCCGGGGTATTTATGCCACGCTGAAGTCGATGATGGATATTCTCTCGTTTAAACAACGGAAAAAATATGACAAGGTTGTGATGATCCAGTTTCCCAAAAACGGGAATTATTGCCTGGCTTTTGTGACAGGAGAAACTCGCACCGAAATTCAAAACTTGGCTCCAGAGCCCCTCGTTCATGTCTTTGTTCCCACCTCTCCAAACCCGACTTCTGGGTATTTCCTCCTCGTTCCCGAACATGAAGTGGTTCCAGTCGAAATGGGGGTAGAAGAAGCGATGAAATTGATCGTTTCGGGTGGTTTTTATTCGCCTCCAGAAAAGTCTTCGAGTGTTGAAATTGCTTCTAAAGCGGGTAGAATGAAAATTAGGGAATCTCCTAAGGTTTCGACCCCTTAGGTGTGCCGTATTTTCTGAAACCCCCGGTCTCTTATGGATCTTTCTGCGATTATTTTAGCGGCTGGGCAGGGAACTCGTATGAAGTCATCCCTCCCCAAAGTCCTTCATCCGGTCAGCGGGCGTCCTATGGTGTGGTATCCCGCATCACTCGCTCGAGATCTGACGAATTCCACCATGGTTCTGGTTGTTGGGCATGGATCTGGTCAGGTCCGAGAATACCTGGAGCAGCAAAAGACGGAATGGGATCCTTTCCTTATCGTCGAGCAGACCCAACAGCTTGGAACGGGTCATGCTGTCCAACAAGCCTGGGCCACCATCAAAAAGAGCCTTCCTCATCTACCGAGCCACTGCGTAATCTTGAACGGCGATACCCCACTGTTAACTCTGGATACCGTACGGTCGTTGGTAGCCTATCACGCCGATCAAGCGTCTACCCTGACGATGTTAACCACTCATTTGGAAGACCCGAGTGGGTATGGCCGGGTGATTCGGGACTCTCAAGGAAACGTGGTCAGGGTTGTAGAGGATCGGGATGCCAGTCCGGATGAAAAAAGGGTAAAGGAGATCAACGTAGGGACGTATATCGTAGAAGGGACATTTTTAGGACAGGCTCTTGGAGAATTGAAACCTCAGAATGCTCAGGGGGAATTTTATTTGACGGATATTATTGAAATGGCTGTCCTCCAGAAGCGCCCTGTTTTTGGATGGAATACGCTTGATTCCATCGAGACCACCGGGGTGAATACCCGGGTTCATTTGGCTACCGTGGAAAGGGAAATGCGACGGAGAATCTGTGAGCGTCATCTTTTGGCAGGAGTCACCATTTTGGACCCGGAAAGAGTCCTCATTGAGGAAGAGGTACACATTGATCAAGATACGACAATATATCCCGGGGTCATTCTTGAGGGGAGGACCAGGATCGGACAAGGGTGTACCATTCGAGAAAATTCACGATTGACGAATTCCGTATTAGGTCAGGGAGTGCTCATTCAAGATTCTTGTGTGCTTCAGGACTCCGAAGTCGGAGATGAGGGGATTGTAGGTCCCTTTGCGCACATTCGTCCTGGTTGCCGTATCCATCGAAAAGCCAAGGTTGGAAATTTTGTGGAACTCAAACAATCCGAGGTTGGGGAGGGCTCAAAGATCAATCATCTCAGTTACATCGGAGATGCGGTGTTGGGCAAGAATGTCAATATTGGAGCAGGAACCATTACCTGTAATTACGATGGGTACCGAAAGGAACGAACCATCATTGGAGATAATGTCTTTATCGGAAGTGACGTGCAGCTTGTGGCTCCGGTCACGATAGGGGACGGAGCTTTGGTCGCTGCGGGGACGACCGTCACCCAGAATATCCCCCCTGATGCCTTAGGAATTTCCCGGGTGGCACAATTAAATAAGGAAGGAACGGCGGCCCGACGTCGTGCTTTGCTTGAACCGTTGAAGGATAGAAAAAAACCTTCACCATAAGAAGAGGGGCGAGGTGTGTTCTGGTGTGAGATGGATAATCTCAAGTTTCTCAATAACAGACCGAAATAATCCGTAACAACTACTAATGTCTACGAATTTCCTCCCACAGGTATCATAATATTTATGTGTGGCATTATTGGATATGTAGGCTCTGAGCCTGCCACGCCCATCCTTGTCTCCGGGTTAAAGCGACTGGAGTATCGCGGGTATGACTCCGCAGGGATTGCTGTGCAATGTAATGGGGACCTTGAAATCCGACGAAGTGTGGGGAAGCTTACCAACCTGGAAGCGGTCTTACAAAATGGATCCCTCGGGGGGACCATTGGGATTGGGCATACCCGGTGGGCCACACATGGGCGACCTTCCGAACAAAATGCCCATCCCCATCGGTCGGGGGACGTGGTCTTGGTTCACAACGGCATTATCGAAAACTTTTTAGGGTTACGGCACCGCTTGGAAGAAGAGGGATATCGTTTCCAGTCTGAAACGGATACTGAAGTCATCGCCCACCTCCTCTCTTCTACCATGAAACAGGGGCATGGGCTCGAAGAAGCGATTCGTTTGGTCGCGAAGGATTTACGGGGAAGTTATGCCATTGCGGCTATGTCTCTCTCCGATCCAGAAAAGATCATCGTGAGTCGGTCCGGTTGCCCGTTAGTCATCGGTCGAAATGGGAATGGTTCGTATTTGGCTTCAGATGTGACTCCTTTACTCGCCCACACCAAGGATGTGGTGTTCTTAGAGGACGGGGAAGTGGGGGTCTTGCACCAGAATGAAATGCACGTGCTGGGAGAAAACGGCCACTCAAAATCGCTCAAGATTGTCTCCATCGATTGGGATGCGGAAGCGGCGGAAAAAGGCGGGTACCCCGATTTCATGGTGAAGGAAATTCATGAACAACCTCAAGTGATCGTGGATACACTCGGCGGGCGGTTCAATTATGAGGAAGGCGAAGCTGATCTTCCCGACCTGGCGATGACCAAAGAGGAACTGCTGAATGCCAGAAGAATCTGGATCGTGGCCTGTGGGACGTCCTGGCATGCTGGCTTGGTAGGAAAATACTTGTTCGAAGAGATGCTTCGAAAACCAGCTCAGGTCGATATTGGTTCGGAATTTCGTTACCGGGAACCCATGATCCAGCAGGATGATTTATTCATAGCCATTTCTCAGTCAGGAGAAACCGCCGATACGTTAGCCGCCGCTAGAGAGGCGAAGCGTCTGGGTGCCCGTGTGTTGGCCATCGTGAATGTGTTGGGAAGCACCCTGGCTCGAGAAGCCGATGGTGTGATCTATACCCGGTGCGGTCCGGAAATCAGTGTGGCATCGACCAAAGCGTTTACCGGGCAAGTCATCGCTTTGTACTTGCTCGCGTTGCATGTGGGGCGTGTCCGGGAGGTCTTGACCCCTGAGGAAGGGCGCTGGTGGCTCGATCAGTTTTTACTCCTTCCAGGACATGTTGAGCATATCTTGAAGCAGGAAGACAAACTGAAAGCCATTGCCACCCAGTACTATCAGAAACGAAACTTTTTGTATTTGGGACGGGGGATCAATTACCCCATCGCCCTTGAGGGAGCCTTAAAACTTAAAGAAATTTCCTATATTCATGCGGAAGGGTATGCGGCCGGAGAGATGAAGCATGGCCCTATCGCTCTCATCGATGAAGACATGCCCGTAGTGGTGTTATCTCCTAAAGACCGTCTGTATGAAAAATCCGTCAATAATCTCATGGAAGTCCGGGCCAGGAATGCTCCAGTGATCGCCTTCGTTTCCGAGGGTGATCATGAGTTGGATCATGTCGCCGACCATGTCTTTTCCATTCCTGAAGTCCATCCCTTACTCACGCCCGTGTTATTTACGGTGGGGTTGCAGTTGTTGGCCTATCACATCGCGGTTCTTCGTGGGTTAGATGTCGATCGGCCTCGAAACCTTGCCAAAAGTGTGACTGTCGAATAATTGGGTAGTCACGACATTCATTCGTCCGCGCGACTGGCCTTTCCCGGTCATACTCTCGTGCATCCCCAGTTGTGTGGTGTGAGGGGCGCTCAATCAGAGTTCATTTGATGAAGACCATTATCGTAGCAGGTGGAGCAGGTTTTATCGGAGCGAATTTTGTCCGAACCATTCTGCATGATACTCGGTTGCGCCTCGTGGTTGTCGACAAATTAACGTATGCTGGCCATCGGGAGAATCTTGACGGGCTTGAAGCAGATGATCGATTTCATTTTGTTCAGGCTGACATCACGGACTTCAAGGAAATGAGCCGGCTCATGGAAACGTTTCAACCGATGTGGGTGGTCAATTTTGCCGCTGAGTCTCATGTTGATCGGTCTATCGACAATCCTCATCCTTTTATCCAAACCAATATCGTGGGAACCGTCGTGCTCTTAGAGGCGGCGAAGGAATTTTTGAATACCATTGAAGGCCAGGAGAAATCCCAGTTTCGTTTTTTGCACATTTCTACTGATGAAGTGTACGGGTCTTTGGGAGTCACGGGATTGTTTTCCGAGAGCACTCCCTATGCTCCTAACTCCCCGTATGCGGCCTCGAAGGCGAGTGCGGATCATCTCGTACGGGCGTATCACCATACCTATGGCCTTCCTGTTCTCATGACCAATTGTTCCAATAATTATGGCCCCTACCAATTTCCAGAGAAACTGATCCCCCTCATGGTCTGCCGTGCCTTGTCTGGGCGAACCCTCCCCGTTTATGGGCGAGGGGAACAGGTTCGTGATTGGCTCTACGTCGAAGATCATTGTGCTGGCCTCTTGTCTGTCCTGAAAGAAGGCATTCCGGGAGAAAAATATAATTTGGGCGGTGGGGTGGAACGGTCAAATCTTGAAGTTGTGGAGTTGGTCTGTGATCTTTTGGAAGGTATTGCTCCCGCGGGAGACAACCCCGCCATGACTAAAATTGGACTGTCGAGGTATGAGGAGTTAATCACTTTCGTTGAAGACCGCCCCGGACACGATTTTCGGTATGCGATTGATTACACCAAAATTCGGAATCAGCTAGGTTGGACTCCTCGACATGCCTTCCAGGATGGATTGCGAAAAACCATCGATTGGTACGTCAACCATCAAGCATGGTGTCAGGCAGTTATGGGAGAGCAGTATCAAGGGGAGCGGTTAGGTTTGTGTGAGGGTAAGATGGCGGAGGGGTGAAGGGCGGATTGTTGGCGTGTGGCTCATGACCGTATGTGAGGGAATAGGGGTATGACCAAAGGAATTATTCTTGCCGGGGGTTCGGGAACTCGATTATTTCCCTTGACTCATGGTGTCAGCAAACAATTAGTGCCCGTGTTTGATAAGCCTATGATTTATTACCCGCTTAGCACGCTCATGCTGGCCGGGATTCGGGAGATTTTAATCATCACGACGCCTCATGAGCAGGAAGGGTTTATTCGACTTTTAGGAAATGGAGACCATCTCGGTCTTCACATACAGTATGAAGTTCAGCCACGTCCTGAAGGGATCGCGCAAGCATTCCTGATTGGGGAAGGGTTTATCGATTCCTCTTCGGTGGCTCTCATTTTAGGAGATAATATTTTCTATGGGCATGGGTTGACGGGCACCTTGCAAGAGGCGGCCTCCCAGGACTCGGGGGCACACATTTTTGCCTATCAAGTGCGCGATCCGCAGCGCTATGGAGTCGTGACGATCAATGAACACAACCAAGCCACTCATTTAGAGGAGAAACCACATCATCCGAAATCTCCTTTCGCGGTCACAGGTCTGTATTTTTATGATAACCAAGTCTTGGACATTGCTCGAACTCTCAAGCCCTCTTCGAGAGGAGAGCTGGAGATCACGGATGTCAATCAAGCGTATTTGGATATGGGGAAGCTTCAGGTCCAAGTCTTGAGTCGTGGGATTGCCTGGTTGGATACCGGTACCCATGAATCCTTGATGCAGGCCGCTCATTACATTCAGGTGCTACAAGAGCGTCAGGGTTTGATGGTGTCCTGCCCCGAGGAGATCGCCTTTAAGATGGGGTATATTCAAGCTGAGGCCGTGTTGGAAATCGCTCAGACGATGCAGAACAACGGATATGGCCAATATTTGATGGATCTGGTCAATCAGGATGGGTAGGACGCGATGAAATTTCATGAAACATCCTTGCCTGGCGTGTTCCTCATCGAACCTGATGTGTTTCAAGACTCGAGAGGGTGCTTTCTTGAAACCTATCACGAAGAAAAATATCAGCAACAGGGAATAGGCTTACGCTTCGTGCAGGATAATTTCTCCTCTTCCGTAAGGGACACACTTCGTGGTTTGCATCTTCAGACGATTCGACCACAGGGAAAACTTATACGAGTCGTGAGAGGGGAAATTTTCGATGTGGCCGTGGACGTGCGAAAAGGATCCCCCACGTATGCATCCTGGTATGGAACAATCTTAAGGGCTGATCAGTTCACGCAATTATACGTTCCTCCTGGGTTCGGCCATGGATTTTGCGTCCTGTCTGACGTTGCGGAGGTTGAATATAAATGCACAGATTTTTATGCCCCGGAAGGGGAAATCACCATCAAATGGGATGATGAGATGATTGGGATTCAGTGGCCCGTTCACACGCCTCTTCTTTCTTCTAAGGATGCCGCGGGGAAGTCTCTGGCCGATTGCCAATCTGTGCTTCCCGACTTTTCTTATGTCTCAACGTAAAATCCTTATTACCGGAGGGCAAGGGCAGTTAGGCCAAGCCCTTCAGGAAGAATTTTCCGACTATGATATCCGAGCTTGGGATATCGATGAATTGGATATTGCCGATTTAGAAGCTGTCCAAAAGGCGATCCATTCTGTTCGCCCGCATGTCGTGTTGAATGCAGCGGGATATACGCAAGTCGATCAAGCAGAGACTCACCAGGAAGCTGCGTTTAAAGGGAATGCTCTGGGTCCTCGGAACCTTGCGCTTGCTACCCATGCCCTGCATATACCGCTGGTGCATTTTTCTACCGACTATGTATTTGATGGGGCACAAACCCGACCTTATCATGAGTTTGACCGTCCGAACCCGTTGTCGGTGTATGGTCTGAGCAAGCTAGCGGGGGAAGAGGCTATTCGCCAAGGAAATCCAAGGCACTATGTCATCCGAACCTCGTGGCTGTACCACGGAACGGGAAAAAATTTTGCTTTGACGATGTGTCGATTGGCTGAAAAGGGGCAGGTTCGGGTGGTCAATGATCAATTTGGGTCGCCAACCTATGCTCCTCATTTGGCCAAAGGAGTGGCTCGGATTCTCGAGACCGAAGCTTACGGAACCTATCATCTTGCGGGAAAGGGGGAAGCCACCTGGTATGATCTTACCAGAGCCTTATATCAAGAATTAGGATTGTCGACCTCAGTGATACCGATAACTACCGAACAATATCCTCAAGCGGCACGACGTCCCTCCTATTCAGTCCTCACGACGCTACAGGAACCCCATATTCTTCTTCCACCCTGGCAGGATGGAGTTCGGGATTTTGCTCAGGGGAAGCACGGCGCATGACCCACAGCTTTTCAAGGGATAACAGAAGAACGTGAGGAATTGAATGGGGTACATCGAAGCGGTTGTGTTGGCCGTGATTCAAGGGCTCACAGAATTTCTTCCCGTTTCGTCATCGGGTCATTTAGTATTGGCCCAGCATTGGTTTGGCCAGTTCACGGAATCCCATTTGCTGTACGACGTTATGCTGCATCTGGCGACCGTGACCGCTATCGTGGTGTATTTTAAGGCTGATCTTCTCACCTTAGCCAAGGGGTATCTCGGTGTTGGTGGTGGCGAGAGGGAGAGCATATTTCAAGGGCATGAACGCCAGACGATTCACTTGGTGATTCTCGCCTCCATTCCTACCGCCTTATTAGGAATTGGTGTGGAACTTTTTGGATTCGCTAAATTAGCTCAACCCTCCATCGTAGCCATGATGCTCATTCTGACTGGGGGAATTTTATGGGTCGGCCGAAATGGAAATGCTTCTCGGGGAGCCAAAGACATGAATGCTCGAGATGCCGTGGTGATCGGATTTATTCAAGGCATGGCTATTCTTCCGGGGATCTCTCGTTCGGGATCGACCATTGCCGGCGGAATGCTATTGGGCCTGGACCGTGAACTGGCCGCTCGATTTTCCTTGCTGATTTCCATCCCCGCGATCGTTGGAGCGACGATTCTGGAGTTGTGGAAAGTCTTAGGGACTTCGCATGAACCCCTAGGAACATATTTTGTCGGGATGGCCGTTGCGGCTCTGGTGGGGTACGGGTCTATCGCGGTCATTTTGCGCTTGGTTCGTCAGAATCATTTTCATTTCTTCTCGTTCTACCTTTGGCCCCTGGGTGTGGCCATTCTCCTCTGGGGAGGATTGCAGTGAAAAACTTCCCTTCCTAGGCGTGATCCTAATCTTTAATCCTTAAAGTTCTTCCTCCTCCTCCTCACTGTCCTTTTTGACTCGCCGTGCGACTCCACTGTCTTTTGCGGCTTGGGCGACCGCTTTCGCTAATTTCGGGACGACGTGTTTATCGAAGACACTGGGTATGATGTATTCTTCGCTTAGGGCTGACTCTGGGATGAGATGAGAGAGGGCATGGGCAGCCGCTAGAAGCATGGATTCGTTAATAGTTGTGGCTTGGACATCCAGGGCTCCACGAAAAATACCCGGGAACGAGAGTAAATTATTGCATTGATTAGGGTAATCAGACCTTCCGCTGGCATACACACGACAATGGGGCATGGCAAGGTCTGGGGATATTTCCGGGTCGGGGTTTGCGAGAGCAAACACAATAGCGTCTGGGGCCATCAGGGCTAAATCTTCGGGTTTGAGTACGTGAGCGGTCGAAAGGCCGATGACGACATGGGCTTCCCGAAGGGCGTCCTGGAGGGTTCCTGTGGGTTCATCATACTGAATTAACGGTTGGAGGTTGTGACGATACTCGAGAAGTCGTTCGATGGGCTGATCGAGGACTAACCCCTTTTGGTCGCAGCCTTTCAATTGCGTGACCCCCGCTCCGATGAGCAGTTCACAACAGGCGGTCCCTGCCGCCCCTAGTCCGATGACGATGATTTTGACTTCCTTCAAGGATCGGTGGGTGACCTTCAGGGCATTGAGCAGGGCACCAAGGATGACTACGGCTGTTCCATGCTGATCGTCATGCATGACAGGAATATCTAAGGCGTCTTGAAGCTTTTTTTCGATCTCAAAACAGCGGGGAGCATTAATGTCTTCCAGGTTGATTCCCCCAAAGGTTGGAGCGATGGCTTTGATGGTTTGAATGATGATGTCCGGGTCTTGAGTATTGAGACAGAGGGGCCAGGCATCGATGCCGGCAAATTGGTGGAACAACATGGCTTTTCCTTCCATGACCGGCAAGGCCGCAAGGGGGCCGAGGTTGCCCATGCCCAGGATCGCCGAACCATCAGTCACGACGGCGACGCTGTTATTTTTGCTGGTAAAGGAATAGGCGTTTTTAGGGTCATTCGCGATGGCATTGACGACTCTTCCCACCCCGGGGGTATAGATCATGGAGAGGGTATTTCTGGTATTGACGGGAAATTTACTCTCAATTCGAATCTTTCCACCTAAATGCATGAGAAAAATTCGATCTGAGGAGGCGACGACTTTGACGTCGGGAAGGGTATTGAGGCGATGTAAAACCTGTTCACCGTGTTCTTCACTTTTCACATCGAGTGTGATGTCTCGAATGACTTTAGTGCGGGAAGCCGAGACAATGTCCACGGCCCCAAGGCTGGCGCCTTCATCCGCGATGGCTGTGGCGAGTTGCGCGAAGACTCCGGTTCGTTGGTTTAACTCCAATCGAACGGCCATCCGATAATTCGAATAGGGCCCGACATCTTGAACATGGCTCTGACCGTCACGGTTGCGTTTTAAAAAATTCCACACAGGATGACCTCCGGAACGATGTCTCCCAAACCGAGGGTTTCTCTTACGTATATTGTATCGAAAAACTGGGATAAGGGGTATGGGCGAGGAGACTAACCTTATGAGCGATTAATTCGTTTCGGTTGCTGCCTCATACGTTTGTTGGGCAGCAAGGAGGGAGCTCCCTCTTTCTCGATTGGTCGGTGTGAGAAGGTCCTCTAATGCGGATAAGAGGGCAAAGACATATTCACGGCGGCACGATTCTCCCATCAGACCGATACGCCATACCTTTCCCTGAAAAGGTCCTAGACCGGCCCCAACTTCGATGCCGTAGGTTTCGAGGAGTTCACGGCGAAGCGCCTGTTCGTGAATGGAAGGAGGGAGGAAAAGGCAGAGGAGGGTCGGGAGGCTACACGGTGGTTGAGGGACGAGTGAAAATCCTAAGGCCGACATCCCTGTGAGTAAGGCCTGACTGTGGATGCGATGGCGACGAAATCTTTCGGAAAGGCCTTCTTCCTGAAGAAGGCAAAGTGATTCTCGAAGGGCAAACATCATAGAAATAGGGGTGGTATGATGATACGTCCTCTTGGTTTCAGAGTAATAATCCTGGATGAGAGACGTATCAAGGTACCAGCTTTGACAGGGGGTCTTGCGATTGAGGACGGTGTGAAGAGCGGTCTCGTTAAAGGTTAAGGGAGCTAATCCGGGCGGACAACTCAGACACTTTTGCGTTGCGCTATAGCAAGCGTCGATGTGCCAATCATCGACCTTAACCTCAATGCCACCCAAAGAGGTAACGGCATCGACGATGAATAAGGATTGAAATTCTTTGCATAATTCTCCGATAGGCTGTAATGGCTGAAGCACGCCGGTTGATGTTTCCGCATGAACGAGGACAACAGCTTTGACGGGAGAGTGCCGTGTTAAACATTCTTTGACTTGGAGCGGGTCCACCATCTCACCCCAGGAAACCTCTATGGGTACGACTGTTCCCCCGCTACGCTCCACCATGGTGGCCAACCGGTTTCCGAATACGCCGTTGATGCCCACGATTACGGTATCTCCGGGTTCGATGAGATTGACGATCGTCGCTTCCATCGCCGCGGATCCGGTTCCGGAGATGGGGAGGGTAAAGCGGTTTCGGGTTTGAAACAACCATCTGAGTTGGGCTTGAATCTCATCCATGGTGGAAAGGAATGCAGGGTCTAAGTGACCGATGAGGGGGGTAGACATAGCCTGAAGCACACGGGGATGGACCATGCTGGGTCCGGGACCCAGGAGAATGCGTGAGGGCAGTTGAGACATGAGTGTAGATGTCACAGGATTTTGAAACCTTGCGAGGCATGATTGTACCCCAACCCTGTTTGGCCAGGCCAGTGTGAGAGAACCCATTCGGTCTGTGAGAATGAAGGGGAAATATTCTCATGATGATCAGAACAGAGGCAGCAACATTGGACAGATGAAATAGGCCCAAGTTCAGGAAAACCCTATAAGGTTACCTTATGGACGAACAAAATCATTCCACCAGAGAAATCGTGTTCTCTTCCTGGGTCACGTTGTTCTGTTCAATGGTTTGCCTGGGAGGCATCTTGTTTATAGTCTGGAGTGTCTCCAATTCAGACGATATGGAAATGTCCGGGTTTGCCAAACGCGACCTTGATCGAGTGGCGGAGCGTTCGTTGGGGTTGGAATCCCAAGTTTCTGAGTTTTCCTCTGCAGAGCAAATCCTCTTTCGGTTGTGGGGACAGGAGGCAGGGACCTTGGAGCAGGTTCGTCTGTGGTATCAGGAATTTCTCGACTATTCCCCCGATCCTTTGCGTGAGTTGTATGTTGGTATTCTTCAGGCAGAGGAGGGGCAGCAAGGTGAGGAATGGACCCTAGCGGTGGGGGCGCGGATTGATCGCGATGACAGGAATGATACTCCACGATTTTTTCATCGTGTTTTGGGGGAAGCGTATGGCAAGCCTCAACCTGACAAGCAGGAATATTTGGCTACACAGGGGCGTTTGGCCGAAGAAGTCCCCGGGAATTGGTTTTATTATCAATTAGCGGGACGCCTTGCGGCTCAAAATCAGGATGGGGAGTTGGAAACGAGTCTGAAGTCTCAATTATCCGAAGCCATGGAACCCTATGTGTTCCGTTGGCGAACGTTTCTGGTTCTGGAGTTGAGCCTCTTATTGCTGGGACTTGCCGGGCTGTGGGCGATACGGGCGAGAGAAATGAAACATCTTGACGCGTCCCATCAACCGATGATGGAAGCTGGGGTGGAGGTTTGGTCCTTTGGACATGGTATAGCCGTGTTAGTCAGAGGTGGTGCCGTGGCCATCCTAGCCATATTTCTCGTGGCATGGCTTCCGATGGGGATAGATATTTTGGAAAATTGGGGCATGGTGCTGCTCTATCTTCCGTGTATTGTCCTGGCCTATTGGTTTTTATGGAAACCCCATTCCTGTTCCTGGGGAGAAATCTTTGGTTGGAACCGATTGAGGGAGGATTTGAGCGGGTTTTCCTGGATCACGCTGGGAGTGATCTCACTAGGTCTGATTGGCGAATGGGTGATCATGGTAGGCGGAGACACATTCGATTATACGGTGCACTGGACCGAATGGTTTGTTCCGGAATTGGTGTGGGGGACATCTTGGCAACTTTGGCGAACGGGGGGCGAGTTTATCCTCCTTGCGCCCTTGTGTGAAGAGATCATTTTTCGGGGAATTGTTTTTCGCACGTTCAAGGCACGGTTTTCGAGCCGGGTGGCGATTTTGGGGAGTGCCTTTGTGTTTGCCATCGTGCATGGATACGGCATTGTGGCATTTTTGGCGGTGTTGTGGAGTGGGTGTTTATGGGCATGGTCTTATGAGCGAACCGGCAGTCTTATCCCTGGTATGGTCGCCCATGCGGTCAATAACGGTTTAGTGGTGTACGGGATCATGGCGTTTTTTGGATAACAAAAGTTGGAGAAGTGGCTATAGGGAATCTGAACCCGGTACAGGGATCACGGTGCTTGGGTTTCAATCTCTTCAAGTGCCCTATACACATCCGGGTAATGCAGTGAATACTGTAATTTCATAAGAAGTTTCTGATTTGAAACACATTTGCCTGCCACCTGCTGTTCGGTAACATGTGGTTTCTGAATGTTCCATCGTTTCCAGGCATAAGCAAAGATTTCTTCCCATTTTCGGGGAATCCCATCGCTAATAAGGTAGGCCTCTCCTGGCTTCCCTTGTGACAGGGCGTGAAGGCAGACACCGGCTGCGTCTCGGACATGAATAAGGTTGACCCATTTTTGTGGGTTGCGAATTCTTCCCTGTCGGATCCAATTCAGGGGATTTCGACCGGGTCCGTACAGGCCAGCTAAACGAAGAATAATGGCACCGAAGGTCTTGCGGAGATATTCCTCTCCTTGTACCCGGGGCTGGTGCGTTTGTAATGGGGACTGTTCCGTCACGGGTGTACCGACGACCTGATAGGCCGACGTACTGCCTAGGACAATGATTTTTCCTGTTGCGCTATCCCATCGGGCGAAAAAATGTTGTAAGGAATCAGAGAGCACAACCGGAAAACACCATACCAGGTGAGCGGGATGTGGGAGATGACTCCAGGTTTCTGAACGGTCAAGATCAAAGGAAAGGCATTGGGATGAAGGAATCTGAGGAAGATGGTCCTCAGGGTGGCGACTGGTCGCCAAGACGTTCCAGCCTTTTGTCCGAGCCATGTCGAACAAAGTTTTTCCCACATAGCCAGTTCCGACAATGATCAGAGGAAGGTCTTGGATCCTGGAAGGAGGCAAGGAAGTACACCCGCTTCGAGTAAAATTAATAGTCGGTAAATGCTATATGGCCCATTTTCCTGCAGTCGACAGGAAGAAGGGGGAAGGCCTTAATCCGCTCGTTCCGTCAAGTAATGTTGCGCATATCGAACATAATTTTCAGCCGACTCTTTAATCCATTGCTTTTCTGCTTCGTTGAGGGAACGTTTGATTTTTGCGGGAGATCCGATGACCAAGCTATTCGGGGGGATATGGCTGCGTTCGGTGACGAGTGCTCCGGCCCCGATGATGCAATCTTCTTCGATCGTCACTCCATCCATGATGATGGCTCCCATCCCGATAAGAATCCGATCGTGAAGGGTGCATCCATGTAGGACGACATGATGACCCACGGTGATATCATCTCCCAAGGTGAGAGGATACGTCTTGTGAGTGACATGGAGCATGCAGAGGTCCTGAACATTCGTCCGGTGGCCAATTCGAATCGAATGGACATCTCCTCGCACGACCGCATGAAACCACACGCTGGAATCTGAGCCAATCGTGACATCGCCGATGACCATGGCACTGTCTTCGATAAAGGTATTCGGAGCGATGGTTGGTGATACGCCTCTGTAACTTTTTAGCATTGAGACTTCTCCTGCTTTCTTGTGTCAAACAAAGTTTTTGCTCTCGCACCTTACCCCAACATGAGAAGCATGCTCACGACCAGAATGGTGAGGCAGCTGATGCCGAGGAGATAGATTCGTACGCTTGTATCAGACCTCCAATCCGTTTGCCAGTTTTGGGGGTACAGAGAGTTGGCAGGGTTTGGGGTTTGATGGGCAATATACAATCCCGCTTGCTGTTCCAGGCGAATCAATTGTTGCTTGGCCATCGTATGACGTTCTGCGTGTTGAAGAATGAGGTAAGAGAGAAGGCTTGAGTAAAGAATGACCCCTGTGGTGGCCAGCCAGCGAAAAGGGGAATTTACCAGATGAGAATGAGGAAAAAGGGGAAAGAAAATTAAGATGCCGATCAATGTTGTGCAGGCCACACCGCATAAGGCCATCATATGGGTTCGACGTCGAAACACTTCTTCTTTGAATAACGGATACAGGAGTCCAAAGGTGCCAATCGGATCATCCTCTTCTTCCGATGTCTGTTCCATCTGATCTCCCATTGTCGTCGATGAGAGGTTATGGGTCTCTCAGATGATCCACCATCCATTGACTCAACCGGCTGGTCATCACCCGAAAATCCTCGGGTTGTCCGAATCGATGGTCGGCCCCGGGAATAAGGTCCAGCCGCTTCTCCCCAGCCAGTGAATCCTGTAGGCGATGGATTTGGTGTAGAGGGATTAAGTCATCTTGAGCTCCGTGGACGGTCAAGGTGGGGGCATGAATACCTGAAGCGGAGGAATACCCGATATGGTTGAGACATTCTTCATAAAAGGAGAACTGAAGAGGAATGGGGGTCGTGCCTCCAAGAATATCTGGAATACGGTGGTGCTGTTTCCAATCTTCGAGCGCGTCCTGGCCGAATTCAAGTCGAAGGACCTCTGGAAAGTCTACCACGGGACATTTGAGTGCCAGGGCGGCAAGAGAGGTGTGATGGGGTGCGGAAAGGAGAGCTATAAGACCTCCAAAACTTGAGCCCATCAACCCAAGGCGTTGGAAGCCTTGATCTGTCAGCCACAAGAAGGCTGAGTTCAACTGCTGTAGGCAGGTATGAAGACTGAGGTGAGAAAGCTGCTGGGGGGATTCCCCCATCCCAAACCAATCGAACCGCAGGGTCGCAATACCTTGAGGCACGAGAAGTTCGGTCACCCGTCTATTGGTACGACTGTTTTTGTCAGAAAGGAAACCATGGCAAAGAATGACGGCCGATTGGGTTGGCTCAGAAGGTCGGGCAACGACGGCCGGAGTTGCGAGGCCTTCTGGTAACGAAGGATGGGAAAGGATAAAAGAGGTTTCCGAAAGGGGAGGGCCGGGCGAGATGAGCGAATCCATGGAGCGGAGAGATCAGGAAGTCGGTAGAAAATAAAAGTGGTCGGTTGGTCCATGTCCCTTTCCGATGGGAAGCCCATGTCGAATGGCTTCCGTCGTATAGGATTTGGCATGAGTGATGGCGTTTGGCAGGTCATTCCCTTTGGCGAGATAGGCCGCAATGGCTGAGGCCAAGGTACATCCCGTTCCGTGGGTATGGGGGGTTTCGATGAATTCACCTTTGAACATTCGAAAAAAACGGCCGTCATACAAGAGGTCGGTTCCACGATGTTCTTGTAAATGGCCACCCTTTAACAGCACATGGGTTGGACCCATTTGTTGGATGATTTTGGCTGCCGTTCTCGCATCGGCCAAGGTCCGAATGGGCATGTTGGCGAGGGTTTCGGCCTCGTGAACATTCGGAGTCAACACGGTCGCTTGAGGAAGAAGGGCTGACTGCAACGTGGAGATGGCCTCTTTTTCCAAGAGGACATTCCCGTTTTTGGAGACCATCACAGGGTCCACGACAAGGTGTTGAATTTTGTGCTGACGCAGGGTTTCGCTGACGGTAGAAATGATTTCGCTGGTACCCAACATGCCGGTCTTGACCACCGAGAAGGCAATATCGCTGAACAACACGTCCAATTGTTCTTGAATGATTGAGGGTGGAAGGTGAAAAACATCTGAAACCCCACAGGTGTTTTGGGCCGTGATGGACGTCAGTACCGACATTCCAAATACTCCATGAGCGGACATGGCCTTGAGATCAGCTTGGATGCCGGCTCCTCCACTACAATCAGAACCGGCAATTGATAGGGCGATGGGTTTCATGCAGGATAAAATCGAAGACTGCTGTTCTGAGAAAGTGCTCAGTCTACCATGCTGCTCAGGGTTGATCAAAAATTCGGAAGAGAAGAATGTCGATTGATCATGTAGGCCCCATCCAAGCTGAGCCTTTCTCAACTGAGGCCACACTCTTGACATTCCAGGCAAGATCTTCCATTGTGAAAGGAACACCCGCGAGTGAAAAGCGGTGTGCTCCCCCAAAAGCTGCTTTGACTTTCTTCAACTTCTTATGAAACCCAAAAAGTCTTCACGTTCGTCCCTGCCTTCCAAAAAGGGTGTACAAAAAAAACGTGTCGCTGACCTTCAGGTTTCTCTGGAAACCGTTTCTGATGATAGCTTTTCTGACCAACAGTCGACGACTGACCAGAAGCAACCTGAGTGGAGTCAGGAGGTCGCCCGATTGCAAGCCGAACTTTCTGCTCATCGCAAGACCATGGACCGGTTACAGGAAGAACTGGACCGGTTTCACATCGCAGCTAAATGTTCTCAAGAGGGTTTTTGGGAAGGAAGACCTATTGCTGGGAAACCGTGGAATGTGCCGGAAACACCAGCCTGGTATTCACCGCAATTCATCGCTCTGCTTGGGTTCGAACCGGATGAATTTCCCCCTGTCTTAAACAGTTGGGCTTCAAGAATTCATCCTGAGGACCGTGAACGAGTGTTTCAGGCCCTCTCAGATCATATCGAGCATCAGATTCCCTATGAAATTGAATCCCGTCTGCTGACCAAGCAAGGAGAATACCGATGGTTTCAAGCGAAGGGAGAGGCGATTTTTGATGATCAGGGAACTTTGATCCGTGGGGGAGGGACGATTCGAGATATCACGGATCGGAAGATGGCCCAAGAAGCGATGCGAAAGGAACATGCTCTGTTGCAGGCGGTGGTGGAAGGGACGAGTGACATTGTGTATGTGAAAGATCCCGGAGGAAAGTATGTCTTAATCAATTCAGCCGGAGCTCAGCTCCTGGGTCAAACCATTGAGGACATGCTGGGTAAAACCGACCAACAACTGGTCACGTCGAATGCCACGCACCTTTTCACTGATGGTGATGATGACGTGCTGACAAAGAAGACGTCCTGTTCGTTTGAGATCGAAGTCGAGAACCAAGATGCGGTTTCTCGAACGTTTCTGGTTACGAAAGAGCTTGTGGTGGACTCTGAATGGGGCATTGAGGGGATTTTAGGCATTGCGCGAGACATCACATTTCGAAAAGTGGCGGAATTGACCTTGCAAGAACGCGAAAAACGGTACCGGGCCATCATGGATCATGCCTACGACTTGATCGCTGAAGTTGATGAATCAGGCCGATTCCTTTACGCCAGTCAAAACTTTAAGGATGTGCTTGGGTTTACTGGTCCGGCACTGAACAGGGCGACGATATTTGAATTTGTGCACCCTCAAGATCTTGAGAGAGTTACGGTCGAGTTTGGCAAGATTTTCGAAAGTCAAAACGTCGGTCGATCTGTGTACCGTTACCGGGATGTACATGAAAATTATCGATGGTTTGAGAGTACGGGGCGTGTGTACCAGACCGCGTTAGGGGAGCGACGTGGAGTCATTGTCACCCGGGACATCACCGATCGAAAAAAATTGCAAGAAGCACTCGAAGCGGTCGTGAAAAGTACGGTGTCTTCGGGTAATCCCCAATTTTTTCGAAACTTGGTCCAACAGCTTGCCCAACCTCTACGAGTACCGATGGTCTTCCTGGCTGAGCGAGTTCCGGGTTCACCATCTCAGCCCCGTGTCTTAGCCTTCTGGAATACCGATCATTTTGAGCCAACCTTTGAATACGACTCTCGGCTGGGCCCCTGTGGGGAAGTTCTTGAAGGGGAAACCGTGTATGTGGCTCAAGGGGCGCTCGGACTGTATCCCCATAGCCAGACCATCCAATCCTTGAATGTGCAAGGATATTTCGGTCTGGCGCTGTTCGACTCTCATGGTGACGTTGTCGGTCATCTCGCCATTATGGATCAAAATCCACTCACGATATCTGCCCAAGAGCAATCGCTCGTGCGTGTATTCGCTGCGCGAGCGGGAGCCGAATTGGAGCGAAAGTACGCACAGGAAGCCCTGGAGGAAAGCCAGAAACGATATCGGGCACTCTATGATCAGACCCCTCTCATGTATTTCACGGTTGATGCGAATCTCATGGTGTTGTCGGTCAATCAGTTTGGTGCGGATTTGTTGGGCTACTCCATGCAGGACCTCGTCGGTCAGTCGGTTCTGAAGGTGGTCTATCCTGATGATCATCCACATTTTTTGAAGGAAGCTGAAAAAATTCTTCAATCTGACGATGGCACGTTTCAGACAGAGTTTCGGAAGGTCAAAAACGATGGTCAGATCTTATGGGTGAGGGAAACGGTCCAGCAACGGCTTGATCCTCATCAGGGGAAGACCCTGCTGTTGTCATGCGAAGATATCACGGATCGCAAAAAGGCTGAAGACGCCTTGTTGCGGAGTGAGAAACAACTTCGGCACACCCAAAAGATGGAAGCGGTGGGGACATTAGCCGGGGGGATTGCCCATGATTTTAATAATATTTTAGGTGCGATTTTGGGGTATGCCGAATTGGCCACCACTCAGGTCGGAGGCAATGCGCAGTTAGGGGGATATCTCGAGGAAGTCCTCACGGCTGGGCATCGTGCAAAGGAACTCGTCAAACAGATTCTGGCGTTTAGCCGTCGCTCCGATCAAGAACGACAAGCTGTGGACTTGTACGCGATCGTCGAGGAAGCGTTACGTCTGTTGAGGGCTACCGTGCCGAAGACCATCGCCATAGAGTCGGAGAATGTGGCTGGCTCCCCTGTGGTATTTGCCGATTCCACACAGATTCATCAAGTCGTGATGAATCTGTGTGCGAATGCCGAGCAGGCGATGCGGGAAAAAGGGGGAACCTTACGGATTGCCTTGTCCAACTTAGAGATAGAGGGAACTGAGCCATGTGAGTTCCCAGAGGTGAAGCCGGGGTCTTATGTGAAACTGACTCTAGAGGACAATGGCCATGGGATTCCTCCCAATCTGTTGGAACGTATTTTTGAGCCATTTTTTACGACGAAGGTTGCGGGAGAAGGTACGGGGTTGGGGTTGGCGGTGGTGCATGGGATCATCATCGGTCACGGCGGTGGGATCTCGGTGAAGAGTAAGGTCGGAAAGGGGACAACCTTTTCCATGGTCTTACCTAAATTGGACGTTGAGCTTTCATCGCATGCGAAAGCCCCGGAAAATTGGCCTAGAGGATCGGGGCGGGTCTTATTCGTGGATGATGAAGAGATGTTAGCCAAATGGGGGGAACAACTCTTAACGCATCTTGGATATTCCGTCGTGTCGATGACCAATCCTTACGAGGCCCTTGAGGTGTTCCGAGATCAATCAGATCAATTTGATGTGGTGGTGACGGATCAAGCCATGCCGACCATGGATGGCGAAACCCTGGCTCGGGCGCTCCTTGACATTCGACATGATATTCCGGTGATCCTCTGTACGGGATTCAGTCATACGATCACGGCTGATAAAGCGAAATTGCTGGGCATTAAGGAATTTTTAATGAAACCGGTCAATGGAGCGGTCTTAGCCGGATTGTTGCAAGAGTTGCTCTTGGATTCTCCTCCGTCTTCCCTGCCCTCTTAACCTTTCAAATACGCGTTTCCCTACCGTCTCAAGCGGGTTGTAAGAGCATACCCGTATTCCTTGCACGTTAAATAAGCCAAGTCGGGGTACGATTGTTGAAAAAGTCTTCCCGGATTATGAAGCGGGAATAATTTGAGACCCGGTGTGAGGAATGTCGAACTTCGTGACCCAATCAATAGCCTGACAGAACTCTTTAAAGTCCAGCGGCTTTTCAAACACTCGGTTGACCCCGTTTTTAAACGCACGCAGACGAACAGCATCAGAAATCTCTGCGGTGATTAAAAAGAAGGGAATGAGGGAGTTCGGGAAGCGTTTGTTCACTCGTTCGATGAGGTCCAATCCATCCATTTTCGGCATGTGATTGTCGGTAATGATGATTGAGATCGGTTCCTGTTGCAAAATTGACAGCGCATGGTCGCCATTTTCCGCTTCCAGGCAAGTATAACCGCGTAGTTGTAAAAATTCCTTCAGGCATTTTCGGTGAACGGAGTCATTATCCACCAATAAAATGCGTTCCATTGGCTGTGTCGGGCTCGTCGCTTCAGAATTCTGGGTATGTGAAAATTTCATCATAGGTCAAGAAGCCCTTGATATTGAGGCATGTTCGAGAAACCATGTAGAGGGCGGAGGGACCATTGGGAAGGTGGCTGATGAGAGAACAAGACTCCGGGTGCGGTCGGATTCAAGTTCCTCTAAGACCAGTCCCCCCGCCGTGATTGATATTTTTCGGAAAAACAAGGTCATGAGATTCTTCTTTCCTGTGGGTTTCTAGAGTCATTCACTGAAGACTTTTTAGTGCAATTGGTGTTCCCTGTTGAAAAAGTTTTGAAAAACAGACAGTTGCAAATGAATGAGGTCGTGGGCTCTCACGATTTTCTGAAGGTTAATCCCTACAGAAAAGATGCCAGTTCCTTCACTTTAAGAAGATGGTTGTTGGGTTGGAAAGCTTTTTGCGAAGACATGGAAGATGGAAGGAAGAAGCCGATTTTTTGAAGGAATGAAGGGGTGCCCTTGACAAAAGTTCTAGCTAGTACTATTCTAGTTAGAAATAATATTCATTTGCAAAGGCTGAGGTGTCAACACGAATGGTTATCAGGGATTATCAAAAAGATCCATTTTTAAGCCTACTGCGTCCTTTGGTGGAAGCGTATTTGGCCTTTTTCCGAGTTGCCAACAGACATATCCAATCTCTGGGGTTGACTCCCGGGCAATTCGATGTCATCGCAGAACTCGGTGGGACTGAAGGGCTGACCTGTCATGAGCTGTCTGAATTGACGTTGACGACCAAAGGCACGTTGACCGGAGTTTTGGATCGTCTAGAACATAGGGGCCTGATTGAAAGGAGAACAGCGGGAGAAGATCGACGAGTCACGAAGGTAATCCTGACCGCGAAGGGAGAGGAAATGTTTGAAGAAGTCTTTCCCGCTCATGCGGAATTTCTCCGTCCGTTTTTTGCCGAAGCCTTAACGGCGACGGAGGTGCGGGCGGCCAAACAACTACTCCAGCGAGTGAGGGATAGTTTCGAAGGAACATTGAGCCTGCCACGGAAAAAAGGATCTTTGAAAAAAGACACAAAAAAGTAGATTGGTGCCGTGTACGTTTTCAAAGGTCCGGCAGGGAGTAGTGGAAAGAATTGGTGGGTTGGAAGGAGAACCACCTGGGTGTCTGACAAAGAGGAGCTCTTAGCGATGAAAGCTGAATATTTAGGACATGTGGTGTTTTACGTAAAAGACATCGAAGTATCGTTGGCCTTCTATCGGGATGTACTTGGATTTCAGGAAATTGGAAGGATATTTGAAGGAAAAGCGGTCGCGTTGACATCGGGTCGCACTCACCATGAGGTGTTATTGATTCAAGTTGGTGATGTGCCAGGCCCTTCAAGTCGACCAAGGCGGGGTCTTTACCACATAGGCATAAAAGTTGGAGAAAGCCTTGAGGACCTCCGGGCAGCAAAACTCGAGTTGGAGCATGCAGGGTTTCCCATTGATGGGATGAGTGATCACACCGTTAGTCAAAGTCTGTACCTCAAAGACCCGGATGGGAATGAGGTTGAAGTGTACGTGGATGATCCTAGGGTGAATTGGAAGGAAAATCCGGGATTAGTGTTGTCTCCCATAAAGCCACTGCATTTATAAATATACAGTATTTCGGTAGAGCAATAGTTCCGGGCTACAAGGATGAACAGGGTTTCGATAGGTAAGCGGAAGAAAGGAGAATGAATCATGGCGGTACAAGTATATGGCATGAATCATGTGGTGATAGAGGTCGATGATGCAAAAAAGGCCGTAGAGTTTTATGCCGACGTCTTCAACCTTGAAATGCTTCGTGGGGGAGAGGGCGCGGCATGGTGCAAGCTTGGTGAACATCAATTCCTGGCCATTTTTGAGGTGGAGGCCCTTCAACCTGATCGTATGAAGCACTTCGGTATCATGGTGCGAGATCAAGATCAGGTTAAAGAAGTCCGGGAAAAGTTGACCTCCAAGTACGGGCTTAAGATGGAACCGGGCTTCGGTTGTGATTTCCGGGATCCTTGGGGGAATCGCATTCAGGTGGTAGACCTCCATGATGAATCCTTGGTGTGGCTTTTACCATATCGGGAAATTCAGGATACCGGAATCGTCTTTTCGGGTGGGTCTGCATCAAGCAAAGAGTCATAATGTTTTGAAGGTCATGATGAAAGAGAACGAGGTGTCAAGATGAAACAAACCAGAACCATACAAACCATAATTGACCCCAAACCGGTCATGGAAGGGGCAGGAGTCCGTCTGAAAAGAAGTATTGGGGGAACGGAACTTAATTATTTGGATCCCTTTTTGCTGTTCGATCATTTTGGGTCCCCAAACGCAGAAGATTACCAAGCAGGATTCCCCATGCACCCGCACCGCGGAATCGAAACGGTGACCTATATGTTGACAGGGGAAGTCCGTCATCGTGATACCCTTGGAAACTCGGGGACTATCGGTGCGGGAGATGTACAATGGATGACAGCAGGAGGGGGGCTTTTGCATGAAGAGATGCCACAGGTCCGTCCTGAGGGAAATGCCGGGTTTCAACTCTGGGTGAATTTGCCGGCTAATCTGAAGATGTCCCCCCCGCGGTATCAAGACTTTCCTTCGGAAAAAATCCCCGAATTCACGAAACCGGACGGGACCCGTATCAGGGTCATCGCCGGCCAAGTAGAAAATGTCAGGGGTCCGGTGCAAGGTATCGCGGCCGATCCCACATATTTGGATGTGTCGATGCCTGCTGGGGACACGTTTCAGCATGCTATCCCCAGTGGACATTCGGTCTTTGCTTATGTCTTTGAGGGACAGGGATCCTTTCAACGAGGCGCGCCTGATTGGGTGTCCCATCCTCGCTTAGTCGTCTTCGGCGAAGGGGATCATGTGAGTATCATGGCAGGTGACGCGGGTATCCGATTTCTTTTGGTGTCGGCCAAACCGCTACATGAGCCGATCGCGCGCTACGGTCCGTTTGTGATGAATACGAAAGAAGAAATCCAGCAAGCCTTGCAAGACCTTCGACAAGGCACTTTTATCTGGTCGGGGAATAGCCAATGATCACTCAACCACAATTTCCTGACGAGCAAACCGAAACCGGGGAGTTCGCACGACAACCGGATGCGTTTCGGTATTGGGTCGTTGATAACGATAATGCCACGTTTCCTGCTCAACCGGGTCGCTACCATCTCTACGTGTCTTTGGCCTGTCCTTGGGCTCATCGCACGATTATCATGCGGAAACTCAAAGGCTTGGAGCCTATTATCGGGATGACGGTTGTGGATCCCATTCGGGATGACCGAGGGTGGGCGTTTCGAGATGGCCCTGGACATACGAAGGATCCGATCAATGGGTTCCAGTTTCTTCGTGAGGCGTATTTGGCCAATGATCCATCATATGATTCGCGGGTGACGGTTCCCGTATTATGGGACACCGTCACCAAAAGGGTTGTGAGTAATTCAGATGACGACATCATGCGTATGTTCAATCATGCGTTTAATCGGTTGACGATCCAGACTCAAGATTATTATCCCGAAAACCTACGGGAGGGTATCGATAGCTTGAATGCCCTGATCTATGATCGTATCAATGATGGGGTCTATCGGGCGGGTTTTGCCACGAAACAAGAAGCCTATGAAAAAGCCGTGAAAAAACTCTTTGAGGCCCTGGATGAGCTCGACCGCCGTTTGTCCGGACAGCGGTATTTATTCGGATCATCCATCGTGGAAACCGACTGGCGCCTCTTTGTCACTCTGGTGAGGTTCGATGCCGTCTATCACGGACATTTTAAATGCAATATCAGACAAATCCAGGACTATCCGAATCTGTTCGGCTACCTCAAAGATCTGTACCAACACGAAGGGGTCGCGGAAACGGTGAATTTTGATCATATCAAACGTCATTATTACATGACCCATGACGATATTAATCCGACTGGGATCGTTCCTCTTGGCCCGCTTCAGGATTTAGCGAGTCCGCATGGTCGAGAGGCATTGTCCTGAAAATTTTTATAAATGTGTTTGGTAACAATTCAACCGGAAAGGAGACGGAATCATGAGCATTCATCAAAACGTACAGGCCGTGATCGACGGCATTGTAGCCGGAACAATCTTGGAAACCTTCGATACCTATTATGCCGATGATGTGGTGATGTCGGAAAATCTTCAAGATGAGCGCGTGGGAAAGCCTACGAACCGGGAGTATGAAATCAAGTTTTTGGACAATGTGCAGGAGTTTCATGGGGCTAAAGTTGGCCGTGTAATCGTGGAGGGAGACCATGCAGCGGTTGAGTGGTCGTTCGATATCACGTTCAAAGATGGCAATCGGGTTCAGATGCAACAGGTAGCGGTACAAACTTGGAAGGATGGAAAAATTGTCCGGGAAGATTTTTATCATGGGTAAAGAAAATCGGAAAGGAATAAGGAGCGAAGCATGCCAGCAAACAAGAACGTGAACGCTCATGGGGTAAAGGTCGCGACATGGAGTGACCTGCAGGACCGAATTCCTTCTTATGCCCTAGTAGGCAATGTGGATTTGGTGGTCATCCGGTATGGCCAGGATGTCTCGGTCCTGTATGGACGGTGTCTTCACCGGGGAGCGCTGATGGCGGATGGTTTTGTCGAAGGGAACAACCTTATTTGTGGCGTGCATGGATGGGACTATCGTCTTGATACCGGGGTCAGTGAATATAACAATGCCGAGGCCCTTCACAAATTTTCAACCTGGGTCGATGAACAACAGGATGCGGTTTATGTCGACGAAGAGGAAGTTCGAGCATGGGAAAAGGAATATCCTCAACCGTATAAGCGCGATGAATATCAAGGACTGTATGCCGATATCCATGGGACCTCAGATGAACCCCATACTCATTATATTCATGAATTGGCTCGAAAAGGGGCAGAGGGAATCGGGCATCATGGCCCAGTCTCCGCGATGGGTATTCCGGCTCCGGAATTACCCAAATGGGATACCATTCAGATTCTGACGGCTCAGTTGGCCAAGAAACCATTATTAGACGAGGACCCCGTCGGGACGGAATTAGTGATTGGTCCACACGCTCGGAAGCCCCTTCGTCTAAAGATTCCTTTGTTCGTCAGCGATATGAGCTTCGGGGCGTTGAGCGAAGAAGCCAAGGTGGCCCTTTCCCGTGGGGCTGAATTAGGGGGTACGGGTATCTGTTCTGGGGAAGGGGGAATGTTACCCGAGGAACAAGCGTCGAATTCACGCTATTTATATGAGCTGGCCTCCGGAAAATTTGGGTGGAGCCTGGAAAAAGTGGCGAAGTGCCAAGCCTTTCATTTTAAGGCCGGTCAGGGTGCCAAAACCGGGACCGGTGGGCATTTGCCAGGGGCAAAGGTCATCGGAAAAATTGCCGAAGTTCGGGGCTTGTCGCCTGGAGAACCCGCTGTCAGTCCGGGCCGATTTCTGGATTTGGATTCGTTCGAAGACTTTCAAGAGGTGGCCAATGAGGTGCGCGAGGCGACGGGTGGGATTCCCATTGGGTTTAAGATGTCCGCCCAACACATCGAAGCTGACCTGGATTTTGCCCTGAATGTTGGGGTCGATTACATCATTTTGGATGGTCGAGGTGGGGCCACGGGGGCGGCCCCGGATGTGTTCAAAGAGAATATTTCGGTCCCGACTCTCGTGGCCTTGGCCAGAGCACGACACTACCTGGATCGCGTGAACGCTTCGGGGATAACCTTGATCATCACGGGTGGCCTGCGAACGGAAAGTGACTTTGTGAAGGCCATGGCGTTAGGGGCCGATGGGGTTGCCCTGGCGAATAGCGCCATTCAGGCGATCGGATGCTTGGGCATGCGGGCCTGTCATACCAACAATTGTCCGGTCGGGATAGCAACGCAAAAACCCCATTTGCGCGAGCGGCTGCAGGTTGAAGCCTCAGCGGAACGATTGAAAAACTTTTTGGAGGCCACGGTCGCGTTGATGAAGGTCATGGCCCGAGCTTGTGGCCATCGGCACCTCAAAGAGTTTTCGATCGATGATCTCACGACGTGGGACCGAGAAATGGCCTATTTAACCGGTATCAGGTACGCCGGAGTGACCCCGTTAACCTAAAGGAGCGAAAAGGAATTGTCTGTGTTCCAGTGGTACCCATTAGGGATGGTCTCGGTTAACGACCTTCTTGATGCCAAACTTCAAGCCCATTGGGCAGCGCAAATCGTGGCCGGGTTCGGACAGACTCTGTTGGATCCGCGCCCAGATGATAGCCAGTCAAATGTTGGCTGGACAGAAGAGGTCGGGGCGCTCTGTGGTCATCCTTCTCCTGAAGGCTTTAGGGTAGGGCTCAGGATTTCCGACCTGACGCTCCTTTTTTTCAATGTCGAAGATTCCTGTCTCGCGTCGTTGGGTCTCGAAGGAAAAACCTTATACGAAGGGATAACCTGGATTGGCGATATCTACACAAAGGAAGGTGGTGCTCACCCATCTCCGGCTTTCGCCATAAGGGACTATGAGATGCCAACACATCCTGTAGCCGAGCAGGAACCCTTCAGGTTGGATAACCAGGATGCATTTCAAGAATTGGAACATTGGTACGCCAATACTCATGGAATACTGCATTCGCTGACTCAAGAATGGAAAGAGGCAGGCCCGGTACGCTGTTGGCCGCATTATTTTGATATCGCAAGTCTTGTGGTCTTCCCTGAAACTCCGGATAGTGGACAGAACCCCACGGTGGGATGTGGGATGAGCCCCGGGGACGCCACATTTTCAGAACCCTATTTTTATGTCACGGTGTGGCCATATCCACCGAAAGAACAACTGCCGGAATTATCTTTTGGATTTTGGCATACCGAAGGGTTTATAGGAGCCATCCTGACTGCCTCGGATCTCATCAAGGAACAGCCGAAAGACTTCCAAGCGCAACGAGTCCAACAATTCTTTTCTGAAGGAACCCAAGCGTCTTTTCACGCACTCGGGAACTTTCCTACGGCTACCTAATCCTCTATGAATCCTACAATGACTTCATTGTTTTTTGTGGTGTCTAAAGAGTTGAAAAGGAATTTCTACCATGTCTGGACCTGATTCTGAATCCCAGAAAGCTCGTACGATTTCTCTGCAATGGCACAAGGTGTTGACGCTGGATGAACTCCCGGAAGGGAGGGTCAAACCCGTGACAGCCGGGGTTACCACTATTGCCATGACCCATTTTCAAGGGAAGTATGGGGCATTGGATAATAAATGTCCCCACCAAGGGGGGCCTTTGGGGGAAGGCTCGATCGAAAATTGTTATTTACGTTGTCCATGGCATGGGTGGGATTTTGATCCCCTCACCGGAAAACCGCCTGGGGGATACGATGATGGGGTGGCGACCTATCCGGTGGAAGTTCGTGATGATGGCATTTATGTGTGATTGGAAGAAGAGCAACCCGAAGCCCGGACCGTGTCGGATGTGATGGCTGAAACCATGGTCAATTGGGGCATCAAGTGGGTCTGGGGAATGGTGGGCCATTCCAACCTGGGATTGGCTGCAGCTTTACGACGACAAGAACAGTTAGGCCATCTTCAATTCTTTGGTATACGACATGAAGGCGCCGCATCATTTGCGGCTTCGGCCTATGGAAAGCTTACCGGTCGTCCTGCCGCCTGTTTTTCCATCGCAGGACCCGGGGCGACAAATCTCTTGACGGGGTTGTGGGATGCCAATGTGGACCGGTCACCAGTGCTGGCTCTGACCGGACAAGTCGATACTCAGGTTCTGGGTCCTGGGGCGTTCCAAGAAGTCGATCTGCAGGCAGCCTTTGGCAAAGTCGCGCAATGGAGTCAGCCAATCTTGCATTCGAGCAAGTATGCGGAGTTGATGAATTTAGCCTGTAAGAGTGCGATCTTAAACAGGGGAGTGTCTCATCTGATTTTTCCTGATGAAGTGCAAACACTTCCGTCCTCCTACGATCAGGTGGCTGGAAAACCGGAAGGACGGCTGACCCGGTTGAATATTTCTCCACCAAAAGCATCGATTGATGAGGCTGTTTCTCTGCTACAAAAAGCCAAACGTCCGGTATTGGTCGTTGGCCATGGAGCCCGGTTTGTGATGCCGGACATTCTCAAGTTGGCTGAAGCCCTTCAAGCACCAGTCCTCACGACCTTTAAAGGCAAAGGGCTTATTGCGGATGCCCATCCTTTGGGGTGTGGAGTGCTGGGCCGGAGTGGAACACCCATTGCCAGCTGGTTTATGAATGAAAGCGATTGTCTTCTGGTATTGGGTGCCAGCTTCAGTAACCACACTGGGATCACTCCAAAGAAACCCACGATACAGGTAGATTTCGATGCGATGACCCTTGGCAAGTTTCATTCGGTGGATGTGCCCGTGTGGGGGGAACTCGCGGAGACGGTACGGATTTTTTTAGAGCGGTTACAAGGTCATCGACCTCATACCGATCAGCGTCCTGAGGTGGCCGAGCGATGGGCGATCTGGCGAACGGAAAAAAATCGAAGGGAACGTGATGATCGGGGGCAAGGTATTAATTCCGCATCCATATTTTCAGCGATGACCCGGCAGGTTCCTCAGGACGCCATCATGGCGGTGGACGTGGGAAACAATACCTATTCTTTCGGACGGTACTTTGAATGTTCCGCCCAAGCGATCTTGATGTCGGGCTATTTAGGTTCTATCGGGTTTGCCTTGCCCGCCGCGATGGGAGCATGGGCCGCGACCCAAGAACGAGACACGCCATTTTCCGGTCGGCCTGTTGTGTCCGTTTCTGGTGATGGAGGACTTGGTCAATATATGGGAGAGTTATTGACCGCCGTGAAGTACGACATGAATATCACCCATGTTTTGCTCACGAATAATGAATTGGGAAAAATCAGCAAGGAGCAAAAGGCCGGAAATTGGCATGTCTGGCAAACCTCGCTCCATAATCCCGATTTTGCCGAATATGCAAACCTGTGTGGCGCAAAAGGCCTTCGGGTCACGCAAAAGTCCGATCTTGAGGAAGCTCTGAAACAGGCCTTAGAGCACCAGGGACCCAGCCTCGTGGAAATTCAATCCGATGCTGAGTTGATCTAACCAAGTACGTCTTGCTTCACTTTTCATCAGTATAAATAAGGGTTTAGGGCATTCTCCGTGCTCTGTCCTTCGGATGTTTTCCAGGAAATCCGAAATCCTTCACCCCGATTTACCAACCTCATCGTAGATGTCACTCCCTTTTTCGGGAAATTTCATTGCCCCAGGATGGGTTTTGAGGTCCTTGACTCCTGAGGAACCGACTCACTAAAGTGAGAAAATACGTAGAATTTTGCACAAATTTGATGAAACATTTCATAAGATTTGATAATTTTGCGTAAAATGACAGGACATAACAGGTGTTGCAGGATAGTAATGGAAGGCAAGGATGCGAAGAAGAAAGGATGTAGTGAGGTGGAGGAATTGTTATGAAGGACCAACACAATCAACTAAGGGTTTTTGATATGTCGAAGCGGATTTTCATCGGTGTTTGCCTCGTGTTCCTGGCAGGCGGATGTAGTTCCCGCCTACAGACGACGATTACCAGCGGGAATGAGCCTGAACCCCGTCATATTGCGGAGGCTGTCCCGGTAGAACTCTCAGAGGAGGAGGTCACCTCCCAAAGGATCAAAGCGCAAGGATTACCTGTGGAGCCACCGGCCGAACCGAAAGTGGCTGAGGTGATGAAGGAGACACGAGATATTTCCGCTCAATCCCCGTCCTCCAGTCTCGGCTCCCTCTCACAACGTGGTGCGCCACTTGGGGAAGCCCAATCGACATTGACCTTCTCGGAAAAAGAAACATTTTCTCCCTCGGGTTCCTCCGTTGATTCTGCTCCCGTTCCTTCTCATGGATCGAGCGGGGACGAAGGCATTCCCCCCATCGCCTTTGCTCCAGAGCCTCCAGCTCTTCCCTCCTCATCAGCGGCAGAGGGGCCATCATTAGGAGAGGCTTCATCAACCAATGGCAGTCTCACAGGGGATGGCGCAGGATCACCTTCATCGTCTTCTGAGGAGCAACCAGTGCAAATGGCCAAAGTCATTCCAGGGGAATCGGATGGCTCTGAATCTTCTTCAATAGGGGTTGCGCCTGAGCCGACCCCCATCGAAGAGCCGATTCAAGTCGCCAAAGTTATGCCCAGTGAATCGCAAGACGTGAAAATCTCTGAAAAAGCACTCGATGAAGCTCTGAATGATGTCTTCTTCGACTATGATCGATTTGTGATTCGCGCAGATGCGGAGGCGTTGCTCCGAACGAATGCGGAACTGCTGAATTCCAAATTTGCCGACAAGCAGATCCTTATCGAGGGACATTGCGATGAACGGGGTACCCAGAGTTACAACATGGTCTTGGGAAAACGGCGTGCCGAATCGGTCAAGAGCTTTTTAGAGGACCTTGGGATTTCAAGCGATAAGATTCACATCGTGAGTTTTGGTAAGGATCGTCCTTTTTGTTCGGAACAAACCCCGGAATGTTACCAGGAAAATCGACGTGGGCACTTTGTCCTGAAATAAACCCGGCTGGGTTCTAAGTTTTCCGGCCGATCCATACTTTGCCTCCCATTGTTACGGAACACTCCTGGATCCCTTTGCGGTCATTAGCTTTAAGCATGCTCCACCAGCTTCCGCAAAGGGATGGGAGCTGCCGTTCGGGGTTTTGGCTATCGTCCCTGCTGTTCCTTGTGCTCTTGAGTGCTCCCGTATGGGCGAAAGGGATCGCTGAAGAGCACTCCTCTCTTCCTGATACTCCCCTTATCTACATTTCAGATTATTTTTCGTTTGTCGGTCAAGATGACCAGGGGCATGTCATGTTCGCGTTGGATAACAATCGAGGACAGGATGAGGATTCCTGGCAAGCTGAACACTTTGTTGTGCTGCATGATGAACGAAAGGGATGGGTCCCTCTCCAGGGCAGTGGGTCCTATGAGAACACAGGGAAAGAACTCGAGCGAATTCCTGAATCTGCTTTTTTTCAATTTCAGGGTTCCCCATCGACTGGTATGACCATCGAAAGCCAAACCAATCACCTTTCCCTCGTGGTGGAACCGATCCCTGATCGGGTCACTCAAGCATACCAAGGAGGGCAATATCGCTTGGGCTCTGCGGCAGGAGTCCTGACCTGGCAGGGACGGACAATCAAAGGCCGAGTAATCTATGAATATTTGATGATGCCGGAATTTAACCGGCTTTCCCGAACCTACTGGGGGCTTTGGAAACATTTTCAGGGTCTCTATGTGATGGTCGAGGGGTTAGGGGACTTGTACGTCCACTCCCAAGAAAGTGACATGCTGGCTCCTTTAGTCGGGACCTTAACGGGGTTTATGGCTCTGAATGATCAAACAACGCCGTTTCAGGTCTTGCAAGCGACATTGTTGGACCATTCGCAAGCCTGGGGACTGTATCGGTGGCCGACAGGATGGGGCATCAATTGGGTGAGTCAGGAAGGGTCGGGGCATGCTCGGCTTCGTGTAGAAGACATGCACACGATCGGGAATTGGGTCATCGGCGGATTTGCTATGGGAGTGGTGCGTGGGACAGTGTATTTCAACGGCAAGGATTATCCGGCCTATGGAATTGCGGAGCTCATCATGTGAGAATGATGTGAGGAAGGGCAAAATTTAATGAAAATAACCGTCATACAAAAAATGGGACTGGCCCTGTTCCTTTGGTCTGCTGCCTTGAGTCTGGCAGGGCAAACCTGGGCTGAAAAACCGATGGACATCCAATGCCCTCAAAATCTTTCTGCGTTAGAACCCGAGATGAAAGTAGCCTTGCGATACATTACGTCGGCTTCATTCAGAGAAACAATGCTCGCTTCCCTACAGGCATCGATTCCTGATGCCATCAAACAAGCTGATGGATTGGAACAACAGATTGCCTTCCTGAAAAAAGAAATCATCAGGCAGGAACAGGAGCGGCAACATGCGGAACGGGTGGCCCGTGAGCATGCCGAAGATCCAAGCAAACCGCTTGTGCCTTGTCGGCGTCGCGAGGAAAGTAGTTATTGCTACGCCATGGACCAATATTATGTATCCACCGCAGCCAACCTGGCCAACAAAGCCTTTTTAGATGCGTTGCAATGTTATCAACGAGAAGGAATGCGATAGTCGGCGAAGATGCCATCCTCTGAACGTGACCGCTCTCCCAACCTTTTTCTCAATATCCCATCTGACTTCACAGGTGAATTGGTTGAAAATCTTCTTACCAAAGATCATGTACGAATCGAACGGATTGTTTCCCGCGGCCAAGCTTCTCCTCCTGGGTTTTGGTATGACCAGTCTGAGCATGAATGGGTGGTGGTGTTAAAGGGAAGGGCAAAAATCCAGATTGCTGATCAAGAGTCTCTGAAGGAATTGAAACCTGGAGATTCGCTATTTCTTCCTGCCGGACTTCGGCATCGGGTGGAATGGACCGATCCGACTGAAGAGACTATTTGGTTAGCCGTGTTTTGGAAGGCTGGGTAAATAGAAAGGAGACAAAAGTACTGGAAGAATGTTAATTGCACCGAGGGCTGCCGTTTCCGTGTTCTTTCCCAACTCTTTTTTGACCAAACTTCCTTCGGGGTTCCTGGTGAAAGGAAGTCCTCCTAGTGCAGATGGCCACATACTTGGTTTTGGGGGCATGACTTATACTGTTAAAGGAGGTATTCCTTATAGAAATGAGAAAGGTTAGAGGATTGGGAATGGACTCCCATAAAAAATTCTAAGATCCATCAGGTCAGGCCAGAGGGAACCTCAATGTTGAGATTAAAAGTTAACCTGCAACGTAACAACCCCGGCATGTGTGCGGGTCTTATAGGTCCCATTGATGGGTGGAACGGGATTTCCTGAAACCTTGCGGGTATCCCATCGAACGTATTGGTAGGCCAAATCGATGGCCATGCTTTTCTTTGCCATCCACCCTCCGTCTTCTCCTTGACAGGGAATCAAACCGAAAAGTTTTGCACGCCCCTGGCACGCAAATCCAAACCCCACCGAAAAGGTGTGATTGTCGGAATCGGGAACAGCGGGATCAAAATTCTCATCCGGGATGGGCGTAGGACTGCGGATATATCCTAACCGGGTGGCCAATTCCCAATCGGGGAAGTCAGGCACATCGAGCCAATTAAATTCTGTTCCCACAAATACACTCACCACATTGTCCCATCGTTGGGGTTGCGGGATACTACCCCCATTGGAAAAAATGATGTCAAAATTACGAATGGTTTGCCAACGGACCAAATGCACATCCACTTCTATCTTCCACTCATGCCTGCCATCGCGAATAGGCCAGGCGGCAAGGCCCCATTCATAAATTTCTGGGAATTTAATAGATGATTCAGAGTCGGCAACCCGTTTCCCATTCGCCAAAAGTTCACCCTCTAACGGCAACACGGCTTGGCTGCGCCACACGAATCCCAGGTTAAGTAGGGGTTTGCCTTCTTCATTGAGCAGAGGGGTCAGCAAAAGGCTGGCATTGATTCCGGCAGTCGTACCCTTTCCGTTCACCTCTAATTTATCCCCTGGAGCCGTTCCGGGAATGTTGCCGAGCCCTATAAATTGCCGTTCGGCATGGCCTTCACCGATAAAACTGGCAAAGGTAAAAATATCTACTCCAAATCCAAGTGAAAGCATGTCATGCGCTTTAAAGGCTATTGTGGGTTTAATGTCGAGGACCGGAAGTTGGGCTTTGGTGATCACGGGCGCGAGGGAACTATCAGAAGGATATCTATTGGCAAACCCAAACAAGGAGATGACTCCTAACCCTATCGACACTCGACGCAAGATTTCGATATCCGAATTCTGGAAATTTCCGGTAAGAAAAAAATGACCGGGAGGGGGTAATCCAACAGTTCCTCCACTAACGTCATTATGAATTGTCTTGCCGTTGGCATTAGTAAATTTGGTGTCAGGGCTAACCAAACCTACTCCAAAGGCATGTTGCACACCGAGCAATTGTGTTATGCCGGCAGGGTTGTAATGGATAGCAGAGGGGTCATCCGCTTGGGCAATGAACGCTGCACCTTGGGCGGTAGCCGAGGCACTTTGAAAGGGATTGCGAAACCCATCGGCCCAGACAGTGTTCGGTTGGCTAAATAACAATACAAAAAAGAAAATGACGGAGAGGAGGTAGTGAAAATAAAACCAAGCACGTGTTACCATGAAAATCCCCTCCAAGCCCCATCTTTTTATTCCTAGTGGAATTGTTCCTCATAAGAAAACCTAGGTGTTGTGCCATACCTATTAGAAAATTGCCCAAGAGAATAATTTGAAGAGAAGATCGTAGTCAAGGAAAATCATAAAATTACGCAAAGCCCAGAATTAAAAAGTAGGAGGCCGATAATCTCCCAAGGGGAGATGTTCGTTTTCTGGTTTAGAATTTTTTCTGATGGCTGGTGATTCTTACAATAAGAAAGCCCCAATTATTCAATTAGCCAAACTCACCCCCCCCAGCTGTTGCCGGAGGTGTTGGAACGATCCCGGTTATTCGCAGAGCTAGATCGCCTACGCCGCAGCATCGGGTCATCTGGATTCTGGTCTTCCCCTGATTTTACGGACACATCTAAAAAGCCGCCTACTAGGCAAGGAGGTGTGTCATGGAGAAACGGAGAACGTACAGTCAGGAATTTAAACAGGAAGCCGTCCAGCTGACCCGGCAGGCGGGAGGAGCCATCACCCAAGTGGCGAGGGATTGGGGTATTAATGTAGCCATGTTGGGCCGATGGTGTCGGGAAGCGAAACAGCGAGGGTCGAAAGCCTTTCCCGGGACTGGTGTGGCTCATGACCAAGAAGTGGCCCGCCTCAAACGTGAATTAGCCCTCGTCACCCGAGAGCGGGATTTTTTAAAAGAGGCGGCAGCGTTCTTTGCCAAGACCTCGCGGTAAGGGATGCCATGATTCAACGTTGTCGCCCCATGTTTCCTCTGCGTCTAATGTGTCGCCTGCTTCAGGTCTCACCGAGTGGCTATTATGCCCGGCAGCGCCGGTCTCCGAGCGCCTGGGCCCAAGACTGTCAGCGCCTGACAGCCTCCATTCGCACGATCCATGCGGACAGTGATGGCGTCTCTGGCAGTCCCAAGATCTGGCAGATCCTGCGGAACCAGGGCGAGGGTTGCGGGAAACATCGCATCGCCCGCTTGATGTGCGAGGAGGGCCTCCGTGGCATTCCCTCTCGTAAGCGGTGGAAGGGCCGAAAATCGGGAGACCGCCCGGCGGAGATCACCAATCAGCTCGCCCGAGACTTTACCGCGTCTACTCCGAATGCCAAATGGGTGACGGATATCACCTATATTCCCACCCAGGCAGGCTGGCTCTATTTGGCGGTGGTGCTGGATTTGTTTTCTCGGCAAGTGATTGGGTGGTCGATGTAGCCTCATCTGGGACGTGACCTGGTCATGCAAGCCGTGCTGATGGCCGTGTGGCAGCGACGGCATCTGGAGACCGTGATCCTCCATTCGGATCGGGGCACGCAGTATACCGCCCAGGAGTTTCAATCATTCCTCAAGGCACATGGGATTGTGAGCAGTATGAGTGGCGTGGGGAATTGTTACGACAATGCCGTGGCGGAAAGTTTCTTTGGCTTACTCAAACGGGAACGAGTTCAATGTCGACGGTACGGCACGCGGGCTGAAGCCCGGGCCGATATGTTTGACTACATCGAGCGATTTTATAATCGACAGCGGAGTCACTCCTTTACCCAAGGAGTGCCCCCAAGACATTTTGTGGAGCAACACGCTCAAAAGTCTTCTTCAACCTGTCCATGAAAACGGGGGAAGACCATGCCTTACTTCAACGTGCTCAGTAACGCTTTGGCTTCTTTCAAGTTCGGTGTCTCTAAGCCCTCCGTGAACCAGTCGTAAACTTTTTTCAATTTCATGTGGGCCTGTTTTCCCTTCCCTTGTTGTTGCCATAGCCGGCTCAGACTCATCACCGCTCGCAACTCAAACATCTTCGCCCCTTGCTTGCGTGCAATTGTGATGGCTTTCAGAAAACAGGCCACGGCGTCGGTTGCCGCATGTGTCTTATTCAGTTTGGCCAATCCTAACGTCACTTCGCCTTTGAGACGGAGTAGCTCAGCTTCAAACCACCGCTCCTCGGTTTCTTCCGTGAACTCGAGGGCCTCCTCAATAACTTGGATTCCTTTCTCGTACTGCGCGGCTTTCACGGCCACTTCAACGAACGCGGCCCAATGCGCGACGAGGTGCGCTCGAAAGTTAATCTGATGGAGCATCGCGAGCCCTTGCGTCAGATCGGCTAGGCCTTGTTCCAGGTCCCCGTGCATTCCTTTCGCCCACCCACGTTGGGCCAACCCACTGGCCAGCCAGAGTGGATAGCCTTCTTTCTCGGAGATCGCGACGCTCTCTTCCGCCGCGGCAAGAGCGTCTGTAGCGTCCCCTATGACCTGATAGACTAGCCCAACTGACATCAAGGTGCCTGCCGTCATAAACGAATGCTTGAGTTCCCGGCTTGTTTTCAGCGCTTGCAAGACGAGCTGTAATCCGTTTTGAGGCAGGCCGCATATACTGTGCAACCAGGCTAAGAAGAAACGAGCTATCGAGCTCAGGTCCGTTCCATACTGGGTCAGCATGATCGCGTGATGGGAGGGCTGCAAGACCGAGAGGCCCGCTTCCAACAAGTCTTTTCCCGAGATGAAATCTCCACCATGAAGAAGTAATCCTCCCTTGGTCGTATGCGCGATGATATGATGGATGGGATCTTTGGTCTGGCGTGCCAGATTCAGCAGGTGATCAGCCAATTGTTTGGCCGGATCTCGCTCACTCCTTGCGATGTAGAATTGGAAAAGGCCGTAGTGAACGTCCAAGAGCTGGGGATTTCCCGGCATCTGTTCGCACAGTTCCCGTGCACGACGAAAGATTCGTTCCACCTCGGGAGAACCGAATCCTTGTGTGTGAATCAGGGGCAATCCCAATCTACTTTGAAGGATGAGCTCACGCTGAGTCCGTTCATGTCCCGGTATCAGGTTGTTTACGAGAGCAATGGCCTTCGTCAGGTGAAGAATAGCTTCGTGAGCGGCATTGCGCTTTAACGAATTTTCTCCCGCTTGATGATGGTAGAAGCTCGCTCGATCGGCGTCTTGGCCACGCTCAAAATGCAGCGCGAGTTCGGCGGCAATGGTGGCCGTGTGTTCCTTGTAGAAATTCTCCAAATGTCCGCCAATCTTCCGATGGAGTTCCATACGTTGAGTGAACGGGATGTGTTCGTAGAGGGCTTCCTGATAGAGCGTATGTTGAAACTCATAACAGGCAGCTACCGTCCTGTCTGGCCATTCACTCATGCCGTTACGACGAATGAAGAGTTGACGATCAGCGAGCTCATGACAGTGGCGATCTACCTCGGTCGTGGATGTGTCGAGTGCCGCGGCAATGGTGGCACTCGTGAATGTCATGCCCACGACACTCGCGACAGCCAACAGCTGCCGGTCCCGTGCATCGAGTTGTTCCACGCGGAGATCAAGGAATTGGCGTAGTCCTGTGGGGATGGTTGCCTGCGCCGTCGTCTCTTTCATCATCCAGAGATGTCCCTCTCGTTTCACGAGATTGTGGTTGGTGTAATGGTCCACCACATTCACCATGAATAGAGGATTTCCCTCAGTGCGCTGATGTATAGCCTGGGCAATCTTGTGCAGAGAGCCGTCGGGCTCGGTCCCGTCAGTCCATCGTCGAATTAAAAACTCTTCGACTGCCCGTGCAGGTAGACATTCCAACGCCAATTCCTGGCATTGCGTGTGAACAGACAGCTCTTGCTTGAGCTGTTTCAAGGGGTGCGCATGCAGAATGAGATCAGCGGGACGATAGGTGCCGAGAATGAGGAGGCGAGCCGGGTGGGATCGGTGGGTCAGATAGCTCAAGAGTTCGACGCTTGAGGTATCCAGCCAATGAAGGTCTTCGAAACCGAATATGAGCGGAGTGTTCTTGGTGGACACTTCTAGGGCATCGGCCAATTCTCGCATCATCCGGACTGGAGTGGCCCCAATGACCGATGGCAGGAGCTCCTGTATTTCCGCCGGATCACCCAGTCCTGGGAGTTGAATGAGCCATGTCGGAGCATGCTGGCGAATGCATTCAAAGAGAGGCTTCCCGCTAGGCTGGCGACACAAGTGCCCCAGAGCTTCCAAGATGGGCAAGTACGCTTCGCCGATACCACGCTGATCGATACAGTGCCCACGGCCAATCCAGGCCTCTCCCGAAGTAGTGATCTGATCGAGAAAGGCATTGACCACACAGGTTTTCCCAATCCCGGGCTCCCCCGTGACAAACACAATTTGCCGGGTTGCCTGTTGGGCCTTCTCCCACCACCCCTTCAGCCTGGTGAGTTCTGAGTCGCGTCCCACGAGCAGGTGCGCGGCTGGCTGTCCGGATGTGGGGGGTGCGGGCGCCGGTGTGACGATAAACCGATACCCACGCCGGTGCACGGTCTCGATGAATTTGGGTTTCCCGGCGGCATCTCCTAACGCCTGACGAATTTCTCCGATACAGGTTTTTAACACGGCATCGCCCACGGCCACGTCGCCCCAATGGGTATTGAGGAGTGCCTCTTTCGTGACCAGTTGCTGGGGGTGCTCCACCAGGGTCCGCAGAACGGCGAAGGACTTGGGTTTTAACGGGAGGCGTTCGTTACCCTGCCACAACGATTCGTTGGCCAGGTCAAGGTGAAACGGCCCAAAGGTCAACCAGGTGTTCATGGAATCCATGGTCGTGGGTTACTTCAACGAGTCTAGCAACGCCTGAGCCTCTTGGAGGTCTTGGGTCTCAAAGCCTTCGGTGAACCAGTCACAGACCTTTTTCAACTGCCTGCGCGCTTGTTGGTTTTTTCCTTGTTGTTGCCACAGGCGGCACAAGCTCATCACTGCCCGCAGCTCGAACATCTTCGCTTCTTGCTGCTGAGAAATCTTGATGGCGTTTTGAAAGCAGGATTCGGCTTCTTTAAGAGCGACCTCAGAATTTGGTTCACCCACAGCCAACGTGAACTCGCCTTTGAGTCGAGTGAACTCTGCCTCGAACCAACGGACCCCTCTTTGTTCGATAAAATCCAAAGCCTCTTGCACGATTGTCATACCCCTTTGATGATTCCCGCAGGACAACAAAGACTCGGCAAACAGAGCGATGGTGCAGGGAAAGGGATAATAAATTTTCATCGATTGTAGTATATGGTCTCGTCGTTCGAAGTCGCGTTGCGCTTCCATAGGGTGCCCTTGAAGAGTTTTGAGGGTTCCACGAAGCATCAAGCATTCCATTTCCCATTGTTGGTATCCATGTTTCTGTGTCAGGGCCAGAATCTCCTCCGCCAGGCAAAGTGCTTGACCGTATTCTTTCCGCAACAAATGGCAAAGCGCATTTCCCAGGAGGATGAAGGCCCGGGTATTGGGGCCACCGAAAGGGTGTTGCAATACGAGGTTTTTTTGCATTTGGGTGAGAGCCTGATCAGGGTGGCCCAAGGTCCATAGCAACCACCCCAAAAAAACCCCGCCGTGAATTCGTGTATCTTCTCCATACTTCACCAAAAGAGAAAGGGGATCCAAGCCTTTCTCATGGGTAATAGCCGGTTGTAAATATTGCAGAGCTATGCGAAGCTCACCGCACATCATCGACCTGACACCCCTGCTAGCCTGGGCAATCATCAAGGTTTCCGCATCACCGACGTTCTTTGCCAAGGCATCAAATTGTTGACACAATTCTCCACCTTTGTTTATGTCAGCGATGGTCATGTAATACCGATACAACCCAAAAAGAATCGGAAGCCAATGGGGATTGCCCGAATATTGCTGGCATAGTTCATGGGCGCGGGCAAGAGCTACTCCCGCTTCCGGGGCGCCAAAGCTTTTGCCAAACAAGTACTGCATACCCAGAAGACTTTGCAGAGCGAGTTCACGTTGATCGCGATCTGGACCAGATGGGAGGGTCAGCAGGAGTTCTAGTGCCCTGGTCAGGTGGAGAATAGCTTCCTGGTACGCGCTTCGCCGGAACGCGTCTTCTCCAGCTTGCTGATGGTACAAACTGGCGCGATCCGGTTCTTGGCCCCGCTCAAAATGCAGGGCGAGTTTTGCAGCTATCTCTTGAGTGCGATCGACATACCCTTGTTCGAATCGCTCTCCGATCTGCCGATGAAGGTCAACACGGCGAGCCAGTGGCAAATGTTCATAGAGCGCTTCCTGATACAACGCATGCTGGAACGCGTATCGGGTCGAGACCGTCCCATCCGGCCATTCGGTTCTGCCACAGTTTTGAATAAACTGTCCTCGTCGAGTGAGATCGTGACATCGGTCGTCAATAGCTGCGACCGACTCCTCCATGCCTGCTGCTAAAAGAACAGCGGTAAAATCCATGCCGGCCACGCTGGCAATCGTCAAAACCTCGCGGTTCTGTGGTTCAAGTTTCTCCACCCGCAAGTCAATGAACTGCCGCAACCCCGTTGGAATGGTATTGGTATCAGCCTCGTCATTCAATCGCCATTCCTCATTCTCCTGCACGAGAAGCTCATGGTTCACAAGATGATCCAGGATATTGACCATGAAGAGCGGATTACCTTCCGTCCGTTGGTGAACGAACTGCGCGATCGTATGAGATGGTATGATTTGTTGATGGTTGTCTGCTAACCGGTGCTGAATATAGTCTTCCACCGCGGCTGGGGTCAAACATTCTAACTGTAATTCTTGACACTGTCCGTGAACCAGCAGTTCTTGTTTTAGGTGTTTCAGCGGATGTTCGAACAAAATGAGATCGGCTGGCCGATATGTGCCCATGATCAAGAGGCGGGCCGGATTTGAACGGCGGGCGACATAGGCCAGCAGTTCGAGGCTGGAAGCATCCAGCCAGTGGAGATCTTCAAAACTGAACACCACCGGATGCTCGAGCGTGAACATCTCGACTGCATCTGCCAGTTCACGTATCATCCGCACCGGTGTCGCCCCCATGACCGAGGGCAAGAGTTGTTGCATTTCGGCTTGATCAACCAGACCGGGCAGTTGCATTAGCCAGGTCGGAGCGTATTGGCGCAGACACGACACGAGGTCCAACCCGTCTGGTTGCCGACACAATCGGCCCAGGGCTTCAAGGATCGGGAGATAGGCTTCCCCCGCCCCGTATTGCTCGATACATTGACCGTGGCCAATCCAGGTTTCCTCCGAAGTAGGGAGCTGATCGAGAAAGGCGTTGACCACACTGGTTTTGCCTATCCCCGGCTCCCCGGTGACAAAGATGAGTTGCCGGGTTCCCTGTTGGGCCTCCTCCCACCACCCCTTTAGCCTGGTGAGTTCTGAGTCGCGTCCCACGAGCCGGTGCGCGGCTTGCTGTCCGGATGTGGAGGGTGTGGGTGTCGGCGTGACGACAAAGCGATAGCCTCGGCGATGCACGGTCGCGATGAATTTGGGCTTCCCCGCGGCATCTCCTAAGGCCTGACGAATTTCCCCGATACAGGTTTTCAATACAGCATCGCCGACCGACACATCGCCCCAATGGGTATTGAGGAGTGCCTCTTTGGTGACCAGTTGCTGGGGGTGTTCCACCAGGGTCCGAAGAACGGCGAAGGACTTGGGTTTTAACGCGAGGCGTTCGTTACCCTGCCACAACGATTCGTTGGCCAGGTCAATGCGAAAAGGGCCAACGTAAAGGGATGGAGACATAGACTCTGCCTTACCAAGTACAAAACTTACCGAAAACTTACAACTTGCTTACGACTTTCTAGAGGGAATGCCCATATGCTACCGACGTTACGCGTAGTGAGGACGGACTCAACCTCAGTTCATGAATCAAAAAGGAGGCAGAAGAATGACTCGCTCAAGACAAGACATGCATCCTGTATGGACTATGTACATGCTCTCCCTGCTTGTCGTATTGACTTTAGTAAACACCGTTGAAGCGTTCAATCCGCAGCCTGAACCGCCGGGCTCTTTTCTTGTGGGAGGTTCGATCTTGCAGACGGCCCGCATAAATGTCATTCAACCCCCGGAACCTATTCAACCGCCAGAACCCATACAACCTCCTGAACCCATTCGAGTATTGGTGGCTCTTTTTAATGAGGAAGGGCAAGTCCTGACTTCTCAAGAAGTTTCAGTCCAAAGAGGACAAGGGCAATTTGTCGATTTCCCCATTGATCCCGACGGGCTTCCCCCTGATTTTCCTTCCCAAACGGTCCAAACATCCTCGAATGACTTAAGGAAGCAACTGTATGCCATGGCCATCTGTCTGGGAAATGAGCCGGTGCAGGCGCAGTGTGCAGCTAAGATCAAGGTCTCTTTGGAGCTGTTTGATAAACAAACCGGCGTTACCAATCTGATTGTCCCTGTACGACCTATCTTCGCCGTCCCAGGATATCAAGTGAATGGGATTACGATCAACGAATAAAACAACGTGTTGTCGGCAAATCCCAGTCACAGTAATAAGATTCTAGAATGTGTCTACGCTGGATACATGTGTTGGTAACCCGGAAAATGAAACGTGTTTTCCAATTATTCGGAGGGGTTGGGATGTTCTCCTTACTCCCCTTTTTTTCAATGACAATTGTGACGGGAGAAGAAAGTCCAACAATGATTCTTCCCGATTCTTCCTCGATTCCAGAAGAAAAAAAGAAGTTCAAACCACTTGACGTGCCCCCTTTAAACCGCTCCGACTTCAGTAAGGACGTTGGCAGGCCCGCGTGGTATGTGTGCTAGACCAATATGGGGGTTCGGTGATTTGAATCATGGGATTATTTTGGGGGTGCAGGGGGTGCTGGCCCCCTGCTTCGCCTCATTTGTAAGGAGGGGCAAGGGGGGTAGAACCCTGACACGCACATTGCGGGAGCAGCAGAATCGACCAACAATGTATGGTTCAAACCAGCAAAGAGGCAGGTGGAGGAGCGAGCTGGCGGCCGGCACCGACTGGAGGGCGTATTTTTCTACGCACACTCGTCGCGGTTATGGGGAGCTTTCCACACGGGGCTATGAAGGAATGAGAGCTTGAAGCCATTCGCCTTTATCTCAGCAGAGGACAAAATGAAAGGGATAAAACAATGACGTCTACTCCCTACAATGGTTAAGCGAAGTTTGGCCGGGCTACTCATGGCGCTGATGGGGTTTGCGGGCTCGGCTGTTACCCAGGCGGGGGAAATCTGGGTGGAGCCGTCCAAGCGCGCGGCCCAAAAAGCCGTGGGCAATTGGCCCGTGGCGAACTTGGGTGGGGAGACGCACTTTGCCTGGCATGTGCCGGATAACTTCGACAGCAATGCCAAGGCCCTCATCCTCATCATCCCTTCCGAGGATGGCATGCTGAACTATGTCGTGCATCGCAACGTGGCCAAACATGGACAGGACCAGGCGACCATGCCCGCCAGCCCTGGGGTGCTGACCATCGGTCCGTTGACGAGGGGCCAACTGACGGAAATCGATGTCTCCACGATATTGCCCACCTTGGCCGTCTCCGACTATGTGACGATTAATCTTGAGATGGCCACCAAAAAAGATACCACCCAAGTGGTGGGGCTACGGTTTCAATACGACACGGTCTATCAAGAACGGGTGACAGGCTCGTGCCCGGCCGGGCAGCATCTCCGGGAAATCAAAGCCGATGGCACGGTCACCTGTGAAGCGGACATGCACGTGAAGGGCACAGGCTGTCCCGCGGGCCACGTGGCTACGGGCTATGATGCCAATGGCGTGATTCAATGCAAAGTGGACTTGGACACGCGCGCGGTGGGGGCCTGTCCGGCCGGGCAAGTGGTCAGTGCCATTAATAGCAATGGCACGGTCACCTGTGTGGCCGATCAGGACATGCATGTCAAAGGAACCTCCTGCCCGGCCGGACAAGTGTTAACGGGCTATGCGGCTAACGGTGACCCACAATGTAGTGCTCTTGGTACACCAGGACAACCCCAAGCCAACGTTGCCATTCATTTACACACTGCCAGCGGAGGAAGGCAATATATCGTTCCATCAGGAAAGGCCCTTATCATTGACTATATTAACTTTAACGATACCTGGGATAATTCAGGTATTCAAAAGAGCATTCATATCCAACATAGTACGAATCCATCTGGGGCAGTTTGGAACACGACCGTCAACTATTCTCCAGCAGGCAATCCCCTTTTTCGGCCGCTCATCATACCGGAAAATTTAGCCCTACTGGCCCCCTTACACAATAATATTCTCTACAAATGTTTTGTGTACGGTAAACTCGTCGATATGAACGATGTGAATCCGGTTTACATACATTTACATCGCGGCTCTGGGGGGACGCAATACATCGTTCCCCCTGGCAAAGTCTTAAAAATCGACTATGTGGCGTTTAACGATACATGGCATCATTCCGGTGATCCAAAGAGGTTTTTTTTGCAGCACAGCACGAATCCAAGCGGGGCGGTATTTAATACCACTTTCAATTTCTCTACGGGCTTGAATAGGTTGACTACGCCACTCGAAGTGCCGGAAGGAAAGGCAATTTTGGCGCCTTTCGTATCGCCTAACGGGCAGATTCTCCATAAGGTGTTTTTCTTCGGAGAATTGCTTGACGTCGAAAGTCCATAAGCGGGGGCTAGGCCTCCTAAGGTTTTCTCCTGCCGCCATAAATGACAGAAAGATGCAAGAGCGGAGACTGTTCGTGGTGGCTGCATGTCGGCAGTCTGCCGACAACGCATGCGCAAAAGTCCACATGTGTGCTCTCTGCCTGAACCGATCAAAGATCTGAAGGGGAGTAGACCTTCACTTCTTGTACGGAACGGAAGCGTGCATCTGCCGAGACAAGCGCATCCGCCCCCACGCGAATGGCCATCGCGAGAATGACAGAATCGTTCGTGAGGAGGCCATAACGAGTCTGCAGCTGGAAGGCACTGTCCATAAGATCGTGTTGCGTACAGGCTTCAAATTTGAATCCCAGCATGACCAACGCTCGAACTTTTTCCTTATAGAGAGTGAGGTCCTGAATCACCTTAGGTTTGCTGGCGAGCTTGCGAGCCGGGTTCGCGCCTTGAATCTTTCCCTGCATCAGGGCTTCTGCAAGCATGAGTTTATGGGTGAGTTCTTGCCACACCGGTTGAGGAAGCACCCCGATGAGCTCACCTTCTTCGATGCGACGGAGGAAATGTTGGGCTTGTGCCGAGACGCCTTGCTCTGCGTACAACAGGATGTTGGTATCCAACACACAAAGGCACCCTTGGGGAATTCGATCGAGATTCATTGCTCCCAGGAATCTTCTTCGAGGACTTGGCGGAATTGTCCACGTGTCAGCTTCAGGGGACGCTCACAAAACACATGGTAAGCCATTTCTCGTTCTCGAGCAGAGGGCCGCTTCCCGTTTAAGTACTGAGCGAGCGCGTCCTCGATTAGTTCATTCAGCGGTCGTCCCTCTTCAGCGGCCTGTCGCTTAGCAAGACGCATCACCTTTTCCTCTATTAAGGTTCCGAGCTTGTGTTTCATCTTCCATCCTCTATTTGTGAACCGAACCTCATGCCCCCGTTATGCAAGAGTCCTTGGGTGTGTTGTCAGAAAAAAACGTCAGCTTAAGAATATTAGTCTAGAATTCTTGATATGTCAAGATATTGAGAGCAGTGGAAGCCACGTTCCTGTGACCTTTCCATCTCACTAGCCTGGCCAGGCTGGTTCTCCTTCTCCCTCAACCTCTAATACTTACCGAAAACTTACCACTTGCTTACGACTTTGCCGTTCGCTTGACGTAGACTCCGCCCTGAAAACTTAAGCTTCTATCCCTGACCTACGCAGAGCAAGTGGCATTGTATCCAGTTCCCGTATTGTTCTCCAGCGCGCCTGAACACGCATGCTGGCTCTAGGGTGGCGAGCTCGCGCTGGTGACTGTGTGAGAGAGGGCGAGGAGACCCAGGTGTCGAAGGAGCTAGTCGGCATGATGGATGAGGCAACGCGACAGGTAGGAACGCTGCCCGCGGATCGGGCCTTTGTAGTGCAGGTTCGGCAGAAACGGTCCAGTTCCCTATCCGGCTCACTGATCGTTGGAGCCATGGGTGGACGACTGAGAGAGGGCAGGATAACTCATTCGAAATTTCATTTTTATTCATTCCGTGCAACGAACCAGGAGGGTGCGGGTCGCACGCAACCAACTAAAGGAGGTGTGCTGATGGATGGAGTAATGAGCAAAGCCTTGGTCAGATGGGTGAGTGTGGGGCTTCTGGTGCTGGGTCTGGCGGGGCCGGCCCTAGGACAAGCCCCACCCCCAGCGGGGCCGGTGGAGGATCTGCAAGCCACGCTGGGCATTATTCTGGATCGGCTGGATGACCTGGAAGGCAAGATCGACAATCAAAGCACGGATTTACGCGGTGTGACGCAAAACTGGGACAAAAAGCTGGATTCGACCAATGGCGACGCCAATGGGTGCAACTCGGATCGCTTCACCTGTCTGTTTGGGGACACTGTGGTGCGGGACAATGAGACCGGGAATGTGTGGGATCGGGACCCCGATACAAACGATAGAATCTGGACCCGTGCCATTTCCCACTGCGCCAATCGGGAGGTGGGGGGCCGGAAGGGCTGGTCCTTGCCCATGCGGGAACAACTGGCGACGTTGGTGGATACCAGCAATAGTGATCCGGCCCTGCCCACGGGCCATCCGTTCCTGAATGTGCAGTCGGCCTTGTATTGGTCGGCCTCGACGAATGCGAACGGTCCCGCCTTCGCGTGGTCCGTAAACTTCGTCAATGGGTTCGTGAGCTTCTTCACTAAGGGCAGCAGTCGACTCGCGTGGTGTGTACGCGGGGGCCAGGCCTATGACGGGCAGGGTGTACAGGAAGTGATCGATGCCCTGCCGTGATCATTTGGTGCTGCGAGTGATGTGACCCTTTGGCTTTTGGGGGTGCAGGGGGCGCGAGAGCCCCCGGCGTCGGACCGTTAATGGGTAAAGAGCCTGTGGCATGACCCGGTACGAATGCCTGCCGGAGTGCTGGGAAACGAATCATAGAGCTCTGGTGGCGAGCTCGCGCTGGTGACTGTGTGAGAGAGGGCGAGGAGACCCAGGTGTCGAAGGAGCTAGTCGGCATGATGGATGAGGCAACGCGACAGGTGGGAACGCTGCCCGCGGATCGAGCGTTCGTGCTGCAGTTTCGGCAACGGGCAACTGTCCAAGGTGGATATGTGGATGGACGGATTGAACACATCACTTCCGGCGAAGCGGCGCTCTTTCATTCTCTAGAGGAACTCGTGACCTTTCTTGAGCACGTGCTTGCGGCCAGACCACCGGAACCATAGAACTGAGGAGCGTATGGTGAGCACAGCTTGTCTGGCAGCGTGTAGAGGAGACCAAGCCGGGCACGACAACGCAGAAAAGTAGAGAACACATGTGAATACATCATCAGGTCCGTTAACTACGACGTCAACCTTTAAGGAGGTGTTGTGATGCCTGTGACAAACTTGCCTTTTTGTCAGTCCTTGGTTTTTTCTCTGCTCGGGTTTGCCTTGGTGCTGGCCCTGGCAGTCCCGGCCTTCGCGCAGCTCGCGCCGCCTGGGCAAAACCCGGGCACTCCATTTATGCAACTGTTTGGGGAGCATGAGGCCATCAAAAATCAACTCGATACTTTACCGACGAACGCGGAAATGTCGGCCCAACATGACATGATCAAACAAGCCATTGCGGATGTGGAAACGAACCTAGCCGAGGTGGAGACGAATCTGGGCGCTCAAATTCAAGAAGTCAAAGAGCTAGTGGAAACTGGCGGGGGAGGCGGCAATGAATTTCCGTGCGCTTCCGGCACGCCCGTTGGAACCCGCTGGGTGGTGTCGGAGTCCGGCCGGACGGTGTGCGACAAAGCTAACAATAAAACTTGGGAGCAGCATCCCACCAGTGTGAAACGCAACTTCGACGACAGTACCGCCTATTGTCAGAGTCTAGGAGCTGGCTGGGAAATACCCCCGCTTAACATATTTGAAAGTCTGGTAGATACCAACAATAGTGATCCCGCCTTGCCCACGGGCCATCCCTTTGACAATGTCCAGTTCCAGACTACTGCCTATTGGTCGGCGACGCCAGATCCGAACGATCCCAACGCCGTGTTTGCCCTGTTATTCGGCAATGGCATTGCTCTCGAAGGAGCGGATAAGGCGAATTTTGGACTGGTGTGGTGCGCGCGCTAGGGCGGGATGTGGCGTGAGGCTTCGCTGATTGGGGGCCGTTCAGTGATATGGGCATGTGGGATGGCGATGGGGAACGTATCTCGTCGGACTTTGCTGCCATCAGAGCGGCCCTGCGTTGGAACAGACGAGGGCTGATTATTCATATTTCATCCCGTGAGACCAACCAGGAGAGGACTGGGGGCTCACACAACAAAGGGGGTTTGAGATGGCTCAAGCACATGTAGACAAGAAAACCGATCGGCAGTCTGCAGGGACGAGGCAGGGTGTCGGTCATCAGGGTTGGTCTTCCTGGGCACTGTCTCTCGGGGGACTATTCTTGGGAGTGATGATGTGCGTGTCCGGCGTGGAGGCGGGCTCGCAAGACGGGCCGCCGCCTTTAGAGGGAGGCAATACGATTGGGGGACCGGGACTCTTTATCGCGACTAACGGCGAGACACAGCAGGTTTTTGATACCGATGCTGCTCAACCTTTATGCCTCACCTTGACGGGAGAAGTAGGGACGGCTGAAGCAAGCTTTGATGGGCTGGGGACACTTCAGGTAGCCGCTGGCCATAGCCAGGCGGTGTGCCGGGAGGACAAAAACGTCGTCGAACTAACCTGTGTGGAGGGGACCAACTGTCGGACCAAATGGCGGGTGGATACCCCGGCCGGGGAAGACGAAATTCAGAATAATGTTGTCGTCAATGCCCCCGCCGGCCCTCCGGGACCGCAAGGCCCGGAGGGACCCGCCGGCCCCCAAGGCCCTCCCGGCTCCATTGAGAATGCCACCCTGGATATTATTTCCGTCGAAGGCGTCAAACAAAACATCACCCGTGGAACTTTCTTCAGGGAACACTTCTGTCCGGCTGATAGATTTATCATTTCGGCTGGATATAGGGTCGAACCATTCGACATAACCGGTGTTCATATACATCGATTGCAGCTTGATCCCCCGAATAATAAAGCGATTTTTTGGGGGAAAAATACTGGGTGTGAATCCGGTGACGAATTTTGTTTTCTAATCGAATTCATCCCGTTCGTGAATTGCGCCAAATTTCAGTGACGGGAAAGATCGCGTCTGGGGCTTCTCGCCCCCGGCGTGGCCTATGATCAGCAAGAGCCCTTGGTCCTTGCCGGCGTCGCGAAGAGAGTAGCTATTGTTATGCGATGGAACAATATTATGTGTCCACCGCAGCTAATCTGGCCAACAAGGCCTTTTTAGAAGCGTTGCAATGTTATCAACGAGAAGGGATGCGTTAGCTTGTCAAGATGACTCCCTCCGAGAGCGAACTTTTCTCAAACCTCTTTCTGAATATTCCACCTATCTTGAAAGAAGAACTGGTGGAAACCCTCCTGCACCAAGACTCCGTACGAATAGAACGGATTGTGTCGCGTGGCCAAGTCTCTCCTCCGGACTATTGGTATGACCAATCGGAGCATGAGTGGGTGGTGGTCTTAAAGGGAAGAGCTCGAATACAGGTGGCTAATCAGGACAATCTGAAGGAACTGAGGCCTGGGGATTCCCTGTTTCTTCCCGCGCATCTTCGGCATCGTGTGGAATGGACCGATCCGGATGAAGAGACAATTTGGTTGGCGATCTTTTGGGAATTTTCGGAAGAAAACCGGAATTTCCAGCAAGGTTTGAGGTGATGGGGGAGTCGCCCTTTGCAGAAGATTCGCCCTGGTTGAAAAATATCTCCTTGAACCCTGGTTAGCCAGGGCTCAAGGAGAATTGCTCGGGTTTGTGACTCGAGGGTCAGGTTATGGAGCCTGCACCCTAATGGTAAAATTTCCCTTCTTTGTCGAAAAATAGTGTCGGACGTGTACTTGATACGTTCCTGGTTGGAGTGAGGCGACAATCCTTGAATTGAAATTTCCTGTTTCTATGTCATCATTTTCCTCGATGAAAGCCTGGGGGTTATCTGGACCAAACAAGCTCATCACGGTATCCATGTTTGGGGTGGTTCCATTTGTTTCAATGAGATAGGAACCCTGATGGGCGACCTGAAATTGAAAGTGCTCAACCATTCCAGGTTCGGAAATGGAACCTTCGGTCAGTGGGGGCGAGAGAGGAATGGTTTTTCCTTGTGGCGGCTCTTCAGATTCCTCAGGGCCGCGAGAAACGACCAAATCAACGGCATCGCCAAGATTTAAGGACGTCCCTTCGGTAGGAGCCTGGCTGATGACGAAGTTTTCCGAAACGGTCGGATGGTGCGTAAGGGATTCGTTTCCCTTGGTCAGGCCAACCTCGTTTAGCCTGATCTCAGCTTGATCTTTGTGTAGGCCAATCAGGTCGGGAGCAGGAACTACCGCCATTTGAGCCAACGCCTCCATTACCCGTGCCACATTCAAGCGCCCATGTCCGAATTGATGATCAAATCCTGGGGCACCTAGATCGTCCGCGTGACTTTGGAGAAGTTCGCGAACTTCTGCGGGTGTTCGAGAGGGGTTCTCTGAAAGAATGAGAGCTGCCGCTCCGGCCACAAAGGGAGTCGCGCTGGAAGTGCCGTTGAACGTTGCCACGTAATCTCCACTATCGTATCCATCGGACCCGGATATATCGGTCGTCATGATATGCACTCCCGGAGCAGAAATATTGACTTCCGTCCCAAAATTACTCCCCCACCAAGTTTCTCCATCTTGACCCGTTTTTGTCTTGAATTCATCGAATTCGTTCGTTGCACTCACGGTGATCATCATTTTGCTCATTGAGAGGGAAGCAGGGTAATCCACCGGCCCGGAATCGTTGCCGGCGGCGAATACTACTACGCGGTTTTGAGCAATCGCATAATCAATAGCCGAGTTAATGGCATTTGAAGGCGATCCCCCGCCCCAGCTATTACTCAACACATCAGCTCCACGGTTTACGGCTGTTCGAATACCGTCTTCGATTATCGCGCTATTCGTCACCCAGCTTTGAAGATGGGAAGGGAGGGCGCAGTTATCCACCGTGGCGATTCTGATGGGCATGATCTTGGCCCGCCATGACACTCCTGCCATTCCAAGGCCATTATTTCCCATGGCGGCAGCAATGCCGGCACAGGATGTTCCGTGTCCCGCACAGTATTGCGGCTCCTGGTCGTTGTCCCCATCCGTGGCATCGTAGGGTGTGACGATTTTATCCCGTAAGTCCTCATGTTGCGTGTCGACGCCTTCGTCAATGATCGCCACGATCACTCCATCAGTTCCGACTTGATGGTCCCAAGCTTCTGGAGCGTCGATGTCCGCATCGGCCACTCCCACACTATTCGCGCCGGTGTTATGGAGACCCCATTGCATGGAGTAAAAGGGGTCGTTGGCATTGGTGGCCGAGGGCGTTGGGGAAGCCGCGGAGGGGGATGATGGGACGGTCAAAGGGGCCGAATTGTTTATTCTCGGCCGAGCCTTGATAATCGAAATAAGGAGGGGCTCCGAAAACTTGATGATGGTTTCCTGATGAATCCGGCTAGACCGGACTAAGGCTTCCTGGGGACTTATGCCTTCGAACGTGATGGTATACCGATTTGGTATTTTTTCATTCTTCTTGACCACTTGAGCCCCTTGGGCCTTCAGAAAGTCTTTGATGGCGGATTCGGGAAGATTGGATTGGAATTGAACGAGAAACTCGTTCACCAATACGGCATTCGCTTTTCCGATGTCATAAACGGGGACTTCGTTCTCCACCTCTGCCTCGTGGCTCAAAGCTTCCATTCCTGATCGAAATGCGGAGGCTCCAACATTTTCTTTTGAGCGAATAACCACGACGCCATATTTTTCCAGAAGGGGAGACCGCTCCACTTCGCCGATGCCGGCTCTTTGGACATTGGCTTCAAAGCCATCTCGTTTGGATGGACTGACGTTGGATTTCATCGCAAACGCCTTAACGCTTTCCGAAGGAGCCAACTGGACTTTTTTGTCTCCCACATAATAGTAGACCGCTTCCCCAGCGAGAACATTGAAGGTGGATACCAAGCCGATCACGATGAAAATGATAAAGCTTACCAAGCCTTGTTGACGGGTTGTTTTCATCATGCTGTCCTCCTTTGGGCCAAGCAACAATTGAATGAAGTCGGAGTGAGACTGGCACTCCACTGGTATCAAGAAAACAAACAGCTTGGTAGGAGGTATAAGCAAGATTCAGGCGATTCATTTTGATCGGGTAGACAACAATAAAAACCCATGAAATCAAATGAGATTTCTTAAGCTTAGGCCGAGAAAATGGGGAAAGATGGTCCGGCACCCTCTTCAGCTTTGTACCTAATCCGGTACAGCTTCATACGCAATGTTTACACTTCAGTCTTTGCGAAAAGAAGCGAGTTTTGAGGACACAGAAAAATGACTTCGACAGGGAGTATCCAGGAGGGCGAGAAAAGTCTATGGCAGGAGGAGCCTCTTGGGATGGCTCCAACCCTCTTTCTCCTTGTTTTGAGAAGGGAAAAAGAGAGGATTGGGTAATTCTTTAATGGTCCTGGTATTTTCTGCCAGAGATGCTCATTGAAGCTGGTAAATGAGGAATGGGGTGACCAACCACAGCATGCCTTTCAGGAAGAAGAACAAAAACCCATACATCCCCCACTGTTGCCAATTGGTATGAGCTGAAAGAGTGTGTGTTTTGGGAGTAATTTGAGTCTTCATTGTTTTCCAGCCTCCTTATACCTACCTTGTCGAGTGATCATGTGTTGCGTGGCCAAACACTGATGGCCACGCAACTGGCCTTTAATTCTTCTCAATGATCTTCAAGCCGCGCTGGGAGTTTGAGTCGTGATATTTCCTACGTCCTTCTTGGAAAGACTGGGAATGAGCATCGGAACGCGGCGACGGTAGTCCTCGTATGCTTTGCCGTGCGCCGAGACTAAATCTTTTTCTTCCCATTGAATGGCCATCAAGATATACACGGTTGTCATGACCGCAAAGACCAAGTGTGCTGACGTCATGGTTGGGGTGCCCCAGAAGACGAGCAACCAACCCACGTACAGAGGATGACGCACTCGGGAGTAAAGGGCTGGGGTTTTAAATTTCAACGGGGTGTACTCTTGTCCACGAAGAAAGAGCCACACTTGCCGCATGCCGAATAAATCAAAATGGTTGATCAGAAGGGTTGAGATGAAGACGATGCCCCACCCCAAGGCATAGATCCCGTACAAGAGACCTTGTCCCCAGCTTTCCTGAACGTTCCAGATCGAGCCTCCCATCGGTTGCCAGAAATAGAACATCAGACCAAGGGCGATATTCGTGAACAACACATACGTGCTGCGTTCGATTGGTTTAGGTATATATTGCGTCCACCATCGCTTAAATCCTTGCCGGGCCATCAGGCTATGTTGCACGGCAAAAATTCCAAGCAGCAGGGTATTGATGCCCAGGGCGGACCAGAAAGGCATCTGTGGGGTTCCGTCGATAGTCGTCGGGACACCAATATTTCCCAAAAACCCGATGGCATATAAAAAGATTCCTAAAAAGGACAGGTAACAGAGAGTTCCGTAGATGAAAAATCCGATTCGTTTCATGGTTAAGACTCCTTCTGAGTTGTTTCCGGAGTTTCCGGTGTCGTTTCGGAAACGTCCTGAGTTATGGAATTTTTGATTGTTATTGACTGCGAACATGTCTTGGGTTTGTGTTGAATTAAGAGTTGAAAAAACGCGTGAACAACTTTCTTGGCGATCGCTTCCTTGTTCATGTTCCATTTTCCCTTTCTTCCAATGCTTTGAGCATTTGCAGAGGGGATGCCAAGTGGATAAACGTACTAAAGTGCAATGAAATCAATAAATTACAAATTAAAATTCGATATCATATGGGTTATGAAATTTGGAAATTTGCTAAATTTGGCAAGTAAAATTTGCTAAATTTCGCGAATATTGGCCAAACAACAGGGGAATGGGCGAGGAAGACTGAGAAGAATGGAATAGGTCAGATATCGTGTTTTCCAGAACCCTAAGGATCTGTCACTTCATAACCATAGCACCAAAAACGAGTCCGACTGTATGGATTTTAATCGAATGGTGGATTGGGACTTATTGGTCTCAGAGGAGGGACAAGTTGTCCAGTGTGTCGGCCAAATTATCACGGAGTGTGAATCAGCTAACAACCGGGGTCAAGATCATGACGAATAGTTTCGCCAGACACAGCCATCTTTGGCCAACAACGCATCAGCCTCGGGAGGCCCCCAAGTGCCGGCTTGATAAGGCCGGATAGCATGTGTGCCGAGGCTTTCCCAGACTTTCACGATGGGGTCGACAATATTCCATCCCAGTTCGACATTGTCGCTGCGTTGAAACAGCGTAGCATCGCCAGCCATGACATCATGTAAGAGTGTTTCATAGCCAGTGCTCGGGCGATCTCCAAAATATTCGGCATATTGAAAGTCCATATCTACGGTTCCGACTTGAACTTTCGGACCGGGAATTTTGGCTCCGAAGCTGAGAGAAATACCCTCGTCAGGCTGAATGCGAATGACGAGCACGTTGGGCGTGAGATGGTCAACCGAAGTTTTTCGAAACAACATGAGGGGGGCCGCTTTAAATTGAATGACGACCTCGGTCATGCGAGTCGGTAAACGTTTGCCGGTCCGCAAATAAAATGGCACATCCTCCCATCGCCAACTATCAATGGATAAGTTCATGGCCACGTATGTTTCGGTAAGAGACTGAGGGGCCACATGGGTTTCAGTGCGGTATGAGGAAACGGGATGGCCTGCGATGATTCCGGACTCGTACTGTCCGGCCACGGTCGATTCCAAGACTTCCCTTGGGTTCATCGGCTGGATGGCTCGAAGGACTTTGACCTTCTCATCTCTGACGGATTCAGGGTCGAATGTGTTGGGCGGTTCCATGGCCACAAACGCCAAAATTTGCAAGAGATGATTAGGTACCATGTCACGCAGGGCTCCTGCTTGGTCATAGTAGAGCCCCCGGTGTTCGACTCCCAGGGTTTCGGCGACGGTGATTTGCACATGATCAATGTATTGGCGGTTCCAAATAGGCTCGAAGATTCCATTGGCAAATCGGAACACCAAAATGTTTTGAACGGTTTCCTTACCCAGGTAATGGTCGATGCGATAAATTTGCCGTTCATCCAATACCGTTCCCAAGGCCTGATTGAGTGCCCGGGCGGAAGGCAAATCATGCCCAAAGGGTTTTTCGATGATGATCCGTCGAGAACTCACCTCTTGATTCTCCACCAATCCTTGAGCGCCCAGGTGCTGAACGATTTCGGCAAAAAACTTTGGGGCGGTCGCCATGTAAAACACATAATTCCCCTCGGTGCCATGGGTCTTGTTTAATTTCTCGAGTGCTTCCCTGAGATGGGCATAGGTTTGGCGATCGAGAAAGTCACCCGAGAGATAATATAAACGGTCAAGGAGCCAATCTTTATACATGGATTCAATGGGCCGAGTCGTCAATTCTTGGATGTCCCGATTGATTTTGGCCCTAAATTCCTCGGTATTCATCGGAATAACATCGACTCCCAAGATGGCAAACTCTTGGGGAAGATGATGGCTGACGGCCAAATTATACAGTGCAGGGATTAATTTTCTTTTAGTGAGGTCGCCTTGGGCCCCAAAGATGATAAAGAGCGTAGGCGGCCGTGTTTTCCCATTGGTGGCTGCAGGAAGGCCTGATTCCTTCGTACATGGGATCGTCTGCAGAGACTCAAGAGGGTAAGGCAGACCGGGTCTGTGAGGGATGATATAGGGATTGGACCTGTCCTGTAACCGTTGAGCGGAAGTGTGGTTTGCTTCATCCATGGGGGTAGGTACCTAACTAGGGGGTTGAGGAAAACAGGAGCTACCCACAGGGGTGGCAGCCCCTCTCTTCCCTAGGTTTTTCTTAGTTACACCACGTTGATGACAAGGTTGTTTAAATGTTCCATCCCGATGCAATCGATAATGCAATAGGCTCGATATTGGTTGCCTTCTGGACCCGTTTGAAAGACGATATTGGCTTGTTGATTGAACATCCAAATTTTTTCGGATTCCTTGGTCCATGCCTTCTTTGCAGTAATGGCCACTTGATGGGTATCTCCATACGCCAGGCTCGTCATGTTTTCATCAAAGACAAACGTTATGCGAACGGTGGAATTTTTCGGAAGGTTCAACTGGTTTTTGTTGGTAAATAATTTTCCCCGGTGATCTAAAAATCCTTTTTGGTTGACTCGAACCGTAATCTCCAGGTCGACTGTTTGGATGTTGCTGTTTGCGGCCAATGCGAAAGGAACATGGGAGACGCTACAAAGCAATGTCAGTACGGTCGCGAATACACAACCTTTTAATGATAGCCTTTTCATATTTTTCCTCCTGGTCTTTATATGTGTAAAGTGGTACTTCCCTTTTCGTTATGCCTGGTGTTCCTGGCAAAGCCCACGTCGATCAAGGAAAATTCACTTTCTCTCTAGGTCTTATCCAATCACATCGGGACCGATTTTGCTGAGTTCTTCCTGATGCTTACGAATTTCTTTCTCATGAGCTTTATGAGCTTCCGGTGTATGAATGCATTCTTGGGCGCACGAGGGTGCCCCATGCTGATGCAAAAACTCAGAGCATGAGGTTGCTTCCACCCCACCATGATTGGCACCCCGGAAGACGTTAATTTCAAGGTTGACATCACACGGTTTTTTCAGGACAGGGCATTCCAAAGTTGTCTGGGTGTGAGGAGCTTTCTTTGCCATCGCTTCATTCCTTTTGTGACAGATGAGTAAGGTGAACGCCTGTACTTTGTGGTGAATGTGTCCTTATAGGGGCCTTGGTATCCAAGCTAGGGAAACTTAAGAGACCGAAGGTCAATATAAAAGATCCGCTTTTTCCTAATAAAAAAATCCTCTCGACACGGCTGGTTCCCTTCGAACAAAGGAACTTCCGGCCTAAGAGGATCCTTAATTCGCTCTCCCTTCCTAGACAGGTCAAGACGCCATGACTGGTTTCAACCCTGACTAGTGATGAGGAACCTCCAGCATGGCTTGCCAGGAGGATTGCCCTAACAGGAAGATGTTATGAATTATTTGATAGGAGGTGTATCGGAATAGAATGAAAAAGCTTGAATAGGCCAATGGCCACCACAATTATGAGAACAAATCCCATAATTTCCACAATCCTGAATCAATATTCAAGGGAATGGCTTAACAGGGCAATGGTTTTGGAAGGATTTATATTGGCCGGGAGTAGAGAGGAATCTGTTTTACCCACCCTTGTTTAGTCTGGTCGATATAGGCAGGGCCCGAGCAGCTGCGCAACAGTCTGAAGAGGAAAGGAGGATGAGGAAGATAAGGAGAAAAGGCAGGGACTAAGTCTTGCGTGAAATCCCCAGGGTTTTGATGCGGGAGGCGAGGGTGGAGGCATTCATGCCAAGGAGTTGGGCGGCTCCCTGCTCACCGGAGACTTTCCAGCCGGTTGATTCCAAGGCGCGAATGATGTTTTGCCGCTCGAAGTCTTGAAGTTCCTGTAATGTGTGAATTCGAGTTTCCTCGGATTCTTTTTGCCCCCCATCCCCGTTCGAAGTTTCCGTTTCAACCTCTGGTAACGCGCGGTCCAGGTTGAGGCTGCCGTCTTTTGAGGTGATCACGGCGCGTTCGATGACGTTTTGCAGTTCGCGAATATTTCCGGGCCAGTGATAACTCGTCAATTGGTCCAAACTTGTCGATGAGAGAGGCGACACGGTTCGGCCCATCCGTTGAGCAAACCGGTCGGCAAAGGTTTGCGCCAGCAATTTGATATCCTCTCCTCGCTCCCGTAAGGGAGGGATGCTGAGGGGAAACACGTTCAGGCGATAATACAAGTCTTCACGGAATGTTCCTTTCTTGACTTCTTGATTCAGATCGCGATTGGTTGCCGCTAAGATACGGACATTGACTTTTTGGGTTCGAGAGCTGCCGACGGGTTCAAATTCACCTTCCTGAAGCACGCGCAACAGTTTTCCTTGAAGGTCAAGCGGAAGCTCGCCGATTTCATCCAGGAAAATTGTTCCGCCATCGGCAAGGGCGAAGCGGCCTTCACGTTTTTTCGTGGCGCCGGTAAATGCCCCTTGTTCATGACCAAAAAATTCGCTTTCGATCAATGTGGCAGGAATCGCCGCACAATTGACTTTGACGAAGGGATGGTCACGCCGTGCGCTGTTGGAATGGATGGCTCGAGCCATGACTTCTTTTCCGGTACCCGTTTCCCCGAGAATGAGCACGGTCGTATCGGTGTTGGCAACCTGTTGGATGTCATGAAGAACGCGTAGGAGAGAGGGACTCTGTCCGATAATTTCTCCGTAATGCTGGAGCTCATGAAGTTCTTCTTTGAGAAATTCCGTCTCCACCGTCAGGGCTTTGATCGTCTGCTCCGCTTTCAACCGTTCGTCTACGTTACGCAAGATGAGGGTATGGAAGGTCTGGTGTTGCATGTCGAATCGGGAGAGGGTGGCTTCAGCGGGAAATTCCTCTCCTTTAGCTCGGAGGGCGGTTAATCCACCAGGAATCCAGAGGTATCGTTGACCTTCAGGGCGGGAATCCAATTCTGTGATCAGCGAATGGAGCTTTTTATGATCTTGAGGTGTGAGAAAGGGCGCAAAGTCCTTCCCGATAACGTTGTAGGCCTGACACTGAAAGACTTGTTCGGCAGCAGGATTCATGCGTGTGACACGAAGGGATTCATCCAATTCGATGATCGCATCCATCGCACTGTCGACCAGGCGGCCGAGTTTTTCTTCTCGTTCTCGGATGCCCGATTCGGCCCGTAAGCGACGCAGCTCGGCTGCAGCACGGCCTGCAAAAATGCGAAAAATAGCATGAACGCGAGGTTCTTCCGGCATGGGTTGGGTATCCATGACGGCCAGGTGTCCGAGAATCGTCCCATCTAAATCGATTAACGGCATCCCGAGATAACTTACGGCCTGGACCGCTTTGACATCGGGGTCGTCAGGGTAGAGGTCCAACAGGTTGTCGGGAAAATGCACGAGTTGGGCTGATTCATACACGGTTTCACAAGGGGTTCCGGTGATGTCCATCTCCCAATCTTTGATCCATTCCCCGGCCATCCAAAAGGCGAGGGCCCGCATGCGTCGGCTTTCGCGGTTGTATTCCGTCACGAATGCCCCATGGGTTTTCAGGGCTTTGGACAGATTTTCCACTAAAGCTTCAAAAAATCCTTCGCCGGTTTCCGTGGCGGTCCCTTCCAAAATCATCCGAAGGGCGGCGTCTTCCTGAACGTTACTGAGTGGAGGGGGAGGGGATTTGGACATGGAGGCCTCGACGGTTGTCCCTATTATGAAAGTTTATTTTCGCAGAGTAAAGGTGCCCTGTTCATGGGGGTATTGTGCTCTGGTCAAGGGAAACGGAGGGTGTACAATAGGGGAGCACCGATCAATTGAGGAGAAAGGAGAAGGAGCCTAGGATGGAAAACGGAATAACTCGACGGAAATTTCTTGTAGGAAGTATGGGCCTGGCGGGGTTAATGATGGCCCCATCCGTGGGAATGGCTGCCTTTTGTCCTCCTGCCACAACCCCACGGCAAACTCGTGGCCCCTTTTTCCCCTTCGACCATGTTGTGGCACACCCTATTCGGGAAGAGTCTCCATCCACTGGTCCCTTGGTGCTGGCGAATGATTATGACTTGACTCAGATCAAGGGTCAAACTGGGGTAGCCCAAGGACAGATCATCTATTTTCAGGGGCAACTCCTTCGAAAGGCCTCGGAGGGGAAAGAGGGAATTGATCTCTGTCAGCCACTGGCCGGAGCGACCGTGGTGTTATGGCAGGCCAATTTTTCCGGTCGCTATAATCATCGAGGGGATGACTCGCCCAATGTCACGTTTCTTCATCCGAAAACGGGGAAACTTATCAAGCGGGTGTACGACGAACATTTTCAGTATTATGGGAAAGTTGTCACTGATGACCTGGGACGGTTTCAGTTTAAAACGATTCTTCCCGGATTTTACCCGGCTGCGGATGATTGGTATCGACCGCCCCATCTGCATTTTTCCGTTCGAGCTAGAGGACTTCCGGAGTTTGTGACGCAGACGTATTTCAGAGGGGAAGCGTTGCCCGAACATGCGCTGATTGAGGAACTCAATACCAAGGATTGGATTTTGAGGGACTTGCGGATCGAATCCGATCAGCAAGAACAGGTCATCGTGGAATTCCAGAGGGATTCAACGATGAATGTGACGGATGGTCTGGTAGGATCTTGCCAGATGTTGATTCCGGCGTAACCATCAAAAAAGAAGGCGGAGCCCAAAAAAGCTCCGCCTTCCCATTTGGTCATCGTACTTTTCGGTTTATCGTTTGACCTTTTCCGCCTTCTTTTCCTTGATTACTTCGATTTCCAGTTTCAGCTTCACTTCATCGCCGACCATCAATCCGCCGTTATCCAAGAGTTTGCTAAATCTCATGCCATAATCTTGTCGATTAATCGTGCCCTCCGCGGTAAAGCCGGCTCGGGTGTTCCCCCAGGGGTCTTTGGCTACTCCGTTAAAGGTCCCCGTCAAGGTAATTTCCTTCGTGATTCCGCGCAACGTGAAGTCACCCACGGCGGTGTAGGTGTCCCCGGTCTTCTTGTAACTTTTCATCTTATAGGACATGGTCGGAAAGGTTTTGGCGTCGAAGAAGTCCGGGCTTCGAAGATGGTCATCTCGTTTTTTGTGGTCGGTGGTGACCGAAGCCGTCTGAATTACCGCAGAGATGGTCTTGAATTCCTGTTTGTCCGGATCCATTTCCACCACCCCGGTGTACTCGGTGAATTTTCCCTTTGTTGTTGACACGACCATGTGCGCGACTTCAAATCCGAGGGTCGTATGGTCCTTGTCCAGGTTCCATTTGGACATTTCGCCAAGAGCAGGAGAGGCAAGGATCAAGCCTGCTCCAATCATGAGGCTGATGATGTTGAGCATTCGTTTCTGTGGTAACATTGGATAACCTCCTGTCATAACATTCGTGGGGAAAAGTAAATAAAGGGTGGTTCAGTTCCACACTTTCTATGGTTAAGCCGGAACCGGAACGTTTAACCACCGATCGATGGCGGGCTTGAGTTCCTGAAAGGGCCGATACCCGTGCGTCAGGATTATCACGTTGTCTGCTTCTTTTCCCAAGAGAGTCGGAAAGCCATTGACCCCTAACTGGCGGGCCTGATCAAATTCGGCCCATATGCTGTGTCTGTTCCGTTGGTCGCGAAACTGTTCCAGGAAAACTATTCGATCAAGGCCAAGGTTGCTAGCCAAGTCTGCCAAGACGTCTTCCTTGGTGACATCAGCATTGTTGACGTAAAAGGCTTCTTGGATGGCTTGGAGATACGCTCGTTCTTGAGAAGGATTCAGTTTTCGCATCACGAGCATGGCCCGGGAAGCCGGTTCGGTGTCATAAGTAAACGTTGGTCCCATCCGAAATTCAAAATTAAAGGGTTGGCCTGTCCGTGCATGCACGGCACGCCAATGGCCGAGGATGTAGGAACGTCGGGACTCATCAAAGCGTTCGGTATTGCCAGGCCGTAAGCCTCCCATCATGATGTGAATGGGCACCTGATCCTGATAGCTCTGGATCAGGTTGTCGAACACCGGAGAAAAACCCCAACACCAGGAGCACATAGGATCGACCACATAGATCAGGGTTTTATGATGAACCGATGTGGAGCTCATGGTTACGAACCTTTATGGGTGACGATCACGTGTTCCTTTGAGCCTGGGACGGCGTGGATTTCACTCGATCCAAATCCGGCATTCCTGAACATAGCATCCAATTCCTTAAAGGTATAGGCGTCTCCTGATGGAGTCGTCACCAACATGACTAAGGCAAAGTCGGCAGACTCCGGTGTGATCCGATCGTCATTCGGGACGAATTCTACCGTGATGACCTTCCCGCCGTCGTTTACGGATGCGTAAACTTTTTTCAGCAGGTCTTCACAGGTGGGAACGTCAAAATGGTGAAGGAAATTCGTTAACAGCACCAGGTCATAGCCCTTTCCATACTCTACGGAAAAGGCATTTCCCGGGATCGTCAGATACCGGTCACTGACACCAGCATTCTGAGCTTGTTCTTTAGCCACGGTGAGCACGTTGGCCCAATCCACCGCGACGATTTGGGCGTGAGGGTATTGCTTGGCAATCTCAATCCCAAATATCCCATGACCTGCAGCAATATCCAAAACCTTTTCCACGGAGACGGATTGGGAAACCAGGTAATCGCCGATCCATCGAGCCGGAGCGATCATCATGGGGATCATGGCTTTGGCGAAGGTCACCCATTCGGGATGTTCTTCGGCCGTGGTGCCTTTCTCATCCAGGGCCGTTCCCCCTTTCCGCACGGCTTCGGTCAACCGGCGGAATCCGTCATACAAGGGGGCCGCCAGCATAAATTCCATGGCACCTCCGACATAGGTCGGAGCATCCTTCACCAAAAACATCTCCGAATCGGGATTTAAGAAATATTCTTCTTTTGTTTTGTTAAGCAGCCCGAGCATCGTCAGATAATCCGCGAGCATTCGCATCCCCCGTTCCGATGCTTGGCACCGTTTCGCCAGGATCTTAGGGGTTCGATTGCCTTCATGGATGGCCGTGAACAATTCCAGGTCCACTCCGGCTTTGAGGGCGGCGGTGCGTTGATGGCCCCACAGCGCTTCAAAGATTCGTTCAGGTGTCGGAGATGATTGATTCATGGGAATGATTCCTTCAGAAAAGTTTTCTAGGGTTTATTGCACTGTGAAGACCTGTCCGGTCTGAAGCCCTTCCACACTTTTGCTATAGCCCAGAGCGACTCTCCACGCTGGTACCGGAACATGACCGCGGAAAAATGAACCGATACGGTCCATCGACTCCTCTAAGACTCCGGGACTGACGGCATTGATGCGCAACCCACGTGGCATTTCAATGGAGGCGCCCAACACGAATCCTTCCACGGCCGCGTTGATAGGGGTGACCGCTGCACCTCCGGCAATGGGGTCTTGACTCAATATGCCGCTCGTGAGGGTAAAGGATCCTCCATCATTCAGCCATTCCATTCCCAACAACACAAGATTGACTTGTCCCATGAATTTGCTGTTGATTCCGACATCAAATTCTTTCCGAGAAAGAGAGGTCAGCGGACCAAAGTGTGCTTGTCCGGCGGTGGAGACGACGGCATCGGCTTTGCCGATTGTTTGATACATCTCACGAATCGAATCCGGGGACCCCATGTTCACCTGTACATCTCCGCTTGAGCTGCCAACCTTGACGATATCGTGTCGCTGCCCTAATTCTTTCACCACCGCACTCCCGATGGTTCCTGTTGCTCCGACGACAATGATTTTCATGCTTGGTTCCTCCGCATAATGCCAACAATCATGTTCAATTACTTTTTACCTTTATGTCTTTCAGGGGCCCCAGAGATATCCCCTTGCTGATTCCGACAGCTATCCCGTAGGCGTAGGAGCAACTTGCGTAATACCGCCACGTCTTTCTGGGAAAGGGCCCGCTGAAAAAAAGGGCGCATCACGTTAGCTTGTGCCGGGAAACAGGTCTGATAAACCCGTTCGCCTTGCTTTGTCAGGCGAATATGAATTGCCCGGCGATCTTCGGGCACGGGTCGACGTTCCACCAATTGCTTTTCTTCGAGTCGGTCAATGATTCCCGTCAAACTGGCTTTGGCCAGGAGGGTGGACTGGGCCAGTTCGACACAGGTCATGCCATTGGTTCCCCCCAGTTCCGCGATCACGTCAAACTGGGGAGGGGTGAGCCCCATGGAACGAATATGCCGATCTCCTACTTCGAAAATAGCCTGATAGGCTTCGACTAACGGCCGAAGGACGTTCAGGTAGGGATCGTCTTTCAAGTCATGCATATCCATTGAAGTTTTTGTATATATAGTTTAAGTTTAAACTAAAGTCAAGATTGAACGGCATCAAAAATCGGTAAATATTATTGAGATAATCGGCAAGGAAGAGGCCAGGTGGGCCTGTGCTGTTTGGATCTGTTCTGGGATGAATGAGTGGGAGCTGTCGCTCAGCAGAGAAGGAGATCAGGGTTCCTTTCAAGAAAAAGGGGCAATACATCGGTGGGAAAGGAGCCAAAACACCCTTGAGGGGAGCCAAGGGGGGCGAGAGGAATGGGGCATCGTGGAGGTCATGCCATTAGTGAAGAATCCGATTTAAGCAGGGCTTCACAAACCCGTCCTCGGTCTTTTGGCAAAAGGCCAACAGTTCTTTCTCGGAGGTGATGAGCTCAGTGGCTCTGACAAAGATGACCGAATAGCATGTTTCTTTATTCTCCGGTTCGACTTGTTGACAGAAGGCATGGGCACGATCTTGGGCATTCGGACTCCAAAAGGCATCTTGAACCGCCCCGGCTAAGCAATTATCTCGATGTTGTCCTTTGAGCCCCGTTGAACAGGCTTTAATGGCTTGGGCAGGTTGGTTGCGATACATGCCGCCGACATCGCGTCCCATACTCAGAAAACAATTCCGTTGATACGGTTGCGGAGCCTCCGCACAGGCTTGGCCTACTTTTTCCATGTTGCCGGCAAAGAGCTGGACCATGCGGGAGGATTGAAAAAAGTAACATGCCGCTCGATACCGCCGGTTGACGACCGTACAGGGGAAATGGGGATTGTCATTCAAGTAATTCATGTTGGACGCTTCCCCATGCGCCAACCCGCGACCGATATTCTCCATAAAGACCCCGGAATAGCAGGAACTCTGTCCCTTCGGCAATCGATCGCACGCTTCCAAGGCATCCAAAATTTCATACTTCGCCCAGGCCGTCAATCCGTGGCCGATCCCGTGCAGGGATTGGTGGGAGACGAAGGCACTCAGTTTGGAATGGCACAGTTTCTCTAAATCTTTGACCAGGTTGGTGGTGCCATGGTCACGAAAATACGCTTCAATGGCACCATGGTAACACCCGGAATGACAATCTGAGCTACAGAGTTCAAAGGCTTCCGTATCGTAGACCTCATACATCACCCGGCCGATGGAATGGGCCACCTGGTGACAGTCAAAACCCTCGGGCATTGAACGTTTGAAATGCGAGAGGACATCCTTTGGGCCTTGTTCTTTGATCACCTGGCGAATGGCTTTCTTATCGAGCCCCCCATGTGTGGCATGTCCATGAGTGCTACGGGCCGAGTAGTCCCCTTGAGGAGAAGTAGTAGGTGTCTGGAATTGAGCAATTGGATTGGCTAGAGTTGCTACGGGTGGGAACATTCCCGGAACAATAGTCCCAACGAAGAGAAAGAGCCGTATGAAAAATGACATGGAATTAGCTCTAGAAGACCATTGAGGTGAGGTTGGTTGGGTTATATAAGGGCGAAACTCTGAAAATGCAATGGTTGAACCTCAATTTACTTAGAATTGGCTAATCGATTGACAATTGCGAAGACCAAATGTGAAGCGGTTTGAATGATTTCAGGATTGATCGATTCGAACCGATCTGTGGCCTGATGAAAGTGGGGGTGAATCCCCGCACTCACGATGGTAATAGTGGGTACCTCTGCTTCAAAAAAAGGAACATGGTCTCCTCCGGGAAAGTATCCATAGAGTTTGATTCGTTGGCTTAAGCCTCCCTGATCGGCAGCTTCCTGGATTCGATCCTTTTTTATTCTCGTCACACCGACCGTAAAGCTCCCGTTTCCTACGCCCACGTGATCGAGGTTAATCATCGCTACCGTCCGTTGTAAGTCTATAGGGAAATGATTGACATAAAATCGTGATCCCATCAGACCGCGTTCCTCCCCATCAAACGACACAAACAGAAGGGTTCTTTGAGGTCTGAGTTTTTCCTTGATGAACGTTCTGGCAGTTTCCAACATCACGGCAGTTCCCGACGCGTTATCGTCCGCTCCGGAAAACACTAAACCGGCCTGTGTCCCAAAGTGATCGCGATGGGCCCCGATGATGACATATTCTTCTTTGAGGGACGGGTGTGTGCCGGGTAGGACCCCGATTACGTTCAGGAGTGTTCCGGGTTTGGTCTGGCTGTGACATTGGAAATTGGCCAAGAGGGGGAGCGGTCGGCTAGCTGTATGAGAAGTCTCGTTTGCCTTTTGTTGTAGGGAACCTAAGGGGCTTTCAATCTTGGAAAGGATTGCATCCAATGTCGATCCGTTTATCCAGGCTCCCGGTAATGGACGATGTTCCGGTGATTCGGCGTAAATGGCTAACGGGTTCTGTCCCAGCCCTTTTCGCGCTTCGTACCGATTCAGCTTGGGGCCTGTCACGGTCAGGTATCCAATGGCGCCTTGTTGTTTTGCCCATCGAGCTTTTTCTTCATGGGTTACCCATTTTGCATAGGTAGGTGGTTTTCCACGTAAAAACATGACGATGCGATTTTGGACATGCAGCCCTTGATAATCGTCTCGATGACGGGCCGGATCGTGGATGCCGTATCCCACGAATGTTACCGGGGCTGTGGTATGAATCGGAGGGGAATCCAAAATCGGCAAGTAGTCTGTTCCTACGATTAAGGGTTGGCTTTGTTCGGGACTCTCGGTGCTGTTTATGAATAGGGCCAGTTTCGTCGTTGGAAGGATTCGAGTCACCGTGAGCGGAAATTCCTGAAACCACTCCATGTTGGGACGACCTTTTATTTTCCTGAAAAGGGGTTGGAGGCCCAATTCCTGAAATCGATCGGCTACAAACCTGGCCGATTGGGCCCCACCTTCAGTCCCGGCTTGTCGCCCTTCATAATCCTGCCCGCTTAACGTTTGAATGTCTGCCAGAATACGTTCGACCTCCGCATTGACGGATTCGGATCGTGGAGAAGGCAAACAATTCAAGCAGAGCAAGGTAAAAAGAAGAAAGCCTGCGGCCATAGGTTTCATTCGATACCATTTCATGTTGCCACTATTCCATAGTGTTTATCTGAAAGGAAAGAAGCGGTTTGTGGAGGGGCTTGGGAATTACTCTTGACAAGGTTTGCTGATCACCTTATATTTAACCAAAAGGTTAAATATATGAAGGCCGCACTCGAACACACCTTTTCGGCTCTAGGGGACCCTACTCGGCTGGCTATCGTACAACGATTGGCACGTGGTGGTGCGACGGTCTCGGAATTGGCGAAACCCTTCCGTATCTCTCTTCCGGCCATATCCAAACACCTTCGCATTCTGGAAAAGGCTGGTCTTGTGCTGAGGAAAAAGGAGGGACGGGTGCATCATTGTCGATTAGGGATGGCACCCTTAGAAGATGCGCAACGTTGGATTGAACGGTATACCAAGTTTTGGGAGAGCCAGCTTGATTCGTTAGGGACGTATCTTGAACAGACTGCGTCCACATCTTCTGATAAGGAGGACTCATTATGTCACAAACCCACTCACCGTCCACCGTCTCGCTCACAGTTACCAAGCAATATACCCTCAGCCCGGAAGAAGTCTTCCGGGCGTGGACGCAGCCGGAGGCTTTGAAGCGTTGGTTTGCTCCGTCTCCGGATTTTTCAACACCGCTGGTGGAAGTGGATTTGCGGGTCGGAGGGTCGTATCGTATTCACATGAAAGACCCTTCTGGTGCCTTGCATACGGTTGGAGGTGTCTACCAAGAAATCCAGCCCCCCTCTCGATTGGTGTTTACCTGGTCGTGGGAACCGGGCGGACCCTGCGGAGGCAATTCAGATGATCCGAGTCCGGAAACGCTGGTGACCATAGAGTTCCGGGCTATCTCAGGAGGGACTGAATTGACGCTTGTTCACGAACGTTTCCCCACGGAAGACTTGCGGAATAAACATCACGAAGGCTGGACGGGCTGCTTGCAAGGATTAGAGAATGCCGTGGGATCCCTTCACGGGTAAACAGTATCTCAATCTATGTTTTCAAGATTGATGTAAGGAGAATGCTATGAACACGGAGGAAATCGGTAAGGAACTGGTACAGCTCTGTCGGGCAGGAAAAAATTTAGAAGCGATTGATCTGTTATACAGTCCGGACATCGTCAGTGTGGAAGCCTCTCCGATGCCAGGGATGCAACAGACGGAAACGGGAATTCTGGCGATCAAAGCCAAAAACCAGTGGTGGAATGAGAATCATGAGATTCATGGAGGAGATGTCCATGGCCCATTTCCGCATGGCAATCGATTTATTGCGCATTTTACGTTTGATGTGACACCCATACATTTGGGGCAGCGTATGACCATGGAGGAAATGGCCCTCTATACCGTGGATCATGGCAAGATTGTCCGAGAAGAATTTTTTTATGTGACCGAATAATCCTGGCATTCCTTGCGATGGTTGTATTGACCCTCATTCCTTATTCTTCCAGGGGAATGGTGATGACGATGCCCCCCATGACGTCTCCGACCTGGAAATCTCGCTTGGGACTTAGGGGGTGGGCATTGTGGCAATTAATGCAGGAGGTTGAAATAGCGAGGTCCGGATAAATGGCCTGAAAAAATTTCTTTTTCCCGCTTTTGACGGTTCCCCGTTGCGGTTTGTCAGGGGTTTGATGCAGCTCTTCAAGTCGTGTTCGTTCAAATTCGGTCGCGGGTCCGTTTCTTCTATAGATGGGCCAGAGACTGATGAGTCGAAAACGAATCCCATTTCCGGATTCGGCAACGAGTTTGCTCGAATAATGAAGGAATTGGGCGGGAAGCGGGATGGCATTTTTGCTCTCCCAATCTTCACGAGCCAACACGATCCCTTGCTCCTGCATGCGTTTCACGACATGCGTCGTATAGATTTTTCGGTCTGCCTCGATGATGGAATGGACATAGTCTGCCACTTTGGTTGGCGAAAGACTTTTAAATGATGTGGAATCTTTAGCCCGAACCATGGGATCGGTTCTACCTAAAAGCGCGAGAAGAACGAGCATCAAGAAAACAAGCCATCTGTTCGTCTGCATCGGTTACTCCTTTCCCTTGGCTGGGGGTGAAGAGGGGGCTTCCAGACTGATATGACAGACCGTTCCCTCGTTGGGTTCGCTGTCGAGCCAAATCTTTCCACCCAGTTTCGTGATGATTCGATGAGCCACCGTTAATCCTAACCCTGACCCTTCCCCCTGACTTTTGGTGGTAAAAAACGGATCAAACACTTTGGGGAGATGCATTGCAGAGATCCCCTCGCCAGAGTCCTTGATCGAAATTCGAATGGTATTGTCTTGGTACTGTGTCTCAATCTGAATGGTTCCGCCTTGTTCCAGCGCCTGAAAGGCATTGGTAAGGATATTGGTTAAAGCTTGTCCGAGTTCGAAGGGTTTTGCACGAAATAGAGGTAGAGGGACAAAGTTAGTGCTCACCGTGACCGGCACAGAACAAAATTGGGCTTGAACCACCGCGAGGGCTCGCTCTAGTTGTTCGTTAATATTCACCAGACTGGTTGTTTCGGCGAATTGGCTACCGACTTGTCCGGTAAAGTCTCGGACGACGGAAGCCATGCGTTTACCATGCTGGACGATACCTTTCGCGTATTCCTTGATGCTCTCGAGGCTTTCTTCATCCTGAATAGCCTCTCCCAGACCGATGACTCCCACGAGTGGGTTGTTGAGTTCATGTCCGATCCCGGCACTTAAGACTCCAAGGCTCGCCAACTTCTCTCCCTGAATGAGTTGGTCTTGCAAGATGCTTTCTTCGGTCGTGTCTCGTAAGACTAATCCGACTCCAGGGTCTTTCCCCGGTCCGGCTTGAACCGAGAACCATCGGTACCGATAGGTACGATGGTTCAGTCGCAATTCACATCGTTTTCCGCTTTGATCTTCCCAGTTTGTTGGTGCGAGAGGATCTTTCAATTCTTTTTCTGGAGAAATCGCGCCTGGTGTATCGGATGGAGAATGGGCGGCTATTTGTACTGTTTGAATTTCATGTTCAAGCCGGGCTTTGGTCGGGGGATCCGGTTTGATGAGGTCGAAGAGGGGGGTGCCGATCAAATCGCCATTTGTGATGGATAAGGCCGTTTTCGAGGCCTGATTGACGTATTCGATGGTTTGTTCCGGGGTAATCATAATGACCGGGTCCGGGACACTATCTAAAATTTGAGACGTGGATTCCTGTAAATATTTCACCTCTTGAGTCTTGAGCTCCACTTGGCTTTCGAGGCCTGCGAACTGAGAGGCTAATTGTTGGTTCATCCGGTTAACTTCCTCGGCGAGTTCTTCGATCTCATCTCCCGTGGTAATGGCGACTGGATCGTGAAATTCCCCGCGTCCGATCTGCCGGGCGGCCTCTTGGAGACGCTTAATCGGTGCGGTGATTCGGTGAGCCGCAAAATAGCCTAAGGTAACCAGTAGCCCAACCCCGAGCAGACCAAACGTGGCGGTCCATTGAAAAAATTGTTCGATAGGACCGAACAGCTCTTCTGAAGATTGCCACACGAACATGTGCCATGCCTGTCCGGTGGACGCTTTCGTAATTCGGCTGCTGTTTGAGAGCGGCGCAAAGCCGATGATCGACGTGTTGGTTCCCCCATGCCCATCGCTGGGGGCTGGAGTCCATCCAGCCTGCATGGGATTGACCAAGGAGATAAGCTCAGGGTCACTCAAGGATGTCCCAGTCGGAAGGATAGGGCAGCTCATGACGAGTCCCCGGCTATCGATGAGCATCACATGACCGGTTTCTCCGAATCGAATGGTATCGATGGAGGGGGCAAAGAATTCTTTGGCATCATACACCCGTCGTAAGACCCCAATCGCTTCATAACGAAGACTATCCATGATCGGCAACGCCACGGTAAATGTGTAGGTCTTAAACTGTTCGTTAAATCTCACGGGGCCGAAGTATGGTTGTCCGACACCGCTATGGTAGGCCCCTTTCCACCAATCCTCGTGGGCATTGAGGTAGGGGGACTGTGGGTTAAGGCTCACGATCAGTCTGCCGGCGATGTCAGTGATATACAGGTCGCGAGTTGCCGATCGGGTAATGATCGGAACCGGATGCCCAGGGTCCATATAGGTGCCACCGACATGTTGTTGGATTTCGTCGGCGATAGGGTTCCGTGTCACGGAATGAAGCAGATCCGAGTCTTGGGCTCCCCATAGTTGTTCCTCTTTTTTCAGGAGGATGTCACGCTCTTTGTTTTGTATGCCTTGGAGTGAATCCCGTTGTTGTTCCAATAACTCGATCACATGAATATTCGTGGTCAACAGGGCTGTACGAGACAGCTCTTCGGCGACGACGAGATCCAGTTTGCGGGCCGTTTCCGTGGCCAGGGCTTCGAAGCTGGCGCCATTGACTTCTCGGATTTTTTGTGTTCCCTGGTAGAACGCAAGGAGTAACCCAATTAATAAAGGTAGAGCACCAACCAATAGCATAGACAACACCAGCTTTTGGGTGAGGCCTTTCTTTTTTTTCTTCTTGGATGTTGCGGCAGCCATGGGGGAAACTCTGGTAAAGGGAATTTAGGTTGAGCTTACACTCGGAAATTCCAAGTGAAATGTGGTTCCTTCTCCCAATACGCTTTCGATTTTTAAATCTCCCTGATACTTTCGAACCAATGTCCTGACATTGTAGAGGCCCAATCCGGTACCCTTTCCGTTGGGTTTGGTCGTGAAAAACGGGTCAAAAATTTTTTTGAGGTTTTCAGCCGGAATGCCACATCCCGTATCGGAAATGCCAATGGCGATTCCCCCGTTGGTTTTATTTGTCGAGAGGGTGAGGCATCCCCTTCCATCCATGGCATGAATCGCGTTCGTCATCAAATTGACCAGCACTTGGAGGATATCCTCCGGTTTGGCGTTGATATCGCTGTTATCCCGGTAGTGCTTTTCCACGGTGATTTCATGGAGGGTGGTCGCGTATCGGGCAATAGTCAGGGCTTCATCAAGTTTGGCTTGAATGTTCACATTTGTGGAGTCCAAGGTTTTCGTCGCGCGGGCATATTGGGTGATATCTTTCGAAATTCCCTTGATCCGTTGAGCGGCATCACGGATGCTTTGGGCATGCTCTCGAATCACGGAGAGGTTGGTTTCTTCCTCTATGGCCTCGGCCATGGCTAAGATGACATAGAGGGGGTTGTTGATGTCATGAGCGATTCCCGAGGCAAAGGTTCCCATCCCGGCCAGCTTTTCCGCCTGAAAGAGTTGGGCCTGAATCATGGTTTCATGTTGGATCAGGTCCCATACGACCTTTGACGTGGCCCCCCCTAATACTTCTGTTCCGGGATGTTTGTGTTGTTGAATAAGGGAGGGAAGTGCGGGGTCCCCTGTCACATCCACGATAAGATGAATGTCATCTCGTTGGATCAGCTCTAAGGGGTCGTGGCTGGTAGGAATGTGGTGAAAACGGGCCACTTCCAACCCTCGCGCTTGAGGGTTGGAATCAGCGATGCCAACAAGAGTAATGTCAGGAAGATTCAGGAAGGATTCGAGCAGGGATGTGCCTCCTTTCCCCGCTCCTAGTATGGCAATGTGTGTTTTTGGTCCGGCAATATTCATCATCTCGACTCCCTTCCCTACTCACCCAAACCCGGAATGGAGCCCTGAGGCCATATTCGCGTTCCCTTACTTAAATCATACAATATTCTTAAAAAATAAAGCCCTATCGTGAGGATAGGGCTTTATGTCAATTCACCAATATTTTCCCAAAGGAGGATGACCTCGCTCTTGAGTACCTGATCGTAATGCAAGCATAAAACGAGAGATTCGGCTTTATAGGCGGTTGATTTCTCTCTGTTCAATGGCTTTGGCAACCGCACTGGTCAGTTTTTCCTTCTCGACCGGTTTAACCAAATAATCCACGATGCCTTGTTTTAAGAACCCGGTCGCCATTTCCATGTCCGGAAATCCGGTCAGCACGATGATGGGTACACGGGGGAATTGTTGTTGAAAATAATTGATGGCTTCGACGCCATTGATTTTGGGCATGCGGATATCTGAGATAATCACGTCTAACAGCAAGGGATTTTCGCCTTTATTGATTTCTTCGATAGCCTTTTCCCCATCCTCGGCCTCGACCACGTCGTAGCCCGCTTTGGTAAGGGTCATGTTCACGATTTTTCGAACATCAGGTTCATCGTCCACGACCAGGACTCGCCCGTTGGATTCGTGCCCACTAAACATTGCTCCAGTTGCTTCAGACATAAACACCCTCCTTTTGGTGAAGAGATGCCAAATTGGCAAGAACGAACATCATTTTCATACACAACTTCCTATGTATACCAATCAGTTTTTAGACCTTTATAAATTGGCTCTTGGACAGGATTTTATCGCAATCCTTCAAAAGTAGAAAGAGAAATTTTACGGGTTTGAATGGTGCCTGATGGGGCAAAATTGGATTTTTTTCGTTTCAAGTCGGAAAAGCAGGTATTTGGCCTCTTTCCTGGCTATTGTGGGCCTCATTTTGGCTTTTGAGAGGGGAGGCGTCCCTTATAAATTCCGGAAATACCCTGTATGGAGGATTCTCACTTAAAATGTGATCGGTAAGGTTGTTGCCCTGTGCAAGAGCAATGGAGGTACAGGCAGATGAGCTTCTGGACGCTTATGGGTATGAGGCCCGATTACAAAGGTCCCCATCATGGGAACGAATGTCCCTTGTTGGCTCTCAGCCTGAAGTCCAAACCATTTGTGGAGGTATTAAGAATTTTTCGGGTCATGGCAGAAAATGTCATGAGGGTGAAAGGTCATCCTGAAAAGAAGGCCACCCATCACTGGTTGGGGATGTGTCCCTGGTAGGCAAACAAGGGGTCTTACGGAGATGGGGTGGGAACTTCTGGAGAATGAGGGGTGTGTTGAGCCCGTGGAGCTTTCGACAACGCCGAAAGGGGAATAGTTTGTGCGTACACCTGCATCAAGTCGAGATCATCGTCATCCTGATCAAGGACCGGAGAAAGGGCCACATCGGTATAGCTGCCCTTATTTGGATCGTGTTTGACCTTTTTGAGGATGCCTTGAAAACGCCATACCAGTGTGGCCCATTGAATGCCTGTCTTGATGACCTCCACGAGCCGTTTAGGATAGAAGGTAAGAGGGTGTTCACGTGGCAATGAGGGGCGGCGCATCGTGCGAACTTTGCGCCGGAATATTCCTCCCTCAAGGGGATGAATGCCTTCAATAGTGATACACCCATAAAACCAGGTGAGAAACGAGGTCACCTTATTGATATTTTGACCTTTGGCTGCCGCTCGACGGATGACCGTTTCGACATGTTGAGGGGAATAATATTGTTGCCACGCTTTATGGTAGGTGCGTCGCCATTCTTCTTTGGACATGAGTGGATGGTCAATCGTGACATGTTCTAAATCGTACCCATTCATATCCGGGTCCATCCAAACCCCTTCCTCTGCCAATCGCTTGTGGTCTTCAGATCCCGGAAGTGGGGTTAAGCAGAAAAATTCCAGACAGTCCAAGGGAATTTCCTTCTGAATAATCGCGATGTCCCGCTCGATACTTTCTGGGGTATCGGAGGGAAACCCTAGAATGTATCCGGCAACGGTGGTACAGCCGCGGTCTTTCCACATCTGAGCCATTTTTCGGTATTCAGTGATTTTATTCTGTCGCTTTTTGGCACCTACAAGCGACTCAGGATTGATGTTTTCTAAGCCAATAAACACGTTTCGACATCCTGCTCGAGCGCATTTTTCGATAAATCGTGGAATCTTGTGGCACAGGGTATCGACTTGGATGGTGAACGATATGGGCAGTTTCTCCTTTTCCCGCATGGCGATGCAGCGGTCCAGAATAGCCTCCCAGTCCTTGTTGCGAGCGAAATCGTCATCGGTGATGAAAAACCTCCTTATCCCATTCGCCAAATTTTCACGAATCAGGGCTTCAATATCTTCAGGGGAGCGCCATCGGGATTTTCGGCCTTGAACATTGATGATCGTGCAGAAACTGCACTGGAACGGGCAGCCCCGACCCGCATCGAAACTTGAAAGTCGACGGAGAGTGTTTTTGATGATGTGAGGGGGAAGAAAGGGTGGGGGAGACTCCTGTAAATGTGGCAGTTGATCCATCACGTTATAGACGGGTTGAAGCTTGCCGTGATAGGCATCCATGAGAAGGGTATCGAGGTGCTCTTCGGCTTCTCCTGCAAAGAGAATGATCCCCCTGTCTTTTGCGGCCTGGATATCGGGAGGAAGAGAGGGAAGCATCGCCAGGCATCCACTGACATGAAATCCCCCGATCACGACGGGAATATCAGCTTGTAAAAAGTGTTCGGCAAGATCTATAGCATGGGGAAATTGATTCGTCTGGACCCCAACCAACCCAACAAGGCCATGCCCATCCCTTTTGATGGATTGAATGATCTGTGCGATTGGGATAATGGTGTTGGTTTCATCATAGGGCTCTACCATGATGTTGACCCCTTCCCCCAAGACATGCCGTTTGGCGGAATCCAACGCTAAGGCATACAGGGCGGCAAGCGTATTGGATGGGATCGAAGAGCGCATCCATTGAATGACGTATCCCTGCTCATCATAGTGAGAAGGCTTGATGAGGATCAGGCGAAAAGTGTGTGGAGATGACATGGAGAGGTATGTGATCTTCCGGTCAGGGGATGGTCCGGTTTTGGTGATGTCTCATCATGAAGATGAACGTGAGGGGTATAGTAGGGAACACAGCCTCCAGGGTCAATCATGTGGGCTTGTCATCTTGATTTACGTTTGTGGAGAAGAATCGGAAGGTGGCTCAGGGAGAACAAAGGTTTCGGGTTTTCCGAAGGGAAGGGTTTCGACATACAACGAAGTAGAGGGGAACGCGAAGGCCGCCCCATGCCCTTCGACGATTTCTTTGATGCGATACGCCAGACTTTGTTTGACGGCTAACCATTCTCCCCAAACTGTGGTCTTCGTGAAGCAATACAACATGATGTCGATACTGGAAGGACCAAAGGCATCCAAAAAGACGAAGGTTTTTGTCTTTTTGGGGTCGGTTTCGAACGCGGAATTTTCATGAAGATATTCATGAATATCTTGTATGATCGCCTGGAGTTGTGCGTGGCTGGTCCGGTATTCCACTCCAATTTTCCAGTAAATTCGCCGTTGGGTCATACGTGAAAAATTGATCAAGGCCTCACTAGCAAGCTTCGAGTTTGGGATGGTGACCAGCGCCTTGTCGAACTGCCGGACTTTGGTGGCGCGAAACCCGATTTCTTCGACATTCCCCTCCACATCGGGAGTTCGAATCCAATTCCCTTTTTCAAACATGCGGTCCAGAAAAATGGTCAAGCCTGCGAACATGTTCTTAATAAAGTCCTGAGCTCCCAGGGCTACGGCCATACCGACCAGGCCCAAACTGCCAAGGACGGCTGCCACATTGAATCCCCACTCCTGGAAGATGGCGGCAATCCCCAATCCCACAATGACCGCCTTTAGCATTTTGACGAAAAATCCTTTCACCGTTTCATGCATGCTTTCGCTGCCGAAAAAACCGACTGCCCGATCGAAGAGGTTAGAAAGGGGTTCGACGATTTGATACATAGCCCAAAAGATGGTCATGGCAATCAAGGAACGAACGATTTGCGTGAGAAGATCATCTAAGGTTTCGGAAAGGATGACGTACTGCCCTGCGATATAGAGACCGACGACGACAAATGCGAATTCCAACGGGTATTCGATTGCTTCCAAGACTTGATCGTCGATATCGGTCTTGGTCTTTTTGGTCAGGACCTTTACTAAGGAAATGAAGGTGCGGAAAAATAACCGTCTGGCTATGAGAAAAAGAATAAAGATCCCGATTGCAATAAAAATCTCATTTAAATCAGTCCCTAACACTCCGCTTTCCCATACATGGACAATTTCTTGCCAGAATCCTTCCATCATTGTGTTGGAGTCCTTTGTGCCGAGGTTGGGTATTGAGTCGATATGGCCTGAGGGGTTGCCATTTGTAGATTCGGACTGGTTGTTTATCCCTTAGCTAGTTGTTTTCGTAAACTGGCAAAGGTTCGTAATTGTGTGTTGTTGACTGTTGGGTATTGGGGATCAAGGGATTGTAACGTTTTGGTGATAATATCGGCTACGCACATTCGCATGTAGGGTTTATTGTCTGCGGGTATGGCATACCAGGGTGCCCACGGTCGTGATGTGCCATTGAGGGCAGCTTCGTACGCGGCCATGTATTGAGGCCAGAGTTTTCGTTCCTTAAGGTCTTGCTTTGAGAATTTCCAATGTTTTTCGGGTTCGGTGAGTCGGTCTAGAAGCCGTTGCCGTTGTTCATTCTTGGAGACGTGTAACCAGAATTTGAGGATGATGGTGCCGTTCCGGGCTAGGTGCAATTCATGGTCCCGAATAGACTCCAGTCGTTCCTCCCAAATGTGCGAGTTGGGATCTGACGGGAGTTTCTGCGTCACTAATATTTCAGGGTGCACCCGAACGACCAGTACTTCTTCATAATAACTGCGATTAAAAATCCCAATCCGACCGCGTTCCGGCAAACGACAAGTCGTTCGCCACAAAAAGTCATGATCGAGTTCAAGATGAGACGGTTGTTTAAAGGAAAAGACCTGGCATCCGGTTGGATCAATGCCGCGCATGACGGCACGGATCGTCCCATCTTTCCCTGCGGCATCCATGGCTTGGAAGATCAGCAGGAGGGCGTACCGATCTTGAGCGTAAAACCGTCGTTGGAGGTCATCGAGCACTCGAATGCTTCGCGCCAGACGCAATTCGGCCTGTTTTTTCCCCGGAGCGGCTTTGGGAGGATGTGTTGGGGCTACACGATAGCGAAAAGAATGATCATGAGGAACGAGATAGGGAGAAGCGATCGCCTTGAACATATTAAGAAATTGTTTGTGGATCCGGAACGTGTTGGTAGTGAAAAGTGGCGGACGAGAAGAGACTCCCATCCGCCACTCATTTAGTTCGCCAAAATAAAGGTAATCTTCAATGTGACACGATATTGAATGATTTTCCCTTTTTCAACCTTCACCGATTGATCTTTGATCCAGGCGCCCGAAACATTTTTTAGGGTTTTGTTCGCGCGTTTAATCCCTGCGGAAACGGCATCGTCGAAACTTTTGGTTGAACTGGCAATGACTTCAGTGACTCGAGCGATGGTCGCCATCAGAACCTCCTTTCAAAATAATAAATAACAAAGCCCTGGAACCGGTCTTAGAATGAGACCTCAACGTTCCTGGACAAAAGGGGGTTTTGAGCGTGGACTATAGATGAACAGGTATTGGCCATCGCGTAGGCTGTCAGGGAGAAAAACGAAAGATGATGTATATAGCCAGGGTAAAAGAATTGGGTGCATTCGTCAATCAACACTTGTGTTTCGTATCTATCGTTGCCTAGACACCCTCTTCAAGTGTGATACGATACAGGAAAGTCTATAGTTTTTTGTCAAAGGAGGAGCGTATGCAAAACGGTTTTCTCGTGACCTGTGCGATTTTGAGTCTCTCGGTTGGATGTACTTCCCACTCTTCTTCCCCAACTTCACATCAAGCGGCGATAGGCCTTGGAATCGTTGAAGGAACGAAAGGGTACCAGCAAGTTCAAAAAGATTTATTGGCATCCAATGGGGGAGTGAGGAAAGTTCGTGGCCAGGTCCATCATTTAGAAGGGGGAGCCTATGTGGTGCAGACCGAAGACCAAATTCCTATCCGTCTGCCTATCGACGAAAATACGCGAATTGATCGGCCGGCGCACAAAGGAGATTGGATTGATGCCTACATGAATGATGCTGGTCGGGCCATCTACATTCACAATGTGGATGATCAAATTACTTTAGAGTGAATTTCTCCCTGTCCCCTTCTTTGCTCCCTCATACAATTTCCTCAGTATTCGCTCTTTGCAGCCTTTCGCTCGATGTTTGGTGGATGATCGAAGGCAAGGATCAACAAGATTTGTGTTGCCTGGAATGATGCCATCGGTATTCTGTAGACCTTGAATGGGTTTTAATCGCGACGGCCTTTATACTTCGTGAGTCGAGCCCGGTTTGGGGACCTCAACCTCCATTCCGGGGAATTCATCTCGGAGACTCATGGCAAAGGCGAGAGATTGACGTTCTTCACCATGCACCACAAAGACCTTACGAGGGTGAGGGGTGATGGATCGTACGTAGTTGAGGAGGTCATGGCGATCGGCATGGGCCGAGAATCCGTTCATGCGGACGATCTTCGCCCGCCGGCGAGTTGGAACGCCAAAAATGGGGACCGTATCCCATTCTTCGACCAGCTTTCTTCCTAACGTATGTTCCGCTTGAAATCCGACGAGGACGACGACATTGGCTTCGTCCTCAATGGCATGTTTTAAATGGTGAACGACCCGTCCTCCTTCGCACATACCAGAGGCGGAAATGATGACACATGGTCCCTTTTGCCGGTTTAAGAGTTTGCTCTCCTTACTCGTCGATACGAAATGAATGTATTTGGCGGCGAAAACATCGCCTGTGGCCGTAAACGTCTTGTAGGTTTCTTCGTCATAACATTCCGGGTGTTGACGGAAGACTTTAATGGCTCTTAAGGCTAAGGGAGAATCAATATAGATGGGAATAGGGGGCACTTCACCGGTCTTGACTAATTCTTTAATCCGCATGATGAGGTCTTGCGTGCGGCCCACAGAAAAAGCTGGAACGATGATCTTGCTGCGATGGGCCATGGCATGAGTCACGAGCGATTTAGCTAATTCCCGGCGTTTATCTCTATCCTCATCATGGAGTCGATCTCCATAGGTGGACTCAATAATGAGCGCATCGCAGGGAGGAGGGGGATGTGGATCGCGGAGAATCGGCATGTTCGCTCGACCCAGGTCACCGGAAAACAGTAAGGACACAGAGTTTCCACGTGACTTGTGTTGCAACCAGACAGCTGACGAGCCAAGAATATGGCCGGCATCGTGAAATTGAACCGTATGGTGGGAAGATAAGCGAACCGGATGATTGTATCGATTCCCTTCAAATTGCTTCACGATCCGTTGGGCATCGTCTCGAGAGTAAATGGGGCTCACACATTGGCGCCCACGTCGACGTTCCAGTTTATTGACGTATCGGCAATCACTTTCTTGAATTCGGGCTGAATCCGCCAAGAGAATTTGTGTGAGATCCGCCGTGGCTCGAGTCATATGGATCCGTCCGGAGAATCTTTCTTTACTCAGCATAGGTAGGGCTCCCGAATGATCGATATGCGCATGGGAGAGGCAGACGGCATCGAGGGAACGTGGATCAAAGCCGAGCCGTCGATTTCGTTCTCGAGATTCGTCACGCCTGCCCTGAAACATGCCACAGTCCAGCAGAATGCGTTTCTGCCCGGCTTGAACCAGATGGCGACTGCCGGTGACTGACCGGGCGGCCCCGTGAAAGGTGATTTTCATGATTGGATGTCCTGAGGGTGTTCCGACAAAATGATGTTCCAGGCCTCTTCGGCTGTTTCCGCAAAATGAAAAAGTTGAAGGTCTTCAAGACTGATCAGGCCGAATTCCACGAATTTTTCCCAATTGACCAGATCTTCCCAATAGGCCTTTCCGATGAGAATGACCGAAACATCGTGAACTTTTCCCGTCTGAATCAACGTGAGGGTTTCAAAGAGTTCGTCCATGGTCCCAAAGCCTCCGGGAAAGACCACCAAAGCCTTGGCCCGGTACAGAAAATGCATCTTTCGTAAGGCAAAGTATCGGAATTGAAAACACAAGGCTGGAGTAATAAAGGGATTGGGATCCTGTTCGAAAGGAAGGTGAATGTTTAAGCCTATGGATTTCGCGCCGACATCGGCTGCCCCACGGTTTCCCGCTTCCATGATCCCTGGGCCTCCACCGGTTACGATGACGTATTCACAGCGTCCGTCGATCTGACAGGTTGAAGAGACTAAACGGCCAAATTCTCGGGCTTCGTCATAATAGGGGGCTAATAACAATTGGTTTTTGGCGATGGCTAAGGCGCGCTGTGTTTCACGATTGTTAGGATCTTTCGCAAGGGCGTCCTCCAGTTCCTGTACCTTGGTTTGAGCCGTGGAGGGGTCCACCAAACGTGCGCTCCCAAATACGACGATCGTCGATTCGATGCCCTCGTCTTGTTGAATAAGCTCAGGTTTGAGCCACTCAAGTTGCAGCCGAAGCGATCGAACTTCGTCACGTTGAAGAAAAGGAAGATCCGAATCTGCCCGTTGGTATGCAGAAGAGGGTAGGTTGGATTGGTTAGGGTCTGAATCTTCGATCATGGAGGTGGTTTTCTGGTCTTTGGAGGGGGAGTTGGAGGATTATAAAAGGTTTGGCGGTATTTTGAAACTTTTCCTTAAGGTAAAAGGTCCCCGTTGGGAATTGGAAACATTCTCTGGAACCGTCCGAATAGGCAAATGTGAAGGCTGGCGAGGAGAGTACCGTTTTTGAGATTGGAAGATTCGTATGCAGTAGGGTATAGTAGGGCCTCGGTTCCCAGATGATGAGTTGAGTATGAAAACAGCCAATTCCCCAGTCATTCCTGATTGTGAATCCTGTCCCAATCGGGAATTGTCTGACATCTGTGACATTGTCCCGCCATCCGAAGAACGGTATGGACTCATTAAGCGTCGAGCGATGTATCGTCCGGGGCAATTTGTATTCTACGAAGGGCATGTGGCTCTTGGCCTGTATATTCTCTGTCATGGGCGTGTGAAACTCACCAGGTTAAACCGAAAGGGTCAACAGCGATTGGTCAATATTTTGGATTCTGGGCAATTGCTCGAGAAGCAAGCCTTTCAGGATCAACCCGTTCATCAGGTAACGTGTGAGGTTCTGGAGCCTTCCCAAATTTGTCTGTTGGATCGCAGTAGTTTTTTGTCGTTCTTGGAAGAACACGGAGAATTAGCCGTCAAACTGGTTCAATTGCTGAGTAAGGAGATGACCACGGTCGTGGATGAAGCGGATCAGTTTGCGTTTACTTCTGCCCGCGACCGCTTGGCCAATTTGCTTATGAAACTTGGAGAGCGATTTGGGGAACCTTCCTCACGGGGTACTCGGATTGTTCTCAAGCTGAAACGAGAAGATCTCGCACAAATGACTGCTGTGACCGTTGAAACGGTGGTTCGTCTTCTCCATGATTTCCAAGAATCGGGTTTGATTGTGATGCAAGGTCGGGAATTGACCATCGTCAATGCTGAACGCCTCGCGAACATCTCGCAGATATCGTCTTCTGGTACCTAATCCTTTCCGTTTCCCAACCCAACATGTCTCTTTAGTCATGTCCCGCCGGGGTTCACTGTAAAATTCACTGCCCTTCTTGGTTCATGATACCTCCGTTCTTCTAGGCCATTAGCCCTACCTGAAAACTTGATAACAATCTATTTGGAGGTTGTCCTCCGGCAATGACGCTACGTCCGTTGCTGATTAGGATCTCCTGAAGATTGGCAAGATATGAAGAAGCCAGATCCGGAATGGTGCATGAGGGTGAACTTCCAAAGTATACATAATTTTCTTGAGGAGGTGGCATGATGAGTACAGGCCGGTCCATTAACCGATTATCTTTGTTGGGTGCCTTGGTGGGCTGTTGGGTTTTCGCGATGCCCGTATCGGGGATGGCTCAAGCGTTGAGCATCGAGGAGCGCCTTGAGCGCTTGGAACAAAAAACGCTTTCCCATAACCCAGGGGCGGAGCAGGAAACAGGAAACATGGTTTTTTTCCGCGGAGGCGGGGCCTGGGCAACCAGTGATCGCTCTAACGAAGTGTTTACGGATGTATTTGGGTTTACCGGAAGCAATTCGGGAGATTCCGGTTACTATGTGGGCGCTGGCTTGGATTTGGTGTTATCCAAGAATATGTGGGACATGATGTCGGAAACCTGGGTGTTGGGAGAAATTGGTGTCGAATTTAAGCGATTTGATTCAAAAAAAGTTACTCAAGCTGTCCCGAGCACATGTGCGCTTGCTGGGGTGCCGACGTGTTCCGTCAAAACTAAGGAAAAAGTTCAAATTACGATGCTCACCGTCAATGTGGCGCCCAAAATTATGTTTTTTGAAGGCAGTCGAATTCGGCCCTGGATTATTCCGGCGGGGTTGGACTTTCATGTGATCAGCCCTCCGTCCAATGATACGACGGTCTTGGACATCGGGGTACAATGGGCCGTTGGTGTTCAAGCTCGGGTGTGGAAAGCCATTCATCTTGGAGTTGATGGTCGATTTCATTTGGCTACTGGGCAGACGGATACCACCAATAACTTCGGAACCGTCGGGGGATACCTGGGTATCGCGTTTTAGATTGGTAGAGGCCAATGCTTTGACAAGGTATTTTTTGTAGAGCCTCATCTCGCATCACGTTACAATCTTGGAGGTGAATGAGCTTCAGATTTTTTGGGTTTGGGTTCATCTGGCAGCGGCGACCTTTTGGGTTGGTGGAATGTTGTTCCTCTCTTTTGTCGCGGTCCCTGCTCTCAAGCAGGCCCCCGACCTCTCCTCCGCCCAACGCGAGTTTGTGAATCTTGCGCGCCGGTTCCGTACGCTCGTGTGGGTCGCCCTCACTCTTCTTTTCCTCACAGGAGTAGTCCTTCTACCCCGATACGTGAGTCTCAATACATTTCCCACGGACTGGCCCCTTTCCGTGATAGTCAAATTCGTACTTGTTGGGCTGTTGGTTCTCACATCGTTCCTTCACGATATGGTGGTGGGGCCGAAAGTCAGAATCCTCAAGCAAAAGGCGATTGAACACCATTCGCCGGCTGAGAGCCTGCTGCTCAAGATTTCTCCATTTCTCGGAAGACTCACGACGGTTCTGGGGTTAGGCATCCTGCTGGCGGCCAGCGTTATGGTTCGTGCATAAAATCGCCATCCCCAATCTTGGAACGCCTCTTCTTCTCCTTCAAACATTTGGATGGTCATTTTTAAAAAAGGAGATTCCTTGAAAGGGAATCTCGGTGAACGCTGACAGGAGGTGTGCTATAGCCGTGTCATTGCGGTTTCACCTTCAACAGAAGTTAGGGGATAACGCATTCCGGTTTGCTTTGTGACCATTCTGGTTTTGGAATTAGAGCTGTCGCATTTTTCTACAGGCTAAAAAATGGTGCCTGTTTCAAATTGCCCCACTTCTCGGTATCTGAATATAACCTCCTTCTCATTTCATTGAGATTTTCCTTTACCTGGAGAGATTCAGTCATGGAAAACAAACGGCATATCTCTTGCCAATTCTCAGAAAGGTCGTTCCGATTGCCAAATCTCAAACCTTCGTAATGGAGAGTACTCATGAAATACCTCTTGGCGGTTGATGGATCCGAGGAATCATTAAATGCCACTCGTGCCCTTGAAGCCCTTAGTCCAGGAAAAGAATTGACGTTACTGCATGTGGTGAACGTCCCGGGCGTGCCGTACCCAGCTATCGGGGCAGGGATAGCCAAGGATTTAACCCTCACGGTTCAAAAGGGGTTGAAAGATGAAGGCGAACGTCTCCTAAATCAGGCGGAATCTCTGCTTCCCCTGAATCATGGGCAGCTTACGAAAAAGCTGGAGGAGGGTGTCCCGGCCGAAGGGATCCTGAAGGTGAGTAAAGAGCAGCAACCCGATTTGTTACTGATCGGGGACCGGGGTTTAGGACAAATTCGTGAACAGTTGTTAGGGAGTGTTTCTCATCGTGTGATGACCCACGCCACCTGTTCGACTCTCATCGTAAAAAAGCCTTTACGGGCTGTGAAGCATGTACTCATGCCATTGGAAACTCCCGAAGATGGAGAGAGTGTGATGCGATTTTTCCAAAAAACCCCGTTTCAGGAAACATGTTCGGTTACCCTGCTTCATGTCATTCCCTTCGGTGACCCTGTCTGGCCGGTGGGAGCCATGATCACGCCAGAATTTCGGAATGAGATGGTCGCGCAGGGAGAACAATTTACACATCATGTGGCGGACGAATTGGACAAATTAGGTCATCACACGACCTGTGAGGTCCTCACTGGAGCGCCGTCACGAGTCATACTTGACCAAGCGAAACAACGAGAGGTCGATGTGATCATCATGCGTACTCATAGCAAATCTGGAATCAGTCGGTTCTTATTGGGAAGCGTTTCCCATGCGGTTGTGCATCAAGCCGACTGTTCTATCCTGTTAGTTCGCGAATAGCAAACTTCCGAAAGGGGAGGGAATCGTTCGATTGTCATGAAATGGAATTGGTATCTTGGAGGAGCCATCCTCCTCGGCCTTCTAGTGGTGCTCTACCTGGTGTTTTGGTGTGCCAGCCCCTGTCATTAAACAATTGCCCTTAATGAAACTTCCTGCTAACCTTTGTTGATCATTCCTTCCTTTTCTTGCTGTCATTATTGACAGCAGTGCTCCAGACATCTTGCTGAAGAAACGAGTGAAATTACCCTCTCCTTTTGGCAGGGTTTTTCAAAAAAGTTCAATCAATTGAAGGGGTACGCCCTCTTATGCGCAAAATGTGAGGCAAAGGTGTCACGAAAAGCTCAAAGGTTTGGAAAATGCAGTGAGAGGTTCTCATCGGGTATAATGTAAAAGATTGTCTTCGTTCTCTAGCCCAGGAGGGAAGATAACCATATGCGAAATAAGAAAAATTTCTTTCCCACTCTCACCGGAATGATGGTCATGCTGGCCATCATCTTGGGGATGATCGCCCTTGTGTGGGCTAGTCCTCGGACAGCCCGGATTCCGCACCTGAGTATTCCGATTCTGGGAACTTCCTTGAATGAGCAATTCCGACCCGTAGGGTTGGTGAGCCAAATCGTGATCGACCTCTACGAACGACGGGACCAGGACGGACTTCGTGTGCAATTCCACACCGAGCCCGGGCAATTTTCCTTAAAGGCGCGAAAAGCCATTCATCAAGCCATCACTCGGTCTTTGGAGGCTGCGAACCTTCCGGAGGATTCCTATACGGTGCTCCTTAAATTTCCCTATACCGGGTTAACAGTCTATGGGGAAAGTCTCTCCGCCATGGTGGGGTTGAGCGTAGTGGCCATGGCCAAGGGAGATCATCTGCTGGAAGGCCGGTCGTTGACTGGCACGATTACCGAACAAGGACACATCGGAGCCGTAGGAGGTTTACAATTAAAAATTCTGGCGGCCTACAAGAATCATTTTCAGCGGGTGTTGGTGCCCGGTGAATATGATGTGCGGGAAGCCGATTGGTCTACACCCTTCCTGATGCATGTCTCTCCTGTAGGAACGGTGGATGAAGCCTACTATGGGCTGACCGGTCATCACCTTACCGCTTTTCCGTAAGCAACCGGTTCCAAATTTTTTTTGATTGAGGTTTGGGTTTCCCTGGGGAGTTTGTACTCGTCTACAAACGCATCTTCTTGTGCCGCCACTAATGAGAGCAGTCATAAACCGTCTTATTTTACATCGACGGTCATAATCACAAATTCCTTATTCAGTTGGGAACCTTGATGGGGCTCCACATAGGTGCCGTCGTAGTAATACCATTGCAGTGGTGTCATCTTTCCCAATTCCTTGGGATGACGAGGTAGCTTTGAGACATCAAGCCCGTTGGCAATGAATGTCTCAGGGTTGATGAAATACACCACATCTTCATGAGTCAGCTCCGGGTGTTGCGAGAAATGAATCATATTGTGTTTGGTCACGGTTTCAAGCATGCACATTTCTCCACTAGCTGCGGTGGCATCCACGGGAATCATTTTAGAATTTGGTCCGAAGATATTGGCAATGGCGTTGATTTCTTTTCGAGCCTTTCCCTTCAATTGTAGGACGGGACCGAATTCTTTATTGAGGGTATCTTGTGAAGAATCGGCCATAGCCCCTGTGGTGGGACCGAAGGTCCCAAACATTAGGCTAAGAATTCCAAGAATGTGAACCTGCGTTTTGAAATAGGTCATGATGAACCCTCCTGAAAGAGATTGAGTGAATAGATGAATGACAGCTGACAAGGGCCGTATTTTGGAAAAGTGGCAAGGTCACCAAAAAATTTTAAATCCATGGTCTTGATATGTTGACCCTAACCCGGTGGTTGTATTCCACCATAGAGTACAAGTCAGGATTTTAGCATCGTTACAACGATGATAATGTTGTCGAATATCTACGACATGCCGGACAAGGCAGTCTCCTCATCCGGTCTTCGTGAGTCCTCTGTAAGTGTTTGTTGAAGCTGAAACGTATGTGAGAAGAAGTAGAGCTGGGAAAGAAGAACTGAGATTACTTGAGGGCGGCTACTTCAGGAGCCCGAGGTGGCTGGCATAGAGGGTTAAGTCCGCATTTTTTCTCATGCCCATTTTCTCTAAGATACGGGCGCGGTGAGTGCTGACTGTGGTGACACTAATGGAAAGACTGTCAGCGATTGTTTTGATGGCAGTTCCCGAGGCGAGTAGTTTAAAGATCTGAAACTCGCGATTAGAGAGGCGTTCATGAAGGGGAACGGATGGGTCCTTACCTGGTGTGGTGACCATTCGTTCTGCCAGAGTCGAACTCACAAACGTTCCTCCTCGAGTCACATGTCGGATAGCCTGAATGATGACATCGGGTGAAGTGGTTTTCGATAAATAGGCGGCTGCGCCTGCTTTGAGAAATCTCATGCCGTAATGTTCTTCTGGATAGATGCTCAAGATCATCACCGGTAATTCAGGGTATGTGGTTTTGAGATCCAACAATACATCCCACCCGGATTTCTCCGGCATTTCCATATCGATGAGTAACAGGTCAATCTTAGTCGTGTGGAGAGTTTGGAGAACTTGTGTTCCTGTTTCGGCTTCTTCGGTCACGACCAAATCTTGAGCATCAGACAGGATATCTTTTATCCCTTGACGAACGACAGCATGATCGTCGGCAATGAGTATTCGAACGGGAGATTGAGCCTTTTGGTCTATGGAAGTCATAGTGGGATTCGAAAATGAAGGCGGGTGCCTCGACCAGGGACACCTTGAATATCCATGACGCCTCCTAAATGAAGGATGCGTTCCTGCATGCCGATTAACCCTAACGACCGAGAGTTTTCGATTTGAGATTGAGTGATCCCCACACCATTGTCATGAATGAACAGGTCGACATGCCCATGGTTGAGTCGTAAATTTACCTGAATGTGAGTAGCATGAGCATGGCGAGCGATATTCGTCAGGGCCTCTTGGAATACTCGAAGTAACCCTTCAACTTGTGATTGGTGTAACCGAATGTTTTCCTTCGCCAGAGAAAGATTGCAATGAATTCCTGTGCGTCGTTCAAAGTCTAAGGAATGGCATTCCATGGCATCGGGAAGTTCATACGAATCCAAGATGGGAGTACGCAAACCCAAACAAAGTGTTTGTACGGACTGCACGGCCTTATCCACCGTCCGCTCCAGTTCTTGAATTTTGGCTTGGTAGGAAGCCAGATTATTCCCCAATTTTGCCTTGAGGGAAAAAAGTCCAAACTTTATGACAATCAGAGTCTGGCCCAATTCATCGTGAAACTCACGGGCGATGCGGATCCTTTCTGCTTCCCTGACCTGTTGATATCTGTGGTCGAGATTTCGGAGAGTTTCCCTGGAGTCATGAATTTTTCCTTCTTTTTCTTCCAAGTCCTGGAAGCGTTTTCCCAAATCTCCCACCAAATGGCCCCATGAGACAAACCCTTCGCGATTCCCAAGAAAGATGTATGTTCCCAATGTGAGAAAAACGGCTCCCAGGATGCCAATCAGAAATACCATTACGGTAGTATCAGAGTATTTTGAGCTATCTGAAAAAACGTGAATTCCCGAAGAATATCCGAGGATTCCGAACCCAAGACAAGCAAAGCCGATGGCTGTTGGAAGGGCCATCTTCGTGAAATTTCCCCATCCATACGCGAAAGGAAGGTGTAAGAGGTAGCCCAAACACGCAATCATTCCCAACGAAAAAATGCTCGCCCCTAAGACTTCAGCAACAAATAATTGGGAAGGGGAAGGGTGAAGGCTCGTATTGAGGGTCAAGGCTAAGGCTGTAAGAATAAAACACAAGGCGGTATTTGGAGCCATCCTTCCAGGGTGGGAGGTTCCCACCGTAATATAGTGCCGAAGAAAAAATTGATCTAGACCAAAATCAAATTTACCCAAATATTGTACAAGTGTGAGGACTCCTATAATCAAAATGAGGAGGCTGGCTATTCGTACGCCGTGAATTTCTGAAAGGCCCAGAAAGACCAAACTCAGCCCACACCCTAGGAAACCCAAAGCTGTATTAAATTGCATAGGGGTCAGTTTAGGGTGAAGTTGGACGAGGGGAGGTGTATGGGTAAACCAGCCGACGATGGCAAGGCTGCCAAGGAAGAGGGGTAGTGATCCACAAAGGACCGTAAGAACAAGAATGTTCTCGTCCATAAACCCTTTCGTGGGAGAGAGGGTAGTGATATCCAAAGTCTAAGAGCCCTGGGATCTTTTGGTCCACCAAAAGACCTCTGGAGGTATTGAACCACGGGGAATCCGCATTAGACAACCAATCTTGCTCAGAATTGATCGGCCACGAAGGGCTTCCCACGTCCGTTCCAATGCCCGGCCATCATCCGAGGAGTCACATGGCGGATGGCAAAACGCCCATCAGGTGCCAGGGTCAGGCATCCGGCTTCTCCCTTGATCCGTTGGACTAAGGATTTCAAGGCCTCACGAGTTGCGGTTAAAGGGGACTTTCCGTTTTCCATAGAAAAGACAATTTGTCTGGCCATACCCTGTCTGATAATACTTTCCCCTAAACCGGTCATCGAAACGGCTCCGGCTCTATCGTCCGCATACACCCCAGCTCCAATCAAGGGGGAATCTCCGACTCTCCCAGGAAACATCATCGAGACCCCTCCAGTCGATGCACCGGCAGCCACATGTCCTGCGGAGTCCAGGGCAACGGCTCCCACGGTATCGTACATGGCCATGTTTTTATACAGAGTCAGTGACTTAGTATTTTTGATGTGAACCAGCGAGGCCCGCTTTTGCGTTTTGGGTGTTTTGGACTTACTCAATCGTTCCAGATCGAAATGCTGGGCAAGGTTTGCAGCATGAGAACCGATGATCAGGACATGGTCGGTCTGTTCCATGACCAGACGGGCGGCTGAGATAGGATGAAGGATTCCTTCAAGTCCAGCGATCGCTCCCGCTTGTAAGTCGGCTCCTTCCATGAGGGCGGCATCCATGCGTTGAATATCATCTAATTGTCGTCGAGAGCCGACCCCGGCATTGAAATGACCGGACCCTTCCAAATAACGAATCATCTCTTCTACCGCATCCAGTGCCGGATGGCCCTCTTGTAAAATTCTCATGCCCATTTCCAGCGTATCCCTGAGAATTCTCCGCTGAGCGAGGGTAGACCGGGACGCTCCAGCTCCGCCGTGAACCAGTACTCGAAGTTTGGTGCCCACCAATGGTGTCCTAATCTGACATGGCCTGTAGATGCTGAAGCATGTTGAAAGGGGAAAACGGGGTGAGTCTACCAGAATGGGCGCCCGTTGGCTTATTCAAATATTTTGAAAGGGTACACTCAATGGGCGATGAGAAATTTCTTTAACTCGCCAAAAAAAATGTGATGGCGGCCATGGCGATAATGGCCGTGTTCACGATCAGTGAGAGGATTTTTCCTCCAGGGGACCTTGGGGGTGCTCCGAGAGCGAACACGATCCCCGCTAGTGCGAAAATTCCACCCAATCCTGAAAAGCACAATGCAACCCATTCTTGAAAGTCTAACAGCATGAAAAGGTATGCGACTTGTAGGATAAAGCCAGCAGCGGCAAGTTGCCAGGCCGTTCGAATAGGAGAGGTTGAGTTCATGGTCAGGGGGGGGAGATTAGAAAAGCCCAAGGGCTTTTAGTCCTGGAACTGCCAATACTGCTGAACTGCAAGACGTCGAAAAGCAGGGGGAGAAAAGTTGGGGGGATGAATTTACGCTACCAAGAGTAGAAAACAATTGCAATGTGTGAAAAACTTCCTATTGGGGGGCATCATTTCGATAGATCGGGACAACCCGTCACCTCCCCGGTGGCCCAACCCCTGACGGCCTTATATAATTTTCTTCCTCGAGTCTTGATCCCATAGAGGTCTACTTGTGTGTGGTCTCGATTGATAGGGGTTGCATCGGCTACCACAAGATAGGCTCCACCCTCGGGTTCGTCTAAATTGGTCGCCCCAGAAATAAAGGTTTGTTGAACATGCAGTTCTAGGGTGTTCTTTTGTATATGCAACGTCGGTTTGAAGCGTTGCCGCACGATTGAATTGACTCGATTCGTGTGAATGGTGTTTGAGGTTCTGACGGTTAAACAATGCTCAGCCAAATCCTGAAAGGTTTTGGCAACTTCTGGGAATGGGCGTTCCACTTGAAGGTTTTCCACCCTTCCAAACATCGAACTTTGCATCATATCACGGAATTGTGGAGCGGTCTGCGGCATGGAGCAACCCATGAGAGAAACGAGCAGGATGCTTCCGAAGATCAAGTTGTGACGAATCATAACTCTCTCCTTTCTTCATCAAGGACTCAACAATGTGACTACGTTCTCAGGCTTACAGTAATTCAGCTCTCGCAGGGGAAGATTGCGGAATTGGGATCTGTCCGGAGAGATTTCCTGAATTTCCGCATAATATACATCTGTGTCGTAGCTCATTTTAATGTCATAGGTATAGCCTGGGCGTGCCTTGAGGATGGTGCCATGGACGACCTTGCCCAGGGCCGGGCCGAGGAAGCTTGAGGTGTCATAAGAAAAGATCAAATAACTGTACCGATTAACCGGTATGCCAATGTCGACAGGACCATTCTCCAAAAACACCGTTCCCTCATATGCCGTTTCGCAACGCGGGGAGACGCTTAAAATGTCCACCGCGACTTCCATGGTGGTTAAAATGGATCCGGTATCGGTCTTTTCCCAGATATGCACATTCTTGCCGAAGTGGTTTGGGTAAGGCTTGAACGTAGAACAATTGGCCAACAGTCCAGTAAGAAACATGAGCAAAACAATAATCTTGACCATTCGTTGGGAACTCCTATCCCGATCTCGAATAATGTTTATAGGTGAATTTCGTAAGTGGTAGGAGTCTGGCTCCTTTAGGATGAGCTGCCGGGTCGTAGGACCTTCCCAATTGAGACTTTCACTTCAAGGTGAATAGTGAGGGCTAAGCCAACCGAATAACGATAAGACGGAAACGAGAGGGAGTGGTGAAGGGATCTAGCTTACACCCTACCAAAGAAGCCGGGTAACGCAATGTGAAAAATGTCCTATGGACACAACTGTCTTTTCCTCTAAGGTAATGATGATGTTATCTCTCACCATTCCCTCGTATGAAGGAAGAGTCATGGCGTATTCCACTCTAACAGAGGAGGAGTTTGTCAAGGGCATTGATGCCCGGTTTCCTTATGAAGATGAAGGGAAAGTGTATTCCCTCATCCAACAGGCTCGGACCATTTCCGCGAACGCTTCCTTTTCGGTGTTGTACGAGATCGTCTTTGCTCCGACGACCGTATCTCCCATCACCAGACGGCAGATGTATGAACAATGGCGTGCGGGCTATGCGCACCATTTGTTGGCGCCGGTGACCGAGGCGGCAGAGGCTATCTTAGAGGGGAGGGCGCTTTCAGATAAACGGGTCCTTGATTTAATGCAAATGGTCGGGGAGGAACCTCACCAGACCAATGCTCTGAATATTGTGTGTGAAGCCGGATCAGATAGAAAGGGGATGGTCGAGAAGCGGTATCAAGAAATACGAAAACAATGGGGCCACTAGCTACGACCTTTAGGGGATGTCGTACTGAAACCTCTTTGAGTGAAAACGATCAATGGCCCTTGAGACTCTCGATCGGATAGGGGAGGTTTTTCCCAAGAATTCGCTTGAGTGTTCGTGTCATCACTTCGACGTCGTTGTCGAAAGATCCATGTGCCAAAGGAATCTTGCCCGTACCGTCGGATACCTGGGGTTGCGTATGTTCTTTGGGTAGATTTCGACTGCCCCAGAAGGTTTGCCATTCTTTGACGGTCTTCTGAAGGTCTGTGTGCCAAGTCGAAATGGTCTCGGGCTTCCAAGAATTGGCCATCCCCAGGAGAGGGGTTTTGTGGTAGTCCTCAAGAGCCCGGCTTACCAGATAGAGCAGTGATTTGCCATAGGGCCCAACCGTGTCTTCCAGCTCGCGTTCATCGCTCAGGATTTCAATCTTGAGGTCTGATTTTCTGAGGACTCCCCGGGCCTTGATGGCTGGGGCATAATGATTCAGCGCGAATCGAAGTGTGCAGGCCGGGGCGAGAAGGGTGCAAGAGGAAACGCGCATTTTTCGCTTAACGAGGAGGTCCAGGAAATATCCCAATAAGATAGAGCCCGCGGAATGTCCCGCGAGATGAAGCTCCATGTCAGGGTATTGAGCTTTCAGGCTGAGGAGCGAATCGGCTACTTGTCCTAAGGTTGGTTTGGAGAGCTTGCTCGCCAATCGGGCGTTTTGTTTCATCTCCGACCAGATAGCTTTGACGAGAAGATTTTGACACGTGACTTCGATGGCTCGATCTTTGGCCTCTTTTGTCGCGTTTTTAACGCTGTCCCAAATATCTTTCCAGGTCCCCTGAGGTTGGATACCCTGGGTGACATCGCCCGTGATTCCCGCGAGGCTTTCCAGAAATCCGGTCCGCCAGACGAAGAAAATAGGATACATGTCGTTGGCTTTAAAATAGGGAGCCAAAATCCTCACTCGCGTGAGGGCTGCATCTTCGGAATTCAAGCCACCATGCGCATACAGCACGATTTTTTTGCCGCCCTTCTTCAGCCACTCTCGTGGGTTACCCAGAATGACATCCTGTAGATAATCAAGAGCCTTTTCTCTGACCAAGCTGCGGTTTAAGACAATTCCGTTATTCCCGAGGACGATGGAGTGGTCAAATGCCGTATCCCTGTCCCAGGGCTCCACCTCTGGATTGGTGTAGGCGTGCTTTGGGGTGTCCTTCTCGAAGAGGCCAAAAAATTGAGCTGGTTGAGAAGAGGAATTGACCAAAGATTTCAGGGTTTGATAACGACGGGATTTGGCTCCCACCATGGGAGAACCTAAAACCGTGACCCACGCATCCATCCCATGCTTGACCCAATCAGGGTAGGTCAAAATGGCAAATCCATCCTTCCCCCAATCCGGCCCCCAGGAATTTTGCACGATAAACCCGAGCTGATTGTATCCTACGATGGCAAACGCATGGCCGCCTTTTTGGCCTATGCGTTTTGGCAGCTGAATGAGCGCCATGTCCTCAGCGTTCGGCCACCGGTTTTGTCGGGGGAACCATCCTCGATGCACTTCTGCAGAAACAAAGACTGCTCCCACTTCGTAAATGGCGGCTTGCATGTCAGTAATGGAGTCTTTGTTCACCCGATAATAGGCTCCTAACGGGCACTGGGCTGCTTCATCGTCCCAACCCTCTCCTGGAGGGATAAATGTCGCTTTTCCTTTGGGATTGCGGTAAGGCCAGGTGGTTTCGAGACAGACTCCATGTCGATGCCATCCCTTCATCGCCCCGCGACAACTGGAGCCTTCATAATCCTCTCCCGGCCATTCGTCATAATGTCTAGCCAGATGATAGAGCATTCGCTCACTGACCTTGGGAGGAATGGGTTGTGTAGTTTCCAAGGCCTGTCGCCACCGGAGATAATTGATCACGGCGGCGAGACCGAATCCCGTACAGGCCCCTTCTTGATCCTGATCCAGAATGAGATCCGCTTTGGCGTAATTGGCAAAGTGTTCGGAGATTTGACTGGGATCCGGAAACCGGGGAGGAAGAGAGCGGAGTCGAGGTTGGTACTCACGGTCACGCAAGTCAATGCGATCTGGCCGGGCATCAAAAAGTCGTTTGTTCAGCGTAACCTTAGGCATGCCTCATCCTCCTGATGATGAACGTCCACAGTCTGTGGAGTAGGTGAATGTGTATGGGAGATGAATAGTCAGAAAGCCATACTATTGTAGAACATCAAAAAAAATGAATCAAAATGTTCTGAAATGAAAGAAGAGCCCCTTCTGAATATTCCTGCAGAACAAGGAGATGCGGCTTGGGAAGACGATGAGAAAAGGAAAGGAACGGTTAATTTTGCAAGCGAGATTACCGATTGATCCTAAAGGAACACATTCCAAGAATAAGGATTTGCTATTTCCTATGGAAGGGAATTGACCATGAGTGAACCGAACGGTCTTCGTGAGGAACTTCGCCGTTGTCCGAACTTGCCAACCTCGCCACAAGCTGCCAAAGATCTTATACAATTATTCGAATCCCCTTCACCCGAAGTGGATGATATCGTCAAGATTGTAGCTAAAGATTCGGCCCTGACGGCCAAAATCCTACAGTTGGCGAATTCTTCGTTTTTCCCATACAAATATCAAGTGACGACGTTGTCAAAAGCAGCCATTCTCATCGGGTATAACGGTATTCTGGCCACCGCGCTCTCTTTTACGCTGGTGCAACATCTGAGGAAGGAAGGGGCTGATGGTCTCAATCTCGATCTATTCTGGCGGCGGAGTTTGTTGGCCGCGTCGATCTGCCGGGCCATCGGAGAAGCCTGTGAATTGAAAGATGTGGAAGAACTCTTTTTGACGGGATTGATACAGGATATCGGGATGTTGGCGTTGGAACGTCTCAAACCGGAAGTGTACGCCTCTCGTGAATTAAACCAGTATTCCCATCCGGCCGTCATGGCTCATGAGCGCCAGGTGCTCGGAGTAGACCATGCCCTCGTGGGGAGCTGGTTGCTCACGGATTGGAATTTTCCGTCCAAATTATGCGTGGCGGTTCAGTTGAGTGACGAATTAGAGCCCTTCCCACAGTCTGGTGGATCAGAAGTCTTTTATAATTGTGTGACCTTTTCAGTGTTGCTGACGGAACTCTTCGTCAATCAATCCAATGACGAAGCCTTTTTGGATGTCGTGGATTTTGCCCAGGAACGATTGGGAATCGATGCGATAACCTTTGCCAATGTCCTGAAAAAGGTGAAGCAGGTCGTCAAGGAGACGGAAAAGCTCTTCGATATGAAGAGCCATAGTGAAGACAGTATGATGGAACTCTCGGAAAAGGCCCGGGTCTTGTTGGCCCAACGAAATGCCCAGCTTGCGACGCAACTGGACGCGATGTTTCTGCAGAATGCCGTGTCGGCAGTCGGGTGACGCGTCTTCGTCTTTTCTCTTACTCCCTTTCCGTTTATTGAGTTTTGGGTTTTCCCCAAATATTCTGCATGTACAAGTAAAGGAATGAGGCGGTCCAGGTGATAAGGACCAGTCCCGTCAACGCTTCCATGCCGGTCAAAAAGCGGATAGATCCGGCAGGGTACAAATCTCCAAAGCCCAGGGTAGAAAACGTGACTGCGGAGAAATACCAACAGTCTCCCAGGCTGAGAGTCTGATCGCCTTCGATCGATCCGTAGGTCGAATCGCCCAATAGGGACCAATAGCCGAACGTAAAAATCCAGATTTCGACCACATGAGCGAGGAGGGCTCCTAACACCCCAACCAACAATCCGACCCGAGGGTGGACGATTCGGGTGCGCATGAGGGTAGAGAGCGCATGTAGCACCTCAAAGTGGATGAGGACAGCCAGGCTGACGAGCAAGGCGGTCAGGAGTAAGACCACGGCCATGGGTTATCGCGCCCTCTGAATCAACAATGTTTTATGTGTCAGCAATGGCAGAAATTTTTTCTCGAGTGAATGTGAGAAAATGGGTGGCACAGGAAATACAGGGGTCGTAGCTCCGAATGAGACGTTCGCAATGCTCCGCTACCTCCTGATCCTTTAGATGTAAAACCTCAGGGAGCAACCGATGCAGATCCTCTTCGATGCGTCGTTGATTTTGAGAAGTGGGAGGAACAATTTTCGCTGTTCGAATCGTCCCGTCCTCGTTCACGTCGTAACGATGGTAGAGGACGCCACGAGGCGCTTCGGTCGCTGCCATTCCGATTCCGGGGCGAATGGAGACTCGGACTGATGGGTAAGAAGGGGGATCGTATTCCTCGATCAAACGAATGGCTTCATCGAGAGCGTAGAGCACCTCAAGTGATCGAGCGATAATGCTCATTGATACTCGTCGATAAGGAAAGGGAATATCCAGGCTCTGAAACACGTGACGAGTGAAAGGGGAAAGGCGTTCATGGTTGAGATGCAAGCGTGCTAAGGGCCCGGTTAAATACGAGCTTCCGTGAAAGGTGCAATGCAGGGCATTGGAATACGGGACCTGTTCTTCCTGAAATTCACCTTCAAAGGCCGAGGCCGGAATGTTGAGGCCGTTGTTGGTAACTAAAGCTCCCTCGTTCATCGGGTAACGTGAAATTCCTTCGAGTGCCAGGAATGTGTAGGATTGTTCTGGGTCTTGAAAATCAAATTGACTAACCCATTGAACGGTTTCCACTGCGGCATCACGTGCCCACAGCAATTCTTCCTTAAGGACGGTCAATTCTCCCTTCGTGGGGACATGAGAGAAGCCCCCTATTTGAACGGAAACGGGATGGACCGATCGCCCACCGAGAAGGGCCAACAGGTCATTGCCGGCTTTTTTCATTCGCAGGCCGCGTTTCACGACGTCCGCATGGGTCCGAGCCATCTCGAGCCCACTCGCAAACCCCATGAAATCGGGAGCCTGCAACATATAGATATGCAAGGTATGGCTTTCGATCCATTCGGCACAATAGAGCAGTCGGCGAAGTTCCGTGATCTCAGGAGGAATGGTTGTCCCAAAGATTGATTCCAACGCATGGACGGCGCTCATTTGATAAGCGACAGGGCAAATGCCGCAGATACGAGCGACGATGTCAGGGACCTCCGTGACATGTCGCTCTTGCAGAAAGGCCTCAAAAAAACGGGGTGGTTCGAAGATCCGAAGTTGGATGTCCTGAACGTGGCCATCCTTGACGACGACATTGAGAGCTCCCTCGCCCTCAACGCGTGCCATCATGTCGATCTTGATGGTCCGTGTCTTATCGTTGTTTGTGTTTGAGGAATCGTTCATTCGCCACATTTAGCCTTTTTCAGCATTGTTGTTCCCAGGCATCACTTTCCTTGCTGAAGGCATGCACCGATCCTGTAATACCTCGGAATCGACGGACCATTTCGATGGGGATCAGGTGTAAGTGTTGATGAAAATGTTGAGCGAGCGATTCGGTATTGGGTGGCGTTCCCGGCGGTTGAGTCGAGGCATGTTCAGCGGGGCCAAAACATCCGTAGCAGTCGCGTGCCATTCCGGGACAGATTGCGCCACACCCGGTTCGGGTGACCGGTCCCAGACAAGGAATTCCCTGGGCGACCAAGACGCAGATATGCCCCTGACGTTTACATTCCAGACACACGCTGTGGGTTGACATTCGTGGGTGCACGCCCATCGAGAGGTCGATAAGGATTCGGAGTAATTGTTGTTTGTCGATCGGACATCCCCAAAGCTCATAGTCGACTGCCACATGCTCAGAGATTGGTGTTGAGGTGCTCAAACTCTGGATATATTCCGGGGTAGGGTAGACCGCGTTCTTGAACGCATCGATTTCCGACCAATTCCTCAATGCTTGAATGCCTCCTGTCGTTGCGCAAGCACCAATTGTGATCAGCGTGGTGACCTGTTGTCGAATTTCCAGGATGCGAGGAATGTCTTCTGGTGTCGAAACTGATCCTTCCACCAAGGCAATATCATACGGTCCATTCTCCATGTGACTGGAGGCCTCGGGGAAATACGCGAAATCGAACGATTGACCGAGTAAAAGCAGTTCTTCCTCAAGATTGAGAATGCTTAATTGGCAGCCGTCACAGGAGGTAAATTTCAAGACCGCGACGCGCGGGCGTTGTTTTGTAGCAGGAGATTGAGGTTCTAAGTGTTTGTCTGTCATTTCAGGTTGTCATTCCCGGGGTGTTTAATCGGGATGTAATCTCTACATTCTGTTCTTCCTGATATGGGGAATCGGGAGTCCATCTCCACATTCAGTCATTCCTGACATCTTTTATCAGGAATCTATCTTCGTGTTTAAATTTCACACCCCTGATTGTCCCAAATAGGGCATCAATCGGTCCAACCGCATGACTGGCCCATCTTTGCACACAAAAAATGGTCCGAGTTGGCAATGTCCGCATAGACCAATCCCGCACTCCATATGCCGTTCCAATGACACAAACATGGTATCCGGGCGAAGCCCTTTATGGGCAAGGGTTTGACATGCGATTCGCATCATGATCTCCGGACCACACATCATAACCAACGTCTTGTCCGTGTCGAGTTCCAATTCATCGAACAGTTCGGTGACGACTCCAACATGGTTATGCCAAGTTTTTCCCGGTTCATCGCTGGTCAGGAGGACCTGCGTTCGCGGTTGATGCTTCCACGCATCATATCGTTCCCGATAGAGGAGGTCATGCGGAGTTTTCACGCCGTGCAGGATCGTCATTGCGCCATATTCCTCACGCCTGCGGAACATATATTCAATGGCGCCGACGACCGGTGCGCACCCGAGACCCCCGGTGACGATCAGCACGTCTTGATGTTTGGCCGCTTGCATTGGCCATCCGACACCAAAAGGTCCGCGGACTCCGACGTGATCCCCGATTCCCAGATTGCCTAGGACATTAGTCACGCGCCCCACGATCCGAATCGTGTGATCCAGGAATTCGGGTTCTCCAGGGTCCGAGACGATGGAAATTGCCACTTCTCCGACACCGAACACGTACAGCATATTGAATTGCCCGGCTTCGAATCGGTAGCTTTCTCGAACGTCAGGGTTGGTGAGTCGTAGGCGAAATGTGACGATCGTGGGAGACTCCTGTTTCTTCTCGACGATCTCAGCGGGATGGATGAGGTAGGGATTGTGGGACATGGAAGGGCGGTTTCCAGATTTATTGGGAACAACCGATGAAGTTATTAGTAATCATGATATCAAAAAGACGTCTTGAGCTCATTTCCCATCATTTTCTTCGTATATTTGATAAATGATCCTACGGTGGAAACTCTCCTAAAAAATTCGTCTTCGAAATACCCTTTGTAATAACAACCAATCGTTATTGGTGAAGAAGCACTCCGATGATGGCTCAAAAATCCAGTAGGTTACAAAATAAACTTTTTCTCATAATAATTTTGCCCTTATTGGTTGTATGGGCAATAGTTTATCTTTCTTTTTATGTTGTATGTCGGGCATTTTTGCGGGTCATTCTTGGGGTGGCAGTAATATTAAAAGGGAAGCGTATCTTATTAGTGTATTCAAGAAGCCCTAAATGGGAGGAGTATATAGAGAACAATTGGATTCCACGTTTCCGGGATCACGCAATGGTACTGAATTGGTCAGATCGTTTAAAGTGGAAACGGTGGAATTCGTTGCCGGTTTGGATATTTAGGCTTTGGGCTCCTGAGCGAGATTTCAATCCTATGATTATTTTTGTTCCCTGGTTTTCCCCTGTTCAAAAAATTGGTTTTTTCTATGCTTTTCGAGACCGGAAACAGGGCAATGAAGAAAATTTGATCATGAACGAAGAGCAAATATTTAAGTTCTTGAAAGTGGTCAAAAAATAATGCTCCAGAAAATAATTTCAGGTGGGCAGACAGGAGCAGATCGGGCCGCGTTGGATGTCGCGCTGTCCTTTGGATTCGAGGTCGGGGGTTGGGTACCAAAGGGACGGTTGGCGGAAGATGGTGTGATTCCTACTCATTATCCCAATCTAGTGGAGACCGAAAGCAAACAATTACAAGTCAGGACAAAACTCAATGTGCGCGATTCCGATGCCACGGTCATTTTTTCCCATGGCCCTCTTCTTGGGGGTTCCGCCTATACCCAAGCGAAAGCGATCGACCTCGATAGGCCTCATCTCCATCTGGATTTGGAGGTTATGACGGCAGCTGAAGCCGTCAACCACCTTCGTGAATGGCTGGAAAAAGTCGATCCCAACGTGTTAAACGTGGCGGGGTCTCGTGCGAGTAAAGATGCTGAAATCTATGACAAAACCCGAGCGATTCTCGCTCTCCTGCTTCGAGACCAAAAAGTCTGTAGTCCTCACCTTTCGTAATTTTGCCCTAATCTGCTTATTTTCTCCGTCTGTCCTCCTCTGCCCTGGGTGGTAGAGGGCTCATGGTTGTGAATAGGGCCCATCGGTGAGTACCATGGATGCAGAAAGGGCTGTGAATGTTTCGCATTCTCACATATACAGAGGTGCCGTATGAATGGTGATTGGTCTCATGATCAGGGTTCGGATAATTCCTCGGATACGCCCAAGTATATTGGTGGGGCGTTCATGGCGGCTGGAGTCGTGCTGGCAGGATGGGTGGTAAATGTCATTTATCATCTGATCACGGGTGAGGGGCCAACCGATATTGTTTCGGGTCTCATCCCGAGGGAAGCCATGGATGTCTTTATTCAGACTCCAGGGGGACCGATGGAGATTCCCCCGTCATCGTTTTATATTTTTGGGTTGATGATCACCGTCCTGTTGTTGGGGATTTGTGCTGGGGTGGCCAAAACCCTCATTGCGACGGGAATAAAATTTTTTCAACCGAGTGCAGATGAGTCCTTGAAGAAAATCTACCAGGAGCTTGAAAAAATAAATAGGAGATAACAGAAGAGGAAATCGAGGATTCGGATATGAGGACCAGCGATTCTCTCATAACGTGTTTACTCTTGTTCTCCCGTTAACGCTTCGATCTCTTCTGTGAGATCAATTCCCACCGGGCACCAGGTGATACACCGCCCGCATCCGACGCATCCTGAAGATCCAAATTGTTCCACCCAGGTTCCAAGCTTATGGGTGAGCCACATGCGGTACCGGTCCTTGGTCGTGGGACGAAAGTTTTTCCCGTGAATATACCCATGATCCGGGGTAAAGCAGGAATCCCATACTCGAGTATGGGTTGAATGTTGATGGTCAAGGGAGGGCGTTTCTTCCACCCCATGGCAGAAGCAGGTTGGGCAGACCATCGTGCAGTTGGCGCATGATAAACAGCGTTTGGCCACTTCGTCCCATCTCGGGTGATCATGGGCATCGTGTAGGTGTTCGGGGAGTGAATCTTGATTCAAACGCCTTGTTTGACTTTCCGCGCAGGACTCAATGCATTGTGAGTCATGGAGCAGGCGTTCTTCTGTTGCTTGATCGCAAGAAAGTTGCTCCAAGACCTTCCAACCCGGTTCCGTTCCGGCTTCAATCACCAAGTCTTCGTCGCCTTCCGTCAGGCGAAGATCATAGGGGCCTTCGGCTTTGGGGCCGGTGCCCATGGAAGCGCAGAAACAGGTAGCGAGTGCACGAGTGCAATTGACCCCGATGAGGAAGAGGCGTTCACGTCGGCGTTGATAGTAGGGATCGGGGTAGGGGCCTTGGAGAAAAATTTTATCCTGAATGGTCAACCCCGAGAGATCACAGCTACGAACGCCGATAATTGCGGTTGGTTGGAGCTCTTCAAAGATTTCGGTAGCGGTAAAGGTGTTGGTCGAACGGTCGAGTGATAATAAGGTTTCACGTGGGATAAAAGTCAGTGGTTTGATCGATTGCGGACCGTGGACCACATTAAAATACCGCTGGTTTTCAGCCGGTTCCAATAGATATTGACCAGGGTATTGTTGATCTTGCCAACCGAGGGGCAACTCCTCCGGGCTGGAGAGTTCTTCCCATTGCACCGCCCCCTGTTTGACTTTCGGCCCGATGATTCGGTGCCCGGTTTTCTTTAAGACTTCGAAGAGTTGAAAAAGACGCTCACGAGGGAGAATCCGGGGTGATGTATCCAATGGGGAGGGTTGGGACATGGTAGGGATGGGTTATTCGAGACCAACGTGTCGGCGAAGAATATCGTAATCGTAGGCGCGTTGTCCGTTTCGGAGAACTCCCCAATCATATTTTTCCATATTGGTGAGAAGGCCCTTCACCTTGGAGATATGTTGTTGGCTGTCACGATAATGGCGAGGGGTTTGTCCATCTAGGTGAGAAGAGGGTTGCTCAGCCCATTCCAGAAAGACCGTCTCCAAGAACTTTTTCAGTCGTTCGTGATCGTCTTTAGCTGAGACCGTCGTGACGGGGACATGATACGTATCTGATAAAAGGTCCACTTCATGAATCCTGTGTAGGGGTGGCTCTGTCTCCTCACCTTTAAAATGAAGGGTATAGCCGAAGGTCCTGGCCAATTGGTGCTTAATCGAATCCAGCTGTTCCTGGGAGTCGCTTTCGACGAAGAGGTGGGTTGGGGTGACCGTGACCTTGGCTTGGATGGGGGACGTCGGTTCGGCCCGTGTCTCTTTTTTTTCTCCTACCCAAAGTTGGGAATCCTGCGCTTGACCAATATCGAATTCGTCGAGTTCTGAGATCCCTTCAATGAGGGCATGTAGCCCTGAATGTTCATAGATGGCCCAGGCATAGAGATAGGGTTGGCCTTGTTCTCCGAGATATGGGGTATGGGCGTCGGCTTCTCTTATAGCACCGCGGCGAATATGAGCCACACTCCATAGGATGAAATATCCGTAGTTTTTGGCGAATTCCCCCCACTCTGAAAGGGTAAAATTGCCTGTCCCGATTTCGATTTCCTTGCGTCTCGTTTCCGCTTCCCGAAGGACGGCCTTGCCGATGGTGTTCGATAGCAGGAGTATCGGTTCTGGCAAACATGCCTCGGTACCTTTCTTCAAGATCCTTGTGACCAAAACCTGGCCTGTTTGAATTCCGATGGGAGATTGGGGTACGGGGACTTGGTAGGCCTGTTGATCTCCCAATGAATGCAGTTGAAGTGGGGCCGAAGACTCGGAACCGAGAATGTTTGTGACTTCCAAAAGATCCATGTAGGAATGACGAAGAGGGTCCAACCAGACACGTTCTTCTTCCGGGACATGTTCCGTGATGAGATCGCGCACCTGTTCGATCAATGAAGAATGGCCGTCCGTCGGAAGGTAATCGGCGAACAAAAACCATTTGGCGAGCTCTTCTTCTTCCGGCAATGGTAACAGACGGGGTTCTTGCTGCATGTCGAGGTAGGGACGTAAGGCCAGACTCAGGGCCTGTTGGGATTGTGAGAGAAAATCGGGTTGGCGGGACTGGTCTTCGAGTCGCCTCAGGAGACCTTGAAGGCCATTGTGGGGCGTTGATGATGAAGAATGGGGGTGGGGATGTTCCATCCTTGGGATGCAGAGAAGAGTGGGTTACCCCTGGGGGGGAGTTGAAGACTCGGATCCTGATTGGGAATGATGCCCACCCTGGAATTTTGGACTTTTAACGGTGAGGACCGGGTACGGACTCTGTTCTAAGACTCGGAACGTGGTGCTGCCGAGGATTAACCGTGACAGTCCTTTTCTTCCGTGGGTTCCCATCAGGATCAGATCGGCTTCGTTTTGGGCACTCAATTCTAAAATGGCTTCTACCGGTGGTTGGTCTAGCAATTCATAGCGGGCGGTTAATCCTTGATTGGTTAGGACCTCGGTTAATTCCGAAAGCCGCTTTTTGACCTGTTCTCGCTTCGTCGCCTCTTGAAGCGGGTGAGTCAGGGTAAAATCCAGGCTATACGAGAGGGGTTCGATGGCATGAACCAGAGTCAAGGGGGTATCGACCCATTTGGCGAATTGGACGGCATATTCATACGCATCCATCGAACAGTCAGAGAAATTCAGGGGCAGCACGACGTGCTTCGGGTGCATGTTGAGTTGGTGCATGGCGGATACATCTTCGTCTTTTCGATGGGGGATGCAGAGAACCGGACATGGTCCCCGCTGAATGACTCGTTCCGCCACACTCCCAAATACCACACGGTTAAATCCGGTCCACCCATGGGTTCCCGTCACGATCAGGTCGATATCGTTGTCTTTTGCCGTCTGACAGATAATATCCGAGGGGAGTCCCCCTAACAGTTCGATGCTGGTATTGGGTACCTGTGGTTTGGCTTCCTCCAGCAAACGTTGCAATTGATCTTGGGCGGTTTTGCGCTGTTCATCCAGGAATCGTTGGGCAATGCCTGCATCGATATCCAATCCGGGTTGAAGGGAGACGACATGAAGGATCGTGAGGGAAGCGTCAAAGGTTTTGGCCCATTCGATGGCATAACGAAACGCCGGAGCCGAACTGGGAGAAAAGTCGGTGGCAAACAAAATGCGGGTAATCATGTTTACCATAGGGAAGGGTTCCTTTTCGGAAAAGGGTTGGAATTATGGGGTTCCTCTGGACGCATCAGATATTAGACGGCATCGACGGTCAAGAGGAGAATTTCTCCCTTCATATCCGGGTGTATGGAACATTGAAATTGAAAGCGCCCTGGATGGTCAAGCATGAGTCTGAACGACGCTTCTTCTCCAGGGTCGACAAAGGCCCCTTCCACGCCTTTTCCATAGATGACCACTCCACCCGTTTCCACGTGGGTCAGGGTGTTGAGGAACATCTGGGACCCAAAATCGTGCCGAATGTTGTCCATATTCTTGACGGTAATGATTGTATCGGTATGGAGTTGGAGCGGCATTTGTGTCGTGCGAAACGTATAGCCCTCTATGGTCACGTTCACATGTTGTTGGGACTGTCCCAGTGTTTGGGTGGAACTTCCGACGAGGAGGAAAATCGCAAGCATGACCAGTGATGTTCGTGCCGAAGGGAAGCGAAGAATATTCATGGGTGTTTGATCCTTCTCATAGTTGAGTGCAAAGGGTGGAACATGTGGCGCGGGCTTCTCTCCTAAGTCGGTGCATGGCCCTTCTGCCGGCCTTTAGAAGGGCAAGAGGGTTATTAGGCGACGTTGACGGTAATGCTTTTGGGTTTGCTTCGTTCGCTCTTGGGCAAATGAACGTGAAGCAGACCATCCTTAAATTCTGCTGAAACCCTTTCCGGGTCCGAATCTTCGGGAATCGTAAAACTTCGGGAGAACCGACCGTAGGCCCGTTCCACTCGATGATATTTTTTGTCTTTTTCTTCTTTTTCATATCGGCGTTCACCGGAAATGACGAGCACATCGTTTTGCACGTTGATTTTGATTTCGTCCTTTTTGACTTCGGGAAGCTCGGCTTTGATGAGGTATTCTTTTTCGTCCTCGGTGATGTCCACCAGAGGAGCCCATTCGGCAACGGATAAGGCTTCTTGACGTTCAGGATTTTTCGATACCGCAGCCCGTCCGAATAAAGTGGATAGTCGATTTTGGAGATCGTCCAACTCTCTGAAAGGATCCCATCGTGTTATTCCGCTCATGACCTTTCCTCCTTATGTGGTGTTTGTCGTTGAAGCCATATCATCGGTCTTCAAGGATATACCAAGCAATCAATGTGCCACTAAGAGGTTTGGATGGGAGCCGAGGAAATTATTGTTTTCTTTTTAATTATGCCTTTGGATCCCCGGTGTGTAGACCCTTACCCCAGGGGGTTCCGATGGAGATGTAGCAGATGTCCGCAGGGACAGGGGGAGTTGGCCCCCTGTCGGATTTACAACATTCCCGGTGGGTCATCGGACAAGAATAACCGGACAGGTCGCATGATGGATGACGGCGTGAGATACGCTTCCCATAAGAAACCGGGACAGCCCTCCTCGATCGTGCGTACCCATAATGATCAGGTGAGAGTCGAGGGCTTTCGCCTGTTCGTGGATGGCAAAGGCCGGATCTCCCAATCCGACGGAGCTTTCACACGAATAGTTCATGGCTGTCAGCTGGTCGGTCACGACTTCCATGCGTTTTCGGGCCTCTTCAATAGCTTGGACTTCTAAAAGTCTGCTTTGGCCGAGGGTGACGGGCCAAGGAAGTTGAGGCTGGGGCCAAACGGCAAAGACATCGATGTGAACCGGGTTTCGGAAGGGCTGTTGTTGGAGAAACTTGAGGGCGACTGCCACATCCTCTTTGCCTTCGACGGGCAAGAGAATTTTTTCCAGCTTGGAACACGGGTTTTTGGTCACCATTACCGAACAGGGCGCATGAAGCAATACACGATGAGAAACACTCCCCAACATCAATTCTTTGAAGCCCCCTAAGCCCCTGGCACCGATCATGATGAGCTGGGATTGAGACGATTGAGCGGTTTCTAGGATGACGTCTACAGGATGGCCGATTTGATGGATTCGTTGAATGTTCGAAAAATCGGGTGGTAGGGACTGCTTGGCCTGATCGAGCATGCCTTCCCCTTCTTTCTGAAGTTGGGCTTTCAGATCTTCAATGGCCTCGGCCCGGAGTTCTGGTGTGATCAGGGGATAGTTCAAGTCAGGAAGGTCCATGGCATGGACCAGAGTCAATTCTTCTGGAGGCGCAAAATGTGCAAGAGTCTGAAGAGAGTGCGTGGAATGTTCCGATCCATCGACAGCTGCCGTGATTTTCATGAAGGTGTCCTTCTCAGTTAAACGTCGGGTTGCTAACTAGATTTCTAGAGGAATCAGCAAGAGCAATGCCATGGGCCAAGAGTGTTCTGTTATAGGACTTTACGAAATACGATTTTTGAATAGCCAGTGAATTACGAGTAGGAAAGGGACTCATGACTTCCCCTATTTCCCTGTGAAAATAGCAGGATCTTTTTTGTAAAAGGATAAACGATTCCTCATAATAAAAAAATTAATATGTAGAAAAAGGCTACATGTAAAATATTTTTAATTGTAGCAAAAAGCTTCATTCATGTTTTATTGTAAGCCATATATACTAATAAATAAATATTAAAAATGGACTGTCTAGGAAGCAATCAACCATTGGTTTTTGTGAAAAACGTTGCGAATTATTCCTGGTCGTTTTTGATGAATGTTCTTTACCTTATCGAAAAAAGGATTTGGGTATGACGCAAGATCCCCCCACAATTTTAGTCGTTGATGATGAGCCGGAAATGCGGCAACTCCTCCAGGAAGTGTTGGAAGAGGAACGGTATCGTGTGGTCCTGGCTTCCGATGGCAAGGAAGCCCTCAATCGAATGGAGTCAGAAAAATTCCCGGTGGTGGTGACGGATCTACGCATGAAAGGGATGGATGGGTTGGGACTCTTAGAACATACGGTTCAAAAGCATCCAGAATCGAATCTCATCATGATGACGGCCTTCGGAACCGTGGAGTCGGCGGTGGAAGCCATGAAGCAAGGCGCCTTTGATTATCTCACCAAACCGATAAAGAGTGGTGAATTATTGGTGACAGTCGACAAGGCGATGCGTGAGGCGCTCTTGCGTCAGGAGGTTCGTCAGCTCAGACAGCAGGTGAGTCGTGAATATGCGTTCGACCAAATCTTGGGAAAGAGTAAACCGATGCGGGAGATTTTTGATCTCATCCGACGAGTAGCTGACTCACACACAAATATCCTCATCACAGGGGAAAGTGGTACGGGTAAAGAACTCGTGGCCAAGGCGATTCATTTTAATAGTCAACGAAAAACGGCTCCTTTCGTCCCCGTCAACTGTGCCGCAATCCCGGAATTATTACTGGAAAGTGAATTGTTTGGACATGTTCGTGGGGCATTTACCGATGCCAAATCCGATAAGCCCGGTTTGTTTGAAGAGGCACAGGGCGGCACGCTGTTTCTGGATGAAATCAGCGAAATGCCTATGATGTTACAGGCCAAGCTTTTGCGTGCGGTCCAAGAGCGTGAAATTCGCCGTGTTGGCGCTACTCGGTCCATGCCTATCAATGTACGGTTAGTCGTGGCGACCAACGTGAATTTGGGAGAGGAAGTCAAAGCGAAGCGGTTTCGGGAAGATTTGTACTACCGTCTCAATGTGATTGAGATTCGCTTGCCTCCTTTGCGGGATCGTAAGGAAGATATCCCTCTGCTGGTGCATGGGCTGTTGCACAAGAGTCCAACGGCTCAGGAAAAGCATATTGAAGGCGTGACCGAATCGGCTATGGCCCGGCTTATCGATTATCCCTGGCCCGGAAATGTGAGAGAATTGGAGAACATTCTTGAACGCGCAGCCACGCTGACTCAAAGTGTGAAAATTTCATTAGAAGACTTGCCGGCTAGTTTTCGTGACATTAAAGGCAATGGGCAACTTATTGGAGATGCAGTTGAAAATCTCTTGCCCCTGGATCAATTGGAAAAGGCCTATATTCGTCGAGTGTTAGAAAAATTAGGGGGCAATAAGTATCAAACCGCGCAAATTCTTGGTATCGATCGAAAAACTCTGTACCGGAAATTAGCCGAGATGCAAGAAAACGCGGAGAAGGCCTAGTCGGCTTTCGTTTCTAGGTTTCCAAAGGACAGGAATGGAATCGGATGTCAGGGCAACGTGCATTAGAAGAAGAATTACAGCAACTACGGGATGAACTGACCGAATTGCGCGCGGTTCATGCCATGCATCAGCAGGCGAAAGAAGGGCTGGAAGCCATTGAATTGCAGTTGGCCGGAATCATCCATTCCGCGATGGATGGGATAATTACGATCGATGATGAGCATCGGATCGTGTTGTTCAATAGGGCTGCCGAAGAAATCTTTCAATGTTCGGCGGCTGAGGCGTTGGGGCATTCCCTCGATCAGTTTGTCCCCGAAGAATTCAGGAGTATGCATCGTCAACATATTCAGGCTTTTGCCGATGCCGAAGAAATTACCCGTCGTATGGGACCCTACAGGGAAATTTCCGGACTGCGTTCCACGGGAGAAATTTTTCCTCTGGAAGCCTCGATTTCCAAAGTGAACCGAGGGGAAAAGCGATGGTTGACCGTCATTCTTCGAGACATTTCCGAGCGAAAAAAACATGAGGAGCGGGTGGCCTACCTTGGGCGAATCCTCGATGAATCCTTTAACGAAGTCTATGTGTTCGATGCGGAAACGTGGAATTTTATTCAGGTCAATAAAGGGGCTCGTGATAATCTGGGTTATTCCATGAAGGAACTGTCCGAACTGACTCCTTTGGATTTACAACCAGAGTGGACCCGTGGGTCTTTTCACAAGCGGCTCGCTCCTTTGGAACGGGGAGATAAGGCGAAAATCGAGTTTCGAACCATTCAACGAAGGAAAGATGGTTCCACCTATCCGGTTGAAGTTCATCTGCAATTTTTGACTCGTAACGGGCGTCCTGTTTTTGGGGTCATCATTCTGGATTTAACCCAACGGTTAGAAGCGGAACGGCAACTGGAAGAAACGCGCCGCACCTTAGGGACCCTTCTCAATAATCTTCCCGGAATAGTCTACCGCTGTGGGAAAGACTGTAAAGGGCCTTTTGAGTTTATGAGCCCCAATTGTCAGGAATTGACGGGGTACCCTCCTGAGGCATTCATGGCTCCTGCTGACGTTTCCTTTATGTGTGACCTTATCCATCCTGACGATCAAACGCGGGTGGACCGGGAGATCAAACGTGCCCTAAAAGAGCGTAAACCCTTTCAGATCTCCTACCGGATCCACACGGCAACCGGGCACCTCAAATGGGTGTGGGAGCAGGGCTGTGGAGTGTTTGAGCCGGAAGGGAAACTCCTGGGCATAGAAGGATATATCGTGGACGTATCACAAGAACGGGCTTTGGAAGACCAACTACGAAAAACCGAACGGTTGGCAGAATTAGGGACTCTCGCCAGTGGCATGGCCCATGAAATCGGAACACCGATGAATGTGATTTTGGGACGGGCTGAATTGTTGATGCGAAAGGCCAAGGATGATCCGACCAAACGTGGGTTGGAAACGATCGTGACTCAGGTAGAACGGATCACCAAAATTATGAACCAGTTGTTAAGTTTTGCCAGAAAACGTCCCGCGGAATTTGCCAATGTGGATTTATCCTCCATCATTGCCGACGTCATCGATGTGTTTCAAGAGCGTTTTTCCAAACAACACATTCGGATTGCACGCCACATTTCTCAAGCGGTTCCCAATGTATGGGCGGATGCCGATCACATGAATCAAGTGCTGTTGAATTTAATCCTGAATGCCTGTCAGGCGATGCCTGAAGGAGGGTCTCTGACCTTTGTTCTGGAACAACGTGAGGGGGAGGTCATTCTGAAAGTGCAGGATACGGGATCCGGGATTTCCCAGGAGCAGCAATCGCGGATCTTCGATCCATTCTTTACGACAAAGTCCGTGGGAGAGGGGACCGGGCTTGGGCTCACGGTCGTGCATGGAATCATTCAAGAGCATCAAGGTTCCATTCGGGTGGAAAGTGTACCTGGAGAAGGAACCACCTTTGTGATCACTCTTCCCACTCAAGCCATCTAATCTATATCGATCTTTTCCTCGTCTCTCTCATGGCCTTCCGGTTCTATGTGAACCACAACATCTTCCACGGCGTCGAAATGACGTGTTAAGAGATCTTCCACTTGCGTGGCCAATTGGTGACCTTCCTGGATAGACCATTTAGGGTCGAGATGGATCGATAGGTCTACGAAGACATGGTGAGCCAAACCTCTGGTGCGAATGTTATGGCATTTCAACACGCCTGGAAGGGTCATGACCACTGATCTGATTTGTTGTGGGTCTAAACGAATGCGATCGGTAAATGAAGCCAAGACGTCTTGGAGGACCAGGTAGGCGGTCCAGGCGATAATGACAGCGATGAAAACCGTAATCAGGGGATCGATAAAGGGATATCCAGCTTGCACGGCAAACAGGCCACCTAAGACCGAAAGAGAGGCCAGGACATCACTCGCCGTATGATAGGAATCGGCTATGAGAATTTCGCTCTTCAGTTCCTGACCTTTTCGACGTTCCCAGTGAGTGACGAACAAATTGATGCTTATCGTGAGAATCATGACCACGAAACTCAATAATGTGACCTGTGGGTGAACATCAGAAGTCCAGGAAACATAGGCCTTCCATAAGAGGAAAAGGCAGGTGGCTACCAATAAACTTCCGATAGAGGCTGCTGCCAAGGCTTCAAACTTTTTGTGTCCATAGGGATGGTGGTCGTCCGGTGGTTTCGTCGCCAATCGAATACCCACCAATCCCACGATATTCGAGACTCCGTCAAAGAACGAATGGAGTCCATCCGCCTGCATACTCAAGGTGTAGGTTAGATGCCCATATCCCCACTTGGCCAGCGCTACGAAAAAATTCAGGAGTAACACTCCCCAAAGTATGTGACGGATGTGTTGGAGGCGAGTCATGGGAAAAGGTCGTTCATTTCCGGTGGGAAAACCGAATTGTTTTGTCTTATCAGTATGGCATGGGTCTGGGTGGTATGGGAGGTTTAGGAAGATTGAATTTTGTTCGTAGCCCTAAGGATAGCGAAACGCGTCAATACCGGTCCAAGCAATTCAAACAGTACGGTGGTCCCAATCGTCACGGGAAGGATGATGGTCTGCAAATGTGGTAAGTGTTGACTCGCCAGGAGAGCCATGCCGAGAGCCACTCCCGCTTGTGGACACAGTGCGAGGCCCATCCATTGCCGTGTGGTGGGATCTGTCCCCACAATGAACCCGCCTGTCCAGGCTCCAAGAATTTTGCCGATAAATCGAAAAAGGATAAATCCCATGCCAATGAGGCTGGCTTCCGCTAGGGCGCCCATCTCCAAGGAGGCTCCAGCCAGGATAAAAAAGAGAATCATGAATGGCCATTCAATGCCCTCAATGGCCGTGAAGGGTCGTCGATGGTGAGTGGCTAGGTTGGCGACCGTACTTCCTAGGACCATCCCTGCGAGAATAAACGAGACGTGTAACCATACCGCCAACCCACCGCATAACAGGACGAGGCCAAGGGCTTCGGCCAGAGTCGGTTCTCCTGGCTCGAGTCGGCCCGTGATAAAAGCCATGGGAATACCAAGAATCAACCCTAGGGCGATCGCGCCCGCAATCTCCCAGATTCCTCCTAAGAGAAGATCCCCAGGATGGCCTTGCCCAACCATCATTTGGGCGATAGCCAGGAAAATGCTAAACATCAGTAAGCCCCAGGCATCGTCGATGGCCACCACACTTTTCAGAATTTTCGGAAATTCACCCTTTGCCCGAGTTTCCTGAATGACATCGATCGTGGCGGCTGGGGAGGTTGCGGTGGCAATTCCCGCGAGAATCAGTGCGATGGCTGGGGAAGCTCCCAGCAGGAGGAGCCCCAAAAAGACGGTGAGGCTGGTGGCGACGACGGCTCCGATTGAAATACCTAAAACTGTTCGACCACGTTTTCGAAGTGCCTGAATCGTCATTGTGTGGCCTAGGAGAAATCCCACCATGGATAGAGCGATAGCCGTCACGATTGGAAACCATCTTTCCTGAAAATCTGGTAGGAGATTCATGCCGGAGGGACCGATGGCGAATCCACCGAGCAGCAATAAGGTCACCCTGGGTAATGGGGTACGTCTTCCCAGGAGGTCCATCAAGAGTCCCATGAGAAATAGGGCTCCTAAGGTCGTGAGAATTTGAGGATCCGGTTCCATCCGTTTTTTTTTGAAAGAATTCCCCAAAAGAGGAAAAAGGCGTCAGATCTGCACTGGACATTAGTCCCAAAATAGGGCACGGTCTACTATGAGAAACCTTCTTTTAATTACATAGGAGGATTCTTTTATCCACATTTGTCGCACCCTGGACCATTTTCACCCTGAAGAATAGTTATCTGGCAGGAATCATGCGAGAAAAAGAACCGTGCACAATAAAATAAAGGGAACAAATGGGTAACCTTTTTCTAGGTTCTGTAATGAGGCCACGGTGAAAATTCTCTGTGCGATCGATAATTCCCTGAATTCCCGCTATGCCGTCGAGGCATTGGCTAAACTTTTTCACCATACCGTTCAAGAAGTGGTGTTTTGTCATGCTCTTGATTTGCATCCCTTCATTAAAGATAACAAAGGATTGCAGGAGCACCAAGCCCTCCGGAAGACCCTCACCCACAAACTTGAATCTCTAGGACGAAAGCATTTAAGAGAGGCCGTGAATCGCTTTCACGCAGCACACCAGCAAGCGACGACCCACCCCTTGACCACGGTGAATCATCGATTGCTAAAAGGGCCCGCTGCCACTGCCGTAATTGCCTTTGCCGAACGGATTCGACCTGATCTGGTTGTGGTCGGGTCTCGAGGATTAAAGGATTTGCCAGGGTATCTCTTAGGCAGTGTGTCACGTCAGACACTTCTTCATAGCCCATGTTCCGTTTTTGTCGTCAAAGGGGCAATTGAGCATCCGCTGTCCGCCCTTATCGGGGTGGACGGATCTAAACATTCAAAATTTGCTGTCAATCGAGGTTTGCGTTGGTTGCCACCGGAGGAGATGGCTATTCATGTGGCTTCGGTTGTTCCCGAACCTCTAACGGAACTGGCTTCTGAGGTCCTTTCCAAGGCACAAATGCGTACACTGAAATCACCCCTGAAACGGCATGCGAATGAAACGTTGACTGCATACCGGGAATTGTTCTTAAAAGAGGGGTTTAGAGTCACGAAGGGCATGCTTGAAGGAAATCCTCGGGAACGGCTTTTGGAGATCATTGAAGAGCGAAACCCTTCCCTGGTGATGTTGGGCTCCAAAGGACTATCCGGGCAGGCACGATTTGCTATGGGAAGTGTGTCCGAATGGATTGGAACATACTCACCTGTATCCGTCTTAATCATTCGCCGCTGATTATCCATGCCTCTCATATTTGGGATGGGTTGTTTCCCAAACATCGGCCGAAATCGTAAGGACGACGAGAGAAACAAGAAACGGTTCCAAGTCATGTACAATCGAAAAGGTCATCTAATGAACAACACCTGTGTCGTCATTCTTTTCAGCCTTGTAGTGCATACGGGAGTGATGCCATATTGGGCGTATGCCGATCACCAAGATGTTGGTTCCGACGCCCATTCTTTCTCGACATCCGATTGTTCTGGGGCTTTCAAGGGAAGGTCGATTTCACAGGCCCAACTCGTCGAGGTGTTTTCGACCCATACGCTATGGTTGGAGGATCATCAGAACCCCAAGGGGAAACGAGCGAATCTGTGTGGAGCCGATTTGTCTGGACGAGATTTTCGGGAGCAGGATTGGAGTGGAGCCAGTTTTCAGGGAGCCAATCTTACCCGAGCGGACTTTTCTGGAGCACGGTTAGTTCATGCCAATTTCTCCTATGCCGTCTTGAACGAAGCTTCACTCTATTCCGTTGATATGAGAGGGGCTGAGGCAGGAAACGGACAATTTCGGCTTGCGGATTTTCGGAAAGCTCAACTGGAACTGAGTAATTTTGCACGGGCAGATCTTCGGGAAGCGAATTTGGGGCAGACGCGTTTGTCGCGGGTCATTCTCCGGGAAGCCAATTTGGAGGAAGCGTACGTCGTAGGGGCCAATCTCGAAATGGCTCATTTGGAGCAAGCCTATCTGGTGCGGACCGATTTCCGGGAATCGAATATTTCTCGAGCCCTTCTGGCTCGCGCTATTTTGATTGAAGCGGATTTTCATCGGAGTAATTTGCAAGAGACTGATTTGCAGGGAGCGAATGTATCGAAGGCGGACTTCAGTTTGGCCAATTTAAATGAGGCCGTCTTGAAGAATGCGAATCTTCGGGAAGCCAATTTCGGCCAAGCGGTGCTGTATCGCGCGGATCTTCGAGGGGTGAATGCGACTGAGGCCAGTTTCCAAGAGGCTGACTTATTGGAGGCGAATCTTTTTGGAAGCCAATTGATGCGTGTGGAGATGGATGAAGCCTATCTCGCAAAAGCCAATCTCCGTGGAGCCAATTTGGAACGGGCTGATTTGTCATGGGCCAATCTTGTCGACGCGGATCTTTCCGGTGCCATTTTGGAGTTTGCTGTGTTATTTCGGACGAATCTCCAAGATGCGACCCTTGATGGAGCCACGTTATATGGTGCCGATTTACGTGGAACGGATGTGACCGGGGCATCTTTTCGAAACGCGCGATTGGAGGGTGCGCCCTTGCGGTATGCGAATGGATTGACTCAACGTCAGTTGAACGAAGCCTGTATCGATGCTCGAACCCGGTTGCCTCAAGGGTTGCTGGCTCCTGACCCTTGTCGCCCATGAGTCAGGGGAGAGGGAGTTGCCTCAAAATCCAACAGAAGAAGTGAGGTAAAAGGAATTTTGTCGTATGTTTGCCATCATTGATCCTGTAGGAAATCGTGCCACGTATGTACCTGGGATGTTTGGAAAACGAGATTCTTCAGCGGTTGAAAAAATTTCTCCAGCCAAGCCGGTAGCCAAAGACCCCTTCCAGGGAGCTCAGCATGCCTCGAATTCTGCGTCATTGCTGGCCCAAAATTATGAAGCCCTTCAATCCGGTCAATATCCTGAAATAGACACATTGCAGGGGCAAGAAATTATGTCTTCTCCGGTTTATGCCCTTCCCATGACCGCATCCCTGACGGAAGCTTGGGCCTTTCTCCAGGAACGACGTTTTCGTCACATTCCCATTCAGACGAAGGACTCCTCATTAGGGGGTATACTCTCCGACCGGGATTTGGCCAGGGCGACGGTCAATTCGGCTTTAGCCGGAGTCAAAGGGGCGTCGTATTTAGATCAAATTTCTATACAAGCCTATGTGAAATCACCAGTCCTGGTCGCCAAACCCGAAACGAAAATCTGGTCAATCGCCAAAGTGTTGCTCGACGAACGAATCGGGGCGATGCCGATCATGGGGTCCCAAGGAGATCTGGTTGGGATGATTACGAGGACTGACATTCTTCGAGCGTTGGTGGCACATCCGAATTTTCATCGCTGGATTTAGTAACTGCCTGAAGCAACCCAGTTGGTGGAAATCTTTCGTTGATTCGGGAGGAGGCCGTCTCGGTAACCAAAGAGAAAGGAGTATGTGATGTTAGAGCAAGGAGATAAGGTTCTGGTTGTCCATCGGCGTCTCTATGAGAAAGATCTCACACGGTACTTTGTGGGAGAGGTTCTCGAGTATGAGTCCGGAATCGCCAAAGTAAAAGGGTTGACCTTTGTGAAGGATATGTTTACCGGAAGCATGAAGAAAAAACCGGATCGCCGAATCAAATTATTAGCGATCGCGTCCGGAACCCTTATCGTGTATCTATTGCCCGCAGAGGTTGTCATCGATGAGGTTGAGGTTCGTGCCGATCTTGATGGTGGGTTAGTACTCACCAATGGCCAGGAATTTTCGATGGATATTTCGGAAACGGTTCAAAAGCATGAAATGCAATAACGGTCGCTGGCAAGCTTGAACCCCTCCCTGTCTTCTTTTCAGGGTTCGATAAAAGGATTCATCAATGCGAATCAAGGCTTTGGAATGTGTGAGAGTCAACTGAGTTTTGGCTCAGGCTGGCCGTTCCTCACTGGGCCTGTGAGTTTCCTGGAGGGAGGATGATGAATGCAGAGAGGGATTGATCACGGTCGCTTCCCAGGCATCGAATCCACCGGTTAATTCAACAACATTTGAAAATTGATAATGGTGCAAAAGACTCGTTGCAATGGAAGAGCGATACCCGTTTGAACAATACACGATCACGGGACGTGTGGTCGGGATGTGAGAGAGCCGCATTGGGAGATCTCCGAGAGGGACATTTTGGCTGTCGTCAATATGGCGGGTTCGCCATTCTTGTGCAGATCGTACATCGAGAAGGTATGGGTATTCACTGCCATTGAATTGTTCCTGGAGGTGTGCGACTGATAGGCGAGGTGTGCTCTGGGTGAGTTCCGGGGTTGACGCGAGGGATGCCGCTCCACCGTCCAAATAGCCGAGAGTATTGTCTAAACCCACATAAGCCAACCGTATAGCGATGTCTCGCTCTTGTCCAGGATCCGCTATGAAAACAATGGGTCTGTCGGGGTTGAGCAGCGTTCCTGCCCATCGTTCCAAGGTTCCGGAATGTCCAATATTGATACTTCCACTCAAATGACCTCTTGAGTAATCCTCTGCAGCACGAACGTCAAGAATCTGCGTTCCCCCGCTTTTCTCATGTAGGACGTCATCCAGGGTCAGGGCCCGGGTTGCCTGTGTGAGGACTTGATCCAGAAGGGGGCGGTCTCGACGGTTTAAAAAGGCCACATGCGAGAAATATTTGGGTTTTTCCAAAGGTTCTTCGGACATGAGATCAATAAACGTGTGTTTGCTCATGGGTTTGATGGCGGAATTGCCCTCTTGTTCCTCCGCGATGGTCGAGTGGGATCGATGGTGTAGATGCCCCGCACAGAGCGTTCCGTGTCCATGGGCCGGATAGATTGTTGTGCGTGGAGGGAAAGTCAGGAGGTGAAGATGTAGGGAATCATACAATTGGGCGGCCAAGGTTGAACTGGTGACCCCGAAGGCCCTAAAGAGATCTGTCCTTCCCACACCTCCGATGAGTAAGGTATTGCCGGTGAAGATGGCTTGGGGAACATCCGGGTTCTGTTCTTGATCATACATCACGAGGCAAATGCCTTCAGGGGTGTGCCCTGGAGTCTCCAGGACGGTGAATCGGACGGCCCCACATTCAATCTCATCCCCGTGGCCGACAGCGTGAAAAGGGAAATTGGATCTTGCTCGGGCACCAAGATAGATGTCGGCTCCTGTTTGGTGATGGAGTTCAAGATGACCGGCAACGAAATCCGCGTGGAAATGAGTCAGGAATATATACCGAAGGGTCAAGCCTTGCCCACGAAGGTCAGTCATATATTCTTCAATGTCCCGTCGGGGGTCAATGATTGCCGCTATTCGGCTTTCTTCGTCTCCCACCAAATAGGAAATCTGGGATAGGTGTGGAAGGTGGTATGGCTTCACAATCATTAGCCCACCAATTTTTCTTTCCTGTCTGAACTTTTCCAAATGGAATGATTCTGGATCATGGAGGTTTGAGAGGCTGTTGGAATACATTTCATGATTTCTTGGTCAGACACCGGTGGAAAATGTTCATAGTAGGCTCCAACGGCCACAAAAGGATCTGGTGTTTCAAGAACCTCCAATTGGTGGACCAATGGACGAATGAGGGTCAGCGTTTTTTGAGGAGCTACCGGGATCGCAGAGATAATAGTTGAGGCACCCAACGAATAGAGACTGTGCAAGGCGGCCAAGTAAGTCGCTCCGGTGGCCACCCCATCATCGACTAATATGACCGTTCGATCTCGAAGAGCGGGCAGTGGTGTGCCATGTCGATAGACGGTATGTTGTCGGCGAATTTCCTGTCGTTGGCGAGCGATTTCTTCATCAAGGTATCGTTGATAGGGGATTCTTCGACCTTGGGTAATGAGGGGAATATCAGGATGTAACCAGATATAACCTGTTTCGGTTATGCCTCCAATGGCATATTCGGGATTTCCCGGAAATTCGAGTTTTCGGGAAAGGAATATCGTTAACGGGAGTTGGAGAGCACGACTGACTACCCATCCTATCTCTATCCCGCCCCTCGGGATGGCCACAACCAGGGTATTGGGATGATTCGAGAGCCCACTCAATCTTTTGGCTAGTAAGCGCCCGGCTTCTTTGCGGTCTGTCAATGAAGGCATCATGGCGTTCGAGCCTCCGTATGATTTTTGGATAATGCTGAGGGTGGACAGGAACGGATACCCAGCACTTTCCAGGCTGGGCAGTACCCGACCAGGCCGGTTCCCAGGGCTAAGAGACCGATGCCCATTAACAGCAGGTCTCCCCATCCGGGAAAAATTGCAAACCCGGAGAGCGCCAGAAAGGCAAGGCCCAGCCCCACTCGGATGACCCGCTCAGTATGTCCAAGGTTACGGAGTGCTCGCATGTCATGCCTTCACGTATGGATCATATTGACTGTGTCTAGGGAGTTTCCGCGATTCTCACCGCCCCCAATACTTGTTGGGTGCTAAAGGGTCTTCCTACGATCTGTATGGCTCCAAGGCGAGAAGCTTCGGAGGCCAAGGTCTGTGTCGACGGTCCCCCTAATAACACGACTTTGCCAGAATACCCTCCAGACCGGAGCTGTCGTAGGACTTCTAACCCACTAGGATGGGAGAGGTAGAGGTCCAGGATGACCAAGGAGGGGTGGTGGTGAAGAACAGCCTGCACAATGTCCTCTTCTTCCGGGAGTACCAGGAATGCTTTCCCATGTTGGCGAAAGCTTGAAGCGAGGTTGTCTCGTAAGTTCGAGTCGATCGTGGCAATGGCTAGCATGCACTCTTCCCATGAGTTTGTGGTCTCATAAGTGAAGAAAACAATCAAAAGGCATGCCATAAAAAACGTTGCTAACATACGGATTCTTCGAACGCGTATGAGCGGACTGATCGGGAATTGGGCCAAAATGCCCCAGGTGCGTCGCCAAGTATGTTGCGCTTGGCATCAGGAAATGAGTAAACCGTCGGGGACTGACGACAAGGAGAAATTAGGTTCCACCATAGATATTCACCACATGTTTATCGATGACGTGGTCTAAAATATCTGTCCGTGACACGATGCCCAGCAAGCGCCCTTCCCGAACCACAGGAATGCGAATGATGGTATGGGTAATCATCAATTGGGCGATTTCTTGAGCTGTGGCCGTTTCCTCAACGGTGACCGGGGTGGCACTCATGATTTCTCCGGCCTGAAGATTCTGTAGGTCTTTTCCGTTAATGAGCGCGTTTAAGACATCGAATTCCGTGACCATACCGACCAAATGATTCCCGGGCTCAATAACCGGGACGCCACTAAAGTTTCCGGAATGGATGAGAATGGAAAGAGAGCGGGCGTTATATTCTCGAGTGACGGCCACAATGCGGGTGTTCATGATATCTCGGGCTTTTATTCCTAAATTCGGGGTGCTCATACGACCTTCTCCTTTCGTTGTGCTGTCGCCATAGTGTGGGTATTGAGTGATGGGTTTTCCCTTGGGGCCTTGCCAGACCTAAGGAAGGCAAGACTAAGGCCAATGTGTTTTATATAATAATTGTCCACAAACCCTTGCCAATATATCGATCATGTTATTAGGGTAACAGGCGGATTGATCTTTCAGCAGTGAAGTGAGAACTCAAGGAGTCTATGAATGGCGGATTTTCAGTATCAAGAACTATTTGAACATGGGGAAGATACCACACCTTACCGACAATTGACCCAGGACTATGTGTCGACGGTTTCCTGTGATGGACAAGATATCCTTAAAGTACGCCCGGAAGCCCTGACGCTATTAGCTCGGGAGGCCATGGAAGATGTGTCCCATTTGCTCCGGAAAAGTCATCTTTCCCAGTTGGCCAATATCCTGGAAGATCCTGAGGCCTCCGAGAATGACCGCTTTGTTGCCCTTGAGTTACTGAAGAATGCCAATATTGCCGCGGGACGAGTCTTGCCCGGCTGTCAGGATACGGGAACGGCCATTGTCTTGGGGTATAAAGGCCAAGGTGTGTTTACGACGGGATCCGACGGGGAAGCGCTTTCCAGAGGGATCTTTGAAGCCTATGCTCAGCGGAATTTGCGGTATTCTCAAATGGCTCCACTCGATATGTATACCGAGAAAAATACCGGCACGAATCTTCCCGCCCAGATTGAAATCTACGCTGATACGGGACAAGAGTATCATTTTCTGTTTATTGCCAAGGGTGGCGGATCGGCGAATAAGACGTTCTTGTACCAACAAACCAAAGCGTTATTAAATCCTCAATCTCTGGCTACCTTTATTGCCGAGAAAATTCGGACGATCGGGACCTCTGCCTGTCCCCCATATCATTTAGCCCTGGTGATTGGGGGTATGTCTGCCGAATTCACGCTCAAAACGGTCAAACTAGCCAGTTGTCATTATTTGGATGATCTGCCGACTACCGGCAATGAACTGGGTAGGGCTTTTCGAGACCTTGAAATGGAAAAGCAAGTCTGGAACCTCTGTATGGAGACTGGAATCGGAGCGCAATTTGGAGGAAAGTATTTTGCGCATGATGTACGGGTTATCCGTTTACCCCGCCATGGGGCCTCCTGCCCCGTCGGGTTGGGGGTATCCTGTTCAGCCGACAGGCAGATATTGGGAAAAATTACGAAAGAGGGAATTTTCCTCGAACAACTGGAAACGAATCCGGCTCGATTTCTTCCTGATGTGACAGATAAGGAGTTGGATGGCCATTTAGTCCGGGTGGATCTGAACCGGCCCATGTCGGAAATTCTCGCAGAACTGCGGAAACATCCTGTGGCCACCAGATTGTCCCTCACCGGACCTATGGTCGTTGCCCGTGATATCGCTCATGCCAAACTCAAGGAACGTTTGGATGCGGGTGAAGGCCTACCCAAATATTTCAAGGATCATGTGGTGTATTATGCCGGACCGGCAAAGAAACCTGATGGATACGCATCAGGGTCATTCGGTCCGACGACTGCTGGCCGGATGGATTCCTACGTGGATGCGTTTCAGGCTGCCGGAGGCAGTATGGTGATGTTAGCCAAGGGAAATCGGTCGAAGCAGGTCAGTGATGCCTGCGGGAGACATGGGGGATTTTATTTAGGATCGATCGGAGGGCCGGCGGCCCGCCTTGCCGAACATAGTATTAAAAAAATCGAAATCTTGGAATTTGAGGAACTTGGTATGGAAGCCGTGTGGCGAATTGAGGTAGAAGATTTTCCGGCTTTTATCGTTATTAATCATGAAGGGCAAGATTTTTATGCGGATCTGGCGGCCCAACGTCCCCCTAATCTGGTACAACTTTGAACCTCAATCCTGGGGTATAACTGGGATAATGTGAAACATTCTTATGGTCTTAAGGCTAACAAACATGAAAATCACGAGGTTTCACTCTCTGGTACTTTGCCTGTGTCTGGTTTTTCCGGGAACGGGATGGACCGCTCGTTTTAATGCCGGAGATGTCACCGGACAGTGGTCCGGAACCGGTAAGTTATTTGAAATGAAGAACCAACGGAAATTTTTTCATGGGGAAGCGAGTGCTGTTTTGAAGGAACAGATACCGGCTAACCAGCAGCCCAGCCCTTTTCATTTAGCCCATATTCATTGCCAAGTATCCATGAACATTCAGGAGGGGTCGAAAACGCGAGAGTCGTTTGGGACATGTACGGTATCCATACCCGATCAGCCGGAAGTCGCCCACGCACGATGGAAATGTCGTAGCCAGGGTGAAACGTGTGATGGAGCATTTACGTGGATGTGGGGTACTGGTCGATTTGAGGGCATATCCGGTTCGACCGATTTTTCCTCTCGACTCATAATCGGGGTCACCAAATCCGGTGGTATTCATGGGGATGTGGTTTGGCCCTCCTTGTCCTACCAGCTTCCCTGAACGGTTTACTCCTGCCGGTTCTTGTCTTGTTGATTCAGTGAGTCAGAACGGGTGTTCGGATGGCATCTTCGATAAGCGTTCGAAGGTCTTGGAGGTGGTCGGGTTTTTCGAAAGCCATGAGGAATCCTGCCTCTTGTGCCTGTTGCCGGATTTCTTCTCGATAATCGCCGGTCAGCAAAATCCACGGTGGACAAGTTGGGACGGCTTCATGAATCCGGGTCTTTACCTGGACCCCATTCATCCGAGGCATGTGGAAATCCGTTACGACCAGATCATATCGGCTTAATTGCAGATGGGTGAGCACCCAATCGATATCAGAGACTTGGCTGCACACATATCCTTGGATTTCTAAATAGGCTTGGTAGAGGTGGAGCAGGGTTTCGGAATCATCCAACAAGAGGATTCGCTTTGGATTTTCGGAAGACGGGTGTGGTGTGGGTCGCCGACTTCTTCTCCGCATCATGTCTTTGTCATGAAGGTGTTCTAGCATGATGGCTCTGACGAGGCGAAGGAAGTTTGTCCATGCGCGGTGTGTTTGCGCGCTCAATCTCTCTCCCAATGTCTCGGATAAGAGGGCCAAAAGGGAATCGATAACAGGGGGATAATGTTCGATGCCGATTCCGTATTCGGCATGGCGCTTACCCAATTGCAACAGAAAGGTACGAAATTGATGTGGGTGATCCAGCAACTTAAACATGGTTTCGAGTCCATGAATCAACGTGGTTTGTTGCTGTGCCCGCTGAGCTGGTGAAAAGAACGACTGCAATTCCGGGGCTTTTTCGAGTACAAGGTCATAGAACTGTCGGGAGAATGTGGTCCCCTGGGTTTTGAGGAGGCCCCAGGTTTCCTGAATGCGAACGAGGTCAGCAGGGGGAAGCCCAAATGGGGTGATGTGTGTGACGTGCTCCATGGTTGTCCTTCCTCATGTATGGTGATGAGGGAATCAGCCTGGGATCATTTCTCTATCGAAAGAGGCGCCAACATTTATCAGCCAGGTCTTCGTGGCGAATGGGTTTGATCAAAAAATCCGTCGCACCTTGGACGATGGCTTCTAATAATTTCATACGAAATTCACCTGCCGACATCATAATGACGGGAAGGGTCGTGGAGCTCTTCCGTAAATGGCCTAACATTTCCATCCCTCCCATGACGGGCATTTCTATGTCCAGAAGGACTCCCTGCAATTCCTGATCTTCCAGAATGTTCAAGCCTTCCTGGCCATTTACGGCTAAGATCGGCTGAAATCCTAAGGCGTGAAGTCGGTCGCTGAGGAATAGTCGGACATCGGGGTCGTCATCGACGATCAATATTCGTTTGGTTTCGTTAATGGAAATGGACATGAAAGATATATAGCCGTACCTGCGACATTCTTGCAGCTCGGCTCTTTCAACCTACCGGGAGGGGGGATAAAGATTCTATTTACAAGAAGAGGTTTTGGGATAAAGAACTCATAAAGATTAGACAAGAACAATCAATCAGGCATGGGAATGGGTAGAGGCAATAGGCGATTGACACCAAAAGCAGGAAGAATGATATGGCCAATTGAAAAGGACAGGGTGGATAGGAGGATGTTCGCTGAGGCTTCGTGAGGAGAACAGTGATGGGAAAACGTGCCAAGCGGTTCTGATTAAAAATGTATCATTGGATGAATTCAGTCGCAAAGCGATAGCCGACACCGGGATCCGTGAGAATATATTGCGGACGAGCGGTATTTTTTTCGAGTTTCTTGCGAAGGTTGCCAATGAATACCCGGAGATATTGAGCTTGATCTTCATACCCCGGTCCCCAAACGGCTCGAAGAATGGTGCTATGGGTAAGGATCTTTCCGGTGTTGCTGATGAGGTATTTTAAGAGTTCATATTCCGTGGGAGTCAGCCTGATAGGTCTGTTTTGCAGGCGAACCTCACGAAGATCAAAGTCAATCTGTAACTCTCCGAATGTAAACAGCGATTCGGTCGGTTGGAGTGAGGTCGTTCTACGGAGGACTGACCGGATCCTGGCGGTTAATTCTTCGACGCTAAAGGGTTTGGTCACGTAATCGTCCGCACCCATCTCTAAGGCTTCGACTTTCTTAGATTCTTCCCCTATAGCCGAAAGAACAATTATTGGGATGTGAAGGGTCTTTGAGATATACCGCGTGAGTTCGATTCCATCCATGCCTGGAAGAAGGAGGTCAATGAGGGCGAGGTCGGGACGGCGATGGTGCATGAGTTGCATGGCTTCCTCAGCAGATTCTGCCGTGATGACTTCATATCCCTTCGCTTCCAGATTCACCTGGAGAGACCGTCGTATTTGACGCTCATCGTCAACCGCCAGGATGCGAAAACCGTGGGCAGTCATGAGTGAAACGTTTCCTCCTGTGGTTCAAGAATGCTATCTGAAGGGGGAACCGTGACAGGGATGGTGAAGGCGATCACAACCTCCTGCCCAGGTTGGGATTCGGCCCAAATGTGTCCCCCATGAGCCTCAACCATGCCTTTGCAAATTGATAGCCCCAGGCCTGTTCCTCGAATTTGTTGGGCCTTGGGACCTTTGACTCTGTAAAATCGATCAAAAATTTTTTTCAAATCTTCCTGAGGAATGGTTTCTCCGCTACTCGACACGCTAATGACGATATTGTTATCCCGGGTTCGGCCGGTCAGGGAAATGAGGGACCCGGGAACGCTATATTTGATGGCGTTGTCCAATAAATTGATGAGAACTTGTTGGATTTCTAACCCATCAACAAGAATCGGGGAAAGCTGTTCTTCGAGGTCGACTTTTAAGGGGCGGTCATGTAAGGCGGGTCCTAATCTGCGAATGGCTCCTTCAATCAGATCTTCCAGTAAATGCCATTCACGTCGAGAACCTAAGGAGCCGGCCTCCACTCGGGACATATCCAGAAGATTGTCGACCAGCCCGTTTAAATAATCGATTTCTTGATTAATGCCTTGTAGAAACTCCTTCTGGAAGGCGGGATTTCCTTGCTCAGCGAATTCTGTTAAACCCGCCACCGAAGCTTTTATCGCAGTGAGCGGGGTCCGCAGTTCGTGTGAGACCAGGGAGAGGAGGGCAGATTTGAGGGCATCGCTTTGGCGTAAGGCCTCCACCTTGTCGGTTTCACTTTTTCGAAGGCTTTCTTCGATCCGCTGACGGGCAAACCCGTTCACAAAAATTTCCCCGGCCATCGTCAAGAGGCGTAAATCCTCTTCTGACCAGGTTTTCTCTTTTTTGACGGAATCGAACCCGAGGAAACCGAATAATTGACCTTGCCATATCATGGGGACGTTGACTAAGGATTGAATATGTTCCCGTTGGAATTCTTCCTTTTCCTTTTGGGCTTCGGGGGGAAGATTCTTGACGCTGGGAATTTGGAGGTAGGGTTGCGAAGTAATGCGCTGATAAAACCATTCTAGCTCATTCATCGACACCCCTTGAAGGCGGGATTGATAGGACTCGATTCCCTCTGCACACCACTCGTGGGTGTTGTTGGCTTTTTCCCCCCCCTCTTCGAAGACAAACACATAACTGCGGTCAACCTGGCCAAATGTGCCAATGGCTTTTAAGGCCTCATTGATCGCTGGGTCCAGGTCTTGGGGGCCGAGGCGAATAAATTGCGTGGAGAGAGTCGTCACCAAATTTTCAATCTCTATTCGGTGGCGCAACGCCTGTTCGATTCGGGCACGCTCCTGAACTTCATGTTCTAGATCGTGATTGGCCAGACGGGCTTGTCTGGTCAACAATAGGCCGACGATGACCGCAAAGACGCCGATGAGCGACTCCCAGATGATCATGGTTGAAATTTTGTCTTGAGAATGTTGGCTGAATAATTTCACCGTCCGATTTGCGGCATGATGTAATTGAGTATTCAACGTGAGTAAGATGTTCAATCGGGTGGGGTAATCCGGATGGTTGCGCGGAATGCCAAGCAGTTGATCCGCTTGTTGCGAAAATTCAGCGATGAGGTGCTTTTGCTCTTCCAGAGCCAGGAGGATTTCATCGGTTGGGGCGCTAGGAATCGTTAACACCTCCCCCGTTTGGGGGTTATGTTCCACGGGGCCTCCTTGAATGAGCCGATCAAGAGTTTCAGTTAGCGTGAGGCGCGTGGCCGTGAAGTCCGTGGGAATTCCATCAAAGGTGAGGAGGATTTCTTTCATATGACGTTGATTGAGCATGCGTTGGCGACCCGCCAGGTCAATCGTCACGCTATCCAGGCGTTGTTTTTGAATGGTGATGATGGTGTAGGAAATGATTGCCAGGAGGGTCAGAATAAAAATGGTGGTGAGAGCCAAGAGCGTCTTCCCCACTGAGAGGGAAGGTGATGGTGTGAGGGGGACAGATGAAGTCATGAAGACCACCTGGGGTCAGTGGGTTGGGTACACGTTGGCCATGGTTATGGTCATGAATTGCTCTTCCCTCCATCATACCGCATTATTTATGGAGTTTTTTAGTGGCATGGGGCTCTTTGTCATTCTCTATGACTCACAATCAATGTAGCCCAGAAATTGCCGAAAATAGAGTATTGGAGGTCGAAAATCCTCATAACGAAAAAAACCCCATTAATGCTGACGGTTGAATCATCAAATGAACCACGACGAATGGCCTTAAGGGGCCAGAGGCCCCTGAGCGGGACCACGCTCCAGGGGCGGCAGGCGATTCTTCTCGGGGTCGTTGTTGTCCTGTTAAGCCTACCGATCGTAGGTGTGGGAGTGGGGTGGCTGGAACCGCCCTCCTCACGTATTCATGCCCCGCTTTGGGTCATCGGTTTGTGCGGAATCCTGTTCTCAGGAGGGGGAGGATGGCTGATTATCCATGGAGTGCGTGGTCTCCACCGTGTGTGGAACATGGAGCAGGGCAAACGGCGACTTCCTGACCGTCCGTGGTTGTGGGATTATCCATGGCGAGCGAAGGGTATCACCGATAACCATCTGCAAGAGACCATCAGGAGTCTGATTGCCCTTGGAGGCCTGGCTGTTTTCTTAGCTCCATTTAATTGGTTGGCTTTCGTTTCAAATCATGGAGGTGTGTTTTGGCAGGTCGTGACGGGCATTCTTGATGCTATCGTTCTGATTGGTGTTGGCGGGTATGTTCTGAAAAGCCTTGGCCAATATATGGAGTTTGGGATCGGGTCAGTGAAGTTTGAACGATTTCCTTTTCATCTTGGGCGGAGGATGGATCTCACGGTAGAGAGATTGCCGATCGATATGACGCGAGTTCATCTTGATCTTCGATGTATAGAGGAAGCATATGAAATCCGTCAGAGGGAAGGTGGTGACAAGCAAGAGTCGGTTGTCGTGTGCTATCAAGCGTACCATGACACTCAAACCATCCGTGGGGAACTCGTCAATGAGAAAGGCGAACTGCGCTGTTCATGGAATTTGCCGGATGACCAAAAATTATCCAGTACCCCGAGCGAGCGACCTGCGATCTTCTGGGAATTGGAAGTCCGCGGGGAACGGCATGGAAGGGACTACCACAGCCGGTTTTTATTGCCGGTGTATGTTAAGCCGAATTCTTTAAAGTTTTCACTATTTAATCCATAGCAAATTTGTGCAAATTACTCGTTCTGGAAAATCCTGTGAATCATGACAATCTACAATAACTACAGAGGCATTTGTTGGATTCTGATTATCATATCACTTTAGTATATTCAATGAATTCCCATGAGTCTGGATCGCCATAGAAATTCCAGAGAATCAATTTCCCATCTTTCTTGTCGAAATTAAGATAGTGATAGGAAGTACTTTTGGATAAGGGAAGTTGCAGTTGAAGAGTATTTTTCTTTTTAACATTAGAATCTCCAGTTTTGTCATGTTCTAATTTCCAATTTCCCATAACCTCGTGGTAGATTCCTCCTTGAAATTTCCCCCTAACCGATTGAAAACGGCAGGTACCATCCGGGAAAATCTCAATTTCGTATTGGTGTCCCTCTTTCTTTTGGAAACCATCACGAATTAGTAAGGAGAGGGACTTGGCTGTCATGGTCCATGAACCAATAACCTCATTTTTCGATACGTATTGTTTCAAGTTTCGGTCCGGCAGCCCAAAAGGACTACAACCTGTAGAGATTATGAGAACCCAAATTATTGCTAAAGAGACCTGTTCCCTTGGTTTTATCAGCAGGGACAGGTTATTTAATAGTGCAAGGGAAAGGGAATGCACGGCATCACCAATTGCCAACGTAGAGGAACTTCGGTTTTGTGTTCCACTGACGAACAACAACTTCCATGCAACTCTACTCCTCACTACGAGGAAAACGGCAGGGAACAGACTACCATAGCCGGTTTTTATTGGCGGTTTATGTTAAGACTGAATGAATATCCAGTAGCTCCTGTTCTTACCTATACCCTTTTTTCAGTCTTTCTTCTCGAATGAAAAATTCTTGTTCGATATGATCATACTCGGTTCGGTCGGTGCTTTCCGTAAACCAGGCTAAGGTCTTCTTTCCCAATTCCTGGTTCTGTAGTATTTCACAAAAATCCAGAAGCATGGGGATCTTGAAAAATTCCTCTTCCTTTTGCACGGCCTGTATGGTTGTTTCCCATGAAGTAACTTGCAAAAGAAAGGGAAGAATGGAAGGTTCAATGTTTTCTTTTATAGACTCAATGATGAAGATATTGTCTTGTTGGGCCAGATCAAAATCAAGCTGTGTTGGTTTCAACGTTGAATTTGGAAGAGATCCAATTCGGTTGCTGATAATATGGGTGTTGAGTATGGGCTGGTGGTAGGCAAATCGATGCCATCTATTATATGTAGGTGATGAAACGTTTGCCCATATTTCAAATGCACAAACCACATTCTCACAATTCCTTTGATTTTTGTAGGCATTCAGCGCATACACAAATTCCTTGGCGCTTTTCTTGAACGTCAGGCCAGACTTGGAGATAGTGAATCCATATTTCTCAAAATGCGGGAAGAGAAATGTTTGGATTACTTTGGGAATTCGTTGAGTAGGGGATAGGTCCGGAAAATTTTGATTCATCAAAGAACTACCCAATCAATCGGTTAAGAAGATACGAAAGGGGCTACCCTATTCTTTCGACTCTGACGCCAGGTTTATTCACCAATAGTTCATAGTCCCGTTTTGGTAGTGGGTGATGAGAGCACACAGTTCTACTGAGCTGGCTTTTGTTATGGCCTCTCCTTGAGAGGGCTTGATAAACCAGCTCCATGCAAGTAATTCGTCTCTATCCGACCCCTCTTTCTCGGAGCAGAATTCCAGGTAATCTTCCCCTACGCCCACTAAATTCGCGAATAGGCAGTTGATAGCCGATATCCGCTCATCGAGGTGTTCTTGGTCTGCCACATCCTGTATGGCTACTTTGGGTGGATAAATCTGAATGTTTTGTGTCATGGCAGGAAAGCCATAGTCTCCGTTGATCAGGAATCCGAACCTCCTCATTTAGAGAGAAAATTCACGGTAGAGGTAGACACTTCTTCCAAGGCTTTGGCTACAGCGGTGAGCTGGGATCGCAAAACTGTTTCTCTGAAACTCAGGTCCAATTCGGCTTCCTCGGTTTGGTAGTTTTGATTGGCGACCGAAACGAATGGGACGAGTCCGGATCGGACGTCGAGTAATATGGCTTCCACATTACAATAGGCTCGAGCCTGGTCAGACCTGAAAAATCGGTATTTGGTGAATGATTGGCAGGCCGAGCGAAACACCAGCATTAAGTCTGCCTGGTACCTGGCTGCTGCCTCTCGCAAGTACGGAACGGTCTTTTTGTCAGGTATGAGAATGGATGGAAGGAATGAGGCATCGTAGACCTTTTCCGATGCCCGTAATGTTTCGACCAACTTCTCGTTTATCTCGTCAGTCGCCAGTGCCATTTCCTCCGACCAGCCCTGCCACACTTCCCACCCAATGGGAAGAATGGCGATCCTGCTGAGCTTGGGCGCTTGATAACGATACTGGAGAATCTTTTCGATCTCAGCATCGTTCAGCACTTCGGCATCGGATGAAAACAAAGAGCCACTTTCGGTCCTGGCACTTTGATTGAGTTGATAATACGAGTCCGGCCTCTCTTGAGTATAGGCTGTTGAGCAACCTGTCAGGAATGCAAGCATCAAAACTATCAATTGGCTACGCATTGATGATTTGTTCTACCTCCTGTTCATTGATGTCATTGATGTGATTTGGGAATTTCCAACCTGGCCACCAAGATCGTGTGGTCACTGATAACGTTGAATGGGGGATAGCTTCCAAAATCTTGGCTAACACTGACTCTATAGTCGGTCTATGGATTTTCGTGAGGGGTTTGAGTATGGCAATGATGAATCTCTCTCTCTCAGATTCACCTGGTCTGGGGAATGAAACACCTTGAGGAATAGGTCCGCTGGACAACGAACCCATCAATGGCCATAGGCACTTCCAATGTTCCCAGGTATACAGTTCCGTGTGAGTCCTGGTATTCATCACCCAAAGGTGGTATGTCCTATATTTCAAGAGCATGATTTAGAACGTTTCCAATAGACATAGCTGGTAAGCTTATGTCAAAGACCAAGACGGCCTTGTTCAGCAGGTAAAATTACTACGTATGTCCAGAAAGACGCCCAAAAAGAATCCACGTGAGGGGGTGGATGAATACGGAAGAACCAAGATTCACTACGCTGCGGATGAAGGGGATGTTGAATTCATTAAAACCTGTATTGAGGAAGGTGTCAATCTGAACGCGCAAGATGACAATGGATGGCCCCCTCTGCATTTTGCGGCGCAAGGGAATCGATTTGAAGCCATCGACCTGCTCTTGGCGAATCAGGGCGATCCCAACTTGCATGATCACCATGGCAATGGACCGCTTTGGACGGCCACACTGAATGCAGAGGCTAGTTTGAAGGCGTGGAATCCCTCCTCAGGGCAGGGGCTAACCCTTTTCATAGAACCATCATGGTCGCAGTCCCTACGACATGGCCACAACCATTCAACATGCCTTAGACATGGTCTACGTAAAGTATGCCAAACTGGGCACCTGACATGCTTATTCGATTCATAATGCCCTATGCCTGTTCGCAGCTGTTTCCCGTTAGGAGGTAGGATTGGTCCCTGAATATTGGAAAGAATTCATCGAAAAATATCAACTCGTGGGTAAAGCTCTCGAAATCGATGAAGACCGTGATTTGTCTGGGGTAGGAATAGAAATACAAATCATGACCGATGAACAGATTTTCGATGAAGCCACCAATTGCTACCCTGGGATAACCGTAGCCAATGAAGGATACATTCCTATTGGGATATGCCTAGTAGGGAGCGGAGACTCCTATTACATCAACAACAATGACGGGAAATGTGGTGCCCTCTATCGCATCTACCATGATGCGGTCAGTGAAACTGAAATTTCCGATGGCGCCATCCACAAAGTCCTTGAGAATTATGAGCAATTATTGTCTTAAGAACCTCCAGTATCTACATGCTGGGGCACTGTTCAAATCTGTTTACTCCTTCTTTTGAAATAGATCCTTTGCTTGCCCCCTACAGCCGAAGAGTTTCTCCATGTATTACATTATTGATAATGCATTAGACGATAAAATCGTCGGAAAGGCCTATCCACAAGTCGATTGTGAGACCATGGCTCAAGCGCATCTCATCGACTCTTGGCATCTCTGGGATCCAAAGCCCAAGCTCAATTTCACTCTGAAACGAAACGCTATCCTGACCGATGTATTAAAAGATGCGACTATCAGTTCACGAGGATTTTTGATCAATGAAAAAGTCAAGGAGATACTCAAACTCTTTCACATCATGCAGCACCAATTTTTTCATGCTCCGGTTCGTGCGAAAGGGAAAATTCATGACTATTATTGGTGGCACCTGTGTGAGCCGGAACTCACGCACCACTTGGATTATGAAAAATCGGTCTTCTATCGAACCGAATACGAATTTCGAGAAGAACCCATCACCCTGACTTCCTATCAACACTATGAAACACTCAAGAAACAGGATGCCGAAGCCTCCTTTGGTGTCGAGATCGAAACAATCGCATTGGCTAAAACCTTTGATCGGACCTTAGATGCCTTTACGTTCCTTCCCTTGGACGGACATATTTATATCTCCGAAAACCTGAAGCAGGCCTTAGAACAGAATGACGTAACCGGTTTGAAAATCGAAAAAGCCCTGAATTTCCTTTAATCGTCTTGCAGGAGAAGCCTGTCGCTTTCCTTTACCCCGTTTCCCTCCATACTTGTGAAATCGAGTCGAACACATAAGAAGACCCGAGAGACATGCCAAACCACACGGTGTAATGCTTGGATCCCTGAGCTCGATAGCAGGGACATGTCATCCCACGAGAAAGCCCCAAGACGAGCTTGAGCTTATACACTTCTGATTCGGTGGGCAATCTGTCGAAATCAGTGCGAAAACCTTCAATTTCCTTAATGAGTTGACGGCTCTCTTCCATCTCAGTCGAATACATCCATGTGACGGGAATGAGATATCTGACGGTTAACCCATAGCCCAGTATTGTACCCACCAGGATCAGGAAAACGATTCCGGTTTTGTTAAAAGTGTTCGCCATGAAATAAAGAAAGAACAATAAAAGACTTTAAATGGGGATTTTTCGGAAAAAATTAAACTTCGGTACTCAAACCCCGGCAATCTCCTTATGAGTGGTAAAAATTTTCATGATGAACCAAAAACACCCAGCCACACTTGCGCCACAACTACCAAAAGTGATGGCCATTTTTATCCCTTCGGCGTCGAAAAGGCTACCCTCGGACAAAAGGGGAAGGAAAAGGATTGAGACGGTTGTGCCAACGGCCAGGTAGGTCCAGACGGACTGGATTTTTAGATGCTGAAAGACCCAATGGGTTGGAGTGCCAACAAGAAACACTCCCAGGTATCCCACGACCATCACGGGGAGAGTCCACCGAAGCGGCTCGGAAGCCAAAGAAAAAATCCAGGCTTGCACCATCCACACAGGGAGGGCCGCCCACGGAGCAATGAAGATAGCGAGAACAATGGGTTTTAATCGCATATCCCTCCTGAGCATTTCCCCTGTTTCCTCGTTTCTCCGTCACCTGTATGCGCATGCATTACAAGGGGTGCCACTTGTAATATTTCTTACTTTGAGCCATTTGAACTGCGTCGATGAGTTGTTTTCTGCTGGACTGGCCACTCTGTTCTAAGAATGTTTCAACACCTTGTCCATCCCACCCAGATGCAGCCACGACCACCAAAAATCGTGAAGTGTGATGAAGCTCTAGTGTTGAAGCAAAAGCAATGATTCTGGAGATGGCCAGCTCATCAAGAACCATTCGTAACATAGCCATGGCCTGGAACCCTCCTTGAATGAGGGCGTCATTACCGCTTTCGAGAAAGGCAAGGATTGGTCCGGCATCGTCAAAAGACCTCCTCGACAGCCGGACAATCGCGTCGCCAAGAGCAACAGAGACCATTGTCGCCTCAAAGGTTCTGGAAGACAGTTCGTGCAAATAGGGTAATGCTGGCTGGTATTGGCATTCCCCTATGGCCATAATCATCTGATATTGCGTTTCCCACGTTCGGACGTCGCGCAACTCTTTTTTAAGGGCGTCCAAAAGGTCGGGACCAGCCTGTTCGTCCCCTAGCTTTCTCAATTTCTTTGCCGCCGATCGCCTTTTACTAGATTGTCGATCGGTTAATTGCTTTAGAATTTCCTTCATGGCCCATCACCTGTCATTCTACGTAGAAGATTCACAAAGGATTGGAGAAGATAAAATTTGCCTCACCTTCATTGTTAAAACATTCCTTCTACAAGGCAAACCAAGGGTAGTAGGCATCTTCTTGTTCTAGCTGTTTCTTGATTCGTTTCATCCCTTGGACTTCGGTCGTGTGGATCGCCCTATATTCCCCACCTCAAGAACAATTCGATGCTCTGGGACTTGGCTAGAGGCCACCAATGGCCCGACGCAGAAAAATAAGCAGAGGAAGAGTTTCATGAGGTTTTACTCTTGGTGACGCAGAAAAATCGTGGAAAATGAGAGTGAGGAAACCAGCGTTTCCTCGTATTTCACGCTCTCCTCCTGATTGATGTGCTCAAAGTCGTCTCGCACCCGCGTTCGAATGATCCATGATTCCGGTGGATGGTCTGGTTCTTGGATCTTTCCATTGCTGTCCTCATTTGGTTCAACTTCGATATACAGCCCTTTGCTTTTGTCAAATTCAAAGTAGATATGCGAAAAGACGTAGGGAAGCCTCCCTTCAAGAATCGATGCACTCTTAGATTTGGAGAGTTTTCGGCCAATCTGGGCTTCAAGTTCTTTGATGAGAGGTTTTTCTCCCTGCTCTCCGCACAAGACCACATATTCGCCGTTCAAATGCATTTGCATCTTCTCCTTATTGAAGTTTCATGAATAAAAGATTCTTAAGTGAAGTGCCAATCCTGGTCTCTTTAAAGAGTTGTGACTTTTCTACCTCTTGTTTTTTTGTCAATTCCTTTTTTAATCAAGACAACTACAAGCCAAATAATGGCTACGCATAATCCCATTGCACCAAGGGGTACAGACAGAAGCAAAAACCATCCCATCACACCTAGGGAGTACAAGACTTCACCAAAATCCATGCCCAGTATGATGCATGGATGAATATTCCCTTCATCCAACGCGCACCCTTTCCACTCTGCTACCAGCGATGCCCCGGCGACAGGCAGCAAGGGAGATGCCCCGAGGAGGATTGAGGCGAGAGCGAGCCACAACGGATGTTTGATCGATGTTTTCATACTTTCAATGGTGGTTCTTGCTCATTCATCATTCTGAAGTCCTTGCCCTATGTTTGATCGCGAAGTCTGGCACGGTATTGTTCGATATGCTGTTGAGGACGTATGTGTTTGGGCTCTGAAAGGGTTTTTTCAAAAAGGCAACAGAAGGTCCACAGGGGTCGTTCTTCAGCTTGATCTTCAATGCTGAGTGTCTCGATCTCACTGAACCTTCGCGGAAATTCAAACAAAATCCAGGGCTCATCATGAGTCAGAGTCAGTGTGACTTGCTTGTTCATTGTTACCCGTCTTTATTCCCAGAAACCCCATCAGATGTTTTAAGAAACTCACTCCATGGTTTGGCATGCAAAAGGTAGCTTTCCATGCTTTGGGTGAACTCTTGGCGAAACTACATGTCCTATTCTTTTTGCGGATCGAGATTTGCTATGTCGTACCAATCGATTTTTCTGGTGAGGTACATGACAATGGCCAGCACGATAAAGAGCCCGATACTTCCCATCAGTAAGGCAAAGTCTTCTAGTTGCAACAGGATATAAAGATAGCCATACAGGATCGTCAGCACCCCTCCCACCAACACGGCGAGCCGGGTACTTCTCAATACACTGGCGGAATACAAGGCAATGAGGCCAATGACTGCTGCGCTGGCCAGGCCGTAAGCCGCATCAAAGGACACATGCTCCGAAAGGGAAATCAGCAAAGTATAAAATATGAGTAAAGTAATTCCGACTAAGATGTATTGGATGGGATGGACCGGACGACGATTCATCATTTCGGCGAAAAAAAACGCCATAAAGGTTAGGCCGATGAACATCACGGCATATTTTGCCGTGCGCATGGACTGTCGATAGATGTCGGGTTCAATCAAGAGCCTCACGCCAAAGGCCGAATCTTCGACTCGGTACCGTTCCCCAACCCAGGCTTGGGGATAGATGCGGTTAAAATGAAGGACTTTCCAGGAAGCTGTAAAGCCTTTATCCGTTACTTGCCTTTTTTCCGGTAAAAATGCCCCGTTAAAGCTTGGAGTAGGCCATTCCGCTTCCATGGAGGCCGTCGTAATCATGCCCACGGGGGTTACCTGAAGGTCCTGATTTCCTTTGAGGATAATCGTGGCAGAAAATTCTTTGCCATCCAAATCCCGTGCGTGAGGTACCTTGGCGGAAACTCCCGAGGAAATAGCACACCCGATCACTCCTGGGTTCAAGGTGGTGGGATCTCCATCTATGGCAAACTGGATATTTTCTTTGATGCCTTTAATATCCGAAATTCCCATGATGACTTTAGCCTGGTTCATCAGGAGTGTGTTTTGCGGTATCGAGATATTCTTCAAGTCCCTCAACGAAAAGCGACCGCGAACCTGAAGCACGGTTTCATAAAGCACAGCCTCGAACAGACCTCGATACCGTACATGTGGTTCAACCTTCATGGAGACATCCAAGAGGTCGGGCAACACATACACCATTTTTCTGGGCGTCATGCACGATTTATCCCCGATTGGGCTAGGTTCATTGGCTTTCCGAGACACTTTGGATGGAATCGCAAGTATTGGCCCTACAAAGGTTTGTCCTTGCCCCCATTTTGAGGCAATCTCCTGCACGACGCTATCTTTCCGTTCCTCTCTCTCAGCAATAAGGGTTTCCACCATATAAGCTGGAATGAGCAGAAGTAACAAGAGGACACCGATCCCCAGCATTTTGATCGTAGCGGCATTTCGTGAAAAGAATGAGCGAACGATATCCATATGTGTGTTTCTCCCTTAATAGCTACACTTTAGGTACATGAGGGTGCCTTCACCCCACTTCTTCCAGAAAAGCAGAATTAAAAATGGCGGCGGGTGACACGACGGGCTCCTCGAAGGGGATTTGGTTGCCGTAGCGTTCTTGAAGCTTGACCTGGACGGCCGGAGCGCTCAGATCAAAATCTCGTAAGGTTTGGAGGTGCCCAAGTTTCAACCCAGCACCACGTTGATAGATTTTCCACACTAATTCCGAACAATAGATTTTTTCATCGGTCCATCCAAACACTAAGTCATAGGGTTTTCCTGCTAATCGTTGTCCTTCTGCTTTCATCCTCTTGAGAATGAGGGGAGTCAGCACCTTTATCTCTTGCTTTACCCGTTTGATGACGTAAAGCCCCCCCTTCCCCCTTTGAATCCATTCCTGTAAAGGAGTTGCACGAACGAGATCATTTGCCTCGAATACATAGGGAGTGCCCTGACGGAGAAAAATGATTCCCATATGACTGTACCGTGAATTTGTCGCAAGTTGGATGGCTTGGCTCTGAGAGGAACGAGAAGTCTGAAAGATGATATCGCCATCTTTAACCCTTCTCTCGCCTTGCTCCGAACAGCTGACCAATCCCCAAACCAGGACCCAGAAAATTGCTCGCATGATAGATTTCGTATATGAATGTTTTTGTCTCATCCCGTTGGCTTTCACTCCTCTTTGAAGGGTTTTTCTCTCCCCGTTATGAATGCCGTCAAGATAATACGGTTCTCTCAATGCAAGGGCTAGAGTCAAAAACTCAGAGCCAGTTATCCTCGCCATTCAATGGCTTGGGAGATGTCTTCCGCAAAGGCTTCTTCCTGGAATTTGAAAAAGGCCTCTTCCAAGTGTTGTTTGACTCGATCGGACAATAACCAGGTTTTCAGATCCTGAGGAATATGGTCTTCATAAACGTCCATGACTCCTATAGCTAGATGCCGAATAGCTGAGGCCGATTGCGCTTGTTCCCACGTTGTAAGGAATGGGGTTAGGTCCTCCAGAGCTTCGTTGAATTCCGCAAGGACTTCATGGGCAGGCTGATGCCAAGGGCAATTTTCGAGAATGTTCTGCCAGAGAATCTGAAGAAATTCCATGATGACTCTCTGTTCCAGTTCCGGCCAAGAATGCCAGCCAGCCCGGTGAAGTTTGCTAAAGAGATTTGTGTCCCAAGAGAACCACTCGGGATTGGTAGCCAATAATTCACACATCCGGGGAAGAAAGTGTTTGAAATCTCTTTCGTTTCCCATCGTGAGCATGGACTTAAACGTATAGACAGCCATGTCCTCCAGATCCGTTTTCCGTAATGGCGCTTTCGTTAATCTTTGTGCGATCTCTTGCCGATCTCCTAAAGAAGAACAGCGCGCTGCGAAGTTTGGTTCAAAAGGATAGGCCTGAAAGATCATATACAAATCATCAATGGCCTCTTTCAGGTTGGACTTCTTCCCAGACATCTCTTGTACTGTTTAGCTAATGAAAGGTATCTCAGGATTACAAACAGGAATACAACTTGGCATAGGCATCATAAAATGCATAAAACGCGCGAGAACTTCCCACTTTGTAGTGTTTTTCTTCTTTGTAAATAAATACCGTGTCTGCTTTTTCTTTGACCGCACTTTCGCGTAATTCCATCTCGGCGTCATCCACGTAGATGGCGGTTGCAGATTCTTCCTCAAGCAATCGGCATCCTTGAGGCTCTGAATACGTCAGATTGACCATCAGTTCTTGGCTTGGGATAAATCCTTCTTTATTGTGGCAACGATAGGCTTGAGCAACTCCATTCAAATAGGGTTCTTTCGGATATCCTTCAGGAGCATAATGGGTCTTATATCGTTTAACGACACGGAAGGTATCTCCACCCCTTTTCCCTGTAATATTAGTAGCATATTTAATGAAGTGATCCCTGTTGTATTCCTCATCATCGTATTCGGGAAAATCCAATAGCTTAATAGCTCCAAGATTGATGCAGTTTTTGGGAGGGGCTTCCACTTGTTTGACATGTTTGGCATGAGGCCGAACATGCCTAAAAATATTCTTGGGGATCACACAACCGGTCAGAAGAAAACCTGAACACAACCAAATTACTCCCTTAACCATGAATTTCATAGAAATATCCTTCTTCCCAGATTGACACAGACCAAGCCAATCCTGATGGGATTAAAAATTTTGAAGGGGGTAAGGCAAAAAGATCAAAAACTTACTGCGCGCGGGGGGGTGGGTCACGGAATCGATTTGCGCATCAATATAGAGTTCAAAGTCTGCCCTTTTTTGAGTGTAATCAAAGGCCTGATTCCGTTTGTATCTGAGTTGGGTCAACTAAAAATAATTTTCCCCAGTTGCAGTTAGTATTAGTCTCGCTCTATTTCCGGGTATTTGCAATACCTCTATCGGTGCTGGAGTCTGTTAATCATATAGCTAAGGCTAACAATCCCAAGAATTTTCTGAACTAAAAAGGTGTTTAGTCGGTCTGGAGGTTAAATGCGAGGTTGCTGTGAGAAATTTGATTGTCGGTGATGGTAAAGGATGGGGGAGCTGTTTTTTGAAATTTCTAGGAAATTGTAATTTGGCTGGCCTAAACGGAAACGCTCAAAGGAAAGATGGTTTTTCTTAGGAATTAGAAGGTACGCTGTTGGTTCAGGGCGTGGAAAAGGCATACCGAAGTTCGATCATGTGGAGGTCAACTCCGCGATTGCTGCCGTACAGGTCTCCATCAGACATGTGATGAAAACGGTACCCCACGATCATATTCCAGGGGAGGTGATAGGAAAGGCCACCATGGCCAATAAATTGAAACGCTCCACCCATGTCTTGATCACCAAATTTCCATTTACTGAGTAAGGCGCCTCCGGCTCCTACATCAAGAGTGAACCGCCAGGTTGGTTTGGAAAAGGCCAATCCCACGGTCGTCGTATGAATAAATCCCCATTCTCCTGCTCCTCGAAGGCCCCCAGCCGTAAAATTCATTTGGTAGCGGCCGTTCCAATCTGACCAGAACGTCCATTGACCTGGAAAGCCAAGGGTTCCGATGATGTCGAACTGTTCAAAGTCTTCTTTTTCCCCTTTGGGCAGGGACACAGCGGGAATATTCATGGCCCCACGAACTCCGACAGAAGTCCATTCGAACTCTTTGGCAGCGATGGGGTCGGAGAGCCAGAAGGTTAGAAAGATGAAAAAGAAAACGCCGACGATATTAACCATAGAGGGATTCCCGTCAAAGTGATACACGTATGGTCAGCCAATAATGGCATGATCTGACAAAAAAATTCTAGTTTATTAGGATTTCAGCCTGGTTTAGTGGAAAAGAGGTACAAGCAGGAAAATCGGAGGGGCAATCTGGGTAATAAGGGGTGCTTATGATGGAAGGGAAATGCGTGGAAACTCCTCCGTTCGATAAGATGATCTTGATTGAGTCTACTGAGATTCATTTCAAAGGAACTGGGCTACACAGGTTGGTTTTGCTATAACTAGGCACCTTCCCCTGCTGAGGCATGGGTGGTCGATCGTCAAATATCAACTACATCAAGAAAGGTACGATGCATGAGCATGAATGAAGAGTATGGTCCCTTGGCAGGTTTGATTGGCAAGTGGGAGGGAGACAAGGGGATGGATGTGGCTCCTGAGCCGGATGGGGCGGAACATAATCCTTATTATGAAACGTTGACGTTTCAAGCTATCGGTGGAGTGACGAATGCAGAGACTCAACAACTCATGGTCCTTCATTATCGTCAAATCGTCCGGCGGAAAGCCGATGACCAAATTTTTCATGATGAGACGGGGTATTGGATGTGGGATTCTCAAGCGAACCTGGTCATGCATTCGCTAGTCATCCCTCGGGCCGTTGCGGTGTTGGCGGGAGGAACATATGGCTCGTCTCCAGAGGAGGCTGGGTTAATGGTCCTTGAGGTTTCCGCGAAGGAAGGGGATCCTTCCTGGGGCATTCTTCAGTCTCCCTTTATGGTGGAGAAGGCGAGGACCGTAGAATTTCGTCACAAAGTGACGGTTGGCCAGGGTCGATTAGTCTATGCTGAAACCACGATACTCGATATTTATGGGAAACGATTCGAACATACCGATCAGAATGAATTAACCCTCTTGCCTGGTTGATCGTGTCACCTCAGTTTGTTACTCCCGTCTACATTTGGGCGAACATTTTGAGTGGGGAGGTTGGAGGGAGTCTTCGCGTTCGCAAGCATTGATTGTTGGAAAGCTCTGTTGAATGGAATCGGTGTATGGTCCGAAACTCGTTACTATTGTCGACATGGGAGGTTGCAAGCATATGGGGACCTCGGTTCATCACATCTCATGGGTAGGTGTGTTCTTGGCATTTATCCCGACCGGTTTTGTCATGGGATTATTGTGGCGATGGACCAATGATGGACGCCACGCCGTGTACGCACTGGGAAGAATGTTGGGGCAACTGGTTGTTGTGGGATATATTCTGACGTTTATCTTTACGGCGGATCACCCGGGTATTATTACCTTAGTGTTAGGAGTGATGCTGATCGCGGCTAGTTGGATCGCGCTGCGTTCGGTTCAGCACAAAGGGCCTGGTCTGTTCGGAAAAGCCCTGTTGGCGATTTTTATCGGAGTGGTGCCGTCGTTGGTCCTCGTTACACAGGTAATTTTGCAGATCACACCGTGGTTTTTTCCTCAATATCTTATTCCCCTCGCTGGGATGCTCTTTGCAAGTTCCATGAATACGGTCAGCCTGGCTGCTGAGCGGTTTGAAGCGGAGTTCAGACAGGTGCAATCCTATCTGCAAGCTCGGGAAACGGCTTTTGCGAAATCTCTCATCCCGCTCACCAATACCTTGCTAGCCGTTGGCTTGGTGTCGTTGCCGGGAATGATGACCGGACAAATTTTGGCTGGTGTCTCTCCTCTTATTGCCGCGAAATATCAGATTGTGATCATGGCCCTGCTTTTTGGAGTATCGGGGATTTCTGCAGCCCTTTACCTTCTATCGATTAAAGACTTGTATCCTCCGCAACAAGAGCGTGTCCAGTCGAGTTAAATATCATGATGAAAAACTCCCGTTTAAATATTGTGGCTGGAGAAAGTATTCCGTTTATCACGGAGGCGTTTGATTCCATCGGCAACATCAGATTTCTGCCCGGTCGGGAAATTTCCCCGACTGATATTCACGATACGGACATTTTATTGGTTCGATCGATTACGAAAATCAATGAAGCCTTACTGAAGGGAAGTTCGGTCCAGTTTGTGGGTTCCGCTTCTGCTGGGACCGACCATATCGATAAGGAATACCTGAAAGCCCAGAACATCGGGTTTGCCTCGGCAGCTGGGTCCAACGCCAATTCGGTGGCTGAATATGTGGTGGCGGTCCTGCTTCGTCTGGCACGCCAATTTGATTGTTCCCTTCAGGGGAAAACCATCGGGATTATTGGAGTCGGACATATCGGCAAACGAGTTAAAGCCAAAGCTGAAGCCTTAGGCATGCGTCCGATTCTCAACGATCCTCCTTTGGCGGAACTCGGGCTGATCGACCATCATGATTTGAAAGAAGTCCTTGGGTGTGATGTGGCCACCCTCCATACACCTTTGACGACGGATGGTCCTCATCCGACTTTTCATTTATTGAATGAGCGGACGATGAGATGGGTTAAACCGGGGGCATGGTTCATCAATGCGGCAAGGGGAGAGGTTGTGGATACCCCATCGCTTTGGGATGCGATTCGTCACAATCGTCTGGGACCGACGGTTCTGGATGTGTGGGAAAATGAACCTCACATCGATTGGGACCTTTTTCAAGCCGTAACCTTAGGGACACCACATATTGCGGGACATTCTTTAGATGGTAAGGCCAACGGAACCTATATGATTTACAAGGCGGTCTGTCATCATTTCGGAATCGACCCGATATGGGATCCGACGCACACGCTTCCATCCCCATTGGTGCCTCGGGTAGTCGTGGACCAACTAGATGAAAAGAAAGAACGGCGACTCGAAGGGCTTATCAAAAAGGTCTACGATGTAGAATCGGACAGTCTGAGGATGGCGGAATTGTTAAAAAGTCCTCCTGAGGAGCGACCAGCCCTATTCGATGCCCTCCGCAAGAACTATCCCGTTCGCCGAGAGTTTCATCGAACTTTGGTGGAATGTTCACCAAATATGCTTGGGCTTCGACAAACCTTAGTAGGTCTTGGATTTACAGGCATTCCTTAAACCGGAATAGTGACATTCAGTCTCCACGAGCTAATTTTCTTTGGGATTTTCTGATCAGGTGCGTCGAGAGTTCCTCTAGGTAGGAATCCATTTCTTTTCCGATGAAGGATTGGGGGAGTGAATGTTCTAAGCCCTCGCGGGCTTCTCTTTCTCCAATGGCTTTTATGGCACCAGAGAAGGCTTGAGGAAATGAATATAGGTTCTGGAGTTGGTCTTTCAATAGGGCCTCTCCAAAATAGGTAAATTGGCTTTTGTTCCCACACCCAAAGGACTTGCGATCTGGAGCTGCTGCCGAGGCAATTGCTGTATATGGGGTTTTGAGCGGCTCGATGAATCCTCCCGAATAGCAGGCTGAGATCATGATCACCTTCCATTGTATTCCGGCATCGTTAAGGTATTGGCGTACCATTTCAGGTGAAATATCATTTAGGCTGAGAGGCCAAAAATTGACGGATAGTTTATGATCTTTTGATCCATGACTCGTCATATACAGAATCAAAAGGTCTTCCTCTGAATTCATGATACTCCCAAAATAATTTAAGGCTCTTTTAAGATTGTGGGAAGTGGCCAAGGGAATGGTTTCATGGGTCGTCAGGTGATTAATCAAGACCAAAGACCGATTCTGACTCTCAAAGCGGTGGTCAAAGAGATCTTTGGCATAAAGAGTTTCTTTGAGAAAAACGTCTTGAAAGGCCCATGCTCCCATCCCAATGAAAAAGACTTCTTTGTTGCCTTTTTGGCCTGGGGATAACCTTTTCAGTGCTTGGGCCAATAACTTGGGTTGAGCATAATACATTCCTTCGACATCTAAATTTTCGTAAGCCTCATAGAAGTCATCCTCTTCTTCAATTTCCTCCTCCTGCGGGTGCCAAAAAGGATTGCTGGAGGCGTAGTAATTAATGGGCGCCACCCAAATAAGCAAGAGACCAAAGAAGGCAAATACCACTCTTATTGAAATATGTCCTGCAATGGTTCGTATGCTTAATATAAGAATGGCTAATGCCCAAACGGCAAAGAATTCTTCAATCCACTCGGTGGCAGGAGAATCTGGGGAAAAGTAAAGCTGTATGCCAAGAATTAATAGCAATGTGAAAGTCAATACGAGGCACATACTCAAAATAATCACGGAAAGAGTAAAGGTGATTTTTTGATGAAAGAATATTTTGTCAAGGATAAAGCAAGAGAACACAAGCAGAGTAAGGCTAAGACCTTCCCAGGGAATGGCGTTTAGGTTAAAGGAAGGATTGGGTAGATTGATAAGATAGTCACGACACAAATCGGCCATGATGCCGAGAATGAATAATATGAATATTTGGTCGGCTGATATTCGAAAGTTTCCTTGCGCAGGTCTCCGAAAGAGGCAGAGGCGAAATCCGCTTTTTATATTTGTGCAAAGATCGGTGAAGGTTTGACTCATAAGAACTCGGTATTCGGATTTTGAAGGCATTATCCCGAGAAGGGTAAAGAAAATTACGGAAGATTGGGAGGATGACTTAAATTTCGTGAGAGGTAATTTGGAAGAAGACTCTAGGGAATGAGGTAAAAAAATAGAACGGAAGGAATGAGAGTGCCAGATAATGAAACGGACTCTATGAAAATATATGAAGAATTGAATGGGACATTTGTCCTATTAGGACAGGAAAAGTTTCGGATGGGACCGTAAGGCCATGGAGGTTTTCCTATATGGTTTTAAGAAGCTAGACTTTCAATGAAGCATCCCATGAGTGTCAAAACCTTTTTTGGAATGACTTTTAGGGAGCAAAGAGGACTTATTACAATTCGTTTAAATCCCAGTCATAGTCAAGGTAATACACGGAAAGTTTGGGGTTTTTGAGGGCCCCCTGAAGGGTGTCAGATGAGTAGGGGGCCAAATACGTTCTCACGCCACCTTTGGATTCAAAGTCTTCTGCAAACCATTTAAAGATCGATGAAAGGTAGACCCGCCCTTTGTTGCGGTCCACCTGCAATCCCTTTTTCGGGTTAGCTAAAAACTGAACCATCTGATCATCTAATTGTTGCTCCAGCTTTTCTGCGCTATAGGCCTCGGCACGGAGATCCGGGCAACTGACGGAGGCGCACACGATCGCCACATGGATCCGTGGTTCCCCCATTTTCCGTAATATCTCGTGTTCAATCTCATTCAAGGTCCGTTCTTTCCCTGCCACGACTCCGACAGTCTTCTTCCATACCGCTCTGAAAAGACTTCCCGCATCTTTGATGCTTTCGACAGGATAATGATCCAGAACCATCTTGGCTGCCATGATATTGTAGACATTGATCCAGAACGCTAATTTCTCCTCCCGTGTTTTGAGATCTGACAATGACGTCTTTTCGAGATCATTGATGAGTTTCGAATAGGCCGGGTCCTTCGCCAATTTCTTATAATTCACTGCATTGAGCTTAACGCCATTGATGGTTTTTGGAGCAACATAGTTTTTCAGAAGTTTATCCCATGAAGAAAAATCAAACGCGAAGGAAGATGGTACGAGTGCAAATAACAGAATGCTGAAAGTCAAGACTGAATGTGTGGCACGATAGGTCATGGGTAATGTCTCCTGAAATCCTATGATGACTCAAATGAACACGACGTTCTTTCTGTTAGTCTTTTTTGTGGGCCGTTCATTACAGGTTTCCAAGCGATGAATGTCTGATTGTGGTGTGTGTTGACGCAGGAGGATATGTTGAGAAGGAAAGGCTGGAATGAATAGGGAAGGTTGAGGGGGAGATGACGTTAATTGAAACTGCAAGAAAGAGAGAATTTAGGGAGCCTTGGGCAAAAGAATGCCCTTCATTCCTCCGAGGAGTTCTCCCTTGCCTTGTAGATGCCAGCGTCCTACAAGGGCAGCCGTGGCCGCATCGAGTTCATCGCCAGTGGAGTTGGCACGTAAGCCTTTGACACCCAATTTTTGAAGCCCTTCTAGAAGTTGTCGGGGGTTTTTATGCTGACGAGGAAGATCCCACACATCTTGTGCACCTCCCGGATAACATTCAACTGCTGAACAACCCAAGCCTTCTATTTGTGTCTTTAATGCGAGTCCCCGTTCGGTGAGCATCCGCATGGGGCCAAGGGTGACGGGGAAAAACCTGATTTTCCGGCGTTGAAGTTCACGATCGCATGGCCGAAGGTGTTCGCCTTTTCGGTCATGAATGGTCTTTCGCCCGGGAGGTAAACTTAAGGGAGCGTCAATGGGGACTAAAGAAGGCTGAACCTGTTCGATAATGTGCAGAATCTCCTCGTCGGCATACGCGACAGAGGTTTGAGCCTTCAATCCTCGGAGGATGCAAATTCCGGTGGGTCGACGGGGAGAGCCGGCAAGATCCACCCCTACGATAACGATTGGTTTACCAGAAGGCAAAATACTGTCCTTATTCTGGGGATAGGAGTGGGGGTAGTCGGAGCTTTTCGGATTCTATGGGTGACACCATCTCATCAATCGGCAATTGGTCGATTGGTTTCATGTCCCAGGATTCCTTGACAGGCTGCGAGTTCTGAAAAATAGGGTGTTCAGATACTTGAGCGGGTGAGGTGGGAGTCCGCGTTTTTTATGGCAAGACCCATCACAATCACGATTCGGTTTTGCGTTAGGTTTCGAATATTATTCTGTAATTTTACTGTAGCGGTATCTCCCATGAGCAGGTGGATGCCGATTGGAGGAAGATCGGAAGAAGCCATTTTGTCAGCCACGGTTGTAAAGAATTGGAGAGATTCCGGATTTTTCTCACACCACTGTTGGATGTCCAATCCCATGTTCTCTAATATCGTGCGAATAGCGGACTCTCGTGCGAGCACACTCATGGATGCGTCTTCTGCCCATGGTACAGGATAATGTGGCGACTCTCCTGAGCCGCGAAACACGTCGTGAAAGACGAAACGTCCCCCGGGTTTGAGAACGCGGACAATTTCGGAGTAAAAACGAGGTTTGTCCGCGATGTTCATCTGGACATGCTCCGTCCAAGCCACGTCGAACGTGGCATTCTCAAAAGGAAGGTTCAGGGCGCTCCCCTGGCGAAGTTCGACACGATCTCGTAATCCGACCATTTCTGTCAGCCTATTCCCTACAGCGATATATTCCTCGGTCAAATCGATCCCGGTCACCGAACAGGAATGTTCGTGAGCCAAATGCCGGGCAGTCCCACCCAACCCGCATCCGACATCCAACACCCTATCTGAGGCGGTAATATTCGACATGGCGGCGATCTCTCTGGTCGATTCCCGTCCACGGGTATGAAATTCATCGACCGGTGCCAAATCATCTACGGTCAGGTCTTGAAGATTCTTGCCAGCCTCAAGCAAGCCTTCTTCAATTTTTTTCAGGATTCCACCGAATCCATAGTGGCTATCGACTCGTTGGGAGAGGGTATCCATCTAAGACGGTTTTTCTTTCTTGTGGTGATCGAAAAAGATAAAGAAATGGGTCATCAAGATTCCGCGAAATTTTTGAAGTATGTCATGTCCTTCAAGGAAGCTTTTCGAAACATGCCGGGCATGAAAAACGCCAATATTCTCAAAATTCCTGTGCAGCGAAACTCACTGTCAAATTCCCAATGTGTTTCCTGATGGCCTTTTTCGGAAAATCGATAGACGACCCGGTTCCATGCAGGGGGAGCTTCATAAATGCAACTCATCTCTTCTGGAAGATTATTGGTTTCTATAGTCTCAATCATTTCAATCTCTTTTTTTCCAAATCAGTGTCGGATTTTGGTTTTGGTTCCCGGATCTTCTGTGTTCTCATCCAGAACTTCATAGCTCAGTAGGGTTTCCTGCCAATACCGCCAATTTTGGGGATCGGCGAATAAAGCCACCACTTGGTCTCGAGGTAGGGCGATATCCATCACCAGGATGTACCTCATCATGCACTTTTACCCTATTTGTTGGACAAAAGGAAGATGACGAGCGTCTCCTTTTTGAAAGGGCCAGATGGACATAGCTCTATTGAGAAATCGTTCCTCCCAGCGCAACCTGTAGATGGGATTCCGTTTGCCGATAGGCCCGTAAAGCCTGGAAATACCCGCGTTGGGTGCTCAAGATTCGGCGGCGGGCTTCGATGAGAAAAATGCTGTTCAGTTGCATGGTGGAATAAAAGCGTTCCACGTACGATAGGGCTTCTCGTTGAGATACCAGCATTTTTTCACGGAATAATCGAGCATGGGTTTCATGAAATTGGAGTTCGCCCAATAACCGTCGTATTTCCTGCTTGGCGGCCAGCTCGGTGGCGGCTAAATCCTGCTCAGCCTGGCGCAGTTGAAATTCAGCCCTGGCGATGCCGCCTTGGTTCTGGTTGAAGATCGGAATTTGCAAGACCAAAAAAGGTCCAGCACTGCGGATACCGTCCAGATCTTTCGTGTAATTCCCACCGATTCCCACATCGCCAAACACACGAGCTTTTGCAGGGTCAGGAGTCGGCGTGTTTGAGAAATTTGCAGACGGTTCAACTGTAAGTCGATTCGCCGATTCCGGGCGAATTCCCAGCCCTGTTCGGGGGTGAGGGTTCGTAGGGGTATTTTTTCCAGGTTGCCCACGATTTCTATGGATTGGGGAACGAGGGGATCGAGCCCGAGGGTTTCCAGTAATCGTGCGCGTGCGGTGAGCAAATTCGATTGGATCCTGGCCAAATCGACCTGCCCCTCGTATAAGACGTTTCTCGCCAAGTAAATGTCCAGATCATTCACAAGCCCTGCGTGAAATCGCACGTTGAGTTCCTCCACGGTCGATCGAAATAAGGCGACATTATCGGACATGAACCGATACATCGCTTGTTGTAGCAGGAGCTCATCAAATGCATCACGTGCTCTTGCTGCCGTGTGCAGGATCTCTTGAACGACCAATTGTGTGGTTTGATAGGCTTCGATCTCGGCCACCCCACGTCGCAAAGGCACGTTCCAGAGGTCCGAGACTCTGAACAACAGGTCTAGGTCGATCCCGACTCCATTCGCTCCTTTGGTTGGAAAGCTGATGAGTGTGGCCAGAGAGGGATTGGTGAATAAGCCGGCCTGTATGACGTCGGCCCGGGCAATGCCCAACATCTGAAATGTGGCTTGGAGCCTGGGGTTATGTAATAAGCTGACTTGAATGGCTTCTTCCCTGGTGAGTCCGCCCTGTAATAAATCAGCCACCATGTTTTGGGTCTGAAGGCGGTCTTTTGGTGTCTGCTCCCAGACGATAGGGTGACCGGTTCGTTCCAGGCTTTCTTGTTGAAGGGTCTCCCGATCCTGCTCAATATCCACATGGGCACATCCCATCGAGAGACTTCCTAGGAGTAGAAAGCCAATGAATGCCTTTTTCATGGTGTGCCTCCCTGCGCCTGTTTGGGATGCACCCATTCGGCAGTGGGGTCGGTCGGTTTCACATGGACGAGGGTGAACATGCCTCCGTGCGGCATGATGCCCATGGGAGCGTCCGCCATGGCGTTCATGACATGGTGAAGGCGATGGCAATGCATGCGCCAGGTTCCCGGATTCCAGGCGAGAAACTCCACATCCCGTGTGGTGCCAGGCGGAACGTTGATGGTTGATCCCTGCCATTGGGCTGGTTCCGGAATGGGACCCCCTTCAGTTCCCACTACACGCCAGGAGTACCCGTGAATGTGAATGGGGTGGCTTTGCATGCTGAGATTGCCGAAGCGGATTCGCACGCGTTCTCCCTGGTCGATCTGCAATGAATCGATGCTTGGTGCCGCTTTTCCATTAAACGTGAACCAATTGAAGGCCATGGAGCTAATGTTTGGGTTTGGATTTCCGGGCGCGAAGGTCCATTCCTGGAGCATGATGGCAAAATCTTTATCCGGGATGGTTTCGGGATGTTTTGGATGAACGACCACCAGTCCGCCCAAGCCTAATGCATCCTGTTTCATCACGTTGAACCCGGTGTGATACATGAACGTACCATGTTGATGGAGCGTGAATTCATACACATGTGAGCCCCCTGGTGGGGTGGGAGGTTCCGTCACTCCCCCGGCACCGTCCTGCGAGTTGGGCACCTCTAGCCCATGCCAGTGGATGGAGGTAGGCTCGGGAAGTTCATTGATGAGAATCACACGGATGCGATCCCCTTCCATCACTTCGATGGTTGGTCCTGGTACGGACCCGTTGTAGCCCCAGAGTAGTCCCGTTTTTGTGGCGTGGGTCATTTCCCTCATCATCCTTCCGGAAAAACGATTCATGATGGGAATCGTGGATTGATCCATGGGACGTCCGTCAGTTAACTCATGCATGAAGGGTTGAGCAATTAAGGTGAAAACTTTGACCGTACCATCCAATTCGTACCCTAATGGTGGGATATTGATGGTTTTCACTCTGCCCATTTGAGTGCCCATGAGTGTGGGTGGGGGAGAGTAGTCCTTCTCTGGTTCAATTCGGGGAGCGCTGATCGTTCCCAAGGGAGCCTGTTTTCCTCCGCGTTTCGATGGAAAAGGAGGGTGATGCTCCTTTCTCTCCATTGTGCCGTTAGAAACCTGTGCGGGGCCTTCTGCATACAGCGACGAGAAAGGGAGGCACATGATGATCACGGTGCACGCCATTTCCAGCTTACACATCTGACGAAATAACATAGTTGACCTCGTATGTTCGGGAAACACCAATAATTGTGAGATTCAGGACTGAAACGACCCACTCATTCCAAGGGAGTCAGTCATTTTCGAGAAGCAGAAAGAGGAGAATCAATTCCGCAGGACGGAAAGAAAAAGAAAACGAGGCAGACCTGAATGCTGTGCCTCAAAGGAGTGGAATTGCGAAATTGATGGGGTAGGGCAAAGGTCAAGAAAGGATTGGTTGGAAAAACAATCTATCGTGGGAAAATGGATGGTTGAAGAAGACTCAGCGGATGTCACCAAAGAATCCAAACAATCCCCAGCGCCTTGTGGGACATGGTGGCTCGTATGGTCTGCAGCTTCGGCCGTGGGGGTGGCCATCGGACAAAGAAAACTTAAACTTCCACAGATGAGTAAGAGGGTTATACATCCGAGGGCGAGGCCTTTGACTTTCCGGGAAAAATTTGCCATCACCTAGACATTGTAAGTTCCATTTAAGAAACATGCAAACTTTCCCATCATTAGAAAAGTCCTTCTTGTTGCTAAATTTTATTGAATTCCAATTTTAAGACCCATTCTCTCAGGCATTCACAAAAAAATACCAGACGAAAAAACCGGCAAGTCCCCAGACAAGCAGTCCTACCAAGAACTCTATGGAAGTCAAGACTTCAAAGGTCTCATCGTTTTGTAGGCTGTTAAGAAAACCTCTGGGTTTTCTCCGCCCAAAAGATAGAACATAAAGAAAAAATTCCCCAGTATGGAAGATCGGAATTTCAATGAACCACCACAACAGTTCCAAGACTACCCAAGATATGATTTCCACGACAAAATGAAAAATCATCCGATTCTAATCGAGGGGAGTGATGCTTGGGGAGTTGGGGATTTCTCCCTAACCATGACTGTGATAGATTCATGATACCATCTTTGAAAGGTTAATATGGTTGATCGCGAATCTCTTCCTTCCTCCCCGATTGAATCGGACTTCTATAAGGCTCTTCTAGAGGTGTCAAAGGCCATTTCGGTACATCGGGACTTGAAAGCCTTAGTTCAAGAATTATCCACTCGCCTGCCGGCTATTGTCCCCATGAATTTTATCGGAGTGTCCTTGTATCAACCCGACCGGCAGGTCATGAAAGACATCATCATCGAGGGGAATGTCCCTGCGGATATTGAAGGAGGAAAGGAATGGGCGGTCGACGATCATCCTGGCGGATTGGTCTGGAAAACTCAACAGTCTTATTTGTGCGCGGATATTTCTCAGGAGAAAAATTTCATCAAAGTTTTTTCGGCCATGCAAGAAGATGGGGTGACGTCGCTCTGTGTGGTTCCATTAACGACAGCCGCACGACAGCTGGGGGCCTTGGGTTTTACCAGTCAGCAACGGGCCACATATGATGAGTCCCAAGTAGAATTTCTTCAACTGATCGGGCAGCATGTGGCGGTCGCGGTTGATAACGTGTTGGCCTATGAGGAAATTCAAGGTTTGAAAGAACAACTCGAGAAAGAGAATGTCTATCTCCGAGAGGAAATTCAATCAGATCATCATTTCGAGGATATCATCGGGGAAAGTCCGGCGCTCAAGAAGGTGTTGGAACAATTGGAGATCGTCGCGCCAACGGAATCGACGGTGCTCATCCTTGGGGAGACCGGAACGGGAAAGGAACTCCTAGCCAGGGCCCTCCATCAACGAAGTCAACGAGCGGGTTATACCTTCGTGAAGCTGAATTGTGCGGCCATTCCGACCGGGCTGCTGGAGAGTGAATTGTTTGGCCATGAACGGGGGGCGTTTACCGGCGCCATTGCCCAAAAAGTCGGTCGGTTTGAACTGGCCCATGGTGGGACACTCTTCCTCGATGAAGTTGGCGAGATTCCTCTTGAATTGCAATCAAAATTGCTTCGGGTCCTTCAGGAACAGGAATTTGAGCGTCTGGGCGGGACCCGGACAATTCGAGTTGATGTTCGGCTGGTGGCCGCGACCAATCGGGATCTATCAGGCATGGTCGATGCCAATGAATTTCGGAGCGATTTGTTCTATCGGTTACATGTTTTTCCCATCACGGTTCCGGCCCTTTGCGATCGACCTGAGGATATCCCTCTCCTTGTTCGGTACTTTACGCAATATTATGCGCGGTCTATGAAGAAGACCATCGAGTCCATTCCTACCAAAACCATGAACCGACTTTCCCACTATCATTGGCCGGGAAACGTCCGGGAACTGCAAAATCTCATCGAGCGTGCGGTTATTCTTTCTCAAGGAAGCGAGTTACATGTTCCCATCACCGAATTGAAAACTGTTCATTCATCCCCTTCTCGGCCATCACAATCCACCAAGACATTGGTCGGTATAGAACGAGACCATATCATGCAAACCCTTCGCGATACGGGTTGGGTGATCGGGGGGATCGACGGTGCCGCGGAGCGGTTGGGAATGAAGCGAACCACGCTGATTTCTAAGATGAAAAAGTTGAATATCGAACGACCCACCTGAAGTCGGCATTTCATCATCTGTCGAAATATCGACTTTGATATTTCGACACCTTTTCGGTTTACTGATCTCAATATTCAATATTTTCCACATTGAATCAGCGGGTTATGCGATTTTCTCTTTTTGCAAAGAGGTGGAATGCCTCTTGCCATATTCAGGGGTATGACAAATATTTTTCACCATGCACTGAATAACAAAGGGGAGGACGTCATGAAATCCTTTTTTCAAACAGAAGATCGCTGGGCAGGTCTCATGTTACGGGTGACGTTGGCTTTGGTCATTTTTCCACATGGTGCCCAAAAGTTAATGGGTTGGTTTGGTGGACACGGTTTTGATGGAACCATGGGGTTTTTCACCCAACAGGGGATGCCTTGGGTGATTGCGTTTCTGGTCATTCTCGGTGAGTCGTTCGGAGCCTTGGCGTTAGCACTTGGTTTCTTTACACGATTTTCGGCGGCTAGTATCGGAGTGATCATGATTGGAGCCATCGGCATGGTTCATTGGCCGCATGGATTTTTCATGAACTGGTTCGGCCAACAAGCCGGTGAAGGGTTTGAGTTTCATCTGTTAGTGATTGGGATGGCGTTGGCGTTGATTGTCAGTGGGGGAGGCAAGTGGTCCCTCGATGGTGTGATCGGGGAGTGGTTAAGAAAAAGGAATCGGGACGAGATCACTCCAGTACAGAATACTGTGAGTTCTGCGGCTTGATGACCATCAGAAATCGAGGAAAACGACCATGCTTCGAATCACATGTCAGCAGGACCCGAAGGGTCCGATCGTTCAGTTGGAGGGGCGATTGGTCGGTCCTTGGGTCTCGGAATTTGAAAAATACTGGCAGTCATTCCTTCAATCCGACTCAATGGGGAACATTCAGGTTGACCTGAGGGGAGTGACGGCGATCGATGAATCGGGCAAGAATCTTCTCGGACAGGTTCACCATAGTGGGGGGACATTCATTGCATCCGGGTGTTTGACTAAATCGATCGTGGAACAAGTCACGGCCCATAAACGTTAAGATGAACGGATAGTCGCTGGACTTGAATTCTTCCGTAGGGTTTAATGGTACCCTTTTAGCTTTTTGAGTTACGAGGGATGCACGGGTCAACCAGACATGGAAGGCGGCATTCCTTCACGAACATAACTGGCGTTCGGGATTTGTCGGGGATTGGTTTGAAGGATTTTAAGTGAAAAAGGATGTTGAAAGGATGATACGTGAACAACGATCAAATCGGATACTTTGGATCACGCTGACTGGTATGGGATGCCTATTGCTCTCAGGATGCGGGTCTGAAGCACCACCGGCCCCAGTAATGCCTTCCCCAGAGGTGAAGGTGATGACCGTAGTTCCCAGAACCATTCCGGATGAAGTCGAGTTTATCGGACAGACCGAATCGTTCCGGCCGGTTGAAATACGGTCTCAAGTAACCGGGATTATCAAGAAAATCTTTTTTCAAGAAGGGCGAGATGTCAAAAAAGGTGATCGCTTATACCTGATCGATCCGGTGCCCTTTAAGGCTGTGGCTTCCAGTGCGAAAGGGCAAGTGGCCCAGGCGGTTGCACGCTTAGCACAAGCTCGTGCGGAGCTGGCTCGAGTGAAGCCTCTCCTTGAAGAACAGGCAGTGAGTCAAAAAGATGTGGATGACGCCATCGCTGAAGAACTGGCGGCCGAAGCCGCGTTAGTCACGGCCAAGGGGGATTATCGCAAAGCCATATTCGACCTCAAAAATACAATGATCGTGGCTGAGGTGTCGGGCCGGATCGAGCGAAGCCAATTGTACGAAGGTCACTTAGTGTCAGCCCAGACTGATTTGCTCACCATGATCAATCAGATGGACCCTATGTACGTCAACGTCAATGTCCCCGAAAGTTACATCTTGCGGCGACATCGGGAGTTGGTGGAGCAACAAGTCGAACGGCCTGATTTGTTTCAACTTCGGGGTATGATGACCATGGCCGATGGCACGGCCTATCCGCATGAGGGGACGCTGGATTTTGCCGGAACGACGTTTCGCTCCGAAACCGGTTCCCTTCAGGCCCGTTTCAAATTTCCCAATACTCGACAGCGAATGTTTCCCGGCGATAGCGATGAACATCCCCTCTATTCCTTGTTTCCCGGACAATTCGTCAAGATTCGAGTCAAGGGATATAAACGCATGGACGCCATCCTTGTTCCCCAGCGAGCCGTCCAACAGGGAGCCAATGGTTCCTTCGTGTTTGTCCTGAGTCAGGACAATACGGTTGAGCTTCGGCAAGTTCAGGCCAGTGCTTGGCATGGTCAGGACTGGTTGATCGAGGAAGGGTTGCGAGCGGAGGATCAGGTCGTGGTGGAAGGTTTGCACCGATTACGACCTGGAGGGAAAGCCACTCCCGTTCCTTTTTCCAGGGAGGGCACTCCGGGTTCATCAGGATCTCCTTCCGACCCGGAGGCATCGTGAGTTCCCATTTCTTTATCGACCGCCCAATTTTTGCGTCGGTTTTGTCAATCGTCATCGTGGTCGTCGGTCTGGTGTCTTTACAGGGGCTACCGGTTGCCCAGTTTCCACAAATCACCCCCCCGATGGTCCAGATCGACGCCGATTATCCCGGAGCCAGTGCCGAAGTCGTGGCCGAAGCGGTTGCCCGTCCGATTGAAATTCAACTGCCCGGGATTGATCATCTTCTCTACTATGATTCCACCAGTACGAATGATGGCCATATGACCATGCGGTTGACCTTTGAAATCGGGACCGATGTTGATATCGCGCAGGTCCAGACTCAAAACCGGCAAAAGTTGGCAGAACCTCAGTTACCAGAAGAGGTTATCCGGCAAGGGATCAAAGTTCAAAAAACCTCGCCGGATTTGCTCGCCGTCATCGCCTTAAGTTCCAGCGATCCGAAACATGACAGTATTTTTGTGTCTAACTATGCCTTGTTGAATGTTTTGGACAATGTCAAACGGCTTCCGGGTGTCGGTGATGCACTGGTTTTCGGCGGCCAAGATTATTCCATGCGACTTATTCTTGATCCAGTCCGGATGGCCCAGCTTCAAGTGACACCCACTGAAATCGCGGAAGTGGTCCGGGAACAAAACCGGGATTTTCCGGCCGGGCGAATCGGTCGCGAACCGGCTCCGCAGGGAACCGAGTTGACGATTCCGATTATCACGAAGGGACGGATGAGTGACGTCAAGGATTTCGAGAAAATGATCGTTCGAGCCTATCCCGACGGCTCGATGGTTCGCTTGCGGGATGTGGCTCGGGTGGAGTTGGGGGCCCAGTCCTATGATTTGCAGGGACGATGGAATGGCAAACCCAATACGTTTCTCCTGACCTTTCTTGCTCCTGGGGCCAATGCCTTAGCCACAGTCAAACGGGTCACCCAAGAAATGGACCGGATTGCCCGAACCTTTCCCGAGGGTATCTCATACGATATTCCTTATAACACGACCAAATTTATTGAAGTCTCGATTAAGGAAGTCGTGAAGACGTTATTCGAAGCATTGGTGTTAGTCATTTTAGTCGTCTTTGTGTTTTTGCAAAGTTGGCGTGCCACATTGATTCCTGCTGTCGCGGTCCCGGTCTCCCTCATCGGCACGTTTGCCGGGATGGACCTATTGGATTTTTCCATCAATACCCTGACCTTATTCGGGATGGTGCTCTCGATCGGGATCGTGGTGGATGATGCGATTCTGGTGGTTGAAAACGTGGAGCGCCATATGACGCAAGGCGGTCTTCTTCCCAGAGAGGCTGCCAAGCTTGCAATGGCGGAAGTGACGGGCCCGGTGATTGCCAGTGTCCTGGTCCTGGCGGCGGTCTTCGTGCCTGTAGGGTTTTTAGGAGGGATCACCGGTGAACTCTATCAACAATTTGCGATCACGATCGCGTTGTCTGTGGCGATTTCCGGTGTGGTGGCGCTAACCCTCAGCCCGGCTTTGTGCGCGCTAGTCCTGAAGCCGAGCCATGGTCCCTCACGAGGGTTTTGGAAGATGTTTAATCGAGCGTTCGATGAGATGCAGGCCCGTTACACCGGTGGTGTAGGAGTGGTTCTGAAACGATCCTTCCTTTCCCTAATGATGTTCGGTGTTCTGTTGTTCGTGATCTGGGGGTTGTTCAAACACGTTCCGGGAAGTTTTTTACCCGATGAGGATCAAGGGTATTTCATCACCATCGTCCAATTGCCCGATGGAGCATCCAAGGAACGAACGCTGCAAGTCTTGGAAAAAGTCGAGGGGTACTTTCAGTCTGTTCCCGAAGTTCATTCTACCGATACCTTGGCAGGCCAAAATTTTATTTTTAATACTCGGGGAACCAATCAAGCCACGATTTTTATCCCTCTCCATCATTGGGACGAACGCACACGACCCCATCAGCACGCCTCAGCTATGATTAAGGCCGCCTTTCAAGAATTCGCCAAGATACCCGAAGCCTTGATTCTGGCCTTTAACCCACCTTCCATCCGTGGGTTAGGTGCCACGGGAGGGTTCTCATTGCAATTGCAAGATCCCAGTGGAGGCGATTTCGTTCAATTTGCCAATGTCGCTCAAGAATTCGTGGCCAAAGCCAGCGAACATCCCGCGATCGCCGTGGCCAACACGAGTTTTCGGGTGAGTGCCCCACGGTTGTATGCCCAAGTCGATCGGGATCGGGCCAAGGCGTTGGGTGTCCCGATTTCAGAAGTCTTCGATACGATGCAGGCCTATTTTGGAAACTTGTATATCAATGATTTCGTCAAATTTGGTCGAGTGTATCGAGTTCAAACCGAAGCCATCTCTCAGTATCGTTCCAATCCGGAGGATATCAGCAAGATTTATGTCCGGGCCACCAGTGACTCGGGGAGTACCATGATTCCTCTGAATACCGTCGTGACCACAGAATTTACGAGCGGTCCTGACCCCGTGACTCACTTTAACGGGTTTAATACGGCTCTGGTGTTGGGAGGAGCTGCGCCAGGCTACAGTTCCGGACAAGCCCTGGCGGCTTTGGAAGAAGTGGCCGATGAGATCCTCCTTCCTCGAGGATACACGATCGATTGGAGCGGGATGTCTTTTCAAGAACGGTATGCCAGCGGACAGTCCGCCTGGGTGTTTGCCTTTGCCATGCTCATGGTCTTCCTGGTTCTGGCCGCGTTGTATGAAAGCTGGTCGATTCCCTTCGCCGTTCTTTTCGCCGTCCCGTTCGGCATATTGGGGGCGTTGTTGGCGGTGTGGTTAAGGGACATGACGAATGACATTTATTTTCAAATCGGATTGGTTACGTTAATCGGGCTCGCCGCCAAAAATGCGATCTTAATCGTGGAGTTTGCCAACCAGCAGTTTGAAGAGGGTCTGTCTCTTTATGATGCGGCCCTGGAAGCGGCCCGTCTTCGGTTCCGACCTATCATCATGACGTCAATGGCCTTCATCTTAGGAGTGGTGCCACTGTTGCTTGCTTCAGGGGCGGGAGCTGCGAGTCGTCACTCCATCGGGACCGGAGTGTTTGGGGGGATGTTGGCCGCCACCTTTCTTGCGATCTTTTTTGTCCCCCTCTTTTTTGTTTTCATTCGTAGGCTGAGCGGGGGTAGACGTCGTCAGGTTGACAAAGAGGACGTTGTAGACGAGGAATTGCTCTTAGAAGAAGAGGAATCCTAAAGATGTCGGCCCTCCTGGTAATTCTGTTGACGATCTTCTTGCATGCATGTGCCGTGGGCCCCGACTTTTCCAGGCCGGATATCCCGTTGCCCCAGGATTTTCGTCAGGCAGAGGCTGAATCCTCCTTACCCTCCCTGGCCAATCTTCCCTGGTGGGAACTCCTGCAGGACCCTCATCTTCAAGCCCTCATTCGGATCGCCCTTGAAGAAAATAAAGATTTGCAACAAGCGGTGGCGAGTATCGAAGAATTTCGAGCTCGCTTGTATGTGGCTCGAACAGATTTTGCTCCTCAAGCTGAGGGGGGTGGACATTTTCCGGCTTTGGGACGCACGGCCACAGGTGGAGTGCCATTTGATGGCGTGCCGAATGACTTTGCCTATTCTCTCCAGGGGAATCTTAGTTGGGAGTTGGATGTTTGGGGGCGTATTCGCCGGTCTACAGAGGCTTCGTTGGGAGACCTCTTGGCTCGAGAGGAAAACCGGCGGGGAGTCGTGTTGGAACTCGTCAGTGGGGTTGCCCAGGCGTATTTCGACCTTTTGCAATTTGACATGCAATTGGATATCGCCCGGCGTACGCTGGAATCCTGGGAAGATTCGGTTCGTATTGCACAAGCCCAATTACGACGGGGGATTACGTCTCGATTAGATGCCGATCAGTTCGAAGCCGAGCGGGCCAATGCAGCTGCTCGAGTGGCCGAATTAGAACGTCTGTTGGTTCAAAAAGAAAATGCCTTGAGTGTCCTGTTGGGAAGAAATCCCACCGACATTTCACGAGACCTCTTGCTCACTGAACAGGTATTGCCGCCGGCTATTCCTGCCGGCCTTCCTTCGGAATTATTGCAGCGGCGACCGGACATCTTACAAGCCGAGCACGAACTGGCTGCCGCGACCGCACGGATTGGTATGGCCAAAGCCGATCGATTCCCCAAAGTCACCCTGACCGGGATTTTGGGAGTCGCCAGCCCTCATCTTGATAACCTCTTCACCCCAGAGTCCGAATTCGGCTCAGCCGGGTTTGATGTGGTTGGTCCGATCTTTAATGCCGATGTCTTGGGTTTTCAACAAGATGTGGCTGAGGCTCAGGCGAAACAAGCGCTTGCTCAGTATGAACAATCTGTGTTGGTGGCCTTCCAAGAAGTTGAGGATGCGCTGATTGCCGTCCAAACCGCACGGCAACAACGCCAGGCTCAGGTGGAACAAGTGGAGGCCTTACGCTCCGCCCTGCGATTGGCGAATTTACGGTATAAGGGTGGAATCACCAGTTATGTGGATGTCCTGATTGCTAAGCGTAGTCTGTTCGATGCTGAATTAGCGTTGGCAGACACGCATCGGCTGCATTTGGTGTCGATTGTCCAGTTGTACAAAGCCCTGGGAGGGGGTTGGTCACCGGAGGAAACCACCACCACTCCAGCCTGAATGATCATTCCACGGAATGGTACATTATTCTTCATCCTGCTGAAACCTTATGCTTGAATCGACCTGCTGCTCCAATTCCGTAATGCGATCCAATAACTCGAGGGCGATACTGACCCCTGGCCAATTAATCCCCAGATCGCGATGTAACCGAATTCCCCGGCTGAGGCGATCGATTGATTCTGTTGGGAATAGCTGTGTGCCATCCGAATCAGGTTCTGGTTGATGAATCACTTCCCAATGTAGGCACACCTCAAGGAGATCATCTCCAATCCCCAACCGAGCACAGACTTCCTCACGTCGCATGTGCGTGACTGTAAACATTTCTGCTGAAATTTCTTCAAACGGGGTTTCGGGTTCATCAGTCATAGGATGCCTCACGCAGTAAAGATGACCGTGGATCGTTATGGCCGAATTTCGCGAGTTGTTCATAAAGATGTTTCTCGTCTGAGGAAATGTCCTTTGGGGTGATCACATCCAGGATGACATATTGATCATGGTGCCCCCCTTTTCTTTTGGGGAGCCCTTTTCCTTTTAACCGCATGCGATGCTGGGGCTGACTTCCTGGTGGGATTTTGAGTCGAACAGGACCCGATAAGGTTGGAACTTGAATGTCCGTTCCTAATACCGCTTCCCATGGCCAGATGGGAACGCGGACCACAATGTCTCCCTTTTGTTCCTGAAAAACGGAGTGAGGGAGGATCTGCACATGAAAGAACAAATCACCACTGGGGCCACCCCCCCTTCCTGGTGCACCCTTTCCTTTGACTCGGAGCCGTTCCCCCTGGCGTGCACCAGGAGGAATCCGCACTTCTACGGATCGCGTAGCCCCTGTCGCATCGGGAAGAGTCAGGGTGCGGCGAGTTCCCGAAAAGGCCTCGTGGATGGAAATGGGGAGGTTCGCTTCAAGGTCGGCTCCTGCTGTGGCAAAACCTCGAAAGTAGGTTCCTTCGGTTTTCCCACGTCCACCAAACAAATCGGAGAACATGTCGTTGAAGTCCGGGCCGCCTTGCGTAGCGCCGGTGTGCCAATGGCCACCCGTACTTCCAGCCCCAGCTTGTTGTCTCGCTTTTTCGTATGCTTCAGCTTCTTTCCAATCATGGCCATATTGGTCGTATTTTTTTCGAGTCGTTTCGTCTCCTAAGACCTCATAGGCTTCATTGAGTTCCTGGAAATTTTTTTCCATGGACGCCTTTTTTTCACCTGGGTGTAAATCAGGGTGATATTTTCGAGCAAGGCGTCGATAGGCTTTTTTCAGTTCTTTGGCGTCCACAGACTTATTGACGCCTAGCACTTCGTAATAATCACGTTTAGAAGAAGCCATTGGTCAGAAGTAATACTCCAAAAATGTTGTTGTATGAGGTTGAAAGCGCCGACTATTGCTGTGTGACAGGCTATCGGTTTTGAACTGTCGGTGACAAGAGGAATTATGGCGTTGTCTGCAATTCCGATGGGGTAAGGGCTCATGCTGATTGTGTGTTCTGGCTGAAGAACGATTGGGACGAGCGTACATTGTTGTGAAAAAAAACAGATAGTTTATGATGAGACCCGTAGGACGGCTGCTCCTTGAATGGTTCCAGCTTTCAGTTGTTCGAGGGCCGTGTTGGCGTGTTCCAAGGGAAATGGGATCGTATGAGTTCGGATGGGAATGCGGGCGGCTTCGGCCAGCAGGTCTAGTCCATCCTGTCTGGTGTTGGCGGTCACACTCTGGAGTGTTCGTTCGTAAAATAGGTCTCGGGTATAATCCATGCTGGGAATTTCGGAAAGGTGAATGCCTGCGATAGCTAACGTTCCTCCACGCTCCAGTGCTTGAAGGGCGGGGGAAACCAGTTCTCCGGCCGGGGCAAAGAGAATGGCGGAATGAAGGGTTTGGGGGGGGAGTTCGGCGGCCGTTCCCACCCAGTCAGCACCGAGTTGTTTTGCCAACGTGCGATGTTCTTCCCGTAGAGAACACACATACACGGAACAGCCCCAATGCCGGGCTACCTGTATGGTGATATGGGCCGACCCTCCGAAGCCATACAAACCTAAGCGTTGGCCTGGTTGAATTCCACTCCGACGTAATGCCCGATAGCCGATGATTCCAGCGCAAAGAAGTGGAGCGGCTTCTTCGTCCGTAAACATATCAGGGATGGGATAAAGAAACTGTTCGGAGGCTAAGGCATATTCTGCGTAGCCACCGTGGACATGGTATCCCGTAAAGGTGGTTTGAACGCACAGGTTTTCGCGACCCTCATGGCAAAACTCACATTCCTGACAGGTTTTTTGAAGCCAGGCGATACCCACTCGGTCACCTCGTTTCACCGTGGTGACTCCCTCACCGAGGAGATCCACGGTGCCGACAGTTTCGTGTCCGGGAATGATCGGGCGGGTGGATGGAGGAAGATCGCCTTCGACCACATGCAGGTCGGTCCGACATACCCCGCAGACATGCACCTTGACGAGCACTTGCCCTGGTCCGGGCTCGGGGATCGGTACCTCTTTGAGTTTTAGAGGACTTGAGGAAATTGGTGCATCATGCTCTAACAGCATGGCCTGCATGAATGAGTATACCTGTAGGGTTAGAGTGTGGCCTCAATAAATTTCCTTCAGAATCTTCCAGCAAGCATACTCTATTCTCGTGTCCGTATCAAAGATAAGTACACCTAAAAAAATGATAGGACTATTATGATATTTTGAAGTCTCACAGAGAAAGCTGAACGGACGCTGCTTGGGGTTGTTGTGGAAAAAAAGTGGGTGTGAGATTTCAGGTCAACACCTTTAGAAAGGTCCGGAACCGACCGACAACATAGGGGGTATCGCATAAGAGGATCGGCACTTTAAGGATTAAGGACAAAAGACAAATCTGTGGATTATTCAAAGTTTCGGGACTCTCTCTATTTTCCTTCAAAAAAAGATTGGTGGCTTGTCCTGCTCATTTGGATGGCCGTGGTGCTAAGCATTGTCGGTGGGATTCTCCCCCTCTTTCTGGAAGACGTTTCAGCCGGGTATGTGGGAATGGTTGTGAGTCTGTGTGTGGGGATGGATGCCCTCATGTTGTGGCTGCTGTATGGGACCGGTTACCGGTGTACCGACAATTGTCTGAATATTTATTGTGGGCCTTTTCGATTTCGAGTTTTCTTGAAGGATATTCGTGGGATTTTTCCTGTCAACAATCTCATGTCGAGCCCGGCATGTTCTTTCGATCGTTTAAAGATTATTTATGGCAATTCTCAGCAGTCCATTATGATTTCTCCCGCCGACAAAGCCGGATTCCTCTCAGCTGTCCTTTCACGATGCCCTTCTCTTCTGGATGAGGGTGGGAACGTTCTTCGAGAGAGTCTTGCCCCCCTTGACTGATCGATTGGCGGAAATCCTGAACTGGCAAGAAATACCTCTGGTGTAGAGGAGTCTTTGAGATCAGGCCTTTTGAGGAAGAACCTGCTCGAGGACTGTGGCGAGATCATGCATCAGAATCGGCTTTGCCAGTATCCGGCGGATGCCGATTTCTTCTGCCCGTTCTTGCGTCAGAGTGTGGGTAAATCCGGAATAGAGAATAACAGGTAAATCCGGACGAATCGCCAGCAATGCCAGGGATAAATGTTCCCCTGTCATTTTGGGCATCGTCTGATCGGTGATGACGGCATCAATATGGTCTGGATGGGCACGGAAAAATTCTAAGGCCTGCTCGGGAGAGGTAAAGGCCGTCACCTTGTACCCAAGGTATTCCAAAAGGTGTTGTCCCATCAGAGCAAGTGACTCTTCGTCATCGACGAATACAATGTGGGCTTGGCTCTGCGCTTGGTTCCATCCTTGCTGTTCGAGTGGAATGGAAGGAGCTTTGAGTTCGATGTATGGAAGGTAAAGATGGACAGTCGTGCCCTCATTGAGGATGCTGTCCACCTTGATGTTTCCGTTGTGAGCGAGCATGATTCCATGGGCCACCGATAATCCCATGCCGGTTCCACTCCCTTGTTCCTTGGTGGTAAAGAAGGGGTCAAAGATCTTGTGAAGGACGTCAGGAGGAATTCCTGAACCGTTATCGATTACGCGAAGATGAAAATAGGGGCCGGCAAGGAGGTCAAGAGCTTTGAGCCGTTGTTCATCATGGATGGTCATTTGTTCAAGATGAATCGAAAGTACTCCCGGGTTTCCGCGCATGGCATATTCGGCATTCGTAAAGAGGTTGATCAATACTTGATGGATCTGGGTGGGGTCTGCCCAAATCTGGCCGGAGACATGGGCGAAATGTTCACGAATCTCGATGGTTGAAGGTAAGGTCGCCTTCATGAGTCCTAAGACTTCTGCAATGAGGGCACGGAATTCTATGGGCTGATGAACCGGTTCGCTTTGACGACTGAAGGTGAGAATCTGTTTGATTAAGTCCTTGGCTCGTTTCCCAGCGTTGAGAATTTGCCCGAGGTATTGATAGGTTTGATGATTGGGGGATGTTTTTAATTGGGCGAGTTGACCAAATCCCAAAATAGCCGTCAGGATATTGTTAAAGTCATGAGCAATTCCGCCTGCCAGGGTCCCAATAGCTTCCATTTTTTGTGATTGGCGGATTCGGACTTCTCCCTCCCGGGTATGTGCTTCAAGTTCCTTGCGGGTCGTGATATCGGTAAAGGTGATGACCGCACCGGTAATCTTCGTATTATCGTAGATAGGGGTGCTAATAAATTCTACGGGAAAGGTTGTGCCATCCTTTCGTCGTAAGATTTGGTTCGAGCCTTGTTGAGATTTGCCCTGCAAAAAATGTCCGTGAATAGGGCAGTCAAGCCAGCTATAGGATGTGGATGTCTTTTCTGGCGCATGGAGTCGATCATGCATGGGTTGACCCAATAACTCCTCCACCTCATACCCGAGCAACGAAGCGCCAACGGGGTTGATAAACGTGACGTGCCCTTGAAGGTCCAACCCGTAAATGCCTTCTCCGGCAGAGTTCAGGATTAATTGATTCTGGCGACTGATCCGTTCTAACTGTTCTTGCGCGATGAGCCGATCCTGTATTTCTCTTTCAAGGGATTGTTTGGCCTCTTCAAGGGCACGGGTTCGATCGTGAACTTTTTGCTCGAGTTGAGTGGCTGAGGTTTGCAGGGCTTGGGACTGTGTTTTCAGAAGCTCAATGGTTGTCGTAACCGTTTGCTCCAAGTGTTCCACATCTCCTTGCTCCGGGGACTTGGACTCCGGGGGATCTGGGGCCCGGAAAGGTGCTGGATCAATATTACGTAGAGAAAATTTTAATTTATCCAGGGCTTCGTGGAGTTGGTCGACCACACGTCGTAATATTGCAGAGAATCGTTGCTGAGACCAATGAATGCTCAGGATTCCAGCGCAGATCAGTAAGATTGTGATGAGGCTCATCCGTACGATAAGCTGCGTTTCTTCTTGTTGGACTTCCTTCAACGAAAACGTGACCCGGATCCACGCTGGAGTTTCTTCTTGGCCTGGAAGAGGGGCGACCATGAGCAAGAGGGGTTCCTGGTTGGGACCTTGAGCTTTTTGAAAAACTTCTGCATTTTGATCTTTCAGGGCTAACCAGCCCGAATCATTGACGGTTAGGCCAATTTGACTCGGTGTTTGAGAGGCGATGATGAGATTGTCGCGGTCGATGATTTCAATCCCGAGAATATTGGGATTGAGATGGGTATTCATGAGGGTTTCTTGGATTCGGTAGAGATTGTTTTCAAAGGCGGCTCCCCCTCCAATGGCAAAGGCTTGGGTGAAAGCGAGCCCCTGAGCTTCTGCAGCGTGATAGAGAGCCGATCGCTGCTGCTGCAGCATGATGCTGGCCAATATGCCCATAAGGAGAAGGATAACCAGGGAGAGAAAAAGCGTTTGGCGAAAACGCAAACTTCTTTTCCCCTGGTTCCAAGTCCGAGAAAGGAATGTGTTCGGTGGAGTGAGCATGAGTCAATGGCGAATCATAAATGGAGAATCATAAGATGATGCCTGGGAATATTATGGGCAGAGGCGATGGCCTTCTTCGGAATGTTTTTGATATAGTAAGCTACTTTACAATAGACCGTCACCTCGCTGACGAAAGTGAATGCATGCAGGACATCAAAAGACCACCTTCGCTCAAAGAGGGTTGTTGAGAGTCTTTTCCTTCCTAGTTTCTGCCACGTGTACACCATACGCATGATGAGTGTCCGAACCATAGGGAAATGAGCCTTCTCATTTCGAACATGTCAGAAAAAATGGTGGGCTCTCCGTTCAAGTATCGTCATCAATTTCGCTAGGTATGGTTGCCCCTACCTCCTCACTCAGAATGTGGCTGATGGGGTTCTGTGCCCTGGTCTTCTTGGCCGTTTTCCTAGGCTCAGTGGCACCCAATGCCAGGGCCCTTCCGGCTTTTGCACGAAAATATGAGGTGAATTGTCATGTGTGCCATACACGGTGGCCACGCCTGAATTCCTTCGGAGAACAATTCTTGGAAAATGGCTACCAACTGCCCGGAACTGCCGATGGGGGACTGGTCGGCAAACTGCGTTATGGGGATCTGACTCTGGACGAAGTGTCCAATTATCTCGCTTTTCTCCTGGATCTGCAAGGGGTCAATCATACCGAGGTCAAACGGGAAGGGTCAGCATTTGGCCAGGATCAGACCGAGTTTGCGACTCCCGTCATATTTCGCCTGTTTACTGCCGGAACCCTAACTGAAAACGTGGGGTTTTTAGTCGATGCGTCGGCGTTGTTCGAGGAATCGAGTGATATTGAGCTAGGGCGAGCGTTTATGACGTTTAATAACCTGGGGGGGATGAATTGGGGGCACTTGAGGATCGGTCGTCTCGATCCATCTTCATATTTTTCCGTGGCCACGGCTCGTCCTCAGTTTATACCCGTGGGGCCAAAGGTTGGTGGGCCAGGAGGCCCTTTCGGTCCTACTATTACGCGCTGGGGTTTATTGCCTAGTGCGTTTGCCTCGAAATTTTATGGTTTGTTCGATCAGAGCGGCGATGTAATTTTCCCCTTTCAATCGACCCTGTATCACTCCGCGGAAGAGATTGGCATTGATCTTCATGGCCGGCCTTTTGGGAATTGGTTTCTCTACCAGATTGGCATCCTGAATGGAGCGGATGAAGATGCCGGTGACTCTAACAATTCTAAGGATTGGTACGTGATGGCGAGGTTGGATTATGGCCAATCCCACCTCTTCTCGGCCAATCTTTCAGGATTTGCGTATTTTGGCAATCATAATGCCAAGCTCGTTGATGGAACGGACGTCAGTCGCACCCGCTATGGTGTGGCGGCAAGGGTCCGCTATGCGTGGTTGGATCTGTATGGGGTCTATACGATCGATCGTGTGACCGATTTGCCGGATGGGATGGGGAGCACGTTTGATGATACGGCAACGGGCTTGACGATTGAGGCTCATGCCATTGCGACTAATCGCCTCATGGTAGGGTTGCGGTATGATCATATGGATGCTGGCGGGGTGTTGAGTGAACGAAAAAGTGCGACGTTTGTCGGAGCACAAATCCGGTATTACCTTCGCTCCAATATTGCCTTACAAGTTCGGGATGAAGTGAATGTGCGGGATGCCGAAGATGGCACGTATGCGGCACGAAACCTCCGGAATTTCTTTGGAGTCAATATTTTTGTGGCCTATTAATGACGAGGTTGCCTGCGGTGAATGTTTTGAAGAAAGCTCGGTGGATAGGGGTTTGGTTGGTTGTGGTCCTCGTTCAACATGTCGCCGTCTACGGGGCTGATGAGGGTCGAGTATCACCTGGCCAACTGGTGTATGAGCGTTCCTGTGCAACCTGCCACGGTGTGCTGGGGGAGGGAGACGGACCTGCCGCGTTTTATAATTCGGCATATCTGGGTTCCCGTCCGCGGGATTTTACGGTTGGAAATTACAAGTATCGTTCTACGGCATCGGGAGAATTCCCGACGGATGAAGATCTGCTACGCGTGATCACCGATGGGATTTCGGGAATGATGCCGGGCTTTCGTGGGCTCTCCGAATTGGAGAGACGTCAGGTTCTCGCTTATCTCAAAACCTTGACTCCGGGGATGGAACAGACGACGTCCGAACCGATTGTGCTTCCCGGCTCTCCGATTACTTCGAGTAACGCGAGTATCGCCCGGGGGCGAGAAGTCTACGTGGCTTTAGATTGTCATACCTGTCATGGTGAAGAGGGAGATGGGCAAGGTGATGTTCGGAAAGATCTTGTGGATGAGCAGGGGTTGCCTGCACGAGCGACAGATTTTCGGTATCGCGAAGAATATCGGAATGGGGCCACCCCCAATGACATCATCCGAAGTTTATGGACGGGATTGGATGGTACTGCCATGCCCTCCTATGCTGCTCAATTTCAGGGCCAAGAAGATGATGTCTGGCACCTGGTGAATTATCTTCTCTCATTAATGGATCGTTCTTGATCGGTTTCCCATCTTCACCTATCCAAAATGGGTAAACATTCCATCTGGAACTTCTATCGCGTTCCTGAAGAAGGAGCTTGGGGTTCTGAAGGCATGATTGCTTGACCCCCTTCTCTTAGGGTGGATAGACTGCATTCATGAAGCCGGTAGGGTGGGGTTGGGTTCATGGTTTGCTGACGTGGTTTGTGGTGGTGACTCTCTATGCGGCTCCTGAGGGTGGTACGATTCTAGGGTCAGTCTCGTTTCGTGGGACTCCACCGGCCGCTCAACTATTAGAAGTGACCAAAGATCAGGTCGTGTGTGGAAAAACCCGGTCATGGATGCCGGTGCACGTGAATCCTGCGAACCAAGGCCTTCAATCCGCGATTGTGAGTGTTAAAGCGCTAGATTCTTCTTTGCCCTCAATTTCAAAAAGCACGCGTTTGCTCAGCAATACCGAATGTCGATTTAGTCCCCATGTGTCAGCGGCTAAGGTAGGCGATAGATTGGAAGTGCATAATCAGGATCCTATCCTGCATAACACGCATATCTCTCGGAACAAGCGAACCTTTCTCAATGTGGCGCAATTGCCTGGATCGCGACCTATTCCCAAGACCATTAAACAGATTGGGGAATATGGTATCCGATGCGACAAACATAAATTTATGGGAGGAGTCTTGAAGGTCTTTTCTCATGGCTATTTTATGGTGACGGATGCCTTAGGGACGTTTGAGTTGCCTCCTCTGCCTCCGGGTACCTACACCCTCCAAGTTTGGCACGAAACACTGGGGGAATTGGAGAAAGAGGTGCATGTGCCGGCTTCGGGAACCATTACGGTAAAATTTGAGTATTCATAGTATCTCCTCTTATGTGTCCATCATCTCTCCATAAAGAACCAGTGGAGGCCAATCTTACTGGCCCAGTCAAAAAACTTCATTCTCGTCTCTGTCGTCTCGTCGGTCAGGCTGTCGCTGATTTTTCGATGATCGAGGAAGGTGACACCGTTATGGTCTGTCTCTCAGGAGGCAAGGACAGTTATGGGATGTTGGATGTCTTGATGTCGATGCAATCTCGTGCGCCAGTGGCGTATCGATTGATTGCCGTCAATTTGGATCAAAAGCAGCCTGGGTTTCCCGACCATATTCTTCCCGAATACCTGACCAAACGGGGTATTCCCTTTCATATTGAAGAGCGGGATACGTATTCCGTCGTGAAACGTGTGATTCCTGAGGGACAAACAACCTGTTCTCTCTGTTCCCGGTTACGACGGGGGATTTTATATGGTCTGGCGGAAAAATTGGGAGCGACCAAAATTGCGCTTGGCCATCATCGAGACGATATGATAGAAACACTGTTGTTGAACCTCCTGTTTAACGGCACGATTAAGGCGATGCCTCCCAAATTACGATCGGATGATGGTCAGCATATCGTGATTCGTCCCCTGGCGTATGTTCGTGAAGAGGAGCTTGTCCGGTATGCTGAATTGCGGGAATTTCCCATCATTCCCTGTGATCTTTGTGGCTCTCAGGAAAATTTAAAGCGCAAAGAGGTTAAGCGTATTTTGAGCGATTGGCAGGTACGGTTCCCCGGTTCCCAAGACAGTCTGTTTGCCGCCATGGCAAAGGTCATTCCCAGTCATTTACTCGATACCCATCTTTTCGACTTTACCTCTCTTCAGCCGACACCAGACCTTTGTAGTGAAGAACAGCCCTAATCGTGGATGGTTGGGGACAGTTTTTCTGGTAAGCATCCGCTCGATTCTGAATTTTTTGGTGAAGCCGAGAAGGTGTCGGTCGTGTCTGTTCTATGATTTACGCTCAACTGTTATTTCTCCTTCTTGTCGCCAACGGTGCACCGATCATGGCGCGGTGGGTATTAGGAGAAAAGTGGAATGCGCCTCTAGATTGTGGAGTCACATTTGTTGACGGACGCCCCCTCCTCGGACCCTCTAAATCCTTTCGGGGAGTCATATGCGCGATGTGTGGAGCTACGCTTTTTGCGCTTCTGGTTGGCCTATCCTGGGATGTCGGTTTTCAAATTGGATTGTTTGCCATGGTGGGGGACAGTTGTTCCAGTTTTATCAAACGACGGTGGGGGATGGTGAGTGGTGGTAAAGCCTTAGGGATCGATCAGGTGCCGGAGAGTGCTCTGCCTCTGTTGTTTGTCCGAGAGGGGTTGAATTTATCGTTGTTGGGTATCGGATTCACAGTCGTACTTTTTTTTGTTCTCGAACGTGTTCTTTCCCTCATTCTTTTCCAGTTTCATCTTAGGAAACACCCGTATTAATCTTCTTCTTATGATGACAGGGGTCATCGTGACTGGTTTGGTAGGGATGGTAAAGAAGCAAGGTCGAGTTCAAGTTGCTGGATCTTTCGGGAGAATCCTTCCGAGGTATTCAAGGTGTGGATCAGGGTGCCGTTTGGTTGCTGATATGAAATAATTCCTCCGTCAGATACCCGACACACGAGGATGGGATCCTTCGCCAGGGGACTGGTTGTGAACTTGAGATTCATGGGGTAGTTCAGTAATTCCGTCAGTGACAGCTGCAAACGGCGTGGGGAGAGGACATAGCGGCTAGGGCAATGCGGAATAGGCTTCCAAGGCCAGCGGGCCAAGAGCGTGTGAAAGCTGATAGGCGTGTTCATGTGAGAATCCTAATGCCGTAACAGTCCATTGTACTCGATTAGCCCCATATTCACGGTTCGTCTCTTGTTTCTCTGGAAGTGGTGAATTTGTGACTAAACATCCATCCTTTGGCAAGGATCCTTCCTCAAGCTCCCGGGCGCCGTTATTATCGATTGGGGTCGCTATTTTCGTGGTTCTCCTCGTTCCCGTGGTTTTATACTCAGTTGGCCCGGAAGGACCGATTCGTGTTGGGGATGTCGTGTTTTCGACGGACAGGCATCGTGTACCTTTTCTTCATCCGCTAGGACAGGGACGTGAGACGTGTATTGTCGAAGCCCGTGTGCGATTGGTGGTTCAAAACGTCGATGTCATCCCCCACAATACGCTCATCGCTGAAGTCATCGGTGTGAAGGATAGTGGTTCACCGTTCTGCCCACCGAGGACACCGGTTCACATGTACCTGGGCCAGGTAACCTTAAAGGCCGACCTCGCTGGACGATTGGGTGATGCCTTGTCTCAAATGTTCGGTCAGTTAGGTCTGTTATGACCATACTAGCCCGTGTGACGACTATGAAGATTTGAGCTTGCCGGAAAACTGTTGACGAAATTTGGCAACTTTCGGGTTGATGAGATAGGCACAATAGGGTTGAGAGGGATTCCTCAGGTAATATTCTTGGTGATACGCCTCTGCTTCATAAAATGTCATGGCGGGGACCACTTGGGTGACGATAGGATTGGGGTAAAGATTGAGCTGGGTAATGTTTTCGATCACATCATGCGCGATTTTTTCTTGCTCTGGGGAATGAAAAAAGATGGCAGACCGGTATTGGGTCCCCACATCGTTACCTTGTCGGTTAAGGGTCGTGGGATCGTGAATGGCGAAGAAAACCTCCAGTAATTCAGAATACGAGATTATTTCAGGATTAAACCGAATCTGTATGACCTCCGCGTGGCCTGTGGTTCCCGTACACACGGATTCGTACGTTGGATGGGGTCGTTCTCCACCCATATACCCCGACTCAACCGATTCCACCCCGTTGAGTTGATCGAAAACAGCCTCCAAACACCAAAAACATCCACCGCCCAGGGTAGCAAGTTGGGAATGGGTTGAGGATGTAGCGGAATCTGTCATAGTTGAGCTCCTCCGGGATGGGATGATGGTTGCCGGGAGTGATCCGTTTGGGTAAAAGTCTTATACCATCTCTCGAGGCCCTCCGCTACCGAAGGACATGGTCTGGCTAGAAGGGAAGGCTCCTTGAGAGCGCCTGATGTCAGAATGTTCGTATTGGTGAAACGAGCAGAACACTTCAGCCCATAGGAAAACGATTGAAATGCGAATGGTTTGGGCTACGGATATTCATTTAAATTTTCTCGCACCGGATGAGCGAGCGAAGTTTTTTGCTTCGATTGTCGCTCAGCAAGCCGATGGGGTATTCGTGACTGGAGACATTGCCGAGGCCCCGACATTGGTTGCCTTGCTGGATGAAATGCATCAGGCCGTGCAAATACCGGTGTATTTTGTGCTTGGAAACCATGATTATTACTTTAGCTCTGTTCGCCACGTTCGTCTCTCTCTGACAGCCTGGTGCGAAAACCAAACTGGAGTCCGATATCTTCCTATTTCGGGAGTGGTGAGGTTGACCCCGACCACCGTGTTAGTCGGACAAGACGGGTGGGGAGACGGACGGTATGGTGACTATCAGCGGTCACCGGTGAGATTAACGGATCAAGTCCTGATCGAGGACTTTCAGGGGCTCGATCGAGCTAAGACGTGGCTGAAACTCAAAGCCCTGGGAGATCGAGAGGCCGAAGAAATGGGCAACGTGTTACGCGAAGCCTTGGCTGTCTCGTCTCAGGTCATTTGTTTGACCCATGTTCCACCCTTTAAAGAGGCGTGTTGGTATGAGGGAAAAATTGGTAACGATGATTGGTTACCGTTTTTTACCTGTAAGGCCGTGGGCGATGTCTTGATAGATGTGGCTGAGCAACATCCTCAGCATGCGATTTCCGTCTACTGTGGACATACCCATCATGAAGGTTCTGTCACTATTCGTCCTAATCTTACGGTCATCACAGGTTCTGCAGAATATGGAGCCCCTCGGATTAGTGAGGTATTAGAAATCGAATGAGATGGTCGGAGAGACCCCGCACCTTTGTGGGAAGATGAGGTTGGTTTTACACGAATCGTTCAAGGTCTTTGGGGGTGGGAACGCGGCAGACGTCAGCCCTTCCCATCCAACGATACCGATTCCGGGCGACAAAACTGTAGAGTTGGTCGCGGATGACCTGAGGCACGATCATAAACACCGACATGAGTGGCCAAAGGTAGCCAAGAGTTCGAAGGATCTTGATGGCTGCGGTAGACTTCGTATAGACCTTCCCATCCTCTAAGAGTAAAAATGTCTCAAAATCGTCCCGGGCCAGGTTTAATTCTTTGAGGATTATCTGTGCGGGTTCTGATTGAAGTGTTCCAAACTTGAACAGACCCTTGGAGTCGCGATCCATCACAAAATTGACGAAACGATTACAGAGGTTGCAGACTCCATCAAACACGATAACCCGTTCGTGTGCATTCCATTCATGAGACGTGAGTTTGGCTCCCTGCTTCACGAATCGACTTTCTCCCTGCGACAGTCTGACTGTATGCTGTTCTTCCCCTCCATAGTACCACAACCTGACGGGGTTGGGGCACGCGACCACCTGTCTGCCCTTCTCTTGATGGTCAACGGTTAAGTAGAAGCTGAGAAGCGGTGCCCAAATAACCGTTGGCCCTGAGCTTTGACCCAGGCATGAATCGGAACCATGTCAAAGAAGATGAGATAGACGAAGGGGATGAGCAGAAAATTCACATTCATGAGAACAAAGGTGGAAAGATGGAAAAAGACCACTCCCAATAAAAACATGGCCCGAAATTTCGTGGATTGAATCAGGAGAATCAAGGGAAATCCCAGTTCAAAGGCCAAGACGAGGTGTGAAAAGACGGCGATCAAGTCAGGGTGTTGAGCTAACCAGAAACTCAGTGCATTCTTGAGAGGCTGGCCGTCCTCACCAAACCCATAGCGAACTGATCGTTTAATGAGGACTTCTTGAATCCGGCCCTCTCCCGCAAACCACACCCAACCAGAGACCCGAACTTTGGCGATCACACTCCAAAAGTAAAATAGCGCGACGTAGAGTTGTGCGATTTTTATCGGCCAGCTGGCCTCCCACTCCTGTAGGGGAGCGGTTGGCCGAATCTTGGCGTCACGAGAATGAACCTCCCCGCATTTGGATAACAACAAAAAAAACAAAATTTGCATGGGAATGATGTACCGGTGGTGGACATCTCCGCTGAAACTGTCCCTGACACCCTTGAGGTAAAAAATGCAGAGAATCATGGTGAGGATCGCAAGGCGCGTGTGTTTGCCGATGATCATCAGATAGGTGGCGCCCATGAGTATCAGGTAGACGAGGAACGAAAGTGCAGGAATGTGATGGGAGACGCCGAGAAAACGAAAATACCAAATCGGTTCAATAAAGTAGTAATTGGCCCCGAAAGGGTTGAGGCTTAAAACCGTCGCAAACTGCCAGGTGTGAAAAAACAAGAGGCCCACGCCGATATACATCCGCAACAGGCCCAGGCTTTCGCCGGAAAACCCCGTAAAGAAAAATTGGTTCCAAGCCCGACTGACTGCGTTAGAGCTCACTGTTCTGCCACCGTGTGAGATACGTTTCCTTCCATTCGATAAGGCCAGATCGATCTTTTATGGTGGGATGACTTGTATCCCCTCGTAATAAATCGGCTTTGCGGTAGTAGCGTTTGCGGAGGGAGGCTTCAATGCGAGTAATGAATTTTGGATCAAGAGGTTCATGCCCCAATGTTTTGTTGAGAGTCCAAAACAACCGCCATGTCCAATCGACCGAGAAATTGTCCTCATCTGGTCCCAATCCCCGTATCCATCGGTTGTACCCTTCTAAGGAGGTGTTCCCTTGATTATGCTTGGGGGGACCGGTCCCATAAATGCGGCTATAGTACAGACGCCGGAAGTTGGGCTTGGGAATATTGAGATCTTTGTAGGATACAAGGCTCGTTGAACCGTCGCGATGGGTGACGTTAAAGCCTTTCTTGTAGCGTTTGTTGTCCCAAATTTTTGATGAAATTGTGTCGTCAGGCTTGTACACGCTATACATAGGCACCCAGGTAATGGGAAACCGGTCAACCCGAAAGATGACCGCACCCCACACGAGAACCAGGTATGAGATCAAGATCCAATTCACGGTACGGCGGCTCATGGTTCAGAGCCCTTGTGGTGGGTATGACTGATTGAACGACATAGGGATGGTGGGGTGGAGTGCCGGCCTTCTCCAACTTCGTGTTCGGCCATGCGCGAAATACTATACCAAAAACGTTCATGAAACACGAAGCCCTGGGAGTCACATCTTCGTTCGGTCAAGAGAGAAACCTGTGGGTTGACACAGGTGGCGTCGTGGTGATTCACCGTGCAATGGGCTATAGTGACCGGGGAAAAAAGGGAATCTTCCCATATGATGGAACGAGCACATCGACTGCTGTCACGAGTGATTCTTGTTGAACATGAAGAATTGCCGGCTCTGCTTTGGTCCTTTGCGTATTTTTTTTGTTTGCTCGCGGCCTATTACCTCCTTCGGCCGGTTCGTGATGAAATGGGAGTTCTCTCCGGGGCTCACAAACTTCCCTGGTTGTTTTCAGCTGTGTTTATCACCATGCTGGGGGTGATTCCTTTTTTTGGTTGGGTGGCAGGCCATTTTCCGGTCAAGCGGTTGTTGCCCACGGTGTATGGGTTTTTTATCGTGAACCTGCTGGGATTCTTTTTCGCTCTGCAGGTGGGGGTCACCCTAAAGGCGCTGGCCCCTGTGTTTTTTGTCTGGCTGAGTGTCTTTAATCTGTTTGTGGTCTCGGTGTTTTGGAGTTTCATGGCCGATATGTTTCCCACCGAAGCCGCACGTCGATTGTTTGGGTGTATTTCAGCCGGGGGGAGTTTGGGAGCCATGACCGGGCCGCTCATCACCGCCCTTGTCGTCAAAGGCGTAGGAGTTCAAGGATTGTTGCTCGCTTCGGCTTTTTTGCTGACGTGTGCCATAGGATGTATTGTTGCCTTGTTAAAGTGGTATCAGCGTTTTTATGGAATGGAATTAGGGAGAAAACCTCTTTCTTCTTTGGAACGTTCCCATGCCTCTCCACCAAGTTTGTGGGTGGGTGTAGTGCGAATTTTCCATTCTCCGTATTTGCTGGGAATCACCGTGTATTTAATGTGTTATTCGGTTCTTTCAACCTTTTTATACTCCCAACAAACTCTTCTCATTCCTCAAGTCATCCCGAGTTCTGAAGACCGGATGCAATTATTCGCCGCAGCGGATTTGGGCATTAATTTGTTGGCCTTTACGCTTCAATTTTTTGCGACGGGGTGGTTGCTGACGCGGTTTGGGGTGTTAACGATGCTGGCCATCATGCCTGTGGTGTCTTTTATCGGGTTTGGATTATTCGGGCTTGCTACGGTACTGCCGGTCTTGATCGGATTTGGTGTTTTGAGACGGGCGGGTGAATTTTCTATCACCAAACCTACCAGGGAGACGTTGTTTACGGTAGTCCCTCGAGAGGAAAAGTACCAAGCCAAGAATGTGATCGACACCGTCATGCATCGAGGGGCTGATGCAACGGGCACGTGGATCGTCTCCGGGTTGCATAGTATGGGAACCACGTTGTCACACATGGCATTTGTGGCGATGCCCATTGCCCTCCTTTGGATATGCACTGGAATGTGGTTGGGGAAACGACATGAAGCGATTCGGCAAGGGGCTACATCAACAGAATAGAAAAGAATCCTGGTCGGGTCATTATGGAAGATAGGTTGTTTGCTTATGGGACCTTGCAAATTCCTGAAGTCATGGAGGCGGTGACAGGACGGTCTTGGAAATGGAGAGATGCGATCGCACATGGTTTCGCCCGATGCCTGTTGAAAAATGCAAGCTATCCAGGGATGGTCTCCGAGAAGAACGCGATCACGACGGGTCGCCTGTATGAAGGACTGGATCCAGAAGCTTGGAATCTCCTAGACCAGTTTGAGGATCCGGTCTATCAACGAAAACATATTGAAATAGTGACAGAAGGGCAGGAGCGGGCCAAGGTGTTTGCCTATCTCCTTCCCCTCCACGAAGCGCATCGGTTGACCGGGCACCCTTGGGAGATGAATGTCTTTGTTCAGGAGCATCTTCCAGATTATCTTTCACAATGTCGAGCGTTTTATCGAGCCATGACGGACACCCATCACAACAGGTAATTCCCGTGCCTATACCAAAATTGCACACGACTTCACGTCCGGTATTGATCATGCTGTTTGTCACGTTGACAGTGTGTGGAGGGTTGATGGTCTTTTTTTCGATGGAATATCTGGATCAATTAGCCCATAACGAATCATTAACCGTACCTGAAAAAATAAATCATGTCGGGTTGCTGCTATTGGTCGTCACGATGATGGCTGGTCTTCCTGCTGTCGGGATGGGAGCGTATGTTATGTATATAGGTTCTCGTGTCCGGAGCACTGCTCAATGGCCTCCGTCGGGAATGGGATTCAAAAACTCAGCACCTGTAGTGCTGGGAACTCGGGCGACTCTTATCGGGTTCTTCGTGATGTTCCTGGGGCTGGCCCTCATCGTGTGCGGGCTGGTTTTACCATTTTTGGGATGGCAGATCGTCTCGATCCTTGATCCGGGCTCCTGAGGGATGGGTGGGGCATGATGACAGGATGGGATTGGAGTATCCTGGCGCTGTTTATTCTGTACGCAGTGTATGCTGGGTTTCGAGAACGTTCAAAGGCTTCCAAAAACTTAGAAGAATATTTTTTGGCCGGAAGGACCTTGCCTGGGTGGAAAGCCGGTTTGAGCATGGCGGCGACCCAGTTTGCGGCGGATACACCCTTGCTGGTCACAGGGCTTGTCGCGACGGCGGGGATTTTTGCTCTCTGGCGACTATGGGTGTATGCCTTAGCGTTCTTGCTCATGGGTTTTCTTCTTGCCCCGAGCTGGAGAAGAGTGGGCGTGTTGACGGATGCCGAATTAACGGAGGTCCGGTATGGACAACGTGCGGCATCCACGTTGCGGGGTGTCAAAGCCGTGTATTTTGGAACCATCATCAATTGTACGGTTCTGGCGATGGTGTTGTTGGCTGCGACCCGCTTGGCTGAGCCCTTCATGTTATGGGATCAATGGTTGTCCGGACCTTGGTATCAGAGCCTGGTGACGGTCGTACAATGGGCAGGTGTGCCCTTTACGACAGGGGGATTGGAAAGTCCACATGTCTGGGTGCACTCCACGAATAACCTCTTGTCTATCGGTGCCATATTAGCCCTCACGATGCTCTATTCCACCACCGGTGGGTTGCGGAGTGTCGTCGCCACGGATTTAGTCCAGTTTGGGCTCGGAATTCTGGGAAGTCTCATCTTTGCTTGGGTGATCGTGGACCATGTGGGTGGTCTGTCTGCTTTACCTGAAAGACTCTACGAGCAATTTAAGACTAGTCCTGGGTACGGTCTTACCGCCCAGGAGGTGTTAGCGTTCACCCCGTGGGGAGCCAAGGACGTGACCGTCCTCGTGATACTAGTCTATGCGTTTCAATGGATGTTGCAGATGAATGCCGATGGGACCGGGTACTTAGCTCAACGGTCCATGGCTTGTCGCTCGGATCATGATGCCCGGATAGCGGCGGTGGTATTCACCGTGGCACAGGTGCTGGTGAGAAGTCTTATCTGGTTGCCGATTGCTATAGGTCTGTTAATCATCTTCCCGCCTGAATCATCATCCATCACGTTTGAGGTGATGGCCTACCGGGAATCCACCTTTGTGCAAGGAATGTCCGTTTTGCTTGGACCTGGGTTGAAAGGATTATTGTTGGTAGGGATGTTGGCAGCGCTGGCTTCGACCGTGGACACCCATTTAAATTGGGGAGCCTCGTATTGGACCAACGATATCTATCGACGTTTTATTTGCGAAGGATGGCTGAAGCGTTCCCCTTCCTCGAGTTCCCTCGTTTGGGTTGCTCGTGGGAGTAACGTGTTGATTCTCTCCATTGCCCTACTTATCCTTCCTTGGCTGTCTTCCATTCAAATGGCCTGGCAGATCTCTTTACTGTTAGGAGCGGGAATGGGGGTCTTGTTGATCTTGCGATGGATCTGGTGGAGAGTCACGGCCTGGGGTGAGTTGTCATGTCTTGTCGGGTCATTTCTCTTGGCACCTTTCTTATTGTGGTGGTTGCCTGATCAGGATGCCGCTCGGCTGTTAATCATGGGATTAGGGTCTGGCCTCATCGGGGTCGTGACCTCATTAGCCACGCGACCAGAAAGTATGGAATGTCTGACAGCATTTTATCATCGGGCGTATCCCCCTGGGTTTTGGGCGCCGGTTGAGAAACATGTGGGGACAAAGGTTGCCAAAGGTGTCACTCGTCTCTGGCGTGCGTTAGCTGCTACAGGGTTGACGGCCTTTTCCGTGTTTTGTGTGCTCACGGGGATAGGGTCCTGGTTGGTCGGGAGCCCGGCACCACCCTGGTTTCCCGCGCCCTCACTCTGGGCTTGGAGTGTGTTGGGTCTAGGGATTGGCCTCATTCCCGTTTGGATCACATTGGGATTCATTCATATGCCATCAATGGAGGACGCATGAAGGTTCGTACACGAGACCAACATTTATTCGGCCCTGGACCCAAGCGAATGTTGGCATTAGACGGGGGAGGAATACGGGGAATCTTATCCCTGCAGTATCTCAAGCGTATCGAACAGCTTCTGCGCAGACGAAACGGCAATGATCCAGAGTTTCGACTCTGCCAGTATTTTGATTTGATTGGCGGGACATCCACGGGATCCATTATCGCCACGGGCTTGGCTTTAGGATGGTCTGTCGAGAAGCTCGAGGGTCTGTACAATGACTTGGGAGAAAAAGTCTTTCAAAAGTCCTTCTGGCGAAGGGGGCTTTTACAGGCCAAATTTCCGACCAAGCCATTACAAGAGGCGTTGAAAGATCATTTCGGAGATCGAACGTTGGGAAGTTCGGATTTTCAAACAGGTCTGATGATCATGACCAAACGGTTGGATACGGGAAGTCCCTGGCCGTTGATGAATAATCCCAAGGGCCGGTACTTTGATCCGAAACATCGGAAAAGGCGCGCGACTCCCAATAAGGATTTTCTGATTAGAGAACTCGTCCGGGCCAGTGCCGCGGCTCCGAGTTATTTTAAGCCTGAACAGCTGACTATTGCGGGGAAGGTGTCTGGGGCATTCGTGGATGGGGGAGTCAGTCCCCATAATAATCCCGCTCTTCAATTATTCATGATGGCAACGGTGAAGGGGTTTGGATTGCGGTGGGCCACTGGGGCCGATAATCTCTTGCTTGTTTCAGTCGGGACGGGAGCTCAGGAGATCGGTATGTCTGCTGAAGATGTGATGAGCATGACCGCAGGCAAGGTGGCTGTCCAGGCTCTGACTTCTCTAATGAATGATTGCGATGCCATGAACCAGACTCTACTCCAATGGCTGTCACGAAGTCCGACAGCCTGGACGATCGATCGGGAAATCGGGAATCTTCAACATGAGGTTTTGGGAGGTCAGGAATTCTTAACCTATCTCCGGTATAACGTGTTGTTGGATCGAGATTGGTTGAAGCAACATTTACAAGTCGATCTCAAGGCCCAGGAAGTCCAGGGGTTGCAGGAAATGGACGAACCGAACAATATGAGTGCGTTGGCGCTGCTGGGAGGAATGGCTGCTCAAAAACAAATTCGGCCATCCCATTTTCCTAAGACATTCGACGTGTAATGGGCTGTCAAGCCGTTTGATGGGCAAACGGGAATAGCCGGAAGCTATAGGATCAAAACCAGGGTGAGGTACCTCTCTTTCAAAAGGGAAGAATGGAAAAAGGGTTTAATCGAAGAGGGCCTCGGCATCTGCCCAGATCATGCCATCCGGAAGTCCGGGGATCCATTCCCCTGACTCATTGGCTAAACGAAAAGAAAATTCCTCACCTTCTCTTTTGATAATGACCTCCCCGCCATTAATCCAGATTTGGGCGGTCATGACGTCTTCCATCCACATTAGTTTAACCCCAAAATAGAATGGTGTGTATACCTTATTGTACTAGGGGAAACGAGGAGGGACTATTGCTCTAAAGAACTATTAACTTCTGATTTGAGTAGAGAACAATTCTGCTCATTTTTTGGAAATCAAGTTCCTCTGAATATCAGACCATCAGGTCGAGCACACGTATAACTATAACGAATCGTGAAAGAGAGCTTGAGCGTCAGACCAAGTGAGCCCCTCCGGTAGTCCCGAAATCCAATCGCCGGCTGCTCCATCCGGACGATACGCGAAGGATTTACCGACTTTCTTTAACACAATCTCTTCTCCATTCACCCAGGTTTGCATAGTTTCCATTTCTTCCAACCACATAATCCGTACCTCCTTCAGTAAATGTATGCTGTTGGGGGTACAGTAATCAGAATAGGGGAGGAATAGGCTTTCCTCAATTCCTCAAAATGGGTATGGGATATCCTGAATCTGGCATCTCTATGGCCTTGGCATCTGTCAAGGAACTGGGGGCAATTTACAGAATAAATTATCAATTATCGAGAAAGAGAGATAAACCAACAACCAGATCATGTAAACCGAAAGGGATTTTCCTGTTTAAACAGACTGAGAGGATGTGTCGGGATTTCTTAAGAGTGTAACCATTTGGATTTCTTGGGAAAGGTCTGGGAGGTAGTGGGAAGAAGGAGGCATGAAGGCGGGTATTCTAATGGGCTGATGACGGGTGTTTTTGCCGTTCATACCTGGGTAAACTCATGTGGGCCCTTCATTTTTCCATGTTGATCCGCTTGGCATTGACATTATTCGCCGCTTTTTGAACAATCTTGACAATGGACGCGTGAGGAACCCTCACTCACCGAATCACTTCCCCAGTGGTCTTTAATCCCCACGCCTCCCTTCGTGTATCTCCGACCGACCGTCGCTCATCACTAATCTCAGGATGATGATCTTGTTGAAAGGCGTACGATGGATCCTGTAACTCAGTTGTTTGCTGTGACTCTAGCCATTCTGGGCGTGAGCAGTTTTGTGTATGGGTGGGCGGGAGCAGTGATTGGCCAAAGAGGCTGGCGGCATGCCATCCTCAGTGGGGTGAAAAGCCTGGCAGGAGCTACACTGTTCACCGTCGGGGTGCCTCTTCTAGTTGGAGGAGGGTACTTTGGGTTGATGTACCTCTTTTTGGGGTACTGGCCGGCTGTGCCCTGGTAACCAACATAAGAGAGGGCGCTCACATTTTACGGAATTACCAAAGGAGGCCCCTATGGAAACTGCGCAAGGGGAGTTGCGTGATCAGACGTTTACCCATTTGAGCATCGGGGTCCTCATGGAACCCAATGTGAAGTCAGCGACTAAGGACTCCAAAGCGGAATGGCTCGCGTCCTTGATGATGGAAGGGTTCGGGTCTGTGCCCATTGTGAACGATCAGAAAATCTTGGTGGGGATTGTTTCAGAGTTTGACCTCCTCGCCGCTGTTCGCAAAGGGGCCAAATTGAGTGAAGTCCGGGCAGGAGATATCATGACCACTTCTCCATTATCGGTCACGAAGGATGCAGAAGTCGTGGCGGTGATGGATGTCCTACAAAACAATCATTTGATTCGAGTTCCGGTAATCAATGCTGAAGGAAAATTGATCGGGATCGTCGCACGACGAGACATTTTAAGAGGGTACCTTCAGACGGTATTGTAAGATGGACTTCGACTTATACTCGAATAAAGAGGGGAATGCTCCATAGTAGTTTTTTTATGTCTTTCCTCCGAGTTATAAATTTTATGGGTATTGGGATTCTTAAGGTACTTCTTCAGCTCTCGTTGAACGGTCTCCAAATGTTCCCGTTTGTCCTCATCCAGTCCTTTCAGTGTCTTGAATTTTTCGAGATCTTGTATGTTCCTATTCATATCGGCTTGGATGAGCTGTGTGCTCTCCGTCATGAGGTCCTTTAGGGTCGATGTTTGGAAAAGGGTCGGATAGTTCCGAGCAAAGACCAAGGGATCCTCAGCCATAAGAGCCTTGTGATAATCAGAACTGAACAATTCCAGTTCCTGTTTAGCTTCCTCATGATTTTGGCTGGTCCAATCTTGCTCGTGGATGGCTTGTGTAAGATCTTCCCACCGTGCTTGAAATGCCTTGGCCCCGGGCCCTTGCTGGACAAGAGCCTTCAATGACTGCCTGTGACTCGCTAAGTGGGAGAACAGCGTTTCTCGTTGGTTGGGGGTGGCGGTTTGAGCGGCGGGGAGTGCGGCGAGTTTGGCCCCGTACTCTTGAATGCCACAATAGACTCTTGCAGCATTTTTGAAATAGTCCTCCACCCCCTTGCCCGTATCCGTGTGTTTCGTATTAGAAAGCCAGAACCACCAGAGCAGGAGGCCCATCATGATGATCAGGATGGCGAAGAGGGTGAGGTTCACATAAGTCCCTAAGGCTAGCTGCCATTGATGGTTGCCGAAACTCTAGCAAATCACGATACCGAGCCACCAATCGGCAAAACGCTAGGGGGGACTCGAATGATTCTGATGAAAGTTGAATATAGAGATTCCTCAAATACCGAAGGCATGTTGGGGGAAGCTGATTGTGACCAAACAGCCTTGTCTTGGAAGGAATGGAGCGAAACAAGACCTCACCCTCGAAAGGGGGCGGTAGCTGATTGTCATGGATCTTTGGCACAACGAATCCCGAGGAACGCGTTTTGGGTTGATGCTGGAAAACGGAGACGGTAGGTGGAACGGAGAGCCGTCGGTCGATCTCGCCAGGAGCCGCCCCGGGCGATCTTCCAATCCTTGCTGGAGGGGCCTTCCTCGTACCAGGCGGTCACCCATTCTGAAACATTGCCAGCCATCTCGTAGATTTCATGCGGACTCTTGCCCAATTGGTAAGATCCGACCGGCTTGAGTTTTTCTTGGTACACTTGTGGAGGACTACCGGTTTTTCCAAAATTGGCCGTCGTCCAATTGGGCGGAGAGCTTCCCCAGGGGTAAGGCTGTTTGTCCGTGCCCCTCGCGGCTTTCTCCCATTCCGCTTCAGTCGGCAAACGTTTTTTAGCCCACCGGCAGTAGGCCAGGGCATCATCCCAAGATACCCCCACCACCGGCTTAGCGGCATCCCGATACAACTCCATGTGCTCCCAATACTTTGGAGGGTTTCGGTTGGTTTGATTCAGGAACCGTCGGTATTGGCTCACCGTCAGTTCGTATTGATCAATATAAAAAGCTGGTAAGTCGACCATCTGAGAGGGTTGTTCATTGGCCAGAGTTTTTCCTTCCTCCGAACCCAACGTAAAGGGACCTTCTGGAATCAAGATCATCAAGCCCCCATCGCCACCGATAAGACTCAGTGGGTGAGGGGAAATACTCTCCGGTTGTTTTTCCATGCTAGATGAGTCGGGTGGCACGGTTATGTCGGTTTTTTGTTCAATCTGCATGCCCCAGCCTTCCAAGGCAATGTGAGCAATCGAAGACGGTACCGCGAAACCAAAGTCACTCTGGAGTTCGGTGAGGACACCGATAACTTTGTCGGTTAACAATATGGGACCTCCAGAATTGCCCTCTTGAATCGCTACCCCCGTCAGGATTAAATTTGCGCCCTTTTCCCCTGCGATGATCCCCGAAGCGACAGACCATGGTATGCCGATGGCCCGGGGAAATCCGATCAGCATAATCGTCTCACCCCCCTCTATCTCCACATCGGGTGCGATCAGCAAAGGGTGAATGCCCTTTGGCAGGTCATTGCGTACCATGATGACCGCTAACCCTTTCGAATTGCCTCCATCCATCGCCTTGACCGATCCGTGGTAAGAGATATCGGGGTTTGGATAAAAATGAACAGTGAGAGTCGCCCCTTCGACGACATGGGAAGCGGTCACGATGTAGGCGGTCTCGTCCTCAATCTTGACGATGAAGCCGGTTCCAATACGCCGATCGCCATCAGTCGTAGCCGTGATCTTCACGACCCCGGCCTTCAGATTTTCAATTTGTTGAGCATGGCTCAAGGCAAGACCAATGCTTAGTAAGATGATGAGGACAAGGAACGCTGGCAGGGGAATATGCGAGGGCACTTTCGAAGTCTTAGAATTTAGGTTGAATTTCGTCGTTATGTCGTTATTTTGAGTAGATATCTTGTGGAAGGCTAGTAAAATTCATGACGATTGTGGGAATAATTGTCAATGATTGCTTACATTAACGCAAATTGGTGTAAGTTGCTGGTAGATAAAAGTTTTTCTTTCCATTTTTCACTAAGGCCTGGTAATTGGTAAAGATTCCTGACAATGTTGTGTGATTTCATATATAAAGTGCCGAAAATACTTGGGGTTCTTCTTTCCCTTCATCATTCTAAAATCCCTTATAAAACAATCCTCTTTAGTTTCGAAGACATAGTCTTTTCGAAAAAGAGGCATAATAAAGGGATACAGGTATTAGATTTGCTTTTTTTAAGGTAGTGCCAGAAAAATTGTGCGTTTATGTTTATCACCTTTATTGAGGAGCCCCCTAATGGAACAAAAATCAGAAATTGAAGTCAAAGAGTCCTATCAAGGGCCTGAACTCATCAAGCATGAGTCATTGCAAGGCATGACCGGAGGGATAGAGGGGTCCAATGGCGTAGTTGGTATTCCTGAGTGACCGGCAATCTGACTTGCATTTTTTTCATGAAGTATCCAAAAGCCTCATCTCTTCACGGAGATGGGGCTTTTTTCCCCAGCCCGTAGTCGAGTTCTTTTCAGGAGGTCTTTACTCTTTTACATGCTCAGGTACAACTGGCGTCGCTGGTGTATGCTTACCGTAGTTCTCATGAAATAATCATCATTTAAGGGAGATTTCCATGGAACAAGAACGCAAGGAATCGTATCAAGCCCCTGAACTCATCAAACATGACTCATTGCAAGTTGTCACGGGTGTAGACATCTGCACGTCAGCGTCTGATACGGTGTGCCAGGGACCAGAATAAGAAACCCCTACTAACATTCCTTTCTCAAAGAGAGAAAAGAATCCAAAAAACCTGGCTCCTCATGGGGTCAGGCTTTTTTTGTGCGTTCTATACATGAGTTTTGTTTCCTACTACAAAGAGAGGTGATTTGGGACAAGCGAATGTTCTGAGTGCGATACGGTAATTATCCAGTTTCCTCCTGAATTTCATTATCCCTAAATAAAAGAGCCTGACTCCTGGGAGAATCAGGCTCTTTTGGTACTTCTCTTTAAAGGTAAGGTTGGAAAAATTTTATTCGGGAATTGTTCCTCCAGAATTTCCAAGTGATCCATTGACCCCAGTGACCGATTGTAGAGATTCCTGTTTAACAATCGCAGGTGTTTCATAACGCTCTTTTGTCTCAACTTGTGATTGGTGTTTCATGAGGCTCTCCTTTGTATGAATTCATGAGTGAATAGCATTAATAACTATAAAATTATGAGAGCCGAGATCATAATCCTTCGAAAGAGGCGGGGGATTGTCGGTCAGGGAAAAGGGGGGGAGTTGCCTAAGTCATCAGGGCGATGAATGAAGCGGTCTAGTTCTTTTCAGGGGCTTGATTAGTGGTGAGAAATAGGCGATCCTATAGCCTCTGGCTTTTATAGATACTTTCTGACTATCTACCAAAGGAGGTTTCTCATGGACCAAGAACGCAAAGAAACGTATCAAGAACCTGAACTGATCAGACATGAGTCCTTACAGGACATGACGGGTGGCACCGGTAGAGAATCCGGTCTCATCGACTAATAATTAGTACCAATCCGCATTGAATGAAAGCCTCACCTCCACGGGGGTGAGGCTTTTTTTATTTCTCTACCGCCCTTTTTTCTTCACGTCTCTTGAGGTGGATATAACCAGGTTATGGCCTCTTCAAACTCCTGAAAGGCCCCAACTTGGTACCCACGGTTTTGGGCACACAGTTCAAAAAATTAGCCCGATCGAATTCATCTTCTGGTTCAGGGCCATCGCAATTTTTCAGGTTTTCCACGATCCGAGTTGCTCTAAGAGGGATACCAATTCAAAAATTTGAAAGGTCGATAAAGGTGCAGAGGCTTCTCGAACATCCATGAGGACTTCCGATTCCTGGGCGGCCTTCATCTTCTCAAAGATCGGACGAAAGACGGCTTTCGTTCCTTCTAAATCAAACTCTCCTTTGGCATTCGTGCGCATAAAATCCTTGGCCAGGACAATCTTAAGATCTATGGGCATAGTCTTCCTTTCTTTTACGGAATTGCGCGCTCAGCCTTTTCCTTTTCGTCTGCCTTCTTTCTTCCCTAATTCTTGAATCTTTCCACGATCAGATCTAGTGCGAGATCCTTGATGGCCCACTGCTCAGCTGTCGACATGGCCCAATTGAACACCATCATGTCACGTCGGCAGATAGGAACGGGTGAAGTGCTTCGAATTGCAGGAGTGTTGAAGAATTGGTGCCGAAGGCGAGATTCGAACTCGCACACCCCTAAGGGCGCCAGACCCTGAACCTGGTGCGTCTGCCAGTTCCGCCACTTCGGCACGCGAGAGAGATTATCTTCTTTTAAGAAAACGCGGTCAAGTGAATGCTCTGGGAGTTCTTGCGGTTTCTCTAGGGGAGATATTCATGGGTGCGCTTTTTGTATGGCGAGATTATCCGACGCTGGTGGGTTGAGGTGATGGCCCGAGCCAGGTTTGGATGATGCCGTGCGGCCAATGGGTGATTGAAGAGGGATCGTCTTGAAGGAGGTTCTGGGGATTGCCACTTAAGATGATCCGTTCCCGGATCACGCCTGCGGCCGTGAGGAGCAGAGAGGCCGGAATTCTCGTGGCATCTTCCACGATGAGAATATCGTACGGAACTTTCTTGAAAAGGGGATCGGTCAGCATTCGACTTGGGGTCGTGGCCAGAATGCGTTTATTCTGAACAAAGGCTTGCCGGTTGGTGCCCTCTCCGGCCATGAGCATTTCCCGAATTTTTTTTGTTCCGCCCAGGCGTTTGATTTCCTCCTTGAGTTCGTCATATTCCGGCCTCATGTCTTTCGGGATCGTGGCTTCTGGGATCAATTCTTTAATGCGGGTTTGCGCCACTTCCACTTCGTCCATAAGCCCATCGATCCGTTTTTGATAGATCTCTCGATATTCGGCGAGGGTTTCCACGTTTTTTCCCGCCACCTGCATGCCCATGCGCTGCCATATGGGCAAAGATTCATAATCTTGTACGGTCTTGTCGATGGACTTGATCTTGCCTTGCCATTCACTTAATTGGGTGAGAAGACGCCATTCCAAGAGTTTGACCTCATTCAGGTCCTTTTGCTTATCGCGTTTATAGGCCAGAATCGGGGTGAGTTCTCGGAACCGATCGTATTTTTTACGAAGGGCGATTTTATTCGCATTGGCCTTGGCGTAGAACTGGTACATTTGAGCTTCGAATCCTAATTCTTTAAGGGGCATACCAGAGCCTTCTTGAGCTATAGGGAGCTCGTAGCGGCACAGCAAACTTTTATGGGGAAGTGCGGCGTTTTTCAGGGCCCTGGCCAAGTCGCCGGTCCAGGCATCGATGGTAGAGTGATCCGGGGCGATGAGGAGCAATCGTTTATTCTTGCGCACTTGGCCGATGATGAGGGGCGCCAATTGTGCCCAGCGAGCTTGTCGGTCGTTTCCCCAAAGGGTGCTGAGGACGTTCGCGGGAATTCCTGCACGACTGTCGGCAATTTCAGCTGTTGGATTGGGATGGAGCCAGGCGACTAATCGTTCGGCTGGTCCTAAGATGAAGGAGTCCGGTTTGGAGGCCATGTCGGACAGTCGGGTCGCTCCCGTCTCAAAAAATCCCGACGTATCGGGGATGACGGTGCAATGGTTGAGTGTGGTCCCAACATGATCGAAGGTTTGAATGATCAACGAGTTGCCTTCCATCCCCAATAGATACCCTTCGGTGGGTTCCATGTCATTTCCCGGTAAAAGGGTTATGGGGGTATCGGGAAGGAATTTGCTCTCGGGCACGACGTCACATTGATATAAGTGAAGAGATCCGATGGATCGGAGGAACCGGGCCTGTGGGATGTCGAGTGGGGCATCCAGGCCACGGGTCATGGCCTCCTCCCGTTCCCGTTGCAAGAGATCGGATTCCTGTGTGAGTAAATCAAAAAGCTTCATGGTTTCACTAAGAGCGAAGGATTAGGAATGCAGGGCTGTGGCTTCGAGCAATTCCTTAATGCATAGTGCCACGCATCCCAGGCCTCCGGTCAGGGGAGTTCTGTCTGATTGGCATCGCCGACTTGTTGCACATTGAACCAGGGTTTTTAGCTTGGGATCAAGAGGAAGGGGTTCGAGAAGATAAAGGGTTAAGGATCCGTCCGTGTTTTGGGAGAGCACGGCCACACGACGCCGATGGTCATCTTCAAAGATGACGGCTTGGGGCGCCGGAGCGACGATCGGTCGCGCGACGGAGATTCCGTCAAGGGGGAAAATTTTTTCAACGAGGTCCTGTGGGGGTGTTAACGGTCGGTTGCTGAAACGAAGGTTGAGATCGGAAAACGGTTCCTCCTCGAGATCACCCTTTTCCGAAAGGGTTGGGACGACAAAAGCGTGGGCAGAGAAACCTGCAGGAGACCAACACCATATGGACAGACAGATGATGATAAAGGGAATGCCGACAAATCCTGATGTTGGATAGCCATGGTTTTTCATAAATGAGAAAATATACTTAGGTGCCGTTGTGAAATTCTTTTTTCCCAGCCTACCACAGCCATGGTATCCATTGTGAGCAAAAGCGAGCCAAAATGGTTTCCAGGACACCCTGTTCCAGGTTTTATCGTATGAGAACCAGGGCACGGTATTCAGCGAAAATGCGCGTGTTCCAAATTGACTTTTCCCCCCCCCAGTTTTAAGATGTTTTCCTTATTTGCCTGAAGGAGGAAAGATTTCTATGAAGGTGATTTTACAGGAAAATGTGGAAGGTTTGGGGTATTTGGGGGATGTGTTGAATGTTGCCAATGGATATGCCAGAAATTATTTGCTCCCCCGGAAAAAAGCCGTGGTCGCGAACGACCGTCAAGTCAAAATGTTGCAACATATCAAGCGGCAGACGGAACAAAAGGCCCAAAAAGAATTGGAAGCGCTTGGGGAAGTTGGTAATGCTTTGGGGGGAGTTTCTCTCACCTTTGAGGTTCAGACCGGAAAAGATGACAAGCTATTCGGGTCGATTACCTCCAAAGATATTGCCGAACAGATGGCTCAACAGGGCCATGCCATTGACCGTCGAAAAATCCAATTGTCTCAACCACTCAAAGAGTTGGGGACATTCACGGTTCCCGTCAAACTTCACCGGGATGTGGTCCCGAATATTAGTGTCACACTGGTGAAAAAGGGAGAGGAGGAACCGGTGGCCACGGAGGAAGCGGTGGAAGCTTCAGACACACCCACGGAGGAGGTTCCGGATACGGAATAAGCGATGCGTCACTCAGTCGGAACATTAAAGGCCATTCGAGACACCGATTACGAGGTGTATGCCGCGATTCGGTCAGAGGAAAAACGTCAGCGGGAAAATTTGGTCTTGATCGCCTCTGAGAATTATGCCAGTCCCGCCGTTTTGGGGGCTCAGGGCTCCCTCATGACCAATAAATACGCTGAAGGGTATCCTCGCCGGCGGTATTATGGCGGGTGTCAGCATGTCGATTCCGTGGAAGAGCTGGCCGTGGTCCGTGCTAAGGAAATCTTCGGTTGCGATCATGTAAATGTGCAACCACATTCTGGTTCGACGGCCAATATGGCCGCCTATCTCTCTGTCCTAAAACCCGGGGATACCATCTTGGGCATGGACTTGGCCCACGGGGGGCATTTAACGCATGGCCACCGGGTGAATTTTTCGGGAAAGATTTTTCAATCATATTCCTATGGCGTCAATCGGGAGACCGAAGAAATCGATTATGACCAGGTTGAGCGTCAGGCCCAGGAAATACGACCACGAATGTTGGTAGTGGGAGCGAGCGCCTATTCCAAAATTTTGGACTTTCCTCGTTTTCAGGCCATCGCCAAATCCGTCGGTGCGTACCTGCTGGTCGATATCGCACATATCGCCGGTTTGGTGGCGGTTGGGCTCCACCCCAGTCCTATCCCTTACGCAGACTTTGTCACGACCACCACTCATAAAACCTTGCGTGGTCCGCGATCCGGCATGGTGATGTGCAAAGAAGAACATGCCAAAGCCCTCGATAAGACTATTTTCCCCGGACTCCAAGGGGGGCCGCTGATGCATGTTATCGCTGCGAAAGCGGTGGCCTTTAAGGAAGCACTGGCCCCTGGATTTAAGACCTATCAACAACAGGTCCTGGCCAATGCCAAGGTGCTGGCTGAGGGTTTTCTCAAACGGGGCTATCGCGTAGTATCGGGTGGGACGGAGAATCATTTATTCTTGTTGAATCTGACCCCCAAGGAGGTGACGGGTAAGGAAGCCGAAGCGGCGTTGAACGCGTCCGGCATTGTCGTCAACAAAAATGCCGTGCCTTTTGATGAAAAGCCGCCAGCGGTCGCCAGTGGGATTCGCATCGGCACACCGACCGTTTCCACTCGTGGTATGCAACAGACGGAAATGGAGCATATCCTGACTTGGATGGATGAAGTCATCCAACATGCGGACGATGCTCGTGTGCATAAACGGATTCTGCGTAACGTGAAAGATCTGTGCGCGCGGTTTCCCATCTTTCATTCATACTGAGTCTTCCCTCGACCTCCCAACTAAGGGACTCCACTCTTGTGAAATGTCCGTTTTGCGACAAGCTGGAAGATAAGGTCATCGACTCCCGAACGGCCCGAGAAGGAGAAGTCATCCGTCGACGTCGTGAGTGTTTGGGTTGCAAGCGGCGGTTTACGACCTATGAACGGATTGAAGAAAACCTCCCCATGGTCGTGAAAAAAGATAATCGGCGTGAGCCCTTCGACCGAGCGAAGATACTCGTGGGATTAAAGAAAGCCTGCGAAAAACGGCCCGTGAGTATCGGGGCGTTGGGTGCGGCAGTGGATCGGATTGAAAAACGTATTCAGGACCTTGGTGAGACCGAAGTCCCGAGCCGATCCGTGGGGGAAGAGGTCATGCGGGCCCTTCAAGAACTCGATCCGGTGGCCTACGTCAGGTTTGCTTCCGTCTATCGTGAGTTTAAAGATATCGATCAATTTATGGATACGATCCGGGCCCTTACTCAGGAAACTCGGGCATCCTAATTCATCCTGAGCCCTTCTTTTCCCTTCCTTTTTCTTCGTTAAGGCTTGTGCTCCTGACTTTGGGAATGCTTCAATCACAGTAGCATCGTGTACACACTCTAAGGGTGATGTTGTATGCCGGTATCCACAACACTTTCAAAGCGACGGGCTCCACAAAAAACTTCAAAGCCTCGGGCCTCTAAGCCCAAGGTCACCCCGAGTCGTGTCGCGATTATCGGTGGAGGCAACGGGGGAACCGCCCTCATGGAAATTTTTGCAGAGGATCCTCTGGTGACGGTCGTGGGATTGGCAGAAATCCGCCCTCAGACGCGCGGGGTCCGATTGGCCAAAAAATTAGGAATCCCTGTCGTTCGTCGTTATCAAGATTTCCTCAATCGAAAAAATGTGGATTTGGTCATCGATGTCACTGGGAATCCCAAGGTGGAACAGGAACTCTTAGACGTTCATGCGCCCAACTTAGCCATCGTGGGGGGAGCGAGTGCCAAGTTTATGTGGCAATTGATCGAAGCTCGCATCCGGGCGTCCACGGAAATTGAAAATACCTTGACTCGGTATCAATCCTTATTCCGGATGTATGTGAAGGAAGAAGCGGAGGGTGCGGTTGACGATGAACGGACTCGCATCGCCTGTGAGATTCACGATGGATTGGTCCAAACCCTTGTGGGCGTGAACTTGAAGATGGAACGGGTACGGGAATTGGTTTCAACCGATCCTGGCAAATCGTTAGATTTGCTGAATCCCACGACGGCCCAATTGAAACATGCCATACAAGAAGCGCGACAGGTCGTGTATAATTTGCGCCCCGGACAATACGACCACCTGGCTCTGATTCCGGCGTTATCGAATTATTTGAATGCCTATGAACGAGAACATCGAGTGCGGACAGAGTTTCACGGGAAGGGGGATGAATCCAAATTGGACCCCAAGGCCAAAGTTTTTGTCTTTCGTATGGTTCAGGAGGCCTTGAGCAATGTGGCCAAACACGCCAAAGCTACAAAAGTCGTGGTGAGTGTGAAGCTGAATGCGAAGCGATTGGAGGCTTCGGTGGCGGATAATGGCCAAGGGTTTGATGTGCAGGCTGAAGGCCAAAATCCTGAAAAATGGGATCATTTCGGTGTCCGCAGTATGAGGGAACGGGCTCGGATGTTGGGGGGAGAAGTTCGTTGGATTTCCAAAGCCAAGTCCGGAACGACGGTGGAAATTGCCGTACCTCTAAGTAAAAAGGAGAACATCGCGAATGCCTAAGAAAACCAAGGTTCTCATCGTAGATGATCATCGCGTGGTCAGGGAGGGTCTCTCGGCTATTCTGGAAACCAAGGACGATATCCATGTGGTGGGAGAAGCCAAAGATGGCGGAGAAGCCGTCGAACAGGCTCGGAATCTCATGCCGGATGTCATCCTGATGGATGTCAGTATGCCAGGGATGACGGGAATTGAAGCCACGCGGATCATTAAACGGGAGTTTCCGCATATCGGAGTCGTGGCTCTGACCATGTATGAAGAACAACAATATATTTTCGATCTCGTACGGGCCGGTGCGACGGGGTATTTATTAAAAGACAGTGATTCAGCTCAGATCGTCGCCGCTATTCGAACGATCGCCCGGGGAGAGTCTCTCATTCATCCGTCTGTCGCCAGTAAAATTCTGGCGGAATTTTCACTGTTATCGGAGGGAAAGGGGAAAAAGCGGGGAATATTGGAGCACGACCTCACCGATCGCGAGATTACGGTCCTGCAGTTGGTGGCTGATGGAAAGACCAATAAAGAAATCGCGAATGTTCTAGATTTGAGTGAAAAGACGGTAAAAAATCACGTCCGAAACATCTTCCACAAACTTCATGTCTACGATCGGACGCAGGCGGCCATTCTGGCTATCAGGAAAGGAATCATTGAATTAGAACCACGCCAAACGTAATGTTGAAAAAATGGTGTGCCTGAATTTCGTCTGAAAGTGGTCAATGGTCCTCGTGCATCCTTTCTTGCCGGGCGATTTTCTTTGGTGCTAACATTTCATAATTGAATCTGTCCTGAAGAAAGGAGTGCCGATACATGGCCAATGTCACATTGTTGGTTTCGAAGACCTGTAACGCCTGTCCCTCTGCGAAAACCCTCTGGAAGGGGATGCGAGTCAAATATAGCTTTAGCTACCGGGAGATTGATATTTCATCCGAGGCTGGGCAGGAATTGGCTGAGCGCCATTCTATTCGGGCGGTTCCTGCTACGATCATAAATGGACGGTTGACCTTTATCGGAGTTCCTCCGAGGGAAAGTGCTGAAAAAGCCATTCAGGCGAAAGCCAAGCCGAAACCCAAGAAGGAAAAAGAAGCCGAGGCCTAGGGTATTTGGTCCTCACGATTGAGAAAAGGACTCTTGTGTATGATGTCCGATGAAGATGATGATCTGGAATTAGATATCGAGCTCCCGATTCTGCCCCGTGTCGACTCAGGTCCGCCTCCAGATTGCCCCTTTTGTGGGGACCCCATGTCCCTCATCGATGGAGATTGGGGTTGTAGTGATTGCAATGGAGAATTGATCGGGCCGGAAACCGGGTAAGACGATTCTTGGAGGTATCCTCCTAAAATTCATTCCATGGAGTAGGCCACAAGCCTGATGTTTACGCTCGTCAGTGGCCCATTTTTTCCCCACCTCGAGTCTGCCCTCGCGGAAACTATCCAGCGAATCAAAGCTCAAGACCGCCGAACGCCGATTGCTGTCATGGTGCCTTCCGAAACCTTGCGGCGACGGGTACGTTGGATATTGGGCGTGGACTATGGACTTGCTTTATTCGATGTTCATGTTCTCACCTTTCATCATTTAGCTCTTCGGTTGTTCCAGGAGCATCAGGAGCTCGGAGTCCATGTTGCCGAGGTTCCTGAAATCGAATTGGTGGGAGATCAATTTTATGAATTTCTTATCTTCAGATTGCTCAACGAACCCAATGCCTTGGGTTCCTGGTTCCCTTCCTCTCCCGTGTCTTTTGGTGTCGCTCAAGCCCTTTGGACTACGATCCGCGATCTTCGTGAAGGATTGGTTGATGCGGAGACCGCTCTCGCCGCTCTGAAGGAGGGTTTGTTCGAAAAAGAGGCACAACCTCGCTTGCAGAGTGTGTTGGCTCTTCATGCTGCGCTCCGTGTGTGGAGTACCCAATCAGGCGTCGGATTGCCGGATGACCTCACGATGGCTGTTCTTCCTTGGGTTCCCCGCTCTCCCTTTCTCTCAAGAATGGGCGAAATTCTGTATTACGGGTTTTACGATATCACTCAGGTTCAAGTGTCCTTGTTAGAGTTCATCGCACGCCACCACACCGTGACCGTCTTTTTCCCCATGGGGTCTGATTCGGCTTACGGGTATGCCAAAAATTTTCTTGAACACCATCTTCTCAAAGCAGGTGTGACCCATCACCGTCTTTCTTCTTTTGATCCTGAGGCGACATCTGGAGTTCCTGGCCCTTCATCGCCCGTTATTGAAGTCGTCAATGGCGTCGGAGACCAAGGGGAATTACGCTTTGCTTGTAAAGCGATTTGGCAAGCGGTTGAGCAGTGGGGGCAAGCCTTTCACCAGATTGGAGTCGTGGCCAGAAATTTAGAGGCCTATGGCCCTTGGTTGTCTCGGGTGTTTCGAGAGCATCATCTTCCATTTTGGACGACCGCCACGGCCCCTCTCATAGAAGATCCTTTGTCGAAGACTTGGTGGGATTTGGCTGGGTTGAAACAGGACCGCTATCCGGCTTCAGGCGTGCTGCATGTTCTGAGCTCGAATGCAGGGGAAATAGGCCAAACTTCAGAAGATTCTGTGAGATCCCCATCCCATCTTTGGTGGCAAGTGGTTCGCTATTTTCAAATCCTTGGCGGGCAAGAGGATTGGGAGCGACTGGCTTGGCTAGCCCAAGATTCAGAGTCTCTGACTCTCTGGCAACGGTGGAGTGGCTTGCCTCCAGAAGTTAGTACGGATGTGGTTCGCCAACTGGCTAAACTGACATCCCAATTGATACGTGATTGTGAAGACTTGCCCATAGGGGGCAGTTTTCAGGAACTCACGGACCTTTTTGAGGGCTTGGTCCGAACCCGAGGTCTCAGTCCAATAGAAAAACCTCGAACAACGCCCCTTCATAAGGAAAACCCTCAAAATGAACGACAACAGGTCCTTGCGGAAGCATTGAGGAATACGCTTGAGGTCATCAGGCAATTGGGTCGGATCAAAGAGGAAGTGACATGGGAGGAATGGGCAGGAGAGTTCCGACGTGCCTTGGAACGTGTGCGAGTACCAATCATGGGTCAGTCCCAAAATGGTGTGGCCGTCCTGGATGCCATGTCGGCTCGCGGATATGCGTTTGATACCCTGTTGGTGCTCGGGATGAATGACCAGGCTTTTCCTCGGGTCGTGAGAGAAGATGCATTTTTGCGAGACCGGGATCGGAGGGTGTTGACCGAAAGCTTGGGGTACCCCATTCAGGAAAAATTGAAAGGCCTTGAGGAAGAAGCCCTCTTGTTTCGGCTGCTTCGGGAAGCCGCACGGACACGGCTGTTCCTGGTCTATCAACGAATGGATCAGCAAGGACAAACGTTGTTGCCTTCTTCTTTTTTGGATCCGGTAAGGCAGCAGCATCGGGAGAGTGGAAAGACGGAGATTGGCATACCTCTTCAGTTGGGCGAACGTGAACACCTTCCCTTTATGGGAGGCCACAACGCAACAGAACAAGAACACCGTCTTCGGTTACTCCTGAACGGAGTACGAATTATTCCGGGGGCCAATCCGAGAACTCCTTGGGAAGTGATGCTGTTGAACGGCCTTGGAGCTGTGGAGAAATTAGAAAAGATTTTTCCTGATCATGGTGCGTTTGATGGATTGATGCCCAGGCCTTCGCCTCGAAAGGATGATGGGTTCTTAAAGGGTTTTTCTCCAACACGGTTGGAGCATTATGTTCAATGTCCCATGCGTTTTTGGATGAAGACCGTACTCGAAACGAAGAATGTTCGGGAATCCGTTTCCCGCCACATTTCCATGCGGGCGTGGGGAGAACTTGGCCATGCGGTGCTCAAGGAAGTCTATCGACGGCTCGTTAAGGATGATTGGTTGAATGCGACCTATTCGCGTTCCGGAGTGCAGGATGTCATTGTCTCGTCTATCGAGAGGGTTTTTGATCGATATTCGATGAGATATGGGAAAGGATATTCCGTGATATGGGAGTGGATGCAAGAGCGATTTATTTCCGTCCTTGGGAGTCTTATCGAGCATGATCGGCAAGAGTTTGTGCAAAACGGGTATGGACCAGTTCGTTTTGAGGTCGATGCTGAGGGACGTTTGTCTATGGAGGGGTTGAATGCGTCTGATCCGGTCAAGATCATTGGCCGATTGGACCGTGTAGACCGTCAATCAGGAAGTCAAGCAATACGGATCGTGGATTATAAATTTTCCGAGACTCGGCAAACATACCCCTCCGAACCTGACTTAATCCTGGATGCGTTACGAGGGAAACGATTGCAGCCACCGTTGTATGCACTTATGTCTTCTTTGCACTCTTCCGGAGGCGAGTCGGATGCCGAATGGCCGATTGGCCAGAAACCCGACGTCGAATTTCGCTTTCTGCGCCTGTTCAGTGATCAACCAATAGGAATGGCGACGTTTCCTGCTTCCACTTGGGAAAGTCCGGTTGGTGCGCAATTGCAGCACACGATCCAGCGATGGGTGACCGGTCTTCAGGCGGGAAATTTTTTTATCCTCCCTGGGAATTATTGCCAGAGTTGCGCGTGGTCTGTGGCCTGCCGAGTCCAACACTATCCCTCCCGTTCACGGGCGTTGAGTCTACCGTTGGCTAAAGAATTTCGTGTGTTTCGGAAGCAACGAGTCAACCATGAGACCTGAGATAGGCTTATCTGATGCCAAGGATCGTCTCGTCGCCGAAACGACGTTCGATCGAAATGTCGTGGTCATCGCTGGTGCCGGGACAGGAAAAACCACCTTACTCGTCAATCGCCTTATTCATGGACTCTTGAGAGAAACTGGAGGCTTTACCCTTACCCAGATTGTTGCACTCACCTTTACGAATAAAGCGGCTCAGGAGATGAAGACTCGCCTTCGTGATCGTCTGCAGGCCTTATTAGCGAGTGACAGCCAGGGAACTCCTCAAGAGACCCAAGAATATTGTGAACGTTATCACCTTTCAGGGGAACGGTTTCAGGAAAAAATTCACCAGGCTTTGAATGATCTGGAAAAATCTCATATTCGAACGTTACACAGTTTCGCCGCCCATATATTGCGGCTTTACCCGTTAGAAGCCGGAGTCGTCCCTCAATTCCAAGAAGATGATGGGACGGATTTCTCTGAACTCTTTCAAGAAACATGGCAAGCCTGGTTAGAAGACGTTCTGGGGACGACGGGTGAATCGAGTCGAGAATGGAAAGCTCTTTTCCGACAATTGAGCCTTCAATCCATTAAAGATTTTGCTTTTGGGTTATGTGCCGATTTCGTTTCTCTGCCTGAGTTGGGGCGACAGTGGACCTCCTCCTCAAACCAAGACATGTTTCTCGAGTGGTTGGAAGGTAAACGGGATGCCATCCTCCGGCTTCTTGAGGCCCATTCCACAGCCCGTCCAAGAAAAATCGAGCAGATGTTGGAAGCGGCCTTACAGGTTTTTGAACGGACGATTCCGTCTCTTCCTGGACAGTCAATCGAGCTCTCGGAAGATGACCGTCGATTACTCAATGCCTCACCGGGAAAGGCTCCGAAGGGGTGGGAGACGATAGATTTTGAGGAAGCCAATCGGGCTATCCTTTCGGCTAAACGTCTCATCGAGGCCAATCCCGTGATCTTGCATGCTGTGATACAGCTACTGAGCCCATTTGTTGACCGACTGCATCAACGGTTTTCTGAAAAAGGAAGGGTCCGGTTCGATGGGCTTCTGGTTCGTGTGCGAAATGTATTGCGAGATTTTCCAAGGGTTCGAAGAGAATTGAAGTCTGATTTTCAGGCCATTCTCGTGGATGAGTTTCAGGATACGGATCCCCTGCAGTATGAAATCGTGTTGTATCTCGCAGAAACACTCGGGAAAGACGCCAAGGATTGGAGAGATGTGTCCCTTGTCCCGGGTAAGTTGTTCATTGTCGGGGACCCTAAGCAATCCATCTATGCGTTTCGTCGGGCTGATATTGAAGCCTTTGATCAGGTGGTTGAGAAATTGATCCGTGACGGCGCTGAGCGATGTACGTTGACGACAAACTTCCGTAGCCAGCCGGCCATCTTGCATTTCGTGAATGAGGTGTTCGATCGGTTGTTCGTCCCTCGACCCAACGTGCAACCTCAAAATATTGCCCTCGATGCGGGTCGGCCCCTGGAAGAGATGAAGGGCCCTTCCCCTGTGGAAATTTCTGTGGTGGCTCAAGGGAATCAAGACGCCGAATGGAATGCGGAAACCGCGACCTATCTTGAAGCGCAATGGCTTGCTCAATGGATACGCGATCAATTGACCCAGGAACGAAATGAGGTCGGAGAGAAGGGGCGAGCGGGGCGTTTGCGACCGGGGCATTTTGCGGTGTTGTTCCGGAAATTTACGAATGCTCATGTGTATTTAGAAGCGCTTCATCGACAGGGTCTTGCCTATATCACTGAAGACGCCAGGCATTTTTACCGGCGGCAAGAAGTCGTGGATATGGTGAATATTCTCAGGGTCCTTGATGATCCAACCGATTCTATCGCGCTGGTAGGGGTGTTGCGGTCATCCTTGGGAGGTGTCCCGGACCGGGAAATCATGGAGCTGTTCAAGGGTGGGACGGTGGATGTTCGGCATCCATCGGTGTTATCGAGCTGGAAGAGTGACAGAAAGCCAGCCGTTCAACTTCTCTTTACTCGGTTAGCGGCTCTCTCTCAGCAAGCTCATTCGATTCCTATTCCTGACCTTCTCGAACAGTTGTTGAACCAATTGCCGATCCTTGAATTGGCCGCCGCATCCAGTCATGGGGAACAAGCGGTGGTCAATATCTGGAAATTGCGTGACGGTCTGCTTGAGCAAGCTCGACAACCCCAAAATACTTTCAGAGTCTGTGTTCATCGGCTTGTTGAGTCTTTGCGAACACAAGATCGGGAATCGGAGGGCCAACTGGCCGAAGAAACCTGGGATGCGGTTCGTGTGATGACGATTCATAAGGCCAAAGGATTGGAATTTCCCATCGTGATTCTCCCAGGACTTCATCAACTCAATACCCCAACCGATCCGGAAACCGAAGTCTCACGTGATTGGATGAGCGGCATGTATGGATGTCGTCTCTCTTCTTTTTGGAATCGGGAGCAGGTGATGCTGGAGGATAAACACCGTATTCGGGAAGAGGCCGAGCAGCGGCGTGTTCTCTATGTAGGCATGACCCGTGCTCGAGAGCGATTGATTTTGTCTGGAGGGCTTCTTGGCCGAAGAAATCGAGGAAGTTTTTTGGGAATGTTGCAATCCGTGATCCAGGGTGAATGGGGGAATGTTCAAGAGACTGCGCTTCAACTGGGAAAGGAGAAGATCCATCAGACGGTTATATTGCCCCATATGCTGGACCGTGAAAGTCCATCGAAAGGTGAGAGAAGTCAGGAGCAACATGAACAGGGTCGAAAGACCTTCTCGTCTGCCGCTTGGCGTACTCGTCAAGATATCTGGGCCCATGCAAGGGAGACCATCAGTTTCTTCACTCCTTCAGATTTGAAGGATCAGAGTAGTCACATGGAAGGGGGGAGATCCTCGACTATTTCACAACAACACACTCGGCAGTTGGGGATTTGGGTCCACCAATTCTTGGAGCATTGGGGGTATGAGGAAAAAGGCACCGTTTTTCACGATGCCATCCGAACATTTCATGACCATCTCCCTTTAGCGGTCCGTGCAGAACATGCCGAAGTCTTGGTTGACATGACGGATGTTCTCACGACCTTTTCACAGTCTGCGGCATATCAAGAGCTTCAACAGGCAAGGATAATCGGACGAGAAGTCCCGTTTCTTCTTCAATGGCCTACTGGACAGGATGCAGATGCCTTCACCCCGCTTGGGGTGATGGAAGGCAGAGTGGATGTGATTTATGAGTCTCAGGGGGAATGGTGGGTTGGGGATTACAAAACGGATCGGGTAGAATCGGGCGGGGAAAAGGCCTACGCTGAACGCTACCTCGACCAGGCGAAGGTGTACACGCTGGCCATGAGAAAAACATTAGATGTAGACGTCAAAGGGTGTAAACTGTTTTTTTTGCGAACGGGAGTCACGATTCCTGTCGATCTTGATGAGGATTTCAAGCAAAGGTTTGAACTTTCAAACGTGTAAAAGGAGGAGCGATATGATTCGGGATAGACTGATTGTGGTGCTGGCATGTCTTGTCGTCGTAACCATTGCGGGGTGCGCAAAAGATAAACCCGCACCCTTGACGGTGCTCGATCCTCCTCCTCAGGCTACCCCTTCGGCTCAAGCCTTCATGGCGAAGGGCAATGAACTCTTTCGAGCGGGAAAATTGGAAGCTGCTCGTCAGGAATTCCAATCGGCATTGAAAGCCCAACAAGATTTGGCTGAGGCCCATTACAACCTTGCCCTGACCATGGATCGATTGGGCGATGGGCCTGGTGCCAAAAAACATTACATTGAAGCCGCCAATTTGGCTCCAGGGCATAAAGTGATCTGGGACTCTCCTCCCTTGCGACGCTATGGCAATGTTCCGGATAAGCCGGCTGCGGCAACGAGTAATCCTGTTCTTCCGGGGTTTGGTGGGGCCAAGCCTGGAGGGGGAGGATTCTAGGGCTGTTGGGAGCAGGCTGATGGGGAAGAACGGGCGGACCTCTGCCTGAATTATTTCAGGGAATTCTTCTGATACCCTCGAAGAATCATCAGGAGGCCTATCAGGATCATGGGAATACACAGTATTTGTCCCATGGTCACCCATTCGAAGATAAATCCCAGATGGCTATCGGGTTCCCGGAAAAACTCCACGAAAAAGCGGGCCATTCCATACCCGGTAATGAACGTCCAAAAGAGGGTTCCTGGCGGAGTAGCCTTCCGATTGAGGTAGGTCAGAACGAAAAAAAGCAGAAGACCTTCAAGGCCCGCCTCATATAATTGGGAGGGGTGTCGGCATTCGGGCCCTCCATTGGGGAAAACCATACACCATTCGACATCGCTGGCTCGACCGAACAATTCTCCATTAATAAAGTTCCCCATTCTTCCTAACCCCAGACCGATGGGTGCTGCTCCAGCGGCGAGGTCGGCAATTGTCCCCACCGGAAAGCCTCGCTTCTTGCAGAACAGCCATAAGGCCAAGCAGGTTCCCAGGAGTCCTCCATGGAATGACATCCCTCCTTCCCAGACCGCGATTATTTTCCCCGGGTGTTCCAAGTAAAAAGGCAGATTGTAGAACAGGACATAACCCAGACGGCCCCCAAGAAAGACTCCGAAGGCCGCGAACACGATCAGGTCAGAGAGTTGTTGAGGGGGAAGTTCCAGATTTTTGGCAGCTGCCCGGGATTTGATCAGCCAATACGCCCCACCAAGTCCCAGCAAATACATCAGGCCGTACCACCGGAAGGCTAGGGGGCCCACTTGGAAAAAAATGGGATCGATATCCGGAAAAGGTAAGCGTGCCAGGGGAGTTGAGGCCAATATCCAGTTCATGCTCACCGGCTTCTATTCCGGGGAGAGCAAGGAATTGTGCTTGGGTGAATAGTGGGGAGTAAGCCGTGCATGAGGGGCAGTTAGGTAGTCGGGGATATCTCCGATAGAACTTGAGTCTGATTGCAGCGGATTATGATAGGGGAATGAGCCATTGGTTTTTGAGCCTGGGTTTGTGGAAGACGAAGAGATTGGCTTACACTAGACCGTTACGGTTGGGTTATCAATCAGAAAGTATACCAAATTACCGGAGATATTGAAGATAAAAAATGGCGGAACAGGCATTCATTCATCCCTCGAAAGATGATCCTTCAGCCCTTGGAGAGGTTCATGGCCATGCGAGTGCTGAGGGTGCCGAGACGATTTTGGATTGTATCAGCGATGGAGTGATTACGATTGATCTTCACAAACGAGTGACCTATGTGAATCGAGCGATGCAACGAATGTTGGATTATGATGTGGACCCCTCCGGCACGTTGTTGGCTTGTGATGTGTTGGTCCAAAGCAATATCTGTTCGAGTCAAGATTGTATGTTGGAGCGGGCTCTTCGAGGAGAGCGGGTCTCGAATTTTGAGGCGACGGTTCGCCGGCGTGATGGGTCACACATTCCGGTGAGTATCAATACTGACTTCCTATTGGATAAAGAAGGGAATTTAATCGGGTTGGTGGAGGTGATCCGAGATATCTCTCTGGTTCGAGAACTTACGGCCAAGACAGAAGAGGTTTCTGAGCTGAAGCATCGGTTGGGGGAGCAGATTAAGATCGACAATATGATCGGTCGATCTCCTCGGATGCAGGATGTTTTGGCCAAACTGCCTTCCATTGCGTCTTCAAAGTCGTCCGTTCTGATTACGGGTGAAAGTGGAACCGGAAAAGAGCTGATGGCTTATGCCTTACATGCCCATAGTCCTCGAAAAGATCAGCCGTTTGTGGTCGTCAATTGTTCCAGCCTTTCTGAAGGGGTCTTGGAGAGTGAAATTTTTGGGCATGTGAGAGGAGCGTTTACCAATGCCTATACGGATAAGCCTGGTCGGTTTGAGATTGCAGATGGGGGAACAATTTTTCTGGATGAGATCGGTGAATTGAGCGTCACGACCCAGGTGAAATTATTGGGCGTGTTGGAACGGGGGCAGTTTGAACGGGTCGGTTCGAACCAAACCCTGACAGTGGACGTGAGAATAGTAGCTGCGACCAACCGAAATCTTGAGGAAGCGGTCAGGCAAGGGCGATTTCGCGAAGACTTGTACTATCGTATACGAGTCATTCCGATCATGTTACCTCCCTTGCGTGAGAGGCCAGAAGATATTCCACTCCTCGTCAATCATTTCCGCGAAAAGTTTAACCATGAAATGGGGAAAACCATTTCTGGCTTGACCCCGCAATGCCTCACCGCTCTGCGTCAGTATCCTTTCCCCGGGAACATTCGGGAATTACAAAATATGGTTGAGCATGCATTTGTGTGTTGTGAGAATGAGATGATTGAATTTGAGCATTTGCCGGTCGACTTGCAACGGCATTATTGGGAGCATAGAGATTGGGCGGATTCTGAGTCATTAGAAGCTGTTGAACGACAGGCGATTTCTCGGGCATTGGAAAAATCGGGGTGGCGATTGAAGGAGGCTTCCCAGCAACTGGGGATTGGTCGCTCTACCTTATGGCGAAAAGTCAAACAATTTGGTCTGACAAAACAGGACCAATGATTCTTTTTGGTACAAAATGTTACCATTAGGTGTCATTTCGATAATTTCATTTAAAAAACAATACGTTAAAAATAATAATAAAGATCTCAAATTTTATGAAAGTTTCATTATGAAACAAAGCAAATTAGGCCAATGATGTAAAACACTTTAAAATCAATATGTTATGAAAAAACTGGTCAGGCATGCAGATTGCTCTTTCCATAATAAGACGTCATTCTTATTCATTTTTATATTATGGTATGGGGAAGGAGCGGTATTTATGGATTGTCCAAGGTGTAAAGGCATTATGATTGCCGATAAGTTTGGTGATGTCGCTGATGAAGCTGGAGCCATGTATTTTTCCGGGTGGCGGTGCATTACCTGTGGTGAAATACTGGATCCCGTTATTTCGGCCAATAGAAAAAATCCTCATGAACCGTTGTTAGGTCGATCACGAAAGAAATTTGCAACACAATTGGGCTGATTTCCTTCCGACATATATCTTTCTCTCTTTTTTGTGTTCTCGGTATAGTTGAAAAACCCGAAACCCTTTTCCTATTTTTAGGGTTTCGGGTTTTTCGGTCTTGCGACTTTTGAGCAAGGATGACTGTGTGTAGGAAAGAGTCGATTGGACGAAAGCCATCGAGAAAAGGAGTGTGATGAATGGCTGATGAACAACAGAAAGGACAAGCAGGGGATCCTGGGGCACCGGTGGAGAATCCCCTTCCCGGCGTCAAACATATCATTGCGGTCAGTAGTGGCAAGGGAGGTGTTGGAAAGTCAACCGTCACGGTCAACTTGGCTGTGGCACTTCAACAACAAGGCCATGCCGTTGGCCTGATGGATGCCGATATTTATGGTCCGAATGTTCCCATGATGGTCGGCATCACAAAAGAACCCGTTAAAGAAGAGAATAAAATTATTCCCGCAGAAGGACGTGGGGTGAAGGTGATCTCCATGGGGTTTTTTGTGCCGGAGGAAACCCCAGTGGTTTGGCGGGGACCGATGATTCATTCAGCCATTCAGCAATTTTTTCGAGATGTGGTGTGGGGAGAATTGGACTTTTTATTGATCGATCTTCCTCCAGGAACGGGTGATGTTCCGTTGACCTTATCCCAATTGGTCCCCCTCACCGGAGCTATTACCGTCACCACTCCTCAAGAAGTGGCTCTTCATGATGTGCGTAAGGGGATGACCATGTTTCAAAAGGTGAATGTGCCATTGTTAGGGGTGGTAGAAAATATGAGCTTTTTTGTGTGTGGCCATTGCGGGGAACGAAGCGAAATCTTTTCCTACGGTGGAGGAGAGCGTGCTGCAGAAAAGTTTGGTGTCCCATTTCTGGGGCGTATTCCGATCGATCCTTCTATTCGGGAAGCGGGGGACACTGGAGAACCAATCGTGATTAGCCAGCCCGCGAGTCCGCAGGCAGAGTCGATTATGAGTATCGCCCGCACCTTGGTAGAAAATATTCAGCAAGCGGAGAGTAAGGAAGGAAAACCTACCCTCTCGAGTTTACTGAAAAAAATCAAAGAACCATTGAAAGGTTCGTGATCCTGATCGTGGGTGTGTGTCAGTAAAGGAGGTTCAGGCGAATGGGTGACTGGATTCGAGTAGCCAAGTCAGATGAAATTGAACTGGGAAAAGGGATCGTCGCAGAGGTCAACGATCTTTCTCTGGCCGTCTTTAATATTGATGGGACGTTTCATGCCATCGATAACACCTGTATGCATCGGGGTGGGCCATTAGGGGAAGGGGACTTGGAGGGCGAGATCGTGTCCTGCCCATGGCATGGGTGGGAATATAATGTCAAAAACGGACATTGCGTGAACAATCCGTCAAGTCATGTGAAATCCTATCCAACCAAAGTCGAGGGCGGCGACATTCATGTTGAACTGTAGGTTCATACGAGAACCGAACCTCTTGGTCGGGATCGTGTACGTCTGACCAACCCCTTTGTTCAATGACTTTGGGGTAAAGGTTCTGGCGAAGGTCGAAGGTTGACTTGGTTGAGGGCCTGGCTGAGTTCGGTCAGACGAAACGGTTTGGCGACGACTCCTTGAAACCCATAATCTTCATACTGAGACAGAATGAGGTCTTGAGAGTATCCGCTGGCCACGATGGCCTTCACTTTTGGATCAAAGTCACGTAACTGTTGAATCGTTTCCTTCCCCCCTAGTCCATTCTGGACGGTTAAATCCAAAATTACGGCGGAAAAGGGATTCTGAGAGTAGAAGGCTTCCCGATACCGTTCAAGAGCCTCTTGACCCTCGGCTGTGCAGTGAACCTCATACCCAAGGTGTTTAAGCATTTCTCCCAGGACAAGCCGAATCGATTCTTCATCATCCATGACTAATATTCGTCCTTCGCACTTGGGAAGGGTTGAGGGTGTGGTTGGCGGGGAGACCCTTCCAGCCTGTGCCGGCAAATAAAGCGAAAAGGTGGAGCCTTGGCCGGGTAAGGAGGAGACGGTAATGGTCCCACGGTGTTTTTGAACGATAGAAAACGCCGTGGCGAGACCGAGGCCGTTCCCTTGAGGTTTGGATGAAAAGTACGGGTCAAAAATATTGGGTAGGAAGTTTGCGGGAATTCCTGTTCCTGTATCCTGAATCATGAGTTTGACGTATTGCCCTGGATGTGACAAGCGATAGCATCGGGCCTCGTCTTCATCAAGGATGACATTCTCGGCCTGCAAGGTGAGGCATCCCCCAATGGCCATGGATTGTTGAGCGTTCTGGATGAGATTATGAACCACTTGGGTCAGTTGGTTTTCATCCCCATTGATGATCCACAAATCTTCCGGAATCGCTTCTTGGTACCGAATGGACCTATTGGTGAGGGTTTGACCGATGGCCATTTGAATGAGGCCGGGGAGCTGCACAGGTTTTTTCATCGGATCTCCACCCTTGGCGAATGTCAGTAGTTGATGCGTGAGACGCTTGGCCCCCAGTGAAGCATTCTCGGCCTCCGATAAATATCCATATAGGCGATCACGAGAATTCAGACAGGTTTTTGTGAGGGAAATGTTTCCTAAAATAGCGGTGAGATAGTTGTTGAAATCATGGGCAATACCTCCTGCAAGAGTACCCAGAGCTTCAAGCTTGCTGATTTTGAGACCTTCTTGATCCAATTTAACCCGGTCGGTGAGATCCCGGATGATGAGCAGGCTTCCTATGGGTGCCCCATCCGTTTGTCGAAGGAGTGAGGCACTGTAAAGAACCGGATGTTCACTGCCCTGATGAGGAAGGAGAAAATGGGGAGTGGAAGGGTTCAGCGTGACGCCGTGAGTTAAGACATGGGCGGTGGGATGCCCTAAGAGGAGCGGCGTGTGCTGAGAATCAAACTGCACGACCTCTTCTACTGGCCGACCGATGGCCTGGTCAGAATCCCAACCCGTCAATTGCTCTCCCTTCCGGTTCATGTAGGTGAGGAGGCCTTGAGTGTCTGTTGTGAAGACACCTTCCGCAAGAGAGGCCAGGGTAATAGCCATGCGTTCCCGTTCCAAGGTCAGGCTTTCACGGGCAAGGGCGAGTTGATCGGTTCGGGCGATTTGTTGAAAGGTTTGTTCAATAATTGAGGGAAGAAATTCGACGACGCTCTGGTCTTTGATGAAGTAGTCCTGAGCTCCCTGCTTCATGAGTTGAACGGCACGGCGCTCATCCCCTGCGCCTGTAATCACGATGAAAGGAAGAGGAATGTGCCGATCTTTGAGATGTTGAACCACCTCTTCCCCTGTCATGTCGGGGAGGTGGAGGTCCAAAAGAAGAAGGTCAGCTGATTGCTGCGCCAGCCACCTTAAAGCTTCATGGCCCGTAGAGGCAACCTGGGGTTGAAAACCTTCCCGAGTAAGACAGCGTTGCAGGAGAGTGGCAAAGCCTTGATGATCTTCGACGATTAGGATGGTACGGACAGGTCGTCGGTCCTCCATGGAAGCTCCTCCTTCAATAGACGATCCCGAGGGGTCATTCGAATCTGTGACATTAAGAAATCACCAAAGAGATAAAGCCGAATGTAATGGATCATCAAAGGAGCCGTCTGAATAAATAGGAAGGGTGAGGACGCCTGATTCGTTGGCCGACAAGAGTAAGTTTTGAAGTATGAAAAAAATATGAGCAAAAAGATTGGAGCTTTGTTCCACCGCACCGTCTCCCGTGGTACCCGTCAAAGCAAAAGGAACGCGAAGTGTATCGAAACCACCAACAGACTGCAAGTCTTTTTGAGCAAAAGAGTCTCATGAAAAAACCAGCTCATTGGGTTGGGTCATCGGCGAATGGTCTCGAGAAGGACTAAGCATGGCCACAACCCTAATTTCTTGATATCATTGGAAAATCAGACATCCTTCCCGTGATGGCGACAACGTATGTTCGTTAAACGACTCCTGGTTTTTTTACCCCTCGTCCTCCTTCTGTTGCTGCTCCAATCCTATTTTTGGGTTCCTACGTATGAAAATCAGGCTGCGGGAAACCCCAAACGCCTGGTCACGTATATTGAAGGGGCCAGCGGCGATGCCAAAATCTTGAATCCCATCTTGAATGCCGATTCCTCGAGCGCAGCGATCGTTAGCCAAATCTTTGAGGGTCTGTTGGATCTTGACGAAAACCTGAAATTACGCGGACGTTTGGCTACCGATTGGACCATCACGGAAAAAGCCTATCTCCTCGTGAACCCTCATCAACGATTTCCGGATGGACAGGAGGTGACAGGGGCTCGCCTGTTAAAGCGATTGAAGGAAGCATGGGATCGAAATCAAATCGATGGATTCCGAAATTCTGTTGCGTTCATGGACCTCCTTCCGGCCGAAAAGCGATCCCAAACCATTTCCTTATTAGTCAAAAAAGCAGATGGGACTCCTAAGCTGGAGGATGTGTCGTTGACCGTTCACGTTCCCGAGCGAGTGGTCTTTTCACTTCCCCAGGTGGATCAAGATTTATTTGAGCGGTTAACGCCCATTCTTGGCAGTCAATATTTCAACCATTTTCCGTATGAAAAAATGATCAGGTCTAAGAAAGCCCTGTCCCCTGAGGTTGAAAAGGTACTCCGAACGAAGTTTTTTGAAATTCTACCTATTGGGGAACATAATCCAACCATTCTGTTTCATTTGAGACAGGGAGTGATCTTTCAGGATGGCCACGAATTCAATGCCGGAGATGTGAAATTTACCTATGAGGCTATCATCAATCCGATCAATCTTTCTCCTCGGACTCCCGATTTCGAACCCATTAAAACCGTCGAGATTGTGGATCCCTTTACGGTCAAAATTGTGTATAAGCGTCTGTACTCACCGGCCATCACGGCGTGGACCATGGGGATTTTACCTGAACATTTGTTGAACGACGCGGCCCTCACCCGTGAGATGGAAAGTCGTGACTTATCAGAGGAGGCGAAAAAAAACTTTGGGATGAGGGATAGCCAATTTAACCGCCATCCCATAGGGACCGGTCGTTTTCGTTTTGTGGAATGGAAGGGAGATGAATATATTCATCTGCGTCGCTTCGAGCATTATTGGGAAGGGGCAGCCCAATACGAAGAATATTATATGCGTATCATCCCGGATCTCTTAACCCAGGAGGTAGAATTCCGCACGGGCGCCGTCGATTTTTATGGAACACTTCCTCATCAAGTGGCGCGGTACAAAGAAGATCCCACGTACCAATCATTCTCGAGCTTGGGGTTTGCCTACACCTATATTGGATACAATAACCGTAAGCCGTTATTTGCCAATGCAGAAATTCGAAAAGCCCTCGGTATGGCCATTCATGTCGAGGAAATCATTAATTATTTGATGTACGGGGAAGGAGAACGGACGACCGGTCCCTATCCGAAAAACACAGAATGGTATGACCCGTCCATTGAGCCGATCCCCTATGATCCTGAGCAAGCCAGGGAAATTTTTGCCAGACATGGATGGACCCCCAATGCCGATGGGTGGTTGGAAAAAAACGGCGAGGTCTTTGAATTTAATCTGATCACGAACAATGGAAATCCCATTCGAAAAAATATTTTGACCATCGCACAGAACTCCTGGAAAAAAATCGGCTTGAAGGTCAATACTCAGGTATTTGAATGGGCAGTCTTTTTAAATGATTTTGTGAATACCGGTGACTTTGATGCGGTTGTGTTGGGGTGGAGTATGGGGATCGATCCCGATCTCTATCAGATTTGGCATTCTAGCCAAGCCGGTCCTCAACAACTGAACTTTGTGGGCTATAAAAATCCCTATGTCGACAAATTAATCGTCCGGATTCGACAGGAGTACGACCATGACCGTCAACGAGAACTCACCCATGAATTGCATAAGGTGATTCACGACGATCAACCTTATACCTTTCTGTACGCCCCGCTCAGTACACGAGTGTTAGACAAAAAAATTGTGTTGGTGGAAACCGGACCCGATGGAAAAGAACAGTATAAAAAAATCTATCCTATCAAAAGCGGGAACATTACCTATCATTTCCATCAATGGAGAAAACTGGCATTTACACCTGACTTTTAACGTAGTTCGTTGTTTCGAAGGAGTGCGACCGCACAGAAACCTCTATGTGGAATTTTATCTTACGTAATACGCTTCAACGAATCGTGCTGTTGGTCATCGTGTCAATCATGGCTCATTCCATCATTCATCTGGCTCCAGGAGAACCCAGTGAGGTGGATCCCATGAACCCACGGATGAAACCGGAGGATATCGTAAAAATTCGCGAGGCGTTTCATCTTGACGACCCTCTCTACCTGCAATATGGGTATTGGATCCGGGATCTGTTCACTGGTGAATTGAAATCATTCAAGGATAGTCAACCGGTTCTGCCAAAAATATGGGATCGGTTTTTAAATTCCCTGCCGTTATTCATCGTAGCTACGTTGCTGGTATGGACGTGGGCGTTTCCCACCGGAATTTATGGGGCGGTCCATCGTGGAGGACCCGTGGACAGGCTCAGTATCTTTTTAGCCTATGCTCTCATTTCAATCCCCAGTTTCTTTTTGTCCTATTTGGTTATTATCGGGGTGGTGAAGTGGTTTGGTGTTCCTGTGATTAGCATCCAAACATTCGGGATGGGTGATGCCGATCCGTTGTTTAAAAGTATGGATCGTGTGTGGCATCTGGTAATCCCCTCGATCATGTCAGCCATCGGAGGCATTGCAATTTTGTCACGGTATGTCCGTTCTCAGATGTTGGAAGTCCTCGGTCAGGATTATGTGCGGACGGCCAGGGCCAAAGGCCTTGAAGAGGACACCGTGATTTATGGCCATGCCTTGGGGAATGCGTTATTGCCTTTCGTGACCATGTTTGGACTGCTACTCCCCGGATTGATCGGAGGGTCGGTCATTTTTGAGCAAATTTTCGCGTGGCCCGGATTGGGACGTTTGGGGTATGAGGCGATCTTAGCCAGAGACTTTTCCATCATTATGACCTTGAATTTTATCGCCGCGGTGCTCACTCTGACAGGCACCTTCATTTCGGATATTCTGTATGCGTTCGTCGATCCTCGAATTCGGTTGGAATAGGGGTCATGAAAGATAAAGGGCAGGTACCATAAGTGGACTCTTCTCCCGTTACCTCCAAAACGGCGTCTGCACTCTTTGATGAGTTGGGTGAAGCGGAAACCCCCTGGCAGGAATTCCTGCGCATCTACAAAAAAGACACATTAGCGGTCGTGGCATTTTTTGTTCTGGTGTTGCTCCTCGTTACGGCTGTGGCCGGAAAAGTGTTGACGGAATGGTGGGTCGTGTTCGATGCGGAGGTCGTCCGCCTTCCGGATAAATTTCTTCCTCCCATGACCAGTGTCACGGAAAAAATACCTGATGTGGATCGTCCGTTTGGGGGCGTGTATTTTCTGGGAACGGATGAACTAGGAAGGGATGTGTTTGCGCGAATGTTTCAAGGATCATTTGTCTCCCTTTCCATTGGGTTCGTGGCGGTGGGGATTTCGTTATTGGTGGGTATTACATTAGGAGGGTTAGCTGGGTTTTATGGTCAAATCAAACTGGGTTTTATCACAGTGGATACTCTTATCATGCGATTCACCGATGCCATGTTATGTTTTCCGACCTTTTTTTTGATCCTGACTGCCGTAGCGCTTTTGCCCCCGAGTATTTATACCATTATGTTTATCATTGGGTTGACGAGTTGGATGGGGACGACTCGGTTCGTTCGTGCGGAATTTCTTTCATTACGAGAACAGGATTACGTTACCGCTGCCAAGGCCCTAGGTCTTCCTGAAGGCAGAATTATTTTCCGGCATATGGTGCCGAATGCGTTAGCTCCGGTGTTTGTGTCGGCCACTATCGGTGTGGCCTCGGCCATCCTGACAGAATCGGCCCTCAGCTTCCTTGGGTTTGGGGTGCCTCCCCCTTATGCGACCTGGGGAAATATTCTTTCTGATGGAAAAGGATTCATTTTTGATGCACCGTGGCTCTTTTTCATCCCGGGGATTGCCATCTTTATCGTGGTGTTAGCTTTTAACTTGGTTGGGGAAGGGCTACGGGAAGCCTTGAACCCCAAACTTCGACGACGGTGATCAGTCGAAACAAGGAACAGACTTTTGCCCGCCCTTCTTGAAGTCACAAATCTTCGCACTTCCTTTTTTACCGATAAAGGAGAAGTGAAGGCTGTTGATGATGTGAGCTTTGTCATTCAAGCTGGGCAGACCCTTGCCCTGGTCGGTGAGTCCGGTTGCGGAAAATCGGTGGCTGCCTTGTCTATCATGCGTCTCATTGGCCACCCAGGACGGATCGTTGGGGGAACCATCAAATTTAAGGGGCACAACTTGTTGGATTATGCAGAACAGGATATGCGCAAGGTCCGGGGAAAGGCGATCGGGATGGTGTTTCAGGAGCCGATGACCTCACTCAATCCGGTTATGCGAATCGGTGCCCAAATCGGGGAAGTGCTGCAAATTCACACTGATCTTTCCCAAGCAGAAATCCGGCAGGAAGTTTTGGGTCTGCTGGATAAGGTCAAAATCCCGGATTCTGCGCATCGTATCGATCAATATCCTCATGAAATGTCAGGAGGTATGAAACAGCGTGTCATGATCGCGATGGCGTTGGCCTGCAAGCCTGATTTGTTGATTGCCGATGAGCCCACGACGGCCTTGGATGTGACCATTCAGGCTCAGATCCTTGAGTTATTGGCCAGTCTACAGCAAGACATGGGCATGGCGATTTTACTCATCACGCACAACTTGGGTGTCGTGGCACAATTTGCGCGGGACGTGATCGTGATGTACGCCAGTAAGATTGCCGAGCGTGCCTCGGTCAAGGATCTGTTCCACAAACCCAGCCATCCCTACACGCGAGCTCTCTTAAACTCGCTGCCAAAGCCGGGAGAACGGCAGAGAAGGCTGGAAAGTATTCCAGGAACGGTGCCCTCACCATTGCTATACCCAAAAGGGTGCCATTTTTCTTCACGGTGCGGGGAGATCCTTGATCATTGTGCGTCGCAGCCACCGCCTGTTATTCAAATAGGCGAAGCTCATGAAACCGCGTGTTGGTTGCATGCCGAATCGTAAGTGAGCCCGAATCTCAATCGATGAATACCAATCACTCCACACTCCTTTCGGTCAATGGCCTCAAGAAATATTTTCCCGTTCGGAAGGGATTGTTTTCACGGGTATCGGCCTGGGTGAAAGCGGTCGATGACGTCACGCTCGAAGTTCGGGCGGGGGAAACTTTAGGGTTAGTTGGAGAAAGCGGCTGTGGAAAAACCACCGTTGGTCGCTCCATTCTCCGACTCATGGAACCGACTGCTGGAGAAGTGACTTTTGATGGAGAAGATGTCCTGGCATTAAAGCCGGCCGCCCTGCGTCAAATGCGGCGGCGTATGCAAATCATATTTCAAGATCCTTATAGTTCTCTGAATCCTCGTATGACGATCGGGGCAATCGTGGGGGAGCCCTTGAAGATTCATAAGATCGCCAAGGGACAAGAATTGCAGGATCGTATCAATCAATTGTTCGTGAAAGTCGGTCTTCGACCTGAGCACCAATCCCGCTACCCACATGAATTTTCCGGAGGGCAGCGTCAACGAGTCGGAATTGCCCGTGCCTTAGCCCTGAACCCCAAGTTTATCGTGTGTGACGAAGCGGTCTCAGCTCTGGATGTCTCGATTCAAGCTCAGATTTTGAACTTATTACGAGATCTTCAGAAAGAGTTTCATCTTTCCTATCTTTTCATTACCCATGATTTGAACGTGGTGCAATACCTCGCCGATCGGATCGCCGTGATGTATTTGGGAAAACTGGGAGAGACCGCGACGGCAGAAGATTTATTTACCGATCCCAAACATCCCTACACTCAAGCCTTGCTCTCCGCTAACCCGGTTCCGAATCCTGATATGCCTTCCGAACCGGTTATTCTTCCCGGTGATGTGCCGTCGCCCCTGAACCCGCCCAGCGGATGCCGCTTTCATCCTCGCTGTCCGAAGGTCATGGACCACTGCAAAACCCAAGAGCCTCCGTTAATCCAGATAGGCCCACCGGAAAAAGGCCACCAGGTCTGGTGCCATCTCTATTCGTCTTAGCAGATTTTCACGTCAGCCTGTGTTCTTCAAAAAAAACTCCTGAAATTTCAGTCATGTCCGATTGTTTTGCTGGTTCATTGCCTCCTCATTCCTCGGGATATGATTTATAATGTAAAGATAAGGAGGTTGCAGGGATGAGTGGATCGTATACTATTGGTACCCTCTTGCTGGACCGTCTGTACCAACTCGGTCTACGCCATCTTTTTGGGGTGCCTGGCGATTACGTGCTGAGGCTCTACCAACTAATTGAAGAGTCCCCAATCCAGCACATTGGCACGACCCGGGAAGATTGCGCCGGGTTTGCGGCCGATGCCTATGCCCGTATCCATGGAATCGGCGGGGCCTGCGTGACCTATTGCGTGGGCGGCCTCAATATGGTCAATGCCATTGCCTGTGCGTATGCGGAACGCTCTCCGGTCGTCATGATTTCCGGTTCACCTGGATTAGCTGAGCGTGTCCGTAACCCTTTCCTTCATCACATGGTCAGGGATTTATCCACTCAACGGGATGTGTTCGAGAAAATCACCGTGGCTTCCGTGATCCTGGACGATCCGCAGACAGTCGAAAAAGATCTTGATCAAGCGTTGGAAGCCTTGATGCGGTACAAACGACCAATTTACCTGGAAATTCCACGGGATATGGTCACCGCTCCGGTGGAGGTGACAAACTTAGATCCGCCCAAGGAGACCGCCTGTCCCAGTGATCCCGCTGCCTTGAAGGAAGCCGTGGCCGAGGTGCGCAGCATTCTCTCCAAGTCTGAGCGTCCCGTAATTTTAGCCGGTGCCGAAATTCATCGATTCGGATTACAGGAGACATTGACGGATCTGGTGGAACGCATGAAAGCTCCCATCGCCACGACGCTGTTGGGAAAATCCGTCATTCGAGAAGACCATCCCTTGTATATCGGGGTGTATGGGGGATTGGTCGGACGACAGGAAATCCTGGACTTTGTGGATCAGGCCGATTGTCTCTTGACGTTGGGCACGCTCTTGACCGATATCGAAGATGTCAAAATTCACTCTACGCTCCTGGCGGCGGGCCGGACGATTCATGCGACCGCTGACTCGATCGCTATTAAACATCATACTTATGAAAGCGTCCGGTTCGAAGATTTTGTCCGGGCTCTGGCGGCCTCTCCTATTCCAGCCTTTCCTGAACAAGATCTGCCTCCGCGGGATAGTATTCAATTTGAACATCCGGGAAATGATACCCCGGTGACACTCCAGAACATGTTTGGTTACCTGGATGGATTGTTGAACGATCGGACCGTCGTGATCGCGGATGTGGGCGAGTCGTTGTTTGCCGCCGCCGACCTCCATGTCAGACAGAGTGCAGAATTTTTGTCTCCGGCATACTACACCTCCATGGGCTTTAGCGTGCCGGCTGCGCTTGGGGCCGGATTTGCCGATCCTTCATTACGGCCCTTGGTGCTCGTGGGGGATGGAGCGTTTCAAATGACCGGGACGGAACTGGCCACATGCCTGCGGCACGGGCAGGTCCCTATCGTGATCATCTTGAATAATCGGGGGTACTCCACCGAACGGGAAATTCTTGAAGGCCCCTTCAATGATATTCCTGAATGGCAATATGAAAAAATCTGTGAGGTCATCGGGGGCGGGATCGGGTATCGTGTCGAGACCTTCGGGGATCTCATAAGCGCGTTAGAGAAGGCCATTAACCAGGATAAAGACGCCCATGTGCTGAATGTCCTTCTGGATCCCAGTGATCGGTCAACGGCTATGAAGCGTGTTGCCCAACGGCTCTCCAAGCGGCTAGAAAAAGGTTGAAAGGAGGTCAAAGAGCAGTTTGTCTGTAGCTATTCACTTCTTCCCCGATTTTCAGAATTTCCTCCCCTTGAAATGAGTTTTAACCATAATGGGTTTTTTGCAATTTCTAGCAAACAAAATTCGCCTATATTGTAGTGGGTGATTGCCTTAGGAATATTTAGGAAAAGAAAACATGAAAATTGAGATTACCCTTAAAAATTATCGATGCTTTCCGGACAGTAACCCTGCAAAATTTTCCATAAGAAACGGATTTACAGCTTTTGTTGGAGCCAATAATTCAGGAAAGTCCACTATTTTAAGGTTTTTTTATGAAGCTAATCCTCTCTTTGCAAAACTGGTAAATCACCAAGATCTTAATGCTGGTCTTGAAAGGGAATTTGGTGTGCAATTTCAAGGGTTAAAGTTAGATGCCGAGGAAGTTTTTTCTAATTCAAATAATAGGCCAATGCAAATTGAGCTTACATTTGTAAAAGAAGACGAGGAAGATTGGGCATTTGAGAGGGTCGTTTTTTTGCTAACTGCGCAACGACCGACAACAAATTTTCATTTAGATCTCCTAATAGACGAAAAGAAAATTCATGATGGCGCTAGGTTTATCAATAATAAAGAATTGCGATTTCCAGCCAAGGAACCACCTTTCGATTTTACCCCAATTTTTTCTGCATTAAAGATGTTAGGAGGGTCCTTTTATTTTGGACCTTTTAGAAATGCTCTTAATCTTGGAGCAAGCGGCCCTAACTTTAATGCTCATGTAGGAAAGCAATTTATTGAAATGTGGGCAGCAAGACAAACAAGTCAATCAGTAGCTTCCTCAAATATAACTTCCAAGATTGAGAGAGACTTGGAAAATATATTCGATTTGCCATCCCTTCGGATAAATCCTATTCAGGATCATAGTGATTTCCAAATTCAAATTAATGGTCGAACCACTTTGTTAAGCACGATGGGTTCAGGGTTCACCCAATTCCTTTTGCTATTAGGGAATGTCGCATTTGTGGAACCATCATTTATTCTTATTGATGAACCTGAGAGCAATCTGCATCCTGCGCTACAATTGGAATTCCTGACAACCTTGGGAAAATATGCAAAGGACAATTTCATATTTTTTAGTACTCATAATTTGGGGCTAGCAAGGTCAGGAGCTGAGTTTATCTATTGTACGAGAACCAATTCAGAGGGCGTTGCAGATGTCAAAGCTTATGAGGGTCAGAAAAATCTTTCCGAGTTACTCGGGGAACTAAGTTATTCTCATTGTGAGATCTTAGGGTTTCAGAAAATACTCCTAGTTGAAGGGCCTACAGATATTAAGGTTATAAGGCATTTTCTAAGGCTTCTTGGTAAAGACCATAAAGTGTTTCTTATGCCTCTTCATGGCGGGACTCAAATACATGGTAGTGATCACACAGAGTCTCAGCTTACTGAATTGAAAGCCCGGGTTGGTGATGTCAGCGCCCTTATCGATAGTGAAAAAGCTAGCGCTGAATCCGATCTAGATCCAAATCGCCAGGCATTTCTTAACCTTTGTAGGAAAGCTGACATCAATTGCCAGGTTTTAAAGCGCAGGGCTCTCGAGAATTACTTTACTGATGATGCAATAAAGCGTGTTTTTGGGTCACAATATTCAAAATTGGATCCTTTCGAAAAATTAGGTCAAGAAAGTAGAAGTTGGGGCAAAAATGGGAATTGGCGAATTGCTTTAGAAATGTCAATAGAGGACCTAAATGGAACAGATCTTGGTAGATTTTTAAAAAGTTTATAGAAATTCCCCATATTTAAAACCTTCTTTTCCTGAATTTGCATTTAAAAAACAATATTGATCGTTGGTTGCGGGGCTGAATCAGGCCTCCGTATAATATCAGGGTTTTTGCGCAATCATTATTATTATCAAAAGATAGGCATTGTATGAGTACCGAAGCAGTCGAAAAAGACCCCAAAAATTATCCCATCCTGAGAAATTTACAATATTCCCCTCTTAAGCAGGGCGAAGAACAATATATCGTCTTGTGGGACCCAACCGGTCTTTCTGCGGAAAAACTCGTGCTCCCGCTCAATTATTTTTATCTTTTTCAGTTTTTCGATGGGGAGCATTCGTTGGAGCAAGTGGGTGGAGAGTATCTCAAAAAGTATGGCGAGTTCATGATGCCCGATCGGCTTACCAAGTTGGTGGCCGATTTGGATGAGAAATTATTCCTGGAAAATGCTCGTTCCGATGATGCACACAAACGGGCTCAAGAAGAGTACCGGAAACTCGCTGTGCGACCGATGGTCTTTGCCGGGAAAAGCTATGAGTCTGACCCGACGAAACTTCGTGGGGAGTTGGATGAGTTTTATAAATCTAAAGAAGGCCCTGAAAAGGGAAAGGCCGAATTCGCCGGCAAAATCATCAAAGGATTGGTCGCACCGAATTTTGACCTGAAAGATGCAGGGCCCATTTATGCCTGGGCCTACCAGGAATTACAAGAGGGGCAGGCTCCGGATGTCTATGTATTAGTCGGCACCTGTCATTCCGGGTTGGAGAGTGGTATCGCATTCACCGATAAGGACTTTGAAACCCCCTTCGGGACCATCCCTGTAAACCGTTCCATTATTGACGAAATCCGAAAAGAAACCGGAGACACATTTTTCACCGAAGACATTCGGCATCTCAAGGAACATAGCTTGGAGTTTCAGTTGCCGTTTCTTCAGCATGCCGTGGGAGAGGGGCGCAATATCTCGATTGTGCCGATTCTCTGTGCATTCCCTCCCGAGACTCTGACCGGTGGAGAATATACACAGCTCTTTGAACACATCGATAAATTCCTCTACGTAACGAAGAAAGCTCTTCAGGAGAGCGGGCAATCGGTATGCGTGATTGCCAGTGCCAATCTTGCGCATATCGGTATTCGATATGGGGATAAAACGCCACCCACGGATTTTTCCTTTCACCGTTGTATGCAAACCGACTTGGAGATGTTGAAAAAGGTGGAGGAAGTCGACCCCGAAGGGTTTGCTGAATTTATTCTGAAGGAAGGCGATGCACGGCGAATTTTAGGATTCCCCGCGATCTTTACGTTGATGAAATTGATTCAACAGGAAGGGGAACCACGTAAAGGGCAGGTGCTGCGCTACGATCGAGGCATTACTGACCAATTTAATTCCACGGTCACCTATGCCAGCATCGTGTTTGGGGAAGGGGAACCCCAAACCGCCACGACTGAATCCGCTTAAAATTATTCCTGAACCTCGACCATCATCGTCGGTGGGTCCAGGGGATTGTCCCGCTCGTCTCTTGGGAGCTGGACGATCTGGTCCACCACATCCATCCCTCTGACCACCTTTCCGAACACTGAGTACATCCGATCGAGGCTGCTCTGGTCTTCCACGCAAATAAAAAATTGTGAGCCGCTATCGGCGACGTCTCTGGTGGAATCCTCCGTGCGCGGAACTTTGGCCATCGAGACGGACCCACGCCGGTGGGGTCGATCGCTGGGCTCCGGATTCAAGTTGAAGCCTGGTCCACCGGTTCCATGCAAACTCCGGTCGGGGTTCTTGCTCAGGGGGTCTCCCCCTTGAATGAGGAAACCGGGTACGACCCGGTGAAAGGTCGTGCCGTCAAAGAACTTAAGCTTGGCCAAGTCTAAAAAGCTTTCCACGTGGCGTGGGGCATCGTCCGTAAAAAAACGGATTTCGATCTTCCCAAACTTGGTGGTGATGATCGCTTTCGGGTTTTTTTTCTTGAATTGTGGAGCCGGTGATGTGGACACAACTGGGCCACTCTACCAGGGCTCCCTGAAGTTCATCAAGGTGAAAAAGGGTAGGCGAGGCCAGGAATGTGATACTGGCTTGAGAATCACCTTTCTCTGACGCCTGAAGTGAAGAGAATGTTCAGTCCTGAGGTAGGGATTGGGAAAATGAAGCCGTGCGTTCGATGGTTTGGCAGGCCAGCTCAAGGGAGTCGATGCCGGTAAATTTGCTCTGAATGGTATGGCAGCGCCTTAAGAGCGATTCGTCCTTAGCCATGTGTTGCAGGCGGTCCAAGAGTATTTTTCCCTGAAAGTGCCGGGGTAACAGGGTATGCCCGACGCCTAATCGTTGAACTCGTTCACCATTATCGAATTGATCAAACGCTAAAGGCTGAATGAGTTGGGGAATGCCGGCACGGAGGGCTTGTGCGCATGTGCCAATGCCTCCATGATGAATCAGGCCTCGGGATCGAGGGAGAAGCTGGCTGAGTGGAACGTAAGAAAAGTGTTCGATAAACGGAGGGAGGTCTCGGGGAAGTTGTTCCGGGTAGCGTGTGAGAAAAATAGCCGGATGCGTAATCTGTTGGCACGTTCTGGCAGCTTCGCGAAAAAAAGCCTTCCCGAATTTATTGGCTGATCCCGGGGTAAACACGAAGGGAAGGGGATGTTGGTCGAGGAATTGTTCAACCTTTTCAGGGAGCACCGTATCATGGGTGTGGTCATACAGAGGGAAACCTGTCAGCGAGGTATTCGGTGGCCAATCAGGCTGTGGGGGAGCGAACCATTCTGGAAATAACCCAAGCACTCGATCCGGGGAATGTAACCATGTGTGAAAAATTCGGGAAACTGGTTTGAGGCCAAGTTCCCTGCGAATCTGGTTTAAAGAGGGGCTCACCACGGGGTCGATCACCGCCAAATCAATCGCACGCCAAAACCCTTGTTTCAGCCAGATGGGGAGCCAATCAGGGAGGTACACGTTCGGCATTTTCGGAGGCGCGTATGCGGAATGAAAGACCCCAGGAGAAAAATGCACCGACACCTGGGGGATATGATGTGTCTCCTGTATCAGTCGTGCGACAAATCCCAAAGTGGAACTGATCAAGACGGTGCGCCCGGGTTCGAGGTGTTGACACAAAACGGTGTAGGCGGAGTGGAGGGCGTGTGACGTGAGACGTTGCATGATGATCCGCCAACCCTTGTGAGGATGCCAGAGATTGGGATTGTCTGCGATTTCTTCATAATCGTTGGGGGACCCAAGGGGCACGAAGGTTAGACCGGCCTTCTGGGCCAGCTCGGAAAACTGGGCGCTGCTGAAAAAGACAATGTGGTGTCCGCGGCGCTGCAGACGCCTGGCCAATCCAATTAATGGGAGGACATCTCCGTAACTCCCTACGGCAAGGATTAGGCAATGCATGAGAAAGGATGATCCATTAATGGTCGTGCGTTCGACGTGTGGAGGACTTAGGGAACTGATGGAGGTTCATGCGCAAATGACAGATTGTTGGTTTGCCACCGTTTCAGACGACAAAATCCCCATGGGGCGTAGAGTCCGAAGGTGATGATGGTCAGGACCATAATCAACAGCCAATTCCAAAAGAATCCGATCCCGGTGCCGTGAAAAGCCAAGGGTCGGTCATTGATGAACGTATGCTGAGAGATCCATCGTTGCTGCACTGAATAGGCCCAAGGGAAAAACAAACCAAAGGTAATGACTGTCAGCACCCAAGTCCAGATAAACAACCAGAGACAGCTAAAACCGGATCCGCGAAAGTCAAAGATAGATGGATTCATGTTTAACCCCAATAAAGGTGAAGGAGCAAAGTGCCGTCAAAGAAATGGGCGTGGCACACTCTGGGAATCGGTTCCCACGTGTCCTTATGCTTGACCGAAATTTTATGGTTGACCTTTTCTCCTATGTCATACTAGCGTATTAGATCTATATAGGTAATACTTCACCACCGTGAGAAGGGAAAACGTGAAGAGCACGCATCATTGTACATGCTAAGGGTCTAGGTGAAAGAACCAGGAGGGGATCATGAAAAAAGTTGCCGTTATTCTTTCAGGGTGCGGGTTTTTGGATGGGGCAGAAATTACCGAAGCGATCAGTACGCTTGTCGCCATCGGGCAGCAAGGGGCCGAGTACAAAGTCTTTGCTCCAAATAAGGATGTGGCTGAAACCAATCACTTGACCCAACAACCAACCGGGCAAACCCGAAATGTCATGCAAGAATCGGCTCGCATTGCTCGCGGGGACATTCAGCCTTTGGAGGATCTTCAAGCTTCTGACTTTGATGCACTCGCTTTCCCCGGAGGGTTTGGAGCAGCTCTCCATCTTTGTAATTTCGCCGAAAAAGGAAGTGGAGGAGAAATCGATCCGCAGGTTGCTCGGGTTGTCCAAGATTTTCATGCCAATCGCAAACCCATCGCGGCTATTTGTATCGCTCCAGCCATTATGGCGATGGCGCTAGGAGATAAGGGTGTGAACGTCACGATCGGGAATGATGAAGGGACAGCCACTGAGATTGAAAAAACCGGGGCCAAACATCAAAACTGTGCGGTTGAAAAATACGTGGTGGATACGAGCAATAAAGTCATTACCACTCCAGCCTACATGTATGGGACCGCCAAACCTCACCAAATCTTTGAGGGGGTGAGCGGGGCGATCAAAGAACTCCTGCAGATGGCATAGGGATCCCTTCCAGTACTACTTCAACCATTTCGGGTTTGCTTGAACCTGTTTGTTGAGTGCCTTCAGCTGAGCGTAGAGGCTTCCCGCTTTTTGGTGCACATGTGAGGGCAAAATAGGACCCATGGCCCTCGGGTTTTTAGGTGTGCTCGATTTCGGAATGAAACGATTGAGGTAAAGCAATTCCGAGACTAATAGGGAGCAAGGTCGTACACATCATTAGGGTGAACATTGGGGCGATCTAAGTTTTTATCGGAAAGCTTTAGCATGTTGATGTTGGCATGTTTGGCAATCTCTCCAAGCTCCCCATAACATTCAGAAGGCCTGTAATACACATCTGAGGGTTTCCGTCTCCGCTCCCTGAGAGGTTCGGTTAAGAGGGGTTGTTTGGGGAATGTTGCGAGGAGCTTCGACGCATAGGCCATGCTTAGGGTGACCTGATCCATGACATCTTTAGGGGGAAACTGATGGGAGAGCAGATGGTTCAGTTGTTGGCTGGCAAATCCGATCACAAAAAACACATGAGTCGGTTTGGTGGAAGGGTCGGGAACTGCTATTTCGATTTGGAATATCCAAAGTCACCATATAATCTTCTCCCTTATTAGTAACCTGGTCTTCAAGTCTCACCTCTGCCATGGGTTGGGGCAATTTTATCTGAAGACCTCTCCTGACTTATCATTTTCTTTATTCATTGGATTTTAAAGGGTAAACGGCCGCAAATGGTAGCCACAGCTTACGCAGCCAAGAGGTCAAGGAATGGTTGATGAACTTCGTGAAGGCTCGATTGCCGGTGCCGGAATGGAAAAAGAAGGGAATTTGGCTAAGAAGGACGGGATAAGAGCCAATTCGGTTCTCCTCTAAGCCTTGACTTTTTCGTTCAACGGAGTAGCATGTCGCCAGAAGCACGTTAGGGAAGAGAGTGTGGGCTAGGGAGAAACCCTCTTGGCCGGAAGAGGCTAAGAGGGTTTTTGTATTTAAGGTTATGTAAGAACTTCCCCAGATACGGATGAAAGGAGCCTTTGGTCATAGTTAAACCCATTGTCAGTTGGTCCATTGCGCGATGAACGAGAGGCAGTATTGATTTGGAATGGGAACGAAGGATCAGATTGCCTTTACCAATGGTGAGGGAAAGGAAGTCGTTTTTGCCAAAGGAGGGGTAGACCATGGGCTGGACAATAGAATCCAAAATTGTGAGGAAAGTCGCGACTATTGATGAGGGAAGATCGACGTTAGATGCGGCGATCTTAATGACGGAAGAATTCATTGGAGCCGTTGTCGTGATGAATGCTTCTGGCATTGCCGGTCTTTTTACGGAACGTGATCTTATGATGAACGTGGTGGGGAAAGGGAAGGACCCCGAAAAGGTCAAGATCCGGGATGTCATGTCCCATACTCCGCCCAAAGTTAGTCCAAAGGATACCGCCCACGATTGTCTGGATCTGATGAAGAATCAGCGATGTCGCCATCTACTGGTCTTTGCTGACAAGGAGTTCGTGGGGATCGTCTCGCTCCGTGACCTGGTGGCACTAATGATCGAGGAAAAAGAGGACCTCATTGGATGCCTCAATCGATATATTACCTCTTGATATGACGCATTGTGGAAGTCGTATGAATCCGGAAGATAATAACGAGGAGGATTCCGATGGGCACTATTCAGGAAATCCAAAATACCTTTAATTCCTTAAATTCCGAAGAGGGGACCATCCAATTTATCTCACAACATACCCTTATACCTCGTGAGCGAGTCGAACGAATTTATCGACTCGGAAGCCCTTGGCCGATGTGGGAAAACCAGCCAGAATTGTCATACTTTTCAACCATTCGTGATAGAAAAGTGACGGTCGAGGGTGTATCGATCACCACGGCCTTAAATAGCCTTGCCTCACTTCGGCAATGGGACATGGAACATATTAAGATCAAACTAGAGGACTTTATGGTCGCAAGGGAGCATGGTGAACATCCAGAACCCATCCCTGAGCTTGAATGGCCAGAAGCGGTTAAGGACCATTTCAATGAGGTAGTAGTGTTGTCTGGTGAAAAGTTCGACGTAATTCAAGAAGTATTCGTAGCAGAACTTGCAAGGCTAAAACGCCTACTTCATATGATTAAAGAAGTGACTATTCTAAAGTCCACGAGGTGAAAGCCTGATACTGACGACAAGTTTTTCCGTACAAGCCTCAATTCCACGGGGGTAGGGCTTTCCCACGCCCACTCAACCTATCTACGAAAGCCAGGCCAGACCAGGTTCCCTTTCGATGCCTTAACCCACACCCGCCTCTTGATTTACTCATGTCCGCCTTGGGTCTGGAGCGGAAGTTGGGATTTTCAGGATTGACGAAATATCTCAGGGAGGATTTAGGTGGCAGGTCCGTGGCTCTCAGTCCTTACAGGGATAGGATGCGGTCAGGTGGAAGATATAAAACTATTGCTATGAGGGGTCTCCACTCAGTGGAGGCCCCTCGTATTATGTGTCGGGACTTCAGGCTCACGTGTCTGATGAATCTTGTTGCAACACCAGTTGCCCCTGCAAAAGAAAACTTAAGAACGGCTGGTGATTTCCAGCAGGTGATATCCGAATTGGGTTTGGACCGGGCCGTGGACCTTGCCCACCTCTTCATTAAACACTACCGTATCGAACTCTTTCACCATTTGACCGGGCCCAAACTCCCCTAAATCTCCCCCTTGTTTTCCGGATGGACATTGGGAGTGTTCTTTGGCTAACGCGGCGAAGTCTGCACCGCCTTCAATTTGTGTTTTCAGGTTTTCGCAGGTTTCTTTTGAGTTCACGAGAATGTGACGGGCACGAGCTTTGGCCATGGGGCATCTCCTGGGTCTGAATGAATAGAAATGTGTTTCGGTCTTTGTCGCATGGGGTGACCACCCAAGTCAAATGTGGAAGAGCCATGCAGCGCCACCTTCTGCGGGGAAGGCCAGCGAACTGTTCTTCTTGCAGTATTACAGGTCTAGCGGTTCAGGTGTATCAGTTGAGAATTGCAATTCTTGTGTGAGGCGATGGATATCGTCGATGCGTTGTTGGATTTCCGGGTGTGTGGAGAAGTAGTGGGATAAACCGAAATCATCTGATTCTGCTGAGAGGTCATGGAGGCTCTCAAATAATTCGGTTGCGCCTCCCACGTGGCCAAAATGACACTGTAGGGCCTGTAACGCGGTTAGGTCAGCCTGACTTTCCCGGCTTTGCGAATACGTAGCCGTATGCAAGTTGATTGTGTTAGTGAGTACTTCTGACATGCCGATATCGTTCCCAAAAGCCAACATACTCAGGATAACGATGATAATGCCCCGACCCATATGCCGGAGATGGTCACGGTTTTTAAAATGCCCGAGTTCATGCGCCAGGACAAACATCAGGCCGTTTTTTGAGGAGACCGTTTCTAAGAGTTTTGAAAAGATCACGATTTTTCCCCCGGGGAGAGCCACAGCATTCACGATGTCATCATCTTCCGACTCGGGGGTAACCAAGCTGACCGTGATGGGATAGGGGAGAGAGAGACAAGGCTGTAATTCCTCCAGGTATGCCTGCAGCGTCGCTTGTTCTTCAGGCATGCTTTCTTTCCCCAATTCCCAGTCGAAATTCACCGAGGCGAACAGTTCGGCTTCCTGCTCCGGGGAGAGATAATCCACCGCCACGTCCACGAACAATCCTAGCGCCCAATACCCGATGTACCCGATCACCAGGACTCCAGTGAGAAGGATGAAGAATTCCTTGACCGGTTGCTGATGGGAGACGTTGTCGTTGTGTTCGGGAAGTGCCGGTTGATATTTCACGAGTTTGAGGGATTCGAGGAGGAGGGCTGAAAATACACTGCCGTACCATAGGCGAGGACTTCCACGCATCCAACCCGATCACTGGCCCCTTTGGAGATGGAGGAGGTTTCCACTCGTAGATTTAAGATTTGATCAGCTGAGGGGCAGTTCTCTTTCATGCGTAAGATGGCTTCTCGTCTGGCTCGGTCCAGGAGGGTCTCGTACGATTGAATCGTGCCTCCAAACAGGTTGCGGAGGCCGGCAAGAATTTGTTTGAAATAATCGACGGAGACCACCACATGTCCATGAACGAGTTCCACACGTTGAATGGGTGCCGGGTCGCCAATGGGTTTTTTGCTATTGACGGTGGGGACGGTTACGAGTTGTTTTTCCCGGGTATGAATGGATCGATAATGTCGGTGTTCGGCGAGTTTTCCGAACACGAAACCCAAGGTCAGAAGAATCAAAAAGATCGTCAAGCTATCCATCGTCCTTACCCCACCGTGACGGCAGTACCGTATACGTAAATCTCCGCCGCTCCGGCTGCGACCGAGGACGTGGAAAACCTTACGTTTACGATGGCATTGGCCCCCAATTGTTGAGCTTGAGATTTCATGCGCTCGATCGCTTCGTCTCGTGACTCTCCCAAAAGTTCAGTGTATCCCTTGAGTTCTCCGCCAAAAATATTTTTGATGCTGGCAAAAATATCTCGTCCCACGTGTTTGGCACGAACGGTACTCCCGGACACGATGCCATAGCAGGTGAGAATGCGTTTTCCGGGAATTTCCTCGATATTACTTAGGAGCATAGGCCCTCCTTCCTTAATGCGCCCTGAGGGGAATTGGGGATGAAGAGATTATCTCATGCAGTATAGCAACCCCGGTGAGTCGTTTCCTTGAATTTCTCGTCTTGAGGGAATTATCGGATAGATCGGTGGAGGACTAGAGGTCCATATTCCAGAACGATGGAATTATTCTCCTGCAGAAACAATGGTATAGTATAGAAGTACCCAATATTCACCAAGAAGCGACTATTTCAACCATTGGTTCTTAGGAGGTGGCATGTTTGGTCCTATTACCATTCCCTTCGGGGCAAAAATGCTCTTCAATACCGTAAAGTTAAAGCCTGGCGTGAGTTTTGATGATGTGGAAGTCGCCGTGGGAGAAATGTGTATGATCGTCAAGGAAACCTATGGGGGAGAAAAAGGAGGATTCCTAGCCGGGCAGGTATTTAAATTTTCCGGGTTTGTGTCAGATGAGGGCTCAGTGACGGATACGAAGAGTGAAGACGAGCATTATGCCATCGTGACCTATTGGAGTTCTTTTGAGGCGCATGAAAAATCACATGCAGATGAAATCTTCAAGAAGACCTTTACGGCCATCACGAGCATGTGCACGGAAACCAAAGAGCTGGGCTACGATCTGCTCTGGCAGGGAGAAGCCAAACGTTCTTAGGTCCGGTGTTTTTGATCATTGTGTGTTGAAGTGGCTTCCGAATGCAGGTGCAGGACCGATACTTCGGGGGGAACCAGGAAGCGGACGGGTAAGATGCTGGTCCCGATTCCCGGCGTGACGAATAAATGACGATCCTGTTCGATGATGTGCCCAATGGCAAAACGTTCTCCGTACTTCGAAGGGACCACTGGCCTGCCAATGAAGGGAATATACACCTGACCTCCATGGGTATGGCCGGCCACCGTGAGGGCTACTCGGCTCGGAATGTCCGGGAACACATCCGGGTTATGGGTAAACGCCAGAATCGTGGCTTCTTGGGGAACCTGAGCTAATGCTTTTGGCACATCATGTGCTCCTTCCATAAAATCGCCAATTCCGGCCAACCAAAATTTGCAATTTCCTGACTGCAGTGGGATGGACTCGTCTTCAAGAACCTGAATTCCGACCCGTTGAAACGCCGAAGCGGTTCCCGGTCCGTCATACCACCAGTCATGGTTGCCTAACACCGCATACACCCCGAGGGGAGCGTTCAGGCGAGCGAGATGTGTAGCCGACTCTGCCGGAGAGACGAAGTCTCCTCCCGGCACTCCATGAATGACATAATCTCCGGCCAGCAGAATAAGATCGGGCTTGGCCTTGAGGGTCAGCTCAATGCTGGTATTCAAATGTTCGAGGTGATTGAAAGGAGAGCCGACGTGAAGGTCGGAAAGGACAGCCACCGTGAGAGCTTCACATTCCTCCGGCCATGCAGAAAGATGGAGTTGATGGTTTTCATTATGCAGGCTTGAAGGTTCCAACCAGAATGCCCAAGAGCCCAAGCCCATGAGACAAACAGCTAATGCCGTCAGTCCAATCATAAGGAAGGGAGAAAAGAAGGTTTTTCCGTTTCTGGCCACGATATAACCGTCAGAATGGCATTAGATGGTTGAAATACTGAAAGCCATGCCTATCAGTACCTTTCGGCTCTTCTGTCAGGATATGAAGGAATTCGGAATCTGTCAAAAACAGAGGGCTGAGTGAAAAGTTAGGAAGCTTTTTGGTGAAGAGCAGACAATGTTCGCCAATCGATCGTCATGCCCACGGTTTTTGGCGGGTAACCATCTGAAGAGCTGTCACTACGCTCCACAGCACTTCTTGTACTTCTTGCCGCTTCCGCAGGGGCACGGGTCATTGCGCCCGACTTTGACGGATTGTCTTACCATCGGTTGTTTTGAGGGATCTTTAGCGTCAAAAAAGTACCAGACGCCATCTTCTTTTCTGAATTCACTGAGCTCATAATGTTCCTGAAGGCCTTCGTCCGTGATGAATTTGGCCTTGAATTCGACCGTTCCCACCTCATCCTCAGGTCCTCCTTGAGTCGTGTTCAGGATTTCTAAGCCGTCCCATTTGGTCGATTCCGCCCATTCCCGGTTGGCTTTCATATCTGTGGTTTTTCGAGTCTTGGGATGGTGGGTGTTTTCGATGAAGTCCATTTCGATCTGAGTGTAGGCGGAATACCGGGCGCGCATAAGCTGTTCGGGAGTCTCTGCTTGCTTCGTCCCGGTAATGATGGGCTCACAACATTTCTTGAATGATTTGCCGCTGTGACAGGGGCAGTCCATAACGCGCTCCTTTACACAAATGGTCAAGTTATAGTCTTATGTACGCTCGATCGATGAAAAAGTCAAAACGCCGTAAACTGGCATGGGGAGAAAATAGGGTTTTTTCACTTTTCACTTCAATCCATATCCCGGGCGTATCATCAACCAACAGAGACTTCCCAGAAAAGCTAGGGCGGCGGCCAATCCCAAGGCTGCCGGCCAGCCAAACGTTTCCGCGATCCAGGGAGTGAGGGTTGGTGAAAGGGTTCCTCCGAGATTCGCGCCTGTATTCATCATCCCGGACAAGGTTCCGGAAAACTGTTTAGAAAGGTCGGTGGTTGATGACCAAAAGGGGCCAACCGTGAAGTACAACCATCCCGCTCCTAGAGACAAAAATCCGATGGCCACGTAAGGGGCCTCCACGTTCGCCCCGATAATGATGCAGAGGGCGGCCAGGAGCATTCCGGTTCCACCGACGGTGGCTCGGCCCCGGTTGCTTCCATATCGTTCCACCAGCCGGTCGGTCGCCCATCCTCCCAATGGACAAAACACGGTCATGGCCACAAAGGGTGCCGAAGCAAAAAAGGCTCCTTGGAGGATCGCGAATCCCCTCACGTTGACCAAATAAAGATAGAACCAGGACATATAGATGTAGGCCACATATCCGAGGCAGGTATAGCTGGCGATCAGCCACCAAATCGTTGGCGTGCGCAGGATTTTCCTCCAAGGGATTTTGGACGAATGGGTTGGTGGTGTGTTGTTTGATTCGTCCGAGGTCGTCTGCTCGATCAGGGCGACCTCTGCTTCGTTCACGCTTGGATGTTGGCGAGGGTAGTCGGTCGCATACCAATACCACATAAGGGCGATGAGAATCCCCAAGAGCCCGGCGGCATAAAAAGCGGTTTGCCAGCCAAAGTTCACCATGATCCAAGCCGTAACGGGAGGAGTCAAGGCGGATCCGATGCCGATTCCACCAATGGTAATGCCTATTCCCAAGCCTCGTTCGTGCGGAGGGTGCCAATTGGCCACAGCTCGATTGAAATTTGGGAGGGCTGCCGCCTCTCCGACGCCGATCAGAAATCGAACCAGTAACAGGGAGCCCATGATTCCGATTATGTTGACCAATGGTAAGGTTGGGGCGATCGCCGTCAGGGCCGTAAAAATCGACCACCAGATCACGGCGTATGTCAGCACTCGCCGGGGGCCCCACCGGTCTCCCATCCATCCTCCGGGTATTTGACATAACGCGTACCCCAGGACGAATGCCGAAAAGATCGTTCCCATCTGAACCTCTGACAATCCAAGGGCCGGCATCATGTGGCGGGCAGTCACGGAAATATTGACTCGGTCGATGTATGTGATGATGCTGATGAGAAGAAGCAGGAACAGGATCGTCCATCGAATGCGTGTGGGCGAACTGTTGGCGGGTCGGGTTGGCATTCAGAATAGAAGGGACAAGTCTGTTACAAAACGTGGATGAAACGTTTTTTCTTTCCAGGAAATCGTTACGTCTTTTCTTTTTTGATTTCTTTGGCTACCAGGGTCTTCGCCAACCGCAATTCTTCCTCACTGGTGGAGACGACTCCATCGAGTTTCGCGGCAAAGAGTTTATCCAGGATTCGACGATACGACGGCCCTTTGGGTAATCCCATAAGGTCCAAGTCATCGCCCGTGACGGTACTCCTGACATGCTGCCAGGTTGTGACATATTCTCGAATCCGTTCTTGTGCACGGTGGGTGGTGGTTCTGTGCTGCGCCTTTGCCATGAGATAGAGAATGATTTCATGGGGCCATGGGGCTAACAGGGCGTAGGATTGAGAAGGAGCCAATTGGCGTCTGTTGAGGGTGCGGAGGATTCCTGACTGTTTATGGAGAAAGTCTTCAACCGACGTGACGATGGTCCTGGGGAATCCCAAGCGTTTCCAGGTGGCAAGTAATTCTTTTGGGCCCAAAGGTTCGAACCAGGCTAGAGCATACAGAATCCATTGTTCGATGTGCGGGTCTGCTGTTTCCACCTCCTGCCAGTCCAAAATCTTTTTGATGGCCTGGCAGAGGGATTCACTCTGGGGTTTCCAGCGTAGTTCGGGATGGATGAAACGCGACAGTTTCAGCGTGCCGACTCGTTGAATCCCCTTGGTCGGGGAGGGCTCGCGCAATAGACGAATGAGTTCATTCCCTAACCTGGTGCTGGACAAACGATGAAAGAGTTCCAATTTTTCCGCTTGTTGGATGAAATGTTGGGTTTCCTTACTCATCCGGAAATCGAACCGTTGTTCGAATCGGATGGCTCGAAACACACGAGTGGGGTCTTCAATAAAGCTGAGGCTGTGGAGGATTCGGACGACCCGATCTTTCAGATCCCGTTGCGCACCGAAATAATCGATCAGTTCCCCTGGCGTTCCATTGAGCCGGATGGCCAGGGTATTGATCGTAAAATCTCGGCGGTAAAGGTCTTTTTTGATTGAACTGCGTTCGACCGTGGGGAGTGCCGTCGGAAATTCGTAATACTCCGTTCGAGCGGTGGCGACATCCACATGATGCAATTCGGGAATGCCAAAGGTTTGAGGGAGAGTCAGGGTCACGGTGCCAAATCGCTCATGCACTCTCCATTCAGCCCCCAGGTGCTTGGCGAGTCGTTTGCCGAATTGGATGCCATCCCCCTCTACCACGATATCCAAATCCAAATTGGGAATGTTGAGGAGTAAGTCTCGAACAAAGCCTCCGACCAGAAAGGCATGGATGTTCATGCTGTCCGCCAGGTCGCCGACTTGTTGGAGCAACTCCACGATCTGGATAGGCAGTTTATTCTTGAGCATGGATCGGAGGTTTCGGGTGCGCAGTCTTGAACTCAAGACTTCCGTCTTGGGGGTTGGGAGGCCTTTGGGAGAGGACATATCAGTCTGGTCATGATGGAGTGCACGCAATAAATCCGTTCGGCTGAAGATTCCGATGATGTCTTGGTTTTTCAGGATGGGGACGACACGTTGATTCCGCTCGACCATCGAACGTTTCACATCTTCAAATGGGGTAGACGGCGTCGCGAGGAACAGGTCACGTTGCATCACCTGCTCGATGGGTAAAGTCGAAAGTTTATGAAAGAGTGCCTTTTGGACATCCTCCCTGGTCGCCAATCCACAAAATTTTCCTTTGGCATCAAGAACCGGAAGGGCATTGACGCCATGTTGAGTCATCAGCCGTTCAGTCTGTTTTATTGTGGTTCCCTGTTGAACGGTTTTGACCGGAGAAGTCATAAGGGATTGAATGGGGAACCACGTGCGGGCCTGTTGCTGAAGCTCTTCAAGGATTTGCTGTTCGACTTCGATGAGCGTCTGGTCTTTGATGCTTGCGGCCGCGGCCATGATATGTCCCGCACCTCCGAATCTCTGCGTCAATTTGTTCATATCCATGTCAGGGTAACGGCTCTTGCCAATAATCTGAACTTTTCCCTCCATCGCAACGGCCACCACGACCGCGTCCGTTCCGTGCAATTGTCCCAGTTGCTGGACCACAGGGGACAAATCCGTGACGTATTCCATCCAGGTCAGGGTCGAGAGCAGGAGACGGCGGTGTCCCAGGACAAGGATTTGGGCGGATTCAAGCAAGGCTTGCAATAACTCCAGTTGGGGAGGGGTCCAGGTCCTGCGTAGATATTTCGTGATGGTATTGACGTTTGCGCCCGTTTGAATGAGGTCTGCTGCAACCCGCAAATCCCGGGGGGTGGTATTGGGATAGGAAAAATGGCCTGTTTCTTCATAGAGGCCAAGGGCAAACAATGTGGCTTCCTCAGATGACCAGGTGATTGAGCGGGCTTGAAGTTCCTCGCAGAGCAGCGTGACCGTGGCCCCCACGGAATCCAACCGACAGTGCTCCGCACGATTGGCCAGGGAGTCGTGGTCTTCCAATGGGTGGTGATCGAAAATATGGATTGAAAGGTCTTGTTTATTAAGGATTTTTTTGATATCTCCGAGGCGATCTTCTTGTTGGCAATCTACAAGAATGATTCGTGTGATGGTGTCGATGTCCACCTGGGACAGGGGTTGAATTCCTAAAGAATGGTGCTCCAGGTAGGCCCGTTCACGGGGTTGAGCCCCGGCAGGTAAAACCAGGCATGCGTGCGGATACAGTTTTTTCGCCGCGATCATGGAGGCGATCCCATCGAAATCGGCTTCCAAGTGCGTCGTAATGATTTCCATGGGAATCCCATTCTAACAGGGAAGTGAAACCGTCGGAAGTGAAGGCGTGGACTTGGGAGGGGTTCCCGCAGAAATCTTCTGTTGAAAGAGAGGCCCTCTCCATGGTAGATGGGGGCAGTGGACATAATGAGCGGTCCCTGACCGGAAGCTTGTTGATCACATAATCAGGAGGGTCACACATGGCTGCAAAGGCTAAGCCCAAGTCCAAGGCCAAGCCCAAATCGAAAACGAAGAAAACGCCTGCGGCGAAACCCAAGGGGAAAGCCAAAAAATCCGTTAAGGCCAAACCGAAAACTAAAACGACCGGGAAGGCTAAAAAAGCAAAGACAGGCGCCAAAGGATCGAAAAAAACTTCAAAAGCGGCGAAACGTCCTTCCCGCTCTAAGGCTTCGTCTAAAAAAACTTCTAAAACTGGTGTCAAAAAGACTGTAAAAAAACCGACGAAGGTTGCGAAAAAAGCCAAAGCCAAAAAGGCCACGGCCAAAAAGACCACAGTCAAGAAGAAAGTTGCGGCAAAAAAGGGGCGAGTTGCGACCAAACGGTCGTCTTCTGCGACGACCTCTCGAACCAAGCCCCGATCAGGTTCCAAAAAGGTCCAAACCAAAAAGAAAACAGTTAGCAAAAAGGCTACGACCAAATCGCTCAAACCGAAAAAAGCCCCTGTCAAAGCGAAAGCGGTCAAAAAACCAGCCAAACCTCCTGTTCGGTCTTCTAAAACTACGAAGGTCGCCGGGTCGAGTGGCAAGGCCGGAGTAGCTGCCGAAGTGAGTTCGCGGGATGACTCTACGCTATTGTCTAAAATTGAGCAGCCCTCCACGGCTCAACCTGCGGAGCAAGCTGAAACTGTCTTGCCGGAAGATTTGGATGCGGAATTGGATATTGAGGTAGAGTCCGATGGAAATATCTCGCTCGAATCGTTAGGGTCGGACCTTGAAGAAAGTGAAGATGAGGGAGATGCCCTTGATGTTGATGATATCGATGATGATATCGACGATGAGTTTGGGGATGACTTCTCGAGTGAACTCTCCGAGGAAGGGGATGAAGAATTAGATTTAACTGAAGATTTATCTGAAGAGCTTGGCCCCGAAAAGTTCTTTCGGGATTCGGAGTCAAACTTGGAAGATGATGAAGAAGATATTCCCCGGTCATGGTAGGCTAGGGAAAGCATTTCCTTGTGTCTGTATTTTTCCACGCCAGAATGATTGTTCGTTGGAATGATTGGCGGCACGGTTTGGTGCCGCTCCGTTAAGGGGTTGTTGCGGGCTTCCCCTGATTACTATCTAAGGAGGTTGCATGTCTGAAGAACGGGGGCTGCCTCGAATTGGTGATCCGGCGCCGGATTTTTCCGCCGTGACCACGCAGGCATCGGAATTTAATTTTAGCGCTTGGCAGGAACAACACTGGGTGGTCTTGTTTTCACATCCAGCCGATTTTACCCCGGTGTGTACCACGGAATTGGTGGCCTTTGCCCATCAATATGACCGTTTTCGAAAAAGAAATGTGAAGTTAATCGGTGTGAGCGTCGACAGTATTCACGCCCATTTAGCATGGATAAAGAATATCCAGGATAACCTGGGTGTCACGATTCCCTATCCGTTGATCGCCGATTCCGACCGGCGCGTTTCTGAGCTGTATGGCATGATTCATCCTCAGGCCAGTTCTACCGCCACCGTGCGTGCGGTGTTTGTGATCGACCCCAGGCGCACCATTCGCGCTCTGGTGTATTACCCCCTGAATGCCGGTCGAAATGTTGATGAAATTTTTCGATTGGTTGCTGCCCTGCAAACCACCGAGAAGTATGCCTGCTCCACCCCTGCGAATTGGCAGGAAGGAGAAAGGGTCATCGTTCCCCCACCGAAGACGGTTCAACAGGTTGAGGAGTCTTCCGCCAATGCGGATTATGAACGGCGGGACTTTTATCTGATGTTTAAAGACGCATCCAAACCTGCGGCCAAGTCCTCTCCCAAGGAACCGGAGACCAAAGCGAATCCTCCAGAGAAGGCCGTCGATGAAGCAGAAACGGTTCTGGAAAAAACGGTTCCTGGTCCGGGGGATTCCTCCTCTTCCGAGGCTTCCGCATCTGAGTAATGCTACAAAGGGATCTTCCCCCTAGTGGCAATCGCTCTAAGAGCCTTACATGATTATAGCCGTCCAGGTGCCTTTCTGGACGAGATGGTTTTTTTCGTCTTTCGGGTATGAGGCGCGGCACGGTGTTGGTCCTGATGCCCTCTCATCCACCAATGCAAGGATCACTCAGCCTGAGATGGAAGTCCTGGGTCCTTCCGTTAGCTACCATCATCTGGTGTTTGATCCCTTACTTTCCCCCCGCTTTTGCCTGTCAGTTAGTCGATCCCCCTGTTGACCAGGACCACGTTCTGTGGGTTCATCTGGACGGGACATGCTCGTCACACGACAAAGAAGAGCACGCTCTGACTGGAGATGTGGTCTTAGATGCGTTGAAGGAAGGGAAGTCCCTGGACCTCAAGGGGGTGCTCATTCGCGGGGATGTGATGCTGGATCAACTTCCCCTTCGACCCCTTGCCGCGATCGCTGAAGTCCCTTCGGAAATTGTAACGACCATACAAGAGCGAGGGATTCAGGAGGTACGTGTGATTCCTGGGAAGATGGTCATCCGTGATTCCGAGTTTGAAAATGTCTTGGCGACCAATTTGGCTAAAGGAGCATTAATCGTGCGAGGGGAGGTCGACTTCGAGGGCTCACGGTTTGCGCAATCGGTGGATTTTTCCAAAATGATTTTTGCGCGATCCTTTTCTTTCAAGGAGGTGAAAGTGGGGTTTGAGGGGTTCTTTATCGGAGCCCATTTTACCGATTCAGCCGATTTTTCCACGGTGACCTTTGGAACGCATACCCGGTTTCATAAAGCCCGTTTTGGTGGTCCTGTCTCCTTCTCCGGTACGACATTCCAGGGTGTGGCAGAGTTTTTGGAGGTGGAGTTTCAGGGCCCCGCTGACTTCTCTGGTTCGGCTTTTCATAGTGGTACGGGATTTTCCGGGTCCAATTTTCACGGTCCATTAGATTTTTCTGGAGTTCGGGTTGACCAGGCGATGTACTTTCGCTTTGCCGAGTTTGCTCAGCAGGCTTCCTTCCGAGCGTCGCGATTCTCCTCCGTTTTGGATTTTTCCAATTCGCGATTTTTGGACCGGTATGATTTTTCCGATGTGGAATTGGCCTTTCCTCCTGAATTGAGTCGTAGCTCCATTCGCCCGGAGGATGTCCCGGAGGTTCAAGGGAAAACCCCTTGGGATCAAATCGTCATCTTTTCCATTCTGGCCATTTTGATTCTTGTGTACCTTTGGCGGAGGCGAACTGCTAGGGGATCGATATGAATGATGACCACTATATTTTGTTGGGGTATTGCGAGATCCCACAAAAGATGGTATATCTGGGACATAATCAGGGTTTTTACCGTTCCTGAGAGGCCTGTGCTTGGATTCTGCTCCTACGCTGTTTATTTCTGACCTAGAGGAAGAAGATGTCTATCAGGTCAAGCTTGAGGCCTTCACCGGGCCCATGGATCTTCTTCTCCACCTCATTCGCAAGCAAAAAATCAATATTTACGATATTCCGGTTGCGCTGATCACCAAGCAATACCTGGAATATCTGTCCCTCATGAAAAGCCTCAACCTTGCCATGGCTGGGGAATTTTTGGTCATGGCTGCCACACTCCTCTATATCAAATCCAGAATGTTATTGCCCAAGGAGGAAACGACTGAGGCTGAGGATGATGAAGAACTCGACCCTCGAGCCGAATTAGTCCGTCAACTCATTGAATATGAACGATTTAAGGAGGCTGCAGGGAGCCTGATTACTCGGGAACAAGTCTGGAAGGAATCGTTTAATCGTGAACCTCTTCCCCAGGCTTCGGTCGTTGAGGAGGAAGAAGAAGATTTCCTAAGCGATGATTTACAGTTATTCGATCTCTTGAGCGCCTTGCAGGGTGTGTTGGATCGTGCGCCTTCGGATCAGGTCGTGGAATTCTCCCGTGAGACCTGGACCGTGCAGGAGCGTATTCAAGTGATATTAGAACGATTAGAATTGGAGTCCACGATCCCGTTTGATGAGTTATTCGAACAGGAATGGTCTCGTTCCTTAGTCATCGTGAATTTTTTGGCATTGCTGGAACTCGTCAGGATGAACCTCGTGCGACTGTTTCAAGGAGAATGGTTTGGGCCGATTTTTGTCACCCGTCGCTTTCTCCCCGGTGAAGGCCAAGGGTCTGAGGGGGGGGATTCTTTTGATGGCGTGGAGGGCTAAAGACCGAACGTACGAAGGGTGTGAAGTGAAAAAACCTGCACCGTTATCTCATAATGGGAGGAAGATATGATTTCAGCTAAACACACGAATGGAAAGGCTTCTACCGATTCCTTGGCTGTGAACGGCTCTCAGAATCCTTCCGATCCCGAATCTTCTTCCGATGGAGAACATTCTTCCGTGAGTGTTCCTGAAACAAATGGGACTTCGACCTCTCAGAATCTTTCCGAAGAGCCTGTGTTCGATCAAGAGGAGTTGAAAGGTATCCTTGAGTCACTATTATTCGTTTCTCATGATCCTTTGACGTTGGATAAATTAGTGGCTGTCCTGGAGGATTGGCCCAAACCCGTGGTGAAGGCGACTCTGGATTCCATGAAGTTGGAATTCGAGGAAAATGGGCGGGGTTTCCTGATTGCAGAAATTGCCGGTGGATTTTTGATGGTTACCCGACCTGAATTCAGTGGGTACATCAAACGATTGACCAAGGCTAAGTCTTCTTCGAAATTGTCCAGATCTGCCTTGGAGACCTTGGCTATTATTGGGTATAAACAACCGATTACCCGGGCCGAGATCGAAAAAGTTCGGGGCGTGGAAACCTCAGGGGTATTGCGGACGCTCTTGGATCAGAAACTCGTTCGAATCGTCGGACGTCAAGATGTGCCGGGCCGGCCTATCGTATATGGAACCAGTAAGCAGTTTCTTCAACGTTTTGGATTACGGGATTTGCGGGACCTTCCTCCACTGAAAGAATTAAAAGACTTAGGGGCCCCTGACTCCCTTCCGCTTGAATCGTTGTTTGATTCGGCAGAAGAGGAGAACGCTCCTCAAGTGACTGATCTCTCAGCCTAACTTCCTTCACGGTTCTTGGTTAGGAGAGCCAAGTTGGCGCTCTCCGATCTTCTTTTCCTCCCTCATTTTCACGATCCATTCTATGGCATAATACCCCTGTGGATTTAGTTCTCCCTACGAAGACCTTGCCCCTCGCTCGGGATCTGCAACGATTACTGGGTTCTCATAAAGTCCAATCGGATTGGGCAACCTTAAAAGCGTATTCCGTCGATGCCAGTATTTACCACATGCGTCCTCAAGCTGTGGTGCTTCCGGAGAGTGAAGAGGATATTGACGCGGTGGTGACCTACGCTTCTGAAGTTGGGGCGCCATTGACGGCTCGGGCTGCCGGTACCAATTTAACCGGCTCGGCCATTGGATCAGGCATTATCGTCGATGTGTCCCGCATGAATCGAATTTTGGAAATCAATTCCGAGGAGCGTTGGGCGCGGATTCAGCCGGGACTGGTTCTGAACGACTTTAACAAGCATCTGGCTCCTTTGGGTTTGATGTATGGCCCTGACCCTTCAAGTGGGGACATGTGTAAATTCGGTGGAATGTTGGCCAACAATTCTTCGGGCCCCCATACTCTCCGATATGGGTCCGTCAAGGATACGGTTCAGCGCTTGCGTATTCGTCTTTTCGACGAGGGATGGTTGAACGCCGAGGTTATTGAATCCAGGGGTGCCGAGTTTGATCAATTGTTGGAGCAGTATGGGTCCTTGAAGGGGATCTGGAACCTTCTCCAGGATGAACGGGACATGATTCGGCGTAAGCGGCCTCGGGTGAGTAAAAATAGTTGTGGGTATAACCTGTTCGATCTTGTCGAGGGAATGGATCGAGGCATGTTTGATGTCCCGAAGTTATTCGTTGGAAGCGAAGGAACTTTGGGTATTTTTAGTGAGGCCACGGTGACATTGGTTCCCCGACCACTTCAGACGGTTACGGGCTTGATTCATTTTCGTAGCCTGGAAGGCATGGGAGAGGCGGTCCCTTCGTTATTGGAATTATGCCCCAACGCCTTAGAGGTGATGGACGGTAACACCTTGGATTTAATCGGTCGAGATGATTATGGGGTGCCGCCCGATGCAGAGGCTACCCTTCTCATCGAGTTCGACCAGGGCGAGGAGGAGGATCGTCGTGAGCGGTTACGTGGGCTTTGTCGTAGGTTTCCCCTTGCCGGTGATATGCATTTAGCGACAGATCCGGCTCAACAAGCGGATCTTTGGAAAGCGCGAAAGGCCCTTTACCCGACGCTGTATCGATTTGATCCAAGAAAAAAGCCCATTAATTTTGTTGACGATGTCGTCGTCCCTGCGGAAAGGACCGGAGAGCTCATACGGTATTTGGAAGCCTATTTTCACGATCAGACAGTTCCGGTGTCGGTGTTTGGTCATGTTGGGAACGGGAATGCCCATATCGTGCCACTCCTCGACTTACAAGACCCTTCCGATTTTCAAAAAATGGTAGACGCGCATCGTGCTATCCACCAGACGGTTTTGGAGCGATTCGAGGGATCCATTTGTGGGGAGCATGGGGATGGACGAATTCGGGCAGAGATGGTTCGAGCGATGTATGGAGAGGAGCTGTATCGATTGTTTGTTCGAGTGAAGCGAACGTTCGATGAGCGGGATCTGTTGAATCCTGGAGTGAAAATCAGCCAGACGTCCTTCACCGACCATATAGATTTTGAACGAATCAACAAACCCTGTGCGACTTGTGCGAAGTGTAATTCCGTCTGCCCGGTATACGATGTCTTCCAGTCGGAGGATATGAGTGCGCGTGGATGGTTTGAGATCGTGACGGCTTCTGATTATTCCTACTTGAATTCTCAGCGGGTAGTCGAGGCCTGTTTGAATTGTAAGTCTTGCCGGACGATTTGCCCTGCTGGGGTTGATGTTTCCGAGTTAATCCTTCAGCGGCGGGCAGAGCAGCCGAACCGTGTGGCCGGTAGAATGTTTTGGCTCCATGCCCGACCCAGGATTTTTGACCCCCTTTTGAAAATCTTTGCTCGAACCCAATGGATGTGGGACCGCCCCTTCATGCGCAGTCTTATTGAAACTGTCACCCGTCCGTTTTTACGGAAACTCGCGAAGACGGCGAGAATTCCAAAGGATTTTGTGCTTCCGACCCTCGCCAAGAAGCATTTACGGGAGCGGTACCGTCATTTGTCTACTCCCGAGCATTTGAACCAAGCCGATGTAGCCTATTTCCATGGGTGTGCGGCGAATTATTTTGATGATGGGGTGGGAGATGCGGTCCTGGATCTCCTGGAGAAAAAAGGAATCTCCGTTGCCCTCCCCAAGCAACGATGCTCAGGGACTCCCATCGAAACCTATGGACATCGAACGTTAGCGAAAGAAGGGGCTCGAGAAAACTTGATCAATCTGGCCTCTTTCAAGACCGTGGTGACCAGTTGTGCTTCCTGTACGCTAAGCTTGAAGGATTATGCTCAGCTGTTTCAGGGAGAGCCGGAGGCGGCGGCGGCACTGGAATTAGGGAAGAAAGTGAAACATATTTCTGAATTTTTCCTGGATTTTAGTCAACAGGCTAGCCCGGCTTCTTCATTGGCTTCTTCTTCCCAAACATCAAGACCACGGGTTACCTATCATTCTTCTTGCCATTTGCGGGCTGCAGGAGTTTCCCGGGCACCAAGAGCGTTGCTCCAATCATTGGAGAATTATGAGTATGTGGAAATGAGGAATGCTGATCGTTGCGCGGGTGGAGCAGGAACGTTTTCGATTAAAAATCCCGAAACGTCCCAGGCGATTTTTGCCAAGAAAAGAGAGGCCATTGAGCAAAGTGGTGCCGAGTTAATCGTGACGAGTTGTCCGGCTTGTATGATTCAGTTAAAAAATGGGTTAGATGATCGAGTGACGGTTAAACATGTGGCGCAGGTCTTACAGGAGCAATTAGACAACCACATTCAAACGAGTCCACAAGAATAATGGGAGAATCCAAATGGTCAAGGTTTTAATGTTTGGTCATGCTCTGCGAGAAGCTGTTGAGGATCCCGAGGTAGAAATTGCCTTGGAGGAACCCATGTCTCTCAGGCAGTTATTGAACGCCCACCCTGAGCAGTTTGAAGGACTGGTTCCGTTTTTAAATGCCCATCAGTTGATGCTGACCATCAATCAAAAAATTTCGACTTTGGAAGGCCAGGTGAAAGATGGCGACATCGTGAAAATTACCCATCAGGTTACCGAACAGCATGATGGGGCCATGTGGCATAACCCCTGATCTCTCAAGTTCCATTTCATCAAAATCCGAGTAGCAAAAGTTTCTGCCTTTCGTCTCATTGTGGGAAGGCTCTTAGGATGAATGCTCCTCATCGCATTTCTTGCAAGGGAGGAGGGTACCAAGAAAGTGATTGCGTCCATCTTGGGACAGCACCCAGGGGCGGTACATCAAGGGTGGGTTATGGCGAACATGTTGGGTATGCCCGCAGGCAAGGTCAGCGACCCAATGGGATTCTTCATCTTGATGGAAGGCGATGATGGCTCGGTCCATAACGTAACCAATGCGTATGTGCCAAAGTTTGGTCAGACCTGTCAATTTTCTATAAAGTTTGAGTTAGCGGGTACAAAGCAGAAGCTTGAGGAGGGGTGTAGCCAAAAGCCAACAGGAAGGCCATACAATTTGGGGGATTCTCCCTCATAAGACATGAGGAGAATCGGTTGAACGAGAGCCGGCTTTGTAAGGTGAGAGAGGTGTTGGGGCCCACAAGAAAGAGGGGAAAACTTGCGGCCTGGGATTATCCTGGGGAGGATAGACTCATAACTTGAGCAGTCTTAGCATCCACAGGGAGCAAATTCCGGCTCTTTCTTGTGGGTGGTCCAGAAACCCGAGAATCGAATTACTGGGTGTCTTCCTTAAATGAGGGAAGCACAACTCATGCCGGATCTCTTACCTTTGGAGGAGGCGAGGGGCCGAGAGAGTAGTGGGCGCGTCTTTTTCTTGAGAGCCTCTCGCTTGGGGTTCAAGCGATTTTCCAGTATGACCGGGTCAATGACCTCACCACATTGAAGGCAACGTTTCGTTAAAATTTCCATTCCCCCTGCATCATAATTCACATTCATGCACCAGTGGTTAACCATAAACCCACCGCATCGTGTGCAGGTATCCTCTTGTGTTTCAGCAGAGGCCTTCCGAGACACAGTAGACGTGGTTTCTTGGGGTGTTTGAACAGGAGGATTCTTGCTGGAAGTCTTTCTTGTATGTGTTGTTTTTTTCTGTATTCCGTAATGTCCCATTACATGCTCCTTCGGGAAAATCCAATATATGAATCCAATTTGCTACACCTAGATATAGCTTTTTAAGCTTAAGTCAAGATTAATCAATTATTAAAAAATTCTCATAAAAGGGCAATGAGGGGGAGGCGTAGTTCATTGGAAACGGTTCAACCTATTGCTTCTATTGAATAAAACATGATTTTTTATCCAGCAAAGTAAGTATAATAATCTAGTAATTTAAATGTAAAATTTCTCTTTTTACTTTTTCCGAGTAAAGCGCGGGTCTAATTTCTGACCTAATACTCTAAGGCCAAATGCTATGGCCAGCGAAAATGGACTTTCTGGGTTTGTTGCGCCGGGATATTGACCGCTTTTTTAATCGTCGTTCCCCGGGAATTGGTTGCAGCGATCAGATATTGGCCTGTGGGAAGGTTGACGAAGAGCCAAGGGCCTTCTACGACATCCCTGGGTATAAACACCAGTCGCTTGCCTCCCTCCTTCTGGAAAATTTCAACATCGACTCCGGCCAAATAGGCTCGCTCTCCCTGAACAAAAATCATTTTAAGCGGATATGGGGGGAAGGGAAGTCTCCGCTCTTCTTTGCCCAAACCAGCACTAAAGTATTGCACCCCATTTTGTTCATATACCGGAAATCGGAGTGTTTGAGGTATTTTTCCGCTGTTGAGAGGAATTTCCAGTGTTTTAATCTGTCGACCGCCATCCGTCGTGGCCTGGATGCTATCGGGAACACCCCACACTGTACCTATAACGGACAGGAAAACCAAAAGCCTGACAGTGAACGTCATTTGAATCACCTTTTCAAAGCCGAACCATTTTCCATGGGGGATATGTTGGATGGAGAATCTTTCATTCATCGCAGCGTCAAACCTTCCTTAAACCTAATCAAGGTAGAAGAGGTACAGTTTACCTTCCCCAGAAGGGATAGTTAAGGATAGCGTAAATAATTAAATGGTCAAGGTCTTTGTCCCATTAGAAATGTCAAACTCTGTTCCTCTATTCGTTGGGTAACGTTTTTGCGAAAATTATGGAAATTGAGAGCGTTGCCCCTATTTGGGACATCTGGCTTAGATCGGGGTTGTGGGAGGGTCAGAAGGCATTGAGGAGGATTCTGGGTTAGAGCTCGGTTGAGGAAAGGTGTTAATGGGGGAGGCCTCCGGGATAGGCTTCTTGGGATTCACTCCCAATTGGCTAAATTTTCTCGCCGTTGGGAAAAGTCTGGTTTCTAATGAGGCGACGGCGGCATTGTACGTTTCAACCGTCTTTCCCAGTGTGAGCCCGATCTTGGAAAAATGATCTGCGAGAATGCTCATCCGATCTGCGAGCTCTTGCCCAAGCAGGCTAATCCGTTGGGTTTCTTGTGTGAGATGTTCATTGCGCCATCCATAGGCAATGGCCCGTAAAAGGGCGATAAAGGTTGTTGGGGTGGCAATGACGACTTTTTGGCGTAGGGCGTCTTCGATTAAGTTCGGACTCTGTTCTGCTGCTGCCGCAAGGAATGAGTCATTGGGAATAAAAAGAATGACGAATTCTGGGGCGATCGCAAATTGGTCCCAGTATTCCTTGGAAGCCAGTCGGTTAACATGGTGAGATACCTGTTTCGCATGGCGCGTCAATGCCTCAATTCGTGCCTCGTCGGTAGAGGATTCCAGACTTTCCAAAAAGGCACTGAGCGGAACTTTTGAGTCCACCACGACTTCTCGAGCTGCTGGCAGCTTGACGACCATATCTGGCCGAAGGCCACCCTCTAAGGTCGTAACATGCTGTTGTTCAACAAAATCGCAATGAGCCGACATGCCCGCTAATTCAGCGGTTTTTCTCAACGCGATTTCACCCCATCTTCCTCGCGTTTGTGGTGAACGGAGGGCGTTCACCAGTTTAGCTGTTTCGGTTTGTAGCGTGGATTGGGCGGAAGCCAACTGTCGAAGTTGTTCGCTCACGGCACTGAGCTCTTGGAGGCGTTTCCCTTCCAGGGCCTGGGTTTCCTGTTGGTAGGCTCGAAGAGATTCTCCAAGGGGTTGGAGTAACGCTTCCATGGTCGTTTGTCGATGCTCAAATTCTTGTGACGTTTCTTCCTTCAGCGCTTTAAATTTTTCTTCTGCCAAGGTGAGGAACCCTTTGTTGTTCCCCGCTAAAGCTTCTGCGGCTAGAGAGCGAAAGGTATCGGAAAGGACAGTCTTCGCTTGATTCAATAGGGAATACTTTTCTTCCAGAGATTCTTTGGCCGTTTGGAGAGTGGTCTCGGCGGAGACCTTTTGCGTCTCCAATGAACGGATTTCTTGTTCAAGACTCTCACGGTCTTTCTGGGCCGTCAAAAGTTGTGTTCGTAACTCTTCAACCTGAGCGGTAGCGGTTGCTTGACTTCTGTCTGAATCCCTTACCGCTTTCAGGAGCTGGCCACGAAACCACAAGGCAATCAGAATGCCGGTAAACATTCCTCCTACCACGAAACCGGCTACAAAAATCCAATCAGAGGGCCAATCCGAAAGAATGTTCATAGGAATAATGATGGGAAGCGGGACTTGGGTTGTCCGATGGGTTTTAACCTAGACTGACAAAAACCACACGATTTTTTCAACTATTTCTTTTACTTTTTCCTCTTCAAGATTCAGCATGCTCTTGGACATTATGGGTGTGCGAGGCTTCTGGTCGCCGAGCATGGACTCCTCATGGTTTCTTGGGTAGAGTAGGAGAAAGACCATTCCTAGCCTAGCATTGATTTATGTGTAACCGTCGCTATGGATAAAAAATACCGTATTTCCATTTGGTATTTCATCATTGCCTTTTGGGGGCTCATTATCCTCCAGGAGATCTATGTGGCTTCTCAGCATCTTGATGAGGTGCCATACAGTCAATTTAAGGAATGGGTCCAGGAAGATATGGTGGCTGAAGTTTCTATCACGGAAACCGTCATTCATGGAACTCTCAAAGAAACAGATGGAGAAGGAGGAGCCCAGCAATTTCAAACGGTACGGGTGTCCGACCCTGACCTTGTCAAATTGTTAGAGGAAAAACATGTGAAGTATGCCGGGGTCGTTATTAGTACCCTCTGGAAGGATGTGGCCTCATGGGTCATTCCTATACTCGTGTTTGCCGCGATCTGGATTTGGTTATTTCGTAAAATCGGCCAAGGAGCTGGTGGGGGATTCATGCGGATCGGAAAATCCAAAGCCAAGGTCTATATGGAAGAGGATATTCCCACCCGTATGCAGGACGTGGCAGGGGTTGATGAGGCTCAAGAAGAACTCATGGAGGTTGTCGAATTTTTACGTACCCCGGAAAAGTTTACCCGTATTGGAGGTCGAATTCCTAAAGGGGTGCTTCTTGTGGGCCCACCCGGAACGGGAAAGACTCTGTTGGCCAAAGCCATTGCCGGGGAAGCTGGCGTCCCGTTCTTTACGATCAGTGGTTCGGAATTCGTCGAAATGTTCGTCGGCGTGGGGGCAGCCCGTGTTCGGGATTTGTTTGAACAGGCACAGGCTAAGGCTCCATGCATCATTTTTATCGATGAATTGGATGCCCTCGGTAAAGCGCGAGGCATGGGTCCGATGATGCATGAAGAGCGTGAGCAAACGTTGAATCAACTGTTGGTAGAGATGGATGGGTTTGACCCACGAGTGGGTGTGATCATTCTCGCCGCCACGAACAGGCCTGAGATTCTCGATCAAGCCTTACTTCGCGCGGGACGGTTTGATCGTCAGGTCTTAGTGGATCGTCCTGACCGGAATGGGAGGAAAGCGATCCTGGCTATTCATGCCAAATCGATCAAGGTGGACCCTGATGTGAATTTGGACCAGATTGCGGCCATGACTCCGGGAATGGTGGGCGCAGACTTGGCTAATGTGGTGAATGAGGCTGCCTTGTTGGCTATTCGCCGGGGCCGTGAAAATGCCCAACAGGCGGATTTTGAAGAAGCCGTTGAGCGGGTGATTGCCGGATTGGAAAAGAAAAGTCGAGTGCTCAGTCAAGACGAACGACGAAGAGTGGCTCATCATGAGGTCGGACATGCACTGGTCGCCCTTTCTCTTCCCGGTGCTGACCCTGTGCAAAAGATTTCCATTATCCCAAGGGGCATCGCCGCACTCGGGTATACCCTGCAATTGCCCACCGAGGATCGGTATTTATTAACGAGGACGGAATTAGAAAACCGAATTGCGGTGCTCTTAGGTGGGCGAATCGCTGAGGAATTGGTATTTGGTGAGGCGTCGACCGGTGGGGCGGATGATCTTCAAAAAGCCACCGCTATTGCTAAGCGGATGGTGAAGGATTATGGGATGAGTGAGAAACTTGGGACTGTCTCCTTAGACCAGACCGCTCAACCTACCTTTCTCAACATCAATGAATCTCATTCCTCACAAAATTATTCTGAACATACGGCCGAGGAAATCGACCTGGAGGTTCGTCGGCTCATTGAGGAGCAGGGCACAAAGGTCAGGGCTTTGCTGGTCTCCCTCCAGGGAGTTTTGCTTGCCGGGGCTGAACAATTATTGAAGACTGAAGTAATGACCGGAGAGGAATTGCGTGCCCTTCTTCCTGCTCAGATCAAGCCTCAAGAATTACTCGGTTGAGCATTCTCCTCTGTGTCACAGGACGTATTCAATGCGATCCGTGTGATTGTTGAGTTTCATGGGTCACTTGAATATCAATGACTCTGCCTTCTCGTTCAAGAGCCTTTTTCCCAAAACGATAATTGGGCAACATGGTATTATGGGCGACGTGACGGTCTTTGGGTTCCTCAAACGCAATCCGGGTTTTCAGTGTCTCACCGGCGAGTACCACCACTTTCATATCAAGAAATCCTGCCATGCCAGGATGCCATGCCACGAGTTTATACACGCCTTCCGGGACATCCGGCAAAGTGAAGTCTCCTTTTTCATCCGTAATCGCATAATAGGGGTTAGTCACTTTGAGCCCCCAGGTTTGCATGAAGGGATGAAATCCGCATTCCAGGAAAAAAGTCCGACGTCCTCTGGTAAAGCGAACGGTGTCGATCATCGCCTCACCCGGTTTATGTTGATGATCCTTTAACAGGTCTTTAGGGTGGAAGGGATTGAGTCGGAGAGGCCGATGAAGCATAATTTTCTGGCCGAAGGGGGCGGTTTCATAGATTTGGACGTCATGAATAATGGGGTCCATGTTGGTGATGTGGATCGGTTGTTCATCTTTCACCACTAACACCCAGGGTTTGAACACACAGTCTTGGACCATGACTGTGGCAGGGGTCTCTTCAGGAAATGGCTTTCCTTGGTACACGCCTTCAAGAAATACAACGGCATTTTGAAGGCCGCCTTCAGGTCCAACCTGAAATTCATCTAAAAGGCGCCATCCCGTACCCGTGGAGATTCGGCCGCAAAATTCCGTATCGTTATTCATGATCAAGCTGTAGCCGAGAGGGGGAGGCTCTTTGCCATGGAGCACGACCTTCCCCGTAATGGTTCCACCATTGGAGACGGAAATCTCTTTATAGCCCCAAACAGGGGCAGTAAGGAGAAGTGTAAGACTGATGGCGAATAAACCGGTGAAAATTTTCATTGAATGGTCCTTTGGTCGAACAAAAATAAGTTCAGATTTGACGATTGTCCAATTCTAAGGAATACCCTTGGAACTTTTCCAGTCCTTACGGAACCTCTCTATTACTATCACTATGGTCGTTTACAAATGGGAAACCATCGGGTAACGGCTTGAAAAATTAGGTTTAAAACCCCAAAGTGCCTAACCCATAAATGGCCGGGAGGTTTTCAAGCCCCAGTTACCTGATGTAGAAAATGTACTGTTTCTAAATGCTACACTCCAAGGGTTGGATCGGTTCATTCCGCTCAACATGAAACCACGATTTCATTCCGTATCCACCTGTTTGTAAAGACTTTTTCATTTTTTCCTTCATGGTTAGGCATAGCCCTCGCTACCTGTTGGCTGAGGAGTAAATGCAAGGATCGGGCTTATGCCCTGATCAAGGGGTATATGGGGATTGGGTAGCCGCAGATTTTTTTGGTTGGTGGGTAATTATAGATGAAGGTGAAAGGAAATGTGCGTAAAAGGATGTGGCCGATCTCCGGTAATAGTTTGGTGGAGGTATGAAAACTCACCTTTCTCATCGAATCCTCATCGTTCTGGGATTGGTTCTTGGGGCCATCATCTCAGCATTAATGGCCGAATATATGTTGAGTGAAGGGCTGGACCGTCCTTTTGGTCACACTCGTGGTGCCCATGTTATAGGGTGGTTGGGCCTTTTCTTCATTGGTTTGACCTTCGTATATCCCTACAAACGCAAATATCACCCCAATACCGTTTGGCCCAAACGGTGGTTTCAGGTTCATATGGTGGGGGGGATAGTTGGTCCGATGATTATTTTTCTGCATGCTGGGGCTCATTTTCATGCCTGGGTTCCTATTTTCGCCCTGGTATCCATGGTGCTTGTGGTCGGGAGTGGCATAACCGGGCAAGCCGTTCATTATTTGGCCTTCCGTATGCTGTATGAGCGAAGGCATCAATTAGCTGAACAGGGTATGTCGGATGCAGCCATTGAAGCCCGTCTCCATGATTTAGCCTTGCAGGAGGAGACGCTTCGATGGTGGAAGTGTTGGCACGGCCCTCTGACCTGGTTGTTTGTAGTTATGACTGCGCTGCATGTCGGGGGCGCGATCTTTTTCGGGGGCCTGTAATTCGCTGATGATATGTTTTCATCCCTGGGTGGCACGCAGTATTGGAATAGGAGCCCTTTTCCTTGTTTCCTTGACCGCTTGGGGTACTTATACCAATCCTGAAAGCTTCTGGGCGCCCGGTGACCTCAGTCGTTATCATACCGATATTGATTCCTGCTTGGTATGTCATGTGCCCCTGGTAGGTCCAACTTCAGAGAGATGTGTGAAATGCCATTCTCCGGCATGGTTTCACCGGCATGCTCAATTGTCGGTCAAGAAGTACCATGATGAGATCATCAAAAAAAGCACCTCTTGTTCGATTTGTCATGTGGAACATCTCGGGGTGCTGAACAATATTACCCTGGAGGCGGGCAGTAACCCTCATGGTGAGTTTATCTTTCGAGCGACTAATACCAGCTCTTGCTCGGACTGCCATCTTCTCAAAGACCATGAAGGTCAAAGGGTCATGACCGTTTTGGCTAATGAGGTTGTTCAGCATTTATACCGGGAGGGAGAAGGGTTTCATCGTCAGGGGCAGATTGCGCGCTGTTTGCTGTGTCACCGTGGAGGACAATTGGAAATTGATGAGGATGAAAAGGAAGAGGAAGAGGAAGAGGAAGAGGATGATTAGGTGTGCCTGAGTTTGATGACCATTTTTTCTTTTTCAGAGCTTAGGGGTGGCAGGAGCGTTATATGGTTCCCAGGTTCAAGGCGATAGCCCTGACAGGACTCTTTTCATGGGCTGATAGTGTCAAATCGTATCCTGGCCATGGTAGTCTATCCTTTCTTTCATAAGAGAAACTCACAGGGATATGTCACCCATGAATATTGTTTTTGGTTTGGATCAATCCAAGTATTCTAAGAGTGCGATGGCCTTCTTCCGGAATTTTCGGCTGCCATCTCAAGCGAATGTCTATCTCGTTCATGCCATTCCTGAACCTGAGTCAACCATGGAGGCTATCGGTAAGGGGAAGTCGTCTCTTCCTAAAAGGCTCGAAGAACTCCGGAAGGCACTACGAGCCCAAGCCGAATTGTTTTTGACGCAATTGGGAAAGGCGCTCAAGGGGGAAGATCTAGAAGTCAAGACGATTATTGCTGAAGGTGCCCCCGGGGAAGAGGTGCTTAAAGTTATTCGTCAGCATCGTGCTCAATTAGTGGTCCTTGGTTCGAGAGGCCTATCTCGTTTAAAGCGGTTTTTTCTGGGAAGCGTCAGCGAATGGGTGTTACGGGATGCCTCTTGTTCGGTCCTTCTTGCTCGACCGACAGCCAAACCTACCAAAAGTGACCGAGTCCTGAAAATTCTTTTTGCCACGGATGGGTCACCTGATTCAAAAAGCGCCGTCGATCTTTTGAATGCATTTGAATTTACCATTCCGCCCAAAATTATCCTCCTCCATGTCGTGAGAAAACATGTCTACGAAACGGAGCAAGTTTTAGTCTCAAAAAAGTCTGAACGTGAGGAGTTTGCCAAATTGGCTGAACGCCTGCTAGAGGATCGTGGGCGAGAAGGTATCGCCATTTTGCAGGATTTTCGGGAGGGATTATCCTCTGCCTTTACTGAGGTGGAGGAGCGTTTGGCCTATGGTCATGAGGCCCATGAGATTTTAAAAGCTGCCAGACAGACACGGGCAGATCTGGTGGTCGTGGGGTCCCGAGGGCAGACTGGCCTGCGAAAATTTTTTCTGGGAAGTGTATCCGAAAAAGTCGTTCACCATGCCCCATGCTCCGTGTTAGTCACTCGTCCTACCGATTTGCCGATTTAATTTTTTCCACACAATCGATACGTTTTGATGCGGATGAGTGGACTATCCCTTTTCCTCTTTCGTACAGAAGTACAGAAGACGTTTTTCTCCCCAGGGATTGAATCGAAGTCTCCCTAAAAGAGTGTGCTGGGAAGTCGTGAGGCTCACTAATGGGGAATTTTGCGACAGCCATGTCCCCTTTTTATGGCCAATGTATGAAAAAATGGGACAATCTCGGGCCATTTATAGACAAAGGGGCACAGGTCCAAAAATTGCTCATTTCTTTAGTATCAGTTGAAGGGTGTTTAGGGGATAGGCTCTCCCTCGCCGTGGATGGGTTCGAAATGTCGGAATGTTCGGGAAAGCGGACATGCATAATTTTGGTGGTCGATGACGATGATGCCATGCGGCAGATGTTATCTGAAGCGTTGACGGAGGAGGGTTGTCAGGTCGTCGAGGCGCAAGATGGGAAAGAAGCGCTTGATCTCATGAAAAAGGTTTCACCCAGTCTTATCGTCACGGATCTGCATATGCCCCATGGAGGATACCCTTATCTTAGACTCCTCCAAGAGCAGGCGAGTGCAAGTCCAATCGTGGTGATGACCGCTTATGGGGATAGGCATTCCAAGGCCAAAGCCCTGGAATGTGGAGCTAAGGCGTATTTTGAGAAACCCTTACCTATTACTCATTTGAAGGCCATGATTTCACAAATGTGTTTTTTAAATCCTTGTGGGAATCTACCTCCTGGGTAAGACCATTCCTTAGAACATCAAGCGAGATATACGATGGCCGGATCGTCCTTACCTTTTTCCAATGAGTCCTCCTTATTAGCTCGTATGGAGGGATTAAAGCTCCTTGCCCATCATTTAACTGAGCCGGTCGTTGTGTTTAATCCCAAGATGGAATTGGTGTACGCCAATCCATCTGCCGAGCGCATAGCCAGCCATTGCCCTCTTCTACACTCATTATCTCTTGACGTTGATGCATCAGGTTCTTGCGCAATGACTCAATGTGAATCGTGCCCAGGGCCAAGTCTTTTCCAAGAAAAGCTGGGAACGTCAGAAGAACTGCAGTCCAATGCTTCGCCATGGCTTCTTTCATCCTGTCCTTTACAGCAAGCGATGCCTCTGAAGAGTGAGGATGGAACGGTTCATTTTGCGGTGATGATGGGTGCCACAGCACGTGAGAGTGTGGTGCTGGATTCTTCCGGGCTTCCTCAGTCCTCATCGAATCAGGCTTCAGAGCAAGGGCTTTGTTCAGAAGAGGAAAATAACCTCATCGGTGAAAGCATACACATTCAACGGTTGGTGGAGTTGATGAAATTAGTCGCGGCGAGCGATTCCACGGTACTTATCCAAGGGGAAAGTGGTACCGGAAAAGAATTAGTCGCAAAAACTATTCATCGTTGGAGTCGACGTCGAGAGCGCCCCTTCATCGTTGTCGAATGCAGTTCACTCCCGGAGACCTTATTAGAAAGCGAATTGTTTGGGCATGTGCGTGGGGCGTTTACGGGCGCGGTGACGGATCGAAAAGGCCTATTCGAAGAAGCGGAAGGGGGATCCATTTTCCTGGATGAAATTGCCGATACGACCCCCGCATTTCAGGCTCGTTTACTGCGAGTATTACAAGAGGGAGAAATTAAGCCTGTAGGAAGCAATCGGTCGATCAAAGTGAAGGTCCGGGTGATTTCTGCAGGAAATAAACCTTTGGAAGAACTGGTCAAAGCTAAGAAATTTCGAGCGGATTTATACTATCGTTTGGCCGTGTTACCGTTAACGGTCCCGACCTTACGGGAACGTAAGGAAGATATTCCCTTGTTAGTCAAGTATTTTCTCAAACGTTCAACGCAACAGCATGGGCAGTCTCCCTTGACTGTGGATCCAGAGGCCATGCGTGCCTTAGATCAATATTCATGGCCTGGAAATGTTCGGGAATTAGAGAATCTTATAGAACGGGCAGTGGTGACCTGCCAGAATGCGACGATTCAGGTTAATGACTTTTTTGGGAAGTTAGAGATGCCGAGCACCGATGGTGATTTAAGTTCGGTGAGTAAAGCCGCGCGTCAGGTTGCGGAGCGGGATCGAATTCTTCAGGCCCTGACCGAAACGCAAGGCGATAAGACGCGTGCTGCCCGTCTCCTGAAGATTAGCCGTTCCAATCTATACAATAAACTTCGGACCTACCAAATCTCGTAACAACCGGCAATTTTGCCCCCATTTTCATCACTCCAGTGATTTGGGTGTCAAAAATTTTGTACCCATAACCACTTGATTCAAGGACGATTTCTTTTTGACTGCCAGTCTGCTGTCCAATCTTATGGATTAGAGATCTGGTGGTTGGGCATTTCTTCTTCTTGTTCATTTTCTTTAAATCCCCGTGATTCTTCGAAGTTTGCTCCATTTGTCCATGGATACTACGCCGTTGGCACTGAGGTTGCTCACTTATGTCCTTGCCGACATTGGGAGGGGTGTGATGGACCGGCCTCCGGAATGCCCGACCTCCTCAATTCGTTGAGGACACTCAGTGTCGGCACATATTCGCACCCAAATTCAAAGGTCTTAAGGTATAGAGAGTAGAGGGAATATTCACCCAGTCTGACAGGGGCAAGAAAGAATAACAATTGTTAATTGTGATTTCTGATGTTCATTTCACCAACCGCCTTACGTAAAGGAGGCCGGAGCATGTATCACGGCACAAAATCATTACTCACCGCCTTGGCATGTTTGGCACTATTCGGGGGAAACACGATTGTAGGAAATGTTTCTTCCGTGAAAGCTGAAGATGCCACAACCTCAACCAGCGCTCACCAGATGGCGATGTCGTCTCCATCAGCCGGGTGGGCTGAAAAACTAAAAGGACAAACTGTCGTCGAAAATTCTGTGGAAGGGCGTGCTGAACGAGCTGCGATGGTGGAACTGCAGCATCAACGCCTGATGGAGCAAATGCAAAAGGACATGCAGCATCACGGTGATAACACCGGGACCTTTAACGGAATGTCGATGATGCATCAGTACGGTGCGGGTAAGGAAAATGGGTTGTTAATGTCCTCCCCTGATGTTGAGCCGGTGTCAACCAAAGGAGGCCGATGCCCCGCAGGGGCTCCGGTCAAGTCATATGATATTTCAGCGATTAACGTCGAAGTCACCTTGAATGCCTGGTTGGACTACTATCCCGGGTATATGTATGTGCTGACTGAGAATATTGATAAGGTGCGTGCGGAAGAAGCCAAGAACAAAGCCGCGCGGGAAGTGGAAGGTCATACCGATCCAGGTGGGATTATCGCTGGGGTTCAAGACCAATGGATCCAACCGCTGGTCATCCGGGGAAACCAAGGCGACTGTGTGAAATTCACCCTCCGCAATAAGTTGGAGTTCGGCGAAGAAGTCAGCTTGCACATTAATGGCTCTGATATGGTGATGAGCGATTCCGGCAAGCCGGCCATCACGACCAATCCTGCTTCCGTTGCGGCAGAGGGTAAAACCATCAATATGGAATGGTACATCCATCCGGATACCCAAGAGGGTGGACGGCAGTTTCATACCAAAGGCAGTAATGATCGAGAGTTGACCGTATTAGGGCTTGCCGGGGCGTTCATCGTTGAGCCTCGGGGGTCCAAATATTGGGAACCCTTAGGAACGGGTCCAGCCACGGAAGCCAAGAGTGGTTGGCAAGTTATGATCGAGAATGGCACCGGCCCGGACTTCCGGGAATTTGTCGTCATTTATCACGAAATTGGTGACGAAGCGTTCCGGCCGGTCAATAAACATGGGGACTTCCTGCCCCAACGTGATCCTTTGACCGATGCCTATCGTCCTGGTGCCAGGGCGTTGAACTACCGAAGTGAACCGTTCGGCATCAACAATATGCATATTCAGCATGAATATTTTGGGTTTGAAGATGAATCCATGGCCTACAGTTCATATACGTTCGGAGATGCCTCTCCGACCATTCCACGGAGTTATCTCGGCGATCCCGCCAAGTTCCGGATCATCCACGGCGGATCGGAAGTGTTCCATTCCCATCATCCCCATGGCGGATCCATCCGATGGCAACGAAGTCCTCGAGCCACACAGATGCCGGTCTGGAATACCGGACAAAACGGTCCGATGAAATATCCCGTGATTCGGACCAAATCGGATCGGGTGGACGTGGAACTTATTGGGCCGGCCGAAGCTTTGGACATGGAAACGGAATGCGGATCCGGTCTATGTCAATGGCTGGCAGGAGATTTCTTGTATCACTGCCACGTGGCGCATCATTATGTCGCGGGGATGTGGGGCTACTGGAGAGTGTATAACACCCTGCAAGTGCCCGGATTTCAGAATGATGTGATGCCGCCAGTCCGTGAACTCCCGGATCGGCTTGGCCGAATTCACAAACCGGTGACCTCCGATAAATTGGTAGGCACCACCGTCAATTGGTTCGGAAAGAAATTCAATATCGTGGATAGTGGAAAGAGTAATTGGAAAACCAATCCTGCGACCGTCAACATCAAGGATTGGGTAGAAATGCAGTTGGCCAACCAAGGCAAACCTGGGAATACCGATGATGAAAAAGGCCAGCTCATGTCCTATGACGCCACCGTGTTGGATTGGGTCTGGAAAGGCAATAAGGCCATGAGTGAACGGGAAGCCACACTGGGGAAAAATCCCAAATACCAACCGGAATGGCAGGGGTATAAAGCCGGAGAGCGACGCCCCATATGGTTTGAGCCTTCAACCGGTAAGGTGGCATGGCCATGGGTGACGCCGCATTTTGGAAAACGCATTCCGTTCTCCAAGGATCACAATGGGGCTCCATGGCTGGAACCCATCAAGCATGACGAGGAAGGGAATCCGAGTGTGTATCCTGCCACACCGGGCGAAAACGGACGTTGGAGCCTGTGTCCGGAACGTGCCGGTCGTCAGGAATATAACGTGCACTTCATTCAAACTCCGGTTCAGCTTGCTGGTCCGCAAGGAAAAGAACCGGCCATCGTGGATAAGCATGGTCTCCTGTATGTCGTGCATGAAGAGGAAGCGGAGACCCGGGCAAACAACGATAAGAAATACCCACTCATCGTCCGGGCCAACATTTACGATTGCGTAGATTGGCTCCTGACGAGCGAATGGCACGACGATGATGTGACCAATTTCCAATCGTCGAAAATCAACACGCATTTCCATTTCATTCAGTTCGACAATCAAGCATCGGACGGAGTGATTTCGGGAATGTCGTATGAACAATCCATGCGGCCCTTCACGCAGTTCAAGAAGGAAAAGCAAAAAGGGCTGCCGGTTCCCATGAACGCCAAGATCACCAAAGCGGCAAAGAAAGGTGATAAGACCATTCATGTGACCAACGCCAAGCAATATCACGAGGGGATTCCGATCCTCGTGGGTGCTGATAACGTCGGAAAATGGGAAATCCAACGTATCGCGAAAATCGGAAAAGACACCCTGACGTTCACGAAAGGGTTGAAGCATGATCATCCGGTCGATGATATCGTGACCGTTGAATATGTCTGGCAGCGATTCTGGGCCGATGCGGACGTGGGAACCACCTTCTGGCATGACCATGCCTTCGGTGGAACCACTTGGCCTCACGGTGCTGTCGGGACGATCATCATCGAGCCGTTCGGATCAACCTGGCATGATGCGAAAACCGGCAAGCAGATTCGCACCGGGCCGATCGCGGATATTCATTCCACCGAGCGTGTCGGTCATGATGTGGGCGGAAGCTTCCGGGAATACATGCTTCACATCCAGGATACGGTTCCCCATACCGTCAACGTCGTCACGGCGGGGAATCCTCCCGGTCAGCCGGTAGAAGTCGCGTTGGAGGCGGGAAAAACCATCGCGTTCATCATGCCTCCGACCGAGTTGATCAAAATGACCCCGATGCCCTTCCTGAATGGGGGAACCCATACCACGGGAGGGACCTTTAACTGGAGAGCGGAACCGTTCGCGCAACGGTTGTCGAATAATCCAGATACGTCACAACTCTTCAGCAGTGCCGTTCACGGAGATCCTGACACGCCGATGCTCCGGGCCTACGTGGGAGACACCATGGTCCTCCGGATGTTGGATGTGACCATGAATGAAAGCAACGTTATGACCCTTTCGGGACATACCTTCTGGTCGGAACGGTATGCGTCGGATGCCAATCGCAAGAACTCTTTGCATATTGGTATCGCCGAACGGTATGACTTGGTTCTTCCGGATGCAGGTGGCCCACGGCGGCAAGCCGGGGATTACCTGGTCTTCAACGGAAGATTTTCCAAGTTCTCTGAAGGGTCGTGGGGAATCATTCGGGTCCTGGATAAGGTGGTACCGGATCTCCAACCTCTCCCCAATCAAGCCACGGGGAAAGAAGGGATTCCACCGGCACTGCCTGTCTGTCCGAAGGATGCTCCTGTGAAGAACTTTAACGTGGTGGCCATTGACTATCCGCAAATGGACTTCAATCCGAACATTCCTGAAGCGATTGAAGTCGACTTTGAGCGGAAGATTGAAGTCAAGAACCCCGATGCCAAGATCTACGTCTTGGAAGAAGATATGACCAAGGTGGCGGGTGGTGCCCAGCCGATGCCGTTGACGCTTCGAGTCAACGTGGGCGACTGCATGAAAGTCAAGCTCACGAACAAGATGAAGAAGAGTCGGGCCTCCTTCTCCGCTATGGGTATGGCGTTCGATCCTAAGGATTCCTTGGGGTTGAACCTCGGGAATAACCCAGGAGACCAAACTGTGGCTCCAGGGAAGAGCCGGACCTATACCTATTATGCGGATCCCTTCAACGGGGAAATGCAGATGGTGGTCTGGGACTTCGGGAATGTTGCCATGAACGTCAGAAACGGTCTGTTCGGTGGGGTCATCATCGGCCCGAAGGGATCACAATATCGCGATCCGAAGACCGGGGCTGATATCTCACTGAAGAATTCCTGGATTGCCGACGTGATCGTCGATCGGACAATCCCGGGTCAGGAGCATCGGGCCAATTACCGTGATGCGGCCTTGTATTTCCAGGACGAGGACAACATCATGGGGACGGCCTTCATGCCCTATGTTCAGAACGTTGCCGGCCTGACCGGTGTGAACTATCGAACGGAGCCCTATCCGTACCGTGAAGAAGCCGGATGTTCGTTGGGGCGGATGTTCCAACCGTGTGAAGTGGACAATCCGAAAGATCCTGTCACGCCGACCATTCAGGCCCATGCCGGTGACCCGGTCCGGGTCCATGTCTTCGGTGCGGCGAGTGAACAGAATGGGATGTTCACCATTGAGGATCATGAATGGCCGATCGAACCGTTCATGGAAGGTGCCGATATGATCAGCACGGTTGAGTTTGCCAGTTCCGAAGGATTGGATGTGTTCGTGTCCTCGGCTGGTGGGCGGAATGCCAACAGTGGTGATTATGTCTGGTCCAATGGCCGACTGAATTATTCACAATCAGGTCAATGGGGGTACCTCCGAGTGTTGCCGAAGAATGACCCCCGGATCCAATCTTTGGGTGGTGCGGCCCTTGATCGGGCGACGGCCCAAGCGGATCAGCCTGAATCCGTAAAACCTACACCGACCTCTTTCAAATAACCCAAAAGGGGTCGGAAAGACGAAGTTAGTCGGAACGGGGGAGCCTTCTTGGCTCCCCCGTTTTTTTTCAGGAAATGTTGATAAACGCCACCAAGTGCGATCCCTGCCACCCCCATGCCTCCTTCGCCGAAGTGGTTCGAAGGGTGAAAGTGGCTTCGCCGCGGACCTTGACCTTTCAATCTCCGAAAGAGGTTGGCGGAGTGCCCATGAGATAGAAAAGAACCCTCGATTTGGATTGGAACCGTTGGAAGAGGGACATACCATCGTTCCCTCGATTCGATTGCAGATTCCATGAAGGTCGTGGGTGTTACCGTACCACTTCATGTTTTATGAAGGTGCTCTTTTGCACCGTTGAATGATTTCATTACAATTGGTTGGCATGTTGTCCGGAGTCAACCAGTATAAATGGTTTTCTTGTCTCAATGAAGATGGGTTGAGCGCTATGAGATGGAGCATGATGATCCTGACCTGTGTTTTTGTCCTCATGGTAGGAGTACTTGGATGTGAGAATGTCGAAGCCGATTATCAGGAAGGGGTGACGGCTCTTGAAGCTGGAGACTACGAAACCGCCATGAAAAATTTTCGTTCCGCGGCCGAAGATGGACACACCGGGGCCCAAACAGCTTTGGGAGAGTTGTTTTACCAGGGGAAGGGGACTAAACGAAATGCCCAGAAAGCCGCGAAATGGTACCGGCTGGCGGCTGAGCAAGGCCATGTCGATGCTCAGGTCACCTTGGGCTGGATGTATAATGCCGGTACCGGTGTCCCCCAAGACTTTCGAGAAGCGATCAAGTGGTTGCGGTTAGCGGCGGACCAAGGCCATCCAGGGGCACAAAATAACTTGGGCGTGTTGTATCGTGAAGGTAGAGGAAAGCCCCATCAGGCTCAAGAGGCTGCTGAATGGTTTCGAAAAGCGGCAGATCAGGGAATGCCTACCGCACAATATGCCCTTGGCCAAATGTACCTGAATGGGGAGGGTCTGGAGCAGAGTGTGGTGAAGGCGGTGGAGTGGTATACCCGGGCTGCCAACCAAGGGCTCTTAGAAGCTCAAGCGGATCTGGGATATCTCTATGCTTCGAGGAAAGACAAGGTGCCACAAGATTATCTCATCGCCTACAAGTGGCTTTCCCTGGCTTCCCAACAGGGTGATAAGATTGCCAAAAAAGATCTTGAAAAATTATTGGCCACCATGACTCCTGAGCAAATCGAAGCAGCCAAAAATCTAGGGCCGAAGGGGGATGAGTGAAAGAAAAAGCCAGAGATTGGTAGGGTGAAAGGAGGGATTTGGCCTGGCTGAAGAGTAGGCTGTGTTCCCTCAACTCTCATGCTGTCCTCTTTTGGGGCAAATAACCTTCTTTGTGTCCAAAAAAATAGACATATTGGTTCCCAGGTCAAGCATTCACTAATACTGCTCATGCCATGGGCTGCTTAAGCCGATCATTGGTATTCGGAATGATTCCCAGGGCATTGAGGCGTTTTCCCCTTGTTGATATAGGGAGAAAATGAGTCTTTGCGTGAAAAAAATGTGGTTATGTATCGGATGTCCGATGGATTATGGGACTTGATGTTCTTCTCCTGTTTATAATCTAGGCGTGTATTCTTTCCTTTCTTCCTCCTCAGTTTCCCTAAAGATTGTTTCTCTTGTTGTCCAAAAAAATGGACAGTCATCGTGAATTTCTCCATCAAACCAATAGGGTTCATTCTTCTCATCCCCTAGTCTGCCATAGGGTTTATTCTTTTAATTTTCTTTTAGTTTCAATGGCATTGTTGTTGCTTTCCAACGACGTGCCGACATTGGGATGGGTGTGATGGACCGGCCTCCGGAATGCCCGACCTCCTTGAAGAGGACGCCCAATGTCGGCCCTATTATTAGTGGAAACCAGGGGCCGGAGAATATGTCAGGGGCGGAGATGATTCATGAAGCAAGACGGGAGCACCTTCATGGGTCATAAATCCGTTGGTTTATTAATCGTCTACTTTACGTAAGGAGGCCGGATAATGTTTCCAGGCAAACCTAGGGTATTGACCGTCACGGCATTTTTGGCGCTGTTTGGAGGGGCCACGTTTTGGGCCACTCCCTCATTTGTCGGCGCCGAGAGTGCTTCTCCTCAACATGCCCACTCCGCGGGCATGAATGCCCAATCTCCGGGTTGGGCAGAAAAACTCAAGGGCCAAACCATCGTGGAAAATGCGATGGAAGGTCGGGCCGAAAGAGCCGCATTGGTCGAGCAACAACATCATCGGCTGATGGAACAAATGAAAAAGGACATGGAAAAAAATGGTGAAAACACTGGTGCGTTTAATTCCATGTCGATGATCCATCAGTATGGTGGCGGTCCAGGTAATGGTCTCTTGGCCACTCAAATGGGAGTGGAACCTGTTTCAGGAAAAGGGGGACTGTGCCCGAAAACCGCACCGGTGCGGAACTACGATGTGGCCGCGATCAATGTAGAGATTACGTTGAATCAATGGCTGGACTACTATCCCGGCTACATGTATGTCCTAAAGGAAAATCTGGACAAGGTGCGAGCGGAAGAAGCCAAGAATGCCAAAGCTCGTGAATCTAAAGGCCATCATGATCCAGGTGGTGTCAAGAATGGTATCCAAGATCAATGGATCCAGCCTTTGGTAATCCGTGGGAACCAAGGTGATTGCGTCAAAATCAATCTGACCAATCAGTTGGAATTTGGCGAAGAAGTCAGTTTGCACATCAATGGATCGGATATGGTCATGAGTGGATCCGGAAAGCCGGCCACGACGACCAACCCTGATTCTGTGGCAGCGGAAGGCGAATCGATCAGTATGGAATGGTACATCCATCCCGAAACCCAAGAGGGAGGGCGGCAATTCCATACCTTCAGTAATGACCGGGAATTGACGGTGATGGGTCTTTTCGGCGTGTTCGTGGTAGAGCCGCGAAACTCTGAATATTACGAGCCATTAGGAACCGGTGCGGCGACGAAAGCCAGCAGTGGATGGCAAGTGATGATCGATAATGGGACGGGACCCGATTTCCGGGAATTTGTCTTGATTTATCATGAAGTGGGTGACGAAGCCTTCCGTCCGGTTAACAAACATGGGGACTTCCTCCCACAACGTGATCCATTGACCGATGCCTATCGTCCCGGTGCCCGAGCGTTGAATTATCGGAGCGAACCCTTCGGGATCAATAACATGCATGTACAGCACGAATACTTCGGGTTCGAGGACGAATCCATGGCGTATAGTTCCTATACCTTTGGCGATGCGTCCCCGACGATTCCTCGAAGTTACTTGGGCGATCCTGCCAAGTTCCGTGTGGTCCATGGGGGATCTGAAGTCTTCCATTCCCATCATCCCCATGGGGGGTCTATTCGGTGGCAGCGAAGTCCGCGGGCTACCCAAATGCCCGTGTGGAGCACCGGACAAAACGGTCCTGTGAAATACCCTGTGCAACGGACCAAATCAGATCGCGTGGACGTGGAAGTCATCGGGCCTGCCGAAGCTTTGGACCTGGAAACCGAATGTGGCTCCGGTCTGTGTCAATGGTTGGCTGGAGACTTCTTGTTCCATTGCCATGTGGCCCATCACTATGTGGCGGGAATGTGGGGGTATTGGCGGGTGTATAACACCATGCAGATCCCCGGTATGCAAAATGATGTCATGTCACCGCTTCGTGAGTTGCCTGATCGCATCGGGCGTATTCATAAGCCGGTGTCTTCCGATAAATTAGTCGGAACGACCGTTAATTGGTTTGGAGAAAAATTCAAGATTGTGGCATCCGGAAAGAGCAATTGGAAATCCGAGCCGGCTGTCGTCAATATCAAAGACTGGGTTGAAATGCAGCTCACGAACGCAGGACAACCTGGAAATACGAGCGATGAAAAGGGCCAATTATTGTCCTATGATGCCACGGTGATGGATTGGGTGTGGAAGGGCAATACCGCCATGAGTGAGAAAGAAGCCACCTTGGGTGAAAACCCCAAATATCGACCGGAATGGCAAGGGTACAAACCTGGTGAGCGCCATCCGATCATGTTTGAACCCACGACGGGAAAAGTGGCATGGCCTTGGGTGACACCGCACTTTGGAAAACGGGTGCCGTTTTCCAACGATCACAATGGCGCCCCGTGGCTTGAAATGATCCGGTTAAACCCGGATGGTACTCGATCGGTGGAACCGGCGAAGCCGGGAGAAAATGGCCCGTGGAGTCTGTGTCCCGAACGGGCTGGTTCACAGGATTACAATATTCACTTCATTAAATTACCGATTGAATTGTCAGCAGCCGAAGGCGATGAGCCGGCTATTGTCGATCCGAACGGTCTGTTGTATGTCGTGCATGAAGAAGAAGCAGAGGTTCGAGCCAACAACGACAAGAAATTCCCGTTGGTGGTTCGTGCGAATGTCTATGATTGCATCGATTGGATGTTGACCAGCGAGTGGTTGGATGATGATATCACCAACTTCCAATCCTCGAAGATCAATACTCATTTCCATTTCTTCCAATTCGACAATCAAGCGTCGGACGGTGTGATTTCCGGAATGTCCTATGAACAATCCATGCGGCCGTTCACGCAATTCAAAAAAGACAAGGAGAAAGGGTTACCGGTTCCCATGAACGCCAAAGTAACCAAAGCGGCGAAAAAGGGATCCAAAACGCTCCAAGTCACCAATGCAAAACAATATCATGTGGGTATTCCCATATTGATCGGTGCCGATAATGTGAAGGGCAAAGAAGTTCGACGGATTGCCAAGATTGATGGCAAGACCCTTACGTTTGCGAACCCACTGAAGAACAACCATGCCGTGGATGAGATTGTGACGGTTGAGTATGTTCGACAACGATTCTGGGTGGACGCGGACGTCGGCAGCGTCTTCTGGCATGATCATGCGTTCGGTGGAACCACCTGGCCGCATGGTGCGGTGGGGACGATGATTGCCGAGCCCTTTAATTCCACGTGGCATGATCCCAAGACAGGTGAACGGATTCGGACCGGCCCCGTCGCGGACATTCATGCGGTGGAACGAGTTGGCCATGATGTCGCGGGCAGTTTCCGTGAATTGATGGTTCATATCATGGATACCGTGCCGCACACCGTCAATGTTGTGACGGCGGGGAATCCACCGGGGCAACCCGTGGAGGTGGCCTTAGAGGCCGGGAGAACGGTTTCGTTCATCATGCCCCCGAATGACAAGATCAAGATGACCCCGATGCCCTTCTTGAATGGAGGAACCCATACGACGGGTGGGGCATTGAATTTCCGGGCCGAGCCGTTTGCTCAACGGTTATCGAACAACCCGGATCCATCCAAGATCTTTAGCAGTACGGTTCATGGTGATCCCAGTACGGCAATGATTCGGGCCTACCTGGGTGATGCCATCGTGTTCCGTCTCTTGGATGTCACCATGAATGAAAGTAATGTGTTTACGTTGTCGGGCCATACGTTCTGGTCAGAACGCTATGCCGAAGAAGCCAATCGTAAGCATTCGCTTCACGTCGGCATTGCCGAACGGTATGACCTGGTGATCGCGGAAGCCGGTGGACCTCGCCACCAAGCCGGTGATTACATGTTCTTCAACGGACGGAATTCGAAGTTTTCTGAAGGAGCGTGGGGAATTATCCGAGTGCTGGATAAACCCGTGGCCGACCTTCAGCCGTTGCCGAACAAAGCCTATGGGGCCGAGGGCATGCCGAAACGACTACCTGTGTGTCCGAGCGATGCACCGGTGAAGTCGTTCAATGTCGTGGCGATTGACCATCCCGGCATGAGCTTTAATCCGAATGCCGAGGAATCGATCGAAGTCGACTTTGAGCGGAAAATCGAACTGCGCAATCCTGAGGCAAAGATTTATGTCCTCGAGGATGAAGTCCAGAAAGTATCTGGCAATGCGCAACCGATGCCGTTGACTCTCAGGGCTAACGTGGGTGATTGCTTAAAGGTCAAACTCACGAATAAGCTCAAAGAAGGTCGTGCCTCTTTTTCGGCTTTTGGGTTAGCCTTTGATCCCAAAGATTCCCAAGGTGTGAACCTCGGGAATAACCCTGGCGATCAAACGATTGGCTCGGGTGAATCCCGCACCTACACCTTCTATGCCGATCCCTTTAATGGGGAAGGGCAAACATTGGTGTGGGACTGGGGGAATGTGGCCACCAATCCCCGAAACGGTCTGTTCGGTGGGATCATCATCGGGCCTCAAGGGTCCACTTATCGGGATCCCAAGACCGGCGAGGACATTTCGCTCAAGAATAGCTGGAACGCGGATGTGATCGTGGACCGGACTATTCAAGGCAATGAAGGGCGAGCGAACTACCGAGATGTGGCCTTGTACTTCCAGGATGAGGATAACATCATCGGGACCAGCTTTATGCCCTACGTGCAGAATGTGGCTGGTCTGACCGGGGTGAACTATCGGGCGGAACCGTATCCGTATCGGGAAGAGGCCGGATGTTCCTTGGGTCGGATGTTCCAACCTTGTGAGGTTGATAATCCACAGGATCCCGTCACACCGGTGATTCAAGCCCATGCTGGAGACAAGGTCCGTATTCATGTCTTCGGTGCGAACAGCGAACAAAACGGGATGTTCACCGTTGAGAAGCATGAGTGGCCGATCGAGCCGTTCCTGCCTGGAGCGGATATGATCAGTACGGTGGAATTCTCGGGCTCCGAAGGTCTGGATGTGTTCTTGCCCTCAGCGGGCGGGAAATGGGCCTTAGCGGGTGATTACGTGTGGAGCAACGGGCGGCTGCCGTATGCCCAGTCCGGGCAATGGGGCTTGCTGCGGGTGTTGCCGAATACGGATCAACGGATTCTGCCATTGGAAGGAGGCATGTCCTCGTCCAAACAGGCTGCGATTGATCCAATGCCAGGGGCGCCACGGATTATTCCTACTGTGGCGAAATAAGACCTGGGATACTGAACGCAATAGACAAGGCGGGGAAGTCGAAAGACTTCCCCGCTTTTTTTCAGGGTCATGCCTCTGTAAAATACCTATAGACAAAACTATTTGATTTTCTGGAGGGAATAATGAATCGGAGATTATTTGTCGTAGGAATGATTGTATTGTTATTAGGGGTTTTGGGGGGCAATACGGCGTGGTCTTATAGTGAGATCAAGGTCACGAATGGAGGGTCCATCAAAGGGACGGTGGTCCTCGAGGGAGGGAAGCCTCGAGCCATGGCCTTTAATCTGGTGACAATTCCCGATCCGGTATTTTGTGGGACCATTTCTACGGGTACGGGTTGGCGAATCGTTGAGGATTTTATCATTGGACCCCAAGGGGAATTAAAAGATGTCGTGGTTCTGCTCAGGGGTGTGACCAAAGGGAAACCCTTTAAGCTGCCGAAGGTGCGGATTGAATCCATCGACTGCGAATTCCTGCCGTTCGTGAATGTCATCAAGGACCGTGATGTGATCGAGGTCGTGAATATGGATCCCGTGGAACATGATATACAAGGCTATGAAACCGCCAGACGGCGCGGTGCTCGGGTACTCTTTAATCGCCCGTTACCCATGAATCCCTTCCTGGAATTGGCGGGGATATTCGGGAAGAAATACATGGCCGGAGAACCGATGAGGGAAAAAATTCATTTACGAAAAGGGCGAAATGTGTTCGTCATGCAATGCGGGTTCCATCCTTATATGTTTTCCTGGGGGCTTGTAGCCGAAAATCCATACTTTTCCATTACCAAAGAAGATGGAAAATTTCAAATCACTGATATTCCGCCTGGGGACTATGTGCTGGCTGCCTGGCATCCGGGTGTAAACAAATTTATCGAACAAGAAATTACTGTCAAAGCCAACGAGGCGACGTCAGCCAAGGTGACCTTTCAGTCTCCAAAAGGTCGGCGAAGTGCCCACGAAATTGAAAAAAACCCGCGATTCGGACTGGAGTTGTTGGAAGAAGGGCAAGTCATCGTGCCTTCAAAGAGGAAACAAATACCGTAAAACGGCATAGGGCTTTGTTTCCAGGCAATTGCCTTAATTACATGAATCATCCAAACTGATCGTAGATTCCTGAAGTGGGGTCAATGGGGCTCAAATTCTTTCATGGGATGAGTGAAGCGAAAGGAGGGCCGAGTATGATGACAAAACACATCATTGCAAAAACGATCATGTTGGCCATCATGTGTTGTCTCGGTGTTGGGATAGTCTTTGCTGCCGAGAAAGAGGAAGAATTGGAAGTCAGTTTCTCTCCTGAAGTTGTGGCTAACTACATTCATGCCGTTATCGCGGCGGATCGGGCTCTGTATACCACTCATATCGTGGATCGGTTACAAGAAGAACGGGTGGTGGTTGCTGCCGAAGCATGGAAACAACGAAAGGCGCTTCCTCTTCCGGCACAAATGCTCTTAATGGCGGGAAGGGTCGTGGAAATGGGAGGGTCCGGCCTTCGGTACCGGCTTGCGAGTCTCTGGCCAATCTATGAGGAAAATGGGCCGAGTACCGTCTTCGAGGAGGCTGGGCTCAAAGTCGTGGCCGAAGATCCTGATGATGTGTACAGTGGAATCATCACCAGGGGGAATAAGCGATTTTTTAAGGCGATTTACGCCGATCGGGCGACTTCTAAAGCCTGTGTGAATTGTCATAATGGACATTTATTGAGTAGCAAACGAGATTTTAAACTTGGAGATGTGATGGGGGGTATTATTATATCCTTCCCTCTTCCCATAGAAAAAACGGACATTCCTTGATGCAAGTTTGAATTTTTGACGTCTGAAAAAAGTTTTTCAGAGTTGGCGGCTACTTCTATTCTTGAGGTAGCCGCTTTTTTTTTGGACAAAGTGAAGCCCTTTCAGGGGGCGTGTGCCATTCGACAGAAAGAGCTAGACCATCAAGTTGACTGGTTCGTTGATTGATTTTTGACATCCAACCAATCCCTCAACCAATCTCCTAACAAATTCGCCGCAAGGACCACTGTCATGAGTGTCAGTCCTGGAATGATCACCAGATGGGGGGCGACGAGCATGTAACGGGTGCCATCTCGGATCATGCTCCCCCAGGACGCTTCAGGAGGCTGAACACCCAATCCTAAAAAGGAAAGTCCTGCTTCAGCGATTATGGCACTCGCGACACCGAAACTGGCTTCCACAAGCAGGGGGGCGATCACGAGTGGAAGAAGGTGGCGAACGATAATTCGCCAAGGGGTAGCTCCAAGCGCCTGCGCGGCGAGTACATGGTCAGCTTCTCTGAGTGAAAGTACTTGGCCTCTGGCCAGGCGAGCAAACCCTACCCAGCCGACCAGGGTTAGGGCGAAAATAATATTCCCGATTCCAGGCCCGAGAACCGCAGCCAGCGCGATGGCTAGCAGGAGCCCAGGAAATGCCAGCATGACATCGATGAACCTGAGGAATAATTGATCGACCCAACCTCGCAGATAGCCACTTGCCGCTCCTAAAAGCCCCCCGAGGAAGAGGCCTAAAATGACGACACACGATGAAACCACGAATGATGTTTTCGCTCCCATTATTAAGCGGTCACGAATGGAACGTCCGACTTCATCGTAGCCCAGCCATTCGACCGTGGTGGGAGGGGCTAGAATATTTTCAAGGTCGACGGTGTTTGGGGATAAGGGTAAAAAGGGACTGAAGGCCACGATTAGGGCCCAAAAAAAGAGTATGACCAGGGGAAGGTACAGTCTCAATGAGGTTTCTCCAGCTGAATGCGTGGGTCGAGCCAAGATGCAAGAAGGTCGGTCATCAGGTTGATCACAATGTAGGTCAGGCTGACACAAAGGACGGCAGCCTGAACCACAGGATAGTCACGCTGATGAATCGCCTCAATCAATAGTGATCCTAGTCCTGGCCAACCGAACACGGTTTCGGTAATGACCGCACCTCCTAACAGGCTCCCAAGTTGGAGACCCAACAGGTTAAGGACGGGAAGAAGAGAGTTGGGGAGGCCATGGACGAACACGACTTGTGGGTATGTGAGGCCTTTTGCATGGGCGGTGAGTAGGAAATCTTCGTTCAGCACTTCCAAGAGACTGCTGCGAATCATCCTGGCCAATATGGCGGCCATGGCTGTGCCGAGAGTGAGGGAAGGTAAGACCACAGCATTCCACCCTTGGCTTCCGCTTACCGGGAACCACCCTAACCAGAGTGAACCACCTAAAATCAGGAGGGGGCCCATCCAGAAGTTGGGGATCGAGATTCCAATCAAAGCCGCGCCCATGGCGCCATAATCAAACATTGATCCACGTTTCGTAGCTGCGAGAATTCCAAGTGGAAGAGCGAGCAAGAGGGCCACGATGATAGCGGCGAGGCTGAGGTAAACGGTCAGGGGAATTCGCTCGGATAAAATGTCAAAAATGGGCCGCTCTGAGAACAGGGAATTTCCCAAGTCCAACCTCATGAGACGGGAAAGATAATTGGCATATTGCTGGTGTATCGGGAGATCCAATCCAAGGGCGGTTCGCAAGGCTTCCCTATCGGCCCGCTGAGCGGATTCACCCAACATCACCTCAACTGGATCACCAGGAATGAGATGAATGAGAAAAAAAACGAGGGTGATGACCCCGAATAAGCCGATGAAGGCACTAAATATCCTCGTGGTCAAATACTGGGGCATACCAGGAAATTCCAATCACAATCGTTGCATGGTGTGGGTTTGTTCATCGATCGGATGAGGTGGGTAGGGTAAGAGCCATGGCTTTTGAAGACCAATGCGCCTGAAGAAGACCATCGAAATTTCCATCAGGCCCTGGCTCGTATCCGGTTACTTGGGAGGATGAGACGACCACGTGGTCTTCATACCATAAAGGCACGTACGGAAGTGTTTCATAGAGATGCATTTGTAAGGTTCGGTAAATCGTTTGTTGAGTAGAAAAGTCCGAGGCCAATTCCCCTTGTTGAATGAGCCTGTCTACCCTCTTGTCGGAGTAATGCCCTCGATTCGCGCCTTGAGGTGGTTGGGATTGGCTATGAAAGGCATACCGAAAAATATCAGGAGTCTTCAGGCCGACCCAGGCTAAGCTGTACATCTGGAAGTTCCCCTTTTTGATATCTCCATAAAATGTGCCCCAATCATGACTCTGAATCTCGACGTCGAACCCTACCTGCTGTAGCTGCGCTTGAATGATCGTCGCCAGTCGAAGTCGAAAGGGATCTGTTGAGGTTTTGTAAATAATTTGGGGTTTATGGGTCAGATTGAATCCCGCTTCCTTAAGATAGCGTTTGGCTAATTCAGGATCGTAGGCGTAATCCGCCAGCCCCGTGAGTCCAGCCCAATGGTCGGGAGGGAACAGTGTTTGGGCTAGACGGGCACGTTCCTGGAGAACCAATCGGATGATAGTTGGTCGATCGAGGGCATGAGCGATGGCCTTCCGTACCGGTAAATGGCCGACGACCGGATCCAACTGGTTGAACCCCAAGTACGAAATATTTGACCCTTGGTAGTGTTGAACGGAAAGGCCATCTTGCTCAGAGAGGTAGGTCACGAGTTCGGGAGGAAGGTCATTTTGAAGCAGATGGACTTCCCCTGCCAATAATTTGAGCGTCCGAACGGTGGGGTCTGGAATCGTGACGAATTCAACTAATTGCCTGTCAGTTCGTCGGAGGAGGTGGACTCGGCTCTCATCCGGCCGATCGAGGAATTCAAAGTCTCCACTCCCGATAGGATGTTCATGAAAAGGATGCTGGTGAGCGATAAGGTTTGCAGGAAGAATGCCGATAACTAAATAGCCGGGGAATAATCTATCCGCATGTCGTAAAAAGAAATCGATGGTGGCCTCTCCTGAGATCACCACCTGAGAAATGACTTGTAAGGTCCCCCGGTGAGGGGAAGCCTTGCGTGGGTCTAGTATGGAGTCGAATGTGGCTTTAATATCTTTGACAGTGAGTTGTTGGCCGTTCGTGAAGGTTGGTGGAGTGGAGGTCAGAGTAAATCGATAATGGGTCGGGGAAATAACTTTCCAAGAAGCGAGGGATGGTGTCGGAAGGGATTGGGTCCCAAAGTCCACGAGACGAGAATAGAGGAGACGGTTGAGACGGGTTGAAATCGCATCAGTGGCAAAACGTGGGTCAAAATTATTGGGCGAGGTGGGGATACCAAAACGAAGAACTCGCTCCGGGGATGGTTGAGTGCAACTGCATAGCATCATGAGGCATATGACCCCGAGACCCAAGGAGTACGGATGTGGTGGCAAGAAGGATTTCACGTGTTGGAAATCGAAGGCTGGAATAGTTGCCCATGTGGAACATTCATGAATGCCGGACAACTTATGACCATTGTACAGCCAATTGACCGTTCAAGAAAGAGGAATACTCCCCTTGATTAGCATGCTGATTATCGTTCTTTTTATATTGCAACAAAGGAGATAACGAATGAGTTCCGCTGCCACGTTGACTTCCAATGGACAGGCTTCCACCACAGGAACCTACTCTCGGACGATTCCTGCCCCAGCGACCGTTGAAGAAACCGGCTTGCCCGAAGAAATGCTCGTGCAGATTTTAGTCCGCGCCATGTTCACCGCTGGAGAACTCACGGAACGATCAGCCGGAGACATCATGAAGCTCCCCTATGGAGTCATGAAGGAATTGTTTACCTTGATTCAGCGGGAAAAGTTTTGCGAAGTCAAAGGGCATGGTGAGTCTCTTGGGGTGTTGCTGCGTTATACCCTTACGGAATTAGGGCGTCAGCGTGCGCAGGCCTTCTCGGAGCTGTGTCGGTATGTGGGGCCGGCCCCAGTGACGCTTGAACAATACATTAATATGGTCAATAGTCAGCCTGTGAATAGCCTGACGATTGATCGAAAGTCAGTCACGGATGCGACGGAACATCTAGTCCTGACTCCTGGAACGATCGATCAGATTGGCGAAGGGGTCAATTCCGGTTGGGCCATTTTTCTGTATGGACCACCAGGTAACGGGAAAACGGTCATGGCCGAGGCGATAGGGAAAATGCTTGAAGCCGTCGGCGGTGGAGAAATCTATATTCCTTATGCCATTGAGGTGGATGGACAAATCATTCAGGTCTTTGACCCGATTACACATGTGAAAGTAGACACCCCTTCAGAAGGAGGTCGGTCACTCATTGAAGCCAAGGTTGAGCATGATGATCGGTGGGTGCTGTGCAAGCGTCCCCGTGAGTTCGCGGGCGGGGAGTTGACCATGTCGACCTTAGACCTGTCCTTTAATGCCTCATCCAAGTATTACAAGGCGCCACCACATATCAAGGCGAATGGAGGAGTTTTTCTCATCGACGATTTCGGACGGCAATTGGTTCGTCCCCGGGATCTCTTGAATCGTTGGATCGTTCCGCTGGAAAAACGAGTGGATTATTTGACGCTCCATACCGGAAAAGTGTTTCAGGTGCCCTTTGATACGATTGTCTTGTTTGCGACAAATTTGGAGCCAGCGAAATTAGCTGATGAAGCCTTCCTTCGTCGGATTCGGAACAAAATTTATATTGCCGACCCCACTCCCGAACGGTTTAAACAGATTTTTGAGGAGGTCTGTCAGAAAAAAGAGGTTCCCTTTGATTCCGACGCCGTCGACTATTTGCTGGAATTCGTGTATGAAAAATATCAACTGAGTATGCGGAGTTGCCATCCCAGGGATATCGTAGAACAAATCATCAGTATTGCAAAGTTTAATGGAGTGCCTCCAACACTCACGAAAACGTTTATCGACCGTGCTTGTCACACCTATTTCTTCGTCGAGGCAGCTGAATACGATCAAACTATGGGGTCGTAGTCCGAGTACTGCCCGACTGTCCCTCGGTCCCTACCCGGATATCTGTTGGGTGAGGGGAGCCCATCCCGTCTGTTGTTGAGTGCCATCTTGCTCTAAGATATGAACAACGCCTTTTGAGGGTGTAGGGCCACTCGCGTTGTTATTGGAAGATTCCCATGTCACAAGAAACCGCGATCTTATTAATCCGTTGTCAAGACCATAAAGGCCTGGTAGCCCGGGTCTCGGGATTTGTGAACGAGTTTGGAGGAAATATTCTGGATTCGGATCATCACACAGATCTGGAGACCGGAGATTTTTTGATGAGGACGGTCTTCGATTTGGAGGGTTTTCAAATCCCTCGTGACGAAATGGCCAATGCCTTTCGGCCAATCGCCAAGATTCATGGCATGGACTTCCATTTTTACTTTTCCGGACATCCTCCCAAGGTGGGTATGTTGGTATCTCAGTATGACCACTGTCTTGTGGATATCCTGCAACGACAACGTCGAGGTGAGCTGAACGTAGAAATTCCCCTCATTATTTCCAACCACCAGACTGTGGAGTGGTGGGCTCAACTGTTTCAAATTCCCTTTAAATGGTTGCCTATCTCTAAAGGGCAAAAACCTCAACAAGAACGTCAGGTTCTCGAGGCCTTGCATGCTGAGGAGGTAGAGTTGGTGGTCATGGCCAGGTATATGCAGATTCTGAGTGAGCAATTCCTTCAGGATATCGGGTGTCCGATCATTAACATCCATCATTCATTCCTACCCGCCTTTGTTGGAGCCAAACCCTATCATCAGGCTTACGATCGTGGGGTAAAAATTATCGGTGCTACCGCGCACTATGCGACCGCAGAATTAGATGAGGGGCCAATTATTGAACAGGATGTGGTACGGGTCGGTCATCGAGATACTGTCCAGGATCTGATTCGAAAAGGACGAGACCTAGAAGTCATGGTCTTTGCCCGGGCAATTCGCCTCCATGTAGAACGTCGAGTGTTGGTGTACGGTCGAAAAACCGTCGTGTTCGATTAGTAGTCCCCTTCTTATTGGTATGCTATTCTGCGGAATAGGAATCCTTGAGGATTCCTATTCGTTCGTGCGTTCTTCCTGCTCATTCGCATCCGTTCGATAATTCTGTCTTCCGGTTTTTACAATGTCTTCCCATCGTGTGACGGCCCAAGATCTTTACAACTTCACAAAATGCGCCCACCGAGTGTTTCTGGATGCTAATGGGAATCCTGCGGAAAGGTCCGAAGTCAGTTCCTTCGTGCAGTTGTTATGGGAATTGGGTCTTCAAATTGAGCGGGAATATATTTCCGCCATCGCAGACCATGAAATCATCGATTTGCAATCCTTAGGGGTTGAGCAAGCGTTTGAGCAAACGCTCATACAGATGAGAAATGAGACACCAGTGATCTATCAGGGATGTGTGATGCATGAGCATTTTGTCGGCCGGCCTGACCTGCTCATCAAACGGGATGAAGGCACGTCGCGTTTTGGCTCCTATTGCTATGAACCGATCGATATTAAAGCAGGGCGTGGATGGGAAAACGTTGGGGGGAAATCTCCAAAATTTAAGAAGCATTATGCGTTTCAAATTTTGTTCTATCGGATGCTCTTGGAGCGCATTCAGGGCACGATTCCCCTTGAAGGTCGAATCATCAATGTCGATAAAGAGATTGAAGTGTTTGATCCTGCGGAATTTCAACAATCGTTTCATGAGGCCTTAAATGATGTTGAAAAGATTGAGGGAGGCCAGGGGAACTCCGAACCGGTGTTGGGAAGTCATTGTACGATGTGTGCATGGTTTTCGAAGTGTCATCGATGGGTAATGGAAACCTCAGATCCCACCGGTCTTTTTTTTATCGGAAATCAAAAATTTTCGCTTAAAGAGGTTGGGCTTCGGACGATCAACGACATTGCGAACATGGATGTGGAGGCCTATTTACATCCGCCGCACAAAATCCCTCGTATGGGAAAACAATCCTTAACCCGGATGAAGAATCGAGCCGAAGTTTTAGTGAGAGGGAAGCCAGAAATCCGGCCAGGATACTATTTTCCTTCAGTCAGTCGAGAAATTTACTTTGATATTGAAGATGATCCAACCCGAGGTGTGACGTATTTGTATGGAATGGTGATTTTGGAGGGGAAGAGTCCGGGGCGCTATGTCTGGTATTTAGCCAAGACACCGGGGGAGGAGGAACAGGCCATCCGGGATTTTTGGCAATTTATCGAAGCGACCGATGATGTGGTCTATTATGTGTACTCGCATAAAGAGCGAACCACACTGAAACATTTGATGGAAAAATATGGACTGGACCAGGAAATATTTGAGAAATACCGACAAAGTGAATATGATCTGTATCAACATCTTGTCGTCGAGTACTCTGATTGGCCGACCTTCTCCTATGGCATTAAGCATATCGCCAAATATATCGGGTTCAAATGGAGAGACCCTGATCCTTCCGGTGCGAATTCAATCTCCTGGTATAATGAGTACCTCGCCAATTCTGACGACCAGGCCTTACTTGAACGTATTTTGGAATATAATGAAGATGATTGTTGGGCGATGGTGGCTAGCAAGCGATACTTTGAACGTGCTCACCGGTCACACCATTCAGATGCCTGAAGACCTCAACCCCATGGAATGTTGAGAGGGAGGACCCGTCATGTCGGCCACAGTCTTAGTCGTGGATGATGAAAAAGACTTATTAGATCTCGTACGCTATCATTTGGAAAAATCCGGATTGAAATGTTTGGATGCCACCGATGGTGAAAGCGCCTTAAAACTCGCTCGAGAACATACTCCCGATCTGATGGTTCTGGATCTCATGCTTCCTGGTCTGGATGGGCTCGAGGTCTGTCGGATGTTACGAAAGGATCCTAAAACTGCCAATATCGCCATTATTATGCTTACGGCTAAAGCCGAAGAGGTGGATCGAATCGTAGGGCTGGAAATGGGGGCTGATGACTATATGGTGAAGCCCTTCAGTCCGCGGGAGTTGGTGGCCAGGGTTCGAGCCGTGCTCCGGCGGGGACAAGCGCAGGAGGTGTCATCCATCAAACGAATTGGGACATTAGAAGTGGATGAGGGTCGGCATCAGGTTTCGGTAGAAGGGGAGGTGGTTGCCCTCACCGTCAAGGAATTCGATTTGCTCTGTGCACTCATGAATGCCAATGGCCGTGTGTTGAATCGAGATCAAATTATGGAGACAGTCTGGGGATATTCCAATGCCGTGGATATTGAATCGCGAACGGTGGATGTCCATATCCGACGATTGCGAGAAAAGTTAGGAAAAGAGCATTCTCGTGTTGTCACCGTCAAAGGTGTGGGGTATCGCTTTAACGCTGAGCTTTCCTAGGAAAGCGAGCCCAACAATCATGAAGAGCAGGGTCTGGCAATGTCGCCTCAATATTTTCTAGCCTGGTTGGTTGTGGCTATGGTGGTGGGCGGGGCGGGTGTGGTCCTTGGGCTCCCATGGTGGGGCCATGGGGTGCTTGCGGGGCTAGTTCTTGTCCTCGGCTATGTCTGGACTACCAAAAAGTGGCAGTCAGAGCAAACGTCTCTCGAGACTCTTCGGACGAGTCTGGTCCAGTTACACCAATCCATTAGTCAAGAACAAATAGGTTTTACTGAATCATCGGCAGAAGCCTTAAGTCATAAATTTTCCTCAATCCTTGCCGAAACACAAAACTACCTAAAGCATCTCGAAGAGGACCGAGCCAATTTCAGCGCTATTTTGGAAAACCTCGTTGAAGGGGTGTTGGCGTTTGATCCAAAAGGGCAGGTGTTGTTCAGTAACTCAAGCGCAAATCGTATTTTGGGTTTAAATGCCCAAGCCATTCAGGGCCGTTCCTTGTGGGAGATCATTCGCAATCAGGATTTGGCCGAGTTGGTGGAGGATTCTCAAGGATTAGCGTTTCATGAGAGTCGACGTCGGGAAATTACCTTGCATAATCCTTCCTGGATGGTGTTGGAAGTGTATGCTCTTCCTTTCCCGTATTCTCCCCAAAAGCAAGGGTGTGTGTTGATGCTGCACGATCTCACGGAATTACGGCGCCTTGAACAAGTACGGGCAGAATTCATCGATAATGTTGCGCATGAGCTCCGGACACCCTTAACCGCGATCGTCGGATATCTCGAAACTCTTTTAGACGAAGTATCCCTCGATAGTCCCAAATGTCGAAAATTTCTGAATGTGGCCCATCAGAATGCTGACCGTCTCACCAGGCTCGTGAACGACCTGCGCAGCCTATCAGAAATTGAATCCGGCAAAGTAGAATTGCGGCGTGAATTAGTGAGTGTGAAGCCCATCGTGGATGAGGTGGTTGAGATGTTTCAAGCCGCGATTGAAGCCAAACATCTTCATCTTTCGAATATGATCAAGGATGAGGTCTTGGCTTGGGTCGATCGGGATCGCATCACGCAAATTCTCGTCAATCTTATCGATAACGCCATAAAATACACACCTGAAGGAGGGACAATTTCCTTCGAGGCCGAAGAAGCTGCTCAGACCATTGGATTGCGGATCCGTGATTCGGGTCCGGGTATTCCCAGACATGAATTACCCCGCATTACTGAACGGTTTTATCGGGTGGACCGAGCCCGTTCGCGAGAAGAAGGTGGGACCGGGCTTGGGTTGTCGATCGTGAAGCACTTGGTCCACCTCCTCGAGGGCACATTAACCATTGAAAGTGAAGTGGGAAAAGGGACGATGGTCGAAGTGGGGCTGCCAGCCGTTTCAGAGGTGTGTCTGGAAAGGGAGTAAGCGGAATGTCGATCAATGAATACATGGAATATTTGTGTTTTGCCCAAAAGCCAGATTTCTAGCCAAATTTGTCCTCTTGTCCTTTCACGTCTCCTCGTCGAAATTTTCCTCCTAATGTCTTTATCCGCATAAGTTCACCAGCACATTTTCTGCATTTGTCAATTTCTAGGAATACATAGCCCTAGCAATTGAGGTTCGTGAAAGTTACATATCTGTAACTTGCACCCAACATGAAAGCAATATATTCGGGCTATGATACTCATGAATGGGGTCATAGCCTGGACTTCATTTTTCTGCTCAGGATTGTAGTTGGTCTGAAAGGACCTTGAGACGGTGGAGTGTTGTGAAAACATGCGAGAGCAATTTTTAGAGGCTTTTCGCTATCTCATTAAAAAGTAAAGGGAATTCTCGGAAATTTAACACTTTCGTAACATGAATGTTACATGAGGGAAATCTCCCAAGCGTACAATTCATTATCCACAAAGGAGGACGTTTGCATGGAACCCAAAAGCTTTTCTCGTAGGCTGAAACTCATTGCAATTCTTGCAGGTCTGTGTCTGACCGGTTATGGCATGGGGATTCCCACTACGAGCTGGGCAAAAGAAGACATGGATGACCCTAATTGGAAATCCTATAAGCGTGTGAGTGGAGTATCCGGAAATCTTAATAGCATCGGTTCAGATACCTTGAACAACCTCATGACCCTCTGGGCCGAGGGATTCCGCAAGCAATATCCGAACGTCAAGATTCAGATAGAAGGTAAAGGATCGAGTACAGCACCTCCTGCGTTAATTGAAGGCACGGCTCAATTGGGTCCCATGTCACGAAAAATGAAAGGGAAGGAGATGGATGCCTTTGAGGCGAAGTTTGGGTATAAGCCTACGCCTTTTCCGGTGGCAATCGATGCATTAGCGGTGTACGTCAATAAAGATAATCCTATCTCGGGTATGTCCTTGCCCCAGGTCGATGCGGCTTTTTCAAAGACCAGGCGTCAGGGGTATGCCAAGGAAGTGTCATCGTGGGGAAGCTTGGGGTTGAATGGTCCATTTGCTAAATCTCCTATCAGTTTGTACGGTCGAAATTCCGCCTCTGGAACGTATGGATTTTTTAAGAAGAAAGTCTTGATGAATGGAGATTATAAGGATCAAGTCAAAGAACAACCTGGCTCCGCTTCCGTAGTCCAGGGGGTAACGGAAGATCGGGCCGGAATGGGGTACAGTGGAATTGGCTATAGAACGTCCGGGGTACGAGCCATCCCACTTTCACAAAAAGATGGGGGACCGTTCGTTGAGCCCACTTTTGAGAATGCGTCAAAGGGGGCATATCCCTTGGCCCGTTTTTTGTTCGTTTACGTGAATAAGGAGCCGAATAAACCCCTCTCCCCCATCCTTAAAGAATTTTTTAACTTCGTCTATAGCCGAGAAGGTCAAGCCGTGGTGATAAAGGATGGGTATTTCCCGTTAAGTGCGAAACTCATCGATAAACAACGTGCCCACCTTCAATAATTTTGCTGGTCAATTATGTGAGCCACCTCCCAACCATTCGGTCGAGAGGTGGCTTTTTTGTTTTTTGGGAAGGGGTGTAGTGGTCTTCAATGGAATTCCTTTCAGTTTCTTGCCAATAAAATGAGTGTTCAGACCGAAACTTCCCAGACAAGGATGCCCATTCAAAGAAGGGCCAAACACCGTCGTTTCCGACAGGTTATGGATCGTCTGGCCGGGGTAGTGGTATGGGTGGGGGGTATTGCAACCATCCTCAGTATTATGGGTATTTTTGCCTATCTCGTTTGGGAGATCATTCCCTTGTTCCAGTCGACAACTGGTACAGAAACCGCACAATTCCAGGTTGTGAAGTCCCACATAAAACCTTCAAAGGTTTCTATGGTTGGAATAGACGAATATCAAGAAGTCGCCTTTGTTCTTCGGGGAAAACAGCTTCAGTTTTATAGCAATCCGGGTGGTGAGCTCCTCTCTGAGCCATCGAGGGATCTCCCTATTCAAAAAGAAATACAGTCTGCTGTCTTCATTGGTCAAAAGGGACATAGGATCAGCGTAGCCACAAAAAATGGCAGGGTTATTCCTTTGACCATTAATTTTCGATCGGTCTTTAAGGGGAAGGAGCGAACGATCGTTCCTCATTGGAAGATCGATGAGGGATTTTTGGTGATTCCAGAGGGAGAGGAGCTCCTCTTACACGCCCATACCCAACAGGATGATCAACAAATCATCGCGACGGTGACTCAATCTGGAAGTGTTTGGTTGACGTCGGTCAAGGAACCCGATGAATTCTCTTTTTCCGAGGAGGTCACAGTCACCCGTCGTCAACTTCCTTCACCTGAGGACGTGATCTTCACTCATCTGGTTTTAGATAGTTTCGGACAACGATTGGTGGGGGGGACCGAACATGGCGAACTGGTGGTATGGTCATTACGTGACAGTCAGAGTGGAATCGTCCGAATGCCGGTCGGTCAGTCCGGCGAGGGGATTACGGCCCTCACGTATTTGCTCGGAGAACGAACCCTGGTTGTGGGAACAGAAAAGGGACAGGTGTCGACTTGGGCGCCGGAAGAAGGAGAAAAGGATTCGGGTAAGCCACCATTTCGAAAAATTACGGAATTCCAATCACACCGTGGCAGCGTGCAGGGGATTTCTTTTTCCCCACGTGACAAGGGGTTTGTTTCTTCAGATAGCCAGGGGGAGATTTATCTCCATTTTGGTACAACGGGAAAAACTATTTTAACCTTTGAGGCTTCCTCGGTCGAAACCGAGGCTTTACGTTTTGCTCCCAAGGCCGATGGAGTCGTATGGTTGGGACAAGACGGCAAGGTCAGGACTTTTAAGATCGACAACCCTCATCCGGAAATCACCCTTCAAGCCTTATTCTCCCCTATGATGTATGAGGGGTATAAACAGCCTGAACTGATTTGGCAATCTTCGAGCGGATCTGATGATTTCGAACCAAAGTTTGGACTGATCCCGCTTATTTTCGGAACATTTAAGGGAACGCTGTATGCCATGATTCTGGCTGTTCCTCTTGCGGTGATGGGCGCCGTCTATACCTCGATGTTTATGCACCCGCATCTTAGGGCCATCGTGAAACCAACGGTAGAAATCATGGCGGCCTTGCCGTCTGTCGTATTAGGATTTTTAGCAGGCCTGTGGTTTGCTCCTCTCCTTGAGGAAATTTTTCCCTCCATTTTGGCTTCGGTAATCCTCTTGCCAATTATGGTGGGGATCGTGTGTTTGTGCTGGCAGGTTCTTCCCAGGACCATCAAGCATTTCGAGACTTTTGGGTTGGATTTATTCGTGATGACGGTTGTCGTCGGGGGAACGGTAGCGCTCTGTTTGGGGTTCAATTCCTCCATCGAAACTCTTGTCTTTGATGGAGATTATAAGCACTGGTTGCATGAGCGTTTGGGGCTTGTGTATGACCAACGGAATGCGATCGTGATCGGGTTTGCGATGGGATTTGCCGTCATCCCGATTATCTTCAGTATCGCGGAAGATTCACTCTCCAACGTGCCGAGACACTTGGTCGCTGGCTCCCTGGCATTAGGAGCCACACAATGGCAAACACTCACCCGGTTAGTGTTAATTTCAGCTAGCCCCGGCATCTTTTCTGCTCTGATGATTGGATTGGGCCGTGCGATAGGGGAAACGATGATTGTGTTGATGGCCACCGGAAATACCCCGATTATGGATTGGAGTGTATTTAATGGGTTTCGGACGCTTTCGGCCAATATTGCGGTCGAAATGCCTGAAGCGCCTCACGGGGGGACCTTATATCGAATTCTCTTTCTTTCCGGTTTGCTCTTGTTTGCGTTTACATTTTGTATCAATACCGTGGCGGAAGTTATTCGCCAACGGCTCCGGGATAAATATTCTCAATTTTAAAGGTAGAATTATAGGATGTCGCAAGAGTTTTTGAAAAAATTTCTCAACTCTGGATCTTTGTTTATCTGGCTCTGTGGGAGTGCACTCGCCTTGTCCTTGTTAATGATCGGTGGTCTATTGCTGTTAGTTGTGATCAATGGCATGGGATATTTCTGGCCAAAAGATTTACTCCAATTGACGCTTCACGATGGGAGTCGTGTAGTCGGAGAGTGGGTTCAATCCGAAATGATTCCGGATTCGAAGACAGATGCCAACATACATGGTCTGGAACGAATCCAGCTTAAAATCGGAAATCGAGATTTGTATGGATTAGATTTTAAGTGGATTGATCGCAGTGAGATTTTAAAAGAAGAATATCCCAAAGAAGTGCTAGCCTTTGAGCGGCGGGAATGGGGAAATTTTTATGGGTGGGTGAAAGAAGTTCGTGAAGGGGAGGAGGTGTTGGCCTCTGATCACGAGAAGGGAAGGACCGTATTGCGGTCACTCTTGGATGTCACCAATACCATTCAAGATCGGATTCATGAAATTGAGCATGACGAAATTGGGGTGGTCAATCATCAGATTGAGCAAGTTCGATTAGAACTTCGGGCTTTGGATTTACAGAGCAAGGCTCAAGAGGAGGAACGGGTTGCGCTTGAAAACCGAATGAACGAGGCCGAGAAGGAATATGAAAAACATACCCAAGCCCTTCGGTCTCTGTATGATCAGTTGGGGCGCTATGGGGTGACGTTGATAGACGCAGGGGGGCAAGAAAAGAAGCTCCCTGTAGGGGACCTGATAAACATGTGGCAACCCAATGCTATGGGGGTTGGGGGGAAACTGAAGGCGTACCTGAGGAATTTTTGGGCAGTCCTGAGTGAGGAGCCGCGTGAAGCCAATACCGAAGGAGGGCTATTTCCAGCGATCTTTGGGACGGTGATGATGGTCTTAATCATGAGCGTGGCCGTCGTGCCATTTGGAGTTCTTGCAGCGGTGTATTTAAAAGAATATGCCAAGCAAGGGATCGTCACTCGAATGATTCGAATTGCCGTCAATAATCTTGCGGGAGTTCCCTCTATTGTTTTTGGTGTGTTTGGGTTGGGGTTTTTTGTCTATACGGTCGGGGGAACGCTGGATCAGTGGTTTTATTCAGAAGCGCTACCCAACCCCACATTCGGGACAGGAGGGATATTTTGGGCCTCCTTAACACTGGCGCTGATGACGGTTCCTGTCGTCATCGTGGCAACCGAAGAGGGTTTGTCGGCCGTTCCCGTAGAGTATCGTGAAGGATCGCTGGGGCTCGGCGCGACGAAATTTGAATCGCTGGTTCGTGTAGTACTTCCCTGTGCGATGCCAGGAATTTTAACGGGGTTAATTTTGGCGGTCTCACGGGCCACAGGAGAAGTGGCCCCGTTGATGCTTACCGGAGTTGTCAAACTGGCTCCTTCACTCCCGGTTGATGGATTTTTTCCTTTTGTGCATCTGGATCGAAAGTTTATGCATTTAGGATTTCATATTTATGATGTGGGCTTTCAATCTCCGAACGTCGAAGCGGCAAAACCCATGGTCTATGTTACGACCCTCATACTAGTGTTGGTCGTGTTGTTGTTGAATATGGCGGCTATTGGGCTTCGAACGAGAATGCGACGACGGTATGCTGGATCCTCGGTATGACATTCGGAATGGCATATGAAAGGGTATGATGAAGTCCGGAATTCATCTTTCAGAGCAGGATCGACCGACGGTGGTGCAAAAGCGAAATGATGGGTCGACTCTTGTGGATCAAAAACGTACTATAGCAAGACAACCCATAACGCGAGATCACATGGAACCCACTTTGGAACAGAATAGAGATAAGCCCGCCAAGATTGTTATTCGGGATATGAACTTTTTTTATGGGCCAGTGCAGGCCTTGACGAATGTGAACATGACCATCCCGGCCAATCAGGTGACCGCGTTTATTGGACCTTCGGGGTGTGGAAAGTCTACACTATTGCGATGTTTGAATCGACTCAATGATTTGGTGGATCGGACCAGGGTCGAGGGCGCGATTCTGCTTGAAGGGCAGGATATCTACGATCCGGACGTGGATGTCACAGACCTGCGTACTCGGGTTGGCATGGTCTTTCAAAAGGTCAATCCCTTTCCAAAATCGATTTGGCAGAATGTGGCGTATGGCCCTCAATTACAGAATATTCGTAATCGAGGGAAACTTGATGAGATCGTGGAGTCGAGCTTGCAAGGTGCTGGTCTCTGGGAGGAGGTCAAGGATCGATTGCACACCAGTGCTTTAGGACTTTCGGGAGGTCAACAACAGCGGTTGTGTATCGCGAGAGCCCTGGCGGTCAACCCCGATGTGCTCCTGCTGGATGAGCCTTGTTCCGCGTTGGATCCCATTTCGACGGGTCGTATCGAAGAGTTGCTCCATGCTCTGAAGGAAAGATTGACGGTCGTGATCGTGACGCATAACATGCAACAAGCGGCTCGGGTTTCCGATTTGACCGGATTCTTTCTCCTGGGAGAGTTGATAGAATTTGATAACACCAAAACAATCTTTACGAATCCCACTGATAGTCGAACCGAGGATTACGTGACCGGGCGGTTTGGGTAAAGAGGGTTAGCTGAGAGGGTTGATTATGCGCCACTTTGATGAAGAACTTGCCGACTTGAAGCAAAAAATCCTTCGGATGGGCTCCTTGGTGGAAAGTCAAATCCGTGAGGCCTTGCAGGCATTGATTGAACGGAGCGATGATCTGGCGAACCAAGTCATTCAAAATGATCGCAAAGTTAATACGATAGATGTCGAAGTCGATGAAATGTGCTTGGAGCTTCTTGCTCTGCAGCAGCCTACCGCACGAGATCTACGGTTTATTACGACTGCGATGAAAATTTCAACCGAATTGGAGCGAATGAGTGATCTTGCAGAAAACATCTCTGAGCGGGCGATTGAGCTGAACGAAGAGGCACAACTCAAACCCTACATCGATATTCCCGTCATGGCGGATCGTGCGACCAAGATGGTTGTCCGGTCTCTCGATTCCTTCGTGCATGGGGATGCCGAATTGGCCAGACAGGTTCTTGCCGAAGATGATTATGTGGATTCACTCCATGAGCAAATCTTTCGCGAATTGTTGTCCTTTATGATAGAGAATCCCAAAACAATTACCCGTGCGATCCGTCTTTCTTTTGTTTCCAAGGCGATCGAGCGGATTGCCGATCACGCGACGAATGTGGCCGAGTTGGTGGTCTACATGGTTGAGGGGAAAATCATCCGCCACACGGTTCCATCCTAAGTTTCGATTTGGTCCTTTCTTCCTGGTTGTTTGCCATTCCTGGTCATGGCTTCTGATTTTCGTCACGCCTTTTTTTACCTGGCTGTCACAGATGCCACATCCCTGACTTGTATTCTCATGAATGGTGCAATAGTTGTTTCAGGTTGGAGAAAAGCTATGGTTAACGAAGAATGGAGTGATGATGAAAACGACCACCCTTGAAATTTCTGAACCAAATTCTTGGGGAGAAAACGATCATGCGGGATATGTGATTCCCCATGAGAGTCTCAATGGAGTTCAGACTCAAGGGGCTGGTGGTGACTCGTTCGGTCCAAGGCGATGCGGCATGTGCGGGCTGGAATGGGTGTCCGAACAACACGAAGATCTTTGCCCCTTAGCCGAATTGGAAGCCGTACTTCTACCAGAAGGTTGGTTCTACAATTAGTGACCGATCAGGGTAGAGGATGGAGCTGAGGCGGTTCCGTACTCCTGCCTTTCCATTGGGTTGTGAACCACTCTTGGCTATGGAAAGGTGGGTGCTCTGGATGGCTCTTCATGTGCGCGTATGTCCCGTCCGGTTGTAGCTGTCGAGCTTGGGCCGTGTCATGTAATTGGGGGATGATGACGGTCTGAAAAATGAATGTGCGTAGTTGAGGGTTTTCGATAGGATAGAGTGTTTCTACTCGCCGGTCCAAATTTCTGGGCATCAGGTCCGCACTGCCCAGAAACAATTCATCGTCTCCACCATTGCGAAAATAATAACAACGAGAATGTTCAAGAAACCGTCCCACAATGGAGGTCACCGTGATGGTTTCGCTCAATCCGGCAATTCCAGGACGAAGCCCGCACATCCCCCGAACCAGTAAATCGATTTTCACTCCAGCTTGAGAGGCTCGGTACAGAGCTTGAATTGAAGCTTTATCCACGAGAGCATTTAACTTAAAGGCCACATATCCGTCCCCGAATTCTTGTTGTCGGTCGATTTCACGCTGGATACGGCTTAAAAGTTGTTCTCGAATGCCCCCCGGAGCCACAAGGAGTTTGGCATAGGTGCGTTTTTTGGAGAATCCCGTCAACGCATTGAAGAGATCGGTGACGTCCTCCCCCATGACAGGGTCACAGGTGAAAAAACTGTAGTCCGTATAGATTCGACTTGTGGTGGGGTTGTAATTGCCCGTGCCAAGATGAAGGTAGCGTCTGATCCCTTCATTCTCACGCCGCACGATCATGCAGACTTTGGCGTGGGTTTTAAGCCCCATCACCCCATACACCACGTGGACGCCCTCATCTTCCAATTTCCTGGCCCACTCGATGTTGTTTTCCTCATCAAAGCGGGCTTTGAGTTCGAGGAGAACGGCAACTTGCTTGCCGTTTTGTCTTGCCTCCATTAGAGCTGCCACGATGGGGGAGTTGGACCCGACTCGGTATAAGGTTTGTTTGATGGCCAGGACGTTAGGGTCAACGGCTGCTTGACGGATGAATTCGACCACAGGAGTAAAACTGTCATATGGGTGATACAAAAAGAGATCTTCGCGGCGAATCATAGAAAACATGGAATCTTTTGCCCCGGATTCGAATAGCAAGGACGGATGGTGGGGTGGAAATTTCAGGTCAGGTTTGTCGATGGCTGTGAGTTCAAACAGATTAGACAATCCCAATCGAAAATCATAGGTGTAGACTTGATAGGGAGCTAGGGAGAGGTTTCGAATCAGGATATCTTTGATGAAATCCGGAGTGCGTTGGTCCAATTCTAAACGAACCACCGAACCGAATTGGCGAAGGTCGACCTGTTCTTCGATCGCCGCTAACAGGTCCCCGGCTTCATCCTCTTCGATTTCGAAATCGGCATCACGAGTAATTCGAAAAAAATAGGCCGCTTCTACGCTGACTCCAGGAAAGAGAAGATCGAGGTTGGCGGCAATAATGTCCTCCAGCCACACAAAATTTGAAGCCTCCGGGCTTTGCCCTAACCCAAGAGGTTGGTCCTCTTCAACTTGATGTTCATCGGGAATGGGAATTAACCGTGGAAATAAAGCCGGGACTTTTATCCGCGCAAAACATTCTCCCCTTTCAGGATCCCGAGCGACAACTGCAACGTTGACCGTGAGGTCTGAAATATGGGGAAAAGGGTGACTCGGATCGAACGCCAGGGGTGTCAGTGCAGGAAAAATTTCTTTCCGAAAATAACGCCGAAGAAGAGCATGTTGTCGAGGTTTGATGTCTTTATGAGAAAGGATTCGAATTCCGGCTTCGGCGAGCCGCGGGAGTAAATCTTCATGCCAACAACGCGCAACGCGGGAAAAGTCTTGGAGTAACGCCTGTCGTATTTTTCCCAATTGGTCAGAAGGGCTCAGGCCATCAAGGGAAGCTTCCAAGACGCCTCCAGACATCTGTTCCCGTAACCCCGAGATGCGAATCATGAAAAACTCATCCAGGTTATTGAAGAAAATAGCGAGAAACTTTATTCGTTCGAGCAACGGGTGATTGGGGTTCTCGGCTTCTTCTAGAACTCGTTTGTTAAATTCGACCCAGCTGAGTTCTCGATTCAAGTACAGTTTAGGATCATCGAGCTTGGCTGTTTGATCACTGGAATGAGGAGAAGTTAAAGGCGGCATCGTGTATGTGCCCTTTAGGGAACGGAATCAGAATACTTTCAACCAACACCAACCCTTATTATAGCAAATTTCTTAATATTTCTCCGAGAGATAGAGATTGCCAGGAAATAGGGGAGGCCTAAAGTTTGCCCCCGAGTTTATTGAGTTTTTTCCAATGTTTAGCGATGTCCTTAGAGAGACCCTCTCGTGTTGCTCGTAACCGCTCGATCATCATCCCGCTGAGGAATCGTACCGAATTCGGGGGACGATGGTGTTGGATTTCCAAAATGCGTTGTTCCCCGACGATCGTATCTTGATACAGCCCAAGGAGTTCTTGCGTGTGTTTGGCTTGTTGAAGGTAGGAACTTCCAGCTTTACCAAGGAAGGGGCTTGTCACTTCTACGGCGTAGCGGCTTCGCTTGACCAAAATTCTGATGCGATGAAGCTCTTCTCCCGTAGCGGGAAGATGCGAATGAGCGATAGCGGTCAAGAGCTTCCGGATGGATTTTCGCGTGACATCGATCGGAGTCAGGGTAGAGGGTTCGAAGGGGAGTTGTAATAAGGACTTTTCTAAATGATCCAATAGGGCAAGGTAGCGATCACTTCGAAGGCCTTCAAGAAGGTGGGCTCGTGCGATAGACCGTTGACTTTCGAAGGTCGTGAGAATCCAAGTGAATGCACGTGGGGCTTTATCGGTAAAGTCGAGGAATTGTCGTTGGAAATTTTGGAGAAGCACATCCGAATCACGGACCTGTCCCAGAAGGGATCCGAGCCAGCGAATTTCCATCCCCAAGGGTGTCACCCATTCTGGCGTGAGGAAAGGTCGAGCGGTTCGAAAGAGGGCTCGCATCCGTCGAGTTGCGACTCGCATTTGATGGAGGGCTTCAATATCGCGGCCCAGACGAGTCCCGGGATCATTGAGTAGCAGCTGATTATACTGCTCGTGGAGATGGGCTCGGATATGCTCAGAAAGGGATGCGGTGCCTTCGAAAGGCTTGAGTTGAATGGGATAGGCCAGATGAAGGGCTTGAAAGATTTTCGGTTGTAATGGTTTGTTTCGGCAGCCTGATTTTTTCAGGACTTTTTGGAGGGATTTGAGGGTTTTCTCGTTGCCATTGTCGGATTCGAGTTTCAATTCTTGAAACCGGGAGACAATTTTATTGTTGGTGAGTAACGCGACAGAATCCAGCGTAAGCTCTGCGACTTGTTTTGATCCCTCATGGATGCATATTCCCGCCCGCCACGTGCGAATTTTTCCGATTTGGTGCGGTTCCGAGTTTCTGAAGAACGCGATGAGGAGGTCAGATAATTGAGGCGGAACGCGACGACTTCCTGATTGTACTTCTAATTCGATCCGTTGGTTTCCACTAGGGATTTTGAGTTGCCATACGCTTTGGCCTTTTTCAACCCGCTTGCGAAGGGTGATCCCTAATTGACCTAACCGGTGATGGGTCGAATCAAAATATGTAGAGGTAAACACACGTGGGGTCAATGGAGTGCCCAGGTGGTCTGGAATGGAAAAGCGCGGGGGAACGTGAAATGTAATTTCCCGTTCGTTCCGTTGTTGGACCTTCCCTAGCAGAGCGTGCGCCTTCGGTGTTGGAGGCAATTCTTGCGGTTTTGGCGATGTTGGCTTTTTCATCAGGGGGTATGTGAAATTCGATTTCAATGAACAAAATGCCAAACATATGGCAGAAACTTTAGTATAGTTTAATGAAAAATAAAAAAACTGTGAAATTTTATATCATTGTTGGCCAAATGGGGAGTTAAGCTTGTCTTATGGATTTGATTCTGGGTGTTTGGACTCCATTAATCCGGTTATCACCATTCGATTCGTGTGTCTAGAATGCTGCCACTCATGAGTCCTCTAGAAAATTGTACGGCTATTTTTTAAAGGTATATATTCATGGGGTGATTGGCTTTAGGGCATCGATGTTTTATAGTAAGTATGGAATCTCAAAGAAAAAATCATGTAATATCAACAGTTTCTTGTTGATTGACCCGTTCCTTCCTTTGGCCTTCCATAAAACCGTATCGATAGGAGGATTGAAAATCTTTTGAAAATATAGAGAACGTCCTCTATTTTTCTTAGGAAGCTTTTCTTCTCCTGCCCTTCCCGGTTGATGGACAGAATGGACCAAGACCTCGACATTCAGCAATTACAGGCATTACAAGGTAAAGCCGTCGATGCCGCAAAAGCGGCAGCGGTTCCTATCCAAGCGTATTTTGATCGTGTGGACCTGCACGTGCTCACCAAAACGGATGGGTCTCCGGTTACCCAGGCTGATAAAGAAGCGGAACTTCTCATCAGAGAGCGGTTACTTCAGGGACCGGAATTTGGGTCTTGGGATATTTTAGGGGAAGAACAAGGTCTGAAGGGTCAAGGAACTCGGTGGCGGTGGGTGGTGGATCCGATCGATGGAACCCGTTCGTTCATTCATGGGATTCCATTATTCGGAACGCTTATTTCTCTTTTCGATACCCACATGGATATTCCGTTAATTGGAGTGATTCATCTTCCATTATTGGGATTGACCTATTCGGCGGCAAAAGGGCTCGGAGCGACGTGTCAGGGGCAAGCATTACAACTGTCTTCTCCTTCCTCATCGGATGATACAAAGGTCATGATTGGTGTGGGGGATGTGGCTCAATTTATTGATGCCAAGCGAGAGCAAAACTTAGACCATCTTCAAAAGGTTTTTCCCTATACCCGTGGGTACACGGATTGTTTTGGGCATAGTCTTGTCCTTCGGGGATCTCTTGGGGCGATGTTGGACCCTGCATTAAACCCCTGGGATATATTAGCGACCCAGGTATTAATCGAAGAGGCTGGAGGACTCATTCTTCTTCGACCCTCTCACGTGGCTCAAAAAGTCGATGCCTTATTCGGTTGTCCACCGGTGGTCGAGAAAATCGCCAAGGAACTCAATTTTTGAACATGAAAAGGCTTTAGAAGCATCAGGCCGTCGCAATGTATGATGGCACGAGGTTTTCAAAGGTTGAGGTGTTTACCTATTCTTAACAATATCCTAACATCCAGGAAACCTGTGTTAAGTAGAGTGCACACAATTCCCTTAGTTATGGAAACAAAGGGAATACAGTGTGCCTTTCATGGACAATCTTGCTCAAGGAGAGTTTCAATCCCTTCCTGGATTAATCCTAGATCCCCGTTCTCGTTCTGTGACAATGGGTAATCGACGGCAATCACTTACCCGTATCGAATTTCGACTGTTGGAAGAATTGTCTAACATTCAAGGTGGACTCCTGCACCGCGAAGACCTCTTGCGGGCGGTTTGGGGAATCCAGATATCAGTCGAACCCCGTACCATAGATTCCCACATCGTTCGACTCCGAAAAAAATTACAAGCGTTAGGTGAGAAGGCTCCGACTATTGAGACAGTATGGGGGCTTGGGTACCGTTTGCGAGATTCTAGCGAGGGTTGTTAAGTCTCCATGCACTTGAGGACGATGCCATGAAACGATTGGCTGTCATCGATATTGGGACCAATTCCATTCATATGGTTTTGGCTGAGATCGGGAAAAATTTTAGCTATAAAATTGTGGATCGTATTAAAGAGATGGCCAGACTTGGGGATGGAACGTTTACCTCCCACAAGTTGTCCCCTGAAGCCATGGATCGAGGACTGACAGTCTTACGACGTTTTTCGCTATTAGCCACCAATAAAGGGTTCGATCCGATCCTGCCGATAGCCACCAGCGCGGTGCGTGAAGCCGAAAATGGGGGTGATTTTCTCAAGCGGGTCCGTAAGGAACTCGGGTTACGTGTTCGTGTGATTACTGGGAAAGAAGAGGCCCGTCTGATTTATTTAGGGGTCCGCAACAGCATGGACTTGTCCCAGTCTCCGGCCATGATTGTTGATATTGGAGGAGGCTCAGTGGAATTGATGGCCTGCACCCCCAAACGCTTGAAATTCGTCAGGAGTCTGAAGTTGGGAGCTATTCGGTTAAAAGATCAATATCTGAAAACCGATCCTCCAGATAAACGGGTGATCCAACGTTTGGAACATATGGTTGCTCAGGCCTTGAAAAAGTCCTTGTCGAAAAAAAGTCTTTCACAATTGACACAATTGGTCGCGACATCAGGGATGGTAGGAAATCTTGCCGAAATGATTTATTTGGCTCGGACCGGAAGGCCTATTTCCCAATTGGATATGGCCACGATTACGTTGGAGGAAATCCGAGAAATTGAAAACCTTTTGCGAACTCTGGATGTAGACAAACGTCTCAAAATTCCCGGGTTAGACCCTCGCCGTGTCGATACACTGTATCCAGGTGTATTAGTGCTTCGTCTCTTGATGGAACGAATCGGCCTTGAGCAAGTCTGTATCAGCGATAAGGCGATTCGTGAGGGAGTTATCTACGATTTTATTCAGCGACATCAGGAAGGGCTGCGTGCTGAACGGGAGATTCCGAATATCCGTCGACGGCAAGTGTTGTTATTGGCGAGGCGATACCAATATCCAAAAGTCCATGCTCATCATACGGTGAAATTGGCTTTGAGCTTATTTGACCAAACCCAACGATTACATCAATTAGGGGAGCGGGAACGGGAATGGTTGGAGTATGCGGCATTACTTCATGATATTGGACACCATATTCGGGAGAATAAACATCATAAGCATACCTATTACCTCATTACCCACGCCGACTTGCCAGGCTTTTCTTCTGAAGAAATCGATATTATCGCGAATGTGGCCAGATACCATCGCCGTAACCCTCCTAAAATGCGTCACAAAGGGTTTCGACGATTACATGGGGAACAACGAAAGCTGGTGATGACGCTAAGTGCCTTGCTCCGAATAGCTGATGGCCTGGACCGCAGTCATTTTTCGGTGATCAAGGGAATGAAAGTGGAGTTGGGTGATCCTCTTCGATTGCATGTCGCTTTTAGGGAGGACCCGGAACTGGAGTTATGGACAACGGCCAGACGGAAGCTTCTTTTTGAAAAAGTCTTTCGATGTCGAGTCGAACTTCATGTTGCGCCCCTAAAATCCAAGCACGTGGCCTGAAGATTTTCTCCTGACCCCTTTTCGGGGTGCTTCTCCATCGTATCCCCCCTTTGAATCGGTTGGTACTCGTCGAATGTCTGCCCTCTTAGTCAATGGGTGTTAATAACCCGGGAAACCGGGAATAAACGGAAGAATGATGGAAATCGCAATCAAGATAATGATGATCCATTCCAGAATCTCCATCCGTCGATTACTCCGATTGTCGGCCATCTTTCCGTACAAGCTGTCCAGCGTTTCCAATTTTCGAACGATGGAGGTATCCCAACTTTGTAGATGAAACCGTTGAGACCCTAACCGGTATACCCGTGCCAGATATTGATCACCGAGAAGTTTCAGGGTATTCGTGACTCGCTCAAAGAGGATCGCGCTATCTACCTGCAGCGATGCGATATGTCGTAGCTTGGGATCCAACGATCTCGGCCAACGAAACTTGCTCCAACGTTCTTCCATTAACGCCGCATATCCTTCATCTAACGCTTGATCAAGTTGATGGTCTAGGAATCGACGTTCTACCAGTTCTACATTTAAAAACTCCAATACGGCTTGCACATCGTCCATATCCTGTCCAATCATGAAGGCGGCATTCCAATCGATAACGGTCAGGTCATGGGGCCCCCATGAAATTTGGGCGTTGGTTGCATCGTCGATTTCTTGATGAGAGAGAGCCTGCGATTCGCATCGGAGGATTTGTGCGATGAGGGCCTGATGGTGATCGACAAATTGACCAAGGTCTATTCCGGGGTCAACCATCGGCACGTAAAAAATAGCGTAATCCTCAACAAAGGGAGAGAGGGCTGGCTTTTCGACGGAATCCCCAAGGGTTTGTAGCAAACTCTGGAGGTGGGTCCGGGAACTTTCTAAAAGGCCTGCATGTTCATACAGAGCTTCACTGAGTGGGCGAAGGGACTCCAAGGGGCCTGAAAGGGGGATCCGGTAGATCACCATAGCACCCCCAAAATCGAAAAGAATGGTTTCTGTCGTCGTTAACGTTTGATGTGATCCAACTAAAAGAGGTTCCAAATCCTGAGTAATCCTCAAGGGCGGAGGGTGATAATCAAAATATTGAGGGGTGGGCCGCTTTCGTTTCATTCGACTCCGTTCCTTGGTAGCGGTCGTTCGTCGTTCCGCTTCCTCAATATTGATCGAAATGCCAATGTCATAGGCAAAAATCGCGAAACACACACCCTGTTGAATGTGTATGGTCTTCGAGTTGGCCATCTTTGAGTTCCTTTATCTTCGATGTGTCGTGGCTTGCCGAAAGCGTTAGGGAATGCAGCAAGGCTGCATCGTGTGTCGTTTTCTATTCCCCAAATGGGGGATAGTTCTCAATGAGGGGAATTTTTACCATGAACATCGTCCCTGTTGGATGATTATATCCCAAGGGTACCCCTATCCAAACAATCCAATATATAGAAGGAAGGCAGGCAGGTATGACTCAGACTGAAGGAATGGCAAAGAATTGGCTATCGGTGATTCCAGAAGAAACTGAAGGGTATCAAATGTATCTCGGAAAAAAGTGCCATCTGGTGGGCATTTTGCGGGTACAGGGTATGGCCAGAATTGACGGATCAGTAGAAGGGGAAATCTATGGAAGCGATTGCATTCAGGTCGGCAAAGAGGGAAAAATTGAAGCCAGTATTCAAGCCAAACAGGTTCTGGCTCAGGGTCCTCTTCGAGGAAATATCAAAGCCGAAGAAAAGGTCGAGTTAATCGCTCCTTCTACGTTAACCGGACAGATTCATTCCCCTGTGTTTCTTCTAGAAGAAGGCGTGCTCGTGAATGGAACATTATCGATGCCTGTTCCAAAATCAACTGTAAGCTGAAGAGGACTCGTGGTTTTTGGAAAAAACTCACGAGGCTTTATCCTGGTCGGTTGGACTGATTTCCGGGGATTCATGAGGAAGTGAGAAAGAATCTAGTGGAAGTTGGACGACTGCGGTGGTTCCCCCTTGTGAAGAGTCTTGAATAGTAAAGGTCCCTCCCAGAAGCCACGCGCGTTCTTCAATGCCTTTCAGACCAAAGGAACGCTTGGATTTTTCCTCTTCTGTTCCCAATCCCTTTCCATCATCGGTCACGATTAAATTAATCGTCTGGTCTTTTATCGACAGAGAAACTTTGGCCTGCGTCGCCTTGGCGTGTTTTTTAATGTTCGTTAATAACTCTTGAGTCATTCGATAGATGGTGGTGGATTGCGTTTCATCGAATTCGTGAATCGGTAAGTCGGGAGCGACATCAATATGGCAGATCATAGAAGTCTGGGATTCCAGCGATTCTCCCAATTCCTGCAACGCTTTCACTAAACCCAATTGGTCCAAAAACGTAGGGCGTAAAAAGGCGGTGATGTCTCGAACCGCGTGAATGATGGAGTCAATCACGGCCATCATGGATTCAATTTTCTTTAAAAAGATCTCCGAGGAAGAACTAACATGGGAAGGAAGTGATTCCCTCAACCAGGTCAAGTCCAATTTAAGAGCCGTTAAGAGATGACCAAATTCATCATGCAGCTCACGTGCAACCCGTTTTCGCTCTTCTTCCTCGGCATTGTTTAATCGATGAGAAAGTTGGCGTAAACGTTGAAATGTTTCGGCCAAAGCTTTTTCGGCATTCCGTTGTTTGGTGATGTCGATGCTTAGGGCTCCGAGAAGAGGGGGGGCATCAACTCGGTGAATAGGGAATTTACAAGTCAAGTAATGATGGAGGCCATCTTCGTGTTCAAAGTCTTCTACCACCTGGAGGGCTTTGTCATTGTTGAAGACCCATTGATCGTTCTGGATTTGTTGCTCTACTGATGCCGGAGGAAGGATGTCGTCAACAGGTTTTCCTAACCACGCCTCACAGGAAATCCCAAATGTGTCTTCGAAGGCTTTATTGAGGTACATCATCCGATGGTGCCCATCTTTTATATGGGCGAGTCCGGGAAGATGGTCCATGAATTGAGAGAACCGTTCTTCACTTTCCCGCAATTCCTGTTCGGCTTGCTTACGGTTGGTAATGTCCCGAAATATGACCGAGGCTCCCATTACGGTCGGCGAATCGGCTTGAATGGGAAAAATTTGGATTTCCAACCAATACGGTATGCCCTGTGGGGTGTTGGTGATTTGGCGTATGACGGGTCCAAAGGGCTGCCCAGATTGAAAAAGATGTGTCATCATTTCTTGATTGGTCTCGGGGTCAGTCAATCCCAATTGGGGTAATATCTCCAAGAAGTCTCGACCGATAATCTCGGGCTGGCGAAGTCCGGTCAGCGTTTCCCCTAATTCGTTGATAAATGTTATGTGCCCACTTGAGTCCGTGGCGATGACTCCTTCCAGAAGACTTTGAAACAAGCTGGCATACCATTGCTCACGTTCACGAAGGGTTTTATCTAGGTGATGGCGATACATAGTCGTTTCGATCGTCGTAAACAATTCACGTTCAGAAAAAGGTTTGGCCAAGTATCCATAGGGCTCCGCCTGGTTGGCCGATTGTACCGTCTCTGGGTCGGTATAGGCTGAGAGATAGATGACGGGAATATCGTAATCTCGGCGAAGCTTGGTCGCGGCCTGAATCCCATCAATTTTTCCTCGAAGATGAATGTCCATGAGCACGAGGTCAGGAGAAATGGTATCGACCTTTTGGAGTGCCTCTTCTCCTGATGAGGCCACGCCGCCAATTTTATAGCCGAAGCCCTTGAGGGTATTTTGAATAGCGAGGGCGGTAATGCCTTCGTCTTCTACGACTAGAACAGAGGGGGTTACCATGGTTGATTGATTGATCGGGTTGAGCTAGGAAGTTGAAGAAGTTTTAGTCTTTTACCTAAGGAATCATCCTTTAATGACAGCATGAGTGAGTTTCTTCTTGCAATCAATAGGAAAAAACCTTAGTTGTCTATTTTTAATATCTTACGTAAAAGTATTTATTTAAGAAGAAATTCTCAGGAATAAAGAGCAAGGAAGGTTAAAAATCCAGAGGATGGTAAGCAGATATATGGCACTTAGGTATCGATAGATAGGTGCTGAGGGAAGGTTATGGGGTGTCCACTCATCCTCAATCATTCATCTTGATGATGTTGAGGGTGACTGTTGGCACTTGGCGAGAGCGGTTTTTAAATCCTGAATAGTCCAAGGTTTGGTCAGAAACGTTCGGATACCGAGTGATTGGGTTTCAGTCGGAGAAAGATTTGGGGCATATCCGGTACAAAGAATGATGGGAATATCCTTTCGAATTTGAATGATTTCCTTGGCCAGCATTTCCCCTGAGAGTTTGGGCATCGTTTGATCGGTGATCACCAGATCGAATGTATCGGGGTCAGCTTTGAATCCATTTAATGCGGTCAGGCTATTGTTGTACGTGACCACTTCATAGCCCAAATTCTGAAGGATTTCTTGGCCAAGCATGGTCAGGCCCACTTCATCGTCGATAAATAGGACCCGGCCTTTTGGGCTGAGCTCGGTAGCACTCTCTAACGCGACGGAAGTTGAGGTGGAAGAAGGTTCTTGGGGGATCTCAGGACCAATGAGTGGGAGAAAAATTTTAAAACATGTTCCTTGTTGAGGTTGGCTGGTGACCGAAATAGATCCGCCGTGGCTGATAATAATGCCATGGACCACCGCCAATCCCATTCCTGTCCCTTCTCCGACATCTTTTGTCGTAAAAAATGGATCAAAGATTCTGGGTAAGGTTTCCGGGGCAATGCCTGGGCCACTGTCTTTGACGGTGAGGCACAGATGTGGTCCCTCCTGTAAATTGGGATGCTGTTTGCGAAGTTCCTGATCCACGTTAACCGGAGACAGGCCTATTTCAAGTACTCCACATGTGCCGCGCATCGCATGTTCTGCGTTGGTGCAAAGATTCATGAAGACCTGGTGGATCTGGTTGGGGTCAGCCAAAACCATTCCGGGTTCTTCAGAAAGATGCGTTTGGATATCGATAGTCGTGGGGAGCATCCCTCGCATGAGGTCCAAACCCTCTTCGATGATTTCTCGAAGTTGAATGGGTTTGGCTTGTTGCTCCTGCTGCCGGCTAAACGTGAGAATTTGTTTGACCAATTCCTTGGCTCGATTGGAGGCCGTCAAGATCAATTGGAGATAGTCCTGAACGGGATGAGCCGCATCCACCTTAATAAGGCCAAGTTGGGTAAACCCGAGGATCACGGTCATAATGTTGTTGAAATCATGGGCAATACCACTGGCTAATGTTCCGAGAGCTTCGACTTTTTGCATGTGACGGATGGTAGCTTCGGTCTCTCGAAGATGGTCTTCTGTTTGTTTGCGAGCTGAGATATCTTGGAAGATCAGGACTAAACCTGTGACGAGGCCTTCTTCATTTTTTAGGGTCGACGCTTGTGCGGAGACAAAGGGAGTTCTCCCCGAGAGAAATTGATTGTGTAATATCCCTTCGGCTTCCCAGGAACGTCGCTCTCGAACGATTCGGTCCACCAGATGCTCGGCTGGTCTGTTCCCTTCTGGATCCTCTAAAACAAAAATGTCCGTGAGAGGTTTTCCCTGGGCGTCTGGAGAAATCCACCCCGTTAAGGCTTCGGCGGCCGGGTTCAGCAGAGTCACCGTTCCGTGAATATCTGTGGTCATGACGGCATCTGAAAGACTCGTAAGGATGTTGGAAATCCATTGCTCTCGTTCCCTGAGACTTTTATCCAGAGTATGTTTGTACAGAGCCGTCTCTATCATACTTCGCAGTTCTTGCTCACTGAACGGTTTGACGATATACCCGTAGGGTTGTGTGAAGAGGGCACGCTTGAGGGTGTCATCGTCTGAGAAGGCGGTAAGGTATACGACGGGAATGTCGAATTTGGTGCGTAACTGGTCAGCCAGGGAAATGCCGTCATCCTTCCCTTTGAGGTGAATATCCATCAGAATCAGGTCAGGAGAATGTTTCATCGTGTTGGAAATCGCTTCCTCTTCCGTGGAGGCGATCCCGCTGACCCGGTATCCGAGTCGGTTGAGAGTCGCGCGAATTTCCATGGCCGTAATGGCCTCATCTTCTACGACTAGGACAGCTTTTTCAGACATGGTTGAGGGGGTCCTTAATGCGAGATAACCTTATGGGTCAAAATGCAACTGGCAGAAGTATAGCCCATTGAGTATGAGATATGAACGATATCGGAGAATGGCATTGGCTTTGTGGACGATCCGGAACATATCAAGTAAAGCCTGGGGTAAAGGCAAAATTTCCTTTAAGATTAGGGCCTCCCAATCAGGATTCATCTGAAAAATGGCCTCGATAATCCTTGCCCGTTGATGAGACATTTCCATCTCCCTTCTCGGCGGGTTGATGCCAAACCTTGATGGGGATTGGAGGCAAAGACGCGCCTCCCCATTTCCATGTATTAGACGCAATTGACAGCATTTTTACATATCCCATGTTTGCTCTCCCTGAGCAGTTTGAGGTGGAGCCTGAGATTCTTCAATGGGAAATGAAATGGTAAATCGTGTTCCTAATTCGCCATCAAGCGCGATAGTTCCCCCAAGCTGATGTTCAACTAAGGCGACAATGAGCTGCATCCCTAATGAACCTGTTGACCGAATATCGAGATCGGATGGAATTCCGGTCCCATTGTCTTGCACCTGGAGACAGAAGTTAGTCGAGTCGGGCTTGGTCATCTGAACAGAGATGATCCCCCGAGTTGTCGAAGAAAAGGCGTGCTTAAAGCAATTGGAGACTAATTCGGTGACAAGCAAACCACAAGGTATGGCCCGGTGAAGTGGCAAGGCAATATTGGGAGCGTGAACGGTAATTTCCACTGTCGTGGTATCGGATTGCAGGGACGATTGAAGGTGTTGGACGATCAATCGAAGGTAGGGTTCCAAATCTAACGATCCCTGAGTCTGTTGCTTGTACAGTTGTTCATGAACGAGCGCCATGGCATGCACACGAAAGCGAGTATTCTGAAAGAGATCTCTGGTCTGTGAGTCTGAATGCTGATGCATTTGCAATCCGAGAAGGCTTTCAATGACTTGCAGGTTGTTTTTCACTCTATGGTGAATCTCCCGGATCAATAATTGCGTGTGTTCTAGCGATTCCTGTAGAGAACTGACCCTTTGGGCGTGATCAGAGAGTTCTTCACGAAGATGAGCATTTGTTTCCCGGAGATGAGCCACATTTTCCGGAGTAATCGTTTGGGAATGGTCTGGAATTGATTTCGAGTGGGATGGATGTGGTTTTTGGATGCTCGGTGAGGGTGCCTGAAAAGCCTGCTCGCTTGAGTGGCATGTTTTGTGGGTGCGCCCAAGGCACACTTGGACTCGGGTGACAAGGTCCATGTGATTGATGGGTAGAGTTATGAAGTCAGTTATTCCTAAAGAAAAGGCGTCAATCACTGTTTCAACCTGATTCGCCTGGATGAGTAACAGAATCGGGATATGTCTTGTTTGGTGCTCGGAGAGAAGCCTTTGGCAAAGAGACAACTCTCTGAAGGACGGGGCAAGGGCGTGCAGGAGAATAAGCGACGGGGATGACTGTCGAACTCTTGCGAAGGCCTCAGTCTGATCATGGCAAACCTGAATGGAATACCCCATCACCTTGAGGGAAGAAGTGAGATTCTTGGTATTTTCTTGGTCAGAATCAATGAGGAGAAGTTGAGCGTCGTGCTGGGACATGACTGATAAATGTGGGGATAAGGTCTTGCCTGGTGAAAATGGAACTTAAACGCCCATTGAGAATCGCAAACGGTTCACCTTTATGATTCAGGAAATGAGGTATCTATCGTTGAGCATCATGTGTGAATGGTTTGGAGTGTCATTAGCTGGAAAATATAAGGGAAAAAATAGAATAAAATAAGAAGCCAAATTCATAAAATTAGAAGGAATTTTATTGAAGCATAAGAATTTTCATCTATTGTATAGTGAAATATTTACCCGTTATATAAGGAAAAACCTTATATTTGAGGGAGGATAACCTTATATGATTTTCCTGGAACAGGTTTTGAGTTCGTCATGTAAAGCCACCCCTATACAGTAAGCAAATATTGAATTTCATTATGTTTTATGTACTACGTACTGTAGAAAATAGAACTGTACGGGGGAGAGCGAATAGAAAAAGCGAAAGTTAAAAAGAACATTCACACCCAAAATTGCGGAGAGAACAAAGGTCTGGGGAGTGAATCAGCTATGGCTGTTCTCGGAAGGTAGGGAAGAAGAAAATCGCCTCATAGTTCTCGGGTCAATATCAAATAGGAAAGGAGAAAGCGGTTTTCTCGTCTTGCTGTTTTGTCACATTGCTTATCGGTCGGACGATACCAGGCCGATGCGGATCGCATACCTGACCAACCCCGGAATATCATGAATATGTAGGCGTTCCATGAGTTGTAGGCGATGAGTTTCCACGGTCTTGGTACTGACCTGTAGGAGCGTGGCAATCTCTTTGGTGGAATGTCCTTCGGCGATAAGTTGTAAAATTTCTCGTTGGCGGGAAGTCAGTTCTTCCTTGGTTTCACTGTGGGTCAGTGTTCCTCGAATGTATTCTCCGATGACATGCTTGGAAATTTGGTTGCTCAAGTAGTATTCCCCCTTTAAGGCTGCATTTAACGCCTCTTCTAATTCGGTAGGGCTGGCGTTCTTGAGTAAATAGCCGACAGCACCCACACGAAGGGCCTTTCGGACAAAGTCTTCCTGGGCATGCATGGAGAGAATGATGACATGAAGGTTTGGAAATTCTTTGCGGAAACGTTCGGCCAATTCCAAGCCATTGAGTCCGGGCATACTGATGTCGAGAATCGCGATATCGGGCTGAAGTTTTCTGGCCAAGGCCAAAGCTTCCTGGCCATTACCCGTTTCAGCAACGACCGTCACATCTGGTATTTTGGAAAGGAGAGACCGGAGACCCTCTCTGACAAGGGTATGATCATCTGATAGCAGAACACGAATTGGTTTTGAACTCATAACATTCCTCAATAATGGATTGGAGTTAAGGGTGACTCCCACTTGAATGGGAGGGGGTGTCCATGACAGTGCCAGTTGAGGTGTTGTCGGGAAGTTTTCCGGTTTAGCCTCATGAAGAGTTGGGGCAAAAATCTCTTGTCATTTTAGTCGTAACCTCCACGGGTTGAATGGAAAAATCCTGAACACACTTGAATTAAAAAACTGACTTTCCTCGTAAGCTCTCCTTAATCGTCTCGGTTGGCGCATCACAAACCGCTGTATTCATTATAGTTATCACAAAGAAGGGTTACTCGCAATGGTCCTACCTCATTTGAAACATGTAATCATTTATTCGAGCTTATCACAAGGTCAAAATTCTCAATAATATTGTCTTATGAGTCACCTACTCATATTTTCCTTGTAAGGGTCTTCGATGAAATATTGTGGGGAAATACCCCCCGGGTTCAAAGTGAATCACCGGTTTGTTAATGGTGAGAGAACCGCCCTGTCCCCCTGAATATGTCAGAGGATTTTGGCAAGTGGTGGGTTACGGTTCGGGAGAGTGTTCCGTGGCAAAGCTGAGCGAGTGTGAGTTGGAAAGGGAATCGTTGCGGGTTGGAGACCAGCGGACAGCCACGATTCGAATCAAGGCGAGTGTGCACAAAATTCCTCCAAGCGTTACCCATTGGGTGAGTGGAGTCTCGGAAAACCACTTTGAAATAATCTCGGTCAACATGACCACTAAAATGGTGTCCACAATAAATGTGACCTTCACTCGACCTTCAGAAAAATAGGTCAACGTCGTTTTGAAGACTTCAACGATGGCCAGGATGATCAGGGTGTCGATAATAAGCTGCCGGAACACATGCTCGAGTGGTAACGACAGTAAGGTTTGCAGGCTGAGAAAAATTCGAATCACTCCTCCCGCTAAACCCAAGAGAATCGTCACGATGAGTAAACTGAGAACGAGTTTAATGCCCTTCATCCACAAGTGAGTAAGATCCGTCGACAAGAGTTGGCGAGTCCAGGAGAACTGATTGGATGGCAGGAAGAAGGGATTCCAGGAATCCGATGCGGATTGAGATTTCATATTAGAGTTCATCCTTTGCTACTGGTGTGAGAAGGTCGCGGGCAGAAAGCATTCCGAATATCTGCTCTTCATTGCCGACGGCCAGATGGCGGGTTCCCGATGTCCGCATGATGTCCGCAGCATGAAAGATTGATTCTGATTCGTCGATGCACACGACCGGGGAACTCATAATATCTGCCACCGACACGTATTCCGGTTGAAGGTGGTTGGCGACCACTTTACGCACGATGTCGTGCTCTGTCACAATTCCCAGGACTTCCGATCCCCGCTGAACCAAGAGACTCCCGGTTCCCCGTATTCGCATGAGGTTGGCTGCTACCGACACCGCTTGGGTGGGGGCAATGCATGCAAGGTTTTTGGTCATGAATTGGTTCACTCGTACCATAGGTTCTCCTTTGGTTAATGGAACGAAAAAAAGAGGTATTCACTATATGGGTTATTATAAGGAGAGTATGTTAAAGGTATTTCTCAAGTGGGTTGCCTAGGAGTTAACTTCTTCGTCGAAGCGACGTATCCGGAACGTCCTTCGCACTCATGTGGATGTGGCTGTATCGTATGACAGACATCAAGCTCGAAAAAGGAAGGCGCAGATGAAGAAATGTACGTGGTTTTCCCTCTATCTGTTGGGGATGATGGTCAGTGGAGTTATTGGGTGTTCTCCTGACCGGTTTCAGACACTCACCGTCTTTGATGGTCGCAATAGGGTTGTGGCGTTAGAGGTTATTCCCGATGCCTTTGGAGGAAAGGGGTATGACCATCCGGTCTTTTTCTCCAAAGAATCTCTGACTCGAATCCTTAAGGGAATTCGAGTGTATCAGGGGTCCGTGACGGGTCGGACACCCTTGGCTTCTGAGATGCGCCCGGCTTTCTCGGATATTGAAATCGGGCTATTGGTTCCTCATTTGGTGAAAGGGTTACAACAAGCCACTCCCGAAGAACTGGTGACGTTTTTTGAAACGGTAGAAGTGGATGACGAATATGAATTAACGACTTCAGGGGGAATCTTCGTGGCAGGTGGGAACCTGCATCTTATTCTGAGTAACTTTTCGGTGAAGACCCAGCTTTGGCAAGATCTCGATGATTATGATGGGTCCTATAAGTTTCGGCCTCTTGAGCAAATGGAACCACAACCTGGCGGTCTGGTGTTTCAACCCAGAACGTTTATGGTCTCTTCACCTGCGGAAGATTTTGGGAATCGTTTGAAGGGGAAACCGTGGCAGGTGGCCATCCGGTATCAGGACTTTCTGAAAAGCGGACAGTAATCCGGGTTGCGATAATCAGGTCGAGGACAAGCCCATTCGAGAAAAGGGACTCGAATGGGCTTGTGAAAGGACCTGGGAGGAGCATGAAGAGGCCCTTGACGCTGGATGATTAGAATGAAACGTCCCATTGCAATCGTATGCGTTGCTCGTGTTTGCAATCTCCGGGAGTATCGAGAGTGAGGTGTGACGCATCCAGGGTTAATTTATTCCGATGCCCCGCGAAAAACCAATTGACCGCTCCCGTGAATTCCTGTCGTTTATCATGTTTCATGGAAACGTTCGGGTCGACAAATGCATACCGGAACGCCAATTCTAAGGGCTTCGGAATGGCCGGAATCAGGTTATGGAAGAAATAGCCAATTTGGGCATAGCTCCCCATCAAGTTTGTTTTGCTTCCAGGAGCACCTTCCGCAAAACTGCTATCCTTAATTTGTTTCCAATGGTATTCATGCTGAATGGATAGGCCTCGCCATTTAAAGGCAAATTCCTCCATCATCCCATCAATGCGGAATTGGCCGTCCGATGCCGAACCGTCAGAGGTATAGGGTAATCCCGCTGAATTGAGGCTGCTGAGAGTCCCACAGCCGCTCGATGACCATCTTGTACATTTCCCGATAGTGGTGTAGTACGCAAAGGCCACGCTCCCCGTGGGGTTTTTGTGGAATTTAAGATCACTTTGCGTCCACTTGAGGTCGCGACCGAGAAAGTTCCATTGGAACCTCCCCATATACATCATGTTGTCATCGTCGTTGGCTTCTCCCCGACCCGAACCGGTGAACACGCCAGCGTAGTACCAGGAATCGGCAAAAGTGCCTGGAGCCAAATGCCCATACACCATAACACCGACTTGGCGGTCGATTGTGAAGACGCCATTGACGATTGATCGTTCGACAAACTGCTGTTTGCCTGATGAATCGACCCGCTCACGATTGAAGTTGATTTTCCACTGGCCGAGTCGAATTTGAAACCATTTAAATTTTTCGATCATGATTCGCCAGTCGATGAGGCGGGTTGAAGACCCGGATGGGGAGGAGCCGGAGGAGCGGGTGGGTTGCCAGTCAACCTCAAAATAGTATTTGATCCAGGGTTTATAGCCATGTCCACCGACTTTCATTCGAACACGTCGGAGTTCAAAGGTACTTTCGTCATTATCGTCATAATCCTCAACCTCATCTGGATTACCTCGTTCGGGATATGAAAAACGGCCTTGAAATCGCCATTGAATCGCGGTCTTGAAGAGCCCGTCGATGGTTTCTAGGGTAAACCCCTTTTTCCCCCATCCAACTCTGACCGGGAATTGACTCTCCAGTTGTTTTTTCTGTTCTTCAGCCTTTTTCTCCTCGTCGGCTTGAATGCGAATCCAGTCTTCTTTGGTAATCATCCCTTTCTCTTTTAAGACATCAGATAGGGTATCCCCGGCCCAGACTGGAGCGATTGGCACCAGGCCAAGGCACATGAGCACAACAAACCCAACAAACCCAACAACTGCATACATAAATACTGCCTCCCCTGTTGTGGTGAAATGTCTATGTGGAAGTAGATTGATGAAGTTCATACTGATGAAGAGAAGACTAGCGAACGTGTGTTACGGAAAAGTTAAGTTTGGATCAAACTCACGTAAAATTGCTGTGTTGAGAGGAGGAAATGCCGAAGGATGGGATTAACCGCGTGCGCCGGAAATATAGGCTGCGGTCAATTCATGCTGCGGGGTGGTAAAGAAGGTTTCGGTCGGACCATGTTCCAAAAGTCGGCCGACTCCCTCTACAGGCCAAAACAAAGCGACGTAATCCGCGATTCGTCGGGCTTGGGCGAGATTATGGGTCACGATGATGATGGTGTAGTTTCCACGAAGGCGGGCAATCAGATCTTCAACGATTCCACTTGAAAGGGGGTCCAGGGCGCTACACGGTTCATCCAAAAGAAGCATCTCTGGTGACAGCGCCAAGGCACGGGCCAGACACAAGCGTTGTTGTTGCCCTCCGGAAAGGGTTGTGGCGGGTTGATGGAGCCGGTCCTTGATTTCTTCCCAAAGACCGACATGGCGCAATGACTGTTCTAGGTGGTGAGTGAGGAGGTTTCGATCGAGGAGGCCGTGCTCACGGAGGGGCAATTCCATATTTTTTCGAATGGAAAAGGGAAACACCGTAGGTTGTTGAAAAATCATCCCGACACGTCGACGTAACTCAAGGAGATTGATGGAAGGATTGAGGATGTCTTGGCTTTGCAGTGTGAGGTTGCCGGAGACCTGACAGCCAGGAATAAGATCGGTTAAGCGATTGATGGCCATGAGGAAACTCGTTTTCCCGCACCCTGAGGGGCCCACAAGCGCCGTAATACAACCTTGGGGGATGGTAACATCAAGATCTTGTAAGGCTGGACGCCCCTGGTACGAGATCATCAGTTTGTTGGCTTGGAGATGATACGGAGTCTTATGATTGGGCAGAGGATGTGTCCCCAAAAGGCTGTTACGACCATCTTCCGGTTTGGTGGAAGCGGCAATCAGACGGGACGTTGATGAAATCTTAGGCATGTGTCAGCCAATCGTGAAGCAGAAAGATTGATGATGATGAGCAGGCTCACGAGGAGAAGAGCCGTCGCGTACGCATGAGGATTGCCCCCGGCCACGTTCATGGCCAAATCATAAATATGAACGGAAAGGGCACGACCAGAATCCAATAGAGATTCTGGCATGCGGTCCACATAGCCGCTGGTGAATATTAGGGCGGCCGTTTCTGCCATAGCCCGTCCAATTCCAAGAATCCCTCCCACGAGCAGCCCGGGAGCGGCGAGAGGAATGAGCACGGAACGGATGGTGGTGGGCCAAGAGAGGCCTAAGGCTGCGGCCGAGAGGTGTTGAGCATGAGGGATCGCGCGAAAACTTTCTTCCACAGTCCTCGTTAGGATGGGCAATACCATGCAGGCTAAGGTCAGTCCACCGGATGCAATAGAGAATCCTAATCCCAAAACTTGGCAGAAGACGGCATAACCGAATAGGCCGAAGACGATGGAAGGAACGCCAGCCAGAACATCCAATGATTGGCGGATGATCTGGCTTCCAGGAATAGATTTTCGCGAGAGTTCTAAAAGAAACAGAGCGGTACCAATGGAAAGGGGAAAGGCGACGAGAAGGCAAATCCCAACGATAAGGACAGTCGAAAGTACAATGGGTCCAATCCCTCCGGCACGGCCTGCGTCGAGAGGGGAGGAGACGATAAACTCCCAGGAAAGGTGGCCGATCCCTTTCCAAAGCAGGTCACCCATCATCCAAAAAAATGGGAGGATGACGAGAGTGGCGAGAGCCCACATCATGATCATCCCAAAAAGGTCACTGGGTGTTTTATGAGGTGAGGACATCGTGGTCTTGGGGTCGTATTCGTTCAGCTAAGGCCACCAAAATAATCACCAGGACCAAAAGCAACAGTCCACTCGCAAAAAGGGCAGAACGGTGCATGTCCAGAGCATAGGCCATCTCCAGGGCGATATTTGCTGTCAGGGTACGAACCGGATCAAAAACATGGGAAGGAAGTTGCACAACATTTCCACAGACCATCAGAATGGCCATGGTTTCTCCGAGGGATCGGGCGAAGCCAAGTATGATGCCCGTGAAGAGTCCTGAACGAATTGTGGGAAGGATAATCTTCACGATGAGCGTCCATTGCCGAAAGCCCAGTGCGGTGGCATTGTGGATATAGAGGGAAGGAACCTGGGTGAGATGCGCATGGGTGACCAGCATGATGGTGGGAAGGATCATCAGGCTGAGAATGAGCATTCCTGCCAGAAGACTTGGACCAGGGGGATGCCAAGCCGCGAGGATAGGGACCAGGACGACCAATCCCCAAAAGCCAAAGACGACCGAAGGAATCCCAGCAAGAAGTTCCACCACGTGACGGTAAACCTTGCCCCAAAAGGGTGGAGCGTAAAAATGACAAAATATCGCGGAGGCCAGGCCCAGAGGGCCGGCCAAAAGCGTGGCCCCAAGAGCAACCGCAAGAGACCCTACAGTCATGGGTAGGAGCTCATAGGAATGTTCAGTAGGAAACCACCCTGAGTCGGTCAAAAAGCGGAACACGCCTATGTGGTGAATAATGGGCCAGGATTCCAGGAATAAAAAGGCCAGAACCAGCAGCAGAATGCTGGCAGTGAGCAGTGCCAGAATGCGGAGAACCCACCTCAGGAGAGCTTCAGTCGCTCGTTGGGATAAAGTATTGCTGGGTGATGAGATCATGGACTTGGGTTGATCGGGCGAATTCAATAAAGGTTTTAATGAGTCCAACGGGGATGGATTTGGTTACAAGGGTCAAGGGCCGTGTGAGTGGAAATGTTCCGTTCTGGATCGTGTCACGGGTGGCCGGGATGGATTGAAGCGGGAGAAGACGAATCGGACTTCCATGGGACGCATCATATTGGGCTGTTCCGACTGACACGTACCCGATTGCATGAGGATTGCCGGCCACGGTTTTAATGCCCTGTTCGTTATCCCCAATGACGACATGCGCCCGTACCTGTCGGGGAGAAAGATGAAAATATTCAAGAAATAGTTTCAAGGTTGAACGCCCCTGGGCCTTATTGACGACCGTGATGGGGGCGTCATTCCCCCCAACCTCAACCCAACGGGTGATGTCTCCCCGATAAATCTTACGAATCTGATCATTCGAGAGTTGGGTCAGGGGGTTGGAAGCATGGATGATGAGGGTAATGCCGTCATGGGCCACCACGGCTCCGTGCAGGTGGTTCTCTTGCTCGTCTAACGCACGAGAAACCATCCCGATGTCGGCAAGCCCGTTGAGGGTATCAGCGATGCCTCTCGAAGAACCCCCGGTTTGGACATCCACGCGTACGTGAGAATGGCGGGCTTCAAACCGCTTACCGATTTCAAGGATAAGGGGGGCCATCGTCGATGATCCCGTGATAACCAGTTTATTCGTTTCCGCCTGGGCAGGCGGAAGGATGCTGAGGGAAATAATGAAAGTCGAACATGTAGCCAGGAAAAGACGATGCAGGGGATGTGGCCGTATCGTCATGGAGGTTCTTTCCGCCGAGGTGTTCTCAGAATTCAGTCGAAGGAAATCTTGCAACAACCCAGATTGATGGCTTTTCCTTCCGTGGAATCCGTTACGGAACTGGGTAATTGATAGATCATGGTTTTCCCTTGTCGGAAGGCCTCAACCAATTGATAGTCTCGAAGAATCGCCAGATGGTGAGAGAGTAAGCTTTGTTCAACAGATAAATGTTTCATGAGGTCACTGACATTTTGTGGACCTCGCATTAACGCTTCCAGAACAGCCAACCGGGTGGAGTCTGCAAGAATCTTGAGCTTATTGGCGCAACTGGATGGTGAAGGCTGTATTTTCAAAATTCCACTTCCGATCCCAAAAGTTGGAAGGGAAATAACTTATGAATAGAAATTCATATGAATGGGATTTTATATAAAAAATATTGGAAGTCAAGGATGTCATTATGCCTATCTCTGTAGACCTTTCAGCTGGAAATCGTACAGAATAGGTCAGATGGTAAGAAGGAAATGTCCAACAGGGAGAGGCGTATGGCAACAGTCGGACAATTAATGTCGAGTGATCTCCTGACAATATCCGAGCAGGACAGTATTCAGGAAGCCGCACGATTAATGCATAAACGAAGGATTGGGTCCATCCTTGTCAAAAAGGATGAAGAATTTACGGGGATTCTCACTGAGACTGACGTGGTGCAAGCTGTGGCGGAACAGTCGGGGAATATTCAAGAGTTAAGAGTGGCCGCGCTGATGTCCCGGCCGATCATTACCGTGGAACGAAAAATGTCCCCTCATTATGCACGGGATTTAATGGCGGACCGAAAAATTCGCCACTTGGCTGTTATGGAAGATCAGGTTATCGTCGGGGTAATATCCGTCCGTGACTTGCTGGCCTATTTTAAGACCGTTTCCAAGGATTTGGAGGAGACGAAGGAGTAGGCGATTCCCAATGGGTTCGATAAAACATCCTCCGTTGATTGGCTGATGCGGGTATGCCGTGTAGCCATGAATGGTCAATTTAGTCGGGTTGATGATCCTTCGCGTTTTTGAGGAGAGAATCTAACTTTTCCGCTTCCTCTTGAATGCGTTGAATTCGTCGATCAAGCCAAGGCTTCACGCTTTCCCCTGCCTGTTTTCGATGAGCCTGTAAGCTTTTGATTTCCTCTTGCAGCGCATGGCGCTGTTCCCGCAATTCTTCAACCTGAGCGACTGCATCGGCTTTATCAAAAATTCGTGCTTCAGGATGAGCCTGGATTTCTTCCGTCGGATTTTTTGGAAAGGACGATGGGGCGCTTGGTGGAATGATCCGTAAGCCATCCTCCAGTCGTCGTTGATTCATGAATGCTGGAGACACGATTTCTATCCCAGCCTCATGGAGTGTGGCTAACATCTGGGTTTTGAGCATGGAACGGGATGAAAGGAGATGGTTCACCTCGCTTAAAAATCCGGAAACACGGTAGGTAACCGAGAAGTCCCCTAAGGCCATCACATGGACAAAGGGTTCTGTGAGGTTGGCATTGCGGGCAGCTTGAAGAAGTAAGTTTTGAATCAGAGATGGGGGCGAGTCGTAGCCGAGGGAGACACTGGATGAGACGATGGTGCCTGAAGCGCGAACAACCGTGAAAGGATGGGAGACCAAATAGAGGTTAGGCAGTGTGGTCAAGTCACGATCTTCGGTTTGGATTTCAGTGTGGAATAACCCCCGCTCTGTGATTCGACCGAATTGCTGCTCCACGCGAAGAAAATCCCCCAGTCGAAAGCTCTGCATCCCTCGAAGCATAATGCCGGCCATCGCATTGGAAACGAAGGTGGTTGAGGAGAGCGTAATGACAGCCGTGAGGAGCAGTCCAAGGAGGCCAAAGAGATCTCGGTGGGTTTCCTTCTCGACGGGTAAGGTGAGGAGGACGACGACCATGCTTAAGCCGACGAGTAGCAGCATACCCATTCGTGCGGAAAAGCGGGCCTCCTCTTTGAACCCTCCTTCGCGTTTAAAGAAAAACCAATGAGAGATCCACAACCCTGTCGTGACCAAGGCCAGAACAAATAAAACAGGAATGAAATATGGAAGGCTGTCGAGTATAGAGTCAAATATCGGCATGGTTGGGAAGGAACGGGGTAGGGAACGGATCACGATAGAAAAGGCAGATCATGAAGTCAAGAATTTTTGTCAATAGAATGGAGGGCAAAATGCAGGAGTTGCTCAACGGGAAGGCGAAGGGTGAGCCGTGTGGGGAACTGGCGCGAGGCCATAAAGGGGAAAGGTCAGATGAAACGTCGTTCCTTTGCCGACCGTACTCTCGAGGTTGATTTGTCCACCGTAGTTCTTGACTAATAATCGGACGGAATGGAGGCCAAGGCCGGTGCCTTTTCCAGGTGGCTTGGTCGTAAAAAATGGGTTAAAGATGGTGTCCATGATTTCGGGAGGAATGCCCGGTCCGGTATCTCCAATAGACAGATGAGCTTGATGAGATGAATGGTGCGCGGAAAGGGACAGCGTGCCTTGTCCATTCATGGCCTGAAGGGCATTGACGATAAGATTCACAAAAATCTGAATGATCTCTTCCTGCTTGGCCAGGATCAGGGGTTCGGACTCAAACGATCGCACGATGTGGATGTTTTCCAGTCCAGAAGCAAATTTCGCCACCTTGAGGGCTTCTTCGAGTTGTTGGACGACATTGGTGGGGGCACAGTCATGAGGGGGCCGGTCACGTGAGTACAAGTTGAGGTCTTGGCACATTCGCATGATGCGTCTGGTGGCTTGGACCATTTCCGTCAAGGGCTCCTTCATTTCAGGAGGAAGCGTTTCATCGAGCAGCAATTCAGAAAATCCCAAAATCACGTACAAAGGATTATTGATGTCATGAAGGATCCCTGAGGCTAATGTTCCAATATTGGCCAGTTTTTCGATCTGGGTCATGTGTTGTTGTGTGCCCCTTTGGTGTTGTTGAACCTTTTCAAGCAAGTCCACCGCATGTCGTTTGATCACGTCTATATCTGAAAAAGATGGTTGGTCTATCTCCGAATCGGGTTTGGGATAGTCCTGAAGGTCCAGGAGAATATGTGGGGAATGTTCTCGAGACTCGGTAGGAGAAGCGAACTGGTTTCTACGAGGTGGCTGATGGGTCTGGGGAAGATCTGCCGGCATCTTTCGGATAATTTCCACTCCAGGGAGCTGCTCTAAAAATGAAAGGAAATCCGAATGCTGGGCCTGGGCACCCAGGACGGCAAGTCGCAAGGGGGTGGGTGAAGAGGAGTTGGGGCTGGGTGATGAGGACATGGCGGGCATCGTCAATTCTTGTCGATCACCTTTTGCGAAAAGGGCGTCTTGAGGTTCATGCAGGGTTTGGTCAACCGGAGAGTTGGGGAGTGAAGTTAAGCTGTGATGTTCCATAAGGCATATCGTTGGTTGAACTCAAGTAAAAAACAATGGTTTTTTTCGAATGAAGAAAGAGGATGTATTCCCAAGCATTAATGACGTCTATGATTGGGATATGCAATCTTAGTTCCTGTGGGGAGAGCTATGTACGAGTTGGGGGGTGCTATAGAAAGTGGTTGTTTTAAAAAAGAAAAATGTGGCAACGCGTTCTGGATGAGTTTGCTCATACCAACGGAATGCCGCTACATGTATCCGTTCGTGCAAACACTGTATCTAAAAGGATAACGAGAGGGGGAGTGGCCAACCTGCAAAGCCAAAAGGGACAGGCGGTTTTGAGGATGGTTCAAACCGGGGCGCGAGCCAGGGTCGGAAGAAGTCGATCAAGACAAATCAGGGCGTCGTGCGATGACCGAGACTGTTGAGTGGTAGATGGCCCAGGTGTCCAGGGTTTTGGTGTTGGCCACATAGTGTTGGATGTCCTGTTCGGTACATTTTCCCGTTTCACAATAGCGGGGGGTTAACGCTAGAGCTGATTCACCCATGACGGTGGCCAAGGGTGACTGACCCGGACAGAGGTGGAGGTCTGAATGAGTTTCCTGCACATGTAGACCGCAGGACTGGACATGCAGGGGAAGGTGAAGACCGTAAGCAGGATCCAATCCTAAGTCGAGAAACATTTGGCAAATGGCGGCATTGACCCGAACGTGAGACTCATCAAGGTTTCGGTCAAACAGGTGGGAAGAAGTAAAATCCGGTTCCTCGAGCACAAGGAAGCCGCCAGGCTTGAGCAGATGGAAAATCCGGTTCAAGATGGCTTGATGGTCGATATTATGGATCAACACATATCGGCTATGAATCAGGTCGAATGGTCCCTCAATGCCCGCCTCTAAGAACTCATTTTCATGGATATCATAGGGTGGAGAGGAAAATTGATGGAGATACGATGCCTGTCTATCCACTCCCACCACTCGTCCGTTGGTGCCTACCTTTTCCCCCAGCCATCGAAGAATCGATCCGGCACCTGCTCCGATTTCCAGGCACTGCCACTCAGGCTTGATGTGAAGTGAGTTCAATAGGGAAATGGTTCTGGGGTCATGGGCTTCTTCCACGAGCCGCAGGCGTCTGAATTCACGATCGGGGATGTTGGTCTCAAAGATATAGGAGGTCATGAACTTGGAGACTACCGTACGGAATAAAGGGGAGGAAAGTATTGAAAGGTGGGATCGTAACAGGAAGTTGTTAAAAATTAGTGGTGTTTCTCAAAAAAAACCTTCTAGATGGCCTTTTGTGCCGTAGAGGTGCCGGCAATGTATCCAGTAGACCATGCCCATTGAAAATTAAAGCCTCCGATTCGACCATCGCAATCCAGAATCTCTCCAATAAGGTACAGCCCTGGGACTTTTCGGGATTCCATCGTTTGCGGTTTGATTTCCCGCAACGGGACCCCTCCAGCCGTAACTTCCGCAAAATTCCAACCACGGGAAGCGATGACGGGTAAGGGCAGCTCCATCAATCCCCGAACTAATTCACGCCTGCGGGATCGTGAGAGTTGACCGATGGGAGCGTTGGCGAGTTGGTATGGTGGGTCACTTAAAGCGGTTTGGGATGCAGATGATTCGTGTATTCTGTCCAGGTGAGAGCAAAGGGCCTGTGCGACGCGTGCAGGAAGGCGTTCAGCGAGTATCCGTGCCGTCGTTCGTCTAGGGAATTGTTGGGCGCATTCGTATAGCCATCGGACGATCTCCGAAAAGGTCTGGTCGGGAAACATATTGAGAAACATTTCGGGGGCGGGTTCCTGATCTTGGACCATCACCCAAAAGCGGCTGGTGTCCAACACCACTGGTCCGCTGATACCAAAATGTGTCCAGAGTAAGCTTCCTGATCGTCGATCCACAATTTTCCCCGCCAGGCGAGTCGTGAGTTCGACGTCATGGGAGACCCCTGCTAATGAACGGTGAAAAAAAGAATCCTTGAGAAGAAGAGGCACCAACGCCGGGTAGCAGGGAGTGACGGTATGCCCGAGGTTTTTGGCCAGAAGAAATCCCGCTCCATCGGACCCGGTTTTGGGGAGTGACTGACCCCCTGTGGCGAGGATGACTTGACGAGTGGTCAGGGTTCCCTGAGTGTGGTGGATGAGAAATCCATCAGAAACTCGTTGAAGTGACTGGACTCGGTGACCGGTCAGCAGGGGAATCGAAAGTGACTGACATCGTTCGAGGAGACCGTTGAGGATCGTTTTCGAGGAGTTTGTCACGGGAAAGAGTTTGCCGCCTTCTTCCTGTTTTAACGGAATGTGAAGGGCCTCGAACCATGTCCGGGTAGCGTGCTGATCGAACCGGTCTATGATGTGGCGAATGATGCGAGCCGGTCCGTGGAAATCGGAGGTATGCAGGTTGGCATTGGTTACGTTACATCGGCTCCCTCCTGAAACGAGGATTTTCGCTCCAATTTTCTTGGCTCCGTCTAAAAGGGCTAATTTTAACCCAGAAGAAGTTTGGGCAGAAAAAATCGCTGCGGCGAGACCTGCCGCCCCGGCTCCGATAATGACGAGGTCTTTCTCAGCCGGCATGATGCAAGAGAAAGAAGCATCGCGTCAGATGGTGGGGGATCTGGTGTGAAGGGTGATGATCATTCATGAAGGAGAGGAGAAGTCACAATCAGGCCAGGCTTTTTGAATTTCAGATACCTGCTGGGTGGCAGAGAAGTATTCCCATGGAATGTGGTTGCAATCGATTTCCGAGAAAAAGGCCGGGGTTTCCTCAAGCTCCCAGCCCAGATGACGCAGGTGACCCGCTTCTGAAGCTGGAGCCTTTCGAATAGAGACATTCAAGGTGTCAGTACGCCAGAGGGCATATTCATCGGGAATAATAATCTGAGGAGATTGTCCAAGCCGTTGGGTATATTCTTGAATCGAAAGGCTAATGTTTTCTACCCCTAAAGCCAGATGAAATTTTTTTGTCGAAGAAGAACCAGGCATACACTCCCTCCTTGAGGGGCATTCAAAGGAAAACAAACATGAACCTGTTGACTGCGAAAGTATGATACGGAATTCGTCGGACACTATGTTTGAGCACAAGCCACGCAAATCGGAGCGGTAGGGTCAAACTCGAGCCGCTTGAGGGGAATCTCTTCTCCGCACCTCACGCAAAAGCCGAACTCGCCATTTTCCAGTCTTCTCAGGGCTGCGTCAACACGTTGGAGTTGGACGAGGCGTCGTTGTTGAGCATCTTTCGCTATCGCCTGATGTTGGAGCGCATCCATCCGGGAAACGCGACCAACTCGGGTTTGGTCTAATTCAACGGTTTGAGCCGCTTCTTCGCCTGATTGGTGGTCCTGAGATAATTCTTGGCGAAGGTGTAGTAAGCGGTCCTTAAAGTACGGTAAGTCCAAAGGTGATTCACTCATCCTTGCGTGCGAAAAATTTTCTATGAAGAAAGATGGACATGCGTGAAAGAATTAAGGAAGCCACATCAGGAGCTTGGGTAATTCCAAAGAATCCGTGCTTAAAGCTTGTCACGTTACCCTTAACATAGGTTGGGAGGTAACCAAAAGGGGAGAGACCGAAAAGAACGAGTCAAAGAGCAGTGAGAAGGTATTTCAGCTCCGCAAGGGCTGCAATCTATGGTAACATGGCGGCTCTTGCCGTTCGATTTCCCCCTAGGTCGTTGATCATTCTGAATTCATACTTCAAGGAGGGCACAATGGAAAAAGTGTTGGCCGGTCTGGTGAAATTTCAGAAGGAAGTGTTTGAGCGAAAACAGGATCTGTTTCAGCAGCTTTCTCGGCAACAAGCACCCACTGTTCTCTTTATCACCTGCTCAGACTCACGGATCGATCCCTCGTTAATCACGCAAACGGATCCGGGAGATTTGTTTATTCTTCGAAATGCCGGAAATCTTATCCCGACGTATGGGGCGGCCATTGGTGGAAGTACCGCGACGATTGAATATGCGGTCTCGGTTCTCAAAGTGGAGCATGTCATCATTTGTGGACATACCGATTGCGGGGCGATGAAGGGGCTGTTGCATCCTGAGAAACTCCAGGACCTTCCGGCGGTGAAGAGTTGGTTGCTTCAAGCTGAAACGACCATGAGGATCGTGAAGGATCACTTGGGACATTTATCCGAGGAAAAGCGATTTGAGGAAACGATCAAAGAAAATGTGTTGGTGCAGTTGGATCATTTGCGCACACATCCCGCAGTGGCCACGAGATTGCGCAAGGGAGATTTGTATCTTCATGGTTGGATCTACTCCATTGAAAATGGAACGGTATGGGCGTATGACCAGGAGAAGAAAGCCTTTGTGACTCCTTCAGCAAGTTAAAGCCTTATTCTGTGGTGGCGTGGCTCAAGTCGTAATGGAAAACCATTTATCATCGAATGTTTTCGATTGGGAGACCTTCTGTGCGGTACGTCTTCGCTACGTGAACGAATTGGCCGAGGTCGTCGAGCAGGGTCTCTTGCGACAAGATACCCACCATCCGGTGTTCTGCGGATGTATTGATTGGCATTCGAGTGTTCATGGGTGTTATGCGTTAATGGCAGCGTCCAGACTCACCGGTCAGGAACGGTGGGAACAACGGGTCCATGCGCTCTTGAAGATGGAAAATCTCCAGGAAGAAATTGCCTGTCTAAAACGGGGCGAGTTGGCTCATGAATTGCCGTATGGTTTTGCCTGGTTGCTGAAATTTGTTCAGGAATTTGAACGGAAGCATCAATCTGAACCGTTACGGTCCTTATCTTTAATGGTCGCTGATCGGTTGACTGACTGGTTATTTAACTTGTCTTCCGATGAAATTCATACCCGCCTTCAGGATCGAAAGTATGACAATCTTTCCTGGCCCATCCTCAATCTCTGGGAGTGGAGTTTCCAAAAACGGGATGAAGCTTTGTCCGCACAATTGGCGGAGTTTGTCCGAAAATACTTGGTTCCCAATCATGCCGGACCACGAATGGCGGTCGATCGTTATGAAGATGAATTTTTTTCATCATCGCTTCAACGGCTACGAACGATACTGCGAATTTTGCCGAGGGTAAGGTTCCCGTCTTGGCTCGAGGAGTGGATTGAAGAGGAGCAATCGTTGCGCCCCCTGACTCAGCCTCCCTTTCCTCATTCTGGAGGGTTGAATTTTAGCCGCAGTTGGGGGTTGTGGGAGATGTATCGGGCGACCAAAAGAATGGACGTTCGAGATCAGTATGTCCGGCATATCGTCACGCACATGGACACACCCCAATTTTGGCGTGATGATTACAAAAAGTTCGGCCACTGGGTTCCGCAATTCGGCATTTACGCGATTGCGTTGAGCATGGAGGAAGCGGAAGAGTATGTGCCATAAGCCCCTCTGCTCATGTTAGGTGGTCCAAACTCGAAGCGATTGAATCCATCGAATTCCATGAAGGACGGCCCCGGCAACTTTGGGAACACTGAGTTGGATTGGGCGGGTTTTGAGACAGTGAAGTACATGTTTGGCTGCCTGGTCTGCGGTCATCATGAGGGGTTTCCACGAGGCTTTGGGAAGTTTGGTGTCAACGAATCCGAAACGAATGTTCGTGATAAAAATGCCATGTTTTCTGAGGCGTAAAGCCATAGAGACAAGATAATGGCTAACCCCGGCTTTAGAAGCCGTATACGAAGGGGCGTCCTTGTTATAAAAATCATCGGCTAAACTAGACAGTCCGATGAAATGTCCTGTTCCCCTGGTAATCCAGGCGGGAAGTACGATCCCAAGGGTTCGAACCATCGCCGTAAAATTGACATCGATCACATGGGCTTCCTGTGAACAATCGGGGAGAGGAAGGGACGCGCCGATGGCGGCGCAATAGATACACACATCGAATGGCCCCTCCTGCTTCAAGACCTGTTGCAGTTTCTCTGGATAATCTTCCGCCGAAACGTCGTGGACGATATGGTGCGGACCTTCTTGGCCAAGAGGGCTGGGGCTTCGTGACACACCGACGACGTGATGGCCTTCACGGAGAAGGGCTTGAGTCACGGCTGCGCCGATACCATCAGAATTGCCGATGATAAGAATATTGTAGGTCATCACAAAATTTGATTGGGAAGCTCAGCTCTAATGATAAAAGGCGGGTATAATGGAACATATCATCTCCCGTGATGTTTCCCCAACTAGACCATGGTCAAGCAGACAAGTCAAACTGGAACGTGCCGCTGGTGTGGTCAATGTTTCGGTTGGTCTATGGTTCTTGTTATTTCACGTAGGGGTAGACCGGGAATGAACATGTATGGGTGATGACACGGTGAAAAACATTCTGTCCTGGTCAGTGTATCCTTTTGTCATGTGCATGAGTGTAGTCCTGTATCTATTCCTGCAGGAACAGGGTTTGACAATCTTAACGGCTGCTTGCCTTTCAATTTTTGTCGGGGCGCTGATGGTGACAACGTTTGAGTGGTATCTTCCCTACCGTCAGCAATGGTGGCCGGATGCACCAGAGATTGTTCAAGATGGGATGTATATGGGAGTCGTGCAAGGCGTGTTACCAAAAATACTTTCGGTCACTGTGGTGATACTGGTCATAAAAGGGGTTCAGGACGCGGAGCTTTCCCTGGTAGAATGGTGGCCCACTCACTGGAGTGTACCTTTTCAAATGTTGTTGATGATGGGGATTGCCGATGGATTTCGGTATTGGTTGCATCGCTGGGCTCATGAATGGGAACCCTTGTGGCGGTTTCATGCCGTCCATCATGCTCCGCATAAACTCTATTGGCTCAATGTCGGGCGGTTTCATCCGGTCGATAAAAGCTTGCAATTCCTCCTGGATACACTCCCTTTTATGGTTATCGGTGTCCCGGAAACGGTTCTCGTCTTCTATCTCGTGTGTTATGCCGTTAATGGCTTTTTTCAGCATAGTAACGTGAATCTTCACCTGGGAATTTTCAACTATCTGATCAGTGGTCCGGAACTGCATCGGTGGCACCATTCCAAGTGGAAAGAAGAGTCCAATCACAATTATGGGAACAATTTGATCGTGTGGGATCTCCTCTTTGGCACCTGGTACTGGCCTCGTGAACGAGAAATCGGAGAATTAGGGCTGATCAATCGAGACTATCCGGAATCCTTTTGGGAACAGATGGCGGCCCCGTTAACTCCTGGGCTCGATAAACAAGGTGTGTCAGGATGAGGGCCCCCAACTTTCTTCACACCAAACAATTACAAGCGAGTGTGTCCCTTGCACTGCGAAGGGTATGGCGTCCTTTTGTTGAGGGCCTTCACGACCCACAAGCCAGACAAGATGCCCTGCTTAAGCGCATTCTCTCGGTCCAGGGTGAGACGGCCTTTGGAAAAAAACACCGGGTAAAACTGCTGAGGGGATATCAGGAGTTTCGTCTGGGTGTCCCCATTCAGACCTATGAAGATCTTCGTCCGTATATTCAAGCCCAGGAAGAAACCAAGGAGCCCAGGCTTAATAGTCAGCAACCCGTCGCCTATGCAGTGACGAGTGGAACGACCGGGCAACCCAAATATATTCCGATCCTTCAAGAAACGGTTGAATCACTCGAGCGGTTTCAACAACTCAATCTGTGTTCACAATACCAGGGAATGCCGGAGATGTTTGACGGAAGGGTTTTAGTGCTGGCGGGATCATCACAGGAGGGAAAACTAGAGACGGGGACTCCCTATGGTTCCATGTCGGGAATGCTGGCTGATGCGTTGCCGGCGGTCGTGCAACAGAAACGGGTCGCCTTTCCGTCCATGTCAAATATGGAGAATTACCAGCTGAAATACTTCTACATCGCGGCCTGGGCGTTGGCCGAACCCCATTTGTCTGCCATTGCGGCGGCGAACCCTTCTACCTTACTGAAGATGTTGGAAATGGGTCGCCAGAAATTTCCTCAATTAGTGGAATTTTTAACATCCGGCAAAACGGAGAATGGAGAGCAACCTGATGTTCTTCCGCGGATTTCCAGGCGAAGATTGAAGGAACTGCGAGCGTTCGTCGGTCAGGAACAGGCCCTCTCTGTCGAGACGTTATGGCCGAATTTGCGGGCAGTTGTGACGTGGACGGGTGGGAATTGCGGAGTCCTCATCCCTCAAATTGAAGCACGGATTGCCAAAGAAACGGCGATTGTGGAAATGGGATACCTTTCCAGCGAATTTCTCGGCAGTGTCAATGTAGATGTTCGTGAAAATCGTTGTGTGCCAACGTACGATCTCAATTTTTTTGAATTTGTTGGGCAGGAAGACTGGGACTCCGGCCGTCCGAACGCACGGACGTTAGAACAACTGGAAGTCGGGAAACGGTACTATGTCATCGTGACCACCGCGAATGGGCTGTTTCGGTACTTCATTAACGATCTCATCGAAGTGACTGGGCACTACCATCGCACCCCGGTGATCACGTTTTTACAAAAAGGCCGTGGTGTGACCAACCTCACCGGGGAAAAATTGTATGAATACCATGTGATGGAAGCGATTGACCATTTGCAAAAGACGTATCACATCAAAATCGAATTTTTTGTGATGGTGGCCGATCCATTCACGCTGCAGTATACCCTCTATGTTGAGCATCCACCCCTGGACTTTTTTGCGGCTTACAAGGTGGAGCAACATGTAAGTCAAACCAACTTGGAGTATCGAGCGAAAAAAGACAGTGGCCGCCTTCAACCCCTGCGCCTCATCTTTTTGCAGCCGGGAACCAGTGATGCCTACAAGCGTCATTGTATTCAACAGGGCCAACGGGAAGATCAATTTAAGGTGGTCCGGCTGCAGTATGCCAAGGACTGTACGTTTGATTTTATGAAGTATGCCCGCGAATAGTCTTCATGGCTAGCCCCACGTACTCAATCCACGTACTCGACATTCCTTTTAAGCACACATTTACCCATGCCACGGCCACGCGGAGCGGGATGGAAAGTGTCCTGGTCAAACGGCATCACCCCAGTGGCGCACAGGGGTGGGGCGAGGGTTGTCCGCGTGCCTATGTGACGGGCGAAACTCTGCAAAGTGTACAAGAATTCTTCCATCGTCATGTCAAAGAATGGGAAGCCATCGAAAATGTCACAGAGTTGAAAGACTGGATGAGGAACAACCAAGAGGTCGTCGATGCCAACCCCGCCGGTTGGTGTGCCGTTGAGCTGGCCACGCTCGATGGTTTGGCCAAACAGCAGAGTCAATCGGTTGAAGGCCTGCTGGGATATCCGGAGTTAGCTGGCCCCTTTCAGTATTCGGCGGTCTTGGGAACGGATAATCTGGAATCGTTCCACAAACAAGTCCAACAGTTTTCAGCTTTGGGATTCACCGATTATAAAGTCAAAGTGAGCGGGCGTGTGGAAGAGGATCGAGAGAAAATCCAGTCGTTGAAGAACCTGTCCATTCCCAATCTCCGTATTCGCTTGGATGCGAATAATCACTGGACCGATCCGCAGGAAGTGGTGGAGTACCTGCGGGGTCTCTCGTACCCCTTTTTCGGAATCGAAGAGCCCTTGGCGGTCAATGCGTATCAAGGGTGTCGTCATATATACCAACAACTGGGCATTCCTATTATTCTGGATGAGAGCTTTTTGCGTCTTACACAGTTTCGCGATATCCAAGGGGAGCCCGATGCCTGGATCATCAATCTTCGTATTTCCAAGATGGGAGGAATCCTGCGTTCCTTAGAGATACGGGAAGAAGCCAATCAATGTGGGATCCCTCTTATTATTGGAGCACAGGTTGGAGAGACGAGTATTCTGACTCGAGCAGCACTCACGGTCGCTGCCCGATGCGGAAAAGAGCTTTTGGCACAGGAAGGGGCCTTTGGGACGTATTTGTTGGAACATGACATTGTCCAACATCCTCTCATGTTTGGCAAAAAAGGGCGGTTGTCTGTCGATACCCTGAACCCACGAGCCGGATTGGGCCTGAGCTGATCGGTCGTCCTCACCCGCCATAAAAATTCCTGTACATTTTCTGATGTGTTGGCTAGGATGTTGCCCTCATTCCCATAAGATTACCCTTCCACGTATGAAAAAAAAGATTCACGTCTTTGTGTCCTATGCACGGGCCAATCAAGAGTTGGCCAAACGGTTTTTAAAAAAATTTCGGGAACAAACGGCCCCCTCAAAGAGGTATCAGTACGTATTTTGGCGGGATGGAGATATTCTCGTCGGGGAAAAATGGCACGACGCCATTCAACGGGCATTGGAACGGTGTAATGTCGGGCTTGTGTTGGTGAGTCCTGCCTTTCTCGGATCCCAATACATCCAAGATCATGAGTTGCCGAAATTGCTGCGAGGAAAGAAAAGAGCCGTCATCCCGGTGCTGTTACAGCCAATCCATAGGGACCGTCATGACCTGAAGGGTCTGCAAGGACGACAAATATTCCGACTGGAAGGAAAGCGATTTTCCAGCCCTAAGTCCTACGGAGAATGTACGGGGGCTCAACGAGATAAATTTGCCTTAGAGCTCTTCGGACAAGTTGAAGCCCTTTTAGATACAATCAAGGAGCCCTAAGTTGGTTTAAAAAGGTGGGATGGTTTTTCCTTTTCTAGTCCTTCCCGCGGTTTCTAGCGAGAATCTATCTTATGAAAAGATGGATTCCGACCACCAGCCTGCCGGAATGACAGGAAAACTTGGGCCTTCACCGTATGTATCTAAATTGAGAAGCCTCTGAGGGATGTTGAAGCATTTCATTGACCCAACTCTTATTTTTTATGACTGAACCCACCATTACCTGTCCCCATTGCCAATCGGAAATCAAGCTGACTGAATCGCTCGCGGCACCCTTGCTGGAGATCACCAAAAAGGAGTTTGAGCAGCGTCTGGCACAAAAGGAAGCGGAGAGTGTGAAACGAGAAGTGGCGATGCGGGAACGGGAAGAGGCTCTGGCAAAGGCCCAGGCAAAGCTCGATGATCAGGTTGCGGAAAAACTGAAACAGGCACGTGCCGAAATCGTGGCTGAGGAAGCGAAAAAAGCCAAGTTGTTGCTCGCAGGAGACCTGGAACAAAAGTCCAAAGCCCTGGTCGAATTGCAAGAAGTCCTCAAGCAACGAGATGAGAAGTTGGCCGAAGCACAAAAAGAACAAGCGGAGTTACTGAAGAAGCAACGCGAGCTGGATGATGCGAAACGGGAATTGGATCTGACCGTCGAAAAGCGTGTTCAAGAGGGTTTAGTCGCTACGAGAGAGCAGGCCAAAAAAGAAGCCGAAGAGGCGCTCAAGCTCAAGGTGATGGAAAAAGAACAGACCATCTCGAGTATGCAAAAACAAATAGAAGATCTCAAACGACGAGCCGAACAGGGATCGCAACAGTTACAAGGGGAAGTTCAAGAACTCGAACTCGAAGCCCTGTTGTCCGCCAAATTTCCGCATGATCAAATCGAACCGGTTGCCAAAGGTGAACATGGGGGTGATCTGCTTCAGCGAGTAGGGGGCCCATTCGGTCAGCCTTGCGGAACCATTCTTTGGGAGTCTAAACGGACCAAAAACTGGAGCGACGGATGGCTCGTCAAATTACGAGAAGATCAACGGCAAGCCAAAGCCGAATTAGCCGTCATCGTCAGCCAAGCGTTGCCCAAGACGGTGGAGACTTTCGATTTGATTGATGGGGTATGGATCACTCAACCTCAATCTGCCATTCCCGTGGCCATGGCCTTACGGCACAGTCTCATTGAGGTGGCCTTGTCCAAACAGGCCTCAGAAGGTCAGCAAACGAAGATGGAAATGGTTTATGACTATCTGATGGGCCCACGGTTCCGACAACGGGTTCTGGCCATCGTAGAGGCCTTTACTACGTTGCAAGATGATCTGGCGAAAGAACGAAAAGTCATGATGAAACAATGGGCGAAACGGGAAGAACAAATCGACCGGGTCATGCAGGCCACCGTGGGAATGTATGGTGACCTTCAGGGGATTGCCGGAAAGACCTTACAAGAGATAGAAGGTTTGGAATTGAAGGCACTTGAAAAGTCTGAGGATGAGAAAAACCCCAAGCTTCTGTGAAGGCACAACAGTGTGATGTATTGGTTGAATGCCTTGATCGTTGGAGTGATGCCACCCCCTACGGGCGAAGAATAGGTTTTTTTTAAGGATAGGGTCATGGCTTTTGTCGCGACATGGGAGGAACATGGCGTTTATGGAGTGTTTAGTGAATTGGTGACATTGGATGAAATAAACGAGTTCAATAATGGACTGTATGGGGATCCCAGGTTTGATGAAATTTCCTATCAAATCGTGGATTTTTTGAATGTGTCAAAACTTGAGCTTCAGGAAGCAGATGTTGCGGTGCCTGTTGCAACCGATTGGTCGACTACCTCGTACATCAAAAATTTAAAAGTTGCCTTGGTGGCCGATGCACCCTCAATTCGAGTCTTATGCCATAGTTACATTGAACAATCGTTGGATATGGGGTCTCCCTGGCAATTCCAGGTATTCCATACGCTCGAAGAAGCTAGGGCTTGGGTGGCAGATTAAATCTCAGAGAAGATAGAGGATCTGTGTTTCGATACTAGAATTTAGGGCAAACCTAAGGAGGGAGAAATTCATGACAAGGTATATTGGGCTTGGGGTGCTGATCGTGCTTTTGTCAGGTTGTGGCCCGACACTCCAATGGACCAAGCCTGGAGCGACTGATGCCGACTTGCGGACGGATATTACGCTCTGTGATCGTGAGAGCGGCCCGCTTGGGCGTGGTCGTTTGACGACGGAAGGCATGGAAGATGATGTCATGGTCACCCGGGAACGGCGCTATCGGAGAGGGGGGGGAGAGTTTGTTCGTGACCAATGTCTTCAACGGAAGGGGTGGAGGCAGGAGTATGTTGAGTAGGTGACTCGTCAGCATGCTTGAAGCGACCGCCCTATTTCGCCCTGCGTGATCATCTTGCCATGTGTGGTGAGGTTTCCGGTCTCAAGTGAAAACCGATATCTGAATCCTTCTTTTCTTCTTCCTCCTGTTTTTCATCCCTTGAAATATTTGATTTATTGTTCCGATGCTCGGGGTGCGTGCGGGTCTTGAGGATTTTTGGGACTCCTTCGCCTAACCCGGAATGTCGCAAATGGCAACAATGTTCAATGAAATGAGAACATTTCCGGTCCCTAGTTTGACGAAAAAATGGCATAGATTTTGGAGTAACTTCAGGGTAAAAGGCATGACAGTTGTGATAACTAGGAATTGCTGATGGAGGAAAAGGATATGGGGAGAATCACGGGACCGTCCGTTTCGGGAAACCTGGTTGCCATCCTAGGGTTGTGCGTGATGATGACAGGATTGGCTGGGGGGGGCGATGTGGGGGACCTCACTCCTCGAGTGCCTCCGGATAGGCTGGAAGAAGCCAAGACCTATATCAATCCCTATACCCCGGACAAAGCCTTTGTCGATGGGGGGCGAAAGCTCTATGAAGGGCGGGCGATGTGTGTGATGTGCCATGGACAAGAAGGGACGGGAAGGACCATCTTGGGAGATTCGACAGCGAAGGGGTTTCCCACTCCTACCAAATTTGCCGATGGTGCTTGGCAGGCAGCTCGAACAGACGGAGAGATCTTTTGGATCCTTATTCATGGAAGCCATGGGACGGATATGGCACCTTTTCTCCCCGGGTTTTTGGAAGCCAAGGAAGTCTGGCAAATCGTGGCCTACATCCGAACCTTAGGAAAGACATAAATGATGAAACGCGTCACAGGATACCTAAGCGGGATCGTGTTTCTTGGAGTACTCGGGCTTTCCCCCATCTATGCGCAACATCACGGGCACCATGGCATGATGATGCCACGAGTGCCGGCCGATAAACTCGAGGAAGCCCGTTCCCTCACCAGTCCCATTCCGTATTCCTCAGAGACCGTCGAACAAGGGCGAATCATTTATGAAGGGAAGGGAACCTGTGTGAATTGCCATGGAGCCCATGGTCGGGGTGATGGACCGGGGTCGGCCAATCTCAATCCGCCCCCGCGTGTGTTTCGGTCACATGGCTTTTGGAGGCACCGAACGGAAGGGGAAATTTTTTGGGTCATCAAGCATGGGTCTCCCGGGACGGCGATGATTCCCTTTGGCGGCATGCTGACCGACGAAGAAATTTGGACGGTCATGCAGTACGAACGAAGTTTTGCCGGAGGCCACCGGGGACGAGGTCCGCGTCATGGGCGAGGAGGACGTCACGGAGGCGGGGGCCGGGGTGGTATGATGCATCAAGAGGATTGTCACGATAGGCACGAATCTGAAGACCCCATGGAATTCGAACCCGGTTGTGGGCGAATGCACCGCCCATAAAACAGTCAAGAGGATTGTATGCGCGAAGGTTCACAGAGGAGACCTCTCCCGACTGTCGTGAGGGGAGCGATGGTGATGGGAATACTGCTCATCAGTCTTGGAGTGAGTGGAAATGCCGCTATTGCGGGTGATGGAGAAAAAGGCAAGCACGTCTATGAGCAAAATTGCCTTCCCTGTCATGGCAAGATGGGAAAGGGAGACGGCCAATTGGCCGAAGTGTTAAACCCGCCACCCGCCAATCTCACGAGTGAGCAAACCCAGGCGAAGTCGGACGCCGCTTTGCGAGGCATCATCGAAAATGGAAAAAAGGGGACCGCGATGGCACCCTTTAAGAACGACCTCAAGGAATCGCAAATTACCGACGTGCTCGCCTTCCTTCGTTCCCTGACCACGAAGTAAACACCCTCAAAACTTAAAGTGCTGCTCCAGATTTTTTTAGGGCAGGCTGAAGACGATTATTCTGGAACATTGAGGATGCCCCCGGTCAGGTTGTATACCTGATCGAAACCATGCTGTAGAAGGATGCGGGCGGCCAGGTAGCCGCGTAATCCGACGTGGCAATACACGACGGTTTCCTTCTTGGGATCCAATTCATCCAGATGTTCACGAAGATGATCGAGGGGAATGAGCCGGGCGTCGGGAAGATGCCGCTCCTGGAATTCCCCGCGACTCCGAACGTCCAGAAGCTGGAGGTCGGGGTTGGTCTGACGTTTCTCCGCTAAATCCGCCGGTGTGATCGTGTGGACATCACCGCGAAGCGTATTCGCGGCGACAAATCCTGCCATGATGACGGGGCCCTTGGCCGAGTTAAACTGTGGGGCATAGGCCAAGTCGAGTTGTTCCAAGTCCTCTACGGTCAATCCGGCGGTTAAGGCCGTGGCTAAGACATCGATACGTTTGTCGACGCCTTGTTCGCCGACGATTTGCGCACCAAGCAGTTTGCCGGTGTGCTGTTCCACCGTCAGTTTGATATGGAGTTGTTCCGCGCCGGGATAATACCCGGCATGATCGAAGGGATGGGTGACCGAGACGAAATAGTTCAAGCCATGGGCCTTGGCCTCTTTTTCCGAGAGGCCGGTCTTGGCCGCGACGATGCCCATCGTCTCCACGATGGCGGTTCCCAGGGCTCCATGAAACCGCAGGTCACCACCCGCCGCATTGGCTCCGGCCACCCGTCCTTGCTTATTGGCTGGGCCGGCCAACGGGATGCGTGTTCGGCATCCGGTTACGAGGTGAGTGGTCTCCACCGCATCACCCGCGGCATAAATATCGGGATCCGACGTTTGCTGGCGATCGTTCACGAGAATCCCCCCGGCTTCTCCGATGTCCAGTCCGGCATCGACAGCCAATTTAAGCTCCGGTCGCACCCCGATGGAAAGAATGGCGAGATCCATGAGGAGGACACGGCCGCTGTGAAGTTGTGCCTCATAGGCCAGCCCATCCTCGTCATGAAACGCGTGAATGCCATCGCCTTCGATGACGTGAATTCCCCGTTCGCGAAGATGTCTTGAAACATGGATGGCCATGTCCGGGTCGAACGGCAGCAGAATTTGATCGGCCATTTCCACGACCGTGACGTCGAGTGAAAGATTGGCTAGGGCCTCGGCTGTTTCCAGCCCGATAAACCCGCCGCCGATGACCAAAGCCTTGCGAACGGGGTGTGAGGCGAGAAAGGCTTTAATGGCATCCGAATCCGGGACGGTTTTCACCGTGAACACGTTCTGGGAGTGAATGCCGGGGAGGGGAGGGACGATGGCCCCGGCCCCGGGAGCCAGGATCAGTTTGTCGTACGGTTCCGAGAAAATCGAACCCATGCTCAAGTCTTTCACTTCAACGGAGTGATTCCTACGGTCGATGCGCAACACTTCATGGCCGACTTTCACCCTGACCCGGAAACGTTTCCAGAAACTTTCCGGCGTTTGGAGTAACAGGTCATCCCGGTCCGAGATGGTGTCTCCGACATAGTAGGGGAGACCGCAATTGGCGAACGAAACAAATTGTCCACGCTCGAACATGGTGATGTCCGCAGTCTCATCCGTCCGCCGGGCCTTCGCGGCCGCACTGGCCCCTCCGGCCACTCCGCCGATCACGATAATTTTCAAGAGTCCTCCAGCAAAATTAAAGGGGGTGTTCCAATCATGACCACCCATTCTTCCATATCTTCATGAACAATCTCGAGCGGGTTGGTTCGGGGCGATAGCTCAAGGAGCCGGAAAGCTCTTGGGCCAAACATGGCCGTTTGTCGAGAATTCCGGCCCCTAAGAGCGTGGTTCCCGGTTAGCGTGGAGATTTGAGATCGCACGTGTTGATCCCAAAGAGCGTCCAGGCCGGGCAATAGCCGACCGTACCCGTCAGAATGGCGACCAGGCCCACCACGCTGAGCGTCGCCGTGCCCCACGTGGGAAGTTCAAACACGAAGGTGGCGATCAAGAGCATCCCGCCTATCAACAATCGAATACCTTTTTCTGTCGAACCTACATTTTTAACCATGACGTCCTCCTTCGCTATGAAGATTGTAGAGTTGTGTCGTACTGTTTAAATAGAGCAAAGGGAGTGCCAGAACAATCACGACGAAGAAGAGAACGATTCCAGTGATAAATCAAGCAATTGGACGAAAGACCACCAGAACAAAGCGGTGAAACGTTAAGGGAAACACGTTAATCGTTAAGCTCTGATTAACGGTATCGTTAATCAGCCAACTATAGGCTTTATGTTGATTGATAGCTGCCTGTGGGAACAGTGATCGATTACTGGTGAATATGCCGTGAGACGAATAAGAAGAAAATTTTAGAGGATTGATTGGTCAAAAATTTCAAGATTCATCAGGAGTTCTCTAACCTTCCTCGTTTCACCAACACCTAATTTGTTGTCACTCAACTACTTGGTCCTAGGTCTCTGTAAAAACACCCAATTAAGCCCGCCATACCCTAAGCCTTGAGGTTTGGTCGAATCGAAAGGAGGAAGGGCAGGTCAATCAGAAATATCCTTCTTTTTTCACCTTAAAAGGAAACTGGCCGACAATAGAGTAAAATAACCTAATAAGCTGGTCACGTTTATTTATTAAGATGGAAATACTGCCTTGAACGTTTTCCTAGTTTTGGTCCCCATGTTGGTCGTGATCGCGAGTGCGCAATCTGTTGCCGCTGAGGAAGATCCTTACCTGGCTTCGGCCTTTGCGAGGTTGGAGTCCAAGGACTTCCCCCAGCCATCACTGCTTCAGAAACAGATCATTCATCAAACCATTCAGGCGATCCAGGAGGCGGCGGCAGCCCGGCGTTATTTTCAAGTTGCTGATGGTGATGCTGTGAAGATGGGGCAAGCGGGATTTTCCGCTCTTGCCCTGTTGCTCAAAAGTGAGGATGCCTGGGTCCGTGGCATAGTCGCCCAAACCTTGGTGGCGGTAGATCGCCGACGTAGTGTCCCTTTTCTAGTCGGCCTCCTTACTGATTCAGGCCGCTTCGATTGGATGAGTGATGTGCGAGGGCATACCGTCTCGGCAACCGCTCGGTATGAATTACGCGGTCTTATTCCACGGGCCAATTCCTACCGGATCTCTCTGTCAGATCGGGATAAGGAAGGAGCTGGGATGCGCGCCTTGCAACAGTGGATTACCTTTCACATGGTCTATTACGACTGGCACGAACATTCGAAACATGGATATTACAAGTTTAATCCCGTGGCCCTGTATACTCGGACTCCTTCGAAGGAATTGGAACGGGTTCGGGAAAACAACCCAGAACTCTTTGAAGAAATTTTGGTGGTTTGGGTGAAAGGGTCTCGGTCGGGAAGAGGGGAAATTTACCAACGGGGAGATCCTGTAACTCTCCAGTTTGTCTTTCAGAATTTTGGAAGCGAAATCACGAAAATCCCTTGGGAGCGGACAGACCGAAATGTTCATCGGCTACGCATGGTGGGGCCGAATGGGCGAGAATTGCCTCTTCGCCCCAACGCCATTGCTCCCTTGCCGGATCGGTTTCCCTTGCTTCAACCTCTTTTTAGTGGTGGGGATGCGCTGGGATGGGACCTCCATCTCCACAAGGCCTATGATCTTTCACAAGGAGGAATGTATAGGCTGTACTATGCCTATGACCCACCTCCGAAGGACAAACATTCTTCGCCCTGTACCATACCGAGGTTTCCCCTTCAATCTCTACAAGCCGATGGCCCTGTTCCCAAAACAAAGTCAGTTTGCGGCTATTCAAAGGCCACCCTGGAGTTCCCCTATGCCAAGAGAGCAGAATTGCAATTTTGGGATGGGAGACAATATACAAACTATTATGAGTTCCTGGTTGCACCAAAATGAGGGACTTGTGATAAGGATGTTGTCCCGATAGCTTCAGGTTGATGCCATCAATTCTTCACCTGAACCCTCCTTGCCACTAATGGTGTTGAACGTTTGGGGCCACCGATGGTTGAAAACTGAAATAGCGACAGGAAAAATTATTTCAAGATTTTCAGTGGAAGGTGTATGCCCTTGAACGGGTTTCAACGACATATGCGCTTAGAGGTTGAGCGGATGGTGGGGGCCTTTTCACACGCGGAGTCGGTCCCAGTCCAAGAAGTGGCTGGGAAAAAGGAGACGTACCTTTAAGGCACGATCAAAGGCCTTCAGTGTACTCTGGATGTGTAACTCTATAAAGATGAAGTGGGATAAATTTTGAAAGACCCAACTTTTCCTCTCAAGAGGAATTGCTTCAAGCCTTTCTGGTTGACCTCCGAAAAAAATGAGTTGACCGAGAGCCATTTCAGGGAATTTCCTCAAAACAGAAAAATCTTTCGCAATGTAAGAGCCATCGCAAAAGTCTCAACTAAGAAAAGTTATGCAAAATAAAATGGTAGATTGGCTAAAGAAATGAACAAAGATCAGTTGCGGCGATTGTTGGCAGCGGAAATGAAAGCATTGAAGAGTCTTTCTTACGAGGAACTCTTCACGAAATTAGAAAAAGTTGAAACGAAGGAGTTTGGGGAAAAAGAAGATTTCCATCAAATAGAAATCCAGGTATTTTTTGATGACCCAAGCGAAAAAAAGAATTTACGAGTGTTGGTTGCTATTGATGACGGGAGCCTGAGAAAGGCGATTTTCCCTCTCTCGAATGACTTTATTATGACTCCCCAAGGAAAACTCCTAGGAGAAGATTGAGGCATAACTTGCAATGTATAACAGTGAAGGGCCTCCATCAAAATAATTTGGGTCCTGAGCCAGGATTAGTTGGAATATCATACAGTGTGAATAAGACAGGCATCTTTCATGGTCAATGACCATGAGCCAATCTGGTAAACCCCTGAACATTCGTTCGTGATCCTCTAGCTCGGCTTTGTGTACTGATTGGCCATCAGCGATCCGGTAAAAAATTCATGGCCAGAAAAAGGGCCTGCAAACTGATAAAGATGAAAAAATCTGTTGTGGATCTGTCTACCTTCATCCTAAAAGATTTGCATGCCCCCTTAAGTGGTAGCTTAATCAGTGAGGGGTGGTCGCCACCATGTTGCCGTTATTTGTTGTGGGCAATATGATCTCCCCAATATCCGATAAGAATTCCGAGTAGAAGCCCGGCAATTGGCCATGTTCGCGTATTCAATTCTAATGAATAATGAAATAACCCGGGGATGATCCAACCCAAAAGTCCTGATACGATAAAAGCCCATCCAAAACCCATGATCAAAGCATTCTTGCAACCAAACTTTACCGTCTGCCAGAGACTCTCTTTCGAAACAGACCCACCTTTGCCCCATTGAATCAGTGTACAGACAAAGACACAAATCACAGTGAGAAGAAGTGTCATCACTCCTACAGTTTTGGCGCCAACGCAAAATTCATCAAGAACCACGGGAGATTGCCAAAGACTTAGAAACAAGCCTCCAATCCCTGTTGAAATGACAAAGGGTAAAGCCCGAAGCCATCTGGGTTTGTCTGGCTTCCCAGGCCCAGCGGTCCTGATTGCTCTCAGACGGGCTTCGAAGGTTGTCCAGTTTTGGCGAGTGGTTACCTCAAACTCCCTCAACCGTTCTTGTAGATATCGACCCCACTCCCTTAACGGCGAGACACGGATCGCGTCACCTGGGATGGACTGAGAATCTGCAATCCATTGGGCAACGTGTTTAGCGATAGATTCATCATTGTAGATTCGGCTATGAATTAATTCCTTGGGGATCTCTCTTTTGACGGTAAATTTCTTGAATGTCGTGTTCTTCCCATATTGAGGGCCGGTTTCTTCACTGTGGACATTGAGGAGAAGATTTACCAGCAGGTTATCTAGCAAGCTTTCACAGCCCTGCTTGTTGTTAATTTGTCCAAATCCCCACCATTTTTCTCGAAAAAAGGGGAGGGGGCTTTTTTTAAACGGCCACTTGGCAAGGATATCAATAACCACCATAATCAAAAAAACGAGTATCAACCCACCCATGCCATAGAAGAAGACACTTTTGACCCCATAATCTATTAAAGAATCCCGCAGCAGGTCCTTGTCGAACCCAATCATTGGGGCAATCATCACTATCACCATAAAAGCCATGACCCACAGCGTAACCAGGTTGGGGCCGATCAAGAGGGCAAAGTCCGTCACCCGATGCCATAAAAAAATTATGGATGTGGCCACAGTATTCCAAAAACCTAAGATCTGCTTCGGTTCATCCCACTTAATAATTCCTGAAAAAATGGGAGTGTGAACAGGGGGTGTTGAGAGTTGATCGTTGAAAAATTTTGCCTTTAAGCCAACATGCTTTCTCACCGGTCCATCTATCCAATCGTAAACTTTTGATGCAGGAAAACAACTGACAAGAACTCCGGGGAGGAGGCCCAACAACAAAAACAATTCTGGTTCATCCAGGATAATGTGTTTGAGTGGAGGGAAGGTAATCATGGACAATAGAAGGAGGCCAAAGCTCAGGAGGAAGGTCGCAATACTGGCCACCCATTTCAGAACATTCAGGGACTGATCAATTGGCCGTGCCCTTACGTGTAAGTGCGGAGTGGCCAGACACACAATCTTTTCCAGAAGGTCGGGGGTTCCCTTCTCATTGAGATGCTTAACTGCATAAAGGGCCACGTTTCCTCCATGACTATGGCCCACCACCACATGCTTGGCTTTCGGATAGACTTTCCAGTGATCTTCAAGTCTTGTTGCTAATTGACGACCGGCCTGAATTCTGTCTGCATGATGATTGGGGCCTTTCCACCAATTGAATTCATCATCGATGATGGCTGGCTGAAGTTCATCTTTTAAAATCCTATAAAGTTCGGAATCTTTCCAGATGGATGAATGAGACCAGGTTCCATGGACTAACGTAATGACATATTGTGGGACTGGAATGGAAAGTTCCTTAGGGAATGGCATTGTACCCTTCGACCCCTTTCCCCTCTATCAGAGATGGTGACAATTCCGTCCGGAAAATGCATTCATGGCATCAGAAAAGACAAAGCAGTCGTGGGTCTGCTTGACAGAGCCTGTTAATGGGTGACACCTTTCTTTCCCTACCTTTCCGACCTGCTCTTTCATCACCACCGACTGAGCTTGAGGTTGCCAGGGGTACTTGGTTGTTGACTATGAGAATCACCAACTGTGGTATAGCGGGGCCTAGGTGAATCATCCTTCTCTTAATCGCTATGGTGTGTGTTCGGAGGGCGAATATTGGCGTTGGGTTTAGGGTATTTCGTCAATTCTTCTTTCGTGACCCCCTGTACAAGATCTGTGGGCGAGGATAACCGTAAGTAACTCATCCGGCCAAAGTGGGTGTTCTTGTCAAAAGTGAGACTGGCCATCACCGAATCCCCTTTAATTCTGCCTAAGGTGGTTCGGGCCTCATCGTGCGAGCGTGCGTGAACCTCAAAGATGTTGGTTTTCGCCCGTTCAGGAGTCATGAGATATTCAAAGATTTGCCGTCGGGGACTGCCTTGAGCCACGGGCCACACCACGGGAATTAACACATGGAGTTTGTCCCATTCCTGGGGACCTAACTCTTGTTTCCATTGGTTCATGGCACTCACCCCCGCTTGTATTTGCAATTCCACAGCGGATTTCATGGCTTCCGCCACGTAAGGGATGATGCGATGAGCAAACGCACGATACGATTGTTCATCACCAGAGCCATTGGCGATACAGTCTTGTAAATATGTATTCACCATACGTAACATCTTCAGGGCCCTAGTTGATGTGCTCTCAGGAATATCACTTTTTTCTAGGCGTTCTTTAATCGTTTCAACATGTTTTTGATAGGCAACCAGCGGTTCTTCCCATCCCTCCGGTCGATTGGGCACCTGGTCAAAGTAGGGGGAGATGAGAAAAAAGACGCCCATCGGCATGTGGGCAAGAATTTTTTCCATCTCATACATGACTGACGTCGGCGTGACCGTTTCGACAGGCCGGTCTTTTCGGTACAGGTAATAGGTGCCGCCGACCCCTTCTTTTCCGGGCTCATAATCGCTCGCAATGATCAAGGGGTAAATATTCTGCCCCACGTTCCGGATGAAATTTTGATAATTGTTTTTCCTGAACCAATCCATGTCGCGCATGGCTTCGTAGGTTTGTGTTCTGAAATAAGCGGCATTCGTCTCAGAAGGGGCCGGTTCGGCTCCTTCTTTTTCGACCGTGGGCCGCGCACCTTTATAATCCCTATACTCCACTTTCTTGCCATCCGCGTATGATACACTTTGCAATAAAAATTGCTTATACTTCTCGTCTTTTTCGAGGGCGAGGAGAGCCTCAAAATATTCTTGATCACCCTCCGGGTAGACCTCTTTCGTTTGAGAATAGGCGGGCATGGGGAAAAATAACGCTTGAGCAATGAAGCCGGTCCCCATGATCACCGTCATAAACCATGCCTTGAGCCTTATTCCATGAGGTAGTTGAAAAAACAGACCAGATGAAGGATTGCCTGTGAATGATCGGCGTGTCGTTCGAAAATCTTGCAACATAGTGGCTCCCTAATTATGAAGAATGAAGAGGACTTTTAATGCGGTTTCCACACCTATTGTTGGGGAACCACTCCCAGATCGTCAATTGCCCCTTCTCGGAACATCCCTATTCAACTGGTGTAGTGTGAATGTCTGGGTATCCGCAATCGGCGGTGAGTTCTACGGGTCGTCGCAACACAGGTTGGTGCAGACAAACTGCCGCCCAACCAATAGAGGGGGAGACACTGGAATTTAGGGATTCAGGGGAATGGTGATGACCACGCCTCCCATCACATCGCCTAGCTTGAAATCGTGTTTCGGGCTTCTCGGATGGGTGTTGTGGCATACCACACAGGCCTCAGACACGGCCCGGTCGGCGTAAATGGCCTGGAAGTATTGTTTCTTCCCTGAGGTGACGATCCCAGTGACCGCCTTGTCGGGATCCTGTTTTAAGGTCTGTAATCCCTGTCGTTCAAAATTGGTGGCGGGGCTGTTCCGTTGATAAGTCGGCCACAGGCCGATCAATCGAAAGCGCACGCCCTTCTGTTTCTCTTCCATCAGGTGAGCAGCTTCCATCAGAAATTGGGCTGGCAAGGGCAGGGCTTTGCGACGTTCCCAATCTTCACTCGCCAGGACCACCCCCTGGGCCTGCATGCGGGCTACCACTTTTCCGGTATAGGTGGTTCGATGGGCGGAAATGATGGAAAACAAGTAATCAGCCACGACCTCCGGGGCAATCCCCGGTTTTGAGTGCTTAGGAGCTTGGGAGGTCGCTCCGGCAGGGGTTATCAAAAAGATGAAGAGGCTCAACATTAACACGCACCGCAAAACCATGTTTCGGAGTCGCTGGTGTGTTTGCACACGTTGTTTCATCGGGATACTCCATAAAGATACATACGGTTCAAGAAGTCTGACTTCCCATGATTACCATGAGGTCAGAGGTCAAATGTGATGTCAGGTCCTTACCAAGATCGTGGAAATAACTCAAGCCCCCTCATCTCGAAGACGGGAATGATTTGTTCAGTCGAGTACTTTACACGTGTCATGTTACCTTCCTTCTGGTTTCCAACCACCCGGTTTCTATACTTCAACACCTCCCACCCCATTTCCTTGTAAGTAAAGGCATTTCCAGCCTCTTTTTTCACCAGGATTCGTAAACACCCTTTAGGATCTAACAGTAAATCCCGAGGAGGACCTTATCAGCTCTCTTTCAAGGGATTTGGGGTGAGGCAAGATGGGTCGGCCCTACCAGGAAATGGCTCTCTACTCGCCATTAGATTTTTCTCGATTTCTTTAACAGGAACCCAAAATGTTCACGACGAAATGGCAATTAGAGAAATTACTAGAGCTTCACCATATATTGGTCGAGGTGTTAGTGGAAGTAGCCGAAGACCCTCATACGCCCACAAACGTCTTGAAGAAATTGGCCAAAAACACGGATGATTGGATTGCCGGCTGTGCCACTATGAACCCATCGACTCCCAGCTCAATCATTGAAGAACGTCTCAAGAGATATTGTGGTGTCGGTGGGGAGGAAGATGAAGAAAGAATTCATATGGTGGGCAATCCTTCTCTGCGTCTTCAGGTCGTCCGCCGGCTAGTAAGCGAGGACCCTGCTCCTGAGGTAAGAGAAATGGCCATCATGATATTAGCGAAAAGAGTAGCCAATCGGTCAAATGTCTCTTCGGAACAACTTTGGGAGGTGTTTAAGATCATTAACACATTCAAAGAACGTCGGGGAAACGCGGGCATAAGAATTCGAAATGGGAAAAAAGCTCTTCTTGACCATCCCAAGTTCCCTCATAAGAGGCTGAAGAGGCAGAAAAAAAGAAAATAAACGTTGCCTTTTCTGATGGAGTGAAATATTTTTAGGTTCTCTCTTTGCCATGTGGCCACCTGACCCGCACCAATTACTCAATGAGGGCCATCTGCCTGTTCGGAATCAGAGAGCAACGCAACAATATAGTGCTGCGTTGGTCAACGCCCTATCTGGGAAATAGTCTATGGCTCAAGAGATTACCTCTCTTGATATGGTCGCGATCCTTCGGGAGAGATTTCCGGAGTTTGCACGTGAATATCAGGAACATATGGAGGTATATAAAGAAGTAATTATCCATCTTCTGAAAGCTGATTTTGCTTTTTAGCTGGCTTAATGGTTCCCATGAGTCTTCAACCTCTAATGCCTTTTGAAATAGCAGAGTTCCCTTGCGAAATGCCCGGTGGTCCCGTGTGTCAGCCATCGAAGAAAAAATCAAAAAGCGAATGAAAAATATGAAAGTTGAAAAGATGGCTATTGATATCGAGTTAGCCTTTCCTGAGGTTGCTGAGACTTTGCCGACCTGGGGGAACAACCTACCTCCCGCCTATTCTACTGACCTCCGAGGTGAGGGATATTATGGCCTGATTATCCGCAATGACACCCTACCCGAGCAGGGTGATCTCAATGAGCTTATCTCCAGATTCTTGAGACCCCTTCTGCCCTTGACCGAAGCTATCTGTGATACGTCAAGTCTTCTCCGAGTAGCCTTTTTTACTTCATATGTCTCAACGACAGTCAGGCTGAATGTCGCCAGCCTTGAGTTGCTGACCCAAATTAAAGCCGAGTTGGAACTTTCTGTGTACCCGATTTGTGAAGATGAGGAAGAGACGGAATAATCCAGGAAACAGAATGGGTCTTCTGTAAGATCACCCTGTACGGTTTCGGCCTGGAGGCATCCAGCGTTCACCATTGCGAAAGAGGGTTACTTGATTCTTGTCATCTTTTAATGAAAGAAAATTTCTCAAAATGATAATACCGTAATAACCAAGATTCCTCCTCTGACCAAATTGAGACATCGTCACTCGACGGGTAACAAATATCGTCCCAATACCTAATAAAAGTCGTTGTATCCATTATCACTGACGTGTCATGGTCCCAGTTTACAATTATCTTTTCATCGGGGAGCCTACTTGCAAGAAAGGCATTTACAGCATCCCGCTCCATTGATGTTTCAATTGACTCACCATGTAAATCTATTTGAGTCTCAACGCTCAATCGCAAGGCCGTGTCAAACGCAATCTTCGCTGCCTTTTGCGTAAGAGGGTTGATTTTTGACAAGTCTTCTTTTGGCATCAAACAATATTTTTCTTCAGTCCACCTCCAGCTCAAACTAAAGTCTTTAATACTTATGGTTGAGAGTGATTCTATTTTTATAGACATTTAATATGTTGACAGTTGTCTGCTATGGGTTGGGAACGGAAGTTGTGATTTTAAGGAGTAACGATTAATCTCACAGAGGACAGGCAGAACAGAAAATTTAAATTCCATACACATACCAATACTTCTCTCCTGGAATAACTCGGTATTCCACATTGGGATACTGCGGACTAACCTGTTTTATGTAACCCCAAATTCCCACCTTTGAAATATCAACAATTGTGCTGTTCTCCGAAACAGACACTCCCGAACATTCCAACTCCCTCAACAGCTCAAGAATCCTGATAATTTTTGGATGATGAATCTTTTCAATACGGTCGAATGCAAGGGGCAATTCCACCCGACCTTGAGCATTATTAAAAATTACCTCCGGGGCTTTCTTGAAGCCCCAAATGGACTGGAGATTAGCGGTTTTTCCTAATTCCACCATCCTCAAACTGATTTCATAATACAGTTGCCGATGTTCCACAAAATGGTTGGTATACTTCGCAAAATTTTTCTCTAGCCCGTCGCACCCCGAAAGAAAACTCAGAAAGAGGAAACCAGCCAGCACTAGAGGCCACCCAAAATGGACTTTTTGACTGTTCCTTACACCTTTCAATTTCCCTTCATTTGTCCAACTTGGGCTTAAACGAAACATTGGTAACCCCACAACCTGGGCCGTGATTTTTCAAAGAGTTCGGGAAGATGCCCCTATACACAATCTCATTTGTCACTGGCACGATGTTTCATTTGGGTCGGCAGGGCATTGGGAGAGAGTCCATACATGGCAATGCCATTATCGCTACTGGGAATGCTGTTGTGCTAATAATTTTTCAGCCTCCTCTCTTATCCACAGCCGAATTTCTTCATTAGAAGCCACAAATGAGCCATTTTCAAACACAAAAAACTCAAAGACATCAAATATGTCTCCGTTTTTTAGTAAATATATTTGAATCTCTGATTTAAAGGTTCGAGGGTTGGAATCCCAAATTTCTAGACGAGGACTCTCCCAGGTAATATTGAAATCTTCAAATCGCTCCTTGAAGGTGCGGAGTTCTTCGGTGACTTCCTCTCTAATTTTTTGAGCTAAATCTTTCTTTTTACTTCTCATTGTATGGTCCATCTCTCTTACGAAACAGTCTCTCGGCCTTAGGAGTCTCTCTTCAATTGCCCCCGATCAACTCAATTTTTCTCGGAGGTCAATTAGAAAGGCTTGAAGCAGTTCCTTCGAAGAAGAAAAGTCTGGCTTTTCATAAATGATCCACTTTTTTCTGGGAAAGCACGGTCTCCCATCTAAGAAATATCCAGCTTCATCTTCGTAGAGATAAACCTCCAGGGTATACCTAGCGCCTTCGATGTGGATTTGAAGGTACGTCTCCTCTTTCCCGATCACTTCTTGGAATGAGTTCGCCTCAACCTGAGGGAGGGTTTGAAGGAGATTCTCGATCCTTAGACAAGTCTGTCGTTGAAATTCATTGATGGCCATCTATTTCCCTTTGAAAATTTCTAGATCTGTCAGTCTGGTGCAGGGTGCATCGCTTCAATCAGGAATTCTTCAGCATAATCAAAGTGCCCAACCACATGGGTTAAGTGCCGGTGAACTTCATCAAAAATGGCCTCTTGGTCGTGGTCCTCAAGCAGCAACAAATTGTAATAGACGCACAGCATGGCCTCTAAGACATCGTCTAAGAGACGAGCGAGCTCTTGGACATTGGCCGATTCGGGCACCTCATTAGCCAGCCATGCCGACCACACCTTTTCTCCCGGCGTCTGAACCATCGTAACGGGGTCTAGCGAATGGTCAGAAGAATTCCTTCCCTTCATCTTAAAAAAGTAGGTTGAGGCACTGCACAGATCACGAATATACCGTAACCGTGTGTTGAGATTAGGCTCATGTGGCTCTCCACCATCCAAAAGCTGTCTGACTTGGTGAAGGTCTGGGTGTGGGAGAAACTGCTGGTAGAGTTGGGCTGTGGCCAATAAAGCTAATTTGATCGGGAACCAATCAAGATGGGGGTTATGGTTTTTCGGTGTCTTTCGGAATAGATTCCCTGCCCAATCTCCAATTTCCTTCAAGGTGTGACTCAATGCTAACCATTCCATTTGCATCAGACCCTGTCAGGTGAGAGACCGCCACCTAATCTTTTTATGTCTATTCATACGGCTGGCTTTTCCTCACCCATGGTGCCGTGGAGATTTGACTCGGGTGAAACCTTCCCCATCAAATTGTCCCACACATTTAAGAGAAGACAAGTTGGCCCCTTCTCTGTAGGACAAATTTCACAGTTTTTGGCTCTGTTTACAAACCCTAGCCAAATTGGCAGGCCAAATCCCCAGTGTTTATGCAGGAATGGGTTGGCGGATATAGGTGTTTATAAACCAGGTGGTTGGGAAACAGCTTGGTGAGGGGGATGTGAGCACGTCCCATAGTTTTTAGCAGATTTGGGCCAAATCAGAATAATTTGTTATAAATTTTTTTAGGTAACGCAATTTTCAGTGAGGCTCTGCAGGGAAAATGAAAAAGGAAGCACAGGATGGTGCGGGGAATCCAATTCATCCCGGCGAGGCAACCATTCCAATCATAAAGGAGCTTGAGCCTGGCCTTCTCCAAATTATTGGAACGGGATTTTATGTGGCCAGATATGGATTGGTTCTTACTGCTCAACATGTCGTCGAGCCATTGATCCAAATAGTCAATAACCAATTGGGGCCATCTTTTGTTTTACACCTAGCTGAAAAAGACAAGTGCCATTTAAGGAAAGTTTTACGGGCACATTTTCTCAAGGAATTTGATTTAGCCATTCTTCAAGTAAACAATTTTTTGGATGAATTTCCAGAAAAACCTTTGATGAATCTTAGGGCACCTTTATCTCTGCAAATACCGGAGCCTGGCAGTGAGGTTATAACTTATGCTTATCCCGAAAATAAGGTATTAGATTTCACAGCAAAAGAAAATATTCCAGTAATCAAGGGAGACTATTTTGAGGGTAGGTTCATTAAAATTGTGGAGAAAGATGATAATCCCTCTCTTCCCTACCCCCATTTTGAAACCACTATAAAACTAAAATCTGGAGCCAGCGGGGGGCCTGTTTTTGATGACAAGGGCAGAGTAATTGGTGTGAATTGCCGTGGGTGGGATTTTGGTGATTCAATTTCGGATTCAGAGAATCTTTCCTCAATTGTCCCCATACATTATTTATTGCCATTGAAATTGGAATTGGTTCAGCTTCCTCCTACAAGTTGGGAGAAGAAACAAATTCCCGAAGCTCGAAACAATGATTATGTAACCATAGAAGATCTTGCATATTTTGGACATATATTATTCTCACCAAGTTTAAAGTAAATTGACAAATTTTCTGTTCTGCTTGTCCTTTATTAGATAATTCGTTAATCCTGAAAAGCACAACTTCCGCTCCCGACCCAAAGCGGACATTCCGTTGCCCGGATTTTTAGCCTTTTGTATTTTTAATCAGCGGGTTATAGTGTTCGCCTCCTGTCGGGCGCACCATAGAAATCCAGCCTTTACGCATTCCCACTCTCTTCTAGCGTATATCAGGTCTACATACTCCTTGTTTCGTGTCACAATAATGACTGGATGGGCAGTCAGAGTTCGCCTGACATCCTTTAGCAGGCATGGGTTTATTCACAATCAAATATCCCTCCAACGCGACTAGTTTATAGCCATTCTTTTTCGCATGCTGAGTATCGCCAGCGCCCGTAGCGATTAAATTATCCCGGGTTTTGCTGTTGTACCAGGAATACATAGGAATCATTCGATTTCTTAAAGAATTGGGCACTCTTTTGTACATCGTATTGGAAAACACATACCCTTGACGGCCCATATTCCGATATTTTCCTAGACCGTTCATGGCCTTTTTACCACGAACTAGCGAGGTCGTCGAAAAGTAATCTTTGTATTTGTCGCTGTAATATAAGTTAAGTGGCACAATGGGTTTAACCGTCAGCCTGATTCGAGGCTTTTTCGCACCCTTTCTCTTCCCGGAACCTTTTTGAGTCGGCCTGAGGATAAATCGTCGAGGCATGGACTTTTTCTTGATTCCTCGTTCCACGATCTCACCCGAACCTTCCACCTCCTCGCGCATGGCCAGATCAGTGTCCTCATCATCCTCTAAGGTCATGTCTTGGTTGTTCTCTTCCTCCTCTGTATAGGTTTCTTCAAGGGCATCAAGATCATTTTCATTCAATTCCACCACATCAGAGTCCTCTTTTGAAAACTCCGACTCTTCGACTAATTCCCCAAGAACTCCCCTGGCATCCTCACTGCCTTCGGAAATCCCCCGTGATCGAATACGACTCAACGACCCTCGGAGATTGGATTTCCTTCCTTTTGACCTTGATGCCTGGCGTACGAGTTTTTTCCTCGATTCGGCTGGCGGATTCTTTGCCCACTGATCAGCGGCTTCTCTCGTTCGGAAGAGCAACCCGTGATCTCCGACTCGCTGATACCCTTGCTGTTTCACCGCGTTAAGTTTTTCTTTTGTGGCCACCGCTACAACATCTTTGTTCCCGCCATGCCAGTACCGGGTCAGTTGAATAGTCTGTACCCCAGGATCCCAGTCTGCTAATGGATCATAGTGAAAATGCAGGTTGCCATAGACCGCGAAGTGGTCTGAAATATCCCAGCGTGCCAGGTCAGTCTCAAGCTTTTTCCACTCGTCATAATGGCGCAGGACTCGAGTTTCCGTATATGAAGCCCCAGTCGGCTTAACACCGTTATTGACGATCAGGATATGGTCGAGGTTTTTGGTTGTGCCTTTATGGATAGGACGAGTAATTCCGTCTACCTCCCAATTATTGAAGTTGTTCACATTCCCATCATAATTGTACTTATAGCCCTTGTGGGCCACATCCTGAGCGTCAAGGATAGTGAGCATCTGTTGGTAATGAGGGTTCAGCTTCGCACATTGGTGCGACGGGCCTTTGGGTGCGGGTTCTATCGTCAGGGGACCTTTGACAAACTTGTCACACTTTTTGATGTTCAGGTCGCCAAGGACGATAATGGCCTCATCCTGGGGTATTTTCTGTTTCGTAATCAGCCCTTTGATGATGTTAAGTTGTTTCTTCTGGTAGTTCCACTCCTTTCCGCCTTGGTTCATGTGAGTCGCAAAAATGTGAAAATAATTCGGGGACCCCTTTGTATTGGACTTGTTGATCTTGGCGTAGACGACACCTTTATCAGCATTACAGTCTTCCCCCCCGCAGGTATCTCCGAAGTATACGTACGCGGTTTTTGCAATTGGGTATCGGCTGACGATCATCACGCCCCCATTCCATGTTGTCCCACTTGATCTTCCCCGGCCAAGTACCTTCGTCTGGTGCAGATATCCGGCTTGCTTCATGGACTTCCGGAGATTGTCTTCCCCGTCGTGGTCGAATACCTCACTAAAAGCAATCACATCGTAGCCAGGCACTTTCGGACCGACCATTTTGGCACGGCCTGTCTGATACTCTGCGAGCGGGAAGCCGCGCATGAAAACATTCCAGGCCAGGATGTTCAAGTGGTTGTTGAACCATTCGCCCGACTTCTTGTTCCATCCAACCGGACGGTCATACTCTTCCTGAAACACATACTCCACGTTGTCATCCGTTCCCGTGAAAAATGCCCAGTATTTGACGTTCCATTGGCGTTTTTCTATCCGCATATTTGCATTCCACTTTTTCCGGTCATCATGCCATGTATGCTGGCGATCGACTTGATCTCTCACGGATTGCCACATATGGCTGTTAACCATGCTCCCTTTCAATTTGAGACGAAGGGCAAACTCCTGTTGGTGTTGTTTTATCGTCCCGCGTTCACCTTTGACAGTCACTACGGAAGTAAACACGTAGGTTGTCCCATCCTTGACTCCTTCGTCACGATTCGTTTCGTAGATTTCGCCTCGTCCCCATGGAGGAATCACTTTTGACTTCATTTTCCAATAGGCCTTACCCAAGGTGCTCGTCGTGTTGATCACTAATGTCTTCGAAGTGTTGTTTTGCACGAAGACACGGCTGGACCCATAGGCCACTGAAGAAGACATCAGGAAGCCGAGAAAGATTCCCCATATCACCAAGTTGAGTTTGAGAAAGAGGGTTCGTTTCATGGCTACCTCCTTAATAATAAAGGATAGGTAAAGTACGAAGGGATCACCTGCGGCAATGCGCCTCATTTTACAAAAAGGGTCAAAAAAAAACGAGGACATTTCTGCTGAGTGGTCTATCTCGGAAATTATGAACTCATCTGAAACGCGACTGAAGACTGCTTCATAATCCATGGATCCTCAGAACCTGCCGGTCCCATTTTCTTCATTCAAATGCAAAGGAAAACACCAGTTAGATCAAGACGATGGGCAAGTGTGGCAAGGTCACGGTGTTTTGCTCAAGGTTGTATTATTGACTCCATGTGGCCTGAGGGTGCTGGCTGACGTGGCCTTTTCGCTGGTTCCGCAGTGGTGGGGATTATCCGTGAATCCCTAGGAAAGTTTTCATCTTGAAACTACTGACATGTCTCCAGTGATTGTTCCATCGTGAATGCGTTATGGAGAATTATTCATTATCCAAAAAATTTCCCCCTGCCTCTTCTAAAATTACCAATGAAAAAAGGGACCCATAGGTAGAAATTTTTCTCCCAGTTTTACCCCCGGTTCCTGATCCATCTCAATCACACTCCATATATGACTTCGTCTGCTTTTGGCCGACTGCAGACCTGTCGTTTTCCGAATCCTCCATCACGCTGCTGTTCGGCACAAGTTTGGCTGGCCTGAGCTGGTGGCGGTATCGCCGAGCTTACCCGTAACCTTTAAAAATCAATAATGTTTCTATATTGAGGCCTCTCATTTTCTGGGGTGAGGCTTTGTTGTTTTTCTTTTTTGCTTCCTTTGCTAACCTTGGCGCATGCGTGATCCACGCGTGGTTAAACTCAAATACCAAGTTGTCCCGGACGAAGGCTATTCTTATAAGAACCCTGATCCCCTCACCTTTTCCAATCCCCTTGGAGAATTCACCCTCATTGATGGCTGGCTTTCAGTAATACTTACCGGACAATTTCCTGAAGAAAAGACCGCACGGCAAGCAGTCGATCCCTTTTTGCGGTCCTGGGAGATGGGTTCCGATCTCATAGAAGGAATTGGCCGACTACGGTTCGCATTTGACCACGCAGAGATTATTGATCGGAATCCCCCCAAACCAGGGGAACCTCAAATAATAAATCCATCACCAGTAAACCTCACAGTGAATGTAACAGAAACCGTATCAGCATACGTCACCATGTCCGCATATCCTCCCCCACCTAAAAAATTTTTAATCGATGTTGATACGGAAATAGGATATACCAGATGGCTGAGGTACAGAGAGGGGAAAGAGTCATTACTGGCTTGTGCCTATTTTATTTTGACTCTCATTGAACTCAGCACAAGGAAAAACGGAAAAAGGAATCGGGCGGCCAAAAAATATAAAATTGATGTTTCCATCCTAAATAAAATTGGAGAACTCTCCACTGAACGAGGTGATGTAGAAACCGCTCGAAAAGCTGAGGGCTTGAATCAAAATCTCACGTCATTGGAAAAGGAATGGCTTGAAAAGGCCATAAGGAAGATTGTCTTCCGATTAGGAGAATTTGCTGCTAAGGCCCCACTAACAGAAATCACCCTGGCTGATTTGCCGGAAATTTAATTTCCAATGAATGTTTTCCTGAGTTGGTCAAAATCCCAATCCCATAAGATTGCATTTACGGAATACACGAAACAGAAGGTTTGTCAGGAGGCGGCCAACCATGCGGCGGAACTGAAGCTCAGGAACGAGCGACGGCTGGGGCAGTATTTGAAACGGGTTGAGAAGAATAAAGGGAGAGACCAAAAGCAAAGCCTCACCCCCGAAGAGATAAGGTTTCAGTGAATCATGCGTCTATGTGAAAGCGTTACGCGTGAGCTTTTCGATACCGCAAATCGAAATAGCGGCTTATGACCCAAAGCGGGTATTAGGAAATCAATTAATAGGAGTAACTCAGCCCTCCCCCCTCAGAGTTCCGGTAACCCAATGTTAAACGTTTGAACCTTTATCATTTTAATTAAGGTGTGCTATAGCAGGGGCCTGGTAGGCTGGCTACCACCAGGGTGGCCATTTAAGGCCATGGGCACCCATACCCTCACCCCAACTACCCACCAGTGTTTACAAACCCCAAGGCGGACTTTCTAAACAGGTATTTTGGGCTGTGGGTGTGTATTGGCCCAGGGTTTACGGGCCTTTGGGCAGGCAGGCCCAGTGGGGGCATTACTTAAATAAGTATTTTATGCTAAGTTTTATTTTTGATTAGGTTGGGGCCTACTACGTTAATTTATGCAGACAAATAATGGGGCATTAAGGGCATGGTGCATAGTAGTTTTATCCTCTATTCCACCAACCCAACCTATACGTAAATCCCCACACCCGGTTTTACACCCGGTTGCATCCCGATTTTACTCCCGGTACCAGATGTATCAGGATCTCACTCAATCACACTCAAAAATTTATTTTCTCCGGTATGGGCGGGATGATGGTATCACTTGGGCATACCCCATCTCACTCCATCCCACTCGGATCGAAGCGCCTTGCCAAGGCGAAGGTAATGGGAAAAAATTAATTCGGGTTTCCCGTCTGACTGCTACTTGCCCCTGTGCAAAGGTTAGGAAAATTCCGGTTTTTCTTTGTGGGTTGCCGGATAGGTGTGATAGACCCATTTGATGGCCAGGGGTGGGAAGAGGGTGGTGAGGGCGATGACGATGATCATGCCCGCATAGACTTCGTTGGTGAGGATTTCGCTGACGCGCCCGAGTTCGGCAAAGATGAGCCCCACTTCTCCGCGCGGGATCATGGCCAGGCCGATGACCAGTTTATTGCGCCACGGCTCCTGGATCATCATGGCTCCTAACAGTTTGCCCAGGACGGCGACGGTGAACAACGCTCCCGAAAATAACCAGATGAACGGTGAGGTCCAATCCACTTCGCGCAGGTTGAGGGAAAGGCCGACCATGACAAAGAAAATTGGGGTAAAGAGGAAGATGATGGGGCGCATTTGCGCGTCGATACGATGGGCGAAGACGGGGTCGTTATGCAGGGAAATGCCGAAGGGCAGGAAAAACCTTCGGGATAGGGCCAGGCCTGCCGCAAATCCACCTAACAACTCCGGTGCCCCTACCGCATGGGCGAGCCATGCAAAGAAGAGGACTAACGACACGACGGCGGTCGGGATCAGGCCGGAAATTTTTGTGGTGAGGTCGCAATGCTTGATGAGCATGGAGATGAACTTGGCGGCGATAGGTGCCAGGACAAAGAAGGTGACGACGAAGAGCAGCACTTTGCTGGCGTTGATGACGTTGATACCCCCGCCAATCGAAAATTCATAGAGCAGGGCGAGCAGCACGATGCCCAACACATCGTCCAGTACCGCGGCTCCTAAGATGATCTGCCCTTCCCGCTCTTGATGACGGGTGAGGTCCATGAGGACGCGGATGGTAATCCCGATGCTGGTCGCGGTGAGGGTGCCTCCGATAAAGAGTGACTCGAGAAGCGGGAGTTGAAATGGGCCGAACGCCAGACCGAATCCCAAGAGGAAGGGAAGGATAAATCCGGCGATGGCGACGACCGTGGCTTTCATCCCGGTCTCGACCAGACGTTTCACGTCCGTGCCCAGGCCGACTTCGAAGAGCAAAAGGATAATGCCGATTTCGGCGAGGAGTTTGATGACAATGGTGGGTTCGATCCACCCCAGGATGCTGGGACCGAGGAGGACACCGGCGAAGAGTTCTCCAAGGACTCGTGGGATTTGGACCCGTGAGGCCAATTCCGCACAGACCCGTGCTGTGAGTAAGATCAAAAGGAGATGAAGAAAGAAGGTGGCGCTGTCCATGGGATCCTCAGGTCCGGTTGATTCAGATTGCGCTCAGAATCACATCCTCCTCAGTCTAGAGCGATGTCGTGATGATGCCTGGCGTGGGCATAAGACACGATGAATGCTACCATAATGGTATGCGAGAAAAAGCCGCAGTTGTCCAATTAATTCGTGAGGGGTTCTGTGATACCGAGCACCCGGGAGATCCTTTTCTGGTTGGCAGCCGGGAGGGTTGTGAGCCGGGGGAGGTAACCGCTCCCTTTCTCGGGATTTCGCATTGGTCCGAGGTGTCCTCCACGACTCTTGATGAAAACTCGGAAGCGTTGAGTTTTTTCTCGGAAGGTGGCTTCCGGTATTTCTTGCCCGCGTTTTTACTTGCCCATCTGGAAGACAAACTTGATGTTGCGGACCCGGTCTTTCATCTCACCAATGGTTTTGAGGATACGGTGATCCGTCTACCGATGGCCAACAGGACTTTTGAGAAGAGGATCGGCAAGTCCGCTTTCGTGAATCCTCGCCGGTTCGGGGCCATGCGGTTTTTGGATTATTCCCGCTATCGCCTATCGATATTTTCCCGTGAGGAATCCGAGGCCATCGTCGCGTTCCTGGAATATTGCCGTGATCGTGATGCCGACGGATTCGATGCGCCAAAGATCTCGGCGGCGCTGGATGATTTTTGGTACGAACGGGCCCGATCCGCTCCTCCTTCTGCCGAGCTCCGCCGGCATGTGGAAGAGGAAGCCGCCTATCTTCAGGATATGCAGGGTTCCCCTCCTTCTTCTCTCTAAAATCCTATTGCCAACTAAGGAATACAGTAGGGTGTTTTTTTTCTTTGACAATGTCTGATAGGGTTTTTTGACTATTCCTGATTTATTGGGTACTCTGCTCCTCCAAGAACGCCTAAAGCGTTCTCAGGGGTTGGTTATTCCCCCCCCCTCTGTTTCATCCCCTCGTGTAACACTGAATAAACCAAAGTCCGGAGATGGTTGTGGGTGGCGACCTTCCTGCCCACCCGCATTGTCCCTCTCTTCTCGCTGGATCTGGTTTTTTGACCGGTCAGGGAAAGGAGCAGGGCCTATGGAAGCCGTCACTTCTTCTCACCCGCCTTCTTCACGTTCAACCCATCATCTCCCGTTTTCACCTGCCATTTCTGTCGTGACGGGGGGCGCGGGGTTCATCGGCCGTCATCTGGTCCAGCTTTTATTGGATCGTGGGCATCGAGTACGTGTAATTGATGTGCAGGAGCCTACTTGCATGGATGCGCGGGTCGAATATGTGCAGGGATCCATTTTAGACAACTCTGTGTTGAGGAAAGTCATGGATGGGGCCCAATATGTGTTTCATCTGGCGGCCAATCCAAACTTGTGGGCCGCGGATAAGAGAGAGTTTTCCCGCTTAAATTTTCATGGCACACGGGCGGTTCTTGAGGTCGCAGCTCAGGCCAATGTGCTGCGAGTGGTGCATACGTCAACCGAGTCGATTTTAAAGGGACGACGGAAAAGTTCGGACCGTGTGGTCAATGAACAGGTAGTTCGGACTCTTGAGGATATGCCGGGCCCTTATTGCCGGTCGAAATATCAGGCCGAACAGGCAGCTTTGACTGCCGCAAATAACGGGGTGCCGGTGGTGATCGTGAACCCTACCTTGCCCGTCGGGCCCGGTGATTACCTCATGACTCCACCCACAAGAATGCTGATGGATTATGTCAATGGGGTCAATCCCGGGTATGTGGACTTTGAGATGAATTTGGTGGATGTTCGCGATGTGGCAATGGGGCATTTGTTGGCCGCAGAGCGGGGGCGAATCGGAGAACGCTACATTTTAGGGGGTGAGAATGTGCGTCTATCTCAAGTCTTGAGGCTCCTAGAGGATCTGACGGGGCTACCTATGACGCGTCGACACATTCCCTATGGTGTGGCTCTGGGGTTCGCGGCCGTGTCGGAATGGATTGCTGATAGGATCACCCATCGTTCTCCTAGGGCTTCGTTGACCGGGGTGCGGGTGGCCGGGGCTTCCATGATCTTTGATTGTTCTAAAGCGGTACAAGAATTGGGGCTTCCTCAAACTCCGGTGTCGCACGCGATTGCGGAAGGTATTCTCTTTTTACGCGACCAGGGAAAAACGCGCCCCTTTGGAGAAAAGGGGACTCTGAATCATTGGAATCCCAAGGATGATCATGGGGATGGGATTCGCTTGGTTCCTCACTCGCTGGTTGAACCGGGGGAGAAGATTACTCATGGCCCACTTGTGTATTGAGATGGACCCTCAGGAGGACGCAAAGCCAAAGGATGTTCTTTCCATGCTTGGTGAAGGGAGTTTATGACTTAGTAGGATCTTCTTCGTCAGAATCGAGAAGGAATCGTCGTGTGGAGTCAGGATTTTCGGTTTCTTCTCGAAAGTGGCAGGGAGGAATATCGACCTGTAGGCGTCGAAGCAGATTCGTAATTTTCATGTTGGGAGGAACTTGGCATATCCAAACATGCATGCCCGTCTCCAATTCATCGAAATGTTTGAGCACTTGGAATCCCGGTTTTTCCATGAAGTAGGCCGACAGGAATCCGGTAATTCCTTGAACCACCCAAGTATGTTCTTGGACGTAACGGTAGGTGGCTCGTAGTTCAACGGTTTCATTCATGATCGGGAGTGGTTGGAAATCCGTAGCTCTTGGTTCGCCAAGGGCTACGGAAACCAAACTGTTGAAGAGTGAAGAAGCGATACCCTCGTCAAAGGTATCGTGCCTGCAGCCTTTTAATCTTTGTCGTCTTCGTCGTCATCCTCATCGTCGTCATAATCGTCATCATCACCATCGACGCCTCGACTGCGCACGCGACCTTTGCCCCTCTTTCCTTTATGGCCTTTGCCCTTGTTCCATCGTTTTTGCTTGTGCTGTCTAAACTTTTTGCGCTGTTCAGGAGTTAATTCTTTTTCGATTTGCGCCATGGCTCCTTGACGAACTTTTTGCATCTCTTGATGAAGGGCCTGCATTTTCTGGTGTTTGTTCTGAAGAATAGAGTGAATTCGTTTTTGCTGCTCGGGAGTCAGATTCAGGTGTTTGGTCATTTTCTCCAGTTTTTGTTCAGGGCTGTACCGAGGCCCTTTTCCCTTTCCACCCGCGAACCCAACGGCCGGGAGCAGCACCATTCCCACCATAATGAGGGAAGAGATGAGAATGGGTGGAAGGTGCCAAAATCTTTCCCGTTTTGTCTGTAACACCTCTTGCCTGTTTTTCATAATAACCTCCCTTGTGGTGAATATATGGGTGAGGGGGATGCCATAGTTGGCTGAAACGAAAATCTTTTCCTTAAATGTATTGTCGACATTTGTGGCTCTTACACGTGCACCGTAGGGTTTCATTATGATGTGAGGGATGATAGTCCACCGTCAACTCCGTGCCCGCTTTAATCGGGCGCAGGGCATAAAACTCCGCTCGTTCTCCGATGACTCGCATAAAGGTATTGGGAGAGCAGGAATGGTTGATGAATCGAAACCCGGTTTTTTCTCTCGCCGCATCGATGGATACCCCATTGTTGACTTCCACGATGGCGATCCATTGTTGCGTTGTGGCCCGCTTGCGGCCCTCTCTCCAGGAAATTCGCTCACCGGTGAACTCCCCGATTTTTTGTCGTTTTCGTAAGGGGACTTTTGTGAAGAGACCCTTTCCTTCAATGGTACTGGCTCGGACCTCCATGGGAGCAGGCCAGATGGTCTTTGAAGGGCGGTGAGAGTTTCCTGAGGGACGACGCATGAACGTTGCGGTTTTAATCGCCACCCTTGAACGAATCTTCATCCAATTCAGGAAGAAGGTTTTCGGATTCGATGCCGAGTCCTCCCTGGAAGGATTCTCGGAGGGCGAGTATTTGTTGGTGGCTGGGTGTGTCGATGATCTCTTGTTCGAACTGTTCGAGAAATCGATCGCAGGACTCGAGTCCATGCTGAAAAAAGCGGGGTAATGGGCCTTCGGTGACTTGCTGCCAGGTGATGTAAATCAGGAATTCTTGAAACCATTTCGCGCGAGGGAGTTTGTCGGCAAACTCTTGGAGCGCCTCATACGCGGCCTTGGCCTCCGGGCCTTGATCGGTCGAAAAGGCTTCTTCGGCTTCAAGGATGTCATCTTCCCATTGCCCAAGCTCCCCCTGAGCTTCTGCCTGTTGAAGACACTGTTGTGCTGCGATGGCTGGATCGAAATTCATGAGTGCCTCAAGGATACCATCCTGGACGGATCTTGTAACCAACTAATCTCGTTTTATTATCCGACGGCATTGACGCGACTGGTATGATGAATACAGGTTTCCATCACACTTGTATTTCCTTAGTGTATCTAGTTGGATTGTGGAGAGGACCCCCATGGCCGATGTGAATAAACGGTTGTCCAGTAATATTGAGGGGCCGTTATATGTCGATGACACGTGCATTAATTGCGATACCTGCCGACAGTTGGCTCCTGCCTCTTTTTCTGAGGAAGGCGATTATTCACGCGTCTATGCTCAACCGGGGAGTCAACGCGAATGGGTTGAAGCCTACCAAGCGCTGTTAGCCTGTCCCGTCGGGTGTATCGGCTCGACGGAGAACAATCCTGCCGCATTGGGGGAAGCCAAAGCCAGCTTTCCGTTATTGTTGGATGAGGGCGTCTACTACAACGGGTTCAATTCGGAAAAGTCTTTCGGGGCCAATAGTTATTTTATTCAGCATTCGGAGGGAAATTGGCTGATCGATAGTCCACGGTATGTCGCACAGTTAGTCGATACCTTCGAGAAGATGGGTGGCATTCGTTACATCTTTCTGACGCATGAAGACGACGTGGCGGATGCCGATCGATTTGGCAAAAGGTTTCAAGCCACCCGAATCATTCATGAAGCCGATTCCGCGGCCCAACCGGATGCGGAATGGTTCATCAAGGGCTATGAAACCGTTGGGGTGAGTGAAGATTTTGGGATTTTTCCCACACCGGGTCATACACTCGGAAGTCTGGTCTTATCCTACAAGCAGAAATTTTTGTTCACGGGTGATCATATGTGGTGGGACCGTGAAGAACAAGGCTTGGGCATTCCTCAAAACCTCGTGATGGATAGGCAAAAACTTCATGAATCGACCAAATCCCTCCTGGATGTGCCTTTCGAATGGATTCTCCCAGGGCATGGAGACCGTCATCGGTTGGATACCGCCACTATGCGTGGTGAAATGGCCCGGTTAATTGCCTCCTTTCCGGGCTGACTTCTGGTTCGTACTTTTAAAGATTTTTCCTAGCGTCCGATTTTGGCCAGAATGGATTCGGTCGAAACCAGATTGCGTTGCAGGCCCAGGCTGTTGGGTTTCATGCCCATGGCCAGGCCGAGGAGTTGAGGGAGGTGGAAAATCGGGAGATCGATCGACGTGTTGGCCAAGCCGGCCGCTTTACTTTGCATGCCGTCGAGGTTGAGGTGGCAGAGCGGGCAGGGTGTGACCATGATATCGGCGCCACTGGACTTGGCGTCGCCGGTATGGGTGGCCACCATGCTGAGCGAATTTTTTTCATTGATGGTCAGGATGGGAAAACCGCAACACCGGGTTTTTCCTGGAAAATCCACGACCTCGGCTCCAAGAATCTCGATCATTCGTTCTAGCGCCCGTTCGCGGTCCGGATGTTCGGGAAATCCCAATGCGTCGGTCGGTCGTTGAATGTAGCATCCGTAAAACGGTGCGGCTTTTACCCCGGTCAACGGTTGCGTGATCCGGCGACGGAGCGTGTCTTCGCCGATATCTTCCAATAATATCCAGAGAAAATGTTTGATCGTGGTCGTCCCTCGGTAGGTGAGGCCTTCTTCCTGGAGAATGGCGTTTACTTCATTGAGATAGTCTTCCTGTGTTGTGAGCCGCTCGTTGGCCTGGCTCATGACGCCCTGGCAGGTGCTGCAAATGGTCATGATAGGGAGACCGTGCTGCTCTGCTAAGGCAAAGGTTCTGGCGTTCAGCACGTCACCTAGCTTGAGGTCTTTCTCTTGAAGGACTCCAGCTCCTGTGCAAGAGGCCGTGGTCATTTCTTCCAGTTCGATGCCGAGTTTCGGGTACACCTGCATGACGGATTGATAGAGTTCCGGACATGCGCCTTTGGATACGCACCCTGGATAGAAGGCGTACTTCACTGTTTACCCCGTACGCGTCTAAACACGTTTTGTATGTGTTGAATGCCAGGAATTGGCCGGTGGAGCGGACCGGCTGCCGGCACCTTTCCTTTGAGAAAGGAGCGGATGACCATCGGGATCATACCGACAATGCGTCCGAGATTTTTCAATCCGAAGGTGCGTACCGCGAGCATCGGTTCATCCAGTGTGCCCTTGTGTTTGATGATGTCGGTGAAGACTTCTGCATGGCGTGAGCCGCAGGTTGAGGGCACCTTGGCGGCCATGCCGTGATCGCGCAGCTTCATGATCCGGTCCATGGGGCCTACGCCCTTCGGGCACACTTGAATGCATTCCATGCATCGTGTGCAGTCCCACATCCCGCCGGGTTGATTCAATTCATAGAGTCGTATGGTCGTCTGTGCATCTCGTGGGTCTGCCACAAACCGATACGCTTTGGCCAGAGCGGCGGGCCCGACGAACGACGGATCCACTTCCAAGACGGTGCAATCAGACACGCACACGCCGCACATGATGCAACTCATGACTCCGGTCAGATGCTTCATCGACTCAGGCGAAGCCGTATACTCACCACTGGGTGGTGGAGGAGGCGGTTGAAGCCAGGGTTGGATTTGGCGAATTTTTGACCAAAATGGTGACATGTCCGTGACGAGGTCTTTAATCACGGGCATGTTGTTCATGGGCTCGACCTGGACCGTGCCCCCCTCGGCTGTGACCGAGACGAATTTGGTCTTGCAGGCCAATTTCGCATGGCCGTTGATTCGCATGCCGCACGATCCGCAAATGGCTCCTCGGCACGAACAGCGTAGGGTGAGTGAATCATCGAGCTGTTCACGAACTCTGATCAGTCCGTCCAGGATGGTATCTGAGGCATCGACCTCTACATCATAATTCTGGAAATACGATGTGGGTTGGTGGCGTTCTGGGTTATAGCGTTTTACCCGAAGTGTCGTCTTTATCATCGAATCTGCATTACCCTCTCTTCTTACATCCTACCTCCGGAATGTCGATTTGAGAAATATCATGGAAGGGTGTGAGCAAAATTTATCTATACGCCGGATCAGTACACCCGAATTTGTGGCTCCCAGCGTGTGATTCGAACCGGAAGGTATGCTGTCTGGGGAAGCGAGTCCGGGGAGTGGTACAACAGGATATGCTGTAACCATTCCTCATCGTCTCGGTCCAGATAATCGGTTCGGAAATGCGCCCCACGACTTTCTTTTCGAGTCAGGGCTCCCATAAGAATGGTTTCGGCGCAATCCAACATGCACTCCAATTCCAGTACCGCCATGAGCCCGGTGTTAAATACCCGGCCTTTGTCCTGAATCGTGACCCCCGGTAACCGTTCTTTCAGAGCCCGGATGCGCTCCTGGGCGGTTTTGAGACCTTCATGATCCCGAAAGACGGACGCATGGCGATTCATGGTCGTGCCCATTTCCAGGCGAAGGGCCGCGGCCGTCTCTCCTTGGCCTTGGCGTTCTCGAATATGCTGAACCTTTTGCTGATCGGCTTCTATCATGGATTCGGAAATGTTGGGATCGGGTCGTTCTTGTGCGTATTGAGCCGCGCATCGGCCGGCACGTCGGCCGAAGACCACGGTGTCCAACAAGGAATTTGCGCCGAGCCGGTTTCCTCCATGGAGACTCACGCAGGCCGTCTCGCCCGCGGCGAACAGGCCCGGGAGTCCTTTCCAGTTGTTCTCGGGATCCCAGCATCGCCCGTCAACATCAGTCTTGATTCCCCCCATTTGATAGTGCATGCCCGGGCGGATGGGAAGGGGTTCTTCCGCTAAATCCACGTTGGCAAATGTGTGCGCTTCAGCATAGATTTGTCCTAACCGGTCTTGAAGAAACGGACGCCCAAGGTGACGACAATCCAGTAACACACATCCTTTCACCCCGCGCCCCTCATTGATTTCGATCTGTTCTGCGCGGGAAACGACATCTCGAGACGCTAACTCCAGCATCGTCGGAGCATATTGCTCCATAAACCGTTCCCCTTTGCTATTGAGCAGGTAGGCGCCTTCTCCCCGAGCCGCTTCGGTGATGAGTAACCCCTTGCCTTTCAACGTTGTCGGGTGGTACTGCACCATTTCCATATCCATGAGTGGTGCTCCAGCCCGGTAGGCGAGTGACATGCCATCCCCTGTACATATCAGGGCATTGGTGCTGGGTTCGTAGACCCGGCCCAATCCCCCGGAAGCCAAGATGACCGCTTTGGCTTTAAAGAGGGCAAATTTTCCTGTCTGAATTTCAAAGGCGACCAGACCCGAACATCGTTCTTGGTCATCTTTAATCAATGAGGTGACAAACCATTCTTCAAAGACCGGAATCTTGGCTTGCATCGTTTGTTCATACAGCACGTGAAGCATGGCTTGCCCGGTGAAATCCGAAACGAAAAAGGTTCGGGCTCGTTTTTGGCCACCGAAGCGCCGGGTGCCAAGTCGCCCTTCCTCGTTACGATTGAAGATGACGCCCATATGTTCAAGGGCGATAATATCGTCTCCGGCTTCTTCAGCCAGGACTTCGACGGCGTCTTGGTCGCCGAGGTAATCGCTCCCTTTCACCGTTTCGTATGCATGTTCTTCCCAGTTATCGCCACGGTCGGTCAGGGCCGCATTGATCCCACCCTGTGCGGCATTGGAATGGCTGCGAACGGGGTGGACTTTGGTGAGAATGGCGACCGACGCGCCCTGTTGATGCGCCGACAGCGCCGCACGCATCCCCGCTAATCCTGCTCCAATAACCAACACGTCGTAGGTGTGAGTATCGGTCATGGGAGATATGCCGCCGGGATGAAATGGGCAAGAGCCGAGCGATTCGCCGGGGTCTGGTTACTCGTGAGGATTGGTTCGTGTGTCCAGTGGTTGATAGGGTCGATCGTGTGTTCCATCATAAATTTGATCGGGTCGGAATAAATGGTTGTCTTGGTATTGTTCGAAGCAATGTGCGAGCCATCCTGTGACTCGAGCCATCGCAAATACGGGTGTAAAGACATCTGTGGGAATACCCATGTGATGGTAAATAATGCCAGAATAAAAATCTACATTGGGGCGAATGCCTTTTGCGCCCACTCGTCTTTCCATTTCTTTCTCGATGGCACGGGCGATGGACAGTAAATTATGAGAGGACGAATCGTGGACTAACTGTTTAGCTAATTCTTGCAGGACGATTGCCCGTGGATCTTTGACTTTGTAGATCCGGTGACCGAATCCCATGATTTTTTCCTTCTTGGCCAGCTTATTTTCAATGTATGCGGGAACCTGTTCGATGCTTCCGATTTCTTCGAGCATATGGATGACGGCTTCATTGGCGCCTCCGTGCAACGGACCTTTCAGGGTTCCGATCGCCGAGGAAATAACGGTGTAAGGGTCGGCCAGTGTTGAGGCGGTCACCAGTCCGCTAAAAGTAGACGCGTTCATCGTATGTTCGGCATGCAAGATTAGACAGGTATCGAAAATTTTTGCCAGGGAAGGATCCGGGATTCGTTCTTGAAGCATGTAAAGAAAGTTTTCGGTATAGGAGAGCTCATCTCGGGGCTGAATTTGTTCATCACCGAGTCGAAACCGCGCGAATGCCGCGACGAGCGTGGGTAATTTAGCGATCAGACGAACGGCGGTCTCATAGCGTGTGTTGGGATCTCGAACATCAGCGACTGGATAAAACATGCCCAATGCCGCCACACTGGCTTGTAGGGCATCCATGGGGTGGCCAGATTCGGGTAAGCATTTGAGCAGATCGGAAATCCGGTATTTGACTCGCCGGTGCCGAGTCAGATCACTTTCGAATTGCCGAAGTTCCGTTTTGGTCGGAAGTCGATTAAACAGCAGTAAGAAAGCCGATTCGGTAAATGAACTTTCTCTGGCAAGGGTTTCGATACGGATGCCACGATATTCGAGTGTGCCCGCTCCTCCATCTACAAAACTGATGGTAGATTTTGCTGCCGGAACACCGGCTAATCCTGGTAAAAAATCCCGCATGAATTAAGAGTTTCTCCCAATGCCGAAACGGTATGCCATCTCTGTATTCCTTGTTTCATTATACCCTGCTCGCAGGGTGGTCCCCAACTCTATCGTGTACGTGATGGTCAGAGTAATACAGAGAGAGAGGGTGTACAGAGTTCGTGACCAGCGTTTAATGGAAAACAGCGAAGTTCGATCGTTCTCGCACTCGGCGATGGGTTGATCTCGGCCGTTTAGATTCGAACGTGTTATGGCGTATTCGACCGATCAACTTCCTTGGCTTCCATGTGGCTGAAATTGACAAGAAGGTGATTTCCGATAAGGTTGAATTATAGAACAACCTGCACCCCTAACCCTACAGTTAGAGGGCCGAAAATGTAGGGGATTTCCTGCAGAATTCTCGGTCTAGGTGCCCGGCATTCTTGAGGAATCAAACCCGTAAGCTCTTGAAAGGTAACAATAATTCGTCTTGGAGTCTAGGTAGGAATGTCCTTTGCACATATTCTGGCATATACCAACATGGCCTCCCGGGTAACAACGGGGCCTGTTTGAGGATTGACCAAGGAGGTGTTGGATGAATCATCGAGGATTAATCATTCTTGTTGTTTTCGTGATGCCCCTATTCATGGTTCCTGCAACTCACGCTTTGGATCCGGAACCCACGGTAGGTTCACCTACGGTGGGGAAGGGTTCAGTGACGGCTCCCGCCTCTCGGTTCAGGAATATTGAAGGAATCCTCAAAGAAATTCAGGGCAATGTATATGTGGTCGAGGAAAATTCGGAAGGCGAGTCAATCCGGGTGGAAGTCGGTCAAGATACGGCGTTTCCAAACGGACAGAAAGAACCTGGGCAACAAATCGAGGCGTTGGTCACTTCGGTGAACCAGCATGCGCTGATCATTCGGTAGGGCGGTTGGGGTTGGAACCACGATAATCACACGTCAATTGGTTCTACTTCATCTGGGACTTATATCCATACTTTCTATCATGACCATGCCAGAGGGTCGGATTATTCAGGACAACTGCTTTTTCACATGGGGGAGATTGAGTGGGAGCCCTTAGTTGTTCGACCCTCTGTGCTGTTTCCCAACCACCGTCCTAACATGCATTGGAGGGAAGGCCAAATGATTCGGTGCGAAACCTGCCTACACGAATGTACGATGTTAGATTTTGTGACGTTGCGGAACTTGTGTGAACATCTCTATCTCGACTCTCTTGCCGAAAGACCGGATGCCTATTCGGCCTGGTCTCTGAAGCAAAAACAGAGTCTGAGTCCTCCGGCTTCGGTCTCAAGCTAAGCCGCTCCCTGGGACGGTGGCCATTCCGGTCTGAGGTACCCGTAGGGCAAGTCAGTCAGGCTGTAATCTGTTCTTCTGCGTGGTAGGAACTGCGAACATGTGGTCCCGACTCTACGTGGGAAAAGCCCTTCTCCATGGCTTGCTGTTTCAAACGTTGAAATTCTTCAGGGGTGTAGTATCTCGCGACTTGGACATGTTGGCGTGTCGGGCGTAAGTATTGCCCCAGTGTGAACATGTCACAACCCACTTCCCGTAGGTCCTTCATGACGTGAAGGATTTCGTCCGGCGTTTCTCCCAACCCGGCCATCAATCCTGATTTGGTCTTTCCACCCAATTCCTTGGCTTTTTGTAAGACTTCAAGAGACTGTCGGTATATGCCTTGGGGGCGTAGGGTAGGAAACAACCGAGGAACGGTTTCGATATTGTGGTTTAAAATATCGGGCCGGGCTGTCATCACCCGTTCAAGATCTTGTGTGCGACCTTCAAAATCCGGAATGAGGACTTCTATGGTACAGGACGGGTTGAGTGCTCGGATACGATGAATCGTTTCATAAAACATTTCTGCTCCCCCATCTGGCAGGTCATCTCGATTCACCGAGGTAACGACCGCATGTCTCAAGTTCAGCAATTGCACGCTTTCTGCCACTCGTTGGGGTTCAGTCGGATCGATCGGTAGTGGCCGTTTGGTCGTTACTGAGCAATAGTGACAGCGCCGGGTACAGCGGTCACCGAGGATCAGGAATGTGGCCGTCCGGTTATTCCAACATTCCCACCGGTTGGGACAACGCGCTTCTTCGCAGATCGTGTGAAGTTGTTTTGTTTGAAGTATGTTCTGTAGCTCTTGAAATTTGGGCCCTGGATTGAGCCGTACTTTGAACCATGGAGGCAAGCGGTGAGGTGAGGGAGGGGTGTGGTCAACGGAAGAAGAATGCAGAATCTCAGAAGTAGGAATTAAGGTCATGAACGTGTAGTGGGTTGGAACCTGCACGATCGGGAACAGGGGCCGAATCGTGATCTTCTTTTCTTACCATATCTTTACTGGAGAAAACTACTGCGAGGACAAAAGGATTTAACGTAGCCTTGTTGTGCGATCAAAGGACCATATTCGATGGGTCTGAAGAAAGGGGATGCGTGCCCAAAGAATGAAGAGCTGGGCGTCTTAGTTAATCATCGGAGAGAAGTTATTGGCCCAGTCAATCGATTCAAGGTAGATGTCTCGAATGACTGCCGGGTCTAACCGTAGACTTTTTAATTCCATCCACTGTCCTTGTTCATAGGCTTTCACACAGGACAGGACCAATCCGAGCTCACCCGTTCCGGATGTCAAGGCGTCTAACACATCCTGTGGCAACGGCAGCCGGTCGACAATTTCTTCCATAGGGGACTCATACAAGGCTTCCAGGACGGAGAGGAGGCCTAGAGTGAAAAACTTTTCTGTCGATTCGTGTCCCAAGCTTGCTCCAATTCGTTCACACATTTTGGCTCGAATCAAGGCGATAATCAGGATTTCTATGGCTTGGCCTTTTCCACTGGCCATAATGATGAGTGTCGACCAGGTTCGAATGCGGTCGATGCCCACCAGACACGCCGCGTGGTCGATGGAATTGACCTGTTGCGGGAGTCCGACATAGGCCGAATTGACGTATCGCAAAATTTTATAACTGAGCGAGAGATCATTTCGAATGTGTTCGACCAATTGTTTGAGGGTGACGTGGGGGTCTTGAATTTTTCCGAGGAGTTCAAGCAGTGCGACTCGGTTGGCTGGAATTTCTCTGCCTCGGATAATATCCGGGTGATAGAAAAAAAATCCTTGAAAGTAAAAATATCCTAACTCTTTGCAGGTGTGATAGACCGACCGGTTTTCGACTTTCTCGGCCAAGAGGCGGCCAGGGTAGTGTCGAAGTTGCCGTGCGATCCGTTCTATTTGCCTTTCTGATTTTCCGAGCACATCGACTTTGACGATGTCTGCAATCTCCAGGAAAGGTTTCAACCGGTCCTCATACTCAAAATCATCCAAGGCGATGGTGTAGCCTTTTTGTGAAAGGCCTTGCAGGGCTTGGAGAATGTCAGGAGTCGGCTGCACATTTTCCAGGACTTCCAGGACGACTCGATCCTTTGGGAGTGCTTCACAGTAGTTTTCGAGGAGAAAATGTTTGGGAATATTCAAGAATGCCAAATGGGAACCTACGACGTGTTCAAGGCCAATATCCAAATAGGTATTGAGCAAGACCGTGGCGGTCGCCATTTCTTCATTCTGAAATGAGGCATAATCAATCTCACAATTACGGTAGAGCACTTCATAGCCCACGGTTTTGAGAGACGGCCCTAAAATGGGCTGTCGGCCCACGAAGACGTCCCCATAATGGGTCAGAGCGGTGTTCATGCGAATTCAATCAAATAGCAATGGACAGTCTTGGGAATTGCCATGGAAGACTGGTGCACTCCTTAAGGGTTGTTGGCATACGTAGAGGTACATTTTCCTGACCATATTCTCGGTAGACGATAACAAAGAATTAAGACGGCCAGTAAAAGGGAAGAATGAGAAGAGATATCGTTCTGTGATTTATTGAGTGGATGTTAATTCTTGTGCAGTCATGCTGATTTACGTTGAGGAGAGCATCCCTTCTCACATTCTGTGGGATGGTTTCTTCATTCCTTAAAAAGCCTCTGACAATTTTCTGAAAAAGTCTTGCTCGTTGTTGTCGTTTGTTCGTCCTTACGAGAGTATGTTGTCTATTGCGGTAGGTTCTTTAGGGACGGTTGGTGTGACATATTGTGAAATTATTCAATTTGAGGTGAGTTGTTACCGAAAAAAACAGGGAAAATTCAGTGAGATCTACGGATTTTCCTCCGTCAAAATTCAGGAGAATCAGAATGAAGAGGCCTTCTTGTGTTTTGGTTGGGGGGTGTTCCTTCTCTGGGAGGTTCTCTTTTCGTAACCCCCTTTGAGCTGATTGTAGGATGCTTTTGGTTTTGACCTTGTTGGCGTGAGGATATGACGTCACTCTGAAAATGGTTTTTGTGAAAAGAAAAAAACGTGTTTCCTGCCTTACATGTTTACCGTTGGTTGGGCTCATCAATGTTCTCTCAGGATGTGTCGTGAACCCCGTTCCGTTATCGAATCAGGATATTGAGCAACGTATTCAGGATGACCTGAGTGCATTGACCCACTATCAGGATCCGGTCACGGGCCCCATTTCCCTCTACGAAGCCATGGCGAGGGCATTAAAGAATAATTTGACGCTTCGCGTGGAGGGATTAAAAAAAATGGTCGCACATCGTCAATTAGATTTGGATCATTTTGATCTTCTTCCCACGTTGGTCACCGAGCTGGGATATAACGGGAGGAGTAATTTTAACGGGGCAAGGAGCCGTTCACTGTTGAGCGGGGAAACGTCATTAGAACCTTCGACATCTTCGGATAAAAATGTGCTGGCGGCGAATCTTACGTTGAGTTGGGACGTGTTGGATTTCGGGTTGTCCTACGTACGGGCCGAACAGGCGGCGAATGATGTGTTGATCGCGGAAGAGGAGAAACGTCGCATGGCTAATCGTGTCATCCAGGATGTCCGGATGGCGTTTTCGAAAGCGGCGGGGGCTGAACGAGTGATGGGTCGCTTGGAATTTCTTGACGACTGGGTTACGCAAGCCCTTTCGGAAGTTCAAGCCATTCGAACCCAACACTTACGGAATCCTTTGGACTCTTTGAATTATGAACGCGACCTCTTAGGACTGCAACGAGACATCCATCAATTGAAGCAGGAACTGTCGTTGGCCAGAATTTATTTGGCTGAACTCATGAATCTTCCTCCGGGTGAACCCTATGAACTCCTCATCCCAGCACGAAACGCGACGTGGAATCGGGTGGACGACTCCTTGTCGGACTTAGAATATCAGGCTCTGCGGAGTCGTCCGGAGCTTCGAAAAGTGGATTATCAAAAGAGAATCAATGCCAAAGAAACGAAAGCGGCGCTTCTGGAGCTCCTCCCCAATCTGAATGTGTTTGCTGGTGGTCATTACGATAGTAATAGTTTTTTGTTTCACAATAATTGGCTGAACTATGGGGCCAAAGTCAGTTGGAATCTCTTGAATGTTTTTCGGCATCCGACTCGTCTGCAAGTGATTGATGCTCAGGAGCAAGTGCTGCGTGCACAAAGCTTGGCGTTGACCATGACGATCATGACTCAGGTGCATGTGGCCGTGGCTCAATATCATGCCGCCAAAGAAGATATGGACATGGCCCTCCAATATTTTCAGACACAAACCAGCATCACCCAGCATGTGCATCAATCATGGAAATACCAACGGATGAGTGAACATCTCCTCATTAAGGAAAAGGTTCAACGTATTCTAGCTGAACTGAAGATGGAATCTTCGTTGGCCGGACTGGAAGAAGCCTATGCCAACCTTCTGACGGCGATCGGGGAAAATCCCTTTCCACGAGATGTGTCCGGCAGAGATTTACAGGAATTGACGGCGGCCTTGGAGGACTATTGGGTCGAAAACAATGTTCTCCCTCAAGGCCCCGAAGAAACGCCTAACTCGGTTCCCACCTCCCAAACTTTCTATCGGGTGGCCCAATGATGAAGATTGGTAAAGGGCTGGTGGTCACGGGTGTCTGCATCGGAATGCTGGTCCTTGGCTTGCTGCAGCCAGGCCAAGCTGAACGGTTCAGTCATACACGGACTACCCCTGCCGAGTTGGGAGTAATCCGGGGAGTGGTACACCCGATTCGAGAAGCGACCATCGCGGCTGAGTTGCAGGCCAAGATTAGGCGATTGCCGTTTAGGAGCGGACAACGATTTCAAAAGGGGGATCTTCTCGTTGAATTTTTTTGCGAGCAATTCCATGCTGAATTGGCCACCGCTAAAGCCGACTATGAGGGCCATCAACTCGTGTTTTTGAATAACCAGGAGTTAGCCAAGCTGAACGGGATCGGCGAATTGGAAAGACAGCTATCCGAAATCGAGATGAAAAAATCCTTGGGGGTCTTACAACAGGCTCGTTTAGCGGTTCAACAGTGTCGGATTACGGCCCCCTATGCCGGACGAGTCGTGCGAACGATAGCCCATGAATTTGAACATGTGAATCCTTACGATGAGATCGTAACGATTCTCGATGATCGAGCCTTTGATATCGAGCTCATCGTGCCTTCTTCTGCCATTCGCTGGTTGAAAGCCACGAGTCCATTTGTTTTTCGTATCGATGAGAATCAGCTTTCCTATAAAGCCCATGTGGTATCCCTGGGAGCCCGAATCGATCCGGTGAGCCAGACTATTCGAGTGGTAGGGGCTTTCGACTCCTCTCCCTCTGACATTCTTGCCGGTATGAGTGGGGCCGCAACATTTGCCGATCAACCACCCAAGGAGGGAACCGTCTCAAAACTCCAAAGTCGCCGACGCTCCAAAGCACGGGATCGCTCAAAGCCAAGACTTCATTAAGGGAGTACCAAGATTGCCGTGGACACTAACGGGGCATCAACGATGTGTCAGACCCAACCGGTGGCTTCAGAAACGGCCGTAGAGCAACCTCCCGATCCTTCTTCGCCCCATACGTCTTCCTGCAAAGGGCAAGGGGTAGAAGAAGTAACGCTTCTCCGAGCTTTACTGCAGCTTGAACAATATGTTCGTGGTGCGCAAACGCTCAAAGAGTTACATTTTATCCTGGCGAATGAAACTCGACGGCTAGTGATGTTCCGTCAAGCCGTGGTGCTATCTTTTTGGCCCCATACCAGAAAATCGAGTCGAGTTGAGGCGGTATCCAGCCTTTCGACCTTGGATTCGCACTCTCCATTCATTCAGTGGCTTGAGAGCCTCACCAGAACCTTGTGGAAAGAGGGTGGATTGTCTGATGTTCGAACGTTGTCCGAATCGGATTGTCCCAGGAAAGTTCGGGCCCAATGGAAACAATTTGGATTCCCCCATGTGGTATGGGTGCCCTTTCTGGGAGATGGTAATCGAGTGCTTGGAGGTCTCTGGTTGGCTCGAGAAGTGCCCTGGCAGGAGGGTGAAGAAGGCCTGCTCAAACGTTTTGCAAAGACAGTGGCTCATGCCTGGTGGGCCTTGCTGGTTTCCCGACCGCCATTCACCAAATGGATGTGGAAACGACGGTGGACCTGGGGACTCTTCCTGTTAGCCGGTTTGGCCATGGGGATGCCGGTGAATTTGTCGGTCCTTGCTCCTGCCGAACTGATTCCGAAAGATCCGGCTATTGTGACAGCCCCATTGGATGGAGTGATCGCGGAAGTGTTGGTTCAACCGAATACCCCTGTCAAGGCTGGTGATCCGCTCATTCGGTATGAGGATACAGTATGGCGAAATCAATTCGACATTGCCGAACAAGAACTGGCGGTGGGACTTCAGGAATATCGAACCGTGGCTCAGGAGGCGTTCGTGGATGAAGAGACGAGCGCTCAAATGCCTGTCCGGGCTTCTGCGGTACATTTGAAGGAGGTTGAACGGGATTATGCCTGGGAACGTCTTCAAGAGGTTGAGGTGGTGACACCTTCCGATGGCATTGCTGTCTTTGCCGATCGGTCTACCCTCATCGGAAAACCGGTGGCGGTGGGGGAACGGATTATGGAAGTGGCGAATCCTCAGGTTTATGAAATTCAAATCGATGTTCCTGTGGAAGATGCGATTGTCTTGAAGAGGGATGCCGCTGTTGAAATTTTCTTTCATGCTCAACCACTGAAACCAGTCCCGGCGGTCATTAGCCATGTGAGTTATTATGCCGAGGTTCTGCCCTCTAAGATTTTGGCCTACCGTGTGAAGGCCGAATTGTCTCAACCCTCCGAGACATTGCGAATCGGGTGGCAGGGAACCGCGAAAATTACCGGCCAGGAAGTATCCCTCTTTTTCTACTTGTTTCGTCGCCCCATTTCGTTCCTGAGGCAAACGGTCGGATTATGAACAACGATTCTCAATCCGGTGCAAGCGACAGCCTTCCGGCCCTTCGTGAAGATTTACACATCATGCCGGGCACTCCGACTGTGGAAGGCCAGGGCACGTGGAATATCTTTGATCCGGTCCGGGATCAGTATTTTCAAATCGGATGGAGGGCGTTTCAATTCTTGTCGTATTGGCAGACCGGGACGGTCTCGTCCTTGCTCGAAGCTCTTCACCAACAGACGACGGTTCAGACAACCGAACGGGAGATTCATGAATTTATTGGCTTCCTCTACCAACATCATCTGACCCTCGAAGCCCCGCATGATGGAGGAAGGGGATTGTATCGTCAGGCGAAGGTCTCTTCACGTCATTGGATACTCACGCTCCTGCATCATTACCTGTTTTTTCGGATTCCCTTATGGAATCCGGACCATTTTCTCCAACGGACGTATCCCATCGTGGAACCCTGTTTCAGCAGAAGAGTTCGGATGAGCGTCTGCCTAGTGGGACTCTTGGGCTTGATGGGCATCTCTGTTCAGTGGGAAGCCTTTCAAGCCACGTTTTTATATTTTTATTCCCTGCAAGGCCTGATGGTCTTTGGATTGGGTTTGGTCGGGACGAAAGTCCTTCATGAGATGGGGCATGCCTATACCGCTACGCGGTATGGCTGTCGTGTCCATACCCTTGGTGTAGGGTTTTTATTGTTATTTCCGGTCCTGTATACGGATGCGACCGATTCTTGGAAGTTGCAGTCTCGCCAACAGCGAGCAAGGATCGCGGTCGCGGGGACTGTCGTGGAATTGGGTGTGGCCATGGTGGCGACATTTTTGTGGAATCTCTGTCCTGATGGGATGGTGCGGAGTGTCCTGTTTGTCCTGGCGACTACCAATTGGGTGTCGGGCTTGATGATCAATTTGAATCCTTGCTTGCGGTTTGATGGCTATTACGTGTTATCGGATTGGCTCGGCATTCCCAATCTACAAGCTCGGGCATTTGCTCTCGGTCGATGGCGGCTTCGGGAAGGGTTGTTTGCCTGGGGCGATGAACCGCCTGAAGTTCTTCCCTATTCCCAACAGTGGCGATTGATCTTCTACGCGTGGATTACCTGGATATTTCGGGCCGTGATGTTCGTGGGGATTGCCTTGCTCGTGTACCAGTATGCCTTTAAAGCCTTGGGGATCATCCTCTTTCTCGTGGAGATTGGCTGGTTTGTGCTTTGGCCTTTGGGACAAGAATTCCAAGTGTGGTGGACACGACGAGCCGAGGTATGGGAATCCTGGCGAGGCCGGTGTGTGATGATAGGTGTGGTCTGTGGACTTGTGTTGGGCGCGTTACCTCTGGATTCCACCATTTCGATGCCCGCGCTCCTCGAAGCCAGACAACGAGCCTTAATCTATCCCCCCACCCCCTCTCAAATTCAAACGGTGCATGTGCAGGAAGGGGACCGGGTTCAAAAAGACGATATCCTTTTCGTGCTGGATTCTCCTTCGCTCAGACACCAAATTAACGTGCTGACTCATCAAATGAAAGCGTTAGAAGCTCGCCTTCATCGGGTCGCTGTCTACAAAGAGGATCGAAATGATCACGTCCTCATTCGACAGGCTCTTCACGGAAAACGAGAGGAATTGCAAGGGCTTCTCACTCTCAAAGCCCAGTTGATTCTTCGTGCCCCGTTTTCCGGACATGTCACCGATTTGGCGTCCTCTCTCGCACCAGGTCGTTGGGTAGCCAAAGAAGATGTCCTGGCCCATTGTATCGATGATTCCGGATATGTCGTCAAAGCCTTCACGAGTCAAGAAGATCAGGTGCGGCTACAGGAGGGGAATACAGGGTGGTTTTACCCGAATGATGCTGCACGGATCATTCGGGAAGCCGTGTTGCAGGAAGTTCATCAGGTTGATGAACCACAGATGGATTGGCCGTATCTGGCTTCGATTTTTTCAGGTGACATTCCTGTTCGTGAAGATGAAGAAGGGCGATTGATCCCTGAACACTCCATTTTCCGGGTAGAGTTGCGTGTGTTAGATGACCGTCCCGCATGGAATCAGGTGGTTCCAGGAGTCATGAGGGTTAGTGGAGCGTCCCGGAGTTTCTGGGGAATTGTCTGGGATCACACGTGGGCTTTGGTGATTCGAGAGGGTGGGATCTGATCGTAAACCCGTTTCGAGAAGGTCGTACTCAAGAGATTGTTCTGAAAAACAGATTTTTGATCGACCATGACGGAGACGAATGATCAACAACTATATGAATCAGGTATCAACCACGCCCTATCAGAAAAGAAACATCTTCAGGAGTTACGCAAGAATTTGCAAAAACATCCGAAAAGACTGATTGAGGTTCATTCTCCTCACGTAACCCCCTAAAAACTGATCGTCTCTCTTGCATACGGCCGTCAAGAATCCCTTGATTCGGTTGTTCGTTGCGGTATGAGGGATGAATGCGAAAGATCTACCTGATGACGCCCTTCCGCCATCTTCATCATTTGTTGTTTGAGCCGACGGAAATCTGCCATTCGAAAGAATCTCGGCTTGATGAAAATAGTCAGAAATCTCAGATGAAGACGAAGAGACATTCCCCAAGAATGGGTCATGAATGGTGGGCTCTTGAACCCCGCATTCTGTTCGATGGGGCCGCCTTGGCGACTGGCGGGGAAGTGGTGTCGGACAATGCACCGCAGGATGCGACGGCCAGTCACGGAATGGATGGGGACAACTCCGTCGATTCTGCTCTTACGGAGTCGTTCTCCGAAGAAGCCCCTTGGGCCTTCGATCTTTCTCTTGGCGCTCCCACCGAGCGCAAGGAGATTGTGTTCATTGATACCGGTGTTGAAGATTTTCATACCCTCATGGTGGGAATCGATCCTCAAGCAGAAGTGATTCTCCTGGATTCCACCCGTGATGGCCTCGAGCAAATCGCCGAGATTTTGGGAGAGCGCTCAGATATCGATGCGATTCATATCATTTCCCATGGAAGTCAGGGAGAACTCCAGTTAGGGACAGGGAGACTGACGGTCGCGTCCATGCAAGGGGAGTATGCCGATGAATTGATGGTCATAAACGAGGCCTTGTCTCAGGATGCGGACTTCCTGATCTATGGGTGTAATTTTGGGGAAGGGGCAGTGGGGCAAGAGGCGGCCTCTCTGCTGGCGGAACTCACCGGAGCCGATATTGCCGCCAGTCAGGACATGACCGGAAGTGCGGAGCTGGGTGGTGACTGGGATCTTGAAGTCCAAACGGGCACCATCGAAAGTGCGGTGGTGGTGGATGCCGAGGCCCAAGCCGGTTTCGGAGGGCTGCTGGATATTACGACGAATCTCCAAGGCCATTGGACGTTCGATGCCGATGCGACAGATTCCAGCGGGAATAATTATGACGGAACCCTGACGAACGGGGCGTCGATAGACACGACCGACTCCACGGACATCATCGGGGAAGGCAAACTCTCGACGGATGGGCTGGATGACTATGTCGACCTCTCGACCCATGTCGGCAATTTCAGTGGGCTGACACAGGGTACCATCGCAGCATGGGTGAAAACGACTGATGGTGGGTCGCAATATGTGTTTTCTCTTTACGACCGGTCCGAGTCAAGTGGTGCAGGGATGGGGATTGATAATGGAGAACTGTTCTGGGTTGTACAAGAGGGGGGAACCGTTGTCGTAAATGTCGAAGCCAACATCTCACTCAATGATAACACATGGCATCATATTGCTGTGACTGTGGATGGAAGCGGGAACAAATTATTCATAGATGGTGTGCAAGTGACAAGCGGGAATCTGACCTATCTTGACGGCAACGCCAGTACCACGGCGTTTTTCGATGACGTGAGCTTTATCGATGATATGCAGATTGGGGCGCTAGACGACACCGGCGGTATCCAATTTCCCTACGATGGCTTGATTGATGATGTTCGTGTCTATGATCGAGCCCTGACAGCCGCCGATATTGACGAACTCTTTGCCTCGAGCAATCCTTTGGTGGTGGATACGACCAGTGATACGGCGGACGGTGATACCTCTTCCATTTCAGCTTTGATGGCTGATAAGGGCGCAGATGGGAATATTTCACTCCGCGAGGCCATCACGGCCGCGAACAACACGACGGGCACCGACACCATTTCATTTAACATTGCCGGGGCGGGGCCGCATACCATCGCGCTCGGCTCAGTGCTGCCAACGATAACCGACACGGTCATCATCGACGGGACGACTGAGCCTGATTATGGCGGTTCCCCCATCATTGAGTTGGACGGCAGCGGTATCACAGGAGGGGCCGCGTCTGCGAAAAAAGGATTGCAGCTTGTCGCCGGAAGTGACGGCAGTACGATCAAGGGGCTGGTGATCAATCAGTTTGCTGGGCACGGGATTGAAATTAATAGTTCTAATAATACGGTTCACGGCACCTATATCGGGACGAATGTGGCTGGCACTTCGATTGCCGGTTTTGGCAATGGTGAACATGGTGTAACCATTAATAGTTCAGGGAATACGATTGGCGGAAGCGGAGCGGGTGAAGCGAACATTATTTCAGGCAATCAAGTGGGTGTGTCTATTTTGGGAACCGGATCGAATAGCAATACAATCACGGGGAATTTCATTGGGACGGATATCACGGGGGTTCTCGATTTAGGAAACCTCTTTGAAGGTGTCGTGATTGGGTCTGATGCGGATAACAACATCATCGGTGGTGCATCGGTTGGTTCCGGCAACACGATCGCGTTTAACGATTCGGCGGGGGTACTCTTAGTCCCATCTAGTGTGACCGGGGTTGCCATTCTGGGTAATCAGATTTATTCCAACGCGGGTTTGGGGATTGACCTTGATAGTAACGGGGTTACTGCCAACGACGTCAACGACCCGGATACCGGATCCAACAATCTTCAGAATTTTCCCGTGCTTACCGGGGCCGTGACAGACGGGATGGGGACGATCACGGTGGATGGCACGCTCGACACCGATGGGCTGACTCAGGATTACCGGATCGAGTTTTTCGCCAGCGTGACCGCCGACGCCAGTGGCCAGGGCGAAGCCGAACGGTACCTGGGGTTTGCCACAGTGACGACAGATGGTTCGGGTGAGGCGACCTTCAGCGAGGCCATTTCTGCCACGGTTGTTGCTGGAGAATTTATCACCGCTACCGCAACAGTGGATTTAGGTGGAGGTAACTACGGGGATACTTCGGAATTTGCGCAAAATGTGGTAGCCACTTCCAGTGTCGCGGGGGTATTGATCGTCGATACCACCAGTGATGTGGCTGATGGGGATACGTCCTCCATCTCGGCCCTTCTAACCGACAAGGGTGCTGACGGGTTTATTTCCTTACGGGAAGCCATGCTGGCCACCAACAATACCGCCAACCTCGATGGGTCAACGCCGGATGAAATTCACTTTAACATCTCTGGCGTCGGGCCGCATACGATCAGTGTGTTATCGGGGCTGCCCGATATCACAGATGCGGTGATTATCGACGGCACGACAGAACCGGATTTTGTGAGCAGTCCGGTGATGACGATAGATGGGACCTTGGTGAGCGGTGTGCCGGCTGGGTTCTCACTGATGTCCGGAAGTGATGGAAGCACGATCCGGGGTTTCGCGATCACGCAATTCCCCAGCAACGGGATTTTGATCGACCATTCAAACGGGAACCTCATTGAGGGAAACTACATTGGGTTGGAGGTGGATGGAACGACCCTGGCCCTCAACGCTGGAGCAGGGATTGAGATCATTGCCTCAAGCGATACGATGATCGGTGGGAGTACCACAGCCCAACGCAACGTCATCTCGGGAAACAGCCAGGGTATCCTCCTGTGGTCCGGCACGACCGGGACGATCATTCAGGGGAACTACATTGGCACGGATGTGTCCGGAACCGTTGATCTTGGTAATTCGGGCACAGGGGTCCTGGTGACGAGTGGGGCCACCAACAACATCATCGGTGGGACCGTGGCTGGGGCCGGAAATCTGATCAGCGGGAATGACAACTATGGCGTGCGTATTTCCGGGAGTGGCACGACGGGTAATGTCCTACAGGGGAATTTTATTGGCACCGATGCCACGGGGACGGTGGATTTGGGAAACACGTGGCATGGGGTGCTCATCAGTGGAGGGGCTGCGAACAATACGATTGGTGGTACGGCGGTCGAAGCCGGCAATGTCATCAGCGGAAATGACCAAAACGGCATCAATCTTGTCGATACCGGGACCAGTGGTAATGTGGTGCAAGGCAACAAGATTGGGACGGATGTGACGGGGACGGCCGATCTGGGCAATGCGTGGGATGGCATCCTGCTGAGTACGGGCGCGACGAACAATATGATTGGCGGTACGGCGGCGGGGGCGGGCAATGTCATCAGTGGGAACGATCAACGGGGGGTCTCCTTAAAGGGCACGGGGACGGCCAATAATGCCGTCGAAGGCAATGTCATCGGGACGGATATGACGGGGACTCTGGATCTGGGGAATGGGCTGAGTGGAGTGGAACTCTCGATTGGTGCCAACACGAATACCATAGGGGGGACGACCGCAGGAGCGGGGAACGTGATGGCCTATAATCAAGCCTATGGCATTCATTTGGTGTCGACCGCTGGCACGGACAATACCCTGTTAGGCAATCAGCTCTACGCCAATACCGACTTGGGGATAAATTTGAGTGGGGGTACGGAAGATGGGTTTGGGGTGACCGCCAATGATGCCGGGGATGCTGATACTGGGGCGAACCTCTTACAAAACTATCCAGTGCTGTCGACGGTGACGACGACAGGGTCGGAAATGACGGTCACTGGTTCCTTAAATGGCACCGCCAATACGACCTTCCGTATCGAATTTTTCGCCAGTTCTGCGGCCGATGGCAGTAATTACGGTGAAGCCGAGAGGTATTTAGGATACGCCACCGTAACAACGGATGGGACCGGGAATGCGACCATCAATACCACGCTCACGGTCAGTGTGGCTGTTGGCGAATTTCTGACGGCGACCGCTACCGTGGACTTAGGTGGTGGTAATTATGGCGACACATCCGAGTTTGCACAAAATGTCACAGCTACCTCCAATAGTGCTCCGGTCAACATGGTACCCGGTGCGCAGTTGGTCGATGAAGATACCCTGTTATCGATTAGCGGCATTTCGGTCAACGATACAGATGGGAATCTCTCGACCGTCCAACTTTCTGTGACCAATGGGACGCTGAATGTCACGCTGTCAGGGGCAGCCACCATTTCTGCCGGGGCCAATGGAAGTTCGACGCTGACGCTATCCGGGTCTCAAGCAGACATCAATGCGACGTTAGCCAGTCTCACCTACCAAGGCAATCTAAACTACAATGGAGCTGATACCCTGACGGTTCTTTCCACCGATAGCAACAGTTCCACGGATAGCGATACTGTCGCCATAACGGTGAATGCTGTGAATAATGCCCCGGTCTTAGATAACAGTGGGTTGATGTCTCTCACGACCATTACAGAGGACGATATCAACAATAGTGGAGACCTTGTGTCTGCTATCATTGCGAGCGCTGGAGGTGACCGCATTACCGATGTTGATCCTGGGGCTTTAGAAGGTATCGCCATTGCCAGTCTGGCGAGTAGCAATGGCACGTGGGAATACAACACAGGTTCCGGATGGACTGCCGTGGGTTCTGTCTCGACGTCTAATTCCCTGTTGCTACGTGCTACAGATAGTTTGCGTTTTGTGCCAGACGGGCAAAATGCAGATACAGGATTTATTACTTTTTTTGCTTGGGATCAGACTTCGGGAACGGCTGGGACGAAAGTAAGTACGTTCACTAATGGTGGAGCGACTGCATTCAGCTCGGAGTTTGGAACGGCTAGCATCTCGGTGACTGCAGTCAATGATGCTCCGACAGTCACAAACTTGGATGGCGACATCTTGGCCTACACTGAAGGTGACGGAGTCGTTGTGATCGAGCAGGGGGCGGATGCGGTAGTTAGTGATGTGGATTCGAGTGACTTCGATACGGGGACGCTCACGGTGTCGTTTGCGGCGGGCAGTGATGCGGGGGAAGATGTGCTGGCTATCCGCCACCAAGGGACGGGAGCGGGGCAGATTGGGGTCAGCGGCTCGGATGTCACCTACCAAGGGGTGACCATTGGAACGTTCACGGGGGGCAGCGGGGGCACGAACCTCGTGATCACGTTGAATGCGAGTGCCGGTGCGACGGCAGTGACGGCCCTGGTGCAGAACATTACCTACGAGAACACCGATACGACGACCCCGACGCCGGGTGCGCGCACGGTGCGATATGTCCTGACGGATGGCGATGGCGGTACGAGTGTCGACTACGATACGACGGTAATGGTTTCGGCGCAGAACGACGCTCCGGTTGCCAACCCGGATAGCTTTACGTTGGTGGAGGACGGTTCGCTGACCACGTCTTTGCCGGCCAGCTTCGGCCCGGAGCAGGTGATTTCGAATGCGAGTGAAGGCCATTCGATCGCTGCTGCAGATGTGGACGGAGACGGGGATCTGGATGTGGTGGCGGCATCTTTAAATTTGGATACGGTCTCATGGTTTGAGAATACCGATGGGCTCGGCACGTTCGGGCCGGAACAGGTCATCACGAATCTGGCCGATGGGGCTTTTTCGGTCGCCGCGGCCGATGTGGACGGTGATGGGGATCTGGATGTAGTCGTGGCGGCCTATTTTTCTGATACCGTCTCGTGGTTTGAGAATGCCGATGGCTTGGGCACATTTGGTGCCGAGCAGGTGATCACCAATCTGGCAGATGGGGCTCGTACCGTGACGGCCGCAGATGTGGATGGAGATGGGGATCTGGATGTGGTGGTGGGGTCTGACAGAGATGACACGGTGGCATGGTTCGAGAACACGGATGGCTTGGGCACGTTTGGGGCGGAACAGGTGGTTTCGAACCTGCTCGATTCACCTACTTCAGTCCAAGCCGCGGATATGGATGGGGACGGGGATCTAGACGTCGTGGTGGGGTCGTATGCTGATGACACGGTGGCGTGGTTTGAAAACACGAATGGGCTGGGCACCTTCGGACCTCCACAGATCATTACGAGTGTCGCAAACGGTGTCACTTCGGTGGCGGTAGCCGATGTTGATGGTGACAGTGATATGGATGTCATCGTGACCTCTTATATAGATGATACGGTGGCATGGTTCGAGAACACGGATGGGTTGGGCACGTTTGGGGCGGAGCAGGTGATCACCAATTTGGCGGATGGGGCTCGTGCCGTGACGGTCGCAGATGTGGATGGCGATGGGGACCTGGATGTAGCGGTTGCTTCCGCGCTAGACGATACGGTGGCCTGGTATGACAACGCCGATGGGCTCGGCACGTTTGGGTCGGAACAGGTGATCACGAATTTGGCGGATGGGGCCTACGCTGTCACGGTCGGGGATGTGGACGGAGATGGCGATCTGGATATCGTGGCCGGATCGGCGAACGACGATACGGTGTCGTGGTTTGAGAATGTTGGGTCGTCGGTACTGAACAATGACACTGATGTTGACGGCGATCCGCTCACCGCGATCCTGGTCACGGACGTCAGTAATGGGACGCTGGTGCTGAATGCCGATGGCACGTTTACCTACACTCCTGACCCCAATTTCAGCGGCGTCGACTCGTTTACCTACAAGGCCAATGATGGCACCGCCGATTCAAATACGGTCACGGTGACCCTGAATGTGACCCCTGTCAACGATGCGCCCGTGATCACGAGTGATGGGGGCGGGGCCACAGCCGGGGTGAATGCCCAAGAGAATCAGACGAGTGTGACGACGGTTGTGGCGACGGATGCGGATGTGCCGGTGGATACGCTGACGTACACGATCATGGGTGGGGTGGATGCGGGGCTGTTTACGCTGAACCCGAGCAGTGGGGTGTTGACGTTCAATGCGGCGCCGGACTTTGAGACGCCCACCGATGCCAATGGGGACGGAATCTATGAGGTGACGGTGCAGGTGGCTGATGGCAACGGGGGCTTCGATACGCAAGCGATCTCGGTGACCGTCACGAATACGAATGAATTGCCCGTGATCACGAGTGATGGGGGCGGGGCCACAGCCACGGTAAATGCCCAAGAGAATCAGACGAGTGTGACGACGGTTGTGGCGACGGATGCGGACGTGCCGGTGGACCCGTTGACGTACACGATTATCGGGGGCGCGGATGCGGGCCTCTTTACGCTGAACCCCGGCAGCGGGGTGTTGACGTTCACGGCCGCGCCCGACTATGAGACGCCCACCGATGCCAATGGGGACGGAATCTATGAGGTGACGGTGCAGGTGGCCGATGGCAACGGGGGCTTCGATACGCAAGCGATCTCGGTGACCGTCATGAATACGAATGAATTGCCCGTGATCACGAGTGATGGGGGCGGGGCCACAGCCACGGTAAATGCCCAAGAGAATCAGACGAGTGTGACGACGGTTGTGGCGACGGATGCGGACGTGCCGGTGGACCCGTTGACGTACACGATTATCGGGGGCGCGGATGCGGGCCTCTTTACGCTGAACCCCGGCAGCGGGGTGTTGACGTTCAATGCGGCGCCGGACTTTGAGACGCCCACCGATGCCAATGGGGACGGAATCTATGAGGTGACGGTGCAGGTGGCTGATGGCAACGGGGGCTTTGCTACTCAAGCCATTAGCGTGACAGTGACTGACCAATTGGAAGGTTCTCCACCTGCTCCTCCACCTTCACCCGATCCCACCCCGGATCCATCCCCGGACCCGCCTCCCCCTGATCCGACACCGGACCCTGCTCCTGAACCTGAGCCAGATCCTCCTTCTCCCCCACCTCCTGGTCCGGGGCCGACGAGTACGGTTGGTGGAACATGGGGATTGGAGGGTTCTCTGGGACGTCAACTCGAAGATCCCCAAAAATCTCAGAGAGATTTTTCTCTGGGGAATGTCTTGAATTTGCCACCGATGTTTTCGCAAAAAAACTGGTTGAGCACTTCAGACCAAATTCGATCCCTTGCTCCCCTGGGAGTCGATATCCTGTCGCCTCGATTATCCCCTGAATTTTTTAGGCAGTTAGGGGTGTTTTCCGAAAACGTGCAGGAATCAATCGACCCTGAGAACACAGGATGGGAGTTTAATGTGTCGAGCATCAAAGGCACCGGTATCGCGCTTTCGGCTGGGATGGTGGCCTGGTTGCTCCGCGGGGGAACATTGTTAAGCACATTCCTGGCCTCCATGCCGGCATGGAAAAACTTTGATCCCATTCCCATTCTGGATATGAATAAAAAGGATCAGGAACGTTGGAATCAACATCTTCAGGAATCCTCAACTTTGGAAGCCCGTGAACACCAGGGGTTGAGTCAAATCCTTCACTCTTCCCCCTCGGATTCTGCTAGCGAGGAGTCGCCAAGATCCAAGCGAGAATCACGATTCACTCACCTCCGATGAAACGACCGACACCATTAGTGCTTATCAGCTTTGGTCTGGTCTCATTGACCTTGAGCATTTTGTTGATGAGCGATCTTGCCGTGAACCTGACTCCGGACTCCACGGCGGAAATCTTTGAATATCGAAAACAATTAAGTGAGGGTTTAGCCATCCAGTTTTCTCTTTTTGGGGAGGTACGCAATGAAAAGGCGATTGAAGAGGGTCTGCGTCTCGTCGTGGAACGCCATGATGATATTCTTTCTGGAGCCTTGACGTTACGTACGGGGGAAGTGCTGGTACAAGCCGGGCCGCATGAACAATTATGGCAATCGCCACCGGACTTGCAATCCACGGTAGATCATATACAGGTCCCGATTTTCTATCAGGAAGGGGTGTGGGGAACCGTACAACTCCGATTTCGTTCTTTGCCCGATAAAAACTGGGAATATTGGATTTCTCATCCTTGGGTCAGATTTTTAGTGCTCGTCATGGGGTCTGCATTCTTGGGTTATTACCTCTACATGAAACGGACCTTAAAGCAACTTGATCCCAGTTCAGTGGTGCCGGTACGCGTGAAGGCGGCTTTTGATGTGTTGAAGGAAGGTGTGGTTCTCCTGGATGCCCAAGAGCATATTGTGTTGGCGAACCGGGTATTCGGTCAGATTGTGGGGTGTTCTCCTGATGAATTGATAGGAAAATCGCTTCGCACGTTTCGATGGCGCACTCCAGATTCCAAATTGGAACTCACCACCTTTCCTTGGCAATCTTCTTTTGAGCATCGGCGGATGGAATTGGATTTTCCAGTGATGTTCAAAGTCGGAGAGGGAAAATTTTTGAAATTTTTGGTGAATTGTACGCCGATTTTTGGGGAATCGGATCAGGTTCGAGGAACCTTGGTTTCTTTTGCTGACGTCACCCAGTTGCATAAGACGATTCGGGAATTGGAGGTTTCAAAATCTGAGTTGGAAAAGCTAGCCATGCGAGATCCTTTGACGGGGTGTTTCAACCGGCGCGCGTTGTTTGACGCATTTGAAGATCAATGGATCGTGTGTCAATCCCAAGAGCAAGACCTTGGATGCATCATGACCGACATCGATCATTTTAAATTCTTTAACGACCGCTTTGGTCATGCGGTGGGTGATCAGGTCATTCAAGTCGTGGCTAAAATCCTCCAACAAGAAATTCGGCCTGGTGATATTCTTGGTCGGTATGGAGGAGAGGAATTTTGTATCCTCATGCCAGGTAATACCCCAGAGCAGACCGTCTTAGCGGCCGAACGACTTCGGAAAGCCATTGAAGACAAGGCGAGTCAAACGATTCGGACAACCTCCGGAACGAAAATTACGATGAGTTTCGGTGTCTCGGCCTTTTCAGTTGGAGCCAGTGATCCTTTGGATTTAGTTGATCAAGCTGACAAAGGTCTGTATGCCGCGAAACAGGGTGGGCGGAATCAAGTAGGGACTTGGACCGCAATGGGGGCACAAACCATTCAAGAGCATCAACAGGACCTTCTGCCCGCAGGGTTTTCCTGACATTCCCCATCAAATGATTCCCGGGGAATCATCAGGATCTTGAAAACGGATTGGGTGACTCGAAGCAGATGTGTCAGGAGTGACACTATGGATATTCTCAGGTGGAAAATGGGGACGTTTGGTTATGCGACTGCGGTTTTTGCCTCCTCCATGAGATCCAGCATGCTCGATAATTGTTTCCCGGCTTCCAGCATGGCTGTGGTGAGGCCTTCTTCATTCAATCCTGTAAGAGTCCAAGATTCTTGTGCGATTAATTCGATCCATTGCATATTGCCTTTAGGGGCATGGAATCCTTCCATGAGGGCGTTGGCCATATTGAGGAGTGCGGCTTCAAACCCATAATCGGCGGTTCCTGCTGGGTTGGTTTGGTAAAGGATTGCTTCTCCTAAATTTTTGGGTAATTTCCACTCCTCAACTAAAGCTTTACCTACCTGAGTGTGATCAAAGCCCAAGATGTGCTGTTCAGAACGATGAATGGGCTCTCCTGAATTTTTTGATGTCCTGATGGCAGCTTCCGCTTGTTCCGGAATACGTTCGTACATGACCAATTGTCCGATATGTTGCAGCATCCCTTCAACGAACATGCGTTCGCTGTCTACGAGAAGACACTGCCGAGCAAGTTCACGGGCTGCTAAGCCACAGAAAAAGCTATTAGCCCAGAATGCTTTCATGTCCACGATGTTTTGTGAGATTCCAGCGAAGGTCTTGGTGACCGACACGGATAACACCAAGTCATGTAGTGGTTGCATGCCCAGAATCCCCACAGCCCGGGAAATCGTTTCGACTTTTCTTGGCATGGCGTAGAACGCACTATTGACGAGTTTCAAGACCATGGCGGACATTCCCGGATCAATGCTGATGGCCCGGGAGAGGTCAGCCATCGTTGATTCGGGGTCTTCGATGACCTTTTTGACTTCCAAGTAGACTTCGGGAAGTGCGCAGAAGGTGGTGCAGTGTTTCACGAGTTCTTCTGGTGTCGTCATAATGTTCCTTACGGTGATGGTTTGAAGTTCTGGGGGGGGGGGATTGTTGGAGGTTTCTCTGTATCTTTTCGGAACGACGCAGTGGTTTCTTGAAAAAAACTCTGATCGAGAAGGGAAAATCAGAGGGGAGGGTTATGTGGGAAGTCTAAGCGGAACTCTTGCTTCGGATTTATTCAGGAGATGAATCGTCGGAGAAGTGTTTGCGGTATATCCGTTTGCGGCCCCACGTAATTAATCCAAAAGAAAATCCCAACGCTAATGGCACAAAAATCCCTGAGGCCAACGTGTAGTGTTCCAGCCAACCTAAGTCATGCAATGCTTTAAATACGTAATGGGCCAATCCGCTAAGATAGTAGGCAATGACAATGACCGAAAGTCCTTCAACGGTGTGTTGGAGGACTGCCTGACTTTTTGTGGTTTTGTCGACACTTAGCAATAATTTGGTATTTTGATCTTGTAAGAGAAGGTTTTGCTCCTGACGGGCCAGTTCGATTTGGGTGCGAAGGACGGCGATCGTGCCTTCAAAATCTTGTTCGAGGGCGTGAATTCGGGTTAGGAGCTGTTGATAGCCTTCAGCCACACCGGTAATTTTCCAGCGGATGTAGTCGGACAACATCCGGGCAAAGGGAAGGCTCTCTTCTTTGAGGTCTTGGATATTGCTCCGTACGATCCGGTCATAGGGTACGGAGGGGGAAAGCCGGTAGCGCATAGAATCCGCCAGACGTCCGACTTCTAAAAAATCATGGGTGAGTCCATCTAGCCATTTTTCTAAAATCGGATGCGTGGCATTGCGGTGTTCTTTGGTAATGAGGCTTCGTTGGTATAAATGTCGTTGTTCAAAAATTTGAACTTGGTCGACAGCGTGAGAAAACGCTTTATAGGGAAGAAGAATCAAATGCGTATAATTCTCCATGGAAATGAGAATGTCGATGAGCCGCGAAAGTTTTTTGCGAATGGCATCAGGATCGGGAGACCAAATGAGGTAGCGTTCCCGTCCAAACTCATCAGGGGTAAAGCTCGTCGCTGCGGAAATAGCTTCACCGAATATTTGACTTCCGTATAATTGAGGGCCAGGTAAGAGGGAATGCAATTCATCTGCGGAGTATTCTCGTGATGGGGTGATCAGGATATCCAGCGCGTTGACCACGATGCCCAGAGGAGAAAAGGGAAATTGGTAGTCAGGAAAGGTCAGCGGACCATACTCCAATTCCCTTTTGGGGTCGGATGGGATGTGCCAGATCTGATAACTGTAATATTCCGTATGGGCCTGCCAGGTGGCCAAGAGGCGGTCACCGTTGGATGCGGTGGTGACGCCGTACCCGATCTTTTCTTCCAAGACCGTATCTTCCGGATTCATTCCGAGGCATTCTAAAAGTTGTTGAAATTCTTTTCGGCTTTGGGGGCGTTCAATGGCCGGATTGGCCATTCGGTATGCCGAATGATGGATATGAGCTGGGACGTCAACCCACCCTTCAAAATATTTTTGATGAGACGTATGGAGGTGTTTAAGGATATTTTTCCCAAGTACGGTTGGTTTGACACTCATGGCTTCTGCCTTGATGAAGAGTCGAATTTAATAATCACTATGGGTTTCTACCGTACTTGATCGTTCCCGGGCAAGTACATCTGAGTATTCAAAGAGATAGTGGTTGAAGACTCAGTTTTGTATTGTTCTCCTCGCTTGCATCTAACCTGGGTTAAGCTGGGTATTGTGCTGGGAGCGAATAAAGTCAACGATCCGGTTTTCTGCCCAATAGGGGTCTTCTTGTTTTCGCTTGCCCTGGAAAAATCCGCAATGTCCCCCATGAGTTGGGGAAATTAACTGAATGGAGGGGTTGGCATGTAATGCTGGTTCTGCAAATATTTCAAATGGAATGAATGGATCGTCTTGGGACATAATGACGAGGGTTGGGACTTGAATGTCAGATAACACCCGACGGGATCCACTCGATTCATAATACTCCGTTGCATCTTGGAAGCCCCCGTCGGGACCGGTATACACATCATCAAACTCCCACATGGTTGCGATTGAAGAGAGGCCTGACAGGTCCCATTTTCCTGGATACAGCCGAGCTTTTCGCTGCAGCTTCCTTTTGAGGGAATGTAAAAAATATCCATGGTACAGTCGGTTCGAAGGTTTTTGGAGTGCTAAGACGCAGGCTGCAGGATGAATGTTGGGACAGACGGTGGCCGTGCCACGGAGAGTTGGAAGGGAATCTCTCATTTCACCGGCAAGTTTGAGGGTTAAATTGCCACCCATCGAGTATCCGACGAGATACACCTCTTGGCAGCCATCATGTTGGGAGATCTCCTGAATGATTTGAACAAAGTCGTTGCTGAGCCCTCCGTGGTACAGAGTCGGGGTTAAATGCTCTGACCCACCGCAATTTCGTTGATTAATCCTGATACAATTCCAGCCGGCTCTGTATATTTTTTGAGCTAGTCCCAGCATATAATGAGATTCCGTGCATCCTTCTAATCCATGGATGAGCAGAACTGTTGGTTTGTCCGTTGGATGAGGTTGCCAGTGGCATTTGGTGAGCAAGCCGGTTTCTTGGTTGACTGCAAAAATGCGTTCTTGTGTGGGAATTTCAGCCGACCATTTATTGCGGGGCCACCATCGAGGGATCAGGGTCATACGGTGAGGTCCTTTGAGCCAATACGGAGGAATGAAAGGTTGAGGGTGAAGGTTTAGGGTTGGCATAGTTTCAGGTGGTCATGGAATAGTGTCGACGGTGATGAACTACTTGACTTGTGTAAGCATGAGTCGGTTGGGTGATAGCGATCACCTTCACGGGTTACACGTACTTTTCCTTTTCGTTATTGACAGAGGAATGCCTTTTCTTGTACAGCGGAATGATTCTTAGCGAAAACCTGTTGGCGATGCCTATTGGTCAATTCTAGGAGTCAGTAGACAGATTCGTAAATGATGGACCAGAAAAATAGACATACCCCTCAAAAGGCCTCGGGAAGCCGTGAGGCCTTTTTGATTTTTATGGTGGTGGCCTGTGGCATCGTGGCCACGCTCTCTTTTTTAGAATCGAAAGAAGGGCCGCCAGGCTCTCCTCCTTCAGAATCATCCTCATCACCTCAGAACACTAGCCCGAAGAAGAAGTCTCCCAAGCCAAAGGTTTCTCTTTTGGATGTTCCCTTAGCGACAGGGAGCGAGCCGATCGATAAACTCTTCGTGCAGTCCGGCTGTGCGGTCTGTCATACCATTCCGGGGATTGCGCCGGCCAAGGGCAGGCAAGGTCCCAAGTTGGTGTTGGGTACGAATGCGCCCAAACGGTTAGCTGACCCAGGATACACTGGAACGGCCACCAGTATACGAGAATATATCCAGGAATCTATTCTGAATCCTGGAGCGTATATTGTGTCAGGATATCAGGATCGGGTGATGCCCCGTTGGTATGGAAAGCGGCTGAATGCTAAGGCTATCGATCGTATCGTTTCGTATTTAGAACGGATTACGGAATAGGGTGAGGGTGATCTAGGTAAAAGAGTATTGGCTACCCGTTTGCCTCCTGCCGTTTGACCGACTCTATCCTGGAAAATTAAGGTTGATAGCGAAATCCGAAGAAAAGCCCGATGTTAAAGTTATCACTCCCTGAGCTATTGTTCAGGTCAATATCCTGAAACGTCATGAGAAGAGTGCTGGCTAAGGATACAGACTGACTGATATGAAAATTGGCCGACGTTCCTATTGGAAACGTATAACTTATATCGTCATCATCTCGACGTCCGGAATCATAATCGGCATAGACGAATCCTATTCCTCCGAATGGGACGATTGATACGGCTCCTAAAGGGATATGGTATCGTCCGACTCCTGCAAACGTGACCTGGGTGAGATCCCCTCCTGGCGTGAATATCACCTGAGGGCCTACGGAAATGGAAGAATCCACGTAATAATCGGCCTGAAAATTGAGCGTAAAGACCTCATCGTTAACGGTATCAGCTAAAAAACCTACATCGGCTCCTACCTCCCAGGGGCCTTGGGCCCGAACTTGCTGATGACTGAGGGTCAGGGCAAGCAGAAGGAGGGCGATGGCTACGATTGTCTTTATCCACTTATCCCGCATCCGTTTTTCCTCTTTGATTTCATGCGTTATTAAAGCCATTCCGGCAAGAATTTTCTCTAACTTACCCGATTTTTTCAGAGATTTCACCCTTAGGAGGACATTTCCTCCCAACATTCTTTAATCATTGTCGTGAATCGGTTAAGAAAATTGGGAGGAAATGGGTAGCGGACTATTAGGATTTATCCAAACCAAGTGCGTCTTGGGTCGCCTCGCTCATATCCCCTGCGGCGTCTTCTACGGCTTTTCCGGTGCTGTCCATCGCATCTTCGGCCGCTTCTTCCACATCTTTTGCTGCATCCGAAATGGCCTCTCCGGTGCTTTCCATGGCGTCGTTCACGGCTTTGGTCGTTGACTCCACAGCGTCGTCGATGGCCTTCCCTGCTTTTTCAGCCGTCCCTTGTTCTTGCCCACATCCCACGAAGACTCCAAGACTGATCAATCCCCACAGAAAAAGGTAGCGCATGGCTTTGTCCCTCCTGGTAAAAAGATGGGCGCTCATGGAGGCAGATAAATCTGCCCGGGTGGAAACAGATAACACCAAATTAATAGGCGAACGTATGGGGGAATGTGAAACCGGAGTCTGAGAATCTTGGTCTATCAAAGATGATGGGTTTATTGTACCTAATCTGGCTTAAAGATCAATAAAATACCCGATGGCCCTAATTATCGAACGGGAGTGTGTTGAGGTCGATTGCCATGACGGGGAAAAGAATGCCAAAGGTATGGTCGGGATAAACGGGTTTGCCTAATTTTAGGAAAAGAAGAATGTGACTCAATCTGACCGGACGGACAGAAATGTTATAGATCGGGTGTTTTTTTTGTCTTTTTCTGTGCTCTCTCCTTAACTTTGGCGCTATTCAACCGAAAACATTGTGTGTTAGCCCTCACGCGCGGGGCTAGTTATCAACCACAATTATCGGAAATTGAGGGTGTTATGGCCAAACCAGTAGGAAAACTACGAAAGATTAATTTAAGTGAAGTGTGGGGAAACGAAGCCGATGGATTTGCCTCTTGGCTCCAACAAGATGAAATTCTTGAAATTTTGGGTGATACGTTGGAGGTTTCCCTGAAGTCAGCTGTGGGAGAGATCCCTCTCGATACCCTCAGTGGTGGTGTGTTAGCCAAAGATACCAAACGAGGGAATTATGTGATTATCCTTGGCCATTTAGATGGCATAAACCCCGATACTTTGGGGAAACTTATCGTGTATTCCGCGGGACTTGATGCGAAGGCGATTGTGTGCATCGGCCAGGACATCTCGGCTGAAATTCGTCAGAGTTTGGACTGGTTGAATGCGGTCTCTCGAGACGATGTGAATTTTTATGCCACAGAATTGGAATTGTGGAGAATTGATGATTCCGTTCCTGCCCCCAACTTTAACGTTGTCTGTCAACCCAATATGTGGGCCAGACAATTGAAGGCGGGCCAGGAAGAGGGAGAATCAAAAGGTGGCGGTAAAGCCAAGGCATCTTCCGAAGAAAAATCAATAAAAGAAGATTTTCCCAAGGGGGCCGGTAAGGAAAAAAATGGAAATGCTCAGGGCAAAAATAAAGACGGGGTAAACGTTCGACAAAATTTTGTGTACACGAAAACGTTTTCGTGATCACGCCCCAGCGGTAGTTTCGTTAAGGCTTGGTGCTCCACTCTCCTGACGGGAGCAGGATGTAGTTTCCTGATTCGGTTTTTTTCTGGGCTTTTTCTCCCGCTAAGAACTGGATCGATTCGAGATCGGTCTTATTCTTTTCCGCGATTTTCTTGTAGGCTTTCTTTCTTTTCCCATTAATGTCTTTCATGAGTGTAATGGCTTCCTTGGGCGCCTCATCCGTTACTTTCCCCAGATAGCCGTCCGGTCTTTCACCCAGCCACCCCTTGTTTTTTGCTTCGTCTAAGGACAGTGCCCACCCAGAGCTGGCCAAGAATATCAGACACCATAGAATGAGCCAGCAGGATACGGTTCGAAAATGTGTTTTGTGGTGGTTTAGCATAGACATTCCTCAATTAATGAATTATTAGAATAAGCCACTTTCCTCGGAAAGCACTGAGTCCAGTTCTTTATCCACCTTGACTCGAATTTCATGGTCGATTTTGACGTTTAAATTTATGGTAATAGGTTCAGGGGCAGAAACTTCTACACGAGCTTCAGGTTGACATCCGAGTAATGAAAGGCCTAGGGCGAAGAGTAAGGCAGGACGTTGTCGAGGAAGGATCAGATAGGGGCATGGTTTTTTCATGAGTAATGTTCCCATTTCAAGATAAATATCTGCCATTCTGGTCATAGTACTGCGTCATCAATGGTTGGGTCAAAGGCACTCTTAGACTTTCTCTTTTGGGAGCCGAATTAAGGGGGAGAAACCATGGCTTCGATTTTTTTCTGCAGGTCCTGTACGAGCGAGAGTGTTTGTAGCAACGCAGGGATATTTTCCTGAATATTCACGTTAAAGTTAAAAGGAATACCGTCTTTATATTGGGGGTTTTTGCCTTCCAGTCTGGTGGCTAACTTCAGAGTCCCATTTTTTTGATAATCAACTCCCGCCGTCAATGTGTGGTAGTGAAAATTTTTGAGACTTTGGATTAATAGATCGATATGCGGTTGGGATTGAGCCCATGATGTTCCCAAGGATTGCTCCAGATTAAAGCGAAGCACCCCACCTGGATGTTGTGCCTGAATTTTCCCGTTTTTGACTTCGATGTCGGGAAATTGAATGTGGAGAGGAATCACCCCATCGAGCTTTCCTGATCCAGTGATGGTTTTTTCTTGCTCAAGCTCCAAGATTTTTCCCAAATCTAAATCTTGTACAGTAACCTTAATGGATTGCTCAGGAATGGTTGAGCTCAGGATAAGATCGGAAAAATGCGCTCGTCCTCCCAATAGAGAGGTTTTTCCTTGTTTGAGATGGAATAATGGTTGTGACGTCAGGGGAAATGGTTCAGAAGCCAGTAGACATGATGTATCTGTAAACGTGATCGGCGATTGAATTTCTTGAATTCGAATACTTGTTGGGAATAGTTGGGCCACATTGTTTTGAACATGGAATTCCAATTTTGAGGTTACATTTTTAAAGATGGTCTTATAGAGATACCCTTCTAAATCCTGGAGGTGGATAATGCCGTGGGCATGAATAAGATGAACCGGGAGCGTGGACGTTCTTTGGGTATGGTCCCAATGGATTTCCCCATTGGCAGAAAAGACTCCTCCGGTAATGTCGATGTCGGGGATTTTCCAAGGTTGTACCAGCCGACTCAGCAGCATGGGGGGAGCAAATTGAATAGGAAGTAATCGAAACGTTCCCTTTCCCAGCCCGTGTTCTTGTTGAAGGATAACCTTTCCTTTTAGGTGAATGGGTAGGTCCAGTGTTTGTGCATCAAACTGAAGCTTCATGGTGGCGGGATTGGCCGCAAAGCCCAGATTCAGGTTAATTGCCGGCACTGGAATGTCGGCCAGATTCGCCGAGAGGCGTTTGGCTAAAAGAAGGCCTTCAAGGGACCAGTTGTCAGGACTAAAGGTAATCCGTACGCCTTTTGTCCGAAGTGCACCTATTTCCCATTTCTGTTCGTCCAACGTGAGTTCAGGGAGACGAATGAAGAAATTGTTCAGAGCCAAAGTTCCTGATTGGCTCTGAAATGTAATGTCACCTTGGATGGAATGTTGGGAGTTGATAGAAACATGCGGGATGTTCAGACGATTGTTGGTTATCTTATAGGCACGGAAATGGGTGCCTGGAGAGAGTTCCATCCGAACCCCTAACGGAGAAAATGTCAGATTCGATTCTGTGGAACCCGTAACTTTTCGGGCTTGTAAATCAGAGAAAACGAGATTAGACAAGGTCGCCTGTAAGTAGAGTGTGGACTTTCCGGATAGTCCGCTCGTGATATCCCATGTGAGATGATGAAAGGTCAGTCTTGCTTCTAGTTCGTCGGATTGAGTGTTTGACTTGCCTTGTATTTGACCTGAATGAATCCTCAGGAAGGTCGGGGGTTGGTGACTTGAAACCGTGACTTTGATGGGTTCCTGAACATCCCAGTTCACGGATGGGGAAGGAATCGATTTCAGGAAGGGGATCAGGGGTGTAAGCCCGGAAGGGTTCTCCGGGATTTGAAACGAGCCCTTTGAGGATGGTTGCAAGGCCAGGCGTAGATTTTCTCTATCCCATTCCCATAGCCACTGTGAATCGACGGAAAAGTTTTTGCCGTATGGTGGCAAGGAAGGGAGATCGAATTGTAGAGAACTGGAACCCTTCACCACTATCTTGGGTTGCAACTGTGTCGGTGAAGCCGGTGAGAGGTGTCCATCCCATTTTCCCTTTAGGGTTCCCGTCAACGTCTCAAGGTAATTGGGTATGGGGAATATCAGGCTTAGAGTTTGGGTCAATACGTGCAAGTCCACATGTAATTTTCCTGTAATGGTGAGATCAGATGCATCATTCGATACCTGGGTTTTGAGGTAAAGAGGAGGGTCGATATGTTGAAGCAAAGGGTCGCTGGTAATGAGTGCTTTTCCTCCTTCTGTTGCTTCAAACGTGATGGAGGAAATGGGGAGTATGGAGTCAAGAAATTGAATGGTTCCAGACCAAACCCGGCCGGTGATTTCCACATTGGCCTTTAGCGTGGCTTTCTGAAGGGGCCCTGGGAGGGATGAATGCGTGATATTCAAATGGTTCAGGCGAATGTGTCGGATGGGAATATTGGGAAACGAAAACGTTCGGAGCAGATGGGCTACAGCATTCCAATCCTGCCCTGATTGAGAAGGGGCAGGGGAGGGTGGGGCTGATGGTAAGAGATCGGTCGAGGTCATCCATTGAATGGCCACATGCTTCAGTATCAGACTTTCAATAGTTCCCGAGAGGAGGGAGGCAAGAGAATACGTCACATGAATATCTCTGCCCGAAACCTTCATGTCCGCATTCGGAAAAGATTGCTTGAGCGTGATGGAAGAGATGGCTAAGTGAGTGGAGCGTGGAAGGTCGATATCAATATGAATATCACGCATGCCTTGGTCGTATAAACTTTGGGTGACCACGTAGGGTGCCCAAAGAGGAAAGGACAGGTAGATGGAAAGGAGGAGTAGGCTAAGGCTTGCAAAGCTCCACGCCAACCCCTTGCCAATTTTTTTAAGGTAGTGCATGAATCCCGGGTTCTGATAATGGCATAATGCTCGACCTAAATCGGCCGATGATATTGTGAATTGGCGAATGTGTCGAGATCATTCATCCGTCTTTACAAGGGCAAGAATATCCGATAACCCATCATCGTGTCCGAAAACAGATTAACTATGCTTACCCTAGACAAGTCTCCTTTAGTTCGATACCCTGAATATTCCTTGTAATCGGTATGTCCACACCTGATTCTTCCCAGCCCGTAGATTTTATCCGATCTAAAATTCTCCACGATCGTGAGGCCGGACTGTTTGCTGGGCAAGTCCATACCCGTTTTCCCCCTGAACCCAATGGGCATTTGCATATAGGCCATGCCAAATCCATTTGTCTAAATTTTGGGGTTGCTCTGGAGTTTGGGGGATTGTGCAACCTTCGCTTGGATGATACCAATCCCACGAAAGAGCATATGGATTTCGTTCGATCCATCCAGGATGATGTCAGGTGGTTAGGATTCGACTGGGAAGACCGGTTATTTTTCGCCTCGGACTATTTTGAGGCGTTCTTTCAATCGGCTGTGAAGCTTATCAAAAAAGGCGAAGCCTATGTTGATAGTCTGAGCGCAGATGACATTCGGGAATATCGAGGGACGCTTACCCAACCAGGCAAGGACAGTCCTTTTCGAACCCGATCGATCGATGAAAATCTCGACCTGTTTTCCAGAATGCGGCAGGGAGAGTTCTCGGATGGCCAACATATTTTGCGTGCCAAAATCGATATGGCCGCGCCCAACATCAATATGCGAGATCCTGCTCTTTATCGGATTCGACATGTGAATCATTATCGTACCGGAGATGCCTGGTGTATTTATCCGACTTATGATTTTGCCCACCCCTTGTCGGATTCGTTGGAGGGGGTCACCCACTCATTGTGTACCTTGGAATTTGAAGATCACCGTCCCTTGTATGATTGGGTGTTACGAGAATGTGAAATGCCCTGTCTGTCTCAACAAATCGAGTTTGCCAGACTGAATCTGAGCCATACCGTCATGAGTAAACGGAAACTTCTCCAATTAGTCGAAGAGAGGCATGTGCAGGGTTGGGACGATCCACGAATGCCGACCTTGAAGGGGCTACGTCGACGGGGTTATACCCCTGAGGCCATTCGGGCTTTTTGTGACCGAATTGGAGTAGCGAAGCGGGATAGTGTGAACGAAATGGCGCTTCTTGAGCATGCCATTCGGGAGGATTTGAATAAAACGGCCTTGCGTGTCATGGGAGTGCTACGTCCTCTCAAGGTAATCCTGGAGAATTATCATGAAGATCAGATTGAAGAGCTTGAAGCAGTGAATAATCCGGAGGATCCCACCCAAGGAACACGAAGAATTCCGTTTTCTCGAGAATTGTATATTGAACGGGATGATTTTCGAGAAAACCCGCCTAAGAAATTTTTTCGATTATCGCCGGGAAAAGAAGTGCGGCTTCGCTATGCGTATATCATTCGTTGTGTGGGGGTTGAAACTGACCCTGAATCCGGGGAAGTGGTCATGATTCGATGTACCATAGATCCAGATTCTAAAAAAGGGGGATCTTCGGCCAATCGCAAGGTGAAGGGGACCATTCATTGGGTATCAGTCGCGCATGCGCTATCGGCTGAAGTCCGGCATTATGAGCCATTGTTTCTTGCATCTGGTGGGGAGGAAGAGGCTTCTGAGCTGAAAGATCGTCTCAACCCTAACTCCCTTGAGATACTCAAAGGTTGTCAGGTTGAGCCCGGGTTAAAGGGGGCTGGAATTGGTCGGCGGTTTCAATTTGAGAGACAAGGGTATTATTGTGTGGATTCGGAATCTTCTCCAGATCGGTTGATCTTCAATAGGACAGTTGGCCTTAGGGACACTTGGGCCAAAATCGAAAAGCAGTAAACGCAACAACCAATATCGAAATTAGGTAAATTCATTTAATTTGCCATCAAATATTTCTTTGTGGACGACCTGTGAATGCTACCCGTGTCCCCTTTGATTTTTTGGGGAAATGGGTTTATTGTTAAGGGATCAGGTTAGGAAAAAATACGTTTGTCCATTTCATAATTATAAAGATTTTGGTAGGGACAAATGTCCTCAAGCTGATGAGGGAGTTTCCCGAGAGAAAGACCATAGAGTGCCGTGACCGCTCACCAAAATAATCAACCCTAAAAATTAGACTTCACATGTTTTGGTCAAAAAGCGAAAAACCCCAAGAGGGAAAGAAAAAAAAAGTTCTTTTGCAGAGGAAGTTTTTGTGGTGGAGGCCACACTTTCGGCATTATATCGAAGAAGAACTTCCTGTGCCTAATGGTCATCCCGTAGGTACTATCCATTGTCTCACGCGTCCACGCTCCTTTTGGAGGCTTCGTTTTTGGACTCCTCTTCAATCGACCTATTTTATCCTGAATGATAAAAAACGGTGGGTGCAGATGTGTCGCACCTACCATTGATTACTCATTCGTAAAGTCCAACCTTGGGTTTTTGATTTTTTCTGTATTTCTCAATAGTTGTGAATATTTAACCCTATAGAATTCTTAACAGGTCGGCAGTCCTGCTAGCCGCAATTCTTTAGCCATGGTTTCTTTGGGAATTCTTATGGTATTTTTTGTAAAGACCATAGATATTCCTGCCGATATACCATGGAGAGATGGCGGGAATAGAGAATGGTTCCTTCATAGGGTTTATCACATGGTAGGAAAAATCTGTTTTGTCATGGCCATGGTATTTCTTGCTTGTTGTGTCACCTTGCTGTCGTGGTTCGGTTGGGTGCATGGAATCTCCTGGTCTCAACGAAGAACGTATTTCCCTGATCATGTGTAAGGCTGAGAATTCCTAATTTTCTTCCTGCCTGCTTTTTTCCCAACGTTGTAAAATATTGAGTTCGAGAGGTTGCGGAGTCACACTTCGTGCCTTCTTCCCATGAGGTTTGGGATCGGTTTCCATTAATACCTGATTCAAACCAGAGGAATAGAAACATGAATCCAGGGGCTGAAATGTATAAAGAACGGAATGGGAAGGGGTATTCGACGGAAAAGAAGCTCAATTGGAAGGATGAGTCTACGTATCCAACTCCTGAGAGCCTGAATGATACCTTTTGGCGGTGGGAATTTCTTCGACGTCGTTCTGATTACCGTGAAGATTGGGAAAAATATTATCCGCAATCTTATGCCTATGACGTCGCATGCTCGAATGACCCCAATTATCCCACTCGCTTTCGGAAAAAAGTTTTTTCCCCGGACCATCCAGGCTTTAAAGCCCGGATGCCCAATTCACTAGAGAAATATCATTTAAATGGCCTTCCCAACCCTGCTATTGCGAAGCCTTGGCTGTTATCGTTCGATGCCAATTATGGGGGAATTTATTTTGGACAAGGGCCTGATTGGTTAGCTGGGGGTGAAAAAGTCACTCTTTGTTTATCGGAATGGCAAGTGGCTGCGGTGTTTGATCTCAAAAAGCCTCTTCCGGCACAAATGGAGAAAGTCAAAGCAGATCTGCTTGAATGGCAAGCCCATCAATTGGGGAGAAATCTCGAACGACGAAAATATCGAGATGAATGGCCACTGTATCTACGAATCCTCGATGCCGTGGAACTAGGTGTCTCTTTTCGGGAAATTGGAACCACACTGTTTGAAATAACAGATGACCAGGCAGCGGAGGCGCGGGTGATTCAGGTGTATAGACATGCCTGTCAACTGAGTTCGCACTTTCCCTCTTAGAGAATCAGGTCTTATAGAGGCCGAGTGAGCCCATTGTTGCGTGGAAGCGAATTTAAACTACGAAACCCCTTAATAAGGATGGAACGAGGCGATGAGTAAATTAATCGACGCGCTTAACCGGCTTCAGACTCTCGAAACCAATACCGTTCTCGGTAGGCCATCAAAGTCTATTGTGACGTCTTCAGCAACCGAACAGGAACAAGACCCGCATCGGTTTAATCTTGGTACAGAGCAATGGTTGAGCGTGTTGCAGCAGGAATATTTGCAGTCTTTTTCTCGGCAAGGGGGAGGAGCGCTTAAAATGGCGGTATTCCCTGGTGAATACCCATTACGAGACTGTCAAAATCGCTTAGAGCGATTGGCGAAAGAGGAATCCTACGCGTTTGCCAAAGTTGACGCTCGCTTTACGAAAGTGCACATGGTGGAAAAACTTTTCCACAAAGTTGCCAAGCAATTAGATTGGGATGACCTAGCCTATCATTTCCTTACTCGATTGTTAGAGGAGAATGGCTATCAAATTCCCAGTAATCGGCAGGAATTTTCTTTGCGGCATGTTGCCGCATTGAATGAGCGGAAAGAGCCCATGCTGAGGCGGGATTTACAGACCTGGTTAGAAAAAACCATTGAGGCGGATACGGGGCTGTGTCGAGAATTTCGTATGGGGATGATTCGATTGTGCATGGCCCAATTAGATGCAGGGGATGCTGATCGGGTATTGGCCAATTCGGTGAAAGAATGGCTTTGTGGAGACCTCAGGTTAGTATCCGGCGTCAAGAAAGCCTTAATTTATCAAAAAGTCGCCAGGCATAATGCCCGACACATGCTGTCCTCCCTTACCCGGTGGCTACGTCTCACGGGAAATAGCGGTTTGGTGCTCACCTTAGATATTTCCCGGTTTTTTCTGAAGAAGTCAGATGTCCCAAATGATGGCTCTTTATACTTTACTCCTTCTGCGACGATGGATTTGTACGAATTGTTGCGACAATTTTTGGATATGGCCGATGAAATGGAAGGCCTTCTTCTGGTGGTCCAGGCTCCCCAAGAGTTTCTTACAGACTCTCGAAGGGGAATTGATCGGTATGAAGCCTTGAAACTTCGTCTGTGGGATGATGTCCGACCCAAGAAGTTCCAGAATCCCTTATCCACCATGGTCAATATTCAAGAACATGCCGGAAGTGGCGACGCCAATCTGCCTGGTTTGGACGTACCACAGATCTCTGAAGTCGTCCCGGACCTTGAGTCTCGTCGGGTGATCGAAGGATTACGTACTGGTGTTCCTAACCGTCATGTCGTGTCGGCCTTGGGTTGTTTCCAACCCGAGGTTGAAGGAAGATTTCGTCGAATGTTGGAGGCCACGCAACAGAATTCTACCGCTGGGTCTTGCCCCAGAGGTATGGTCATTGAGGGGGAGTTTGGGAGTGGGAAATCCCATCTTTTGGAATACCTACAGAATGTGGCTCTGGAGGCGAACTTTATCTGTAGCCGCATTGTTATCAGCAAGGAAACCCCCTTATATCATCCCGTTCGCCTGTATTATGCAGCCATCGAAAACGCAGTCATTCCGGACAAGCGTGGAGAAGTATTCGGGGAAATCGCTGGGCGGTGTGATGTGTGGACCCCCAGGTACAAATTTCTGGTGGATTGGGTGAATGACCCTAACAACCGAATGGATTCGCGTTTTGCGGCAAGTCTCCTACTCTATGAGCGCATGAGTTCGGATATGGAATTAGGCAGTAGAATGACTCGATTTTGGCATGGAGACCCCATTGGGGTGGGAGAGCTCAAACGTTACCTCAAGGAAGCGGGGTTTGGGGAAACGTATAGATTCGGGAAAATTACGGCTGCTGAGCTTGCCAGACAGCGATTTCAGTTTGCTTCACGATTTATGCAAGCTGCGGGCTACTCCGGATGGATCTTGTTGGTCGATGAGGCGGAATTGATCGGGCGGTATGCGGTAACCCAACGCGCAAAGTCTTATGCAGAGATTACTCGCCTGATGAATGTGGATGAAGGGCAACCCCTTCCCGGATTGGGGACGGTCGTGGCTATGACCAATGATTTTCGTGAAGAAGTTCTGGAAAAGAAAGGTGATAAGATTACAATTCCGGAAAAGCTTCGAGCGAAACAGACTCAAGCCGATAATCTGTTGGCGGAAAAAGCCCGGCAGGGAATGGTGCTGTTGGATTCCCAACGGATTCCCGTCAGCCTACCTTCCCCAGCTGTGGTCGAAGAAGCCTATCAAACTATTCGAAATTTACATTTGAAAGGGCATGGTTGGAGACTTTGGGAGCAAAGCTCAGAAAGCCCGGTTAACACGACGGCATTTTCCAGTATGCGGAAATTTGTCAAAAGCTGGGTGACGGGGTTAGATCTCGCTCGGCTGTCTCTGAATCAAGAATGCGAAATGGAAATATCACAAACCAAGCAAAGTTATGATGAATCACCGGACATCAGCGAACCCTCAGAGGAGCTTTCCGAACCTTCGCACGCTGTTTCCATGGAAGAAATGCCGGAGACGGCTGTGACCAATGCCGAACGAAACGAGCTGACGGCACCGAACCTAGGTAGGGGTACCGAACCGCCTATGACGGTTCTTTAGAATCCTTCCCAATTCTTCTTTCACTTCCCTGTTCATGATATCCTACGGATTCATCCAGGGAGTTGCGTCTGGAATCTGAGGGATATGGTTCCCTTGGGGTCTATTCTCATTCCATAGACATATTCGTATTCGACAGCCAGGCCCTGTGGGTACTCATGCGCTGTCCCCGATGACTGGGTCTTGTGTCTCCATCACCATCTTCTCCAATTGGCATAATTTTTCGAACCTGGTGGCCGTTGGCCGGCAGTTGGTTGCTTATGGGGCTCGAGTTGCCGCTGGTGGCAGCCGTGATTTCTCGCCTAAGTAATCCAGAGGTCCATTTGGCCGCGTACGGGGGAATCGTCTTTCCGATCTCTCTGGTCATTGAGGCCCCGGTGATTATGATTCTGGTTGCTTCCACCGCTCTTTGCACGAATTGGGGAAATTATATGCTGGTTCGTAATTTTATCTTTTGCCTCGGTGGAATCCTCACGGCACTTCATGTCGCCGTGGCTTTTGGCCCGTTGTATGGGATGGTGGTTCAGGGGATCTTAGAGGCTCCGAGCGTGATTGTTGAGCCGGGAAGGCTGGGCTTGCAAATCATGACTCCTTGGACCATGTCCATTGCCATACGACGGTTCTATCAGGGGATCGTCATTCGAGCTGGACAAACGCGTCTGATTGGAATCGGAACGTTTCTTCGGTTGTGCATCAGTGGGACGGTGTTGATGCTGGGGTTTTGGTGGAGCCAGTACTCTGGTATTGTCGTGGCTACTGCTGGAGTGGCTTCGGGTGTGATCGCGGAGGCAGCATTTATTCTCGTGTTTGTCCGGCCGGCCCTTCAGACATTGCCACGGTCGGTCACGCAATCTTCTGACATCTTAACCCTTTCCAAGCTCGTGTCTTTTTACGGTCCCTTGGCCGTAACGCCTTTGATTACTCTCATTACCTTACCGATTATTAGCGGAGCACTCAGTCGCATGCCCCAGGCTCTGGACTCTTTGGCGGTATGGCCGGTCTTAGGAGGCCTGTCTTTTATCTTTCGAAGTATCGGGTTTTCTGTCCAAGAGGTCGTGGTCGCCATGATGGATCGGCCGAATTATCTGAGGCCTTTGAGGCGGTTTGTCACATGGGTTTCGTTAGGGACAAGTGGAAGTTTGGCCCTTATCGCGATTACTCCCCTTTCAACGAAATGGTTTGAAACGATTGCCGCGTTACCCTCCTCTCTTCTATCCTTAGCGCACATGGGGTTATGGGTTGCGGTGTGTCTTCCTGCCTTAAGTCCCTGGGAAAGCTTCTTTCAAGGGATATTAGTTCACAAAGGACACACGGCTCGCGTGACCCAAGCCGTCAGTCTATATTTGTTGGGTTGCTCGATAGTGCTGGTTCTCGGGGTTTGGTATGGGAAAATCGTGGGACTTGTCGTCGGTTTAATGGCGACGGTGATCGGGGTGTTGTGTCAAATCTGGTGGTTGAGAAGAAACAGTCGAATGGCCTGACGCCATCCACCGATTTCAGACGGTCGGAAATGGATGCTAATCGCTGGGTGGCTCAAAATGTCCGGGAGGCCTGGATCCCCAAGGCACGGTGGTATTTCGGGCCTGTTTAAACAAGCTTTGAAGGTTTACCTGGGCTGCTCGAATGAGTTTAGGGTCCCCGTAATGTATGAGGTTCGTCAAAAGGGTGAACACTTCCTGATGCTCTCGGCTGGCTTGAAAAATGCGTTCAAAAAGGGGATCCGGAGAATCTGTAGCAGGGAGAGTCGGATCGTCATCATCTTGATCGTTCCACAAACGCTGGATGGCTTGGGGCGAAAGATGGAGCCAGGATAGAGGGATCTGTAATTCGGTGGAAATTTTTTCCAGGGTAGACAAGGGAGGATCGGAATCTCCGGATTGAATTTCCCGAAGCAATGTTTGGGGGATCCCGGTCTGGTCACTCAGATCTTTAAGGGTGAGACCTTTTATTTGAACCCATTGGTGTAGGTGCCGAATCATACCTTCCCGGGATCATAGCCAACTCTCTTGACCTTGTCCATCTATGAGGAGCTGCAAGCTGAGTTCACACATTTGGACTGTGTGCACCGGTTCAGCTACAGTACATGCCAAATGAAGAAGACGATTGTTGGATTCTTGAGTGCTGCGCCCTTTCTGTTATGGTTCTACTCCGACGGTTTCGCCACGGTAAAGCCTTCCCAAATTGTCGTTTTGGCCAATGAGCAAAGCTTGGAAAGTCTGGCTTTGGCAGATTATTACATGGCACGGAGAGATATTCCGAAGCATCATCGAATCGATCTGGATCTTTCGCTTTCCGAATCCATATCCCGAAAACAGTACGATGAATCTTTAGTGAAGCCGTTGCGGGCAGAATTACGTAAGAGAGGTTTGGCAGAGCAAATACGGGTTTTGGTCACGGTGTGGGGGATACCTCTGAGAGTGGGGTCCGCCCAATCTTCCCCTGAGGAAGTCGAGTGGATAGATGATGCGCAACAATGGATGCGATCAGCTATCTCAATGCTTCAGGAATCCAGAAATCGTCTGGTAAAAAGATTACCCAAACCTTCTCAGGTTGAAACGGAGGATTTTGGCCCTTCCAATATTGGGAGACGGTCTTTTTCTTTCCGTTCTCAGAAGATTAAGAAATGGAAGAAAGAACTACAGGCCCTGTTCACATCTCTTAGGAAGCCAGGTCAAGAAAGCGTTCAACCTTCTGACCAGGGGAAGCTGATTGACGCGTTGGAAAAGGATGCTAGGCGGATTTTCGGGACATTTGGGATTCCCAGTACTCCCCCAGGATCAAATAGAACAAACTCCCCAGAGCACATAAGGGTCATTCAGGTCCTCCGCTCACTCATGTATCGCCCCAGTCCTGAAAGACGCGCCCAAGCCTATGCTCTCGTTCAAGAACATTTTGGTTTATTCGGCATTTTATCCTTTGCCAACTGGGAAATCAGACAATACCGGTATGAGGATAGCCTGGCGAGTGTGGATAGTGAATTGAGTCTCCTATGGTGGGACTCGGGTTCCTATCCCCTTTCTGGCCGTATTCCTAACCCCTACTATCTCCGCCATTCTGTGGAACCAATAGATTGGCCACTTCCAACCATCCTCGTGAGTCGTATCGATGCTCCAACTGTGCGACATGCCCAAGAGTTAATCGATAGAACCATTGAGACGGAGAGAAAGGGACTCCGGGGAAAAGCCTATATAGATTCTCGAGGAAGAAAGGGTGGACGTCCCTTTTCCTACGGATATTATGACGCAAACCTTCAGAGCTTTGCCAAGGAACTTCAAAAAAGTTCCCTCTATCCGGTTGAGTGGGAAAATACCAAACAACGGTTTAGTCGGCCTGGTCAAGCTCCCAACGTGGCCTTGTATGTTGGCTGGTATCGATTGCAGCACTACGAAGACGCCTTTACCTTTAATCCAGGAGCCATCGGGTATCATATTGCTTCAGCCGAAGCAGTCAGTGTCCATAAACCCGACGAAAAGGGATGGTGCAAAAATGCCTTGGAACGAGGGATCACCGTTACCCTTGGACCCGTGGGGGAACCCTACTTGGATGCGTTTCCTTTGCCGAGGGATTTTTTTGGCCTATTGTTCTCCGGTCGGTATTCCTTGGTCGAGGCCTATTTTCTCTCTAAGCGCTACATGAGTTGGAAGATGGTGTTATTCGGAGATCCTTTATATCAGCCTTGGGGATCATCAGATTCTGAAATGCAAGAACTGGCAACGCAACTTTTAGATCGCCGGTCATGGCCTATTCCTCCGGCTCAAGGTCCTCTCCCCTCCTTCTCTCAATCCAGGGATATCAATGCGATGCCGGGTAGGTATCAACCGATTGAAGCAGCGGTGTTTCGATGATCGTTCGTGTTGAATGCGTGTGAATCAATCTTTGGAGTATGGAAACGCTTTAATGTTGAAGCGAAATGGAAAGAAGACTGATTATTGGGTTTGGAAGAGTCCAGTCGGCAGATTATTGTTAGTGGGAAATGAAAAGGGACTGAGCGGATTGCATTTTCAAGATGGGAATCATCCACAGTCTCTGGAGGCCAATTGGACGAAACGCCGTTCGGGTTTTCAGGGTGTGATTCAGCAATTAAATGCGTATTTTCAAGGAGAGCTGACAGTTTTTAGAGTAAAGCTGGCTTTGCAGGGCACGCCCTTCCAATTGGCCGTATGGAAGGCATTAACGACCATCCCCTATGGCCAGACTGCCTCCTACGGGGAAATCGCATGCCAGATTGGAAACCCCAAAGCTTGTCGGGCGGTGGGCGCTGCCAATGGTATGAACCCCGTTTCCATCATTGTGCCCTGTCATCGAGTGATCGGGAAAGGGGGAAACCTTGTTGGGTTTGGAGGGGGGCTGGGAATTAAGCAGGCCTTGTTGGATTTAGAACAACTCACCTGATTTTTGCTGGTCATGGAAATTTTTCCTCTGGTTTAAGGCCGCTTGATGGTTTTTCTTTCGATTCGGGAGGGGAGGAAGTTATCGGAGAGAAAGAAAAGTCATGGTGACCCTGGGAAGTTTGTCTATTTATCGACCCTCCATGCAGTTTCCATGTTTTCTGACCCAAATCCTCCATGTAGTGTTTCAACGTTTCATGAATGACCGGAAATGCCAGATCTTTCCACGGAATCGCTTCGGGGGAGAGGAGTTTAACCTCAAGACTTTCATCTCCCGGTCCAAAGTCTTGATTGTGCAACGTGCCTCGGTACACGATGTAGACTTGCCCGACATGGGGAAGACTGTACAGGGCAAACAATGATTCAATCGTCACATGAGCTTTGGCCTCTTCCAGGGTTTCCCGACAAGCGGCTTCCTCCGCGCCTTCTCCTAATTCCATAAATCCAGCCGGAAAGGTCCAGAAACCTAAACGCGGTTCGATCGCACGACGACAGAGGAGAATCTTTCCTTTACATTCAGGAATGCACCCCGCGACGATTTTGGGGTTTTCGTAATGGACCTTATGACAGGCAGAGCAGACATCTCTCCAGAGATGTTCACCCTCAGGTATCCGTCGAATGAGAGTCGCGCCGCAATCGTTACAATAGTTCATCGAGGAACGGAACAATCTCCAGTCATGGAGGTTAGGGAGCTTCAATCACCAAAAGGGTTATGATGGTCGTTCAAGGTGAAATGGATTCTCTCTTCATCATACCCGGATTGGGTGATAATTCAAATTTCTTTTTTAGGAGTGGGGGCGAAGCAATGATTATTGCGGTAGATGGGGTGTGCTTGGGGGGAGAATTTTTTTACCTTGGGCCTGAACCTGCATTTTCATTGTGAATCCCCATACTCGTTTGGTAATCTTGAGCCGGTTTTGCAAGGGTATCCTCGAGCATCATAAAAGCTTATTCATAGGGAGTTGAGGTGTAGTAAATGGGTGAGGAAGAGAAAAAAATCATCTTCTCGTTGATTGGAGTGGGTCGGATTCATCCACCCAAAAAACACGTATTGAAGGATATCTATTTGTCCTTTTATTACGGGGCTAAAATTGGCGTATTAGGGCTAAATGGGGCAGGAAAGAGTACCTTGTTAGCCATTATTGCCGGCCAAGACACGAATTATTTAGGTGAAGTGACTTTTTCAAAGGGATATTCCGTTGGATTGTTTGAGCAGGAGCCTAATCTCACTCCTGGAAAAACCGTGAAAGAAATCGTAGAGGAAGGACGAGGAGAGACAATTGGGCTTCTACGTGAATACGAAGAAGTCAGTCAGCAGTTTGCTGAAGATATGAGTCCCGAGGCCATGGAAGGTCTCATAGAAAAACAGGGCAAGCTGCAGGAAAAAATTGAGGCAGTTAATGGGTGGGAATTGGAGCATCAGTTGGAGGTGGCCATGGAGGCTCTGCGATGTCCTCCTGCCGATACGGTTGTTGATCATCTCTCGGGTGGTGAGCGGCGTCGGGTAGCGCTCTGTCGTTTGTTGATTCAAGAGCCGGACATTCTGTTGTTGGATGAGCCGACCAATCATTTGGACGCGGAGACGGTTCAATGGTTGGAACAGCACCTCCAACAGTATAAAGGGACGGTCATTGCGGTAACACATGACCGATATTTCTTGGATAATGTGGCTGGTTGGATTTTGGAATTGGACAGAGGCCAAGGTATGCCGTTCAAGGGAAACTACTCATCGTGGCTGGAACAGAAGCAGGAACGTCTTGCTCAAGAGGAAAAGACCGAGTCCAAACGACAAAAAACCCTTGAACGCGAGTTGGAGTGGATTCGGATGTCACCCAAGGGCCGTCAGGCCAAAGGCAGGGCTCGCGTGACTCGATATGAACAATTGGTGGGAGAGGAACACGCGCAACGCTTGGAAGACTTGGAAATTTATATCCCTTCAGGGCCTCGTTTGGGAGATGTCGTCGTTGAGGCCAAAAACCTTGCTAAAGCGTATGGGGATACCCTCTTGTTTGATGACCTTTCATTTACCTTGCCTCGAGGGGGGATCGTCGGTGTTATCGGACCAAATGGAGCGGGGAAATCCACATTGTTTAAAATCATTGCCGGGCTTGAAACTCCCGATTCGGGAACCTTGACTCTGGGGGAAACGGTACAATTGGGATATGTTGATCAACAACGAGACATTTCTGGTCATTTGACGGTCTGGGAGTGCATATCTGATGGCCAGGAAACCATTCTATTGGGAAACCAGGAGGTGAATTCTCGTGGGTATGTCTCACGCTTTAATTTTTCCGGATCGGATCAACAGAAGAAAGTTGACGATCTTTCCGGTGGGGAGCGGAATCGAGTTCATCTGGCTAGGATGTTGAAAGAAGGGGCTAACGTGTTGTTGTTGGACGAGCCCACGAATGATTTAGACGTGAATACCCTCCGGGCTCTGGAGGAAGGCTTAGATCACTTTAGTGGGTGTGCTGTGGTCAGTAGTCACGATCGATGGTTCTTGGATCGGATCGTCACTCACATTCTTGCCTTTGAGGGAAATAGTCAAGTGAGGTGGTTTGAGGGAAATTATAGTGAATACGAAGCCGATCGGAAGAAGCGTTTAGGGAAATTGGCGGAACAGCCCCACGCCATTCGATACCGCAAACTGACTCAATCCTAATCACTGCTGAGAGCATGACGTGGGTCATCAACCGCCTTCTTCCGCCCCCCCTCCTTCATCTTGGTGGGATGGGTCTCGTGGGAGCATAGTCATTGCCAGAGTTGTCGGCATTCTGTGCGTGGCTGGAGGATTTATCCTTGGTATTCAGGGATTGGATCAACCAGATACACCTCTCCTTCCAACCGCCCTTGGTTTAATCGTGGCTGGCGTGATAGCTCAACTTGTGGCTTTGGTAAAAAGTTTTTCTGTGAAATCAGAAAAAAACCGATAATCTCTTCGCCGATGACGATGGACGTTCTGGGATATTCATGATGGTGTGGTCAAAAAAGATTTTGGTGCTCTCTCTCTGTTGTTTGGTGGTTGTGGGATGTGCCCCTTGGCGTGATCGTTACTTCGATGGGGGAGTTGGGGAACTTACGCAGGATGATATAAAAGAGAAATTGGGGAAACCCCATCAGGTCAAAGATCCTCTTCTTTCCGATGAAACGGTATGGAAGTATCGTTTTGCGTTGACTGAAAGTGAATTGGATCCCTGGGGAATCAAGACCCTGGGGCTGACAGCGAAGGAAGCTATGGGTAGCGCGGGAACCGGCCCCAAACAAAAAATCTATTGCTATGTGTACATTCTTTCTTTCGATAAAGAGAAGGTTCTTCGACAATGGGAACGAGTGTTGTGTGAAGTCCCTAAGCCCCCTGACCCTTTTACTCAAGGTCTATCGGGCTAATGTCGTTCGTTATCCCGAATTGAATCTGATCGGATCTCAGAAAGGGCGTCAGATGTGACGGTGTATCAGAGCGGGGCGTTTCTTCAGCAATGTTTCGCGGTCCATCCTCTTTCCCTTGAGATCAAAGTCGTTACCCTGCCTGCATTGGTCGGAATCGTTTGTCACAATTGTCGAATGCGGCATCGATTAACCATTAATCTTGAGGGATCGACAAGACTAGGCAATCATACTGATCGTCATGATGGGTCGCTTGACGAATTGTACACATGCGCCCAGGCCAATCTTGATGAATTACGGTTGGCGTTAGTGGATGTGGTCAAAGGTCGTGTTGAAATTCGGTGCCGGCCATGCCGTCGTACGATCAGTCTTGCGGTTGAGCGTTTTGAGACTCATCAGTCTCAGTAAGGATACCGAATGTTGAGAGGGGATGTCCGGAGGAACATTCAAGAGATTGTGTATTGTCGAAAAATACCGACTGTCAGGGGAAGGTTCGGCCCCTCGCGTTGATCTTGGCGAAGGGCCGAATATTCGTATGATAACTTTGTGGTATGGCTATCGGTTTGGTTGAGGGGTGTACCGTAAATATGGTTTGACCACACGGTGCCCCTTGGGAAAGAGATTTGGAACGTCGGCATCGGCTACCGCTGGGGTAATGATGCAGTCCTCACCATCTTTCCAATTCGCTGGGGTGGCCACTTTGTATTTTGCGGTCAATTGCAAAGAGTCCACGACACGAAGAATTTCATCAAAGTTTCGTCCTGTCGAGGCGGGATAGGTTAATGTCAATTTCAGTTTTTTGTCGGGTCCAATGATGAAGACCGAGCGGACAGTCATATTGTCCAAGGCATTCGGGTGGATCATATCGTAAAGGTTTGCCACCTTTTTTTCCGGATCGGCAATAATCGGATAACTGACCGTACAACTCTGGGTTTCATTGATGTCATTAATCCAACCTTTGTGTGAGTCTAAAGGGTCGACGCTCACGGCCAATACTTTCACGTTTCGTTGTGCGAAGGCATCGGTAATTTTGGCCATCGCACCTAATTCAGTGGTGCAGACGGGGGTGAAATCTTTTGGATGAGAGAATAAAATTCCCCATCCATCACCCAACCATTCGTGAAAGTTAATGCTTCCCTGAGTGGTTTCGGCCGTAAAATTTGGGGCCTCATCTCCAAGACGTAATGCCATAAGTTCCCTCTCTTGTTATGAAAACTGTTAATAATAACGATTCACGGTGAGGTGAATGCTTCAAGGCCATCATGGTGCCTAGCTTCGGTATGTGTCCATCGTGTGCTGGTCAAACAGTCTAAGGCAGATTCCTTGGGATGGTCAACTTTGCTAAGAATCTAGACAGCAGGCAATCTAAACTTTTCTGTATGCAAACTTTCCATCAACCTTTTAATCAAGAAAGGACGTGAGATGACAGACATGTCACCCAAAGTAGCGGTGCTAATGGAAAGTAAAGCGGATTGGGATACCCTGCACTTAGTGAGTGAAACCCTTACGAAACTCGACATCCCCCATGAATGCCGTGCGTTTTCGGCCAATCGAGCACCTGATACATTGGTCAAATATATTGGGGAGGCGGAAGGAAGGGGGGTGCAGGTTATCATTGCGGGAGCTGGAGGGGCCGCACATTTAGCGAGTCTCATTGCAGCCAAAACGGCCCTTCCGGTCTTAGGGGTTCCGATGCCATCAAAATCTCTGGGAGGGTTGGATTCTCTCTTATCTATCGTTCAGATGCCCAAAGGAATGCCGGTCGGAACGTTAGCTATTGGGAATGCTGGAGCTATCAATGCGGCGCTTTTTGCTGGTGCGATATTAGCCCTTGGAGATACATCCTTAAATCAACGATTGCGGGAATATCGCGAAAATCAAACCCAGACTGTATTGGCTGATCAAGTGTTGGGGGATTCGTGATGAACGTGTTGGCTCGGGGAAAATTACTGAGGAAGAGTCAAAGATGCGGCCATTGTTCCCTCAGGAAATAGGTCCTTAACCGGCTAAGGTCATTCCCATTCGGAAGGAGCTGCCCTATCCTGCACGAATGAAAATCTGGGCACCGTTCTCCCTTCAACGTGAACGGATTCCTGGAACATGGTCAAAGGTCGAATCCACAAGTTTTGTCCTCCAGAAAGGGCTCGGTACACGACGAATTCCTGTTCGGTTTCAGAATGAAGGGCTATCCCAAGGACTTGATAAAAATTTCCTTTAAAATGCCGATAGGTTCCGAGTTTCATCTTGGGACCTTTCCTGGATTGAGTGGGCGATTCAACATTGATGCTATGTATGAGGAAATTGCTGGCGGTACGAATAGAGCGCGATGCCTCCAGCCACTGCCGCATTTAAAGGAATGGTGGCATTCCCTTGTGGGATTCGTAGGCGTTGGGAAAACGCATATTGAGGAATGCCCACTCCTTCTTCTCCTATGAGTAAACGGACGTTGGGAGACCATTTCCAGTCTGTTAACTTTTCTCCTTTGAGATCTAAGGCTGTGATCCACCGTGCTCTATTGGGTGATTGCAGGTCGGCAAGTGATCCCCCTTTGGTCATGGATTGAGCGAAGACACTTCCGCTACTGGAACGAATGACTTTGGGATGAAACGGATGTGCGGCTTCCTGAAGGATGATGATTTTGTGAATTCCCAATGCCACACAACTCCGAATCATGGCCCCAAGGTTGCCTGGATCGCCCATCGGGCACAACACTTCCATGCCTTTAGGAGCTCGAGTCAGGTCTGCAATTTCGATGTCCGGAACATCGCTGATGAGTAAAGGGTGGTGGGTTCCGAAGATATCCAACATCCCAAATAGAGCATTGGGTAATTGGTAGGTCCTGGTCGTTTGGGGCCAATCTGAAAATGTAGAGGTATACCCTGGGGGGGTGATGATCTCACGAATGGTGGTGGGGTGGTGTTGGATGAGCCCTCTGATGATTTTCTCTCCTGCGATCAAGCATTGATGATGCCTTTTGACCCCATCTGAGTCCAGCAACGATTTCCATCTTTTGAAATTGGAGTTTTGAGGACTATTTATGGTTTTTTCTCTAGACATCCTTTTTTGGGGAAATGCGTAAGTGTATTGTGGGTCAGTCGAGAAAAACCGAGAGAAAACCTTAACACACTTCCTCAAGAAACTTACAGCAAAGTCCGATAACGAGTATAGCCTAAGTATACGGTTGTGTGTGAATTTACCCCCACCTCGTACGACGATCCGGAATATTTTCGTTAGAGCGTTTCCCCACACAAGGAGTGTGTCATGTTGAGTTCTTGGTCGATTGGAAAAAAGGGTTCCCCAAATGGGGGGGCTTCGGATCCTGGTTCATGTGCGGTGCCCATAGAAGAGAGTCTAAAGGACTATGAAAAATCGTTGGAAGCGCTTGCTCGAATCTTACGGTGTCTGGGACGCCATGCCTTCGATCTTGAACAACGTTCAGAAGAACACATTGAACAAGACTTTGAACGTTGGGCCAAACATGTGTTGTTGGGCACACCGGTTGAGGAAGATCCTACGGAGAAACCCGAGAGTTCAGTTATTCGTCGGGACTGGGCGGAACTCACCCGTTTTGTGAACACTCATCGCCAACAGGAAAAACAGTATGTCACCAGAAATTTACAGGATGTCCGGAATGTCCTCTGGGAATTTACGAGTTTGGTGGGAAGAGCCGTCGTGGAGGACCAGGCTACCGACGAGCAAATTGATGAGCATTTGGTCCAATTACGCCTGGCCACCGAAGGGGGAAGTTTTAGTGAGGTGAAGCAGGCCTTAATGGGAGTGGTCGAGGGAATCAATGTTCTCGTCGATGAGCGGAAAAAACGTCAACAGCAACGAATCCGGTCGTTAGGGGAAAAATTACGGTCCGTGGAACAAGAGTTAGGAAGTGCTCGAAAGCAAATGACTCTGGATCCGCTTACGCAGTTATGTAATAGGGGAGCGCTAGATCTGCAATTAGAACGAATCGCCAATGTCAGTTTTTTTTCTGAGACCCCTGCCTGTTTATTTATGGTCGACATTGATCACTTTAAGAAAATAAATGATGTTCATGGCCATCCCGCGGGCGATGCGGTTTTGAAACAACTGGCTGATCGACTTGTGTCCACATTCCCGCGAAAAGGTGATTGTATTGCGCGGTATGGGGGGGAAGAGTTCTGTGTGCTACTCCCTGGAGCGGGCCTTGAGCAGGCAGAACGCTTGGGGGAAAGGCTTCTCGATGTCATTCGAAGCCAGGAATTTCACTATCAAGACATATTCATTTCAGTCACGGTTTCCATTGGCATGGCCGAGTTGAAGGCGGGAGAAAGGGTGTCTCATTGGGTTGAACGGGCTGATCGAGCGCTTTACCAGGCCAAACAAAATGGAAGAAATCGTGCCTGCCTCGCCCAGGATGAAACGATCCCGACTCATTCACCCAATACGACAAGATCGTAAGAATGTGTCAGGAAATGGGACTGGGTTCTTGAGCCGCTAATTCTTTCAGCGCGAGTTGGTGAATGTGGTGAAGGTCTTCCATGGGACCTAATTTGGTCTGGAAGAAACTTGCGATTTGCGGCAGATCTTGAACGATACTGGTTAAAATGGGTTCCCAATCATCAGGTTGAATAGATTGTTGAACCAACGTGTTGTCTTTGGCGTAAGCCAGGGCTTCATCTGTATCGGGGTTCGACCAAATATCAGCAATAATTCCCGATAGAGCAACAGAGTCAATAAGGTAGCGGAGTTCAGTTGGGGTTTCGAAGAACTCAGGAGTATGGCTGTAAAGAATAGCCATTTGAAATTCCTCTGGTAGTTGCCAGTGTTGAGCGAGCCAAGCGCCTACCTGGGGATGATCGACACCGAGGTGTTCCAGCTCACGCATCTGTAGCGTGGCATGAGAACAGGGCCCCTGTTCTGACAGGGCCGCAAATTCTTGTGGTACGACCTCCTGAAGCGCCAGAATGCCGATGTCCTGAAGCAAGGATCCCAGAAAAATAAGGTCCGTATCAGGAAAAGAAAAGTGACGTCCGAGTGACCGTCCGGCCACGCTTGCCAGGATGGAGCGCCGCCAGAACTTCACATGGTCCATACCCGATTTCGCCTTGTCCTTGATGTCCTTGATGAGTCGGTAAAAGCAAAACGACAGGGCTAAATTGGCTATTCGGCTAAACCCCAGCAGGTTGACGGCCTCAACGACTTTTGTGACTTTGTGCCGCGTTCCTCCGTAATAGGCGGAGTTGGCAATATAGAGGATTTGAGCCACCATTCCAGGATCTTGGCTGATGAGTTCTGCGAGTTGAGAGGCGTTTGTTTCATCTTTCTGACAGATTTTGAGTATTCGAGAAGCCAAGGGAGAAAGAATAGGGAGAGATTTGCACTCTTTTATGCGTTCGAATATGCCCAAAATATGGTCCGTCGTTGGTGCGTCAAAAGGTAAAGAGAGTTGCATGAGGGGGTATCCTTTATGCGTGAGCCAATACTGAGCACTCAAAAAGGGGGATCTCTTGAAAATATATTCTATTTCTCACATATTTCGGTTAATGGGACATTTGGCTTAAGCCAATTTCTCACAGCATTCCTCAATCTTCAGGTTTCGGTGATCTACGAATATTGGGGTGAAAAAGGAAATGCCGGGGCAAGCTGAGTCGAAGGAGCTACGTCTCGCCCAGCGGTGAATATTCCAAACCAAAACGGAAAATAATGGGTGGGGCAGAAAACCCCTTAAAGTCTTCATACGAGCTACTCGAAACGTTTTCGAGCGCGGCAAACCCTGTCCATTCGGGGACCGGGGCGTATGAGACCGTAAGGTCCGCTTTGGTATAGCCATCAACCTGAGTGACTTGAGTGGGAACTTGGAAGTCCTCACGGGAACTGATGGAGGTGAGCTGGCCCTGTACCGTCAAGGATGGCAAAATCCTATATGTGATGCTGACACTTCCTCGCCATTTTGGTCTATTCCGCAAAGAATCGCCAGTTTCGTCGACTCGAGTTTTTAGATAGGTCATACTCGCTTGGAGCGAAAGTGCACGAAAGGGGGAGACGAGCAGTCCGAGCTCCAGCCCTTTGGTTGTGACGTGATCGAGATTGGTGAGTCGGAACATTCCCTGATTGAGTAATTGAGGGTCGAGGTCGATGAGGTCACGAAAACGATTGTGGAAAAAGGTAAAGGTCGTCTGGAGCCTGTGATCGACTGTCGTGAACTGAAGCCCGATGTCCCAACCTCTGCTCAGTTCTGGTTGAAGGTTGGCGTTCCCAATGATCGGATCCCCTAAACTCGCCAGGGCCGGCAATTTAAACCCTTCACCATAGCCACCCCGTATTTGCCACGAGGGCGTGATCTGGTAACTGGCTTGAATGCGGGGATTGATGTTTGGTTCGAAGTCTTCGGAGAAATCAAATCGTACTCCGGAGTTGATAAGAAGAGGAGTCCATTCGTTCCAGGTTATTTCCGAAAATACCCCTCCGATTTTTCTGGACAGAGAATAGTCCACTGATGCAGTGGAAGGTCCGCCGAGCGAACTCAGGTCTTGTTCCCCATCCTGCTTTCCTTCTTCATGAGTGAATTGCCCGCCAACGGTAAATGTCCAACCTTGAATGGCATTCCACGTTTCGGTTAGACGAAGTTGAAAGCGATCGTACGTGGTTTCGGTAGCGGAGGGTGGAAGGGCGAAGGTCGTCGGGGTTGCGAGGATGCCAGGGCTATCGACTTCATGAATTCGATGCGAATAACTGATGAATAATTGGTGATCCCAATCAGTCGGTAGGTTGAGAGAGGTGGTGAATCCCAGGAGAAACTGGTGAGTATCTCTCAGTTCTGTGTCACGCAACAGGGCAAGATCGGGTCCACCACTACCTTCCGGAAAACTATGAATTCGTGAGTCGGCGTATTGTCCCGTGAGTTGAGCCTTCCAATGAGATTCGGGATTGAGTTCGATATTCCAGCCGACAGAAGTTTGGGAAAAGTCGTCCATGTCAACCTGTTCATCATTTTGCTCATGGGCGAAAGAGAGGGCCGTGTCAAAGAGCCCAACTCTCCCTCCAACCTGGAGGCGGCCTCTATAGGCTTGGAAACGTCCAGCTTCTCCCAGAAGGCGGACATAGGGCATTGAATCCGGAGGATGGGTGATAAAATTGATGACCCCTGCCATGGCTTCTGAGCCATACAGAGCCGATGAAGGTCCTCGAACAATCTCCACACGGTCAAGATGCTCTATAGGAATCGTTGAAAGGTCGACTGAACCGCCCCGGCGGTTCGTTGGATCATTGAGGGGGATCCCATCGAGCATGATCAGGGTAAAATTCGGATCTGCCCCGCGCAAATAGAGGGAACTGACTCCTCCTCGCCCCGACATTTCATCGAGATGAATGCCGGGAACTTGCTGGAGAATATTCACCACACGGTTTGGTCGTAGTGGAGTCAATTCTTCAGCGGTCACCACCGTGAGACTTTGGGTTGGCTGGTGGAGGGACATGGGTTGCGATGAGCCAGTGACGATCACCGGATCAAGGGTGGCCACCTCCTGTTCCTTCCTATCCGCACAATCGGCATTTTCAGAGAAGATCGATTGGGAAAGCAGGGCCAATATCAATAACCAAAGATTCTTCTTGAAAAAAACCATAAAAATTGGAATCTATGGTAAGAGGAATGGTAGAAAGATTGGCTCCAGGGATTCTGGGGTATTGGCATGCATTGTAGGCAAAGATGACGACAATAAGAAATGGATCGCGAAAAGGCAGGTTATGAGCAAGGGAACCTATAGGGTTGAGCCATTAAGCATAGAGACGATGCCTCCGGGCATTCTGCATCTTGTCGCGAACGAAGGAGCCGAGCGGTTTAGTTATTATGGGATGCGAGCCATTCTGGTCGTGTTCATGACGAGTATGCTCATGGATTCACAAGGGGTGTTGAATCCTATGAGCGAGGCAGAGGCCAAAAGCTATTTTCATTTATTTGCTTCGGCCGTCTATTTTTTTCCCTTTTTGGGCGCGATATTAGCTGATGTCTTTTGGGGAAAATACAAAACCATTATGTTGCTTTCTTTGGTGTATTGTGGGGGGCATCTGGTGTTGGCCCTCGATCATACTCGGGTAGGATTATTGTTGGGTCTGACGTTAATTGCCGTCGGGTCTGGGGGAATTAAACCCTGTGTGTCAGCGAATTTGGGTGATCAGTTTGGGCCCTCCAATGCTCATCTGTTAACTAAGGCTTTTTCGTGGTTTTACTTCTCCATTAATCTCGGGGCGTTTGGTTCGATGTTACTGACGCCTTGGCTTCTCAAACACTATGGGCCTGGAGTCGCGTTTGGTGTTCCTGGGGTTCTCATGTTTCTGGCGACACTGATTTTTTGGATGGGGCGGCATTTGTACGCCCATATTCCTCCAGGTGGTTTGGGGATATTGAAAGAATTGTCGCAACCAGAGGCCTGGCGTTCCATCCTTAAACTCTCTGGAGTATTTGTCTTTGTGGCCTTTTTTTGGTCACTGTTTGATCAGACATCTTCGTCGTGGGTCCTCCAGGCTCAGCACATGGATCGACATTGGATGGGGGTTGAATGGTTGCCTTCACAAATTCAAGCCGTGAACCCCATCTTGATCATGGTGTTTATTCCGTTGTTTCTCTACGTGATCTACCCTGCACTCAATTCCCTTATCCCTCTGAATTCTCTCAGAAAGATGGCTTTGGGGTTTTTCCTCACGGTAGGAGCGTTCTTGATATCAGCGTATATCGAACAGCAAATCGTGGCTGGCTTCTCTCCTTCCATTTCTTGGCAATTACTGGCGTTTGTTGTCATGACGGCTGCAGAGGTATTAGTGTCGATCACGTGTTTAGAATTTTCCTATACCCAAGCACCAGTCAAGGTGAAATCGTTAATCATGGGTTTATTCCTTCTTTCCGTTTCCCTCGGTAATGCCTTTACATCGCTGGTGAATTATTTCATCCAAAAACCTGATGGGACTGTTATGTTGTCAGGTCCTCAGTACTATTGGTTTTTTGCTGGGATTATGTTTGTGGTCTCCTGTTTGTTTTTGGTCGTCGTGAAGATGTATCAGGAGCAGACGCATCTTCAGGGAGTCCCGAATTCCCCGTAACGATTCTTGTTCGAATTTTCTGTTGGTCAGGAATGGACCGGGGCACAAAAGGCCCCTAATAAGGGAGCATGTGTTACCGAGCCGTGGTCGGATTGCGTTGGCTGAGATACAGGATTTGGTTCACCCGAAAGGCTTGGTCATAATCACCTGAATGGATGTACTGAGAGTGAAAGCATCGCCCATCGAATATGATGAGGCGATTCGCCTTCATCTCGATACACTGCAATAACTCCCAATACTCATTCCCGGCGTTGATGTAGGCATTGTCCTTGTTGGCAAACAAGGGATTGAAGATCATACTATTTTGGAAATTTTCGTAGCCCTCCGGACTAGAAAGAAATTCATCGCTCAGTTCTAAGCGGTCAGCAAGTTGACGAATGGATGCATCTGGGAAGATGGGCACTCGCTCTAAGTCAGTGGGACGATGGCGATAGAGACCAGTTCCGCCACGGCAAGAATCCATGGGATTCAAATAAATCATGGCGGTGATGTCCTGGTCGATGTGAGGTTGCCGTTGGCCGACATTCAATCGATAATGCTGCATCTTTATGCCCTGAAACACGACAGGTTGTGGGGAAAAGAACGGAAAAAGAGGGCATCCCCAATAGTCGGCTAAGGTATCGATAAGAGATTGTGTGTCGACATTGAGGCTAGCTCGGACACCCGGAAAATTTCCTACGATTTCAAATTGGTCGGTGTAGGGGAGGTCAAGGGCAGTCTGAAGAACCTCATCGGGATAGCGATAGAACTCATCGACGATGACAATTTTGTGATGACCATGTCCCACATGTTGTACGATGGGTTTGGCCTCGGGATGGATCGCGAAGAGATCTGGTCGAATGGTTTTGGCCATGGCTGATGGAGGACAAATGATTCTGGCATGGTGCATTGAAAAAGACGTGGCGTCAAGCCCTTCCTTAACAGAAAATGGTGTAAAATGTTAAGTGATGCAGAGCAATCGGATTTGGGTTAAGGCTAGGAGTACATAATATGGAATCTACGTACCGCAAAAAGCTGGAACATATTCGATTGGCTTTCCCTCAACCAATTTCTGATCATGTGCACGATTCCTACTTTGTCCATAGCATCATGCGAGCCGTCGATTCGGTTGATACCTTGAAAAGCGAACGGCCCATACTGGGTGAATATGGGGAATTAAACTATGATGTCGCTCGGAAAAGTCGTTTAGCTGAATCTGGCAGGACGGTAGAAGAAGTCACACAGGACCTCGTGCAATACTGTTCAGGCCTGACCATTTGGGGGCATCCACGGGCACAACTGAATGTGGTTCCTCCCGTGACGATCCCCTCGTTAATCGGCGTCTTACTGTCTTCACTGTACAATCCGAATTTAGCGTGGGATGAATACAGCCACCGGATAGCCTTGGCCGAGGTCGAGGTGGTGGCCATGGTTTCGGCATTATTAGGCTATGACCCAGAGCAGGCGGGGGGAATGTTTACCTTCGGAGGAACCGCCACGACTCTGTATGGAATGAAGATTGGTATCGAGAAGGTCCTTCCCGGGGCGATGGAGCAGGGAGTTCGTGAAGACGCGGTGATTTTTGCGAGTGATGGGAGCCATTATTGCCGATACAACGTGGCTGGCTGGTTGGGATTAGGAGCGAAAAATTTACTGGCGATTCCGACGACCGAGCACAATGCCATTGATTTGAAGGTCTTGAGAGAGCAGGCGCGGAAGCATGTGCAAGACGGGGGGAAAATTGCGGGGTTTATCGCCACGCTAGGAACTACAGATGCGTTTGGAATTGATGATATTGAAGGGGTTGTGGCTCTCAGGGATGAACTGGTGGAAGAGTTTCATCTTCCCTACCGTCCTCACGTCCATGCCGATGCGGTCATCGGATGGGCCTGGTCTGTCTTTTCAGACTATCCCTTCGAAGAAAATCCACTTGGGTTTCGTCCAAGAACCATTCGGGCTTTGGCTGGCGCCTGCCAAAAAATTCGGCATCTCTCTTTGGCTGACTCTATTGGGATCGATTTTCATAAACCTGGGTTTACTCCCTATATTTCTAGCCTCGTTTTGATGAAAACTAAAGAGGATCTGGATCTCTTGAAACGGCCACAAGAGCAAATGCCCTATCTTTATCAATTTGGCGACCAACGTCCTGGCATGTATACACTTGAGACCTCCCGGTCGGGTACGGGGGTGCTATCTGCCCTGGCAAATCTGAAGTTATTCGGGAAAGAAGGCTTCAGAGTCATTCTTGGGCACATCGTGGAAATGGCGCATTTACTGCGTGAACATGTGGAAAGTCATGCGTGCAGTACGGTCCTTAACCGGGACAACTTTGGGACCGTTACTTTATTCCGGGTGTATCCCGATGATGTGGATACCTTTCAGATTAAAGAACGGGAAATGCATGATGAAAGCTTCCGAGACACCTTGTTAGCCCATAATGAATACAACCGGAAGGTTTTTGATTTTGTTCATCAGGAGGGGATGGTCGGTCGTGGAGTAATTTTGTCCCTCACAGACTGTTACCGAAAAACCGATTATGGAGAACCGATCGTCGGGTTGAAGTCATTTATTTTATCCCCATTTGTAGATAAGGAAAATGTTGAAATGGTCGTGAAAAAAGTACTGGAGGCTCGAGAAATACTCGCCAAGTGAGTAAGGCAAATCGAGGGAGACAGTCAATTAGCGGGAAACTTCAGACCAGGCTCTTTGATAGTCTTCGAAAGAATCCACATCCATCCATCCTTTATAGATGGGGACGCTCTGGACCGGTTCTCCCCTGTCGATCATAATTTGCAGGATATCCGTGAGAGAGGCCTTTTCGAGGTTAGGTGATTCATGGACCGAACCTGAGGGGGAGGTGACGAGTTCTTGATACAGGTCTTTGAGTTTTTTTGTTCCCTCAGCTGAACACATCATAAGCCCAATAAATTCTCCATGGGCTTCTTCTGGATCGAGAGAGCGTCCAGCTTTGGTGACTCGATAGGATTCCTCCGGGGAGACATACCGGTAGCTGCGGCCTGGAGCCTGTTCCAATTTGACAAGATCCGGAAAATTCGTGAGGGTGGTCGTGGGATTGGCATGTCGATCGGCCCAGGCCACGTCGACGACGATGGCGACATCAGCGGGGCTTTTGAGGAGTTTCTGTAAGACCGTGGTGTCAAAGATGATGTCACCGTATAGGAAGAGACACCGTCCCTGGATTTCCTGTTCGGCACAAAAAAAGGAGAATAGGTCCCCTGTGTCTTCATACCGATCGTTATCATAATAGCGGATATTGGGAAGCTGAATGGCTGACTTTTGATAACCTCTGATCAGGGTGATCTCTTTGATATTGCATTCATTCAGACTGCCGATTTGTCTCTCTAAGATGCTTTTGCCCTTGATGTCCAATAAGCATTTAGGCCGGTCTTGAATTAGGGGAAGCATGGACTTTTCAAATCCCGCCGCGGCGATAAGGGCGGTAATGGGTTCTCCTCCAGCAGGAAGAAACGCTTGTTCGTTGGCCTTCATGGTCGAAACGCCAACTAAATCATACACATCTTGGAGAGGAACGATGTGGGGCTCGACTGATTCGGCATTTCCCTGAACCAGGATGGTTTTCAGCGTTTCCCTCATGGCTTTGATTGCGGATCGAATCGATTGATTCGCATAGATCACCATTTTGAACCCAGCCGCTTCCAACTCGCCTGCCATGACCCCATGGTAGGTTGTGGGAACAGCGACTAATGGCAAACCAGGAGGGCAGTCCTTCGCCACATCTTTGAGTTCGTCAAAGGTGGGTGTTTTAGAGTGGATCAGCACGGCATCGGCTCCAGCCTCCGCGTAGGCCTTCACGCGTTTTAACGTTTCTTCCTTCCCCCAGCCGGCAATCAATGCTTCCGTGCGAGCAATAACCAGAAAGTCGGGGATGAGCTGAGACGTTTTTGCAGCTCGAATTTTTCCACAATGTTCCTCAATCGAGATGAGCTCCCGACGGACGCCGGCGTAAAAGCTACAGCGTTTAGGAAAGACGTTATCTTCAATGCAAATGGCTGCTATGCCAGCCCGTTCATGATCGTTCACAGTCCGAATGACATTGAGGGCATTTCCGTACCCGGTATCACAATCAGCAATGATGGGGATATCGATCACTTCAGCCATATTGCGTTCCACTGACACTTGTTCGGTCAGCGTGACAAAACTCGCATCCGGGATACACTTCAGGGCAGCTGAGATGGAGAAGCCTCCAGCCCAGACTGCGTCAAACCCGGCTTCTTCCACTAATTTGGCGCTCAGGGCATCATGGGCCCCTCCAACTTTGATAATCCCTTTTTGTTGAAATAGGTCTCGAAGCTTTGTGGCAGCGTGCATAGGATTAAAAGGAAAGCCGTAAAAAGTGAACAGTCATCATTTCCGGTATTTTCTAGAGTGACAACAATTCGATTTACAAATTATGTCGTCTCCGAAGCGACGATATTGATACATGGGTTAATGCCCGGTGTCTGACAATGCGTCAAGAAACATGGGTGAAAACACCCGACTTTCGGCTATGAGCAGACCTCGCTGCCGAAAACCATGATAGGTGATCGCAATTTCTGTCTCCGGCCCTCGCCAGGTGAACTGTTGATTGAGTCCTCGCATCATGGATCCATAGGCACGTTCGATGTTTCCAAAGCGTGCTTCCAGCCAAGCGATCAGTTGTTTATGGGTAGCTTCTCCTTGATAACGAAAGAGAGCCCGGGCGTATTTGTCCTCCAGAGTGTAGAGCTTAACCGATTCAAGGGCAATCCCTTCAATTTGGGGGTGACCGGAGATAAGGGTATAAATTCCCAGTGTCTCCGAAGAGTCAATTTGTTTTAAGTCCGATCGGTCATCCAGAGATTGTCCCCAAGAAATGCCAAAAAACCCTTGAGGGTCCTCAGTAATGGTCGTGGCTGCCCCAACTTCCTGAAAGCCAACAAAACACAGGGCGAAGCCAATGAGCAGGGCAATTTGCCTCGGGATGTATGAAGTTGGGTGGAGAAACGGGGTAATCACGGGAGGCCACGGTACCATGGTCGTGGGGCGAAGGCAACGTACGGATTAAGTGAGAAAGATATTCCAAGGGAGAATCATGGAAGCTGCGCTAGACAGACCCAATAAAGGTGTGAGAAAGAAGGAAAAAGAAGAGGGATTACAAGGAGTGAAAGGCCGGTTGCAGTTCTGGCATATGGGGGTGGGTGGTGATGTACGGATGACCATTAAGGAAAGGAGCGGTGGCTGATGGATTGGAATTTAAGAGAATCCATTTATCTGGATTGTCCTTGATGGCCTGAACGAGTTGGGTATGGAGAGTATGCCCAGCATATTTTGCCGTAAAGTGTCCGATAACAGGAATTCCTAAAAGAGCTAAGTCTCCGATAAGATCGAGCACTTTATGGCGAACGCATTCGTCTGTAAAGCGTAGTTCTTCTTCATTAACCAATCCGATATCCGAGAACACAATCGTATTGTGGAGGGATCCGCCCAGACCGAGTCCTCTAGACCACAGGAATTCCACCTCTTTTCTAAAGGCGAAAGTTCGAGCGCTAGCGATATTTTTCTGAAAATCCAGGGCTGTGCCGGAATGAACATATTCTTGTTGTTGAATGAGAGGATGGGGGAAGTCGATAAAGTAGGAAATGGAAGGAAGGGCCGCCGGGGCGACGGTGATGGAGCGACGCCCATCTTGGACCGTTATCGGTTCTACGATCTTGATATAGGATCGGGGTGCGTCTTGAGACACAATTGTGGACTCTTGAAGGATGTCCACAAAGGGTTGGGCGCTTCCATCTGCAGCCGGAATTTCCTGACCTTGGAGTTCCACGTACGCATTATCGATTTCCAGGCCGGCTAATGCCGAGAGCACGTGCTCGACGGTCTGAACTTGTAGGGTATCTGATTCCAAGGAGGTGCAATGGTCTGTTTGGCCTAAATAGGCAATATTGGCAGGACAAGACTGAATGCTATTTTCGACGTGTTTCACGAACACAATCCCCGTGTTCGCTGGTGCCGAATGTATGGCGATGGAGGAAGGATTGCCTGAATGGAGGCCAATCCCGGACAGAAAAGCAGACTTGGAGATAGTTTGTTGATTACGCATTGCGACTTCTTCCGTGGAATTTTGCAAAATTTGTACTTATATGAAAATGTTAAAAAAATGGGCTTTTTCCCAATGAAATGTGCGGGAGTATAGGTGGCTTGTTGTAGGAAAGCAACAAATGTATCTTTTCACCAAACTCTTGGCGGATGAATGATACGTAGTTATACTTCGGGTGCAGACTTGTTTGATTGACTTGGGAATGGACCAAGCTAAGGGGAAGATTTTCTATTTGAAATTTTCTAAATATATTTGAGAATCCTGAGGCAATTGATTTGAGGGAAGGGATTGAGCGAGGTGTTTGATGATTCCCTGATGTTTTTTCGTTAAACCGGATAATAAGAAAACTTTTTGAAAGAGAAGAAATTTTTTTTGAGGATCCTGAAAAAGTTGTTGAACGTCTTGAGGTTGGGCTCTGAGAGTATTGGAGAGGTGCTGCACAGCCTTTTCAATACTATGATAAGGGGGAGCGAGATTTAACTGAGAATAAAATTGTTCCAGACTTGTTCGAAATTCAGTTCGAATGAGTTCAGATGGGTCCTCTGATCTGGATTGTGAAGCCATGAGCTATTCTGGAGAGAAGCAATCAAAAGACCATATGGTAAAGGTCAGGCAAGAGGCTTGACAAGGCTATAGGATGAGTCCTCTGAGGAGCCTCATCCCAATTTCTCGAGATTCAGTTGTAGCGAAGAGAAAGCTTGCAGGTTGAGCCTTATTTGATGGCCGCGAGAAGGGCTTTCATGGGTGGCTCTTTTAATTTTTGTAACGCTTTGGCCTCAATTTGACGAACCCGTTCCCTGGTTACCGACATACTTTGTCCAACCTCCTCTAATGTCCACGGTTCATCCTGCCCAATGCCAAAACGTAGCCTGATCACCATCTGTTCTCGTGGAGTCAGGGATCCAAGAATTTTCTCTACCTGTTGATTGGTTTCCAGCCTGGAGACGGGACCATCAGGGGTGATGGTTCCAGGGTCAGAAATAAAGTCGGTCAGGAAAGTATCGCCCTCTCCGACCGGAGTTTCAAGAGAAATAGGATCCTGAAAAGCTTGGATAGTCTCATGCACTTTTTCCGGAGTCAGTTTCAGGGCATCTCCAATATCTTCGACTTGGGCCTGGCGAGCAAAGCGCTGTGTCAACCGTTTTGATGTCCGAGCAATTTTGTTCGAGATCTCATTCAAGTGAACGGGAACCCTGATGGTTCGAGATTGATCAGCCAGGGCTCGGGTAATGCCTTGTCGAATCCACCATGTGGCATAGGTGCTAAACTTAAATCCTTTACGGTATTGGAACCGTTCGGCGGCTTTCATTAAACCAATGTTGCCTTCTTGGACCAGATCGAGGAAGGCCAAGCCATGTCCCGTATACCGTTTCGCGATATCGACGACCAGGCGCAGGTTCCGTTGCACCAGTTCCGATTTAGCTTTTTCTAGTTGAGCCTTGGCTTTTTGGATTTGCTGGCACAAGGATTTGGTGGGTTTTCGGTGCTTGGGTGAGGTTTCTCCAAGAACCAGAAGCACAGCATGGACCTTTTCAATTGAGGGGGCTGAGAGGCCGTTCAACGCGAGTGTTTCTTTGAAAGCGCCCATGGCTTCTTCTGATTGGGGGCTTTTTTTCTGTGCCTGAGCAATTTGAATACCTTGCTTGATCAGGAGTCGAATGGTTCGGGAAGCTTGGTCAATCTCTTTGGCTAACTCAATTTCCGAATCCTTGTTGAGCAATGGGCGACTCCCGAACGAGCGGAAGTAGAGGGACTCCAAGGCTGGCCCAACCCCCTTAGGGGTCGCTTTGGCCGAATCAGCTTCAGCACGTGACGGTTTCGTTTCTTTCATGGAATGGTCTGCAGCAGTTTGAAGTTTCATAATGGGTTCTTCAACTCATGCCTTTCATCTGAGAAGTAGGATGGAAAAGTCTTCCTGTTCATCTAGATAAGTTGCCAAAAGCAAAAAGCAAGCCATTCATGTGTGCCAGGAGATAGGTGAACCTAGGGAACTAATTCTCGTTCTTGAATCATTTCAGGACCAATTATTGTATTTTGTCCTATGTCATATTTTGAGTTCTTCTGAAAAAATAGCCTTAAGTTGTTGAAACAAAAAAGAAAAATAGTCAGGTGCTGGTAATGTGGGCGAGATGAAAAACCCTCTGTGTAAGATCGGCACATATAATATTTTCTGGACAAAATAGTGGAGGAAAAATATAAATTTTTGAAAAACTTAGGAGAGGGCTGGGTAGAAATTGCCGAGGGAATTGACAGGTGTGTTATTTTTTTTACACATCATCGCAGAATCGATCAAGGTCAACTTCACGACCAATCATGACTAACACATCGCCTTTTTCGATGACATCATCGGGTTTGGGCGTAAAATTAAACGTCTCTTCAGTTTTCATGCGACCCTTCACCATTCGAGTGACCTGTTTTTTGATTCCAATAATATTTAAATTATATTGACCTCGGAGTTTGATTTCCTCAAGGCTGAGCCCGGAAAGCTTATCGGCGACTTTGACTTCCTCCACACTATACCCCGGGGCCAATTCCAAATACTCGAGAACACTGGGGGAGACCAGCCGGTGGGCCAGGCGAATAGCTGCGTCCCTTTCTGGGTAAATGACATCCCGCACTCCCAAGTTTTTTAAGATTTTCCCCTGAATGGGTGCGACGGCTTTTGCGACGATAGACTTTACGCCCATTTCCTTCAACGTTTGGACGATCAAAATACTGGCTTCAATATTTTCTCCGATACTGACCACCGCCACGTCTACATTTTGGGCGCTTACTGCTTTCAGGGCACGTTCATCAGTTGCATCACATTGTACGGCAAATGTCGCGATATCACTGATGGATTGAATTTTTTCTTCATCTTTATCGATGGCTAAGACTTCGCAGCCTTTCGTCACGAGAGTCTGCGCTACGCTATATCCAAATCGACCAAGACCGATGACAGTGAATAAGCGTTTCATAGATCGGGGACGATAGTTACATTCCTAGTCGAGATACAGATAAAGGTGATGTTGATCTACGGTAGATGTTCTGTCGCCCACTGCCGGAACGATCATTGACAGACAAATCGACCTTCCATGAGTCATTGTTATACGGAAAAGGTTCGGGTTGGATGAGTGTGCAAATGGTGAAGACTTGGGGATGTATCTTAAATCCATTTCAATCATAAAACGGGTACTAGGGGGTGTCAAGAAGGGTGGAGATACTCTGCCAGGATGGGACATCTATCCTAACGGTGTGGTTGGGGTACCAATATTTGGAAATACCCTGTTAGAATCCCTGCACTATGAAGGCCTTCATGTCTGGGGAGCGAATTCATCTTGTTGATGAAAAAGAGCGGTCCTATGCTCTGACTCTTCAGGAGGGTGCAGTGTATCAGCATAGTGGAGACAAGATCGCCCATGATTCTATCATCGGAAAACCGGATGGGACGGTCGTGGAATTTTCCAATGGGAAAAGGATGATCGCGCTTTACCCGACGCTGGCGGAGTATACCCTGAAAATGCCCCGAGGGGCCCAGGTCATCTATCCAAAAGATTTGGCCATGATTCCTTTATGGGCCGATGTGTATCCTGGCAGTCGAGTGCTGGAAGCCGGGTTAGGCTCGGGGTCACTCAGTATGGCCCTCTTACGGGCTGTAGGGTCTGATGGGTGCGTGGTGAGCTATGAAGTACGTGAAGACTTTGCCCAAAATGCGGAAAAAAACATCGAACGGTATATGGGAAAAGTTCCCAATCATTTTATTCAAATTCGTGATGTCTATGAAGGGATTGAAATCGGGCCTGACGCTTCTCCTTGGTATTTTGATCGGGTGGTGTTGGACCTTCCCGAGCCTTGGCGGGTTGTACCCCATGCGGCTCATTCCCTTCGATTGGGAGGGATCTATTTGAGCTATGTGCCCACTGTTCCTCAGGTGATGCAAACGGTGAAGGCGTTGGAAGAGACACCCGGCTTCTCGATGATTCATTCCTTTGAGACGTTATTACGAACGTGGAATGTGAAAGGTCGGAGTGTCCGACCCGACCATCGGATGGTGGCTCATTCAGGGTTTATTACGGTAGCCAGAAAAGTTGAAGTGGGTGTATTTCCCAAAATGAAGCAACGAGATAAAGAGAGTCAGGCTTCGATGATTGTCCCCTCTCAACCTAATGATCACCAAGAAGATCATCGAGATGCAATCGTAGAATAAACTCCTCCCTCCCACCTTGCCCTCACGAAAGTCTCCATACGTGGAGAAACCCCAAAAGACGATTGTTGTCGCTGATGATGATGACGATCTCCGGCTGTTGGTTCGTGTGACCCTTGAGGATGCATCCACACGAGTTATCACGGTTGAGGATGGATGTCGGGCTTTAGAAGTCGTTCGGACCAGGCTTCCTGATCTTTTAATCATTGACTGGATGATGCCTGGGATGACAGGTGATGAAGTGGTACGCCGTTTGCGCGAGGATTCTGAGGCGAGCGAGCTTCCCATTGTGATGCTGACGGCGAAAGATGGAGGGGAATTTGAGAGACAAATGGTCCCTTTTCACTTAGCAGGATTGCTCAAAAAACCCTTTAGTCCTTTGGCGCTCATCAAAATCGTACGAGAGGCACTCTTTTCGTGAGTCAATCATCGGATGACCACAAACAGACACCTCACCCCTCGGCTCCGTCCCCAAATCCCTTGACTGCTGAATCCCATTCCAGTCAAGCACAACTGCTCGCCTATGCTAGAGACCTCAAGCAGCTTCTTGATCGAGAAGAGCGGCAGTCACAACAACTGAAAAGGGCGCATGCCCAGACACTGGCATATGCGAAAGATCTGAAGCTCGCACTCGAGGCTGAACAACTCAAAAACGTCCAACTGGAGCAATCCTATGCGGATACGATTCTGCGGTTGGCTCGGGCTTCTCGGTACAAAGACGAGGAAACCGGGGGCCATATTGAGCGTTTGAGCCATTACGCGCGAATGCTGGCGCATCTCATCGGGTGGGAAAAATTGGAAGCCCAACGATTATTTACGGTGGCTCCAATGCATGATGTGGGAAAAATCGGTATTCCCGATGCCGTCCTTTCTAAATCGGGCCCTTTAACGGAAGAAGAATGGGCTCAGGTGAAACGGCACCCGAGTATTGGTGCGAGTCTTTTGGAAGGGTCATCTTCCACGCTTCTCGAGATGGCCAGGGATGTAGCCTATACTCACCATGAACGGTGGGATGGGACAGGGTATCCTCGTGGATTAAGAGGAAAACGCATTCCCATGGCGGGAAGGATTGTGATGCTTTGTGATCTCTATGATGCCTTGCGAAGTGTGCGTCCCTATAAACCCGCGTTTTCCCACCAAAAGGTGTGCGATGTCATGCTGAATGGAAATGGAAGAACCAGGCCTTCCCATTTTGACCCAACATTACTTGAGGTTTTTCGGGAACATCATGGGGAGTTTGACCGAATTTTTTCGACAATCGTCGGAGAAAGAGATGGTGAATAAACCGTTGGCCTAATGCTACCGGGGATTTTCGGTGGGGTACCCGGCCGATTGCCAGGCATTCATACTCCCTTCGACATTGTAGACATATTTATACCCAAGGCTCATAAGGGTTTCTGCGGCAATATTACTTCGATGCCCTGATTGACAGTACACCACGATATGCTCATCCATTTTGGCATTCAGCTCGGTATGGCGTTGCCGAATTTCCCGAAAGTCGATATTGAAATCGGTCCCTGGAATAAACCCACCCCGATGTTCATCAGGGGTTCGAACGTCAATAAGAAGGAAGTTTTTCCGTGTGGGGTGTTCGGCTTTATCAAGGCCGGTTTTCAGTTGTTGAACGGAAAGGACATACGGTTCGGCCTTCACCGTTTCTTGGTTCCCCGTGAATGTCCCAAGGAGCAAGATGGCCAGCACGATGATGGATGATTTCATGGTATGCCTCCGGAATAGAGTTCAGTATGGTAAGAATTAACAGCTAATGTATGAATGGGACAATCTGACTAAGCATTCGTGAAGATTCCTTTGAAAGTAAGAGCCCTAATAAATAAATTGTATGATTGGGTAGAAGATATGGTCAAGCGTGGCAAACCACCTGTCCCCAAATACCTTATTCAGCCGTTTGTCAATCTGTCGAAAAGCGACTTGATTTAGGCTGAGGAGCCTTTTAAGTCTGCTAATGTTAAAAGGGAGAGCAGTTCAATGCCAGAATCTTGTAATTTCTGAGGAGGATGACCATCGGACCGGTCAACTACCACGAGAGCGTGGGTCACCTGTAACCCATGTTGTCTCGCCGTATCAGCAGATTTCAGTAAGGATCCACCGGTGGTCAACACATCATCCACGATGACGGCATGATCTCCTGGATGGATCGTCCCCTCGATCAGTTTCCCCAGCCCATGGTCTTTTGGTTGTTTTCGTACGACGAAGGTTTGCCATTCTCGCTTGGGGTTGGCCGTATAACCATAATCGGAAATACAGGTGGCCAGGGGAATGGCACCGATTTCTAGACCCCCAATTTGTGAAAAATTGAGGGATTGGAGGTGTTGGTAGGCGAGTTGGGCGACGAGGTATCGTGAGTGAGGGTGGGCCAAGATCACGCGACAATCGACATAATACGGACTGGTGGTCCCAGAGGCCAATCGAAAACCATGGACTTCGTCCCACTTGAAAGCCTCAAGTTGGTGAAAACATTGAATCAGGGAGTCTTTAACCATGGGATTGAATGCCTAGGGTATACCTTCTGAAAAAAGAGTCCCTTCTACCATTCCTTTTTCATGGTCTGCAACAGGAAAAATGTGGCAAGATAGTCCCTTGTCGTCAGAACAGGGTAATCTTCGTGAGAGGAAACTCTCATTTTTCTGAGTGTTTCCAACATCGGAATGAATGCCAAATGATTACGGTGTGGAGTGCTTCCGGGTAAAGGATACAGAATATGTTTAAAGTCAAAAAACGGAATCCTAAAAAGGGGAAACCTCCGGTCCTCTATAATATTCTAGAGAATTACACGGATCATGATCCTCCTGGGAATGTGATGGTGTGCGCCATGACTGAAACAGAAAATGTGGCTCTTCATGCTCAGGTCCTTTCTGAAAGTTATCAGATTCCTCTGGAGAGGGTGCAAACCTTATTGGAGGAAGGGGGAGTCTATGTCTATCCTCAAGAGGGGCTCCTCGTCACCAAAGGCGCGTTTGTGTGCCGCGTTGATCCAACCGGAGGAGAGCCGAAGCAGACCTGGATCATGGATGTTGAGCAGTACGCCGCAGCGGAGCGAGTGCGCCAAAGCTATGGTCTGTCAGAGTCAGAGTCCATGGAGCGGGTGTTTTATCGAGGGTTACCCCAGGAATTACAGGACCGTCTGAAAAAGCCGAACTTGGGCTTGGATTGTTCAACCGCAGAGCCGGCAGTGGCTAAGGGCGGGGATATCAAGTATATCGACTTCCGAAAAGATTGGTCTCCACATTTTAAACGAAAATGTGTCATGCCCGATGGAAAACTCATCGAGACGAGTGGGATTCACGACTTTGCCGACCTTCATGGAATATCCATAGAGGAGGCGAAAGTTTTATTGGACCATGGCGGGATTCAAGAGTTGAAGGATCGTGGGGTCATCGCCTGTCAAATCGTGAATGGGCAACCTTCGGTGGCACGGTTCAATGCCCGTCAATACTCCAAAGCGCAGGCATTAGTCAAAAGCAAGCAACTCCATATTTTGGATGCGCTGAGTGAAGTGGCGTATCAGGATCCAATTCTGATGCGTGCTCTCAAACGCGTCGAATCTTCATGATGGCCTATGCGGCCTCAGGAGGCTCTCCAGCTTATTCCCAACCTATAGATTCATAACCCCGTTCACCCAGGCATTTATTCACAAAATTTTTATGAACGGGACTCGGTTGGGAGGCTTGAAACAATCCCCGAATTAAACCAACCGTCGCACCCATGGCTGCCCCTACAGCGGCTCCCGTTCCTGCTCCTCCGCTGATGGCCCCTCCCACAGCCCCGGTGGCCCCACCTGCCGCCCCTCCAACGACCGTATTGCCCGCAACGGTGGCCCCAGGGTTTGATTCAACGTATTCTTCCGCTAATTGGTTGCATTCTTCGATATCTAATTCTGCTTGAGTTGGGCCGACCTGTTGTAGATGATCATTAGGGTACAGGATGGGTTTGGGCCCCGAACATCCAATCGTCAGCATGATGAGGACTCCCAAAAATAGAGTTGTCTGATGAGAAGACATTCTAAGTGAGATCCTTTCTGATAAATTTCGCGATGAGTGGGATAAGCCAGCGTCGGGGAAACCAGTGGGTTACCCATTGGGCGAGCCGGCCTGGCCATCCTATGGTGACACGGACCTGGGACGTTTGCAAGGCGCGGAGAGAAACCTGAACAACTTCGTGAGTTGATTGAGCGGCCAAAACATGGCGGGGGCGATGTCCTGCCGTCTCATGAAAATCGGTTTGGGTAAACCCTGGGCAACAGACCTGAACTTGGACGCCTTGGTTTTCAACTTCTCGGGCGAGAGCCTCGGAAAATGCGATGATATAGGCTTTCGTCGCGGCATACGTGGCCATGTAGGGGATAGGAGTGAGGCCGGCGATGGAGGCGACGTTGATGATGATGCCCTGTTTCCGTTTCACCATATCATGAACAAACAAACGGCTGCAGTGAGTGGTGGTCGTGATATGAAGGTCCAGCATCTCTTGCATCTGTGCCACTGGCATGTCGGAGAAATCCCCATACCATCCAAAGCCCGCATTGTTAATGAGTAGGGAGACCGGCTGAGGAAGTGTTCCGGCGCGTTCGTACACGTCTTGAGCCGCCGAGGGCTTAGCCAAGTCCTGGCAGGCTATCCAGATCTTGATCCCCGTTTCTTCCAATTCCTGTTGTAGTTTGGAAAGGCGAGCTTGATCGCGAGCGACCAAAAAGAGATTGTACCCTTTGGTTGCAAGAGTCCGAGCGTATTCCGCACCAATTCCTCGTGATGCTCCAGTGATGAGGGCTAATGGGTTTGCGTTCATCATAGGGTTTCTACATGTATCCCACCATAAAAATGACCTTTAGGAAAGGTCAATCAGTTTTGGCGATTTGGAGTATTCAAAAAAAATGTCGTGTCATCAAGTTTCTTAAGAAACAACCCTGATATGCCGAATGGTTCTCAAAAGGCGAAGAGGGCCAGCTTGAGGCTTGCCTGAAGGAAGACCATTTGTCGGGAATGGAAACCACACCAATGGGTAATCAGGATATGGATGGAAACTCTGAAGGATATCAATCGGATACCGCCACGGGGTTACTGGAACGACCTCCGGACTCTCCGGCCTCCACTCCCAAGGAAAAAACGCTAGAACAGACTCTCGGTAAGATTGAAGAACAAGCTTCCGATTTAATGAAAACGACCAAGCAGGTCATGGCATCGTTTAAAAAAATTCGTGATGCCGCAAAGGTCGGAGACCTGAGTAAACTCCGCAAGCTTCTCGAGGAAGGCAAAGAAGCGACCCTGGGCTTGGGATGCGACTTTGTCAAAGTCCAGGAAGGTTTGAATTTCGATGAAGCCAGTTACTTGGAAGGCAAGGCCTTTCGTGAAGAATTGTTAGCGACGGCTCAGAATATGGGAGTTAATCTCTACGAGCATGACGGATATTTATTCTCCTATCCCGTGCTCTTACGGATTCTCCATAAAGAACGTGCTGTGGCGATCGACCGGATGCGAGAGAATCGGTTGCGTCCCTCGGTCTTGGTCAAGAAATTAAAAGAAGTTCAAAACAAACCCCTGCGATTCAAACCCAAAACGTTCTTAGATATGTTGTTTACTGCCTATTCTATCGTCGTGGCCGGTCGGGGAAAACATCTTATCGGGAAAGGGACGGTCATTCCCTTGCTGGAACTGTATCAATTGCTGACGTTGTTACCCTGGCAGGCCAGCGAGTATACCAGGCAAGAATTTGGGCGAGATGTATATCTCCTGGATAAGAGTGGAACCATTACGACGAAAAATGGGCATCGTGCGAATTTTCATGCGAGCACGGGTGTGCGGGATGCGAGTAAAACCCTCAACGTGATCGCCCAAGGTGGGCGTGAAAAAACCTATTACGGAATTTCCTTCGTGAAGGTGTGAGATTTGCCCCTCAGACGATCATTCAAGTTTCAAGGGGTAAAACCGAAGAGTTGAACCAGCGTAAAAGAAAGAAAAGGGAAAAACTATGTCTCCACAGGAATGGTTGAAAATCTTAAAAACTGCCTATTTTGAAGGGTTTATACGGCGCGGGGGTTCGACGGTGAAATTTGCCGTGGTTGATGAAACGCAGAACTCTAAAACCGTGGCCCAAGGTGTGAGTGAGATGGGCCGTGAGCAAGGCTTTGTGACCATTCATGCGGATGCTCGCGAAACAAAAGTTCAACTCATCGACCTGCTCTTTCATGAAATGGCCAAGCAGATTGATTGGGATGGATTAGCGTTTGAATTCGTCCGGAAATTGTTTGTGGATAATGAACGGCAAATCCCTGAAGCGCGAGAAGAATGTGATTGGCCCTTTCTTGCGTCCCTCAACGGGTGTGATGAATCGACGATGGAGCGGGATGTGAACTCCTGGTTGGAGCAGGCATTGTTCCAGGATTTTCAAATGAGTCGAGAATTTCGATTGGCGATGATTCAATTGTGCCTGGCCCAAATAGGATCGCCCGGAAATCCATCAAAGGAAGCCACTGCGATTCGGTCGTGGCTCCGTGGGGAATTGAAGCAGATGTCTGCCTTGAAAAAGCTGCTGATCTTCCAAAAAGTCAACAGGAGCAACTCGCGCGATTTGCTCGCCTCTTTCGCACATTGGCTGCGACTCCTCGGGAAACCGGGTTTGGTGTTGACGATCGATATTTCTGCGTTTATGGAAAAGAAAAAAGGTAAAACTGCAGGGCTCTCGTATACACCCTCCGCGGTGATGGATGCCTATGAAATGATTCGGCAATTTATCGATGGGTGTGATGAAATCGAAGGGATGTTATTCGTGGTCATCGCCCCTGCGACGTTCTTGAGTGATCAACGCTTGGGACTAAATCGGTATGAAGCGTTGAAACTTCGGATTTGGGACGATGTTCGGGATAAATACCGCCAGAATCCTTTTGCTCCGATGGTGCGGTTAGGGCACGAGCCTGACAATTATGCCGATTCCCGTCTCCTCGCACGGGTAGGGAGCCGAAAAGATGATGTGCAACACCAACGAGTGATCGAATCGTTACGGGCTGGGGTTCCAAGTCCCGGTGCGGTGAGAGCGTTGGGGTGTCCGCAGCCGACGGTCAAATCCAAGTTTCAGCAGATGTTGCAGGAAGCCCAAGAGAGTATCCACAAGGGGTGGACCACGAAGGGAATGTTGATCGAGGGTGGGTTTGGAACGGGAAAATCCCACTTGCTGGAATCTTTGAGGCATATGACTCTCGATGCTCGGTTTGTTTGCAGTAAGGTCGTCATCAGCAAGGAAACTCCGCTCTACAGTCCGGCATTAATGTTTCGGGCTGCGATTGGTGCGGCGAACATTCCTCAAAAGCGGGGTGATGCCCTGGCAGAAGTCGCCGCGGACTTAAATTTTAAGAGTCCTCAATATGGAGAATTCTATGAATGGGTCCATCGGCAAGGGGGAGAAATAGATGGCCGGTTTGCGGCAACTCTCTTTTTATACGAACGCATGGTCAACGATCCGGAGTTGAGTCACCGTATCATTCGATTTTGGGCGGGTGATCCGCTTAGCGATGCGGAAATTAAACGGTACTTAAAGTCCTGTGATGCCACCGCCAATTATCGTTTTGAGCGGGTGACCCCGATGGAAATGGCATTGCAGCGGTTTAAATTTGTTTCCCGTTTGATGATCGCGGCAGGGTATGCGGGGTGGATTTTGCTTATTGATGAGGCTGAAATTATCGGTCGCTATTCCTTTAAGCAACGGGCACAATCCTATGCCGAACTGGCCAGATGGCTGGGGCGGTTGGAGGCGTCCAGTTTTGCAGATCTGGGTTATAAATCCGGGTTAGCTGCGGTCATGGCACTAACCGATGATTTTCAAAGTGCCATCCTGGATGAAAAAGGCGATCGTGAAAAAGTCCCGGTGAAATTACGGGAATCCGGATCCGAAACGGATCTGGTCTTAGGACGTCAAGCCGAACAGGGCATGCGAATCATCGAATGTGAACGTATTCCATTAGTCGGTCCCTATGACCAATTGGTCGAGGATATTTACCATAAAATTCGGGCCATTCATGGTGCCGCCTATGGTTGGGATCCCCCTCCTGTTCCCACGATTGAACGATTGTCCAGCACTCGTATGCGCGAATATGTCAAAGGGTGGATCACCGAATGGGATCTGAAGAGATTAGACCCTGATCAACAAGTTGAAATCGAACTGGATGAAATCAAGCAAGATTACTCTGAAGACATTGAATTAGAGGGAGCCCAAGAAGAGGTCTTGCAACCCGCCATGGTTGAGTCGACCTAGTCTGCTTCCCTCACGCGAAGTCTCTGAGAACGTTGATGATTATCATGGATTCATTCTAACGGCTTAAGGAAGGCAAGAGATGAATTTGTCACCTGAGGATTGGTTTCAAACTCTTCGACAAGAATATTTGCAACGGTTTATCGGACAGGGTGGATCCTCCGTCAAATTTGTGGTGGCGCCGACGGAAGAAGATCGTCAGGCTACACAGGTGCATCTGAAAACCTTGTCTGAAGAGGAAGGATACGGATTTGTTCCGGTTGATGCGAAAGATACCAAGGTCCACATGATGGACCGCTTCTTCCATCAGGTGGCCGGGCAAATTCCTTGGGATGAGTTGGCTTCTCAATTCGTTCGACGTCTCCTTCAAGAAAACGGATATCGGGTTCCAAGCGACCCTCAAGCCTGTAGCTTGTCGGGTATCGCCAAAGCCAATGAACGTGCAGAACCCTTGTTGAGACGGGATCTCAATAGTTGGCTGGAGCGCGCCATTTACCAGGATACAGACATGTGTCAAGAATTTCGAATGGCCATGATTCGTCTTTGCTTGGGCCAGTTGGATTCGGGAACTGAGGCTCCATTCATGAGCGAACCCGTCAAGTCCTGGTTGCGTGGGGAACTGCGGCAAATTTCGGCACTCAAGGAAGCACTCATTTTTCAAAAAATTGTGCGGACCAATGCCCGGTATATGTTTTCTTCTTTATCCCGATGGCTTCGCTTGGTCGGGAAATCGGGGTTAATCGTGGCTTTGGATATCAGCCGATGTTTGGTGACGAAGAAGCCGGCCAACCCTGAGGGCATCTATTATGGCGTGTCGGCAACCCTAGATACGTATGAAATGTTGCGACAGTTTATCGATGGAACGGATGAATTAGATGGAATGTTGTTGGCGGTCATTGTGCCGCCTGAATTTCTCTCGGACGCCCGACGGGGGCTCAACCGTTACGAAGCCCTTAAGCTTCGGATTTGGGATGAAGTCCGTGATCGCCAATATCAGAACCCTCTTGGCGCACTGATTCGGTTGGATTCGTACGCGAAGGTGGGCCAGGAATCACAATCGTTCATCCCAAAAGAACGGATGGCGATGGCCAATGGGGATGTGGGCCATCAACGGGCGATGGAAGCCTTACGATCTGGAGTCCCGAATCAAGATGTGGTGAAAGTGTTGGGAAGCCACCAACCTGAATTAGAGGGAAAATTTCGACGATTTCTCCAACGAATGGAGGCTCAAATTCCACGAGAAACTCCGACGAAAGGGTTAATCGTTGAGGGAGGATTTGGAAGCGGGAAATCACACCTTCTTAAAGATCTTCAACATATTGCTCTGGAACAAAACTTCGTGTGCAGTCCTATCGTGATCAGTAAAGAAACGCCTTTGTACAATGTGGTGACGGTGTTGCGTTCGGCGATCACCAATGCGGTGGTTCCAGGGAAAAATGGTGATGCTCTGACGGAAATTTCCAGCGAAATCAACTTTCAGAGTCCCCAATATTCGGAATTTTTCGACTGGGTTCACCGAAATGCTCAGGTTTGTGACACCCGATTGGCTGCCTCGTTGTATTTATACGAAAAAATGATTAATGATCCTGAGATCAGTCATCGCCTGATTCGGTTTTGGACAGGAGATCCACTGAGTAACAGCCAATTGAAAAAGTACCTTCAGGGTTGTAGCCCGGATGTTCCATATGTATTTGAAAAGAAGTCTCTCCAGGATTTAGCCTTGGCTCGATTTCAATTCCTTTCTCGGTTGATATGCGCCGCAGGGTATAAAGGCTGGATCTTGCTCGTCGATGAAGCAGAAATCGTTGGCCGTTATTCCTTTAAACAACGAATGAAATCTTACGGGGAGATTGCCAGATGGCTGGGAATTCTGGAGGACTACGCCTGTCCAGGGATCGGTACGGTCATGGCATTGACCGATGATTTTCAAAGTGTGGTGCTGGATGAGAAACGAGACGCCGAAAAAATTGAGCAATTATGCCAGGGTGAAGGTCCCGATTGTCTGATAGCTCAACGTGCTCAACAGGGAATTCGGGTCATTGAAGAAGAAGAGAATATGTTAACCCGTCCCTATGATTCTCTCGTTGACGATCTCTACGAGCAACTTCAGTCTTTACATGGGTCAGCATATAGTTGGACCCCACCACCCGTGTCGGCGGTGGAGAAATTAGCGAGTACCCGAATGCGGGAGTATGTTCGAGGTTGGATTACCGAATGGGACTTGCGCCGGTTGTATCCGGAAGCGCAATTGGATATTGAAATCCTCGATGTCCAGCAAAGTTATGAGGAAGACCAAGAATTTGATTCTGGCCTCATTGAGGAGGAGGAGGCGATGACCTCTTCAGAAACCGAAGACCCCATTCTTGCGGTGGCACTTCAAAATCAAGCCCCCATTTGAGAAATCCCTCAGGGCCGATTCAATGGCCCTGGTGTATAGAGGGAATCCCACCTAATGAAGGCACATGGCTTGGGGTGTCAATTTGAGGGAAAAAATCGGCGCTAATTACGATTGAGGGTCGGCTGGACCGGGCTTCTTTCCCATGGGCCGTCGATCTTCTAATGGGCGAGCTTCATTGACGACCAACATCCGCCCCCCAAAATCTGTCCCATGAAAGGCCGTGATAGCCTGTTGGGCTTCTTCGGGTGAGGCCATTTCCACAAAACCGAATCCCCGTGATCGTCCGGTGTATCGGTCGGTAATGACCTTGGCAGACGTGACGGATCCCTGACTGGAGAAATGTTCTTGTAACTCCTGGTCGGTGGTCGCGAAGGGTAGATTTCCTACGTACAACTTCATGCTCATCGAAGGTCTCCTCCTTCAAGGTCCCCTGGAGGAACTCAATACCCTCCTTAGGGGCTGGTGGTGAACAATACAGGGGATGCACTTCAGAGAGTACCACCGACGGTGAAGTGAATCAACATGATTCAAGAGAAGGAACAAACGGGAATCTTTCCCAAATGAGGGGAATTTCACTCTGCCCCACCCTTAATTTCTTTATTTTGTTTTCCGATATTTCTAGAAGAAGGCCTTTATCTGGCCCAAAACCGCCAAATGGGCCCGTACACGAGTTTGTGCCACACGTAGGAGAAAATGAATACTTTTAAGACGAAGGACATGGTGTTTCAAGGGTGGGATTTCCCCAGGACTTGGGTGGAAACCTTTAGTCGTGCACTGGAATTTTTTCATAAGCATATCGTCCTTGTGCTCACGATTCTTTTTGCCCTCTGTGTCAGCATTATCGTCGTGCATATTTCTCAACTGAACACCCAAATTGTCACCAATGTCGCCTTTCGAGGGGCGGAAATATATACCCGGGCATTAAGCGAAATGCGGAGTTGGTATACAGCCGAAGTGATGAAACGCGTGCATCAGTCCGATGGCAAGACGGATTCACCAGATTCATTCAAGCTGGAAGAGATCCCGTTGCCTCTGGAGATGAGTCGTGCCTTGGGAGAAAAATTGGTGAATGGAGGGTCGGGCCAGCGGGTTCAGCTGATCAGTCCTTACCCGTTTGATGGATCGGATCCCTTGACGAGTCGCTTTGATCTCTTCCAGCAGGACGCGTGGGCCAGTATCACACGGCAGCCCGATAAACCCTTCTCCAGAATTGAAATCGTGGATGGACAATCGGTCTTGCGGTATGCAACGGCGGACCGCATGGAAGCCGAGTGCGTTTCTTGCCATAACAGTCTGCCGGAAAGTCCGAAGCAGGATTGGACGGTCGGCGAGGTGAGTGGTCTGGTGGAAGTTCGCTATCCGCTCAATGCTGTTAAATCACTAGTCGGGATGAACTGGCGTGGAACCTATGGGCTCATGGGGACTGTGGTGATCCTGTGGTTAGGGGGCTTTGGGCTCGTGATGCTCAAACTTCGGGGGGTATCCGAAGAATTGGAAAAAAATGTTCGTAAGCGAACGGCCGATCTTCACGAATCCAACCGGCAACTGGAGCTTGAAATTTATGAACGGAGCCTGGCGGAGGAAACCCTTCGGTTGGCCAGGGATACGTTGGAAAAGCGGGTGCAGGAACGTACGGCCAAACTCGCCTCTTCCAACGCAGAACTCATTCGTGAAGTTTCGGAGCGGAAAAGGGCAGAAGAGGATATCCGTCAGTTGAACACCAAAATTATGCAACGAACGGCACAGCTCGAAGTCAGTAATAAGGAACTCGAGGCCTTCAGCTATTCCGTTTCCCATGATCTACGAGCTCCCTTACGTGGGATCGACGGGTTCAGCCAGGCGGTGTTGGAGGACTATCACGACAAGCTGGATGAGTCGGGCAGAAGCTATCTGCAGCGTGTCCGTGCGGCCAGTCAACGAATGTCTGAATTGATTGATGCGATGTTGAACCTCGCCAAATTAACCCGTGCAGAGATCAATGCCCAGACGTTCGATATGAGTGCGGTGGTCCGGGGGATCTTAGAAGATTTGCAGAATCTGGAACCGGAGCGAAACGTGGAGTGTGTGATCGCACCGAATATTTTTGCCACGGCTGATGCGAAGTTGCTGCGCGCCGTGTTGGAGAATTTGTTGAGCAATGCGTGGAAGTTTACCCGGAATCAAGACAGTCCGAGGATTGAATTCGGGTATGAACAATATAAAGGGCAGCCAGCCTATTTTGTGAAGGACAATGGAGCAGGATTCGATATGACGTATGTGCATAAACTGTTCGGCGCATTTCAACGACTTCATGCCTATACCGAATATCCTGGAGTAGGTGTGGGGCTGGCGACGGTCCATCGAATTATCCAACGGCATGGTGGCCAAATTTGGGCGGAAGGGGCAGTCGATGAAGGAGCGACATTTCATTTTACTCTGTAACACCTATAAGGAGGAGATGTTATGAAGAGCAAAGTTATTTTATTAGTCGAGGATCACCCGGATGATGAAGAATTGACCATGCGGGCCTTGAAGAAAAACAACATCATGAACGAAGTGGTCGTAGCCAGAGACGGAGTAGAGGCGCTGGAATACCTTTTCGGGACGGGTGCTCATGCGGGACGGGATATGAATGTCATGCCTGAGATTATCCTGCTGGACTTGAAACTTCCGAAAATTGACGGGCTTGAGGTCCTTCGGAGGCTGCGGGCTGATGACCGGACGAAGTTCCTCCCTGTGGTCGTGTTGACGTCCTCAAAAGAAGAACAGGATATCGTGAAGAGCTATCAATTGGGGGCTAATAGTTATGTTCGAAAACCGGTTGACTTTCAGGAATTTTCTCAAGCGGTCCAAAACCTTGGCCTGTATTGGTTGATTCTGAACGAATCAGCGCCGGAACAGGTACCTGTGTAAGCGAGGACCCTCCCAATAAAGTTTGAAGAAAACGGGTTGAAGGGAAGGAAGGTCCTCGAATTCCCAGGTTTAGGAATTCAAAAGAAGGGTCATTTGACCATAGGATTTCCTTTCCGATTAGTTCCCAGAATGGTGCAGCATTCCTGTCAGGAATGCCTGCACGCAGTCAATGGATTGACGTCTTGTCCATTGTCTGATTCCCTCGGTTTTTCTCTCTCGAATACGGTTCGTATGAATTTCTTTTAATCAACAGAATGCTTTAGTACAGCATCGTGGGCTCTTATGTAGATCCGAGATTAGGGCATAGGGTTTGCTCAATGATTTTGTATAACTTGATACCCATATCCATACAAGGTCATAAGGGGGAACCATGAGAAGACTACTGGATTGGAAAGCTGCCAAGGTCAAATTGGATGATCCCGTTTATCAAGAAGAACGGGAAGGCGAGGGGTCTCGGGTGATGTCCATGAAGGCGGTCCGAGGGAGTCATGCTGGGGTCGGTTTATGTGCTGAATGTGGTGGTGAAGTCAAGATTTTGGTGTCACCTAAACGAAACCCGCACTCCAGTAAGCTCGGCAGGGCCGTTTCGATGAAGGACCATGATTTATGTCGAAAATGTTGGCGCCGGCTGGTCCAACGTCAAGGGGGGAAGGGTATCGTGGAAATTCCTCGAATCATGCTAAAGGGGAGTTCCCGTTTGCGCCCAAGGTTACTGACAGAGACTCAACGAGTCTGGCCAAGAGAAGCTTCTTAGCGAGTGAAAAGGGAATCAGAGCTTCAGGAGTAATTCAGGCCCTCAGGGAGAAGAAACGCTATGGGGAATTTGTTGGACGTACGCCTTGGCCAACGCGGGGTCTTGATAGATGACCTTTAAAACGAGATTTCCAAATTTCCGACGGACAACTTTGAGCACCACTTGCCCATTATCATATCCCGAGGATAACTCACTGAGTTGTTTAGCCTGAAATTCGGCGATCATCTTCTCGTTGATGTCATGGGTGAGGGTATAACTACTGCCCAGTATCAATTGTAATTGCTGATACCAGTCATCGGTGAATTGCCCCATATCAATGATGATTTTATTGAGCTTTTCATTGCCTGAAGGCGGTGTTGTGGAAGGAGAAGCATACGAAAGCTTTACATAGCGATTCTTGTTGCTCAATTCCATGATGCATTCGGAGGAGGAAGAGCACTCCTTCAAGGCGACCACTTCTTGTTTGGTCATTCCAAATTTTAATTCCCGAAATCCGTCAATCGGCTCTCCAGCAAAGCCTGTCGACCACCAGCCCGTCAAAACCATGGTGCCCAATATAAGGGGGACCCCAAAAGCAGCCGACATATATGGTGTCCATGTCATCGTGTCATCCTTTCCCGTATGAAATAGTGTAACGTCGCACTCTCTTGCCTCATTGGCGAGCGCTCCAACGAGTTGTTTCACCTTACCAGACTTATGGATTGAAAGGCGATGGAAAGCCGAAGAAAGGGATACGGGGAGGTTACATAGCCGGTTCTTTAATATGCCAATGCAGATCGTTCATCAACCACCATGGCCGACGTTTATAGCCACGGTCCAACATGCATTGTTCTACCCGGGTTTCTATGACATCCTGGTCGAGGACTTCATCCCCAGCTTGGTCGTGGACCGTTTTGACACATTCCAACTCATCACTGGGAGTGGCTTCATGCCCGTCGGTCTTAACCCAGGGGGAGCGTGAGCAGCCTAGGAAGGAAAGGCTCAGAAGGAGAAGGGTGGTAATGAGCACGCCTTTAATGCGCGCCCTGTTAAAAGAGATTGGGAGAAAAGAGCTCATGATGTGTCACAAATAGGGTGAAGTGTGTGGAGGGTCGCGAAATCTCTCTTGTTGATTATTATTCGGTTTGTTTCACCATGGGGTTTACAAGAATCACACCTCAAACATCAGATGGAGTACAAAGAGGGATGAGCTGAACAGACGACATGGTGTCTAAAAAATAGTATATCAGAAGGCTTTGTAGAAGGGTATGGCAAAGAGAAATCTGAACGGGACTCTGAAAGAACGAAATAGAAAAATCTCCGAAGGGGAATTGGGAAGGGTCTTGTGAATTCACATGTGGATATTTTGTCGGCGAACACCTTGTTCTTTCGGATTGGTCTCTGGTCCATTAGGATGAACGTTTTTTCGTTTGCCGGGTGGGAATAGCCCGCAACGGGTCGTCGGGCCAGGCATGTTTCGGATACCGGCCCTTCAATTCCTTTTTCACTTCGGGATATCCGTTTTTCCAGAAACTTTTGAGGTCATTCGTGACTTGAACCGGTCGACGGGCGGGGGAGAGTAGGTGTACAAGGACGGGAACTTGACCGTTTGCAACGGTTGGAGTTTCGGTCATTCCAAAAATTTCTTGCAGACGAACCGCCAGGGTGGGTTGTTTGCTCGATTGGTAATCCAATCGAATGTGTGATCCCGTGGGGACTGTTAGATGACTCGGGGCAAGAGTTTCCAGAGAACGCCGTTGAGCTTCGCTTAACAGAGCCTGTAAGGGCCAGTTGAGGTCGAGTTTCTTGAGCTGGGTCAGATTCGACATGTGGTGGAGATAAGGTCCCAACCATGTTTCCAAGGAATCGAGAAGCGTCTCGTCTGAGACATCCGGCCATTGCTGGTCTGAAGGGAGGGTTCGATGAAGGAATTGAACCCGGGCCTGCCATTGGCGAAGAGGAGGCGTCCAGGGTAAACAGGAAAGGCCCTTGGTCCGAATGCCTTGTACCAAGGCTGACATGCGCAATTCCTGATCGGGATTGGTCAGTTGGGTTTCCTTCAGAAGGATTTGACCGAGTTGACGCCGATTCTGTGCCAGGACGGCTTGCGTGGAATCATTCCATTCCACGACTTCATGGTCCTGGATGCCCTCAGAAAAATATTCATAGATATGTGCTTCATGGATGGGAGTAGCCAGGAAAATGCGGGAGATGGAGGCGGCCCCATCCAGGTCCGGAATGACCAGCCACTCTTCCTGTGATAAGGGAGTCGGTTCGGAAAAGCGTGCAAACCCGCCGGTAACCAAACGAAAGCGCCCCCTTTGGTCCGGGTCCCGTTTAGCCAAGCGATCGGGATACGCCCAGGCCAATAAGATTCCGAGGACATCGATGTAATCGGAAGGGAGTGGAGTTGTAGTTGGAAGCCCCAGATCGTGTTTCCAGGATTGAGACGCTTTCCGGATAATGGCGGCCCCCCGGCCGATATTCAATCTCGACTCATTCGATAGGAGTCCGTCGACAATCATCCGTAAATCATGTTGATCGGACAAGGAACTTCCCCGTAAGGCATCCCGTTCGCTCAGTAGGGCTGCAACATCACAAGCAAACTCCTGTGTTTGGAGCGATTCTGCCTGAATGACCATATGCGCCAGGCGTGGATGCATGCTGAGGGTGGCCATTTGTCGGCCATGAGGGGAAATGCGCCACTTGTCATCCAGGGCTCCCAGAGAGACCAGTAGTGATCGCGCATGAGCGAGTGCGCCCGGTGGGGGGACATCGGGCCAAGGCAACGTTTCGGGACTCGTGACTCCCCATTGAGCCAGGTCCAGCGCCAATGACGTGAGGTCGGCCGTCAGAATTTCCGGTGGAAGACGACGGGGAAGCGAATGCGTTTGAGCCTCAGGCCAACATCGGACACAGATTCCCGCTTCCAAGCGCCCGGCTCGTCCTCGTCGCTGGTCTGCAGATTCCTGCGAAACGGGGAGAGTGACCAAACGGCTCATGCCGCTTCGCGGATCGAAACGCGGCACCCGAACCAGTCCTGAATCGATCACGATGCGAACTCCTTCAATGGTGACACTGGTTTCAGCGATATTCGTGGAGAGGACAACTTTCCGATAGCCCGGAGGAGGAGGGAGGATCGCCCGGTCCTGCGCCTCGGGAGACAGATTGCCGAAGAGAGGAGCTACAAGAATACGGGAGTCGAGAGAAGAGTCCTGTAAGATCTTCATGACCTGACGGATTTCTCCTGCCCCCGGGAGGAAGACCAACAGATTGCCTTCTTCTTGACGGAGCCATCGCTGAATGATGGACCCGATGTGCCTCCCAAGCCGGGTAGAGTCCAAGGCTTCCCCATACTGCGTTTCGACGGGAAACATCTGCCCTTCGCACGTGAGGTATGGGGCGTCGGGGAAGGTCTTTGAGAGATGGTGATGGTTGAGCGTTGCTGACATGATTAATAGTCTGAGGTTAGGGCGTAACACAGATTGGGTCTCATGAGACAACACCAGACCGAGGTCGGATTGCAGGTTTCGTTCATGGAATTCATCGAATATGACGAGCCCATACTCTGTAAGTGCAGGATCCTTCTGAAGCATGCGTGTCAGGATTCCCTCGGTGACGACTTCCAATCGTGTGCGAGGGCCAATGGCCGTGTCGAATCGGGTGCGGTACCCCACGGTTTCACCGATCGACTCCTGATGCAGAGCGGCCATGCGGCGAGCACAGGTTCTTGCCGCCAACCGACGAGGTTCGAGCAGGAGAATTTTCTTCGACTCGAGCCAGGGTTCTTGAAGAAGCGCGAGTGGAACCACCGTGGTTTTGCCGGCTCCGGGAGGGGCGGTGAGAAAGACCAGAGGACGGTTCTGCACCATAGTCCGAATATCGGACAGGCTGTCTTCAATGGGGTATTCAGAGAGCATCGGCCTTGATCAATAGATAAAATTCTTTTTAGAAAGAAGAATGAGATACTATACTACTATGTCAGGTATCGTGCGCGAAGATAGGCCGAAAAGGTAAAATGTATATACCGATACCGTTTGGGTCTGTAAGGTAGGAAATACCCTTGAGGTGTAAACCGAATGAAAAATAGTGGGTAAGGAGAGGAGGAAGGTTATGAAAAAGTGGCCGGGCAGTTTTGGGGTCCTCGTTGCGGGAATGATTGGAGTGATGGGTGGAGGTATGTGGAGTGAGAGTCTGCCTGTGGCTGTTGCCGGGACTGGAAGTGAGATGGTGACGGTGGATGGACATCAGGTCCCGGATATCGGTCCCCTTTCGACGGCGATTCCGGTTCCCTTGGGGAATCTCAACTATGCCTCGAAGATTTCGTTGGGAATGCAGCTCTATTTTGACGGACGGTTATCGAAAAATAATGCGATTTCCTGCGCGTTTTGTCATAACCCTGTCACGGGGTTTGCGGATCCCAAACAGACATCAGTTGGAGTCACGGGTGAACGGGGAGGGCGACAGGCGCCGACGGTGTATAACACGGCCTTCAATCCCTTTCAGTTCTGGGATGGAAGAGCTGGATCTCTCGAGGAGCAAGCCATCGGGCCTATTCATAATCCGATCGAGATGGCTGAAACCCACGAAAATGTCGTGAAGAAGTTGAGTCGGATTCAAGGCTATCGGGATCAATTTCAAGCCGTGTTCGGGACTGGTGTCTCGATTCAGGGAATCGGGGAAGCCATTGCTGCCTACGAACGGACTGTCATTTCAACCAATTCCGCATTCGATAAGTTTGTCTTGGGGGATAAGGAGGCCTTGAGTGATGAGGCAAAGCGCGGAATGGATTTGTTCAAAGGAAAGGCACGGTGCATCTTGTGCCACAACGGCCCGAACTTCACGGACAATCAATTTCATAACCTTGGTGTTCCGCAGGTGGGACCCATGAAAGAAGATTTAGGACGGTTTTATGTGACACGACGGGATCGGGATCGTGGTGCGTTTAAGACACCGACGCTCCGCAGTATCACGGAAACCGCTCCGTATATGCATGACGGAGCCTTTAAAACTCTCGAAGAAGTGGTGGCCTTCTATAATGTGGGCGGTGGGCGAAATGAGCATCTGAGTCCTCTGATGAAACCCATAGGTTTGAACCCACAAGAGTCTACTGATCTCGTGGCTTTTTTGAAGGCCTTAACGGGAGAGCCCATACCCTTTGAATTTCCGACCTTGCCGGAGTGAGTTCGTTGGGCAAATGGTTGATGGGAGAGGACCTAAAGGTTTTTCTTTAAAACTCAAGGAAAGATTGAGGTTTTTGCCTAACCTTATTTGGATCTTCACTAAGGAAGACCTTAGGAACGAAGGCCGTGGATGAAGGCGGGACTGATTTCGCCTCGTGCGACTTCAGTCACCGGCCCCTTCATCGTCAGAGCATATTGAGAATCGATGGTGATATCGAGGGTCCCGCCAGGAGCCTTCACTCGAACAGGACTCTTCACCACACCGAGGCGGACGCCGGCACAAGCTGCAGCACAGGCGGAAGAACCGGAAGCCTGTGTTTCACCCGCCCCACGCTCCCAGATCAGGATGGAAATGGCTTTCGGGCCAATGGGCACAGCCAATTGCACGTTCGTGCGTTTGGGAAAGATCGTGTGATTCTCTAGTTCCGGTCCGATCTCCAACAGATCTTGTCGGGTCCAGTGTTCCCCGCGCTTCTTATACACGATGCAATGCGGGTTGCCGACACTCACACCGGTAAATCTGAGGGATTGTCCCGCAGCTTTGACGGGTTGTTGAATCAATTCGGGAACACGGAGGGTACAGGGAAGGGCAATCGGTTGAAACGAAGCCTTACCCATCTCCACCGTTGCGCCATTCACGAGACCATGGCTGTTCAGTTCCAGTTGAATCTCGACCAACCCCCCCTTAGTTTCCACGGTAAAGTGTTTTTTCCGGGTCTTTCGGGTATGAAAGAGGTAGCATCCGAAAATCCGAAGGCCATTTCCCGATTTTTCCGCTTCACTTCCATCCGGGTTGTAGATCCGGAGACCAAAATCGGCCTTTTTCGAGGGCGCCAAGGCCAGGATCCCGTCGCTGCCCACACCCCAGTGCCGGTCGCAGAGGGCTCTGATCGTTCGGGGAGTCAGCTTGAAGCTCAGGTCCTTGGGATTCAGGGCAATATAGTCATTTCCCAAACCATGCCCTTTAAAAAAAAGGTTTTTCATCCTCACTCCCAAGGAAAAATGTTCAGTGTTCTTGAGCTGGGATTACTAGATGGGGTCCCAGTGCCCAGTGCATTGAACGGTAGGAACTGAATTATAAGGAAAACGCACTAAAGAAGGAAGAGTGGAAGGCAGGGAAAAAGAGGGAAAAGGCTGAATCAGGGACGAAAAATAGCCGTATTCTGGAGGAAACGGTCTTGGACGAAAGGAAGGAAAGTGGTTTAGGCCCTCAGAGCCTGATTCTTGGCGGCGCGGCGCTCGTTGTCGGTGAGATAGCGTTTCCGGAGTCGGATGCTTTTGGGCGTGACTTCGACCAGTTCATCATCCTCGATAAATTCCAACGCAAACTCCAAGGTCATCTCCCGGGGTGGGGTGAGGTGGATGGCTTCGTCGGAACCCGCGGCCCGGATATTGGTGAGTTTTTTCTCACGAATGGCATTCACGACAAGATCATTGCCTTTATTGTTGACACCGACGATCATGCCTTCATACAGATCGTGGCCGGGTTCGAGGAAAATTTCTCCCCGATCCTGAAGTCCCCAGAGGGCATAGGATACGGCCTGGCCGCCGCCTTGGGAGATGAGGACGCCAGCAGACCGTTTGGGGACCTCTCCTTTAAAAGGCTGGTATTCATAGAAGGTTTGAGACATGACGCCGGTGCCCCGGGTCATCATCAACAATTCACTCCGGAAGCCCAGCAGAGCCCGTGAGGCGATATGAAATGCCATGCGGATCGTTCCGACGGCGCTGATCTGCATGTCCTTTAACTCAGCTTTACGGCTGCCTAAGGCTTCGATGACCGCTCCCTGATACCCCGAGTCAACTTCGATCACGACCTCTTCGATCGGTTCAAGCATCTCACCATCCACATCTTTGAAGATGACTTTCGGAGGCGATACTTCTAACTCGAATCCTTCACGTCGCATCGTTTCGATTAAAATTGCCAGGTGGAGTTCGCCCCGTCCGGAAACCTTGAAGCGCTCTCCGCCGTCGACTTCTTCGACCTTGATCCCCACGTTGATCATGGCCTCGTGTTCCAACCGTTCCCGAATGTGGCGTGATGTGAGAAACCGCCCACCGTCTTTTCCGGACAAGGGACTGGTATTGTGGGAAAAATTCATGGAAATGGTGGGTTCATCTACGTTCACGGTGGGGAGCGCAACGGGATGTTTGGGAGAGGCCAGCGTTTCTCCGACGCGAATATCCTGAATGCCGGCCAGGGAAATGATATCTCCAGCTTCCGCTTCTTCCGTTTCGACTCGTGTGAGCCCCTGGTAGGTGAGCAGTTTGGTTACTTTTCCACGGACCGTCTCTCCCGTGCGCTTGACCGCGACGAGCCCCTCTCCAGTGCCAATCCGACCATGGACGATTCGGCCAACCGCAATGCGTCCGATATAGTCGTCATACTCCAGCATGGTTACCAACATTTGAAACGGAAGCTCCGAGTCGGCTACGGGAGGCAACACCCGATGGGTTATGGTATCGAGGAGGGGTTTCATATCCTTGGCTTCCTCGTCCAAGTCCAAGGTGGTTCGGCCTTCTTTGCCCGAAGCATAGACGATGGGAAAGTCCAGTTGCTCGTCGGTGGCATTCAACTCACAGAACAAATCGAAGGTTTGATTCACCACTTCTTCTGCTCTCGCGTTCGGACGATCGATTTTATTCACGACGACGATCGGTTTGAGATGCAGTTCCAGGGATTTTTTCAGGACAAATTTCGTCTGTGGCATAGGGCCTTCAAACGCATCGACTAATAAGAGGACTCCATCCACCATACGGAGAATCCGTTCGACTTCACTCCCAAAGTCCGCATGTCCTGGTGTATCCACGAGGTTAATGCGAATGTCCTTATAGGTCAGGGAGGCGTTCTTCGAAAAAATCGTGATGCCCCGTTCCTTCTCCAATGGGTTGGAATCCATGATGACCGCTTCACCTTCTTTGAAGACGTGAGCCCCGGTTTGCTTGAGCAGGGCATCGACGAGTGTCGTTTTCCCATGATCAACATGAGCAATGATGGCGACGTTACGAAGGTTTTTTCGGCGTTTTTGATTAGGCATACAGAACGATTCCCTCTTTCGTGCAGTCTACAGTCAGTCGGTCAAAAGACCAGTTGGAATGGAAATGGTGTAACGGCCGGTCTGCGAAGATTTCGGCAATGGCACCGACGAAGAGAATCGGCGGATGGCTTGAGTCTGACGAGACGGGCAATACGTTTTAACGGTACAGGATGCGAATACTTAACGCAACTTTTTCTGGCATAGCGTTGTCTGAGTTTCATAGATGTGACGAACCGGAAATAGGGAGGGATTTTCTGCACGATTGAAAAAATTTTCAGTCAGACCAAAAACACCCCCAATATCAATCAATCGAAAAAAGATGGGAAATACCAGTCAAAAACGAGACATATTCGGTCCCATTGTCGTCTCTGGGTCCCAAACTCTTCCAGCACGTGACACCTACAACCTTCCTCCTCCCCACTCAGGTGTATTGTTATGCTTTTCTGAATAGTGATGGATATTTTCGTGTTTTTTGGGGAAGGTATGCTTTTTTCTCGATTCTTGAGTCCAACAGCAGAGCTTGTTCGAACACCGGTGATATTGCTTTTGAGCCCCCTTTAGTTTTTTTGGAAAAATCCGACAAACCCGACAGCTGGGCCGTATGAGAAAATCGGTGCAGCCATTTCTTGCGACGTTTCCCCTCTCACAACCCTCTGTATGAACCAGCCGGTAATGTTCGTTCAAATGAGGAGGCAGGTATGGGCAGACAACTGGGTGTTGTCCTGAATGAATCCGCAAATGCTGCTAGGAGACCCAACTTAGGGCAGGGTGCTTTGAGAAGGAGGGGGGCATGGCTCAGAAGGTTTCCCCGCATTCGGAAAGCCTTGGTCCTGGGCGGAATACTTTTGTGTGCTACCTCGACCGCTGTCTTGGCCAAACCCGAGGGAACCCCAAAAGGAGGAGGGAATAGGCCGACACAGGAACGAATGTTGTCTGTCACCCTGAATGGAAGTGGAACAGTCAAGAGTGAACAGACCGACATTATCGACTGCCCGGTGGTCTGTACCGCCAAAATGCCGAAGGGAACAGAGGTGACGCTCACGGCAGTGCCAAATGCTGGGCAAATATTTTCTGGTTGGTCTGGTGAGTGCATTGGAACGGGTTCTTGTGTTCTTACGCTCAAAAAGAAGACGAGTCGGATCACGGCCACGTTTCTCTCGATGCCTCCGCCCCCACCACAAAATTTTCCACTCTCGGTGACTATTGAAGGAAACGGAAGGGTGGAGAGCGATCCACCAGGGTTGGCATGTGACCGGGATACCTGTGTAGAAAACTTCGTGGAGGGGACTACAGTGATCCTGACTCCACGACCCACATTGGACCATGCATTTGCGGGTTGGAGGGGAGCCTGTACCGGAACAGACCTTTGTGAAATTGACATGACCGGTCCGCACTCGGTGACGGCCACGTTTGTGTTCGTGGAACCCCCACCGGTTTCTCTTGGCGTTACTATCGCCGGGAATGGCCAAGGAACCGTCGTCAGTACCCCACCCGGCATCGACTGCCATTCAGGCATTTGTATTCATGAGTTTCCCGCCGATACGGAAGTGTTGTTGGAGCACATGTCGGCTCCGGGTTCCGTCTTTTCAGGATGGTCCGGTGACTGCACGGGTACGGGGGAATGCAAGGTTATCTTGAATGCCATGAAATCGGTGACAGGAACCTTCGCTGCCGGTGTCCCAGACCTAACCGATGCAGAAGCCAAGCGTTTCCTGGAACAGGCGACTTGGGGTCCTACCCCCGCACTTATTGCTTATGTGAAGGAGATGGGAAAGGAGGCGTATATCGACGAACAATTGGCGTTGAACCTCTCCACCTATCCCAATCCGGATGATACGCCGGAATCCAGCTCTCTGACCCCAACGCGGAATCAATTTTTTTACAATGCCTTCCATCGGGATGATCAATTACGTCAACGGGTGGCTTTTGCCCTTGGGCAGTTGTTCGTGGTGTCGGCCAATACGGTGAGGGCGGACTACCAGATGGTTCCCTATCTACAGATTCTCCATGATGGGGCCTTCGGCAATTATCGCGATCTCATGATGGCCGTCACCCTAAGCCCGACGATGGGCCGATTCTTGGACATGGTCAACAATGATCAAACCGAGCCTGGCTCGGGTTTGAATCCCAATGAGAATTATCCTCGTGAGCTGTTGCAGTTGTTTTCCGTGGGGACCACCCTGTTGAATCCGGACGGAACCGATCAAACCGATGTCAATGGATTTCCGATTCCTCCCTACGATCAAGAGGTTATCGTGAATCTGTCACGAGTGATGACCGGGTGGACCTATCCGACCAAACCGGGAGAAACGCCACGTTGGCGTAATCCCTCGTATTATGTCGGTCCGATGGAACCCATCGAGTCTCACCATGATAAGGGGGAAAAAATCTTGATGAATGGGTTTGTCATTTCGGCGGACCAAACGGCCCAAGAGGATCTGACCCAAGCCATTCAGCATATCTTCGAGCACCCCAATGTCGGTCCATTTGTGGCGATGCGATTGATCCGACACCTGGTCACCAGCAATCCCAGCCCTCAATACATTGCCCGGGTGACTCAGGTGTTCAACGCCAACGCGAATGGTGTGCGTGGTGATTTGGGGGCCGTGGTCAAAGCCATTTTGTTGGATCCTGAGGCTGCCACCCTATCTCCGAGCGGTGGCCATCTTCGTGAGCCCATCTTGTTTGAGATTGCTTTCTTGCGGGCGCTGGAAGCGACCGTGGAAGCCGAGAATCCTCTCTATTCCAGGGCCAGGGATATGGGACAAGTCTTGTTCTCGCCCCCCAGTGTGTTTAACTATTTTTCCCCTTTGAATCGTTTATCCAATTCTTCCCTGTACGGGCCGGAATTTCAGATTCATTCTTATTCGAACGCCGTGGCCAGGGGAAACTTTGTGGACCGGGTGGTGCGATCGAGTTTGGGGGCCGGAGCCACGGTCGATCTGAGTGCTCTGGAAGCGATCGCTGCCGACCCGAATCAATTGGTCGAGACGGTGGCAGGTTTATTACTGCATGAACCCCTATCTGATTCGGAGCATCAAAGCATCGTGACGGCAATTTCCGCCAGTAGTACCCTGAGTACCCGGGCGAGGAATGCGGTCTATCTGGTGGCAGTCTCCTCGCGGTACCAAGTTCAACATTAATGGATGGAGTGAGACAATTCTATGGCGAACAGCCGAGATCAACAAAGTAACGAGTGGGGGAAAGATCATGGTTGAACTTTCACGACGCAAATTCTTACAACTGGCTGCATTTGGTGTCGCTGCGCGCATGTTTCCGTTCGGGACCCTCAATGCATTTGCCGGGGGCACGGAAAACTTCAGTGACTATAAGGCTCTCGTGTGTATTTTTCTCTTCGGCGGGAATGACGCCAATAACATGGTCGTGCCCATCGACGGCCAGGCCCGGACGGACTATGAAACGATTCGGACCGTCGAGTCAACATTGCAACTCGATGCGGCGACCTTGCTGGATCTCAGGGCGGCAAACTATACGATGCCTGATCGTTCTACTTCCTCAGCCACGTTTGGCCTCCATCCGAGCATGACTCAGCTTCATGCCTTACGAAACAACCTGGCGATTGTGAGCAATGTGGGGACTTTGGTCACGCCCTTGACCAAAGATCAATATCGCAATCGCCTGGAACCGATCCCCCAAGCCTTGTTTTCCCACCGAGATCAGCAAATTCAATCCCAAACGGCCAGTCCCATCGCGCAATCTCCAACCGGTTGGGGTGGAAGATTGGCTGATTGCGTGCAAACAAGCAATGCGGCTACCCGCTTTCCCACGAGTGTGTCCCTTTCAGGGTCGAATATTTGGTTAACCGGCTCGACCGTCCAGCCAGTGACGTTATCGGCCGGATCCCGGCTTGCGCTCAACGGGTCCACGGGAACATCCGGAGAAGCACGGCTGGCAGGTCTACAAGAGTTATTGAACGTGGATACCGGGTATTCACTCATTCAACAGTCCGATGCCACCCTTTCCCAAGGCATCGCGACGGGCAATGTGATCAATGCAGCCCTTGATCCTGCTAATGCCCTATCGACTCCTTTCCCCGATTCGAGGTTAGGACGGCAGCTGGAGCATATCGCCAAACTCATCAAGGTTCGCGATGGGAACGTGAAGCGCCAAATTTTCTTCTGTGCAGCAGGGGGGTATGATACTCATTCCGAACAAGCTGCCAAACACGCAGGATTATTGGGGGAGGTGAGCGAAGCCATGGCCGCGTTTTATGGGGCCACGGGAGAATTGGGGGTGGCGAATCAGGTGACCACGTTTACTCAATCGGATTTCAATCGCACGTTCCAACCAAATCCCAACTTCGGGACCGATCATGCCTGGGGAAGCCATCAGGTGGTTCTCGGGGGAAGTGTTCAGGGAGGTATCTACGGAGACTTCCCCAACTTCCAGCCTGATGGACCCAGTACGACCGATTCCCGTGGGCGCTGGATCCCCACCATCGGTATGGATCAATATGGAGCCACGTTGGCTTCCTGGTTTGGGCTGTCAGCAAGCGACCTCCCCAGTGTTTTTCCTCATATTGAGAATTTTTCCTTGGCAAATCTGGGGTTCTTACATTTATAACTCACTGACTATCTTTCACCTGGCTTTTTCGAGCATTACCCCCACACCTTGCTCAGAGCCTCCAATCTTTCCCCTGGATGTTTGACGGCCTGGTTCTCTTTTTATGAGGGTTTCCCAAGAAAAGTCATAATACAAAGGGAAGAGGCTATGCTACCGGATGGCGCGTGTTGCATTGGCTGAAACCACGTATCGAAGCGGTCCTCCCGGAATGAAGGCATCGAACGGGTAGCAGGTCGTGAGGATGAGGACATCGGTGTCCTTTGGCTGAATCAATTTTGTCGTTTGGCTGTCGACGATTCCAGAATCGAAAACCTGGTAGCTTTTCCAACGTTTTGTCACCTCTTGGATGGTAATCCGAGATCCCTTCCGAAGATCTTTCAGGTAGGAAAAATGGGTGTCCCGATGCCCGCTGAGGAGAAGGCCATCATCGGTCTTGGGGAATGTTTCATGTCCGACCCGGCCCGGGCCAAAAGCCAGTGATTGTCCGCTGGCGTCGGCAAGGATGATCTGGTCGACGCCAAGTTCAGGAATGACGATCCGTCCCACTGGCCAGGTATCTGCCCAGGGCCAAGGTTTGACGGGTTGTTTCCATTCGAGTGTTTCGGCCCAGGCCCGTTGAAGTAACCATTGTGCGACGACAGCTTTCGCATGAATCCACAGGCCTTGTCCGAGTAGCCATCCTCCAAACAGAAACAACCCTGCGCTGAACATCCAGACCACTGGACGCCTCACGGTCGCACGAGGCGTTGTCGAGACGACAGCCAGCTCAGCCATAGCAACAAGATTCCTCCGAGAAGATAGATGCGAGATGGCGTCGCGGTTCGCGGCCATCCAAAGATCGCTTCGTATTTCATTTCTTGTGGAAGGTTGGTTTTCAGGGCATGGGTGTGGAGTGCATCTTTCAATGCTCGGACGGGAGTGACGTCGACGGCGACCAAGCTCGTGTACTTGCTGACGATATGGTGCCGAAGGGCGAGGTCGAGAATCTGTTGGCGCAGGGCATCCTTCCCTTCTGGCCCGGTTTGCCGGTCCATCAGTTGAGAGATTTTCTGCCGAGCCCAATGGACCGCGATCCCCTTTCGTTGAGTGCGGGTTTTGAGGGATTGTGTGATTTTCCACGCCTCCGCTCCATGGTTGCCGGAGAACGTGATCACCGAAGGGGGGTGAGACGTTCGCATGACCATCGTGAGCGGCTCGCCCACATACAGGTCCGGGAGTGGATTCGGTATCCTGTCTCCCAAGGTTGAGTCGGAAGGGTAGATCTGAATGTCCGTGAGGGCCGGGTGTTCCAGTTTTTGGAATAGTCGATTCATTTTTTCTTTCACTTCCTGCGTCGTTCCGATATAGGTAAACGTCCCTTTCCCGAATTGTGTGGCCTTTCGCATAAAGTGGCCGTTGGGAGCGGATCCGATGCCGACCGTAAAGAGTCGACTCCTGCCGAGATGGTCCTTTACGGTGTGAAATAGGGCGGCTTCATTCCCGACCAGACCGTCGGTGATAAAGATAACTTGCCGCAGTTGTGGGGAATCTTCCGTATGAGTGTGGGGTGTCAGGGCCTGGCGGATGGCCGGCTGCATTTCAGTGCCTCCCTGCGCCTGGAGATTTTGCACATAGCGCTGAGCCTGGTGAATGTGTGTGTTGGAGGCTGGCTTTGACTGCCAAAAAAGGCTTCGTGTCTCTGAATTAAATTGAATGACATTGAAGGCATCACGGGGTGTCAGGCGGGAGAGCGCCAAGGTCAGTGCCGCCTTGGCTTGTGTCAGTGAGGCTCCGGCCATCGATCCCGAGGTGTCGATCACAAAGATGACTTCGCGGGGAATGGTGTTCATGCTGGGAAGCTGGATGAGGGGTGGCATGACTTGGAAATAGAGGTAGGTGTCCTCTCCCAGTCGTTCGGAGAACACCGCCGTTTGTGGATGAGTGGTTGAAAGGGGTGTCCATTGGAGTTCAAAATCCCGGTCCGCAAATGTCTGAGCCTGCTGTAGGGTGATGTGATGATGCCCTTGTGCATCTTTTTCGACGGTGATGGGGTGCGTCGGGGAGTAGATTTCTTTGAGTTGCATGCCTGGTGCGAGATCGATGGAGAGTGTGAGGGGATTGAGAGGGCCGTTTGAGGGGTGCAGAACGGGAGGGGTGATGCGGGACGCATCGGGAACCTGATCCGTATTGGGGGACCAGCCTCCGCCGGGATTGTTCACCTGTGGAGGTAATTCAACTATTGGTTGCCCGGGAATGTACCGCGGTCCCACGACCATGGGGAATCGGAGGGCGAATCGCCCTTGATCGAATGCGGCCATTTCTTGGTATTCAATCTCGACTGTGATGGGTGTATGAGGAGCGATATTGGCGACCGAGGTGGTGAACATATTCGGTCGTTCTTGTTCGACGAGACTGGCTTGCTTTCCCGCAGCTTTGGCTTTGTCATACGTTTTCTTGGCCTGCTCTCGCTCCTGAATCTGTCCCTCGATGATTCGTTCTCCGACTTTCATCCGCATGTGATCGACGGCTGCTTGATCTGGTAGTGGGAAGACATAGATGCCTTCGGCCCATTCCTCGCTCGGGTTGTAGAACTGTTGCACGACGGTGGTTCGGGCGATGAGCCCGGTAATCGTAATGTTGACCGTTGTCTCGACCAAGGGGGCGGGAATGGGGATGCCTTGGGGACCGGTGCGAAGCATGATTCCTTCCTGTAAGGGAATTTCAGGTGAAACTTTCGGAAGGTGTTCTGCTTGCGGGAGGTGGGGAGGATTTGCGAACACGGGAGGGAAGAAGACTCCACTGAGGGTCAAAGTGGTGAAAACGACAAAGATCAAGTACAGCCGGGATTTCCAGGTGTGCATCATCGCTCCTTTCTGATCTAATCGAGTCGAAAAAATGGTTGGTTGTACACATGCCGGTCCACGAGGGACGTGAACCGGCATGGTCATCATCGAGAGTCTTTATTGCAGAGAAGGTGGAGATGCCACAGGGTCGAGGGCGACCATTTCTTCCTGCAAATCGACGGTAGGCGAGGATTCCTCCGGCCCGGAATCAGCGGATGGAAGACTCGATGGGGAAGGTTCTTCAGAGATTTCAGGTTGAAGGGCGACGTCGGTTTTCTGGATCGGTGGTTCCGGAAAAAAGGTGAGTTCAGCCCGGCGACTTTGTCGATAACACTCTTCCTCTTGTTCCTGGCATATCTGGTTGCTCTCACCCAAACTGGTTATTTGGATTCGGTCTTCTGAAATTCCCTGACCGACGAAAAATTGTTGCACAGCTTCTGCTCGTTTCAGGCCCAGGGATTGGTTATAGGTCTCAGTCCCTTGGGGGTCGGTGTGGCCTTCGATACGAAGTGTGCCGTTCCAGTCTTCCGGAAGCGCCGCCATTTGTTCGGTCATTCGTTCCCGGGCTTCATCCGAGAGTGTACTGGCATTCAAAGAAAAGTGAATGGTGGTGTCTTGAGGTTGATTTGTGAGGACTGCTTGAGGAGTGGTTTCGGGGGAAGGTTGGGCTTCTTGTCCTTCCCTTCCCAGAGATTCCTCCTTTTTGTCTAATTGACCAGGGACGGGTGAATCTGCCGGGGTGGAAAACGCCTTGGCGATCTGAACCGGTTGGACGGGCTGTGAAGCCGTTGAAGAAGATGTTTCGCTCTCGGAATACATCAGGAGGCCTCCGATCCCAAACAGCAGGGCCAAGAGTCCGGAAGAGAGAAAGATGATCTCTTTCGTTTCCGACTGGGATTTTTTTGATGAGGTGGATCGGGTTTCTTTTTCAGATGACTTGTGAGATGAAGCAAAGAGATTGGGTTTCATCGGATACTCCTTTAGGTCAAGGGATAATCAATTTGGTGGATTCAACATGGTCACGGCTCCGTTACCCTTCTCCTTTCGTTTGTTGAGCCGTGAAGGACGATCATTCCCTTGAGCAAGGTCGTTGCCAAAACGTTTAATTGAAAAACCGTTTATTTTACAATGGCTTAAGATTTCCGAACTTTTCTCCTGCGGGGAGAGATGCGGGGATGCATGCGGGGATGCGGGGACATCCCCGCACCATCGCGCCTTTGAAGGCACGGAAAAGTGCCGATCCGATTGAGCGAGTTTATTTCACTGAAGCAAGAAGGCGATCCGAAGTAGGGGAGGGGTGGCGTTGGGGGAATGTGGACGCCGGTAGAGTGAACATGAAGGTGCTTCCTTCATGTTCGATGGACTCAACCCACAATTGACCACCATGGAGTTCGATGATTTTTTGGCACACCGACAGGCCGATGCCGGTTCCATCGATTGAGGTATGTGCTTGGCCTCGATGAAATAAACCGAAGATCGTTTCTAGAGAATCGTGGGCAATTCCGACTCCATTGTCGGTAATGGAAAAGGTCCACAAACCTTCGTGGGCCGTGCACGAAATATCTATCACAAGTGGGCGATGGCTTCGAAACTTTATCGCGTTGGAAATGAGGTTTTGAAAGACTCGCTGGAGTAGTGTGGGCATGCCGATTACTGTCGGGAGGTCATCGACATGAATCACCGCCTGAGATTCTTGAATGGGTACCTCTAACTGGGCCAAGATTTCCTTAACGACCTGGTTGAGCTGAACGGGCTCCGACTGATTCTGAGTGCCTCCTACTTTGGCGTATTCCAAAAGGTCTTGGATAAACCGTCGCATGTGAAGGGCGCTTTTTTCGGCACGATTCAGGTAGTCGGCAGCGCGACCTTCCAGCCTATCCTGTAAATCAAGGCGCAACAGTTCCAAGAATTTGCTGATGCGGCGAATGGGTGCTTGCAGGTCATGCGAAGCCGAAAAGGCAAACTGCTCAAGCTCTTTTCGCGATCGTTCGATTTCCAAATGCTGACGATCCATGGTTCGAAGGAGTGCCGCTTTTTCGAGGGCTCGAGAAATGGCGCGGGCAAGACCTTCGGACGTCAGTTTTCCTTTCACGAGATAATCCGTGGCTCCCCTTTTCAGAGCCTCGGCGGCCACATCTTCGTCGCCTTGCCCGCTGAGCATGAGAATGGGAAGGTGAGGTTGGTTGCCCTTTTGTGTGACTTCATCGATAAATTCCAAGCCATCCAGGTCAGGGACGTGGTAATCCAATAAAACGCAGTCCGGTCGATGTTCAAAGCATTGGGCGAGACCATCCTCTCCTGATTCAGTCTCCCTGATGTGATACTGTTGCCCTTTGTCTTTTTTAAGATATCGCTTGAAAATTTCACGATCTTCCTCAGAGTCATCCACGAGCAGTATAGTAATCGGTCGATCGTTCATGCCACGGTTTCTAACGTACAATTGAGAGGAATGGGAGCTTGTTGAAGAGTAAAATAAAAAGTGGAGCCTCGGCCTGGAGTCGAGGAAACCCAGATGTTTCCTTTGTTCCGTTCAACCAACTTTTTCACCAATGCCAATCCTCCTCCGGTACCTCCTCCAAACTTGGAGCGCGGGTGTAGACGCCTAAACATGCGAAAAATTTCGTCCTGATGCCGTTCTGCTATGCCAATCCCGTTGTCTTCTACGAAGAAAATGGGTGTGTTCTGTGAAAGTTTTTCTGTATGAGGCCTGTCCGTTTCGGAGAGAAAGCCGACTTTAATCCATTTGTGTTCTTTGTCGTTATACTTCATGGCGTTGGTGATGAGATTGCGGAAGATCTCTCCTACTCGGGCACGGTCACAGTAGATCAGGGGCAACGGTCGTGGCACCTGAATCGTGACTCCATGTTCTTCCAGGCTGAGAGACAGATCGTCCAGGATCTCATCCAGAATGTTCTGAAGATTGATCATTCCCATGGATAATTCCGTCCGCCCGACTTTGGAAAAGTACAAGAGGGTGCTAATGAGCTGATCTAGCCGCTCGGCGAGCCGCCCTAAGGTTTCACACTTTTTCTGGCCTTCTCCTCCTAAGTGGGGACCATAGTCTTCAACGAGCATCTGGGCAAACCCCTTGATGCCATGCAAAGGCTCTCGGAGATCATGGGAAATAATGGTCGTGAAATCGTCTAATTCCTGGTTGCTGGTGGCCAATTTGGTGTTTTGGTCTTCCAGGATTTTTTCCGTGGCTTTTTGGGCGGTCATGTCATTAAAGACGATCACAGCTCCGTGACGGTGACCTTCTTCCAGGAGAGGGGTAATCGTATATTGAACAGGAAAACACGTCCCATCTTTTCGCCACATGCGTGCATCTTCCACATGTTGGGATTCACCCTTGAAGAGGGTATGCCCAAGGGGACTGTCTTCTAGAGACCCCGAAGCCTCGTCGCGATGGACCAGCTGATAGAGGGGTGTGCCAATGAGTTCGTCCGGTTGGTACCCTAAGGCTTTCGCGGCGGAGGGATTGATGAAGGTGGCCAGTCCATTGGAGTCGACTCCATAAATTCCTTCCCCGGCGGCTTCAAGGATGAGAGTATTGCGATAATGAAGATCACGAATCGCTTCTTCGGCCTTTAATCGCGAAGTGATATCGTGTAGCACAATCACCGATCCGCTGATGGCGCCCTGCATATCCCGCATGGGAGAGGCCCGTATTTCCACCGGGACTCGATCCTGACTGTTTAATTTGTTCAATGAGAGTATCAATGGGTCCAACCATTCCCCTCGTTCGAGTGTGGGGTCTAGCCAATCCGAAGGAGTAAATGCGGTCGTGGGAATGATGAGGTCATCAATCGGGACGTTGGATTTCGTCGATTGAATAGGGTTGGTCCAGCCGATGAGGTCACTGGCTATAGGATTTATGTAGGCGACCACTTTCTGGCGATCGCAGACGATGATTCCGTCACTCATGCAAGTAAACAGGTCTGCATACCACTGCTCTCGATGCTGAATGGTTTGTTCAAAAGAAAATTTCATTAGGGCGATTTCCACAGCCGATCGTATTTGTTCCGGGGTAAAGGGCTTGTACACGATCCCATAGGGCCGAGTTTGCGTGACCCGGCGGAGGGTATGAGCGTCTGAATTGGCGGTTATATAGACGAAGGGAAGCGCATAATGGTCTTGTATTTGGGCGGCGGTACTGATGCCATCGGTTTCCCCCCGGAGGCCAATGTCCATGAGGACGATATCAGGAGGGTGGTTTTGGACGCTGCAGAGGGCAGCCTCTCCAGTGGGAACGACGTTGGTAATGCGATAGTTGAGTTTTTCCAGTATTTGTCGCAATTCCATAGCCGGAATTGCCTCATCCTCCACGATCAAGACTTTTGTGGATTGGCAGAGATAGGGAACGATCGTGTGAAACGGTTTCATATCTTTTCCCTCATGAGACTAATTCCATCACGTGTGACAACGCGGTTTCATTTCTCGGGAGTTTCAAGGTGAACGCGATCCCTTGTGTTCCTTCGTAATGCGTGACCATGAGGGTTCCCCCTAAATTCTTTGCGGCGATGGCACTCCGATGGAGCTGTAATGGTTGATCGTCATCTTGAGGAGAAAAATCCTGACTGAAGCTTCGAGTAATCTCTTCGGGTGAACTCAAGATGCCTGGATGACAGACCTGGATCGATATGGGCAGTTCCTGATCCGGTTGCCATTGGGTGTGTATCAGGATTCGATGTTGAATGTTTTGGTGGTTTCGTATGGATTCCTTGGCGTATCGGATGAGCGTCATTAAGATGTCGGTGAGTTGAGGCTTGTCGATATGCATTTGAGGAATATCGCCATATTCCCTGGTGATGTGGATGTGATATTTTTCTAATCCGGGTTTTTGGATTAACAAGACATGGTCGATGAGGTCTCTGAGGAACACGGGTTCTGGTTGCGACGAGGCCCCAGTGAATTGTTGCTGAGCGGTGATAATGCGCTTGATTTGGTCAACCTGCGCTCGCAAGCGGGCTATTTCTTCACCCATGGCTTGTTGCTGGGTGGCCAAATAACTGCCTAGTCGTTTAAGGAAAGTGGGAATATGTTTGCCTTGTTTATGGTCGGAGAGGTATTCGTCCAAATGTTGTTCATGATTTTCCAGTAGCTTGGCGATGCGTTGAATGTCTCCGAGTGGAAGCTCTGGGATTTGGCGTGTCAGCATTCCGACTGAGACATTCATGCTATTCAGGACGTTTCCCACGTTATGCAGAACGTCTTTGGCCACTTCAGCCATACCGATATGACGGGATGATTCGATGAGCTGTTGCGTGATGTGTGATTGTTCGTGCTGTGCCTCGTTTCGTTCAAGGGTATGACGGATGGTGCGCTCCAGCAGGTTTGGGGTGGCCTCCCCCTTCACGATATAATCCCATGCCCCGGTTTTCATCGTTTGTCTGTCGATCGAGCTGTCTGTCACGCCCGTGAGCATAATGATAGGAGTCTGGTAACCCGCCTGATCGGCGGCATGTAACAAATCGAGTCCTGTTTTTTTCCCCAGGTGATAATCCAGGAAACATATATCAGGCTTCTGATTCCTGAGGTGTTCGAGAGCTTGATCGTACGTTGGTTCCCATTCCACTTCGAAATGCATCGTGGAGATGCGATCCAACAGGGATTGGATGATGAACACATCATCGGCGTTATCCTCTACAAGGAGGACTTTTAACGGGGTGAGAGGGTGGTTTGGAGTGGTCACAAGAAGGGTATTGGGGTTCTGTGTAAAATAGCCTGTCCTAAAGTCTGTACTAGGTGGAGGTGTTCCTGGAACGTTCCTGGTTTAGTGATAAAGTCATAGGCGCCGATGTCCTCAGCTTCTTGAATATCTTTGGGTTTGGTAGAATCGGACAGAACGACGATGGGGATGGTGTTCCATTCCGGATGGCTTTGAAGTTCCAAAAGAACCTCCCGACCGTCCTTCCTTGGCATATTGAGATCTAAGAGAATTAACTGCGGCAGGGGCCAATATTTTCTCAGGCGATATTTGTGTCTTCCATTCAAATAATCCAGGAGTTCCCGGCCATCATGGACGAACTTTACTTGAAATCCGAGTTGGCTTTCTTCCCAGGCACGAAGGGCGATGAGGCAATCGTCGGAATTGTCATCCGCGATCAGAACGGTAGGGGGACTTTTTAGAGGGGAATTCATTTGTGAAGGTCTCAATCGTCAAATGGGGGTGGTAGACGAAGATCGTGATCAGTTGACGACCATAGAGTTACTCCTGTTTGTGAATGGGGGTGTGTTGCGATGTACAGTTGGGGGAAGACTTTCACGTTCCCTAAGGAATCTTTTTGAAAGTCGAGTGTTATGGTGAAATATCGGCACGCATTTCATTTACTTGAATCATTGAAATTCTCCACAAAAAATTGAGTAATTGGCATTACGGCGAGTTGTGTACCTCAGGTTTGGAGATTTATACAGGGAAGATGACAAGTTGATGGGCAATCAAGAGAAAAAAGAACAGAAGCGAGCGGTGATGAAAAAGATTTCAGCCGTTCAGGAGATTCTACGAAGATGGGATCCGATCGGAATTGCACCGGGAAGTTTCGGTCCGGCGGACGAATATGATGAATACGCATCCCATATCGTCACTCTGGTCATGCAGGGGTGTACGGAAGGAGACCTCAGCCGGCATCTAGGTATTATCAGGACGGAGGTGATCGGGGTGGAGGAGCATCTCAGCTGGGATGCCAAGATCGCCGAAGAGATCTTGGCAGCATTGCGGGAGGCTCCAAAGAGCGACTAATCTTTCTGTCCGGTCTTTTTGATGAGGTGGTACCCAAATTGGGTTTTGACCGGTTGGCTCACGCTACCATGGCTCATCTTTTTGACGGCGTCTTCAAAGGCCTTGACCATTTTACCTGGACCGAACCATCCCAGATCGCCACTTTTTGATTTACTCGGGCAGGTTGAAAATTCCTTGGCTAATTCTCCAAATTTGGCTCCGCTTTTTATTCGCTTCCTCAGATCTTGGGCCAACCCTTTTTCTTTTACGAGGATATGACTGGCTCTCCACTCCATACCTTCTCCTTTGTGTTCGTGTATCCGGATTTTACATAATCTTCATTTTGGTTGCAGCCATATTCATACTACGCCAAAAACAAATCCTTTTGTCAATCGTGATATGAGCAGTTTGTCAATCTTCGATTTGAGTGTGTGTTTGTTGGGTGGCGTTTCGGTATCCCAAGAAATTTTCACACATGGAGCCAGGAAAGTTCGTGACTTTTGATAGCCTTTTCATTATGGTGAAAAGTAGGCATTGTAAAATGGAACGGTACTGCGCTTTCAGTCTCTCTCATGTATGAGTCGCTGTGCAGACTCAAGATAATCTTTTTCGACCATGTGGTGAGTACTGTCTATGAATGTGTTGTTGTTGACCAATGAGTATCCCCCCTATACCTACGGAGGTGCTGGGGCGCATGTGGAATACCTGAGTCGGGAATTAGCCCGATTGATGTCCGTCGAAGTGCGGTGTTTTGGTGATCAAGCCAGTGACAAGGGCAATCTGAAAGTCCGTGGTTTTTCGTTGGGTGATGTCGACATTCATGCCCCTAAGCCTCTTCATTCGGTGTTTGGGGCTGTGCAACGGTGTTGGCAGATGAATGCCGAAGGGTTAGATGCCGATCTCGTGCACTGTCATACCTGGTATACCCATTTGGGAGGAATTCTGGCCAAGCTCAATTATGGCATTCCGTTGGTCATTACGACCCATTCGCTCGAACCTCTTCGGCCGTGGAAGCGAGAGCAGTTGGCTGGCGGGTACGACTTTTCCTCATGGGTCGAAAAAAGTGCGTTGGAGATGTCGGATGCCATCATTGCCGTGTCTCACGGAACCAAGGCCGATATCCTCAAGTTTTTCGACGTCCCAGAAGAACGGATTCATGTGATTCACAATGGGATTGATTTACACGAGTTTCGGAAGAAGGAGAGTGATGGGGTATTGACCAGGTATGGCATTCCCAAGGGGCAACCCTATGTGTTGTTCGTGGGCCGAATCACTCGACAAAAAGGGATTATTTATTTGGTGCAAGCCCTTTCCTATTTAGATAATGATATTCCGGTGGTCTTGTGCGCCAGTTCCCCGGATACCCCTGCGATCGAGGCGGAGATGAAGGAGGCCGTGAGTTATGCCTCAGCCCATCGGAAACATATCTATTGGATTCAGGATATCTTGGACAAAGAAAGTTTGATTGAGCTGTATTCTCATGCCGGAGTGTTTTGCTGCCCCTCGATCTACGAGCCGTTCGGGATCATTAATCTAGAAGCCATGGCATGTGAAGTGCCTGTTGTGGCTTCAGCCGTCGGGGGTATTCCGGAAGTCGTCATCGAAGATGAGACGGGGATCCTGGTGCCGGTGGAGCAATATGACGAAACCCCGTTTACACCCAAAAATCCCGACCAGTTCGCGCAGGATCTTGCTGAACGGCTGAATCAGCTCATGCGTGACCCTGCCTTGCGTGTGCCTATGGGGCTTGCCGGGAGAAAACGGGCGGAAGAGTTCTTTAGCTGGGGGTCGATTGCCGGGCGGACGAAAGCCTTGTATGACCAGGTGCTGTCTTCACATTAAGCACTGCGAGACGGATTGTGTGATGCGTGCTTCTGAGTCAGGGCCGTGAGGTGTGGAATGAGGTAAGACGGGGTTTGTAGGAGAAGTTTAGTGGGAATCACGTCCGGTGTAAAACATGGTTTCCAGGCGCCGAATTTCTTCTTTCCGACGTTGTCGTTCTTCGATCAGGAGGGATATCAAGGAATTCCAAAAGGACACTTCAGCCGGAGATCCATCCGTGACGCGCTGGTCACGCCATTCTGTAGCAAATCGCGTATAGACCCGAATTTCACAATCGTCAAAATTTCTGAGTGATTCCAGGAGTTCGTCTTCCACGTGCATCTTGGTCTTACCCTTCGTTCGTTTCTAAGCTAGAATAGCGCTGCATGGCGCATGAACACTTGTATCGGCCGAATCTGGGGTGATCCTTAAGGAAAACATCAGGAAGAGGGAAAAAATGCTGAAGAACACGAGGCAGAAACGAGAGGGTATGAGCCGGTTGAAGACGGCAATACTTGGAGGTCTGTTGATTTGGACACTGCAGGGGTGTGGGGAGGATCCTCAACAGTTATTCGACACCGCTCAATTTGAAGAACAACAGCGCAATATGCCGCATGCGCAAGAGTTATACGAACGGATAATTCGAGATCATTCTGACTCTCCGGTTGCGGCGCAAGCTCAGGAGCGATTGAAAGCCTTACGGGAGGCTGGGAAGTAACCTAACGATATAGGAAATTAGGGCGTGTAGTTCTCGGGGTCCAGTCCAGTGCGATACATGTATTCCACTCGTCGAATATCCTGGTCCCGCCTGATACGTTCATCGATGCACATGTTCACCACGGTGTTCCAGAATCCTGCCTCGGCAATCGAGCCGGCTTCCATCCGTTGATCCCGAAATTCGCTAGAAAAACAGGTGTACCGCTGCAGGTCTTCGTCTTCGAAGTCGCGTAAAAATGCGGTGAGATCTTCGGCGTGTGTGATGTGTCCGTCGGATTCGTCCATCATAAGCCTTATATGGGGAAATTATCGGTTTGGGATCACGTTATTCTTAAGTAATGGATGCTTCTCGATGATCTGCCGAATTGCCGGGAAGTCGTGAAGGGATTGTGAGGGTAACGGAACCGTTCCGTTGTTGTCGGTTAGTAGAATTTCCTGTGACCGCCCATCTTTTCCCTTTAGGAATAGACTGGCCCACGTCTACGGATGGGTTTACCGAATGGGCTGGAAAAAGGTTCTGGGTAGTGAAGGTAGACCGAATTCGACGTGCAGAATGATGAGCAGGACTCGTAGGAAACTCGACCAGACCCCCATTTTCACGAATTTGCGGGAATCGGTGGTGACCGGTGGGTCGAGAAGTAAGGGGGTTGTGTGTGTGAGCAAGGCTTCCGAAAACGCCACGTCTTCCAAGATGGATTGTCGTGGAAAACCATTGAGTTGGGTGAACAGGCCTAAGCGGACGAAAAGGGCCTGGTCTCCATAAATGATTCGGGAATGCTGACACCGAAAATTGTCCAGCCGAGAAATAAGCCGCAAGCGCCAATCATCCCCGGAAAATCGATGCAAAAACCCGCCCGCTTGATTGACGGGGTTGCTGTGTAAGTTTTGGAGTTGAGCTAAGCCGTTGTCCGGGAGCAGTGTGTCGGCATGTAAAAAGAGAAGCCAATCGGTCGGCTTGGACGAATGATGTTGGACGTACGCCGCTCCGGCATTCATTTGAGATGCTCGTCCTCTGGGAGCCGTTAAGCTGATGATATCTGGGTAAGATTTCAGTTTTCCGACCGTGCCGTCGGTACTCCCTCCATCCACCACGATAATCTGTTTTTCCTGGGGATGGTTCGCCAGTGCGTTGAGGGTGTTTGGGAGGGCCAGTTCTTCGTTGAGGGTAGGAATGATGATCCAAATCATAGGATAGGCTTTGTGCGGTGAACGGTCCTCACCTCTATTATGCCACGAATGGAATCGATGGTTGGTGAGGTCGGAGCCAGGGAGGTAGGGTGGCCAGAAAGTCTTCCCAATATTCGTGTGTGTGTTCGTCGATGGAAGAAAACGTTTCATGCACGGAATAGAGGAGTGTTTCCGCCAAGGAGAGGTAGAGTTGACCTCGGGTGTTCAGGTCTTCGATATCGGTTTCTCCCTTCTCCAGCATCCGATCTAAGACTCGGAGTCCGAATTGATGATGGGCTTCCTCCTGGTGAATCAACATCTTCCGGAGTCGCTGAAAGGGGGCCCCTCGTTTCACCAGACCGGCTTCAAGTTTTTTCAGGATAGCCTCTCCCATTCCTTCCAGGATAATTTGCTCGGCCAATAAGGTTTCTGCCAGGTTTTTTTCTTGAAGTGCCCCTTCAAGTCGTTGGCGGTAGGGGGCCATTTGCTTGGCAATAGTCAGACGGTCGGGTTCTCGCGGAGTGAGCCAACGGATGGCCCACTCAAAAATGATGGCATGTGAGTGCTCCTGACGAGCTTGGCTGGTCAAGAATGTCTTGATGCCTTTGTCGGGCGTGATTTCTCTCTGGGTCTTCGCGCATTCATGAGCCAGGCGCTCACCAAGAACCATAAACATCAATAAGTGTGCTAGGGCCTCATGTTCTCCGCGTTTAACCAGCATGGTGTCTGACCCCTTGTTGGTGCCTCAGCGTGTTGACGGTTTGGAGTGCTGAATACGGATGACGGAGGGTGGATCCGATCACACGGCTACACAGCATGTTACAGGAAGAGCGATCTGAACATCGACGGATTTCTCCTCGATCCATATTTGTCAAAATATTCGTGAGCGTGGATTCTAAAAGATTGCCCTGGTGAGGTAAGGCCAAGCAGGGGGCGACGTTTCCCGATGCATCGATCGCAAGGCTGTAGGTTCCGGCATCACAGGGTGAGAGACCCCTTTCATTCAACCATTGAATATTATCCCTGAGATATTCACGAAAATATCCTGTGGGAACTAATCTTGATTGGAGGACTTCCTGAAAGACTGAACTCGCCATGGAATTTTGGTATTGAAGAGTCAGATCGATCTTTCCATACCGGGAAATATCCCAATGGTAGGCTCCCACGACAGGGATCATGCCATGCTCTCTGGCAAATCGGACCACCTGTGTGACCTCCGTACGGTTCACTTCATTGACGATGCACGTCAAATAGGTTGGATGAGGATAGTCTGCTAACACATTGATGCCTTTGAGAACCAAGGGAAGTTGATCGGCTCCTCGTATGCGGCGATAGTGGTCTCGGTCCAAGGTATCAAGACTTACTGAGAGGCTGATTGATTGGCGGGCAAAGCGATGTATCAGTGAGGGCGACAACTTGGTCCCATTCGTGATGAGGCACATCGTAAACCCAATCGCGGCCAAATCATCAAGAATATCCGGAAGGTCCTTTCGCAGGAGGGGTTCTCCTCCTTGGATGAGGAGGAATCTGACCCCTTCCTCGTACAACATGGAAAAGACTCGGGAGATTTCTGAACGGCTCATCTCATACCGCCCCTGATTCAGAGGCAGATCACAATACCCGCATGCGGAATTGCAGCGAAGTGTGATTTCGAATATGGCCAGGATAGGGCGTTTTCGAAGGAGGTTGTATAAAGGTTTCACAAATGTGGAGACCGGTATCATCGGTGCGTATTCGTTCCTGTTTTTTGCAGGGGCGTCACAGCTCCGGGTCCGCGTGAATAGCTGTCCCGATCCCTGTGTGGTGAATGAGCTGAAAAATATTGGAGACGGTGGCAGGGGTCAAATTGGAAAATTTTTCTAATGCCCGGACCAAGGCCTTTTCGATCGTGGCTCCATCAAGCAGGGCATGAAGAATCCGGTAGTCGGGTTCGGTGAGGGCTTTGACGAACACCTGTTGTTGGTGTTTGTAGCAAAGCAGCCATTCCGGATGGTCCCATATCTCCTCTGGGAGTGAGGCCCGTTCCGTTCCCCGGATTTTCCATACGTCATAGACGGCGTATTGGGACTGGAACAAGCGAACGGAAGGCCCGAAGGAAAGGCACAAGTTTCCAGTCAATGGAGAAGTTTGAAAGTCTTCGGGGCTGAGTGACGTATGGGGAGAGGCATGGAACACCTCCTTAAAGAGCCATTCAAAACGTGCCAATTCGGCGAGAAACGGTAAATCGGAAAAGGGCTTTCTTTCGACTAAAAAATCCGGGAAAAACTGCCCCAAATCGGAGAGGTTGTAAGATTGAGACCCTTGCTTGAGCAAAAATTCTTTGGCCAGCTCGAAAAAATATTCGTCTCCTGCCACCCACCATACCGCTTCAAACGTTTCTCCTAATGCTTCTGTCAGACGGGCGATATGTCCGGTTCGATAGACCTCAATGGCTCCTTCTGGTGAAAGAGATCCACCGGGAATGAATTCCTGAAAAAACCCCCGATCAGCGAAGGATGTGTCGGCTCGCCGTGAGGCTTCAGAGAACTGCTGCTGAAACTGAGTGAGTGTGAGTTTGGCCATGATGATCGTTCCAAATGCGAGCGGCTTTGAGCGCCTCCGCTTCGAGTTGTGGAAATTCAGGGATGTCTTCGTCCCATTCGAGTAGGACCGGGACGTCCGGGGCTCGGGCGATGAGCGACGAATACAGGTCCCAGACTTCCGGATAAACCGGCTTGGAATGGGTATCGAACAGATGGGTCCCCATGTCCGTATATCCGGCCAGGTGCACTTGGCCGATGATCCTGGTTGGCATACCTGTCAGAAACTCATAAGGATCGAATCCATGGTTGTAGGCATTCACGTATAGATTATTGACGTCCAGCAGGATTTGGCAGCCTGACTGTTTTGACACTTCAGCAAGAAATTCCCATTCAGTATAGTCTGCTTCAGAACACCTGATGTAGGTGGACACGTTCTCGAGCAGAATTGGCCTTTGTAATGTGTTTTGCACCTGATCCACATGATCGATGATGAGGTTCAAGGCTTCGTTCGTGAAGGGGATGGGGAGAAGATCGTGCAAGTTGTGTTGTTGCAGGCCTGTCCAGCAGAGGTGATCGGACACGATGAAGGGATCGATCCGCTCGATCAAGTTTCGGAGATTCTTCAGGTATCGTGAACTCAGGCCTTCGGCGGACGCGATTGAAAGAGAGACGCCATGGAGCGCCACCGGGTAATCTTCACGAATGAGTTCCAGCATGTCCAAGGGGCGGCCCTTGGTGTCCATATAATTTTCACTGATCGCTTCGAACCACGTCACGTGGGTCTGTGGCCGTGGTTCGAGGTAGGGGTAGTGGGTGGGACGAAGTCCCACCCCGATCTTGGGTTGCGGTATCGCCATTGATTAATTAGTGGGCTTTGGCCACGTATTTCCCACCCTTGGCGTCACAGTCGGCTTTACTCATGCTCATCCATCCATGGCCTTTGCAATCGTTTTTGCCTTCGCAGGAACTGGTGGCGGTTTTACATTCTCCTTTGCCTTTACATTCATTTACCCCATGGCATTGCCCCTTCGCCATTTCGCCCATGGACATGGAGTCGTGGGAGTGGGCACATCCACTGGCGATGAGCAAACCCGAGAGGGCAGCACCTAGTAACAGTGATTTTTGGGTCATAATTGAAGCCTCCGTGTTGAAAGTCTGTGGTGATGTCTGGGGTCATCTCATGATGAGCAGCCAGTACGTTCGCGTTCCTAGGGGCATAGTCCCCTATCCAGGAAGGGTGTTACAGGGAAAGATGACATTTTCATTGATTTATTCGACTTAGAGAATCAGAAATCATTGAAGACATGGGGGAAAGAAAAGAAACCTATGAGTCGAGCTTGTTTAAGAGTTGGGAGTGGGGGGGATTCCATTCAAGCCCCAATGGTAGTCGAGGAATTCGATCGAATAGTCTGAGGTCAGAAGGTCGTGGGCCAGGGTTTTATCCTGGACAAAGCGTGCGACGTATTGGAGGAGTGACCCCGAATGATTGACGAAATCCTCTTCAAACCAGTCAAAGATTTTTGAAAGATAGGCAATTTTTTTCTCGCGATCGAATCGATTGCGTGAAGGGTCATTAATGAATTGGTTGGCACTTTGGTTGAGTTGGCGGTCAATGTCCTCGGGGGTGTAGGCCCATGATTGAAGTTTGGGGCAGGATTGTGAGGCGCACACGATCGCAAAATGAATGCGTGGTTCCTGAAAAGAAGGGATGAGTATCTTGCGTTCCAAATCATAGAGGTTGACCTTCTTGCCCCCCACTCGATAGTCCTGTCCGATGAAATAGGTATACCGGCCCGATAACGTGGATGGAGAGAACCCGTCAACGATGCCCTTCATCGCAAACGCATTGTAGGCATTAATCCAGAACGTCAAGCGGTGATTGGGTGTGGGCAGTTGTTGGGGAGCCGTTCTTTCAATATCCTTGAGGTAGTCCTGAAAAAGGGGATCGGTGGCCAGGTTGGGATAATTCACCTGCCCGTCGATCACATGTCGTTCCAGAACCTCATTCAAGGTTAAGTGGGTGAACTCTGCTGGTGTGAGGGGATTAGTGTGGGTAAAAGTCTTTGGGATGGAGGAGCAACCTACGAGATGAAGAAAGACCAAGCAGATGCTTATTCCGACATTTCTGATGGTCAGCTTTCTCATAATCCCTCGGTCTAGATGATGGATGCGATCGCTTCCGGTAACCCTGTAACGCCATCCTGAAAGGATGGTCATGACTCAACACTGTATTGGTGGAGTCTTTTACCCATTCGAGATGTTACATCACGAAAGTTCGACTCTACCCAGGGACTTAAGAAAAGTTGGAATAATGAGGGGTTCGGTGTTCAGATGGGCTGGGCCATGATCGGAAAAGGTTAAGGCCTTTAGAATCTCACGGTGTGGGAGAATGTATGGATAACCGCTACTCCTCCAATGATCATTCCAATGCCGATCATGGCGGGCAGGTCTGGGATTTCGCGAAAGATGATGGCTCCGACGAGAGCCACCAGGACAATGCCGACGCCCGACCAGATGGCATAGGCAATGCCCACCGTCATGCTCCGGAGTACGACACTAAGGAGATAAAATGCCGCGGCGTAGCCGACGATGACCAGTACACTCGGGCCGAGTTTCGTGAATCCCTCTGCGGTTTTTAGCGCACTGGTGGCAATGACTTCGGCGACGATGGCCAAAAATAAATACATGTAGGTCATGAATGCTGTCCTTTGCGTATTCTTGAGTCGTGAAAAGGAAACCGGTGGTTCATCACTGTATTTCAGGAGATGTAGGAGATGCCAGCGGCGTCGTACGTGTGGGTTCATACCGGTAATGGCCGGTGATGGGGAATTCAAACAAGATATCTTCTTTTTGAGGCCCCTCTCCAATATTATGGATAATGAAGGGTCGGTCTGTATCGGGCACCAATTCATCGATGACGATGCCGATGTGGGGCAAACGGCCTGCTACGGTCCACGTCACGAGATCTCCGGCCTGGTAGTCTGAGCCGTGACGGGTGACGGGAAGTACCTGTCCATGTCGTGTAAAAAATATTTGAAGGTTGGGAACACGACGATGATCGATATTGGGGTCGGGTTTTTTGAGTCCCCAATGATTCGGATATTGTGAAAAGTGCTCTTGCATGTCTTCATGAACCAATTGCTGAAAATCGATGCCCACCGCCCGGTACGAACGGATGACGACATCGGTACAGACGCCGATATGATCAGGGACATCACCCATCGGGTAGGGAATCGAGTGATAGCTCCCATCATAGGTGACCGCGTGTTGAGTGCGTTCTTTGGCCGCTGCCACAATTTTCCTGGAAAATGATTGTTCTGGGGTATCCTGGCTGAAGGTGAGGGTATTCGCTGGCACCAGGATTATAAAAAGGGCGAGGAACATGCTATTCTGACACAGTCCAAACATACATCAGCTATTACGTTTAGGTTGATAATGTTGAAAGAATGTATGACGGTATTTTCTTTTTTCTTGAGAGTTTAGTAAAGGCAAATCGTGTATTTTTCTTAGAGGGGTCGTGAAATGCTGAGAAAATTTCTCCATGTGATCTCGTTTCTGACAGCCATGCTCATGCTTACGGGTGTGCTTCCCTCTCATGCTGGACAGGAAAAGGTGCGGCTTCATGAGGGATTGGGTAAACATCATTTCCGGATCTCCACTGCCATTCCTATGGCCCAACGGTACTTTGATCAGGGTTTGATCCTGACCTATGGGTTTAACCATGCGGAGGCGGCTCAGTCGTTTCGCTATGCCCAAACACTCGATCCGACCTGCGCCATGTGTTATTGGGGTGAAGCGTTGGTGTTGGGACCCAATATCAATGCGCCGATGGATCCGAGTGTGGTTTCTCAGGCATGGACGGCCCTTCAAAAGGCTCAATCCTTGAGTGCGAATGCTTCTGAAAAAGAGCAGGCCCTCATTCAAGCATTGGGAGAACGGTATGTGGAGGATCCCCCGAAAGATCGTTCCTCGTTGGATCAGGCCTACGCCGATGCAATGCGGGACGTGGCTAAACGCTTTCCTCAGGATGTCGTCATTACCGCGCTATTCGCGGAGGCGTTGATGGATCTCCACCCGTGGGATTTTTGGACTCCCAGGGGTGACGCGAAGCCTTGGACAGCGGAAATTGTTGCTACGTTGGAGCATGCCTTGGATGTGAATCCCAATAATCCCTTGGCGAACCATCTGTATATTCATGCCATGGAAGCCTCTCCTCATCCGAGGAAAGCCCTGTCGAGTGCGGAACGCTTACCCGCTTTGGTTCCCGGATCGGGGCATTTGGTGCATATGCCAGCCCATATTTATATTCGAATCGGATGGTATCGAGAAGCGGCACTCGCCAATCAACGGGCCGTAAAGGTTGATGGCCATTATTTGGCGCATTCTCACGAGGAAAGCATTTATACCGCCGCGTATGTTCCCCATAATTTTCATTTTTTATGGGCTGCCGCGATTAAAACCGGTCGGTACACCTTAGCGATGCAAGCGGCTCAGGACACGGCGGCCAAGGTCAATCCCGAAGCGATGCGTGATCCGGCTTTCGCTGGAACTCTCCAGCACTTTTCGTTGATTCCTCTCTATACCCAGGCGTTGTTCGGGAAATGGGAGGCTATTCTTGCGGAACCGGAACCACCTGCGGATTTACGCTATCCAGCCGGGGTTAGACATTATGCGAGAGGGTTGGCCTGGGTTCGTCGCGGAGATATCGCCAAAGCTCAGGAGGAATTGCAAGGACTCCAAGCCGTGATCGCTGACCCCTCCATCGCCCGTCTCACCATATTTGATTTGAATGGCATTGATCGGATTCTTCAGATTGCGGAGGCGATCTTGATCGGAGAGATCGCGGCCTCTAAGAAAGATTTTGATGTAGCGGTCAAGTCCATCACCAAAGCGGTCCAATTGGAAGAAGGGTTGAATTACACCGAACCCAAGGACTGGTATTTGCCTCCTCGCCAAGTTTTGGGAGCGGTCCTTTTAGAGGCAGGGCGGCCTCAAGAGGCCGAAAAGGCTTTTCGGGAAGATCTTGACGCCCATCCACAAAATGGATGGACGCTGTATGGGCTGGTTCAAAGCCTTGAAGCTCAAAAAAAACTGGAAGAAGCCCATGATGCCCAACAACAATTTAAGGTGGCCTGGGAAGATGCAGACGTGACGCTTACCCAAGCTCGTTTTTGAAGGCTGGGCACCATCACTGAACAGGCCCGCTCTTCCCTCAAAGAGGGGAGAGCGGGCCTGTTGTCTGGCTGCTTCACATACCCTTCCCATCGTCATAGCCCCTCACTCTCCTTTTTGATTCCATCCTTCCTGAAAGGACTTTTTGTAGGTATTTGGGGTATGTCCGTGAAAATTCCCTAATTTTCCGTATTCTTCTCTTCTTGTTAATTCAAGTTCTTCCTTCGGAATACCGATACCCCCAGAGTATGTATTAAAGGGCAAAACCCCATCGGGTTGGCCCTTTTTGAATATGGATATTCAGAGTCTCAAAATCTTTTACGATATATTTGCCGAAGGGAGATTTGTGTGAGTCGTCGCTCGAATGGCATTCCTTGTGAAACCCTGCCTAAACCCACCAATGGGGGCGGGATGACCCGATTAGAAGCCATTGCCGAACGGCGCTCGATCCCCGGGGTGTTGTTATTCGCGGGCACGGGAGATCTGTTATTCATGAATGCCGAAGCGGAGGTGCTTAGTCGTCAGATTATCGGCTCCCGGTACGGTGCCGGCGCCCAGGAAATCCTACCCACGGAGATCTTGGACCTCTGTGTAGCCTTGCGTGAATTGCTCGGGCAATCCCAGGAGGAAGAAGACCTGGACGGGAAATCCGAAATGCGGCGGGTGACCGGTGATGTGACTGCACCGGTGTTACTCCGTGGATTCCCTTTATCTCCTAATTCCCCTAAAGATGAAGCATGTATGCTTATCCTGATGGAAAAAATCGGTCGTGAGCGTCGAGTGGTTCCGGATCAAGCCAAGGATCAGTTCAGGTTGACGGACCGGGAAGTGGAAATCGTGAGGTATATCAGTGAAGGATGGACGAACAAGGAAATTGCTCATCACTTGGATATTAGTGAACATACGGTGAAAGAACATGTCCGTCACCTTTTGAAAAAAACCAAAAGCACGACTCGTACCGGAATTCTTGCCCAAATCTTTCAAGATACTTGATGTCTCCCATCCCGTTTCTCGTTCTTATTTGTCTCCTGCTTCACATAACCAAGTCCTCCAAACTCTTTTTATTCCCGAGCCACAAGTCTTGATTATCTTTGTTTACCTTTAGATAATCCTATAATAGCGCAATCTTTTTAGGCCAAAGAGTTTGAGGAGTCTCTTATCTCTCCCTCGTCTACAACGATACATGAGCGTTTGGGCCTTGATGAGGCTGGTATTGTTCGGGCTTTACAGGAAGGAGATGAGTCTGTCTTCTCCGCCGTCATGGATTGGTACTCGGGTGCCTTACTTCGTCTGGCGATGGCCTATGTCTCCAGTCGGGCGGTGGCAGAAGAGGTGGTCCAGGAGACCTGGATGGGAGTGTTGGAGGGCATTCACCGGTTTGAAGGGCGCTCCTCGCTCAAGACCTGGCTTTTTCGGATCTTGACCAATCGTGCCAAGACCCGAGGAACCCGTGAAAGTCGGTATGAGGCATTCGGGTTGCGGGGAGATTCTCCCGATTCCGATGAGGGGCCGAACCTTGAAGATGCTCTTTTTGTGACCGAAGGATCCCGGGAAGGTCATTGGAAAAATCCTCCACAGTCATGGGAAGCCGAGACTCCTGAGCGTGCGCTGTTATCCAAGGAGTGTCGCATAGCGATTGAAGAAGCCATTGCCCAGCTTCCTGATACTCAACGCCAGGTCATTACCCTGCGCGATGTAGAAGGAGTGAGTTCTGATGAGGTTTGTAACATCCTAGAAATCAGTGAGACTAATCAACGCGTTCTCTTGCATCGTGCTCGTGTGAAGGTTCGCCGTGTGTTAGAACCGTATGTGCGAAACGAAAAGGTTTAACCCGTAATGGACAATATTTTTCGACAAAAACTAATGAAATACATGACAGGGAATTTTTCCTGTCGCGAAATCGCCGAACTCGTCACTGAGTACCTGGAAGGTTCGTTGTCTTTTAGCGAACGCATGCGATTTCAGATGCACCTTGGGATGTGTTTTGCCTGCCGAAATTATCTGCGTCAAATGAAATATACCGTGGCGACTCTCAGGCAATTGCCACCAGACCCGGTTCCTCCACAGGTGAAAGAGGAACTCCTTAAACGATTTCGGGATTGGAAAAAAGAGCAAGATCACCCTTCGGGGCAGCCTGAAACCGAATAAATCTCATCGCGCATTCGGTTCTCCCTTTTGGCTATTTCTAGCTGTATGGTAACGTGGGGAGAACCATTCTTGAAAAATTCTCTTTCCTGGCACATGTAAAGGACCCTATTTCATGGCTTTAAAACATTCTACTATGCTTCCTTTGGGGACACGCCTTCCCACGTTTTCTCTCACGGATGTTCGGAACGGCCAAATCGTGGAGTCCCAGGATTGTGTTGGAGAACAAGGGACGTTAGTAATGTTCCTTTGTTGCCATTGTCCTTATGTGATTCATGTGAAAGAGGAATTGGCTAAGCTAGGAAAGGATTATCTTCAGCGTGGCATTGGCTTTTTGGCGATCAGTAGTAATGATATTGAGCATTATCCGCAAGATGCTCCAGCCCGGCTGAAGGAAATGGCTGAGGAATTGCAATTTGAATTTCCCTATTGTTTTGATGAGACCCAAGAGGTAGCGAAGAGTTTTACCGCAGCCTGTACGCCGGACTTTTTCGTGTTTGATGAAGCCCAAAAGCTGGTTTACCGCGGGCAACTTGACGAAAGCCGGCCGGGCAATGACAAGCCGTTGAGTGGCAAGGATCTCCGCGGTGCGCTGGATGCTCTGTTGGCAAGTCAACCGATCTCGGATCAACAGAGGCCGAGTGCGGGATGCAATATTAAATGGATTCCGGGCAATGAGCCCAATTATGCCTAAAGGGAAGGTCGGTTCTGGTTCTTTTCTTGACTTTCAAGTCTATGGAAGGGCCACTCCTCTCCTGTGTTTAAACACGATATCCCCATAATAAGCCACTGCCGATTCTTTGGTGTTGTCAGAATCGGTCAGTAGGGCTACTCCGGTAATCGCTGGCGGTTCCTCCCCAAAGGCTTTCTTGTAATCCTCATACACATTGCGTTCTTCCGTGAGCCATTTGTTGAGATTTTTCGGCCCGCTTTGAACGACAAACATGTGCACATGGTCGGTGTAGGCGTTCGGGAGGTCCGCTCCAAGAGGACTCTTGCTGGCCCAGATATAACTGATGGCCCCAACCGGGGGGTATTGTCCATAGAGGAGCTTGAGGGCTTCAAACTTGATTTTTTCGAAAAATCCCACTTTCTGACTGTCATATTCGAACGTAATGTACAGACGAGCAGGGTAGTCATCGCCGGACTTACTGGTTGCGTCACCCTTTTTGAATACATTTTTCACTTTCCAACGCCATTGCACGATAGGATGCGTTTTGGGGTCAATGGGCATTTCTCGGGTCAATCCCGAGGAAGAATCTTGGGTCGTGGCCCGAACCACGACGATTCCATTATCAGAAACCAGTTCGTACTGGGTGTGGTTGGGAATACTCGTGAACGTGAGGGGCTGCCAGCCAGGAGGTAAGGCCCTTCCAGGCTGGTTTTGGGAAAACTGTCCGACGTGGATGTCCTGAGGTGATTGGGCAATCACCGGGAATAGCCCAAACCAAATCAGGAAAGAGAGGAGAAGGATACAGCGCAGCAGCGTAAATCGCTTATGATCTGAATGTTCCAAACATGCTTTGTGCACTACCGTGACCAGGCGAACAAACGCTGGAGAAATTTCTTCTTCCCTTCGGTGAGGGTAGTCTTTTTCCACGCATTGGCGGTTTTCTTAATCACTTCAGCTTGAGTGGGGTAGGGGTGAATCGTGCTGGCGATGGTACTCAAGCCTAACCCCCCCTTCATGGCTACGGTGTATTCGCTGATCATCTCCCCTGCATGGGCAGCCACGATGGTGGCGCCAAGGATGGTGTCGGTCCCTTTTTTGACGTGAACCCTCGCAAATCCGGCTTCTTCTCCATCCAGGATAGCACGATCGACGTCATTGAGCGGGAACGTGAAGGTTTCCACGTCAATCCCGCTGTCTCGTGCGTCTTTTTCGTACATGCCGACGTGGGCGATTTCCGGCTGTGTGTACGTGGCCCAGGGAATAATCAGGCTGTCGGTATTGGCATATCCCAATCCCAGTGGATGCGGGAACAGTGCATTTTGTATGACAATTTGAGCCATGGCGTCTGCGGTATGGGTAAATTTAAAGGGGAAGCAGATATCTCCAGCCGCATAAATTTTCGGGTTGGTGGTCTGCAGGCGGGTGTTAACCGTGACGCCGGTTCGCGGGTCGAAATCAACATTCACGGAGTCTAGTCCGAGATTTTCCACATTTGGCGCGCGTCCCACTCCTACGAGTATTTGGTCTACCGATACTTCTTGCATGTTTCCATTGGTTGTGAACCGGATTCGCTTACTCGTCCCCTCTTGCTGAACTTCTTCCACGCGAGAATTGAATAGGAATTGGACCCCATCATTCTGCATTTGTGTTTGGACGATAGCGGCGGCATCGGCGTCCTCTCGCGGAAGAATGTGGTCGGTCTGTTCAAACAGATACACGTGGCTTCCGAAACGGGCAAAAGACTGAGCCATCTCACAGCCGATCGGCCCGGCACCTATGATGCCTATGCTGGAGGGCAATTGGGTGAGAGAAAAAATGGTTTCGTTGGTGAGATACCCGGCCTCTTCCAGCCCGGGTATCGGTGGAGCGGCGGCTCTTGCCCCAGTGCAGATGACGGCCTTGGAAAATTCAAGGGTGGTGTTGTCAACTTGTACCTGTCCCGGTCCGGTAAAGCGACCCTCTCCGATAAAGACATCGACTCCTAGCTTGGAAAACCGATGGGCGGAATCAGTATGGCTGATTCGAGCTCGAAGCTTTCGCATTCTCGCCATGGCCTCCCCAAAATCTTTATGAACCGTGTCAGGGATGTGTACCCCGAATTCTTTTGCATGGTTGATGGAAGCCCATGCTCGAGCGGCGCCAATCACCCCTTTTGATGGGACACATCCGACATTCAGACAATCCCCACCCATGAGATGGCGTTCGATCAACGCGACTTTCGCACCCAGGGCTGCTCCGATCGCGGCTGTGACCAGTCCTGCTGTTCCGGCTCCAATGACGACTAAGTTATACCGGCCCGATGGTGTGGGGTTTTGCCACTGGGGTGGGTGGACATTCTGAACGAGTTCTTGATTGAACTCGTCATCGGGAAGCACGGTGACTGATGAAGATGGTAGGGTAGATGTCGTCATAGTTTGCCTCGATCGTTAAGGCGGAGCAATCAAGAGTTTTGGGTTTCGGGGTCCGGCGTTTCGGATTTATTAAACCATTTTCGGTACGCCACAGGCATCAGTGCCAGTAATCCTAACAAGGTAAAGGCCATGAGAACAGGAGGGCTGGCGATTTCTCCCAGGGAATTGATCGATCCCAGCTGTCTGCCGGCAAACGCAAAGACAAAACTTCCTGGGATGATCCCGATGGAAGTCGCTACCACATAGGTGCCAAGGTTCACTCGGGTCAGTCCCGATACCAAGTTGACAAGAAAGAACGGAAAAGCGGGAATAAGGCGTAGGGTCATCAGGTAACTAAATGCATTTTTGGCGAATCCGGCCTGGATGGTTTCGAGACGATCTCCGAATTTGTTCTCCACCCAATCACGTAGGAGGTATCGTGCGGCGAGGAACGCCAGAGTGGCGCCTGTCGTGGCGGCAATGTTCACAATCAGAGTTCCCAGCAGGCTTCCGAATAAGAATCCACCCGTCAAGGTTAAAATAGCTCCCCCAGGCAAGGAAAAGGTCGTTTGGAGGATGTAAACGACGATAAAAATGGCGATGGCCAATCCGGTATGCGTGTTAGTGTATTGTAGGAGGGTATCTCTGTTGTCTTTTAAAGACTCAAGGGAAAGGTATTGGCCAAGGTCAAAATACACAAACCCTCCGATTCCGATGAGGAAGGCGATGCTCATCAGAATTTTGCCCATGGGTGATTGAGATGAAGAAGATGTGGGCGAAGTGGTTTCAGGCATGGTGCCCTCTATTATCGTTGTTTTCATGGGAATCCTCTAGTGGTTGAAGAAATGTTGGACACCTATTCGTGAATTTTGGCCCCATTGCTGATGTATGGTTTGTCACCATCATGACCCCTGTGGGTTATGGACCTTTCCCGATATAGTCTTGATCTGGAAAATTTTGTTACGGCCCGTGAGAAAAAGTCTGTCCTCGATGAGGACTGGCTCGGTGTGAATCTTTATGACTCTTCCCAAGGGACATTCTTTGAGCGGTCATAGGCGAAAGTGGTTGATTCCCCTTTTGGCCGTCGGGATCTTGTTTGGTCTGAGTTGGGTTCTTCCGATTCAACAACTCCTTGACCCTGAAACCTTAACGGAATCCTTGCGTGAATTAGGCATGTTGGGTCCTCTGGTTCTCACGGGGTTGATGACGTTGGCTGTGGTGGTGAGTCCTATTCCGAGTTTGCCAATCGACCTCGCTGCCGGAGCCACCTATGGTCCCTGGTGGGGAGGCGTGTATGTCTTAGTTGGAGCTGAGCTCGGTGCGGTCATCAGTTTCATGATCGGTCGAAGTGTGGGACGCAATTTCGTTGAAGACTGGATGGGTCAACATGTGGTGTTTTGTGAGAAGTGCTCAGATCATCATTTGTGGGGGGTAGTGGCATTGGCTCGCTTATTACCCATTTTCTCCTTCGATATCGTCAGTTACGGTGCTGGTCTCACTCGGATGAGCCTCAGGAGTTTTGCTTTGGCCACGTTACTCGGAATGATTCCTCCAACCTTTGCCTTTACCTATTTTGGTAGTTCGCTCGTTGTCGGTGGATGGCCGGTGATTGTTTTGAGTCTTCTCCTCATCTCATTCTTTCTTGCCTTCCCCCAATGGATTCTCAAACACCGATCCTCGGATTGGGTTCGTTGGTTGCAAGGGGAATCATCTTCCCAAGCCACCATCTCTCATGACGAAGATAGCCTGGGGCATTCCTCACCTCGTGTGTGTGATTGGTGTGGATCAGATAAAGTCTAAACCCTCTGAATGGCCTTCGATGCGGAGCCCGTACCTTTTGAGCAAGGATTGTGTGGATGAGGTATTCATGCCTGGTTTAGGTCGGAGAGGAATTCTTCAGTTGCTCCACGAGTTCTTCTGCGGGATAGGTCAGGATTTCTGCGAGCGTGGGATGGTAATGGGGGATCTTCAAGAGATCGTGAACGGTTCCATGAAAATACATGATAGATATGAGCTCATGAATCAATTCGGCACCTTCTGGCCCTACGATATGGCCGCCGAGGATTTCTCCTGTTTGGGGTTGACAGAGAATTTTGACATGGCCATGGAGTTCGCCCATACAAAGAGATTTTCCATGATCGTTAAACGGATACGAGGCAGATAGGTACGCCATGTTCTGTGTTTTGCAGTCTTTTTCTGAAAGTCCTACGCTGGCTACTTGAGGGTCGGTAAATACCACTTGGGTTTGCAAACGTTGGCTGAATCGTTTGGGAGGCTGATTCGGGTGGGAGGCGTTCCATCCAGCGATCTCTCCCTGTTCGATGGCAATGTGGACAATTTCATGGAGGCCGTTGACGTCTCCTACCGCAAAAATATGGGGTTGTGAAGTACGCATTTCTTCGTTGACGGCTATGGCATTGCCGGAAAGAGTGACATCGGCGTTCTCAAGACGGAGAGAATCAATATTGGGGCGTCGTCCGAGCGCTTGCAAAATGATCGAAGCTTGAGCATGTTTAGGTTTTCCGTCCTGGAGAAAATGCACGGTCTTGTGTTCGTCGGATGATTCGACCCTCATGATCTGGGTATTGGTGAAGATGTTCATCCCTTCTTCTGTCAGACGGGCTTGGACGGGTTCTGCCAAGTCTTGGTCGCCATGGGAGAGCACATGGCGACTTCGTTGGAGTAAGGTCACCTTCACTCCGATGCGGCAAAAGAACTGTGCCAATTCCAGTGCTACGGGACCTCCTCCCAACACAATCATCGAATCCGGTTGAGTGGTGAGTTCGAGTGCTTCATCGCTCGTCAGGTATCCAGCTTCTTCCAAGCCGGGAATGGGGATATGGGAAACCACCGATCCTGTAGCAATGATGATGGATCGGGCGGTTACGGTGTTATCTCCGACCAGGATTTCCGTCGGCGAAACAAAATGGGCCCGATCCTGGTAAAGCGTAAAACGTGGATTAGTGAGGGATTGAATTCGATACTCGGCGAACTCTTTTATGAGGCGATTTTTTCTGGAGATGATTTGGGATAGGTGTGCCTGGACGTTTTCAGATTCCAAGCCAAACTCGGAGGCACGACGGATCAGGGCTGCGATATCGGACGATCGAAGGATGGTTTTGGTCGGCATGCATCCTCGGAGAATGCAGAGGCCTCCCAAGGGTCCATGGTCGATAATGCCGACATCCGCACCTTCGGCCTGGGCTGTCCTAGCCGCAGCATAGCCAGCTGAACCTCCACCAATGATGATAATATCGTGTGAATCGCTCATGAAAAACCGGTGGCCTTTTTGCTACAAGGTCCTCGATTGACATAGTCTGGGAGGTGTCATGATTGTCAAAGGAAATTCGAAAAATGTGGTTGTCTGTTGGGTCGTGATTTGTGGTCTGATGGCACTGAATGGATGTTTCCCCAAATCTGAGCCTCTGGCTTCGCTACCCTTGACTCATCCTGATGCGGCGCAACTCAATCTCAAGGGTATCGATGAATATCAACGAGGAAAATGGGAAGAAGCATTGTTCCTTTTTCAGGGGGCCATGAAACGTAATCCTGAGTTTCCTGAGGCTCATTTTAATGCGGCCCTGACTCTACATCAATTGGGTCGGCATGAAGAAGCGGCTCGGGAATTTCGGCGAGCAGGAGAGCTTGCGCCAGACAATCCGGCGATTGTCCAGTCTACGCTGTATCGCAATTATCTGGGGTTATCCTCGACGTTGGAACGGCATTTGAGTGGAGGATACCGGTATGGCCCCCCGTAGATCGAGTCACCTGATCAGTGAATAGAGTACGAAGGCTTGCCCCTCACGATTTACGGGAACGGGTTTTCCTGGAGAACAATGTCAGGAATGAGCGTTTGGATTTTTTCGATCAACACCTCAACTTGGTAGGGCTTTTGGATAAAGGCATTGATGCCGGAATCTTGAAATTGTTTCAGGGACTCTTCCTCTGAAAACCCGCTGGATAGAATGACCGGGATCTCTGGGTCGATTCCCCGGATTTGTTTCAGGCACTGTTGTCCATCCAATTTGGGCATGGTGAGGTCCAATAAAATAGCCGAAATATCTTCTCGATGTTGCTCAAAGACTTGAATGCCTACTTCACCGTCGGCTGCCACTAACGCATCACATCCTAATTCTTGGAGGATGAGAGAGCAAGCTACGCGAACCTCCTCCTCGTCGTCGATGATGAGAATGACCGGCTTTTTTTCGGTGACAGTCTTTGTTGCCGGGACAGAGAGTTTTGTCGGTGTGGATCGTGAGGTGGTCGGAGCGCTGGGTGGAAATGCTAAATAAAATGACGTCCCGACCTTTGGCTCACTCTTAATCGCGATCATGGCCGAATGCGCTCTGACGATTCCCAATAAGGCCGCCAATCCCAATCCTCTTCCGGGAAATTTTGTTGAGAAAAATGGGTCAAAGATTTTGGGAATCGTGTCTGCTGGCATGCCACAGCCGGTATCCTGAACCTGGAGGGCCGGGCACGGTGCGGTGGGAAGGTCTCCGATCAGATACCAATTGTTGAATTGATCGGATTGCGGGTCGATGAGTTGTGTGCTGATCGTAATCCGGCCTTCTTGGTTGTCATGGGCCTCTGATGCATTGGTCACGATATTCATGATGATTTGACGGAGTTGGGCCGGATCGGCCCTAATCGATGGGAGTGCGGGTTCGAGGTCAAATGTTAGGGTCATTCGTTTTGAGATCGTTGCGCGTAGGAATGTTTCCATTTCTTTCAGGAACTTGGATAGCGCGATGGGTTGAAAGTCCAGTTTGGTTTTTCCGGCAAACGTGAGCATTTGATTGGCTAATTCACCCCCACGAAGGCCCGATTTTTCAATAAAGGTGATATGTTCTCGTGCTGGTGAATCACCGGGTAACGAACGGAGGGCTAACCCCGAACGCGCAACGATGGTCATGAGCAGGTTGTTGAAGTCATGCGCGATTCCTCCAGCTAAGACACCTAGGCTTTCGAGTTTTTGGGCATATTGTCGTTCTAATTCCAATCGTTGGCGTTCTTCCTCGGCTTTTCGTCGTTCGGTCAGATCCCGTAGAGAGGCTAAGTATGCGGTTTTGTGCTCCCATTCGATAGGGACAACACGCATTTCAACTGGGGTGGCTGTTTCATCCTGACGATCGATCGCGATTTCGGATGTTTGCCCAGCGACGACCGGGAATCCAAATGGTGTTCCTCGGAGATCAGCGGATGAACGTTGAAAAAGGTGTTCCGCAGCCTGATTGGAAAAGAGAATCTCCCCATTGTTTCCGATGACGATCATTCCATCGAGGGAGGATTGGAGGATAGTGTTGTATTGGACTTCTAGATCCCAAATTCTCTGAATAATCCTTTGTCGTTCGATGGCATGGTGGATGAGGTGCCATAAGAGTTCTTCAGAAAGTTTGCTTTTGTGGACGAATTCCTGTGCCCCAGATTTTAGGGCTTGTGAGCCTTTCGAGGCTTCATGGTGTGAAACGATATAAAGCACGGGGAATGTGGGTCTCATCGTAAAATGTTCTAGTGTGGCAAGGAACTCTAAACCATCCATGTCCGATAATTGGTCATTCAGGAGTACGCAATCCGGCTTTGAGTGCTTACAGATATCACGAGCTTGTTTGCCGGAGGATACGGCCATGATCTCGAATGGGGTGTCAGCCGCTCTCTGGAGCCAAGTTTGGTAACGATCCTGGTCTTGGAGGTCTTCCGAAACCAAGAGAATCAGCACTTTACCGAAGGAAAGGTTTTCAGGGGTGTTCGCCATATGGTTGAAATGGGGGTGGGCCGGTTGGGTGGGAACGTCGTCCCGTTACCCTACAAATCAACGACCAATGGTTGACCGGTCCATGATGGAGGAACGAGCAAAGAGTCAAGTTCCGGATACATGTATTGCTTAAGTCTTAGGAAGGAATGGCCTTAGCCTAAAATTCTAAAAAAATTATAATGGAAGTTCAGGTTTATGGCTAGGATTGCCTGTTAGGGGGTGGCGGCTTGGCAGGCAAGTTTCTAGAAGAGTGGAAGTGTTGATGGTAAAAGGAGAAATCTGGAGTTGTGACACGTTATGGCCTTAGGAGGCCATATTCACCATGATTTGTGAACTTTCATTGGCTGGGAGGGGGGGAGCAATCCAGAATCCCTGAATGGCATCGCAACCATGTTGAGCCAGAAAATCCACCTGCTTTTCGGCTTCCACGCCTTCGGCGATGACTTGCAGACCCATAGCCTTTCCCAAGTTGATGATTGCATCCACGATTGCCGCATCATTCTGATTTTCAGGGAGATGCCGTATTAAACTTTGATCGAGTTTAATGCCGTCTAGCGGGAATGACTTGAGGTATCGAAGTGAAGCATACCCTGCACCGAAGTCATCGATGAACAATTGTACTCCCAAGTCTTTGAGTTCCCGAAGCGTCTGAATCGTATCTTCTGTCTCATGGATCAGGAAGGTCTCGGTTAGTTCAAGCTTGAGGTTTTGGGGTTCCAGATGAGTACGATCGAGAATGTCCTGTATGAGGGAGGGCAAATATCCTTGGTGGATCTGTCGGGCTGAAAGATTGACCGAGACACTTGGGGTTGGGAAGCCTTGTTTTTGCCAAAATTTAGCCTGTTTGCTCGCCGTACGTAGCACCCATTCTCCAATCGGGAGAATCATTCCGTTTTCTTCCGCCTGAGGAATAAAGTGATTGGGATTGATGAGCCCCTGATAGGGGTGCCTCCACCTGAGCAAGGCTTCCATCCCCATCACTTCCATGGTTTGAGCATTGACTTGGGGTTGATAGAAGAGGAGAAATTCTTCCTTGTTGAGTGCCCGCCGCAGTTCTACCTCTAGGGTGGTTCGGTCAAGACCAGCTGTTTTCATCCCTGCGGTGTAAAACTGAAAACTGTTTCCCCCTTGAGCTTTCGCCCGATACATGGCGGCATCAGCATGAGCGAGTAACTCTTGAGGATTGGCACTGTCCCAGGGATAAATGGTGATGCCGATGCTTCCGGTTACGCATAATTGATGGTGATTGATCAATACCGGTTTAGCCAAAAGTTCCAGGATTCGATTGGCTACGGCGGCAACATCTTCAACAGAAGTAATTTGTTCGAGAAGGACGGCAAATTCATCGCCGCCCAACCGAACACCCGTATCGATTTCCCTGATACATTTTTTGAGTCGGCTGGCTACTGTCCTCAGTATGGAGTCTCCATAATCATGACCCAACGTATCATTAATTTCTTTGAAGTGATCCAAGTCCAAAAACATCAGGGCTAAGGCCATATCGTTCCGGTTACATCGGGCCACGGCGCAATTTAACCGTTCATAAAATAAGCCTCGATTCGCTAAGCCGGTGAGATGGTCATAGTGGGCGAGCTGGGTGATCCGTTGGGTGGCTCGTTGGCGCTCCATGGCGTACCGAATGGCTCGGGAAAGGCTGGGTCCGGAAATCTGCCCTTTTATGAGATAGTCTTGGGCTCCATGTTTGACGGCCATGATCGCGCGTTCTTCATTTTCGACCTCGCTCAGGACCAGGATAGGGGTCCCTGGGCAGGACTGAATAAATTGGGAGATGGCTTCCAAACTTTTATCTTCTGGGAGATGGAGGTCCAAAATGATGGCCTGAAACGCTTCTTGTCTGATGGTTTCCAAGGCATCAGCGACACATGAGGTGTGTTGGAGAGTAAATTGGTTGGGGAATTCTGCCTTCAGTAATTTTTGGATAAAGCGAGTATCTTCTTCCTTGTCTACAATCAGTAAGACTTTAATCATGGGTGCACCCTTGCATTAGTGAATTTAAGGGGGGTTGCAGGTTGTTTTCGCTTTTTGGGCAGGAATTCACCCTATTTAGTCTATTTGTCGGAATATTTTGTTCTTTTCTTGAAGGTTGATGCGTTTGGCGTGAGGGGGCCTTGGTTGAACCCCGAGTTTTTTTAATAAATCCCCCCATTGACCCCACAAGGGGATTCCGTAATGGAGAACTAGGTAGATCTATGGATTTTTGAAAGAATTTTACAAATATATAAATTTGATATATTGCATACGTATATATTAGTAAAAAATTTATAAGTTGTTATAAAATATAATGAAATTAGGCTAAGTCTGGTATTTACTTTTTATTGTTATATTTCGTATAGTCATTGGAAGTTGCGCCATTTTTCAGAGCCAGCACATTTTCTTCAAAAAAAGGTCTATTTTCTGGCTTTTTATTCATCTACAGGTAGGTTTTTGGAATTGAAATATTTTATGAGGGAACCCTTTAAGGGGATGGTGTGTCGCGTTTGCTAGGCATGACGATCAAGGCGATACACCGAGAAGTAACGAAACAGAAAACGATCGAATTCCAAAGAACAGAAAAAAGAGTCTTTCCAGCACGACATCCATAGATCGTAGCGAAGACCATTATCAATGAGATAATCGAAAGACGCCATTCACGCCTAAGGAGCTACACATGGGGAAAACTACGACATTGGCAGAAGTGATTCAGCGACTGATCGAGTTTGGGAAACCCAAAGGGTATATTACGGTTAAAGACCTCACCCAAATCCTTCCCACTGATCAAATGACTTCTGATCAATTGAATGCGGTGTTAAATGCCTTACATGGCGCGAATCTTCAAGTGATTGATCCGACCAAGCGAACCGCTTTGCAGGTGGCAGCTCTGAAGAAGAGTGCCGGGTTGGTTGAGGCCGAGGGTTCGGAGGAAGAAACCGATGCCTCTCTAGATATAGATTTGACACCCGGTGAACCCACCAGAATTGATGACCCTGTTCGTTTGTATCTCAAGGAAATGGGGAGAGTGCCTCTGCTCACTCGAGAAGGTGAAATTGAGTTAGCCAAACATATCGAAGAAGGGAAGCGGGAATTATCGTGTTCGGTCTATGGAATGCCAGTGAATATTCAACACCTTGAGTCTCTCTATGACCAGCTGAAATCAGAGGAAATTCGGGTCAGAGAAATTGTGCTCTCTCAGGAAACATTGGATGATGAGGAAGAGGAAGAAGAAGCAGTCGCTAGTGAACAAGAAGATGAAGAGCTTCGTCTCCGAACGCTAGAAAGTCTGGCTCAAGTTAGGAAGTTGGGTCGATCCCTGATGTCTCTCTATGCCCAGCAACGGGAGCCCAAGACTCCCAAAACTAAACAGGCTCAAATCAGTAAACGCCGAACGACGGTGACTGAACAGTTTGTTGACCAAATCGAGTCGTTGAACTTGCATCAACGGGTGAAAGATCACATGTTGAAGCAAATCAAAGATGCGGGGCAAGAAATTCGTGCGGTGGAATTCCTGATGACTCGTAACCTGAAAAGGCTGGGGTATGCTGGCTTGGAAGGGATGCAGGTTATTGGGAAGAAGACCAAAGGTGGGGGAAAGGCTGCTTCCCCCAAGCGAAAATCCCAACTTTCACCTGAAGATGCTGAAGGATTAAAAAAGGAAATCCAATCAGCAAAAGCGAATTTGGAAAAAATCCAGAATGATACGCTTTTGATGCCTCTTGAGGAGTTTAAATCCTCTCTTCAGACCTTGGAGAATGCGGAAGAAAAGGTCAAACGGGGAAAAGCTCAATTGATTGAAGCCAACCTTCGTTTGGTGGTCAGTATCGCTCGAAAATATACGAATCGTGGCTTGCAATTCATCGACCTCATTCAAGAGGGAAATATTGGCTTGATGCGTGCCGTGGATAAGTTTGAATATCAGCGTGGATATAAATTTTCGACTTATGCCACGTGGTGGATCCGACAGGGTGTGACTCGTGCTATCGCGGATCAAGCGCGGACGATTCGAATACCGGTGCACATGATTGAGGCGAATACCAAGCTCGCACGAACTGCTCGGCAACTCGTCCAGCAATTAGGGCGAGAACCGACCCCAGAAGAGATTGCTGAACGCATGGGGCTCACGCCAGAAAAAGTCCGAATGATGTTAGATATTTCCAAGGGGACGATTTCCCTAGAAACGCCCATAGGAGAAAAAGAAGATTCTCAACTGGGAGATCTCATCGAAGATAAGAATGCGGTTTCCCCAATGGATGCGGCCAATCGGTATGATTTACAACGTCAAATTGCTAATGCACTGGGAGTGTTGACGCCTCGAGAGGAGACCGTCATTCGAAAGCGGTTTGGCATCGGGGATAGTACCGATCATACCCTAGAGGAAATCGGCCAGGACTTTGATGTGACCAGGGAGCGAATTCGGCAAATTGAAGCTAAGGCCCTAAAAAAACTTCGGCATCCCAGTTGTAGTCACAAATTACGAAGTTTAGTTGACCATCTCTGATTCTTATTGAATCCCCGTTTAGGGATTTCGTGCCATTGCTGAAAGCCCCATCCTTTTCGGGTGGGGCTTTTTTGCTTCTTCGAGGGAATGATCACATCCTCGGAGAGGATCGTCCTTTCACACCCTGGTAATCTCCACATCGCTCTTCATCCATGATAAAATTTTCTTGTTATGAGAATTCTTGTCATTGAAGATGAACCAAAAGTCGCGTCGTTTATTCGTCGGGCTTTTGAAGAGGAAAGTTATGCTGTTGATGTGTGTGGGGATGGACCTGGAGGATTAGATTGGGCCCAAACCGTTAATTATGACCTCATTGTTTTGGATCTCATGTTGCCGGGATTGCCTGGAGTGGAGGTCCTCAAACGTATGAGAGCCGCTGATGTGAAAACTCCCGTCTTGATTTTGACCGCTCGTTCCGAGATCGATCAACGGGTGAAGGGGTTGGATGCTGGGGCAGACGACTATCTTACCAAACCGTTTGCGATTGAAGAGCTTTTAGCTAGGGGGCGAGCCTTGCTCCGCAGGGCCAGTGGTGCTCCGTCCGGGATTCTGCAAGTCGATGATGTAGCGTTAAATCCGGTAACCCGGGAAGTCACCCGGGGAGACCAACGTGTAGAGCTGACCTCTAAGGAGTATGCCTTGCTGGAATACCTTATGCGCAATGAGGGCCGTGTGTTGACTCGTTCGATGATTACCGAGCATGTCTGGGATTTGGACTTTGATACCTTTACGAATGTGATTGATGTGTATATTAGTTATCTGCGTCATAAGATTGATAAAGGACGGGAACGAAGTCTCATCCAAACGGTTCGAGGAAGTGGATATATGATGCGAGCCAACCCATGAATATGACGTCCATACGAGTCCGGTTGACCTTGTGGTACGGGTCGGCTCTAGCCCTGATTTTGGTCCTGTTTGCCGTTGCCTTGTACCTCGTGATGTCGCGGGCTTTGCGGGAGCAGGTCGATGCCTCCCTAGAGGAGGCCGCCTCTGTGGCCATTCGGACGTTGGGGGAACACCGGTTCGGGCCTTTCTTGATATTCGAGGATCTCTCACAAGATTTCCCTGAAATCGCACTATTGGATAAATTTTTTCAAATTTTTGGACCCGCTGGGCAGGTGACGATTCAATCGGCCAATATACAGAGTCGGGAAATTCCTATGAGCCAAACAGCATTTGCGGCCTCGCTTGAAGGGAATTCCACCTATGAGTCGGTACAATTTAAAAAGGGAGGACCCTTGCGTCTGTTGTCTGTTCCGATACGACAGGGGGACCGATTGATTAATATTTTACGGGTAGGCACTTCTTTGCGCCCGACTAATCGAATGTTGCACCGATTATTAGTAGGTTTGTATATCGCCTCCCCTTTGGCCATCCTTGTTTCATTGGTGGGAGGTTGGTTTTTGGCTGGAAGAGCCCTTCGCCCAGTCCATGCGATTACCCAAGCCGCGAGAGGAATTGCCGCAGGTGATTTGACCCAACGGATTCAGACCCCCAGGTCGAATGATGAAATCGGCCAACTTGCCTCGACGTTCAATGACATGATTGGGCGATTAGAGGTCTCCTTTCGACAAATCAGACAATTTAGCGCGGATGCTTCCCATGAATTGCGAACCCCCTTAACCATCACGAAAGGGGAAACGGAATTGGCGCTCAGGCGGCCTCGTCAAACAGAAGACTATCGTTTAGTCCTGGAGAGTAATTTGGAAGAGATCGATCGAATGAGTCGAATTGTGGATGAATTGCTCTTCCTCTCACGTGCAGATCTTGGAGAAATTAAACTCAAGATGTTACCGGTTCAGTTGGATGATATGGTGAGAGATATTCAACAGCAAGCGAGTGTTTTAGGTAAAGAACGAAATGTAGACACCACCCTGGATGTTGTCCAACCCGTGGTGGTCGAGGGAGACGATCTTCGGTTGCGGGAATTATTGCTGAATCTTGTCGATAATGCGATCAAATATTCCCGGGATGGTCAAACGGTGACCTTGTCACTTCTTAATGGAGGACAGGTCGGAACGTTGGTCGTTCAGGATCAAGGTATTGGAATCTCCCAGGAGGAACAAACTCGAATTTTTGATCGATTTTACCGGACTGATGAAGCCCGGGCCCATGCCACGAAGGGGACAGGGTTGGGGTTGGCTATATGCAAATGGATTGTCGATGTTCATCATGGGGCCATTGACGTAGAGAGTTCAACTGGCCAGGGTTCTCGTTTTACGGTCAAACTTCCCATTTCTTCTACACCAGCGATTCCCTCGTAATCTTTTCCATTAAAAACTTTTAATTTTTCCCTAATTTCCCTTTCATGTAGGGGTGGTACATCTATAGGTGCAACGTAAAGAGTTAAGGAATCGAATGAATCTGCATGATCATCAACACATGGAAGGGGAATGATTATGGCACCGATGCATGCTGTAGCCCACATTGAAGAGACAACCAAAAATCATGCGCCCTATCTACAACGAAAGCGAGCTACTCGCCGTCCTTCACCCTCAACCCGTGAGAAAAGGGAGTGGGGAGCGCGCGAAAAGAGTTTAGATGGCCATGACTTTCAGGACTCGAGTTCTGAGTCGGTGAGTCTCGAGTCCATGTATTTCCGGGGGTTCCGTTCCCGGCCCTTACTCGCCGCTCAGGAGGAGTTGAGATTGGCCAAGCGCTTGTATGAAGGGACAAAATTTCTTCGAGATCAATTGCAGTCGGTTCAGGGGATGATGACCATATTTCGGAATCATCCAGAAAACGAGGCGTATCGAAAGCACATCCAGCAATATATCGAGTTAAATGGGTATTCGGCCCCCGTTATCGAAGACATTTGTGGCTGTCTCCAAGAGCTGGAACGTTGGGGAGTCAATCAAGGGGGGAGTCTGAGAAAAGCATCGGCTCAGTTATCAGGAATTCGCGAAGCCATTCAACGGCAGCGAACAGATATTGAACAGCCAAAAGATGAGCTTGTTCAACGGAATCTTCGGTTAGTGGTGGATGTGGCCAAGCGGTATCTTGGACGGGGTCTGGGATTTTTGGACTTAGTCCAAGAGGGAAATATCGGTCTGATGAAAGCGGCCGAGCGTTTTGATTACACCAAGGGGTTTAAGTTCAGTACCTATGCCACCTGGTGGATTCGGCAAGGGATCACACGAGCCGTGGCCGATCAGAGTCGCACCATTCGGGTTCCGGTCCATACGAATGAAGCCTCGACCAAAATTGCCAAGATGGCTCAACGGCTGGCACAACAGTCCGATCAGGAGCCTACGTTTGAAGAAATCGGACGTCAGCTGGGGATGACTGCGGAGCGGGTTAAGGAAACGATCGAAGCGTTTCAAGATCCCATTTCACTCGATGCGCCTTCAGCGGATGGGGAGACGGAAATTGGGGAATTGATCCCTGATAGTGATGGACAGTCCCCCGATGAAGAGGTCATCCGAAAATCGAATGCCGGGTGGTTAGCTCAAATCTTTGAAGTGTTGACTCCACGGGAACAAGAAGTGGTTCGCTTGCGTTTCGGGATTGGGGTCGATGAACCTTGGACCCTTGAACAGGTTGGGAAGTCGATGTCAGTCACGCGAGAACGAATCCGGCAGATTGAAGTCGTGGCTTTAAACAAGTTGAAGGAAAAACACGTCAAAGCGATGCTAGAAGATATCAAATAACGCTCTGGCGTAGTCGTTCAGTCTTACGACTTTTCTGGAGTCCAAGTTTTGTATCTTGGTGAGAGGCAGGAATAATATTATTCCTGCCTCTTTTTTTGCCATACGGTTCTATGCGAGTGTAGGGGAACAATGGGATTTAAGAGTTACGTATAAAGTCCTAACTTAGGTAATCTGATATTCATGGAGAACGATTTTTCCTCAGGAGGATATCTCAAAAGTGATGTTGGTCTGCCAGATACCGTAGAAGGTTTTTTTTGTTAGGATCAAAGTATGCGTTTAGAAATTTTGCCAAATTTAACCATTCCTGATGGAGAGATATCTTTTTCCACTGCTCGTAGTGCGGGGCCTGGGGGGCAACATGTGAATAAGGTCAATAGCCGAGTCATTTTGGAATTTGACCTTCAAGGGTCTTTAACATTAACGGAAGCTCAAAAACGACGGTTACAAAAGGCCTTAGGAAGCCGGATTAATCAAAAAGGAATCTTGCGATTACAGAGTCAACGGTTCCGCAGTCAAAGTGCCAATCGAGCAGATTTACTCGAAAAATTTATTGCCCTCTTGCAAGCTGGTCTTCGCCCCGTGAAATCTCGCGTTCCGACTAAAGTCCCCAAAGGTGTTCGCGAACAACGTCTCCAAACCAAAAAACACCGTGGACGACTCAAGCGAATTCGCCAAACTTCCGAGCGATTCGAAGATTCATAATAGGAAAATTTCGATGTCCGATCCATCTAGCGTTCCTCTCAAGCCGTTGTCCCAACCGCCACGAGCCACACCGAACCCTGTCACACTCACCGAACACGGCCATGCTCGAATAGATGAATACTTTTGGTTGAAAGATAGGTCTTCCCCAGAAGTGCTGGCCTACTTACAAGAGGAAAATGCCTATACTGAAACGATCATGGGCCCTCTCAAGAAATATGAACAGCAGATATTTAAAGAAATAAAAAATCGTCTCAATCCAACGGATTTATCAGTTCCGTTTCGAATGGGTGATTATTGGTACTATACCCGGTTTGAAAAAGGGTTAGAGTATGCCCTGTACTGTAGAAAAAAGGGGGAGCTGTCCAGTCCGGAAGAAATCATGCTGGATGGAAACGCATTAGCCCAAGGGCATGAATATTTTTCCATAGGCAATTGGCAGGTCAGTACTGGTCAGGACATCTTGGCTTTTGCCGTGGATACCCATGGTCGCCGGATTTACTCTCTCATGTTTAAGAATCTTCAGACTGGAGATCTTCTCACTGATCGTATTCCAGCGGTGACCGGGAATATGGAATGGGCGAATGATAATCGGACGGTATTTTACAGTAGGCAAGACCCCGATACGTTGCGATCGTTTCAGGTGTATCGTCACACGTTGCACGAAGAACCGTCGCAGGATGTATTGGTCTTTGAAGAGAAGGACGAAACCTTTTCAGCCTATGTGAGCAAAAGTAAGTCAAAGAAATATCTTTTCATTTCTTCCCATCAGACCCTTTCGAGTGAGTGGCAGTATGTAGATGCCGGCACTCCCTGTCGGGCGTTTCATTTGTTTTGTGGACGTGAACGGGGGCATGAGTATGATGTCGATCACTTGGGAGATCGGTTTTATATTCGAACGAATTTTCACGCGACTAACTTTCGCCTTATGCAAGCCAGCGAATCAGATACCACCAAAGCCAACTGGCAGGAGGTTATTTCGCATCGAGATGACATATTTTTCGAGGGAGTGGAGTTGTTTCAGGATTACCTGGTCGTGGAAGAACGAAGAAAAGGCCTCATTCACCTCAGAATTCTTCCCAAGACAAACGTCGGAGAACATGATTTGGATTTTGGCGAGCCGACGTATTTTGCCACTCTCGGTGATAACCATGAAGCCGATACCCCCTATCTTCGGTTTGGGTATACATCTATGACCACTCCCATGACGATTTATGACTACCATATGGAGACCAAGGAAAAAACCCTACTCAAGCAAGAAGAAGTACTCGGGGAATTTCAGATCAGTCACTATCGAACAGAACGGGTATACGCGAGCGCAGATGATGGTACCGCTATCCCCATCTCCCTGGTCTATCGGGAGGGATTTGCTCGCGATGGACGGCATCCCCTCTTATTGTACGGATATGGCTCTTATGGCATCAGTATGGATGCCAGTTTCAGCTCTTCCCGACTCAGCCTTTTGGACCGCGGATTTGTGTTTGCATTGTCTCACATACGAGGGGGAGAAGAATTAGGGCGGCAATGGTATGAAAAGGGAAAATTATTGCACAAGATGAACACCTTTACAGACTTTATCGCATGCGCGGAATACCTCAGCAAGGAAGGGTACGGAGACCCCAACCGCATGTATGCCATGGGAGGGAGCGCTGGTGGGTTGCTGATGGGTGCTGTGATCAATCTCCGACCTGAATTGTTTCATGGTGTGGTTGCTCAAGTGCCTTTTGTTGATGTGGTGACGACGATGTTGGATGCTGATATTCCTTTGACCACGGGGGAATATGATGAATGGGGAGATCCTCACCAGCAGGCGTTTTATCACTACATGTTGTCCTATTCTCCGTATGATAATGTGCGTGCCCAAGCCTATCCTCATTTACTCGTCACGTCGGGGTTACATGATTCCCAAGTTCAGTATTGGGAGCCCACCAAATGGGTGGCCAAACTTAGGGCAACCAAAATCGATACGAATCGACTGTTGTTGAAGACCAACATGGATGCCGGACATAGCGGGGCGTCCGGCCGGTATAAACGGTATGAAGAGACCGCGATGATCTATACCTTTTTACTCGATCTTGCCGGAAAATTACCGTAACTCCTAGAAAAAATTTCGACTTCTTGAAGTAACGCATACGTTTTACCTCTTCGTAGTAGGACTACCGCTAATTGTTTCCCTGCCTCTTGACTTTCATCAGACCAGCATTATCTATTGAACAGAAACGAAACACATCCCCAGCTGGGAATATCAGAGCAAGTTCGTGAACGTCTAACAAGGAGGGATGAGTGATGTTGGTAAAGTGGGATCCGTATACAGATTTGGAGAAGACCGTCAATTCGTTTTTTGGACGACCCTTGGGGCTTCGACCCCTGTGGGATGATCAAAATGGCGAGCAAGTGGCCTGGAAGCCACCGGTGAACGTATATGAGGACAAGGAAACTCTGTCCATTGATTTTCAACTTCCAGGTATTGACCTGAAGGATGTGACCGTGTCTGTGAAAGACCACCATCTGGAAGTGCGGGGGGAGCGTAAAGCAGAGGAAGAACGCGATCAGGATGGGTATCATATTCGCGAGGCTCATTATGGGACTTTCGCCAGGAACTTTACCCTTCCAACGGATGTGAATCCTGACGAAGCGAAGGCCAGTTATGATAAGGGGGTCTTGACCATCCGGATTCCCAAGCAGGAAAAGGCCAAACCCAAAAATATTCAAATCGAAGCCAAGTAACTCGTCAGTAGACGAATAGCTCCAAGCGCGGGGATTCCTCAGAGGTTGAGGAATCCCCCTTTTTTTGTGAAGAACCCCCTTGTCAGATGAATCATGATTCACTACATTCTTGGGTTATGGAATGTCGTTCCTTCCGTGTCCGCATTTCCGATATCCAAGCTTTAACTCCCAACATTTATGAATTTACTTTTGCCTTGCAAGATTCTCTTCACATGAAGTTCCTGGCGGGCCAGTCACTCGCGATTCTCATTCCCGAAACGGCCCATAATCCTCCGGAAAAACGGTATTATTCGATTACCTCTGATCCGAAAACCTACTCTCATGTATCGATATTGATTAATGGTGGCGATCAGGGAAAAGGGTCACGGTTTCTCTTAGATCATAGGGTGGGAGATGAGTTGACGATCTTAGGTCCATTTGGACAATTTCAGCTTCACCATCATCCGGATCGGGATGTGTTATTCGTGGCGACCGGGACAGGAATCGCCCCTTTTCGGGCGATGCTCAAGTCGTTACTCGATCAGCCCTATCCACGGAACATCACATTGTTCTGGGGACTGCGTTCGGAAAGAGATCTTTATCTCACGGATGAATTTCACGAATTAGCGCAACAGAACGATAATTTTTTCTTTTCTTTGATTTTGTCGCAAGCCAATGCCAAGTGGAAAGGGCGAGTTGGTCGGGTTACCGATCTCATTCAAGAGGTGTCGGATGTTAATGAACTTGCGGTGTATGTCTGTGGGAATTCCCTTATGATCAGGGAAGTGGGGGACGCTCTTCGGGCCAAGGGTACTTGTCTCATTTTTCATGAATGAGGGGCAGACCTCAATTATTGGGAAATCACGTTGGAATCTTTGCTGGAAAAAACTCACGGCAATTCGTTTGGGGTGTATATTCATATTCCTTTTTGTGCCACCCGGTGCCATTTTTGTGCTTTCTATCTTCACACAAACAGGGAGAAAGCGATTCCACGATTTCTTTCGGCACTGAAAAAAGAGTTCCAATTACAGAATGAACAGTCCAATTTGCGTTCACGCCCCATCACCTCTATCTATCTGGGAGGCGGAACGCCCACCATCTTATCGCCGTTTCAGATTTCAGAAATCTTAGAGCATGTTCATGCTCAGTTTGTCGTCCGGGAAAAGTGTGAAGTGACGGTTGAAGGAACACCGGAATCATTAACGGGCGATTCTTTAAACCAGTATTGGAGAATGGGGGTCAATCGATTAAGTCTTGGTGTCCAAACCTTTTGTGATGGAGAACGAAAGGCTTTAGGGCTTCATCATTCTCAAAAAGAGGTGCTTGCACAATTGCGGTTGGCTGAGGAATCTGGGATTCCCGATTTGAATATCGATTTACTGTATGGGTTGCCGTCGCAAACTCCCGATTCTTGGAGGGCGAATCTCGAAATGGCCATGACGTTCAGGCTTTCTCATATATCCTGTTACGCCCTGACGTTGGAGGCGGGGACAAAGATGTATCACGATTGTCAGCGGGGAAGGTTTATTCCCATGAGCGTTGAGGAAGAGTCCTTATTGGAGTCTGAAGCCGAAGCATTCTTATCTTCTTGTGGGTTTGTTCATTATGAAGTCTCTAATTGGGCCCTGCCGGGGAGTCTATGTCGTCATAATCTTGGGTACTGGCAAGGGGAAGATTACGTCGGGTTTGGCCCAAGTGCCCAATCTTTTGTTTCCAGCCGTCGGTTTGGGAATGTGGCTGACCTGGAGCACTACCTTCGGTCACTAGAGCACGGTATGGTGCCAAAAGTCGGAGAAGAATTCCTGTGCCAGGATCAGAGAAGGAAGGAACGGGTGGTCTTTGGTTTACGCTTACTCGAAGGAATTCCTAAAGATTGGGTTAGCTGTCTTTCTCATGATCGGGATTGGAGTGAAACGGTTGTGGGCCTGATGAACGAGGAATGGCTCGCTGATTCTTCAAGCCATGTGTTTCTTACACCAAAAGGACGCCGTTTTGCTGATTCAGTGGGTATGCGATTGCTTTAGGTTCAGGGTGCTATTGCGAAGCCGTGTCGAGCTAACTGATCCCTGAAACGATGAAGCTGAGGAGTGACCATGCTCCGAAAAGAACGGCCATCATAACCAGAACGATTCCTCCCATTATTACTCCCACATAACTCCAGTCACTCCATGTTGTATGGTATGACGTCGGTTGACAATGGCGATCGAGCAGTTGGGCATTCTTCAGATTACTTTTAAACCATACTGAAAACGCATCTCCGATTCCCGGGATGGCTCCAACAGTCAAGTTGAGAAAGATATTGAGAGCCATACGAAAAATGACGATTTTGGGGACTCCGGCTTTGGTTGCCAGGAATAAGAGCATAGAACCGAGTGCATTGCTTAAAAGATCTCCAATTCCCGGGAGCAGGCCGATGATAGGGTCCAACCCGATTTTGATGCCTGTCCCTGGAATGGTCAAAGATGAGTCCAGAAAATGAGCTATTGCCCGAGCCATTTTCTGAATGTCGTGACGATGTAAATTTGAGGATTTATGAAGGAAAGATGCTTGAATGTCTTGAGAAGCCTGAGATTTCATCAGTGTGTTTATTGTACCATGTTCTACATTTATCTAAATATTCCTTCCTGAGGAATCTCGTGGATCAGCATTCAAAAGAAGTCATTTCAAAGCATACCCCAGAACCGTCAGCTCAGGTTCACGAGACGAAATCCTTCGTGGGAGCGGCTTCAGAGCGAGGGAAAACGCCAGGGGCCGTTCCCAGCTATCGACTTTCAAAAAGTAAATTTTTGGGGGGGCTCCAATGTTTCAAGCGCCTATACTTGGAGATACATTCTCCGGAATTGGCCACTCCGCCCACCCCCGATCGACGTGCCATCATGGATATGGGGACCGAAGTTGGGGAAGTCGCTCGACAGTATTTCCCTGGAGGGGTCCTGGTGGCTGAAACGCATCGGCAAATTCCTGCCGCGCTGAGTCGAACTCAACTCTTAATCTCTGATCCAACCATTCCGGCTCTTTTTGAAGCTGCCTTTCTTTGGGAAGGAATATTGGTGCGGGTGGATATTCTGGAACGATTAGAATCCGGACGGTGGCGGCTTATTGAGGTAAAGGCCACGTCGAAAGTCAAACCCACTCATCTTGATGACCTGGCTATTCAGGCCACAGTCTTAAAGGGGGCCGGTATTGAGGTCGAGGGGTGTGTCCTTATGCATATCAATACCCAATATCAATTCTTGGGTGGGGATATTGATTTGCGAGAAATCTTTACTTTGGCGACCGTGACGGAGGAGGTGCAAGCCAGGCAACTCTTGGTTCACACCCAGTTGGATGAAATGTGGACCATGCTACGAGAACCGAAGCCACCGGAGGTGCGACCGGACTCACATTGTTTTCAACCCTATGAATGTCCATTCTGGGATCATTGTACCAAGGACAAATCTGAACGATGGATCTTTCACCTGCCAGGAAGTACGAAGCTTCAACCGCGATTTTTCAACGATGGCATAGAGACGATCGACCAAATTCCGGATCATTATGAACTTTCTTCCATACAACGACGAGTGAAGGATAATGTGGAATGGGTTTCTCCGCTCCTTCGGGCTCGGCTTCAAAGTGTTCGGTATCCTGTCCATCATTTGGATTTCGAGACCTTTATGCCCGCTATTCCGCTCTTTGCCCATACCCGGCCCTATCGTCCCATACCCTTTCAGTGGTCTAACCATATTGAATATCCAGATGGAACGGTCATTCACCATCATTATCTGTGCCCCGATGGGAGAGATCCCCGGGAAGAACTCGCGAAAAGTCTTGTGGATAGTCTCGGGGACACGGGAACGATTTGCGTCTACAGTGAATATGAACGTTTTTTGTTATACGCCTTAGGGGATTTTTTGCCTCCACTCAAGGCCGTGTTGTCCAAAGCTGTTCGCCGGTTGTGGGATCTGCTTTCGGTTATCCAACAACATTATTATCATCCTGAATTTCGTGGATCGTTTTCTATTAAACATGTGTTGCCCGCTCTTGTTCCCAACCTGGGTTACGATGATCTCACGATCCAAAATGGGGCCGTAGCTGCCGTGATGTATCAAAAAATGGTTTTTTCCGAAACCGATCTCATTGAACGCGCTCATATTGCCGAGGCGTTGCAAGAGTATTGTGGACGAGATACTTTGGCGATGGTCGAATTGCGTCGATTTCTTTTGAAACGGGCAGGGGCAGATTTTTAGTAGGAAAAACACCAGGATACGTTGACCCAATCGGTATTGACTGCTAAAATTTTTTTGTTTCCTTCATATCCTGACACCATCAGGTGCAAGGCCTATAGGTTAGACGTTTTCACTCATCTCGAGTTTTTTCCCAGGAACAAGTCATCGTGAATATTTTAGTTTTGCATGGGCCCAACCTTAACTTGCTTGGAATTCGAGAGCCCTCGGTCTATGGTTCTGAAACCCTTGAAGCCATCAATGGGCGGATTGAACAATTAGGGAAAGAATTGGATGTTTTGGTAGAATGTCGCCAGTCCAATCTAGAAGGGGAGTTGGTGACTTGGATCCAGGATTCCCCAGGGCAATTTCAAGGGTTGCTCTTTAATCCTGGGGCCTACACTCATACGAGTATTGCGCTTCGGGATGCGATTGTGGGGGTGGGGGTTTCAATGGTGGAAGTCCACATGTCAAACATTCATCAGCGTGAAAGCTTTCGACGGCGGTCCTATTTAGCCTCGGTCGCTCTAGGGCAAATCTCTGGTTTTGGGGTTGATAGTTACCTTCTGGGTCTTCGGGCTCTCGTCACGGCTTTAAGACGACAACCTTCTTGAACGGCAAAAAAGAATTGGAAAGATTTTTTTAACCAGGAGTACAGGCACGTGATTTCAACAGCGGAATTTCGCAGTGGAGCTCGTCTAGAGCTGGATGGGGAACCCTACTATATTGTTGAGTTTCAACATGTTAAACCAGGAAAAGGCGGAGCCTTCGTTCGGACGAAATTAAAAGGGTATCGAACCGGAAATGTGATCGATCGAACCTTCCGTTCGGGAGAAAAGTTCCAGGAGCCAAACCTGGATGAATGTGAAATGCAATTTTTGTACAGCACTGGTGATGATTTTACCTTTATGGATACCAGTTCTTATGAACAATTTACGTATCTCAAAAGCCAGTTGGGGGAAAATGTTGATTTATTAAAAGAAAATACGATCGTTGATATTTTGCTGTACCACGATGCCCCCATTTCGGTGGAATTACCCATTTTCATGGAGTTGGAAGTAGTGGAGACGGACCCAGGCATTCGAGGGGATACGGCTTCAGGTGGAACCAAGCCCGCTCGCGTGGAGACGGGTGCGACCGTGAAGGTCCCCTTGTATTTAGAAACGGGAGAAATCATCAAGATCGATACACGTACACGAACCTATGTCGAACGAGTGCGCTAGACTAGCCTCAAAGAAAACATTCGTCAGGGGAATCCCTCATTAAGGAAAACATGGCAGACTCATCAAGGCGAGAAATCGAAGACCTCGTTGAATTATTAAACCGGTATCATCTCACAGAACTCGAACTGGAAAAGCGGGGGGTCCGGATTCGTGTGCGACGTGAGCCGACTCCACGTTCTTCCGTGGCGGCCGTTGAGGTGACGCAAGCAGCCGATTCTTCACCAGTGACGCAGGCTGAGGAGCATCTACGACAGGCGGAAAACGCGAATTATCTCACGGTTACTTCACCGATTGTCGGAACCTTCTACCGTTCTCCCTCCCCGGATGCTGACCCGTACGTAGTGGAAGGAGAGTTTGTCAAAAAGGGACAGGTGCTTTGTATCGTTGAGGCGATGAAACTCATGAATGAAATTGAAGCTGAAGCCGATGGTCGCATCATGAAGGTCCTTGTAGAAAGCACTACCCCGGTGGAATTCGGCCAACCCCTGTTTCTCATTGATCCCGCTGCCACTCCGTAACGGGGAGGCGCCAACCTACATACTCTCAAGGGTATCTGTGTTTAAAAAAATTCTGATCGCGAATCGTGGAGAAATCGCCCTTCGAATCATCCGGGCTTGTCGGGAGCTGGGCATTCGAACGGTCGCGATTCATTCTGATGTCGATGTCCATTCCCTCCATGTTCGTCATTCCGATGAACATGTGTGTGTCGGACCCGCCGAGGGAGGGCTCAGCTACCGAAATATTCCTAACGTTCTCAGTGCCGCCGAGATAGCCGGAGTTGATGCGATTCATCCAGGGTATGGATTTTTGGCGGAAAATGCTCATTTTGCCGAGGTCTGTGAGTCCATTGGGATTACCTTTATCGGTCCATCCTCAGAACATATCGCTCTTCTTAGCGACAAAGCCCAAGCCCGCGCTCACATGAAAAAGCAAGGCATTCCCGTTTTACCCGGCAGTGATGGGGAAATCGAGGATCCCAAACACTGTTTAACGATCGCAAAAAAACTGGGTTTTCCGGTTATTGTTAAGGCCTCTGCCGGTGGTGGGGGCAGAGGGATGCGAGTGGTCTGGCATGAGGAGGATTTAGGGAAAGCCGTGGAATCTGCTCAATTAGAGGCTCAAACGGCTTTTGGCCATGGTGGCGTTTATCTGGAACGCTTTTTTGAAGAGCCACGGCACATCGAGTTTCAGGTAATGGCTGATACGCAAGGACAAGTTGTTCATTTTCACGAGCGCGATTGTTCTATTCAAAGACGATATCAAAAGGTTTTGGAAGAATCCCCGTCTCCGGCCCTTGATGATGGGCTTCGAAAAAAAATGGGTCAAGTTGCGGTCGATGTCATTAAATCGGTGAAGTATCGCAATGCCGGAACCGTCGAATTTCTTCTTGATGATAAAGGTAAGTTTTATTTCATGGAGGTGAATACACGTATTCAAGTCGAACATCCTGTCACGGAAATGGTCACGGGTGTGGATTTAATCAAAGAGCAAATACGGGTGGCTGCCGGAGAAGCCTTATCCTATAAACAAAAAGATATACAACTTCAGGGTCATGCCGTGGAATGCCGGATTAATGCAGAAGACCCAGACCGGTTGACCCCCAGTCCTGGAGCCGTGACAAAATTCTGTCCTCCCGGAGGCCCAGGGATTCGTGTGGATACCGCGATGGATACCACTGGGGTCGTTCATCCGTATTACGACTCGATGATCGCCAAGCTTATTGGTTATGGGCGTACGAGAGATGAGGCACTTTCGAGATCCCGCCGGGCATTAGACGAGTTTGTTATCGAAGGGATCAAGACCAATATCCCTCTTCATCGGCGAATACTCGATCACCCCGATTTTCAAAAGGGTCCTGTTTCCACAAGATTTCTCGATCGTTTGTTAGCTCTGCATTCTTTCTGACCGAGTCGGTCACCATTATCCGTGTCTCCATTGAAATTACGAGGTCTCTATTTGATACTTGATGCAGCATGGTCTGGAGTCTGTTCGTTGCCAGAGGTGTTACGACAGGCGGGAAAAGCTGGAGTGCGAATCGTGCAGTATCGGGATAAAGTTTCATCAATGGGTGAGGCGTATCATGTCGCTCATACCCTTCGAGAGATCGCACGAGAATGGGATATGCTGTTTATCGTGAATGATCGATGCGATCTGGCTCTTGCTCTGGATGCTGATGGTGTGCATCTTGGCCAACACGATCTTTCTCTCACATTAGCCAGGAATGTCATGGGAAAAAATAAGTGCATTGGCGTCTCCACCCACAATATTTCACAAGTTCGGGTTGCGTCAGAAGAAGGAGCTGATTATCTGGGGTTTGGACCTATTTTTTCGACGGCGACCAAATCGAAACTTGATCCGGTTGTGGGAATCGAGGGGGTCAAAGAGGTCAGAAGGGCAACGCGAGCACCCATTTTTGCCATTGGGGGTATTGGTCCCAATCATGTGAACGCTCTTCGTCGAGCCGGTGCTGACGGGGTTGCGGTGGCGTCGGCTATTCTTAATGCCAAAGATATCCCCGGCACTCTGGAGACCTTCATGGAGACCTTTCGAGAAGAAACGTGACTAACTGGCCCATTTCCTTTTTTTTTGCGAGCTTGATGATCCCTTCATCCCAATTGGGCATTAGCGTGGTTTCGTAGAGAAAAGGCCCAAAAACAGGTACTGGGCAATGTTCACGAATGAGATTGATGGTCGTGTGACGTTGTCGGATTTCCTGTGAATCACCTCCATGACTTCCCGTTTCATTCAGCACCAACCCGCAGACTGAGATGCCTTTGTTCTGTAGAGATTCTACAGTTAACAAAGCGTGATTGACCCCTCCCAACGAAGTTCTTCCGATAACCAAACAGGGAAGCTTGATCATGGCGATCAAATCGCGAACCGTCTCTTGTGCGGTAAGGGGCGTAAGAATTCCGCCAGATCCTTCCACGACCCAAAAGGTTTCTGGAGTGGAGATGTGTTGCATATGAGAAAGAATCTTAGAGAGGTCAATCGCTAAGCCTGAGTCCTTGGCACAGACAACCGGTGCCACAGGTTCAGGAAAAGCATAAGGGCAGACGGCCTCAAATTCCGGAGGGTGGCTGACCATTCGCCGAAGACGTTCTGTGTCTGATGATGTCCTATTGTTCTCGTCTACGCCGGTTTCAACAGGTTTGAACGGGTGAACGGGTTGCCCGCGTTCTTGCAAGCAAAGCAAGAGTGCGGCGGAAATAACCGTTTTTCCTACACCGGTGTCGGTGGCGGTGACGAAAACCCCTTTAAGTGGTGGTTGAGGCGTTGTCATACATAAAGCCGCGTATGGGACCAGGTGTCATCATAGGCGTTGTAGGAGACAGTACATGATGCAACCCACTCGTGTGAACGAGTGAATGCCCTTCTTGTCAATGAAAGGGGATTATCCAATTCGACTGTCTAAATTCCACACTTGGCCTGAAATATCTTTTCTCAGCGCCAGGTGATACACCGTATCCGCTACGTCCACAAGTTGAGGCGTACGCTCAAGAGCATGAGATTGGGTGCGTAAGGCCTGCATGGCCGCATCTTCTGTGAGCGGACTGGGATGCCAACCGGGAAAAATGACATTGACTCGAATGTTATCGTTGCCCCATTCTTTGGCAGCTGAACGGATAAGAGCCACCAGACCCGCTTTTGAAGCTGCATAGGCTGTTTGACCGATTTCTCCATGTGCTCCTGAAAAAGATCCAACCGCGATCAAGGCCCCATCTTTTTGGGCGGTGAAAATTTTTCCGGCTTCTTGTAGTACGGTAAACGCTGCGCTGAGATTTATCTGGATGGTTTGCTCCCATTCCTCCGGGGTGATTTTAACCGTCAAAGTGGAGGAAGACGTTCCCACCGCCCAGATGAGGACATGAATCCGTTGGTATCGCCGGGTGAAGCTTTGAAAAATTCTCTGAACTTCAGAGGTCGAAAGAACATTCCCCTGTAGGAGATGAGGGATTCCACCTAAATTTTTGATGGTTTTCGCGAGGTGATCCGCTCTCGAGCGATTTTTATGGTAATGGATTCCTACTGTCCAGCGATGTTTCCCGAAATGTTGTGCGATGGCCCCACCAATGACTCCTGATCCACCAAAAATGAGGGCTGTCAGAGGTTCAGGTGTTGTCATAGACAGTCGTTCTCATATTCTTGATGGCCAATGCTTCCCCTCTGTCTGTAATCCGCGGCATGAGAGAAATGATAGCTAAGAAGATACACATAGCGTCCCTTTATCGGAATGAAATTGTCAACCTCTTCACCAAGCCCTTTAGCCGATGAACCACCCAGATTTGGGAGGAGATGTTTTATGGAATCGGAACGGTTTCGTAAGGGGCAGGTGCCTTGCTGGTTTTCCTGGTGCTATGGTACGTTCAATGTAGATCTTAGTTCATGAAGTTCATGTCTTTGTCTTTCACCCATCCCAACTTCATCGGTAGTTTTCTCATCCTGGCCATTTGTGGGGTTCAGATGCCCGTTTGTGCTCTAGGAATGGAGCCTTCTGTGGTTGAGATTACGGATGTTCATGAATTTTTCCCAGATCAAGCCGGGAATGAATGGGTCTATCGGGGCACGATGATCGAAGGAGGAATGGTTCAGATTGCCGATAAGCGTACCACATTCACGAATGTATCGAGAGTAAAAGGTGAAGAAGTACGTGATGGTGTGAAGGTGACCGTTTTTCATGATACGAATCCAGGCAACCAGGGGCCGTCGGATAGTTATTATCGCCGGGATGCCGCAGGGATCCGGTATTATGGATCGAAACCTGGAACAACCCTAGAAAAACAACTTGTCCCGTATCAGATTGTTCGGTTTCCCTTTCGAATTCCGAGTTCGTTTGAGCAATTAAATAGGAAAGGGTTGGACTTGGGGGTAGATATCGATCGGGATGGGCAACCAGAAAAAGTCGATGTCCTTGCGGTGGTTTCCGTTCAAGGCCAGGGGCCTGTCACCGTTCCAGCAGGGACCTATCCCAATGCTATCCAGATTGAAGCCAAGATGGTGATGACGGTGTATCTTTCCGAAAAAGGGGAAACCATCAAGGGAACGGATACTATGACTGCATGGTTTGGACGTGGGGTGGGGCTAGTCAAATACGTTGAACGACAAGTGATTCCGTCTTTGCGTTCTCAGACCAGACGTATGATTGAGGTGATCGAGGAACTGGAAAAGGTGACTTTACCCTCGAACGTGGCTCGGTTGGGGAGGAGCAAATCCTCGACGGAGGGTATTTTCTGTCGAAATTTTCTCCACCATAAATTGCTCCAAATACCCTTTTCCGCCTGCCTTCCGTCCCACTCCTGATAGCCGGTGCCCACCGAAAGGTTGCCGGCTGACTAAAGACCCTGTGATAGACCGGTTGATGTAGAAATTTCCCACCTGACAGTGTTCCTGAACATATTGAATAGTATAGGGACTCCGGGAATAGATTCCCCCGGTTAAGGCGAAGGCTGAATCATTCATGATATCCACGGCTTCTTGAATGGAAGAGGCCTGATGAATAACGATGACCGGGCCAAAAATTTCCTCCTGAGAAATGGGGTGGGTGAGGGGAAGATCGGTAAAAATCGCCGGCCCTTGGAAAAATCCTGGACCCTTTTCCTGACGGTCAAGGAGGCAAGTCCCATCTCTTTTTCCTATCTCCACATAGTGTCGAATATTCTCTAATGCGCGTTCGTCGATGATTGGCCCCATTTGACTGTCCGGTCGGTCGGCTGGACCAATGCGGACACTTTTGGCGGCTTCGGTTAGACGTTTAAGAAACGTTTGATACACGGAGGCAAGGACCACCACTCGTGAACAGGCCGAACACTTCTGGCCCTGGTATCCGATGGCACTGTGCAATACGCCTGTGACGGCTTCGTCAAGGTCTGCGGTATCATCTACCACGATGGCGTTTTTCCCTCCCATTTCCGCGATGACATGCTTGAAGTGCCGTTGTCCGGGGTGAAGCACACCGGTTTCTTGAAGAATCTGAGTGCCGACTGTCTGAGAACCGGTGAAGGCAATAAGGTTGACAGCAGGATGTTTCACCAAAGCTTTCCCAAGGTCCGGACCTCCCGGGAGAAAATACAGGACCCCTTTGGGGAGTCCAGCTTCTTCCAGTAGCTTGACCAGGTGAAACCCCATCATGGGGGATCGTTCGGATGGTTTAAACAAGACGATATTGCCTGTCACCAAGGCGGCTGAAACCAGTCCTGTCGGAATGGCCAAGGAGAAGTTCCATGGAGGGAGAACGGCAGCGATGCCCCTTGGTAGAAATGTTCGGATATTCAGCTCGCCGGGGGCAGTCCCTAAAATGAGAGGGGTTCCAAGTTGAATCATTTCTTTCCCGTACCATCGCAAAAAATCGATGGCCTCTGTGACATCGGCATCCGCTTCTCGCCAAGGTTTTCCTGTTTCAAGGATTTGCCATGAAGTCAGTTCTTGACGCCGGTCCTGCATCAGCTCGGCTGTTCGAAATAAGATAGCAGCCCGGGATTCGGCATCGACTCTTTGCCAACCGGGAAGATGCGAGCTCGCGATCGCAATCAGGGCATCGACGTTTTCTGGGGCCAGGGTAGGGAAGCTGGCGATGAGTTCATCGGGACAGCTGGGGTTAAGAGATCGCAGGACGGGTCCTTCGCAAGGAATCTGTTCGGGGAGAGGGTAATGATGGGTTTGCCCCAAAAGAGTCCGAACATGGGTTAAGGATCGTCGCATCGCCTCGTGCGTTTCAGGTCGGGAAAAATCTGTGTGGGGTTCGTTCTCGAACCCAAATGCACCAATTTTTTCGCTACCCTGTTCTTCCAAAGTGGTGTCAGGGGTTTCTTCGCGGACGAAGCATTCTTCCTGTTCGTTTGGGGGGCGGAGCAACTGATCGAGGGAATCAGCGGTTTCACGCTGTCGGCGAATAAATCCTTCATTGGAGGTATTTTCCAGTAATCTTCTCACCAAATAGGCCATGCCCGGCAATAACTCTCCCACTGGGGTATATATCCTGACTCTGATTCCCTGTTTGATCAGGGCGTCTCGTAATGGTTCAGCCATCCCATACAACATCTGATACTCACAGGTCTGAGGCATCAAATCATACTGTTCGGTGAGTGCACGGATGCATGCGAGCGTGCGAATGTTGTGTGACCCGAAAGCGGGACGGATAAAGGCGCGATGTTCAAGAATGGTGAGCGCCATTTGTTCATAATTGGCATCCGTTTCGTTCTTCTTTTGAAAGACTGGGACCTCCCATCCACGTTGTCGATATCGGATGACTTCCGAATCCCAATAGGCGCCTTTCACCAGTCGAATGCCAAAGGGAGCCGGTCGTGATTTTCCCCACTCCAATAAGGTGTCGAGGGATTGGGGTGAATGGCGAAGATAGGCTTGGAGAGCGATCCCGGCATGAGGGAAGTCCCGGTATTCGGGTTCGGAAAAAAGCCGTGTGAAAATATAGAGGATGAGGGGTTCTAATTCGGCATCCTCCATATCGAAGGTGATGGAGGCCGGTAAGGATTGAGCCACATCGATCAGGGAACGTAATCGAGATTCCATAGCTTCGTAACAACGGGAGGGTGCGATGGGGTCAAGTTGCGAGTATAGGGCGGAGAGCTTGATGGAAAGCTGTATTTTGGGGATAGGACCTAAATGGTCGTGCTCTACCAAGGGTTGGGAAGGCCATTCTTGGGCCATGCGGTGCATGGCGTGAAGGGTGTCCACGCAGCGATGAAGATAGTGGTCGGCTTCGGTTTCACTGACGGAAGCTTCACCAAGGAGATCGACAGAAGTCGTACATTGGTTATTCCACAGTCGGGTGAGGGTGGGTTGTGCCTGTGCGATTGAGTCGCCGGCCATAAAGGTATAGGCCATTCTGAGAAGTTGGCGGCGCAACAGGCGGGTCCCAACCCGTCCAGTGATGGGATTGCGAGAACACTGGGACAGCAACCAACGAAAGGGAACGGGTAAGGAGGGGACTTCTAGGAAATATTCCTGGAGAATGCGGATAAATTGCTCATCCGTTTTGAGGGATGGGAGGACATCGATGAATCGAAAAAGTTGAACTTTGAAGTGTTCGTCCCGAGTTCCCCAGTCGAGGATGAGGTCCGTCCACCATCGATAGTCCCAAACCTTGGGAGCATGGTGATGGGCTTGAGTCGCGAGGGTGTGTCCAAATTGACGGATTGATGGTTCGAGCAAGTCGGGGGAGGTCATGCGAGGCCCTCCTTAAGTGCCTTTATTATATTGTACACCTTTTCGGCCAGGAGGAGGGGGAGATAAAGCCGGGGAGCCGCGGACGTGTTCGTTTATTCGTTAGGACAAGGAGATAGCCGTTTCCCTGAAATTGACCCATGAGGGCCCAGGGAGTTGATGAAAGTCCCTTCAAGGAGCGTGTCATTTTTGCTGAGTAAAAGACTGTCTTCTTGGGTGCCTTGAGGAAACGTCCATCGGAGATACACGGTGTTTCCGTGAATGGAGATGGTCGTGGGAACGAGGGAGGAAGAGGGTGGGGGACGATCCGGCGGATAAAAAATCATGATCATTTTATGGTCTCCATGATTTTGGTGATTGTGGACAATCCATCTCCAGGTTCCACAAAGTCGCTGCAACCCTTCTTTTTTGTGGTGCTGGTCCAGCCAATCCTGCAGCATCAAGAATGTGTTCCAAATCGTGCGATTGACTTTGGCTTTGAGTTGGAGGATTTGGTTGAGCCACTCCACTTCAAAATATGACCGTAAACGGTAAACTTGGTAGTGCTGAATAAAGGTCTGTCTAACGGTAGATTCAGTCGATTTGACCAAAGGTTGATGGTCAGGATGGTGCCAGAATTCCTCAAGTCGTTCCTGAATGCCCCCTTTTCCTTCTTTCTGAAACGTGCTTACCCAAAAATCATTGCGTGATCCGTTCAGTGCGCGGTTGTCCTGAAAGGCGGAAAACTTTTGATAGAGGTCCGGGTCTGGTAACTCCTTAGGCGGGAGCAGGGGTTGCGGCTGGATAAGATCCTGTAATTCGATGATGTGTTGTAACGACTGGTATTCCGGCTTGGAAAGAATCCATTGGATGCTCTCTAGAGAGTGATGTTTCTGGCCTCTTGAAGTCGAGGGGATGCCTTTGGGGCGGAGTGTGGTTAGGTCTTCAAGGAAGAGTTCTAAGGATAGGGAGGCGAAGAACGTTGTGGCCGTTTTCTGAATAGATGTTGGTAGCTGATGTGTCGGTCGAGAAGATTTCCTTTTGGTGGCTGAATGTGAACCGGGTTTGGGGAATGAAATGATGGTGCGGAGAAAGCGGAGGGCTGCTTCCTCCGATTCTAGTTGGCGAATGTGTTCAGCATGGTGTTCAAGGAGTTCTGTGGGAGTTGGAAGCGATGGTGGTTGAGCTAATATCCAGGAGGGGAACAAGAAATTCAATGCACCACAAAAAATCGCTAATCGAAGAGTGGTGATGTATTGACGAAGAAAACATCTCATGACGTCGTGGAAAATCCACCACTTTGTCTTTGATCACTCAGATTTCTTTAAGATGGTGTTTATGAAATCCATAGTGACTTGCACCATCCGGTCTGTTTCAGACTCCGAATATTCCTGGGTGGCTTTATTGAAGAAATTTCGAGAAGCGGAGGGGTAGGATGCCGTCTCGACTTTTTTGCCTTCTTGCCTGGCTTTATCACAGAACTTATTGATTTCTTCCTGGGTCTGTGGAGAATGTTGTCCGGTTGTTTGGAGGAAAAGGGGACAATGGAGGGCACCGATTGATTCTGGATTCTCCGGAAGAGTTCCGCATATCGAGACGGCGGCCTGTAGGCGACGTCGGAGTGTGGCGGTCTTGATAGCCAGGGTGCCGCCCATCCCAAAGCCGATGACGGCATGGGCGTTTCGAGTTGTCCTATCCAAGGTCTTGTCCTCAGCGAGATTGGCATTGAGGAATTCAAAGCACGCATTGATTTCTTGAAGAACCTGTTTCTCATCCAATCGTTCTTCCAAGGCTTCCGCGACTTCTGCATTCGCGGTCACCATTCCACCTTGTCGGCCATAGAGGTTGGGTAAAAGGACGACATAGCCTTCACTCGCAAAACGTTTGGCCAGCTCTTGGATCGGTGAAGTGAGTCCCCATCGATCGTGAAGCACGACCAGAGCGGGAAGTATGTCTTTTGTCCCTTGCGGGGCGAATTGGATGCCCTCGACCTGGGGAATTTTGGTCATCCGGGTTTGCGCATAAGGATCAACCATCTGATCCTTATGCGTTTCAAAAATCCCGGTGCTATTGAACCGCACGGGTGTGTAGCCGATTTCATCAAGAGAGAAAGGTGTTGTGCGTTCAATCATCATTTTTTACCTTCGTTAAGACGATTTTAGTAAAACGATAATTCCAGCAAGAATTAAAGTCGTTGAAATTTCAAGGGAATTTTTACGACCACACTATATCCACGGGTTCTCAAACCTGTCAATGTACCAATCAGAACTGGGCTATTGGTTCGGTGGCACGGGCAGGTCGCAAGTCATTGACAAATTTGGAGTGCCCCGGAAAATGCCCCTAGTCATTACTGAGGAAGTCTGCGAAGATATAAGAACACCATTCTTGTAAAAGTATTTTCACGAGGGCCCTTTTGTGGAGCCCGACGAACTTCACGTAGGGAAGGGAGTATTTGTATGCCATCCAGGAGGCTGTCAGCTTTTTTTATAGTGTTTTCCTTTTCTTTCTGCCTTGTGGCTCTAGGTAATTGTACACAAATCTCTGCCGAGGAAAAAAAGGCCAAGCACTATGAGCGCGGCATGGCCTATTTTGAGGAAGAAAAGTGGCAGGAAGCCCTTATTGAATTCAAGAATGTTATTCAATTGGATCCGAGGGATGCCAAGGCCTATCATCAATTGGCTCTCGTTCATCTCAAAATGGGTGGAATGCCGGATTTGCAGGCCGCCTTTCAGGAGTTAAGCAAGGCCGTCGAAATCGATCCGAGTATTGAAGATGCCCATCTCAAATTAGGGGATTTTTACCTTCTGGCTCGAAAACCTGTAGAAGCTAAAAAACACGCCGAAATCGTTCTGACTTCCTCCCCGCAAGACCCGAAAGGGCACCTTTTACGTGGCCGGAGCCTTATTATCGAAAAAGAGTTTGAGGAAGGAATCTTTGAACTCAAAAAATCCTTGGAATTAGATCCTAGTAATGAACAGGTCTATATCGACCTGGCCCGTGCCTACATGGCGACCAAGAAACCCGAGGAGGCTCAGGTCATCCTTGAACAAGGCCTTCAGAAAAACGCTTCTTCAACTACCTTACTCTTGGCCAAAGGGGATATTCTTCTTTTGCAAGGGAAGAAATCCGAGGCTGAGGAACAGTACCAACAGGCGCTCAAGTTGGATGCGGACAATGATGGGCTTTATGTGAAACTTGGGAAATATTACCGAGCCACCCAACAATGGAAAAAAGCGGAACAGGTGTACCAAGATTTGGCTCAACGAAAGCCAAAGAGTGAAAATCCTCAAATCATCTTAGGAGAATTTTATGCCTTTTTGGGAGGGGGCGCAAAAGCCTTAGAGCATTACCAAAAAGGCGTCACATTGAATCCAGAGTCCGAGGCAGCCAGGAATGCCCTCATCGCTTTTTATTTAGATAATAAACGTTGGGATGATGCCGAGGCCGAACTTTCGAAAGTTCCTGAGAAAAAACAGAAAACGGTGCAAGTCCAACTCTATCGAGCTCGGTTAGATCTGGGGAGAGGAAAAACAGACCAGGCTATTCTTCAGTTTGAAAAAATTATTAAAGATGATCCGTCACAAGCCATGGCCCATCAATATTTGGGTGTGGCCTTTGCCCAACAAAACAACATAGCCAAAGCCATTCAGGCATTAAGTGAAGCCAAAAAACTTGCACCAAACGATCGGGCTATTCGAAAAACCTTGGCGTTTGCTCGCATCGTTGAAGGATCGTATGACATGGCGGTCCAAGAAGCTCAGATGGCCATTCGGCTCAACCCGCGGGATGTGCAAGCCGTTCACCTGTTGGGTCAAGCCTATCTGAAGCAAAAAGATGTGGGAAAAGCGAAAAATGTGTATGAAACGATCGTCAAACAAATCCCACAAGATGCCGGGGCCCATTACCAATTGGGGATTATCGCTCGACAAGACAAGCAGTATGCGAAGGCCATCGAGCATTTTGAGCAGGCCCTGAAGCTCCAACCAAAATTTGTTCAAGCTCTTGGTCAGATCGCAACCATACGGGTGAGTCGAGGTGAGGCGAAACAGGCGCGCGCGCGAGTGCAAAAACAGATCGAGGCTGTCCCCAAGAACCCTCTGTTGTACACAATGCTAGGAAAGTTGTGGATGCAGGCCAATCAACTGGATAAGGCTGAAGAAGCCTTTAAGAAATCCATGGATCTGAACGATCAGATTCAGGATACCTATATGAGTTTAGCTGCGCTCTACCAGAAAACAGATCGCCTGGATGAGGCAATTCAGGAATATGAACGATTAATCAAGAAAAACCCTAAAGCCGGTTCTGCGCATATGATCTTGGGCATCATCGCGCAGCAAAAGAAAGATCTGACAGGTGCCGAATCTCATTACCGGTCCGTGTTAAAGATCAATCCCAAGTTTGCTCCGGCAGCCAATAATCTGGCGTGGTTGCTCATGGAAACCGGTGGAAGCTTGGATGAAGCCTTGGAATTGGCTGAGACCGCCCGTGCCGAACAGGGGGAGAATCCGGCGATTGCCGATACCTTGGGTTGGATTTATTACAAAAAGAAGGCCTATTTAAAGGCCGTCACGGTCCTTCAGGAGGTCGTAGAAAAACTCCCCGATAATGCGGAGGCGCAGTATCATTTAGGGATGGCCTTGTTTAAGAAAGGGGAGGAAGAGGAAGCCCAAAAAACGTTAGAGCGAGCCTTTCAGTTAAAACCTGACTTTCCTGGTGCCGAAGAAGCTAGGGCCACATTGAAAATTCTTAAGGAACCGAAAGGGTAGGTATTCTACTCAATCGAGCCACTATTCTTGAAGATGATGAGGAGAGGGTATATGGGACAAACCCGAATGATTGGATCCTGGTTGTTATTCATTGTCGTATTGTGTGCAGGGGGGGTAGCAAATTGTACTCAATTGTCTGCAGAAGAAAAGAAGGCCAAACATTATGAGCGGGGGATGGCCTATTTCAATGAAGAAAAATGGCAAGAGGCACTGATTGAGTTTAAAAATATCATTCAATTGGATCCGAAAGATGCGAATGCCTACCATCAATTAGCGTTGATCCATCTTAAATTGGGTGGCATGACAGATTTGCGTGCAGCTTTCGGAGAGTTATCGAAGGCGGTGGAATTGGATCCGACGATTCAGGATGCTCAACTCAAGCTGAGTGAATTCTATTTGCTCGCGAAGAATCCTGAAAAAGCCAAGAAGCATGCTGATATTGTGCTGACTTCGTCACCTCAGGATCCCAAGGGGCATTTGTTGCGAGGACGTAGTCTGCTTATCGAAAAGGAATTCGAAGCAGGGATTACCGAACTCAAAAAATCCTTGGAGTTAGACCCGGAGAATGAGCAAATATATTTGGATTTAGCCCGTGCGTATTTGGCGCTCAAGAAACCGGATGAAGCTTTCGCGATACTTGACCAAGGTATTGAGAAGAAAAGCACATCATTCAAGCTGGTATCGGCAAAGGGAGATTTGTTGCTCCTGCAAGGGAAGAAAGAACAGGCCGAAGAACATTACAAACGGGCGTTGGACTTAGCCCCTGAGAATCAGGAATTGTATGCCCGGTTGGGAAGGTATTACAAAGTTACCCAGCAATGGAAGAAGGCGGAGGACGTGTATAAACGCCTGGTTTCTCAACAGCCAGAAAGCGAAGCGGCGCAAATCCAGTTGGGAAAATTTTATGTGTTTATGGGGTTCGGGAAACGGGCATTGGAGCATTTTACCAAAGCCGTAGAACTTCAACCGGAATCCAAGCCGGCTCGAAATGCACTCGTGGGTTTTTATCTGGATAATCGTCAATGGGATAAGGCGGAATCCGTCATTAAATCCGATTTAGAGAAAAAGTCTCCAGAGCTAGAAATTCGAGTGTTTGAGGGGCGTTTGATGTTAGGGCGGGGACAGGTCGAGGACGCGATTCCTCTATTCCAAAAAGTTCTTAAAGAGGAACCAAACCAGGTCATGGCTCGCCAATATTTAGGAGTCGCCTTCGCCCAGAATAAAGACATTACCCAGGCGGTGAGGGAATTGAGTGAGGCTGCGAAATTGGCCCCGAACAATTCGGGTATCCGAAAAGCCCTGGCGTTGGTACGGCTTGCAGAAAGGGAGTATGCGCTTGCCGTGGAAGAGGCCCAGAAAGCGATTCGAATCAATCCGCGGGACGTCAAGGCGGTGCATTTATTGGGACAAGCGTATCTTCGTCAAAAAGATGTTGCCCAGGCGAAGAAAGTCTATGAGGCGATCGTGAAGCAACTCCCGAAGGATACGCTTGCCCATTATCAATTAGGGTTAATCGCTCGCCAAGATAAAAAATATCAGGAAGCCATCGACCACTTTGAGGCGGCGATCGAACAGAATCCCCGCTTTGCACAAGCCCTTACCCAAATTGCCAGTATTCGGGTAAGCCGTGGAGAGGCTCAGCAGGCGCGAAAGCGAGTGGAACAACAGATTGAGCGGGTCCCCGATAATCCTCTTTTGTATAATTTATTGGGCGGGCTGTGGATGCAGGCCAACCAGGCTGATAAGGCTGAACAGGCTTTTAAGAAATCCTTAGAACTGAATGATCGATTGCAGGTGTCCTATTTAAGTCTGGCCGAGCTCTATCGGCGGACCAACCGGGTTGATGAAGCCGTCAAAGAATATGAACGATTACTGGAAAAGAATCCTAAGGCTGCTTCAGCCCATATGATTTTGGGCATGATTGCCGAGCAACGGAAGGACTACGAGACGGCAAAAACCCATTATCAAAAAACATTGGAAATTCAGCCTAAATTCGCTCCGGCGGCGAATAATCTTGCATGGATTATGGCCGAATATGGTGGGAATTTGGAAGAAGCGCTCACGCATGCCGAAAATGCCCGAGCCGAACAGGGGGATAATCCCCACATCGCTGATACGTTAGGTTGGATTTATTACAAAAAAGAAGCCTACCGAAAGGCGGTGTCTTTACTGGAAGAAGCGGCTTCTAAGCTATCTGAAAATCCAGTCGTGCAATATCATTTAGGCATGGCACATTATAAGAATGGGAGCAGGGTAAAGGCCAAGAAAACGTTGGAATTAGCGTTTCAATTAAATCCGAGCTTTCCCGGCTCTGAGGAGGCTAAAGCGACTCTCAATAGTCTGTAGTAGTTTCAAGGGCACTGTTCGCAAGGATTATCTGGGTTTCAGGAATTGTGGTTTGTCGTCCCTGATTTTTTCACGCTGGAAGTGACCGGTCTCCCTTCATCCCTCACGAGAATTTTTACCGCCTTTTTTTGCCTTAAAATTTAAAAATAATACCTGACCGAAATTGGAGTTCGGTCAGGTATTCGCAGGGTGTATGGCTCCTGAAATCATGGGGGGCAATACCTGCAAATGATCCTAGAAGAGTTCATTAGGTGTTATTGCCAATAGATACTCATATCCTGTAAGATGGACCACCTCTTTTTTTAAAAAATAGAAGACTATCTGAAGAACTTGGAATTTCTGGAGAAAGGAAACCTATGGAACGGCGGGTGACTTCCCATACGGAAGAAGAAGAAATGAATCAGCGACGCCGACTTCTTACTTTGGCCAGAAAAGGTGATCAGAAAGCTATAGACCTCCTTTTTGAACTGTATCAGGTCCGAGTGTTCTCAGGGGATGCCCTGAAGCAGAAAAAACTTCCTTCTCTTCCTCTTCCCAAACCCACGAGTGCCTCCTCTAAAGGGGCTGGAAAAAGTAGCAAGAAGAAAGAAAAAGCCTCTTCCAAGCCAGTTGGAAAAGCGGTTGTCAGTAAAGCTGGGAAAAAAGTTGAAAAAATATCCGGCAAATCGAAAAAAGTGACCCAAAAACCTTTGGCTAAGGGTAAAACCACCAAAGGTCCGGTCAAGAAAACCACTTCTTCAAAGGCATCCGCTTCCAAGAAAATCGCGCAACCTAAAAAAGTCCAGGGAGCGAAGAAAACGCAAAAATCTGTGCAAGTAGCCAAAGCCAGAAAGGCAAAGAAAAAATAACGAGTTAGTTTCTTCTGACGACCGAGGGGAAAAATCTTTCAGCTAATACCGTACTTCTACCCGAAGCCCACCCGCCCCTAATTTGTTTGCGATATGTTCGGCATTCGCAAGGGTTCCCTGATAGACGATGGCACTGCCTTGATGGTCGATTTGCCAGGCTAACTCAAAGGCCTTCGAGGGTGTCATTCCAGGAATAATTTGACAGAATAAACTGATGACTTGTTGATAGGTATGACAATCGCAGTTAAAGACAACGACCTCCGCTTCATAGTCCTTATCAGTGCCGATGTCCGTAGTTTCAAGGGTCCCGGGAACATCGACCGTTTCACCGCAATGGATGTACATAGAGGCGGTATTGTAACAATGGGGTGCATTCCCCTCAAGGAATGAAAATGAGTAAAGGACGGATTGCCTGTCGGGAGGGCTTTCAAGGTCATCTGAAGAACTGCCGATTGATTCGAAGGACAAACGCATGGGCTTTTTGAAGGGTCATCGTCGAAAGGAAAATTCGTGGGCAAACGCATTTTGGTAACAGGGGCAGCGGGATTTATCGGAAGTCATGCGGTTGAAGCCTGTTTGAAGCGGGGAGATCAAGTTATTGGTCTCGACAACTTAAACGACTATTATGATCCCCTTCGAAAAAAAGCCAATCTCAAGGAAGTTCAAGATCATGCTCGCTCAGAGCAATGGCCTGGAACATTTGAATTCCTTAAAGGGGATATCCGAGATCGGGATGTAGTGGGGGATTTGTTTCGGGGACATCAGTTTGATGCCGTCATTCACCTAGCCGCCATGGCCGGGGTGCGAGTGTCAATCGATGATCCGGGTCTGTATTACGACGTGAATGTCATGGGGACCCTTGCCCTGTTAGATGCTGCCGTAGGAAGAATTGGCGCTTCCCGAACCAAAGACACTCAACCCGTCTTTATTCTCGCGTCGACTTCCTCTGTCTATGGAAATACCAAGGTTGTGCCGTTTGTTCCTGAGGATGCCTGTGATCGACCTCTGGCTCCTTATGCCGCCAGTAAGAGAGGAAGTGAATTATTAGGGCATACGTACCATCATCTGTATGGGCTGGATTGCACGGTATTTCGGTTCTTTACGGTCTATGGGCCACGTGGTCGTCCCGATATGATGGCCTATAAAGTCCTTGACAATATTTTTACAGGGTGTGAAGTGCCTCTCTATAACAATGGAAATATGCATAGGGATTGGACCTATGTGGATGACATTGTGGCTGGCCTTATGGCTGCAACCGAACGACCAATGGGTTTTGAGGTGTTAAATCTTGGTCGCGGAGAACCCGTGCTTTTGGCTGATTTTGTCAAAGAAATTGAAGAATTAGCCGGTCGTTCTGCCCATTTAACATCTGCTCCCATGTTAGATGCGGATATTTCCTATACCTTTGCCGATATTTCCAAGACCACCAAACTTTTGAATTATAACCCCCAAGTGTCCGTTCCCGAAGGAGTCAGGCGATTTTGGGAATGGTATCAAAAGGTAGTCTTGCCGGCCTTGTCCGGTTAAATATCCGCCCTACCGTGTTGAATTAAGGGGACTCTTTCTATATTTGGGTCATCAGGAATCCTCTCTTTCCGCTCCGTTTTCGGACTATTTGAGTAGCTCTCTATAAGGTATAAGGAAAAATAGCTGAGAATTCAGACAGTTATTTCTCTTTTCTTTTTCTTCCCCTCAAATACTTAAGTTCTCACGAATTCCGCCGAAAAGATTTAGAAGGTTGTCTTAAGAGATGGGCCTCAAGCTCTGTCCGATGGCTTAGGCAGGGAAATTTGTACAGTGGGGCAAATTTTACGGATGTGGATAGTAGCCAACAATGGAGTGAGCCCTCCAAACCCCAGAAAAGGATCGGATACAGTCAACTTAATGAGTAGGAGGATCTCATGGCGGTGAAAATGAAAACACAATTAACCATGATGGCCGTGTCGGTGGGCTTGATCCTGACCGTAGGCTGTAGCGGTCACTCGGTGAAGTATGGAGCGACATCAGAAGGTGAGGAAGGTCAGGGCGACTCAGTTGGGACCGTAACTCCATATGATGAGACAGGCCAAGGTAAACAGTTTGCATCGGGACAGGGCATTGATGGAGGCTCTGTCGATGGGACCAACCCCGCAGAGCGAGAGATGAGTGGAATGGATAACGGGTCTTCTCCTTCTGCATCGGCAGATGGTAGTGATTATGGAAAGAGTTATGGAGGAGTATCCGGATCTGGACCTAACAACGGCTCGGTGACTGGATTTGGCAACGGACAAGCTGCGAACCAAAATCCCGGTCCAGAGGAGTGGGCCAATGCCTATTTGGGGAAGGGGGAAAATGGTCATGGATCTACTGGTGATTCCTCTGAAGGAACTGCATCCGGACGTTACTCGTCTGGGTCTCAGGGAACTGGTGGAGGATCCGACTATGGACAGGACTATGATGGAGTGTCCGGCAGTGGGCCGCAATATGGGTCAGTGGATGGATTCGGTAAGGGAACGGCTGGGCGAATGAATCCTGATCCTGAAAAATGGGCAAAGGCCTATCAAAACGAGAATGGAGGCCCTTCTCCGGAATTGGTCGATCCCAACATGCAGATTGCTAAAGTCGATCCGCGATCGAATTACAATAGTTCGGCTGCAGGAGGCAATACGACGACCGATTCAGGAAGGCGGTCCTCTATGTCCAATGGGTCAAATGGAACGATGCTCCATCCCTTTCAAGAAGGTCCAGAGGGAAAAGTGCAGGACATCTATTTTGCCTTTGACAGTTGGGCGATCACCCCTAAAGCGGCTGAATATTTAAAAGATGGTGCGGAATGGTTGCAGGCCAATCCGAACAATATTGTGACGATTGAAGGGCATTGTGATCAACGAGGAACGCAAGATTATAATCTGGTCTTAGGAAAGAAAAGAGCCGAAGCGACACGTGATTATCTCTTAGGTTTGGGGATTCAACCCGAACGTGTCAAGATTGTTTCCTACGGGAAGGAACGGCCGTTCTGTGAACAAGAAAGCGAATATTGTTATCAAGAAAATCGACGGAGTCATATGGTCGTCAAGGTGAATTAGACTCTCAACGCAACTGATAACGATTTACATGAGAGGGGATGCGAAAAAAATCGCATCCCCTTTTTTTTGGAAAAGCCAATAGGAATGACGATCCTCCATCCCGCTGAAATGTCAGAATAATCTTGCACCCCTATTATGGGAGTGGTAGAGTCATCGCTTCCGATTTCACCCTGCCGGAGTGGCGGAACAGGCAGACGCAAGGGACTTAAAATCCCTCGGGTTTAACGGCCCGTACCGGTTCAAGTCCGGTCTCCGGCACCAACTAAATCAATCAGTTACAGCCGAATTCGTTTCTGTCGCACTAAGGGGTTTTAACGCCTGTTGGTGGGCGAGTGTCAGTTAGGTGTTTAATCGGTGAGTTGCAATCTGTAAATTAGGCTCGCGGAAGCTATTGTATCGAGTGAAGCAAGCCATCGTCTTATGTCCCGATATCCACATGATGGTGAGTTGATCAATTCTAGCTCGTCGCATATTGGTAATGGCCGTATACCGTAGATCGTGATACCGAAATCCAATGATCCCAGCCTTTTGACAGGTGACTTTGAAGGCTTCCCTAAAACATTTGCTTGGTTGTTTATCACGCAAAAAGCCCCGGTTGGTTGGGAGTGAACGGAGAGTAGAAAGGTGCAGGAAAAGATCCAGGAACTCTTGGGTAAGAGTCAAGGGGATGCCTCGGCCTTCCTTGGTCTTGGTGGTCTTACCCGATAAACGAATAAACCCCTTCTTGAGATCCATCTGATCCCATGTAAGCCCTAAAATCTCTCCCTCCGCATCCCTGTAACATAGGCGACATAGAGAATGGGTTGAAGGTAGGGTGGGGCCCAGCCTCGGAGTCGATCAAACTGCTGAGGGTCAAGTATCTCATCCCGCACGTTGTGTTCCTTGTCAGGGCGAATACATCTGGCTGGACTCTTGCCAAGAAAACCTTTTCCGCAGGCCCATCCAAATATATGCTTCAGCCCTGCTAATTCGCGGTTCACCGGTGCAGGTTTGGTTGTGGTGCCTTGGGAACCCTTATCTTTTCAGCGAGACTTCAGATAGGTTTCGATCTGACTCTCTGTAATCGTGCGGAGAGGTGAAGGGCTTGTGAAAATTAATGAGATAAAAAACCTGTTTTGGGGTCTGTTAGTGGGGTTTGGGCAATGTGTGTGGCAACTACTAAGTGTTATGAAAAACGGGAGGGGCCTGGTTGCCCCTCCCGTCCTTTTGAAGGTGACTCGGTTGGTTAGAACCGGCTGCGGCGATTACTTCCCCCAAAGTCCCGACCACCGCTGCGAGGTGCTTGAGGTCTCGCTTCGTTGACCGTTAAGGTCCGCCCACCAAACTCTGTAGAGTTTAAAGCGCTAATCGCATTTTGGGCCTCTTCACTTGACGACATTTCGACAAACCCAAACCCTTTGGACTGGCCAGTGTATTTGTCCATAATGACGTTCACGGTTTGGACCGTGCCGTGGGCGGAAAACAAATCAGTTAATTCAGCTTGAGTTGCCGAATACGGCAACCCACCGACATACAATTTTGAACCCATGGGGTTCCTCCTTTTGATAAATGATAGTGTCTTAGGCTCGAGAAAGGTGGAATGCTTTGAAGGGATAGGCCGCGGGCGCGTCGTTCAGGCGACTGGGGTCAAACTCTTCTGAGGAATCTCTCGTGCAAAATCACACTGATAGCGGGCTTTGTTCAGTTGACTCTTCATGGCCAAAGCCCAAGGCCATGAGAGCCTTCACTCTACCACGTGATCACGGTAATAGATAGTCCAATCTCAGCATTTTGGTTTGGTTATTGATGAATTTTGGCGTCTGCCTGTTTTTCCGCTCCTTCTAGGAAGTGAAGCCGTCTCTTGGACTGGCTCTTCTTCAGATGCATGGCTTCGCACCCCCTGCCCTAATCCTCGACTGGCCAGGATCTGGCCTTCACTTCTGATTTCTTGAATGGTGGCGGGATCCGATTGCTTTCGAAAATCGGATATTTTGACAACCTTCCCGCGAATGGGAAGAGACGGTGCCTTGGCTTTGGTTTTTCGAGTTTTACTTCCCCAAACCTTTGGTAGTTTCATGTCCACTCCTTTCGATTAAATCCCTCGAAATAGTAACTGTGAGGATGAGTTCAATTCCCACCCTGATTCTGGAACACCCATTACAAATGGATGGAAGGCCCACCCCAAATCAAATAGGGGGGTTTTTTCATCTGATCGGCTCGTGCTGGAAATAATCGTTGGGCAAAATGATAAGCATGGGTTTGGGCTTCCAAACACGTCCCTGCTTCAAAACCATCGGCAATGAGTCGAAAGGAATCTTGCTCCTTCCGTCCAAGAGGGATTTCAAGGATATGACAACGAAAAGCATGATCTCCTTGCCGTTGAGTAGTTATCACTAATCCAAGTTCAGAGGCGACGCATAGCAAAATGTCGACATCCAACAGCATTCCTACCCTTTCATGTGAGCTTGGGAAAATGAGTACCCGTCCGACTTCTCAGGGTAAGAGATGGTGGCCCCTCTGGTGCATGTTGCCTCTCCATGTTTTTGCACTGACCTCTTCATCCAGCAACTCGCGCTAGGGCCCGTTCATAAGAATCCGTCAGTTCCTTCAGGGCGTGGTTTAAGCCTGGCTGAAGGGTGATCCACTTCCGCTCTTTGGCTGCCTTGAGCGCGTGAATTTTCCTCTCAACTTCATGGCTCTTGAGGGTGAGATCATCCAGCGAAGTTTCCCATAGCTTCTGGTGTTCAGGATTAGATTCAGACTGTTGCGCCGCCTTGACCAGAGCGGCGTGGGAGTTTTGTAATTTTGTCAATTGCTGTTCTATCACCTTGATATACCCTTGAAGGTCTTTATCTTGAGGTGTTGAGACCGGATTGATCACTGCAGGCTTTCTGACTGACATGTCCTCTTTTGTCTTTCCGGTCGGTTCTGGTGAAGAACCGGAGTCGGACGACCCACAACCGACTCCCATCAGAAAGACAAGTCCAGCCAGTACATGGACGCATATGGAAAATTTCATGTGTGTACCTCCAAGAAGACTATCGCATAGGTATTGGACCCAAACCTCTTGTCGTAAGGCCGGAATAATGAAGAAGCGGTGTTATGCGCGACGTATAGGATCATGATCACGAATTCAACGATCCACCTGGGGGCAGCCATGAGAAACCTTATTCATGGGAACCATGGGAGCCGGTGACAGCTGTTTTCGGTGTCATCCGGGCATGATCCTTCATGGGTACAGGGATATGGTGACGATGTTGTAAAATCAGGTGGTCCACCAATTCCCCACAAATCAAACAATGCCAAACCGGGATCATAATGATCCCCATTTCGTCCTTTAGATCGATACAGGTTTCTTTGGCCATCAGCCCGTGGCAGCGTGGACAAAACATGGAGCATCTCTCTTACTATGAGGCCCGTGCCTGGTGAACGTGGTCGCCCAGAATCACTTTGAGTGGTTGCAAAGGCGCGTGAAAGACTTCCATAGGTATGAGAAGAGCATTCTTACGGGCCACTTCGGAACAACAACCACATGACGAGGCCAAATACCGTCACCAGCCCGCTGGTTACCATACCCGTTTCGACCCATGAGTTCAGTTCCATCAGGAGAGACCTCCTCCTCTATGGAGACAGTCAACATGACACTCACTGCTAGCCCATAAACCCAAACGGTCAGAACAGTCCGCTCATAGAACCTGCCCGAACGTCCATTAGCCCTGACTTCTCAGGCGACGGCTAAGATAGGGAAAGGTTAGGCGTAAGATGGCACAGACAAAAGAATCAGACGCGCAGGAAGAGTAGAGGAAGGCGCGAGGGATAGGAATGTCAACGTGGAATCATACGTCGTACCTTCACCCTATACCCCTGCTCAGACAGTGTCAATGTAATTCCCCCCAAGATGGGACAGCCCAGGGTTTCTCTACTTCATCCCTTTTTCGTCTTTTTAGACCTTTCTTTTGAAATCCTTATAGAAATCTGAAAAGCCGGACCTTCATTAATCGAAAGAAATCTTTTCCTCAACCCGAACTAAGACCCGTTCCTATGATATGTAGTTTTTTAAAATGGGAGGCAAGAATGGAGTGAAAGGCTAGAGTAGCTGATGGATAGTCAGATGGTCCTTAGGGTGGTAGAGGGTTTAATGCTTGAAACCGCAGTCGGGAGCCGCCATTACGATTTGGGGTATTGAAAAGCTACTGCATAACCCCTGGAACAATTCAAGCTCTGTATTGGAGCCTCATTATATATATGCAAAGGTGGGGCTTTGTTCTGGCACCAACAGCACCATCTTCAGTCAGCCGTCTAGTTCTTTTGAGGGGTCTTGACTGTTAAATCAAAGATGCTAGATTGCGCCATTCGGGGAATTGACCATGATTTATAAAATACCGTATCTCCAAGGAGAATCTAAAATGACCTACTTTTGATTATTTCTAATTTTCTCTTTTAGGGAACATAAAAGCTAGGAGTTTAATTACCATGCAAAATTACTTCACCCCCCGTTCACACCTCATGATCACAATCATTGGGACCTTCGTTCTGGTGTTGGGATTGGCTACGCCTGGCTTTACCGTTGGTCCTCCTGATAACCCGTTGGATGACATTCTGGATCTGCTGGGTCCCTGTAATATTCCTCCCGTGTGGGGCAAGACGTATCCACTTGACCAACGGTTTGTGCCCGTACTAGGGGGAGCGGCCTTTTGTGACAAAGCGACAGGGCTGGTATGGGAGGGCTCACCCGATCCCAATCCCCAAACAATTTGGGATTTCGCCGTCGTCCATTGTACCACCCGGACGGTGGGCGGACAAAATGGCTTTCATCTGCCACTGATCGAACAGCTGGCAAGTTTGTTGCCGCTTTTGGTCACGGAGTTGAATAGTGCCACGGGCGATGGTCCCTTTAGTAATGTGGTGATTGCCGACTACTGGTCGGCGACGACGCGTCCTGCCGCTCCCAGCGCCGCGTGGTCCGTGTCTTTCGGCGATGATCCGAATGACCCGGACATTGGCCCGGGTATTGATCCTAAGGACACCGCCGGACTCCGTGCCTGGTGTGTGCGCGGGGGGCAGGTCTTCGATGGCAATACGCATAATACGTTGCATTGATCTTTGAAGCCTTTTGGTGAATTGATCATTTGGAAATGATCGGGTTGCGATGGAAGAAATAGAAGGACCACATAAACACCTAACTTTTGATCCGTGCTTTGGAAGCTTCTTGTCGTGATGATGAGAGGCTTTCTTTTTGGGTGATATAGGAGATGTTCGCTTTGGATTGCAAAGCGACATGTCGGCAGTCGGCCGAGGGTGTGTGAAAACTCCTCAGCCAACTGCAGGTAGAGATTGACCTCAAGCCTTGCATGAGACGTTATTAATAAGGTGTGAAGGCGAGAACTTCATTCGGTAAGAGATTTGGAGTCTTTTGAAAATGTGCAAGGCTTAAAAACGACTTTAATTAGCCATTTTTCAGTTTTCACACAACCAAAAGCGGACAAAGTCATATATGAGATGTGATTGCGATAGATTTGGAACCGGGAGTGAAACCGGGATCAGGGCTTACCCTCAAGTGGACTGTAGACCCGACTGTAAGAAGTGGACTATTGGGGTATTGCCTTTTTTTTAGAGGAAGCCTATATTTGTTTCCAGAAAAACTCACCACGGAAGGTGCGACGGTTAGGGGCGAGTAATTCCCTAACAGGGAGCGTATTGATCCTCCCATCCCATCAATCCCCCTTCCTGCAGGCCGAAATAGGCCGGTAGACCTACAGCGTAAGGGAGTATTCATTGAGAGGCTTCCTATGGCATGTCTTAGGTCTTTCCTTAGTAACATTTCAGTTTTTCAGCTTTCTAAAAACGACGTTCAGTTTCAATGGCTCCGTGTCTTGGATTGGCTCGCTGGCCGATGGAGAGGCATGATCGTGCCCAGTATTGGCCCAGCTATGCGGTCGTCGTGTTGTAGGCATGTGGGCACTGCTCATTTTCACAGCTTTCTCCTCCTGGTCGCGTTGTCATGGGCTATGGTGTTTCTGCCGGCCCCGGTGGTCCAGGCCGAGATTGTCGTGAATGGCACCACAATCGAATTTCGTGGGAACGTTCGCCCAGGAGACATTCCCACTGTCGTGACCATTGACGAAAGTGCCTTTGCAGACGAAGCGCGCGCCGAACCCGCCTGCACGGAAGACGATTTCAGCAATTTTCTCTGTCGTACTCAATATCAACAGCCGGCACCGCCAATTGTGCCGTACTCCGTCCAGGATGCGCTGGCAGGATTTTCCAGACAAACCTCCTACCAACACCCAAATGGCGATCTAGTGCTCAAGTTTACGGATTTCCTGCCAGTCAATAATGCCGGCCCCGATCTGGCCGTGTTTCAGGGATTTACGCAACAGCCTTTTGAAATCAAGGTTCGGACCCTGGATGGCAACGAGACGCCGTTTAAACCGGTTGCGTCTCAACCTTTTCTTCAGATTACCGGCTTTGATTCCACCGGCCAGCATTGGGGGCCTTGTGGTCTCGAACGACCGTTCGATCCACCGACTTACCCCTGCAATTTTGCCGGTCTTCTCCTATTGTTCGAAATCGACTTGGATTTATTTGAATTGCCGGCAGGGACGGTGGTGGAAGAAATCGTGCTACGCCGGGCGGCGGCGAGTTTGCCCCATCATGCCCCGCACATCGTCATGGCTGCCGCGCTGCAAGGTGAGTTCACGGGCCCTGGCCCCCGCCCAGATCCAGCCAACGTTTCGGGAATGATTCAGAATGGCTTTTTTGACCTGGGGTTGGATCAATGGACGACTAATGGCCCCGGAACGGTGGAGGTCATTCAGACTCTTACAGGGCCGGCTACCCGCATCTCGGGCGATGGAGAACCCACGACGCTCAACCAAACCATCTCCACCCCCAACACGTCCTTTGTGATCAGTTTCGATTATCGCTTTGCCACGGATAATGGGAGTGTGGACGTGCTTTTGGGCGGGACAGTTATTGATAGTCTTCCGGCCCAAGCGACCAACACCTTCAAGCACCGCGACATTTTGGTGAATAACCCCGATCTGATGAACCAGCCTGCGGCGAAATTAACCTTTCAAGTCAACCCAGGTTCGTTTTACGACTTTGTCGTCGGCTTCATCGTTAGTCCGAGTTACAATTTGCTGAATAGCAGGGTCAAGATTGAGGGACGTGCTGTTGTTGGCGGTTTTAGTTTCGAAGGTTTTGGGCCTACACAGTGCCTTTACCCTCCAGATGACCCCACCAACCCCTCCGTCTGCGAAGAGGCCCTTGGGGGCGGCCTATTTCTCTCAGATGAAACTCCGTTTGTGGATTTACCGGATACGGAGGCAACCGCCAAGGTTTCAGCTCGGGCCTTTGCCCTTCTCGAAGGAGTGGGAACCGGGGTCTGGAGTTTTGCTCAATCAGATCCATTGGCGGAGTTTCCTAAGAGTACCGCATCTCCTTTTTCTAAAGGAGATGCTACCGTACGGTACCGAGCCGTTTCCCCCACGGCCATGGGACGTTACCCAATTAATTATAAGTTAACCGTGTCAGGTCAAGTCGATTTTTCTGGCAATCTCGACGTGGACGGAAACTCGGCAAATGCCGAATATAGTGTAATCGGGGCCGTGAAAATTTTCCGGGCTCGATTGGGGTTATCTGAAGAGGTCCCCTTTGCCTTTGCAGGCAAATTGGTTTTTACGCCCCAATCGGCTGGCCCCAGCATATTTCGTCTAGACAATTTTGTTGGTGGCTCCAATTGCATATTGGAGCCCAATGATCCTGGTCCAGCCCCGGGGACTCCCGCAGTGAGTGAGCCCATTGAGGGACCAAATTTTCGTTCCTATGAAGTCAATTTTCAGTATTGCTCCGATGAAATTCTTTATGCGGAGGTGGGCGATGAGATAGAAGTTGAAATTCAGGTAACCCTCGGTACACTGGCTGATCCCCCTTTTGACGGCTTTGTTAATGCCGATTTTTCACGGACGGTCACGGCTTCGATTTCCACTGATGTGCCTGGAGTTGAATTCATCCCCGTTGAGTTCAATGGTGGAGGCGAAAATCAACCACCTGTTGCTCACGCTGGGCCAGACCAAACCGTGCCCACTGGAATTACCACCTGTTCCGCCGGAGTCACCCTGGATGGCTCGGGATCAACCGATCCTGATGGTGATCCCTTGACCTACAGTTGGACCGGGACATTCGGCACGACCACCGGGGTGAGTCCCATGGTGACTCTTGCACCGGGTGATCATGAAATCACCTTGACAGTTGAGGATGGCAAGGGGGGCAGTTCTACTGACACCGTCCTTATCTCAGTCGTAGATCAGACGCCACCGACTATCACTTCGCTCACGGTCACCCCCGAAGTACTCTGGCCGCCCAATCATAAACTGGTGCCAATTGTGACTCAGGTGAATGCCACGGATAATTGTGGGAATGTGACCACTGCTCTGTCTATGATCACCACGAATGAAGGAGATGAGACCAACACCTTTGATCCCGAGTTCGATACGATTTTGGGAGACGGGCATACCCTGGATGATATTCAGATTGACGGAGAAGGAAATATTTCCCTCCGCGCCGAACGCTCAGGGACGGGCAGTGGCCGGGTGTATACCATCACCTATGAGGCTACAGATGAGGCGGGCAATACGGTGAGTGCCAGTACGACGGTGACGGTCCCTCACGACCAACCATAGATAGGAGAAACAAAGACGGTAGCCTAGGCCTGGTACCTGGCTAACCTTCTGCTAAATGTGGTTTTTGAAAAGCCCCATCTCTTCAGAGGTGGGGCTTTTTGGTTTGAGACCGAAGACATATCCAGAACCACAATCTGAGAACCATATTTCTTCAGGTGCTTAGAATGGATGATCAAGGCCCCTGATTAAAAATTCAAAAGGCTAAAAAATATGGGCAACGGAATGTCCGCTTCGGGTCGCATTGCGACTATCACGATACACTGCTTCTAGGGATTGTGATGGCGGTAGATCTGGAACCGGGAGTGAACTGTGAGTGAAATTTCCCTAAAGCGGTAGAAGGAGAGGTGGCTGATCTCAAAGGCACCTATGGCATGATTGCCGATAAGACCCTTTAAATTATATTGTACATTTCGGATTGGAGGTTACAGTCAATTCCCGAGCCTGGTTATCGGCGCTGCCCGGCTTGTTCAATAAGTGTGTTTGATGCCTGCCTCGATGGGTTGAGAATCTTGTCGGCTTCTTCTTTCCCCACCACAGGTACCCGTTTGGGATCAAGGTAGCCTATTTGAGTCAGTACCGACGCCTGGTCCCAGTAAATACGCTCAGCAGAAATTTTTTCACCTTGAAATTGTATGACCACAATGACCGCCACGGTCACCGGTTTCCCCGTAGGCGGGATTCCTGGAAGAATCCACGGCATATACATATTATGAGTGAATTGGTGAATAATCTCATCAACAATACGGTCATGCCCAACGGTTCGGGAGATTGACCGCACTTTGGTATCCCGGGGATGATGCGGGATAAAATGAGTCCCATAAAATTTCGCAACCTGTTCCCGTCCAACTCCTCCCGTCATAACCGGAACATGATTAACTACTGGTTCGGCTGTCATGGTCGCCATCGTCGCTTCGAGACTTTTTTGCTGAAATTCGGCAGCCATATGTTCTTCCCAGACAGCAACCATGCGTTTTTGTGCAGGAGTCAGGTTTTGATTTTCGTTGATCGCCATGGTCTCATCTCCCTTTTTATTTGTAAAATCCAGCAGTACCGAATGCAGGCTAGAGGATTGGGACACTCTACTGGCATGCACATTCAAATATAAAGACACCTTGCGATTAAAAGCCAGCATTTCAGACAGATGTTGAGAACCTCGTCTGCTGTTCCACCTATATCTAGGACATCATGACCATGTTTCGAGTCAAAATTTGCGGCAACCGTTCTTACGAGGACGTTCGAATAGCTGTTGAGGCCGGGGCGGATGCCGTCGGTTTCATTGTGGGTGCCCGTTATTTTACTGAAGACAGTTTAAACCCGTCCGTGGCCAAAGACTATGTTAAGGACACTCCCCTCTTTATGAATACGGTCCTCGTGACCCATGCGACTATGGCAAGCGAAATCCTAGCGTTTTATGAGACAGTGCGAACCTCCACCATTCAGCTACATGATGAGGTAGACCCGCGTGAAATACAAATAATTCGGAAGGAATATCCCACGGTCTCTTTGATCAAAGCTATTTCTATTGTGAACGAGGGAGCCCTCGAGCTCGCAAAGGCCTATGCCCCTTTTGTGGACGCGCTGCTTCTCGATTCCCGGACGGACACGATGATCGGAGGGACTGGAGTTACTCATGATTGGTCCATTAGCCGACGCATCGTCGCGGCTGTTTCCAAGCCCGTGATCCTGGCCGGAGGATTGACTCCTACAAATATTGAGAACGCCATCCGGACTGTTCGTCCCTATGGGGTCGACGTCAATTCAGGAGTTGAGGATACAGAGGGCAATAAGGAGGCAACCAAGGTCCGCCAGTTCATTAAATCAGCCAGGACTCTGTGGTGAGCTGTCGTGCCTTTCCCCAGCTTCGTGGAGGGGTTGATAAAGAGCGGACTAGGGCATAAGGAAGCGTTCAAATTCGTGGTTTGCGGAAGCTTATTCCGAAATGCTTCTCTGTGTGTCCATCCTGCCCCCTAAACGAGTGATAGGATTTGCCCGCCCATCTTACAGAATGTCGGCTTTGGGTCGAATAGCGAACATCTCCGTCTCCGATCATAATTATTCCCTTCTCAATAATAAGGAGGGTTTTAATTATGATTTCTTCAACTCAAACCGTCCCAGCATCCACGCCTTGGAATAAAGGGCAACTCATTGGGCAAAAACCGCCCTTAAAACTCCGTGAGATCTGGGCAATCCGAATCAGACTGCAGCTAAAGAAAGATCCCCGAGAGCTGGCGATGTTTAACCTGGCTATCGATAGTAAATTACGCTGTTGTGATCTCGTGCACCTCCGGGTGCGCGATGTCTCTCATGGCCATGGGATTGTCCCGCGAGCCATGGTGCTTCAACAGAAAACCCGCCAGCCCGTTCAATTTGAATTGACGGAACAAACCAGAGAGGCCCTGGCCAACTGGATTACCTACCACCAGTGCCATACCGACGACTATCTGTTTCCAAGTCGTCTCAATCATGCTCATCATATTTCCCCCCGACAATGTGCCCGAATCGTTCACAAGTGGGTCAAGATGATTGGCCTCGATCCCTCACTCTATGGCACACATTCATTACGAAGAACCAAAGCCACGCTCATCTATGGGCGAACGAAAAATCTTCGGGCAGTGCAGCTCTTGTTAGGCCACACCAAACTAGAAAGTACCGTTCGGTATTTGGGGATCGAAGTGGACGATGCGCTAGAGATGGCGGAACAGACCGAGGTTTGAACAATATACCGTCAGGCGGCCTTGGCAACAAGGTCGCTATCCGGCCAGAAGCAGGCATTTCACTCACATTGTAAGGTGGGGACGACTAATGGTGTACCAACAACCATAAAGCCTCACCCCCGATTGAGGGTGAGGCTTTCGTAATAAATGTACCAAAGTCTAGATATTATTGTGGGTCACATCTGGTGTACCCACAGAAGCCTGAACGTTCAATTCCGGTCATATCCCTCAATGTCTCATGTTTAATGAATTCGGGTTTTTGATAGGACTCTTTGGTTTGCACTTCGGGTTTTTGTTCCATTGGGGGCTCCTTGTAAGAGTGAACGAGAGATATGAATGAGTACCTAATGTCGCTTTATGAGTAGAGGCCATGAGCTAAAGAAAATGCACATAACTTCACACAAAGCCCAACAATCTTACATAAAAAGCCTCAACAACTATACCCCTCAAAAGAACTAGGCAGAAATCATTAGGTCATACCGCAGGCCCACAAATAGAGTATTCCATCTCATATCATTTCGTTGCTTTAGGGGGTACACGTAATAATTTCCTCATGTCCGCTTTGAGTCGGGTACCGACTTGTCGGCAGTCGGCCAAAAGCGGACAAAATCATATATAGAGTTCGATTGCGGTGAATCTGGAACCGGGAGTCAAACCGGGACAAAAAATTTTCTGGTGGGACCCGTATTCCAAAGTCCCCTTAGGAGGAGGAAGCGAGAAACATCAAAGGGAAGCACTTGTACCCTACATAAGTCATTCCCCCGGGGCAATCTCAAAAAAGGCGAATACTTTTATGGAACATTACTCCTCAAAAGGTCGCATTGACGCCAAAGAAGAATCGCCGGCCGGGCTGCGGAAAATCCACGTGGCGTTCATAGTTGGAATCGGTAATGTTCTCGACAGCCACAAAGGGCTTGACCCCTTCCCAAAGTTCATAAGAGAGTTTCCCGTTAAGCAGAAACAAATTAATATGACTATCAACTCCAATGGTACTATCGAAAGGATCTGAATCCGGCTCGCCATCGATATATGAGGCTTGTAAAAAGAGGCCCAAACCAAACGTTGGAGTATAATTAAGGCGAACATTTAATTGATGATAGAATCGATCAAACTTAGGGTCATCTTTCGGGTCGACACTGACATCCGTATACGTGTAGTCAATAGATGTGGACAGATCCTCCCTGATCAACGCCGAGGCAGAGGCTGTAATACCCGTGCTAACTAAATCAGTATTATTTTGATCCTGTGTCCGTCTCCCTGGCCCTGGCAACCTGACAAAATCAATTCCATCGTCTATATCATTACGAAATCCCACGATCCCAATTTCTATCAAGTCCTTCCAGAGCAGTTGCTTGCCCCCAACTTCAACCGAAAAATTTGTTTCCGGATCCAAGTCGGGGTTGCCTATTCCACTGTAGAGATTAATTATTCGTGGCAGGCGACTTTTCCGACCGATGGTGGCATGAAGCCGTGTCGTACGGAAGGGTTTATACACCACCGCTCCCCGGGGACTGAGCGAATCAACCGAGTGGTCTCCATGAAACAGGACATCATAGTTGAGTCCGGCAAATATTTGGAGTTGTTCTAGTGGTACATAGTCAAAATCCACGAAATATCCCATCGTAAAGGCGTCTAAATCTTCATGGGAACCGGATATACTTTCTTTGCGATCATGGGTATCATTCTTGGCAATCCCTCCGACTTTCATCTTCAAGACATCAACAATGTCCACAGTGGCCTGTAGATTGGCCCCTACCACATCATTCGTATCTTTGCTGATTTCCCTCTTAGTCGTGAAAGAATCATCCGTATAAATTTCTAAATCGTTTTTAAATTGGTCGTAGTAAATATTGCCACGAAACTCAACCCGATCCCCAAGGCGCACTTGTCCATGTAAGTCGACATACCACCGTTTCCAATTCTTAAAGCGAGTAAAGGGAATCCCTCGTCGAGCCATAGGACTCACATTGATGCCAACAGGGTTATCCAGGTCGGCATCGTAATAACCGGCCAAAAGTGCTACCCTATCATGGGCGTCGAAGTCATACCCAATATTGGTCGAAAGATTATATTTATGGTAAGAGGACTCGAGCCTAAATTTACCAGGCTGGACCCCTGTACCTTCAAAGTCATCTGATAAATCAAACCCGTTGCTTCGTCGGTAACTCCCCGCAAAATAATAATTCAACTTGTTTTTCCGTCCGCCATGTTCCCCCCAGTAATCTTGAGTATTGTGGTTCTCAAAAGAAACGTTCCCACGCGTAAAAGACGCTTGGGTCCCTTTCTTAGTGATAATATTGATGACGGTGCCCAGGGCATTGGGTCCATAGGCGGGATCAACCGGCCCATTGATGATTTTAATCTTGGCAATTTTATCAACGGGGAGATTGCGGAAATCGACATCCCCAAAAAAGGGATCATAGACTGGACGCCCGTCAATATAGACCACGTTTGCACCTGCATTGAGCCCCCGGATACTAACCCTGGACGGGTTCTTATTCCCTCCCACAGAAAGGAAGGCGCCAGGGACAAAACGCAGAGCCTCAGCGACTGACCGGGCATTTTGACCAAGAATATCTTCAGCGGTAATTTCAAATACTGTGGTGGTGGAACCTAGGGTTTGTTGACGGGAAGGAAGAAACTCTCCCAACTCAAATACCTCGGTTTCTTCTTCCAAAAAATCATAGAGTGCCTCCATTTCCTCAGATGAATCGGACTCCAATCCTGATGCACCTGCCCCAGACTTAGGGGGCTCGACAAAACCAATCACCTGCAACAGAAAGAAGCTCAAAAGTACGAAAAGGACTTTACAGTTGCACAGATTTTCATAGGAGTTTTCTGGACCCAACGTCCCGTTCTCACATGGTGAGACAGAGGGAGTGAAGTATTTAGGTTGGGGAGACATTTTCTGATGCAGGTATAACCCTAAAGCGACTGTAGCAAACAGGTCTTAATAGTCAACAACAAGTCTCTACTGACCTGTCCCCTTCAAACTCAACCAAGCTCCGAATTAAGATTTCGGAACTGTGGGGAAAGGAGGAGGCGAAATGGAATGAACGCGTCTATATACAATTCAGTATTGCAATGTCTGCTTTGGGTTGTGAGTTCAATTGATCGTCGCAACACTGTATCTTCTCGTTTTCTTTTCAAGATGGAGTGTGCCGATGAAACACCGAATGCGCATCAATTTTAGTGCTGCACAACGAGCGGACATTTGGGATCGCTGGCAGCGTGGCGAATCCATGCGGTCAATTGGGCGCCTTTTTGAACGAGAGTCCAACTCGATTTATGCTCTTCTTCAGCCCAGCATCGCTCCTTAGCGAAGGCGGTGGCGACCAAGCTCACCCAGCAGTGGTCGCCCCAGCAAATTGCCGGGTGGTTAATGCGAACCCACCCTATCAGGAACACCAACGCGTGTCCCACGAAACGATCATCTATCGCAGTCTATATATTCAGGCCCGAGGCGTCTTAAAAAAGGAGTTGCAGGCCTATCTGAGAACCCAACGAGCTATTCGCCGCTCGAAACGGGCGAGTCTGAAGGGGCACGGATTGGGGACCATCACCCATGCCGTCTCGATTAAGGACCGGCCGGCTTCCGTCAACGATCGGGCGGTCCCCGGGCATTGGGAAGGCGACCTCATTGCCGGCACACACAACAGCTATATGGCGACCTTAGTCGAACGGCAGTCACGGTATGTCATGTTGGCCAAAATCAAACAGAAGGATGCGGCAACCGTGACGGCCGCTCTCGTGAAGCATGCCCAGCAACTGCCGACCGAACTGTATCAATCCTTCACGTGGGATCGTGGTTCGGAGATGGCGCATCATCGGCAATTCACGCTCGCGACCAATATTGCGGTGTACTTTTGTGATCCCAAGAGTCCGTGGCAACGGGGCTCCAATGAGAATACAAATCGGCTGCTCAGGCAGTACTTCCTAAAAGGCACCGACTTATCCAGGTATACCCAAGCTCAGTTCAGCAAAGTGGCGCGGCAGTTGAACGAACGCCCGAGAAAAACGTTAAACTACGAAACACCAGCAGAGAGATTTCAGGCGTGTGTTGCAGCGACCGGTTGAACTCACAGTCGGGAGCCGTCAATTTTGGTTTGCGGTATCGAAAGGCCACCACGTAATCTCTTCCCTTGCTAGTGACCTGATATGCCGGTCTCACCTCCTCACGGGGATTTTGTTGTGCTTAACACTTCAGCCAGTGGGCATAGTTCTTTTAAGGGGGTCTTGACTCCTTTACCCTTTGGCGTACAATATGCCATTCTGGTCGATGCCAGCATTTATCCTAATTACATAATCATATTGTGAAGGAGAGTTCCCATGGACCAAGAACGCAAAGAGACGTATCAAGAACCCGAACTCATTAAGCATGAATCACTTCTTGATGCTACCGCAGGAACCGCAGGTTGTGGTTTCTCTGGCCGTGAACCGTGTGAAGGGTAATTAAATACTTTTTGATTAGGGTCAGGCTCTGTTCTAGGGAGCCTCACCCCCTTCGGGGTGGGGCTTTTTTGTGGGCATTTGGCTAACTTTAGGCTGGTCCCTAAACATCTTGACTAAAAGGGGGCTTGACTCTTTTTTAATCCAAGAGCAAAATCATGCTTCTTAAATCTGAGGTATTGCATTAAGTTTACTCTTGATCCTGCACTCTCTAAAAAGGAGGTTTCTTTATGGAGCAGAAAATTCTAGTTGAATCCAAAGACCCCTATCACAAACCCCTACTCAATAAGCATGACTCCTTGCAAGGTGTCACGGGGGTGGACATCTGTACGTCAACCTCGCAATCGGTTTGTCAGGGACCAGATTAAGAAAACCCTGCTGCCCTTCTTTCCTCATAGAGAGAAGAGAGGACTTATGGCCTGACTCCGTAGGGGGTCAGGCTTTTTTTGTTAGTGCAAAAAACGATGTAGGTACTTGCCCTAGTCACACTTTTAGTCACACCTTGAAGTGTAAATTAATCTCATTTTGAGAATAGGTTTAGGTGGGATTTAATGACCCTTAACATCTTGAAACACAAGGTAAAAAATCTGTAAATCCCACCTAATATCAGCTAATCCATTCTCAAAATTATGGGACTTAAAATCCCTCGGGTTGAACTGCCCGTACCGGTTCAAGTCCGGGCTCCGGCACCAATGCCAACCAAGTGATCTTCTTGGGTTTCAGACTCCAAGCGGGACGAATTTTCCCACCTCATTAGGTAAGGTCTTCATAGCTTTAGCAGAGGAAAGGATGGAATGGGCCTGTCATCCCTCAAAAATTTTAAGGATTTCGCATTTCTAGGGGCTGTAAAAATAAATCATCCTTCAGCTGGTAATGGCACGTGGGTTGCTGGTTAATTCGAGAGGCAGCCAACCACTGATAGAAGAGGACTCATTAAGGAGCACGAATTTTATGTTGATTAAGGCACGGTGGGACCAGGAGAATCGAATTTTCAAATTATCTGGACGGTTTGATAAGTCAGCCAAGGTTCCCATAGAAACAGCGTTGGCTGCGTCTCAACACCGTCCCTTAAAACAGGTGATTCTCGATATGTCCAATGTGTCCTCCATAGACAGTGCTGGGTTGGGGAGGTTATTGCTGTTGTATCATTCTCTTCGCAAGCAGGGTGTGGCGTTGACGGTGTGTAATCCCAAACCATTAGTCAATAACGTGTTGCAGATGGTGAATTTGGCCACGCTCATTCCTGTCGTGTACAGAAATTATCGAGTTCGGTCCGTTGCATAAAGAGACTTCATCACCAAACGGGAACCGCTCAAGTTGCTCAGTAGGAATGCCGAAATACGACAATAAACGAATAACAATGGACACCATGAATACGAATACCTCAACTCAAGCCCCCCTTCATGTTATCCGAATTGGACAGCACTTTGATGATCATGTCCAGCATCAACTAGAAACGGCAGTGTTTAAAGTGCAGGAAGCGCATGGGAAACACATTCTTCTGGATTTGGGAGCGGTTTCGAGGATAGATAGTCGTGGATTGGGGAAACTCTTTCTTGCCTATCATCACCTCAATCGAAATCATATTCGTCTTGGCATCCTCAATCCGTGTCCAGCTGTTAAAGAAATGTTGGATTTTGTCAATCTCACTCAGATTGTCACGATTTTTGGTTCATTGGATGAAGCCATAGAATTAGAGCATCACGGGGTTGATGAATTGGGTTTCCAGCCTGTTGAATTTCTAGAAGGATAGAGTCTCAAGATTCAAGAACAATGAGTGAAGGCTGGGCTGCCTCGAAGCTCACATCTTCAAGAAAAATTTCGCATCAATATCAACGATCAGACAAGAAGTCGAGAGAAAGAGTAATGGAATTTCAAGGATTCGCATGATTTTGCCGAATGGCGATCATGATTGAAATCGGATAAAGGAATCAGGCCATGTATATGAATACCGAATCCCTTAGCATCGATCGAACGATTACAGACTTATTATTCCACCAGGATCCCGAGGCTCGCTTTGATGCGGCGTTGCACTTGGGTGGATGGGCCAATGGGGTTTCAGGGCAGCGTCGGGTATTAGAGGCCTTGACCACCGCACTTCATGATCCCTGTGCGACTGTGCAGGAAGCAGTGCTGCAATCGCTCGTGAGATTAAGCGTCAAGCCGGAATAAAACCTCGCCATACGTTTTCTTCATCTTGGGCCTTCCAAAAACTCACCGAAATTGGGTTTCTTTCCCAGTGAATTGACTTCTTTTTTCTCCCCTTCCTACAATCGACACTCCATAACCGGGTTCGGTCATCCTTAGGGTAGGTCTCCACCATTCAATGAGCATTAGCGTGACTTTGGAGAGGGTTTGTAAAACCCATGGTCGAGTTGTGGCCGTGAATGATGTGTCGTTGACGGTACATGAAGGGGAGTTCTTTTCAATCCTTGGCCCTAGTGGGTCGGGAAAAAGTACCTTGTTGCGGTTAATCGCGGGGCTTGATGTTCCCGATCAAGGTCGTATTCATATCCAAAATCGCGATGTGACCCAGGATCCTCCTCACGAACGGTCTGTGAATATGGTTTTTCAACATTATGCCCTATTCCCGCATATGAGTGTCTGGGATAACGTGGCCTTCGGATTGATGATGAAAAAACAGGAATCAGGTGCGGTACGACAGGCCGTCAGTGGTATGTTGAAATTAGTTCGTTTGGAAGGCTTGTCCCAACGGTTGCCTGATCAATTATCAGGTGGGGAACAACAGCGAGTGGCGTTGGCGCGCGCGTTGATTAATCGTCCTGACGTGATCTTGTTGGATGAGCCGATGGCGGCACTTGATCAACAACTTCGTCTAGAGATGCAACAAGAGATCTGCCGATTACAACAAGAGCTGGGAGCCACGTTTATCTGCGTGACGCATCACCAAGAAGATGCACTCCGGATGTCGGATCGAGTGGCCGTGATGCATGAAGGGAAGATCTTGCAAGTCGGAACTCCACAGGAATTGTATGATCATCCGGTAGACGCAACCGTCGCTGAATTCATCGGATGTTCGAATGTGTTGTCGGGAATGATCGTTCGAACTGAAGACCATCATCTGTGGGTTGAGTATGAGGGCAGTCAAGTCTTGGTTGTTGATCGTTCCCACCACGGTCCTCGGGAGAATGTGGTGAAAATCATGATTCGCCCAGAAAAACTTCATGTGACCAAACATCAAGCGGAGACCGGATACGATAATATCCTGGAAGCGATTCTGGAGCAGACGAGTTTTAATGGAAACGAATTGTGGTGTCAGGTCCGCCTGAAACATCAGGCTCTTTGGGCACTCCGAATACCGATTCAAGATGCTTTGGCGGCATCTTTGGCTCCTGGGGATCTTGTCTACTTGCATTGGAATGCCTCAGAGGGCGTGCTGCTTTAGGGTTGCGCTCCATCCCAATCATGCGACATTTGCTCTCTTCTCATCGCTCTCTGCCCCTCTCGGTGTATGGGGTTATGGGCGGGGCTTGCCTGTTCCTCTTCTTGTTTTTTTTGATTCCCCTAACGGTGATGGTGGGGGTGAGTTTCGCTCAGCGTGGGACGTATGGAGGTATTCAATGGACGTTGAGTATGGAGAGTTATGCCCGTTTGGCCGATCCCTTAATTGGGATGATTTTCCTTCGCTCCATCCTCTTTGCCAGTTTGACGACCCTCTGTTGTGCCATTTTAGCCTTTCCTCTGGCCTATTACATGGCACGGGTTTCCCGAAGGTGGCAACTTATTCTATTTATCCTGATCATGATTCCATTTTGGACGAATTTTCTCGTTCGAACGTATGCGTGGGTGGTGATTTTTCGTGGGGATGGGATCATCAATACGGTAGTCAAGACTCTCGGTTTTGTGTCCGAACCCTTGCCTCTTCTCTTTTCCAATTTTTCCGTGATGGTTGGGTTGGTGTATGGGTATTTACCGTTTATGGTCCTTCCCCTGGTGGTGGCTATCGAACGCATTAATCCTGCTTTTGAGGAAGCAGCTCAGGATCTCTATGCCTCCATGGCTCGAAGGTTTTGGCATGTGGTTGTGCCACTCGCAAAGCCAGGTTGGGTTGCGGGGTCCATTTTAGTCTTTATTCCGTCTTTAGGCGCTTTTATCACCCCGTATTTGTTGGGAGGGGGACAGAAGCTCATGGTTGGGACCTTGATTCAGCAAGAAATTTTAGTTGCCAGGGATTGGCCGTTTGGGGCAGCTGTTTCCTTGAGTTTAATGGCTATGGTTATCGGATTGTGGTGGGTACAAATCAAACGGGAGATGAGGCGGAAGAGATGATACTGAAGGTTCCCAAAAGTTTCGTCGTGGCTAGTGGAGTCATCATGGCATTCCTCTATGTCCCCGTGTGTATTCTCATCGTCTTATCCTTCAACGCTTCGACTTTAGGAAGTGTCTGGAAGGGATTTTCGATGCGATGGTATGAAGTGTTGATTCAGGATTGGAGGATGTGGGAAGCGGCGGGGAATAGTTTGTTGATTGCCGTCCTCTCAACGGCGTGCTCTTTAGGTTTGGGGCTGGGAGCTGCGCTGGTGTTGGAAAGGAGTCAAAGAAGAACCATGTCATGGATCAATACGGTCATGATATTGCCCTTGGTGGTCCCGGAGATTTTATTGGGTGTGGCCTTATTGATGGTATTTGTTTTGTTTCAGGTTCAATTGGGGTTTTTCACGATTGTCGTGGGTCATATGGTGTTTAATCTGCCTCTCACCATTTTTATTATTCGAGCCCGTCTTCAAAAATTGAACCCCATCTGGGAAGATGCCGCAAGGGATTTAGGGGCTCGGTCGGGGGATGTCCTCAAGAGAATCATCCTGCCCCATTTGCGCCCGGCAATTTGGGGAGCGGCCTTACTCAGCTTTACCGTTTCCTTAGATGATTTTGTGGTGACCTTTTTTGTCGCCGGCCCGGGCACCACCACTCTGCCGCTTAAAGTCTTTTCGATGATCAAAACAGGGATTACCCCTGAAATTAACGCGCTCTCAACGATTTTGGTCCTTATTTCCATGGCATTGGTAGGGGTTTCCTGGCTCCTTTTGGGAAAGGATCCATCCACGACTACCCGGTAAGTGGACTCACTGAAGATGCGTCTTCTCCCACAACAGATATTCTTGATTGTCCTCGTTTTTGTGGCTGCGGGCTGTTCCGATGAAGGACCTTCCTTCGACAAAGGGAACGAGGAGCCAACGACGCTGTATTATTATACGTGGTCCGATTATGTCGATCCGGAGATTATGGCCACGTTTGAGGAAAGACGGAACGTCCGAGTCATTGTGGATACGTATAGTAGTAACGAAGAACTGTTAGCCAAAATTCAAACCGGCATGACCGGGTACGATGTGGTGGTCCCTTCAGATTTTATGGCCGGAATTATGGGGCGATTGGGCCTGTTAGCCGAATTGGATCATTCAAAAATTCCCAATGTTCAATCCCTTGAGGGACATTTACAACATTTGCCCTTCGATCCACACCAACAGTACGCCATGCCTTATCTCTGGGGGACGGTGGGTATCGGCTATAATTCCGATTTCGTTTCCCCAGCTCCCACGAGTTGGGAAGTGTTGTGGGATCCGCGCTTTTCGGGCCGGATCAGTATGTTAAATGATCAGCGGGAAGTCCTGGGGTTGTCCTTGCGGGCTTTGGGGTATTCATTAAATAGTCGCAATCCTTCGGAGATTCAACAAGCCAAGGCCAAGCTCATTCACCAAAAGGCCTTCGTGAAGGCCTACACCAGCGAACAGTTTGATCATCTTTTAGTGACCGGGGATATTGTGCTAGCCCATGCCTGGGGCGGGCCGGTGGCCCGGGCCATGCGAGAGAAGCCTTCCATCGGGTATGTGGTACCCGAGGAGGGGGGCACGATTTGGACCGATTGTCTCGCGGTGTTGGCAACTTCCAAGAATAAAGCTCTTGCCATGGATTTTATCAATTATCTTTTAGATGTTGAAGTCGCGACTCTGACATCCAAAAGGTTGCTTTTTGCTTCCGCCAATCGTCATGTGAAAGATCGGCTTCCCCCAGAGATTCAGAACAATCATGCGGTCTATCCTTCTGACGAAACCCTCCCTCGAATGGAATGGATGGAGGATGTGCAGGATGCAATACACTTATATGACCGTGCCTGGACGGAGATAAAAGTGCATTAGGTGCCCGGGGATGGGGGACGATTGGGATGTAGGCCAAACAGGAAGATGATTGATCTGGAATGGCATCCCGGCACCGGATCATAAGTCTTTTGGCTTGACCGTTTTGGGGATGCCCCACTAGACTAAACCTATGAGAAGCGTATTGACGAAATTTCGGACTTTTGAAAAGGGGAATCGTATGACTGGCCGTCTAATGACGTTATGGGCTTGCTGTTGGGTGTTGGTCGGGGGAGCGGCATTTGGTGAGAAATTTCCAAAAATGGAATCTCCTCGATCTGTTCCAAGCGTCTGGCTGGTACAACTACCGTTTGAGCCTCCTCCCCAACCTGATTATACTCCTGGCGAAAAAGCGACTCCCGCTCCGGAGACCCTTTCCGAGCACGAAAAGCAGCGTTTGGAGTCACTCATTCCCCTCCTTGATGGCAAACAAGAGCTCTGGGCGATGGGAGAGTTTGTCCATTTTGGAAAACATTCCCTCCCGTATGTGATCAAAGCCTTGAAAATGCCGGGATCCCGCATGCGGTTTAATGCGGTCGAGACCCTCTCTATGCTCAAGGATCCTTCGGCCGTCCCTGCCTTACTCGAGGTGGCTACCGACAAAAATGAAGAATCGAAAATTCGGGCCCATGCGATTCGTGTCGCGACACGTCTGGATCCGAATCAAGTCATTCCGGCTATCGCCGAAATGGTCAAGGATCCTAACTCCACTATCCGCAATACGGCGGTGTTTGAGGCGCGATACGTCAAGCGCAAAGAAATTCTTCCAATTATCATTGGTGTCATTCCTGATCAAGAACAATATGTCTCCATTACTGCGCGAAATTCTTTTTGGCAACTGACACGGTATAGTGGCTCGATTCATGATTGGGAAGTCTCCACCCCTGAGCAGCGAAAAGAATGGGCCAAAGAATGGTGGGCCTGGTGGGAAGAACGAAAGGATCAATTCGATAATCCTCCCTCCGCTCCCCAATCATCTCCTCAGTCTTCAACGACACCTGATGTGAGTCAGGGGCGTTGGGCTCGAGTGGTATGGGCCTAACCGGGGGAGTATCAATCTGATCCAACAAGGAGCAAACACGAATGGCTATCTTATCCATCGCGAAGATCGGTAATCCGATCTTACGGCAAGTCGCTCAACCGGTCGATCCTTCCGTGATCGGAAGTCGTAAATTTCAAGAGTTTCTTGATGATATGTTTGACACGATGGTGCATTTTGAGGGAATTGGATTGGCCGCTCCGCAAGTCGCGACGTCCGAACAGGTTGTGGTTATGGAATGCGATGGGGAAGACCGGATTCCCAAAACGGTTTTGATCAATCCCAAAATTATCTTTTATGGTCCCACACAGACGGAAATGTGGGAGGGATGCTTGAGTATCGATAATATGAGAGGAAAGGTGACGCGTCCTTCCATGGTTAGAGTTCAAGCTCTGGACCGAAAGGGAGCCGTTCAAGATTTTGAAGCCACTGGACTCTATGCGGTGTGTATTCAGCATGAAATGGACCACCTGTTAGGTAAATTGTTCGTTGACCGCATGACTGATCTCTCCACATTGACTCAATTGGAAGAATTTGATGCCTATTGGCGCCAGGAACCTGCGACGGTCATATAGATGAAACGGTTGTGAACATCTCTCTCCGGGTTTTGCCCAGGTCCATCCTCACCAGTCCATGGACTGATGGAAACCCTGATCTGTAAGGTTAAGGACAAACAAAGCGATAGGTTGGCGTGAAATCTTTATTACGTGTCTTAGCCTACCTGAAACCCCACCGCGGGTTAGTCTTCCTCACCTTTGCATTTGCCGCTTGCACCACGGGTTTGGGGCTGTTGCCACCTTGGCTTATTAAGGTGGTCATCGATGATGTGATCCCTGAAAAGAATCTGGATCTGTTGACTTGGATTGTTCTGGGGTTAATCGTCTCGTATGGGCTGAAAGATCTTTGTAATTCGTTGCGCATCCGGTTTAACAATACCCTTGAACAACGAGTGGTCCATCAATTGCGGGAACGAATTTTTGGGGCCCTACAGCGGCTGTCTCTGGAATACTATGAAAATCGGTCGACTGGCGAAACCATGTCTCGCGTGGTTAATGATACCGAACATGTCCAACGCATATTTATCGATGGGTTGGAGGGCATGCTGACGGCATCCTTAACCCTGATCGGTATTCTCACGATCTTGTTTGTCTTGAACTGGAAGTTAGCGCTCCTGGTGTTAGTCCCCGTTCCCATTTTGATTTTTGGGGGTGTGTGGTTTACCCGCCGAGTCCATCGGTATTATCACGAGATTCGACAACGGGCGGCTGATGTGAATGGGTATTTGCAGGATGCCCTCTCCGGGATTCGAGAGACCATGGGGTTTAATCGCCAACCGTATGAGGAGCAACGATTTCACCGATTGAGCGACCAATACGCCCAATCAAACTTGAAGGCCATGTATCTTTGGTCTCTGTACTCTCCGGGAATGATCTTTATTGGGAGTTTGGGGACCGTATTGATTATCTGGTATGGAGCTCGAGAAGTGGTGAGCGGAGGCCTGACCACGGGAGAGTTGGTGATGTTCCTGTCCTATTTGGTCCTGTTTTATACCCCCGTGAATCAAATTCATTCCGTGAATCATCTTCTCCAGCATGCTTTGGCGGCCGGTGAGCGAATCTTTGAAATTCTGGATGCCAGCCCATCCGTTCCTGATGAGGGGACCACCCGCCTTCAGAGCACACGATTGGAAGGAAAAGTGGAGTGGAAACATGTGGCCTTTGCGTATCGTCCCGAGGCTCCGGTCTTGCGAAACTTTTCCCTTTCGATTGGCCCAGGAGAACATGTGGCCCTGGTTGGGCCGAGTGGGGTGGGGAAAAGCACGCTGATGAAACTCTTGTTCCGATACTATGATGTCACGGCGGGAGCCATTGAACTCGATGGATACGATATTCGGGATTTACCCCTCTCAACACTGCGAGAGCACATTGGGTTTGTACAACAGGAGCCGTTTTTATTCAATGGGACCGTGAGGGAAAATCTCGCATACGGAAAACTTGATGCTTCCCTGGACCGAATCGAATCGGTGGCCAAAGCTGCACAAGCCCATCAGTTTATTCAGGCACTTCCAGAAGGGTATGAAACGTGGATAGGGGAACGGGGAGTGAAATTATCTGTCGGGCAAAAACAACGGATCGCCATTGCCAGGGTTCTTCTCAAGGATCCTCCTATTGTGGTGATGGATGAAGCGACATCCAATATTGACACCGAAACAGAAGTTGAGATCCGGGTCGCGATGAATGTGCTGATGGAGGGGCGCACCACGTTTGTGATTGCCCATCGGCTCTCGACGTTGCAGACGGTGGATCGAATCGTGGTGTTGAATGAAGGCGAAATCATCGAGCAAGGTACGCATGAGGTTCTCCTGGAAAAGGGGGGGCTCTATGCAGGGCTGTATGAGGCCCAGTTTCATGTATGATCAGCGAGGAAAGTGAGCGAGGGTTAATGGGGAGAGTCAGGGAACAAGATACTGAACATCCTTGTCCGATTTGCCGGACACGGATACCCTGGGAAGGAAATAGCTATCGTCCCTTTTGTTCTCGCCGGTGTCAACTCGTTGATCTCAACGGGTGGTTCACTGAGCAGTATCGTGTGCCAGTCGATCGACAGGAAGATGATGAGGGTGCCCAGTATGGGGAACACCTCGATCGTTAAGGACGAAAGAATAAAGACGGAAAAGAGCTGAACTCATGCCAAAAGTCATTACCGCAAGGAAAAATGAGGGGGAAGTTGAAAAAGCCCAAGAGTTTGTTCGGACGTATATTCTTTTTCCCTCAAGTCTTCTAGGACTTATTTCAATCATCTTAGGTGTTGGGGGGCTTGGTTATCAGTTGTTCCTGGGTAACTATGGGTGGAATACGTTCACCTATAGTTCGGCATTACTGATCCTCGGTGTCCTGCTCGGCCTGGCGCAAACCAAATATCAACAATATTTATTGAAGGAATTTCCGGGGTATTTTGCTCAGCGCATGAAGGCGTATACTCAACGATCCCTTCGGAAGGCCAAAAAAAATGCCGCGGAAATTTCTATCGAACACCGGGGGAGAGGGTTGGTCCCACTGTGGTATCTATTGGGAATCACATTGATGATTGCCGTGGCCGGGTTGTGCGTGAGCACCGGATATCTCACGGCCATCGCGGCTTTTGCCCTTCCATGGGCAGGATATTTCTGGGCAAAAATGTTTTTTTGGAAAGGATTGGTGCTTCCCCCGGGGTATAAGGGGAAAACGTAAGAAGAATACTTATGATTCGGAATTGTCAGTTGGAGATTTATGATTGAGTCGGCGCTTTAATCCTTCCACCTCTTTGCGCAATGCGCGCAATTCCTTTCGCATCTCCGGAAGTTGATATTGGAGGACTTGAGATTTTCGCCACAGTCCATGATCGACTGCGGGTCGTCCCCCCACCACTTGACCTGGTTTCACATCATTCGTCACACCAGATCCTGAAGCAATTTTCACTTGGTTGCCAATAGTGAGATGGTCCACCAAGCCGGCTTGTCCTCCGATCATCACGTGGTCTCCCAAGGAGGTGCTCCCGGCAATACCTACCTGCGCGACGATGATGCAATGTTCCCCTATTACGACATTGTGGGCGATTTGCACCTGATTATCGATTTTCGTGCCCCGTTTGATGCGTGTGCTTCCGAATGTGGCGCGGTCGACGGTGACGTTGGCGCCAATTTCGACATCGTCTTCTATGATGACATTTCCTGTTTGCGGAATCTTATGGTGTTGCCCCTGGTCTTGAACGTATCCAAATCCATCACTACCAATAACCGTGCCACAATGAAGGATCACACGGTTGCCTAAGACGCAATTGGTTAAAAGGGAAACCTGAGGGTACAGAATGCAATCGTCCCCAATGATGGCATCTTCTTCAATATGCACCCCAGCATACAGAGTGACGCGAGCGCCGATTTGTGCACGGTCGTTTATCGTGACCAGGGGGCCGATGGAAACATCTGGGCCAATACGAACATCCTGACCAGTGACTGCCGTCGCATGGATTCCCCGGGCAGGTAAAGGAGGGAGAAAGAAACGTTGGGCCAGGGTGGCCATGGCCATGAGTGGATTCGGGGTAAGGATTTGGGGTCGAGAGTCATTGGGAATCGGATCTTTCGTCAAAAAGGCGGCAGCTTGAGATTGTCGAGCGGCTTCATAGAATTGAGGTTTGAGAACGAATGAAAGGTCGTGAACAGAGGCACCTTCTAAGTGGGAAAGCCCAGAGATCAAAATATTTTCTGCACCCACCACCGTAGCCTGGACTGTCTTCGCCAGATCTCGAACCGGAATATGATTGGGCCGTGGTGATGGAATGGAATTCATGAGGAGGTGTGGGTTCGTTCGGCCAGATAATTCACGACGTCTCCGATCGTGACCAAACGGCCAAAATCCTCATCTGGAATTGTCAGATTAAAGGCGGATTCGACTTCATAGATCAACTCAATGGTTTGAAGTGAGTCGAGTGCGAGATCATCTCGCAGTGAATCTTCAGCCCGGAGCGTTGAAGGTTCCCGACGGAGGTATTGCCCTAGCGTGTTGAACACCAGTGGGCCGATGCCGTTTGGGGAGGACATGGATGACATTAATGATACGCTTTCAAGACTAAGACCGCATTATTGCTACCAAATCCAAAGGCATTCACCAATCCCACTCCCGGAGACTTTGTCTGGAGGTGGTTGGCGATCCCAGGGAGGGCGCACCGCGGGTCGGGATTAGTATAGTTGATCGTCGGGTGGATTGTACCCGTATACATTCCCAAAGTGGAAGCGATCGTGCCAATAGCTCCAGCGGCGCCCAGCGTGTGCCCAATGAGCGATTTGGTGGCATTTATGGTAATGGATTCTGCCCGTTTTCCCAGGAGGGCCCGTAGGCCTTTGACCTCGACTTCGTCGCCCAGGACTGTCGAGGTCGCATGGGCATTCACGTAATCCACCTCTTCAGGAGTAACTTGAGCATCCTGGAGAGCCAATTGCATAGTTCGAGCAATATCTAGACCGTCCTCTTTGGGTGTGACCATGTGATGAGCTTCGCTTGTGGCAGCATATCCGCTCACTTCCGCATAAATACGGGCTCCCCGGGCTTTGGCGTGATCCAGTGATTCGAGGATTAAGGTCCCTGCTCCTTCTCCCAAAACAAATCCGTCCCGGTCTTTGTCGAAAGGGCGGGAGGCCTCTCCCGGATTTTCGTAGGGTTTGGTCGAGAGGGCTCGCAGGGAGCAAAAGCCCGCAAAGACTAAGGGGGTGATGCTGGCATCAGCTCCAACGGTCACCATCACATCGGCTTGTCCCAATCGGATGCATTGGAGGGCTTGACCTAAAGCATGCACGCTGGAGGAGCAGGCGGTAGACACCGTGAGATTAGGCCCTTTCGCGCCTAATGCGAGGGCCAGAATGCCCGAAGCAGAATTGAGAGTGATCGTGGGAATAAAATTGGGGTGGACGCGTTGGGGTTTGAGCGATTCGTAGAGATTCGTGAGCTGGCGTTCTCCCATGATCATGCCGCCCATTCCCACTCCTGCCAACACGCCCATTCGTTCCTGGGAAACGTGTTCCTGCTCGAGACCGCTATCACGCATAGCTTCCCTTGATGCCGTTAAAGCCATTTGTGCGTACCGGTCAACGCGGGATGCTAGAGGGTCTTCGTCGTAATCGGGAGGCGAAAAATCGCGGACCTGAGCCGCCACTTTTGAGCGGTAGCTTTCCAAAGGAAGGTCACCGAAATGTTCTATTTTTGATATGCCGGATTCTCCGTTCACCGCGGCTTTCCAGAATTGATCCAAGCCAATTCCGATGGGGGAGACAATGCCCATCCCAGTGATAACGGTTCGGAAACTCATGAATGTTTTTGGCAAATCCCTAGCGGAAATCTTTCCGTAAGGTATTGATTTATTTGAAAAATACCTAGGATATTGTATGTAAAAGGAAAGGTTACCATATTCCCATTCCAGCTGTGGAGGGCAAAGCTACGGAAAATCAGACTTTTTTGGATCGAAAAGGTCTAAAATCCCACTTTTTCGGAGAAATCGATGTCCGGGATTGGGAAATGGGGAAAAGGGGAAAAAATACCATTTTCAATACGAAATCACGGGGAGGAGGAGGGATTAAACGTTAAACTTGAAATGGCAAACATCACCGTCTTTTACGACATAGTCTTTTCCTTCTGAACGGATCAGCCCCTTTTCGCGTAAGGCGGTTTCAGAGCCAAATTGATCAATATCATGGAACCCATAGATATCCGCCTTGATAAATCCCTTTTCAAAATCAGAATGGATCACGCCTGCGGCTTGGGGGGCTTTGGCCCCTACTGGAATAGTCCAAGCCCTCACCTCTTTGGGGCCACCGGTAAAGTAGGAACACAGTCCCAAGGTCGCGTATGCTCCAATGATGACTTTTTCCAGTCCACTTTGTTCCATCCCCAGGTCTTTCATGAAGATTTCCCGGTCTTCACCCAACAGTTCGGCGATCTCACTCTCTAATTTTCCACAGATTACGACACATTCCGATCCTCGGGATTTTGTGAACTCTTGAAAGGCTGAGATCACTTCCGAATTTGGTTGTTCATCGGTATTACCAACATACAGTATGGGTTTGGCGGTCAACAGAAAAAAATCTTTCAGTATGCTTGGGGCAAGGTCAAGATTCCTGGCTGGCCTTCCCTCTTCGAGCCCGGCCTTTAAGCGCTCTACATGCTCAAGAGTTTCTCTTGCGGCTTTGTCCCCGGATTTGGCTTTCCCAGTCACTTTATCGAATTGGCGGGATAAGCTATCCAGATCGGCAAGCATCAATTCAGTTTCGATAATATCGATGTCGCGTTGAGGATCCACGCTTCCAAGAGTATGAACGACATCCGGGTCTTCAAAGAGTCTGACCATATGGAGAATGGCATCGACTTCACGAATATTGGCCAAAAACTTATTTCCGAGTCCTTCACCCTGCGCGGCCCCTTTCACTAAACCGGCAATATCGACAAAACGGCAGGAAGCGGGAATCGTTTTCTCTGGTTGGAAAATCTCCGTTAAACGGGTCAGGCGGGTATCCGGGACGGGAACCACCCCGACATTCGGCTCTATCGTCGTAAACGGGTAGTTCGACGCAGCCGCTCCGCCGGAGGTGAGGGCGTTAAAAATGGTGGATTTGCCGACATTGGGAAGGCCAACGATACCAATTTCCATGCGAATGCCAGTATACCAAACCTTAGGAGATGGGGTCCTTAAGCCAAAAGGCCTATTTGGGTTTGGGAGAAAACCTCAATCAAGACCAGTGGTAGTTTCGTTAACACAGATTTCATAGGCCATGAATCAGTGTTTAAGTTTGGAGAACGGGTGGTTACATAATGATTAACCTAGAAACTCCTCAGTGTATGTTTCCTATGTTGTTATAAGGCGCTGTTGAAAAAAGATATTTACAATTTACAGTAAAGAAATGGTGCCGCAACATGGGGTGTCTAGGATGCGAATAAGAAGAAACTCAAAATATGATGAAAGGAGGTGAATGTATGCTGCGCATTATTTTTAAGCCAACTTTTGGGAATATTTGCGATTGGGAATGTTCTCATTGCGGGACAAACTGGGAGTCTATTGAAAAAACTCCTGGAAAATGCCCAAGCTGTAATTTTGAAGAGACCTTAAAGAAAATGAAATTGAAAAAAATTTCCTTCAATAAGGTCAATGGTTTTGAGCAAAATTAACTTTGGGTTTGAAGGGAACGTGTAATAATTTTGCTTCCCTTCTCTCCCAGGTTATTTTCTTCAAATCTTCATGTCGTCAAACCTACCGGCATTTTTATTAAGGCTCAGCTCAACCGATTTTTCCCATGGTCAGGTAAGAAGTCGTGCAATTGGCGTAACTGTCCATTCCATCCTAAGAGAGTGTTCTAAAATTTGGGTTTATCGGATTTACTGGCTTCGTAGGCATCCCGTTCAGCTTGCAGCTTGGCTTCGTAAGCCGCTCGTTCATCGTAGGAGCCAAACCCCGCATCATTCACGATGATGCGTAGGTACTCGACCTTGTTGCTCGCCTTGTCGTACTGAAAATGGATCTTCATGAATTTTCCCATGACTTCTTTTTTCTTTAGGCTGACCAGCTCATATTCCCACCATATTTTCCCAACGCCATAATTGTCCGGTTTTCCGTATTTGGCCTCCAGATCGGACATCAGTTGGTCCTTGGGTGGCCCATCACGCAGGTTTTGTTCGTAAGCCATCGCATAGAGGACCGACCCATTGACTGGGGAGGTAAAGTAGGCCGTAAATTGTGCCCCATCGTTCAGGAGAATCGTTCGGGTCGGTTGGCTAAAGGGAGGCAAAGGTTTATTGGCTGTCCACGATGGCTTCCATTCTACGATGTCCTCTTTCAGATGGTCCCGCAATTCTGAGATGGTCATGCCCAATTGGACGCCACGAATGTCCGGATTGCCTCGGGTTTTTGCGGCCGCGGCGGCCTTGAGTTTCGCCAAACGCCGTTGTTCTCGTTCCCGTTTCTTCGCCTGCTTCCGCTGTTCGTCTTCATGGCGTTCCCGTGCATGATTCTCAAAATTGTTGATTGAGAGTGTTTCGCCATGTTTCCCGTAATACGTGCCCGTCGCGTATTGCGGGACAAAGATACGATGGCCGAATCGGTCCTCATCAGTACCAAATTTCAAAGGAACCACCGTGAGTTTGGCATGATAGTTTTTTGGGCAGAAATCCAAATACGTTTTCCAGCCTTCTTCCATGACTTCTTTCGCAGCCTCATCGTTTAACACCGGGAATCCATGAGGTACGGAGATCAGCAGATCAGGTTTTTGGTTGATTCCGACATAGCAGGGGTTGGAAGCAAAGTCCCCACCGTATCCTGTCCGAACCCAGAACACCACGTCGGAAAATTTTTTGAGAGAACTGGGTGGGAGTCGATAGAGAATGTCATCCGAGGGCAAATAGTGAAATTCTCCCTCTCGTTTTTCTTTGCCGAAGTAATACCCATTGGCGAATACCCCTTCGAACACCCGATCGGAGTCACCTGAGAGACTGGGGGTGAGCGTAATCTTGCCGTGACCGTGGGCATAGCCGTCTTTGGCTGGGACCTCAAACTTGAAGGTATAACTCCCAGTGCGGTACCAGGAGGGAAGCCACACGGAAATCCCGTTTGCAGGGTCTTGAGACCAGCCAGCCTCAAATTCAGGACCGAGATTGTTGGCACGATTGAAGGCATAATGGCGATCGGTCTTGCTTAGGGCAGCCAATTGAGAGTCCCGTTTGGCGATCGCTGCCTCATAGCCATGGGAAGCAGAAAGGATGAACCAGGCAGCCGCCATAACAGAGTTCGCTTCTACACCTGTTCCCTTCGCGTAGGCCTCGCCCAAGTAGTATTGGGCTTTTCCGTCGTTTTGTTTGGCAGCCTTGTTAAACCATTCGATGGCCTTCCTGAAATTTCGGGAGCCCCCCTTTCCCTGGGCATTTGCGAGGCCTAATATTGTCTGGGCCTCGGGCCGACCGGTCTTAGCGTGTTCCTTGATAACGGCCAAGGCTTCTTTCGATTCATCGTTTTCCCATAATTGGATAGCCTGTAATAGGGCAGGGGGTGGGTCCGATGGTGGTAATAGGGGACTTTCCCACTGGGAATTTGTCTCGTTCATGGGTATCTCAGCTGTTGTGGAATCGTTGGCTTTTTTAAGAGCAGGTTTTATGGGCGAATGAGGCTCGCTTACCTGCGCTGGCTCTTGTTCTAGCTCAAGCTCCTTCGGGGATGCAACCGGCATCTCTTCATTATTGTTTGGTGGCGAAGGCGAAGAAAGTGGTTCCGGCTCAGCTGATGGGAGCATAGGGTCGGATGGTTTGGGGGAGGGTTGATCTATTCCTTCTGAGGGTGCAACGGGGATTGGTTCAGAAAGCCGGGACGTCTCGACCGAGGTTTCCTCTGAGTCCCAAAAATCAAACGTCTGTACCCAATAAATTGCCGCAATGATCGCTCCACCCATTAAGAGGAGAAACAGGAAGACTGGCCAAAACGGATTGACCCCCTCCCTTACCTTGTTTCTTTCCGAAGAGAAGGGACTTGAGGAATCGTCCTGCGGGCTGTCCTTCCAGGGCTCGTTAGCGTTGGGTTTTTCCGATGGGCCGCCCTGGTTCTGTGGGTGTTCGTGCGTCATCTTGAATAATCAGAGGGCTCAAGAATGTCGGTTTGGTACAAAAAGCCAAAGTGATGTGTGGGTATCGTACCCCAGCCCCAAGGAAAAAGGACACTACCTTGCATCTTCAATGAAAGAGTTTGACCATTACCTGAATTTACGTCTATGTTGGTCATAGTTGACCGCGTCTTTTAAACAAAAGTGAGAGTTTATCGGTATGTTTTTGGCCCTTTGACGGCGGATTATGTGTTGTCTTCCAATAAAGGCTGTCATCCTGATTGCCGTCTTCTTTCTCCCGTTTTCTCTGGGGTTGGCGAATGATCTTCAGGAAGATCCGCGGTTACCTTTGGGGATCGAAGTCTTTCTCAAGAAACCGAAGCCCCAGCTCTATGTTCTTCATGTGCATTTGACAAACTTAAGCCAAGATTCGGTAACGGTTCATGTCCATGATTTCCCCTGGGTCCCTCCGAATGACGGTCAGTGGCTCAAAGCCTCGAGACAAAACGGATCCCATGCGGCCCTTCAACAACGTTTTCCTCTGGGAAAGGTCGGGTCTCGTCCCGTGAAATTACTTCCTGGGGAATCCGTGCAGGATGTCATCGCGCTCAATCCGCGGATGCCGTCTTTATTGGAAGACATCCGACGGTATGGAGTGCGGTTACATTGGGATTGTCCTCCTCCGGGTCTTAAGTTTGTGTGCGCCCCGGGTTCATCTCAAGTGATCACCATTCCAAAGGGTGACCCTGGAGAGCCCGATGTGTATCCGATCGATATTCAGGCATGCCGGAAACAAGAAGAGAGCATCCAATTGGTACGCATCCCTCAAGACCATGAAGTCCTGTTTGTGCAAACCTCATCCTCTATGATGAAGGATCTCTCACAGATCCGTTCTTTCTTGTTCAAAATTGCGGATTATGTCCAAGACTGTCACCCAGGGTGGACGAATAGCTGGGGAGTCAGTTTTTTTACCGACAGACAGTATGCAGGATTTCTCCGTGATGACAAAAGCCAACTGCTGTTTGAAAAAGGGGAATGGCAGAATGCTAATATTGGGCAGTATTCCAGTCAGATTCGAACCTTGTTCCGTTTTCCTTGGATCAAAAATCAATCCGATTCAGTTTACCTGACGGTGTTTCGGTAAGGTGAGGCCGGTGTCGTTGGGCCGAGGGTTCTTCCTTGGTCTTGTCTGGAAAGTCAAAGGCTATCCCTGTACTCCGTGAGCTTTCATATGAATGAATCTGCACCTCTCCAAGCCTTTCACCCCGTGGTTCAAGATTGGTTCTCTTCCTCCTTAGGGGAACCGACGGATGTACAACGAGCCAGTTGGCCTGTCATTCAATCCGGACGGCATGCCTTGATTTCCGCCCCAACTGGCTCGGGGAAAACACTTGCTGCCTTCTTAACCTGTATCGACCATCTGTTGCGGCAAGCCATTGCCGGTCAATTAGTCGAAGGGATTCAAGTGGTGTATGTCTCCCCTCTGCGAGCCCTCAGTCATGACATTCAAAAAAATTTAGAAGAGCCGCTGGCGCAGATTACGCAATTGGCCCTTTCGGCAGGGCACCTGGCTCCGCGTATTCGGGTGGAAGTCCGTACTGGAGACACGCCATCTGCGCAACGACAACAGCTGGTGAAACATCCCCCGCATATTGTCGTGACGACACCGGAATCGTTGTACCTCCTGTTAACCGCAAAAAAATCCCGCGAACTGTTGAGGGGTGTACATACGGTCATCGTGGATGAAATTCATGCGTTGGCCCCGCATAAACGGGGCTCGCATTTGGCTTTGTCCTTGGAACGCCTGGAAGCGGTGACAAAAGAGCGGCTCGTCCGAATCGGTCTCTCGGCTACGCAACGTCCTTTGGAAACCATCGCGAAATTTTTGGTCGGGGAGTCCGCCCATCGTGAGGGAGAATCTCAATTGTCCTTCCTGGAGACACCGCAGTGCCAAATCGTGGATATGGGGCATCGGCGAGAGTTGGACTTGCAAGTAGCCCTTCCCAAGGATGAGCTTGGAGCCATTGCGACAAATGCCATGTGGGCGGATGTGTACGATCGCCTTGCCGAGATTGCGGATGTCCATCGTTCGACCCTGGTGTTCGTGAATACCCGGCGATTGGCCGAACGGGTGGCTCATCATGTGGGAGAACGAATTGGTGAAGAGCATGTTGCGTCGCATCACGGGAGTTTATCTCGAAAATTGCGGTTGGCGGCTGAAGAGCGATTAAAGACGGGCAAGATCAAAGTCATGGTAGCCACGGCCTCTCTGGAGTTGGGGATTGATATCGGGTTTGTGGATGTGGTGTGCCAAATTGGCTCTCCCCGCGGGATTGCCAACTGTCTTCAACGAGTAGGGCGGGCTGGACACTGGGTTGGTGCGGTTCCCAAAGGCCGACTGTTTTGTACGACCAGAGATGAACTTGTCGAATGCGCCGCGGTGATCCGAGCTATTCGGCAAGGAGATTTGGAAACCGTTGAGATTCCCTCTGCTCCGGTAGATATTCTGATGCAGCAAATCATCGCCGAAGTTGGAGCCCAGGAGTGGAATGCGCGGGCCTTGTTCCATGTTTGTCGGGCGGCCTATCCCTATCGTGATCTGGATTGGGAAATGTTCGAAAAGTTGGTGAAGCTCGTGGCTGATGGGTTTGTGCCAGGCCGCCGCCGTCTCTATGCCCTGCTGAGTTACGACCGGCAGGCGGGTCGCCTGCGGCCGCGGCGCGGGGCCCGTTTAGCGGCGCTTACTTCCGGTGGCGCCATTCCTGAGACTGCGACCTATTCAGTTGTCGCCGAGCCGGATGGCATGGTGGTGGGGACAGTGGATGAAGACTTTGCCATCGAAAGTTTAGCCGGGGATATCATGTTGCTAGGAACGACCTCGTGGCGCATTCGGGCTATCGAGACCGGGAAAGTCAGAGTTGAGGATGCTCAAGGGGCTCCTCCCACGATTCCCTTTTGGAGGGGAGAAGCCCCTTCACGGTCGTTTGAGCTCTCGAAAGCCGTATCCCAGGTGCGTCAAGACCTGTTTGGCCTCCTGGAAAGGAGTGCTACCCCTGGTGACAGTCATGCCCGACAATGGCTATGGGATCATTGCGGCGTTGAGGCTGCTGGTGCCGATCAACTATTAGCCTATGTCGCTCAGGGAGCCAAAATTCTGGGTGGGGTGCCTACCCAGGATTGTGTGATTGCGGAACGGTTTTTTGATGAGGCCGGGGGTATGCAACTCGTCTTGCATGCACCGTTCGGGGGGCGTCTGAATCGCGCCTGGGGTTTGGCGCTGCGCAAGCGATTTTGCGTGAATTTTGACTTCGAACTGCAAGCGGCGGCTACCGATGACGGTTTGGTCCTTTCCCTCGGTGAACAACATAGTTTTCCTTTGGAGACGATCTTTCAGTTTTTGCACGTTTCAACAGTGCGCGATGTTTTGATTCAAGCCACGTTGGCGACCCCGCTTTTTTTGACTCGGTGGCGCTGGAATGTCTCACGGTCATTAGCGCTCCTTCGATTCCAAAATGGCAAAAAAGTGCCGATCCATTTACAACGCATGCGCGCAGAGGATCTTTTAGCTGCGGCGTTTCCAATGGCCGCAGCCTGTGGGGACAACCATGTGGGGGATATTCCTGTTCCGGAGCATCTTCTCGTTCAGGAAACCCTTCAGGATTGTTTGACCGAAGCGATGGATGTAGAAGGTTTGCAGCGGATTCTGAAGAGTATCGATGACCAGACTCTTCACGTTCGAGTCGTGGAATCCCCTGTGCCCTCAACCTTTGCGCATGAAATTCTGAATGCGAATCCCTATGCCTTTTTGGACGATGCCCCTTTAGAGGAACGCCGTGCTCGTGCGGTGAACCTTCGTCGTCGCTTGCCGGATGCCTTCGATGGAAAGGTTGGTACCCTAGATGCGGCCACGATCCAAGCCGTCATGGAAGAGGCCTGGCCGACCGTTCGCGATGCGGATGAACTGTTTGATGTCATGCAATCCGTGGTGTGGTTGCCGGTTACGCTGGCTGAGTCTTGGGACGTGGAGTTGAATGCCTTGCTGAGCGATGGCCGAGCCATTCCGATTTTGGAAAAGAGTGAGGAATCCACTCAAGAAAGTCGGTTGCTAGGCTGGACCACGTCGGAACATCTTGCCAAGGCTCATGCCCTATTTGGAACAGAACACCGTCAGGAAGATGCTCAGCCACTCACCCCAGATCAGGCTGCACAGTGTATCGTTCAGGGGTGGATGCCGCACCTCGGCCCCATCACTTCCTATGAACTGTCCAACCGGTTGACCATTCCGGTAACGCTGATTCAGCAGGCTCTCTTGTATGCAGAGGGACAAGGGGGTGTGCTACGGGGTCGATTCCGCCCGGAAGAACACGTGGATAAGGAAGCCCTCTCTCCAGTCCCAAGAGAAGAATGGTGTGATCGGCATCTTCTTGCTCGAATTCACCGTCGGACGGTTACCGCCTTGCGAAGGGAAATTGAACCTGTCACCGCAGCCGATTTTATGCGGTTTCTTCTTCGATGGCAGCATTGCGTTCCTGGTTCTCAATTACATGGAGAAGCCGGAATTCGAGAAGTCGTGTCGCAATTGGCCGGGTTTGAAGCCCCCTCCTCAGCATGGGAATCCTCCATTCTCAAAAACCGATTAGGAAACTATCAACCGGAGTGGCTCGATCAGATTTGTCTTCGAGGGGAAGTGGGTTGGGGACGACTCACTCCACCTGAACCCAAAGGTGGGCTTGCTCCGGTTCTGGATGATCTCAAGACAGGGAAGCCTGGAGAATGGAGTCTGTCTACGCAGGAAATTCGGTTGAATCCTGTCTCCAAGCCCATCATGCCTACCAGTTCGGCACCGATTAGTTTGTTTCAACCTGAGTCCTTGGTCTGGATGTTACCGGTCGCAAGGAAAGGAATTGAAGTGGGAAGCCTAGAGCCTCGGTTTGCAGTGAGTGGAGTGGCTCAGGCGGTGGTCGATTGTTTGCATCATCGAGGAGCAAGTTTCTTCAAAGATCTTATGAGCAAGACGGGGCATCTGGCGACGGAAGTCGAACACGCTCTCTGGGAATTGGTTGCTGTCGGGCTCGTGACGGCCGATGGGTTTGATCCCCTGCGAGCGTTGCTCGATCCGAAACGTCGTCGGGCGGAGGGAAAAGATCGCCGACGTCGTCCACGGCATAGTGCCGGCCGGTGGGATCTGCTCAGTGCTCGAATGGGTGAGGAGGATGAAATGGAAGAGCGCCGCTCCCATCCTCATGAACTCTGGGCCAAACAGCTCGCTCGCCGCTATGGAGTCGTCTTTCGCGATCTTCTGAAACGGGAAACCCTTCCTATCACCTGGAGGGAATTACTCCTTCAGTTCCGGAAACTGGAATGGCGGGGGGAAATTCGTGGCGGACGATTCGTTGACGGATTTACCGGTGAGCAATTTGCCTTGCCGGAAGCCGTTGAGGCCTTACGGTCTGTACGGCGCGATCCTCAGGTGGGAGCGCAGGAAACCCGCATTTCACCCGCAGATCCACTGAATCTTGTTGGTATTATCCTTCCCGGTGAGCGGATTTCGGCCTTGACGAATAAGTCTCTATTTCTTCGTGGAGGCATGACGGTATCTCCAGAAGCTCCTGTCATTCATCTAGCCTAACTTCTACCGTCGCGAAAATTGATTCAAGTTTCGGGCCGGTTTGAATGTATTGGCTATTCTGTCAATTGGACAAGAGGGAATACTCTTTTTAGAGTATGGAGGTTGGAGTAGGGACACGTTGATAGGAAAATATTGTTTTCAAGAATGAAGGTTGAAAGAGGAACTCCTTGAAACTTCTCGGCCGACAACGAATCGGAATCGTCCTGAATCGTGGTGCGGTCTTACTCGGAGGTTTGGCCTTAATAGCTGTTGTTTTCTTTCTTCTCTTGCGACCCCAGCCTCATCCGACTCTTTTGGTCAAAACGGTCAATGACTTTTCTCATGTTCCGCTTTTCGGATTTGTGGCGCTGGTGTTCCTTTGGATTTCCCGTATGGTGGGGGGGCAGGACTTATATTTTTTGCCAAGGCACTACGTGGTAGCCCTTATTGGCGTGGCTCTCATGGGGGGAATAACCGAATGGGCACAATCATTGAGCCCTACGCGTTCGGGTTCGTTGTCTGATTTTGGGAAGGATATGGTGGGGGGGATCTGTGCCTTGGGGTTGTTTGCCACGTTTGATCCAGCCTTGAAAAGTCAAGGATTTTGGGGAGCCTTTGGGTTACAGAAAAGCATTCTCCGAATTGCGGTCGGGATCGTATTATGCGTTACGCTTTGGCCCGTGCTGTCTTACTCCTACGCTTACCTAGAACGAGAGAAGCAATTTCCCACCTTGTTGGGGTTTTCGTCTGCCTGGGAACTCAAGTTTATCAGGATGCTCAGTGGAAAATTTACTCTGACAGCCGCACCAGATGGATGGACAAACCTTCAGGGTGAACGAGTCGGGCGTTTGGAATTTTTCCCAGAGAAATATCCTGGCCTTCATGTGGTCGAACCCTACCCGAATTGGGAGGGGTTTTCTTCCTTACGGTTTGAGGTCTACTCTCCGTTGAATGAAGCTCAACGACTGGTCCTTCGTATTCATGATCAACATCATAATTGGGACTATGGTGATCGCTTGAACCACTCCTTGATTCTTCAGCCTGGTCACAATCACATTCACATACCTTTAGATTTGGTACGTGACGCGCCAAGGGGACGTCAGATGGATATGTCCCGGATCCAGGGGATTGCGCTATTTGCGGTCAAACCGAGGGAAGCATTTACTCTGTTTTTGGATAATGTTCGTTTGGAATAGAAGGAATCCGATGGCGAATCATGAGCCAGGGTCTCGTGTTTCTTGACCAGAAATCGGTCCTTGGATAAGATCACGGTATGTCACGATCACCTTTTCCGACAAGTCCGGGTCCCATGCCAAGAAGGCGTATGGGCCGACCCGCGCCACCTCAGGAGGATCCCAAACAATTTGAATCCCTTCGGGCATCCTTATTGTTTTGTCCTACCTGTCAAACAGCGACTCCGGCTCGAGAGCGTTTGCTCCTTGTTCTACCGAGCGGGAATCTTTATGAGTACCTTTGCGCCCAATGTGGAACCTCTACCGGGTCAAAAACCGATCAGGCCCAGGGAGACATTGGACTCGTTGCTCCTTAGGGGCTCCACGTGGTTTGCAGCGGATTGTCTTTAAGGAAAGCTGTGTAAGGCTAGTGTTCTGCCTCAGAGCAAGCACGCTCATGAAGACTTTTTCATACTCTCAGGAACTGGAAGTCCTTCTTGTGCCATAATGCGTAAGGCGTTCGTTGTCGGGCAGGGGCCAGAACGAAGGAGGTAATCAAATTGCAAGGTTCCGTTGCCTATGGATTCCTGAAAATGCGCATTCATGATTGAGGGATTGTCAGAAGCCAATTGAGTGAGTTCCAGATCATGGGTAGAGATGAGTCCGAGCCCATGGCAATTTTGTAGGGCTTGAACGAAGGCCTCACTGCCCAATAAACGTTCTCGGTTGTTCGTTCCCCGATAGATTTCGTCAATAAGAAAACACACGGGATCGGGATCCGAATCTTGGATAGTGTCCAGGATAGTTTTGAGGCGTTTGACTTCCGCGTAAAAGTAGGAGAGCCCCTCGTTTAAATCATCGGTTACCCGAATACAACAGGACAACCGAGCCCAAGTCCAGGAAAAGTCCGAGGCGCACACGGGTCCGCCCGCTTGAGCCAGGCAAAGATTCATGCCGACGGTCCTGAGGAACGTGCTTTTTCCCGACATATTCGATCCCGTAATTAATAGCACGGTTCCGGTCTTGCGAAGGGAAAATTCATTGCAGACCCTTTTGTCTTCCTGAATCAATGGATGGCCTAGTTGAGATGCTGACAGACCGAAGGCGAGTGATGAGCTTGGCGAGGTTTCCAGAGAAGGCCAGGTGAAACTTGGGTGTAAATAGGCGTAGCGCCCCATCGCACAGCCGGCGTCAAAGATCCCTAGACACGAAATCCATGTGGGTACGGCATCGCGGAATTGGGCCATAAGCCGATCGAGGCGTGTGATCCATACCAGGTCCCAGGGTAGGAGAATGTTCAGGAATAAATGTATCAATGGGTGAGCTTTGACACTTAAGGCCTGGCAAATATGTTTAAGGGAAGTCAGCTTTAGGGTAGGTCGAGTTGTGGAAGCAAAGATTGGATGGCAGACCTTCCTCAGCGTAGGAAAATTTGTGACGGAGGTGCGTTCGACTATTTCTAAAACTTCGACCAGTTTTTCCAGTTCGCTGTGAAGAGAAAGTGTTCTTCCGAAAATCGGGTGGAAGTATCCCGCGTGAAATAGATAGAGGCCAGCATACAAAAGGAGTGGGATGAGCCAATAGTGGGGGGCTGAGGTAAGCAGGGACCAGCCCAAGAGGAGGAGCGTGCTGGTTGTAAGGATTCCAGCGCCCCATACCAGTGCAGTTAGGGAGGGAATGCCAACGGGTTGCTGAAGTAAGGACAAAATTCTGGTGGTGTCTAATCGGTGGGAACCCTTGAGGTATCTCGTGAGCAGGCAGCGGTCTCGAAGCCGGGTTTGGAACGTCAGTTCTTTGGCCAACGCTTGTCGATCATGCCACGAGAGCCCGTTCACCGTCCGTTGATTGCATTGCAGAATCCAATGTTGTAGCTCTACCTGGCCCTTGAGGGAAAAGGTTGTATCTAACAATCTCAGTAATGAATGTGGCCCGATCAGGTCTAAATCCAAAGCAAAAGGGTGAGCCTCTGGCAAGGGATAAGGGGTATGGGGGAGAGAAGTCCAGTCCAATCGTAGCCGGGCGAGTTGTTCCTGTTTGAGATGAATCCAGTGGGATAATCGGTCTAGTCGGACCTTTAATCGTTGGTGGAAATACGATACGGTGAGAAAGACGGCCAAAAACGTGAACAAAAGGCTGTTTCCCGTATGAAACCATGCGTGCTGGTAAAGGCCAATGATGAGGATGGTCCCGGATAAAAAAATGGCTAACCGCCATCGACTGTACTGTCGAGAGCCTGTTCGACCCTTTTTCAGGAGTGTGTCATAGCGTCGGAGAAGACGGATCAAGCTTTGTTCGCGGAGTGTTGAAGTCGTATATCCCATAGGTTCTTTGGACCTTATCGGGTAAATAGGAATGCGTCAATATGGTGGAATGATGGGGATCTATCAAGTCTTTCTTCCTGTCCTTGAGAATTCTTCTGAAATAACCGGGGCCATAACCCACTCTCAGTTTTTAGGAAGCTGGCAGCAAGAGGAGGGTGTCGTGCTGTATTGGAATGGGCATCCGGCAGAATTTATCGATTGTGTTCTAGACGCCATGCAGTCGATTGGCCTGACGATATCCGAACCTCACCTGGAAGCCGTTCCTGTCGAAATGGAAGATTGGAACGCCTTATGGGCCTCTGCGGTGCAACCGATTCGGGTAGGGAAACATGTGTGCATCCGACCCAGCTGGACTAGTGTGGACAGAAAATCTTCAAATGATATCCACCTTATTCTTGACCCAAAACAGGCATTTGGCACCGGCCATCATCCTACGACTCAATTATTGATGAGTTGGCTGGAAGAGTTGCAGTGGAGAGGGGATATGAAAGTTTTGGACTTGGGAACCGGTAGTGGGATTTTAGCGATGGTGGTCCTTCGGCTGGGCGCCGGGTATGCGTTGGGTATTGATAATGATTCCATTGCGATTGAGTGTGCACGTGGCTATGCTCGGGATAATGAATTTTTCAGTGAACTCGAATTTTGGTGTGGGCAAATTGTTGACCTTCCACCCCAATCGTTTGATGTCATACTGGCCAATATCGATCGCAGGACTTTAATTCAGGTCGCCCCTGATCTGTTGAGCTTTGGGAGGCCGAATGCCCGGTTGCTTCTGTCTGGATTGCTCTTGGAGGATGTGCCTGAAGTGATTGAGATATTCACAAAGTATGGTTGGTCGTATGTGGCCACCCGCACGCAGGAGGAATGGGGGGCATTGTGTTTTACTCGCACACAGGACCCTCATCACCCTCTTCCGGTTGAGATTCAAGAAACGTGATGAGGGCCTGGTAGGTTTGCTGTCTAACTTCGGCCTTGGAACATGATTTTCCCTCCAAGTTTTTCCAAAGCCAGACCGTCTCGGAAATTTCCGGATTGGCTTGATTGCAGAGCATCCACATCTCATGAAGGAACTCAACCGGTAGTCCAACCTGGACACCCTCGGATTCAATGCGGTCATCTAAGATGGCGAGGAGGTCGGATAGAGCTTGATCGGCTCGATAGGGTTGGCTGGAAAATCCAAAGGTGGCATGTGCGGCTTCTTCCTGTTTCGCTTGTTCGACTAAATCATGCATGTACTCTTTGAGAAGCCCGATGATTCGTCCTGAAAAGCGCATATAAAAAGTTTTGGACAAGATGATTATTGGAATTTATGGGAGAAAAGACCGTTTGGGGCTAGGGGTTGTGAAATTTTACGAGAAAAAATCTGTTGATGGACATCACCAAAAATATTCTTCATGTTCATTATTCTAAGTTTTCAAGGAGGAAGCCTTTTAATTATGACCCGGGCTTTTCCTCTCGGGAAGAAAAGTTGTTTGATTTAGTGGTTTAATCGTCCCTTTCGTGTCTTCTTTGCGGAAAATTTCTTGATGCGCCTGGTCTCTTTTCCAACTTTCGAAAAGTAGGGAAAACCGTGATAGAATAAAGTCGAAAAGTGAGATTATTGATTACTTAGGTAAATGGCGTAATAATCCCAATTACCTTCCTTCTGAGAAATTTCAAGAATGGATTTGTTTCAGAACGGCAATTTTAGAATAAGTTTTCTTAGGAAGGAATAGGAAAGAATAGAAGCTCAGGAATTTTATTGGCATATTCTCTCCCTTAATGGTATATATCAAAGCTTGCTTTAAATTCCTCAAAAATATTAAAAAAATACCGAAAAAACTTTAATCCCCCACTGAAAAGGTGACAGTGTGTACGTGCGTAGCGAATGTTTCATCCGAAGATCTGTTCTGATAGGAGTCTTGGGAGGTTTTCTTTGGCTGTGTTGTGCTTTGCCCATTTGGGCCAATCAAGAAGGGCCAAAATCCGCAAAAATCTTGACCAAAGAGTCCATGGAACAGTGTCAATTAGGGCGCCGTGCCAAAGATCCAGACGTCCGTGTTCGTCATTTTGAAAAAGGCCGGGAGCTTGCCGAAAAAGCTGTGGAACTGGATGGCCAGTCGGCCGACGCGCATTTTGCGTTATTCTGTAGCATTGGTGAGCGGATGAGATCGAACGGGGAAGTGGTGTTTTCCGTCTTTGAATACGGGAAGATGATGGATGCCCTCGATGAAACGTTGAAGTTAAATCCCACACATCTTGATGCCCGTTCCTCAAAGGGGACGATTTTAATCGAAATACCGGGATTTCTCGGAGGTGATGACGAAAAAGGGGAGGCGATGTTACGGGAGGTGATCAAGGAAGATCCTACCGCCATCAATGCCCGTATGGTCGTGGCCCGGGCTTGCGCCGAGCGTGGAGAGCATCAAGAAGCCTTTCAATTAGCGAAAAAAGCTTTGGAGCTTGCCCGAGAACACAAGCGAGAGGATCTGCTCCCGGAAGCTCAAGAGACATTCTCGGAAATTCAAACTTCTTTCGCCTCCCGTTAAATTCCCTTCCCGGAATTTTTTACGTTCCTACTCTCATCCTTGTTTGTTTCTTGGGAAAATCCTTCTTTTTGAAGTCTCATGAGGAATAGGGTGCGTATGGCATCTGGTGCCATGAGAGGCGTCGTTTTCGAGCTAGAGTGAGCCGAAGAAAGACCTTGTCTAAAGAAAAATGAGTGGGAGATAATAAGCGGTAATATGGAAACGTCCTTTTTGCATCTTCCCTTTTTAACCCGAAGAGCCCTTTTGAAGCTGGGGGGGCTCACTGCGGCTGGCCTCAGTCTTCCTGGTTGTGACTTTGGGTCGATGTTTGCCGTGCCTCCACGAGAGACGGTCTACTTTACACCCAATGACAAGTTCTACACCGTGAATTTCATGGATGCTTCGTATAATTTCACCAGGGATCTTGATGTTGAACAATGGAAAATGGTGGTGAAGGGAGCCGTGGAGAATCCCCTGGTCATGAAATGGCGCGATCTCTTGAATCGGGAATCATTCGACCAAGCCGTTACGTTGATGTGTATCGATACTTTGCCTGGTGGCAATAGTCTTGGTACGGCGATGTGGCGGGGAATTTCATTAAAAAAACTCCTTCAGGAGGTTGGTGCTGATGCGGATACTGCTCGCGATGTGATCTTTCGGGCAGCCGACGGGTACCATGACAGTATACCCTTTACTCGAGCGATGGAAGATGACGTGATGCTGGCCTATTTAATGAATGGAGAAAAATTGCCAAAAGATCATGGCTTTCCTGTTCGACTGGTGGTTCCAGGCCTCTATGGGATCAAGAATGTCAAATGGATTACGGAGATTGAAGTCTATAACGGAGACTATAAAGGGTATTGGCAACAAAAAGGGTGGACCGATGAAGGCCATATTCATATTTTTTCCCGCATTGATAGTCCAGGCCATTATCAGTTTGTTCAAGGGTTACAACAGCGTTTACGAGGGATAGCCTTCGGAGGACGAGAGACGATTCAAGAGGTGCAGTTGAGTTTTGACCAGGAAAAAACCTGGGTGCCTGCTCAAATAGAAGCCCCGCTTTCCCCATTTACCTGGGTTATCTGGAATTATGATTGGGACGTCCCACAACCCGGAAAGCATATGGTGGCCGTTCGAGCGATCGATGCCAAGGGAAAAATCCAGACATCAGAAATTACTCGACCGCAACCTGCCGGCGCGACGGGACTTCATTCGATCGTGGTCGATGTGGGCAAGGTCTAAGAAGAGGGGTCTGGTTTTTTAATGATTGTCCGGATTGAGAGTTCTTGAAGTTGTTCAGGATTGGCGGGGGAAGGGGCTTCGGTCAATAAGCATTGGGCCTTTTGTGTTTTGGGGAACGGAATGACGTCACGAATCGATTCCGTTTGACCCAGCAACATCACGAGCCGATCCAGCCCAAAAGCTATACCGCCATGAGGCGGGGCACCGGATTCCAGCGCATCCAATAAAAATCCAAATTTTTCCCGAGCTTCGGTTTTCGAAATCTGCAGGAGGTCAAACACTTTTTCCTGGATGGCCGGTGTGTGTATACGAATGCTTCCCCCTCCCAGTTCTAGGCCATTGAGCACCATGTCATAAGCTAATGTTTTGGCGCGTAAAGGGTCACTATCCAATAGGGGCAGGTCTTCTGGATTGGGTGAGGTAAAAGGATGGTGAAGGGCGACATGGCGATTGGTCTCCGGATCGAATTCAAACATGGGGAAGTCCACGACCCATAACGGTTCCCAGCGTTCGCGGTCGATTAATTGTAATTCCTCTCCCAGTAATAAGCGGATTCTCCCGAGGACATTGTGGACGATGGAGGATTTATCGGCCACAAAAATTAACAGGTCACCCGGTTGCGCGTTGGGGAGTGCGCTTTTCAGTTGTTGGGAATCCAAGAATTTGGCGATGGAGGAATCCAGGTTCCCATGCTGATCGATCTTGACCCAAGCCAGCCCCTTCGCTCCAAAATCTTTGGCGGTATCGATCAGGTTATCGATTCGGTTCCTCGTAAACGCGCCTCCCTCAGAAATAACGAGACTTTTAACCATCCCCCCCTGTTCAACAGCGGTGCGAAACACCTTGAAGTCACAAGTCTGAGCGTAGGCACTCAGGTCTTGGAGTTGCATGTCAAATCGAAGGTCGGGCTTATCGGTTCCATAGCGTCCCATGGCCTCTTCGAATGTCAGGCGGGGGAAGGGATTGGGGAGTGTAATATTCTTGGTTTGCTGAAACACTAAGCGAATCATCTCTTCATTGAGTTGAAGAAGATCTTCGCGATCGACGAAGGACATTTCCATATCGATTTGGGTAAATTCTGGTTGTCGGTCTAACCGTAAATCTTCATCACGAAAACAGCGAGCAATTTGGTAGTACCGGTCAGCTCCTCCTATCATGAGGAGTTGCTTGAAGAGTTGTGGCGATTGAGGAAGAGCAAAGAATTCACCAGGGTTGACCCGACTGGGTACGAGATAATCCCGAGCTCCTTCCGGGGTACTTTTCGTCAAAATCGGGGTTTCGATTTCTAAAAATTGCTGTTGATGAAGGAAGTCTCGGATGGTATGTGTCACTTGACTGCGTAGGGACAGAAGGCTTTGCATGTGAGGACGTCGAAAATCCAGATACCGATGTTTGAGACGAAGGAATTCTGAGGCGTTGGTCTCGTCTTCGATCGAAAAGGGGAGGGGCTTGGCTTCATTGAATAACTCAAGGGCATCCACTCGAATTTCAATCGAACCGGTAGGAAGATTCGGGTTTTCCGACCCTTCAGGTCGAACGGTCACGCGGCCTAAAACGGCGATCACGTATTCATTGCGTAAACGGTCTGCGGTTTGGTGGAGAGAAAGATTTTCCTCAGAATCGAACACAATCTGGGTGATGCCGTACCGGTCACGGAGATCGATAAAGATCACACCACCATGGTCTCTTCGACTGGCTACCCATCCTGCTAAAGTCACGGTACTTCCAACTTGGGTAGAGGAGAGTTCTCCACAATGATGCGTGCGTTTCACGACAATACCCTTTCTATCTGTTGAGGCACATCTGGCATTTCATTGCTATCAAAGTCGTTCATTAAACATTTCCATTGCTGCATAAACCTACTGCCGAGGTTTGGGAGTGCGACGGCCCGTCGTATTGAGGGAAGGATTGGTATCGAGCGGGGTTTGTGACGGTTTTCTTGGATTGATCGGGGGAGTAAGAAGCTGGCGAAGCTCATTAGCTTCTGTGTCTGTAGCAAAACGGCTCTGTCCGGGGAGCAGGTTTCCCAAGCGCAGAGGGCCGAATTGAATGCGCTTTAATCGGATAACCGGGTGACCAAGGAATTCGAACATGCGCTTGACTTGGTGCTTTTTGCCCTCATGAATCGTGATTTCAATCCAAGAATTCGCTTCTGCCTTTCCCGCCTTTTTAACTCTAGCTGGGCCGGTCATTCCATCATCTAGAGGAATGCCTTTTTGTAGTTCTCGGATATCTCTATCTTCAAGCTTTCCTTTAATTTTCACGAGGTAGGTTTTAGGGACATGATGGGAGGGGTGGAGGCAGGCCTGGGCCACATCCCCATTGTTCGTGAGAAGGAGCAGTCCTTCGCTATCGAAATCTAACCGACCTACCGGAAACAGTCGTAATGACGGTTTTGGCAGGAGTTGTTTAACCGTTGGACGACCCTCAGGGTCCATCAAAGTGGAAAGATACCCTGATGGTTTATTGAGAAGGAGAAACATATCAGGTGCTTGGGTTTTAAGGCGTCGGCCCTTCACTTTGACGTGATCATGGACTGGATCAATCTTCGTGCCCAAGGTGAGCACGGTTTGTCCATTCACCGTAACCAACCCTTGCTTGATTAATTCTTCAGCCTGGCGTCGTGACGCAATGCCTGCCCGCGCGATGACTTTCTGTAAACGAGTGGAGGTTTCTTGAACGGCCATGGTTATTCCCATTCTATCGTCGCTGGGGGTTTCGAGCTTATATCATACACGACACGGTTGACCCCGTGAACTTCGTTGATGATGCGATTGGACATTTTTCCCAGAATATCTGGTGGGATATGGGCCCAATCTGCTGTCATCCCATCAGTACTGGTTATGGCTCGAATGGCAATGACCGATTCATAGGTGCGTTGGTCTCCCATGACTCCTACGGTGTGGATGGGAAGTAATACGGCAAAGAATTGCCAGATATCTCTGGCCAGCCCCGCTCGCTCGATTTCTTCACGTACGATAGCATCTGCCTCCCTTAGCATGGCCAGCCGTGGTTCGGTGACTTTACCAAGAATTCGGATGGCCAATCCCGGACCGGGGAAAGGTTGACGCCAGACAATATCTCCTGAGAGGCCAAGTTCCAGGCCTAATTCTCGGACTTCATCCTTAAATAACTCTCGGAATGGTTCGATGAGTTTGAATTTCATCCGTTTGGGAAGGCCTCCCACGTTATGATGTGTTTTGATCGTGGCAGAAGGGCCTTTAACGCTCAAGCTTTCAATAACGTCAGGATACAGCGTCCCTTGAACCAACCACTTCACATTTCCGATTTTTCTTGCTTCTTGTTCAAAGACTTTAATGAATTGCCGGCCGATGATTTTTCGCTTTTTTTCAGGATCAATCGTCCGTCCCAAGGTTGTAAGGAAGGTCTCGCCCTGGTCGATAATTTGTACGTTCATCCGATAGGCCGATTGAAAGATATTTTCGAGTTGTGACACTTCATGCTTCCGCATGAGCCCATTATCGATAAACAGACAGGTTAATTGATCGCCAAGCGCTCGATGGGCTAAGACGGCCGCCACGGTAGAGTCCACTCCGCCACTCAGGGCACAAATCACCCGATCCGTTCCCACAGAGTCACGAATATTCCGGACAGATTCTTCGATGAAGGATCCCATGGTCCATGTGGGCTGACAATGGCAGATATGTCGGGCAAAGTTCTGCAGGATTGTCGAGCCATGGAGGGTATGGACGACTTCAGGGTGAAATTGAATGCCAAAGAGGGGTTGAGAGCCATGGTGCCCTTTCATCGCGGCGATGGGGGCATGGGCCGTATGCGCGATGCGTTCGAACCCTGGTGGAAGTCGTTCCACCGAATCTCCGTGGGACATCCATACGGGAAATGGCGTCTCCGATTCGATGCCCATGAACAAGTCTTGATGATTTTCTACGAGTAGCTCGGCTCGGCCAAACTCCCTATGGGGTGTGGGGTTGACGGTACCTCCAGATTGTTGCGCGAGGAGTTGCATGCCATAACAGATACCCAAAATTGGGATGTCCAGATCAAAAATGGCATTGTCGATTTTGGGCGCGTGGTCCTGGGTGACGCTAGCGGGCCCACCGGAGAACACGAGGCCTTTCGGGTGATGAATCAGGATGTCCTGGAGACTGGCATGCGCAGGAAGGATGACCGAGAACACATGAAATTCACGAATCCGACGAGCGATGAGTTGGGTGTACTGGGACCCAAAGTCCAAAATAACGATCGTATCGTGTTGGGGTGGCATACGTGTAAAGACGCAATCATGAGCCGGGAAGGGCTGGGTGAAACGTTGCAGTGTTAATCGGCTTGGTAATTTGGGGCCTCTTTCGTGATAATCACATCATGGACATGAGCCTCTCGAAGGCCGGCAGACGTCAATCGAATGAAGCGAGCTTCCTGTTGGAGTTCGGGGATTGCCCGACATCCGCAGTACCCCATACCCGCTTTGAGCCCTCCTACCAATTGATAGACCATGACGGATAAATTCCCTTTATAGGGAACCCGGGCTTCAATCCCTTCAGGGACGAGTTTGGCGGTCTCTTGTCCTTCTTGACCATAGCGGTCTTTTCCCCCACGTTCCATGGCCCCTAAGGAACCCATGCCACGGTATTCCTTGTACGTCCGGCCTTGATACAATACGGTGTCACCCGGAGACTCTTCCGTCCCGGCAAACAGAGACCCGATCATCACCGCTGAGGCGCCTGCGGCGAGGGCTTTGGTGATGTCTCCTGAATATTTGATTCCTCCATCAGCGATGATGGGGACTTCATATTGTTTCGCGATCACTGAACAGTCGGCCACCGCCGTAAGTTGAGGGACCCCTGCTCCTGAAACGATTCGTGTTGTACAAATGGATCCAGGGCCTACCCCAATTTTTACCGCGTCCGCTCCGGCGTTAATCAGGTCGGTTGTCGCTTCTGGAGTCGCGACGTTTCCTGCGATAACCTCCAGCGTCGGGTACTGTTTCTTGATGAAGGTGACCCGGTCGATCACACTTTGTGAGTGCCCATGGGCGGTATCCACGACAACCAGGTCGGCTCCAGCCTTCGTTAAGCGCTCCAACCGTTCTTCCACATCGACTCCCACGCCCACTGCGGCCCCTACCCGGAGGCGTCCATGTTCGTCTTTACAGGCTAGGGGATATTTAATTTTTTTCTGGATATCCTTAATCGTGATCAAACCCTGAAGTTCGAATTGGTCGTTCACGACCGGGAGCTTTTCGATACGGTGTTCATGGAGAATGGCCTGGGCTTTCTCTAAACTGGTACCTTCAGGGGCGGTGACCAGTTCGCCTTTCGTCATGACCTGAGAAACTTTCAAGTCCATTCGGTTTTCAAACCGTAAGTCCCGATTGGTCAGGATCCCAACCAGTTTTTTATCCTTCGTGACCGGAATCCCCGAAATACGATACGTGGCCATGAGGTGATGGGCATCACGAATCGTATGATCCGGTGATATGGTAATGGGGGATAAAATCATCCCGCTTTCAGATTTCTTGACCTTATCGACTTCTGCCGCTTGTTGTTCGGGTGTGAGGGCTCGGTGAACGATCCCCATTCCCCCTTCTCGAGCCATAGCGATGGCCAATCGTCCTTCGGTTACCGTATCCATCGCGGCACTGATGATAGGGATCTTGATCCGGATGTGCCGGGTGAGTTGGGTTGATGTTTCTACCTCGGTAGGGATGACATTCGAACGGCGAGGGAGAAGGACAACATCATCGAAGGTCAATCCCACTCGAATTTGTTCTTCCCACATGGGTTCTGGTCTCTTTAGCCGTCTATCGGGTTACGGAAGTGGTCAAGGATGTGACGCATCTTAAATTCCTTTAGGAATGCAGTCAACGGGCACAAAAAGAGATAGTGTTCGTGTTGGGATGTGTGGAGGATGCTTGCGGACCATCCTCATGGCATCTTCGTACGCGAAGTCTGCTCCAACTGTGGCGAAATCACGAAACTCCCGAATGATAGGAGGTCAGAGGCACAAAATACTTCTGGTGTATTTATTCTCCAGCTTCGGGAATAAAGGCAATGGTTTCTTCCTCTTGGAAGTGGTCCTCGGCTTCTTCCGCGGGCATGAATTGTTGGACTCGCATATTTCCACTATCAACGGTGAACACATGGCCGCGGTTATCAATGCTGATTCCATAGGGGAAATTGAATTGACCTTCCTGAGTCCCAAAGCCTCCCCATTGGGTAATGAAATTCCCGTCACGATCGAACTTTTGAATTCTCTGGTTCCCGGTATCCGTCACGAACACATCTCCGGCTTCGTCGATCGCAATGCCCCAGGGTGAACGGAATTGACCGGGTTCTTGGGCTTGGGCGCTACTGGCATGCCCGGGGCCCAAGCCTCCTCCCCATTTGGTGAGGAGTTGTGGAAGGACGTTGGAACTCGTATCGAATTTTTGGATCCGGTGATTTCCCATGTCGACGACGTACACAGTTCCGTCGGTCTGGTCAACGGCAATGCCTCGTGCAAAATAGAATTGTCCGTCGCCATTACCGAAGTTGCCCCATTGCATAATAAATTCTCCGGTATCGTCGAACTTTTGAATTCGGAAATTGGCACTATCGACGACATACACATATCCTCGGACACGATCGACGGCGACGCCCCATGGAGCATTAAATTGGCCTTCACCGTTCCCGCGTCCTCCAATTTTCATCATGTAATGTCCGAGTTTCCCATCGAACTTCTGGACTCGGTGGTTGTTGGTATCGGCGACATAGACGTTCCCTTCACCATCACAGGCGACCCCAGTAGGATTGTTGAAATTACCGTTCGAGGAACCAAAATTTCCCCATAGCAGAATGAAGTTTCCGGAGCGATCAAATTTTTGAATTCGATTGTTCCCATTGTCGACGACAAACATCGATCCTTGCCGGTCGATGGTCATGCCGTACATCGGGGCAATAAACTCTCCTCCATGGAGCAGAGAAGCGCCCCGGCCGGGTTTCCCCCATTTTGCGATACAGATATATCCCGATGTATTCAGAAGTATGCTGGTGCTGGCCGGTACCGAAACGTTGTTATTGGCATCCTTAAACCACACGTAGACCGTTTTGGTCCCGTCCCCGGGGGAAGTCGTGAAGGGGATGGTCGCGCCAAACTTTTGTTCTGGTTCAACGTCGACCCATCCCGGCATGGTGCCGCTCGGGGTCATGGGGTTTTCGGAGATGAAATAGGCGGCCACCCCACTATCGACGTCTTTTGCGGATATGGTAGCGACCATATCGGGGCTATTGGTCATGTATGCCCCGTGATTTAAGACGATATCCGGATTTTGAGGAGCCGTCACATCAATGAGGACCGGAATGGCCATTTGTTCTTCGGAAAGGGTGCTCTCGGCTTCATCTTCCGTGACTGCGGTGAGGCCATAATAATAAGGCGTGTCGTTGGTCAAACCGTTATGAAAGTACGGGCTGGTGACCCCTTCAATCTTCGTGGATGTTTCTGTCGAAATATTGGGGTTGGTGCTGAAATACAAGTTGTAGCTCACCGCGTTGGGGACATCGAGCCAGCTAATGATATTTTCCGTATCACCGGGTTTGACGACGAGGTTGATTGGGGCATCAAGGTCGGTTGTGGTTTTTTTCTCTTGTTTCCCACGGTTCAATTCTTCGTCGGTTGGGGCGAACTTGCTTAAGCGATGATTTCCGCTGTCGATGACATAGACATACCCTTCGTTATCCACGGCAATTCCGGAAGGGAAGTTGAGTTGACCTTCGGTGAGTCCACGGTTGCCCCATGAGCATAAGTAGGTGCCGTTGGAATCAAATTTTTGTACCCGATGGTTTCCGCTGTCGACGACGTAGACATATCCTAGGGCATCGCAGGCCACTCCCCATGGGGATTTAAACTGGCCAGGGGCATTACCTTCTTTCCCCCATTTCAAGAGAAAATTTCCTCGAGCATCAAATTTTTGAATACGATGGTTACCCTCGTCTGCGACGTAGATATTCCCGACAAAATCAACAGCTAATCCTCTGGGATAAAAGAAGGCTCCGTCATATCCTCCGTCTCGCCCCCATTTCAGGACAGGGGTTCCATCAGGAAGGAATTTTTGAATTCTGGCGTTGCTGGTGTCTGAGACGAATAAATTTCCCTGTGCATCGGTGGCAATTCCCCAAGGCACATCGAATTTGCCTGCTTCAGCCCCACGCCAAGCAAAACCAAATTTTCCCCACGCATTCATGACATTGCCGTCGGAATCGAATTTTTGTATGCGATTGTTTCCGCTGTCGGCGATATACACATCGCCCTCAGGAGAGGTGGCTAAGCCTCGTGGATAATAGAAACTCCCCTCTGCGGTATCGGGTTCATCGCCCCATCGAGCCAGAAATTTTCCGTCTCGATCGAATTTTTGAACAGAATGATTGTCGGTATCCCCGATGTAAATATTGCCGTCCTTATCCACGGCGAGTCCGGTAGGGGATTTGAATTCCCCTTCATCAACTCCTTCATCTCCAAATTGCATGACGGTCAAATACGGGGAGGGGATAGACATCACTTCATCGGAAAGTGGACTTTCACCCTCTTCGGTGACGACCGTTACCGCATAGTGGTAGCAAAGGTTGTTCGCGAGATCATTATGTTCGTAGGGAGAGGCCGCACCCTCTACACAGTTGGCCTTTTCCGTAGAAATGCCGATGGTGGGACTAAAGTCTTCGCGCGAGGCTATGGGTCTTGAAAGCTCAGGGGCATGAACTTGTACGCCCTTACTGGTCATGAAATAGAGGTTATAGTAGAGAGCATCGGGGACCGGGTCCCACGTGAGTGTGATCCGACTATGGTCAGGTTTGGCTTTGAGGTTTGAAGGCGCAGGGGGAAGCTTTTCTTCCTCATCCTGGGCTGCACCCCAGTCTTCCTCCTGGTCTGCCATCAAGAGGCGAAATTTTTCATGGGTTTGGTTTGAATGCCAAAAGAATAAATCGTTAAGGATTTTACGTGACATAGGTGTCCTTTTGGAAAAAATATTTCGAAAAAAACCAATAAATACAATAACTTAGAGAGGAAGTCTATCAGGTGGAAAACAGGGAAGTCAAGGAAGCATACTTGGGAGCAAAGACTAGCTGGGCCTTTATCTACGAAGGCCTGGGAAAACGGAAGGAATGAAGGATTGAGCGTCGAGGGAATCAGGAAAAACCCGAGAGGGAATCCTTCATGAAAAAACGTATTTTTGCCACGCGATTTCTCTTCCTGAGTGAGACTCGAGAAGAGCGTGTGGGTTACTTAATCCGCGATAATCTTAGGAAGGTTGCCCAATTCCACATTTCGTGACATTAGCCGCCTGTGGACCCTTGGCGCCTTCAACTAAGTCAAACTCGACGGATTCTCCTTCCTTCAGGGATTTAAAGCCTTCTTCTTGAAGAGCAGAATAATGGACAAAGACGTCTTGTCCACCTTCGACTTGGATAAAACCGAATCCCTTGCGATCATTAAACCATTTGACGGTTCCCTTGCTTCTCACGATGTCCCCTCCCCTTACAAGTCAATTGATATATGTATAAATGGGCAGAAACTCAGGAGTCAGGCCAAAAAAAAGCCGAAAAAGGACCAGTTTCCTTTTTCGGCGTCACAATAGGTCTCGTTTCACTGCTTCTACCTTTACAAAAACCACAACGATGTAGCACAGTTGAAAAAATCTGTCAATAAAATTCGAAAAAATCTTCTTTTCTTCACATTTGTGTGACTTAGAAATTTTACGGATATTTCTGGGAATTATCACGAACTTTATGGCATTCTTTCCTAAGTGGGTATGACTATATTTTACGTTTAAAGGTAATTTCTCACCATTTTTTTCACTTTTTTTTGTTCCTACCTTGATTCGTTTACTTGATCGGTACATTTTTCTGGAATTGCTTTCCCCATTTTGGGTTAGTTTGCTTGGTCTGTCTTTTGTGGTGTTTACGAAAGAGATGCTGCGGCTCGTGGATTTGGTCGTCTCCCGTGGGGTGGGTATGGAATCTCTGGGAAGCATTGTGATGGCCTTATTACCCTCTTTTTTAGTCTTGACCCTCCCGATTGCCTGTCTCATTGCCTCGATTGCGGCCTTTAATCGAATGTCCTTTGATAATGAAATGATCGCCATACGTGCAGCCGGAGTGAGTCTTTGGAGAATCCTCATGCCGGTCGTGGTCTTTTCTGGTGCCGTGTACGGGTTAACGGTGTTTCTTTCCCAGTGGGGCCAACCCTGGTCCAATATTTCAATTAAAAAGGTCGCTCTCAGTGTCATTCAAAAAGAATTGACGATGGTAGTGGATTCCGGTGTGTTTAACGAACCCGTTGAAGGATTGATCGTGTATGTTCCCAGCTCGGATTCTCCATCCGAGAAAAAAGGGGTGTTTATTTCAGACCAACGGAACCCTGAGCGACCGCTAATTGTCGTGGCTCAGCACTTTCAAATGTTGAAGCCCAATCACAAAAACCAGATGGGCATACGGTTATTCGACGGGGCCATCCATCAAATTCCGGAAGACAAGAAGGCATTTCATCGCCTGACGTTTGGGACCTATGATTTTTGGTTGCCTTCACCATTTGGTGATTTGGACAAAAAAACTCACAGGAAAACTTACGAGGAACTCCAAGCCCGATTACAAGAAACCCAGGGAAAAAAAAGTAGTGTTTTTCGAAGGTTGATGGAATACCACAAGGACACCGCTTTTCCACTGTCCACCTTTATTCTGGGATTGTTAGGTGTGCCGCTAGGGATGGTGTCCAGACGGTCGGGGCGAGCGGGTGGCTTCGCGCTTGGAGTGGGGGCCATCATCGGCTTTTACTTGTTTAATGTGTTGGCAGAGTTTTTCGTGAACTCTCGAATCCTGACTCCCTTCGCCGGGGCATGGTTGCCTAACGTCTTACTCGTCATTGTGACGGTTGGGCTCTATATTCAGGCCAGAAAGCTGTAGGGTTGAGGTTGGATTAAACACGTATGAACACGTTGTTTTGGTACATCTTGGGAAAGTTTGCTCGCACGTTCGGTTTATGCTTGGTCACGATTTTAACCATTTATCTCATGGTCGATTTTTTTGAGAAACTGAGAGGCTTCTTGAAATATCAGGCAGATTTCTGGGTCATCGGCAGTTTCTTTATGTATCGTGTGCCAGAGATCACATTTCTCTTGGCCCCTTTGGCGGCGCTTTTGGCATCGATTCTTACCTTAGGAGGGCTTAACCGCACGCGAGAAGTCACGGCCATGCGAAGTAGCGGTTTAAGCTTTTTACAAATTTCCTCCCCATTTTTTGCCTTTACGTTGGTCGTGAGTGCGATGTGTCTGATGCTCACCACTATCTTTATCCCCTTGGCCAATATCAAAGCAGAATACGTGAAGTCCGTTCTGATCAAAGGGAAACCCGAACGGTTATCCATAACCCCGGAGCGGGTGTGGTTACGGTTGGGAAAAAACCAATTGTTGAAAGTTGAAACGGTCGTGGAGGATGGGCAGCGGCTCAATGGGATTTATCAATATACCTTGGGTTCTCCTTTCCAACTCACAGAGATTATCGAAGCCAAGCAAGCCACCTTTTTTGATGGGCAGTGGGTCATGGAGGACGTGGTCCATCGTGAAATTGGCCAAGACAACCGGGTCCGGGTACTTGATCTTCCTCAACTTACCCTTCCTCTTTCCCTCGTTCCTCAAGACTTTCAAAATTGGCTCAAGCAATCCCCCGAATTCATGACTCTTTTTCAACTCTATGACTATATTCAACGCGTCGAAGAAGATGGCCATCGAAGTGAACGATTGGTCACAGATTATTGGGCCAGAATTTCTTATTCCTTGGTTCCTTTTGTGATGACGCTTATCGGGGTAGCCGTTAGCCTGCGAAGCAGCGGTTTACGATATGTTGGGGTTGGTAAAGGACTGGGGCAAACCTTGGCGTTTGCCTTCCTTTTTTGGGCTGTTCATTCTGTGGGGGTGACCTTGGGGAGGAATGGGGCTTTGTTGCCGATGATGGGGGCGTGGATTGCGACTGTGATGTTCTTTTTGATTGGTGCCAATTTGTTTTTGAAACTGAAATAGTCTTCAGCGGGTGCCCTCACCATGGCCACCAATTTTGAGCCCCTGATCCAAATGAAGAGATGGGGTGTTTTTACGAGTATCCTAACCTTTTGGAACGTTATGAGTGTTTGTGAAGGAGAGATCAAGTTTTTTCTTAATTCAGATTTTCCTCAGTCCGATAAGGCGGGCACGGAACAAATTAAGGGGCCTATCTCAGGCAAGGGTATTCTCACTTGCCCGTTCCTCCAACATAGGGAGAACGAGTTCAGATGGCCAGAAATTTATAATTGAGGGAATCATAACGTAAGACATCATTCGCGAAACAGGTGACAATGGCAAACTATCCGCGAGGGTAGGGCGCAAAGCCAAGAGACCCTGGGCCCAGCTGGTGGGCGGGGTTAGTCTGGTTACCGGACTGTTCCAGTAATCTTGTGATTTTGGTCAATCGCCCATTCTCCGGAATGGGCGATTTTTTTTTGTTCATCCTGGTTCGTTGAGCATTCATGAAGGACCGATTTATGAGCAAACTCACTCAACCTTCTCGATCCTCTGGTTTGAATTATGCTGTGACGAATGACCAGGAGCGGGCGGAGGAGACCAAGCAAGCTGTGGATTCAAGGCCCCCGACTCCCCAAGTTGGGCAAGAAAATTTGGCCGAACTTCTTGAGGAGTTCTTGCCGATGATCAGGAGAATAGCTAGTGCCATGGCGGCAAAGAACCCCTTTTCCTTGGATATCGAGGATCTTACCAGCGCCGGAGTTATGGGTCTCTTGTCTGCCTCAAAACGGTTTGATCCAACACGGGAGATTAAGTTCAGGACTTTCGCGGAATACCGTATTCGAGGCATGATGTTGGATGAAATACGTATGATGGATTGGGTGCCTAGATCGGTTCGGTCCCGCCGTGACCAAATTCGACAGGTCATTGAGGAATTTCAGCACAAGCATGATCATCCTCCCACGATACAGCAAATAGGTAAAACGTTAGGGGTGAGTGAGGAAGAACTTGAACAGATTCTTGGATATGACCCCCGATTAATTAGTTTGGATGAGCCAGTGGCTGTGGGCGAGGATAGTTGTACGTTGAGGGACGTATTGCCGGATTCGGATAATCCGGATCCCTTTATGGCCTGCGTGAATGCTGAAATGAAAGCGGCTTTAGAGGCGGCCCTTGTCACGCTCTCCGATCGACAACGTGAAGTGTTGCACTTGTACTATCATCTTGGATTAACATTGAAAGAAATCGGGAAACGATTGGGGCTGACGGAGTCAGGAGTCTGTCGCATTCATGCCGGGGCGTTGCGTCAATTGCGAATCCAGCTTCTCAGTATTGATGAAGAGCGAGGAAAAAGTCATCGTCCAAGGAATTTGCGACGGCCTCAACCTTCTGCGCACCTGAATTAAATCCGATGTCGGTTGAAAAAGTGATGACCGCCAATCGTGGCAACTTTCCGATTCACGCGTGCCCAGCGAGGTGTACGAACGATTTGGGGGTTGAAGAATAGGACCGCATGATTCACGATATTCCTGCCATCCTGGACCAGTTGCCAGGCCAATAAACTTTCCTGCATCTTCACGTTATTCTTCCGGTACGAGATATCCTCTGGTCTTAAGGTAATCCACGGTTCAAATTGATTGGCTCGAAGGACGGTGCCTTTAACCGTGCCGTCACTATGATATCGGTATTGCATTCGATTTCGGATGACCGCGGCCACAGCCATTTTTCCCGCAAAACTTTCCCCTCGTGCTTCAAGGTAAATCGTGAGAGCGGCCAGAGTGGGATCAGTAAGCCCCCTTTTGGCCAGCCTGGTATGTTCCTGATGGATGCGTTTCAGGGCGGCGGCCATTTGAGCCGAATTCAGCCGACCCGGGTCGGAAGGAATCAGGGCAACGAGGAAGGCCAGACTCAAGGGGATAATGATAAAGTAGGACAACGGAAGTTGACGTTTCCTCAACACGTATTCCTGAATACACTTGAAAAGAGTCATAACATTCTCAATGTGAACGTTGGGATTGAAGAGGTCATGGGGGATTGTGGCAATGACTATGCCAGGAAGATTCCTTCAGGAATTCATATTGAATTTTGGGAAAATTATGGAAGTTTCTTGATTTTGTCGATGAGAAAGGAAAGGAGTTTTATGGATCAGGTGGTAGAGAGGGAGTGGGAACTGTCGTTGATTCTTAACAGTCAATGGGCTTAGAAAGAGAGGGAGTGAAGAACATATTGAAAACAATGGAATTTTTTGGAACAAACCATGAATAGTTTTCAGACATGGCTCAAAAGGGGTATGCACGTTCGTGTGTTTAAAGATACGATATTCAGAGACCGGGAAAGTTAGGGTTTGATGCTGGGCATTTGGGCGAAAAGGAGACAGAGGAGGAGAGATTATGAAGGAAGTTTTTCCCATGCAATGCAAAAAACAATTTCGTAATTATGTATTGGGACCCCTAATGACCTTCCTGTTTGTTTTTGGACCCCCAGGTTTGAGTTGGGGGGCTCAGTTGGACAATCCGTCTCTGAGGAGCGGGTCGCTCTCTCAACTGGCTCGGGCAAAGATGTATTTACAGGCAGGAGATTATCGTCGAGCGGTTGAAGCCTGCATGGACCATATTGATACCGACCCGTCCGTGGAAGCCTATGTGTATTTGGCCTACGTCTACGAAGCGCTTGATGGATATTTGGCGTATTTGGTGAAAAAAGAGGATTATGTGAGAGTGGAACAATTATCGTTGAATTTGACAGCTCGTGCCGTCATTGATCTTATTGATCCACCCAACGTGTTGCCCCGCATGGCACAAGAATTAATTCATGAGGGTATTCGGCAACAGTTTGATATCACTGCTGGGATGGCCAATCGTTTGGATCGCAGTCGGACGGATCAATTGTGGTTGGAACAAACCGCATGGCGTCAAGAGCGTCCTGATTCTTGGTGGCATGGAATTCCCCCACAATGGCGGTGGGAGTAATCGGATGGTGAGAAGTTTGACAAAGATGTTTTAGTGAGTTGACAGTCTCACGACGTCGGTTTTAGGATGAACCTCAAGGTCACCGATGGTATTTTGAATTTTTTCAAGGAGGAATTCCGTGTCAGAATTGGTTGCGAAAGCCGATGCCTCAAATTGGGAAGGGGAAGTGTTGCAGTCTCCTGATGTCGTCATGGTAGATTTTTGGGCAGTCTGGTGTGGTCCCTGTCAAATGGTCGCGCCGATCGTGGATGAACTGGCGCAGGAATATCAAGGGCGGCTGAAGGTCATGAAACTGAACACGGACGAGGCTCCAGAGGTGGCCGGGAAATATCAAATTATGAGTATCCCCAGCATCCTATTCTTCAAGGGTGGAGAGGTCGTGGAAAAAATCGTGGGGGCTCGTCCCAAGCAACAATTCAAACAAATCATTGATTCTCTTCTCCCTCAATCTTCAGCCACGGCCTAGCGGTTCCGGAGAGCTGAAAGCTGTGCGATGCTAACCGAGCTTCGCATTTCTCATTTTGCTTTAATCGACCAACTTCACGTTGAATTTCCTCAGGGATTTTTGGTGTTTACCGGGGAAACCGGGGCAGGAAAATCCCTTGTGATTGACGCCCTCCTTCTTCTTGCTGGAGGAAGAGCGGCGACAGATATGATTCGGTTCAACGCTGAAGAGGCTCTACTCGAAGCGAGTTTTCTCTTGCCCGACTCTCATCCATCGATCCCGGGATTGCGGGAGGATGGGTATCTCTTGGCCGACCAAACCGAAATCCTCGTGAGACGCATTATTTCCCGGTCGGGGAAAAACCGGATATACCTGAATGGGCAACTTGCGTCATTGCAGACGCTTCAAGCTTTTGGGGAACAGCTTATCGATATTCATGGGCAGCATGACCAGCAATCCCTCCTCTCTCCCAAAACCCAGCAACGGCTCTTGGATGCCTTTGGAAATTTACAACATGAGGTACAGGTGTATCAGGAGCATTTTGCTGCCTGGTTGCAGAAACGAAAGGCTCTGCAATCCTTTCGGGAAAAAGTGCAAGATCAGGATCATAGGCAGGAAATTGTGGAGTATCAATTGCAAGAACTAGAGGAGGGCAATCTACAGGAAGGGGAAGTCGAAGCCTTGCAGGAGGAATATCATCGAGTGAAGTATGCGGATCGCTTGAGAGTGTTATCCCAGCAAGCCTATACCGTGTTGTCCGGTCAGGACGGATCTCTTCTTGAACAATTGGAGCAAGTGCAGCAATGGGTAAGGGAGTTGAGTGAAATTGATCCGCAAGCCCGTTCCTGGCCAGCCTTAATCGAACCCATTCACATTCCCCTGGAGGAATTGAGGAACGCATTGCGAGAGTATGAAAATCATGTGGAAGTCGATCCCAATCGAATGGATTTCATCGATGCACGATTAGCCTTTCTTCAACGAATTCAAAAAAAATACGGAAAAACGATCAAGGAATTACTCGAGATGATTGATCAATTACATGAGGAATTGAGTTCGCTGGTCGATCGAGACGCGCATATGTGTCGATTAGAGGGGGAAGTTCAAGGAGCCGAAGAAACCGTACGAAAGCTAGCCGAAGATTTATCTCGAAAAAGACAACAAGTCGCCAAACGATTGGAAAAAGCCGTTAAAACCGAGCTCCAGGCACTGCATATGGGGTCCGTCGAATACCGGGTAAAGGTCGAGCCCCTTTCTGGAGATCAAGCCTATGGACACACTGGAAAAGATAGGACGGAGATGGTCTTTTCTGCAAACCCTGGTGAACCGCTCATGCCGATCGAAAAGATAGCATCCGGGGGAGAATTGTCCAGGATTATGTTGGCGTTAAAAACCGTCTTTGCCGAACACGATCAGATTCCCGTGGTGATTTTTGATGAGGTCGATAGCGGTGTGGGGGGTGAAGTGGGGAGGGTGATGGGTATGCGTCTGCGTCAATTGGCCAAATTTCATCAAGTCTGTTGTGTGACCCATCTGCCGCAAATTGCCTCTCAAGGCCATGCGCATTATGTGGTGGAAAAAACCACCAAGGGGGAGAGGACGCAAACCGGAGTCGTGCGGATTGAGGGCATGAAACGACAGAACGAAATTGCCCGAATGTTGGGAGGTGGAAAACTCACTCCGACTTTACGAAAAACGGCCGAAGAAATGTTGAAAGGGGTTTCGTAGCTGGAAAGCCAGTGCTTGCTCGAGTCCCATTCGTTTCAGGTGAGAATTTTCCAAAAAAAGACCACCGCCATACGTTTTGAAGCCAACGTGTGATCCCAGCCGAAGTATCCGGTGGCGGAATGAATTAAGTCGGATTTATACGCGACCAATCGATTGAAGACGTAGGGGGCTTCAAGAATTTCCTTAAACATCGTCGGATCCATTTCTTCCGGTATGCCCGGGACATCTCGCAAGCTTTCATATTCCTTTGGACAATAATTGCCATCCGGGTCTTCACCGGGAATCTGCAAGCGATAGAAGGAAGTTCCGCAATGGGTGGTTGGAGGACTCGGGTGAAGGTAGAGTACCGCTGCCACATCGCATATCCGGGCCGAATCGACATGGGGACGTGCAACCCCTTCAGCTCCGCCTACAACCTGAATATGGTTGTGACCGGAAATTCCCATGTCGCTATCAGATTGGGGTTGAAGAGCAGCAATTCCCAGATGGGTTTTGACGCAGTTTTCGATAACCTGAACCTCCTCGGGTAGAAGAGCATTCGGAGCCCGTATACCCGGCCAGGGCTCTGGTCTCCAGGGTGAACCTAACGTCCAGGTACTTTGGGTAATGCACCGTTGGGCGATCTCCAAAGGATTGGGTAGGACGTTGTCCTGAATCCAGTAATCTTGACCTTCGATGAGTTCGCGGAATGGTAAAAGAGGCATGCCGAAATGCTCCTGAAAACAAGAAGGGTCCCATAGAGAGTACGTCACTTTGGTGCCTGGTGACGTTCTATCGCAAAAGAGGGGAAACCTTACTGGGTTCAGAAAGGATAGGTCAAGAAATACCGTGAGGAATTCCCTTTTTTTATTGTGGGGAGTTTTTGGTAAAGTTGCTGGGATGGGATAGAGATGACTGAGCCCTAATCCCTTTAATGTCCCAGCCAAGAATTAGTGTGCCGATTGTTCTGGAATAGAGAAAATGAGGGTTGAACCGATGGCGGTCGATCAACAATTAACGGATAACTTAAATATCGTGGATGTGGAAGATGTGACACGGCGGTATTGGGAGCAGGGGGAATTCTTTAACCAACCAGCCATGATTGATTCAGGAATCATTGATCAATTCATGAAAGAAGTCGAACAGTTACGCTCCTGTGTGAACCGGAATTACATACCAGGGCATAAAAAGGGCGGGAGTGTGAGCTATTACGATCTTCAAAAGCTTTCTCCCAGTATTCTTGCGTTTTACCAACATCCTGGCTGGATACAGCTGTTGAGCCATATTGCGAAGGTGCCCTTGCTCCGATGTCCCGAACGAGACCCTCACTCGTGTGCTCTGTATTTTTACACCGAAGCAGGTGATCACATTGGGTATCATTATGATACGAGTTATTACAAAGGAAAACGATATACGGTATTGGTGGGATTGCGTGATGAATCAACGAGTCGTTTAGTCTGTCGATTGCACACCAAGGAGAACGGGAAAGAAGTTCAAGAAGTCGCGTTAGCGACCGATCCAGGTACCTTTATTTTCTTTAACGGCGACAAATTGTACCATGCGGTGACGCCGATTCAGGAGGGGGAAGAGCGTATTGTGCTCACACTGCAATATCTTACCGACCCTTCCATGGGTCTAGCGCATCGGTGGTTTTCCAACATGAAAGACGCAGTCGGATATTTTGGATGGTCCGCGGTCTTTGGTAAGTCTCCTTCCTCAATTCGCTGAGCCTCAAGTTGAACGGCTCGACTCTAGCCCCTTCCCAATGATCACAACCGTGGTATTGTCCTCTCCACCGAGCCGGTTTGCGGTGGCAATCATTTTTTGAGGGAGTTCCGAGGGGTGACGTTGCTCCTTCACCATCATGGTTTGGATTTCCATGTCTTCTAGCATTTTCGTCAGTCCATCCGAACATAATACAATGAGGTCTTGGGGGGAGAGGGGATACTCTTGAATAGTGGGATGGACCTCCGAGTCAATGCCGAGACCCCTGGTGAGTATATGACGTAAGGGATGTGAGCGAATTTGATCTCGGGTAATCAGGTTCAAGGCCAGACGTTCTTCCAATAATGTGTGATCCTGGGTCAAGAGACGGAGGCCGCCGTCGTGAAAGACGTAGGCCCGGCTGTCTCCCGCATGTCCAATGGTTGCGCGATATCCTTCACTGTTTTCGGTAATGGCCAACGCGACGACGGTCGTCCCCATTCCTTTCAAGTCGGGGATAGCCTCGGCCTCGACCCGGATCGCGTGGTTGGCATGGTGAAGCGCGCGTTCTAAGGCTTGGGCGGTATGTGTTTGCGGGGAAGTTTCTTCTGGAAGGGAAGAAAGGCATTCTCGAAATTTGGTGGGAATAGCCTCTATAGCAATCCTGCTTGCGACTTCACCACCAGTATGGCCTCCCATGCCGTCGGCGACGATCCACAACTGAACCTCCTGATCCAAGAAGAAGGCATCTTGATTCATGGATCGAACTCGACCGATGTCAGTATGGCCGATGCCCTGCCAGGAAGGTGTGGGTCGGGCATTCATCATGTACCGGGGCACTCCATAGGTGGACCATACTCCCTAACGAGACGCTCGTAAAGCAGGTCGGCCAATGGTTCAAGGTTTTGACAATCTGCCGCATTATAATCGATGAGTTTCTGCTTGGAAGCCAGGTGCCCCTGTTGCCATTCGTCCCACAGGCGAACGGCGTCCCAACCGGTTAATCCGTCGAGTTCAGCCGGCCGCTCACATCCCGTTTCCCGTTCGATGGATTTGAGACCGCCCTTCATTCCTAACCGTCTTGCCAGAAAGCAGAGGTCGATATGGGGTTGAGGAATGGTCAATCGTGGATAGACGGCTTTAAGAAATGGGAAATCAAACCCGGACCCAAAAAACGTCACGAATATATCGTAGGAGTCGAGCTCAGATTGCAAACGGTCGAACGACAGCGTTTCCCCTTGGATCAACGTCGTCATGTGTTTTCTTCCATAGATGCCGACCATGGTTACCTGTCCTTCAGGAAAAGGTTCGCCGGTGGTTTCAATGTCCAGGTACGCCAGGTTCTTCTTAAAAGCTGAATATAGTCTCCATTGGTCGCGAGATTTGAGAATGTGAGCGAAGTACCGAGAGTTTCTTTTCTCCCAGTGATGTTGGGCTTGTATGATTTCTTTGTCGTAGAGCGATTTTCGAGAGGGGCTGATACGTAGGGGAGAGGGTCGGCTCAGGAACATACTCCATGAATCGATACCTTCAGCCCAAAGCGAGCGTTCTGTCGCTTCTCCGATTCCTTTCAGGAAAATGAAGGTGGATTGTAGCATGAATTTGGTGGGGTGCGAGTTGCTCATTCTAGCCTTGATTTCACTTGGAGGACAAGCTACATTCGAACGCAGTATTCGTGATTGGCATAGTGATGGTATGTTTGTGTGAGAGGGAATATGGAATTTCAATCTGAACGAATTAAGATTACGATTGGCGGAATCCACGTGATGGCCGAATTGAAACCCAACCGAACCGCTCAAGCCGTCATAAATGCGCTCCCCGTGACCGCTCCCGCCAATCAATGGGGTGAGGAATTTTATTGTCGGCTGGAAGGAGTTAAGGATTTTCGGGAGACCGCCACCACGCAAGTTAAGGTTGGAGATGTGGCATTTTGGGGGATGGGGGGGATGTTGGCTGTGTTTTTTGGTCGAACACCCATGAGTCTTGGCGAGGATCCCGTTCCGGCAGATCGGGTGAATGTAATCGGGAAAATCATCGGCGACCCTAAAGTCTTGCTTCAAGCCGAGGGGGCTAGCACCATGACGGTTGAGAGATGTGAGGCCTAAGGCCATGCGATTCAATAAGACCCGTGTAAATCAATTGGCAAAAACTGTGGTAGAACGGTTGGAAAAACGGGGGTTCCTTCGGTTATCAGGTGGCCCTGAGTCCGTGGTAAAGCGTTTAGCCGAGGCGATTACGGAAGAGCTAGAAGTCGAAAACCGATTGAATGCTGATGTCCGAAATATGCTGAAACAATTTGAGAAGGAGTTTGAGGAAGGCCGGGCTGATTATCAAAAAATGTTCACGATGGTGAAGCAAAAACTGATTAAAGAACGGGGAATTGTTCTATAGAATTCTTTCCTTGAGGCGGAGATCGTCACCATGAATACCTCCTTGTTGAGTGATGATAAACAAACCCATTTGGCCCATGTCATCCTTTCGGCACTGGAACAAGGCCCGGGCTCCAGCATCATAGGGGATTCGGCTCAAGCCCTACGTGAAATAAAACGAGTTCTGGCGGAGCAGGTGAAAGCCGAAGAAGCCCTCATTCAAATCGTTCGCCATAAACTTCAATCCTATTCCCGTCCTATTCCAGAAGGTTCCCAAGAATGGGATGTGTTGTACCAAAAAACATACGAAGAAGAGCTTCGCAAACGAAATCTGGAATGAGCGAAATTTCTTGGGGTGCGTCTTCGTGGTGGTGAGTCTAGCCGTACGACAGTCTTTGAGAGGAACCCAGTAGCGTCTCCCCAGAATTTCCATAATTATGGATGTCTTCACGGTGTGGAGCTCCTCGTGATCTCGAAATGACCCTTCTGATGGATGATCGAGAGAAAACCCTCAATGCGTTAGGTGCGGCAGTTCTTTCCGTATTGCCGGGAACCGGACATTTGTACTTGGGCGTCAAACGGGGGAATGTCTATCTGGCCTGTGCGATCGGAATGATTATCATCTCAAAATTTTATTGGCCCCTAGGATGGTTGTTTTATATTCAATTCGCCATCTTTGCGGGGTTTGATGCCTTTGCATTCGGAAAAAGGGGGAAGGGGCTATTCTGAACATCAAGACGAACGGGGATGAACATCTGCCAGGGGTATATGGTTTAGGGCTACCTAAGCTGGTAGCCATGGGACTCATGTACTTGACTCTGGGTGTTCTCCAATTGGGGCCAGTTTATGCTGGATCTGCGGAACTGTACATAACTGATGCTCTGACGTTCCCCGGTCACTCCGTCGAACTCCAAGCGCGTTTGACGGAAAACGATGATCGAGCAAAGCAAACGCTCTCGGGGGAAGAGTTGGAGTTTTTTGTGCAGGGCCGGCTCGTGGGTCGGAGTACGACTGATGATCAGGGATGGGCTCGCGTCGAATATACGCCAAAAATGCGAGGCAATTTGGAACTTCTGGTGAAACGGGTCACTTCTTCGAAGGTCGATGCGATACAAGCCAAGGGCCGCTTGCTCTCATGGGAGCGGCGACGTCCGATCCTACTCGTTGATATCGCGGTCTTGTTCCAGGCTGTTTCACCTCCCCCTGAGGGTTTTCCGGATTCAGGACTCCAGTTGGGAAATCCCCAAGAATCCGCGGCTGCTGAATTGGGCAAGTTAGCGGAATATTACTACAATCTTGTCTATCTTGATTTGACGGGGAAAGTTGAACTGGAAACCGTTCATCTCTGGCTCAGGAAGCATCATTTTCCTCCTGGAAGGATTCAAAAACTGTCAAATAATCCCGAATCCTTATCTGATATGTTACGACAGTTAAAGGAAGAGGGCTGGGAAAACGTCAGTGGAGGCATAGGGCAATCCGTTTTGTTCGCTGAAGTCCTTCTGAAAAACCGGTTGCAGACGGTCATTGTGGCTGGAGCCGAACCTGCGGACGAGTTCCCAAGAAGAGCGGTTCTTCTTCCTGATTGGTCTCGTGTACGACGCTATCTGTAAATGCGACACGAAACCCTAATGAATTCGAAAGAACGCTGTCTGTAGGAAAACGCTGGGTATCCAGCGACGATCCCCTGAATATTCCTTATGAAGGCTGCCAAACCCAAAACTCAGTTTGTTTGTCAAGAATGTGGGTTTCGTAGCCTACGTTGGAGTGGCCGTTGTCCGGAATGCGGTCAGTGGGATGTACTGCGTGAGGAAATCGCGCAAGACCCTAAAAAAAGCCACTCCCGCTCCCTTCCTGGTGCCATACCTGAAGCTCTCCCAATAGCCTCTATCTCACAACCCAAAGAGTTTCGTCTTCAGTCTGATTTAGAAGAACTGAACCGCGTGCTGGGAGGAGGAGTGGTTCCGGGTGCCGTAACCTTGATTGGAGGTGACCCAGGAATTGGGAAGACCACGTTGTTGCTTCAAGCGCTGGCCTCATTGGCTCTTCGTGATGAACCCCGTTTGTATGTTTCGGGTGAAGAATCCCCTCAGCAAATTAAGATGCGAGCCGACCGTCTGAATATTCGTTCCTCTCAATTGTATGTGGTGTCGTCGACATCCCTCGAAGAAATATTTCGTGTTGCAGAAGAAGTCCGCCCAAAGGTCATGGTGGTGGATTCCATTCAAACGGTTTATACGGAAGAACTGTCCTCCGCTCCGGGGAGTGTCAGTCAAGTGCAAGAGGTGGGATGCCGGTTGATGTGGTATGCCAAGCAAACCGAGATTCCGATTTTTATCATTGGCCATGTGACCAAGGATGGAGCAATCGCTGGACCACGATTGCTCGAGCATATCGTGGATACCGTATTGTATTTTGAGGGGGATAAAAGTCAGCGCTACCGGATTCTTCGGGCGATGAAAAACCGTTTCGGAGCGACGAATGAAATCGGTGTATTCGAGATGCATGATGAGGGGCTTATGGAAGTCACGAATCCCTCAGAAATGTTCTTGGCCGGACGGGTCGGACGAAGCGCCGGGTCCGTCGTCGTCTCCAGTGTGGAAGGATCCAGGCCCATGCTCGTCGAACTCCAAGCGCTGGTCGCCGAAACGGGATATTCCATTCCTAAACGGATGGCCAAAGGCGTAGAGGTGAATCGTGTGTCCTTGCTTCTCGCCGTGCTAGAAAAGCGGTTGGGTCTTCACTTTACCGGCTATGATGTGTATGTCAACGTCGTTGGGGGCCTTCGTGTCGATGAGCCGACGGTCGATGTCGGGATTGTGAGTGCGGTGGTTTCGAGCTTTCGGGATATGCCGATCGATCCTGGTGTTGTGGTCATGGGGGAGGTGGGGTTAGGCGGAGAAGTCCGTCCGGTCCAACATGCGGATTTGCGGGTGCGAGAATCTCAAAAGCTCGGATTCACGAGGTGCGTCCTTCCGGAAGCGAATGTTTCTCAGATCAAACACATCGAGCAGATCACCGTCGTGGGAATTCGTGAGGTATCGGATATCTGGGAAGCGGTCATGGATCATGGGCGTTAAGAGTGTGAATGATCCTATGAGAGTCGTCTTCCAGATTGTACGCGTCTGTTGCTGTCTCTGGTTGGTTGGAGTGCTTGGAGGGTGTGCGGGACTGTTCTCTGGAGCATTCCGGGTTTTGGAAACCGATGAGGGACGACAGGTTGTAGAAGCGCTACGTCAAAAAGAAGAGAGGATTTCATCGCTTCGAGGGTTATTTCAGGCCGATGTGTCGGCGGCCGGAGTTCCCATTAGTCAATCGCTTCAAGGGATGTTTGCGTATAGCCGCCCAGATTCCTTGCGCCTAAAGGGGTTTGCGAGGTTGGGGCTGCCATTTCTGGATTTTCAGCGAAGGGGAAACGACTATTCCCTATCCTTTCCGCAAGAGGGAAGGACGATCAAGGGGCAACTGGATGCTATTGCGGAACCGAATCAATGGGACCAGACGGTACGTTTGAGCTTGCAAGCCTTGGATGGCGTGTTAAACAAATTGGAAGAAGTCAATCCAACCTTAACCCAAGTCTGGAAAAGTGCGGATCAATACCGAATCGATGTGTATCTTCCAGCAAAGGGAACGACTTCGCACAAGAATTCTGTCTTGGTGAGACGTTGGGTGGATGTTCATACATTGGAAATTCAGTCCATCGAATACTTTAGTTCGTTTGATGAATTGATTATTTCGGTTGAATGTGAGGATTATCGGACTGTTAAAGACCGCGTCACGCAAGCGATGAGTCCTGTGCGGTTGCCCTTCTCTGTTCGAGCCACGGATCATCGTCCCACGGGAGGATCCATCAAGATGAACGTTCAGGAATACGTAATGAATGCGGTATAGGGAATTCGAAGGTTCTTCAGGATTGTTGTCTGGTGAGGAATAGGGGAACGTGAAGATTCTGGCTTTGGAAACGGCGACCCTTCATCAAAGCCTCGCACTGCTTGAGGATTCCGCCGTTTTGGGGGAAGAAGTCGGTGAGTGGGGGCGTTCGTTGACCCGGCATCTTTTGCCGGCTATTCACCGCCTTTTGGATGCCCATGGGGTACTGACTTCCTCCTTGGACGGATTGGCGATATCCATAGGGCCGGGGTCTTTTACAGGGTTGCGTGTTGGGTTATCGACGTTAACCGCCTTTCGTTTAGCATTAGGAATCCCGATCGTTGGGGTGTCCACGTTGGAAGGGTTGGCCTGGAACGTTCCTCATGTACCTTACCCACTTTTACCCATGGTTGCCATTCGACCGGGACTCGTGTACTGGGCTCGGTATCAATGGCAGTCAGAAAAGTTAGTGATGTTGCAATCGGAACAAATCGGGAATATTCAAGATGTCTGTAATGCGCTAGCAGAGAAAACGATGGTATTGGGTGATGGGTGGGTGCACAATCGGGAAAGCAGAAATTCTTGGCCATCCCAAGTCGTGGAACCTCAAGACGATGCGTTGTGGCCCTCAGCCGTTTCCGTCGGGCGGGCGGGGTATGAACGGTTTGTTCTGGGGCAGTATCTTCAAGAGGGGTGTGCCCCAAACTACATCCAGCCTTCCTATGCGGAACGGACGGGAGGATGTTTATGACACGATCGTATGCCTCAAGGCAGCTTTCAGCTCGGGAGGTGTTAATGTGAAAGATCAAACGATAAAGGATTCTTGAGAATGTCCGGTTCTTCTAAGAGTCTGCCGGTTGAATTTTCCATTAGTTCGGCAACCCCTCACGATCTGGATGGGCTTCTGAGGATTGAGCGAACATGTTTTACGGCTCCCTGGTCGGAGAAACATTTTGTCGCGGAGTTGGAAGGCAATCAATTTAGTCATATCTTTGCCGTGCCTCACCCACAAAGAGGAGAAGGTCTCATCGGGTACATCTGTGCGTGGGTGGTCTTTGAGGAGGTGCGATTGTTAAACCTGGCGGTTCTTCCGGAGTTCCGTCGTCTAGGTATTGCCAAACGCCTGATAGTAGAGGTTCTAGGGCTAGCCAATCAGAAGAAATGTCAAAGAGGATTGCTTGAGGTACGGGAGTCAAATTCTGCGGCTATACACCTCTATAAGTCATTGAATTTTAAGGAATATTCTAGGAGAAAATCCTACTATACGAATCCGGTCGAGGATGCTATTCTTATGAGATTAGAACCCTTATCTGAGGTAGAAGAAAATACGTAAATTTCGATGAAAATTCTAGGAAGATTCTCTGCCATACACACCGCGTTTTCCAGACTCACCAAATGGAAGGAGGGTTTCGATGGTTACTGACGAACACATCGTGGAAAATTTGCGTGCATCTAACCCCGAGTATCAGGAATTAGAGGAGTCACATCACCGGTTAGATGCAGAATTACAACAACTGTTGAAGCACCATGTGTTGACTCCTCAGGAAGAAATACTCAAAAAACAGTTACAAAAGGAAAAATTAGGAAAAAAAGACCGCATGGCGGCTCTAATACGTGAGTTTCGGACTTCACGGTTAGAGCAAGCTGAGGCAACGGGATAATTCCGTTCCCTTTCTGACAAGCTGGTCTGGTCATTTTTGTCATGGCAGCAGCTTCTTCGACCATGGCCATGAGGGTCGTACATCCTCTCCAGCGCCATATTCGAGATATCAAACGACGGCTTCTCTATATTGGAGCTGTCGTCCTTACGTTCTTCGTCATCGCCTTTTCTTATTCCTCGCATCTCATCGATTGGTTTAAACGTCCATTCGAAGACGACTTGATTTTTTACGCTCCCGCTGAGGCGCTTTTCGCTTCGATTAAAATTTCCTTCCTGGCTGCCGTGATTGCCAGTGTCCCTGTGATCCTTTACCACTTTTGGAAGTTCATCGAACCGTCTTTACTACAAAAGGAGCAAAAGTGGGCAATCCCGTTGTTTTTTCTGGCGCTGGGATTTTTCCTGCTGGGACTCATTTTCTGTAATCTCGTGATTTTGCCCTTGGTCATTAATTTCTTCGTGACGTTCGGGATGGATCGGTCAATCACTCCTGAGCTGGCCGTGGGAACGTACGTCGACTTTAACGTGAAATTCCTCCTGACCTTTGGGTTTGCCTTTGAAATACCTCTGGTCTTGACCCTCCTCGCTCGTGTCGGGTTGGTGCAATCTGCCATGTTAATCCAATACCGAAAACATGCAGCCATGGTGGCCTTGATCCTATCCGCAGTCCTTACACCGGATGCGACATTGTTTACCATGTTGCTGATGGCGGGGCCACTCATCGTCCTTTATGAATTGGGTATTTGGGGGGCGAAAGCGTTCGGGCGAAAGCCGAAACCCAAAACCTCGGAAGAGGATTCAACTCCCGACTCAGGGGAGGAGCCAGTTCAGGATGGATAGTTATTCAAAGAACTTCTCTGTGGCCAATAGGCTACCACATCAGGTGATGAAAACATTCACGGTACTGATAGCCGTGATATGTATGATAGGAATTGGACTGTGCAGGGTAGAGGCGCAACGAATGACCACAAAACTGGATCCGGTTTCGAATCTTCCTCGGATTCACCCTCAACAGAAAGATTCCGAAGAACGGAAATGGGCTCCTAGTATTACGACCCTGGCGGTGGATACGAAAGGAGTTGTCTATGCTGGGTCATTCGGGATGGGACTGTTCGCTAGCCAGGATCAGGGACAATCATGGAAGCCCCTGAACGAAGGGTTAGTCGACCCCTTTGTGCTGTGTCTCACCGTCACGCCACAACAGGAAGTCCTGGCGGGGACTGTCCGGAGTGGGGTGTATCGATTGACCTCAGGTTCGCGCCGTTGGGAACCTCTCAGTAAGGGGCTCAAACTCGCGGAAGTCAAATCGTTCTTGGTTGATGAACAGGAGGTCTATGCTGGGACGGGCATGGGCGTCTTTCGGTTGAATCGGTCGACGGAAGCCTGGGAAAAAGTTGGGCAGGGGTTAGAACAGGTATTAGTCCCCGGTTTAGCCATGCTTGACGATGGAACACTCTTAGCTGCGACATCAGGAAAGGGTCTCTATCTGTTCGATACTCAACAGGCCGAGGGGGCGCATTGGGTTGATTCGCGGTCGGTGTTTATCGATCCGAAAGAACGGTTACCCCACCGGTATTTACGGGTCATTGCCGTCAATCAGGCCCAACATCTTTTCTTGGGCACCCAAAATGGTGGGGTGTTTCGAAGTCTCGATGGGGGAAAATCATGGACTCCCTTAAGTCGAAGACTGCCCAATGATTCGATCCGGGGAATCGTGCCGGTGAACGACGATATTTTGGTGGCCACGGGTCGGGGAATCTTCCGTTGGGAAGAAAAGCGGCAACGGTGGATAGCCAGAAATTCCGGTTTGACGAAATTGTCCATCCAGAGTTTGACCCTGACTGGTTCTGGTGATCTCTATGTCGGCACGAGTAGTGGAGCGTTTCGGAGTCGAGATGAAGGCGGTCATTGGGATGACGTGAGTCAGGGGTTCGGAGTGCAGTTGGTGCCAAAAGGGCCGTATGATTAACCTAGATTTGGGGGAAAGAAAGGACGTGTAGATGTCAGATGTTCAGGTGAATGATCAGACTCGTGTCAACATTGCCGTGGTCGTGAAGGGCGAATCATGGGGAGAGATTCGACTGAAATTCTTTCCTGATGTCGCTCCGAATCACGTCAAGAATATGGTGAAACTCGCACAGGAAAAATTTTACGATGGGACGACCTTCCATCGCGTCATTCCGGGGTTTATGATCCAGGGAGGTGATCCGAACAGTAAAGACGCGGATCGTTCCCGCCATGGGATGGGTGGACCGGGCTATAAGGTCAACGCTGAATTTAATCAACGTCCTCATGTTCGTGGAACACTCTCCATGGCCAGGGCTCAAGATCCGAACAGTGCGGGATCGCAATTTTTCATTTGTGTGGCGGATGCACGGTTTTTAGATGGTCAATATACTGCCTTTGGGGAGGTCGAAAGCGGAATGGAAGCTGTCGATCGGATCGTTGGCGTCCAACGTGATGGCAACGATAATCCATTGGAACGTATTGAAATGACCGTGAGTGTCGTAGACGCGAATGCCTAATGTCTTCAGGGCATTGTGGTTTGGTGTTGCGGGTTTGATGTGCGGTGTGGGGCTTTCGGGGTGTGCGAAAGCCCCGGTCTATTCTTATCTGGTCTATGAAAATCCCACCTCCTTCGTTCGATTAGAAGTTGCCACCTGGGTTGATACGAATATTCCTCATACCTGGAATGCCCATCCAGCCACACTCACTCACCATCAATTGTCTCAGGCATTGGGAGGGCTGCAAGTCAGGGAACATCAGGCGGGACCTCTGCATTGGTTTCGGCCACAGACGGAACCCATGCCGGTGTTTCAGGAAGAAGAAATTGCCTTTTTGGTCCCAAAAATTCAAGAAGGATTGGCATTGGCGGTTCCCCAAGAACTGGTCACGTTTTATCTCAGTCATCCTGTGAATGCCACGAGACGGGAAGTGACCTCCGGGGGAGTGTTTGTGACTCAGGGGCAGCTCCATATTATCGTCAGTAATCACCGGACAATGTATGCCATCCCTCCCGCGGGGTTAATTCATGATCGTCGCTTTCCATTGCTGGCGTTGGCGCCTTCAGATGTTGAGCTGGTGTTTGACTCCGAGGACATGGTGATTCCAAAAGAGAAAGCACTGTTGGATATGTTTTTCGGGGATGAAAGGAGCGGAGAGATTGTGTTGGATTTGTCGAAGTTGGCGATTATGAAAATGTAATGCCTTTAAGAGTCGTTGCTCTTTTGACATGTCGTGCATGGGGATGAGGGTGAGAGGATTTCAGAAATCGAAAGAAGGTTGTGGAGTATCCTGAGACGATGGCTTCAATACAAAAGAAAAAAAGAGCTAAAAAGGATTCCGAGGTCGACGAAGGCCAAACGGTTCGAAATACCGTAAAGGAAAAACGCGCGCTTTTGGGGATCTCTCAGGCTGAATTAGCCAGTCAAGTCGGCATTACTCGGCAAGCACTCTATGCCATTGAAACGAATCGGTATCTCCCCAGTACGTCCATCGCTTTGCGGTTGGGGCGCGCCCTCGATTGTTCGGTTGAGGATTTATTCTGGTTGCCGCCTGATCAAGATTGGGTTGAAGCGGAATGGATTGGATCCCCTCCATCTGATGACCAAGAAACTCGGGCGAAACTAACCCAAGTGGGAGAACGATTGATTGCCCGACCCATTGAAGAGCTAGGCGAAGTCCTCAATTTTGTCTTACCGGCAGATGGGCTTGTCCGCCCAGTCGCCTCTTCTTCCCAGAGGAGGGCACATACCCGGGTACAGGTTGCCCTTCTTCGTCCCCTGGAAATGATTCAAAGCGGCATTCTCATCGCCGGTTGTGACCCAGCCGTTTTCCTGGCCGGGGAACATGTCCGGCACACGCATCATGCGGTCGGAGTCACGAATTGGACGATGGGGAGCGTCAACGCTCTCAAGGCCCTTCAGCGGGGGGAAGTCCATATGGCAGGGATCCATCTGGTGGATCCTAAGTCGGCGAGGGGTAACGTCGCATACTTAAAAAAGCATATGAAGAAAAAAGGATTTGTCGGTGTACATTTTGCTAACTGGGTGCAAGGTTTATTCGTTCGGCCCGATACCGCCAGACGGATCACCGGCATAGCCGACCTTGGAAAGCCACGGATTCGGATCGTCAATAGGGAAGTCGGGGCTGGGGCTCGGTATTTGCTCGATTTCGAATTGGAAAAAGCCGGTATTCCGACACAACGTATTGTAGGGTATGACCACGAGGTTCAGTCTCACCTGGAGGTGGCTCGGTTGGTGCGTGATGGTATGGCCGATGCGGGAATCGGTGTGGAAGCCGTGGCCAGATTTTGTGGGTTGAAGTTTATTCCGTTGCGTGAAGAGCAATATGATTTCATCGTGCGAGAAGATGTGCTCAACACCCATCCCAGGATAGAACAGTTTCTTGATGCGATGGTGAGTCGGTCATTCAGGCAGGAGATGGAAGCCTTAGGAGGGTATAATCTGACGGATGTCGGCAAACTATTGCATTGGTAATCTTCCCAGAGTGTTATTTACATTTCCAACACCCAATTCATCAGGCGGTCTGGATTGGTTGAAAAAAGCCTGCCCGTTTTCTTCTTGTGACCGTTCAATCACGCTACCGTTTTCAGAACTCGTATTCAGTGAGATGCGATGCGGAGAAGGCTAAGGGTCTTCCCTGGCCCTTCGAAGTCTCCCCTGTTCGGTGGTATGACTGAGTGAGACGGTCTTGATTTGAGCATAAACCGCTTGACCGATCTGTAAGTTAAGGGTCCTTAATGATTTTCGTGTGATCGTCGCCAAGAGGGGGACGCCGATATCCAATTGAATATCGACAAAGGGGTGGGCAGAGTCTTGAGGTTGAATATCCAGAATCTTGGCTTTGAAAACATTCAACACGCTGGTTTGAAATGAAGGGTGGTTGGCCACGATGCTGACATCTTTGGCAAGGATGTGTACCCGAACGGATTCGCCGACTCTCCGTGATTGTTGGGGAACCGAAAGTTGGCCGCCAGGGAAGGCCAATTGTGTTAATCCATATTCTAGATCATGGTGAGCGACTTGCGTGTCGAGGATGGCCCCGATATCGCTGGCCGGAACGAGATCCCGAAGATGTAAATGAGAAAAGACTTCATGAACCGGACCGCTGGAGACGATGGTTCCTGCTTTGAGGAACAGCACGCGTTGGGCGAGTTGGACGATTTCTTGGACGTCATGACTGACATAAATGACTGGAATCTGAAACTCGGCATCTAGGCGTTGGATGAAGGGAAGGATTTCCTGTTTGCGATGGGGATCCAGCGAACTGAGCGGTTCGTCCATCAACAACAGTTGAGGATTGCGAAGTAGCGCACGGCCGATGGCAACTCGCTGTTGTTCTCCTCCCGACAGATGAACGGGGCGACGGTCGAGAAGGTGATCCAGGTCCAACACGTCAACAACCTGATCGATATGAATCTGCCGGGAAGGGGTGGGGGTTCGTTTCCATCCGTAGAGGAGATTGTCCTGAACGCGCAAATGAGGAAAAAGACGCGGCTCCTGAAAGACATACCCGATAGGACGTCGCGATAGCGGAAGAAAGATTCCCTGGTTTTCGTCCTGCCAAATATTTTCTCCCAGTTTGAGGTACCCCCCGGGAGCACGTTCAAGACCAGCCAAACATCGCAGTAAGGTCGTTTTCCCGCATCCTGAAGGGCCGAAAACGACGGTGATCCCCTGCGTGGGGACGTCCATCACAATGTCGAGATGAAACGTAGCAAACGAAAGAGAAAATTGAGCGTGTAGGTGACTCATGTGACCTGGATGGGCAAGCGGCGATTCACGGTGTAGACGATAGTAAGGATCAAGAAGCTGAAAACCAACAACATCGCGGAGAGAAAGTGGGCCTGAGCATATTCTAAGACTTCCACGTGGTCATAGATGGCGATAGACAAGACCCGCGTTTGGCCGGGAATATTTCCCCCCACCATAAGGACTACCCCAAACTCCCCCAGGGTATGGGCAAAACCAAGAACGATCGCAGTCAGAAAACCGCGAAAGGCCATGGGAGAAGCCACGGTGAAAAACGCATCCCATTTTGAAGCACCGAGAGCCCATGCCGCCTCTAGCGGTTTCCTCCCTAATGCCTCGAATGCCACATGCAATGGCTGAACGACGAAAGGAAGGGAGTAGAGCGTCGAGGCCATCACCAGACCCGTAAACGAAAAAGCTAGAGCCGAACCCGTGAGGTCTTTCCAGGGACCGCCGATTGGACCATTGGGGCCCAGTGCCACCAATAAATAAAATCCTAATACCGTCGGGGGCAATACGAGAGGCAGAGCGACAATCGCCTCAACCGGAGTTCGCAGCCGCGATGGCGTGAAGGCCAGCCACCAAGCGAGGGGCGTCCCGATAAAGAGTAAGACCAAGACGGTCATGCCGGCTAATTGCATCGTGAGCCATAAAGGCCCCCAGTCCATTTCTGTGACGACCATGATTCACTCCTCAGATGAAGGTAATTTCAACCCATACCCGAAGTCTTTGATGACCTTCTGAGCGGTGGGGTTTCGCACAAAATCCAAAAAGGCTATCGCAGCCTGATTGTGTCGTCCAGCGACCAGAAGCACGGCTTGCTGGTTCAATGCGTCGTGGAGATGAGGAGGGACATCCCAGCGACTCCCAATCCCCTGGACCTTGGGATCCAGGACCTGGGAGAGGGCCACCAGCCCGAGCTGAGCGCTATTCGAATACACGAATTGAAAAGTTTGGGCGATGTTTTCGCCTTGAACAAGTCGATCTTTGACGTGATCCCATAGCTCTAAATTTTGCAACGTTTGTTTGGCTGCCATTCCATATGGGGCGGTTTTGGGATTGGCGATGGCCAAATGAGCAAAGGTGGGAGTGGACAGTACCTGAGGGTTGCCGTCCGACACCCTCTTGGGGTCAAGGCTCCACAGGGTCAGCCGGCCGACAGCGTAGGTAAATCGACTACCTGGAACAGAAAGCCCTTTCTCCTCCAATAATTGCGGTCGCTTCACGTCTGCGGAAAAAAAGACATCAAACGGGGCACCGTGTGTGATCTGCGCATACAACTTTCCACTCGACCCTGAACTGATGAGAAGAGTGTGCGTCGTCTCATTTTCAAATTTCTGTGAAAGCTGGGTCAGGGTGGATAGAAAATTAGCCGCAACCGCTACGCGGACTTCTTCGGCCTGTGCGGTGGGTGGCCAGACGGAAAACAGGATGAACAAAAGAAGAAGGGGAGGTTGAAGTCTGTGGTGAAAATGGTGGAGCAGCATACGATTTCCTCGAGATCTTACAGCCTGAATTTGGTCGATATATAAAAATAATCGGTATCTTTGTTGCCGCCGGGGGGGAGTCCCGCGGTTGTGGGGAGCCGGTCAAAATAGCTGCCTTTGAACCAATGATCGTACCCCGCATCGAATTCCAGGTTCTGGCTCAATTTCCACTGCACTTGGATTTCGAGGTCATGGCCTAAATAATTTCCTGAATTGCCGGTCGTATCCTGAAGCCCGCTCCCCGCCATGGCTCCGCGCGAAGTGGCGAGGTACCAGAAGCGGTGTTTGAGTTGAACCTTCCAGCCTGTCACGGGTTTTAGGATGATTCGCCAGCCAGGTGAGCTGATATTTCTTCGGAAAAAAGGCCCAAAATTTCCCGTGGGGACGTATTCAAAACGACGTCCTCCAAAGAGGGTATCGAAGCCGGATGATTGACTGTCAGTGGGGTTCCGGTCCCCGCTGGCATAGTCATAGTGAATCATAAATCGCGGAGTCCACGGGAAATCGAAACTGTAACCCAGGTTGAGATGTTGAAAATGAGCAAAATGGTCCGTGTCGTTGAGTTTGCCGATTTGCCACACGCTTTCCATTTCATAATCAACCTTTGAGAGTTGAGGAAGGGCAAACAGGCGCAGGCCAAATGTGGAATACGTGCGATGGGCATCCACAATAGGGAGGCGTTGATCGTTGAGCCCAAAGTAATAGGTATTGATTCGAAGCCATGGGAGGTGATCCGTTTCCCCATATAATCCCCAGAACACAAAGCTGCCGGTTTGCGTGTCGAGCTGATTCTCGTCTCGTATGACTGGTTGAACCAAAAAGGCACGGACTCGCCAAACTTTTTCTTGGGCAAGTTGCCAATGGAAGCCATCGAAGGCATTGGTGGTGTTGCGGTAGCCGTTCCGATTGACTAAACGACGACTGCCAAAATCCATCGTGAGTCGTCCAAAGTGAAAATCAGTGCGGAGACCGGTCCCCAAAAGGTCAGTTTTTGTGAATGAGATCATCACTTGCACAATATCGAATTCATTTCTGATGGTCGCATTGACAAAGTCGAAATCACTGAGTTCACTCATATGCGCGCGCGAATCCTGGCCCTCAAACAGAAAAGAGAATGAGCCCCTATGAAGTCCCATTCGCAGTCGAGACCGTTGTTGGATTTGGGCATCGGTTTGTCCCTTGGGTTGAATCGTACGCCATGGGTGATCATAGGTTTCGAATCGTGTGCGATGTTCCAGGCCCAAGTCGAGCCAATCTGGCAAGTGAAGCACATGATGCAGGTAACGATTCCATCTCCATTCCGTGGGGCGAATGAGTACGGCATCTGTTGGCTCCTGTGCCGGCATTCCGGCTTCGCGTGCCCGTTGCCATGTATGCTCGAAGAATGCATGAGAAGGGAGGGAGGGTTGGGTAGAATGTTGGGGAAGCTCCGAGGCGCGGAGAACCTCAAATTTCCCAAAAGCTAAAATGAGGAAACCCAGCCACCAGAACAGAAGGGGGAGTGAAGGCCCTCGAAGGTATTGGTGGACGTGCAAAGTATCCGGCGCCAGGTGGTTATTCGTCAGAGTGCTTTGGTGAAATATTGTAAATTTAAAATAACAAAATGTCAATTAACATTTACATAAAGAAGGTGTCTCAGGGGTGAAAAAGTGCAATAGTGGTTGAGAGAAATGTCCAATAGACCATAGGGCTGTGAGATGAAGGGACAGAAGGTGCAACAGAACTTTCTTCGGCATCAAGAAATCCCTGGATGCGCCGAAAATGTCTGTAATTCCCCCCTTCGAATTTTCCCCCTAAACTCCAAAACCGTAAAAGCATGTCGACGCACTACTGGTCTCTGCACGGCCGCAAAGTTTCCTTTTTTTGGGATGGCACCCTCAAGAAGGGGAAGCAATATCGAACAATCTGGAAGAAAGAGGAAGGAAGTACCTCGGGCCGCTGGGATTTACAGGAGGTTGAAGAGGACCAAATGCTAGACTTGTAGCAAGGGAATAATAGCCTTGTTTAGAAAGCGATCCACAAGCACAGCTTGAAATCGTGAAGAACGGAAGGGACTAAGTCCTGATTGTTAGAATAATACTTATTCCGCTTTGCAGGATTGGCCGTCAAAAATCTTGCAAGGTGACTCGCTTCGGGCCAATTTCCATGATTTTAGGATGGGGGGAATGTTGTCTGGGCGAAGTTCGACGACCACGTCGATCATATCACCCACTTGGAGGGTCTTGAGGTGCGGTTTCACTTCTTCAGCCACTTGAATCCATTGAATGCCGGAGTCCGTGGTGATCAGGAAAAATCCTTTGTCCGGTTCGAGGCGGACGATGGGGCTATAGTAGCTCTTCAGGGAAGTCGAGGCTTCGGAGAAGACGACGGTACCCGTTTGCAGGACTAAGGCAAGGCCTAAAATCATTCCAATTGTCTGACGAAGCCTATTCATGGGTGTTCTCCTAAGGGTGTCTGTACATGCATGTTTTTGAAAAAGCCACTCATTATCGCAATTGAGATGCGGGGATGTCTATGGCCTTTTTAAAGTCTTTAGGGTGAATTACGTGGTGCCAAGCGTTGTTTCTGTGACCGTATTATCCTGAATGCGATAGGCCCGTATATCTGGTTGTTCAGGGTCTTCTATGGAAATAATCAAGTGAAAGGGCTCCGGGAGATTGAGCTTGGCCCGGTAGCTTTCGAATTCCATGGCAATCGTGATATCGGTTTGAGAAGGTCGAGCTGGGCTGAACGTATGGGAATGGTAAAAGCCTAAAAGATCGTTTCCCTTACTCCGAATATCCCGTTGGGCCATGGCCATTTCTCTGGCGTCCATTTGAAACGCGATATCCGCCCGTTCTTCGGGGCTTAAGCGCTGCAAGTCGGACAGCTTGGCTCCCTCAAATCGGGACAGTTCCTGTTCGGACATGGTCGCGAGGATATTGGTAATACGGTAGGACTCGACGATGTGGCCATCTTTTCCAGAGAGAATGCCACAGCACTCATGCGGGGCTAACAGCTTGGCATGGGCAATCATGTTCTCTCGAATGCCAACAGGAATGTGGAGCATGAAATTTAGAGGCTGCAAGATACCTCATACTCCATCAGTTCCTTGATGGTGGCATGAGGTCCACAGAGAGGGCAATCGGGTGACTTGGGGCGGCCGACTTTTCGGAATGTCATATCGAGGGCGTCATAGAGCAGCAGACGATCCGCTAGGGTTTCCCCAAGTTGTAGGATTTCCTTGATTGCTTCATTAGCCTGGAGGACACCAATGGTCCCTGCGAGGACCCCAAGGACTCCGGCTTCCTGACAGTTTGGAACCAAGCCCGCCGGGGGGGGCTCGGGATACAAACAGCGGTAGCAGGGGAATCCTTCGTGTGGTTTGATGGTGGCCAATTGGCCCTCAAAGCGAAAGATGCTGCCGGAAATCAAGGTCTTCTTGGCGAAGAAGCAGGCATCGTTTACGAGAAATCGTGTCGCAAAATTATCTGATCCATCCAGGATAATATCGTAGTCTTGGATCAGGGACATGATATTGGAGGTATTCACATGTTCGGGAAAGACCTTTAAGGTAATCTCGGGGTTTAATGCATCCAGCAGTTGTTTGCCGGATTCGACTTTAGGGACTCCGATGCGATCGGTGGTGTGGAGAATTTGGCGTTGCAGATTGGAAAGGTCGACGACGTCTCCATCCGTTAACCCTAACGTTCCGATCCCGGCTGCAGCAAGATACAGGGCCGCTGGGGACCCCAGACCGCCAGCTCCAATGACCAGGACTTTGGCTGCTTGAAGTTTTTTCTGGCCTTTGCCGCCGACTTCAGAAAGGATAATCTGTCTGCTGTACCGTTGAATTTGCGATTCGGAAAATTCCATAGTCTTATTCCACCACGTTGAGTTCAATGGGGTCGACCATACATCCCTTGTCACGAAGTCCTTGGACGGCGCGATCGATCTCGTCCGCTTCGCCGGTAAATTCGACATCCATCCATCCAGTGGTTTCTCGAACATCGGCACGACGAATACTCGGAATCACTCGGTATTCCTTGCCGATTTCATACAGGATGGGGTCCGGGATTTTTTCCTCCGGATACCGAATGTGGAAGCGGAGTTTGGGCATTACCTGCCTCCTGCAATGGCCGGAATGATCGACACTTCGTCTCCGTCTTTCAAGGGCGTTTCCTTCCCCGTCAAAAAGCGGATATCTTCTTCGTTGACGTAAATATTGATAAAGCGACGGACCTCACCCTGTTCATCATACAGGCGCTCTTTGATTCCTGGATGGGCTTCTCCCAGGTTGTCGATTATTTCAGCGATCGTGCTACCGGCGATCTCTACTTCATTTTTTCCCCCGGTCATCGGACGAAGGGGGGTGGGAATGCGTACCTTGATCATGCTGACTCCTCAATGCCAAAGGTCTTGGTGAAATGACTCAGACTCGGTTGAATACGGATGGGGCGCCCCACTGAATCGACGACGGCTTCTTGAGTTTTGAGGCCGTTGCCGGTGATGTAGGCGACGGTCACATCTTGTTTATGAATGAGCCCCTGTTTCACGAGTTTGCGGAGCACGCCAATCGTGACGCCGCCGGCTGTTTCGGCAAAAATGCCTTCGGTTTGGGCTAAGAGTTTAATGCTTTCGACGATTTCATCATCTGTCACGGCATCCATTGCTCCCTGACTTTCGGCTGTAGTCTTTAAGGCATAATAGCCGTCGGCAGGATTCCCGATGGCCAAGGATTTGGCGATCGTGTCCGGCTTGACGGGTTTGAAAAAATCTCGTCCATTGCGGTAGGCCGTGGCGATAGGGGAACAGCCTTCCGCCTGAGCTCCATTCACCTTGGTGGACACCGAGTCCAAGATGCCCACTTTCTTGAGTTCATTCAAGCCCTTCCAGATCTTGGTGAGTAAGGATCCCGATGCCATCGGAACGACGACTTGATCTGGAGCCCGCCATCCGAGTTGTTCGGCCACTTCGAAGGCGAGGGTCTTGGACCCTTCAGCATAGTAAGGACGAATGTTGATGTTAACGAAGGCCCAATGGCGTTCCCCTGCGATTTCGCTGCACAGGCGGTTTACGTCGTCGTAATTGCCTTCTATCTCTACGACGTTGGGCCGGTAAATCAAATTCCCGAGCACCTTGGCCGCTTCCAAATCCCCAGGGATAAAGACGTAGCATTTCATCCCGGCCGAGGCGGCATGGGCCGAGACCGAATTAGCGAGGTTGCCGGTGGAGGCACAGGCCACAGTTTCGAATCCTAATTCTCGGGCTCGGGTAAGGGCGATCGCGACCACCCGATCTTTAAAGGAGAGGGTGGGGTGATTCACGCAGTCGTTTTTAATGTACAGATTATCTAATCCTAAGAAGGCTCCAAGATTTTTCGCATGAACCAGCGGAGTGAACCCCGCATGCTTCCCGATAAAATTGGTGCCTTCGACCGGAAGCAGGTCCACATAGCGCCAGAGGCTTTGGGGCCCGGAGAGAATCTTTTCTTTGGAAATGGCTTGTTTAATTGCCGCGTAATCATACTTCACTTCTAATGGACCGAAGCACAATTCGCAGACATGGATATCCTGGGTGGGATATTCCTTCCCACATTCGCGGCAAACGAGTGATTGCATTTTCGCGGTCATAATCGGGTCCTCCCTACAGGGTTGCAGGGTCTATCCATTAGCCAGGATTGTGCTCGCTGATGGAGGAAGCTGGCAGGCTTCTTGTTCATAATCGATGAGTTCAGTTAACGATGGCTCTGTCCCGCACAAGGCGCAAGCCGGGTTCTTTTTTACTCGAATTTCCCGGAATGTGGTCGTTCGTGCATCAAAATCCATGATGCGGTTGGCCAACGGGTCTCCAATATTCAGGATCAGTTTGATGGCTTCGGTGGCTTGAATGGTGCCGATAATACCAGCCACCACCCCTATGATCCCCGCCTCCTGACAGGTTGGAACCACTCCTGGAGGGGGAGGATTTTTAAAGATACAGCGATAGCAGGCAGATTCATCGGGAATAATCGTCATAACCCGTCCTTCAAAGCGAAGGATGCCACCGTGGACCAAAGGGGTCTTTTCCATATAACACGCGTCGTTGATGAGGAACTTGGCAGGGAAATTATCCACCCCATCGATCACGACGTCATACTGGCTGATGAGTTCTCTGGCGTTGTGAGACGTCAATCGTTCTTCATAGATGTTGACCTGGACGTCCGGGTTTAGTGCTTGAATCTTTTCTTTGGCCGAGAGACTTTTGGAGCGCCCCACATCAGGAGTATGATGCAGGACCTGCCGTTGGAGGTTAGAGAGGTCCACCACATCACTGTCGATCAATCCGATCGTTCCCACGCCGGCTGCCCCCAGGTAATAGGCGACCGGACAGCCCAATCCTCCAGCCCCAACCACAAACACTTTGGCTTTGGAGAGTTTCTTCTGCCCTTTGCCTCCCACTTCCGGTAATAGAATATGTCGGCTGTACCGGGTGATTTGATCTTCTGTAAAACTCATGGTTGTCGCTCGTGCTTCTACCTATATATTAAAATATTTTTCCATGCTCAGGTACCGCTCTCCGGTGTCACATAACACGGTAACCACGTTTTGCCCAGGATCAAGGCTTTCTGCCACTTTCTGAGCGGCAAACACATTCGCCCCGGCTGAAATGCCGACCAAGAGGCCTTCCTTCTTCGCCAGTTGTTTGGTGGTTTGGTAGGCTTCTTCATCGGTTACGGTGATGATCTGATCCAGGATTGATCGGTTCAACACCGAGGGGACAAAACCGGCTCCGATTCCCTGGATCTTGTGGGGCCCGGCTTCTCCACCGGAAAGGACAGGGGATCCTGAGGGTTCTACCGCGACGATTTTGGTATTGGGGTTGCGTTCTTTGAAGACTTCCCCACATCCGGTGATGGTGCCTCCCGTTCCCACAGCCGCCACGAAGGCATCGACCTTCCCATCAAGGGCGTTCAAGATTTCCTGTGAGGTGGTCTTGCGGTGCATGGCAGGGTTCGCTGGATTAGAGAATTGGTTGGGCATAAAGTATTCCGGATTCTGACTTAACATGCTTTCGGCTTCTTTGATGGACCCGCGCATCCCTTCACGAGCCGGCGTCAAGACGAGTTGGGCTCCATAGGATGAAAGAAGGCTGGCCCGTTCCAAACTCATGCCCTCCGGCATAATCAGGATAAGTTTGTATCCCCTGACGGCCGCGACGAGGGCGAGGCCGATGCCGGTATTCCCACTCGTGGGTTCGACGATCGTACTGCCGGGTTTCAAGAGGCCTTGGTTTTCGGCCTCCTCGATCATATTCAAACAAATACGATCTTTGACACTACCCCCAGGATTGTAGAATTCTGCCTTGCCGTAGATGGTCGCTCCCCCCGGGGGAGACAATTGATTTAGTCGAACAAGCGGGGTATTACCGATGCCTTCGGTTATGCAGGGGAGAAATGGGGAATTCACGCCCCACCGCCCATAAAGAATAAGAATTCCAGTTTATCCCCTTCTTTGATCGAGGTCGTGCCCAATTGTTCTTGGTCGATCATTTGCGTGTTGAGCTCGACGGCCACGAGTTGAGGGTCAATATCTTTCGCTTTGAGGACCTCCATGACCGTGGTGGCCTCGAGTGATTCGGACTTACCATTTATGGTCAATTGCATGGGTAGCTCCGTCGTAAGTGTCGAAAATACTTAAACAAAAAAAACTAACAAACCCTTAGGAATGGAGTCAAGAAACCGGTCCTGGCGAGGATTCGGGAAGGAGTAACGGCACCAATTCTTTTGCCCGACCTTGGAACGAGACGTCAACCACAGAAGAATTTGGCGTGGTTTCTAAATTGAGTTCCACGACGAAGGCGCCTTGGTTCTTGGCCACCGAAGCAAATGATGCGGCAGGATAGACCACCCCCGAGGTTCCTACGATGATCAACATTTCACAGTCGCTCAAGGCAGAATAACAGTGATCGAGGACCTCAGGGTCCAGAGATTCACCAAACCAGACAATATGGGGTCGTAACAGCCCCGTACACTCCAGGCAGGTTGGGGGATAGGGAAGGGGAACCTCATGATTTGGAGAGATCTGATGGCACTGTGTGCAACGAACTTTCCAGATATTCCCATGGATTTCGGAAAGCTTCTGGGTGCCTGCTTTGGCGTGTAACCCATCCACATTTTGGGTGATGAGCCAAAATTTCGGCAGGAGAGATTCTAACTGGACGAACGCGTCATGGGCTGGGTTTGGAGATTTTGTCGAAAGCAATTCACGTCGCCAATTGTACCATTCCCAAACTAATTGAGGGTCGCGTTCAAATGCATCGGGGGAAGCCAATTCTTCTGGGCGAAAATTTTTCCACAATCCATCCGCCCCACGAAACGTCGGAACCCCACTGTCCGCCGAAATCCCCGCTCCAGTCAGGACGGTGACAGAACGCGCTGATAGGATCTTGTCTCGGATATCTAATATGGTCATCCCTTGTGGCATGAGTGTTCGGTTTTTGGTGGATAGGGGTGGGTGTTGGTTGGATTATCAGGGTAAACGTTATCGTCTGAAAATACTTTCCATACTCTTTAAGGCTTTTGAACTGGTGTTTCGAATGAGGGCTTCGGTCTTGGGCGTGATGAAGACATACTTGGTTCGCTCGCCGGAATCCTTCACTTCAATGTACTTCGCACTCCTCGCATTCTGAATCGCTCGGCGAGCCTGAGATGCAGACAGTTGTGGGATGATTTTTTCGGCATCGCTGATCGACACAGGAATCTTTTGGACTTGACGAATAAAGAGTTCAGAAAAGAGGGTCCAATAATAACTTTGTTGGAGTTTTGGCTCTCGGGCAAATGCCGAAACCCACTCCTTGGCCGCCTCCTTATTGACTGCCTCGATATATTGAACGACTTCTTTGTCAGAATAGGGTTTCATGTGTTCTCCTTAAGGGGTAAGAGGATCTCTGCCTGATTAGACAGACCGTAAACTTAAACTACTCTAAAATAAAATACGTAAATAGTCAACACGCATATTATTGAAACATATAAAAAAACTAGTAATTTGGAAATCATAATAGCGCATTTTTAAATATTCAATTTGACTATCAAAATGATATGTGTTATGATGGGTTCAGTTTTAAGCGGTGCTATCGAAAATTCCTTGAATGTTTTTATTTGACGGGAGGTGCCTTATGCGAAATGGACATCTAACCCCTATTCTCAAACGCCTTCGTGATGCTGACTCAGGTGTAGGGTATCGTGTTTGTACGGTATTGATGGCGTTTGGGTTGGCCTTGGTTGTTAGTGGAGGCCTCTCGTCTGCATGGGCGGGAGAAAGGGGCGTAGGGAAAGCCGCGTCCCCATACCTCAACCTGACAGGATTTTCTGTCCACATTGGACCCGGTGGGTTCCATCTTGGGATTGGCGGACCACGGTATTGGTACCCTCGGCCTCCTCGCCATTTCAGACCGTTTCCCCGTTTTTACCGTGGGCCAGGAAAAGGGTATTGGCATAAACACCGGTTTCGTGGTCATCGTTATGGATGGGGAAAGCCAGGTCGAGGATATGGTGGATGGAAAGGAAAGAAATTTTCACGTCATCATCGAAAGGGGTTTCGAGGCGGACGAGGTCGTCGTTAGCCCTTCGATCATCGATGAGGTAAGGAAACATAAAGAAGTTGGGCAGGTGAGTCCCCTGGGCATTTTGTCCAGGGGACTTTTTTTAGACCGTAGAGTTCTTTGATCTATTAGAGAAACGTGAAAAGGCTTGGGTCTATCGTCAACGGTCCTTGAGGTTCACCGAGGAGCGAGGCTTCGGTATACTGGTCCATCCAATTCTAAAATTGATGAAGAGATGAAGAAAGGAACGTTTCCGAGATGAAAGAAATTTTGGTGGTGGGAGCGGGATCAGTGGGAGGGTTTTTTGGCGCACATCTAGCCCGAAGGAACCCCAATGTCTCGTTTCTTTTACGTCCGAAGACGCAGGCCGTCGTTTCTCGGCAGGGACTGACCATCCGCAGTTCAATCGGCGAGAGCTTTACCGTTCGTCCTCGGTCTTCATCTAATGTTGATGATCTTCCGCGACCGGATCTCATTATTTTAGGTGTGAAAGCCTACGATCTTCAGGACACCATGGAACAGCTTGCTCCGATTATGACTTCGGAGACCTCAATTCTTACCCTTCAAAATGGCGTGACCATTGAAGATGCCTTGAAAGCACGGTTCGGTCATGAACGCATCGTTGGGGGGGTGGCGTTTATCTATTCGAAAATCGCAAGCCCTGGCGTGATTGATCACTATAAAAAAGGGCTGGTGACCATCGGCGAGTTAATGGGGTTGGAAACTCCACGATTATTGCGAATCAAAGAGCTTTTTGCGGAAGCCGGAATCCCGTGCTTCCTGAGCAAAGATATCCGGAAGACCAAATGGGAGAAGATGTGCTGGAATTGTGTGTTCAATCCCTTAACCGTGATTCTCAATGATCGGGTAGCCAAGGCTCTGGATCATCCTGAGATGCAACCCGTTATGGAAACGGTAGTGCGTGAGGTCTCTGCGATTGCGATGGCCGCACACCGGGTTCCTTTGGATGAGGATATGCCGGACCGAGTCGTGTCATGGTCTCAGGAATTACGGGATATCCATACCTCGATGTATGATGATTGGAAAGCGGGGCGACCGACCGAAATTGAGGATTTGAATGGGTATGTCCTCAAAAAGGGAAAAGAGCTTGGGGTTCCCGTTCCGATGAATGAGATGTTCGTGGCTCTGGTTAAAGCGTTAACGGAGAAGGAGCTCACTGATACAGATGCCGTTGTGCTGGAAGGTGCTCTCCTGCAGCCCCTTCGACTGACGCGGGAGGTTCTCAAGAAGCTCCCCGAGGAACATCAAATTCCCGATATTGAGGCGACGATGCCGAGCATGCAGGGGGCTGGGATTAAAGTTAAAGGGTTACTTGAATTAGCTTCACTGAAGGTTGGAGTAGACCATGTGAGTTTTTACTCACAGGACGGAAAGTATTCCGCCTGTCTTACGCTGGCTCAAGCTCAAGAGTTTGGGATTCTTTTGTACGAACATGATGGCAACGCCTTTCCAGTGAATCGAGGGGGACCCTTCCGTTTGGTCACTCCTGGGTTGGGTGACTTATGCGCGAACGTGAAGCAAGTTGGACGCGTGGTGTTTACTCAGGGGCCAGGAAAGGATACTCGACCGGTCGAGGTGTGTGCAGAAGAAGCCTAGTCCGTACTCGCCGATGTGTCCGAAGTATCGGTAAAGTGTGAAGCTGGAGCGTTTCTTGGAATGCGAAAGGACGTGAAACACAATAAGGTAAAAGACAATACAAGCTGTATGCCTGTTCTTGAGCTGGCGGATTGCAACTACCGGTGCCCCCCCTTACAATGCCAAGAAAGATGATTTTTTGATTTATTTATGTGAAAGGAACAGGGTGTATGTCAGAACGTACGTTAGCGATCGTAAAGCCTGATGCAGTGGGCAAACATGTGATTGGAGATATTGTCAAACGGTATGAAGAGGCGGGGTTGCTTCCCATCGCGATGCGGATGATGCGGTTATCCAAGTCTGTGGCGGAGGGATTCTATGCCGTGCATCGTGAGCGTCCATTTTTTCATGACCTCACGACCTACATGTGTTCGGGACCGGTCGTCGTGTTGGTGTTAGAGGGAAACGATGCGGTGAAACGGCATCGGGAACTCATGGGGGCGACCGATCCTAAAAAGGCCGACCCTGGGACTCTTCGCGCCCTTCATGGGGCATCCATTGAAGCCAATGCGGTTCATGGCTCTGATTCCTTAGAAAATGCCCAAATAGAGATTCGATATTTTTTCCCTGAATTTGAACTGTCTTCGGCCTCTTAACGGAAAAGGCTCTATTTTTCCTCGCAAATAGGAAAAAACGACCTCTCACGAAGATCGTCCAAGGACTCCACATCCTCTTCGTTTTTGTCTGTAGGGCTACGATCGCCCTGGTCAGTTCGATGACCAGGATATGAACTGCGACTATTCTGCCATGAAAAACATGTTCAAGTGCGGAGTGTCTTTCGTCATCCTAGTCATTCTCCTGGCTGGATGTGCTCGAACCCAGATTCCTCGGGAAACTCCTCCTCATTCTCCCTCTACGATCACTCCAAGCACTAAACTCGTTCGTCCTCCTTCCCGTAACGTTCGACGTATTCATGAACACCTCCTTCAGGAGGGAAAGGGGCACATCAGAGAACAGCGCTATTCGGAAGCCATTCGAGATCTCGAGCGGTTATTGGCGTTGAATCCACAGGAATCAATGGAATGGCAAGGACGCTGGTTGTTGGGACAAGCCTATTCCCATACTCAAGATTGGAAAAGGGCACAGGGACAATACCAGGCCATTTTGGCAAGTCCTACTCCTAATACTTATCAGAATGATGCCCAAGACAAGCTTACGGAAATCTATAAACATCTCCCCGGAAAAGCCCTTCCCCCACGGGCTACTCATGCCATCCGGTTGTCTCTTGAGCAATTACCCACAGCGGAGGGGTTTGATCAGGGGCTTGAAAGGATGAAGGGCGATGGTGTGACGGCCTTATTGGTGGACTTAGGATGCAAGGCTAAGGTCGTGCGTTCCTCTCAAGCAACGACTGCTGCGCGTGCTCTGAGTAGGGGAGAGTTGCGGACCCTTTTACGCTCATATGTGAATCGAGCTCATCGCCAAGATATTTCGGTGTTTCTTGGAGTGAATATTCGTTGTTTAGGGCATTGGCATGAAAATCCTCAGGAGATTTGGAGAGACCGGACCTTTAATGTCCGAACGCGTAATTTCGAGGATACGGATTTTTTCGATGTGTTTCATCCCTCATACCAACGATTCATGAAGTCTATGGTATTCGATCTGTCAAAAAGTGAGATTGATGGTGTGGTATTTCTCAAGGACTATCCTATGGGGTTAAACGATGGCGTTTCTCACGTGGCCTTGAAGACTTTTCGTAAAGCTTTTGGGGAGACCTTTGACCCATTCACCACCTTTTCTTCCGGGTTTGATCCCATTGGCGATCAAAAATATGCGGCCAAAGGTTCCTTGAGGAAGAGCAACTCAACGAATCAGACGACCTTTTGGCGTTGGGTTGGGTGGAAAGCCCGGGAACAACTTAGCATCGTCGAAAGTATCATGCGTGCTTTACCGCAAGAGGCCTCCTCCCTAGTCTTCGGACTCGAGCTCCATCCTCATGGTTTTACAGACCCTGTTCGGGCGCTTTTGGCCTACTCGGAAGATTCTCTGGATGCGATTCAACGCCCCTTCGGTTTTTTCTTTGTTCGACCGGAAATTGATCGAACCTCCACCTTTGAGCAACCAGCTGTGACGGAAAAACTCCGGCGTATTTCTACGAAGGCAGTGTTGAAACGGCTGTTGCCGGCGGTGAATGACCCCAAACGGATTTGGTTGAGTGTCCCTTCTCGTGATGGAAGCCTCTTACGGTCCAGGCAGGTGAAACAACGGGGTGATACGCCCAATACCTTGCCCTCGGGAGTTGGGGTGGTTCATGATCTTCGAACATTATCTTGAATTTTCCCGTTAAGAATTCTTCTTCGTCATTTCACCAAAAAATTTGCTACAATTTCCGGCTTGTGTTGGAAGTGCCTGTATTGTTTGAACTAAAAAAATAATCGGTTGTTATGAGCGAGCTACGTCAAGTTATGAGAAATGTCGTATTGATGTGATGACAAAGGGGGATGGAATGGAGCCACAGGATTTACGTTTTCACAAGGAACATGAATGGGTTCGAGTTGATGGGGGGAAAGCGACCTTAGGTATCAGTAATTTCGCACAGGATGCGCTGGGAGATGTGGTATTTGTCGAACTCCCTCCTGTCGGGACCAGTGTTGAGGCAGAAGCCGAATTAGGAGAGGTCGAATCAACCAAAGCGACGTCAACGATCTATTCTCCGGTGACGGGGACCGTCACCCAGGTCAATGAGCAGCTGCAAGATCATCCCGAATTGTTAAATCAGGATCCTTACGGACAGGGGTGGATGGTGGTACTCGATCTTGCGAACTCAGATGAAGTCAATGCGCTGATGTCTGCAGAACAGTATGAGGCCTTCCTGAAATCTCAAGAGTAATGTCAGAGTCCAAACACATCGTGATCATCGGGGCCGGGCCCGGAGGCTATGTGGCTGCCTTGCGAGCAGCCCAATTGGGTGCTCAGGTAACCGTGGTTGAAGAAGGGCCCCTTGGGGGAGTGTGTCTGAATTGGGGCTGTATTCCCAGCAAAACCTTATTAGGGTTGGTGGATTTGGGAGAGCGGGCTCGTCATGCTCAATCTTATGGACTCGATTTTTCTGGACCTGTGAACTTTGATGTCGCTCGGATGGTGTCTCGTAAGAATGAAGTGGTTCAATCCTTGGTCAAGGGAATTGGCATGTTGCTGAAGCAGTGGAGCGTGTCTCATGTGATGGGGCGGGGTGAATTGGCTTCCAATCGGCAAGTTCGAGTGGTAACCCCTGATGGGGACACTCAATTACTTGACGCAGAGGCCATCGTGGTCGCCACCGGTTCCTCCTGGCCAAGAATGTCTGAATTTCCTTTGGATGGGGAGCATGTGTTGAGTAGCAAAGACGCCTTGGATCTTCTGGAGGTTCCGCGGAATATTCTGATCGTGGGAGGAGGGGTAGAGGGATGTGAGTTCGCCTGTCTGTTTAGCGGGTTGGGAGCCCAGGTGAGTATCGTAGAAATGATGCCGACCCTGTTGCCAACAGAAGATCAGGATATTATTGCTCTTTTGACCCGGGAGTTAAAAAAGCGAAAAGTCCAAATGTTTGTGAACACCAAGATTTGTGAATGGTCCAAGGCAGAAGGTGGAATCACGGCGGTCTTGGATTCGGGGCAGGAATTGTCGGCTGAGAAAATGCTTGTTTCGGTCGGACGTCGAATGAATTCGAAGAATTTGGGATTAGAGAAGATCGGGGTTGCCCTTGGTGATCGGGGGGAAATTATCGTGAATGACCACATGGAAACCTCTGTGCCAGGTGTGTATGCCATAGGGGACGTGACGGGAAAATCCATGTTGGCTCATGTGGCCTCTGCCCAAGGAAAAGTCGCGGTGACGAATATTATGGGACGGCAGGAAACGATGAATTATGACGTCATCCCCGCTGGGATTTTTACGCTTCCGGAGATTGGCCGAGTCGGGCTGACGGAGCAGGAAGCCCAATCTCGGGGGTATGAGCTATCCATCGGACGTTTTCGGTACGGCGGCTTGGGAAAGGCCCAAGCGGTGGGAGAAACATCCGGTCAATTTAAACTGATATCCGATGCTCGGTCTCAGAGGCTGCTAGGCGCGCACATCATCGGCGCTCATGCGGCGGATTTAATTCACGAAGCGGCGTTAGCCTTGCAGTCTGGATTGAAGGGGAACGACCTTGCGGACATGATTCATGCCCATCCCACTCTGTCAGAAGGAATGATGGAGGCTGCCGAAGATATGGACGATTTGGCTATTCATCAAGCTCGAAAGAAGAAATAACGAACAACACAATATCTGGGAAAAGAACAAGTGTACGTATGACTCAAACTGAAGTGAATACACAATTAGATCTCATTCTTCGAGGTATCGTTGAAGTCATTCAACTCGACGAATTGAAGGCCAAGCTGACGGATTCCATCAAGGCAGGTCGTCCCCTTAAAGTGAAAGCCGGTTTTGATCCCACCGCCCCCGATTTACATTTGGGGCATACGGTCTTGATTCAAAAACTCAAACACTTTCAAGACCTCGGACATGAGATTATTTTTCTGATCGGAGACTTTACCGGAATGATCGGAGATCCGACCGGGGTCTCCGAAACGCGGGTTGCCTTGACCAAAGAACAAGTCGCTGAGAATGCGAAGACCTATGAACGTCAGATTTTTAAACTGTTAGATCCTCAGAAAACGAAGATTGTGTTCAATAGTCATTGGATGAGTGCGATGCCCGCGGAAAAAATGGTGGAGCTGTGCTCGCATTACAGTGTGGCCCGCATGTTGGAACGAGACGATTTTTCCAAACGATATCGAGACCAAAAGCCTATCAGTATTCATGAATTTTTGTATCCTCTGGTTCAAGGCTATGATTCGGTTGAGCTAGAAGCTGATGTGGAATTAGGCGGAACCGACCAAAAATTTAATCTGTTGGTCGGACGGGATCTGCAGCGGGATTTTGGTCAGAGTCCTCAGGTCGTGATCACCATGCCGCTTCTAGAGGGGACCGATGGTGTTCGAAAGATGAGTAAGAGCTTTGGGAATTTTATCGCCTTGGAAGACCGTCCTTCCGATATGTATGGAAAACTCATGTCGATTAGCGATGAATTGATGATGCGGTACTACGAATTGCTTACCGTGTTTGATCTGGAATCGGTGAAACGACAGCATCCGATGGAAGCCAAAAAAGCCTTAGCGGAATACCTCGTTCGCCTCTATCATGGAGACAAAGGCGCTGAAGAGGGCAAAGCCGATTTTCAACAAAAGTTCCAGAAGAAGGATTTCCCCGATGAACCCGATGCCCATGTGCGCTTAGAACCAGGGGAGCTGGCTTCTTTTCCTGAGAATTCCATGTCCATTATTGATGTCATGATGAAAACCGGTTTGGTGCCGAGCAAAACGGAGGCTCGCCGATTGGTGAATCAAAATGCGGTTCAACTCGATGGGAAAAAGATTGATGATATCAACGCCATGATTGCCTTTGAACCCGATCGGCGATATCCCATGAAAATTGGGAAGCGGAAATTTGCCATCATTGAATTGGGAGAGTAACCCTCTACGATTGAACTGGTTTGGTAGGCTGACCTTTTCTTGACTAACCCTCACGACCCTCCTAGAATGAAGCCAATTCCTTTCATTAGAGCGGGCGTAGCTCAGGGGTAGAGTCCTTGCTTCCCAAGCAAGTTGTCGTGGGTTCAAATCCCATCGCCCGCTCCAAAATCTTTTTCTGAAAAGTACGATCATTTATTTTTCTTTCCAAGGGGATTATCTGTTTACCTAGGGCTAGATCTGTTTTAGAGTGAAATGGATCTATTCTGGTTAAATAGGAATAATTTACCCATTTTCATTTTGTTGGGTTGGAGGTTTTTCCATTAGAAAGGACTTTGACCATACATAACCTCATTTCTGCTTTAAACGGGTAGGTAGAATAATTGAGGACTGGATTGAGTGCATTTTTACCGAAACTCTTGGATTTTAAGAGGAACTTCTTATTATTACAGATTTTTGGTCTGATGATCCTCGTTCGGATTGCGTTAAAAATTTGGAAGTTGCCACGGGTTCTTTCCTGGCTCCAGCCGGAACGATGTGTGGGACCTCAGGATGAAACCTACCTCCGAGATTTAGCCTATTATACGGATCGTTTTTTGAATATCTTTCCTGCTAACCCTCGGGGGAATTGTTTGCCGCGATCGTTGATGTTGTTTCGCATGGCCCGCCAACAGGGATTTCCGGTGGTCTTTCATTGTGGGGTTCGAAAAACCGAAGAGGGTTTAGACGGACATGCCTGGTTGAGTTTGAAAGGACAGCCCTTCTTAGAAAAAACCCGTCAGTACCAAGAAATGGCGACGACTGTCACGTATCCTCCTTAAATGACTCAATTGGGGAGGTGACAGGCTCCCTTTTTTTTTATGATTCGTCAAAATTAATTGAGGTACCATTGTAAGGCTTCATGAAAGTCTATTCCTGGATAGAAAGTTTTGTTGCGCAGCTTCGCCCTTTATTGGCGAATTTACGCCTTGCCCTGACGTTTTTGTGGAAAAGTGGACCGGGCTGGACGCTGGCCAATATCGCCCTCCTTGTGATTCAGGGGTTGCTTCCTTTGGCATCTCTGTATCTTATGAAATTGTTAGTCGATCATGTGGCAGATGCACTAACCCAAACGGATCCTCAAATTCTAATGGGTCAGGTAGCCTTTATTATGGTGGGCATGGGAGGTGTGGCTTTATTCAGTAGTATCATTTCCATCATTGCGGCATATGTGTCACGGGGCCATTCCCTTTTGGTCGTGGATTATATGCAGAATATTCTTCATTCCAAATCTCTCGAAGTTGACTTGGAATATTATGAAAATCCTCAATATTATGATCGACTGCATCGAGCACAACAGGAAGCCGGTTCTCGACCGATTGCTATTCTTAATTCATTGGTCAGTCTTGGGCAAAATGCCATTTCCCTTTTGGCGATGGCTGGCCTGTTGTGGGCTTTTCATTGGGCCGTGGTCCCTATTCTTCTTTTAGGCGCGCTTCCGGAATTTTTTATTCGATTGCGCTATTCGAATAAATTGTTTGAATGGCATCGGAGTCGAACCAAAGATGAACGAAAAGCTTGGTACTTGAATTGGATGCTATCGCGCGATACGCATGCCAAAGAAATTCGATTGTTCCAAGTCGGAACCTATTTCAAAAACATGTATCAGCAAATCAGGAAAATGATTCGAACCGAACGAATGGACATAGAAAAGAGACGGTCTCTCGCTTCATTGGGTGCACAAGGTGTGGCGACCCTTGGGGTGTTTGGCGTATATTTTTTTCTTGCCAACCGAACGCTTCAGGGATATCTCACCTTAGGCGACCTGGTGATGTATTTTCAGGCCATTCAACGAGGATCAACCTATCTTCAGCAGTTAAATAAGAGTTTGTCGGGACTGTACGAGCATAATCTGTTCCTGAACAATCTTGATGAATTTCTCGCCGTTCGCTCAAAAATTCAAGATCCGGTCAATCCTATTCCTGTTCCGTTGGACTGTACTCAAGGGTTGGAATTTGATCGCGTCACGTTCACCTACCCTGGGGATACTCAAAAACGGTTGGTGGACTTCTCTTTGAAAATCAAACCTGGAGAGCATATTGCCATTGTTGGGGCAAATGGCGCGGGTAAGACCACGCTCGTCAAAATGCTTTGTCGATTATATGATCCCAACGAAGGACACATTCGCTTGGATGGACACGATATTCGGAATTTTTCTATTGAAATGTGGCGGAGAGAAATCAGTGTCACGTTTCAAGATTTTGCGCGATATTTCCTAACAGCGAAAGAAAATATTGCTTTGGGTGATCGAAAGTTTCATGACTTCGAAAAAGTGCAAGATGCCGCCCAGCAAGCTGGCGCGGACGAGTTTATCGAGCAATTACCAGAAAAATATGACACGATTTTGGGTAAATGGTTTGAAACCGGACAGGAGTTAAGCGTTGGTGAATGGCAAAAGGTGGCCTTGGCTCGGGCTTTTTTCCGCGATTCCCAGATTTTAGTCTTGGATGAACCGACGAGTGCCATGGATGCCAAAGCTGAGGCCAAATTATTCGAACGGTTTCACCAATTAACCAAAGGCCGCATGGCTATTCTGATCAGTCATCGGCTTTCCACCGTCAAGATGGTTGACCGAATTTATGTCGTCGATCATGGAGAGATTATTGAATCTGGAAGTCATGAGGAGTTAATGGAAATTCAGGGATCATACGCCGAAATGTATGAAATCCAATCCAGGCATTATCAGTAAGCATTCTTCCAGTAACTCATAAGGGTTTCCCCTTGCCTCATTCACCCTCCCGTATCAATAGAAGGACCTTTTTGGCTTGGAGCGGGGTATTCGGTTCCATGCTCCTTGGCGGAGTTTGGTATCGGTGGTGGGGAGCCTTGCCCATTCCCAATGACCAAGAACCCACCCTCAAAGAACTGCACGGGGAGCCCTTCGAATATTTTTCTCCGTATGAAGCTGCGGTTCTCCATGAAGTCGCAGGGTTGATCGTGCCGGCAGATCATACTCCAGGTGCGAAGGAAGCCAAGGTTATTCAAGAATTTGATCGGATGGCAGGAGAGCAAGCGCGATTCAAGGATCTGAGCCAGCGGGGTGTTCGATGGCTAGACGATCAAGCACAGGAAAGATTTGATGCTGCCCGATTCCTGGAACTTTCTCCAAGCAAACAAGTTCAGATATTGACCATGGCTGAAACCGGCCATATATCTTTTTTAGAAAAAGTGTATGAAAAACTTCGGTATGGAGAAACGCGGGTGGGATTTAAGTTCTTTGACATGATGAAACGACAGACCTTCGCCGTATTTTACTCCCATCCAATGGGATGGACGTCGGTGGGCTATCATGGGCCGCCTCAGTGGTCGGGTCATATGGACTATCACATCTGCGTGTAGCGAGTGACGGAAAAGATCGAAGCTGACATATGTGTGATTGGTTCCGGGGCGGGAGGAGCGGTGATGGCCTACACGCTCAGCCAAGCCGGGTTTTCTGTTGTCGTTTTAGAGACTGGCCCACGTTTTGACCCCAACACCTATCCGTTAAATCAGTCCCAATGGGAGCGTCTTCCCAAAACTTTTGGTTCTACCAGGGATAAAGAGCGGGATCGCTATACGGTAGGGCCGCCGCAAAGTCTTCACCCCCAATATCGTCATTTACAATCATGGGCAGAGGGCTATAAACCCAACCCTCAAAAAACCCATCGTACTTCCCCAAAGGTATACCGAGTCAAAGGTGTGGGGGGCTGTACGTTGCACTATCAGGGTGAAGCGCACCGTTTCTCTCCGCACGGTTTTCGATCACGGTCACTGTTTGGGTATGGGGAAGATTGGCCAATTGAATATGAAGATCTAGAGCCGTATTACACTCAAATGGAAAACCTTCTTGGCGTCGCTGGGGATGCGAGCAATCCATTTAAGGCACCGAGAAATCCATTTCCCAACCCCCCTCATCGATTAAGTTGTGCAAGTCAACGGGTCAAACAAGGGTTTGACCGCTTGGGTCTTCATTTGCACCCTAATTCCTTGGGGATTTTGTCCCGACCGCAAGATGACCGACCTCCCTGTAATTATTGTAATGGGTGTTCCCAGGGCTGCATGATGAAGGCAAAGAGCAGTATGGATGTTTCTTTAATTCCCTTAGCGGAAGCCACTGGGAGAACTCGTATTATTCCCAACGCGACAGCTTCTGGCATACACCTGGATAGTAGGGGGCGAGCCAAGGGAGTCACGTATTTTAATGAACGGCACGAGGAGCATTTCGTTCATGCTAAGGCAGTCGTGCTTTCAGCTGGCGCCATGGAATCTCCACGACTCCTTTTGAATTCTACTTCTTCAATGTTTCCAGATGGTTTGGCGAACCGAAATGGGTTGGTTGGACGCTATTTTATGGAAACTATGTTGCAGGATATTACGGCATTGTTTGAGGAGCCTATTCATGCATACAAAGGATTACAGATTGATGCGCGGAGTTGGGATTTCAATACGCCAGAACCTAAGCGTTCCTTCCAGGCAGGTGTGGTCTTTGGGGTATCGGCTTTAAACCTCATAGGGCCTGTGGCCTATGCCAAATATCTCGTACGTGGGTGGGGCCAAACCCACAAGGATGCTATGCGGGAGTATTTTGGGAAGGTCTTGTCTCTGTTTGCCATTGGAGAGCAGCATCCCCATCCAGATAATCGCGTGACACTCGATCGGACTGTACGAGATAATTTTGGATTGCCTGTAGCACAACTTGCCACCAATCTTTATGCCAACGAACTGGAGATGCTCAGCTTTATGGCCGAACAAGGGAAAGCCATTTTGGACGCCGCAGGGGTCAAGCGGATTTTAGGAGAACGGAGTGCCTACGATCTGAGTGCAATCACGCATATGGGAGGGACCTGTAGGATGGGTTTGGATCCCAAAGCATCAGTCGTTAATGGATTTTGTCAAACCCATGATGTTCCTAATTTGTTTGTCGTGGACTCCAGTTGTTTTGTGACACAAGGAGGGGGGGATAGCCCTTCATTGACCATTCAAGCCATTGCCCTTCGTGCTGGGGAATATCTCGCTGAAGAAGCCAAAAAAGGGAATATCTGACAGGAAACAATTTAGTCCTGGCCCATTTTGAGTGGTGAATTCTTGAAATTTTGTGAGCTCAGTCGGCACTATAAAAAATTGAGATAAAAATAAATTGACATAACAAAACCTATAGAAAGATATGTAAATTTCTATTAACAAGTAGGAAATGGGTGGTGGGGTTGTGTGGCAGGAATAGTGGCAGGAATATTTGATTATTGGGATTTTTCTTCATGTAATTACTATTACTTCATCATTAGGTCGATGAAACCAGAAGATTTCAAGATTTGTAAAACAGCTTGGGATAATTTTAACGTTGAGAGCAGGTCCAGTTTATTGGCTTGGAAAGGTCAAGGACCCTTTTTTAGGTTAGATTTTCTGACTTTGGTGGCTCTTTCTCAGGATAGAATATTGGGGAGCCGATTAGTATGGCATATTGGAATGGTGTGCAAAATCTCAAAAGCTGCATTAACTTACGGAAATATTCATAATTTTTCGGTAATCTCAAGCCTGTTTTAGTGTTTCGGGAAACTTTCGGTTATGCCTGAAGTAGGAATGGTGAGATCTTGGGAAGGTGCCCTAGAGAATTATGGAAGCATATGCCATCCCATCGAGAATTTTGGAAGGAATGAACTCTAGTCCCAAATCTACGTTGCATGGGGATCCAACCGATTAGCCGATTGGTGATGTGTAGTTGAATGATTGTTTTAATGAATAGCGGATTGTCATTTTTTTTCTATTGATAAGGAGAATGCTATGACGGATAAAGATGAATCTGGGAAGAAAGGCCTATTTGTTGGTTCCGAGTTGCATTCCAAAATGGGGCTAGAGAAAGAACAGAATGTGCCATTGGGCAATGCCTCAAAGGCGAACGATGAAATTCCCAGGGAACCCTTCGGTCAAGCCGAAAGAGTGCATCCTCATCTTATTCCAGAAGAGCATAGGGATTGGGAAACACAGAAAAGTGCCGTTCTTCAAGCTGCAGAGGATGTGCATTGTACCGTTCTGGATGGAGAAGCTGTGCTTCTTAATCTGGAAAATGGTCATTATTATTCCTTGAATCGGGTTGGGTCCGCTATTTGGGAACATTGTGATGGAAAACGAACTCTGGAAGAAATCCTTCACGAGATTTGCCAGCGGTTTGATGTGGGAGAGGATCGAGCACGGGGAGATCTTCTAGCCATTACTTCTCAATTACTCAAAGAGGAGTTGCTCTTTTCTTCCCAAAAATAAGCCTAAATCCTTTTGAAACTATAGGCCTAAGAACCAGAAAATTTCGCCATAGTGGGAGAATCTATGAACAGTTTTGATGTCACAATCCACGGAAATGACGTTCGAGTGTCTTCGGCATCTTCGTTAATCTTTGACCCAATCAAGCGGTTTTTGCGGTATTTTTCTCTGGAACGGTCAGGAGAAGGGCGATTGATTGATCTCACCTTTTTTGAGGTTGCCACACGGGAGCAAATTCCAGAAGTTATGACATCTGAAGCGAAACAAGTCGTCTCACGAAAAGGGCGAACGAGGGGAAATGTCAAAAACCCCGAATGGAATTGTACGCTTTATGTCGAAGGGGATAAGTTGATCGTTGATTATCATTCCCAAGGAATGATTGCCATCGATTTTTCCACTGAAACAGCTCAAGCCTATTTGATCGATCCTGAATCAATGCATGAAGATCTCCGCGTGTATTTCTTCCATTACCCCCTTATCGAGTTTTTTAAAAGGCGGGGATTTTATACCCTGCATGCCACTGCCTTGGAGAAAAATGGCCATGGTGTTCTTATACCTGGTTGTAGCGGACGGGGGAAGACCACGGCGTTTGTCTCCTTGCTTCGGTCAGGATATCGTTGTCTTTCGGATGATCATCCGTTGTTGCATGAAACCAATGGAGAATTAGAGCTGTTAGCATTTGAAGAAAAAGTTGATATTACGGAAAATTCACTGAAATTCTTTCCCGAATTTCAAAATGGTGGAAAAGGGAAACTGCCGGAAGGACTTTGGAAGCGGTACTTTTATATTGAAGACTTTTATGAAGATCGATTTGCCATGTCCTGTTCGCCTCGCTTATTGGTGTTTCCTCATGTTATTGACTCTCCCAAAAGTTACCTTGAACCCTTGAAAAAAACACGGGCGTTAGAGGAGCTATTGCCAGAAACTTTAGCCGTATTCGATAAGAAGGTCGCGAAAAAAGAGTTTGGGTTTTTGTCTCGACTCGTGAATCAATTGGATTGTTATCAATTGTATTTTGGTCATGATGTGCTGGAATTGCCTAAGCTGGTCACGCCTCTATTGGGTTAGAGAGTAGAGCAAGCTCTTCCCCTTCTGTTCAGTGAGGAAAGTATGTTTTCTTGAAAACGATATGTGATTGACAGAAAAATCTATGTCCCTCTCCCCCTCTTTCTCTGTATGTCCTAGTACTCTCCTGTTTTCTGGCCAAGCCTCTCCTGCCCGTCGTCTCTTTCTTTTACTCCACGTTCTCTGCGCATTTTTCCAACAATTCTTCTTCCAAGTTCTTGTTTTGCGTTTGCTCTCCAGTTTCGGGCGATTTCATGTACTGATTCCTCTTTTTCCTCCTTCTTTAAAGCAACTCTATCCCAATCTTTGTTCAAACAACAAACGGTTGCGTGTCGACGCGTAGAGCCTGTGTGCAGGGAATGAGTGAATTTAGAGTGAACTTGGTGATTTTCAGGAGTAGTGATTGTTTTGAAGGGTATGAAGTGATGAACTTTTTAGCAAGTTTGTAGGTATCAAAGATTACTCGAGGAAAAGGTTCTCCTGCCGTGAAAGAGCTAATGATGAAAGGCCTAGACCAAGGGAATACTGTTGAAAGATTTGTCCTGAGTCTTTCAAAAATTCATCCTTCGGCTAGTGATGTTCAATGTGCTATCCAAATGAGTGCTAGACCAGAGTTTTCCTGGGATGCAGTTTGTGATCTGGCGGAACAACATAGGGTGTTGGCATTAATTGCTAATAATTTGCAAGGAAATGAAGCTTGGAGAGATATTCCAGCCCACAATCGGACAAGATTGGGGCAAGCTCTGGTCTACTTGAAGGCGAGGAATAAGGTGCTCATTAAGTTTTTGCAAGTTCCCCTTTCAAAATTTTCAAAAGAGAATATTCCGTATGCATTGCTTAAAGGGGGTGCGATGGAGGCCATGTATTATCCACCAGGCACACATTATCTGAATGATGTGGATTTGCTCATTCAAAAAGAACACTATCCCAAAGTTTCCTCTATTTTATCTGAATTAGGATTTCAAAGGGTTGAAGAAAATGAATCGCAGGTTTTGGAGGTCTATCATGAGATAGGATTTCGAAAGCGAACCGTTGGGGACCTCCTGTTGTATATTGATCTTCATTGGTTGATTTACCCTGAAACACGTTCCTATCACATGCCAGTGAAAAATATTTTGGATCGATCCCAACAAAGCTCATTGGGCGATCAAGGGGTTTGGGTGACTTCACCAGAGGACACGTTAATTCATCTAGCCACACAAGTAGTCAATGACCGATTTAAGGTTTGGTTTGGACGAATCCTTGATATTCATACTTTAGTGAGTTCTGGGCAAGACTGGGAAAGGCTTGTGGATCAGGCGAAAAAGGCTCATGCTGCTGGTGTGACCTACGTAGCGCTTTCCTTGGCTGGGAGTCTGGGCGCAGAAGTTCCTGCTCATGTCATGGGTAAATTGCGTAGAGGCAATCGTGGTTGTAAGACTGTGGCTTCTATACTAAGGGACCCAGGTTTTCTTTTGGGAAGAAAAGAACTTCGGTCAACCGTGATGGTCATGATTCTCCCTTTGCTCTATGATTGTTTTCCACATCGAATGGCCTATCTATATCGAATTATTTTTCCAATAACCAAGCCAGATGTTATGACCATTCATGAGGTCACAAGAGATTGGGGAACGAAAGGTATGCCGGGCCCATATTTATTTAGGCGCTTAGTCGTCATCGGACAACTTTTTTTGGCCACCATTGCTATTTTTGGAGTTTGGTTTTGCAACATTCTTGGTTTTCAAGGGAATTTGGCCAAACGTCTACGAGAATCTGTTTGGCGTCCTGCAGCTGGAGATAAAGCGGAATGCTTTCAAGCTAAATAATTGTTCAATAAAGAGATTGAGCCAGACTGGAAATAGTCTTTTTGTGAAATATAGGAATGCTTTCTTTCGTTGAAACCAAAATTTGTTTTAAGAAATTCCATTTTGGGGTATCAGTTTTGGGGGCTTCAACAGGGTATCGTTTCTTCAAAAATCTTGAAGGAATTGACAAGAACAAAAAGAATAAAGAATGTAGGCAGGAATTCTTTTCTGTAACGAGGGAAAGAAGGATGCGGTTCCCCCTATTTTGGGGAATGGTGGATTGGAGAAGGATTCCATACTCTTAATCACATACGCACATCCTCCTGTGTGCTAGGTGGTGGCCAGGAACCCTTGCTTTTTCAAACAGGTTCCTGGCCATATTTTTTTTAAAAGACGTTTCCGTTGACATAATCCTCTTTGAACTAGTTGAAGGTCTTCTCTCTTTAAGCCGTTAAGGTATCTAAAGGGGTCAAGGAAAAATAGTTCTTCCGATGAATGGTTAATCCTGGGTTGTTGAGTTAGGCTTTCTCTATTCATTCCTGTTATACCCTTTATAGATGGGGGCTGCTTGAGATTTCAGGTAGTCCCTTTTTTCCTTTCCCTAAAAGATTTGGTTGAAAATGTACTAATAAGCTTAATGTGAAAGAAGAGAAATATTTCTTAGAAATTATCTGATGAAGGATCGGATATGGGAGCGAAACATGTGAATGTCTCAGAGGGAATGAGGTGGGGAATAAAGGTCTTGCCGGAAGTTTTGGTGGTAAAGGTTTTTGGGCGTTTGGATCAATCTCTTGAGGAGATGTTCCGCAAGGTTTCTCATAGGGCTCATGTCCTTGAGAATCGAAAAGTCATCTTGGACTTTTCCGAAGCTCTCTCTGGCTCCTCTCTTGTGTTGGTCTTGTGTGGATTCGGACTATATCATTTTCGTCAGCTAGGGATTCCCGTCGCATTCATTCGCCCTCCTGCGGAGCTTCTTCCCCTGCTCTTAGAAAATGGGGTGTCGGAACTTTCTGATGTGTTTCTTCCTGATTCAAGCTACGAATCTCTAAACTAAAACTGTCACTGTTTTGCCCAAGAGTCGGTACGACAGATTGAGCTCTCTTAAAGCTAGGTTAAGGGAACGCCTTCGACCCTTGGAGCAAGGTCCAAGGGTCGTGGTGTATGGGGTCTGAGATAAAAAGAAAATTAAAATTACAGATTGCGTAGGGCTGCAACCCGATCTTCAATGGGCGGATGAGTGGCAAAAAGCTGCATGAAGCTTCGGCTTTGACCTGAGATCTTCATGGTGGCGAGGGCATCTTCGGAACTATATTGAAACTGGGCCCGTTGGACCCAACGATCGATGCCTTCTAACGCGGAAATCATGTGTTCCTTACCCACCGTATTTGCGGCAAAACGATCGGCGGCGAATTCCCGACGTCGGGACCACCAACTGATAGGGATCATGGCTAAGAAAGAGAGAATGATTTGAAGAAAGATGTACGCCGCGAATCCTAACATAGGGTTACGTTCCGCAATATTTCGGTACACCATTCTGCTGATGAAGTAAACGAAGGTATTCATGAGGCCGGCTAATACCGTGGTCGTGAACATATCTCCGTTGTAGACATGTCCCATTTCATGGGCTAATACCGCCCGGACTTCTCCCTCATTCAAATTATTCAATAAGCCTGTTGAAACGGCGACCATGGAATTATTCCTGGTAGGGCCGGTCGCAAAGGCATTGGGATCCGGAGAATCGTACACCCAGACTTCGGGCATAGTGATTTGTAGTTTTTCGGATATTTTTTTTACGGTTTCATAAATCACCCGTTCAGGATGATTGCGTGGTTCGGTTATTTGGGTGCAATCGATAAAAGCCCTGGCCATTTGTTTCGAAAAGGCTAAACTAATGAAGGCTCCACCAAATCCTATGACGAAGGCCCATAACAGATCGGATTGAACGAATGAGCCACGAATATCGATACCAAAGGCCGGTAAGACGATCTCGGACAAAACCGTGAATGAAATGGAGAGGGTGATAAAGATGAGGACGTTGGCAAGAAGGAGTAACCCAATTCCTTTAAGTTTTTTCATTGATCAACCTCTTCTCTCGATACGTGGTTTGTGATGCAGTTTGGTGATAGTGCTATAGTAGGTGATATCGGTTGTGAGACCAAACCCTAAAACTTACCAAGAAAAAATGGAAAATTTTGGGTAACTAATTGAAAGATAATCATAAAATCTCTCAAGTCAAGGTTCAAGCTTCGGGTCGTTGCTTATTCAGCAGGATAAGAAAGATAAGAAAAAGGGGCCTCAATCTCTTATATGAGCGGAGTAGCTTCCAAAGGTATTATACACGATTGGGATTACTGAGTGTGTATGTTCTTCTCGCGTGGTTGGTCTCTCTGGCCTACCCCCAAGTGGGTACAGACGAACTACATTCTAAGACCGAAATCGTGATTATCCTGGAAAGTTATGCGTATTCTCCCTCGGAACTGACGCTTCAAAAAGGACAAACTGTGACGTTTGTTCTAACGAATGATTCGTTTTTAGTGCCGCATAATTTTCTTTTAGATGATCCTGACGGGATTCGGGTTGTTGAACGTGATATATCGAGTGGTGAATCCGAACGGCTATCTGTCACGTTGAAAAAATCAGGCACCTACCGTTTTTATTGCGATAAACAACTTCTGTTTTTTCCGACCCATCGTGAACAGGGTATGGAAGGCCGACTGATTGTCCGTTAACGATGTCTCCGTCTTCTGAACAACATAAGGTACTTTGGGACATTCTCAAGCGAGTGTCCCGTTCTTTTTATTTAACGTTGCGTATTCTTCCTCAACCGGTTCGTTCTCAAATCGGTTTGGCGTATCTGTTGGCACGGGCAGCCGATACCATTGCCGATACCGGCGAATTGGATGATGACACTCGCTTGGCTTCTTTGGGCGCGTTCAAAACCCAATTGGGGAGAGATGTCCCTGAGTGGGGTGCCATCCAAAAAATTCAAGCCAGGATCATTCCCAGGCAAGCCAATCCGGACGAACGCCGGCTATTGGAAGAATTGGAGGCTTGTTTTCGTCTGTATCAGGAGTGTTCGGTTATTGATCGTTCTCATATTCAGCACGTGTTGTCGGTATTAATCGGGGGAATGGAATTTGATATTCAGCGATTCCCCAAGAATCCATCAAGAGGCCTACAGGCGTTAGAAACCAGGGCTGACCTGGAATATTATACCTATGCGGTGGCCGGTTGTGTGGGTGAGTTTTGGACGAAAATGGTCTGTACCCATTTGCCGGGAATGAAGGAATGGGATCAAAGAGAGATGATTCCCCTGGGGGTACGGTTTGGAAAAGGATTGCAAATGGTCAATATTCTGCGCGATATCGCCAAGGACCTTCAGAATTCGAGATGTTATATCCCTACGGTGCTTTTACAGGAATTTGGACTCAGCCCGGAACAATTACTTCATCCAGAATCTATGAAGGCGTTCCGTCCTCTGTATAAACAGCTGATCAAGGAAGCGCGTGATCACTTAGATTATGGATGGGGATATACGATGGCGATTCCCAGATTAGAGGTGCGTTTGCGATTGGCCTGCATGTGGCCGGTATTAATCGGCATTCGGACGCTTCAACAATTGTCGCTGTCTTCGCAGGTTTTAGAACCGCAAACGACGATAAAAGTTTCCCGCGGAGAAGTCTATCGCTTGGTAGCCGCCACAGGGTTAACGGGGGGATGTGGGTATGTGGGGACCGCCTATTGGGGGTACTGGCGAAAACGTATTGTGTGACCTACGACTCTTGTTTCGGGACGAGCAACTTTTCCCCTTTCCGAAAAACTCCATAGATGGCTTGGCTCGGACAGGCATCCAAGCATAGTCGACAAGATTCCATACAGCGAGAGGCATCGAATTTATAGGGAGGCGTGGAGAGCCATGCGCCCGTGGGGCAAACAGGGATACATAAGGCATTTTGTGTGCAACGATCTGGGTGCCGTTCAAGGTGATCTCTTCGTACCATCATAGGACTCACTCCTTCAAATAGACCCTGTGAGAACATTTCGAGCATGTTCATGGCTTGGGTTGTTCCTTCTGTTCCCATTCTTCAACAAGTTTGCGGAGATGGATTTTTAATTCGGGAATTCTTTCAAGGTTATTTTCAATCGCACTGAGAATATTACTTAACCGAGCCTGGCGTCCTGCCTCTTGGTCAACCGCGTTCAAGCGATCGTATTCTTGAAAAGCAGATGCATGAAAGCTCTCAAGATACGGTCTTGCAGATACCAGGCCTGCCGTTAAGACCTGGGGTTCGTGATGAATGGGAGGCGTGACCGCGAATGCGCCTTGAGACAACAGCAGTACGTGGTCATCCGAGGTGCGAGGGATCGGAATCACCTGTTCAATCGTCGATCCCGTCACTTGTTCCCAATTCGTTCGTAACCCTGGAAAGGACCGCAAAAAGTCTACTTTTTGCTGGTTGGCCTGCCATTTTTCCTCAAATCCCATATCACGGCCTTATTAATGTGTTCTGGGTTGCCTTCATGCTGGATGAGAGTCAAGAGGATTGCTGGGGAAGAGTGCCGTTTGCACCTGGCATCAATAATCGTTCGACGATTTCTCCTTTTCCGATATGACGTTCCATGATTTCAGTGACATCGGCCTCTTGGCCAACCCAATACCACACGCCTTCCGGATAGATCACCACGCTTGGTCCATATTCACATTGATCCAAGCACCCGGCTTTGTTCGCCCGAACGACCCCCTTTAATCCCAAGCGCTCGACTTCTTTTTTAAAGCACGCATGGAGTTTGACAGATCCTAAATCCGCACAACACCCTCGTGGGTCTCCCTTGGGTCGTTGATTAATGCAGACAAAAATATGATGTTTAAACTTACCCATGTCCTTGAAATTATGGTGAAAAATCCGAAAGGGACAGACAGGAGCGTTGAGTCGATCTTACCTGAGGGTTTTGGAGCCTGTCTAGATCGGAGGAGATTCTCCAGGGGATATTCAAAACATCTTGGGAGAAAAGACCAGATGTCATCAACACACCGAAAAAGGATATAATTCAAGTATACAAGTGGGAGAAATGCCATCATGATTATCGGAGTTCCTACAGAAATAAAAGATCATGAATTTCGTGTTGCTCTAACACCTCATGGCGTGAGAGAGCTCTGTGAGCGGGGGCATCAGGTGGTGGTCCAGACCGGAGCAGGCCAAGGAAGCGGGTTTTCCGATGAGACCTATCAAAAAGCCGGGGCCACCCTATTGCCCAGTGGTGAGGCTATTTACGAAGCGGCAAGGTTAATCGTCAAAGTGAAGGAGCCTCAAGCGGAGGAACTCGTATTCCTTCGGGAAGACCATGTGCTTTTCACGTATCTTCATTTAGCCGCTTCAAAAAGTTTGACGGAAGCCCTCCTCTCCATCGGGTGTATCGCCATCGCCTATGAAACCACCGAGGACAGTCAAGGACAGTTTCCTTTACTCCGGCCCATGAGTGAAATTGCCGGCCGGATGGCCATTCAGATCGGAGCCCATTACCTGGAAAAACAACAGGGGGGATCTGGGGTTCTCCTTGGAGGTGTCCCAGGAGTCCCGCCGGGAGAGGTGGTAATCCTCGGCTCTGGTGTTGTAGGGGCCTCAGCGGCCCAAATTGCGGTTGGAATGGGGGCCAAAGTGACAGTATTGAGCGTGGACCTTTGGCAATTGCGAGAATTAGATGAGGTGTACCAGGGACGAATCGTTACGGTTGCCTCAAGCCAGTCCATGATTCAACACTATCTACAAAAAGCTGATGTCGTGGTAGGCGCTGCGTATTTACCTGGGGCTCGGACTCCACGACTCATCAAAAAGTTTATGGTCCAAGAGATGAAACCAGGTTCAGTCATCATCGATGTCTCAGTGGATCAAGGTGGATGTGCGGAAACCACGCATCCGACTACCCATACCGACCCTGTCATTATTGTGGACGACGTGCTTCATTATGGTGTCTCCAACATACCCGGAATTGTTCCCCATACTTCGACTTTTGCCTTGACCAACGCGACCCTACCTTTTATAGTCCAGCTGGTTGAGGGAGGAGTTCAGGAGACGCTAAAGGCTAACCCTGGCTTGCAAAAAGGGGTCAATGTGTACCAGGGGCGATTGAACAGTCAGGCTGTCGCCCAGGCTCACGGCCTGCCTTTCACTGAGCTCACTCCCTCAGACTTATAAATCATGATCAGGATCGGGGCGTAGCGCAGTCCGGTAGCGCACCGCGTTCGGGACGCGGGGGTCGGAGGTTCAAATCCTCTCGCCCCGACCAATTTGTGCCATGAAAGCGCGTGCCGTTTTGCCTGCAGCGTCATTATCAACCTGGCTGTCCTTCCACCCAGTTGACTGAATTGAATAATGGGCCTGAATTTCAGACCATTCTAAGCGGTGCCTCATGGAAACCCTTTCGGTGTTTTTTGGCGTGGTTGTTTTGCTCCTGGCCATGGGAGCTGCCTGGGGTACGTATCAAGTAAAAAAAGCCCTCGCTCAACTCAAACGGGATGTGTATTACCAAGAACAAAAAGTCAAAGGCATGACACATAAAGTTGATGCGGCGATCGAGGCGCTCAGGATCCAATTGGTGAATCTTTCGAGGGGCCAACAGGTCTCTGAACAGTTGATTCGTGAGGGGAAGCTCTATCAGGAATTATCGTCAAACGAAGCCGAGTCCCTCTTGGCTTCATCAAATGATGCTGGCGGGCTTTTTATCCTGGATGTCCGAACAGCAGGAGAATTTACCAAGGGACATCTCGCCAATGCGCATCATATTGCCGTCGAAGATCTCGATGGTCGATTCAGGGAAGAGATACCTACTCAGTATGAAAAAATTGTCGTGTATTGCAATGGAGGGGACCGGAGCCGATTGGCCTGTGAATTTTTGAGTCGGCAGGGCATGAGCAATATTTATTGGCTGAATGAGGGCCTTCAAGGCTGGAGTGGACCATTGACGGGGAATAACAATAGCTCCCTTATTCAGATTTCCCCCAAAGAGAACGTACGATCATACTCGTCTTAGCTCTCACCTTGAATTGTTTAAAAAAAGGGAAAAACCACGATGTCTTCTGATTTGATGACGCTTAATGTGATGGGGCCATACCGAGAACCCAAGGAGCCGGCTTTTTCCCTCGATTATTCGGTTCAGCGTCCCAACTGGGCGACTCCCCAGGGCGTCCGCATCAAGGTTTCCATCGAACACGAACTCGAACATTTGAAACAAAAGGTTTTGGGTATATCTGGGGGGTCGGTGGGTCAACAACTGCGGATGAATCAGATGTTGATTCGAGCTATTGCCGATCGAAAATTGGAGATCGTCGATGCAGAGGGTATGCTGAACGAACGTTTGGACGTGATGATTTCCCCTTTTGCTGAAGGAGATTTGAGCCATCTCTTCGCACCATTGACGGAATGGATGCAGCAGGAAAAAGATCGGTTGCGGAACATGATCAAAGATTCTATCGGCATCTGAAGAAGAACATCAGAAGGGGCAGGAGTTATTTCGAGAGGTGGGGGGGGAGAAGAATTAAAAAATGCGCTGATAGCGCTTGGAAAACACCCCAGTTTCCTCCTCGCCAAAACCGAGAGAGGCTTTTTCAGGTTGGGTCTTGTTGTATAAATCGATAGAGTAATGCCCACGAACCTGCTCCATGGCCACCTCATAGGGAATGGAGCTAGGGTAAAATTCTCCGGGAGCGTGGGCCCCTCGTCCCAAAGCTTTGGCTGACTCCTCACTCGCGTATTCTTTTTCCGAAAACACATAAATATCCGCAATGGCAAATTTCCCCTGAGAGTCTCCCGGAGTGGTGGGAGGAAGTACGGTATCCAGAGCATTTTCCTTCCTGATTTTTTGAAAAAAGTTTAATAAGGCGACGATCTGACTGTCCGTTGTGGCGGGAGGGACGAGCAGGGTAATGGCATTCATGCCCCTCACGGTACCCGTGGTCTCAAAAGTCGGCACCACATCACTCGCGATGATTCGTGAGGAGGCCACTTCGGCATTGGGAGTCTGTTGCCCCTGATTGGGCTTATTCTTGGACTTGGGAATGATCAGCGTGATGAAAAGCCATAGGCCAAAAATGACCCCAAACACCACAAAAATGGGATGAGCGCCAACTCGTCGGCCTTCTGTCGGCTCCTGATCACTCATGTGGGGTGATCCTGGTTCGGAGGGGAATTGGGGGTATCAGAATGGGTTTGTACTTTGGCCATTTCCCACCAATCATCTAATTCTTCCGGAGAGCAGTCTTGTATTGTCTTTCCTTTGGCCAAGGCTTGAGCTTCGATCCATTCAAATCGCTTGATAAACCGGTTTGTAGTTTTTCTGAGGGCTTCTTCAGGGTTGGCACGAAGGAACCGGGAAAGGTTGACGACCGAAAAAAGCACGTCTCCCAATTCCTCTTCTATTCTGGTGTGAGGTTGGTTGCCGACTTGATCAGGTGAATGTTCCCGCCATTGTTCAGCCGTTTCCCGATACAATTCCTGCAACTCTTCCTGGAATTTCTCCAGGACAGGTTCGATCGTATGCCAATCAAATCCTGACCGAGAGGCCCGCTTTTGTACTTGATAGGCCCGTTGGAGGGCAGGGGAGCTTCTAGGAATACCTTGTAATATTGAAGGGGAGGCTTGTCCGTTGGAGGATTCCTTTTGTTTCAAGCGATCCCATTGTTGTTTCACCTCTTGGGACGTATGGAGTTGAGGCCGTTGCTCCGTGGGAGAAAACACATGGGGGTGTCGTCGGATCAACTTTTCGGATAGGTGGCGGACAACGTCCTCAAATGTAAATTGATGGTTTTCAGAAGCAATCTGGGAATGAAACAGGACTTGTAACAGCAGGTCGGCTAATTCATCCTTCAGGGCCTCGGGCTCATTCCCATCAATGGCTTCAAGGACTTCGTAGGTTTCCTCAATCAAGTAGGGTTTGAGGGTTTCGGCCGTTTGTTCCCGGTCCCATGGACAACCCTCCGGGCCACGCAACTGAGCCATGACCTGGACTAAATCTGAGTATGGATTTGTTCGTAACGGTGAGGGATGAAAATTTGCGTCAGGGGATGTCATGACCAAGGGATCTTTGGTGCCAAGTTGGCCTATTATACTGGTTTTCGGACATCTTGTAAGCAGGAGATTCTTGATAGAAGAGTTTGGAAAATGCTAGGGTTTTTCGTTAGAGGAGGCTAAAAATGTCAGAAGAAGAACAAGGATTTATCATTCGGGATAAACGAGGGCGGTCGGACGCAGAGGAGACAGAATCTCCCCTTTCAGAAGAAAAGGCAGATTCTGGACCAAAGCCAGATGACACTTCCCCCACTTCAGAGACCACGGGAACCCCCCATCCTCCCCTGACCTTTTCTTCTTTTGTTTTCTCCCTAGGATCATCTGCCCTGATGTTGATGGGGGAACCCCTAGACCCTCAACAGCCCAATCCTCCTGTGAATCTTCCCCAGTCCAAAGAAATTATCGATATTCTTTCAATGCTCGAGGAAAAAACCCAAGGAAATCTCTCGACTGAAGAAGCCTCGGTCATGCGGGATATGCTCTATACGCTCCGCATGAAATATGTCAGTGCAACCTCAGGAAGCAGCAGTTCTCTTTCTTCATAGACCATCAGGAATTGCCCTTCATAACTCATCGTTTTCTCAGCCGCTGCTGACTCGCAGGCAAGTGGCTGGAACCTCTAAAGGGAGCGATTTTCTTGCACATCGCCCTTTTGTGTTGAATAATTCAAGGATATGATGTCTCTATATCACCTCTAGGGGAATTGTTAAGCCCTGTGACACTCATTTCCGACCACTTACCTGCTTCGCCCAAGAAATACCCACGGGCAGTCGATGCTGGGGAACCTGACACGAAATCTTCCTCGAAATCTCGGACCTCCACCAAACAAAAGCGGCATCACTATACACCCGTTTGGATTGTATTGGTGCTCTTGTTGCCATGTTTGGCTCTCACGGGATATTACGCTCGGTATGGTCTGTCGGGGCCACTTCAGCCCGATTCCATGTTGCCGAGCCCCAGTTATGCGCTGGTTCTTTTCCTCGTGTATTTGGATAGTGTCGGCCTGGTGGCCTTGACCCTCCTCCTCTCAAGAAATCTGATTCGAGCTTTTTTTGAAAAACGCAATCGCTTGTTGGGGTCCGGGTTTCGTTCGAAGTTGGTCGCAGCGTTTATTGGATTTGCCCTCATTCCGACGGTATTGCTGGCCTTGGTGGCCAGTGGGGTGATTAGTGAGGTGATTGATGTGTGGTTTAACGATCAGGTGATGCATGTACTTCGTGACTCGGAAGAGGTCGCTCACCTCTACCAGGAAGAGCGGGAGTCATTGGCTGCCAATACGGCTAGGGCTATCAGTAAGGAAATCTATAGAGAAGATATTCTCCGTCCCGAGCATCGGGAGTTGTTGAAAGCGATCATGGCCAGGGTGCAGCAGGAATACCACCTGGCCGGGGTGGAAGTCTTTTCCCCGAAAATGGAGACGTTAGCCAGGATCATGGACCCGGATCTTTCTGATGCCGTGCTAAGTCTTCCCGTGGGGCAATTGGTGCTGCAGGTATTGGATTCGGCCTCTTCGATGTCTTCGGTTCAGGAAGCTCCTGTTGGCAAGCTCATCAGAGCCGGTGTGCCAATACTCGGTGAGAGCAAGGTTTCCCGAGTGCTTGGTGTCGTCGTGGTTTCCTCGTATGTTCCAGAATCCCTCTTGGTGAAAATGGACGGGATTGCTAAACAGTTCAATGAATACCGAAAGATTAAATCACTGAAAGCTCCGATTAAGGGGGGAGCTTATTTATTCGTGGCTGTGGTAACCGTTCTTATTCTTTTTGGGGCTACCTGGTTTGGGTTTTATGTTGCCCGGGGTATTACGGTGCCGATCCAACGTTTGGCTGAGGGAACCGAAGCTGTGGCCAAAGGAAATTTGGATGTCAAAATTGACGTCAAAGCCACGGATGAAATCGGGACGCTGGTAGCTTCCTTTAATCGGATGACCACGGACTTGAGAACCAGTAAGTCAAGTTTGGAAGAAGTGAATATGTCCCTCTTACGCTCCAATGTGGAAATCGATCAACGCCGGGCCTATACCGAAGCCGTGCTGGAAACCATCGCCGCGGGTGTCTTGTCTATTGATATGTCCGGCTTGATCACCACGTTTAATCCTTCAGCCGAGCGTATTCTGGGTATTAAGGGAGAAGAGCTTCGTGGTCGGCCTGTCTATGAGGCTTTTAAAGCGTTTGGGTTACATTTATTCCAAAAGGCCTATGATCAAGTATTGCTGGATCAGACGGAAAACCTATCAATGGATGGGCAAATGGAGACCCCCAACGGCCGCTTATTGTCCCTTGGATTAACCATATCCCGAATGCAAAACGAGGCGGGTCACGATCTGGGAATTGTGTTCGTGTTTGAAGACCGAACCGAATTTATCAAAGCTCAAAAAACGGCTGCGTGGCAGGAGGTGGCTCAACGGATTGCCCATGAGATCAAAAATCCCTTAACCCCCATTCAGCTCTCTGCCCAGCGATTGCGGAAAAAGTACCTAGAAAAATCCCCGGGGTTCGAAGAAATTTTCGATCAAGCCACCGGGGTCATCATCAACGAAGTAACCAGCTTAAAGGGGATGGTCGATGAATTTTCCAAGTATGCCCGTATGCCGCTGCCAAAATTGCGTCGTAAATCGCTGCATGAAATCTTGGAAAAAGTGGTCTCCCTGTATACTGGAGCCCATAAAGATGTCACATTTATCGTCGAGGTTGATGAAGGATTACCAGCTTTGAATTGTGATCCCGAACAACTTCATCGGGTGTTCGTAAATCTCTTCGATAATGCTATTCAGGCCATGAATGATTCCGGACGAGTTTGGATCACGACCCAATGCGATTGGCGTCGGAATCGGGCCATCGTGCGAATTGCAGATGAAGGGGTAGGGATACAGCCTGAGGATCAAAAGAAACTCTTTATTCCCTATTTTTCAAAGAAACGAACGGGAACGGGCCTAGGTTTGGCGATTGTTCATCGAATTATCTCAGATCATAACGGAACGATTCGTGCCGAGAATAATCATCCGCAAGGGGCTGTGTTTACTTTTGAGCTACCACTGTAAATTACAAATATTACCCGGAAATGTTTTCATGAGTCAGATGTTCACTGCAATGGATTTAGGAACAATTTGATGGAGGAGTTGTTGTGGCTGAAACGATATGCCTCGTAGATGATGAACCTGCCATTCTCAACACGCTGAGCAGCATCCTCGAAGACGAGGGATACCAGGTGTTGGTGGCCAAAAGTGGGATGGAAGCGATCAAGGTCGTACGAGGTGAATCTCCTGATCTCGTCATTCTGGACATTTGGATGCCAGAAATGGATGGTTTGGAAACGCTGAAGCGTTTGCGAACGCAATTCCCGGGAATCTTGGTGGTCATGATGTCTGGGCATGGCTCGATTGAAACCGCCGTCAAAGCGACCAAATTGGGGGCATACGACTACCTGGAAAAACCTTTAGATTTGGAAAAAGTCACCATCTTAGTCCGCAATGCCTTACATCAACGAAAACTCGAAGAAGAAAACCTGAACCTCCGTATTCAAGTCGAACGGCGGTTTGAACTTGTCGGGTCCTCGCCGGCGATGAATCGTCTCCGAGAAATGATCCAGATGGCTGCCCCAGCAAATAGCCGGGTACTGATCTCGGGGGCCAACGGAACTGGGAAGGAACTGGTTGCCAGGGCTATCCATTTGCAAAGCCCTCGCCATAGCCGTCCTTTCGTCGAGATCAATTGTGCCGCGATTCCCGAAACGCTGATTGAAAGTGAATTGTTCGGACATGAAAAAGGGGCGTTTAGTGGAGCAACTTCCATGAAGCGGGGAAAGTTCGAGCTCGCTGATGGAGGAACACTCTTTTGGATGAAATTGGGGATATGAGTTTGGCGACCCAGGCTAAAGTACTTCGGGTGTTACAAGAACAACAGTTCACTAGGGTTGGAGGAACGAAATTATTGAATGTACAGGTGAGGGTCATCGCCGCTTCCAATAAGGACCTGGCAGAGGAAATCGAAAAAGGTACCTTTCGGGAGGACCTGTATTACCGGTTAAATGTCCTCCCCATCGTGGTTCCACCACTGAAAGAACGACGGGACGACATCCCTGAATTGGCTCAACACTTCATTCGATTGCATTCAGAGGAACAACGAATGAAACCCAAAGATATATCCCCCCAAGGGTTGGAAGCCTTGCAACGGCATGATTGGCCAGGCAATATTCGGGAGTTGCGAAATCTCATCGAACGGTTATTGATTATGGTCCCAAAGCCCATTATCGATGCCGGGGATGTTGAAATGTTCATGCAGGGTAGAGCCTCGAGCGGTGTGCCGGCTCTTTCGGTTGGGGCAAACTATGATTCCCTGAGAGAAGCCCGGAATGCGTTTGAGCGAGAGGTGATCTCCCAAAAACTTCGAGAAAATAATTGGAATGTGTCCAAGACGGCTGATGAACTCAAAATTGAACGGAGCCATTTGCACCGAAAGATAAAATTATTGAATGTTGAACTCCGCCCGGAATATTAACGGCATCTCTGATAGTCCGACATCCTCTCCTCTTCAACCCGGAACCGTTGTTTCCCTTCAAGTCGAAAAAATCGTTGCCGGTGGTTTAGCCTTGTCTCGCTCGGAGGGGCACGTCATCTTATTCCCCGATGGCATCCCGGGGGAAACGGTGTTGGTGAAGGTTCTCTCAAGGCGAAAAGGTGTCTATCAGGGGCAAATTCAGAAGGTGGCCTCTCCAGCCCCGGATAGAATCGTCCCCGTATGTCCGTTGGTCGGACAATGTGGCGGTTGTCATTTTCAGCATATTACCTATGCGGAGCAATTGCGGCAAAAGGGGTTGATAGTTGAAGACGCACTGAAGCGAATAGGAAAATTTTCCGATCTGGTGGTTCCAGCTCTTATCCCTTCCTCTCAGTCTTTTGGGTATCGTCAGGCCCTTCGGTTGGGAGTGCGGCAGGGGCGAACCGGACTCCAAATGGGGTTTTTTCAACGAGAGAGTAATCGATTAGTCGCTGTTGAGGACTGTTATTTAGTCGGAGACGCTTTTCGAAAACTGCTGCAGCAAGTATCCAGACAAGTCGCGGACATTCCGGCTCGTGCTGGCTGGTTGCCAGAGATTGAAATCCGGCATTCTACCCTCCAGCAAGGATTTCTGGTCGTTTTCCAAGGGAATGGAGCGAGGCCATCAGAAAGTGAACGGTTGGTAGAGCGATGTTTTGGCTTATCCCATATTATTGGGTGTGTGTATCACTCAAAAACTCAAGATACCTCTGAAAATCCTCAAGACCCAAGGTCACGAAAAACGGAGCCTCCGATTATCAGGGGCGAAGATCATATTTGGGAATCATTTCTCGGAATGCGGGTGAAAATTGGTTATCGTTCCTTCATGCAGGCCAACTGGCAACTCTTTCAAATGTTAGGCGAAACGATTGTCAAATGGGTCGGACAAAAAACCGGGTCCCGAATCTTGGAACTCTATGCAGGAACGTGCCCCATAGGCATGGCATTGGCCCGTCAGGGGGACAGCGTTCGCTGCATAGAAGTGAATCAAGAGGCAGTGAGGAATGCACGTGAATCCATGCGCACTAATGGCGTAACAGGTTGCCGGGTGACGCCTACCTTTTCCGAATCCTTTCTGGGGAGACTTACATCGGGAGAATACGACGTGATAGTGTTAGATCCACCCAGGACGGGCCTCAGCCAAAAAGTCCTGGCCCAACTCTGTCAGTTGCGAATACCAAGGGTGATTTATCTGTCCTGTGATCCACCAACACTGGCAAGGGACATGAAAGCCTTGCATCAGGGAGGGTATCACGTGCGCCGTATTCAGCCTTTTGATATGTTTCCTCAAACCGCGCATGTGGAAACTCTGGTAGAACTCACACGATAAAGGGAGCGTATGTCGACGTATCGTGACGCTGGCGTGAATATTGATCAAGGGGAGTCATTCGTAAAACGAATAACTCCGTTAGTGCGCTCGACGTTTCGCCCAGAGGTGCTAGGAGACCTTGGTGGGTTTGGCGGCCTTTTCCGTTTTCCGGCCGACCAGTACAAGGATCCGATTTTGGTATCAGGGACTGATGGGGTTGGGACAAAGGTCAAAATTGCCCATCTCATGAATCGGCATGATACGGTTGGCATTGATTTGGTAGCCATGTGTGTTAATGATATTTTGGTCAGCGGGGCCGAGCCCCTCTTTTTCCTCGACTACCTGGCAACGGGAAAACTTGATGTTGCGGTAGCGGAAGATCTCGTACGGGGGATTGTCGCAGGGTGCCATCAGGCGGAATGTTCATTGATTGGGGGGGAAACCGCCGAGATGCCTTCTTGTTATCCGGATGGAGAATATGACTTGGCCGGGTTTGCGGTGGGTGTCGTCGAGAGGGAAGACATGTTGGGAAAAGACCGTGTGGTTTCCGGTGATGTGCTGATCGGAGTCGATTCCAATGGTCTTCATAGCAACGGGTATTCCTTGGCTCGCCAGGTGTTTTTTGAGCAGCAACAATGGGGTCCGGAGCAATATGTGGAAGAACTTTCAGGGACTTTGGGTGAGGCCCTGCTGCAGCCGACCCGCATCTACGTCAAATTAAGCAAAGCCTTGTTGCCAACGAGAGGAATCCATGGTTTTGTTCATGTGACGGGTGGGGGATTGACTGGAAATGTTCCTCGAGTTCTTCCAAAGGGAAGTCAAGCCCGAATCGATCGAAAAGCCTGGGATGTTCCTCCGGTATTTCAGGTGCTCCAGCAAGCCGGGAATATAGATCGAGAAGAAATGTTCCGGGTCTTTAATATGGGAATTGGGTTAGTTGCGCTCGTGTCTGTGGAGAAGGTGGAGACGGTACTCGATCTGATCCGGTCGGAAGGTATGGAAGGGCGGGTCATTGGAGAGGTTTGTTCCGAGGCTTCCAGGTCTGAAGCAATAGCATATACGAACTGATCAATAGAGCGATGGCACTGAATTTAGGAATATTACTCTCGGGGCGCGGCTCCAACTTTCTTGCAATTGCAGAGGCAATACAAGAAAAAAAACTTGATGCCACGATACAGGTTGTCTTCAGCAATAAGGCCACTGCCCCCGGACTTGAACGGGCACGGGGTATGGGATTACGGACGGAATACCTGGATCCCAAAGCCTTTGCAGATGCTGGAAATCCCCGGGAGGCCTATGATGCGGCTGTGGGAGCTTGTTTGGAAAAATGCGGGGTAGACTGTGTGGTGTTGGCGGGATATATGCGAATCGTAACACCTGTATTGATTCGCATGTTTCCGGGAAAGATGGTGAACATTCATCCCTCTCTTTTGCCCGCATTTCCCGGGTTACATGCTCAGCAACAAGCTCTTGAATGGGGAGCCAAAATCAGTGGCTGTACTGTACATATCGTAACGGAGGGGGTGGATGAAGGGCCTATTATTGGACAGGCCTCTGTTCCGGTTCTTGAGGGTGATACGGTTGAAGCGTTATCAGCCAGAATTTTGGAGCAAGAGCACCGATTGTACCCCTGGGCACTTCAGCAACTGTCGGATAATTTGCTTTCAATTGAAGGGAGACGGGTGGCTATTCGATCACGGGAAAAGAACGGATAAGGTCATGTTAATGTGATTGGCCTGTAAAAAACTGTGAATTTGATCAGTGGCGACCTGGTATGGATATCGCGTATAATTCCTTCAAAAATAGGCGATGTTGGATAACCAACATTCAATCTACGTGGGGGGCTAGCTCAGTTGGGAGAGCGCAACGTTCGCAACGTTGAGGTCGCGGGTTCGACTCCCGTGCCCTCCACCAATTCCATAGTTCCCATCTCTTAACACATCCAAATATCTTGAAGGCTAAGATGAGCGGGAGTAAAAAACTCCCTTTGTAATTCTGTGGGTATCTAGCCTCACACCCCGTTACTCTTCTAGCGTTTCCTTTTTTGAATTATTGGGAATTACTACCCGTTATTCTCAAATAATGTAATTTTTGAATTTACATTTTTTTAGCATCAAAGAGGAGTGAAAACGGAATTCTGACTTTGAGTGGCTTTGATTGGGTGAAGAAAAAATAGAGAATGAGCAAATAAAGTGGGAAAGAGAAATAATGTGATCATCTCGAAGGTCATAAGGCGTAACCGATAGGGAATAGATAATAATCTCAAAAAACAGGCATCAGTAGCCTGATTAACTTGTATCTGGGGGGCATGGGGAATGCGTGATCCGCTTAAAAATAGGGAAAAAATTGACGAAGCAGGGTAGATTTTTTCTGGGATGTGCTTTAAACTTAATTAAATATATTAACAATATAAACTTTATGAAATTTTCTAAAAAAAGCGAATACGGATTGCGGGCGATGATCGAACTTACCCAGAACTTCGGAGGAGGACTGGTTCAGCGTCGCGATCTTGCCGAGAAACAGGGTATTCCACTCGGGTTCCTGGAGATGATTCTCTTGCAGTTAAAAAATTCTGGATTGATCGGAAGTCGTCGCGGAGTCAATGGGGGAGTGTTTCTTTTAAAGACACCGGAAGAGGTCACTTTGGGGCAAATCATTAGGATCCTTGATGGACCCCTGGCTCCAATTGGGTGTGTGAGTCAAACAGCGTATGAAAAATGTGAAGATTGTCCTTACGCGGAGACCGAAAGTTGTCCCATCCAAGGCATCATGCTGAATGTGCGGAATGCCATTTCCTCTGTCTTGGATCATTACACACTGAAAGATTTTGTTGAAAATCAATCTATGAAAAGGGGCGGGAAAGGACGAAAACGCAAAACGCGGCCTCAAAGAGCTCAAGTTTCTCGGGTACAAAAATAATTGAAAAGAATTTTTCCCTTACAGACGATAGACGAAGATCAAAGGGTAGGATTATGGAAACACATTTACGGAGTGTGGTGAAAGGAATAAGTTGGCGGGTCATTGCAACCTTAGTCACGACGATCGTTGTCTGGTTGATTTCTGGTGAAGTTTCCATGGCTTTGGTCGCAGGGGCCAGCGACTCGTTAATCAAGATTGGGTTGTATTGGGCCCATGAACGTGCTTGGCAACAAATTTGGTGGGGACGGGAAGTCCCTCCACCTACCTATTCTCCTTAAAGCATGGAATGAGAGTAGTCGGAAATATGGGAAGGAGAATTTTAATCGTTGGTGCGATCGTTGCGCTTACCGGAGTGGCGGCCGGAGCATTTGGCGCTCACGGTCTTCGGCCCATTCTTTCTGAAAAAATGATGACGGTGTTTGAAACCGGAGTCCGATATCATCTCATTCATGCCTTGGCGATGCTTGTGGCGGGGTTAGGGGCCCAGGTGTTTCATGTTCGGTCACTCATGATGGCAGGTTGGATGTTTTTGGTGGGTATTATCATTTTTTCGGGAAGTCTGTATGTATTGGCTCTTTCCGACATGTCTGCACTGGGTATTCTCACTCCCTTCGGTGGGCTGGCCTTTTTAACCGGTTGGGGATTCCTGGCTCGAGGTTTCTTGTCGTTAGGCAAAGACCCAAACATCTAGACATACTGTTTGCAGAACGTGCCGGATCCAGAAACCGAATGGGTCCATCCGACCCGGCGAAAATGTGACACCCTCGCTATTCAGGAGCCTGCCGGTTGAGCCAGATTGCCTTGAATCTGAAAAGGGGAGCTGGCTTCACCCATATACAACGTCCGATGAGGAAACGGAATTTCAATGTTTTCCCGATCGAAAGCTTTTTTCAGTCGTCGCCGGTATTCCCGGCCGACAGCCCATTGTTCGATCGGACGGGTTTTGATCCGTGCCTTAATGGTCACTTCCGATTCTCCAAAGGCATCGACCCCTAAAATTTCGATGGGTTCCAGGATTTTCTTTCCTAATTGTGGGTCCTGTTGCAGGTCCTGGCCCACACCTTTCATCACTTCTACCACCCGGTCCGTATCTTCTTTGTAACCCACACCGATATCCATGACATAGGCTGACCACTCTTTTGTCATATTCGCCAGGGTCGTGACCGTGCCATTGGGAAAAATATGGACGGTGCCGGAAAGGTCGCGCAGGGTGATCGTTCGAAAACTGATAGCCTCGACCAATCCCCCGGTTCCATTGACCACAGCTACGTCACCGATGCGAATTTGATTTTCCAGAATCATAAAAAATCCGTTAATCACATCTCGAACGAGATTCTGGGCGCCGAACCCCACTGCTAAGCCTACGATACCAGCTCCAGCCAGAATTGGCGTAATATCCAAACCGATTTGTTCAAGAATCATGATGGTGCTCACCACCCATACGAATGTGAGTACAATCGTCCGGAGTAGGCCTGTGAGCGTCTTAATCCGTTTTTCAGTAGAAAGTCGATCCTCTTCTTGGATTTCCAGCCAGTGTAAGAATCCCGTTTCTAGTTTTTTAAACCCGAATCGCAAAGAAAGGAGTGCGAGGTAGGTTACTCCCAGAATGAGAAGAATTGTCAATGAGCCCTCGATGATGGCCAAGGATTTGTGTGTGAGGAATGGCGAAAGTTGTTCGTTGAAAAATTCCTTCATCAAAAGGCCTCCTTCTCGAATTAAGGGGAAAATTACGTTTTGTGCAGATTTGTCAGAGCCACATCTTTTGGTATTTTTGCAAGAGAACGTACGATTGCCAAGCTATGCCTATCGAGTTGTTCCCTCTCCTTCTTCTCTAAGGACGAATTGTACATTCTGATTTGGTCGCAGGTGCTCAATGGGCTAAAACTAGCAGAATTAGGGTGAGTGACCCCTATTTTCTCTTGACACGGCACGGTGTCGATGGTACAAAAACCATCAACATATACCCAATCCAGACAACGACGTCTGGGGGAAACAGTTTGTAGATCGGACGATGAAGTCCTCAACCAGATTCCTGGGTGAGGGCTTTTTTTTTGCTTTTTAGGGTTTTTGAGTTTGTGTTTTGAGGGAAGGAAAGTACAGGTATTGAAAAGAAGGAATTTGTTGAAACTTGATGCGAACGAGACACAAGGGTGTGTGCAGCAATCCCCTCAAAACAAGTCAATCTGGAATGGGTTTTTCAAGCTAAGTAAGGAGAACACGAATGAATAAGTTGGTGGTGACTATTTGCAAGAATTCACGAGCTCAATTTTTCTTGGTCGTAATGTTGATGATGGGGATTATCGGAGTGTCTGCAGGGCCTGTCTTCGCGGCGGACGGTGGGAATGAAGTGACCGAACCAGGAAAAACTGGCAGTCTTGAGGAGTTGGTGGATGAAATCCTGAAGAAACGGTCACTCGCGAGTTTAGGGTTAAAACTCTATGGTTATGTAGATCTTTCTTATGTCCAAAACTTTAATAATCCGGCAAACCATGTCAATCAAAATCGAATTTTTGACGTCGATTCCAATTCCTTTCGAGCAGATTTGGCACAAATTGTGTTGGAGAAAGAGGGGAAGACTGGTGGAGCGTTAGAAGATGCCGCAGGATTTCGCATTAAATTGAATTTTGGGGAGGATGCAGAGTTTACTGGCGGTTCCATTGGTGGAGATGACGTGGATTTTCAAGAGGCCTACGCCCAGTTTATCGCTCCCGTGGGAAATGGGCTGGACCTTCGTATCGGACGGATGAATACGTTGATTGGGTATGAAGTCATTGAGTCACCCTATAACCCGAATTTTTCCCGTTCCTGGTTGTTTGGTTTTGGACAGCCTTTTACGACGACGGGGATTCGCGGGTCCTATGATTTTAGTGATCAGGTGTCTTTTGCGGTCGGGATAATCAATGAGTTTGCGGGGGCCGCTTCCGATGCGAATAGCTCCAAGGGTGTGGAAACTGCCCTTTCTCTGACTCCTATGGATTGGCTCGGCGTCACCCTCTATGGTTTTTGGACTCCCAATGATGGAGCCGCTACGAATGGAGGGAATGGTGGAGATGCCGGTCGATTAATGGGCGGCGGGATTGTTGACATCCAAGCGTTAGAATCGACGGAAATCGTCCTGGAAGCCTACTACGGAAACTTGGAGGGTGCATTTGCGAATGGAGCCAATGCGCGGTGGAACGGATTTGCCGGATACATCATCCATGATTTCAATGATCAATGGGGTGTTCGCTATCGTGCCGAAATTTTTGAAGACCCCCAAGGATATTTCAGTTGTTTTGGGGCAAACGCCAAGGGTGGTGCAGGAAAACCAGGATCCTGTGCGCCGGGAAGCGGAGTAGGGGGACAAACGCTATGGGAAATGACCTATACGTTGCAATACAAACCTGTTCCTTCTTTGATCACCAGACTTGAATTTCGCCATGACCATTCAGACCAAAAAACCTTTGTCGAGGGAACGAAAGCGGTCGATAACCAACAAACGTTAGCAGCGGAAGTGATATACCTTTTCTAAGGGCTATCCCTCTAGAAATTTAGAAAAGGATAAGGAGAACGAATATGGTGAATACGATAAATATAAAGAGGATAGGTGTATTCTTCCTCGGGCTGAAATTTTTTCTTGCGTTATCGGGTGGTTATGCGTTTGCGGACGACGCGTCGGGTATCAGTGCTGGAGATACGGCATGGGTGCTGACGTCTTCGGCCTTGGTGTTGGCGATGATTTTACCGGGGCTCGCTTTGTTTTACGGCGGAATGGTTCGGAGTAAAAATGTCTTAAGCACCATGATGCATAGTTTCGCGGCTCTGTGTATCGTCAGCATCGTGTGGGTATTCTGGGGCTATAGTTTGGCGTTCGCCCCTGACATTAGTGGAGTCGTTGGTGGATTGGATTTCTTGGGATTAGCCGGTGTGGGACCGGAACCCAATGAGGGGGCCTCGATTCCCCATGCGGCGTTCATGGTGTTTCAACTCATGTTCGCGGGAATTACCGTGGCGCTGATTAGTGGAGCCATTGCTGAACGGATGAAGTTCAGTGCCTTTGCGTTATTTTCCGTCTTATGGGTCACCATTATCTATGCCCCATTAGCCCACTGGGTGTGGGGTGGCGGATGGTTGGCCGGTTTGGGCGATTTGGATTTCGCAGGAGGAACAGTCGTACATATCAGTTCAGGGGTCGCGGCCTTAGCTTGTGCCCTTGTTCTGGGAAAACGACATGGGTATGGGTCGGAAAACATGGCCCCACATAATCTTCCCCTGACCGTCGTGGGGGCCAGCCTGCTCTGGGTGGGATGGTTTGGATTCAATGCAGGTAGTGCGCTGGCTGCGGATGGTATTGCCGCCAGTGCGTTTGTCGCGACTCATGTGGCGACGGCTGCTGGTGCGTTGGCCTGGATGGGAGTGGAATGGGGGTACCGAGGTCAACCCACACTTCTGGGTGCGGCGAGCGGTGCCGTGGCGGGACTCGTAGCGATTACTCCCGCAGCCGGGTTTGTTGGGCCGGTCTCAGCCATTTGGATTGGGCTCGGCGGGGGCGTGGCCTGTTACCTTGGTGTCTTCTTGAAAAACAAGATGGGATATGATGATGCCCTTGACGTGCTTGGGATTCATGGAATCGGAGGGACGTGGGGCGCGTTGGCGACCGGATTATTTGCGAGTGTAGGTGGTGGGACAGGTCTTTTCTTCGGGAATCCGGGACAGGTCTTGGTCCAAGCCGTTGGGGTAGGGGCGACCTGGGTTTTCTCCTTCGTGGGGACCATGGTGATCCTCAAGGTTGTGGATGCCCTCGTGGGCTTACGAGTCTCGAAAGAAGAAGAGATTATTGGATTGGACCTGAGTCAACATAGTGAACGGGCGTATGGGTGAGGACACGTCACCCTGAACTGTTGAATCCATACAATGGGTAAGCCATGATGTCTGGAACACACCATGCCCGAGCGAAGATACTTACCCATGTTTCGTTAATCCAATGGAGGGATAGTCCCAATGAAACTTATTCAAGCCATAATCAAGCCATTTAAACTCGATGAAGTCAAAGATGCGCTCATCGAAATCGGCATTCAAGGAATGACCGTGACAGAGGTCAAGGGATTTGGTCGTCAAAAAGGCCACAAGGAGACGTACAGAGGTACGGAATATCAGATTGAGTTTGTGCCGAAAATCAAGCTTGAAATCGCTGTAGCGGATAACCGCGTGGATGAAGTTCTCGATGTGGTGACTCGCGCGGCGAAGACCGGAAATATCGGAGACGGGAAAATTTTTGTCTCAGAATTGAACAGTATTATTCGAATCCGAACCGGAGAATCCGGAGAAGGTGCGGTGTAGGGATTTACTGGTATCGCAGTTACATCGTTAATTGAGGAGGGGTCATGAACATTCTTCACCCACGCTTGAAAGCCAGTCTATTGATGGGGATGGCGTTTTGGCTAGTCGGCGGAGTCGTCGCCTGGGCCGAAGAGTCCGGAGCTCCAACGGTTGATACGGGGGATACAGCCTGGATATTAGTCTCATCAGCTCTCGTCCTCTGCATGACTCTTCCTGGGTTAGCCCTGTTTTATGGAGGATTGGTCCGGGGAAAAAACGTTCTCGGAACCATCATGCATACGGGGGTCATTTTGTGTTTAATCAGCTTGGTCTGGATCATCTGTGGCTACAGTTTGGCCTTTGGTCCCAGTATTGGGGGCATGGTGGGAAGTCTGGCCTGGGTCGGTCTGAACGATGTGGGTATTGAACCCAGTGCTACCTATGCTTCGACAATTCCCCATCAGGTCTTCATGGTCTTTCAATTGATGTTTGCGGCTATTACGGTTGCCCTGATTACCGGGAGTTTTGCTGAACGGATGAAATTTAAAGCCCTCCTTTTATTTTCAGTTCTCTGGTCCATTTGTATTTATTCGCCCCTGGCCCATTGGGTCTGGGGTGGAGGGTGGTTAGGTGCGATGGGAGCTCTGGATTTTGCCGGAGGTGCCGTTGTTCATATCAGTTCGGGGTTTGGCGCCCTGGTGTGTGCCATGATGCTGGGCCCCAGAAAAGGGTTCGGGACGGAGCCCATGCCTCCTCATAACCTCCCTATGACGGTCCTGGGGACGGGACTGCTGTGGTTTGGGTGGTTTGGGTTCAATGCGGGAAGTGCTTTGGGGGCCAATGGGGGAGCCGCTGCGGCATTTGTGGCCACTCATACGGCCGCCGCCGCCGGTGGGTTGAGTTGGATGGTGGCTGAGTGGATGCACAGGGGGAAGCCCACCCTGTTGGGGTTGGCGAGCGGAGTGATTTCAGGCTTAGCTACGATCACCCCTGGGGCCGGTTTTGTGGGGCCCATGTCAGCTATGCTCATTGGATTGGTGGCGGGAAGTCTGTGTTATGCGGCCGTCCTTTTAAAAATGCGTTTGGGGTACGATGATTCACTCGATGTGGTGGGCATCCATGGCGTTGGTGGATTTACGGGCATTCTCGCGACAGGGTTGTTCGCGTCGATTGGCGCTCAAGGACTATTTTTTGGGAACCCGGGCCAGTTTGGTATACAAGTCCTGTTGGCTTTGGTAACCTTGGTGTTCGCTCTCGTCGGCACCTATATCATCCTGAAAATCGTGGATTTGACCGTAGGGTTGCGGGTGTCGGCTCAAGATGAAGAAGTTGGATTGGATCTGAGTCAACATAGTGAACGGGCGTATCAGTAATCATTCGGTAAGGATCACGTCATTTCTTATGTTCGATATTTTTTTTGATGCGTTTATAAACGACTTTTCCCCAGAAGGAGGTATTGAATGACCCCGAAAGCTGTGCTGGATTTTGCGAAAAAAAACAAAGTAGAAATGGTGGATCTCAAGTTTGTGGATCTTGTGGGGACCTGGCAACATTTTTCCATTCCCACTTCGGAATTGAGTCTGGACTTATTCAAGGATGGATCAGGGTTTGATGGATCGTCTATCCGTGGTTGGAAAATGATTCAAAATAGCGACATGTTGGTGGTGCCAGACCCCAATACCGCCTGTCTGGATCCTTTTACCGAAATACCGACCCTGAGCATGATTGCCGATATTCAGGATCCGATTACCCGAACCATTTATGAACGGGATCCTCGTGGTGTCGCCCTTCGTGCCGAGGCCTACTTGAAGAGCACGAAAATCGGGGATACGTCGTATTGGGGTCCGGAAGCCGAATTCTTTATCTTTGACCATGTGGCGTATGATCAAAACAGTCACTCGGGATACTACTTTGTCGACTCGGAAGAAGGCATCTGGAATTCTGGCCAGGACGGGGAAAACTTGGGATCTCGCCCACGTCACAAAGAAGGGTACTTTCCGGTTTCTCCAGTCGATTCCCTACAGGATATTCGTTCAGAAATGTGTCGAGTCATGGAACATGTGGGGATTCACGTTGAAAAACACCATCACGAAGTAGCTACTGGGGGTCAAGGAGAGATTGACCTTCGGTTTGACACCCTCGTGAAAATGGCTGATCAGATGCTGATGTACAAATACATCGTCCGAAACGTGGCGCGTCGGCATGGTAAAACGGTTACGTTCATGCCGAAACCCCTGTTTAATGACAACGGAACGGGCATGCATACCCACCAAAGTATCTGGAAAGATGGAAAACCCACGTTTGCCGGAAAGGACTATGCCGGGGTATCACAAAATTGTCTGTATTATATCGGCGGAATTCTCAAACATGGCCCGGCCTTGGCGGCATTGACGAACCCCACGACGAATTCCTACAAACGGTTGACGCCGGGGTTTGAAGCTCCGGTCTTGTTGGCCTATTCCAGCCGGAATCGCTCGGCCGGAATCCGGATTCCAATGTACTCTCCCAGTCCCAAAGCCAAACGTATTGAAGTCCGGTTCCCTGATCCCTCCTGTAATATGTATTTGGCCTTTAGTGCCATGCTCATGGCGGGTCTGGATGGCATTCAGAATAAGATTCATCCTGGAGAAGCCATGGATAAAAACTTGTACGACCTAGAGCCGGAAGAATTGGGGAATATTCAGACTCTACCCTCCAGCTTAGAAGAAGCGCTGAATTGTTTAGAAGATGACCATGAATTTTTATTGAAAGGTGGAGTCTTCAGCGAGGATTTGGTTGAAGCGTGGATTTCATACAAACGGGGCAATGAGGTGGATGCCCTTCGGGTCCGTCCTCATCCCTATGAATTCTTTATGTATTACGATGTGTAGGTAAGAACAGTCCTTTTTCTCATTAAGACAATTTAAGGGTGAGACTGACGCCCAGGTTGTTGAAGGAATTTCTCCTGTGTTCCTTCCCTTCCTGGGCGTTAGTATTTTGTAGGCTGAAACGTATCAGCTTAGTTTGAAGCGCCGGAGAAACCGTTCATGGATGGAAGCCATGCGGGTCTTGCACGTATATTCAAAATCCTTGGCTCCCTGAATCCAATCCTGCGAAGTCATCCCGAGTCGTCTGGCGAGAAAGACCATCTCTTCCGATTGAGAAGGGGGGAGCACGAGGTCTTGAGCATGTCCACGAACGATTCGCAGACTGTCAATCAGCTGTCGCAGGAATAAATAATCATCCTTTAAAATCGTCGCATCCTTCATGGACAAGATTGAAGCATGGCTCAGTCGGTCAATGGCTTCTATAGTATTCGGAGTTCGAATGGAAGGATGCTGATGGCCGTGCATGAGCTGGAGGTATTGTACGGTATATTCGACATCCAGGAGGCCACCGGCTCCGTATTTCACATGAACCTTTCCAGCTGGCGTGAGTTCATGCATTTGTCGATCTCGGAGATGGAGGGCTGTGGGAAGATCCCAGGGGTCCGAACTATAGACAAAACGGTCACGATGGTGTTCTACGGCTTTTCCGAGTGTTCGGTCGCCGGCGACGAACCGTAATTTAATGAGGGCTTGTCGTTCGAAGGGGGCCGCACCCCCTTCGGCGGTGTAGTATTGTTGGATTTCTTCCAAGGAATTGGCGAGTAATCCTTTGTCACCATGGGGACGAAGTCGGGTATCCAGGTGAAAAATGCCCTCTTGTTTGGCTTCGATCCATTGAACGAATTCCTGTGCCCACCGTTGGTGAAGGTCAGAGGTAGCCAGTTGGTCCTGTTTCGAGGAACCGTGGTTGGGGTAGGCGAATAAAATCTCAATATCCGATGCATAACCCAATTCACCTCCTCCTAATTTCCCCAACCCGAAAATGGCCATATTCGGGAAAGACTTCCGAGAACGGGGAGGGGTCACGACTTTAAAGGACTGAGCAAGTGTTTCATCGAGGATCACATCCGCCAGATGGGTCAGCGCTTGCGAAAATTCCGGAAGGGGGCTATTTTCGATGAGGTGGCGCATGTCGATCCTGAATAACTCCTGATCCTTCCATTCGTTCAATTTGGCCTTTTTCTGATCCGTCGTCCTGCAACGAGAGAGATTCTGGGTAAGGGATTTGCTCAATGAGCTTGTCGATCGAACCAGCGCCCCCTTTTGATAACGATTCATCATGGGAATCAAGTTGCGGTGTTGACGTCGAAGGAGGTCTTCCCAGAGGTAGTCGCTGGTGCCGAATAATTGCGCCAGGTGCTCCAATGTTGAACCCTTTGAAAGGGTGGTGAGGGCTGAAGCTTTACCTGGCGATTCGAGCAATTGATCCAAAAATTGGTCGAAATGTTCCAGGGCTTTGCCTGGATCGGGAGCCCAGCTCAAATAATGGGTAAATTCTTTCAACAGAGCTGCGGCGGTCCTGAGTTCCTGTTGGGCCGTTTTGGTTTGAATTTTCCGTCCATGTCGGTCGTGCACATAAAACCGATTTTGTACCCGATGTCCGTCGACTTCGATTCGGGCCTTCACGATATAGATGTCCCGCATCGCCAGGGCATTCGCAAAGGTATAAAGAAAAGCTGGAGTGTCCGTGGCTTGGATATCCAGAATCGTTTCAGGAGAGGCGCTCGTGTTAGAGAAGGCAATTTGAACCGGATGTACCAGGTCCGCGGGCTTATTGGACAATTTCCCTATGGTTTCGACCAGTCGACGGTTAACCTGTCGTCTGGCCTGCCGAATGTGGTTCTTCTGTAGCAAGCTCAAAAGATCAGTGAGAGTTCGGAAAAATTCCTCTTGGTCTTGTTCCTCGAAGCGAAATCCTTCTAAGGTTTGGACACGAAACACGTCGATGGCAATTTTTCTGGATAGTCCTTGCGTCGCACGTTTGCGGGGAAACTGACCAAAACCCCGTAAGGTTGCCGAGAGCTTAGCTGGAGGCGGGGCTTTTCGCCCGGATTCCTTGGAAGTAAAAATCGCTGCTTCTCGGATATCCAGTCCGAATGAGGACAGAATCCCGCAGAAGGTGGCAAATTCCGCGAAAAAATCGAAGGCCACTAACGTCAGCTCGAATTGTTTTTTTGGTAAGGCCTGGAGGGTGAGGGCACATGGCTGAGAGAGGGTTAAGCGACTTGTGAGCGACAGATGCTGGGCGATGGACGATGAGGGGAACCGCTCAAAGTATTCCGGATCCATGGATTTTAAGAAATCCTGGATCAAGGTTTGGGGAAGGTCGGGGCAGAGGCGAGTGTACGTTTCCACACGGTCAGGAGCAGACATCAGAAAAAGTATACTGGAAAATCCTTTGATTGTAAGCTAAAAGAACGGTAAGCATTTGGCGGACGGATATACGTCCACACCTTACAGCCAAAAAGAGGGCCGAAAATACAATGTCTGACGCTCAACTCCCGGATCCGACACCCTTGTTGCTTTCGGAGGAAATAGATCCCTCTGAGGTGGACCGTCTCTTCAAGGCGTATGGCATTCAGGATGCCAAGCGGGCGGATGACAATCTTCAACGAATGGCAGGGGATCCGACGACTCGAAAGGCTTTGGCCTCGATTCTATATTCCCTCCTCTGCAGTTTGTCCAGGACGGCTGACCCCGATCAGGGGCTGAATGAGTGGGAGCGTTATGTAGAGTCGGGGATCCAACGTCTGCAATTGTTTCAATTTCTTTCTGTGGCTCCGCATATTATCGACGTCTTGGGAATGGTATTTGGCAGTAGTCCGGCCATGGCGCAAACCTTAATCCGCGATCCCTTATTGGTTTATTGGATCGAAGAGGACCGGGTGTTGGTACGGCGTCAGAGTCGCCAAATCTTACAGAAGCAACTTACTCAAATCTTAAAAGGAGTCAAGCATTTTGACGCCCGATGTGAAGCGCTGCGTCGGTTTAAACGGCGGGAAATGCTGAGAATCGGCATTCGTGACTTGCTGGGTATCGCGTCCGTCATCGAGACCTATAGCATGCTTTCGGAACTGGCCGGTCTCACCGTTGAGACAGCGTATCAGTTAGTGGAAGAGGATCTTCAGGTTCGTCACGGGCAGGTTGGGAAAAGGCCTCATTCAACAGCCACGGGTTTTTCCGTGCTTGGAATGGGAAAGCTCGGTGGGTGGGAATTGAACTATAGCTCTGACATCGATCTCGTCTATGTGTATAAGGCCACGGGAAACAGTACCTGTACCCAAAAAGGGCAGACCGCATTGGATGCTGGAATCTATTACGAAACCCTCGCGAGAGAATTAACGACGGTTCTGGCGGCTTCTACTCCCGAGGGAGCGTTGTTTCGCGTGGATCTTCGTCTTCGCCCTGAAGGGACGGTAGGGCCCCTCGTGTGTTCGGTTGAGGACGCGCTTCATTATTACGCGACCCGTGGGCGAACCTGGGAACGGTTAGCTTTTCTGAAGGCCAAGCCCATCGCAGGTAGCCGCCAGGTGGGCAACTTGTTTCTTCGACGAATGAAACCGTTCGTTTTTGGAAAGAAAGAAGATGTCAAAGATGTGATTCCAGCGATTCAATCCCTACGCGCTCAAATCCTCAAAAAAATGACCCGGCGTGGGGAACTGCAACGCAACGTGAAATTGGGCCATGGTGGTATTCGAGAGATAGAATTTATCGTCCAGGGTTTACAATTGCGATGGGGGCAGGTGCACCCGTCCGTTCGTGATCGCCAAACCTTGAAAGGACTGACTAAACTCGTCCGTCTCGGAAAATTGAAGATGAACGAGATGAAACACCTCAAAACGGCCTATCTGTACCTGCGAAACCTCGAACATAAGATACAGATGGTGAATGAACTGCAGACCCATCTCATCCCCTCAAAAAATTCTGAAATTGCCAAATGTGCCGTGCGAATGGGCTATCCCAAGGAGCCTTCAGAGAAGCAAACCATTCAGCCTTTTTGGGATGAGTACCTTCGCCATACCCAACTCGTGCATCAGCTCTACCGGCATATTATCGGTCCATAGATTATTTGCCGGTTTTTGATAGAAAGGTTTGTGCCCCGGTAACCCTGAAGTTTTTTCAGCGGGAAGGGTTGAATTGCCGAAAATGATGCTTATCTGAATGATCAACGAACACATGAGATTTTTGAGCATAGGAGAGCATCCATGGACCCCAATCAAATGACCCACAAATTACAGGAAGCCCTGCAAGCTGCCTCGGGTATTGCCATGCGGCGGAATCATCAGGGCATCGATGTCGAACATCTCCTGCTGGCCCTGTTGGAACAAAGTGACGGGCTCACCTCACCGATACTCGAACAGTCCGGGGTCTCTCCTACTTCCGTGAAACAAGCCACCGAACAAGCGTTAGAAAAAATCCCGCAAGTGCAGGGGAGTGGGGCCGCGCCCGGCCAGGTTCATGTGTCTTCCCGTTTGGCCAACGTCCTGACTCAAGCAGAATCCGAAATGACGGACCTCAAGGATGAGTTCTTGAGCGTGGAGCATGTGCTGTTGGCGATGGTGCATGAAGGTGGGGTTTTTCGGAAACTCGGGTTAAAAAAGGAAAAACTCCTGGAAGGCTTGCAGCACGTGCGTGGCAATCAACGGGTGACGAGTCAGGATCCGGAAGGCACCTATCAATCCTTAGAAAAATATGGCCGAGACCTGACGCGATTGGCCAGCCAGGGAAAGTTAGATCCAGTCATCGGGCGGGACGAAGAAATCCGGCGAGTCATTCAAATTCTTTCACGCCGGACAAAAAATAATCCAGTTCTCATCGGTGAGCCTGGTGTGGGAAAAACAGCCATCGTAGAAGGGTTGGCTCAGCGGATCATTAAAGGGGATGTTCCTGAGGGTCTCAAGAAGAAGCGTGTCGTCGTATTGGATATGGGCTCACTCGTGGCAGGGGCCAAATTCAGGGGTGAATTCGAAGAACGGTTAAAAGCCGTCTTGAAAGAAGTCCAAGCCTCGCAGGGCCAGATCCTGCTGTTTATCGATGAACTGCACACGGTAGTCGGGGCCGGGGCCGCGGAAGGGGCCATGGATGCTGCCAACCTCTTAAAGCCTATGCTGGCGCGGGGAGAGTTGCACCTCATCGGGGCCACAACACTCGATGAATACCGAAAACACATCGAAAAAGATGCGGCGCTGGAACGCCGGTTCCAACCTGTCGTGGTCGATCAACCCTCCGTGGAGGATACCATTTCCATATTACGCGGATTGCGGGAACGCTATGAAGTCCATCATGGCGTGCGCATCAAGGATTCGGCGCTGGTCGCCGCCGCACGTCTCTCGCACCGGTATATCGGAGACCGATTCTTGCCGGATAAAGCCATCGATTTGATCGATGAATCGGCCGCCAGATTACGAACAGAAATCGACAGCATGCCGGCCGAAATGGATGAAATCTCCCGCAAAGTCCTTCAACTTGAGATCGAACGAGAAGCGCTCAAAAAAGAAACCGACACCGCAAGCCGAACTCGGTTGGCCAACTTGGAACAGGAACTGGCCAATAAACAAGAGACGCTAAAGGAACTCAAGGCTCGTTGGGATGCGGAAAAGTCTGCTGTCGGTAAACTCCAAGAGTTACGCGAATCGATGGAACGGGTGAAGCAGGACATCGCACAAGCCGAGCGGAATTATGATCTCAATCGTGTGGCCGAATTACGCTATGGAGAGTTGCCGCGGTTGGAAAAAGAGATGCAGGAGGAAGAAGAGCGTCTCACGAATAAAAACCAGGAAAGCCGTCTCTTAAAGGAAGAGGTGGATGAAGAAGATATCGCCGAAGTCGTGAGCCGCTGGACTGGTATTCCCATGAACCGGCTGATGCAAGGCGAAGTTGAAAAACTCTTACATCTTGATGATCACTTGCATCAACGCGTAGTCGGGCAAGATGAAGCCGTCAAAGCTGTGGCTGATGCGGTGCTGCGCGCCCGTTCAGGAATCAAGGATCCCAATCGCCCCATCGGGTCGTTCCTGTTCCTTGGGCCGACCGGAGTAGGGAAGACGGAATTAGCGCGTGCGCTGGCCCATACGCTCTTTGACGATGAATCCAATCTGGTTCGGATCGACATGTCCGAATACATGGAAAAACATACAGTGGCCCGGTTGATCGGCGCACCGCCGGGGTACGTGGGCTACGAAGAAGGCGGGCAGTTGACGGAAGCAGTAAGACGGAAACCCTTCTCTGTGATCTTGTTCGATGAGATCGAAAAAGCCCATAACGACGTCTTTAATGTTTTACTTCAAGTATTAGACGATGGTCGTTTAACGGACTCGCAAGGCCGGACCGTGGACTTTAAGAACACGGTGCTCATCATGACCTCCAATCTAGGCAGCCAAGACATCCTGGACGCCCAACAGCGAAACATGGACTATGAGGGAATTCGTGCTGTTGTGCTCCGAGAAATACAACAACATTTCCGTCCGGAATTCTTAAATCGGGTCGATGAAGTCGTGGTCTTCCACCCGCTGACACAAAAAGAGCTGGGACCGATCGTGGAGATTCAGTTGGGCCGTTTGAGAGCCCGATTGGCGGAGCGCGAAATGACGTTGGAATTGACCCCGGAAGCCATCGCCGAATTGGCTACGAGAGGATACGATCCGGTATACGGGGCCAGACCGTTGAAACGGTTAATTCAACAAGAAATTGAAACGCCGCTATCACGCTTGATCATTCAAGGCAAAGCCATGGATGGCCAAACCATCCAAGGCGACCTCGTCGACGGCCAGTTCGTCCTCACCGCCAAAGACATCTAGGGTCGTCATTCCGGCAACCCTGTTATTCCCGAAATTTGTAGTCGGGAATCTCTTCTTGTTCCTCGGATTACTCTCAATGGGAGATGCCTGCCAAGGGCTAGCAGGCATGACGAACCGGACGTTTGCTTCTGATTTTTTATGTCATTCCCGACATCTTTAATCGGGAATCTCTTCAATTTCGTCATGCTCGACATTAGTAATCGAGCATCCATCCCCCTCGCATCCTTGTTTGACGGTTCAGCCCACCCCGACTTCCGTCTTTTTGTTGGACGGGGTATGGTCCTCCTCAAAAACTTCAGTGGGAAAGGTAGGTTTGATCCCAACAGCCTGAAGAGTTTCCAGAATCCGTCCGGGACGACCCCAATCACTCCACAGGACGTTTTCCAATTTCATGACTCCTAATTGCGTGGAAAAGGGTTCCAAGACTCCATGAGAGAAGTTGCGTGTCGGCATATCGTGGTAGATGGTGTGAAGCATCGAATCTTCAGCGGGAGTACCAATATGGTCATGGAATTCCTCAAATCGCTCCATGACCTCAGGAATGCAGGCCCATCCGGCTCTCCATAATGTCTCGACATGGGCGACGAGAACCATGGAGTTCCATAACGCCCCCTGATTCAGTAATCGTTCTCCATCAGCAAGCTCTGGCTTTTCAATGAACTCCTGAATATGGCGAATACAGGACCCGTCGCTCCATCCTATTGTGGCACCGGGAGTGATCCACCCATAATCGAGTTCAAGATGAGAAGGGCGAACACCTAAGAGAATCATCCGATCCTGCCACAATTCAACGGCCCGTATCGCGTGTCGCACGGTTTGCACAAATTGATCTTCGGGAAAAATAAAATGATCGGAAGGGAAAATCACGATAACCGCCTGGGGATCCCAGGCCTTCACATAGGTTAACGGCAGAAATACCCCTGGAGCCGTGTCACAATTCCGTGGTTGAAAGATAAACGGGCCTTCTTCACTGTAGCCCAGGAGGCGAGCATTGGCTCTTGGCCGATGCGTCCTGCCCAGGACCGTTACCTTTTGTCGTGCCTTCACCACCTGATTGGCCCGACCCCATGTATGTTGCAGCATGGAGCGGGTTCCGGCAAAGGTGCAATATTGTTTGGGTAAAGGGTGTCCAAGCCATTTTTGAATAGATGGCTGCAGTCGCTTACCATCACCACCCGCTAGTACGATAGACCACCGATTGGACGATCGATTGTGAGAACTCATAAGAGACCTCCTGGGATGTGAGGGGGCTGCTTATTTTTAAATGGAAATTTCCTGCGCTGAAAACACCTCCGAAAGAGGAAATTCAGTCAAAAAAACGACGAGCTAAAAAAGATAAAAACGGGAAGAGAAAAAACGAAGAAAATATGAAAAAGGTATGAGCTAAACCATCATATGATTACCAAAGTAGCAAACATAGAAAGTTAAGGGAACACCCAATATATCGTGTGTAGTATTTTTACCACAATACATGATCGATCCTAGTAATCCCTCTCCTTATAAAGAATTAGGGGGTAAGGAAAATGGATTCCCGATTAAAAATGTCGGGAATGACGGAGGGAAAACTGGATTCCTGTTTTCGCAGGAATGACGGAGGAGGGGAGAGATACTCGACTGAAACGGTCGAATATGACCAAATTGAATAGATTCCTGCCAGAAGCGAGCAGGAATGACGTTGATCAATTCACGGCTTGGAGTTTGATGGAAAGGGTGCGTTCTTTTCCTTTTCGTTTTACAACTAGTTTGATGCGGTCCCCCACATTGTGCCGATCGAGGATGCGGGCTAAGTCGTCGTAGGTTTCTACTTTTTCTCCGTCAATCTTAATAATGACATCTCCGAGCCGGACTCTGCCTGCTCCGGTTTCCTCGAGGCTACGCAGTCCGGCTTTATCCGCTACGCTCCCGGGTTGGATATTGGCGATGACGATTCCCGTCACACCCCATCGGCGGGAGATGGAGTCGGGAACGAGAGAGACTCCCAATCCTGGTCGAATAACTTTCCCAAATTTAATGAGTTGTGGAACCACACGTTTGACGATGCCCACGGGTACCGCGAAACCGATGCCGGCGTAAGCCCCGCTGGGGCTGATTATTTGGGTGTTCACCCCGATGAGTTCTCCTGAACTATTCAGGAGGGGGCCACCGGAATTCCCCGGGTTGATCGCCGCGTCGGTTTGAATGGCCCCTTCGATGGTTCGGTCGTTGATAGATTTGATCGAACGCCCGATGGCACTGACCACGCCGGTTGTCAGTGTATGGTCAAGGCCGAAGGGATTGCCGATGGCCAAGACACGTTGCCCCACTCGGAGATTCTTTGACGTTCCCACTTCCACAGGATAAAGCGATTGTTTCTTGGCCGTTACCCGGAGTACGGCGAGGTCATGGTCCGGGTCTACCCCGACGACACGCGCATCGTGGGAGGTTTGATCGTCCAACACCACTTGAATCGAATCGGCACCATACACCACATGGTAATTGGTCACGATGTGCCCTTTTTTATCCCAGATAAACCCTGATCCTGAACCTTGTGGTACTTCGAAGGTATTGAACGACCAAAAGTCACGGCGTAAACCTTTGTTCGTGATGTAGACTACCGATTTGGCCGCCTTTTCGAACATCGCAATGGTGTTGAGTTCTTCTTTGCTGAGGGGTTGGTTCTTTGTGAGAATCAACCAGGGAGATCCTGAAGGATTGACTGTTGGGAGGGGAGCCCATGATGTTTGGACTGCGGCCACGGCGGCGATCGTGCTCAAAGAAATGAACAGGGCAAAGGCGGTCAGGTACATGAGAAGTTTTTTGGTTATTGTTTGGTTCAAGGTTTTTCTTTTCGTTAGAAAAGTAGTTGCAGGAAGGGGGCTCTTTTCAATCTCCGATGAGTTGAAAGATGATGTTTCGGGTTCGGGGACGTGTATCGAAGTCAATGATCACGATTTGTTGCCAAGTACCCAGGGCCAAGCTTTTCTCGATAAAAGGGATGGTGGTCGAAGGGCCTTGTAATTGCCCCTGAAGGTGAGAGTGGCCGTTGTCTTCACCTGGATTTCTGGTGTTATGTTCCCATTGAGGGTTTGGGGGAATCGTCTGGTTCCAGAATGTTCGGGTATCAGTCCGGATTCCCGGTTCGTCTTCGATGATCATGATCGAAGCCGTGGTGTGTTGGACAAAGACCGTAATCGTGCCGGCCTTGAGGTTCGATTCCTGTATGGCGCGTTGGGTTTGTTGGGTAATGTTTTCAATATGGCTATCGCCCTTCATCGACACTTGGATTTTCTGAGAGTAGGTCGGCATGAAAGAAATTAGTTGGGTACGGTAGAAAGATATCGCTGTTCCTTGGACGTGAGGGATCCCCCACGAGCTTTTTTCAGGATCGTGGTAAAATGCCCTTCCCGTGTCATCCGACAGATGGTTTCGAATACTTCCTGACTGATGTGTCGGCGGGACGTCAGTTTTTTCAAGTACGCAAAGGCCGCACGGAAGCTTTCCTCCGATCGTACATAATAGTCCTTGCCTCGGCGGTGATTGCTGTAAGCTTCCAATTGCTCACATCCAACCAGGATTTCCCCCAATTGATGGACCCAGGCCGGGGCCGTCTCTAATCGTTCAGGATAGTAATAATACAACATAATGCGCTCCATCCATGGAGCCCAGGTCAGCCCCAGCTGTTCCACGCAGGGTTTCACGGTTTTTAAATACTTCTTGAGTCTTCTGGAAAATCCCAAGCGCATGTCGATATGGTCTTTCACCACCGGGGTGATCGTGAATCCCTCTTGGATGAGCTGGTCTCGATAGTGGGCGATGAACGCTTTGGATTCTTGTCCGTAGGGGGTCTGAGGATAGGCGGCTCGCCATTCCCCGGGCCTGGTAGGAATTCCCCGTTCTTTGGCCCAGGACCAGATTTCTCCGAATAATTTAGGCTCTAACCCGGCTCGGCCAATATCGTGAAGCAAACAGGCGACCTCGAATTGTTGGAGTCGGATCGAGTGGTGGCCAAGCGCATCCGCTACGGCAACGCACATTCTTGCTGTTCGATGGGCATGGGCTTTATCGTACCCAGGGATGGTTTTACGCGGAATTCGCGGATGCTGAATATCATAGCATCGCAACAGGGTCGATACTTGGTCCCGAGAGAGTACGGAATACGTGGCTTTCAAGATTTATACTGAGCAATCACGATGATGGGAAATTGACGACCCGTTGAGGATGAACAACTTGAGTCTGGATGATGAGAAATATTTTCATCCACGAGAAACAGAATATCTGAGGAAACTGAGAAGGGTCAAGGAATAAAGGACTGCGGGAATGCCCCAGGGAAGCTAACCCCTGAAAAATATTGTACGGAAATTATTACATTTATCGAAATTTTGAGTAAGATGAAAGGGGATTCGACCGTTACCGTTTTGCTCCCCCGACATTCTGAGAAGCAGGAGATGGCGTAGGCTATTTGTGAGAAAAAAGACTAAAAAGATTCTTCGACTTGCCACAGTGGGTACTCTGCTCTTTGTCGGGGTGCTCGTCATTACTCCTTGGTTTCTCAATCCTGACTATTTACAGTCGTTAGCGCTTCGACAGATTCAGGAGACCTTCGGTCCTCATGTCAGTGTCGGGCACACCCGATTCGCCCTCTTTCCCCAGCCCCATTTTCTTGTCTCCAATATTGCCGTGAAGGAAACGCCAGAGGCTCATGCCGTTTTTCGTGCGCAAACCCTTAGCCTGAAACTCGGAATTGGTCAACTCCTTCAAAAAAACTTGGTTGTTCGAGAATTTGTTTTAGACCAGCCAGAGATTGAAATCCATCGCAATCGATCCGGTGATTGGATTTTTCTAGGCCATTCCGGGGGAAGCTCTCCATTTCTCTCTTTGGCCAAATTTCTTGTGTTGGGGAAATTTGTGGTCCTGGATGGAAAGATTATTTTAATCGATGAGTCTCCCCAGGATGTTGTTCAGGGGTTTGTGCTAGATGAGGTGATCTGTCAGACAGAGACGCAACACGATAGTTCATCCGTCATCACGAATCTTGAACTGGCTGGGGTGCTCAGGCAGCATGTTCAACCCGCCTCTTTTCATGTCCAAGGCACCCTCAAGGCCACCTTGACTCCGGAGCAACCTACGATTCGCGAACAGGCACTTCCCTACGAAAGTTTTGTGTTTTCGGGGAGGGTTGTGGCTGATGGAATTCAGGCACAGCAGTTTAGTGAATACCTCCCTCAAGGAGAGGTGCTGCAAAAAATTTCCGAGCCCCTCAAGATTGAAACGCAAGTCGAATGGAAACAAGATTCCGAGACCTTTCAATTGCATTTCACAAAAATTGCCCTCCTGAGTCAGGATCTTACGTTTGCCGGGAACGCGAATATCGATGGGTTGGCTGATGGCCATCAGATGTATGGTGTGACGATGCGGTCTTCGAACCTCCCCCTGAAAATGTTACGTCGCTATCTTCCCTCTTCCTGGATTCCTCCCAAGTTTAAGGGGTCCTGGAACAAGGGGAAAATTGATGGGGACTTGAATATTGAAGAAGCTCGATTGACGGCTTCGACTCGCCAGGATGTTGGGACGTCTATCACGGGCGTCTTCCAATTGAACAATGGGATGGTGCGTCTTCCCGATCATCCTCTTGCAGACCGATTGCAGGGGACTGTCCATGTTGAGCCTGATCGAATTCATGTCGTTGATGGAAAGGGGCAGTATGATGGGATCCCGATTCAATTGAATCGGGGGATTCTGTTGTTTAAGGATAGTGGGCCCTTTGCGGATATCGAAATTATGGGACCGGTATCTGCTAAAAAGGTTTCCGAATTTATCGTCGATCTTCAAAAATCAACTGCGACTCCTGGGGTTTTGCAAAGCTGGGAAGTCCTGGAAGGTCAGGGAAACATTCGGTTGGGTTTTTCCGGAAATCTTTTGGTTGATGAAGGTCTTCTGTTTCAGTATGGAGACTATGAGTTTCATGATTTTACACTTCGCATTCCTTCCCTTCCTCATCCGGTTTCTCAAGGAAAAGGGAAGATGTTGTTTTCACGGACCAGCACGGTGTTTGAGGATGTTCGAGGTGGATTGGGACAGCATCCCTGGAGACTCGATGGCACCATTAATCATGCGAGAGGCTCACGGTATGAAGCCTTACAGGTCTCGTTTGCCATCGACGGTTCTGAGTTGTTCGCAGGTACCGTCCATCAAGGGGAGGAGGTACAGCCATGGATTCGGGGTCCGGTCCGAGCGAAGGCCACGTTGAATGGTCCCACCGACCGACCAAAAATTAAAGGACACATGGATCTTCAAGACGCACGTGTCGAGCTCCCATTTATCCTTTCAAAAAATTCAGGGCTTCCAGCTACCGTAGAAATTGAAGGGCAAATGCTTTCCCAGACCGCTTTTCGGTTCACGCGGGTAGAGTGGGATATGCTTCCTTTAAAGCTTCATGGGCAAGGGATTCTCAGGAAAGGCCGAAACTGGTCCTGGGAGGGACGATTGGATTCTTCGCCCATTTATGTGGGGCTCCTTCCCGACGGATTGCAGGTATTAGGGGATCTCATTGAATCAGGCATTCTCGAAATACAGCTAGGCGGTCGGGGTACTGGTTCGGATTGGAGGGGATGGGACCTTAAGGGGTGGGTCGCCTTGACTGAGGGCCTTCTTACGATACGGGGTGTTACCGAACCAGTGACGAATGTCTTTCTTCGGGTCAAAATTGACAAAGATCATTTGGAATTTAAACGGATTCAATTCCGGATTAAAGATAGTGAAGCTGCCCTGACGGGGTTTGTTAAGGATTGGTCCGCTAAGCCTGCGGTGAGTGCGATGTTTGAAGCGTCTCAGTTTGATCTTGACTTGTTAATTCCCAAGGAAGAACGATCCGTTTTACGAGATGGGGTGGAATGGTTAGCTGCACATGGAACCTTGGAGGGTTCGTTGGTCGTGGAAGAACCGCGATATAAAACGATCTCCGGCAAAACGCTGTCTGGGACCATTAAAGTGCATGATAACCTGATTACCTTGGATAAGGTGCAAATGTTGGTGGAAGAAGATGGTACTCTCGGTGGACGTATGTTTGTTCATCTTCCTCTGGGCAAGCCCGGTGCCCTACGGGCATCGTTTCAGGCGGAGAGAGTGCCCTTTGAGAAGATTTTGTCGGCAATGGGTGATGCCAATCGATTCATAACCGGGAAGGCCGACATTCAGGGAATGATACAAGGACACGGCCGGGATGTTAAAGGTGTGATCCCCACCCTCAACGGCCATTTGAAGGTCATTTTGCGCGATGGAAACGTGCGGAAGGGGAAGGTTGTGCCGAAAATTCTCACCATATTGAATCTTCCCAGTGTGCTTCGTGGAAAAGTCAGTTTAAAGGAAAAAGGGTTTCCTTTTAAGAAAGTCCGTACCAACATTCAGATTGACAATGGAATATTCACGTCGAAGGATTTAGTCGTGAATAGCCCAATCCTGCACCTGACAGCTGCGGGAGACTATAATCTCGTCAAAGACAATCTTGATGTTGCCGCTGCCGTCAGTCCGTTTGGTCCCTATTCCAAATTAATACAAAAAATTCCGTTGTTCGGAAAAATCTTTGCGGGTGAACGAAAAGGGATTGCGACGGCGATGTTCTCGGTGAAAGGAAATTTAAATTCGCCCAAGGTGAAATATTTGCCAGCGGAATCCTGGAAAACCCGGATCAACGGGTTGGCTCAGCTAGCTTTTGATATCCTCACAAATACAGTGACCTTGCCGTATGAGCTATTGAAGGGCTCTAAAGATTCGACAAAAGATTCCAAGGATCCTTCTACTAATGCTCAACCGGAGAATTCACAACCTTAAATGGCTGGTGAGAGCTCAATCTTTCTTTGGCTGGAGGGTGCGGTTAAATATGTGATAAATGAAGGAATCTGATTCGTTTTACAGATGATTGAAAGGCGAACGTCAAGCCAGAACATATAAAAAAGGAAGGAAAGTTATGGTTCCAACGGTTCAATGGAAAGAGAATTCCGTCGTGATTTTGGACCAAAATCTGCTCCCGGAAAAAGAGGAATTTTTAACCTGTCACTCATTTACGGAGGTGGCAGAGGCGATTCGATCGTTAAGTGTGAGAGGAGCCCCGGCCATTGGCGTCACGGCCGCTATGGGAATAGCTCTGGGTAGCAAAGAATATCGTGGTGATGATGCCGGCCAATTTCGCCAGCACATGGAACATGTCTGTGACACGCTTGCGGGTACGCGTCCAACAGCCGTGAATCTCTTCTGGGCCGTCAAACGCATGAAGGGTGTGATGTTAGACTTTGCCTCGTCTCCGGTCTCAGAAATTCAGGGGCGATTATATACAGAAGCCATCAAGGTGTTGGAGGAAGATCTTCGGGTGAATCATGCCATAGGTCAGCACGGGCAAGAAGTCATCCGTGAGGGAGACCATGTCCTGACGCACTGCAATGCCGGAGCCTTAGCTACTGCTGGTTATGGAACAGCTTTGGGAGTGATTCGAGCGGCCTGGGATGCCGGGAAGCACATTCAGGTGTTTGCGGATGAGACCCGGCCCGTTTTACAAGGAGCGCGGTTGACGGCCTGGGAACTCCAGCAGGATGGGATCCCGGTCACACTCATCACCGATAATATGGCTGGGGCTCTCATGAAAAACAAGCAAATCCAGTGTTGTGTCGTCGGGGCAGATCGCATTGCGGCAAACGGAGATGTGGCGAATAAAATTGGAACCTATAGTGTGGCGGTGTTGGCCAAGGCCCACGGTATTCCTTTCTATGTCGCGGCGCCGGTGTCGACGATTGATATGGATACGCCTGATGGGGACCAGATTCCGATCGAGGAGCGAAATCCAAGGGAAGTGACTCAACTTCATGGCAGTCGATGTATTGCTCCCGAAGGCGTCAAGGTTTGGAATCCAGCCTTTGATGTGACGCCGGCTAGACTCATTGATGGGATTATTACAGAAAAAGGGATACTTTTACCCGGAGAGCTGCGTCATCGTTTTTCGAAATGAAAAAGACGAGATGTGCTAGGCCAGTAGTTGTCCGAGAACTTTTGAGAGATCCACAACATTATACGGCTTCACGATAAAGCCGGAAAACCCAAATTTTCCCGAGTCGGCCATGACCGGATCATTCGAATACCCGCTGGAGACAATCACCTTGGCTTCTGAATCTTTATCCCTGATCTTTTGGAGGGTTTCTTGTCCCCCCATTCCACCAGGTATGGTCAAGTCAAGAATGGTTGCTCTATAGGGGGTGCCGTTTTCTGAGGCTTGGGTAAATAACGATAAAGCCTGTTCACCGTCATTGGCGTAATCCACTTCAAACCCCAAATGTTCAAGCATTTTGCCAAGGACATCTTGGATATCCACCTCGTCATCCATGATAAGAATTCGGCCAGAGCCGTTTACGAGTTCTGAAGGGCCGGCCTCCAAGGATATTTCAGCCTCTGATGTGGCGGGCAGATACAACGTAAACGTTGTTCCTTTGCCCAGGGAGGATGAAACCGCGATATGGCCTTCATGTCGTTTCATGATGGAATAGGTTGTCGCCAGGCCCAATCCGCTACCTTTTTGTTTAGTCGTAAAATACGGATCAAATATTTTTGAAAGATGTTCGTTGGGTATTCCGATCCCCTGATCACTCACGGACACCATCACATACTTACCCGGTTTAAGGGGAAGGCTTGAGGAGGCCATTACGGTGTTATTGTGAGCCGCGAGCTGAATGGAGCCTCCTTCCGGCATGGCTTGATCGGCATTGATGATCAAATTTTGTAACACTTGACTGATTTGGCCTTCATCGACCTCTGCGGCCCACAGATCGTCATCCAGTTGAAGCGAACACCGCACACGAGAACCTCGAAGCGCAAATTCCACAGTATCCGTGATGATGGATCGAATGGAGGTTGCACTTTTGACGGGAGCACCCCCTTTAGCAAAGGTGAGAAGTTGTTTAGTGAGGTCACGGGCTCGCAAACAGGCTTTCTCAGCGGCGGATAAGCGGTCTGTCATGGTCTCTGCAGTCGGGGAGGGGTGTTTAGCCGAGATCATTTTGGCCAATCCGATATTCGCGAACACTGAGGTGAGGATATTGTTGAAGTCATGAGCGATCCCACCAGCCAAAAGGCCGACCGATTCGAGCTTAGTAGCTCGAAGACGTTCTTCTTCTAAACGTTTTTGCTCCGTGATATCTCGGGTGACGATGACGCCTACCACGTTTCCGGTGGTGGTACGAAAAGGATGAATGTGACTCTCAAACCACCGCCATTCAGCCTGTTTGTTCTGTAATCGGCATACCATATCAATTTTTTCAAGACCCAGCATGTGGGTTTTAAAATTTTGAGTCAAGCCCTGCCTGTCTTCAGGATGAACGATCTCAAAAAAGTTTCGATGGAGCATTTCCGGAGTCTCGTACCCCAAGACTTCCGGACAATTGGGACTGATATATTGGCAGATGCCCTCTTCACTCGTTTCAATGATGAGGTCGTAGGCATTTTCAATGATCGCTCGGTAACGTTGTTCGCTATCCCGTAAGGCATCCTCTGTTTTTTTTCGTTGCAACTCGCTCGCGGCACGAGCGGCAAACAGTTGGACGATCGATTGGGTGGCGGGGACATTCATAAGGGGGTCTGGACTCAGGACCAAGAGTAGTCCGATGATTTGTCCAGCTTGGCCACGAAGGGCACTGCCCATGTAACTTGAAACAACCCATCCGGATGGTAGTGAGTGAGGGGGAAACGCTTCGGTGATATTATTGGCCCAACTACACCCTTTCACTTGCAAGAGTTGGTGAAAGACTTCGGCCGGGGGTGTCCAGGAGAAATTTTCCAGGTATGTCCCATTTCCCCAGATGGCAACAGTCTGTGTTTCAGGCTGAGAAAAATGGTGAAGGTCTGCCAGTATCGCGTATGGAGCATTGACGGCCTGACATAAATCCTTCACAAGAGAACGAAGGAAGGCGATGCTTCCAGGGGCATATTCACTTTGCGCAATTTTTCGTAGCGCTTCATCGATCCGTTTTCGTTCCGTGATATCTTTGACGACAGAAATCGCACCCCATTGATGTCCTTGTGAGTTGAATAAAGGAAAACAGGACACGAGAAAATCTCCTGGCATCGTGGGAAAGTTCATCTCGACGACTGCGGATAAGGCACCCGCCAACACGGTTTCCCACGGTGGAGGTGATGAGGGGAGGGCTGAACCATAGTATGGGACTTGATAATGTTGGCTGACGAGCGTGCCTGATAGAGGTTCCACGTGTTCTCTCAACGCCCGATTGGCCCAGACGATCGTGCCCGTCTTGTCCAGGATCATGACATGGTCGGTGAGGGCATCAAAGGCCTGCTCCCACTTTTCCGTTGAGTGGTCTGGGGAATGTAGGGTCGAATCTTGTATGGAATGCGTCATAGGATTTCCGATGAAATATTCAGGTGGTAGGTCGTATTCTGCGGTGAGCGTGTTACCAGACCACGTTGGCGAATAACTCGGCAAGCTTGGGGTCTAAACGTGACCCCGCTTCTTGTCGTATGGTTTCCCTTGCTTCAGGAATGGCCATCGCTCGTTCTTGGCCAATGCCAGTGACTAGATGGTCAAAATGGTTGGCCAGTCCCACGATTCGGGCAGGAAAAGGGATCTGCTCTCCACTCAATCCATCAGGAAAACCATTGCCGTCGTACTGTTCATGATGGTGTCGTATGATCTGTTCGACCGATGGATGAAAAGGAATGCCACTCATCATTTGGGCCCCAATGGTGGGATGGCAGGCGAGTAATTCTTGGTCTTGATTTGAGAGGGACTGACTGCTCGAAATAAGGCGATCATGGATGCCGATTTTTCCGATGTCGTGCAAATAGGCGCCAAGTTGGACGGCTTCTTGTTCGTCTTTGGGTAATTGGAGATGTTCCGTCAGTAAGGAGGCATAAAAATTGACTCGACTGGCATGTTGCATCATGTCGGGGTGTTTCGCACCAAGGAGGGTTTCGATATTGGCCAACGAGGTTTTCATGTCAGCGCCACTCTTCCATAAATTACCGAATGCCTGAAGGGCTCCTTGAAGTGATGAGAGACGTTTCCGTCGTTCCAGAGTCTTTTTAATGACATCGAGTAAATCCGACACATTGAAGGGTTTGAGAATATACGCGGCCACGCCATGTTGAATGGCTTCAACTGCTGATTGGAGGGTGCCATAGCCTGTAATGATGATAATATCCACATCCTTACCGTCTCTTCGAATTTGAGACAGTAGCTCGGTTCCCTGCTGATCCGGAAGTTTTAGATCAAGCGTCACCAGGTCGATGGGATGGCTTTTGAGTATTTGATGCGCCACCTCGGCTCTGTCAACCGTAAACAAGTTGAAATAGGGTGACAGAATGACCTTGAGGGCTTCACGAGGCCCCTCTTCGTCTTCCACGATCAGGATATTTGATTGGGTGGAAGACGGTTCTACATCAAGTGAATTCATTCACGGCTCCTTTGGTCCAGGAAAGATTACGGCCTGATAAAGACGGAAAAATTTTGGTATGAAAAGTGGGCGAATGGTTTTCCTGAAGAAAGTTTTAGCCGTTGGTCTTATGCACAGGAAAAGTAGTTTGGAATTCCTCCTAAAGAAAGATTAATGTCGATACGTGGTCTATGGACAATTTTGACATAGATCGGGGCTAAAAGCGATATGGTGATATTTCGGTATTCAAGGGGGAAAGTGCGCGGGATTTCGGAGAAAATCCCTAAACAATCAAAGGATGGAGAACGTTAGGAATCTTGGGGATTGGTTTTTAAGGCTTTACCCTGAACTGATAGGTCTTGAAACAGTTGCTTAAAGAGGTCTTTGGCCACGATATTCGTGAGGCGCTCGACATCTTTGGGATCGAAAAAGGTCACCGTATCTTTTCCGTTGGCCCCGAGGACCATGCGTACGGTGCTCTGGTCAGAGAGGTTTTCGGCTTCAAATCGCACTTTAATTTTAACGAAGATATCGGTAAAACCAAATCCGCTTTTGGCTTTTGCCTCAAACGTCAGAACGTCCCCGGTGAGAAGAACATCGGCCGGGGTGCTGTCGTTCGGCTGACGGGAAGCTTGCCACCCATTTTGTTGTAGATAGTCGACTGCCAGATTGGCCATTTCTTCATCGAGTTGTCCGTCCCATACGTTAAAATGGGTCATACCTCCCCAAAAGTGGGTTCGAGAGCCGACTCTGACTTTTTGAGCACGTTGATCGTTGAAGGCGTTGACTTGAATCGTGACGGCTTCGCCAGAGGCTGTGCTGGCCCCCAGGGTTTTTAAGGCATGAGGGTTAAAGTTTATCGTGTTCCCCGTTCCCTGACACCCAATCAGAGCCATAAAAACGAACGGCAGAGCCAAGATCAATAGGACAAGTCGTTTCACGCCAAATTCCTCCATTTGAAAGAAAGTCAGGTAGGGGGGCTCCTGCATGGGTTATAGGGGGATGTACCGACGACCTAAAGCTACTACATTCCTTTAGCAAGATGTTCAATGCTCTAAGGATAAAGGAATCAGGGGCGATTTTCTAGCCCTTCAACCCAGAAGTTGTCGTACCGTGGGTTGGGATAGATGGAAAGTTTGAGAGCCTCGACGCCCTTGTCTTGACAACCCTCTCAACCCCTTGACACTATCACCCCATTATTTATCGGATAACGGGTGAATCGATGTGGAAGCGAAACTTTCTGTTTCAAGCTGATACGGCTGTTCCTCTGGAGCAGACCGAGAATGAACTCTTCCATGGAGTGGACCAGGCTCTAGATAGTTCTGGGCTGTCGATGGAAAAATATGTCTCTGTTTGGCTTCAGGGGGAGGGCGATGAAGAGGCCCCCTCTATGTATACGAACGTGTATGTTCGAACGGCTACGCTTGACCCTGAAAAAGGCGTGGGATTCTTGCAGCCGTTACAAGGACGGACTCATCAAATACGGAGTACTCTATCCTCTCAACAAAAATCCTTTCTCCGTCAGTGGTTGTCCAGCAGCTTTCCTTCTGCCTGGGAAGAAGCGGGCGATCATTTTCAATCCATTTTTTCAGATAGTTAGTTTGCCCGACATGTCACGTGGTACAGTGGTGTCGGGTCGAACAATGGGAATGTCTTTTAGGGTCTCCAGTTCATGTAAGGCTTGAATTCTGTAGGCTTAATCCGTAGCCAATCTCGTCGTCATATAGATCATGCAATGAAAACAGATGTTGCCATAATCGGTGCGGGTGGCGGAGGTGCTATTCTGGGAATTATTCTAGCCAGAAAAGGCATTAAGAATGTTGTCCTTGAGCAAGCTCCTGGGCCGCCTCAAGGATTGAGGGGGGAAATCCTTCAACCTAACGGACAACAGCTGTTGGCCAACCTTGGGTTGCTACCCAAACTGCCTAAAGAATCCTATCAGGCGGTCAGGTATTTCCATTTTCGGAGAGCTGGAGGGACCCGGTTGTGTACGATCGACTATGGCATGTTGCCTGAGCCGTACAATCGTGCCTTAGTGATGTGGCCAAACGTCGTTCATCATATGGTTTTGGAAGTCTTGAAGAATGAAAATCCCGACCAGGTGTATTTCGGAACTTCCTTTCACGAGTTAAAACGTGATGGAGGCCGTGTGACAGGTGTCGTGGCGAAGCAAGAGGGGAAAGTGCTGGAAATTGATGCCCGAGTTGTCGTGGGGGCTGATGGCCCCTTTTCTCGTGTGAGGGATGCGATGGGGATGCCTGCGCGTCTTCACCGGTATGAGGAAGGGTATTTAATCGCCATGTTGGAAACTTCTGTGCAGTTGGAAGAAGCGCAATATTACGTGGGGGACAAAACGATTTTAGGGATTTTCCCGGCAGCGGGGAAAAAAATCTATGTCTTTTATATGATTCAAGCGGAATCCTTACCCCATTTAAAGACTCAGGGCATTCTCGCCCTTCGCGAGACCTGGAAGCGTATTGCCCCTGAAATCAGTGACATGTTTGATGGTTTTGAGAGTTGGGAGCAAACAGCATATATGGGAACTGGACGAGTTCGCGCCCAAACCTGGGTCATGGATGGCGGAGTGCTGATCGGAGATGCAGCCCATGGAATGAACCCTCATGCCTCTCAAGGACGTATGCAGGCGATGATGGATGCGGCTGTTCTTGGGGAAGTGTTAGAGCGATGTCAGGCCAATCAGGATTGGTCTGCCCGGGCCTTAAAAGATTTTGAAACCCAACGTCGGCCTCAAGTCGTGATGTTACAACGATTAGCTGACGAAGAGGTTTTCTTCTGGAATACGGGGAATCCGTTGTTACGGATCCTGCGGGACCGAGTGTTTTCCACGATCGATACCAACTCCCGCTTGCAATATCAAATTTTAACTGTGACGGCGGGGTTGCGTTCCACTCCACCGTTTGGGTGGCTTGATCGTCTACAGGCTGCTGGTTTTCTCCCAGATCCCAACGCCCACCATATTCCAGTCGAAGGATAAACGTAGGTATCGCGCCAATCTCTGATAGTTCGTGAAGAGTGTGTAAAGAACCAAAGAACCATGTAACAGGAAACCTATTGAGCAAGTATGGGTACCAATCGTTTCGCATCCATAGATCTTCCCGAAGAAACTCAGGACCTTCTTGACCGCTATCTCAAGAAGGTCACGAAGGACTGGTCTGCTGAACTGGAAGGCCTTTTTCTGTATGGTAGTGCGGCGCGCGGGGATTTTATCTTGGGCCGCTCCAATATCAATATCCTGGGGATATTTCAGCACCTGCCTGTTGATGTGTTGCAGAACAGCGGACGACTTCATCGTCAATGGGGTAAGCATAAGATTGTGGCCCCCTTGTTGATGACCGAAAACGAGATCAATCAGTCCGCTCGCGTGTTTCCTCTGGAATTTCTTCAAATCCTTGACCATCATGTTCTTCTCCATGGGCAACATGCTCTCTCCGAAGGCCTTGTCGATGAGGAGCGATTACGATGGCAATGTAGCCAGGAATTGTTCGGAAACCTTTTGCAGATTAGGCAACGGTTCATCGAGGGTGAAGGGCGGGCTGAAGCTATCCAATCCCTGTTAATCCTTTCTATCACCGCCGTCCTTCCCTGTCTTCGGGGAATCTTGAAGATCCTGGGAGAGCCTTCTCGTGGAGTCGATATCGATATACTCGATCGATTCGAACGCACGACCTCTTTTGAAGCGGGCGTCCTGATGGAAGTGCTTCGAATGAAAAGAGGGCTCACGAGTCCTGGATCCTACGAATGGCCGAAGTTGTATAGTCGCTACCTTGACGTGGTCACGCATTTAAGCCATCGATCCAAAGAATGGTGTGGATAATATGATTGATCAACATCTGATGCCCCAGAAGGTCATGGTTCTGTTGATGGTTCTTTGGATCGCGTTCGTTCCCGGAAGGGGATGGGCCATGTCGGCTGAAGAACAGAACCTCCCCACGCCCTTGGGGTATGTGAGTGATTATGCCGAATTACTCTCTGGGGAATGGCACCAACAAATTCGCGCGGTCTGTAAGGATCTGGAAACCAACACAGGTGTTGAAATGCTGGTTGTCACGCTTTCTACCATTCAACCCTTTCCTCACGCAAAGGATTATGCCAAGCGCCTGTATGAGGCGTGGCGAATTGGAACGACTCAACAAGAACGGGGCATTTTATTGTTGGTGAGTGCCACTGAACGCCAGGCGGTCGTGGTCGTGGGAAAGACATTGCTGCCTATATTGACGCCCCAACGATTAGACGACCTTTCATTGAAATATTTACAGCCTATGTTTCGATCGCGTGATTTTGGGGTCAATATTTATCGTTCGGTTGTGTCGTTGGCCGGCCTTTCCGCTGAAGCCCCCTCTCCCCAGGAGGTGAAACAATCCAAACGAAAAGCGGGATTTTGGATGAACCTTGGAGTCGTGGTGCTGATGATCTATGCCCTCTGGAGATTTACCAGACCAGAACGGCGGCACCCATTCCCACGATGGAAAAAGGGTGAATACTGGGGAATTGGCCAAGGGGGATATGGAGGGAATTTTGGTGGATTTGGGGGAGGAACGAGAGGGCAGGGATTACAGTAAGCTGGGTTTTCCGCCTAAGGCTCCGAAGAGCCCAGGCGGAAATGCGTCGTTTATAACATCTGGTGATTTTCGAAAGTCAGGGTTCGAACCACGATTTCACCCTTTTCACATGAGATGATCCGTCTTGTGGCCGGCAAGTCAGAATTGCCGACACGAACATGCGTATCGGTAAAACTATCTACATTTTTTAAGCTCCCGTCAGCCGGAGAGAAGTAATACACCGTATAACGGGTGGTGAGGTGCTTTTGGTCCTCAGTCAAAGCGCTTTCCTCCACGTTTATCGTGAAGGCCGCTTGTGGCATCTTCCGGTTGATTTGGGTGATGCGATTGTCTTTGATCCGATACCAAGAACCCATTCCATCTCCATGAATATCCAGCCGTTGGCCGAGCGGATGGGTGTCTTCCCCACCGAGAGTCAAGGAGTATTTTCCGTCGGATTCTTCAAAATTTCGTGGACCTCGATGGACGGCGATCATCCCGATTTGATTTTGAGCCCAGGTTTGCAAGTCTTCGTCGTCGATCGTGACAGTGACATCACGGGGGCCTTTGACTGTCACCGTGCCTTTCGTTTCTTTGCCATTCACATTAATCCGTAGATCGGCTTGAAAACCCTTGAAATCGGGTTGCCATCTTGCGGTTTTCGCAAATGCCGCTTGAAGAAGTTCCCGGGCTTGTGGGTCATCCTGAACATCAGTGGTCTCTTCTGCACGATTATACGTGGTCATAAATGCTGCTCCTTTTTCATGAAATTAATAGAGATGTGACATGATCGTCATGAAGATTAGACCTATTATACGGAAGGCAATTTTGCGGGACAATCTTCAGGGAGAGTCTCGATGTATTCTCAAGGCTGTGATAGGGTTTTTTGGCATTTGGTTTGCTGTTTCATAGGAGTGAGGAGGGAACATTATGCATGTATTGGTAACGGGGGGAGCCGGATTTATTGGCTCACATACGGTAGAGCGGCTGTTGGAGGATCAGATTGCGGTTCGCGTCTTGGATGACTTTTCCTCTGGATCGCGGAAAAATTTGCCCACTCATGGGCTGTTGCAGGTTCAAGAAGGAGATATTCGTGATGAAAAGGCCGTGGCTCGTGCGATGGAAGGTATCACGCATGTCTTGCATTTGGCTGCCCAAGTCTCGGTCCAAGCGTCCTTCGAAGACCCTTCTCACTCCTGTTCAAATAATATTCTGGGGTTTGTCACTGTCCTTCAAGTGGCTCGGCAAGCTCGAGTGCAACGTGTGGTGTTTGCTTCTAGTGCAGCCGTTTACGGAAATCCCCAACGTCTTCCGTTATCGGAAGAAGATGGGGGCATTCCCCTTTCTCCTTATGGTTTGGAAAAGTCCGTCAATGAGCATTATGCGACTCTATTCGCCAGGGAATTTGATCTTAGCCTGCTAGGCCTCAGGTATTTCAACGTGTATGGGCCTCGGCAAGATCCAGACTCTCCCTATGCCGGGGTGATCAGTCGGTTCTTGGCCATGGCTGCTCAACATCGACCTGTGACGCTGTTTGGAGACGGTGCGCAGACCCGGGATTTTATTTTCGTGAAGGATGTGGCGATGACCAATGTGAACGCGCTGCAACATTCTATGACCGGAGTCTGCAACGTCGCCACGGGAAGAAGTATGAGTCTCTTGGGGATGATTGAAGTTTTGTCTGCCTGTGTCGGTCGGCCTTTGGAAATCGCCCATCAGAGTGCGCGGACGGGAGATATTCCTTTTTCTGCGGCTCATGTTGATCGACTTCGGCAACTGGTAGATCCGGGGGACTTTACGAATTTACAGGATGGCCTAAGACATTTGTTGGAAGAAACGCTTAGTCTGCCTCAACAAGTATCCTGACTCTTGAGTGACCTGTTTTATTCACTGCCTTCCCATCGTTTCCTTCCCGACCCCTGTGGCTTTTCTGATGTCTCTATGGTCCGACCACGTGAATGTGGTGGACCGTCAGGGTTGTTGCCGTAAAATCTTCTTCGACAAGGCCTTCCAGGATGAGTGGACGTTCGTTCGTGAGTAACGAGCCGTCACGGTGAAATGTTTCCGGAAACAGCGTTGCGTCAAAGAGTCCTGTCGTATCCTCAAGCGTGATGAATTCCATGGGTTCACCATGCTTGGTCCAGGCCGATTTTTCGGTAATGAGCCATCCCACCATCGTAATCGACTGGCCGATATAGTTAGGCATTTCTTTAGCCGGTATGAGTGGTTTGTCCTTCAAGTAGGGCGTGTAGAGTGTTAAGGGATGGCATTGGAGGGGAAAGCCGAAGAGTTGGATTTCTTGCTGAATGGCCTGTTGGAGGGAATAAGCTTGAGGAATCGGGAGAGAAGGCGAAGTTGAAAAGAGAGGTGTGGTGCCTTCACTCTTTGCTTGGTGGGAACAGCGAATGGGCGATTGTCGTTGAGCATAGAGGCGCCAGAGTAATCCAGGACGTGTGACTTCTCCGGCGATCGTATCGAAACAGCCTGCCAGGATGAGCAAACGCGTTTGTGCGGATTCAGGCTGGAGACGTGTCAAAAAGTCCTGGAATGATCGAAAGAGGCCATGCTGGTCGCGTTCTTTCACGATGTGATCGATAAACCCACGCTGGATGCCTTTCACGTGCATGAAGCCCAAGCGCAAGATCGTTCCGGACCCTTGATAGACCCATTCACTCTCATTGATGTCGGGTGGGAGAACCGTTAACCCCATCCGTCGAGCTTCAGACAGATAGGCAAACGTGGAATAAAACCCGCCCTGGTTGCTGATGACTGCAGCCATGAATTCTGCTGGATAATGTGCGCGAAGATACGCCGATTTGAATGAAACTTGTGCGTAACTGGCTGAATGCGGCTTGCAAAAGCTGTAGCCGGTGAAACTCATGATCATGGCCCAAATCGTGTAAATCGTGCGAGCATCGACTCCTCGTGCCTTAGCCCCCTCGAAAAACTGTCGTTGATAATCCTGGAGCTTCCGCTGTTTATGTTTCTTGCTGAGGACTTTTCGAAGTTGATCGCCATCTTCGACAGAAAAGCCCGCGAGTCCCATCGCCACCTTCGTGACATCTTCCTGATAGACCATGATGCCATGTGTTTCAGCCAAAACATCTTCGACAAGAGGATGAAGCGAGCGATAGGGCTTTCCGTGTGCGCGTCGGACGAATTCCTGAATAAACCGATTGGCCGCCGGGCGAATGAGCGATGACACGATCACCAAATATTCGAATACGTCAGCCTGTTTCCGACGGTGAGGCGGCATGGCGGTCCAGAGTTTTTTCAGGAGGAGACGGGTGGCCGGCGATTCGATGTAAAAACAGCCGATCGTCTCGCCTCGTTGGATCAGAGCTTGTGTGGGAGCATCAGTGAGCGGGTCCCAAGTTGCGTAATCGATCGTACGTCCGGTGTTTCGTGTAATGGCAGCCAGGGCGTCACGGATGACAGCCAAAGACCGGTTGCCTAACAGATCGATTTTGACGAGTCCGGCATCCTCTGTTTGATCTTTTTCCCATTGAATGACGGGTACACCTTTGGCTGCGACTTCGACGGGGACGTAACGGCGCAGGTCATCCGGAACAATGACCATCCCACCGCAATGGACGGACAGATGTCGAAAACGCCCCTGAAGTTGCCGGGCCAGCTTAATGATCTCCGGCCACGGCTCTCGCAATTCAGTGCTGGTAGAGCGTGGTGCAACGTGGCCGTGACGGTGATGGTGGCGGCTGAAGGGTTTGGGATACTCCGGTTGAGGGTTTTTTTGATCGGAAAGATCGTAAGAACCGACGGGCTGGTTGTCATGATCGGGGAGAGGAAGGCGTTCCAGTATACGGCTAATTTGGCGAATTTCTGCGGGAGGGATGCCGTAGACCTTGGCGACTTCACGGATCGCGGCTCGAAGGGCCAGGGTGTTTTGGTTGGCGACCATGCCGGCTTGTCGGCTGCCGTATCGGGTGAACACAAAGTCCACGATCCGATCACGCTCGTCCCAAGGAAAATCGACATCAATATCCGGCGGATCGTGACGGCCGGGGTTCAGAAACCGTTCGAAGAACAGGTGGTGGCGAATAGGATCGACATGGGTAATGCCCAAGCAATAGGACACGATGGAGGCCGCAGCAGAGCCACGGCCACAGGTCCGTGGAGCTTGGCGGACGATCTCATCCACGACCAAAAAATAATGCGCATAGCCTTTCTCTCGGATGACGGTGAGTTCCCGTTCGATGCGCTCGATGATCGTGGATGATAGAGGACCGTATCGCCATGTGGCTCCGGCATAGGTTTTCTCTCGAAGCAATTCCACGGCATAAGAGTCAGAAAACTGTCGAAAGCTCGGGAAGATCGTCTCTTTGAATGACCAGGTTGTATGACAGGACCGCGCGATCTTTTGAGTATTCGTGAGAGCATGGGGCACATGCGGAAATTGAGCCGCGAGCAATGATGGGGGCATGAGCCAGTGATAGGGGGCACAGGAGGCGTCTTGAGAAAGCTGGCTGCGCGTCGTGTTGAGCGCGATCGCTCGGAGTGTTTGGTGAAGGGCAAATTCATGAGGATGGACGAAGTGGACACGATTGGTCGCGACGGGGGGAAGATTCATCCGTCGGCTGAATGCGACAGCCTGGTGCATGAGTGTGCCGGGAGTTAGCTCAACATACAGGTCGGCAGGGGAGTGGCGTTTCCAAGCGGTGAGGGCTTGGAAGTCATCAGAGAGAATAATGAGGCCGTGACGGTGGGTCTGAATGGCTTCAACGGGGTCAAAATGAGAGTCACAATGGCGTTGTGAGAGGAGTTGGCAAAGGTTGGTATAGCCATGGAGGTTTTTAATCAGGAGGACGGCTCGATGCTGGCTGTGGATAAGCTCGGTCCCCAGGATTGGTTGAAGGCCGTGATCTCGTGCGATTTCGATAAAGCGAATGGCGCCATACAGCCCGTTCGTATCCGTGAGCGCAAGGGATTCGGCTCCTTGTCCTTTGGCGGCCTCACATAAATCCTCGAGGGTCGAGATCCCCTGCATAGGGGAGTACTCGGAGTGGACGTGCAAATGAACGAACGATGCCATCAGTCGGTAAATCACGGGCGGATCTCGGTCCGCCATCTTTCTTAAAGTAAACCTTCACAATCTTCGCGGGAAATCGAAGAGCTCTTCATGTTTTTGTTGAGGTTTGTGTATGTAAAGCATTGAAAATATTAATGATATAGAGAGTTTGGTGGATAGGATGCCTGAGAGCGTCCAAAGCGAATGGCTTTCATCCCGAATCGAGTTCGAATTTGATCTAAGACCAATGCCAGTCGATGAGGACGAGGGTTGGGCTGTGGAGGAGAGAGCTCTTCTGGTGAGAAAAGAGGGAGTTGTTCGGGTTGAGGGGAAAAGCTATTCCCACGGATCGTAAGCGAGCGTAGGCGAACACGACGCCGGAAGCATCGTCGGAATAGGATGCGAAGTACTGGAAACATGTCAACCTCCCAATGTGTCGATGTGGATAACGTATATGATTGATGGACTGTCTGCTGATCGCTGTACAGCAGGGTCAGAGTCAGATGATTGCAGACATGTTGCTGGCGACGGAGTGTATAGCAGAGAACATCCGCGAGGGATGAGAGGCCTGCCAGCACCGCGGCTTGCTCGATGGCATCGGGCTCAAAGAGATGTGAATAGGTCAAGGAGGGAGTCGCATCAGGGGGAGTGACCGGTGAAGAATCAACTCCCCGCACCCAGTGATAGAGGCAATGGGCCCATCGCCCGCAGACGGATTCTAGAGCTTCCAGGCTGATCTCGAGGACATCAGCGATCGTGTGCAGGTTGAGATCAGCCAGTAGTGTTCGGAGTGTGCTGCCCTGTGGGCCACGAATCCCCGGCAGTGTCGAAACGGGGAGAGGGCGTAAAAAGGCCTGTTCGGACCCTGGGCGGATATCACAGAGTTGGGGAGGGGTAAGGACTGAGGTGGCCATTTGCGCGACGAGCTTATTGGTGCCAATCCCGGCGACTCCCTGAAGCCCCAGTCGAGATGTGACATCCTGCTCCAAGCGCATTGTGGTGTCACAGGTCGCGCCAAATAGTCGAGTGGTTCCGGTCAGGTCCAGATAAAAATGCCCCGGTTGAAAGGATTCCCATGCTGGCGCGACCGGGGTGATGGAAGACAGCAGCGCATGGTGGGCAGAGGACACGCGCCGAGGGTTGGGAGCGACGAGTCGGAGAGACGGGCAACGCCCTTGAGCGCGGGTAACCGGTAACCCTGGGAGAATGCCGGCCTCTTCAGCTTCTAGCGAGGCTTCACGGATGATGGCGCGAGATGTATGGGCTGATGCCACGGCTACCGGGCGAGTTTGGAGGCAAGGGTCGTTGAGCCGTGCCAACGCCACTTCAAACCGCGGAATGCAAAAGCACACGATCTGCCGTTCCATATTCGATTCATCCGCAATGGCGAATCACACCGATCACCACACCTTCAATGGCAAATTCATCCGATGGTGTCACGACAATTGGGGTCATCGTGGTGTTGGCTGGATGTAATTCAATCTGTCCTTCTTTCCGGTAATATTTTTTAATCGTAGCTTCTTGATTCACCAACGCCACGACCGTCTGTCCGTTTCGAGCGGTCCGTTGTTTGTGCACGATGACGAGGTCTCCGGGAAGGATGCCTTCGTCTTTCATGGATTCCCCCTTGACGCGGAGTGCGAAATTATCTCCGGTGCGCAGCATGGACGGGGGAACCTCGACCAATTCGGTCTGGAGAATCGGTTCGATCGGGTTTCCTGCCGCGACCACGCCGGCCATGGGAACTTGGGTGGGGGACTCTAATTGCGAGAGTATGGCCTCGACGACGCCGGGAATCCGGCGCGTTCCGCATTCATAGCGGGTAATCGTCATGCGGGTGGTGCGCAGGCGTTCGGCCAGTTGAGATTGGGTCAATCCCAGGCGCTGGCGGATTTGACGGAAGGCTTCAGGTGTCATGTAACCAATGGTTACATATCGATTTAGGAGGAGTCAAGGGAAAACGGTCAGGAGAGAAATTATTCTATAACTAATTGATTTATAAATATTTTTTATCGAAACTGCCCGCGATGCTGACAGCCAACTGATACGGAATTGAAAAGCTGTTGGATTTCAAGAGGCCAAAAAAGCGTTTTTAACGCACCTGAATGCGACCTTGGATGCCTTTCAGCTCCCACAGGCTGAACGTGAGCGGGTTGTTGGGTTTGTTCAAAGTACGAAAACCGATATCGTGGAAGTCTGACAATAGCCTGAAAAGAACTCGTTCAGAAGGCCCACCGTTTGCTGTTCTTGTCGTGGTGCACGCGGTCTTATTTACAATACAGCGTCCCTTTGATGTGACAGTCCCCTCCGTTTTTATCGTGTTCTTTGCATCCCACGGTAAGGCTTCTCAAGCCCTTCACTCCTGAGATTTCTTTCTGCCCTTTCTGGATTGAATAGCTGCCCATATAACATTTTCCCGACTTGACGTTATCGGATTTTTTCACGACCTTGAGCACGTTGGACGGGACGGATCGTAAGGCGCCATTCGAGACCGTGCCATATTCCAGATTGCACGCCCCTACGGCGCCGACCATCTTTTTCCCGGATGGGCAGGAAACTTTTTTTCGGCATCCATTGTTGTTTCCCTTAACTTGGCAGGAAAATCCGACTTTTTTCACGCGGCAATCAGGGCTGCCTGAGCGTTTCAGGACTCCGTCTGTGCAGGAATAAGTCCGTAAGCAAGTGCTTCTGCCGAGGTCTCTAATGGTTGTGAACTTTTTCCCATGCAGAATGAAATCTCTGCTGCCGTTGGCGAAATAACATCCGGCTTTTCGGTTTTTTACGACCGTGGAATTCGTGACAACCTTGTTATGACCGATATAATTGGGGGAATTGATTTTGGGGCTATTGGTTTTAATCATGTCTTTGAGCGATCGTTTAAAGATTTGGTTTTGCATGATCACATTATGTCGGGCAAAATCTTTGTCGTTTTTGCTGCTTCCCCAGGGGTAACCCTTATCATCCTGGCAGAAGCCGAAGGTATCCTGAATGAAATCGCTTCGATCACGCGATCCTAGATAGACAGAAGGATTGCTTCCCTTATATTTGTTGTAATAGAAAATGTTATTAATGATTGTATTGTGTGATGGCGGAGAATGCCGAATCGTTCCCCCTTCTCCGCAATTTCTGTACAAGTAAATCCCGCCATGGCTCAGATTGGAGAAGTAATTGTTAATGATGGTGTTGTGACTGGACCCATCGATGTTGATTTGTGGGCGATCCCATTCTTCAAAAACCCGATTCCCCGTCGAGGCATGGATGGTATTGTTTTTAATGGTATTAAAGGCGGACTCCATACCCAAATAAATGGCCACCTGGGTGGATTTTCCTTTTAATTCGGAGTTCAATAATTTGGTATAAGTGGTCCCCGGGCCGACGTAAAATATATTCTTTCCCGTCCCTGTAATCGTAATGTTATCGAAAGTAATGTTTTTGGGTGCGTTGTTGCGGATCCTGGTGACATGATTGGCCGTTCGAGAAGAAGTCCGTACGTGCGTGGCTTCGCCATTTCTTCCCATACCCCATACACGAACAGCGCCAATAATATGGCAATTTTTAATGGTGACATGTTGTGGGCGTTCCCATGTTCCCATTGGATTATTTTTATTTTCTTTGGATCGTACTTGAATGAGTTCTTTATTCGACCCATCTCCTAGTGTGGCCCCCTGACAGTCTAGTGTCACGCCATTGGCCTTTGCCCCTTCAAAGATCAGGGTTTTTGTGATTTTCCAATTTTTTTTAAGCGTCAACTGACAGTCTATGTGTTCCCAATGACGTCTTTTTGTGGCTTTGGCCCTTACCGAATCAAGCTTTTCTTTGCTGCATGGTTTAGGGAGGTTTAACGTAAGCCTCGTTTTAGCTCTGGAGACTTTCTGTAACGGTATTCTGGTGAACTGTTTTGTAGAATTTTTGAGCATGACCATTTTGAGTCCACGAGGATAGATCCCGCTGACGGAGCCTGTGGCTTCGAGCCCCATTCCACTGGGAAGCAAGAGAGCCAAGTGATACACATCAGGATTTTGGTCATCCTTTTTCAGGTGAACAGTGGCTTCATCTAACAGGTGATCATGACTGCCTATTTGTGCTTCGACCAGAATCGAGGAAGACGGGTCTTCTTCTTTCTGGAGCAATTTGATTCCCGTATCGGTGGCGTCCACATCATAAATTCCGCTCGGAAGTTTGATGGAGTCGCCCCCAGGCGTCAAAAAGTGAATGGGTTGTTCTATGTCTAGAGTCGCCGCGAATGACGAAGGTAGAAGAAGACAAAAGATTGAAAAAACAAACAGATTGCAACAAAGGATCTTGTTGCAACGGTGGAGTTGAGCCATGTTCTCCTCCAAATTTGTGAAGAATGATTTTCTGGACTACCGTCGGGTTTTAAGGTGAGTCGTCTGTTCTCTCGATATGGTTCAGAACAAATTTTTCCTGTTGTACCGGAAGTTCTAAGCTTATCAAAGGTCGGAAGTTCAGGCTAGAGAGTTTTGATGATTGAAAGGATACGGGGCCGGGGAGCGTTTGGATAGCGAGAGGACGTTTTCCCGTTTGGGCGCCCCTATTTTTTGCTTGGTATGGTACGATGAGACCCCTTCCGGTGGCCCTCTATGAATTATTCCCTGACAACAGATCCGAAAAAGAAAGTCCTGTATATTCTTGGGTTTTTTCTTGTCTTGTATATTGTGGTCAAGGGGACCGGTCTACAAGCTCATCTTTCTCCTGAATCGATTAAATCGGTCTTCCTGGAATATCCTCTTTGGGGGATCGTGATTTTTTGTGCCGCGTTTAGCGTGGGGAACTTGTTGTATGTGCCCGGTTGGGTGTTCCTCGTCGGAGCAGTCTTTGCCCTGGGAAAAGAATGGGGGGGGATCGCCACCTTTGTGGCGGGCCTCTGTTCCTCGACGATCAGTTTTTATCTGATTCGTGGATTAGGGGGGACGGCGCTTCGGAGCCTCAATCATCCCTGGGCAGATAAAATCTTTACCCATCTGGATGAACGTCCCGTGATTTCGGTGACGCTCTTGCGACTGATGTTTCAGACCTTGCCAGCCTTAACCTATGCGTTGGCCCTGGCTGACATTCGCTTCCGACACTATATCCTCGGAACCTTTTTGGGGTTACCGATTCCCATCGCGCTGTATTGCTACTTTTTTGAGTTCATCTTTGAACGGTTTCTCTAACGGATAGATGTCTTCCTGAGAGTATGATTACAGAATTTCTCGTCTCCACCGGTGAGAAAAAGAAGCGGTTGGATCAGTTTCTGGTCCATCGTGAGCCCGAGATCTCCCGGTCTCGTCTTCAGCGTCTGATCGAGCTTGGTCGGATTCGTGTGAACGAAGCACTTGCCAAACCGGGTCAAAAAATTAAACCCGGTGACCGGATTACGATGGATACCCCTCAACCCGGAATATTGCAAGGAGAGAGTGGAATACGAGAGCTAGACATTTTGTACGAAGATGAGGACCTGTTGGTGGTGAATAAGCCTTCAGGAGTCGTGGTTCATCCTACCTCAGGGAATTGGTCTGGGACCCTGTTTAATGCTCTGTTGGCTCATTTCAAAAAACATGAGAGGAACATCAAACCCGGAATCGTGCATCGTTTGGATAAGGAAACCTCCGGAGTCATGGTCGTGGCCAAAAAATCCAAGGCCCATCGGGCATTGGCCGCCCAGTTCGAAGTTCATCGTGTCACCCGTGTTTATGAAGCCTTTGTAGCCGGCGTACCTCGATTATCTCGAGGAGTTGTCCAGCTTCCCATCGGACGTGATGAGCAACGACCGAAGATCGTATCTTCCAACGCCACTCGTTCAAAAGATGCGGTGACGGAGTATCGCGTCTTGGAAAAATTTCACGATGTGGCGAGTCATGTGGAATTACGGCCCCGGTCAGGACGCACGCATCAATTGCGAGTTCACATGGCTTATCTGGGCTGTCCCATTCTTGGAGATAGGATGTATGGAATATCACAAGAACCGGAGCAAACCCGTGATGCATCCTCCCGGCTGATGCTTCACGCCAGAACATTGGGGTTCATACATCCGATTTCCTGGGAATATCGTGAGTACTCAGTCGCTATGCCAGACGAAATGAATTTGGCACTTAAAGAATTACATAATTGGAGGGCATCATGAACTTCGGGGAAAAGATTTTGGTGGCGATGTTCTGTGGGGTGGGCTTGCTTGGCAGTCCTGCTTTGGCTCAAGAGAAGCCGAATATCGTTCTGGTGTTCATGGACAATTTCGGTTGGGGGGAACCCGGCTTTAATGGGGGAGGGATTATCCGGGGAGCGGCCACGCCAAGACTGGATCAAATAGCGAACGAAGGGTTACGGCTGACCAATTTCAATGTCGAAGTTCAATGCACCCCATCCCGCTCGGCCTTGATGACCGGACGGTATGCGATCAGGAGTGGCAATGCCACCGTCCCATTGGGGGAGGGTGTCTATGGTCTTGTGCAATGGGAAGTGACGATGGCGGAAATGCTCTCGGCTGCGGGGTATCGCACGGGCATGTTTGGCAAGTGGCACCTTGGCCGCACACCAGGGCGTTTCCCCACCGACCAGGGGTTTGATGAATGGTATGGCATAGCCAATAGCACCGATGAAGCCGTTTGGCGTTCATTGGAGGCATTTAAAAATTCTGGGGTTGGCGATGCTAATGTATTTGAAGGGAAAAAAGGCACGGTTCCACAAAAAGTGCGTGTTTATGATCTGGAGTATCGCGCGGCCATTGACGGTGACCTGACCGACAAAGCCATCGACTTTATGCGGAGGCAGGTGAAGGCTCAAAAACCATTTTTCGCTTACATTCCCTATACCGCTACCCATTTCCCCGCCTTGGCTCATCCAGATTTTTCAGGAAAGACCGGGAACGGGGAATGGGCTGATCTCCTCCATCAAATCGATACCTACGTGGGGAGATTAATCGATGAAATAGAACAGTTGGGGATTAGCAAAAACACGATTGTTATCTTTACCGCGGATAATGGCCCGGAGGCGTTGCCTACCGGACAGACACACATGACGGTTGAAGGTGCATATGGCGGAACCGCTGGCCCCTGGCGGGGCACCCTATTCACGGGCTTTGAGGGGGCGTTGCGTGTTCCCTTTGCCATGCGATGGCCGGGAAAAATTGCTCCGGGGAGAGAAAGTGACGGGATCGTCCATGCGATGGATCTCTTTCCGACTTTGGCAACAATTGTAGGAGGGAAGGTTCCGACGGACCGCGTGATCGATGGAGTCGATCAATCCGCACTTCTTCTCGGCAAACAGAAAACATCCAATCGAGAAGGGTTCATCGTCTACATGGGAAACAAAATTTTTGGGGTCAAATGGCGAAACTGGAAATTACATTTCCATGAATTGGAGTCATGGTCCGAAGAGACCCTTTCGTTTGAAATGCCCAGACTCTACAACCTGTACGAGGACCCGGGCGAGACAGAAAACGTGCTGTTTCCTCATACCTGGGTCCCCAAGCTGGCTTTGCCCCTGGTAGTAGAACATAAGGTTTCACTGAAAAAGCATCCCCCGATTCAACCGGGGACCCCTGACCCTTACGAGCCCCCGAAGTAAGACGACAGGAGCCAAAAGAGAAAAGGTAATATTTCTGAATTTTTACCGCTTTTTGAGAGGTTGTACTTTCAGCTGCAGGTTGAACATGATGAATTCTGCAGGCTTGAGAGGAGCAAATCCTAAGGTCATCTTTAGTGTGCCCTCTGATTGATCCTGAGAGGTCATCGTCTCGTAGCCACATCTGATGACGTACGCTTCTTTTTGCGTTCTTCCCTGAAACGCGCCTTTCCGAAAATAGGTCTGAAAAAATGATTCAATAGACTGACGAATCTTAATCCATAAGGGCTCGTCATTCGGTTCAAATACCGCCCACTGAATGCCTCTGTATATGCTGGTTTCCAGAAAGATCGCCAATCGTCGAACGGGGACGTACTTCCATTCCGGATCGGAAGAGAGGGTTCGCGCGCCCCACGCCACAATTCCCACCCTACTCATAGGGCGAAGAAGGTTGGTATTGGCTCTGGTTAACCGCTCTGTTTCTGCTCCGGTCAGCGTTTGTTCTAACCCCCGAATTCCTCGCAATACGGCTTCCTGCCCCGCAGGTGCTTTCCATACTCCTCTCGTGTGATCGGTTCTGGCAATGACGCCCGCCATTGATCCGCTAGGCGGAATCAGGATGGTGTTTCGGGTGTTTTCATATTGGGGAACCAAAATTCGGGGGAAATACAGGGTGATATTGTTGTGATGCAGGAATGGATTGGATTTGAGCCATCGCTCTAAATCTGACCCCTTGAACACGGCATTACTCGGCTGCGGTGGGTCCAGAATACACATGGCGCCATGTTTGTCCAGGATGGGCAACATCGCCCGATACACTTGGGCGGCTGGCCGTGGTTGAAGGGTAACGGTTTCCGGCATGAATAACAGATTCCATTCAGGTATTCGGTCAAGAGTGGAAAGTCCTTTGAGATAGGGAGCCGCGGTATGGAGTGGCACCGATCCTATTCGGATGACCCAGAGAATCCCACCGCCGTTTTCAAAAAATTGTTTGACCGCATAAGAAGAAAGTGCCTCATTTTGAGGTTTTCCGTACACCCTCATGAAATCGCTCCAGGAACGAATGGGATTTCTGGGAATGTGAGGCCCCTGAGGAAAAGCGCCGATGATGGCGGCCATGGATGTGGGAGCGGCGGGTATGGTACGTCCAAATTTGGTGATTTCCTGGACATAGACTCCAGGGAGAGTTGGTGATGTCTTTGGAAGAATTGGACGTTTCAATAGTTCAGCCATGATCAGAAAATGACCATTCCCATTTAAGAAGAGGAGATGTGGATAATGGAGCGTCCTGAGAAGAATATGTATTGACAGAAACTCCCAAGAATAGTTCCACGACCGCTACACATTCTAACCCAAACGGGAGGTATCCTGAATAACCGAGTAGGGGCATTTCAAACACCTGAAAGGCATGGACAAAGGGAATCGTATATTCCCAATGGACAAGGCTGGCGAAATTCCACATTTCCCAGAACACGCCACAAATTAGAGCGGCTAGGGCTGGCAAGACCACCGGACACCAATTACCCTGTGCCAGCGCTTGAAGGAGGTTAGGCCCCTCTCTTATTTGTTGGAACCCCATGATGATCAGTAAAGGAGAGACCCAGAGCAAAGGGAACAGCCAGGTAGGTTGCAGCCCGATACACAACAGGCCTATGGCACCGAATACCACTGCGAACCATGCATATCTATGGAGTTTTAATCTATTGATGTGATGCCAATGTTCAAAAGGGTCGGTGAGGCGTGGAAATGTCGATAGCCATTCAACTGTTCCCCAGACGGCAGGAAGCACGGTAGAAAACGAGACAGTCATAAAGACATACGCCTCGAAGGTGTTGATTGATGAAAATCCAACGTAATGCCAGTTTTGGACAAACTGATTGAGGTATTCAAACGTCCACCAGAATCCCGCACTCAACAAGAAAAGCGAACCATAAATTTTTGGCGAATGAGTGAGAAAGCAATGCCCCTTTCTTTGAAAGGTGAGGGCATTGATGAGTCCGATATACCCAAACCACAGAAGAGGAAAAGTATGGGGTTGGAAGGGTTCAAACCAGGAAAATCGAGTCCAGGCTAATGTCCAAGCACAACAGATCCATCCTAAAGCAAACCATCCCCACCAAGGGAAAGAGAATGATGTTTGAAGCCTGGAATGTGGGGTTGTCTGTGACCGAAACCAGCGAATGAAAAAGGGAAGAAGGGTTATGCAAATTATGACCGTTAAGGTAATAAACCATCCCCAATGAAAAGAGTGTGCTCCTGGCGTGGTTGGGATTGGAAGAAGGGTAAAGGGGGAGGGAAGGGGTTTGCCGGCCAGCAATAAGCCTAAAACTGGCAACCCGAAAATCAGTCCGATGACAAAAGCTGATATTGCCGGTTTGAATCCAACCATGGGTTCGTTTGTTACTCAGTTAGTTGAGGCGGATATAGGGTCCTCATTTTGGTCAAGGTAAATAGTTTTTTCAAATTCTCCATCACCATCTTCATCAATTTTTTCACGGACCTTCATCCCTAACTTGAAATATTGGCGTTTCCTGACTTTTCCGGTTTCAAGATCATATAGTATCGTAGATGTGTATCGACCAAGTGCATATTCATGAATGAGGTCCGGTTCCCCATCATGATTTCGATCAGTGGCGCATTTTGTATGCCATCCATAGGCGTTGAGTTTGCAAGTTGTTTCGAATGTTCCGTCAAAATCCTGGTCCATTTGAGTTTGAGTTACGTAACCATTAACACGTGTTTCAATGTAATCGTCCTTCCCGTCCCTATTTCGATCTTGTAAATTTTCATTTTTTGAGAGATATTCTAGCCCGGTGATTGTCCCCCATGTGAGGATGATTCCCACAATTAGTCCTTGAGGAAAATATCGCTTAAAATTATCTTGATCCTTATTCTCTGTAAAAGTTTCCAGGGGAGGTGATGAGGTTCTTTCCTTGGAATCCCTTTCCTGGCCGCATTTCCAGCAAGCAGTAAATTTACCTTCGAGGGATTCACCACAATTGTTGCAAGTCCACTCCGTATTCTTGGTGGGTGTAGCCATTTCCCAATCCCGGAAAATTTCTTGTGCCTTGACCTCATCTTCCTCGTGTAACACCCATAATTCAGGAAAGACTTCCGCGAAGGGCACTTCTCCTCCCAATCCCGATGATCGTTGATTTTTAATCATGCAAGGAATGCCAGCCTGATCCAGCAGCTCTTTTCTGGATTCGACGTCGACCAAAAGTTGAGACACAAAGACCTTTTTCATGAAGAAGCCAACTCCGATACGAGGGTCGTGTGAGTCTTGGCAGTCGCGATTGATCTATCAATATTGTATGGGTTTTGCGGAAAGAATGCACATAAGCCGTGGGAGAGCACAGGAAACGAGAACTAGGAAAGTGAGGCTGTGGAGGCAAGTTTGGCGTGAGAATAGTCCACGCGTTCCGCTCCCTCCAGGCCCTGTCGAATCAAGGCTGGAATATCAAGGCTTTCTTCAACCTTGAGAATACCGTCAAGGTTGCAGCGAGTCTGTGGGTGTTTGGGAACGAAGAGGGTGCAACAGTCTTGATCGGGTTCAATGGAGGTGTCGTAGGAACCGATGGCTTTGGCTTGGTCGGTAATTTCCAATTTATCCATTCCGATCAGAGGACGCAGTATGGGTAAGGTAGAGGCCTGGTTGATCACCGCGATATTTTCGGGAGTCTGAGAAGCCACTTGCCCCAGGCTATCTCCTGTCACGAGTCCCCAGGCACCGAATTGTTCGGCAAGGTGAGTAGCGATACGAAGCATCAGACGTCGATAGAGCACAACCCTCACGGGTGGAGGCGCGTTCACCACGATTTGGCTTTGAATATCCCCAAAGGGAATTAAATGTAAATGAGAATAGAGTTGGAATTTAGTCAGCAGTTTGGCCAGATCCCGGACTTTTTCCTCGGATACACGGGATAAATACGGTCTTCCATGAAAATGGACGAATGTGACCTTGCAGCCTCGCTTCATCATTCGATAGGCCGCGACCGGTGAGTCAATCCCACCGGATAGGAGACAGACCACTTTCCCACCAGTCCCGGTGGGCAGTCCCCCAGGTCCGGGTTCCCGAGAATAAGAATAGTAGGCCTGTGGGGGAACCAGTTCGACGAATACGGTAAGGTCTGGCCTCTTCAGATTCACTTGCTTTTGAGTCTTGGCAACAACATGCGCCCCTAGGTCTCGTTCGACTTCCATCGAGGTCATAGGAATTCGTTTATCGGCTCGTTTCACGGTCATGCGAAATGTCTTAAAGGGTTGGGAGGGAAGATGATCCACAATCCCTTGTTTCAGAGGGATATAGTCCGGGTTTTCATGGGAAAGGGGAACAGCCCGGGTTAATGTAAAATTGACCACCCCGAAGACATGCTTGAGTTGTTCGCGAATCGACGGCCAGGCGGTTTCTTCGGAAAAGGAGATTTTTATCCGGCCCTGGAGGGCTTCGATTTGAGCGGATGTGATGGGTTTGAGTGCGTGGCGCAGATGCTGGACGAGGCGGTATTCGAAGTGTTTTCGATTCCCCCCTTTTAAGGCCAGTTCGTGATAATGCACTAAGGCATGAAGCATCAGTGTGAAGCTTCTAAAAATCGTTCCGCATCGATGGCGGCCATACATCCTGACCCGGCCGCGGTGATCGCCTGCCGATAGGTAGAGTCTTGAACATCCCCTGCGGCAAAGACCCCAGGGATATTGGTCTTGGTGCTATGGGGTTGGGTTTGAATGTATCCTTGTGGATCCATGTCGATTTGGCCTTTAAACAGGCCGGTGTTGGGAGTATGGCCGATGGCAATAAAGACACCGGATAGCGGGATTTCCTCGGTTGCCTGGGTTTGCGTATTTTTGACCCGAACGCCGGTCACGACGTCATCGCCAAGGACTTCTTCCAATGTGCTATTCCATTGAAACGCGATTTTTTCGTTGTTCATAGCCCGATCCTGCATAATTTTCGAGGCCCGGAGTTTATCTCGACGATGAATGAGGGTGACTTTCGAGGCAAATTTTGTCAGGAAGGTTGCTTCTTCCACCGCACTGTCTCCTCCTCCCACGACGGCGATGTCTTTCCCACGAAAGAAAAATCCATCACAGGTGGCACAGGTCGACACGCCATGTCCCATCAGGCGGCTTTCCGAGGGCAAACCTAATAAGTTGGCCGAAGCTCCAGTAGAAATAATCAGGGTGCGAGTCTCTAGGGTCTCTTCATCATCCACCGTGATTTGAAGTGGGGTGGTTTTGAGGTCCACCTTGGTGACATGGCCGGTTCGAAATGACGTGCCGAACCGTTCGGCTTGAGCCCGCATATCCTGGATCAGTTGGGGGCCCATGATGCCTTTCGGAAAACCGGGAAAATTTTCCACATCTGTTGTGAGGGTCAATTGTCCCCCCGGTTGAGAGCCATCGATGAGGAGGGGCGAAAGATTTGCTCGCGCGCTGTAGACGGCTGCGGTTAAGCCAGCTGGTCCTGAACCGAGTATGAGTACGTCATGCACCATTCTTCTGCTCCTATTCACAAGTGGTTAAACTCATCAGATAATGATCGATCCGAAAAAAAACAAGGGTTCCTCCCAATCATCCTTTTGGGCCTGCTTCTTTTTGGAATGTCCTATACAACGATTGAACCGTACGGCGCAACTGGTTTCTGGAAGCCGTTCCATCGATAATGGTGTCCGCATAGTGAAGTTTTTCCCGAAGAGGCATTTGTTGGCGAATTCGTCGGAGCGCTTGAGTTCTGGTGAGACCGTCTCGTCGACAGGCTCGATCGAGTTGGGTCTGTCGATCAGCCGTCACGACAATCACGTGATTCATTCTTTTATATGCCTCGGCCTCAATAAGCAATGCAGCATCATATAGCACCACGGCGTGCGAATCTCTCTTGTTGATGAGATTCGTGGCTTTGGCCTGTTCTCGTGCCACGCGTGGGTGGATAATTTTTTGTAATACCTTCAACTTTTGGGGATAAGAAAAGACGATTTCGGCGAGTTTCTGTCGGTTTATGGTCTTATCCGAGTTCAATACCCGGGAGCCAAATTTTTGGACAATATCTCGCCAAGCGGCTTTTCCGGGTTCGACGACTTTCCTGGCCAATCGGTCCGCATCAATGATATAGGCTCCACAAGTGTGAAAAAGTTGTGCTACCGTTGTTTTACCAGAGGCCAATCCTCCAGTTAACCCCACCACGATCATGTCCAACCTTACCATTGAACATGAAATACCCACAATAAATCTGCTCTTTCAATTCATAGGAACTTGACCCTGTGGAACCCCATGGGGTATTTGAAGGAATGATACGGTTTCTTTCTTATTTCTGCTTAAAACTGTGGCCATATTCCGGCCGTTTGGCGTGAGATGAAATTTACGACCACACCATTTCCCCTTTTCCGAGTGTTCCTGGGAATCCTATATTTGGCCACCGTCAATGGTATTTTTCTCGAAAAGGTTTCCGCGGGGGAAGACAATGGCGCCACGGTTTGGCAAGTCGCGATTGATGGTTCTGGACATTTTACTTCGATCCAGGAAGCGATCGATCAAGCCTCTTCCGGCGATACGATCCTGATTAAAGCTGGCACGTATGCGGAGGATGTGACGGTCCACAGTAAAGAACGGTTGTCTATTATTGGCGAGAGCATGGACAGGGTTGTGTTGACCGGGGAAAAACGCGTGGGCACGCTTCATATCGGTAAATGGCCCTATGGGGCCGTCAATGTCAAAATTGAAAAGCTGACCGTCATTCAACATGGCGGGTTAGGGGTGGGTATCTTTAATGGCAGTGGCGTTCACCTCAAAGACGTGCGAGTGAAAGGAATGGTGTTTACTCAACAGGTGCAAGATGTCACGTTAGAAGATTGTGTGATTGGGGAAAGTGAAACAACCGGTGTGGCCTTTTCCGACTCCACTGGGACGTTAATGGGCAATGTCATCCATCACAATGACCATGGTATTGCGGTTGGTGGGCGTTCTGAAGTGGTCATTACCCGGAATGTCATCACACAAAATTTATTTGAAGCGATTCTCATGACTGATCAATCGAAGGCCGACCTCATTCAGAATACTCTGGTGAATAATGGGGGAGGGGCAGCCTTTCAGGATGAAACCCATGCAGACGTACGAGGAAATATCATCAGCAACAGCAAAGTTGGCCTGTTATTTCATCCCAAAAGTCACACCCAACTGGCCTTTAATGCATTCCATGCGAATAAAGGGGATTATATGCTGACGGGAACTCCTCCGACGCCTACCAGTGAACGTGCTGGAAAAACCGATCTGGCATCGCCCCCGGGATTCGTGAATCCCAAAGAAGGGGATTTTCGGTTGCGCCCGGATTCCTCCCTCCTCAAGATTGGGGATTTTCCCCATCTCGGAGCCCTTCCTCCGGTTTCTTCAAATTAACATCCGTTTCAACTGAACTGAGGATTGGGTATTTAAGGTCCCAAGAGCTCGTGAGAACGATTAGGGCTGTTGTTTCGTGCGAAGGATCAAGCGAGAATGCTCGGCATCGAGAGTCACGAGAAAATTCTTGAGGAATGACATTCCCAGTAATCCTTCAATGTGTTCGGGTATATCGGGAAGGTCATGGATGGCCACGGCCACATGTTCGGCTTTGGCTGTACCCACTTGCATGGTAGGGAGATAGTTCATGTTGACCTGGACCGATCCCCCAGCCGTGTTCACCGTCAATAATTGATTGTCCGTCGTCCCCAAAATTCCCAAATCAATCGCCACATTGGTAGAAAGCACCGTCATCGATGCACCGGTATCGAGGATGAGTTGGGCATGTCGTTCCTGATTGAGCAACACGGAAACAATATAGGCCCCTCCTGATTTCTTTAGGGGAACCGAAATCTCCGAGGGGGTGGAGGCTATCGTCTGTTCTTCCTGATTGGAAGAGATGTCGGGGGTAAGATACTCCTCCATTTCCTGGCTCGTTGGAACGCCTGGTGATTGGTGGGGAGAACTGGAAGGTTGAGAACTGAGCGGTGTGAAAGAGTCCAAGATCGTGCAATTCTGGAGTTGGGTTGGCATATCGGTTAATACTGTCGCGCCATTTTGGTCCGTGCAGCGATAGGTGGTGGCATGGACTGTTTCTTTCCCTATGACGTGGCAAAGAATGATTCCGGCTAAGAAAGGCCAGATTGGGTGAACAAGTGAGATGAAGGGCTTGAACATATTCATGGGGAATTAATTCTATCAAGCCTGAGGAAATTGTTCCACGGCAGGGTTAGCCGCGGGTTTCAGGAGTCAGGGGGATCGTGGCTTGTATGTGGTTGCCCGTTTCCCATACTTTCGTCGATAACACGATGTTTTCTGGTTCAATTTTGTGAACTTGGACTTTTCCCTCCATCATCTCCCCTTGTTTGACGATAAATATGGCTTGCCCGTTGGTGAGAAAGGCCTGACTTTCTCCTCCCTTTGTGAGGTAGCCCAAAAATCGATATTTTTTCAATTGCTCACGGGCTCGTTGGGCGGCTAACTCTTCCGGGGAAGGACCAGTAGGGAGGTTTGGTGTTTTTTGTATCGAGGTCGCCTGAACCGCTGCAGTTTCTTTTTTCGCTGTGCTTGGGGGTTTATACCCTATAGGGGCAAAAATATTCCGTGGGGGAGTGAATGGGATGGTTTGCCTAGGATTGGCAAAATCTTTGGCTAAGGTCAGGTCTTTGGTGGGGGGGAGGGAATCCCCTGATAATAGGATGCTGTCAGAGGAATTGGGGGAAGTTGATTCGGGCATGTCAGAGAGTTGGACATACATAACCCCAACCCACACGAGGAGTAACCCAACAAGTAGGAGCCCTTTAGATTGATTGGTCATAATACCCGTTTTTTCTTGAGATTTTTCGGATAGTCTTTAAGAAAAGTCGAGACTGTTAAGTGAAAGACCACGCCGCGTTTTTTCCTCTTCTCGCTCTCTACTGATAATTTTTCGATGAAAAGATAGGGCCATCGCTTTTCTAGTTCATAAATGAACTTTCGAATCGATGAGTAGTCACCCAAAGCTTTGAAGGAGAATGTGCCTTTTGCGGCCAGTTTGTTGGGTAACGTCTTGAAGTCATACCCCATTCCAGGAATTTTGACATGATTGCGTTCTCCCAAGGCGGCAATCTCTAAACTTAAATCGGTAAAGGTTCGATAATCGGGAAGGGCTTTCCAGATTGAGGAAAGGATAATCTGGGTGTCTCGGGCCGTTCGGGTTTTTTCCTGGGTTGTCAAGGCATTTTGATGTTGAATCTGTGCCTGGGCCCACCGATCTTGTGCAGGATAGAACATGAATCCAAACATACCAACTGCGCCAATGATCGTCAGGATGGCCACCACCAACAGTGGAAGTAAATTCTGTGAAATCTGAAAGGTGGTTTTGGATTGCTTGAAGATATTGAATGACATGGCTGTTGTGAGTGACTATTTACGAATGTTCCAGGGTATAGGGTTGATAGAAAACTTTGATGGCATAGGTGATATGGTTGGATGTCTTGTTTTTCTTTTTCTTTGGAGAAGAATGTTTTAAAAGGATGACGTTTTGAAAGGCTTGATGGTTTTCCAACTGATGAATTAATCGGTTCAATTCCTTGAGGGATTTGGCCGAACCGTGGATCAATATGGAATCATTCCGTTCATCTAATGAAATGGAACTGGTGGTTGTATGCTTGGGGGTTGCCGATTCTAAATCGGTAAGAAGTTGAGTCCAGGAAAATTGGACTCGTTCCCGCAAGGCCTTTACGAACATGACCTGTGGAGGGATGGCCATGATGGACTGCTGGTTCAGCTCAACTCCGGATGCCCGACTCGTGGCCAACAATTCCTGATTGGATCGATTGAGCTCTTGTATCCGATACTCCATGGCATCGATGTCCTGATGCAAATGAGTCCCAACCCACCAAAATGTTGCGGTGAGCGTAATGACCCCAACTGTGACCAACAGGATTCCGAATTGGGTCAGCATGAGATGTTTCATGCCGGGTGCTGAGAGGTTGATATGGACTTTTGGCACCATCATGCCACCATTAAATTTGCATATCCCGGCAAAGCGGTCCAACCTTGAAGGTCGGCAGGCAACTTGTTGATTAATGTCGTGAGTGCCAAGGGGTGCTCAAGTGGAGTGACTTGAATAGTTGGCAATGATTCTCCGCTGGCATGCAGGATTTGTTGAATTTCCGGGGTGGTCGGGAGAAGGCGGTGGCCAAGGTTCAAGTCTGTTGCGACGAATAAATTGATACTAGAGGATAATGAACCTTCCTTGGAAAGTGTTTCAAGATAAAATTGAAGTGTGGCAAGGATTTCTTTGCCTACTTTCATTGTTGTGTAAGAGGGATAAGGACTATGTGCGGTTTGGGTCTCCATGGCACTTTGGGAAAACGCCATAGCTTCCAAACTCTCATTTGAGTGAACAGATGCTCCAGGTGTGTCTTCAGGTAATTCTTCAGTGCCTGGTTGGGGGATTCGGCTCGCGTCTTCTTTGATGGGAATAGCTTTTGTCCTCGTAAAATTCGGACATCCATCATGAAAGGCCAAGAACGTAAACCCCCAAGAACTCAGAAAAAGATACATCCCACCCAATGAAGCGCTAGAACTCCGGCGATCCTCGGTTTCTAACATCTCATGCACATTGGCTTGGTAGAGATCAAAGGTGTCAAGCCCAAAAAGACCCACGGATGTGGGTAAAATATTGGCTTGGATGCAGACCCGTTCATATTGCTCGATAATCTCATTCCGAATGGTGGTCCCCAGGACCTTTACCAAATCTGGACTTACGGACCCGTCGGAATTGGAAACGGTCTGAGGAACATAGACATGATAGGCCAGCCGGGATTGGGAGGTGTCCAATTTCAGCGATTGTTGAAACCGCCAATTTACCAACGCCAGTTGATCGTTTTGGTTAGTGGGGAAATTGGTAAATTCAAAAATGCTGGTTCTGGCACAGAGGTCGGGAAGACAGATAGCGATGGGGAGGGGAGTGGAATACCCTTTGATTAACGTTCGTAAATTCGTGATGAATTCTTCGGGTTGTTCAATATTGGGCTTTGCCGAGGAGAGTTTGAGAATCCCCGGCTCCATAGGTAAACGGTTAATATTGTGTAGAACCTTTTTCCGCCATCGGGTCTTGATTTCTACCAGGCACAGGGCCTCTTCAGTGATGGAGAGGGCTATGGTGGGTTGTTGAATCGGGAGCAGGTTCATTAAACTTCCTCTATTGGGGTCACACGGTTGATTTCTTTCAACGTCGTCTCTCCTCGAAATACCTTTTGAAGCGCAGCTTGTCGCAAACTCGTCATACCCTGTGCCATGGCCGCGGCTCGAATTTCTGAGGAGGATTTTCCATGGAGGATCATTTCCTTGATAGAGTCGGTCATATCCAAGAATTCGGTAATGGCCTTGCGACCTCGATACCCCAGCCCATGGCATTCCTGACAACCTTTCCCCTCAAAAAATGTAATGTCTTTCACGTCCGCATATTCGATTCCCGATTCCATGCATTGTTCGGGATGGATCTCGACCGGTACACGACAGGTCGGACAGATCGATCGGACGAGACGTTGGGCAAGAATGCAGCTTAAGGACGCCACGAAATTATAGGTCTCGATGCCCATATTCACGAAGCGGCTGATGACGTCAAACGCATTGTTGGCGTGAACAGTCGTAAACACGAGATGTCCAGTCAAGGCTGATTGGATGGCAATTTGGGCCGTTTCCAGATCTCGAATCTCCCCCACCATAATCTTGTCAGGATCATGGCGAAGGATTGACCGGAGGCCCCGAGCAAAGGTCAGCCCTTTTTTTTCATTTACGGGAATTTGAACAATGCCTTTTAACTGGTATTCCACGGGGTCTTCGATCGTGATGATCTTGTCCTCATCCGAGTGCACCTCATTCAGAGCTGCATAGAGGGTTGTGGTTTTTCCGCTTCCGGTTGGTCCTGTGACCAGGACCATGCCATAGGGTCTGGTGATGGCTCGGCGGAATCGAGTGAGGTCCTCTCCGGTGTAACCGAGTGCCTCTAAGCGAAGTCCCTGGACTCCTGCGGAAACATGTTGCTTGTCCAAGATCCGAATCACGACCGATTCTCCAAAGACACTGGGGAGAATGGAAACCCGGAAGTCAATCGTTCGTTGATTGAGGAGTAGCTTGAATCGACCATCTTGCGGGATACGTCGTTCAGCAATGTCCAATTCAGACATGATTTTTAATCGAGAGATCAAGGAGGCATGGATGCCGGGGTCAAAGGGGTCCATGGCTAAGTACAAGACACCGTCAATGCGGAATTTGACTTCAACAGCCCGATCTGTCGGTTCAATATGTATATCACTCGCATGCTTTTGCAGGGCGGTAAGAATGACGGTATTCACCAATTTCACGACAGGGCTTTGATCCTGGGTGATACGTTCGACGGAGAGAATTTCTTCGCCTTTTTCATCTTCTTTGATGAGAACGGGATCCAATTCTGCTTTGATTCGGGTTAGGACCTGGCTATTTCCTTCGCTATTGCTGAGGGCTTCTAAAATGGCTGATTTGGAAGAGACCACCAAGCGCAATTCGTGCCCCAACTGGTGTTCCAGTTCATCAAGCATTTGCAGGTCTTGGGGATGTGCGATGGCGACGGTTAAGACCTGGTCTTCCTCTTCCATCGGGACACATTCATACCGGTGCATGAGCTCGACGGGAATGCGTTCCATTAGCGAGGTGGGTACTCGGAAGTCCTGAAGATCATTCCAGGGGAGACCGTATTGGTCGGCCAAGGCCTGACCGATGATTTCCTCTGTGACGTTGTCTCGCTCAAGAACAAGAGACAGGAGTGACTGATTAGAGGTTCGAGCGGACTCGAGGAGAATGTCCTTTTCCCGTTGTGAAAGGATCCCCTTTCGCACCAAGATCTCTTCAAAAGGCATGCGTTTGACTGGTGTCGTCATAGTCCTAATGGGATCCTTACCCGCGGTATGGCGGTATCATTGAACACCTCCAGCCATGTCAAACATGGGGAGATAGAGAGCAATCACGATACCACCAAGAATAATTCCGATCGAAATGATAAAAATTGGCTCAATCCAGGTCATCAGCCGAGAAAGGTGATAATCTAATTCTCCTTCATGGAATTCCGCGACTTCCAGGAGCATGGTTTCCAGGGAGCCTGTTGTTTCACCGACCTCAATCATTTCTAAGGTCAATCGTGGAAGGAATTGTTCTTGTTTCAGGGCTGAGGAAAGACTGTTGCCTTCTCGGACCTGTTGAATCACCGCTTGCAGAGCTCTGGCAAATACCTTGTTGGGCATGGAAGTGGCGGTAACTTGTAAGGCGGTTAAGAGGGGAATCCCTCCTCCTAAAATGGTAGAAAGGGTTCGGGTCAAACCGATTACTTGATTTTTGAGAAAAATCGGTCCCAGAAGTGGCGCGTGAAGAAGGAGCCAATGCAGTTGCCATTGCCCCTGAGGAGTTTGCCTCCACCAAAAAAATACTCCCAAGCCAATGATGAATGTCAGAACAAGTCCAATCAACCATTGACTGGCTGAATTGGTAATGGTTAAGAGGACCTGGGTTAACCAGGGAAGTTCCACATGGCTTTCATTGTAGACTTCGGCGAATGAAGGGAGCACAAAAAAGAGGAGGCCCAATGTAACGATAATCCCAAAGCCAAGAAGGAATGCGGGATAAATCGTGGCTTTCACCACTTTCTCTTTCACCCCAATCACCATTTTTAAATACGAGATGTACCGAGCTAAAACCTCAGGTAAGTTGCCAGCCTGTTCACCGGCACGCAGAGAGGCCTGGTATAGTTCAGGGAAATATATGGGATGTTGGGCCATGGCTTCTGAAATGGCAGACCCGCCTCTGATACTTTCTCTGACGGATTGCAGGGCGGACTGAAACCCACCTTTATTGGCTCGTTCCGTCAGTAGGTCAAAGCATCGGAGCATGGGTAGCCCGGCTTTCACCAAGGCTAAAAATTCCTGGTTAAACACCATGAAATCTCGCAAGGATATGGGACGTTGCCGAGAAGTGAGGGACGTAAAGGCACCTGATTTTCCAGACCCACTGAGATTGAGGACGAGGAGCCCTTGGCCCTCGAGTTGAGTCTGAATGTGCTGGTAGGTATCTCCTTCAACGTCTTGTTCGATGATTGACCCATCTGGCCGGGCCGCTCTGTAATGAAACACAGGCACTAGGGGGTCTCATGAGTGTCAGATTGAGGATTGCCGATGGACAAAATGTGCTTGGATTCTTTTGGCTTGTTGTCTTGGGCGATGGTTGCCGTCGATTCCGGTGTGGCGGATTCTTTGACTTGAATTTCTGAGTTGTCCTGGTTCGCGTGAATGGATTGAGAATTTGAGGAGGGTTGGGTGATCAATTTCTCATTGTTGGTCTCATTCTCTTTGATGTCCTTTGGAGGGATGACCTGAAGCCGAAAACCGGTCATGATGAAATCTGAATCGAGGTCATTCCATTCTTTCAACTGTTTGACGGAGACGTGGTATTTTCGACTCAGTCGCCAGAGCGTATCTCCATAGCGGATGATAATCTTACCCTGCGCATCAGGATTGTGGGCTTCGCTATTAGAGGGTTTTTCCTTGGAGGGACGAAGGGTAATCTGTTTTGGAGCCATGTTCTTTTCAGAAATCTTCATTTCCCGTTTGATCAACTTTATGTCAGCCACAAGGCTCTTCATATTGGTCATGACTTTTTGGAAGGAATCTCGTAAATGTTGAATAGTCGCAAGGAGTTCATCGGTTTTGGGTGTGCTGGATACCTGCCCTTCCAATTCCTCATTCCGGCGTCGTAATTGGTCCTGCTCAGCCTTTGCAGATAACAATTCCCCTCGAAGGCTTTGTAATTGATTGCCTTGGTCCGTTTCGCGCGTTCGAATAGATTGTGTCTGTTCACGCAGGGAGCGGAGTTCACCCGCTTGTTTGGCCATGAGTATTTTCAGCGAGGCTAATTCGCTTCGCAAATGGTCAGATTCTCGGCGTGCTTCTTTGAGCAAGAGGGTAGACGGCGGTGGGGGAGTGGCTTTTACGGTTGGATGGGATTCCTCGGGGTTGGTGGGTTTGTGGGCGCAGGCCCCTAATAGGAGGGCACAGAGCCCGCTTGCTAACCATTTGGGTGTTCGAAGATGTGTCATAAGAAACCTACCATTCGTTATAGGGAGTGCCGTCTCGGGCGACGTCCTCACTCCCACTTTTAATATCAAATATGCCGCTTGGGGAATCGTCCCCTTCCTCTTGGTCTTCAAAAATTTCCACCCAGGATGTGGATGATTTGGTAAAAGGGTCCTTAGGGATGGCTCGAAGGTACTGTGATTCCACTAAGGCTTCCAAACTCAATGGGTAGTCTCCTTGGTCTGCATAATATTGATCAATTACGGCCCGCAGAGTAAACAAGTTTTGTTTGAGGGCGGCCTCTCTCGCCGTCAAAGCGGAACGTTGAAAGCTGGGAACGGCGATGGAGATCAAGATGCCGACAATGGCCACCACGATCATCAATTCCAGTAAAGTGTAGCCTTTTTTCCCAATAACCACAAAATGGTTCCTTACCATTCACGATAGGTTGTTCCGTCTATGGCCGTTTTTTGACTTTTCGTAAAAATATCAAAGACATCTTCACCGCACCATCGATCTTCGTCGGGTTCGTCTTGATAGCATCGGATTCCCCATTCCGAAGAGTCCGTCATGGGATCGATAGGGATTTTTCGAAGATACCGGCGAATGGTCGTTTGCTCATCCCCCTGCGCTTCAGCTCCCGTCAGTTCAATTTTTAAAAGGGTTTCTAGCGATTTGGGGTAGCCGGTTAGGCCTGTTTCTTCCTTGCAGGACAGTTGATTCTTCACGCAAAGCGGGCCTAGCAGGGTACTTCCATCTCTTGCCCAGTCCTTATGAAAGTTATCGATGGCCGTTCGAACCGTACGGAGCGTTTGCCGAAGTTGCAGCTCTTTGGAGCGTTTTGTATTCACTTTGGCTACTGGAAGCGCCACCGAGGCTAGAATAAACATGATCACCAAGGTCACGATTAGTTCAATCAGAGTCACTCCCCGGGCGTTGCCCGGGTTACTCCACCCATACTCTCCCATGTTGCACCATCACTGGCACGGGTTGGGAGTTGGCTCCCAGCACCGTGGGGTTTTGAATTTGCATATTGGAGGTCCCCGGGCCATTGGCCTCAAATATGAGGGTGGCGAGAGGACCACTACCCTGAGCGGGCTTTCCTTTTTGCCCCATCTGAATAATCAGTTGTCCGGTTTGAGGGATGGCTGAAACCGTCAGGCTGGGGGTAATATTTTGTCCGGTCCAAAAAGCACCCTCAACAGCCTGTTTGAAGGTCATGATAGCCGGGTCATAAGAAAGGACCACGGTGGAATTCTCAACGGCTGAGAAATTTTGTCCCTGTAATGTCAAAGAGATATCTTCGCCCACACGTACTGAAGCGGCAGCGGGAAGCACTTGGATGCGGGACACTTGGGCTGAAGCCACGTCGGAAGATTCCGTGTCATTCTCTGATACGTCCTCTTGAGCCGGGACTGGGTCCTGGGATGGAGAAGTCTCTGGCACGTTTTGATCAGGGGAGGAGAGTTCCTCTGTCCCGGTTGGGGTAAACGGTGTCCCCGCGGTCTTGGTTCCGGTAGAAAATAAGGGTTGAGTGTTATACCCTTTGGCGGTACCTGACCACATGGTTTGTTTGGCCAACTTGGGTGGGTTTAGACTTCTGACGATGTGAGGAGTGATAATTAACATAATCTCCGAGGTCAAATTATCTTTATTCGTGTTACTCAGTAGGTCGCCCAATACAGGAATATCGTCAAGTCCGGAAACTCCCTCTCGAGTTTTTCGGTCAACTTCTTGAATGAGACCGGCCAGCACCACGGTTTCCCCATCTCGCATGTTCAGGGCGGTGTCTGCGGTCCGGGTCCCAAAACGGAATTGAGTGATGAGTGGATCGGCTTGAAGGATAACCCGATCACCTAAATTGGTGACTTCAATTTGCAAACGCAAGGAGATGGTATTATTGAGATGGACGGTCGGTTCAACGGTGAGTTTGATTCCCGTGTCTTTAAACTCGATTGAGGTCACAGTAGAAGTGGTGGGGACTGCTCCCGTCGCAGCTTGGCCGGGTAAGACATTGGTTGTGGATAACAGGATCGGTTGTTTATCCCCGACGTTGATCGAAGCTTTTTGATTATTCAATACACGAAGTTTGGGGTTGGCGAGTATTTTTGCATCGGATTCCTGCTTGAAAAAGTTTAACAACACGCTGCTGGGAAGTGTGAATAAATAGGAATCTTCCCCGATGCTGGTCAATTCTTTATACGTCCACGTTTGAGGAAGGGTATTAAAGATTTCCGTTCCTGGGGGGAATGCTCCAAATCCAAGCTGTTTCGCAAAATTTAGCCCGAATTCTTCACTATTCGTATTCGTCACTTCAAGGATTTCAACTTCAAAGACGACTTCAGAATCCTGCCGATCGTTCGCCAAAATGATTTGTTCTGCCAGGTTCAATTTGTCGGGGAGATCCCGCACCACGATAGTATTGAGTGGTTCATTCACGTAGACTCGTTTGGTTTCCAAGATTGTTCGCAGAAGGTTCGCCATATCTTTGGCTTTGGAATTACTGAGGTAAAATGTGCGGATTTGAAGGTCTTCGTATTGTTCCCGTTTTTGTTTGGTGTCCGGAGCGATTAAGAGGCGATTCGGTCCCACGCGTTTGGAGAAAAGTTGGTTGGTCGTTAAGATGAGATTCAACGCTTCATCAAAGGGTGTGTCCTTGGTGAAGACCGTGACAAGATCATCGCGGACGTCTTTGTCGAAGACAATGTCGATGTTGGCCGTACGGGCTAAGATTTCAAACACCTGTTTGAGGCGGGTGTTTTGAAAACGAAGGGTTACCGGTTCCGCAGTTTCACCGATCTTTTTCTGCTCTTGTTGTTGTTGAACAACTCGGGTGATGCCTTCAATGGCTTCCGTTAACGAAGGATTTAACTCCACGGCCCCTTCATAAAGGGATAACGCCTCCTCGTATCGCCCTAGGCTCTCCATGTGTTTGGCGTCCAGCAGGGTTTGCCTGGCATTCTTCAGGCGCCAAGCATCGTTGAGAGCGAGTGAATGTTCGGGATTGGATGGATTAAAAGCCAGAGCGACTTCGAATTCCTGAAGAGCTTCCGCTACTTGCCTTTCCTCAAGTAATTTTCGTCCCCGGATGAAATGTTGCTGGGCAGCCCGTTCTTTGGCATACCGGTATTTTTTTTCCGCTTCCTTATTGAACGGATCTTTCCTTAAGGCTTCTCGGTACGCACTGACTGCACCGTCCCAATTTCCCTGGCGTTCAAGTTCTTCGGCTTTTGTCAACTCTTTCAACGTACAACCGGATAGACCAAGGAGAACAATCAGGCTATAAATCAATAAGTGTTTAATCATAGTGGTAGAACATCGTCCTTGTGAGTGTGGAAAGGGCACGGGCGGGGGAGCGCCAAACCATCTTGGGTCGCAACTTCTGTAAGCCTAGCATATCTTGTAATATCCAGCTAGAGATATGAAATATTTGCTGTTTTCTTTAATCTGTCAGATTTATCGGCAGGTTATTCCTGAATATTAAATGGCGAACTTGGATATTCTGTAACTTCTGGATAACCTGAATGTTACAAAATGGTAATCGGTGGAAGAAATATAGGGGGTATGCCGAAGGGAGGAAAAATTTGCCTTGTTATTCCCTCAGACCTCTGTGAAAAGGCCTCATGACCCTATGGACGGATAGCCTGCATAATTAAAGGAATTTATGGCGAAGTAGGGGGGGCAGAAGGAACCTGCTGATCCGCTTGGGTGGTCCCTTCCTTGTTTTCTGTAGACCCACCTGAGGTGCATTTTGCAGCAAGGAGGGGATTGAGGGCGTTCGGCTTGCAGTCCGTTGCTACTCCTGTAGCTTCAAATCGAATAGCCCGATAGGTTTGGGCCCCCTGAAACAGGACTTTGTTATAGGGTTGTTTGGTGCTCGTACTTTGAACTCCGTGAATCTCATCCCCTACCTTGATAAGGGCAAAATCCTTCCCCGTCAAAGGGTCAAGATAGACTTGTTGTAAATACCGTTTCGGATTCTTCTTCGTCAATTCTTTCAAGGATCGTGGCCATTGGTTGGAACGGGTGGCCTTTTGGACTTCATAGTCGGCGACGAACCGATCAATCGCTTCCTTAATGCGTGTTCCTCGAAAATGTAGTTCGGCTTCCCGATCCCGTTGCATGATGACTGACCATTGCTGTGTCACGGCCAGAAGCCCCACGCTCATCGTGACCATCAAGATCATCATGAACAGGTAGGTGACGCCCCTTTGATTTTGTAGGGGGTAGTCAATATTTGAAGCTATGGTAGGCAAAGGATACATTCCCATATTGAGTAGAAAATCCTAGAGGTTAACCTTTGTGATCTGATGATTGTTATCGACGTATAAAAGGTACGCCTTTACTTTTTTCACTGGAGTCTACTCTGTTGTGCACGTTTTCTTACGATGCAACCACGACTCATTCCAGTATGCCCAGATGGTGAGAAAAACCAGCGCGCCTATGGCATCTGCCAGGAGGTCGGCTGGATCAGCGTGTCGGTTGGGGACAAACGATTGATGAAGCTCATCGGTGACACCATAGAGAGTCGTTCCGAGAAAACTGAAGAGCATGCTTTTACGTTGAGAAAAGGATTGAGAAAAGGCCCGATACATAAGGATGCCCAAAAGACCAAATGCCAGAGCATGGAGGACTTTATCACTGATGAGGAAGAAAAACTCGGGAATCGCCACTCCTGGGGTAGACTGCGAGGACAGATAAAAAATACCTAACATATAGACGACAACCGGCCCCCAATATCCGATGTGTCTTTGCACTGTAGGTTGTGACTTGTTTTGGGTGGCCATGGATGTATCTGTCAAGACTGGGGGTGACCGGGAGGTGAGAGTAGAAGGTATTTGACGGCTTCGATCGACACGACGGGGAGAATGAGGCCTTGATCCTGATCTTCATGAGAAAAGGCATAGATAATTGATTCATCTTGAACGAGTTGACCGATAAAGAGCACGGCAATTTCTACGGGTTCGTTTTTGGATCGTCTATCCTCAATCGTTCTTCGGAGCTTTTTAGAAGGAATAGCGATCAGGTAATCAGGAATGCCCACGGGCTTAAACCGTACGATTCCCCAAGAAGTCTTCGTGAACGTCGGTCCAAGGGCAACGTGAAATCCTTGATGGTCTGGATCAAATTGACGTAGAAGACCTGACCAGAGAAAAGCGAGTTTTTGGCGGAGAATGGTACTTTTGCTGGAACGGGTTTGATCGCGCTCACGATTAAACTGAAATAACCGCTCACTTTGAACGATGAGATCCGAATGTTTTAGGGATTCCCACTGGGGGGGATTTTTTTCGAGATCTCTTAGGAATGCCTCTTGTTCATCTGACAGAAATAACGGGCGGGTCTTTTCCGGCAAAAGATGGTGCAGGGTCTTGGAGGTTTGGGATGTGAGGAGCTGAATGCCTTGAGGGACCTCGTCCTCAGCGTTCGCGGATCCATCAAATGTAAGAGAGGCACCAATGAAAGCGAAAGCGAGCCATGCAGTGAGGAAACAAACTGAAATGGATGCTGGCGAACCGTTCATGGGAAAAAGGAGGCTAAAGAGAAAGAAAAAAATTGAGTGGAGTCAAAATTGGGACCCGAAAGGGTCTGATAAGGCTCATCCCATAAGCGATTCCAGTTAAACGGGCCAGGTTTCTTCCCGCCAAGCCATATCCCAAAACATCCATTCATACCGAGAGCTTATCACAAACGCTTCTTCCATCCTGGTTCTTTCGGCCTTCCCCGCGAGCTTGGCACAGCGATTGACGACGCCTCTCATCCACTCGGCAACCTCGGCAAACTCCGGAGAACCATATAAAGTCAACCAATCTCGGTAAGGGTGGGATGGGGGAGGGGGGCCTTTGCGTAAAAGATGGGTGCCGACTTCACAATACACCCAAGCGCAAGGGAGTGCGACAGTCATCGTTTCTCCCAAGGTACCCGTTTGGGCTACACTCCGCATATGCCGACAATACGCGTAATTGGTCGGGGCGAGTGGAGTGGTACGCATGTCTCGAGCAGTGAGATTCCATCGTTTGCCGTATGACTCGTGTAGTCCGCGTTCCACGACGATCGTTTCTTCTACCAATTGAGCGAAACGGAGGGCGGTGGCTGAGTCAGCGGCTTTCGTCGCCCCGGCAGCGAACACTTTGGAGAGTTCTTCTAAATACCGAGCATCCTGGAGGATGTAATACTTGAATTTTTTGAGGGGAAGGGTCCCTTTCCCCAATGCCCGAACGAACGGATGGCGTAACTGAGCTTCCCAAATGGGGGCTGCGAGTGTTCTGAGATGGTCGGAAAATGTCATGAAATGATGATTTGTTAGTGAAATATCGTTCGCAAATACATGCCTAAGAAGATGGTTGCTGAACGAGTTGCCTGGCTACACGGAAGGCTTCTTCCATATCGGGCATATGGCCTAAGTTTTTGGTCACCTGGAGATACCGAAGAACATTGTTCGAGTCAACAACCATGACTGCACGGGTAAGGAGGTGTGGGCCTTTTAACAGCAGGCCATGTTCTTTCCCAAATTCCGCTCCTCGAAAATCAGAGAGAAATTGAATATTGGTAATTCCGGCTTCTTCTGCAAACCGGTGTTGGGCGAATGGTGTATCGATGCTGATCGTAATAAATGTTGCCTGTTCATCCAATCCTTGACTTTTTTCGCTTAAATAATGGGTTTGTTGTTCGCAGACTTTTGTGTCGAGTGAAGGCACCACGTTAATGATCCGGACCGATCCTCGCGTTTCCAGCAAATCGAGCAGGGATAAATCATGTTTGGCCAAAGAGACGGATCGGAGGGAATCCCCAACCGTAATGGGATCCCCACTCAAGGGTAAGGAGTTGCCTTTAAATGAAATGGAGGAGCCGGTTCCGGTTTGGGCCGACTCACTGGCAATGGGAAGGTCGCGGTATTCAAATGGATGAGTTTGCGAATGTGTGAAGAATGTACAGCCCCCCAAAGAAAGGGTGGCCAAAAGGATGGGCCCAAAGAACTGTTGAATAGGGTGCATGGATTGTTCCTCGTTCGATTAAGAGGTGTTCAGTGTTGAATCAGTAGAAAATTCTCGATCAATGTATTGACAGCAGAAGGTTGTTCCCATTGAGGCATATGACCCGCCTCAGGAATCACATGCCATTCTGCCTGAGGTAATAATTGTCTGACCTTTTCTCCTACGGGTAAAGGGAAGACCCTATCATGATTGCCCCATAACAACAGTATGGGCTGAGTGAGTTGTGAAAGACGATGGCCATATTGCGTTTCCCAGGTATCGATATTGTCTAACAATGAGTAGAGAGGCGCAAGAAAGCCGCCCCGAATTCGATTTTGGTAGGACCGTTCGATAACGGTCGGGGTAATCAAGTGCGGGTGGTAGACGATTTCTTTCAGGAGCTGTTCTGTGGCCCCACGAGAGGCTAACCAATTACCAAATTTGGCCAACCAGAGAGGGGGGCGATGATGAAGGAACCGTAGGTAATGCTTGGAAGCAATGTTCTCCCTCACTCGATCAGGAAAACCAGAGATGAGAATGAGACGTTCAACCCGTTGTGGAAAGTCCAGCCCCATGGCCATGGCTAGTCCTGCACCCATAGAATTGCCGATTAAGGTCACGCGTTTCAGCTCAAGCGTATCCAGGAATTGGACAAAAAACTCCACCAGGTGGTCAGGGGTATAGGCCATGGGGGGTTTGTCAGAAAGCCCGGACCCTAAAAGATCAGGAATGATGACACGATGGTGTGTTGCCAGAGCCTGATATTGGTGTTCCCAATTCCACATCGATCCACCAAAACCATGGATGAGGACTAGCGGAGGACCTCCACCGATATCCAGGTACGCGATAGAATTTCCCCCCACGGAAATTTTTTTGAAGGGGGTCCGCTGAATGAGTTCGATGCGGGAGTCGGGTTGGGGAGGGGAAAGACACCCTACAACAGTTAAGCAAGTAAGCAACACGAAAAATCGATACCAAGGACCGGAATGACCAGGACTCGTCATTATTCCAGTCGAATCAAGGTTTCATCTGGGTTCACTTCATCTCCTTCTTTGGCATAGAGAGTCGCAACGGTGCCGGCAATCGGAGCTTGGACTCGATTTTCCATTTTCATGGCTTCTACCACTAAAAGCGGGTCTCCAGCTTTGACCTTATCGCCTTGGTTGACCAAGATTTTTACGACTCTTCCCGGCATGGGCGTAACGACATCCCCTGGTTGCGAGGGTTTGGGGCGTCCTTCTGTTTTTCCGGCGGAGGGAGGAGTGGGAGTATCAGGAGCACCAGCGAGGACTTCTTGGATCGGTTCCAAGTAGACTTCTTCGAGTTTATCATTCACCTTGATGTAGTAGGGTTTGGTGCCATCGACGGTCTGCCCGGTCCCGGAGACCCTGATGTGATACGACTCTCCATGCACGGTAACTTTAAACTCTACGGGAGCGAGATGGAGATCCGTATCGACTTCTGGAGTGCTATCGGTTGAGGACTGGAGAGCCTCCGGTTTTAATTCCCCTCGTTCCCGTTCATCAAAGAATTGTAAGGCCACTGAAGGGAGAAGAGCATAGGAAACCACGTCTTCTTCCGAAATATTCTGGCCGACCAGTTCCTGGTTGGCATCCTCCAATTCCGGGTCAAGATAATCGGCTGGGCGTCCGGGAACCGGTTTATCGCCTTCCAGTGACTTATGTTTGATTCTGGAGTTGAGAGTTCCCGGTGGTTTTCCATAGAGGCCTTGGAAATAATTTTTTGTTTCGTTCGTAATGACCTTATACCGCTCACCAGTCAAAATATTTAGCGTAGCCTGTGTGCCGACGATTTGACTCGTCGGGGTGACGAGCGGGGGATACCCCATGTCTTTTCGCACCCTTGGGATTTCTTCAAGTACTTCTTTAATTTTTCCGAGCGCATTTTGTTCGGCGAGTTGGGCAGCCAGGTTGGAAAGCATGCCACCTGGGACTTGAGAAAGGAGGATATCGGTATCGACGCCAGTGAAGTCGCTCTCGAATTGTTGATAGCGTTTGCGTGCCCCTCGAAGTTTATCTGCGGCAGGAGCCAGTTGTTGAAGGTCCAGTTTGGTATCATACGGTGTATTTCTGAGTGCGGCGATAAACGATTCTGTGGGAGGGTGCGAGGTTCCCCCTGATAAAGGGGAGAGAGCCGTATCCAGAATATCCAGGCCGCCCATGATTGCCATCAAGGCCGACATGGACGCCATCCCGGAGGTGTAATGGGTATGCAAATGAATGGGAATACGAACGGTATTTTTTAAACGATGAATGAGTTCATAGGCTTCAAACGGAGGAAGCAATCCTGCCATATCTTTGATGCAAAGGGTATCGGCTCCGAGGTCTTCTAACTGTTTGGCTTGTTCCACAAAATGATTGAGGCTATGGACCGGGCTGACGGTGTAACAGATCGTCGCCTCAATGTGTTTGCCGCAGGCTTTGACGACTTCCATGGCCGGTTTGATGTTTCGAATATCATTGAGCGCATCAAAAATCCGAAACACGTCAATACCGTTTTTCGCGGACAGCTCGATAAATTTTTCCAGGACATCATCCGCGTAATGACGATACCCAACCAGGTTTTGACCGCGAAGTAACATTTGAAGGCGGGTTTTGGGCATCGCTTGTCGAAAGGCCCTCAACCGTTCCCAAGGATCTTCTTTTAGGAATCGTAAGCAGGAGTCAAAGGTGGCCCCTCCCCAGACTTCCAAAGACCAAAAGCCAACTTCATCCAAATCGGCTCCGACCGCGATGAGATCTTCAGTACGCATCCGTGTGGCTAAGAGTGATTGATGTCCGTCACGAAGGGCGACGTCTGTTAAAAAGACTTGCCGTTTCGGTGAGGCTTCAATGTCTAATGCTGGCGGGGCATCCCGTTTTGTTCGAACGGGGACAGGACGCCGGGATTTGGTGCCACGTCGTGTGTGAGGTCGTTTTTTTGCCATACAATCCCTTTCCCAAAGGCCACAGGACGGGGTCCCCGTGCCTCAACGGTAGTGGTTAGAGTCCTTCATAGGCCGCAATAGCCGCTGAAAGCGCCACGACCAAATCTTCCGGTTCTTCCATTTCTTCATAATCAAACAGGCCTGGATGTTGTTCGAGGTAGGAGGTATCGAACCGACCGGCCCGAAAGTCTGGTTCTTCCATGATTTTCGCTAAGAAGGGAATCGTGGTCTTGACCCCGCGTAGCATGAATTCTTCTAACGAACGATGAGTGCGACGAACCGTTTCATCCCAGGTACGGCCATGGACCGTGAGTTTGGCCAAGAGAGCATCATAATAGGGAGGAACGGAATAATCTTTATACACGGCTCCATCGATCCGTACCCCGACGCCTCCTGGAGAGAGATAAGCGGTGACTTTTCCTGATGAAGGCCGGAACCCATTTTGCGGATCTTCGGCATTGATACGGCATTGAATGGCGTATCCTTGGAGATTAACTTCATGTTGGCCGAAAACGAGTGGTCGACCAGCTGCAATCCAGAGCTGAGACTGCACAATATCCACAGTGGTGATTTGTTCCGTCACCGTATGTTCAACCTGAATGCGGGGATTCATCTCGATAAAGTAATAGCGTCCATCTGGGTCCAAGAGAAATTCGACCGTGCCGGCATTATAAAATTGGGCGGCCCTGGCAATGGCAATGGCCGCCTCACCCATTTCGTTGCGAAGACGAGGAGTAAGGACGAGGGAAGGGGCGATTTCGATGAGTTTTTGGTGCCGACGTTGTATGGAACAGTCCCGTTCGCCAAGGTGTATCACGTATCCGTTTTTGTCTGCCAGGAGTTGAAATTCAATGTGATGAGGGCGTTCGACGTATTTTTCAATGAACAGTTCGCCGTTGCCAAAGGCGGCCTGAGCTTCTCGGGCACCGGCTTCCATCGCTTCTTGTAATTCCTCATCGGACCGGACGACGCGCAAACCTCTTCCGCCACCTCCTGCACTCGCCTTTACGATCACGGGATATCCCACGCTCTGCGCAAAGGCTAAGCCCTCTTCAAATGTTTCGACACTTCCATCCGTACCCGGGACTACTGGTACGCCGACCTTGATCGCCAATTCCCGAGCTTGGACTTTATCCCCTAAGAGTTCGAGAGAATGGGGAGAGGGGCCGATAAAGTTGATGCCGGCTTCTTCGCACAGACGGGCAAATGTCGCGTTTTCGGCCAAAAATCCATAACCCGGATGGATGGCATCTGCTCGAATACGTTTAGCCAACCCGACGATTTGTTGGGCATCCAAGTACCCTTGGACTGGTCCGGGCCCGACCAGATACGCCTCATTGGCTTTTTTGACATAGATGGCCGTCGCATCGCTTTCCGAGTAGATCGCGGCGGTGGCGATGCCGAATTCCCGGCATGCCCGAATGACACGCATCGCGATTTCTCCCCGATTGGCGACTAGGATTTTTTTGAACATGGCTTGGGTAGAAAAAAGTCCTTGATATTTAGAGGAATGGGTTGGTGATCAATTAGTCTACCGATTCAAAGACAGAGTGGAAAGTTGCTCTTACCGTGTTAAGTAAGATTCCGGTTTAATTTTCTTTGAGAGGGTAGTACTTCCCTTTTTTCATGAGCCGTTGTCCTGACCGGGACAGCACGAATTCCTCAAAAGCCAAGGCCTGCGGCGAAGGATCGGGTGCGGTCACAAGAACCACGGGCCTTTGCAGTGGATATCGTTTATCGAGGACCGTCTGGACTTCTGGTTCGATTGTATCGACAAATAACAGATTGACGGCGATCCCGTCTTCTTTGGCTCGAAGAGCTGGGGCCATGGAGAGGAAAGTAATGGCGTTCAAGTTTCCGCTGACGGCCTTGATGGCATCTCCTTCCTTTTCCACACGTTTGGCGGTCCGGGGAATGCCTCTGGGAATATTGAGCGTTTTTTCGAAACCTTGACGAATATTTTGGTTTTTCGTTCGATTGACCAGCAGAATTCTCATTTGAGGGGCTTCTTCATGAACCTGAGACCAATACCGGAGCTTTCCTGAGAAGACTTCAGCGATTTGTTGAGAGCTCATTTCCGTCACCGGATTAGAAAAATTGGTAATGACGGCAATCCCATCACGCGCAATAACCGTCGATCGAAGTTTGGGAGCCTGCTCGCCCGTAATGGCAATGTCGGCTTCATGCAGTTCAATAGTCCGAATGGGCTTGGCATCGGAATGCCAAAAAAAATCAATGGACACGGATGGGTGTTTTTGTTCAAAGTCTTTCGCCAGTAATTCCAATAAGTAACGCTCCGGTCCGTTCCCTACGATGACAATCGTGCCAGATAGGGAAGACCCTTGGGCCTTTTCAGAGACCGGTGGCGTTTCAGAAAGGGCAGGGGAGCTCACGCAGAAGAGGAGATACACCAAAAGGCATGAAGGGGCTCCAAAAGCCAGTGGCCTCTTGAGGGGATGCTTGAGAACGAATCGAGTCATGAGCTCTATACTTATCTCCTTGAGAGTTCTCTAAATTTTAATCCTATCACTTCCGCCGCTCACTTTTGGGCTAAGGCTTTTCACCAAAACCGGCGCATCTTTCCCGTTTCGGGAAATGAAAGTCAAGGGGTAGATTGCTTAGGGAGAAACCCAATGGGGAAGGTCGGTGTGGACCCTAATTTTTCCAATTTGGTTTATTCCGCCGCGGGGGGGTCGGAGTTGGCTTCGGTAGGGGCTGCCCTTGCCCCCATGGCCGGTGGGAGTTTTGAGAATTTACTCATTCGTTCATTGAGCATGCCGTAAGCTTTATCCTCGGCAAAGCCAGGTTTGTGGGTTCCGACAATTTTTGAGGCAAAGGATGACATGATCCTTCGACTTTTTGCCGTATTACATTTAGGGCAGACCGTTTCTTCCGGTTTGGAGCTCAATGTTTGCATGGTTTCAAATTGATGATCACAACTTTCACAAACATACTCATATAATGGCATGTGCGTCTCCTTCCGGAATAAGCGTGAACAGCCTATGCGACGTCACGAAAATAAAGGCAATATCCTGCAAGGTTGGGGTATTATATCTAGTGATGATACCGTGGGGTCAATGTCTGATGTTCCTCATTGACATACGAATGAAGAAGTCTGGTGATTCAGAAAAATTTTGACTAAAAATTTTATAGTTTGTTATACTTAAGGTTTGGGTAAAAACTTTCACTAAAGAGGAGCTACAAGATGTCCGTATTAATACGCCGTTTTAAACTTCCGACTGGAATGCAGCAAGAAGAACGCATTGATGATCCAGACCGAATTGAACGATATATGCGTTTTTTTGACAAAGAGCAATGGGCCAAGTTAGAAGCGGGTCAAAAGGTCAAGTTAGATAAAGACGAATGGCAAATCTTGGATAATTAAATCCCTGCCGCGTGACTGATCTTCCGGATTCTTGTGGTAATCAGGTTTAAGTCGGTTCTTCCCCACTTCCACGCTGTAATTCCAGACGACGGTTGAAAAAGAGGTTTCCCTTATGGGGTATTGGATTCACCTAAAACGTTCCCTCGATCAAGCCATGATCCATAAGGATCGATGCCTGGAAGTCCCAACTGTGCCTCATCGATCCGATTTTTGGGAAGGGGGATGGGATGAGTATCCGGATAAGGAAACAGCCTTGGAAGCCCTGGAGAATTCAGACGCCACCAACCAACTTCGATGCCCTCTATGTAAGCCTTGAAACACTTCTCCTCTGTCTCGTTTTCTCAGTTTGAAAGTTTTTTTCGTCGTGTTATTTGACTCTCATTATGTAAATTAAGGGAACTTATGGCTCAGAAATTCGGAAATGGCAGGTGGGTAAAGGGTGGGTACCTCGATAACCGGGTAGAGGGCCGAGTCGTTGGGGAATTACATTTTGCAGGATTAGGAAACGTGGACATGTGTTTGGAGGGGAATTTCTCCGGGGAAATAGCGGGAAAAATGATCTGTCTCAGTAATGCGCGATTTATCGATGACTCTCGAGCAAGCGAATCCTTAGATGATTTTGCTATTCCTCAATTGGGAACAGTCAGCCTGATCTCGTTTGACCCTCATCCGTTGCTCAGTCCCCATCCTTATGTCGAGTGGTTTTCTCTTCATAAGCAACATTATCGAATAGAATTGGAGCCTGATGAGGCGTGGATCGCTTCAGAGTCAGAGATGGCATCAAATGAAGCAACCTCTCAGCGATTACACCACGACGTGTGCCCTTTACTCCCAGGGCCTACGACCTAAATTCATGGTTTCGATGGTTCGCCGACTGTTCATTGACTCATCTTTCTTGCCATTCGTAGAATGCCCACATGAATGATCGGTTCTTAAAGGCGTGTCTCCGTCAGCCGGTTGACCGGACCCCGGTCTGGTTTATGCGGCAGGCGGGTCGGTACATGCAGGAATATCAGGCAATCCGGCAACGCCACTCGATATTGGATGTCTGTAAAACTCCAGCTTTAGCCGCCGAGGTCACCCTTCAACCGATTCAACGGTTTGATTTAGATGCCGCCATCATATTTGCGGATATTCTCCTTCCCTTGGAAGCCATGGGGTTACAATTGGAGTTCATTGAAGGAAGGGGGCCGGTCATTCACAATCCCATTCGTGGGGAAGTGGGGATCGTCGAGTTGCGGTCGGTAGATGGTGAGGCCTTTCCTTATGCCGGAGAAGCGATTCGTCAAACGTTGGATCTGTTAGATGGTCGTGTTCCCTTGATCGGATTTGCCGGCGCTCCCTTTACTCTTGCCAGTTATGCCATTGAAGGGGGCAGTTCTCGTGACTATGCCCGTACCAAGCATTTGATGTTTTCCCAGCCTACCGTGTGGCATCAGTTAATGAACAAGCTCTCCACGGTCGTGATCGAGTATTTACGTGTGCAAAGTCGGGCAGGTGCTCAAGCCATTCAATTATTCGATAGTTGGGTGGGGTGTTTGAGTCCTGGAGACTATGAGGAATATGTTTTGCCTCATGTGCAATCCATCTTTTCCGCCTTGCGGGTGGAAGGGATCCCTCTGATATATTTTGGAACCGGAACCACAGGCCTGTTGCCACTCATGAAAAAAGCTGGGAGTGACGTGATGGGGCTCGATTGGCGTGTTCGGTTGGATGAGGGATGGGCGCAGGTGGGGTATGATGTGGGGATTCAGGGGAATCTGGACCCGATGGTACTGTTTGCTCCTGAAAAAGAAATTGAACGACGTATTCGTGATATTCTCCAACAAGCGGGAGGGCGTCCAGGGCACATCTTTAATCTTGGTCATGGAATTCTTCCTACTACCCCCTTGCGGAGTGTAGAAATCGCCATCGAGTGCGTGCATCGTTATTCTTCCTCAACGGTGTCGTAATAAAAAACATATCAAGATCCGATTGTGATAATTCGGGTTCCAACCTTCCTGCAGAATCCTTGTCCCCGGATCGCCTGCACCTATCCTATCTTTCTCATGCATCACATTGCCGTGGTGAATCCTGAATGAGGAAGAAGCCTTTTCAGGTCGTCATTATCGGAGGAGGTATTTCCGGGCTTTCGGCGGCCTACGCGACCATCCAAGAGGCCAAACGAAATCAATTGCCTTTAGAATGTACCGTGTTGGAAAAGGATGAACGATGGGGAGGAAAAATTTTAACTAAGAGGAATCAAGGGTTGCTCATTGAAGGGGGCCCGGATTCCTTTTTAACCTCTAAGCCCTGGGCCCGGGAGTTTTGTCAAACGCTTGGTTTGGGTGATCAGTTAATTCCTACCAACTTCCAACACAATCAGACCTTTTCCTTCTGCCGGGGCGGTCTTCGCGAATTGCCTCAAGGCCTTCTGGCCTTTCGACCTCAGCGGGTGAGTTCACTGGTGACCAGTGGCCTTTTATCATGGGTTGGTTTACTTCGGATGGGAGCGGAGCGGTTTTGGCCGAGTCCACGGCCATTTCCTACGGAGGAGACGTTGGCCGGATTTTTTCGGCGCCGTTTTGGCGCCGAAGCGTTTGAGCATCTCATCGAGCCCCTAGTTGCTGGGATTTATGCGGGGGATGCAGATGAACTGAGCATCGATGCAACTTTCCCGCGATTCCGTGAGCTGGAAAAGGCATATGGGAGTGTTATGAAAGGGATGCGGTCAGCGATCCCGCCCCAACGTCCAAAATCTCCACAATCACCAGCTTCCCCGCCAAGTTTATTCATGACCCTACGGGATGGACTTGGGGGCCTTATTGATGTCTTGACCGCACAGTTACGAACGGAGGGCGTTCGACTCCGGTCGGGGGTGGTTTGTCAGTCTGTGGAGAAATTGCATACGGATGCAACTGAGTATCGGATATGTGAATCTGGAGGAAAGGAATGGTTGGCCGATGGAGTCATCCTTGCCACACCCGCTTTTCAAACGGCAAAAATCCTGGAAGAGTCGATCCCTGAAATTTCAACTGAGCTGACTCGTATCCCATATGCGTCAACTGCGACAATTTCCTTGGCGTACCCCACTGCTCAAGTACAATCTCAAGTCAAGGGGTTTGGTTTTGTGGTACCCCGAAAAGAATCGAAACCACTCCTCGCAGCAACATGGTCATCGTTAAAATGGGCGAATCGTTCAAGCCCGGATGACATCCTCATGCGCTGTTATGTCGGGGGAAGAGGACGAGAGGCATTTTTAGAACAGGATGATCAGGAGCTTGTGGAGGGGGTGCGTCGTGAACTTCAGGATATGGTTGGACTCAATGCCTCTCCACGGTATTGGGAAATTCACCGTTGGGAAAAAGGGATGCCTCAATATGTAATCGGGCATCAGCAACGGATAGCCAAAGTACAAATGGCCTTGGAGAAATATCCTGGGTTATTCGTGATTGGAGCTGGAATGTATGGAATCGGCATTCCCGACTGTATTCGTGAAGGCCAGCAGGTAGGGGAGAAAATTGCCCAGCAATTGGGGACAGATGGGGCTTTCCTAACGGGAAGTGGGGAGAAATGATACACGTTGGGATAGTGAGGCTCTGATCATGGAACAGAACAAACAGCTCCATGTTCTTGTCCGGGGGAGAGTGCAGGGGGTAGGTTTTCGAGCCTTTACCCTAAAAAAAGCCCAAGAGTTAGGATTGAATGGGTGGGTCAGAAATCTTCCGACAGGTGAGGTGGAGGTTGAAGCGGAAGGGAAGGAAATGGATCTGGAGGCATTCTTGCTAGATTTGCAGAAAGGGCCTTTGTTTTCATCTGTCGAAGAGGTGGATGTTGACTGGGAAGTTCCAAATAGGCAAACTAAAGGGTTTATTATTCGAGGCTAGGTTAATACACTTAAGTAAAATTTCAATAATTTATGGATTATAAATCGTATATTCGAGAAGTTCCTGATTTTCCTAAACCTGGCATTTTATTCTATGACATCACGACCTTATTGAAGGATCCAACCTGCTTTCGGTCCATCATTAATGAGTTGACCGAAAAATATCAGCAAGCAGGGATTTCTAAAATTGTGGGTATTGAGTCAAGGGGTTTTATACTGGGAAGTCCCTTGGCCTATCATCTGCAGGCCGGTTTTGTCCCGGTCAGAAAACCAGGGAAGCTTCCGGCAGATGTGTACGAGGTGAAGTATCATTTGGAATATGGGTCGAATTCTTTAGCGGTTCATCGAGATGCGATACAAGAAGGAGAGTCGGTACTCATCGTTGACGATCTTCTTGCCACGGGCGGAACGGCGAGTGCGACCGTTCATCTCATTCGGCAATTAGGTGGAGAGATCGCTGGCGTAGTGTTCTTGGTAGAATTATTGGCCCTGCAGGGCCGGGAAAAGTTAAATGGGTACGATATTCATTCCCTGATCACCTATGAATAATGAACCATCAGGGTAGGGTGTTTCCAGCATTTTGATAGGCCGGTAGGTTGGTCCCGTAAGACGAGCCCGCTCTTGGGGGCAATACAGTAACCTCCGAATGGAGAAAGGAATGTAGGTATGGCCGCACGATCGGATAAGAAGGTATCAAAAACTACGGCGACGCGTGAGAAAAAAGCGGCCAAGACCACTAAGGCCACCAAGGCTCCACGAAGTAAAAAGTCTGCCGAACCCGCGGCTCCACCTGCCAAGAAAACAACCAAAAAGGTTAAAGCCACCGAAGATCGGTATGCTGCCTTAAAGCAAATTCTCCTAGAAAAACGTGAGGCCTTAATTCAGGAAATTAAACAACAGTTAGGCCAATCGGTGACTGATGAACAGCAACGTCGGCTTGAAGCCGCGATGGATAGCGGAGATCAGGCCCTGGTGGATTTGGAGCGGGAAATGGGGATTTCGTTGCAGGAAATGAGAAATCGTGAGCGGCAGTTAATTGATGATGCCTTGGATAGCTTGGATGAGGGCACATACGGTATGTGCGCGGAGTGTGGAGAGGAAATTAGCGAAAAACGCCTCCAAGCCCTTCCGTTTGCCCGTCTCTGTGTCGCTTGTCAATCGCAACGAGAACTGATGGAAAAAATCGAACGTGCCGAACAGCGTCTGTGAGTCCATATTTGCCACCTTCGTGATGATTTTACTGATTTTTCAAGAAGAATGAGCGCATGCCTCAAGACAAAGCCGTCGTGCTGGCGAGCGGAGGCTTAGATTCTACGGTCACAGCCGCAATCGCCAAATCTCAGGGCTACACCCTCTATTTTCTCACCCTCGATTACGGACAACGCCATAAATACGAAATTGATTGTGCCCGGCGTATCGCTGAAGCCCTTTCTGTGCAAGAACATAAGGTCCTCACTTTAGATTTACGCACATTTGGAGGGTCTGCACTCACGGATGCGATCCCGGTGCCCGCCGGACGGACAGAGGCTGAACGGGATCAGGGTATTCCATTGACGTACGTGCCGGCTAGAAATACCATTTTTCTGAGTTTGGCTCTCGCCTATGCCGAAGTTCTCACCGCTCGTGCCATATTCATTGGAGCCAATGTCAGGGACTATTCGGGATATCCTGATTGTCGCCCAGAATTTTTAGCCGCTTATGAACGGGTGGCCAATTTAGGGACTCAACGAGGGATTGAAGGAAATGAATTCACCATTTGTGCTCCCTTATTACAACTGACGAAACAAGAGATTATCCGAAAAGGGTGTGAGTTGCGTGCTCCGTTGCACCTCACGAGCAGTTGCTATAATCCGGACTCGGATAACCAACCTTGCGGGGAATGTGATAGTTGTCTCATTCGACGAGAAGGGTTTCAGGCCGCTAACCTAGAAGATCCTATTCATGACCTTTCATAAGGATAGGACGTTTTGGAGCATGTGGAGAATGGAGGGACGATGGGTGCCTACAAAATGAATCAGACGAATTACAGACCCCTGTTGTATCTCTGTTTGGGGTTATGGGTTCTCGGCCTGGTCGGTTGTTCCGAAAACGGGACGAGTGCCCAAGGGTCATCGGTTTCGAACCCGGACTCTTCAGTCGTCGCTCAAAATCCTGTTCCATCAGACTTACAGGAAGGAGAGGCCTTTTTTAATAGGTTTTGTCGGCGTTGTCATGGGCCTCGAGCCCAGGGAACCGATCAAGGTCCTCCACTGGTTCATAAAATCTACGAACCGGGACATCATGCTGACATGGCTTTTCAGCGAGCAGCGGCCAATGGGGTACGAGCCCATCACTGGAAATTTGGGAATATGCCAAAAATTGATGGGGCAACTCCCGAGGATGTGACAAAAATTATCGGTTATATCCGTTGGTTGCAACGAGAGGCGGGCATTTTTTAATTCTTCCGAGCGTTTGAACCGGAACGGGTTATGAGCTCCTTGTCATCTACTGGAGCGGGAATTAGGTTGAGATAGCCAGGGGCCGACGAACAGGTTGATACACCAGGTGGGTATCGGTTTGGGCGACGCCTTCAATGGAATGAATGTTCGTCAAAACCAATGAAGTCAGGGTGTCCTGATCAGGAACCTCGATAATCGCAATGATATCTGGCTTTCCCCAACAGGCATCCAGGCTAACGATTTCGCGAATGTCCGATAATCGCTCAAGAACCAGGTCGGTTTGACCAGGCATGACGTTGATAAGAATGTAGGCACGATGGGACATGGAATGTTCCTCCTTGAGGGGTGAAAACCGTACGGAATGCTGAGGAATAAGTCCCGATATGCATAAAACGACGTATCATGAAGATCTCCAAGGTAGCGCAACCTTTCCCGCAAATCAAGAGCATTAAAGAAAAGGCCTACCCAGGTTCTCAGGGCATAATCTCGTCCAATTCTTTAATGAGATGTTGAATCCGTCGAAATCCTCCTGCCCAGAAGGACCGGGACCCGATATCTACGTTCAGAGGCTTTAACAGATTCTGAGGGCTGTCTGACCCTCCACCCGCTAAGAGGTTCAGGTAGTGAGGGACGAAAGATGCTCCTTCCTTTTTATACCGTTGAAAGAGTGAGAGGACCAATAAATTCCCAAAGCTATACGCATAGCAATAAAAGGGGCTGGAAAAAATATGGGGTATGACCAACCACTCTAATGCGAATTCCTTGCCGACTTTGACCACCTTCCCAAACTGTTCCTGAAGTAAACGGAGATAAGTTTCAGACAGATCATCGATAGTAGCACCCTGACGCACCATCTGATGCGCGTGAATTTCAAACTGGACAAAATAGGCTTGTCTCATGATCGTGGCGTACGCATTATCCAATTGCCCTAAAAGAAGACTGATTTTGGTCTTTGGATCACGAATAGTACCGAGTAAAGCGTCGGCTAAAAGCTGTTCTCCAAAGATTGAGGCTGTTTCGGCTAATGGAAGGGCGGAATGGAAGGTCAAGACAGAATGATGGGAGGCCATCATGGCATGAACCGCATGCCCTAATTCATGAGCCAGCGTGGACACATCCCGAATAGTCCCTGTGTAATTGAGCAGGACATAGGGGGTCTGTTGGGGTAATACGCTATAACAGAATGCCCCTCCCATTTTGCCTGGACGAACCGCAGCATCCAAATGTCGTTCCGCAAGCACACGGTTTGCCATTTCGGCAAGGGTTGGAGAAAACTGCTGGTAGGCATCGGACACGAGTTGGGTGGCTTTGGAAAAGGGGTAATGCCCTTCCTGCTTAGAAAAAGGGGCGTAGAGGTCATAACGGTGAAACGGACGTAATTTGAGAAGACGGGCCTTTAATCGGAAATATTCTTGGAAGGTGTCAGCATGCTTGGTGCAAGTGGTGAGCAAGGCAGACACGCTTCGATCGGGAAGGTCGTTGGCGGTGTTGCGAACAGAAATAGGAGAGGCATACCCTCGTAAGGTCATCCCTTCGTTGCCCCAATCCTGAACTAAATTTTTATACAACTCTCCAATGATGTCCTTCCGTGTTTCGTAGACCTGAAAAAGTGAGCGATATGCATTTTGGCGGACGGATGAAAGGGGATGGCGGACAAAGCTCATCAGTTCTTCGCGCGTGAGGTTTTTGGTCCGGCTTTTCAATTTCAGGGGAAAATGGAGGCTATTGGTGGTGACTCCGTATAGGGTTTCGAGGGCTTGGCGTCCGGATGAATTTTTGATGGTCAAAATGCGTTCTTCCGATTCACTCAATGTATGGGGAGTGAGGCGTGTGAGGGTATTCAGGTAATAACGATAGCGAGTGGCCTGAGTGGAGATTTGGGCCGCGGTTCGGGGTTTGAGTCCTTGCCACCACAAATCAAAGAAAAGCAGTCTGGGAGATAGGGCTGCCAATTGATTTCGTATGTGAGAATCAAAAGCCCGGGCATCCTGGTTTTGTGTGTTTTCGGCAAACCATAAAAAGGCAAAGGCGCCCAACACGGTCATATGCTCAGTGATCGATTCAAATCGTTCCAAGAGTTTTAAAAAACGTTGCCTAGAAAGAGAGGGTTTTAAGGTGTGACGCTGGTGTTCAAGCGACGTGATCTCTTTATCTAACCGATGAAGTAGTTTGGTGCTGTCTTTATCGGGATGAGCAAGAAGATCACTGAGGTCCCATGTCGGTAGGGTGCGTGCCATACGGACTCCTTGTATTGAAGGTACTTCAATCAATCACAGTGTGAAACAGTATTGTTGTGTGAAAGATCCCTGATCAAACAACCAGAAAGGCCTTGAACGGTTGGGTTATTCGACAACGATATTGATTGATTGTACAAAGCCAGAGATGGATCTCACAATCCCTCTGGAAATTCATTGGTTCATTGAGGGTTGAAAAAATGAGGGTAAAGCGAAGGAAAAATTATTGGGAATCCCGAAGGGTGCGTGGGGCGACTCCCACCCTTCAGGTTATCCTTTACACGCCTAAAAACGGGTATAGGTCATGCCAATATATTCTTCGGCCTGTTCTGGATATTTGGGAATCACACCTTCTAAAGACGGGAGCATGGTGGACCACCCCGTGTTGCCCCACCAAAATATCCGTGGAGATCTCTGGGTGAATTGTCCCTCATCATCTTTGGTCAAAATCCAAGCCTGGACGACATGACCATATTCATACGTCCCAGCATGGTTTAATCCTCGACGTCGGACTGCGGGGAAAGGCTTGGCCACTTCAATTCTTGCCGGTCGTGGACCAATGTAGGTGTCCTTCAATTGGTTAATGATCAAGGAACTGTAGGTCGAAGGGACTTCGCCGTAGTCACCTTGTATCATTTGGTCTTGTGTGGGTTTGTGGGAACATGCACCTAGCAGGGCGCACAAAAGCAACAGGGGTATTAGTTTTCTCATAGAGGGGGCTCCTTGTTTTAACCATTCATCGGAACCTCCCGTTTCGGTCTTAAACGATTATGGTTTGAAAAGTCTGGTCAAATTTGTCGTGCCTTTAGGCTGTAAAGCCATCTTTTCGTCAATGGGTATCTATCAGGCCAAAAAAAACAAAAAAACGAGGCAATATTTGCACGAATGAACGGTATTTTCTGCTTGATTTTTTCCACATACAGACCCCCCTCTACTGTGGTATTTCCGGAATTGGCATTCTATGGTGAAATATTTTTATTCATCCATCACGGCATGCATTAGGAGGACTTCATGACATTACGAGATGTGTTTCATATTCTTCTCATGGTCGTCATTATGACCTTTCCCCTTCGATAAGAAACCCCTCTTTCCTCAAAAACGTAGTAGGTAAGGCCAGCATTGCTGGCCTTTTTTATTCCTGGTTTCAGGACCTCGTGCCGCTCAACGGTTTGCCAACAGGGCTGGCCCACCCTTGCCTTTTGATGTAGCATGAACCATGAGATTTTCAGATGACCGGTGTATGGAAATCGCTGGATTGTTGAACCTTCATGCGTCCGCGTTGAAATGTAAAGGTCAGGAAGCGGCGGAACGAATCGCTGAAATCCTTACTGAGTATTCGGAGTTTCAGACATTTTTAGAGCGAGGGCCACGGTCGGAAACATGCCAAAAGAAGCGTAACGTTTTACGTGGGCAATTGAAGGGCACAATAAAAGAATTCAAAAATATGCCTGTGGAGACAGTAGAAGACCTGCTTCTGGGATACACCATGAGCACCCCGTTAGATATCAAAGATGATGTGTGGACCTGGGGAATGGAACGAAAAGAACGAGAAAATGATCTTAAGCACACCCTTAAACTCACACGTGACGTGATGGAATCTTTGCTGGGTTTTCTGGATGCGGTTGAGAAACGGTATGCCAGTGATAAAGTCCCCCGGGGATTGCATCAAAGACATCGAAAAGAATTATGTCAGAGATTAAAACAGGTTTTTCATGATTACTATCAAGAAGTCTCAGGCGAGGATCTCGTAGAAGCTGAAATTGACTTTTTGAAATTTGCCTTCGGGGAATGGAACAAGGACAATATTTGGAGTGAGCCTCTTCCTACCACCCGCAGATCCCTCTTGGCCCTCCTGAAAGAATAACCTTTCTTCTGGCATTTCAATTCCCTTCGTTATTCCTGCTAAGGCAGGGTTATGAACCCCACAAAGAATTCCTGTGTATTCGCAATTGCTGGCCAGTATAAATTTTGAACCATTTGAAGGAGGCTTCCGACCTACTGTAGAGTTCGGGGAGCTTGGTTTTTGAGATCTTGGCCGATAGACTGCCTCCGTATTGATACTCGGCTATTCCCCATCGGTTGAATACTGCCCTTATCGTAGGGGAAAAAGCCATTGGAGGAAAAGTGGGAATGTCACGGTAGTCTTAGGCCGGTGTGAGCAATAATAAGGCTGAAAGCCAATAGAAACGGGTAGGAATAGGCTACTAAGGTGTAGGTTTTTGAGGATTGGCCTCACAATGTCGGAATGAAAAATATGTTTATGGTTCCTTTTCTGATTCAGCTACCGGTTTTCCCGATCGGAAGTCAGATTGAGGTTCATACGCGATTGGTTGGGTTTCGGGAGTCGGAGTACAAGCGGTGAGAAAGAGAACTAGCATAAAAAATGTGATCGCACCTTTCATGGCTCACCTCACAGGGGTAATCTCGGTGAAAGCATTCCTTTTCGCTTGAACATATTCTCAAATTATTCTGGTGGAGTCCAGATTGGCTAATTGCTGGGAATCACTCGGCGACAAAATGAACCGGAAATTATTGGGTTGTCAGGATGAAGGCCAATGATGTTCTTCCTTTTGAGTAAGACTTGAGTGGAGCAATTGGATGAAAACGGTTTAAGGAGGTCCTTATGGTATGCAATTGGATTCAGCAATCTTTCCTCATTGTTCTGAGTATTCTTTGCCTTTCTGCAGGGTCAGTTGATGCATCAGAGCCCTCCGACTCTCTGAATATATCTTTGAAGCGAACCCTACATTTCCTAACCGTGGATGGGAGCGATGTGTTGCTTCGCCCTGGGGCCTATCAGGTCATGGCATCCGAGGATTGGTTGAAACTCATTCCGGAAGATGGTGGCAGACATGATGCCATTCTTCTTGAAGCCAAGGTCTCTAGGCATGAGGAAGATGTGGAGTTTCCGGAGGCCTTGACCAGCCCTGGAGATTCGGAAGATGTTGAATATGTGGCTTTGGTTCTTCCAAATGGACGAATCTTAGAGGCATTGGGGACGTCCAGTGGGATACGGCCACGGGGACTGAAATTCGGACGGGTGTCTCGCTATAAAACAAGAAAAATTATTCGAAGAGCCAGAAGCTCGGCGCGAAAAGGATTAACCCATACCGAAAAACCGTCTAATTCCGGCGGGAACTCTGGCCCTTCCTGTGGGAAAACTGAATCCAGGTATACGACCGCACCAACATGTGTCTGTAAAGGAGGGGAACACAAGTCTACGTGGACCAAGAAGTTTAAACGCAAGAAACTGAATTTTCCCGAACAATGCAAGATGGCAGCAAATGGTGCCAAATATTTTTGTTCTACCAAGGGGAAAGTCGTCGGATTCCAGTATAAGGTTCTAGAAAAAAAGTCTCAGAAAACCCCAAAGGGGAGCTATGAAGGCCATTGCAAAATCAAATATCAATGCAAGTGGCAAAAAATCAAGCATTCCCGGCACATTAAAAAGTGGCAGCCCTTTCCCAGGATCAAAAATGGGGAGGGAGGAAATATGGGAAGCGTCAAGGTCATACGAGAGGAATACCGTACCAAGTCCCCCGATCATGAAGCCTTGCTCAAGCAAGCCTGTTTAAACGGAAAAAACAAAACGATTAAAGAACTGCGTGAGAAGGACTATCAAAAGGTGCGTTCGTTCGACCAAAAATTTGTGAGGAAAGAACTGGCGGATTGGGATACCTATTATTGGCTGAAGTGTGTGTTTCGGTATAAATACACGTATTGGCCAGTGGCTAGAAAAGATACCGACATTTTTTGGTGTGAAAATCAATAATCTTCTAGAAAACATGTTGGGTCAAGTTGATTGATCCCGAGTGGAGACTGCCTGGAAAAAAGCGTGAGCTGTCTGGTCGTACGGCGAACTGGGTCCTTCGTAACCATTCGTCTCACAACACCCAAGCTTCATGGGTGGCTTCCAAATGCTCTTCAATATCCTACCACTGACATGGTGCCGCAAGAGGGGCCGATAGGCCTCACGCTCAACGAGCGTAGCCGGATTCCGCCCTTTCCATAAGGTACTGGTTCCGTCATACTTCCAGTGAAAGCCGAGTCTTGTCCGGCTTCCAGGAAGATAGCCATGTCTTGGATAGGTTATCCAAGACTTCCGGTGTGAAAAGAAGACGGTCCAAAATGCGCGACCGCGAAAAAGGGGGAAATGTTTCTCGCATTTCGAATCCCATTTCCCATTGATCGTTTGTGATTATTGCCATTTTTGAAGAAAAGTGCATGTTTGCGGTATGGTGGCAGACTCAGTAGGGGGCTAGTCTAACAACGTAATAAAAGATGCTTTATATATTTTACATGGGTTCATTGAGCCTGGAAGAAAATGATGCGGATACTCTCGAATAGGTAGGAGGACCAAGGCATATGGAGAGCCACGACATGTCTTCACGAAACAATCATGAATTTACCTCAAATGCGATGGAAGCAGCCATTCGTATCGGGTTCGTGGTTCTCTTGGTCGGTTGGTGTTTTCAAATTATCCGACCGTTCGTGATTCCCATCGTCTGGGGAATGATTATCGCGGTGGCTGTGTTTCCTGTCTACGGCTACTTACGAGGAGTCATGAGGAATTCCAGTCGAATGGCGGCTATGGTGGTCACGATCAGTATGTTGGTCATCCTCGTGTGGCCAGCCGTCCTCGTTGGGGGCTTATTGGTGGAAAATGCCAAAATGGTCGTGGATCATGTTCAAGCCGGAACGCTGAAAATTCCTCCCCCTCCTAAAGGCCTCGAAACGTGGCCCCTTATCGGAGGGCCATTAACCCAAATCTGGACTCTTGCCTCCGAAAACATTCAGGAGGCGTTAGTCCAACTCGAACCACAAATCATCATGGTGGCCAAATGGCTTCTATCGTTGGTCACCGGTATGGGATTGGCCATTCTGCAATTCTTCATCGCCGTCATCATTGCTGGATTTCTCCTGTCTTATTCCACCTCGGGGTATCGTCTGGCACATAGTATTGCCAAACGTTTGGCTGGGGATCGGGGAGAGGAGCTGGCCAACTTAGCGGAAGCGACGGTTCGGAGCGTCGCGCGAGGGGTGTTGGGCGTGGCGTTGATCCAGGCGGGTTTAGCGGGAGTCGGATTTTATGTTGCGGGAATTCCTGCCGCAGAATTCTGGGCTTTTTTGTGTCTCATTCTTGCGGTGGTGCAAATCGGTGTCTTTCCGATCATGATTCCCGTGGTCATCTATGTCTTTTCCGTTCATGATACGGCGATGGCTGTCCTTTTTCTGATTTGGACAATTTTTGTCAGCCTACTGGACAATTTTCTCAAGCCGATCTTTCTTGGTCGCGGCCTCGATGTCCCAATGGTTGTGATCTTTATGGGAGCGATAGGAGGAATGCTCTTATCCGGAATTATTGGATTATTTATCGGAGCTGTGGTTTTGACCCTCGGGTATAAATTGTTTTTGACTTGGCTGGAAGTAGACTCTCCCCCCTCAACAGATCTCCCTGCCCCTTCCTAAAATTGTGTCCAAATAATTGATGGTCGCGAGGCTCGTATTCAGAACGGGCCTTGTGAAAAATCTCCATTGATGATTGAACCATCCAGCCCCTCAGGACGACGTACTCTATGGTACGGATTAATGAGCGGCAATTTGCATTGTCCCCTTAAAAAAGCTCTCTCTTCCCCTCAGAGAAAGGAACCCTCACCGTTTAAACATCGTTTCTAGCTGCAGTGAACATGTAAACAAGGACGTACACGAGTCGGAGTGGGAACGCCGATGCTTTAGCGTTATCGGAGGGGATTCCCTTGCTTGATGAAAAACAATCTTGCCATAACTCATGGCAAAGTTCATAGGAGGTTGATTCATGCAAGAACGTATGAAACGTCATTCTGTCGGGATCGGGCTGTTCGTGTGGAGTGTCGGTATTGGTGTATTCATGCTTCCACAGTACGTGTATGCAGGCGCGAAGGATGAAGCCCAACGGTATTGCTCTCAGTATGAGGCTTCGACCAGGCGTGAATGCCACGTGGAAAAATGTCCATGTGGGGTAGGGGAAAAGGTGTTGAAAAAATTTCAACGCAGGGGAGTGAAACGAGGATATTGTGTGTGTGTCTCAAAATCTGTGAAAAAAACAGACAACCGAGAACGGGCTGAACGAGTATGTGAGGCGTATGAAGACAAATACGGGGAAGAATGTCTTGTGTCTTCTCGAAATTGTCCAAGAGGGATGATTCCCGTCGATAAATTTCGTGGAGGTCCACGAGTGAAATATAGTGCTTGCCGTGATAAGGATGGCCCCGAGCGCTTCAAGAAATTCGCGAATAAGGTGAATCAGGTTATGCCTCAAGCGTTGTTATTGGTGAATAGCTATAAAGCCTTTTTTAAACGAATCAAGAATAACGCAGATAGGCTGACTCCTCTTCCGTTGGCTGCTCGCAAGACGCTTCAACGATATTTCCCCAAAGTCAATTTGGAACGGGTAAGGATTGGCTTTTCAAGTAAAGCCACTTCTGCCGGAATTACCGATTGTCACCGAATTTATTTTAAGCATGAGTTCAATGCCAGAAACATTCGAGGGGGGCGGATAACTCGTCTTTTGCTCCATGAGCTGTACCATGCTCAGCAATGTTCCCAATGGGGAGGAAGAAACCGGTATGCGATGAAATGGTTTCGAAATTTAGCTCCAGGAGTCGTACGAGGTTTAAAGCAAGGTAATGAGAAGTTCGGTGACCGGATTCATGACAAAATGCCCATGGAACAGCATGCGGAACGAGCAGCCAGATCCCGGTGCTTAAACATTTCAATTTGTAAGCGGGACTGGTAAGAAGCCGTCATCCATGAGGCTGCCCAGTCGCCCTCGTAAGGCGACTGGGTCAAGGCTTAGTACGTGCGCGTATTTTCGGACCGTTCGGTGTTTAGAATTTACTGCTTTTCGTGTCCGGCCGAGTTTGAAGGTTGGGTTGTTCCACTTTGGGAGTGCTGACGTCAGGACGGTTCTGAAGCCCTGGGGTCTCGACTTTGGGTGTCCTCACATTAGGTCGGATTTGCAGGGTTGGGCTCTCAACCTTGGGCGTACGGACCGATGGCCTTTTAAGTTTTTGACTGGATATAGCGGCCTTGTCGATATCGGAAGTTTGCATATCCTTTGAGCCAGCTAACACATCACCCATATTCACGCCAATGGTGGCACCGAGTGCCGCGACGGTTGCCGCCAGCTTTTTGGCTCGAGATGAGTTCTGAGGAGGATGGGGTTTCGGTAATTTGGCATTAGTTCGGTTGTCCGGTTTACTCATGATGAGCTCCTTGGGATAGTTGTGATATCCACGAATCCATTGCGTTGAAATACTCCGTTAAACGATCTTCCAGGTTGTCTGGTTCTGGTAAACCTTGGGTACGGCAATGCTGGTCAACGATGATATCCATATCTAGCCATTTCCTCAAGGCCTGATGAACTGTTGGTTCGTCTTTGAATGCTTTTTTGGTGATTTCGAGTGAATGGGCATTATCCTGTACCTCTTGGGCTAGGAGATCCAAGAGGCGGTATACCAATGCCAAATACCGGTCACGAACCTTGAGGAAATGGGATAACCCCTGGGTGATCAAAAAGTCTTCGACGGTCCCTTCCTGTCCGTACACCCCTTCAGTCTGGGGATGAGGCGTGACATGATGGAAGGATTCGAGGCCATCTCCCGTTACCCGTTGTTCTAGTGGGTAAATGCGACAGACGAGTGGTCGGTCCTCATGCACCCCACAACCCTGATCTGTTAAGAACACGCAAGCTCCATCTGACTGGTGTTTCAGGAAGGACGTGGTGATATCCACATAGGATTCGATGAATTCGGTAGTAGAAATTCCTATGTGACGTGCCAGAAGAGCCACTTCATAGGGATTGACTCGAATCCCTTTGTGAAAACAACAATGCGTGCATTTTTGACAGGTGTAGGAAAAGGGACTCTTGCGGGTGAGGGGCGCAGATGAATGAGTGGTGGGAAGAGAGGAGGAGAGCATAATTGGTGTACCGTAACAAGAGTATCATGCGACATCAAGACAAGCCTGGATGGGAAGGTAAAAATGGTCCTGAACGTCCAGGCCTTCCCCAGCAATAGGTGTTTGTTGAGGAGCCGATTTTAGGGCGTCCAGGGGTCCAAATGGCGATCATCCAGATCCTACTCTAGACATCCGATATACTTCCAATCTAGGAAGAACTTGTTCCACAGCTAACTTAATTTAGAAAAAGAGTAAGTCATGCGTAATGCTCCCGAAAGAACAATGTGGATCTTTTGTGGGGCGTTCGTGGTTTGTGGGCTGATCTTTTCGCAGATGGAAGAGGGAGAACCCTTCCGGGATCTATGGGGAGGGTTGAGTGTTCTGGGTCTCGGAAGCTTTTCGATTGCGATGGTAATTGATGGGTATCTTAAAGGAAAAATTCGAGCTAGTCATAGTATTTTGATCCGAGAGCAGCATCCTACTATTTTTAAGCTGTATCTTGGATTGATTGCCCTAGCTGGTGGAATCGTCCTGAGTGCAGGTTTTTGGGTTCTGTTTGTGAAATAGTGGCCTCTTATAGACCATCAGACCCGTATATAATGAATCGATAACAATGAAGAGAAGAGGAAAGAATCTTGCCATTTTCGCCGTATGGTAAATTATAAGAGAAGGCACGTATTTCCTTATCTCTAGAGAAGAAAGCCCTATGCTAAAAAGGTGATCCCATGCAACAAATCATACAAGTCTTGTCGTCCCAGCGAACATCTTTAAGAAATCGGATCGTCAATGATCCCAAGTTGGAAAAGTTTGGGTTTAAAGTGGTGGAAAAAAAGAAAGTTGGGCGCCCTCATGGATGGGCCAAACTTCACAGCTTAGAACCCAATCGGGATGGAGCGATCAATATTGAATGGAGCGGACGGGCGAAATTGCTAATTTGCCGTGTGGTGACCAGAGGCTCGGGGCGTCCCAGTGGAATCACCGGGGACTTTATCGAATACCTTCTGGCCCGCTTTCGGTCCGCTATTTCAACGATAAATATCGTGCCGGGATAGACGCCCCTAAAATTAAGGAAACGCGTTCCTAATCGTGATGAAGAGATTGCTGACATTCCCACCGAGGGCGCCGACTGTCGCAACGATCACTCCAGCAATTAAAGAGGCCATCAGGCCGTATTCAATAGCGGTAGCGCCTTCTTCGTCCTTTAATAAGCTTGCCAATGTGATCAACATAGGGGGTCTCCTATTTGGACTAAAGGTTAACGGCCACAGTAGCCCGCACGAAAATAACCGGCATAGGCGTTGGTTTGATGTTCGCCGGTTGGTCATGGCCCCTGGTGTGCAAGGGCACCTCTGACTGCCAAGAAAGAGAGCAAAGATTATTCCATCTCTTTTTTGTGGTGAAGTTGTTGCGCATTACTAATGAATGCTAGATTGCATTTACCATTTTTTCCTTTCTCAAGTCTCCTCGCACCGCTACTGACATTCTTTAAGTGTAAATTTTTCCAAAGAAACCAAATGCCCAAAAAAAGATGATTGAACGAGTACGTGAAGAAACGTATGAAAATTGAAAGAGACAATATGGGAAGAGCTATTAAAAAGGCCGACGTCTTGAGAAAAATGACGAATGGGATGTTTGAGCAGGTTCAGGAAGTGAATGGTTGGGCAGTCCGAATTGGTTTAATTTGTACCGACACCAGGATAGATTTATGAAGCTGGTGAAGAAATCAGATAAATGTGGGGTCAAATCCGGGGAAAAGCCCCACCCGTTTGAAGGGTGAGGGGTAGTAGATCAGAAGCGTTCGGGGTTTTTTGAAAACCTGTGGGCAAGCTTGGTATCTATGAAGAGTGACGAATAATGAAATTTGAGTGACTTTACACGGTTTTCTGTTTGCGATATCCCCACCAGCCGAGTCCGGCCAAACAGGAGCCGAACAACACAATGGTCGGAGGTTCTGGTGTCGAAAACGTCGCTTCGACGTTTTGAACTCCCCCATTTGGATTCCCCTTAAGGACATCTCCGTCACGAACGACCCAGGTAAAATCACATTCACAGGAATTATCCTTCCCTGTTGTTCCCTGAATGCCGGTGATCGGGCTGAAATTCCAGACCAGTTGGGGAGGGGATTCGGTTCCCGTCCAATAATTCATTGATTGAATATTACTAAACAGACCGGGTGTGGCAAGAGAAATCCCTTCCCCTCCACTAGCCACAGGGGCAAAAAGGTGACCTAATTCACTGTCGTAGCAATTGCTTCCCGCGCAGGGACCTGACCCATCCTGATTCAGGGCTGAGGGAAGCCTCCAGTCTTTAAAGCCTTGGATGTTTAGTCCGGAAACCCAGGCCACCGCTTGATTCCACGTCATGAGTCCGTCGGCATCAAAACCGGAAGTTTGGGAGAAATTGGCATCCCCGACCCACGTAAGATCTCGATCGGTATCGTAAATGAGGGTAACGTTATGAGGGCCTCCGGATACTGGAAACACACCGCGGTCGATAAGATCGGCAAAGGCCTTAACGGGTACGAAAGCAAGGAAAAGAATAATTCCACTGACAATGAGCTGATTTTCAGTCGATCCACGCATGATCACCTCCTGGGGGAAGAGGAAAAAAAGAAACGTAGCCCTATTGTCGGTCAAGTTAACGATTGGCTTGAAATATAATGGATATGGCTCAAAAGGCAGATATTCTCAAAAAACTTCTTCCCTACCCACCGCGAAAGGGGCAAAAAAAGTTCAGGGAAAAAAGGATCTCAAAGAAAATAGAAAAATGAGGGCTTATTACATTCATCATTTATGAATGCCAATGACCTTTGCTGTTTCTTAAATGACTTTCTGCTGAGGGGAGTGACTCCTAAAAGGGTAAGATCCCCCTCTAGGTGCTGCACGTAACACTGCAATTAATTTGAATAATGCCTTGGCCCTTCGTAATGTAAAAAACAAGGGCAGTTTTTGATAAGAGAAAATGATTTCATCATTATCGTAAGGAACTAATGGCAAGGAATTTCGGCTATGGCCGATAATAGCGGTAGACCGTTTCAGTGTTGGCGTTAAAATTTCGAAAAATTCCCCCCCCCCATAGTCTAAGAAGGACTGTCAAGTGCGAATGCCTTCAGTCCGGACAATGTTTGTACCCCCTTTGTTGCCAGTACAGTAGCACAGAAAGTGTAATGGCCGATTGATCCATTCCCGGCCATCATCGGTATATTCGTACCCCCTTCCAAACGTTTAGCCTTACCTCCTCTACAATGATTGGGTTTCCCCTTGGCCCTGCGGCTTAAGGACAAACCTAGCCAGCTTTTATATGAATTGTGGATTTGGAATTCCCGGGTCAATTTAATGGTGAGGAAAAGCTATGAAACTTGTAACCAAACAATTTGACAGAATGAATGATGAACGAGGTGCGACCGCCATCACGGTGGCTATAACAGCCACCGTTCTTTTGGGTATGGCGGCATTAGCCATTGATGTGGGGCATGCCCTCGTGACCCAAACAGAATTACAAGCTGCGGCCGATGCCGCCGCGTTAAATGCGGGTCGACGACTGGGAGTCATCTATTGGGAGCTTCCCCTGGAGGAACAACAAGACATGGACCGAAATTTAACAGGAGGGGAAGAAACTCAGATTGAAGCTGCGGCGACCAATGCTGCGAAGGATAACAGTGCGTCCGATGCGATGAGCTTGACGATTGCACAGAACGATTTCCAAATTGGTGTGTGGAATTTTGCGGCTAAGACGTTTACGCCAGGAACCGTCCGGCCCAATGCGGTGCGGGTCACGACTCGGCGTGACGATGTCCAGAATACGCCTATCACGACCTTCTTTGGCGGAATTTTCGGAGTCAATGAGATGAGTGTGTCTGCCACCGCAACGGCGGCCTTAGGAACCGCCGGAGGGAGAGCTCCAGAAGGAACTGCTGACGTTCCCTTTGCCATTTCCCAGAACTGGTTTAACGGAGTGGCAACCTGTGATGCAGGTATTCAATTCTCGCCGACTGGACCTGATGGCTGTGCGGGCTGGCATGTGTTCGATCAACAGCCGGCCAATGCCAAGAAACTTCGGGATACGGTCGATGGGTTAGAAGGTGGGACCTATACCAGCCCCGAAATCATTCCAGGTCAGACGCAATTTGAATTTACCGGAGGAGAAGTGGCGTCGGCGTTCCCCAACTTAATTACCCTTTGGAACACCAAAAAAGAGTGGAATACCAGTAATAGTCGGTACGAATGGCCCATCAATCTTCCGGTTTATCAAGCCAGTTCTCCCACTTCATGTGATAATCCCTCCGGGCCAATTACTATCGTGGGGTATGCCAAAGCCGTTGTGACCAATGTTGCTGATAAGGACATTCAAGCAGAGGTCAAGTGTGATGCCATGATCAAGGCAGATCCAATTCCTGACCCAACAGATAATGGTGGGGGAAACAGGTTGAACCCCCGCGCACCCTTTCCGCGCTTAGTTTCCTGAAAATTTTCCCTGCCAGTTGTGAAATCTAAAAGCCCTGAGTCAGATTGAGTTTCTGACTCAGGGAGACTTGCCTGTTACAGAACAAAAAGGTAAAAAAGGCAAATGTTCGGGTTTCCCGAACTATACGCGTAAGTCGGGAGTACTCTCAGATACCTCCTGGTTTCATGAGGGGATGGTTCTGTGAATGAGTAAGCCCTGTTTCGGGGAATTTCAACCCCTTATAAAATTAACTAACATGAGAGGTGAAATTTCTTTGAACCGTGGGGGTGGTTCTCCCGACTTACGGGCCAACATACGAATATTTGAGGGATGAATTTTCTTTGAACCGTTGGGGTGGTTCTCACGACGTATTAAACAGCATTGGAGTATGTTGTGGTCTGGGAATGAGCCAAATGGGCCTGGGGAATTTTTCATCATGACCCCGGGTAGAGTGTTGTGGAATAGCGAATTCCCTGCATCCAGGTAAGGAGGATAGAAAAGAAAATGATGCATGTCCTTTACCTCTTCTTTGATAATGGGATACAAGGCGTATCTAAAAGGATACATGAGTCTGAGTCGTATCCGGATGAATATTGAATATCTTGATGGATCAATGCAGCCCTTCTACTCTAGACTATACCTAATAATGGTGTGCATTTTTCTTCTAGTCATATTATATTGAACGTTCTGGCAAGCTCTTTGCTTTGTGTCGAGGGCAGAGATGCTCAAATCCACATGATAGTAAATGGAAGAGAAGCCTCATTCGATGCGCGATTGGCGACAAAAATCCACATCTAATGATAGATATTTAAATGAAAGATATTTAGTGGTTTAGTTAAGCGCTCACTTCTTTATTTCCCCTCTAACGAAAGGAGGACACGTGATGTGCATGGCATGTTCTCGGTCACAATCTGTTTTGGCCAGAAACGCCGGGGGACTTTGTTTCTGAAATGTTTCAGAATTTGATACGTTACCGGTTGGATGAAAGAAAGGGGGACGTATCTTTTCTTTGGTTAACTACCACATGAAAAACCAAGGCATCGAGAGATGCCTGAAACCGTAAAGGGAGAACTTTCATGAGTCTGAAAATACCAATTATTGTCATGACTGCAGTGGCCGGGTTGGCCATGAGCGGAACCGCTTGGTCGCACAGCGATGAAGATCCCGTGCAAGCGGGAAACCTGCAAGCCCTTACTGAGGAATCGAACCTTGTGGTCCATGGTTCAGTCGTAGGAGTTGAATATCAGACCGTGACGGAAAATGGGGAAACGGTGCCCCAAACACGCGTCACCTACGCTGTGACAGAGACGATTCGCGGTCAAGCCGACGGCCAGACGGTTACGCTCCAGTTTCCTGGCGGGGCTGATGGCATGGGTGGGTTTCTTGCTGTCAGCGGAGTCCCACTTTTCCAGAAGGGAGAGGAGGACATCCTTTTCGTCAAAGATAACGGTGAGGCGAGCGATTGCCCCCTGGTCAAATGCGAATTCGGTCGCTATCGAGTCAGCAAGGGGCAGATCTTTAACGCGCACGGAAAACCTGTGAGGGGCATCAAGGGGAATAACGCCATTGCGCGTGGCGATAGTACCCCGGCCTTCAATACCTTCAGTTACCCCGCGCCTAAATTTGATGATTTGATCAAGAATCCTCAAGTCAAAGCAGCCCTTGCTCAGCGAGGGATGTCTGAGCAGCAAGCACGTGCGGAATACGCCAAGAGTGCCCCTAAGACGATCACACTCTATGCTGACGTACCGACGGCCGGCCGAGGTAATGATTCAGCCAACAAGGACCCACTTGAAGAAAAAGCTAAACAAGGGACGAAGGGAAAAGCCCGGGGTCCTCAGATGAGGAAGGAAATCGGTAAAGGGGCTATGTCGAAGGCTGAATTTTTCTCCAAGATCAGGGGGTTAGGGAAAAAGGCCAAGCGCCGCCCGAATGCCGTGAAGAACGCGCGCAAGGGGGGGCGGATGAGCCTTAAGAAACCCAGATTTCAGAAAACTGTTCGGGCCCCACAGCCGCCTAAAGCTCCAGGGTTGAAGAGGCAGGCCAGTGCTGCGGACCAAGCCGAAGTCAAGGCTTTGAGAGGAAATAAAGGCAATCCAGTCCTGCCCCGCGGGCCAAAGAAGTTGGATCCCAGACAACAGAAAATGAATCCAAACATGAAACTGAGGAAACCGCTCCGTAGTCCGATTCGGTCTCGAGGGATTGATTCATCTCCCCAACTGGTGATTCCCGATCCCGAACCACCGGCACTTCCGAATACTGAAACGAAATAGGGACCATCCCTGACAACTAATCAAAGGAGATAACCATGAAAGCATTGTTAACACTCGTTGTGGCCATTACGATTGGCGTCTTTGCCCAGGACGCCTTCGCATACAGCTACAAGTATTGTGGCAGCACTTCAAATAAGATCAAGTGGGGCGGGACCAGTAAGAGACTCTATGCCAGCACGACAAGCTTTCCGGCCGGATACTGGCAGAATGGGATACAGAATACCATTAATATCATGAACCAAAACCCCAGCAAATTTCGCTACTCCCTGTCGATGGACTCGGGTGGTGTGGGCCGGGGCAACGGACAATCAGAAATATGGTTCTCTTCCTCCCTCTGTAGTCCTGCTTGTGCCTATCAGTATTATTCATGTTATTGGCTCTTTGGCTGGCGCTATGGAGTGAATGAGGTGGACATCGTGTACAGTACCTCCACATCATGGACCGCGAGTACCGCCAAAAGTGGTTTGATCCGCTATGGAGGGACGAAACGTTCGCTCCAGTCAACCGGGGTGCATGAGCTTGGTCATGGTCTCATCCTCAACCATGTGAACACCAAATACAATATCATGGGGACCGACTTTGAGCATATGCATGCCAATGGCGGGACCGTCCGCACCTATCTCGGCGAGGACGCCGCCAATGGAATGGTTTTCCTGTATGGAAATCGTGGGGGCTGGCAGGATTTGGCCGTCACACACTGGAAATATTCTGGAGCTTCCGGAGAATACAGTGATCACACCAGGACGGTCATTTATAGTAGCGGCGGCTCCATTCTTCCTGCCATTACTATTAATGGAGAAACAGGACGACGCGTGTCTCGTGGTACCTGGGTCAAGGCTGAATTCACGTTTGAGAACAATGGATCGGATACGCAGAGCAGTGTGCCCGTTGGTTTCTACATCTCGACCAACGATTACATCTCGACATACGATCGCAGAGTGTCTACCCGCACGCTCACCCTGGCTCGAGATAATCCGTACACTTCAACGAGCTGGGTGTACATTCCGTCCGACCTGACGCGAGGCCGAAACTACTGGCTCGGCGTTATTGTCGACTACACGAACGTCAAACCGGAAGCGATTGAGTATAACAACGCGACCTATATCCCCATACGTATCAATTAACTCTTAAACCTTTATCTCCGAGGTGTGGGTAGGGAGTACCCTGCCCGCACCTCAGGTGTGGCGAATCGATGTCATTTAGCGAATGGCAATCGTGAAGCTGAATGTCTGCTCAGAAGTTGTTCCTGCCACCGGATTGCGTAAATCGAAGGTGACTTTCCCGGACCCACCAGAATACGTTTGAAAACGAAAGACCTGGACCATTCCTGCCTCAGATTTTCGGTTCCCCAGTTCATTGACCTTCGTGAGGGGAAGGCCATCCTCAACCCGAGGTTCCCACGCAGCAGGGTCATCGGCCAATGGTAGTTCAAATTCCAGCCAGTCTCCGGATTCCACTTCTACTGTGCGCCCCACATCCGCCTTGGTGATAACATGAACGGGGATGGCCATCCCTGGTGAGGGCTCATTGTCGTTATTCCTCTGCCCGCAAGCCGTTCCCAAAAAACTGGCGAATAGTAAGATTAGCAGGAAGACTCGACCCATTTGAGATAGTCGAGCTTTGGACCCCAACCCTAGATGGCAAGAGGTGAAAACGTGATTTCTTTTTCGCATTACTGGTCCTCCCTGTGTTCGGTAATATCTGGCCAGCCGGCGACAATTCTGGTTAATGCCTTGTCAGCATTTTGATTGTCTTGACGGATAAACACGAATGCCCATTGTTTGCAGTTTCATTATATAACATTTGAAAACTAGACGGTGACGTGGCAAGAAGGATAGCCGGGCTCAAGGGATCCAACGGGATGTTTTAAACCTACGTCAAACAAGAAAGCAGCGAAAGGAGGGAATTCCAAAATCCACTCCCCTAAAGTGGTGGGGATTGTGAGTTGAATCCAAATTCACAGGAATTTTTGGGCCGTCTTTAGATTTCCAGAACACCATTAACCGAGTTGGGTCAGGCCCGGTGCCGAAGTGGGGCAGGGTTGAAGGTTAATGCAGGAAGAATTTAAGCTTTTATGGAGCTGGCGAAGGGAATCGAACCCCCAACCTGCGGTTTACAAAACCGCTGCTCTGCCGATTGAGCTACGCCAGCTCATGAAGATTGTAGCGAATCTCTCGATGAGAAAAAAGATTGCTCCTGTTAACTCTAATAAGAAGGGCATTAGGGTATACGTTAGAACACGCATATTTCATGTCGAACTCGGAAAAACATAAGCCATTAGTCACCAACAATGAGATTGTTGACGTGCTCTCAGGTTCCCGAGTTGTCGCGTCATTTATCTCGGAGTTCTCTCCGTTTTTTATTTCGTAAAAGTTGATTCTTCTTTTTGGTCTCGCGGTACTTGATTTTGATTAATTGTACCTCTTTTGACATTTCCGCAATTCTATTCATTAATTCATTTTGGTCGGCTTTTTCTCCACTCGCGGCGGTCATCATCAGTGAATTATAAAACGTTTGCTCTGACTGAATGTTGTGAATTTCTTCTTTTTCAGCCCATTCCAAATCAAAGTCTTCCTCCATATTTTGCAGTTCCCAATCTCTGAGAGCTTTTCCATTCCGATATTCTCTCAGTGACCGCATATGTCGATCATAAATTCGGTCAACTTCCTTTTTTTCACGATCATTCCAGCTTTTTTCCGAATTGGTTAGTTCGCCCCCGATGGGTTCCGCGAGAATGGGTTCCGGTTTGGTGGTGAGGCCTAGTGATTCGGCCTCAGCCAAAATGTCTTGGTCTCGTTTATCCAGAAGGGCATTCTTTTGTTTTTGGATCGCGACCCGTTCCTGCTGTACCGATTTCGCACCTTCCTTTTTAATTTTAAAATTTTCGTCTGCATATTTTTTAAATCGTTCATGAAGGGTTTCGGCACTTTCCTGGGCGGTGTCGGGGTTTGCGGTAAATAAGCTCATGATTAATTTTTGGTATTCGGCATCAGCTGCTGCCTTTTTTTTGTCTCGTTCGGCTTTGAGCTCGACTTCTTTTAATTGGAACTCGAGGTCTAGATCCTTGAGCTGTTCTTGGTAATCGGTTTTTAGGTCGCGGGCATAGGATTGCAATGTTCGGTTGGCATCATTGAAATTTGTCGAACGGTCTCGCTTTTGTTGTTGACGTTCTTTTTGAGCTTCCGAGCGTTGTTTTCTCAGAGCTTTGTCGTCATTGGCAAAGGCCGAAGTTTGAGGAATGAGAAGAAAAAGTATGAGGGCAAGATAGTGTATTCGTGATTGCATGGTCAGAGATCCTTTCTAATTTATGATTCAAAATTCCGTGAATCGTATACGATTCTTTACCTAATACTTTTCTTAAAGATCTGTCAAGGAGAATGTGAGAAAAGCTGCCGGTTAAGGGGAAATTCAGGTAACTGAGGAAAGCGTAATATCGCTCTTTCACACCTTATGGTTCAGAAATATTCAACAGGACTTTTAAGGTGCCTGGTTCAGCAGCCGTTTGCATGGCCTCTATGCCCTCATCCAAAGAGAACCTGGCATGAATGAGGGGTTCTGTCTGAATTGTGCCGGTTTCGAGTAATCGAATGGCGGGAGGGAAAGGGCCGCACCGGGATCCTAAGACACTGATTTCATGTATAACCAGTTCCGTCATATTGACCGAGACCTGGCCATGGTAGGTGGATTTCAACACGATTGTTCCACGGGGTCGGACCCATTGGGTGGCGAGTGCTAATCCCTTAGGGCTTCCCGTGGCTTCAACTACCACCTCTGCCCCTGGTTGAATGTCCCGAGGGTCATGGCAAATTTGTACACCTAGGGATTGTAGCCATCCGTGCTGTTCGGCATGTCGTCCTACTAGGGTTATCTGGCAGCCCTGGAGAGCCAAGACCTGCGTACAGAGTAACCCCAGTTTTCCGGCGCCGAGAACAATGATGCGATCCGTGGGCTGAATGTGAACCTGTTCGGGAATTTCACAAGCGGCGGCTAAGGGTTCGATAAAGACGGCTTGGTCATTGGTCAGTGAATCGGGAAGGACATGCAAATTTTCTATGGGTAGATTGAGGTAGTCGGCAAAGGCTCCATCCCTGTTCAAAATGCCAAGCACCGTCCGGTTGGGGCAATGAGTTGGGCGTCCCGCTAGACATGTGGGGCATGATCGACACGCTGCATTGATTTCTCCCGCTACACGCTTGCCGACCAGGGCGGAATGATTGGGGGCTTGGTCCACCACCCCCACGAATTCATGCCCCAGGACCCCCTGAAAGTCCATGTATCCTTTGACGATATGCAGGTCGGTTGAGCAAATCCCGGCTTGTCGGACTTGAATTGAGGCCTCTTCAGGGAGGAGGGGAGTTTTGTTTCTGTTGGTCTGTATTCGTAGTTTTTGATCGAGGACCAGTCCCCGCATGGCAAATCTTTTCCTTAAGGTTGGTAACGATCGCGAATTTCAAACAATTGACACTAAGATACCAAAACCACCTCGAACCTTCATTAAAATCAAGCAATCAAAAAAAGTTTAAACTAATGGATTAAAATTGCCTGCAACTGAAGAGATTTTCTCTCTGTCCAGTCCGTAAAGCCCCTTGCTTGGTAAGTTTCCACCCGATTGGTCGATAGGGACTCTAGACATTGAATAGTGATAAATCTTTGAGCATCACCAAAGGAGTGTTCTGTGATTGCTGGACTCAATTCTGCACTCTCGGGCATGCAAGCCGGGGGACGATTGTTAGGCGCTTCGGCTCATAACATTGCCAATGCGTTCACGGAGGACTTTAAACGAACCGAGGCTATTCCCGAAGTATCCGCATCTGGTGGAGTGTCCGTTCGTCTTGAACAGGATAATCGGCCAGGCCCGATTTTTTTCGATCCTGATGACCCAACGACACCACGAGAGGGTTCTAATGTTGATTTAGCCGAAGAAATTGTCGGATCTTTGGAGGCCGCCTATCTCTTCGAGGCCAATGCCGCAAGTTTTACGATTCAGGATCATGCTTTGGGGTCAATCCTCGATATCTTGGAATAATCCCATCTTCCCCTTTGTTTTTTGACTCTTCGCCATAACCCTATTTGCCACATCGTGTGTGTCCAACCTTCTTGGGATTTTTTAGGTTCTTGAAGGGGTATCCTGCTTCCCAATCTTCTCTATATCCAGCCTTTTCGGCTGAATTCCCGCTCCTTTTCTTCCCTTTCCCAGGATATAATGAGTGAATCCATCAAATTCTGCTAGAAAAATGGGCTTGTGGACTTTGAAGGTGACGAAACAATTGTTGTAGAATCAAGTGTTTATCTTACCCGATGGGTATTATATCGTGGAGTAACCGGGCTGCCATTCTTTCTAATAAGACTGTCGAACCACTCCATTAACGTTTAACGTTCCATACTTAATTACGAATAGGGAGATTGGGATGATGCACAAGTCACGAATGACGTCGCGTACGTACCCATGGTTTAGGGCTTCTCACCTTCGGGTGGCCTTTGCCCTGGTTATGGGAATCGGCCTTGCCGGAGGACTCACCGGGCTAGGATTGATCCTCCCTTCCAAGGCCCAAGCCGTGGTTCCCTCTGCTTTCGCGGAAGGGTTCTCTGAAATCGTAGCCAAAGTCGGTCCGGCAGTAGTAAACGTGGCCGTGACGGGCGGTGGGTCGTCCTCTCGTGCCCTTCCCCCAGGACCTTTTGGCGGACCTCCTGGCGGCGGACCCCCTGGTGGACCTCCCGGCGGACCCCCAGGACGACCTCCCGGACCTCCTGGGATGAGTGCCGGGTCGGGTGTGGTGATCGATCCCCGTGGCTACATCGTGACGAATAATCATGTCGTGGAAGATGCGAGTGAAATTAAGGTGACCTTTAATGATGGTCGTGAAGTACCGGCTACCATGGTTGGGACAGATCCCAAAACGGATTTGGCGGTGATCAAGGTCAAGGTCGAAAATGGTGATTTGCCCTATGTGCCCTGGGGCACATATTCAGCGTTACGTGTGGGAGATTTTGTGTTGGCCTTAGGTAGCCCTTTCGGACTCCGGTCTTCTGTTTCACTCGGGATTATCAGTGCGTTAGGTCGTGGGAGCGTGGGCATCACGGAATATGAAGATTTCATTCAGACCGATGCCGCCATTAATCCGGGTAATTCCGGTGGGGCGTTGGTGAATATGAAGGGTGAACTCATTGGGATTAATACGGCCATTTTTTCCCGGACTGGCGGATCTGAGGGCGTAGGCTTTGCCATCGCCGTGAGCATCGCTAAGGATATCGCCACCAGTCTCATCGAGTCGGGTAAGGTGGTTCGAGGCTGGATGGGGGTCGCCATTCAAGAATTGACTCCAGCCTTAGCTAAATCGTTCCAACTTCCCGAAGGGAAAACCGGGGGAGTGTTAATCAGTGAAGTACATGAAGCCGGGCCATCGGCCAAAGCTGGTATCCAGCGCGGCGACGTCGTGATCGAATACGGCGGTGTGGCGGTGAAGGATGTCAATCATCTCCGCAATATTGTCGCTCGTACCAAGGTGGGAAAGAAAAAAGAAATTAAGGTAATGAGGGAAGGTAAGGAAGTCTCGTTGACTCTCGAATTGGGAGAACGTCCTTCAGACCAAGTCTTGGCCCAACGTGGGCCTGTTCCTCCGAAGGAAAAAGCTCCAACGATGGAAGTGCCTGATAATGTCCTGGCTGGGGTGGAAGTCGAGCCGCTGAATAAGGACAACCGAAGTAAATACGGGATCTCAGAGGAGGCCAAGGGTGTGGTGGTCTCCAAAGTGAAGCCGGGTAGTAAGGTTGAAGAAGCGGGAATTCAGGCGGGCGATCTTATTCAAGAAGTCAGTCGGACGGTCGTGAAATCGTTGGACGATTATAAGCAGATTGCGATGAAAATTAAGAAGGATGAGTTGGTGGTCCTTTTGATCAATCGACGAGGCAACAATTTGTTCGTCGCAGTGAATCCCTAAAGATATGTTTTAGGATGGCCTAAAGGCTGTCAGCCTTTAGGCCATCCAGTCGTGGATACGTATGGCTGAACAAAGCAAAATGGGTCGGTGGTTTGAGGACAAAGTCTTCAAGCCCCTGGAAGACAAGAAAATGCCCGTCATGGAGCATTTGTTTGAATTCCAGGAACGTCTGACCCGTGCGGTGATTGCCATGGGCATCGTGTTTGTGGGTACCTTTGTGTATGCGGATAGCATCGTGATGTGGCTGCGGGTTCCTCTGCAAAATTATTTCATTCTCGATTCATTTGAATGGGTGCCTTCGGATCTTCCTAAAATTCCCTTCGTGTTTCTGGCTCCCGGGGAAGCGCTCTTTCAGAATATGAAGGTCGCGGCGCTGACTTCTGTCGTGCTGACCACTCCCTATTGGTTGTGGGAAATCTGGCAGTTTGTTGTTCCGGGGCTCCATAGCCAGGAACGTCGATTTATCGCCCCATTTACGGCTATCAGTACGATCGCATTCTATTTGGGCTTGGCTTTCTGCTTTTTCGTAGTTCTGCCCTTTGCGCTGCACTTTTTGATTTCGTATGGGTTGACGTCCGGGTTTATCGCCCAGATTTCTATCGCGAATTATGTGGGGTTCCTGTTGTGGTTTATGTTGGTGTTCGGATTGATTTTTGAAGTCCCACTGGCCATCACCTTGATGGCGAAGTTAGGGTGGGTGGATGCCCCGCTGCTACGCCAATATCGAAAATGGGCGTTTCTGGGAGCCTTTCTCTTTGCCGCCATTCTGACTCCCACTCCGGATCCCTTCAACCAATGTATTATGGCTCTTCCTATGTATTTCTTCTATGAAGTTGGGATTATCAGTGCCAGAATTTTTGGGAAGAAGAGACAAACTGAGGAAGACGCCAGTCCCGCTCCTGGTCCGGTTGCGACTCCAGCGATGGCGCCAGCTCAAGCCGTCTCAGGGGGAGGAGGGGATGATGACTATGTCAGCGTTCCCCATTCCGGGCCGCGGTAATGGGGCCCGAAAAGGAGAAAGACGGTGGTGCGGGTAGCAGTGGTGGTCGTGAGCTCAAAAATTCTTTCCGGGCGAGCTGAGGACTCTTGCCAGGAAACTCTCCACGAGGCCTTGACGAACCACCAAATGTCTCTTTTATCCTATGACGTGGTCTCCGATGACCGACAAGCTATCCGTGAGCGGTTGTTCCAGTTGTGCCATGAATCGGCGCCCGAGGTGATTGTAACCCTTGGGGGAACGGGTGTTCGTCCGACTGATTGGACTCCCGAAGCCACTCGAGATGTGATTGAGAAAGAAATACCGGGTATCGGGGAAGCCATGCGGGCGGAAAGCCTCAAAAAAGTTCGGACCGCCATGCTTTCTCGGGGTACCGCTGGCATAAAAGACCGGACGTTGATTATCAATCTTCCGGGGAGTGTGAAAGGGGTCAAGGATAATTTGCACGTGGTCCTCCCTCTTGTTGAGCATATGGTAGAGAAAATTTCCGGGGCTTCGGTGACCACCTAGGTGGAGGCCTCTTATTGATACGACCTGGGCGGGTGTCCGCCTCATTGTTGGCTTTATGTGGAGGTATTCATGGCAACTGAGTTGAAAATGATTCAACCGTCTCCTTCTTCGAGTGGGGATGTTTGTACGTATATGTGGGCTTGTGCCATTTGCGATGAGACGGAAACCTGTCAAAAAGATCGAGAGGGGCATAGTCGATGGCTCGTCAATAAACGGATGGAGCGAATCGATTATAAGGTCTTGGTGATGAGTAATAAGGGCGGGGTGGGGAAAAGTACCATGACCACCAACCTAGCTATTAGCTTGGCGCTCAAGGGCTATGAAGTCGGGGTCTGTGATCTGGATATTCATGGGCCAAACATTCCGAAGATGATGGGCGCCGAGGGGGAAAAGCTGAAAATCAGCACCGGCGGGGGAATCATCCCTCATCAGGTGTATAACCTGAAAATCGCGTCTATGTCGTTCTTGTTGCAAAATTCAGATGATCCAATTATTTGGCGGGATGCCTATAAATTCGAATTTATCAATCAATTACTCGGTGGCGTGGAATGGAATGATCTCAATTTCCTGTTGATTGATTTACCCCCTGGAACGGGCAATGAGTCGGTGACGACACTCGATTTAATCGGAGACGTGACCGGATGTGTGATCGTCTCCACTCCTCAGGAGGTCGCGCTGCTTGATTCACGAAAATCTGTGACCTTTGCCCGGGATAGTGAACTGCCCATCATTGGGATCGTGGAGAATATGAGTGGGTTAGATTGTCCCCATTGTCATCAAGCCATTGAGGTGTTCCGGAAGGGCGGGGGAGAGGCCTCCGCTGCTGACATGGGAGTCCCGTTTCTCGGACGAATTCCATTAGATCCGGAACTGGTCCTGCAAAGTGATCGGGGAGAGCCGTACGCGCTCTTTCATTCTGATCTGCCCACGGCTGATGCCATTCATGGGGTGGCCAATAAGGTGGATGAATTTTGTAAGAAAAAAGGATCCTTGGTGAATGTTTCTGCCAAGCCGGCCCCATTTAAAAAGCCCTGATCTTGTCCACTCGTCAATCGATTGGTGAAGTCATCATTTGAAGCCCAACGTGTGTTGAGCGTATGAGCAGATTAACTCCATTGACGACCGCCCAAGACATTGTCTTGACGGCTGCCCAAACCCTCGGATGTGAAAAAGTGGGGCTGGTTGAGGCCTTAGGGCGAGTTCTTGGGGAGGATATCATTGCCCCTCGGTCGAATCCGCCGTGGGATAATTCCGCCATGGATGGGTTTGCTGTTCGATGGGAAGACATTAAGCAAGATCACGCCATCACGAAAATTCCGGAATTGGCTATCGTGGAAGATGTTGCTGCCGGGGCGGTGGCCACGAGGTCTGTCGGACCAGGCCAAGCTATTCGTATCATGACTGGAGCCCCCATTCCTGAGGGAGCGGATACGGTCGTTCGTGTGGAATATACCGAACCGGGTGACACATCCGTTCGGGTTATGAAATCGGAGTATGGGCAGGGAGCCAATATTCGTCCAAAAGGGGAAGATGTTCAGGAGGGAGATTGTATTATCGCCAAGGGCACCCTTCTTCGTTCCGGAGAAATCGGGATGTTAGCCATTTTGGCGAAATCCTTCGTGCTAGTGTATCAGCAGCCGCGTGTGGGCATTCTGTCCACCGGGGATGAGCTTGCTGACCTGGATGAACGGTTTGATGAACATAAGATCGTCAATTCCAACAGTTATGGGATTGCAGCCGCTGTACGGGAAGCCGGTGGGATCCCTATGCTGTTGGGCATCGCAAAAGATAACCCCGACTCCCTAAAAGCCAAAATCCGGCAAGGCCTCAATTGCGACATTCTGGTCCTCTCTGGTGGGGTGTCCATGGGAGATTATGATTTTACGAAACCGGTGTTTGCGGAGTTAGGGGCGGATATGAACTTCTGGAAACTGGCCATTCGTCCAGGTCAACCGGTGGCGTTTGGTAAAATACAAGGAAAGTTGGCGTTTGGCTTGCCCGGCAATCCCGTGTCGTCGATGGTGACGTTCGATCAACTCGTGCGGCCGGCGATGATGAAGCTGGGTGGGCATCGTTCGTGGGAGCGTCCAGTCGTTCAGGCGGTGTTCCAGGAAAAGTTTTCGAAGCAAAATGATCGAAGGCATTTTTTGCGAGGGGTGCTCGAAAGAAAAAATGGCGAGTTAACCGTTCGGACCACCGGTGGACAAGGGTCCGGGATCCTTACGTCGATGGTGAAAGCCAATGGGTTCATCGATGTGCCTGAAGAAGTGGAAACCCTCAATCCCGGCGATGTGGTCACGGTTCAATTATTATCCAGGAATTTTTAGACGGTTGTCGTTGCGGTTTTCCTAAAAAGCGTAACCCGTTGAACACCGAATCCTTCACGATCGGGAAGTATAGCAATCATGACCTCACCACCCATTCTCTGTCTTGTCGGTCGCTCCAACAGTGGAAAGACGACCTTGATCGAGCGTCTGATTCCCGAATTGACCCGTGCCGGGTACCGCGTGGCGACGATCAAGCATGCCGGCCATGGATTCGATCTCGATACGGAAGGAAAGGATAGTTGGCGTCATAAACGGGCCGGGGCCAGCCAAGTCATCGTCTTGTCACGTGGCAGTTTGGCCATGTTTGCGGATGTCCCCGAAGAATTGCCCGTTGAACAGATTCGTGATCGATTCGTCGATGACTCCATTGATTTGATCATTGCCGAAGGATGGAAGAGTGAGGGGTTTCCCAAAGTCGTAGTCGTCCGAGAAGAATTGCAGGAGGTCAACGTCTCTCTGGAAGGCCTTTTGGCTGTCGCATCCATCAAGCCTATCGACTGCGGGGTGCCCTGGTTTGATCGCGACGATGTCCAAGGGTTAGCACAACTCATCATGTCCCGTTTTTCACGGCAAGTCGAAACGTAACGTCCATGGGTAAACCCCTGACCCTCATAGCCGTCACGATTTTAGTGTTGGCTTTAGGAGGGGCCGCGGCCATCCCTCTCACCAATCAACCCACCTTTTGTGCCAGTTGCCATACTATTCAGCCTGCCTATGAATCGTGGTTGACCTCTAGTCATAAGGATGTCACCTGCGTCGATTGCCATGTCAGGCCTGGTTTTTCTGGGTTTTTGGAGGATAAAGTCTGGGCCGGCATCGAGGATGTGGCCATTACCTTCTTTGGCACGCCTACCGAACCCCACAATCTTGAAAGCCATGTGCATTCTTCGGTCTGTCTGGGGTGTCATCGTGCCGTGTTGCGAGTCTCTGAGGTCGCCAGCCGTGATTTACCTCCTCCCGTCAAAGAGGTAGGGTTGATGATGGACCATCGAAAGCACATGGACGCCTTTGAGAAGCGAGGACAAGGGGAAGGGTGTACAACCTGTCATTCACGGGTGGTTCACGGAACACCGATCAAACAGTATCCGATCGTCGTTCCTCGGGGGCATGTGAAGTTGGACGAAGAACCGCATGAACCTGATTTACCTCGAAATTCCTTCTTATGGAACGCGACTATGGCTGATTGCATGCGATGTCACGATGGGAAACAAGAATATGAAGGGAAAGTCTTGAGTAAACGTTGTGAGACTTGCCACCTGGAAGAAAAAATCGGTGGATTTTTGTTTTAAATGACTTCCTCCGATTCCATGTCATCACCCATCGTTGAAGTCCAATCCCTGACCAAACGGTTTGGGGACTTTACCGCCGTCAATGATATCTCATTCCAAATTAAGGAAGGGGAAATCCTTGGATTGCTTGGTCCAAATGGGGCGGGAAAAACCACGACTATCCATATGTTATTGGGTCTGATTACCCCGACCTTGGGGTCTATTCGGATGTTTGGCCTTGATTTAGCCACACATCGAGAAGAGATTCTTCGTCAGGTTAATTTTTCTTCTACATACATCTCCATGCCCTATTCCTTAACGGTCGAAGAGAATTTGAAAGTCATAGCCCGTTTGTATGGTTTGAAGCATATTCGAGAAAAAATCGATGACATTACCAAGAAATTGGAAATGGACGATATTCGCCACAAGATGACTCGAAAGCTCTCATCAGGACAGATGTCGAGACTCACCTTGGCTAAGGCCATCATGACCGAGCCCAGGGTCCTCTTTCTTGATGAACCCACCGCAAGCTTGGATCCGGATATCGTGAATAAAATTAAAGCATTTCTTAAAGAATACCAACGAACCGAGGGGCTGAGTATTCTCTATACTTCGCATAACATGCGTGAGATGGAGGAAATGTCAGATCGAATTATTTTTCTGCAAAAGGGGCACATTGTCGCCGAAGGGACCGCAAGCGACATTATCCACCAGTACGGGCAACGTGACTTGGAAGAAGTGTTCCTGAAGCTGGCTAGGGAAGAGTCCGAATGTTGAATGTGGGGCGAATCGGCGCATTATTATCCCGGCATCTCTATCTCTACCAGAGAAGTTTTGCCCGTATGCTGGAAATTTTCTATTGGCCCTTCCTGGATTTGGTAGTCTGGGGATTTATCACAATGTATTTGGATAAGGTTGGGCTTCAACTACATGGGGCAGTGACATTTTTCCTTGGCGCGTTGATATTGTGGGATGTGTTGTTTCGGGCGCAACAGGGGATTGCTGTCTCATTTTTGGAAGAAATGTGGGCGAGAAATTTGATGAACCTCTTTGCCAGTCCATTGACGGTGGGGGAATACCTAGCCGCGACCATGACCATGAGTGTGATGAAGGTCAGTGCGGTGGCGAGTCTGATGATGGGGTTCGCGTGGGCGTTTTATTCTTACGATATTTTTAAAATGGGTCTGTCCCTCTTTCCGTTTATCCTGAATTTGGTCGTCTCGGGTTGGATTATCGGAGTGCTCACGACGTCCATTATTATGCGATTCGGCCAGCAGGCCGAAGTCCTGGCATGGGGCATGGTGTTTCTGTTTCAACCGATTTCTTGCGTCTTTTATCCGCTTGAAGTGCTTCCCTCGATTCTTCAGGGGATTGCGTGGAGTATTCCTCCTTCACATATTTTCGAAGGTATGCGAGCGGTTTTGAATTCTGGGGCGATGCCGGTTACACACATCATATGGGCCACGGGGTTGAATCTGTTGTATATGGTGGCTATCGTGGGCTGGTTTTATCATACCTTTAATGTGTGTAAGGATCGGGGAATGCTGGTCAGGGTCGGGGAATGATGGGTTGGAACGATCAGGCACGTGTTACAGGGGCTGTGGATCTTTCAAGCGTTGTAACCGTTCCTCTTGAATTTCCAGCCACAATGATTTTTCCCGGGTCACTAAGACCGCCCCGGGTTTTTGCCCTTTGGCTTTCTTGACGAATTTTCTCAACGTATAAATCACTTCTCCCTTTCCGCTTTTCCGGAGGTCGCTGAACCAGAGGGTCAAGGTGGCCGCATCTTTTAGCGTCTCATGGGGGATGGTTTCCCCCTTTTCCAATCTGACCAAGACATGAGAACCGGGCATTCCCCGAGCATGGAGCCAGAGGTCATCCGCCTTTCCGACCTTAAAGGTCAGGTAGTCATTGTCTTTCGCGTTTTTCCCCACAAAAATAGACTTTCCATCAACCGAGGTGTAGGTCCGATAACCTTTTGAAGGTGCGGGACGTTCCCGTCCTGGTTGACCTTTTGCTGAAAATCCTTTGGGGTGAAACGATTGCTCATCTTGGTCCATAGGCACGATTCCTTTTTCCAGGTCCAGGATCTTTTTTTCTAATGTGTGAATGAGTGTGGTTTGAGCCTCAATTCGTGGCAACAAATACTTTTGAGCACCGAGATACTTTTGGTACTTACGAAAGTAGGCTCTCATGTTTTCAACGGGAGTTTTTTCTTTGTCCAGGGGGAGGGTTAAGGTTGGTAATTTGGGGTCATAGTAGTCGGTCAAGGACACGGTGGCCTGTCCCTTCTCCATATCTTGCAGCGAACTTTTGAGTAACTCCCCGTAACGGCCATATTCCCCGTATTGCTGAGCTTTTGTGTAATCTTCCTGTAACCCTTTAAGTTTTCCGTTGGCGTGCTTTAAGGCTCTCTGTGTTTGCGATAAGTGCTGATGATAGAGGAATTCATTTCCTCGTTTTTTTTCAAGAAGCTTATGGTGTTGTTCAATGGAAACTGAATGAGGAAATCTTTTGTCAAAAGAAAGTTCGGGGTTGGTATCAGAATATTGGGTCAAATCCGCCCCCATGTCGATCCGGGAGCGTTCTTCGTGGACCGAATGGTGTGGACTCTTCGTATCTCTTTTAGGCGGAGCGTACCTGTCCCCTACCTGTAATCGAGAAGGTTTGGCAGATCGAAGAATTTCTTGGAAAGGATTGACGATGAAAATATTGGCACTTCTACCAGTCAATGCCACTATCAGTTCATATCCTTCTTCTCCTTTCGTAATGGGAAGGTAGATGATTCGATCTTCTGGTGCCTGCCTAATATGTCCCAGACGTCCGCCTTGAAGGTGTGAGCGAAGAAATTGACAAAAGGGGAGAGGGTTGGCCGGATGCTGAAATTTTTCCTGGGTGAGATGGATTCGTGAGAAATCAGGATGAACCGAAATATAGAGGGTAAGGGTCTCACCGGGAATTCGAATATCCAGGGTGAGTTCGTGAAGGGTAGGTTGATGAATTTTTTGAATCCATCCACCAGCCAGGGGTATCTGAAGTTCCCGGGTGATGTTGCGGCATTCTTCAAGGGAAAGTGGCATAGTCGTACTGTACCAGATAAGAACCTGGGATGATCACGGGGCGATATGTGATGGAGGGGAAAAGGCGAGAGTTATTTGGGATTGTGCCCGACAAGGTAGGCGATCCAGGCTAAGTCGGCATCGCCCTTGTCGGCCCGTTGGTATACCTGGTTGCCTTCTCCGGTTTTGGGGTCGGTGCCTTCCCACAGGACGTGGACGTCTTGAAAGCCTGCCTCTTTCATCAATTCGGTTACCTCGGGGATCGTCCATAGGCGCCAGTCATACACGAAGGCATTTCGAATTTCGCTCTCATCCGAAAAGGTAAAATGAATGCGGGCCATGTATCTGTGTGTCATCGGATCAAAGGCATCTTGGTCCCAAACAAAGAAAAAATCTCCAATGTCCTTATCTTCTGGGTTGTCGATTTCACGACTTTCTTCCTGCAAAACTTGACTTTCACTGCCGCCCCAAATATCCATGATCAAGAGCCCGCCCGGGTGGAGTGAGTGTTTGGCATTCTTGAGATAGCCTAAAAGCGTTGCCCGTTCCTGAAAGACCATGTAACTGAAATTGAGCGCCGCAATGAGTTGAGAGAGTGGCTGTTGAATCTCTAAGACATTGGCATTGATCAATGTGAGTCGGTTTTGTTGATTGGGGGTGAGAAGAGACGCGTTGTGCTTGATCCCCCAATTTAATGTCGGCCAATCCAGGTCGATTCCCAATGCCTGGTTTTTCGCATGCTGCGCGACAAAATACGAGGATAAATAGGCAGTCCCGCAGAAATCTTCGCGAAAATGCCGCAAGGTTTTTCCGGTATATTTCTTAAAATAGGACGCTAAGAACGGCATATCATGTTCCGGGCTTTGAACACTTTTTTGGTAGAGATCATGGGGGTCGGCCTTATCAGCTAATTGCAGTCCGGATGTTGAGAGTTTAGAAGCCACGGATTAATTCTCCTTATGTTCCACTTGGAGTCGGCTATATTCAGATAAGGCTAGATTGTATGGTATCTTCTTTGAAGCGAAAAGGATTGTACGAAAAGGCTTCGCTTGATTTCTACCCATGAATGAGGTTTTTTCTTCATTTATTCTATGTGTATTCCCTAGGGAGCATTTCTTTTATGGCAAGTGACAAGAGGGGTTTTTCACGTCTTTTGGGTTTTTTAATGATGGCAGTCATGTGTGGGTGTGGTCCTTCCACATCACCCACTTCGGAAGAAATTACACGGCAATTCCAATCTTCGGGGCGAACGTTTGTGAATCTTGGAGAAGCGGTATCTGGTGATTGGGAAAGAGTCTGTATTTTTGGCCCGTATTCAGATAATAAGGCTGCACAAAAGTCATTAGGGATTTCCTGGGACCTTGAAAAACATTCATCAATTGCCTCAAATGATGGAATTGCCCTGTTGGTATTCGTCAAAGGGAAAAAAGTTGTGGAACATATCGAACATTCACGAAAAGATGGAGACTTCACGAACCTTTCTCGAAAATGTTTTCAACGTGATCGTTCAACCTTCTACCATCAGACCAATCCCAAGAAGGGTTGGCCGGGGCTCTTTCCTCGAAAACCATAGACATGGGGAAATGCTTTTTCCCTCGAGATGTTGTTCAACATGATCGGAGTTATTGCTGATACACATGGTCTAGTTCGCCCAGAGGTTGTTGAAATTTTAAAGGGAAGCGAACTGATTATTCATGCGGGTGATATTGGAGGCCCCGAAGTCATTGACGCTCTCAGGGGGGTCGCCCCCGTTGTTGCTGTTCGGGGAAATAATGATACCACTGCTTGGGCGAAAGCATTTCCTGTCAATTCTATCGTGGAACATGATACTCACCGACTCTATGTGATTCATGAACTTAGCAAGCTTACGGTGAATCCGAAAGAGAAACAGTTCTCGGCCGTCATTTCTGGACATTCTCATCGCCCGGTCGTTGAATGTCGTGAAGGGGTGCTCTTTCTGAATCCCGGAAGTGCAGGGCCCCGTCGATTTTCTTTGCCTATTAGTCTGGCCAAATTATTTTCGACTAGGGATGGACTCAAGGCCGAACTTGTTGAGATCCCCCATAATCGGAAAGTGTCTTAGAGGTTAAGAGGGAGTTGATCACTCTTGTCGAATGGCAAATAGGCGAAAAATTCGTGAAAGATCTAAAAAGACGGGTGTGTAAGGAAGTCAAGCAATCGTGTGGTGGATTTAGGCTTCGAGGTACAGGCGTAGGGTATTTTCCTGGCCCAATGTGACATGGCCGACCTTGCATTCGCCGCTCATCGAACAGGTACGCTTGATCGCCAGGATTACCGCAGGGCTTTCATCAGTGCGGTAAATGACATCTTCAATTCGGATTTCCACCGCCTTTTCCTGGTCTTCTGGATCTAGGTACTCGGAATCATACATGAATGGGTGTCTCCTCTCGGTTACCGAATCATTCAGAGTGCTCTCTAATCTATAACCAAGAATTGTGCCAGGGTTTTTCTGGGATTTTTGTTGGAAAATAGCCGTATTCAGCCCCTCTTTTTCATTCACCCGGAAAAATTCTTAATTGGGACCCGGCAAGGAATTCCTAGGTAGGAAAAAATGAAAGACTCCGGTTGGCAAAAGGCGTAAGAACAATCCTAGCAGGATTGTTGGTTCGGCTCAGCGAAACGCGGGCTTTTCCGTTAGCCTGTTGGTGGTGAGGAATTTTTTGGTGAGGTAAATAAGAGAGGAAGTTCAGGGAGGGCGGGGAGCAGAATCGGAAGGAGAGAAATGACGGTGATGAGAGAATTTTTGAACTCTTGTTGGGTGGCAAAGAGGAATACCAGAATGATGGCAAAGACCAAAAGAAACGGCAGGCGTAAATTGGCCCATGTTTCTTCATTGCCCGTATCCTGCCATTCCGAAATGTGGGTATCTCGTCCCATATCTAAGATAAACTTTCGAAAGCTCCCATTCATGATCCGTAAATCCGGTGCAACCCGAACCAACCCTTTTTGGGTTAAAGAGGGCAGCTCTGGGTTCTGGGTGTGGAGAAAACCATCTTGAGCAATATGGTAGAGGGCCAGCTTTTCTTGAATGGTACAGGATTCCCAGAGAGATCGATAATATGGAGAAGCCACAAATTGAAACTGTTCTTGTAATTCCTGAGGGGACCACATTGGCCATTCATGCAGTGAGCGAATCCAATGTCCAATGTTTCGCAATTGACTCGTGGGTTGTTCCTCCGTTTTTAAAAATGTTTTGACGAGTAGGGTTGACCCCTGTTCCTGTCCCGTATCATGACTCGCGGAAGGCGAGATCCATTCCCGAAGAACTTCCTCTGTTTTCGTCGGCACAAAATAGGTGAACCCGAATGATTGAAAAATCGACACCCAAGGGTTGGGAGTCGGCATCTGTTCTGCCGAGGCGGTCTGGTTTCCTGAGGGCGAGGATTCATGGAATGGATCCTGTGAGGTGATGACACAGAGTTTTCTTCCCCGTATCAGCAATTCACCTATGATGCGTCGTTTTTCTTGATCCACCTTGAGATCTCCCAATCGATATTCAAAGTGATCAAGGACGACAGGGGAGGTATCGCCTTTGAGCCTTTCCAGGGTAGATGTTACCCATTGGTCTTGTTCTAGGAGTGAATGAAAGTCAAAGATTTCAAATGCAGAGGATAAGCGTTGGATTGCAGCGCTTTTTCCGGTACCGGGTGGGCCCAAGAGAAGGAGATTGTGGAGAGATCCACCTGGTGGTTCTGGGGCATGCTGGAGGACGTCGTGACTGCGAAAATAAAAAGATGGCAGGGGAAATACCTGGGTAATCATAAATCGCAAAAAAATGTATCCCGCAAACGCGAAAATACCTGAGATCATAATGCACCCTATCACGAATGGAAGAAGGTTCCAAGGAAATACAAGAATCGAGCTCCGAATCCAAAGCGTCGCAAACCCGTTCCCTTCTTGAGGATTGGCAAGAAAAGGGGTGGTGTTCAGGGTGAGCGTTTGTCGGTCTTTCGAAATGGTTTTCATCCACCGAGTAGGGGCATTGGGAGGGTAGGGATTGAGGAAACCCCAACTTTGTTGAACGATAGGGTTATGTAACGAACTTTTCCTGACGAGTCCATGGAAGGTTTGTAGCCAAGCAGGTGTCGTAATGGGATGTTCTTTCTTGAGGTCTTTTTGAAATGAAAGGCAGAGCGGAAATGAAAAGTCCGGATAGAGATTGTGTAGGGCAAATTGTATGTTTGATCCAGAGGAAAATGCGGTAAGATCGTTCGCGCACTGGGATGCGGGGGATTGATTGTTGGACGTAGACGCTCCGCACCCGGCAAACAGACAAGGATGATCGGAGCTCGTGTATTGAAAGTCTTTTCGATGCTCGCCCTTTCCTAAGCCCATCCATGGTTGAAGGGTGTTGGCCTTCAGGGTTTCAGCAAATTCCCACATGTGTTGTTGGGCCAGGATTCGTATTTCTTCATCATGGCCTAATTTGAACATGATGATGGCGGGAAAAGACCCAAGAAAGAAAAATGTCGAAAGAGCAAAAAGGGTATAGGTGCGAGGAAGCAGTCGAGTATTCCCCAGCAGACGAGATTGAATTTCGGACTCTTGATTTTCCGTGGTAGTTGAGCAGGCCATTTTCCATAACGTTCTGATGACGATCCATAGCGTAAAAAATGGGATTGAGAGGCCAACGATGGCATAGTGCTGGCTCAACCCCCATCGCCAATCCAAGATCATGAGTATCATGAGGACAAGGAACGGTAAGACCATTTGGAGGGCAGTGAGCCATTTATATGCCGGGAGCGCGTGCTGTCTGGGCCAGAGCCACCTGACCGGTTGGCCGTGCTGATCAAACCGATACAGGGTAGATAAGATCCTCCCCCATATGAGAAGGCCAAGAATATAGACCGTGAACAGGCAGGTTGCGAATATGAGAATCTCAAAATTGATGGCCCGTAGTATGCTTTTATTCCGGAAGACCACGAGTGTCCAGGGGAGCCCCTCAATTGGCTTCACGAAAAAATGATGTCCTGTTCCCCAATAATTTCCCTCAACCGGCCCTTCGGCTCGAGCATGGATGAGGGAAGTCAATTCACTCTGGTTGTCGGTTTCTTCTAAAAAGTTTTCACGAAGCATTCGATGTAAATCAGAGTGAAAGAGGACTAACCCGCTTTGATCCTCAATGACGGCGAATCCGGCATCTGGCGGGAGGATGGCGGGTTTCAGGAGTGAGAAAGCTTCAGTTTGAATGGCGGCAATCCATGTGTTTTGTGAATTCGGAGAATCACTCAGGGTGTGATGGGGAAGGGACAGGACCAGGCTCCGTTGGCTAGATTCTAACGAAATGAGTGGTTGAGCAAAGAATTCCACCCAATGCCCATCAATGAGACGGCGGTTAAGCGGGTGGGTCTCATGAAGAATGGAAGACACATAGGCGCGCTTGCCAAGGTTATGCACCCCATGAACATAGGGGCGGTCTTCGCGGGTCCATGTTTCTCGTAACAACCCTTCCTGATCTATCCAAAAGGCTACGGAAAAATTAGGAAAACAGGATGCACGGGGTTCTCCCTGGCTATTCAGGCAGGGGTCGGGAATGTTAATGCGAGCTAACCAGCTCTCCGAATTTTTTGATGGCGGAAAACGCTCAAGATCGCCTAAGGCATCGATTCGTTGGTCAAACCAGAGTAATTGAGAGAGGACTCGATCCACTTGAAGTTGAAAGGCGTCATGAATCGACTCTGCGGTTTGTGCCATTCTTTGGTTGAATGTGCGGTTCGTTTGCTTATAGAAGGCGAAATCAAGAATGAAAAATGTGGCGACCCCAGCCCATAAAACATTGGCAATGATCAACATCCCTACACTGAACCGGCTTAAACGTTCTCGTGGATTCATGAGGATCAAACTGGTCAAGGGAAGGGCCAGAAACGCACTGATCAGAATAAAGATAAATAGGAGCAGAAACGTAAACGGGATAGATAAATATTGCTCTTGAAACTGTGGAGTAGGAAGAAGACCGCAAAGGATCCATGACTGTGGGCGAGGGGCGTTTGGGTCATGATCGTCATTGATTTGGGGAATACCTACTGTTTGGATGAACACTTCAAAGGTCGTGCCTCCGATCGTCGCTTGAAAGTGGGCCGGAGTTGAGGCAAGAAGCGTTTTGGCGAAATCTTTCAGATTCAAGGGTTTGGGCTGTTCCAAACCCTTGTTGTTAAAAAGACCTCCTAGCCATCCATTATCGATTCGTTGATTGTGAAAGAGGTTTTGTAAATGAGAAAACTGAAGGGTTGAGGGATTGTGTTGGTACACAATATCCCCAGTGGGGTCGGCCAGCAACACGTCTTGGAATACAGAGCTGGTCGCGACATGTTTCATGAGCATGTCTACGCTAATCGCTGCGGTGATGCTTGTCTTTTTTCCCTGGGCCTCAAAGGCTAATTGGCCAGCTTTTTGTCCTTGATGAAGAAAGAAGTCGATCTCTTGAGATGAGGAAGTTGAGGGGGTTGCCGGTTGGTCGGTTGGGCCAATTTGGACCTGGTCAACAAAAGGCAGTTTTTCCAGTTCCCGTTGAATGGTTTGTGGTTCAAAGGGATCTTCCAGAATAAAAATGTCTTTGAATCCCTGGAGGATTTGTCCTGTCGGAGGGATCGTCTTGGTGGTGGATCTTGGTTTGATGCCTTTTGAAGGAATGGCTCCTGTTTGGATTTCCTGAAGACGGAATTGAAAACTGCGTTGATAGTTTTCGAATGTCGCTTGGAGTTCCTGGCTCCATGTGGCCAACACCCGAAAATTCCTTTCCACTAAATACGTATAGTTTTGAGACACATAGAAATAAAACATCGTTCCGAAAAAAAGAAGGACACTGACGGTTCCCAGGGAAAACACCTTCCCTGTCCCTAATTTCCATTTCTTGGAAAAATTTTTGAATGGCGTATCCGTCATGCGAAAAGAAGGGGTTTTGCTGGACGATCAACTACGGGTGTCGGTGAGGCTGTTCGGGATCGGGTGTCAATTGATCCAAATCGATTAATGGTGAATGTAACGAAAAGGGCATAATTTGAAGAATGTGTAGGTATGTCAATCTGGCAAAGGTTTCAATTTTCATGTGATGGGAGAACGGGTCCTTTCGGTTTTGGCGTCGCATGGAAACGTTGAAGCCTTGGTGACTTACGCATTCCTTTTAAAACGTCTGGGAGAGATAACCTAGCATAGCATGGTTGACAAAAAATCGAAATGAAATGAATGGCCGTTTGACTGGAAGAAAAAGAGGGGGCGGTTACGTTAAGGCAGATTTGAGGGAACGAATCGAATGTTCGATGGTCTCATGAAAATCGGGATGTGAAAAATGCTCAGCCACGGTTTTCACTAATGTACTCCCTACGATGACCCCATCAGCAAATTGGGCCACCGTTTTGGCTTGTTCCGGAGTAGAAATTCCAAAGCCCACGGCTATAGGGTGTCGGGAGATTTTTTTGACAGCCTGGACGTTAATCTGTACCTGATCCATATCCGCCAAACGAGCGCCAGTGATACCCGTGAGCGAGACATAATAGATAAACCCGTGGGTTCGTTGAATGATAGTCCGACGGCGTTTGGGGGTGCTCGTTGGAGCCAATAAAAAAATGATCGTGGGGCCACCTGATTGTTGAGTCATGGTATACAAGGTCTCAGATTCTTCCGGAGGCAAATCTGGGACGATGACGCCATCGACCCCGGCTTGAACGGCCTCGGCACAAAAAGTGGAAAGTCCCATAGCCAAGATGCTGTTGTAGTAGGTCATGAGGACGAGGGGAATCTGGGATTGGGTGCGAACTTGGTTAATCATATGAAGGATTTTTTTCAATGAAGTCCCAGCAGCCAGGGAGCGTTCGGCCGCTTGCTGAATGACCGGGCCATCAGCGATGGGATCAGAAAACGGGACTCCCAGTTCAATGATATCTGCCCCTCCCTTTTCCAGGACACGGATCAACGCTTCGGTGGTGGCTAAATTCGGATCACCAGCCATAAGATAGGGGATGAGGGCTTTTTCCCCCTTGGCCTGAAGTTCAGCAAAGGTTTGTTGAATACGATTATTCATTGGCTCAGTATGACGTCATACGTTTTCATCAGTTCTGTCTTGCCTTATAGTCAGCCTGGCCCGAGATTTAGAGGGGGATGCCTCGCATTCGAGCGATCTGCTGAACATCTTTATCCCCACGTCCTGATAAATTCATGAGGAGAATTTGAGATTTTTTCATCTTTGGAGCCAATTTGATGACCTCGGCAACGGCATGGGCACTTTCCAGAGCGGGGATGATGCCTTCTTCCCGGCTGAGGAGGTCAAAGGCTTCTAAGGCTTCTTCATCCGTGGCACTGGTATAGGTGATCCGTCCTTCATCATGATAATAACTATGCTCCGGCCCAACGGCCGGATAATCGAGACCGGCAGACACGGAATGGGTCGGATTGACTTGGCCATCCCGATCCTGGAGGAGGTAGGTCATCGTTCCATGAAGCACCCCTGGTTGGCCTCCTGAAAATCGAGCTGCGTGTTTTCCGGAAGGAATGCCATATCCTCCAGCTTCCACGCCTATCATCGCAACTTTTTGATCTTTGACAAAAGGATAAAATAATCCCATGCTGTTACTCCCACCCCCAACGCAGGCAATCAGGCAATGGGGAAGACGTCCTTCCAAGGCCAATATTTGTTTGCGGGCCTCACGTCCGATAACTGATTGAAAGTCTCGAATCATCATCGGGTAGGGATGGGCTCCTAAAACCGATCCCAATAAATAATGCGTGGTCTGAACATTCGTTGTCCAATCTCGCATGGCCTCACTGATTGCGTCTTTGAGCGTGCGGCTGCCGGCATCGACTCCGGTGACGGTAGACCCAAGTAACCGCATCCGGAAGACATTCAAGGCCTGCCGGTTCATATCCTCGGTTCCCATGTAGATTTCGGCCTCCAACCCAAACATGGCTGCGACAGTCGCCACGGCTACCCCGTGTTGTCCGGCACCGGTTTCTGCGATGACTCGCTTCTTTTTCATGCGACGCGTGAGGAGGGCTTGGCCGACGGTATTGTTGATTTTGTGGGCTCCGGTATGACAGAGGTCTTCTCGCTTGAGGTAAATTTTTGCCCCACCCAGGGTTTTGGTGAGGCGTTCGGCAAAATATAAAGGCGTAGGGCGTCCGACGAAGGTTTTTAAGCAATGTTGGAAGTCTCGTTGAAAGTTGCGATTGGTTTTGGCCTGTTGGTACGCACGCTCTAATTCCTGAATGGCTGGCATCAGCGTCTCGGGAACATACATCCCGCCGAACTGGCCAAATCGTCCAAATTTATCGGGAATCGTTGCCATGAAACTGGTGTTCCTTCATTGTAAGGCGAAAAGGGGAGAGTATACCGGCGGGTTGACTTTCATACAAGATGAACCGCTTGGATGAAGGCGTGAACTTTATCGTGATCTTTTTGCCCTGGTTGACTCTCAACTCCACTACTGACGTCCACACCATAAGGCTGGACGTGCTGTATCGCTTGGGTCACATTTTCGGGAGTGAGTCCGCCGGCGAGGAGGATTGGGGCTGCATGGGCCGCTTCCCGAGCCAGATTCCAATCGGTGGGTTGCCCGGTTCCTCCGTAGGAGGTCTCCGAATAGGTGTCCACGACAAACCCACGCACCCCGGTGCGCCCACGATATTCGGCCAAGGCTAAAAAACTCCCTCGGTCTCGTAACCGCAAGGCCCGTAACACAGGACGTTGAACCGCTTCACAAAATTCTGGAGTTTCATCTCCATGTAATTGGGCAAAGGCCAGACCGCATTCATCAACGATGTTTCTGACTTTTTCAGCGGATTCATTCACGAATACCCCGACGGAAAGCGTAAACGGGGGCAGACTCGACACAATGCGTTTCGCCCTATCCGGCGAAATATAACGAGGACTTTTTGGGTGAAAAATAAACCCCAGGGCATCGGCCCCAGCCTGCACTACAACCTCAGCATCTTCTGGATTGGTGATACCACAAATTTTAATCTTTGGGGCCATGACATTTCCCATACTTTATCGCTCATCCTGTGAAACAGGTCGGATGCTAGACCCAACGATACTCAGGGGCTTCCTGTTCATGTTGGGGTTTTGTGGCGAGTAATTCTCGGATCTTAGATTGAATGGATTCGGCTCGCAGGAGAGATTCTCCGATCAGCATGGCTTTAGCCCCAGCTTCCATGATGCGGAGCACATGATCTCGTGTATAGATTCCGCTTTCACTGACGATCAGTTTATCCGAGGGAATTCTTTGAGCCAACCGTTCCGTTACATTCAAATCGGTTGAAAATGTGCGTAGGTCCCGGTTGTTAATCCCAATTAATGTGGCTTGGGGGAGCCATTCCAACACGGTATCTAATTCAGCTTCATCATGGGTTTCGATGAGCACGTCCAAACGCAACTCGGTAGCGAGAGCAAAAAAATCGACGAGTTGAATGCGGTCCAGGCCAGCGACGATGAGAAGGACGCAATCGGCTCCAAAGGCTCGAGCTTCATAGAATTGAATGTCGGCGATCATAAATTCTTTATTTAGGGTCGGGAGAGAAACGGTGTGTTTGACCTGGTCTAAATAGTCTAATGACCCCTGAAAAAATTCTTCATCGGTTAAGACCGACAATGCGGTCGCCCCATGTTCTTGATACGCTTGGGCGATGGCAACAGGGTCGAAGGTATCCTTGAATTCGGGGCGCATGAATCCTTGGCTAGGGGACGCCTTTTTGACTTCGGCAATTAAGGCGGGAGCAGAGCTTTCGGATAACGATTGAATGGCGTCGATGAATCCTAACGTCTCAGAACGTTCTGCGATGCGACCTTTCATCTCATTGAGGTATCCTCGACTGTGTTTTCGTCGAAGTTCGGCTTTTTTATGTTCGAGTATTCGAGAAAGAATCATTGGGATAATTTTTGGGTATGTGCCACCAATTTTTCGAACTTTTCACAGGCTGCCCCTGACTCGATGACCCGTTCGGCTTCTTGATACCCCTCGTGTAACGAGGACGCTTTTTGACAGGCGACAAAAGCCGGGGCGGCATTCATCAAGACGATATCCCGTTTGGGTCCTTTTCGTCCATGAAGGATATCCAGAATGATTTGGGCATTGTCTTTTGGACCGCCACCCAGAAGTTCTTTTGGTGAGACGGGTTGCAAACCAAAGTCTTCAGGGCTCACGGTATATCGTTGAACTCGTCCTTTATTGCCCTCTGAAATGGTCGTGGGCTTCGTCAGTGAGATTTCATCTAGCCCGTCCATGCCATGTAAGACAAAACATCGTTGGGTGCCGAGACGTATGAGCACTTGGGCCAGTTTATCGGTGAGGGCGCTATCATAGACCCCGAGAATTTGAATGGTGGCGCCAGCCGGGTTGGACAGCGGACCCATGATATTCATGAGGGTACGAATTCCCAATTCCGCACGTGGTTTGGCGCAGTGTTTCATCGCGCCATGGTAGAGGGGGGCGAATAAAAACCCAATTCCGACCTCATTGATACAATCCCCGACTCGTTCAGGGGATAATTCAATATTCACTCCTAAGGCGGATAACACGTCGGCACTTCCCGAGCGGGAGGATACGGATCGATTGCCGTGTTTCGCCACGGTGATTCCTGCTCCGGCCACCACGAATGCGGCCGCCGTAGAAATGTTAAACGTGTGACTGCCATCTCCGCCCGTTCCACAGGTATCAACCACTTGTGGGTCAGAAATAGGAATTCGGGTCGCCATATCTCGCATCGCTCTGACCGATCCCGTAATTTCTTCGATCGTCTCGCCTTTGATTCTCAATCCCATCAAATAGGCGGCAATTTGAGAGTCGGTCGCCTCGCCTTGCATAATTTCTAACATGACCGACTCGGCTTCTTTTTCCGAGAGATCGATACCCTCTGCAACCTTGGCGATTATGTCTTTGATGAGGCTCATGGTGTGTCGTCCTGCCGTCTTAGGGTGTATCGGAAGAGTTACGCCTTGACACCTGAAGGGGAGGGCAAATGGAGAAAATTCTTCAATAAGTCCATTCCAGAAGTGGTAAGGATGGATTCCGGATGAAATTGAACACCTTCCGCTCCGGAGGGACGATGGCGTATACCCATGATTTCTCCCTCGACGGTTTCGGCGGATATTTCAAAGTCTGAAGGAAGCGTTTGCCGATTCACGATCAACGAATGATACCGGGTGGCTTCAAAGGGATTGGGAAGTCCCGAAAAAATGGTTTTCCCATCGTGATGAACCTGAGACGTTTTGCCGTGCATGAGCCTTTCCGCCCGTATGATCTGTCCACCAAACGCATACGCTAAAGATTGATGGCCTAAACACACACCGAGGAGGGGAAGACGGCCCGCAAAGTGCCGTACGGTTTCTACCGAAATGCCGGCCTCATTGGGTGTGCAAGGACCGGGGGAGATAAGGAGTCGTTCGGGGTGGAACGATTCAATTTCCTCGATCGTCAATTGGTCATTGCGATAGACCTGGACTTCTTCCCCTAACTCTCCGAGATATTGTACTAAGTTGTAGGTAAAAGAATCGTAATTGTCGATGACGAATACCATCAGCCTTGTCCTTTGCTGTCTAGGTAATTCCTCGTTCGGCCATTTCGATTCCACGCATCATTGCACCAGCCTTATTACAGGTTTCCTCATATTCTTTGGTGGGGTCAGAGTCGGCGACGATGCCGGCCCCTGCTTGAATATAGGCCTTTTGACCTTTGACGACGACTGTACGAATGTTGATGCAGGTGTCCATATTCCCTGAGAAACTAAAGTATCCCACTGCTCCTGCGTAGGCCCCTCGTTGGGTCGGTTCCAATTCTTCGATGATTTGCATGGCGCGAATTTTCGGGGCACCGGAAACCGTCCCGGCAGGGAAACAGGCCTTCATAACATCATAAGCCGAGAGGTCGGGATGTAAGGTTCCGGTGACTTGGGACACGATATGCATGACATGAGAGTAGCGTTCGATTTTGAGGAATCGCTCAACCTTGACCGATCCTGTTTCAGCCACCCGACCGATATCATTTCGGCCCAGATCGACCAACATCACATGTTCGGCCAATTCTTTATGGTCTGATAGTAAATCCTGTTCGAATTCCTGATCCTCTTGAGGGGTTTTCCCCCGAGGGCGGGTGCCGGCGATCGGTCGAACTACAATCTCGCCATCTTCACAGCGGACTAAAATTTCCGGTGAGGCCCCGACTAACTCTAAGCCACCTAAACGAAGATAAAACATATACGGCGAGGGATTGATGACACGCAACGCCCTGTAAATCTCGAAGGGATTGGTCCGAAGAGAGGTGTGCCAACGTTGCGACATGACGCCTTGAATAATGTCACCCGCTTGGATGTATTCTTTGGTGCGGAGGACCATCTTCTCGAATTCCGCCGGTGTCATATTCGATTGAAATTTCAACCCTCGTCGGCTTTTTGGGGAAGAAGGCCTTTTCGTCGGCTTGTTCAGTTTGAGGATGATTTTATCAATCCGTTGCGTGGCCGCTTGATAGGTTTTTTTGAGATCAGCTTTTTTCGTGCTTGATATCGATGCATTGGCGACAACCTTAAGAGTATGGGAGACATTGTCGAAAATGACCAATGTGTCGGTAATACAAAAGGCAAAAAGGGGTGTCCCGATTCCGGGTTTGGGTCGTGTAGGAACGGGTTCGAAGAATTTGACCACGTCATACCCTAAATACCCGACCGCACCGCCAACAAAACGGGGCAATCCTTCAACCGAAACGGGCGTATATTTCTCCATAATCTCTTGGATATGATCCAAGGGATTGGCCTTTAAGGGTTCCCGGGATTGCTTGCGTCCTTCTTGGGTGACGACTTCTCCACCCTCTTCCCACAAAAGAATAGAGGGATGACTGCCCAGGAAGGAATACCGGGCCCAATTCTCCCCACCTTCAATGCTTTCGAATAAAAAGGCTTCAGCTCCTGAATTAATTTTGGTAAATGCCGAGACGGGGGTCTCGTAATCGGCCATGATTTCCCGGTATACGGGCACGAGATTTCCCTGGGTCGCTAAATCGCAAAATTTTTCAAAACCCACTGAATAATAAGCACTTTTCATGTTTTCGACGGTAGCATACGGTCTGGGGGGTGTCAACGAAACCAGGAAGACCGCTAAAGGATTACGGTTCCAAATGAGAGAGCACAAAAAAAGAGCTAGAAACCCGCGGTGTCTCCTTGGGTTTCTAGCTCAGGTGTGTACCGAATATGATGAGTGTTTAGGGAGCGCTGACGATCAGTTTTTGACCTACGTGAATGGTGTTGTCCGATAAATTGTTCCAGGATTTGATATCATCCACGCCCACTCCATATTGTCTGGATAAACCGTAGAGGGTTTCTCCTTTACTGACGGTATGTTCTCCACCCCCATCCAGCGGCATACCAGGAAGGTCTGAAGCCGATTCAAGAGGGACATCGGAGTCAAGTTTCAATTCAGATTCCAATTTTGCTAAATCACTGTCCTTGAAATCCAAGTCGTCAAGCCCAAATTCCGAGATTGAGGGTTCGTCAACCTTTAAATCATCGGGACTGCCACCCTCGCGAATGCGAGCTAATTCATCATGCGAGCGATTCAGTTGGTCCCGTAGGGCTTCTAATTCGGAATTGACATCCCGGGTCTGTGATTCCAGTGAGCTGATCTTTCGTTGGGCATCCTGGTACTTCACGTTCAATTCCCCAGTCCGTTTTTCTTCCTGAGCCAAGAGGCGTTGGAAGTTTAACGCTCGGGCTTTTTCTGCTTCGTACTTTTCTGAACTGACACATCCTGAAAAAAGCCCACCGAACAGAAGGACTGCAAGCCCCGCTTTCAGGTAAAGGGTCAATCGTGATGGTTGGGGATCTACCTGGGATCCCAAAATCGTTCTCTGGGCCATATTACGCATTCCTCCTCCCTTGAGGTTCATAGAAAATTTTTTAGCTTCTCAACGGTGATTGAAACGAAGGTTGATACCTAGGGTATCCGGTTAGCTTTCCTTACACCATAATTCGGAAAACAGGTAATGTCAAACCATGAAGTAAGGAGAATGGACCCAGAGTTTCTTCGATGAATTGACCGGCAAAAAATGCCTATGATAGGTTCATCGAACGCGTGAATATCCTTCAATAGTATGACCTCTCATTCTTCAGAATCATTCTCTCCTGAGTCTATTCAGATCGGACATGTGGTGATCCGGTTGTCTCGCCCCCTTTCACGTGAGCAACGGTGGTTGGGCGACCGTGAAATCCTGAAACAACTTCTAGCCTGTTGGTTCGTGGTGGATGACGCGGATTGTCCATTAACCCCAAGGGTGATCGGACAACCCGGTGTCGGGAAGACCACCTTGGCTATGGCGGCGGCACGAGAACGCAAACAGGATTTGTTTATTTATCAATGTACAGCCGATACGCGTCCTGAAGATCTTTTGGTCTCTCCGGTCATTGCGGATGGGGGAAGCATTACGTATCAGGCTTCTCCCTTGGTGACGGCGATGGTGACGGGGGGGATTTGTCTATTGGATGAAGGCAACCGTATGAATGAAAAAAGTTGGGCCTCACTGGCCCCGCTGTTGGATCACCGGCGATCGGTTGAGTCGATTCTGACTGGGGTGCAGATTCAGGCCCATGAACATTTCCGTTGCTGCGTCACAATGAACGAAGATGCCTCAACGTATGAGGTGCCTGACTATATTCTCTCCCGCCTGCAGCCTACCCTCAAAGTGGGGTTTCCGGATAAAGACCAAGAATTGGCCATTCTCACGTATCATCTCCCGTTTGCTCCGGCTGAATTGGTGAAGTTAACGGTGGAGTTCCTACAGCGGGCCCATCAATTGGATCTTCCCTTTTCTGTACGAGATGGGATTCATATGGTGCAGTATGCCATGAAACGGATGAGTCAGGATCCGGAGCATCCCGTGGCACGAGATGAAGCATGGCGGGAAGCGTTGATTAAAATTTTAGGGGATGAGGCCTTGGACTTAGAACGGTTAGCTCAATCTCGCTCACGGGCTCTCGGTGGACAAGGCTTACCGAAGGGGTTAGGGGATTTCTTTTTTGAAGAAGATCATCCACTCCACCCGGACCATTGACTTAAGGGCTGACAGACCCTATCTGGTCGGCCTGTGGGTCGTTCGATTGGAGGCATTTCCCTGAACGCTTAGGAATGAAGCTCATGGAACCCTCCTTACTCACCCCATCATCAATCTTTTCTCTCTCCTCGCGCATCACGGTCGTACCGATTCTTCATGGGAGCGGTGACATGGCCTCAACCGTTCGAGATGTTCTGCTCTCCAGACCTGTCGACTGTCTCGCTGTCCCTCTTTCCCCTGCCATGGAGGAATTGATCGAGCAGGGAGTGAATCGCTTGCCACTGATCAGTATTGTGATGATGCCCGAGGAACCGGAGGGAGAAAAGGGGAGGCATTGTTCCTACGTTCCCATAGACCCCTGTCAGGCCGTCGTAATGGGCATCCGCGTCGCGATGACCGAAAATATTAGTCGAGCCTACATTGATCGAGACGTACAACGGTATGAATCAACTCCTTGGTCCGGAGCCGATCCCTATACCCTCAAGTCGGTATCCCTCGCCAGCTTTGCGGCCACGACTATCCCCTTTCTTCCACGGCCAGACAAAGACAGTGCCCGATGGAAGCGTATTTGTTGGATGGCCTTTCGGCTTCATGAATTGGAATTAGATTATGAGCATATCCTCTGTCTTTGCCCCTTGAGCGACTGGCCATGGGTACGGTGTGCCTACCGGGAACGCCTACCCTATGACCCACCGGAAACGACCACCGGATTTCCGGAGGGGTGGGTCGTGGATCCGGATACTTTATATTTTGTGCTGGGAGAGTTGCCTTATGTCACACAACTATACGAAGAACGCCGTGCCCAGGCCCGGTCAGATGCCCATCTGTCGGTCGATGGTGTCAAGGAGCTGGTCTTGGAAAGTCGATCCCGATGGATGGCATCCCGGCCAACTTCCATCAGGCAAGAATCGAATTGGGTCACGCCGCAGCTCCTCAAGCGCTACTTTCAATACGTCAGGAACCTGACTTTACTAGAATGCCGCCTTACCCCGGATCTCTATACACTGGTTCATGCGGCCAAGCAGATGGCCGGAGATGAATTCGCCCTGACGCTCCTGGAAACGGCAAAGTCCTATCGATTTCAAACGGGGTTATCCACTTCAGGGATGACGCCTTTAACTCGGATGGGCATTGGAGCCCTTCAAGATCCCCGGGGTGAAATCCTTCAAGCCACGAATCGGCTGGAAGGGCCTCCTTTAGTTTGGCGGAATATGACCCTGCGTCCTAAGCCGACTCCTCCTCAGAAACAAGCCTGGTCATATCGATGGAATCCCTATGGCCAATGTTCCTGGCCTCCTGAAGATCAACGGATCGAATCCTTTGCGGCACATGTCCGACAACAAAGCCGGCAACTCTTGGGGGCGGATTTGGCCAGAGTTGAGAAGTTTTCGACCTCGTTGGAAGATGGGGTGGATGTGCGAGAGACCTTGCGACAGTGGAGTCAATCCTCGCAACGATCGATTTCTGATATTCATGTCAAAGTCATTCCTCCAGCTAGAGGAACGATCGAAGTCCTGGTGTTTTTGTTCGAGGTTCCGGCCGATCCCGACAAGTTTACCTGGAGAACGACTTGGTATGCGGAACATCAGGAGGAGTCCACGCTGAGTTTTTTTGCGACACCTTTTTCGACGAATATAATCGGGCCGGGGATAGCAGAGGCCTGTTATGGGGGAGCGTTTTTTCTGTTTCCTCCCCGTATGATACCCGATATTTGGGAAAACCCGGTCTTTGATTTTGCTACGACGCTTGAAGAGCGTTTAATAGCCGGGGCATGTGGACATTCCCAGGAACCTCATGTGGCCGTGGTCTCGCCCGTTCCTCTTAAAAGTTCCTGGAGAAGCATTGCACGAAAGTTCGGGCGGAAACTGCTTCCCATCCCCTTGCATCGTTTTTCTGGTCAAACCGTGTCACGGTTACGACAATTTCATGTGTTAAACGGACATGACATTAGAAGTTATGCGGCCAAATTTATCCGAGAATAAGAATCCTGCAGGGTAGGTATGGCTTCCTCCGAGATCTCCATTCAACAAAAGCTGGATCAATTACGGCAGGTCATTCGCCGTCACGATGAATTGTACTATCAACGGGACCGCCCGGAGATTTCTGATGCGGAATATGATGCCCTCTTTCGCGAATTACAATCCTTGGAGGAACAACATCCAGGACTCCTGACACCGGATTCTCCTACCCAACGGGTTGGGGGTGCCCCCCTTTCTCAGTTTGACAAAGTCCATCACGAATTTCCCTTGCTCAGTCTGGATTCCGAGGTCGACCATGATCGAGTCTTGGCGTTCGATGAACGAGTCCGACGTGAACTCGAGATAGAGCAGGTTCCGTATTCAGCCGAACCAAAATACGACGGGCTGTCTGTCGAACTGACCTATCAGGAAGGAATATTCGTGCAAGGCGCCACTCGGGGAAATGGGACGGTCGGAGAAGACATCACAGTCAATCTTCGTACGGTCCGTTCCCTCCCGCTTCAGTTGCCACACAAAAATGGGATACCCAATCATTTGGTCGTGAGGGGTGAAGTCTACATTAAATTAGAAGATTTTCATCGCTTGAACCAGGGGTTAATCGAACGAGACGAGGAGACGTTTGCCAACCCGCGTAATGCGGCAGCGGGAGCCTTACGACAGTTGGATTCAAGAGTCACCGCTTCCCGACCATTAACCATTACCGTGTATGACTATCTCAGTTCGGACGAACAAAAGCCGGATAATCATTATTCGGCGGTGTCCGTACTTCAAGAATGGGGTCTTCCGATTCCTCAAGATCGTCGTCATTGTTCGTCCATTGATGAGGTGTTGAATTTTCACCGTGATATGTTCGCTCGTCGGGAAACGCTTCCCTTTGAAATCGACGGTATCGTGGTCAAAGTCAATGAGTATCGCCTTCAACAAGGCATGGGGGAAAAATCACGAAGCCCCCGGTGGGCCATCGCTTATAAATTTCCGGCAAGAAAAGAAATCACGAAAGTTCAAAATATCATCGTCTCCGTTGGGCGGACAGGTGCCCTGACGCCCATCGGCTTACTGGACCCGGTGGATATCGGGGGCGTGACCGTGAGTCGGGCATCCTTGCACAATGTCGATGAGGTCGTTCGGAAAGACATCCGGGTCGGAGACACGGTTCGGGTCGAACGGGCTGGAGATGTCATTCCGGATATCGTGGAGCGAATCGAAGTGGCTCATCAACAGAGGGCCGATCCTTTTGTTCCACCGGAACAATGTCCGGTATGTGGTTCCCATACCCTTCAAGAAGGCCCTGTTTTGTTCTGTACAGGACACACGGTGTGTTCCGCACAGTTAAAAGGGGCATTGGAGCATTACGTATCAAAAAGTGCGATGGATATCGATGGACTCGGGAAAAAGACCATTGCTCAATTTGTGGATGAACATTTGGTCGAAAACCTGTCGGATTTGTATACCTTAGAGAAAGAGGCCCTCCTGAAGTTGGAAGGATTTGCCGACAAATCGGCGACGCAATTGCTGGAAGGTTTGGAAAAGAGCAAACAGGCTCCATTGCCACGCTTTCTCATCGGATTGGGAATCCGGCATGTGGGTTCTCATGTCGCTAAAGTTTTGGCTGAAACCTATGGGTCTTTGGAAAACATTCAAGCTGCCACCAAAGAGGAACTTCAAGCCATACATGAAATTGGTCCAGAAATCGCCTCCAGTGTTGAAAATTTCTTCAGGGAAGAACGCAATCTCAAAGTCATTGAGCGAATGCAGGAATTGGGCGTTCGTGTTCAGAAAATGGACAGGGCCCATCTAGTCTCTATGCAACCTCTATCCGGGAAAATCTTTGTGCTGACCGGTACGCTGGAAACCATGCCCCGTGCCGAAGCCAAACAGGCGATTGAATCATTGGGCGGGCGGGTAACCTCCAGCGTGAGCAAACAGACGGACTATGTCGTGGCCGGGGCCGACCCAGGATCTAAGTTAGAAAAGGCTAAGAAGCTCGATGTGCCTGTTTTAGATGAACAGGCATTTCAGGCATTGCTTTCCCATTCATGACCGATCCAATCCTCAGAAGATCCCTCTAATATTTACGAATGAGAAGGAACCGAAACCAAGTTCTCTTGTTCCACCCGTTCTGCTGCAACGGGGGATTGGACAGGAAGAATAGGAGGCATCGGGCATCCCAGACTATCCGCGATAGCCCGAAGGAGTTCATATTCTTGGACCGTAACCTGTTGATCGGCCAGCACACAGGCTCCGCAGGCTTGAAGGAGACGACGTTTTTCTTTCGGCGCCACCTGGTCAAGGGTAACCAGCGCCAAATCCAGAACCGTCAACGTGCAGCGGCTTGCAGCTCGAAGGTTGATCTTTGGCACATTCAACTCTCTTGCCCCTTCATGGAAAGCCTTCGCCACCTCTTTCTCATCGGAATGTCCCCGATGCGCGAGTGTCGATAAGAGAGCTTCACAGTGACTCGCGACATCCCACAACGATGAATATCGTACCTTCTTAGGTTTTTCTTCCCTAAACCCAGGCTCAAGGTGACGGAGCAGGCTATGTCGGAGTGTCCAGCCAAACACCGCGTCCTGATCTTTTTTGGGGATGAGCACCCGCACGTTGGTTTTAAAGCGATCATACTGTTGCGGAGAAAGCGTTTTCAGGGAAGGGATGGCGATATGGACTAACGGAAGACGCGCTGAAGGGGCCAAGGCATCGATGAGCGGTTCCAGAGCCAGGGTTTCTTGGTAGACCTTCGGGTCGGCATGGTTCGACAGCCGTCGCTTTTGAATACGTCGTTGTTCGGGTTTATCCGTGAGCAAGAGACCATAGACGACCGCTCGGGCTCCGAAGGGTTCATGGGCTGCGTCCCGTAGTCGAACGGGCGTCTGCTCGAGCATGGCATGGATATAGTCCAAGTGGTTCTGGGTTGGCTCTCCAATCTTTTCAATAAGAGTCTCGGGGGTTATAGAATTTGCCATATCCGAACATGTCAGTTCGGTCACAAACGAGCCCGTCAAGGGGGCTGCCAAGGGTGCCATGAGAGAGTCGTCTATCCCACCCGAGGGAGCCGTAGGAGTGAACTCTCCCTGAAAGGTGGGGTCGAGGCGTTTGATTCGGGCCGTCAATGGAGGATGGGTGGCAAGGAGCGCATCAAATCCCCCAAAAAATCCTGAGCTGAAAAACATGTGGCTCACTTCGAGGCCATTGGGATGTTGAATCGCTGATCCCCTGTTGAGTCCTCCGATTTTTTTAAGCGCCTCCGCCAATCCCTTGGGATAGCGAGTAAATTGGACGGCTGAGGCATCGGCCAAAAATTCTCGCTGTCGTGAGATGGCGGCTTTGATAGCAGAAGCAAAAAAAAGACCCAGACTGCCCAGCACCATCATCGAACCCCCAACCAGGATCATCAACGCGGTTCCCTGTAATGAGCCTCCGGAATAGGAAGAGTAGGAACGACGGGAAGATCGTCCTATCGTGGCGTTGCGTAATAGGTGAAAACCGAGGAGTCCGATTCGTTGAATGCCCCCTAACAAAATCACGAGATCCAAATTCATGCGAATGTCCCCATGGACGATATGGCTGATTTCATGGGCGATAACCCCTTGAAGTTCCCTACGGGATAACGTATTCAAGGCGCCACGGGTGATGCCAATGACGGCATCGTCGGGAGAATGCCCGGCCGCAAAGGCATTAATGGTCTGTTCTTCTTCCAGAATATACACCGGAGGAACCGGCATTCCGGAGGCCAAAGCCATCTCCTCCACGGTGTTGAACAATCGTTTCGCGGTCTCCGATGGACTTCCTGGCATCAACCGTTTGCCTCCCAAGGCCGTAGCTATTCGAGCCCCGTTTGAATGAAATTTGAGATATTTTTCTAAACATCCAAAAACGATGAGCAGAAGCGTGCCTATCGTGACCCCAAGGAGAATTTTGGCATCCCATTCCAAGAGAAAATTCCAGGAAAAGGGAGCACGTCCCAGTGCATCGGATTGCCACCACAGGAACCCATTCCACGTGGTCATCACGATGATATACATGCCGCCGATCAATCCGGCAATAGCCAAGAGAAAGAGGAACATCAACTTTGTCGTGGCGCGATGAGCCTGGTCTTGATGTTCAAAGAAATCCATGAGGAAAGGAACGAATGGAAGGTTTAGGCAAAGGAAACTTGTGGGACCTCCAATTTTTGTGACCGGTCGAGTTCCAAGAGTTGGGCTGGTTGGAAACTAAACCCCGTGGCGATGAGATTGTTCGGGAAACGCTCACATTCGGTATTGTAGGTCATCACCATGTCGTTATAGGCTTGGCGTGCAAACGCAACGCGATCTTCCGTAGCCGTTAATTCCTCACTCAGTTGTGTCATGGTCTGATTGGCTTTTAATTCCGGGTAACTTTCCATGACGGCAAACAACCGTCCCATGGCCCCGGTGAGTAACCCTTCCGCACCCATCAGTTGTTGCATAGCCCCGGCATCTTCCGGTTTGGCCGCGGCTTGTTTTGCGGCATCAGAAGCTTGGTTACGTGCCGAGATAACGGCTTCAAGCGTTTCCCGTTCATGTTGCATGTAGGCTCGGGCGGTTTCCACCAAATTTGGGATGAGATCGTACCGTCGTTCCAGTTGCACATCGATCTGGGAGAAGGCATTCTTAAAGCGATTGCGGTAGTCGATCAGTCGATTGTAGGAAGCCATCACCCATACCAAGCCCCCAGCGATACTCAACAATGCAAGAATCAAGAAAATATCGGCGGCATTCATTTTCAGTACCTCCTTGCGCCCCAAGAGGGGTGGAAATCGAAGAGTTGATCAAACCCTAAATAGAATATGTATCGGTCATTTAGAACCTTCAATAAAGCCATTTCACTAGCTTCTTTCCGCCATTAGGATAAAAGTCACATTTTAAAAATAAATTTCGGAATGAAAATGACTGTAAATGTAACATATGTCACAAAGAATTAACCTTGGAAACAAGGGGTTGAATTTATTGGAACTTTTTGGCTCAATTGTTTATGAAAGAAAAAGGGATTTTAACGCGGCGTGCCCGATTATTTCATCCCTGTCATACCCTCCAGTTAAGGAAAAGGTTTGCTTGGTAAGGGTAATGCTGCCCCGTTAGAAAGCTGGCGCCCTTCTCCGGTTGTCACATCCTCGCATCTCAATCATATCCATAAAGTGTTCCTTTGGAATTATCATGGCACCTATATGGATTGCTTTATCCCAAATCCAGTATATGGCCATTTTTGGGGTGGTGGGTCGGTTAAGGGAAAAAATGTCCGTGAAGTCCTTCCTAAGCCAGCTGCTCAAGTAATTCTCCAGGGAATATCTCGAGTTTTAAAACAGAATTCTCCCTCGATAGAGGAATTTGAGATTGAAAGGCTAGAGGGAAGAGTTTTAATTAAAGGCCAGTTAATTCCGACTGGAGAGATGGTTTTAGGACTCATCACAGATTGTCCGGATTCCTCTGCTCAATTTTTAGCGGATCCAACAAGGTCTTTAAAGAACAATCTCAATGGAAACATGCATACAAGCGATCTCACGCCCCAAGAGGAGGCTGTGATAGAGGAAGTCAAACATGCTCGAACAAACCGTGGCATAGCACAGGAACTGAAGATTTCAGAAGGGACGGTCAAATTTCATTTAAAAAATATTTTCCGTAAAAAATGTCCCATTGCTTTGGCAGGATGTTTGAATCTTGCTTTTTATAGGAGTTTTATCGATAATCTATTGGCCCCTCCTTAAAAAACGATGGAACTCCCTCCTCGTTCCATTACCCTCTATTTAACTGTTTTCTATATTCCCAGATTGACTAAACCTGCGGAAGCCAACAGGCCCAAAAAGGCTATGAAGAAGTGGGATGACTTGTGAGGATCACAGATGGTTGATGGCTTAGTCATTGGGGGTCGGTCATTAATGGTTTTTGAAAATAATTGAGGAGCCAAATTTTACCAAAAGGGAGGAAAGTTAAATGAGAAAGGGACATTTAGCGGCAATGACGCTAGTGGGCGCATTTATTCTTGGAGGCTTGGCTTTCTCCGCCCAAGCGGCCTCAATTTTTTCGGGTACCCATTTTTACGGCTTTGGAGGAGATCCAAATGCCATTGAAATACAAGTGGACGTCTTTGACAATTTTTTGGGAGATTTTAATAAATATCTCTGGCAATACACCGTCACAAATAACTCTTATGACCCCAACCCAGGAGTGAGTAATGGGTTTTCGGGTTTTGAAACTGCCCTGCCTGCAGGAGTACCCGACCTTGCGGATCTCTTTGCCCCAAACGCTAATTGGGTCTTTGACTGTTGTTCGGGGCAACCCGTCGAGTGGGATATTAGGAATAATGCGGGGCTCGGTGTAATGCCGGGCGAAACAGGAATTTTTGGTTTCACGTCGTTGCCCCGAGAAATTACCCAATCAACCGGCTGGTTTCACACCTGGGAAAATAACATCCAAACAAACCTGGTATTTTATCCAGCCGGGGATGGGGTAGAGGTCCCTGATGTTACCAAACCTCCAATTGGTGGGGCCATCCCGGAACCTTCTACTATACTGTTATTCGGCTCTGGGCTAGTAGGATTGGCGTCCTGGCATTATCGAAAGCCGAAGAACCTTTAGAGTAAATACCAGGTCTGGTCTATTCAAAAAGCCTCACATTCTCAGAGTGTGGGGCTTTTTTATCGATTGAATGTCGAGGCCTGCAAAATGGGGATAGACTATGTGTGATGTATCCGCGATTAATCCAACTTGTTCTGTTAAATGCCTTCCGCGATACGGCCTTTATCGTCCTCAATGGGGCCCGGCAAAGTGGGAAAAGCATTCTCTGTCAGGAATTAATCGTCAATGATCGAATCCCAAAATTGGGGACAGGTAAATCATGACAGTTAGCACGTCATGGGGCCAAAAGATCTTTCTCTTTTCATACCCAATCCACCACTGTTCCAAAACCTCCTAAAAACCAACAACCCTTTATCCTTTCTCCGCCTTCTTCCCTCCATTGACCCCTTCTACAGGGGTTCCTAGAATGATACGTATGCTCGATGTCACCACCACCCTCTCTCCTGAAGCCTTATCCGATTTGTGGGAGGATAGATTCCTGATTAAAAATGTCAGGAATGACTAAAAGGGAAAAGGGGACGGAAATGAGGACGCTACCCTTTTCCTACGTTCCCCATGACGGCAAACAACCGTCCCATGGCCCCGGTGAGTAACCCTTCCGCACCCATCAGTTGTTGCATAGCCCCGGCATCTTCCGGTTTGGCCGCGGCTTGTTTTGCGGCATCAGAAGCTTGGTTACGTGCCGAGATGACGGCTTCAAGCGTTTCCCGTTCATGTTGCATGTAGGCTCGGGCGGTTTCCACCAGATTTGGGATGAGATCGTACCGTCGTTCGAGTTTAACATCGATCTGAGAGAAGGCATTCTTAAAGCGATTGCGGTAGTCGATCAGTCGATTGTAGGAAGCCATCACCCATACCAAGCATCCGGCAATGCTTAGCAATGAAAGAATCAAAAAAATATCGGCGATATCCATTTTCAGTACCTCCTTGCGCCCTGAGAAGGGTGGAATCGAAGGGTTGATCAAACCGTAAATAGAACGTAAATAGAATACGTATCGGCCATTTAGAACCTTCAATAAAGCCATTTCACTAGCTTCTTTCCGCCATTAGGACAAAAATTTTTCCCTTTTATCAATTGGTTTCCCTCAATGAGTATTGGAAAAAACCCAGGGAACGGAATACCAGTGATATCATGGTTCGGGCACAGGGATCCCCGAATGGAGGAATATGATGAGCGAACGGATCGGTCCGAATTTTGTCGGAGATAGGGATGAAGGGAAATGGGAGTGATAAAAAGGTAGGACAGATGTCCCATTGCGTTTGGAGAGACCTGGAGTAAGGTGAAGAAGTGTATGTGTTTTTGAAGCGACCACTTAGCAAGGAATGATGATGCGGAAAATTAGAACGCTCGGCCAAGCTTTTGGAACGTCATTGATTCTGTCTGTGCTTTTGCCTTCCACGGCACATGCGCATGACCCAATAAGTTTTCTATTAGTTGTTGGGATAGCTCCTCTTATCCTGCCGTTCATTTTTGGAAGTATGTTATTGGCTCGAAACCGTAAAGAATTGGGAGCGAACAAAAAATGGGCTATGGGCCTTTTTGTTATTGGGATGCTAATAATTCATTACTTGATATTGGTTGGGTTGTATAGTGGAAGGGTACCCGAATTTCTTTTTTTTCTTATTCTTTGGGGTCTTCCCTTCTTTTCAGGTCTTACCCTGGCCTGGTGGTTATCTCGAAAGCTTCGCTCAACGGATCGATAGTTCGCATGGAAGTCCACGATGTCGTTTTTGTAAGGCTGAAGCCGAATGCCACGACGTAGAGGCAAAAGTCCAAGGCATTTATCAACACCCGATTAGCTTCAAGGAGGGAGTGATTCGTGAACCCGACCAAAATGATTGAAACCTTGCAGGAATCGCTTGGTTCCCCGTCACTTGATGTTATAAAGGCTGTGGGAATTCTTATTGTCGGATGGTTGGTTGCCCTCGCAATCCGAGCAGGTGAAAGAGAGGGGCTAAAGGTTTTCCAAGTCAATCAACGATTGAGAGCAACGACTGGGACTCAGATGGATGTCGAAGGTGGCATCGCCATGACCCTGAATGGAAACGAGCCCTCAATCAATTTGCCATGATTGTCAGAGATCGAGTGCCGACCATTGATTAACCACGATCAGTTATACAAAAAACTTGACACCTCCGACATTGACACACCTCCTTCGATGAAAAAAAGGAGGTATTGTGCTATTGCCAGAGGAAAAGTTCGATGGGGAAATAGGGGTAGAGTAGCAATCAGACTGCTGGAGGGCTTATCCCCAGACACCATGCCTGGTTATCCCCAGAAACGTGGGACTTTTCGCCCTTTTCCGTGAAGATACCCGAGAGAGCATGATGAAAGCCTATTGTTCCACTGATTCTTTGAGAAATTCGAGTTGACGAGTTCATGGGAATGTTATAACGTTGTAATAACTATGGAGACTCCGCATGAAAGCCACCTTAACTAAAATTGGCAATTCCAAAGGGGTGATTATCCCGGCACAAGTGTTGAAACAATGTGGATTCGAGGATGAGGTCTCGCTAGAAGTCAAGGAAGATTCCCTCGTGATCATGAAGGTGAGGAAACCCCGTGAAGGTTGGGCGCAAGCCTTCAAGGCAGCGGGTCCCACTCAATCCCTCATCGATGACGTGAGGAATACCTTTGATGAAGAAGAATGGACATGGTAAATCAGTTCGAGGTGTACCTTGTCTCTCTTGACCCAACCCAAGGCGCCGAGATTAAGAAAACTCGCCCATGTTTGATTATCTCCCCCAATGAAATGAATCAAGCGCTTCATACGGTTTTGATTGCTCCCATGACCACTACCCTTCGCAACTATCCGACGCGAGTCAAAACCACTTTTCAAGGTAAGAAGGGAGACATCGCCTTGGATCAAATGAGAGCGGTTGATCAAACTCGTCTGCTTAAACACTTGGGGGTGATCCACCAGGTGGCGGCTCAAAAAACGCTCACTATATTGCAAGAGATGTTTGCCTAACAATTTCTCTCTAGCTTAACTTGTATGGCCTTCTAAGAAGGCCTCCTAATTGGATGTTGCAAACCCTTTGAACCTCTAGCTTTAACATTGATCATTCCCTACGACTCAACACAATCAAATTCAAATGAATAGGTTCTTTTGTATTGATTAAAGATTATCCTCAACAATAAGGTTCCTTCTCCCTAAGAAATGTCAGACCCATGTCTGTAGTTCTTTCCCTATAGTCTTTTGAGAGGATTCATAGCAACGCTCTTTCTCCATCCATCTTCATAATCAGCGGGAGCCATCGTACTTGTTTTGCCCCTGGTCAATTCTGAATTCCCGCTATGACAGGAATGACGATACATGCCTTGAAGTTTCCTGTCATACTTTAAAAAATTTCACAAAAAGTCTGTTTTTCATTCCTAGCCGGAAGGGCATTTTGTAGTATGATGAAAAAGTGCATCATTGATGTCATGGCAACAATGAAATTCCTACTACTTTTAGGAGTGACAAAAACGGTAATGAAACATCTTTTTTTCACAACGGCATTGATTGTTCTTTGGCCATCATTTTCGTTTGCCGAACTCAGTTTTGACCAATGGGTAGACACATTGAAACAGGAGGCGGTGGAGAAGGGTATTTCTTCTTCCTTAGTCGATGAAGCGTTTAAAGGCGTGAAGCCCTTAGCCCGGGTCTTGGAATTGGATCGGAAGCAGCCTGAATCGACGATGACGTTCGGACAGTACCAAAAACGGGTCGTGTCTTCCCAGCGCGTTCAGCGTGGCCGTACCATGAGGGCGAAGTATGCCAAGCTGCTTGAACAGGTTGGAGATCATTACGGCGTTCAGCCCCGGTTTATCGTGGCACTCTGGGGAATTGAAACGTTTTACGGAAAAAATACCGGCGGCTATGACGTGGTTGATGCCTTGGCTACCCTCGCCTTCGATGGGAGACGGAGTCAATATTTTCGGACCGAGCTGTTAAATGCGCTGAAAATATTGGATGCCGGTCATACGTCTCTGCAGGCGATGAAAGGGTCGTGGGCCGGAGCGATGGGACAATGTCAGTTTATGCCGAGTAGTTTTTTGCGGTATGCGGTGGATTTTGACCGGGATGGTCGTAAAGATATCTGGACGACTCCCGCCGATGTATTCGCCTCGGCCGCGAATTATCTGGCTCAATCCGGATGGCGGGGCACACAGATTTGGGGTCGACGTGCCCGACTTCCTCAAGGATTTAACGCGAACCAGGCCAGCTTAAAAATTAAGAAAACACTTCAAGTTTGGCAAAAAATGGGCATTCGCCGCAGCGATGGGAGTAATCTTCCAATCGTGCCCATCAAGGCTTCTGTGGTCTTACCGGATGGAAAAGGCGGTCCGGCCTATTTGGTCTACGAGAATTATCGGGTGATCATGAAATGGAACCGCTCGACGTACTTTGCGACGAGTGTCGGTCTCCTGGCTGACGCCATCGGCTATTAGTGTTTTTCCTTTCTTCAGGACAAAACCCTACCTATATTCTTTTCCCCGAGAAACGTCAGGGCATTCTTGCCCTCAGAAGGACTCTCCAGAAAAAAACAAAATTGAGAATGGAAGTTGTACGGTTATGGCTCGGAGCCGACCGGAGACGGTTCGGTCGAGGAGGGGTCTTGGACTGGCTGTTCTTTAATGATTTGAACGCTCTTGATTGACCGTTCGTCGGCTTCATGAACGATAAGAAGGCAATTCTCGGTATGGACTTTCTCTCCAATGGAAGGAATGTGGCCGAGTTCTTCGAGGATCAGGCCGCTAATGGTGTTTTGTTCATCGTCTAATTCGACCTTGAGGAACTCATTGATACGGCGGACCTCGGTTCGACCATCAACGAGAATTTGGTCCTTCCCAGTTCGTCTGATCCATTCTTCGTGTAAGTCTCCTTCATCCAGGATTTCTCCCACCACTTCTTCAAGGAGATCTTCAACTGTGACAAGGCCCATGACCCCGCCAAATTCATTGACCACGATAGCGATATGGCGTTTTTCCTGTTGAAATTGTTTAAGTAAATCATCAGCGGTTTTGGTCGATGGTATGAAAAGGGGAACCTTGGATATTTCTTTGAGCTTGAGTTGGGAATGTCCTTGGGCCAATTCCATAAGGGCATGGCTCCGGTACAGGATACCGGTAATGTTGTCGGGATTCCCGTCGTGAATGGGAATTCGGGAATATTTGGCCTTGTACAGCTCCTGTCGGGCCCCTTCAAGGGTTTGAGTCCCGTCTAGGGCAAACATATAGATTCTCGGCGTCATCGCGTCTTCAGCGGTGACATCATTGAATTCAAAGACGTTTTTAATCATTTTGACTTCGTCGGTTTCCAGCACACCAGCTTTCCCACCCGCATCCAACATGATTTTTAATTCCTCTTCGGTGATAAATGGCACCGTCAGGCCCCGGCCACCGGTGAGTTTGAGGATAAAGGGCTCTAGGACATAGAGGAAGGGGAAGAACAGTTGTTCCAGCCAGTAGATGGGATAGGCCAGGATAGGGACGGCCGTCTCGGCGTATTTGGCACAGAGTGTCTTGGGCACGATTTCCCCGAACAGCAGGACCAGGAAAGTAAGAAGGCCTGTGGCAACCGCAACGGCTTCCGACCCGAACAACCGGATGGCGATGAGGGTGGCTAGAGAGGCGGCCATGATATTGACCAGATTATTTCCGATGAGGATCGTGGAAAGGAGCCGTTGAGGGTTGGACCGAAGCTTTAGGCCCATTTTGGCCCCCTTGTGGCCTTCCTCCGCCAAGGTCTTGAGGCGACTTTCCGTGATGGAAAAGAAGGCGATTTCAGCGCCGGAGAAGAAGGCAGAAAGGCCTAAACAAATGAAGACAGCGATAAAATCCATAGGAAAATTAGCGAACTCCAGCCGTGCAGGGGCTAGATGTGGTTGGCCGAGGAATCTCGGCGTTCCAGAAGAATGGTATGTGGGGAAATTGAATCAGTTGGGGATGAGAAGGATTGATAATTTGGCCCAACGTCCCATTGCAAAAATGGGTTGACCTATCAGTATCCATGTACCCTGTAATCTACCATATGGGTCTGGATTATGGCAATGAAAATCCATGATAAGTGAAAAATATTCATTTCTTTCAACTAGTTATGACGAACGATTTTGGGAGACCCTTTCATGGTTTTTTGAAGGTCTTTAAGGCCTTGTTGAGCTCGTTTTTTCGATGCAAAAGCTCCGATTTGAACCCGGTGCCATTCGTTGGTTTTGATTGTCACCGTAGAAACTTGAACTTCAGGGTATTTTCGCTCCAGTCGAATCTTTTCACTCATGGCTTTGGACAGGGAGGAAAAGGATGCGACATGGACCCAATAGGAAGGGGTTTCGTGGGAAGAGGTCGGAGGCCGGGGAACCACAGTAAGGACCACCTCCTCGGTACCCTTACCAACCATCTGCAATTCCCTTGCGGCGGCGAATGAGAGATCGATCACTCGTCCCTCAATAAACGGGCCTCGATCATTAATTCGAACGGTTACGATTCGGCCAGATTCTTTGGATTGGACACGGACAAAGGTCCCAAAGGGCAGGGTCCGGTGGGCAGCCGTGAGGGCCCACATATCAAAACGTTCTCCGCTAGCAGAAAGCTTCCCATGGAATCCGGGCCCATACCAAGAGGCAATACCGACGAGGGGAGCGGCACGATTGACCGGTGCCTTGCGAGGATGGGGGCTGACACAACCCGCTATCACCAACAGGACGATGGTCGACATGAAATACCACGAGCGAAGCCTCATACGTCCATTGTAGGACGAAAATACCGCATTGGGAATAATAGCCCCGATTCGTTGGCTTAGGGAGCCTGGTCCATCGCATTTCGATCGAGATAGCGGTAGCACTGGCGATTTAGGACGGGGTAGACAGAAAAAATGGGTGTTCCAAACGGAACCACTGCGCTTTCTCGGCCGGGCAATAATTGGAGATGCAGGTTGACAAAGTTAAAGCTGAGTCCTTCCTGCCACGGCTGGGACAGGTTGTGTACGTATGATTCTACTTTATCGGAGGCGTAGGTTCGGGTCATGAGGCCAGCCCCACCTTGTAGGCCATAATCTCCCAGGTCAGGGGCCCCCTGAATTAAGAGTGAGACGATGGCGGCATCGAACCAGACTTTCATATTACAACTAACCTGAATAAAAGGCCCTAAACTCCCTGTATGTTCCAAAATCGCAGTGGGATAGGCGAATTCAGGAGGAATTTGTGGGTGAGATTCTGATGGTTGAATGGTAAACTCCGGGTCCTTAATACCCGATACAGATACAAAGATAAGATGAGGATCCCGGAGGTCGATATCCAGGACTTGGCCATCATGATAACTACACAATTTTCCCATTTCGTACCGCAAAGGAAAGGAATACCCCATTTTCCCATAAAATATGCGGATTCCGGCCTCTAACGGGTCATCGGGAGTCCGACTGATTTTGAGGTCGAATGGTAAAAGGAGATGGAAGGCCTGAGTCCGAGCATTCATGAACGGAGCACAAGCGCCGGGGAACTCCTTATGGATGGTGGCATTTTCCGGTTCAAATTTTTTCGGGGTTCCACCAAAGTGTTGAGCGGTTTTGGCTTCTTTTGTTAATCGATATTTTTCTTGATAATAGGTTGAAGCTCGTTTTTGGGCTCGATCCAAAAAATATTCGGGGAAATCGGTTTCGACGATTAAACTTTGGCGATCAAATGACTGGGAGCGAGCCACTTTCATGGCTTCGCTATACCGTTGAAGATCACTTTGGGTTTTTTGGATGAGATGGGTTAAATCGCGGGCCAGTTCAGGGTCGTCATACCGGGTTTGAGGGAGAATTTGGCTGGCCTTTTGTAGTAATTCAAGTTTGGTGGTGTACCGTTTGGGTTCCGCTGAAAACACGGTGGCAGTGGCCATGAGTAAATTAAATTGTTCTTCGGCCAATAAACCCAATTGTGAGAGGTCCTGTTCTTTGACGAATGCCAACGCAAGCGGACCGAAGGCTTCTTCCTGACGGAGATGGAGTGTCAAGAGATAGTTCAGGTAAGCTCTGGCGTCATCGGCATTCATCAAAAGAACCTCGAAGGTGGGTTGGCATTGTAAGGAAATGATTCTCGACGAGGCAAGTCAATGTATTCACGTGCACTGAATCTTCATCTCCCCTGTCTTGTGGAATGGAATGAATCGGCGTGTTTGCCCTCTTGAAGAAGGAATCTGAGAAACAACTTTTGCCATCAGGGATAAGGATCATCTCATGAGGAATAGATGGAAACAGGGCTCTTTGGGGATAGGTATTTTCCTGTTGGGTTTAATAATCATGGGTCATGAGGGAGAGGTGTTGGCCTCACCCGCTAAAGCTCCAACCAAACAACCTTCCGCTGTCTCGGAATCCCCAAAAGGTGGGGTAAAGGATAAAAACCTTCAAAAGCAAATTCATGATCTTGATGGCCAAATTAAAGTGCTCCGTAAACAAAGCCTTGAGTTGCAAGAAAAGACCCGAGCCAAACTTCAGGCACAATTGGACGCGTTGCGGGAACAACGCGATACCCTTCTGCCTAAAATTGAACGTCTAAGGGATAATAGTGAGACGGCTTGGCAGGAAGTGAAAGAAAATATTCAAGCCGCCATCGAGGATTTAAAGAAATCGATGGAGTCCATTAAACCAGAATAGTGTATCGCTCGTCCCGCCGTCACATTATTGAAATTTCGTTTTTCCCCCTGTTGATTCCTCCCCTTTAGTTTTCCCGGCATTTTTTCTGTTCCGGTTCACTCTTGCTTCCAGCGTGGTCCCTTTTTACACTTGGACTCGATGGAATCTTCCTCTATCCGCACACAGACCTTTCAGGTACTGGAGTGGTCGGTTCTTCTGGATTTTCTTTCCCGGGAAGCGGCCTCAACCCTTGGTCAGGCACGATGTCGGTCTCTTCCTCTTGCGGAAAGTTTCACCGACGCCCAGTGGCAACTCACCGAAACGGAAGAAATGGTGAAGGTATTGGACAGTCCTCACCCCTTCACGCCTTTGGCCTTCCCGGATATTCAGGGGACTCTTTCACGGGCTGAAAAAGGTGGCGTCTTAACGGGCCAAGAATTACGGGATGTGTCCGTCGTGTTGGAATTGACCCAACATGTCAGAAACCGGCTGTTCCTTCATCGAGAATCCTGTCAGAACCTCTTTGCACGATTCACGCATTTTCCTGAAATGGATCAGGTAAGGAGGACCATCGATTATTGCGTGGATATCAATGGCAATATCCATGAATCCGCTACCCCTGAACTTCAGGTTTTATCTCAAAAGTGCCAGGATCTTCGACAACGCATCAGGCGCAAATTGGAACAACTCTTGAGCTCAGCACAATACGAGGATTTGCTTCAGGGGCAATATTTTGCAGAGCGGGAAAATCGGTATGTGGTCCCTATCAAAGCCGAACGACAGCATGAGATCGATGGGATTGTCCATGATATTTCCAGTACTGGAGCCACAGTCTTCATTGAACCTCGGTCCTTAATTGAACTGAACAATGCCATTAAGTTTGCCGATTTGCAAAAGCATCAGGAAATCGTCCGTCTCCTCCAAGATCTGTCACAAGTGGTCGCTGAGGCGGGGCCTCAGATTCGGGAAACCGTGAAGGCCCTGGCTGATTTAGATTGTCTGATAGCTAAAGCTCGTTTGAGCATCAAGCTGGAGGGTTCGTCCATCACTCTGAATCAGGACCAACGAATTGTCCTCAAAGAGGCGCGCCATCCCTTGTTAATGTTAACCAAATCCAATGTCGTGGCGAATTCCCTTCAAGTGGAAGGAGCAGGAAACATTTTGCTGATTTCCGGTCCAAACGCGGGAGGGAAAACCGTTTCCCTGAAACTCATCGGCCTTGTGGCCTTAATGGTAAAAGGTGGGTTGCTACCCCCTTGTTCTCCAAACTCTGAAATGGCTTTTTTTGAAGATGTGTATGCCGATATTGGCGATACGCAAGACTTAAGCCAGGATGTATCGAGTTTTTCCGGACACATCCTGCATATCATCACCATTTTACAGGAAGCGGCGATGAATCAAGCCCAAGGATCGGCCATGTTGGTCTTGTTGGATGAAGTGGGGTCTTCGACCGATCCGATTGAAGGGGCTGCTCTTGCCGAATCCATTCTTTTTCGACTGTCTGATCAGGGGTGCACGATCGTCGCCACGACACATTATCCTTCTTTGAAAACTCTAGCCCTTCGTCATGACTTCATTCGCAATGCGTCACAAGAGTTTGATTTGGCCACCCTTTCTCCGACTTATCGCTTGCTGGATGGGATTCCCGGTGGGTCTTCCGCATTGGAAATTGCTCGGCGATTAGGGTTAGAAGATTCCATAATAGAGCAATCAGCTAACTTGATTGACCGGCAAGATTATGACTTAGAACACATTTTCCGGACGCTTCAAAGGACTCGAACGCAGCTGGACCAAGAAGTCACACAGGCCGAAAAATTTCGGCGGGAAGCAGAAGGTGTGCTTCAAGAAGCCCAAAAACTTCGGGAAGACATTCGCAATCGGCAACGAACGGATCAACTCCGTTACCGAAAACAATGGCAGCGAGAGTTTTCACGTTCCCAACGGCAATTGAACCAGATCCTCGAGGAAGTAAAAAAAAGCAAAACCCTTTCTGGCTTGAAGCAGGCGAAACAACGTGTACGGGAGATTCAGGCGAATATTGAGGAGGAATTGCATTTCGGCGAGGAAGAGACTCCTCAGACTCCTCAAAAAGGCGATATCGTAGAAATTGGTGTACTAGGAACACGTGGAGAGTTATTGGAGGATCCTGAAGGTAAAAAGCTGGTTTCGGTGCGCGTTGGTGCACAAACGGTGAAGACCCCCCCGAATACACTACGATTCGTGGGGCCTTCTCATATGCCCGATCAGGCATTTCCATCTACTACCAAACAGGCCAAATCTGTGCTCCTGGCTTCCTCGCACATATACAAGAAACATTCAACTTCCAAAGCTCGGGAGGATCCTCTTTATGAACTCGATCTTCGTGGCAAATTGCCGGATGAAGCCTTAGATGCGACGATTGAGGCCCTCGATCAGGCGCTGAGACAAGAAAGTCGCTGCCTCAAAGTCATCCATGGAAAAGGGTCAGGAGTCTTGCGTGCCACCGTACGTGAATATTGCGAAACCTCACCGTACATCAAAACTTTTCGCCCGGGTAATCCTTCCGAGGGCGGAGAAGGTGTGACCATCATGGAGTTGCAGTAGAAGAGGAGGGTGCGGAAGTGTTTTTCAGACTGCGACGAACGTTTCGTTGAAACCCATCAAATTTTGATCGTCGGATGGGGCTGTCCTTTGTTTTTCGTAAAAAATCTTCCTTATTTGCCTGAAGGAGATCAGAAAGTTCGGGATGAAGGGTCCACGGTAAAGGTGAAAACCCTTCTTCGTTCGTCGCTTTGGCATTGACGTTGAATGGGCAAATATCTATGCAGTCGTCGCAGCCAAAAATTCTGTTCCCGACCTGTTTGTGTCGCTCTGGAGGGAGGTCGGTATCATCGCCGCGATATTCGATCGTGAGGTAGGAGATACATCGTTCAGCATCAAGAATGTAGGGTTCCACGATCGCTCCTGTCGGACAGGCCTGAATACACAGCGTACAACTTCCACAAAGATCGGAGGCGGGTTCATCCGGAACGAACGATTCTGTCGTGAGTATCTCTCCCAGCAGGAGCCATGATCCGAATTCTGATGAAACCAGGTTGGTATGTTTTCCAATCCAACCAAGGCCAGCCTGTTGTGCCCAAGGTTTTTCCATGACCGGGCCTGTATCGACATAACTGCGGGTTTGAATGCCGGGGATGGTTGTGTGTAGGAAGTCTTCAAGGAGCTGTAATCGTTCTTGCAGGATCAGGTGATAGTCTTTTCCCCAGGCATATCTTGCAATTCGGCCAGCCTGTTCGGATTCGTCCGCATCGTGGTCGGTATAATAATTCATCCCTACGACGATCAGAGACCGACATCCAGGAAGAACGACCGTTGGATCAGAACGGCGACTGGGGTTTTTCGCCATCCAATGCATGGTGGCGTGGTATCCACGTGTCAGCCATTCTTCCAGACGAGTCTGGAGTTGCTCGATGAATCCGGAAGGTGATCGGCTTTGGGAAGGTTCATTGTTCGATAAAGGCAAAGCCACGATGCCCACAGCATCAAAACCTAAAGATCTGGCATGCTCTTTGACGATCTGAGTTAATGAGGGCATGGCTCTTTTAGGTTCCGAACCTCAAAGAACCCGCTAGATGCTATCGTTGATGTGGAGAGCCTGGATTAGCTGGAGGTACGTTATCGGAGCAGTTAAACATGACCATAAAGCGACCCGTGCACTGCTCGGTCTGACATGATGTGCAGGTCCCAATAATGGAGGTTTTCCAATCGGTTCGTTTTTTATCGAATGTACAAGATGTCCTTCCGCCCTTAGACACATCCGCCCAAGGCTGATCATACCCTGGAAATTGTGCGACCGTACAACCACTGGGGATGGGAACCTGGCATTCTGCTTGGGCATCTCCCTTGGCCATACCGATGGTACAGTTGGTTTCGGTGCGGGATTGAGATTCAGTGGCCTCAGCAACGGCGGTGAAGGAGACTATCCCACAGATACTGAGTCCTAAAGCGATATACCCATACTTGAGTTGATCAAAAAATGAGGCATGACGTTTCTTTACATGAATGTCAGACATAACGTTTCACCTAAGGGTTGTTGCGAAAAATCCAAAAACCTCTTTTCCCTCACCCTTATACCATACGGATGAAACCCTCTGTCAAAAGTAAGCACCCCAAGAAAAAAGGTCGTGGCATGATGGTCTTTCCCTCAATCAACGTCGAATGTCGCGAAATTGCTCCATGACATCATGCTCCCATTCCAGCTGTTCATCAAAGTTCAACCCGTGGTTCGTGTCTGAGTCATACTGAGAATTGAGGCGTTGAGCCACTAACTTGGTTAAGGCCAGGACCTGGTTAAGGTCATCGTGATCTTTAAGTGAGACATTGGCTTGGCGTACGAGAAGACAGCTGATGACAAAATGCAATCGTTCGTGAGCAAGCAGTCGTTCTGACGCGCGCCAGAGCCTTGAATTCCTCGGTTCGATGAGTTCAGGCTTGACCCAAGAACGTTGGGAATCCAAGACCATCATGATTTGTCTGTTGGGATGATCGGCATGAAATCGAATAGCGGTTTCGGCCCCTCGATGGTCCGTGGGGATTTTTGGGGTAAAATCGCTCCACTCCAATAATCGATCGGGTTCACAGGCTGGGAGAGGGGAGGGGTCCGCTACCCACCGGAGGTCTGTGGCGCAGCCTCCCAAGATGACTCCCACGAGTCCCAAAAGACTTAGGGATACCCGCATCGATTCAAAGCGCATAACCATTGATTGGTCTTTGAGCATCCTTCATCGGGTGATATCTTAGAGAGTCCAGGATTAATTGTGAACAAAAAAAAGCCTGGAGAGCTTTGGGCTCTCCAGGCTTTTTCGCACATGGTAATCGGTATGGGGAGATTTTAGAATCCGCCCATGCCGCCCATACCACCCATACCGTGGTCATGACCACCAGGCATCGGAGCATCCTTTTTCTCTTCAGGAAGATCCGTCACCATCACTTCGGTGGTGAGCATCAACCCGGATACACTGGCTGAGTTTTGCAGAGCGCAACGTGCCACTTTTGTGGGGTCAATGACACCGGCTTCAACCATATCCACGAATTCATCCGTGGCGGCATTGTAGCCACGAAGAGTCGATTCGCCACGAACTTTCTCGACGATGATCGAGCCTTCCGCTCCGGCATTGATGGCGATTTGCCGGATCGGCTCTTCCAGCGAACGTCTCACGATATTGACGCCAACTTGTTGGTCGTGATTGAGGGACAACTTATCTAAAGCCGGAATGCACCGAAGGAGGGCAACGCCACCACCGGGAACAATTCCTTCCTCAACTGCCGCTTTGGTCGCATGGAGAGCGTCTTCCACCCGAGCTTTCTTTTCTTTCATTTCCGTTTCGGTCGCGGCACCGACATTGATGACGGCCACGCCACCCACCATTTTGGCCAGGCGTTCTTGGAGCTTTTCCCGGTCATAATCGGAAGTGGTTTCTTCGACTTGCGTCTTGATCTGTTTGACACGGGCTTCGATCCGTTTGGGGTCACCAGCCCCTTCAACGATCGTGGTATTGTCCTTGTCGATATTCACCCGTTTGGCTCTACCCAAGTCCGTCAATTTGACGTTCTCGAGTTTCAAGCCAACTTCTTCTGAGATGACTTGGCCGCCCGTCAGGGTGGCGATATCTTCCAACATGGCTTTTCGCCGATCGCCGAATCCAGGAGCTTTCACGGCTGCCACGTTGAGGGTTCCCCGCAGTTTGTTCACGACGAGGGTAGCCAAGGCTTCGCCTTCGACGTCTTCAGCGATGATGACGAGGGGTTTCCCCATTTTTGCCACTTGCTCAAGGATGGGCAGCAGATCCTTCATCGCACTGACTTTTTTCTCGACGATCAACAAAAAAGCATCCTCAAGAGAGGCTTCCATGCGATCGGCATTGGTGACGAAATACGGAGAAATATAACCTCGATCAAATTGCATCCCTTCGACCACATCAAGAGAAGTAGTCATGGATTTGGCTTCTTCTACCGTAATGACACCGTCTTTTCCGACCTTATCCATGGCCTCGGCAATCAAATCGCCGATGGTATGATCGTTGTTGGCCGAAATAGCACCAATCTGAGAGATTTCTTTCTTGGATTGACAGGGTTTGCTGAAGGTTTTGAGTTCTTCGATGGCTGCTTCCACGGCTTTATCGATGCCCCGTTTAATCTCCATCGGGTTGGCACCGGCCGTGATGTTTTTGACCCCTTCCCGGTAAATGGCCTGGGCAAGGACGGTGGCGGTGGTGGTTCCGTCACCGGCCACGTCACTCGTTTTGCTGGCGACTTCCCGGACTAACTGGGCACCCATGTTTTCATAGGGGTCGTTCAGTTCGATTTCCTTGGCGACCGTCACTCCGTCTTTGGTGATGGTCGGGGCACCGAATTTCTTGTCCAAAATGGCGTTTCGCCCTTTGGGCCCCAAGGTCGCTTTCACGGCATTCGCCAGCTGATTGACTCCTTTCAGAATCGAGGCGCGTGCCTGTTCACTGTATTGTAACTGTTTAGCCATACATTGCCTCCTTACGCAATCGTATTTGAATGAACATCAAAATTACATTTCAGGGTGGTAATCAGATGGTGGGTCTTAGTCCTCAAAAATTCCTAAAATATCTTCCTCTTTCAGGATCAGGCAGTCATCGTTTTCGATTTTAATCTTGGTTCCGGAATACTTATCGAAGAGTACTTGATCGCCGACTTTCAGGTTTTCGACATCTTGCCCAATCGCTTCGATGGTGCCGCGTTGGGGTTTTTCCCGAGCCGAGTCCGGCACATAGATGCCTCCGGCTGTCCGTTCCAATTCTTCAGTATAGGTGACAAAGACACGATCACCTAATGGACGGAAGCCCCGGGCACTACTTCCGTCTGGGGATTCTTTCTTTTCCTTTTCTTTCGTGGCTGCCATACGTACCTCCTTCTTTGGTATTTGGCGTAGTAGTTAAGGAATGGTTTTCCAAGTAAAGTCCTTGAAATTGGCATTCAACCGGTCAATCAGTAAACCTGTTGAGATGCATGTGGTGTTGGGCGGAAAGATAAGACCCAATCATTCGAAGTCAAGAGCCCCATAAGGACTTTTTCTAAAGATTAATGAGAAACAAATGAGGGAGGGAACCCCTAGAAGGAGGGATAGTGATAGGCAAAATACGTAATAATTCTTATTTATGGGACTTTCCTCACCTTAAGGGGCAAGGCGGTCAAAGTCTCGCAGTTCCTTTTGCATAAACTCACGTAATTTTTTGATAATCTTGGCTTCAATTTGCCGAGTTCGTTCTTTGGTGACCGAGTATTTTTTCCCCAAATCTTCTAGCGTTACTGGAGATTCTGATAACAGGCGGTTCCGAAGAATATCCTCCTCTCGTTCTGAAAGGGTTTTGGCAAATTCGGCGAGTTTTTTCCGGAAAAGAATCCGAAGTTGGCTTTCCCCCAATTGGTCGTCGATAGCAGGCTGAGTAGCAGGCAGAAGGTCGTGAAAGGTTCCCTCTCCATCCTCTGTCATGGGTTGATCGAGGGACAGATCCCAACTTCCTAACCGCTGATCCATCTCAATGACATCTCGTTCCCGAACATTTAAGCGGTCGGCAAGAAGCTTGGGGTCAGGCACATAGCCCTGGCGCTCCAATTTAGCCTTTTCCCGTCGCAAATTATAAAAGAGCTTTCGTTGTTCTTGAGTCGTGCCAATCTTGACTAACCGAAAATTATTCAAGAGATAACGAAGGATGAAAGCTCGGACCCACCAGGCCGCGTACGCATAAAAACGGACATTTTTGGATGGGTCAAATTTTTTCATAGCTTGGAGAAGTCCGATATTCCCTTCTTGAATCAGATCCATCTGATCCAGCCCAGCCAAGCCATACTCCGAAGCAATGGCCACGCTCACTCGCAGGTTGGCCAAAATCAGTTTGACGGCGGCTTTTCTTTCCCCGAGGTGTTGATATTGATAGAAGAGTTCTAATTCTTCCTCTTTAGAAAGAAATGGGTAGCGTCGAACTTCCGAAAGATAGCGGCTTAAGGTTGTGGTCGGAACCAGGGCGCTGGAAACGCTTTCCCAGGAACTGGCCGATTCGGAGGCGGAACCAGAATCCTTCTCCGAATCGACTTCCTCAGGAGATTCCTCCTGGATTTCTTCCGCCGTGACATCGATCACGGATTCGGATGTATCAAGAATCACCTCAGGTGCTTGAGAGGGTTCTTTTTTTGAACCGCGGTTACTCATAAAACTCAGGCTCCGAATTCAATCTAGCGATGAAGGGATTCGTCGCTCCGGCTGGCGGCCGAAGATGAAGAAGTGGTCAAAAAACCAAAACCCAATCAGAGTGTGTTTTTCCCGACTATCTTCTATTGTAATGAATTTTGGGCTCGTTGACCAAAAAAACTTTTTATGATGGGACAACAGGGAGATAGCAACGGGAGGTTTGTCGGTTGGGAGTCCGCCTACTTTCCCGCAAGGAACGGGGAAATGCCTCTAGCCTAGACCACATGACAATCCGTATATTGGACCTAGGAAATCCGATTACAGGTTTTTCTTTTAGAGCAATCGAATGATGAAAGTGCGTCTATGTTAAACGATAGCCTTCGTGCGCTTCGTTCCGGGCATTGGCCTACGTTACTGGGTGCCTGGCTGCACTTTGAAGTCAGTTTTATGGTGTGGCTGCTCATCGGGGCTTTGGGTATCGCCATTTCAGACGAGTTTGCCCTTTCGGCTTCACAAAAAGGGATCTTGGTTGGGACCCCCCTACTCGGGGGGGCGATACTCCGGATTATCGTCGGACCTTTAGCTGACTGGCTCGGAGCCAAATACATTGGGATTGGAATTCTCGGGTTGGAAGTCCTCGCGTTGGCCCTCGGTTGGCTCTGGGGTACCTCGTTTGAAGCAATGCTGGGAGTGGGGTTATTGCTCGGATTTGCCGGTGCGAGTTTTGCCATCGCTCTTCCCCTGGCCAGTCAAGCTTACCCTCCGGCTCATCAGGGATTGGCTATGGGGGTGGCCGCAGTCGGAAATAGTGGGGTGTTGCTCGCGACAATGATTGCCCCCAGGTTGGCCGAGGCATTTGGTTGGCGTACCGCTCTGGGTTGGATGATCGTTCCCGTTATCATGACGGGCCTGGTGTTTCTTCTACTGGTTCGACCGAAATCCCGACATCACCGCCAAACGGTGACAACCGCGCCTTCCAGCTTTCGGGCTTATCTATCCGAAGGTCTTCAAGATAAATTCATGTATTGGCTCTGTGCGCTCTATGGCGTGACGTTTGGGGGATTCGTCGGGTTCTCCAGTTATTTGCCAATTTTTTTCCATGACCAATTCCAGGTTGGAATGGTTCTCGCCGGGACACTGACCGCAGCCTGTGCCTTAGCCGGGAGTGTCGCCAGGCCCTTAGGGGGGTACGTAGCGGATCGCTTTGGGGGGTTAACGTTTTTGTATGCCTTATTTTTACTCGTCGCCGGTCTCTGTCTCATCCCGGGTTATCTCCCAAGTATGCTTGGGACCTTGATGGCCCTGTTGGCTCTGATGATTTGCCTGGGGTTCGGCAATGGGGTCATTTTTCAGGTAGCCTCTCACCGATTTGATCATATGATGGGAACGGCGTCAGGGTTAATAGGGGCGGCCGGAGGATTGGGGGGCTTTTTCCTCCCGTCTTGGTTCGGCTGGCTAAAGGATAGCACTGGGTCTTTTGAGGCAGGGTTTTGGGTATTTGGCCTGGTTTCGGGATTAGCGGGGATTAGTGCTATGATAGTAGGGCGTGTCGAGAGCCTTGGTGGTCATAAGAGCATTCAAGGAAACTCTCGATGAATGTCGTTTCTTAACCTGAGATTTTCACTGGTTCTCTTTAGAATGAAGACAGATTCTTCCGTACAATTTCATACCATTCCAGAAGCACTCGAGGATATTCGAGCCGGAAAATGTATTATTCTGGTGGACGATGAAGATCGGGAAAATGAAGGGGACTTGGTCCTGGCTGCTGAAAAAGTGACGCCTGATCAGATCAATTTCATGGCCAAGTATGGTCGGGGCCTTATTTGCCTGGCTCTGACGCCTGACAGAGTCGAAGAACTCAAGCTCCCTCCTCAAACCAACGAAAATACTGCCACGTTTGGGACGGCCTTTACGGTGTCCATCGATGCGGCCAAAAATATCACCACTGGCATTTCAGCGGCGGATCGAGCGACGACCATTCAACTAGCCGTGGATCCTATGGCCAAACCCAGTGACTTTGCCCGTCCGGGGCATATTTTCCCCCTGAAAGCCCATAAAGGTGGAGTGTTGCGACGGGCCGGTCAAACAGAAGGCTCTGTCGATTTGGCTCGACTGGCTGGACTGGATCCCAGCGGGGTGATCTGTGAGATCATGAATGATGACGGGACCATGGCTCGCGTCCCTCATTTGATGGAATTTGCTCACACCCATGGGCTGAAAATCATAACCATTAAAGATCTCATTCAGTACCGGCTCCATAAGGAATCATTCGTTAAGAACCTTGTTCAAGCCAATCTTCCCACGAAATTCGGTAATTTTCAGGCCGTCGTCTTTGAAAACGAATTGGATTCTGGGACGCATATTGCCCTCATCAAAGGTGAAATCGATGCCACGCCGACTATGGTGCGCGTCCATTCGGGATGTTTGACCGCCGATGTGCTTGGATCCCTCCGATGTGATTGTCGTGAACAACTGCATCGTGCAATGGAGTTGATCGAGGATGAAGGCAAAGGGGTATTGTTGTACTTAAATCAGGAAGGTCGAGGAATCGGGTTGGCTAACAAACTTCGGGCCTACAACCTTCAGGATCAGGGGAGTGACACGGTCGAAGCCAATCTACAATTAGGGTTTAAACCCGACCTCCGAGATTATGGGATTGGCGCACAAATTTTAGTCAGTTTGGGTCTGAGCAAAATTCGACTCATCACCAACAATCCCAGAAAAATCGTGGGGATCGAAGGGTACGGGCTTGAAGTCGTTGAGCGGGTTCCGATCGAAATCACCCCCCACGAGTCCAACGTTCATTATTTACGTACCAAAAAAACGAAACTGGGGCATCTCCTGAATAATGTCTAAGGGGGGTTGCAGTTCCAGAGTACAAGTGGTACACAGACCAACCAGCACGTCACCCAATCAGAGAATTTAGACCTTCGATCTTAACGGTCGGATAACACCATGGATTACGTAGAGGGAGATCTTGAGGGGAAGGATTGTCAGATCGCAATCGTGGTCAGTAAATTTAATGAAGCCGTCACGGGACGATTGTTGGCTGGCGCGACGGAGACCCTCGAACAATTAGGAACGTCACCGGATCACATTCGGATATTTCGAGTTCCTGGAGCGTTTGAACTCCCACTGATCGCCAAAACGTTAGGGCAGTCCAAGAAATTCGATGCGATCATCTGTTTGGGTGCCGTGATTCGTGGGGAGACCCCACATTTCGACTATATTTGTGCAGAAGCGAGTCGAGGCATCGCCAACACTGCCTTCCAAACCGGAATTCCGACCGTGTTCGGAGTCGTAACGGCTGATACGGTCGAACAGGCGATGAATCGGTCTGATTCTCCGACTTCCAATAAAGGATCAGATGCGGCTCGGACAGCCATTGAAATGGTTCGCCTCATGAAAAAAATCGGTGAGGCTCATCAGCCGCAATTAGGATTTTTAACAAAATAATCCGGCAATGACGACGATGACCACCCTGTCTCAATCGACTTCCGAGTCCGGCTCCTCACCTCGCACCTCCCGACGGTATGCCCGCCAATTGGGTTTGCAAATGTTGTTTCAACACGAATTTCAGCCCGCGGATGAAGCCTGGCAGGAAAAGTTTTGGAAGACGCAAACGGTTTCATCTGAGGTGAAAGCGTTTGCCCTTCAGTTATACCAAGGCGTGCTTGAGCACCAGACAGATATCGATGCGCTCATCAGAAAGTTTGCGGTGGATTGGGCGATTGAACGTATGCCGGTGGTAGATCGGAATATTCTCCGTGTGGCGATATTTGAACTGTTGTGGGAACCCAAAATTCCAGCCATGGTCACCATCAATGAAGCTATTGAACTCGCCAAACGTTTTGCTGACGAGGAAGCGAAACGGTTTGTAAATGGCTTGCTTGATCATATCCTCCGGGACGATCAACGATTAGCCGACAAGCGAACGTCCGAATCCGTCCCGCCTGTCTCCTAACATGACTTTCTTACTCACTCGCTTTTGTGAAGTGTCATATCCATGATTGACCGCTATACCCGCCCCCAAATGGGTTCCCTGTGGACCCAACGTCACAAATACGAATTATGGTTGGATGTGGAATTGGCGGTCTGTGAAGAAATGGAACAGATGGGCCGTGTCCCCAAGGGTGTGGCGAAAAGAATACGTAAACAAGTAAAGATTGACCCCAAGCGAATCGATGCAATTGAACAAGTCACCAGGCATGATGTCATTGCTTTTTTGGAGGCTGTGGCTGAACAAGCCGGAAAAGAAGCCCGATTTCTGCATGCGGGGCTGACCTCCTCGGATGTCCTGGATACGGCATTGGCCATGCAGTTGAAGGAAGCATCCTCCCTTATCCAAGAAGATCTGCACAACCTTTTGCACACGCTTAAAGGTCGCGCTCTTCAACATGCCGATACGTTAACGGTAGGCCGATCACATGGGATTCATGGTGAACCAATTTCCTTAGGATGGAAATTTGCCATTTGGTACCAAGAGTTTGAACGGCAAGCGCAACGGTTCGCTTCCGCCGTCACCGATATCTCGGTGGGCAAACTTTCCGGGGCCATGGGAACCTTCGCCCATCTTCCTCCACGCGTAGAAAAGGGGGCCTGTAAACGTTTGGGACTCACGCCCGCTCCCATTTCCAATCAAATCGTTCAACGGGACCGGCATGCGGCCTTCTTATCTGCTCTGGCCCTGATCGCGGCGAGTATCGAAAAATTGGCCACGGAAATACGTCATTTACAACGGACCGAGGTGCTGGAGGCAGAAGAGTACTTTGAGCCGGGACAAAAAGGATCGTCCGCCATGCCCCATAAGCGGAATCCTGTGGGCTCGGAAAACCTCTGCGGGTTAGCTCGCGTCGTGCGTGGGAACAGTTTAGCCGCCTTAGAAAATGTGGCGCTCTGGCATGAACGGGACATTAGCCATTCGTCGGTAGAGCGAATCATTCTTCCGGATAGCACGATTTTGGTCGATTATATGTTGGTTCGGCTCAACCGTATTCTGTCCAAACTCGTCGTGTATCCACAACGCATGTTGGAGACCCTCAATCAAACGGGGGGATTGATCTATTCCCAACGATTGCTATTGGCACTTATCGAAAAAGGGTGTGTTCGAAAAGAGGCGTATGAGACCGTCCAGCGACATGCCATGAGGGCCTGGAAGAGCAAGGCGAACTTTCAAGCCCTAATCGAAGAAGATTCGTTTATTCGACGGCATTTATCGAAACGAGAAATCGCCAATTGTTTTAATCCAAAGACCTATATTCGGCATCAACGTGAAATCTTTATGCGGGTCTTCGGGAAATCGCCTTCCTCCGCACGGGGCAGTGTTTCGCCAGGCACTCGCCGATCAACGACGAAACGAAAGAAGGTCAAGGCATGACCAAAGGGACCATGCTATACGAGGGGAAAGCCAAAAAAATTTTCCTGACTGACAAGGAAGACGAAGTTATACAGTATTTTAAGGATGATGCGACCGCGTTTAACGCCGAAAAAAAGGGAACGATTCTGGAGAAAGGTGTGGTGAACAACAAAATATCGACTCGGTTGTTTCAGCTGTTAGAAGAAGCGGGGATTCCCACTCATTTCATCCAACAGCTCGATGAACGGGAAATGCTCTCACGTCGAGTCACGATCATCCCCATCGAGGTCGTCGTGCGAAATCGAGCAACCGGGAGTTTAGTGAAGCGGTTGGGATTGGAAGAAGGGTTGGTATTGGATCCGCCGTTATTGGAATTTTATTACAAGGACGATTCCCTAGGGGACCCGCTGATCACCCAGGATCATATACGGTTACTGAAATTAGCTACCCCTCCACAGGTTGACGAGCTTCGGAGGCAGGCCTTAAAAATCAATACGGTCCTGAGTCCCTTCTTTAAGGAACGGGGATTGTTATTGGTGGACTTCAAGTTGGAATTCGGTCTTTGGAATAACACGATTATCCTCGCGGATGAAATTTCTCCCGATACGTGTCGTTTCTGGGACATCCAGACCGGAGAACGGATGGATAAAGACCGGTTCAGGAAAGATCTGGGTAAACTGGAGGAAACCTATCAAGAAGTGTTGCGACGGGTATGTGCTTAGGGAGTTCGCAAAGAAACCATCCATGAAAGCCACGATTTTTATCACCCTCAAAAACGGAATCCTCGACCCGCAAGGACGAGCCGTTCAGCAATCACTTGAAGCTTTAGGGTTCGATTCCGTGCAAGATGTCCGTATCGGAAAATTGATGGAGATCAATCTGGAAGAATCTGACCCGCAAACAGCAGAAAAAACCATTGAAGCCATGTGTCAAAAGCTCTTAGCCAATCCCGTGATCGAAGACTTCCGTTACGAGATTACCGGGACATGAGCCCCAAGGCCGACATCAGATTGTGGCCACTCAAGAATCTTCAACGCAAGAACAGCACCATTCAGTCATGAATATTGGCGTTATCGCGTTTCCCGGATCCAATTGCGACCGAGATTGTGCCCATGCGGTTTCCGAAATCTTAGGGAAACCTGCACATCTTATTTGGCACCAACACACATCAGTGGAGGGAATGGATGCGGTCATTTTACCTGGAGGATTTTCTTACGGAGATTATCTTCGAACAGGTTCCATCGCTCGTTTTTCTCCGATTATGCGGGCGGTAGCTGAATTCGCCGATCGGGGAGGGCTGGTTTTGGGAATTTGTAATGGCTTTCAAATATTATTGGAAGCCGGTTTGTTACCTGGGGCCATGCTTCGAAATACGAATCTTTCTTTTATTTGTGAAGATGTCTGGGTGCGCGTGGAAAATGCCCAAACGCCGTTTACCTCGGAATGTTCCCCTGGTCAGGTGCTCAAGATTCCTATCGCCCATGCGGAAGGAAACTATTATACCGACCCGGTGACGCTTTCGGCTCTACAGGCGAATGCGCAAATCGTGTTTCGTTATGCTGATGAGACTGGCCAGGTCCGGAAAGAAGACAATCCCAATGGATCCCTGGATAATATCGCGGGTATCTGTAATGCTAAGGGCAATGTGTTGGGCATGATGCCTCATCCCGAACGCTGTGTAGAAGCCCTCTTAAACAATGTTGATGGGCGAATGCTTTTCCAATCCCTGTTTGCCTCGATTCCCATACACACTGGAGCATCATAACTCATGGGGGCTCTCTCGTTCCTTGCTAGCTTCTCTGTTGTTGGTGTGGGACATCCCTGATCATGGAGGTCTTTCCGGGAATCACCATGGATCCAGAGCAATGCGACGGAAAACCATGTCTTGCCGAGACCACGGTGGACGTCGCGACAGCTGTCGGTGTATTGGGGATGGGAAAGTCCTTTGCCGAAACTCAGGAAATGTTGGGACTCACGTACGAACAAGTCTTGACGGCTCTTCGGTATGCCTCCTACGTGACTGATCATTTGCCACTTCGAATGCCTCCTCACTCTTCCCAAACCCAAACAGGCCAGAGCGAATCAGGGTCATTCCGCTGAAACCTCCGATGGATAAACACCTGATTGAACAGCATGGTCTTTCCGAGGAAGAATACCAGCAAATCCTGAAACACCTCGGGCGAGAACCCAATCTCACGGAGTTGGGGGTCTTCTCCGTGATGTGGAGCGAACACTGTAGTTATAAAAGTTCTCGCATCCATCTTAAACGGTTTCCGACCCACGGGGAGCGAGTGGTCCAGGGCCCGGGGGAAAATGCTGGGGCCGTCGATATCGGAAATGGTTTAGCTGCGGTCTTTAAGATGGAGTCTCATAATCATCCCTCCTTCATCGAACCGTTTCAAGGGGCCGCAACGGGAGTCGGTGGGATTCTTCGAGATATTTTCACGATGGGTGCCCGGCCCATCGCCTTGCTGGATTCACTCCGATTTGGTGAGCTCGATCTTCCAAAAAATCGGCATTTACTCCAAGGGGTGGTGTCGGGTATCGCGTTCTACGGAAATTGTATCGGGGTGCCTACCGTGGGGGGAGAGATTACCTTCAATGATATTTATGCCAAAAACCCCTTGGTCAACGCCTTCTGTTTGGGAATCGTTCAAAAAGATCGTCTCCTGAAGGGGTTGGCAAAAGGAACGGGGAACCCTGTGCTGTATATCGGGGCCAAAACGGGGCGGGATGGTATCCATGGTGCCACGATGGCGTCCGACAGTTTTGATGATGCCTCTGACGCGAAACGTCCCAACGTGCAGGTTGGAGATCCTTTCCTGGAAAAACTCCTACTTGAAGCATGCCTTGAATTTTTAGAGGGGGATTTATTGGTGGGCATTCAGGACATGGGGGCGGCTGGTTTGACGAGTTCCTCCTGTGAAATGGCGTCTCGTTCGGGAACGGGGATCGAATTAGATGTCTCAAAAGTTCCGCAACGGGAACTCAACATGACGCCGTATGAAATGTTGCTTTCCGAATCACAGGAACGGATGTTGTTGGTCGCGAAGCCGGATAAGAAAGAGGAAGTCTTAGCGATTTGCCGGAAGTGGGGCATCGATGCCGCAGTCGTCGGTCATGTGACGGACGACGGATTCTTGCGCGTCAAAAATGGGGAGGAGGTCGTCGCGGAAATTCCGGCCCATGCCCTGGCCGAGGAAGGGCCTAAGTACGACCGGCCTTCGGCTCCGCCGGAATATCAAGAACTCCTTCAATCGTTAAACTTGGATGCGCTTCCTGATATCAAAGATCCTGCGGAAACCCTGGTCGCCCTCCTGGGCTCACCGACGATCGCGAATAAACGGTGGGTCTACCGCCAATACGATCATATGGTGGGGACGAATACGGTCGTCTGCCCTGGATCGGATGCTGCAGTCGTTCGTATTAAAGGGACGAACACCGCTCTCGCGATGGCGACCGATGGGAATAGCCGGTATTGCCTCTTGAATCCCTATATCGGGGGCGGACATGCCGTGGCCGAAGCCGCACGAAACGTCGTCTGTTCTGGTGGCCAACCCATCGGGGTGACCGATTGTTTAAATTTCGGGAATCCCGAACGTCCGGACATCATGTGGCAATTTATTTCGGCCGTAGAAGGCATCGCCGATGCCTGCCGGGAGCTAAAGGTTCCGGTCGTGAGCGGGAACGTCAGTTTTTATAATGAAACGAATGGCGTCTCCATCTACCCCACGCCTATCATCGGGATGGTGGGTCTCATTGAAGATGTCGGACACATTACCACACAGTACTTTAAACAGGCCGGCCATCAGATACTTCTCTTAGGCGAGACCCAAGAAGATTTGGGAGGAACGGAATACCTTAAGGTCATTCATGCGCGGGAACAGGGGATGCCACCCTGGCTGGATGTAGAAACAGAGTTGGCTCTTCAGGAATTTCTGTTATCCTGCATTAAGAAGGGGTGGGTTCAATCGGCACATGATTGCTCCGAAGGAGGCCTCTTGGTTACACTAGCAGAGTGTTGTCTCAGCCATCCTTCCCAAACCTTTGGGCTCAAGATTTCACTCTCTCAGCATCGAATACGCCTGGATGCCCTGCTTTTCGGGGAAACACCCTCTCGCGTGGTGATATCGGTTTCTCCCGAACATGTGGAGAAGGTCACTGCCTTGGCTGAAGAGCGGAAGATTCCCCTTACTCTTCTCGGCCAGGTGACAGACGACAATCATTTTTCCGCCTCCATATCCGATCAGAATCAACGCATCACATCACAATTCACTCTTCCCGTTGCCGACCTGGGAGATCCTTGGCACCATGCCCTCACGAGGCAATTGGGAATACGGGAATCATGAGGCTCCGTTGAACGAACTTCCGGTTTTCAACCTACCATCGGATTCAGACCATTTTCATGAAGAATGTGCCGTGTTCGGTGTTTCCGGACAATCGGAGGCCGCCAACCTGACATACCTGGGTCTGTATGCTCAACAGCATCGCGGTCAGGAAGGTTCCGGTATCGTTTCGACGGATGGGGAACGATTTTATCAGCAGAAAGGCCATGGTCTCGTCTCGGATATTTATTCCAAGAAAAAATTGCGCAAGCTGCCAGGCACGATGGCTATCGGCCACAATCGATATTCAACGGCCGGCGGGGGGGATCTTCATAATGTCCAGCCGTTATCCGTCAATTTTGCCTTCGGCAATCTAGCCTTGGCCCATAATGGGAACCTCATCAATGCCGGGGTCCTGCGTGGGGAATTGGAAGCCTATGGGGCCATTTTTCAATCCGATTCCGATAGCGAAGTGATCATTCATCTCATCGCTCACTCACGGGGCGAAACCATCATCAATCGAGTCATCGATGCGCTAAGCCTGGTGCGTGGGGCGTTTTCCCTCGTCTTATTGACGGATGATAGCTTGATCGCCGCCCGCGACCCCTTTGGGTTCCGGCCCTTATGTTTAGGTCGGTATAAGGATAGTTGGGTGATTGCGTCGGAAACCTGTGCGTTCGACCTCATGGATGCGGAATTCGTCAGAGAAATCGAACCAGGAGAAATCGTGGTGATTAAGGACAGAGAATTGGTGTCCTACCATCCGTTCCTTGAGCGCCCCCCCGCACAATGTATTTTTGAGTATGTCTATTTTGCCCGACCGGATTCCAAGATTTTCGGCCCTAATGCCGTGTATCCCGTGCGAAAAGCCTTAGGCCGTCAATTGGCCAAAGAATGTCCGGCCGAAGCCGATCTGGTCATTCCAGTTCCAGACTCGGGAGTCCCGGCCGCGTTGGGGTATGCCGAGGGTATGGGCCTTCCGTTTGAAATTGGACTGACACGCAACCATTATGTCGGTCGGACGTTCATCGAACCCCAACAAGCGATTCGGCACTTTGGCGTCAAGCTGAAACTCAACCCCGTTCCCGAAGTCTTAGAAGGGAAACGGGTGGTGGTAGTGGATGATTCCATCGTTCGGGGGACCACCAGCCGGAAAATCGTGAAAATGCTCCGGCAGGCCGGTGCGCGAGAGATACACATGCGCATCAGTTCTCCACCGGTCATCGCCCCGTGTTTTTATGGAATCGATACACCGACACAGAAAGAACTCCTGGCTTCGAAATGTTCGGTAGAAGAGATTCGACGCTATGTCACCGCAGACAGTATGGGCTATCTCAGCCTCAAGGGCATGCTGTCCATGGCGCCCGGGGAAAGCGAGCATTATTGTAATGCCTGTTTTACCGACAAATATCCCATCACTCTCACCAAAGCCGAACAACTTCAACTTGGGCTATTCGAACCGCAACAGATGTCCCACCCTTAAAAGAAAATATACGTCTTCGGTCTTCCTTGCTGGGCCAAAAAATCCTATGGTAAAATTTTTCTGTAACGGTGTTACCTCAATTGATGCGGATAGTCTTCTGGCCTTTAACCAAGAGGGACGTATGAAACATCTATTTCGCATAGCACTCATCACTGGCTTGTGTGTCGTGGGAGCCCAGTTCCTGGCCTCGGCCACTGGATTTTTTAAAGTTGGCGAAGTTGCCCCAAACTTCACGTTGACTTCACTTGACGGGCAACAGGTCGCGCTCGACCAATATAAAGGAAAAGTCGTCGTCCTGGGGCTCTTTCATATCTGTAAGCCCTGCCAGATTCAAGGCACCAATCTTCAGAAAGTCCATGAAGCCACCCAAGGCAAGAATGTGGCCGTGGTGGGAGTCAATTCTTCCGGTGATTCGAAGGGCGACGTGACCGAGTTTCTGGAAACCTTTCCCGTGAAAGTCACCTATCCCTATCTCTTAGATCCGGAGGAAACGACGGACAAGCTGTATGGCGGTGGAAAATTCATCCCTAATGTCTATGTGATCGACCAGAATGGGACGATACGATGGCAACGTGTGGGAAATTTCTTCACGGATGGGACCTTGGCTGGTCATGAAATGATTATCGCAGAAGTGCAAAAACTCCTGAACTCGTCCGCGACCTCGACAACGATGTAAACTTTCAGGCGGATGAATCAAAGACTGAATCTTCACGAACGGGGACTTAATGGACGAACTCGAGGCCGGAAAACAAGAATTTCTCAATTTGGTGCAATCCGTCGATGAGTCCGTTGAGGTAGTCATACCCACGACACCATCCCGAAGTGTCTTCCTGATCTCCCTGACCAAAGGGGCTAACAGAAAATTCATCACGGTTCATGAAGACGACATTCTGGATTTGCCCGAAGAGGAAAGCGCGCGCACGAAGACAACCGCGCTGATCAAAGAAACGATCGAAGCCCTATGAAAAGCCTGCTGCCGAGGATTTGGGAATGGTCGTGGTTTTCGGAAGAAAAAGGATTGGATTTTAACGGGCACCTGTTAGCGATCGGCGAGCATCATATCCTCATCGATCCCCCTCCGATGACTCCCCAGGACCTAGCCTTTACCAAACAAAATGGACCGATCGACTATATCCTCGTGACCAACCGTGACCATGAGCGGGATACGGCCAGTCTCAAGAAAGAATTAGATTGTTCGGTCATGGTGCCTGAGCTGGATGCTCCGGAAATGACTATCCCAGTGGACAAAACCTATAAGGATGGCGAGTTGTTGCCCGGGGGAATTTGGGTGATCCAACTGTCAGATCAAAAATCTCGCGGAGAAAGTGCGCTGTTTCTTCAACAAGGAAAAGGTATCCTCCTGTTGGGCGATGCGTTATTGGGAAAGCCCTCCGGGTCCCTTAGCATGCTTCCTGCTGAAAAATATACCGATGCAGCCAAAGCCAAAGAAGGACTGCAACGGCTACTCAAATATCAATTCGATTCGATAATCGTTGGAGATGGGACCTCCATTCTCACGGGAGGGAAACCTATCCTTGAGCAGGCCGTAGCATCCTAGTCCCTCCAACCTCACCGCACATGCTGTTTGTGACCTTGCCATTCTGCTGCCCCTACGAACAAAACGGGTGAAACGATGGCTTGGTCTCAGTCGGCGAATCTCAATCAACTCGGAAACGAACACTTCTCCAAGGGGTTTTACACTGAAGCCTTTCAATTCTATACCCAAGCGTTAGCCATCGATCGCCAAAATGCCGATCAACGAGCGTTAGCGACCACTCTGGGAAACCTGGGAAATATTTGTGCGGTAAGCGGGCGTCGCGAGCAAGCCTATGCCTACTACCATGAAGTCTTAGAGTTACAGAAAATACTCGGTGATGATCGGGGGATCAGTACCACCTTAGCGAATTTAGGAAATCTCTCTGCTGATGCAGGGGAGTGGGACCGGGCGCGAGCCTACTACCTGGAAGCGTTAGATTTGATGAATCAGCTCTCTGATTTTGCGGGGAAAGCCGTCCTACTTTCGGATCTAGGCTTGGTGGCCAGGGAGACGGGGGATGAGGATCAGGCACTCGCCTATTATGAAGAATCCTTGCGGTTAATGAGGCGGGTAGGGAATGAGGGGGGGCAGGCAGACGTTTTTCGCATGATGAGCCGTCTCTATTTGCACCAACAGCGAATCGAAGAAGCTCAGTCTTGTGCCATGACCAGCTTAGACATCGCTCGCCGCCTCAAAGACGAATTACGGATGGGAGGAGCCTGGTATCTATTGGCGAATGTATATGACGCGCAATCCCAATGGGATCAAGCCATCACTTACCTGCAAAAGGTCGTTCGTGTGGATGAAAAATATCAACTACCCAAGCTGCATGAAAATACCCAACGGTTGGAAGCCTTGATCCAAAGGGTTCGTCAGCAGAAAGAGACACGCAATGAGTCCTGAGTCTTCCGTGAATCCCCATTGGCCCCAAGCCCGTACGCATCTTCAGCAAGCCATCAAAGGGTGGATGGACTTGGACGGGGAGGAGTCCCTCACTCTTCCATTGGCCGACGAAGATTGGTTGCTGGAAGTGACGGCAGAAGGAAAACTCATTTGTGTGGCCGGATACGACCTGGAAGATATGAAAAGTTTACTATCGGACGGAACGGCGGAAGATTTGGGAAGCGATGAGTTAGCCAAACAAGCCAAGTTTTACCTGCAACAAACCGTCTCCAAACATCGCCAACATTTGTTGTCTCAAGGGTTCACTGAGACGATTTCGATGAACGAATCGTTTGTGGCTGCACAATTCGAACGTCCTATCGACTTACAGAATCTCCCGAAACTCCAGGAAGAAATCACCGACTGCCAATCCTGGTTCTCTCCGTAAATTCGACCAGATCATTTTCTTTAAATCGATACAATCTATTCATTTCGAAGGGCACCATCCATGAAACATGACTCGTGCACCATCAAAACCTTTCAACAATTCCGTGACGCCGCCTATGCATTTCGCATATCTCGTATAGTGTTTTCTGCGTTAGATTTGGACGTCTTTAATGCCATGGGCCATAAGACCTGGACGACTTCCGGATTAGCTAAACGAATAAAGGTCAGTACACGGGGCGCGGAAATATTATGCCGGAATTTAGCCAGTGGTGGTCTCCTCACGAAATCTTCAAAAGGCTATGCATGCAGCCCCTTTACGAAACGATATCTTCAAGAAACCAGCCCGGATTATCGGGAAGCCTATATCAACCTTATGCATCGGCAATGGGGCGAATGGTCACTGCTGACGGAAGCGATCCGAACGGGAAAACCCGTCGATGCCGATGAACCGGATACCGATGAATATCGCCGGTCCTTTTCCTGGGCTATGCATCATCGATCCTTGGAGCCCGCCGCACAAGTCGCCAAACAAATTCCACTCCGCGGAGCCGAATCCTTCCTGGATCTGGGAGGAGGGCCGGGCACCTATGCCTTGGCCTTTCTCAAACGAAACCCTAAGCTGCGGGCGACAGTCATGGATCGATCTCCAGCTTTGGAAGTCGCACAAATCTTAGCCAAACAATCTCGCGTGGAATCACGCCTGAATGTCCATCCCTGTAACTTTTTACAAGAAAAAATCCCAGGGAAGTTCGATGTGATTTGGTATTCCAATGTGCTCCATATTTACTCTCCCGAAGAAAATCAAAAGGTTTTCAGGAAGGTCAAACAGGCCCTGAATCCCAACGGTCGCCTGTTAATTCAGGACACCTTTCTGCAAGATGCCAATGGACTGTACCCAGCGGAAACCAATCTCTTTGCCGTCACCATGCTACTCTTTACGGAATCTGGGAACACCTATGCCTTAAAAGACGTGAAGACCTGGCTTACCCGAACCGGCCTCACCCGTTCACGAGTCATCAGCCTCAAGAAAGACACGGGCGACTGGGAGGGCAAAATCCTGGAAGGCCGCAAAGGATGATTCTCCAAATAGGCCTGAATTTTTGACCTATTCTTGCAAAAATAATGGGATACTTGTCCTAAGAGTTTTTGGAAGGAAGAAAAGCTTTTGAAGAAAATTATTTAAGGAATAAAGTATTATGCCTTTTTATGAAATATGGTATACAAATTAACTGTCTGATCCGTACCAGTCTTTCCTTGCGCTACACGGCCGCGACGATGGCTCTAGTAGGTGGTGCTCCGGTGACAGGCCGGGATATGTTCAGGCATAGCTTTTTGAAGCAAACCAATATCTACGCGCATTCACTGAATCGGGTGAAAGAAGGCAGGGAGTGGTTTATTACGCAGTATTAAGGCGACTCTTCCTCACTTAGGACTTTGGATTCCCGAATAATGGCGCCATTAAAACATCACCTCGCCAATAAAGTGGCAAGCGGAAATCTAGGATGTATATTTTTCAACATAAAATGGCGATGGGGATTTTCGGCTCATGGGAAAATTGTCAATCTCGAATCCTTTTGTCCTACCTGTCATGTACAAATTTTCCCTATAGATGTTAGTTCGTACGAATCTGCGCCCCAAATCCTGTTTGTATGTGATAGTTGCGATAAAAAATTATGGGAATCTCAGGAAACCAAGGAATACATACAAGAAGAGGTCATTGGCTTAATTCGAAAAAGAACGAGTATCTTCACTGATAAACTAATGTAAGGAAAACAAGACTTTCTCCTTCTATAACCGCCACCGATCGACAAAAACCAGCTAAAAACCAACAACCTACACACATCCTTTCTTCGACTTCCTCCCTCCATTGACACCTCTCAGAAGGGTTCCTAGAATGATAACTATGATGGATACTGAGACCCTCGTCACCCCCCAAGATCTCATTCAACGGTGGGACGAGCTTGCCCAAGACGAGCATTCCCCAGACAAGTACGAATTAACCGAACATGGAGAACTCGTTTTGAGCCCACGTGCTGAAACTAATCATCAACGGATTTGTGCCGAAATTGCCTTCCAACTTCGCGACCAATTAAAGGGTGAAGCCGTCGTAGAAGCGGCGGTTCTCACCACTTCTGCGGGCCTCCGCGTTCCTGATGTTGTGTGGATGCCTCAGAAACGGTGGGATCAGTTGTCGAAAAATGAGGTCCTCGAGGCTCCGGATCTAGTGGTAGAAGTTCTTTCGCCGGGAAACCGCAAACACGAAATGAATCACAAAATCCAAGGTTACCTGAATTCAGGAGTAAGGGAAGTCGTGATCGTTGGCCTAACGGGATCCATTGACTATTACCGAGAAGATGGGATTCACAGTTCTTCCCACTTTAACCTGACCCTTTCTCTCCCCTCAAAGCTTTTTCAATAAGAAGCTTCTTTAACCCGCAAGGGTTCAAGAACATGCCTACTTCGATGCACGTGCATTACGAAATCGCCAAGCGATTCGATCCTCATCTTAAAAACGAACGCCTGGCTATTCGCCACTTCTATAAAAAAGTCCTCCCCACCAAACCCAAGGAAGAGCAGGAATCTGTCCTTCAAGAACTCCTTGACCGAGAGGGAGAGATTGATCCTAAGTTAAAAGCCACCCAAAATCCTGCTCAAAAAGACTCCGACCTCCTTCGAGAATTATACGCTTCCGATATAATTCGGCAAATGTCTCAGTAAATTCCCTGCTCTACGTTTTTCCTCTGTCGCATCCTTCACCGCATCGCCGACATCCTTGAATTCAAGATTTTCAATACGGTCAAAGAGGGATTTGGCTGGGCGAAAGTATGCAGGGTGGTGCTCGAGAAAATACACAAAAGGGGTCGTGTCAAGAGCAATGCGGTTTCCAGAGGGGATTCGGCTTAGGTTTCCCGATCCCATTGTTCACGATCTTGGTGTAATGCGTGGGTAAAGCTTTTCCACGGAACAGGGGAGATCTGTTGAAGCGCCTGGACGTAGGACTTGGGGGCTTTGCGGATCACGGCTTGATCGCCCTCCACTTGAATGTCGAGGATATCACCAGCCTTGATCCCTAACTCTTTCCGAACCGCGGCCGGGAGGACGAGTTGATGCTTAGAACTGAGTGTTGCGTCGGGCATGGGTTTTCATCCAGGATGCTTTACATTATGGTAAAGCGGTTTGGAATTTTTCTCAAGATCAGAAAAATAAATAAGAATCCGGGATAAATGGCAACAGATTTATTTGTATTGACACACAAAACCGGCTTTACCCGTTCACGAATTATTAGCCGCAAGAAAGACACCGGGGAATGGGAGGGCAAAATCCTGGAAGGCCGGCGGACATCCTAACAAGGTTACCCATGGCATAATTCAAAGAATGGGGCTGGTGTTTTTCACCCGATTTTCGATTCTTGCCCCCCCCTTTCTTAACGATTCCAGAAGAAAGTATTGGCTTCCTACCTATATTATGGATGGGACCAAGAAGCCTACGTTTCTTTCAATTTTGAAAAATTTCACGGCATAGGACATTTTTCGCATTGCTTTTTAAGCAGAGTTTGGTATTTTGCTAAATTCATCCCCTCCGAACAGCTTGAGGTCACCATTGACCCCCTCCTTAATCCTCAAGCCTGTCCCTAACGACATTTTTTCGAACCGGTAGAAACTTCCAGCAAAATACCTGGGTTTACCGGTGGAAAAGGAATAGGGAAGTACGATTACCCCAGACTTCCATCTTTCGTCGCAGGCAAACGGAACTCATAGCCTCTTCCCATTTCTCACCGAACCTCAAAGGACCTGATTGGAAAGAAGTGGAATGCATGAAAGACGTAAATGCGTCGGTAGATTTGGCCATTGATGATACAACCGCAGATGAGATTCGGCAAAAAATGGTGTCTGGTCTTTTCTTGGCTGATCATCGTGGCGGTGGCCGGGGAGGGGCAGACATCTTCAGGGTGGGCCACGACCTCCCCAAGGCAACAAGCTGATCTTAGGTCGGTTAAAGCCTTATATCCTCCGACGGTTGGGACCGCACTGTCGTTGAAAGAGGCAATTCTTCAAGCGCTCGAATACAACCTCGATATTCATATCAGTCAACAAACTCGCGAACAGTATCTGACCGATATCCTCTTTCAACAAGCCCAGTTCGATCCTGCCGTAGAATTGGCGGGTCGGTACGATCGGTCGATCGCCCCCCTCAACCGCCCGGTGTTCGGGTTTGGGGGCGTCACCCAAGGAACGGACCCACAAAAATTCGATCAGAACGACACCAACGTCAATTTCAATCTGACCCAACGCTTACTCACCGGTACCTCGTATGACCTCACCTTTAACAACAATCGCAACTCGGTGGCCGGACAAACCGGATTTCTGTTCAATCCTTCCTATCAAAGCGATCTCTCCCTAACCCTCACCCAGTCGCTCCTTCGCAACTTCGGCCCGTCCATCAACGCCACACAAATCACGATAGCCCGTAACACCGCCGAACGAGAGACGTATGCGGTCACCCAACAAATCCTGACCACCATCGCACAAGTCGAACAGACTTATTGGGAACTGGTCTTTGCCCGCCAAAATTTAATTATCGCCCAGGGCTCACTGCGTGCAGCCGAAGACCTCATGGCCAGCAATCAAGGGATGGTCAAGGCCGGAGTCATGTCTGAAGTCGATGTCTTACAGGCTCGAACCGCGGTCGCCAATCGCATCGAGCAAATCTTCCTGGCCCACAAAGCTATGAAGGATCAGGAAGATCAATTGCGCCGGTTATTCAGTCCCTCCGAATGGGACTTGCGGCAAACGGATCCGCTCATCCCGCGGGAAGCCCCGATGCGGGCCGAATGGAAGGTACACGCCGACGAGGGTTTTCAGACGGCCCTGACCCAGCGCCCGGAAATCCTCCAGGCGCAAAAAAATCGAGAGACTGCCGAGGTCAATACCGTGTATGCCAAAAATCAACTCCTGCCCGAATTATCGCTCCAGGGCATCGTAGGTGTGAGCGGCTTGGGTGATTCCATGACCGATAATTGGGACCGGATGAAAAGCACCGACTTTTATAACATGGGAGGTGGCCTCGTCCTCTCGATTCCGTTAGGCAACCGGGCCGCCAAAAGCCAGTATGATCGGCGGCGGCTGGAAAGCCAGCAACAGGAAACGATCCTGCAACGGCTTCGGCAACAGATCATCGTGGAAGTCAAAGAAGCGAGGCGGCAAGTGCAGACCAACCATCTTCGCCTCCAAACCAACGAACACGCCCGGAAATTTTCCGAGGAACAATTGGCCGCCGAGCGACAACGATTAGGCCTTGGCCTCAGCACGACGCGCGCGGTCTTAGAATTTCAACGGGAGCTCCGCTTGGCACAGGGTAGGGAACTGCGAGCCTTGATCGATTACAACCAAGCCCTGTCCCGGTTTCGCTTCGTGACCGCGTCGGTGCTCGAACACTACGATATTCAACTGAAATGATCTCAACCCTATTACATCAGGCCTCATCATTGACATCATCAACCTTCGGCGGGAGCCGCCCTGAGGGCAGACCCAAGCCGGAAGAAAGGACAGCCATGCCACAACCGACCGAACCCAGCGACCCCACAGCAGCCACGCCTACGGGGGGAACGGACTCCACCGCACAGCGCAACGAATTGGATCCCGAAATGGCCAAAAAAATCGGAGCTATTCGCACGCGAATTCACAGCACCTTTGGCCAAGTCGTGTTAGCGATGACTGCCGTGCCACGGTACCGGCATCAAACCGTGGCCGACCTGGCTCCCATGATCCTGGAACCCCTCATTCGCGACCGCATCGCCATCGCCTCGCCCAAACCCAAAAACGAAACAGACCCTCCGGGAACTCTGGCCGGCATCGCCATTTGGGCCAGTGTGTCGGAGGACGTCAACGACAAAATCCAGGAACAAATCAAAGCGGGCGTCTTTCCCATCAAACTCAAAGCCGACGATTGGACGAGCGGGACGATTCATTGGCTATTAGACGTGATCGCGCCGACACAAAAACTCTCCACAGCAGTTCTGGCCAACTTTCGGCAAGTCATCAAAGAAGGACAAGTCCGTATTCATCCGTTAGTAGCCCGCATGGTGGATCCGGAACTCCTGAAAAAAATGGGAGCCCAGCCGGCAGGAGCCCAGCAACAGGTGCAGAAGGAAGGAGAAACGTCCAACTAAAGCGTAGACACATGGGATAACGCCGGGAAAACAATCTGGACAAGGAGGTCACGGAGTGAGGGATAGCGGAATACCCTTAGGAGAGGGAAGACCTAAGGGCAGAGACATCGCACAGTCCCCCATCAAGTAGAATGCCAAGACGTTATCAGGAATCTGAGAGGACCACATGGCTAAGGTGCGGAACATCCAGCCGTCTCCGACAGACAACGGAACGGACCAACCATGGCAGTGCGTGGTAGGCCCAGCCCCGGAGAAAGTCTTTATCTGGGATCGAAAGGGCAACTACCTGGACTGTCACTTCCCCAACCCCGTCTACGGGCATTTTCTTGGCGCAGAAAAACTCATCGGCCGACGATTACAAGAGGTGTTGCCCGCCAAAGCCGCCCAAACCCTTCAAGAAGGCATCGACCGCGCCCTGTATCATCGGCAACCGTCACAAGTATGGATCACCCTGACCCGGAAGCGAGTGCGATACCGGGTCTGCATTCGAATGATACTCAGCGCCAACGTGGTCTTGGGGTGGGTGAACGACATTCCGGTCGCACAGAAAACCACCCAAGAACCATCACCCCGCCAACTGGCCCAAACCTGGGAAAAACTTTCGGAAACCCAACAGCACATCGTCAGAAACGTGGTGAGTGGACGGAGCAACAAAGAAATTGCCCAGGCGTTGGGCATCAAAGAAGGAACGGTCAAATTTCACCTCACGAATATTTTCCGCAACCTGAACCTGGAGTCTCGTGTGCAATTGGCGGTAATGGGAAAATCCTTGGGGACAACACCACCGGTTCAACAGCCTACAAAAAGAACGTCCCCATCATGGGTTGACGATGCACCAGACAACGAATGACAAGCTCATAGCGTAGGCACTCAACACGTCTACGCTTCCCTTAAGTTTTTAGGTTTCTCTATCCCCCTCCAAAACCGTGTTGAGAAAAAATCTGAACTTCTTTCAGGGGACTGAACAAGAACAGGTTTAACAAGGGATGCGTTTTGGGGAAGCTGCTTTTTCCTTTAGATATTCATGGAAGATTAGAACGGGTCGACCTGATCTTTGGGAGTAGGGGGTTGTCCTATTGTCAATACGAATGCTGATGGGGTGCAAGAGTAAGAAAAGTTTGTCGGCATCCCAAAGGGCACCAAAACTTTAAGGAGAGAATGCCTTGCCACGGTACAACCCAACTGAAAACGAAACATCCAAACGAGTAAGGGGAGAGCAGGCCGCGTGAAAAAAGCCGGAATGATTCTTGGCGGAATCTTGTTGGTAGGACTAGGGCTTTGGTGGTACCTCTTCCCCTCGTATTCGTGGCATCAAAAGATGACAGTGGAGGTGGAAGTGGATGGGGAGATGTATTCCGGGGCAAGTGTAGTGGAGATGCATGTCTCAGGCAATCCGGATATTGGATTCGTGCCTGGGGTGCGCTCCTACGGATTGCGGGGAGAAGCCGTCGTGGTGGAGTTGCCAGACGATCGGTACCTGTTCGCCCTGTTGACTTATGATGTGTTCGATACCGGAAGGGTCTTTCATGACCTGGTCGGGGGAGTCGTAACGGAGCCGGAGAAGGGGTGGGCCAGCCGGATTGGTGACGTACAAGAAGTGCGAGCGATGGACCGCAAAGACTATCCGACGCTGGTTACCTTCACGGATATCACGGATCCGAAGACCGTGAAGGAAGTAGATTCTGAGAATCTGGCAGCCGCGTTTGGGGCGGGTATCTCGCTCAAACGCATTACGTTAGCAATCACGGAGGAGCCGGTGACTGAAGGGAAAGTGGAGAGTGTGTTGAGGTGGTTGAATGACCTTAAAAAATATCGTACCGATCCTAATAATCCTTTTACTAATACATTATCTAAAGAGATTGGTTACTTGAGGAGTAAAAACTAATGGCAGTTTCTAAAGATTTGCTCTTAGCCATCCTTTCAATGGATTCCTATAACCGTGGGTACGAACCTGGCATTTTGCTTGATGGGAACCAAATTGGAAGTGCAACTGTTGGTGGTGACGAACTTCTTCCTGGTGGATCCCAAGCCGCTGATTTTTATGCGGTGGCGTACAGTGATGCCACCTGGGGCACGATTATTTCGTATCGAGGCACGGACAATCCTCAAATCATTCCTTCTTTGCCGTGGACCGATGAGTCGGAAAACCCTCAAGGGGGTAGTGATGTATGGAATGGGTACGGAACCGGAGTAGGCTCCTCGCTGAATGGCCAGGCTCACACCTAGCGGCGGAAATTTTTCAATCGGTAATGAAGAGATGTAAAGGTCGGATGGAACAAATCAGCCACTCTGTATAAAAATTATTAGACCAAACGTTTGACAAATGTCCCACATTTAGTTGTTACGTAGGACAGATGTCCTATTCCGCGCTTCTTTCAACCCTCTGCTTCCTACTTTACCTGTTAAATCTTTCGACGTTCTTGTATTTAAGAAAATTCCCGATTCACAACTAGACTTTCGTCTAGTTTTCTTTATTGAACAGTCATGCTACCGTAGCCCGCAATGCATAAGAGCAACAATCAACAGGACCAACGACTGACCTTCAGCAAGAAGGTCTTAGACATGTTCCTTGTGAATGCTCCGCATGATTTATTTTAAATACATTTCCCTCATCGATCGCATAGCGTAACCGCTGTGCGCGTCTACATCCCCCCTCTGGTTGCAGCTTTTTGTATCCCCCTCAAAACCTGGGTTTTGAAAAATTCTGAACGTCTCTCAGGGGATTGAACAACAACAGGTTTAACAAGCGATGAGTTTTCGGCAATCCGATTTTTTCGCACAGGTGAGGCTGAAAAGATTCGACCTGATATTTGGGGGTAGGGGGTTGTCCTATTGTCAATACGAATGCTGATGGGGTGCAAGAGTAAGAAAAGTTTGTCGGCATCCAAAATGGCACCAAACCTGTGAAGAGCGAATGCCTTGCCGCCGTACAATCCAATGATGAAAAAAACACCCAAACGAGTAAGGGGAGAGCAGGCAGCGTGAAAAAAGCCGGGATGATTCTTGGTGGAATCTTGTTGGTAGGACTAGGGCTTTGGTGGTACCTCTTCCCCTCCTATTCGTGGCATCAAAAAATGACGGTCGAAGTGAACGAGGATGGGCAAGTGTATGCAGGCTCAAGCGTGGTGGAGATGCACGTCAGGGGGTATCCCGACACAGGGTACGCCCCCGGGGTGCGCTCCTACGGGTTACGAGGGGAAGCGGTGGTGGTAGCCATGCCAGACGATCGGTATCTGTTTGCCCTGTTGACGTATAACGCGTTTCTTGCCTCTAAGGTTTTTCACGACAAGATGGAGGGCTCGCTTTCGGAGCCAGGAGAACGGTGGGCAGCCATTATTTCAAAAATCCGCGACCGCCGAACGATGGTGCCCAAAGATTATCCCCTGCTCGTGACCTTCACCGACATCACGGATCCCAAGACGGTGAGGGAAGTGGATCCGGAGAATCTGGCAGCGACATTCGGACCGGGCGTGTCGTTGAAACGCATTACGTTGGAAATCACCGACGAGCCGATGACGGAGGGGAAGGTGGAGAGCGTGTTGGGTAAGGTTTTGATCTTTAAGACAATTGAAGAAAGAATTGCGGAAAAAAAAGCTGGGACTTATGACCTGAAGGCTGTGGTCAATCAACTTAACAAGTTCGATTTTGTAAGGGAGTGATTTTATGGCCATTTCCAAAGATTTGCTCTTAGCCATTCTTTCCATGGACGCTTACAATCGCGGGTATGAACCAGGGATTTCTGGTCTAGGTGGATCAGGAAGCGTCATAGGGACTGCCACAATGGGTGATGGTTCAGAAATTCTCGTTGACAACCAGGGCAATCCAATTGATCAAGCGGCCGACTTTTATGCGGTGGCGTATACCGATGCAAGCCATGGCAACATCATTGCGTATCGCGGCACAGATACCTTTGATGATGAGGTCCTTGCGGTAGATTATCCCATTGCCTTCAACGCGGATTTCGATGAGGAGGAGATTCACCTCGCCTCGCGGTTTTATCGTGCCGTGGCCGGCTCGGCTAGTCCCGGCACCTGGACATTGACGGGTCATTCCTTAGGAGGGGGCTTAGCGGGATTTACTGGAGGCGTGTACGACCAGGAAGCTGTCGGTTTTGCTTCCATTGGCTTTTTCCCGGCCTTGTTGAACTTTCAAAAGTTGGTTGATCGCTATCAAGAAGTTAAGGACGATCCCCTGTTGTCGACGGTGGATATCACCGACCTCCCAGGAATGGGGTTATTTTTCACCGTTCCTTTGGCAGAAAAACAACTTGCCGCAATGGGCATTCACCCTAGCGATTTGCCTCCGCTGTCGGCCCATGCAGGGAACACCTACCAAGGCTATCATGCCGAAGGTGAGGGGGCCGGAATCTCTCGGATCCAATTGGGGGTGACCCCTTCCACGGCCCTTTTAGAAGCCCACCTGCCCGATATGGGGGGCACGGTGGGGATAGCCGATGCTCACAGTGCCTCCTTCACGGCTATCTTGCAATATCTCAAAGATGAACACCGCCTCAAGGGAGAAGAGGCCCTGGAGTTCTTACCCTTGATTGATCCGTTATTTAACGCGCTCTTTGACCATGATGTGGCCGATGATGCTGGATTCAAAAAAACTGGTGTTAGCGATATTGAGGTCGTTATGCGCGATGCCATCGCCTATTCCGCCATTGATGAAGGGACCATGGTCTTTGGGAACACCGGCATCCGCGCCTTGTTTGAGGATGCCAATGAGGTGGGCAAGTTGATGGATGAGGGGAAAGCGCCCCTGGGGTATACGAGTGCCCTGAAACTGGAGCGGGCCTTAGCCAAATCGATCGTGCAATTTGCCGGGCAGATGGCCTTAGGGAAAGTCGATTATAAATTGCACACTGACCCGAAGCCGGAACAAGGCTTTTTACGCAAAGATGCCAGTGGCCGACTCTTGCAAGCCGATCTCACGAAAGAACTTTGGACGCTCAATGATGCCGGAGGAGAGAATGCGGATCGCGAAGTAGAAGTGCTGGGCATTCATTCTATGCTCCAGGATTTCTTGGCCGGTGGGTCGTTTGCCGATCGCGCGGGCCCGATTGTGTTGGCCGGGATGGAGCACCTGTATGGGGATAAGACAATCAGTGACGCGCGGGTGATCAATCGGATCGATTTTGTGTTGGGTGCAGACCCTGTGGATGTCGAGATCACGGATTTAGAAACCGGCTCGGATACGTCAGATCCCAAGACGGCGGGCCTGGTGGTGGCGCTGGATGACACGGATGATCGTCTTCGAGGCAATGCGGACAATAATATCCTGTTGGGCAAAGGCGGCCAAGACCAGCTGTACGGGGGGGCTGGCAAAGATCTCCTCATTGGGGGGGCGGGGGATGACACGCTGTACGGGGGCAGTGGGGAGGATTGGCTCCACGGAGGGGATAAGGTGGCGACGGGCGGGGATTTTGGGGAAGACACCGTGGATTACTCAGAAGGGGATAACGGGGCGCCGACTCCAGGGGGGATCACCCTGACGTTTGACCTGAGTCAGGGCGTGAAACTCGAGGGCCATACATCCATCGTGGTGTCGGATGATGGCTATGGCAACACGGACCATTTATTCGCGATCGAAACCATCAAGGGAACGGCGCAGGATGACATGGTGGTGGTCACGGGCGGCGATGAAGTCTTTCAAGCTTCCAGCTACGCGCTGTCCACGGGACACCTGGAGGTGGATGGCCAAGGGGGCAAGAACACGGTGGATTTCACCAATTACACCGGCCAAGTATACACCCGGGAGGCGGATGGGGGCATTCAAGTAGGCGATGTGACCTTTACCAATTTCGAAGTGATCAAAGATAACGCGGAGGCGGGGCGGATTGGCGGGGGCAATTCCAAAGGCTCGTCCAGGCCGGATATCAGTGCGACGGGCTTGGATGCGGTGAGCGTGTTTCGGGATATTCTCTTCGCCGACTACTTTTTCCCGGAAGGCACGCGCGAAGTCTATGGACATGACGGAAATGACTATCTAGTCATCGGCCCGGGCGGGCTAAAGCTGGATGGGGGGGGTGGAGATGATCTGTTAGTGGGGATCGACCCCACGTATGTGCCGGCGAGTGCCCCGGGGGTGATGCCTTCGACACCGGAGGAGCGGCTCACGTTGCAAGGAGGGGCCGACAATGATTGGCTCTTTGTCCGGGGTGGGCAAGGGGCGATTGCCGTGGGAGGCGGGGGCCGCGATGTCATCTTCAATGGCTCGGAGAAAGGCCAGCTCTGGGGGGACTCGCGCGATGGGCAGGGCTCGCGCAGCCCGGATGTCTTCTTGTGGTGGGGCGATAGTTTCATCATGGACGCGGAGGAGCAGGATCTGTTGACCATGTGGGGAGTCCCGTTGCGCGGGGGGTCCAATACCATCGCGGGCTTTGGGGAGGCCTATGTGGATGCCTCGATCGCGATGGATTGGATGATGTGGTTCATGTTCTACGGGGCCACGAAAAGCGGGCAGCTGTTGATCACGCCGTTTTGGGAAGCCGAGAAGCCCATGATCGTGGAGAACTTTACCTTTGGCGAGGGCTATCGGAGCACGTTGTTGGGCATCCCGGTCTCGGGCGATCTGGGGATGACGTTTCGGATGGTGGGCGCCGGCGAGTTGCCCGTGCGGATCATCTACATCGTCTGGGGGCAAATCGGCACGGTGGCCGATGCGATGATGGATTGGGCGAAGGGGCTGCACTGGGAGTTGACGGATGACCCGTTGGTGCTGGATCTGGATGGGGATGGCGTGGAAACGACCACGCCCAGCCAGGGGGGGGTGCATTTCGACCTGGATCAGGATTATTTCGCGGAGTTGACGGGCTGGGTGGAGGCCGATGACGGGTTCTTAGTGTGGGACCAAGATGGCAATCGACAGATTGACGATTCGTCGGAATTGTTTGGGGGCCCGGGTCGCTCGGGCTTTGCGGAACTGCGCGAGTTGGACGACAACCAGGATGGCCTGATCGATGCCCAAGATGCGAGGTTTCGTGAGTTAGAAGTCTGGCGCGACTTGAATCAAGACGGCCGCACGGACCAAGGCGAACTCTTTACCCTCGCCGAGCTAGACATCACCTCCCTAGGGGCGGTCGGCACCGAGATCAACCACACCACGCCCAACGGCAATCTGCTGCGCGAGCAAGCCACGTATACACGGGGCGATGGCTCGACGGGCAACATCTACGAAGCCATCTTCCAGAACGATCAGATCGATACCCAGTTCCGCGGCGAGCGGGGCCTGGCGGAGTGGGAAGGGTCAGCACACACGGAACGGATCGCGGCGTGAATGTTTCATAGCCGACATACACCAGGCATGCCTTTCCTTGAAAAGACCAGTGAGAATAATACTGTCGGATGGAACAAAGCAGCCACTCTGTATAAAAATTGTTAGACCAAACGTTTGCCAAATGTCCCACATGTAGTTGCTACGTAGGACAGGTGTCCTACGCAACTCACATCTTCTGTTTCGTAGTTGCCCTTTCGCTGTAAATCCTTTCGACACTCTGGGGCTCAACCTCCTTTCCGATTCACAACTAGACTTTCGTCTAGTTTTTTTTATTGAACAGTCATGCTACCGTAGGGCGCAAGGCAAAAACGGCAACAATCAAAAAGAACCACTGCCTAACGTTCAGCAAGAAAGTTTTAGACAAATTGCTTTTGAGTGATCAGCTTCATTCTTTTTAAAGAAGTTTCCCTTGACGATCGCATAGCGTAGGCACTCGACACGGCTACGCATTCCCTCTAATTCGAAGTTTTTCAATCCCCCTCTCGTACAGTAAGGAGAAACGAGCTACGTGTTTCCAAGCGCATTGGTCACGGGTGGTACAGGGTTAATGGCATGAAGAAGTTGCTTATTGGTGTATTGGTAATTGGGTTCGCCATCTTGGGCTATTGCTATTTCAACTCGTACTCCTGGCATCAGAAGATGACGATTGAAGTAGAGGTGGATGGGCAACTCTATACCGGCTCGAGTGTGGTGGAAGTGTATGTCATAGCGAACGATCCGCTCACGAAACAACTAGGCTATTCCTACCAGTTTGGGGCAAGCGGAGAAGCGGCCTTCGTGGAGTTGCCGGGAAACCGCTATTTGTTTGCCCTGCTGGATGGAGGCCCGCCAGGGAGCGAGCCACAAACCAATGCCTTAGCTATTTTTAAAGATCAACTACCGCGCAAAGGCGGGGAGCGATTTTCCATCTTGTCCAAATCCCGGTTTAAACAGGACATTCCCCGCTCACATCTCCCACTACTCGTCACCTTTACGGATATTTCTGATCCCGCGACGGTACAAAAGGTGGATCCGGAGAATCTGGCCGCCACGTTCGGCTCCGGGGTCTCGTTGAAACGCCTCACATTGGAACTCACTGACGAGTCGGTGACGGAGGGAAAAATTGAACAATTAAAGTTTATGAAAGTCCTTAAAGTGCAACCAAACCTTTCAGGATTGGAAAAATTCGACAAAAATCACCCTCACCCAATTAATTATTTAAATGAAAAAGCGTTTAAAATTGGAGGCCAGAAATGAGTGTTTCTCCTGAACTGATGTACGCCATTCTAGCTATGGATTCCTACAATCGGGGATATGATGAGGGGATCACGGGATTGGGTGGACTTGGTTCACAAATAGGGACCGCCACAATTCTTAATGACTCTGAGAATTCCACTGCCACTAAAGACGAAGCCCAAGCTGCCGGCTTCTACGCCGTTGAATATTTATGGAATGGCGAGACGGTGATTTCGTATCGGGGCACCGACCAGAACTTCTCCTTTCCCTTCTGGAGTGATTCGGGAAGCGACCTGTGGAATGGGTATGGCACCGGTATAGGGTCGCCGATGAATGACCAGGCGCACTTGGCCGCCGAATTTTTTCAAGCCGTGACGAACACGCAAACGAGTGATCCTCAAGCGGGGCTCGCCACGTTAACGGGCCATTCATTGGGTGGCGGATTGGCGGGATTGATTGGGGCACTGTATCACAATGAAGCCGTGATGTTTGACAATATGCCCTTTGAAGCTGCGGCAAAGGATGCCCATGCCAAGGCGTTGGGGTGGGTGACCTCACCCATTGACCTAATAGGCAAGGCGCTCTGGCAGGATTTTTATAATGAAACGTCGAGTCCCTGGGCGCCGTTGATTGGCGCGAATCTGCAGGGGTGGGCCGTGACGGGGGAGTTTTTGGCCGCCGGGCGAGGGTTACAAACCACTCCGGTGACGTCCTTGGAGAGTCACACAAGTTTGGTGGACCCCTTCAGTCTTCATTCGCAAGCGCTGTTAACCATGCTGCTGTTTGCTCGGCAGGAGAATCATACGGATTGGGAGAGCTTTGGAGAAGCACTGAATGCCGCCTGGTTTGACGATGGTGTAGGTGAACAAGCGGGGTTTGAAGGGGAGGGGTCGAAGGGGCGGTACTCGCCCGCCTATAAGCAACTTAGTGCCCTCGCCTATTCCGCCATTGATGAAGGGACCATGGTCTTTGGGAACACCGGCATCAGGGCGTTGTTTGAGGATGCCAATGAAGTGGGCCAGCTGATGGATGAGGGGAAAGCGCCCCTGGGGTATACGAGTGCCCTGAACCTGGAGCGGGCCTTAGCGAAGTCGATCGTGCAGTTTGCGGGACAGATGGCCTTAGGGAAAGTCGATTATCAATTGCATTCGGACGTCGAACCGGAAAAAGGCTTTCTACGCCAGGATGCCAGTGGCCGGCTCTTGCAAGCCGATCTCACGAAAGAACTTTGGACGCTCAATGATGCCGGAGGAGAGAATGCGGATCGCGAAGTAGAAGTATTGGGCATTCATTCTATGCTCCAGGATTTCTTGGCCGGTGGGTCGTTTGCCGATCGCGCGGGCCCGATTGTGTTGGCCGGCATGGAGCACCTGTATGGGGATAAGACAATCAGTGACGCGCGGGTGATCAATCGGATCGATTTTGTGTTGGGCGCAGACCCTGTGGATGTCGAGATCACGGATTTAGAAACCGGAACCGATACCTCAGATCCCAAGACGGCGGGCCTGTTGGTGGCTCTGGATGGCACCGATGATCGCCTGCGGGGCAATCAACACAATAATATTCTGTTGGGCAAAGGGGGCCAAGACCAGCTGTACGGGGGTGCCGGCAAAGATCTTCTGATTGGCGGGGCGGGCGATGACACCCTGTACGGCGGCAGTGGCGAGGATTGGCTTCATGGGGGCGATAAGGTCGCCACGGGCGGGGACTTTGGTGAAGACACGGTGGATTACTCAGAAGGGGATAACGGGGCGCCGACTCCAGGGGGGATCACCCTGACTTTTGACCTGAGTCAGGGCGTGGAACTCGAGGGCCATACATCCCTCGTCGTGACGAATGATGGGTATGGGGATACGGATCATTTATTCGCGATCGAAACCATCAAGGGAACGGCGCAGGATGACATGGTGGTGGTCACGGGCGGCGATGAAGTGTTTCAAGCTTCCAGCTACGCGCTGTCCACGGGACACCTGGAGGTGGATGGCCAAGGGGGCAAGAACACGGTGGATTTCACCAATTACACCGGCCAAGTGTACACCCGGGAGGCGGATGGGGGGATGCGAAGAGAGCGAACGCGAATGGCAGCCTGAGAAAGGTTGAGGTCATACCTTGGGCACAAAATCATTCGGAGGAAATTGTCTTTTCTGCTGGAAAGAAGTTTTTAAAAATCATGAAAAATGTCCAACGGAAGAGTGCGACGTAGGACAGGTGTCCTATGGCACCGCTCTTTCAACGCGCTGTTTCATTCTTCAACTGTTAAAGCCTTCGACACTCGGGCGTTCACCTTCTTTCTCGAATAAAAACCAGACCAAAGTCTTGTTTTCTTTATTGGATGATCATGCTACCGTAGGGCGCCATGTAGAACGGCACAGATCAACAATACCACCGACTCACGTTCAGCCTGAAGGTTTCAGACATGTTGCTTGTGGATGCTCAGCCGCCTTGTTCTTAAAGAAGGTTCCCTCTAATAATCGCGTAGCCTAGACGTCGTGGACGTCTATCTATCCCCTCTCGTTCGACGGTTTCTCTAGCCCCCTCCAAAACCGTGCTGTGAAAAAAAATGATCGTCTCCCAGTTGAGTAAACAGGGATAGGCTTACATAGGTGATATGTTTTGGATAGCCGATTTCTGTGTAAGGCACACAGGGAAGACGGGAACGGGTCGAACTGATCTTTGGGAGTTGGGGTTTGTCAAATTGTCAACACGAAAATTGATGGGGCGCGAGATAGGAACAGTTTGTCGGCACCTAAGATGTCACCAAATGTTTAGAAAAAAGAAACCGTGACACTGAATAGCCAAACAGGAGAGGTAAACCACAATCAAATGAGGGGAGAGCAGCCAGCGTGAAAAAAATTGGGCTGATCCTTGGCGTAATTCTCTTCGCGGGACTGGGGCTTTGGTGGTACGTGTTTCCCTCCTATTCGTGGCACCAAAAGATGACAGTGGAGGTGGACGTAGATGGGCAAGTGTATGCGGGGTCGAGTGTGGTGGAGATGCACGTCTCGGGAAATCCGGAAACGGGCTGGACTCGGGCGGTGCGATCTTACGGGTTACGGGGGGAAGCGGTGGTCGTGGAATTGCCAAACGATCGGTACCTGTTTGCGCTCTTAACCTATAACGTCTTTTTAACAGGGAAGGTCTTTCATGACTTGGTCGGGGGAGTTTGGTCGGAACCCGAGAAAGGGTGGGCCAGTCGGATTGGTGACGTGGAAGAATTACGAGCGATGGACCCGCAAGATTATCCCCTCTTGGTGACCTTTACAGACGTCACGGATCCCAAGACCGTGCAAAAAGTGGATCCGGAGAACCTGGCTGCCAAGTTCGGGCCAGGGGTGTCGTTGAAACGCATCACCCTAGAAATTACCCATGAGCCGGTGACGGAGGGGAAGATTGAAAAATTTGGATTTATGGAAGTTTTAAAAAAACAAGGCACCTTATCAGGCTTAGTGATAGCTGACAAGAATTACCCAGAACCTATTAATTATTTAACGAGTAAAGTGTTCAAAACTGGAGACAAGAAATGAGCATTTCTCCAAAATTGATGTATGCCATTCTTTCCATGGATGCCTATAACCGTGGCTATGAGCCTGGCATTGAGGGTTTAGGAGGCCTCCTTTCACAAATTGGGCCGGCAACTCTGATAACCGACTCCGAAACTATACCGGCCACACAGGGAGAAGGCGAAGCTGGCGATTTTTACGCGGTGGCGTATGAGTGGAACGGCGAAACGGTTATCTCCTATCGAGGCACGGACGAGTTTGATGATGAAGTACTAGGCGTCGATCTACCCATTGCACTGCGGGGAGATTTTGATGAAGCAGAAATCCATTTGGCCTCGAAATTCTATCGGGAAATTGCCGGGACTACTGGGACGAGCGCTATCACATTAACCGGCCATTCGTTGGGGGGTGGCTTAGCGGGGTTTGTAGGCGGAGTTTATGATCAATACGCAGTCGGCTTTGCTTCGATCGGCTTTACCCATGCGTTACAGAACTTTCAAGCACTTATGGATCAATATGCGACCGTTAAAGATTCCCCCTCCCTCGCCGCCACGGATGAGATCTTTTTCAGCTTTCTTCAGAATCCTTTTCTTCCGAACTCGGGCTATGTCAACACGTATGAGTTTGCGCAAGCACAACTGAGCGCGATGGGCATTCCGTCAAACGAAGTGCTTTCCTTCGGCGGAACCTACGAGGGCTGGCATGCCACTGGGGAGGCGGCCATTGCCGTCCGCATTGATGGCACTCCTTCCACAGAGATCTTAGGTACGGAGCTTCCCAATATGGGAGACATGGTAAATGTTGCAAATGCCCATACGATAAATTTAACGGTTATTTTGCAGTATCTTAAGGAGCAAGGTTCGGAGGCCTTGAAGTTTTTGCCCATTATCCAACCCTTGTTTCTTGGGTTGTTTGATGATGCGGTTGCCAAAAAAGCGGGGAGCGAGGAAACATCCGGCGTTAGTGGTCCTGCTGCAAGGGTGCGGGATGCCATTGCGTACTCGATTCTCGAAGAAGGCATGGTCTTTGGCAACACGGGTATTCGGGCCTTGTTTAATGATGCCGATCAACTGGGGCGGTTGACGGCCGAGGGTAAGGTGCCCGTGGCCCATGCCAATCCGATCCCCGGGCTGGCGGAAGCCGTCGTGCAATTTGCCGGACAGATGGCGCGGGGCAAAGTGAATTATACCAACCATCCCGACTGGAATCCCCAGACAGGATTTTTGAGTACCTACGATTCGCAGGGGGTGACCTACCTCAAAGCCGATCTGGCCGAGGAATTATGGACCCTCAATGATGTGGGCGGGGACAATGATCATCCAGACGTCGAGATCAAAGGCATTACGACCATCCTGAATTCATTCTTCGCCCAGGAAGAAGAGGCGGCCCTCATTCTGGCCGCGATGAACACCCTCTATGGATCCAATGAACATACCACCATCGACCGCATCGATTTTGCGCTAGGGTCGGGCTCGCTCACCGTGGCCTTGCAGGAACGAGGCGATGATGAAGAGAGCGGGGGCTCCCCTCCGCCCTATAACCCGGAAACCACCAGTCTGTTCGTGGCACTCAATGGTGACGATGAGGTAGATGGCAATAGCGACAACAATATGCTCGTGGGCGGGGCCGGGGATGACATCCTCTATGGGCGGTTGGGGCGGGATATCATTGTAGGTGGGACGGGCAGTGATCGCATCATCGATATCGTGGGGGAAGTCGGCTCGGACGGACGCTCCAACGAAGATGACGTCTATTTTGGGGAACCCTCGGATCAAGGCCTTTGGGCAACCTTTTTGGCGTGGCTCCTGGGCACGCAATCCGAAGACACGGTGGAGTACCGCCTGACGGATGAACGACAGGGGACATCACCCCCTTCTTCGGGCGTCGAGATCACGCGACTGGATGTGGCAGAAAATTTCGGCGAAGAGGTCGTCACGCTCGACCTCAAGAATCTCAACTCGGGAAAAACCGGCACCGACTATCTCGTCAATATCGATAAAGTCATTCTGTCCGAACGCCGCGATGAGGTGGTCGTGAACCCGGCGTGGTTGGACGTGCCCTTGTGGGTTGATTTAGGCAAAGCCACCAATGGCGTGGTGACCAAGAGCGATTACGATCGAGTGTCGTATGAAAACTTGGGGGGTCTTGTTACGGTCAATGGGGCCACGCAACCCGGCGGGAGCAACGGGCCGGTGACGGACCGGTCGTACATTAAATTAATCATCGACCTGGTCGCCTCGGCGTTGGACTTTCCCGTGCCCGTGACGCCGGTGCTGTCGGCATTTACGAGCAATGATCCCCTGCGCGTGAGTGGGGCGGAACATGTGGAGCTGACGAATGCGGACGATACCCTGTGGTATGGCCCCATTAGTCATGCGGTCGGGTTCCTGACCGGTTGGCCCGATGATGCGGACTATCCCACCTTCGGCATCATCGACGGCAAGGGAGGGCACGATATTTTAGTCGTGCGCAATGCGAAATACGTGTTTGCCGGGGACCCCCTGCACCCGGAAGAGCCCAACAGTGCGGTAGCCGGCCAAGACTTGAACTTAGAAGTGCGCGGCGGCCCGGGCTCGGATCAACTGATGGTCATCGGGGGCATCGGAGCCGAGGTGGTCGGGGGGCCGGGCACCGACTTGCTCTTCAACTACTCCTATAAAGGCAAACTTTACGGCGGGAGGAAGGATGGGACCGGCGATGACGAGACGGATATCTTCTGGTGGTCGAGTAGTAATAGTTTCATCATGGATGCCGGGAAGAACGACCTCTTGCAGATGTATGGGGTGACGCTCACCGGCGGCACCAATTCGGCATACGGACTGGCGGCGAATTACGGCAATAACGTCAAGGATTGGTTGTTGCCCTTCGTGCGCTATGGAGCGACGGACGGGGGGCAATTGTTGATCTATACCACGTGGAGCGGCCCCGACAACGCCACGATTGTGGAAGATTATGACTATGGGGGGTTTGAAGAAGAACTGTTAGGTATTGCCAAGCCGGGCGACCTGGGCATGCTCTTTCGCATCTACGGGGGCGACGATTTGGAGGTTCGGCTCTTTTATGTGGTGTGGGGCCATCTGGCGACCTTTATCGAAGCGCTGTGGACCTTTGCCAAGGGGCTGCAGTGGAAGACGCACGACGATCCCTTGGTCCTGGACTTAGATGGCGACGGCATCGAGACCAGCACCCCGGAGCAGGGCGGCGTCCATTTCGACCTGGACAACGACTTTTTCTCCGAGAAGACCGGTTGGGTGAAGGCCGATGACGGGCTGCTCGTCTGGGATCAGGACGGCAACCGGCGGATTGACGACTCTACGGAGCTCTTCGGCAGTCCCGGCACGGACGGGTTTACGGAACTGGCGGCGTTGGATGACAACGCCGATGGCGTCATCGATGCCAACGATGCCAACTTTACCAATCTCGAAGTCTGGCGCGATCTCAATCAAGACGGCCGCACGGACCAAGGCGAACTCTTTACCCTCGCCGAGTTAGATATCACCTCCCTGGGGGCGGTCGGCACCGCATTCAACCACACCACGCCCAATGGCAATCTGCTGCGCGAGCACGCCACGTTTACGCGGGGCGATGGAACCACCGGCAACATCTACGAAGCCATCTTCCAGAACGATCAGATCGATACCCAGTTTCGTGGCGAGCGGGGCCTGGCGGAGTGGGAACGGTCAGCACACACGGAACGGATCGCGGCGTGAATGTTTCATAGCTGACATACACCAGGCATGCCTTTCCTTGAAAAGACCAGTGAGAATAATACTGTCGGATGGAACAAAGCAGCCACTCTGTATAAAAATTGTTAGACCAAACGTTTGCCAAATGTCCCACATGTAGTTGCTACGTAGGACAGGTGTCTTATTCCACGCCTCTTTCAACCCTCTGCTTCCTACTATACCTGTTAAATCTTTCGACGTTCTTGTATTTAAGAAAATTCCCGATTCACAACTAGACTTTCGTCTAGTTTTCTTTATTGAACAGTCATGCTACCGTACCGCGCAATGCATAACTGAACACATCAACAGAACCACCGACTGACGTTCAGCATGAAGGTCTTAATTATGTGGCTTGTGAATAGTCCGCGCGATTTTTTTTAAAAGCAATTCCCTCGACGATCGCATAGCGTAAGCACTCGACACGTTTACGCTTCCCCTCTTGGTTGGTTCTCTCTCTTCCCTCTCGGAGAATGTTTAGCAAGCCGATGGTGTTCCTTCTGGTCAAAACGGAGCGTACCGGGGAAAGTACCTGGGGACAGATGGATAGGAAATCATGACACGAGGTTCGGCCACCAAACCTCTTTTTCTTCACTCCCCATTCCGAGCCCCTTTTCAATCGGGCATGCTGCTACTGACCTTGGTACTCGGAACGGCCGGCTGTGAATGGATGGGCTTTCCCCAATGGGAATGGCATCAAAAGTTAACGGTGGAAGTCGCCACCCCTACCGGGCCGGTTTCCGCCTCGAGCGTCATAGCGGTCAGGTGTGGGTCGTCTCCCAAATGGGTCCCGGGCATGGGGTCCGGAGGATTGGGCTGTCATGTGCGCGGGGAAGCGGTGCCAGTGGAAGTCGCCCCTGACCAAGTGTTGTTTGCGCTATTGATTGGTGAGGGACATCGGGACAGTTATCTCTCTGAATTGGCTCTGATTAAATTTCATCCAGATGCAAAAAAATTAACATCCCGCCAGATCCTGGATTCCCTTAAGACCTTAAAATCCAAAGTTACCATTACACGGAATCCGCAAAACCCTCTCTATCCCCTTTTCGTGACTTTCGATGACCTCACGAATCCCAAAACGGTCCACAAGGTGGATCCCGATAATTTGGCGGCCACGTTCGGGCCGGGCATTTCCCTCAAACGGCTCACGTTGGAAATTGTTGATGAGCCGGTGACGGAGGGAGAGATTGAAGGGGTGTTGGGGTGGTTAAAAACAATTGGTGGGGGAATGCTCGATGGGTCTTCAATTTCTTCCATAGATGCAGAAAATAAACTCGCAAATATATTAACTCGTTCGGACTTTATTTCAGGGAATTAAACTATGGCTATCTCAAAAGACCTTTTACTTGCCATTCTTTCTCTTGATTCCTACAACCGTGGCTACCTGCCGGGACTTGCAGGACTGGGAGGAGTGGACTCTAGTTTAAATGACCAAATTGGTAATGCTGTTGTTACAAATGAAAATCGGTCTAATGTGGCCCAAGATGCCGGCTTTTACGCGGTGGCCTATGACACGCCGTATGGCACGGTTATTTCCTATCGGGGGACCAATTCGGACGAGCCGTCGGAATTATTGAAAGACGTGTTTTATGGGTGGACCGCCGGCATTGGGTTTTCGGCAGCCTCCCAAGCGGGGATGGCGTTAGAGTTTTACACGGCGGTGACGGGAAAGGCTCGGTACGCCGGAGCGGCCCCCGATGTGACCGTCACGGGCCATTCGTTGGGTGGGGGCCTCGCCGGTTTTGTGTCCAGTCTGTCCGGCACTAGTGCGGTGGGCTTTAATTGGATGCCCTTTGGCCTTGCCGCTTATGCCCAGTATGCCAGTGACTGGTTCTTGGGCCGGAGTCCCATTCATGAACCGAACTTTGAGGCGTTTCGCGGCATTGAGATTGATGGCGAGCTCTTACAATTTGGCCGCAATGGCACCCTCGAACTGGGATTGGCCTACCTCTTAGGCTGGGTGCCGGTGATCGGGCCGGTCATTGCCTTTGTCGGGGGGGTGACGGGGCTCACGACCCCCGCTCTGGAAGCCTTGCTTCAGAAAGAGACTTTTACGGATGACTTTGGGGCGTTTGGGGTTTTGGAACGGGTGGATTTGCATTCACAGGCACTGGTCATTCTGCTGCAATATGCCAAGGACCACCAGCATACGGATTGGGGAGCATTGGCCGATGAATTTTTCCCGGCCTTTTTTGACGATACGATTGGCGAAAAGGCCGGTTTTGAAAAAGAGGGTGTTGAGGGCGTGTACGATTACGCCCAGAAGATGTTGGCGGCCATCGCCTATTCCGCTCTGGATGAAGGCACGTTAGTCTTTGGCAACACGGGGATTCGAGCGTTGTTTGACGATGCGGATGAACTGGGGCGGTTGACGGCTGAGGGCAAGGTGCCCGTGGCGCATGCTAATCCGATTCCCGGGCTGGCGGAAGCCATCGTGCAATTTGCCGGACAGATGGCGCGGGGCAAGGTGGATTACACCACGACGAATTGGGCACCCCATCAAGGTATCTTGACGACCTATGAATCGGATGGGGTGGAGTATTTGTATGTCGATTTGGCCAAGGAACTGTGGACGCTTAATGGTCTTGGGGGTAAAAATCCCGACAAGGATGTGGACATCAAAGGCATAACGACCATCCTGGATGCCTTCTTTGCGCAAGAAGAGGAGGCAGCCATCATTCTGGCCGCCATGAACACGCTGTATGGGTCAAATGCCACCTCGACGATTGATCGCATTGATTTTGCGTTGGGATCCGGTTCGTTGAAGGTAGAACTGCCAGATCGGGGTGAGGAAGAGGGAGTACCCCCAGAGTACAATCCCGCCACCACCAGTCTGTTCGTGGCACTCAATGGCGACGATGAGGTAGATGGCAATAGCGACAACAATATGCTCGTGGGTGGGGCCGGCGATGACATCCTCTATGGGCGGTTGGGACGGGATATCATTGTAGGTGGGCCGGGCAGTGATCGCATCATCGATCTCGTGGGGGAGGTCGGCACGGATGGGCGCTCCAATGAAGATGACGTCTATTTTGGGGAACCGTCTGACCAAGGCCTGTTGGCGACCTTTTTGGCGTGGCTCTTGGGCACGCAATCCGAAGACACGGTGGAGTACCGGCTCACGGACGAACGACAGGGGGCGTCCCCCCCTTCTCAAGGCGTCGAGATCACGCGACTGGATGTGGCAGAAAATTTCGGCGAAGAGGTCGTCACGCTCGACCTCAAGAATCTCAACTCGGGCAAGACGGGCACCGACTATCTCGTCAATATCGATAAGGTCATTCTGTCCGAACGCCGCGATGAGGTGGTCGTGAACCCGGCGTGGTTGGACGTGCCCTTGTGGCTTGATTTAGGGAAGGCAATACAAAATCGAGTGGCGGCATGATGCAAATGTCTTGGTCTTCTCACCAGCAATGTTATTCAGGGAATGTTGGTATTGCCGGGGTTCGTCCCGGCAGGCGAGCCACTTTTGTTCCGGCAAAAGTAGCCAAAACCCTTGACGCCCCGTCCGGCCTCATTGGATGGGACGGACGCAAACTTTAGGAGGGCGGCCCAACTCGCTGTGCTC
>CBDCWH010000001.1:0-54915 GCA_965223275.1 Nitrospirales bacterium
TGTATTATATCGCCGGCATTGTGCCTTATAACCACTTGTGGCTTCAATCCGAAATCTGCATAACTCGCCTCTTAAGTATTTCAGGCTTCCAAGTGGCATTTTAGTTTTTCACTGATTTTCTGACGTGAAGATGCCACCAAAACCAAGTGCAAAGGGAGCTAAGAGGCCGCCTCAAAGGCCAAGGCCCAGAGAACTGGGGACAAGAAGCGCAGGAGGAGAAGAAAGGAGAGCTATGCCATTTACGTCTACAAGGTGTTGAAGCAGGTCCACCCTGACACTGGAATCTCCAGCAAAGCCATGAGCATCATGAACAGCTTTGTGAATGACATCTTTGAGAGAATAGCTGCTGAGGCTTCCAGGCTGGCACACTACAACCGCCGATCCACAATCACCAGCAGAGAAATCCAGACTGCCGTGCGTCTGCTCCTTCCTGAGAGCTGGCAAAGCATGCTGTGTCCGAGGGAACCAAAGCCGTCACCAAGTACACCAGCTCCAAGTAAACGTTCTGTTTCTTGGACTTTCAACATCCGGCCTTTTTCAAGGCCACCACATTTTCACGATCAATGCCAACCTTTGAATCCTCGCTTGCACAAACAACAGTAGGAACATGGGGCATAACAATAACTGTAAAAGGGGTTGTAAAAGTTTAGGGTGCACGATTATAAAAGGGTTAGGGTAAATTGCTAGGTTTATTTGTAATATTGCACATAACTTTGTATTTAAACATGTGAGCACATTTATTTATCCAATAACATGCAAAATCACAATATAAACATTTATATGAATATTTTGAGAAATAAATGTCAATTTCTTTAAACAAATTATTTGTACTGAAATTATATAAAATGACTTACCTTTGAATACTGTCAGTGATGTTTACTTGTGTCTTTACTCCTGTTAACCTGGCATTTAAGTGTATACCCACTAGACAGTTTCTGCCCTAATTCCAAAAAAAGGCTTAAACACAGTTTCATGATCCCACTAATACTCATTGGGCCATGTCAAATCCTTAACATGATACAAAGGCAGAGTTTACAAACATAGATTCACAGAAACTTTAACCAGTATTCAGAAAGAATAATAACTGTACATATGAAATGAAAACAGATTAACTTGTAAATTTAAATTACAATTTCAACAGGCATAAGGTCTATGGGGTTAGGGTATGGGGTAAGGGTTTGGGGTTAGGCTAGGGCTAACTTTTAGGGTTTGGGGTTAGGGTTTGGTGTTAGGCTAGGGTTAGGGGTTAGGGTTTGGGGTTAGGCTAGGGCTAGGGTTTGGGGTTAGGGTAGGGTTTGGGGTTAGGGTTTGGGTACTCCTCCAACCCCCCCCCCCCCCCCCACACACATACACTGGTTAGAAAAGATCATCATAATCATAAAATTCCAAAGTTAAAAGATGTTTTGTACATATATAAAAGAGAACATGTTTTCGGTAGGCCAGTGCACGTGCACTCATTTTGGTGTTTACAGTATGGTGGCCTGTGATTGGTGGGCATGCTGTGTGCCGTGAGTGGCTAGAATGGGTCGAATCAACCAATAGGAATGGTTCGAGTTGACCAATAGGGCAAAAGCATCTTACAATGTTGGGTATTTTTACAGTGCGTTTGCTGCAGCGAATCCACATTCAACACTTAGTTCCTGAGTGAAAGAAGCATCATGTCTGGACGTGGTAAAGGAGGAAAAGGTCTTGGAAAGGGGGGCGCCAAACGCCACAGGAAAGTCCTTCGTGACAACATCCAGGGTATCACCAAACCAGCCATCCGCCGTCTTGCTCGCCGAGGTGGAGTGAAACGTATTTCTGGGCTCATCTATGAAGAAACCAGAGGTGTTCTGAAGGTATTCCTTGAGAATGTCATCCGTGACGCAGTCACCTACACTGAGCACGCCAAGAGGAAGACCGTCACAGCCATGGACGTGGTCTATGCCTTGAAACGCCAAGGACGTACCCTGTACGGATTCGGAGGTTAAACAGACCAGAGACAACACACATTTTTAACACCCGGCCTTTTTCAAGGCCACCACATTTTCACGATCAGTGCCGACCTTTGAATCCTTGCATTTACAACTTGGTCTTAAATGAACTACACTAAAGTAACCCTAAAACGCCATCTCCACCCCCCCCCCCCCCCCAATAAACCCTGAAATTAGGAAAAGCATGCCAATAAAATGTACACATGTGTCTATCGGACAGACACAATGAATGTGCAACAACAACAACAATAATAATAATAATAACAATTTTATCACAAGTCAGACTAGCTTTGGGCCAAGCAGTTGGCCCTGGTGTATAATGACTGTGAGCTGTCACCAAGAAGCCAGTACCCCCCTCAGCCCTTCCTCACCTCCTCCCCCCCCCCCCAGACACACACACACACACACACACACACACACACACACATGCATAGACACAGAAAAATGCATGCTGACACCCTGACACACACATAGAGAAACGCAAATGCCATGAAAAACATGCATGCTCACATACCCCTGTCAGGATTTGACATTATGCTTGTTATGAAAAAGATGAACAGTTTTCCACAAAAATGAATTTATGACCTAATTTCAGGCCTGATTGCAGAAAAATTAGTAAGGTTTTTGGCCTGCCGCTGCTGTGCTTAACAGAAGGGAAGATAGTCAATTTTGAGGCCTAATTTCAGTGGCCTACGTCGTACGTAGGCGAAGCAATTAACATGTAAAAATGGTCGAGAAACGCTCAAAAACGGATTGGCGCTGCATTTCAGCTCACAGCGTAGTTCGTGTGTAGGATTTCATCCAATCAGCGACTCGCATGCATCCACCCAATGAAGCGGGGGCCTAGATATTGTGCCGGGAACGTCAAAATTGAACTTCATTCTTTCTCTGTCACTGATGCAGAAGACATCTCTGAAAAATGGCTCGTACCAAGCAGACTGCACGTAAATCTACTGGAGGAAAGGCCCCCAGGAAGCAGCTGGCCACCAAAGCTGCCCGCAAGAGCGCCCCTGCAACTGGAGGGGTAAAGAAACCCCATCGTTACAGGCCTGGAACTGTTGCCCTTCGAGAGATCCGTCGTTACCAGAAGAGCACTGAACTTCTCATCAGGAAGCTGCCATTCCAGCGTCTTGTACGTGAGATTGCACAGGACTTCAAGACTGACCTGCGCTTCCAGAGTTCAGCCGTCATGGCCCTGCAGGAGGCAAGTGAGGCTTACTTGGTTGGCCTGTTTGAAGACACCAACTTGTGTGCCATCCATGCCAAACGTGTCACCATCATGCCAAAAGACATCCAGCTGGCACGCAGAATCCGTGGAGAGAGGGCATAAACTCGCTCACAGCACATATCACACCGGCCTTTTTCAAGGCCACCACATTTTCACGATCAGTGCCGACCTTTGAATCCTAAGTTTTGTCGGTCTTCATTTCTGTCAAATATATAGTTAACTTTTGAGTGTTTGAGAAAATACTGGTTCATTTTCTCTAATCAGGGATTATGACCTTCCAGCTCAAGGTCATATGGAACATGCACTTGGCTGGCCATACTTCCCTCTTGTTATGTGAACAACGTAATGAATCATTGGGTGACATTAGACATATGTTCATTTACTATATATCCGATGAACCTGTACCGAAAGGATACTTTGTCCCCTAAAGTCTGACAACTATAACAAAGATCTTGTTTACACAATTTCAGAGTCAATTGTCTTAAAGGTGTCAGATTAAGTGGTGGGGCACATTCGCCCCTGTTTTTGCTACCTTATGCAATAAAAACAGTTAATACACCACTAAATATCAGGAGACTATGTCACGACCTGTATCTCAAAGCAAACGTGTTTCTGTTACTTTAAAATTAAGGGGTCCAGATTAAATTTAGTAAAAAAGGGGCGAACTTGCCCCGGTCTCCCCTACACACAAACAGTCATTCATTTAGGTTTATTAAACTCACTGACACAGGACAACTCAGGTAGACAGATTAACCTCATGATTAACTCATTAATTTGGGACTTTTTAGCATGACAGTGGGCAAGCATGTAAAATAACATAGCAAGGATTCAAAGGTTGGCATTGATCGTGAAAATGTGGTGGCCTTGAAAAAGGCCGGGTGTTGAAAATCCAAGAAACAATGTTTACTTGGCCTTCTGTGTCTTCTTGGGCAAAAGTACTGCCTGGATGTTGGGCAGAACACCTCCCTGGGCAATGGTCACACCTGATAGGAGTTTGTTCAACTCCTCGTCATTACGGATGGCCAGCTGCAAGTGCCTGGGGATGATTCTGGTCTTCTTGTTGTCACGGGCAGCATTGCCTGCAAGCTCCAAGACTTCAGCAGCCAGGTACTCCATGACAGCTGCCAGGTAGACTGGGGCACCAGCTCCTACACGCTCGGCATAGTTGCCCTTCCTCAGAAGCCTGTGGATTCTGCCCACTGGGAACTGCAGACCAGCACGGGATGAACGGGACTTGGCCTTTCCCTTGGCTTTTCCTCCTTTACCACGACCTGACATGATGCTCTGATACTTTGTAAACTCGTTTTAACGAAAGATATACAAATGAACCAGACCGCCTTTAGACGGAGTGTTAAGAGGCGAGAAAACGGATTGGAGCTGCAATTGGTGGCTCGCATGTACTATATCGCCGGCATTGTGCCTTATAACCACTTGTGGCTTCAATCCGAAATCTGCATAACTCGCCTCTTAAGTATTTCAGGCTTCCAAGTGGCATTTTAGTTTTTCACTGATTTTCTGACGTGAAGATGCCACCAAAACCAAGTGCAAAGGGAGCTAAGAAGGCCGCCTCAAAGGCCAAGGCCCAGAGAACTGGGGACAAGAAGCGCAGGAGGAGAAGAAAGGAGAGCTATGCCATTTACGTCTACAAGGTGTTGAAGCAGGTCCACCCTGACACTGGAATCTCCAGCAAAGCCATGAGCATCATGAACAGCTTTGTGAATGACATCTTTGAGAGAATAGCTGCTGAGGCTTCCAGGCTGGCACACTACAACCGCCGATCCACAATCACCAGCAGAGAAATCCAGACTGCCGTGCGTCTGCTCCTTCCTGGAGAGCTGGCAAAGCATGCTGTGTCCGAGGGAACCAAAGCCGTCACCAAGTACACCAGCTCCAAGTAAACGTTCTGTTTCTTGGACTTTCAACATCCGGCCTTTTTCAAGGCCACCACATTTTCACGATCAATGCCAACCTTTGAATCCTCGCTTGCACAAACAACAGTAGGAACATGGGGCATAACAATAACTGTAAAAGGGGTTGTAAAAGTTTAGGGTGCACGATTATAAAAGGGTTAGGGTAAATTGCTAGGTTTATTTGTAATATTGCACATAACTTTGTATTTAAACATGTGAGCACATTTATTTATCCAATAACATGCAAAATCACAATATAAACATTTATATGAATATTTTGAGAAATAAATGTCAATTTCTTTAAACAAATTATTTGTACTGAAATTATATAAAATGACTTACCTTTGAATACTGTCAGTGATGTTTACTTGTGTCTTTACTCCTGTTAACCTGGCATTTAAGTGTATACCCACTAGACAGTTTCTGCCCTAATTCCAAAAAAAGGCTTAAACACAGTTTCATGATCCCACTAATACTCATTGGGCCATGTCAAATCCTTAACATGATACAAAGGCAGAGTTTACAAACATAGATTCACAGAAACTTTAACCAGTATTCAGAAAGAATAATAACTGTACATATGAAATGAAAACAGATTAACTTGTAAATTTAAATTACAATTTCAACAGGCATAAGGTCTATGGGGTTAGGGTATGGGGTAAGGGTTTGGGGTTAGGCTAGGGCTAACTTTTAGGGTTTGGGGTTAGGGTTTGGTGTTAGGCTAGGGTTAGGGGTTAGGGTTTGGGGTTAGGCTAGGGCTAGGGTTTGGGGTTAGGGTAGGGTTTGGGGTTAGGGTTTGGGTACTCCTCCAACCCCCCCCCCCCCCCCCACACACATACACTGGTTAGAAAAGATCATCATAATCATAAAATTCCAAAGTTAAAAGATGTTTTGTACATATATAAAAGAGAACATGTTTTCGGTAGGCCAGTGCACGTGCACTCATTTTGGTGTTTACAGTATGGTGGCCTGTGATTGGTGGGCATGCTGTGTGCCGTGAGTGGCTAGAATGGGTCGAATCAACCAATAGGAATGGTTCGAGTTGACCAATAGGGCAAAAGCATCTTACAATGTTGGGTATTTTTACAGTGCGTTTGCTGCAGCGAATCCACATTCAACACTTAGTTCCTGAGTGAAAGAAGCATCATGTCTGGACGTGGTAAAGGAGGAAAAGGTCTTGGAAAGGGGGGCGCCAAACGCCACAGGAAAGTCCTTCGTGACAACATCCAGGGTATCACCAAACCAGCCATCCGCCGTCTTGCTCGCCGAGGTGGAGTGAAACGTATTTCTGGGCTCATCTATGAAGAAACCAGAGGTGTTCTGAAGGTATTCCTTGAGAATGTCATCCGTGACGCAGTCACCTACACTGAGCACGCCAAGAGGAAGACCGTCACAGCCATGGACGTGGTCTATGCCTTGAAACGCCAAGGACGTACCCTGTACGGATTCGGAGGTTAAACAGACCAGAGACAACACACATTTTTAACACCCGGCCTTTTTCAAGGCCACCACATTTTCACGATCAGTGCCGACCTTTGAATCCTTGCATTTACAACTTGGTCTTAAATGAACTACACTAAAGTAACCCTAAAACGCCATCTCCACCCCCCCCCCCCCCCCCAATAAACCCTGAAATTAGGAAAAGCATGCCAATAAAATGTACACATGTGTCTATCGGACAGACACAATGAATGTGCAACAACAACAACAATAATAATAATAATAACAATTTTATCACAAGTCAGACTAGCTTTGGGCCAAGCAGTTGGCCCTGGTGTATAATGACTGTGAGCTGTCACCAAGAAGCCAGTACCCCCCTCAGCCCTTCCTCACCTCCTCCCCCCCCCCAGACACACACACACACACACACACACACACACACACACACACACACACATGCATAGACACAGAAAAATGCATGCTGACACCCTGACACACACATAGAGAAACGCAAATGCCATGAAAAACATGCATGCTCACATACCCCTGTCAGGATTTGACATTATGCTTGTTATGAAAAAGATGAACAGTTTTCCACAAAAATGAATTTATGACCTAATTTCAGGCCTGATTGCAGAAAAATTAGTAAGGTTTTTGGCCTGCCGCTGCTGTGCTTAACAGAAGGGAAGATAGTCAATTTTGAGGCCTAATTTCAGTGGCCTACGTCGTACGTAGGCGAAGCAATTAACATGTAAAAATGGTCGAGAAACGCTCAAAAACGGATTGGCGCTGCATTTCAGCTCACAGCGTAGTTCGTGTGTAGGATTTCATCCAATCAGCGACTCGCATGCATCCACCCAATGAAGCGGGGGCCTAGATATTGTGCCGGGAACGTCAAAATTGAACTTCATTCTTTCTCTGTCACTGATGCAGAAGACATCTCTGAAAAATGGCTCGTACCAAGCAGACTGCACGTAAATCTACTGGAGGAAAGGCCCCCAGGAAGCAGCTGGCCACCAAAGCTGCCCGCAAGAGCGCCCCTGCAACTGGAGGGGTAAAGAAACCCCATCGTTACAGGCCTGGAACTGTTGCCCTTCGAGAGATCCGTCGTTACCAGAAGAGCACTGAACTTCTCATCAGGAAGCTGCCATTCCAGCGTCTTGTACGTGAGATTGCACAGGACTTCAAGACTGACCTGCGCTTCCAGAGTTCAGCCGTCATGGCCCTGCAGGAGGCAAGTGAGGCTTACTTGGTTGGCCTGTTTGAAGACACCAACTTGTGTGCCATCCATGCCAAACGTGTCACCATCATGCCAAAAGACATCCAGCTGGCACGCAGAATCCGTGGAGAGAGGGCATAAACTCGCTCACAGCACATATCACACCGGCCTTTTTCAAGGCCACCACATTTTCACGATCAGTGCCGACCTTTGAATCCTAAGTTTTGTCGGTCTTCATTTCTGTCAAATATATAGTTAACTTTTGAGTGTTTGAGAAAATACTGGTTCATTTTCTCTAATCAGGGATTATGACCTTCCAGCTCAAGGTCATATGGAACATGCACTTGGCTGGCCATACTTCCCTCTTGTTATGTGAACAACGTAATGAATCATTGGGTGACATTAGACATATGTTCATTTACTATATATCCGATGAACCTGTACCGAAAGGATACTTTGTCCCCTAAAGTCTGACAACTATAACAAAGATCTTGTTTACACAATTTCAGAGTCAATTGTCTTAAAGGTGTCAGATTAAGTGGTGGGGCACATTCGCCCCTGTTTTTGCTACCTTATGCAATAAAAACAGTTAATACACCACTAAATATCAGGAGACTATGTCACGACCTGTATCTCAAAGCAAACGTGTTTCTGTTACTTTAAAATTAAGGGGTCCAGATTAAATTTAGTAAAAAAGGGGCGAACTTGCCCCGGTCTCCCCTACACACAAACAGTCATTCATTTAGGTTTATTAAACTCACTGACACAGGACAACTCAGGTAGACAGATTAACCTCATGATTAACTCATTAATTTGGGACTTTTTAGCATGACAGTGGGCAAGCATGTAAAATAACATAGCAAGGATTCAAAGGTTGGCATTGATCGTGAAAATGTGGTGGCCTTGAAAAAGGCCGGGTGTTGAAAATCCAAGAAACAATGTTTACTTGGCCTTCTGTGTCTTCTTGGGCAAAAGTACTGCCTGGATGTTGGGCAGAACACCTCCCTGGGCAATGGTCACACCTGATAGGAGTTTGTTCAACTCCTCGTCATTACGGATGGCCAGCTGCAAGTGCCTGGGGATGATTCTGGTCTTCTTGTTGTCACGGGCAGCATTGCCTGCAAGCTCCAAGACTTCAGCAGCCAGGTACTCCATGACAGCTGCCAGGTAGACTGGGGCACCAGCTCCTACACGCTCGGCATAGTTGCCCTTCCTCAGAAGCCTGTGGATTCTGCCCACTGGGAACTGCAGACCAGCACGGGATGAACGGGACTTGGCCTTTCCCTTGGCTTTTCCTCCTTTACCACGACCTGACATGATGCTCTGATACTTTGTAAACTCGTTTTAACGAAAGATATACAAATGAACCAGACCGCCTTTAGACGGAGTGTTAAGAGGCGAGAAAACGGATTGGAGCTGCAATTGGTGGCTCGCATGTACTATATCGCCGGCATTGTGCCTTATAACCACTTGTGGCTTCAATCCGAAATCTGCATAACTCGCCTCTTAAGTATTTCAGGCTTCCAAGTGGCATTTTAGTTTTTCACTGATTTTCTGACGTGAAGATGCCACCAAAACCAAGTGCAAAGGGAGCTAAGAAGGCCGCCTCAAAGGCCAAGGCCCAGAGAACTGGGGACAAGAAGCGCAGGAGGAGAAGAAAGGAGAGCTATGCCATTTACGTCTACAAGGTGTTGAAGCAGGTCCACCCTGACACTGGAATCTCCAGCAAAGCCATGAGCATCATGAACAGCTTTGTGAATGACATCTTTGAGAGAATAGCTGCTGAGGCTTCCAGGCTGGCACACTACAACCGCCGATCCACAATCACCAGCAGAGAAATCCAGACTGCCGTGCGTCTGCTCCTTCCTGGAGAGCTGGCAAAGCATGCTGTGTCCGAGGGAACCAAAGCCGTCACCAAGTACACCAGCTCCAAGTAAACGTTCTGTTTCTTGGACTTTCAACATCCGGCCTTTTTCAAGGCCACCACATTTTCACGATCAATGCCAACCTTTGAATCCTCGCTTGCACAAACAACAGTAGGAACATGGGGCATAACAATAACTGTAAAAGGGGTTGTAAAAGTTTAGGGTGCACGATTATAAAAGGGTTAGGGTAAATTGCTAGGTTTATTTGTAATATTGCACATAACTTTGTATTTAAACATGTGAGCACATTTATTTATCCAATAACATGCAAAATCACAATATAAACATTTATATGAATATTTTGAGAAATAAATGTCAATTTCTTTAAACAAATTATTTGTACTGAAATTATATAAAATGACTTACCTTTGAATACTGTCAGTGATGTTTACTTGTGTCTTTACTCCTGTTAACCTGGCATTTAAGTGTATACCCACTAGACAGTTTCTGCCCTAATTCCAAAAAAAGGCTTAAACACAGTTTCATGATCCCACTAATACTCATTGGGCCATGTCAAATCCTTAACATGATACAAAGGCAGAGTTTACAAACATAGATTCACAGAAACTTTAACCAGTATTCAGAAAGAATAATAACTGTACATATGAAATGAAAACAGATTAACTTGTAAATTTAAATTACAATTTCAACAGGCATAAGGTCTATGGGGTTAGGGTATGGGGTAAGGGTTTGGGGTTAGGCTAGGGCTAACTTTTAGGGTTTGGGGTTAGGGTTTGGTGTTAGGCTAGGGTTAGGGGTTAGGGTTTGGGGTTAGGCTAGGGCTAGGGTTTGGGGTTAGGGTAGGGTTTGGGGTTAGGGTTTGGGTACTCCTCCAACCCCCCCCCCCCCCCACACACATACACTGGTTAGAAAAGATCATCATAATCATAAAATTCCAAAGTTAAAAGATGTTTTGTACATATATAAAAGAGAACATGTTTTCGGTAGGCCAGTGCACGTGCACTCATTTTGGTGTTTACAGTATGGTGGCCTGTGATTGGTGGGCATGCTGTGTGCCGTGAGTGGCTAGAATGGGTCGAATCAACCAATAGGAATGGTTCGAGTTGACCAATAGGGCAAAAGCATCTTACAATGTTGGGTATTTTTACAGTGCGTTTGCTGCAGCGAATCCACACTTGTTCACTAGCGTTCGACTAGTGAACATCTCTCCAGCGGCGACGGTAATTAATTACCCAAGCGGAACTCCGACCAATCAAGCTACGTTACAAGACCAAGTGTATAAGGTATAATTAATATTAACCTATTAAGATACGTTTTACCTTGCTCTGGTTCTTATTAGAACCAGCGTAGTTATGCCTTCTATAGGCGACATTAGGGACGCTGGCGACGTCATTGACGTCGTCGGCATTGATAATACTGGATCTTCTGAAATTATGGCTAACATGGACCTGTGAATAAAAAGATTATGGAAATCAATAACATCCCTGAGAATAAGATCACTCTGGAGCAATTTCTCTCTAACTTAGCTAATTCTAACGAAAAGCACGTTAAAATTGGCCAAATTTGTTGGATTTGGATATGATTCAGGAAAACGTTTCTAATAACCTAGGACCAGACTGCTTTGATAAAATCTCGGCATCTGGAAATAATAAACAAGGTAACGATCAGGAACTAGGCAATGATAATGAAAATAATTCTGAATCTGATATGGAATGGACCACTGTCAGGCATTTAAAAGAGGCAGGTCAAGCTCTGATGATTCTGAAAAGATTAACTTGGAATTGACAGTCTCTCCCAGTAAAAAACATAAGGTAGATAACAAAAAATCTAACGAAGGTCAAGGTCAAAGTCAATCAGGACAAATTAGAAGGAACACTATACTGATAATATTGAAAGGACCCCTCTTAATAAGGATTCAGTTCTAGTTATTATCGGATATTCCAGATAATACATACTTTAACTCCATTAAGATGGAAAACATGGTACAGCTGCTTTCCCCCGACTTAGGGAGTCAGGTATGTGGACTAAGTATAGGGTTAATAAAAGGCACAAAAGTAAGTGTTACATTACGCTACCCAAGGACCACCATAAGGATAATGTCACTGATATTATTAAGTCTCAGTCAGGTTTCCAGAAATGTAAGGTAGATATAAAACTAGGAATAAATGATGTCCCCTCCAAGGCTTATAAGGTAGTAGCTATAGGCGTACACCAAAGTATAAGTGATGAGGAAATAATCCAGGAACTTGGTAAATCTAATTCAAGGTCAATAAGGTTCAAAGGCTAAAATTTAAAGGTAGCCCTACACAAAAAGTAGTCGTAGAATTTGATCAGGAACAGGATATGAAAATAGCCCTGTTTAATGGGATCTTTTTTGGCAGGATCCGTATTAGGTGCGAACCCTTTAGACCTGCTCCCTCTATTACACAATGCTACCAATGTCAGGGCTTTAATCATATTGCCAAAGATTGCAAAAAAGCCAGGTTAAATGTATGAGATGTGCTAGGGCCACATAAGTCATCAGAATGTCCAGGAAAGGGCAAGGATTCCTTTAAGCCCAAGTGTACTAACTGTAATGGGGAACACGTAGCGGCATCTAGGGAGTGTCCTAAATATAAAGAACAGTTCCAAAAACAAACGGAAAAGGCTAAGGCTAGGCAGGAAAAGGTTCAGAATAGTTTGGTAGTTAGAGGAATCACCTTTAGCAATATAGTGAAAAACAATAGTGAAAAGGTAGAATCAGCCCTTACAGAAAAAATCCAAACAAACCAGCGCGAAACTGAACAGGTACTAGAGAATGTAACCCAAAAATTAGAAGATAAGATATCAAAATCATTTAGGGAACTGAGTGAAAAGGTGGTTACCTTTATGGTAAACTCTATGATGGCTATATATGACACCCTGGATAAGAAGAATGCAGATAAAGTATACGATATAATGTCAAAAGAGTCAGTTGAATGCTTTAATCTTAGACTAGGTATAACTCCCCCATTATCGCCCACCCCGTCTGTGGAAACGTCCGTTACTCCAGCAGTGGGTAAGGCTAGCTCCCAGCAAAATAAACCTAAGAAAAATAGCAACTTAGCTACCAAAAATACCACTAAACAACGCCAGGTCCCCAGCATTCAGAAATATACTGCCCCTCATATCAAGCCTCACTATCACGGAATTAAAAAATGAATAGTTTAAATATAGTACATTTCAATCCTGACGGTATTAGAGGCCGTCAGACTAACATACTTAACTACATAGATCAGGAAAACACTCATGTTATAGCAGTTAGTGAAACTCACCTTAAACCTAGTCAGCACTTCTCTTTAGGTAACTTTATTCCAATAAGAAAGGATAGGACAGAAAGACGTAAGGGAGGGGTAGCCTTCTTTATCAACAATAAGATAGAATTCACTGTAAATGATTGGTTTAATAGGTATCAAAATTTAGAAGCTCTATCCGTAAAAATATCTCCAAGTGAGGTAACTAGGGCCCCAATAGACTTAGTAGTGTACTATAATCCCCCACCTAAAGTAATAGATAAGAGACTGTTTGAGATAGTTAATAGGAATAGTAATAATGTAGTAATTATTGGTGACCTAAATTCTCCTCACACATCTTTCGGCTCTAGGATCACCACAGAATCAGGTATAGAACTAGAGAATATATTAGCTCAGGAAAATCTCACCTTGCTCAATGACCCTGATTCCCCTACCTATCATCACCCCCCGGAAATGTTACCCAATATCTTAGATCTAGCAATAGTCTCAGGTAACCTAGGTACAGTTAGCTCATGTAAGGTAGGCGAGGATTGCGGCAGCTTTCATCTTCCCATACATGTTAGCATAAATATAGGAATTAGCAAACTCCCAAACAAACTCATTAGACCACTCAAAAACATAGACTGGGACGAATTCAAGGACTCCTTAAGGGAAAAAGAATTTAACTTTACGGAAGAATCACTTAATTATAACTGTGAAAATATAGATAGGGCTATTTGTAATTTCACTGATAACATAAGTAGCACATTAGATGAAATATGTCCCAAAAGACCAACTATTAATAGGAATTGGTGGAAATTTACCCCTGAAATAGCTAAATTAATCAAAGTAAAAAGAAAAGTTAGGCGCATGCTAAAAGAGGACCCTATTCCAGGGCTTAAACCTTTATATAATAGGCTTAATAAGATAGTTAGGGAAAAAATTAATGAACAGAAACAGGATAAGTGGAAGGAGTTTGTCAGTGGAATAGAAGCAGAAACAAATGTAGCAACCTTCTGGAAAAAATTTAAGTCATATAGCAATAGCAGACTAAACCCTAATTTAGGCAAGGTAACTAACTTAGTCATGGAAGATGGCAACACAGCAGCCACCACCAACAAACTAAAAGCTGAAACTTTCGCTTCATCACTAGGTAGAATTCATCAAATTAATGATGACCCAAACCATGACCTCCACACCCAGACAGAAGCCATAAACTTCCTTAATACTAACAAAGTGGTTTATCAGCCATTAGAGCAGGATAGGCAAGAAACTGAGGATGATCACCCCATGCTCAGGAAAATAGGTGCCCCTGAAATAACTAAGACTCTACAAAAATGTAAAAATAGGTCTGCCCCAGGTGAGGACCAAATTTCATACCTAATTCTAAAAAACTTAGATAGAGAACAGCTATCTAATATTGCTCTAATATATAACTCCTGTCTTAAAACAGGCTATTTCCCCATGGCTTGGAAACAAGCTAAAGTAATTATGCTCCCTAAACCAGGCAAGGACCTAACTAAACCCACTAGCTACAGGCCCATTAGCCTTCTACCAGCAATAGGTAAAGTATTTGAAAGGATAATCGCAAGTAGATTGTCAACATACTTAGAAAAGGCAAACTATTTCGATGAAAATCAGGCAGGGTTCAGGAAGAATCGAAGCACCCTAGACCAATTGTTTAAACTGTCCCAGTCAGTTAGCATGGCTCTCAAAAAGCATAAAAAAGCTATAGGCGTATTTCTAGATGTAGAAAAAGCCTTCGATGCAGTCTGGTTAGAGGGTTTAAAATACAAATTAGGTACAGCAGAAGTAGGTTTACCAACTAAAATGATAAGATTACTTAGCTCATTCTTGACAAACAGACACCTTAGGGTCCATCAAGACAACGCCATATCAAGCAAAGTAGAGTTAAAGGCAGGTACCCCTCAAGGCTCGGCACTAAGCCCACTCCTTTTTATATTCTATGTTAATGATACCCCAAAGCCCCCACCAGGAGTCCTTATCAGCAAATTTGCTGATGACATGGCCGCCTGGGCCATTCAGAAGCAAGAAAAGAGAGCAGAAAAATGTATTCAAGCTTACCTTGACTCACTGTCTGACTGGTGCAATAAATGGAAAATTAAATTAAATCCATCCAAAACCCAAGTAGGTCTATTCACAAATAGTAACACTGCTAAAGAAATCACACTAAATCTAGGTAGGGTCCCTCTCAAAGTGAGCAACGAAATTAAATTCTTAGGTCTCACCTTCGATAGTAAGTTAACTTGGAGGCATCATATTGATAATGTAAGACATAGGATGTGGTTAAGGATTAATGCTATAAAAGCTATATCAGGCAGGAACTTAGGAATGCAGTCCAAAACTCTGATCCACCTCTACAAGATGTGGATTAGACCTATAGCACTGTATGGCGCTCCTGCCTACTACAGTGCTGCAAAAACCCACTTAAACAAACTTCAGCTCATTCAGAACTCGGCCCTCAGGATAGCTCTAAGGAGGAACAGAAGGTCCCACATAGAAGATTTACATGAGGAAGGTTGTCTTATCCCCTTAAAAGCTGAGGCAGCTAGGTCCTCCCATAGATTCATGGAGAAGAAGGTAGATGATAGCTCAATACAAAGGTTACTGGTAGAACATAGGATAATGTTAGACTATGATAGATATAAGAGGGCACGCCCCTCTAAGACACCAATAGATTTACTCCCTGACTACCTAGAAACTGTTTTATAAAAAGTTAGGTTAGGAAATATAACTAATATTTTCACTTAACATTCTGGATCCAAGGATGATGGCTCACATCTCTTTGTTATCCAATGTTAGGCTTACAGGCTTAAAACCCCTTAAACCTAACGGATTCAGGGATGATGGCTCACATCTCTCTGTTATCCAATGTTAGGCTTACAGGTTTAATGGATTCAGGGATGATGGCTCACATCTCTCTGTTATCCAATGTTAGGCTTGCAGGTTTGAAGGATTCAGGGATGATGGCTCACATCTCTCTGTTATCCAGTGTTAGGGACTACTAATCAAAATGACCATGTCCCTCGTAGTAATGCTTGGTCATTCTTCTCTTTCAGGAACACTAATCAACATGACCATGTCCTTCGTAGTAATGCTTGGTCATGTTTTTCTTTCAGGGCTACTAATCAACATGACCATGTCCTTCGTAGTAATGCTTGGTCATGTTTTTCTTTCAGGACTATTAATCACATGACCATGTCCTTCGTAGTAACGCTTGGTCATGTTTACTTTTCAGGCATGAGGCCGGTTGGTCCCGGTTGTGTCTCTGGGCAGGACACTTTACTCAAGTTGCCCAGTACTAATCATGTATGCTTTCGTTCATTGTAGCACTTCCTTTTCTTCCTTTGCATGCGGTCTGACATGGTATCTTCACTATTTTTCAAAATGAAATCCTATGGCGTGAAGAGACAATAGGTCCATGCCCCTGCCCTAGGTGGGGACATCCCTGGCGTCTGAACACGTTTATAACAAAATCATCATCATCATCAGCGAATCCACATTCAACACTTAGTTCCTGAGTGAAAGAAGCATCATGTCTGGACGTGGTAAAGGAGGAAAAGGTCTTGGAAAGGGGGGCGCCAAACGCCACAGGAAAGTCCTTCGTGACAACATCCAGGGTATCACCAAACCAGCCATCCGCCGTCTTGCTCGCCGAGGTGGAGTGAAACGTATTTCTGGGCTCATCTATGAAGAAACCAGAGGTGTTCTGAAGGTATTCCTTGAGAATGTCATCCGTGACGCAGTCACCTACACTGAGCACGCCAAGAGGAAGACCGTCACAGCCATGGACGTGGTCTATGCCTTGAAACGCCAAGGACGTACCCTGTACGGATTCGGAGGTTAAACAGACCAGAGACAACACACATTTTTAACACCCGGCCTTTTTCAAGGCCACCACATTTTCACGATCAGTGCCGACCTTTGAATCCTTGCATTTACAACTTGGTCTTAAATGAACTACACTAAAGTAACCCTAAAACGCCATCTCCACCCCCCCCCCCCCCCCCAATAAACCCTGAAATTAGGAAAAGCATGCCAATAAAATGTACACATGTGTCTATCGGACAGACACAATGAATGTGCAACAACAACAACAATAATAATAATAATAACAATTTTATCACAAGTCAGACTAGCTTTGGGCCAAGCAGTTGGCCCTGGTGTATAATGACTGTGAGCTGTCACCAAGAAGCCAGTACCCCCCTCAGCCCTTCCTCACCTCCTCCCCCCCCCCAGACACACACACACACACACACACACACACACACACACACATGCATAGACACAGAAAAATGCATGCTGACACCCTGACACACACATAGAGAAACGCAAATGCCATGAAAAACATGCATGCTCACATACCCCTGTCAGGATTTGACATTATGCTTGTTATGAAAAAGATGAACAGTTTTCCACAAAAATGAATTTATGACCTAATTTCAGGCCTGATTGCAGAAAAATTAGTAAGGTTTTTGGCCTGCCGCTGCTGTGCTTAACAGAAGGGAAGATAGTCAATTTTGAGGCCTAATTTCAGTGGCCTACGTCGTACGTAGGCGAAGCAATTAACATGTAAAAATGGTCGAGAAACGCTCAAAAACGGATTGGCGCTGCATTTCAGCTCACAGCGTAGTTCGTGTGTAGGATTTCATCCAATCAGCGACTCGCATGCATCCACCCAATGAAGCGGGGGCCTAGATATTGTGCCGGGAACGTCAAAATTGAACTTCATTCTTTCTCTGTCACTGATGCAGAAGACATCTCTGAAAAATGGCTCGTACCAAGCAGACTGCACGTAAATCTACTGGAGGAAAGGCCCCCAGGAAGCAGCTGGCCACCAAAGCTGCCCGCAAGAGCGCCCCTGCAACTGGAGGGGTAAAGAAACCCCATCGTTACAGGCCTGGAACTGTTGCCCTTCGAGAGATCCGTCGTTACCAGAAGAGCACTGAACTTCTCATCAGGAAGCTGCCATTCCAGCGTCTTGTACGTGAGATTGCACAGGACTTCAAGACTGACCTGCGCTTCCAGAGTTCAGCCGTCATGGCCCTGCAGGAGGCAAGTGAGGCTTACTTGGTTGGCCTGTTTGAAGACACCAACTTGTGTGCCATCCATGCCAAACGTGTCACCATCATGCCAAAAGACATCCAGCTGGCACGCAGAATCCGTGGAGAGAGGGCATAAACTCGCTCACAGCACATATCACACCGGCCTTTTTCAAGGCCACCACATTTTCACGATCAGTGCCGACCTTTGAATCCTAAGTTTTGTCGGTCTTCATTTCTGTCAAATATATAGTTAACTTTTGAGTGTTTGAGAAAATACTGGTTCATTTTCTCTAATCAGGGATTATGACCTTCCAGCTCAAGGTCATATGGAACATGCACTTGGCTGGCCATACTTCCCTCTTGTTATGTGAACAACGTAATGAATCATTGGGTGACATTAGACATATGTTCATTTACTATATATCCGATGAACCTGTACCGAAAGGATACTTTGTCCCCTAAAGTCTGACAACTATAACAAAGATCTTGTTTACACAATTTCAGAGTCAATTGTCTTAAAGGTGTCAGATTAAGTGGTGGGGCACATTCGCCCCTGTTTTTGCTACCTTATGCAATAAAAACAGTTAATACACCACTAAATATCAGGAGACTATGTCACGACCTGTATCTCAAAGCAAACGTGTTTCTGTTACTTTAAAATTAAGGGGTCCAGATTAAATTTAGTAAAAAAGGGGCGAACTTGCCCCGGTCTCCCCTACACACAAACAGTCATTCATTTAGGTTTATTAAACTCACTGACACAGGACAACTCAGGTAGACAGATTAACCTCATGATTAACTCATTAATTTGGGACTTTTTAGCATGACAGTGGGCAAGCATGTAAAATAACATAGCAAGGATTCAAAGGTTGGCATTGATCGTGAAAATGTGGTGGCCTTGAAAAAGGCCGGGTGTTGAAAATCCAAGAAACAATGTTTACTTGGCCTTCTGTGTCTTCTTGGGCAAAAGTACTGCCTGGATGTTGGGCAGAACACCTCCCTGGGCAATGGTCACACCTGATAGGAGTTTGTTCAACTCCTCGTCATTACGGATGGCCAGCTGCAAGTGCCTGGGGATGATTCTGGTCTTCTTGTTGTCACGGGCAGCATTGCCTGCAAGCTCCAAGACTTCAGCAGCCAGGTACTCCATGACAGCTGCCAGGTAGACTGGGGCACCAGCTCCTACACGCTCGGCATAGTTGCCCTTCCTCAGAAGCCTGTGGATTCTGCCCACTGGGAACTGCAGACCAGCACGGGATGAACGGGACTTGGCCTTTCCCTTGGCTTTTCCTCCTTTACCACGACCTGACATGATGCTCTGATACTTTGTAAACTCGTTTTAACGAAAGATATACAAATGAACCAGACCGCCTTTAGACGGAGTGTTAAGAGGCGAGAAAACGGATTGGAGCTGCAATTGGTGGCTCGCATGTACTATATCGCCGGCATTGTGCCTTATAACCACTTGTGGCTTCAATCCGAAATCTGCATAACTCGCCTCTTAAGTATTTCAGGCTTCCAAGTGGCATTTTAGTTTTTCACTGATTTTCTGACGTGAAGATGCCACCAAAACCAAGTGCAAAGGGAGCTAAGAAGGCCGCCTCAAAGGCCAAGGCCCAGAGAACTGGGGACAAGAAGCGCAGGAGGAGAAGAAAGGAGAGCTATGCCATTTACGTCTACAAGGTGTTGAAGCAGGTCCACCCTGACACTGGAATCTCCAGCAAAGCCATGAGCATCATGAACAGCTTTGTGAATGACATCTTTGAGAGAATAGCTGCTGAGGCTTCCAGGCTGGCACACTACAACCGCCGATCCACAATCACCAGCAGAGAAATCCAGACTGCCGTGCGTCTGCTCCTTCCTGGAGAGCTGGCAAAGCATGCTGTGTCCGAGGGAACCAAAGCCGTCACCAAGTACACCAGCTCCAAGTAAACGTTCTGTTTCTTGGACTTTCAACATCCGGCCTTTTTCAAGGCCACCACATTTTCACGATCAATGCCAACCTTTGAATCCTCGCTTGCACAAACAACAGTAGGAACATGGGGCATAACAATAACTGTAAAAGGGGTTGTAAAAGTTTAGGGTGCACGATTATAAAAGGGTTAGGGTAAATTGCTAGGTTTATTTGTAATATTGCACATAACTTTGTATTTAAACATGTGAGCACATTTATTTATCCAATAACATGCAAAATCACAATATAAACATTTATATGAATATTTTGAGAAATAAATGTCAATTTCTTTAAACAAATTATTTGTACTGAAATTATATAAAATGACTTACCTTTGAATACTGTCAGTGATGTTTACTTGTGTCTTTACTCCTGTTAACCTGGCATTTAAGTGTATACCCACTAGACAGTTTCTGCCCTAATTCCAAAAAAAGGCTTAAACACAGTTTCATGATCCCACTAATACTCATTGGGCCATGTCAAATCCTTAACATGATACAAAGGCAGAGTTTACAAACATAGATTCACAGAAACTTTAACCAGTATTCAGAAAGAATAATAACTGTACATATGAAATGAAAACAGATTAACTTGTAAATTTAAATTACAATTTCAACAGGCATAAGGTCTATGGGGTTAGGGTATGGGGTAAGGGTTTGGGGTTAGGCTAGGGCTAACTTTTAGGGTTTGGGGTTAGGGTTTGGTGTTAGGCTAGGGTTAGGGGTTAGGGTTTGGGGTTAGGCTAGGGCTAGGGTTTGGGGTTAGGGTAGGGTTTGGGGTTAGGGTTTGGGTACTCCTCCAACCCCCCCCCCCCCCCCACACACATACACTGGTTAGAAAAGATCATCATAATCATAAAATTCCAAAGTTAAAAGATGTTTTGTACATATATAAAAGAGAACATGTTTTCGGTAGGCCAGTGCACGTGCACTCATTTTGGTGTTTACAGTATGGTGGCCTGTGATTGGTGGGCATGCTGTGTGCCGTGAGTGGCTAGAATGGGTCGAATCAACCAATAGGAATGGTTCGAGTTGACCAATAGGGCAAAAGCATCTTACAATGTTGGGTATTTTTACAGTGCGTTTGCTGCAGCGAATCCACATTCAACACTTAGTTCCTGAGTGAAAGAAGCATCATGTCTGGACGTGGTAAAGGAGGAAAAGGTCTTGGAAAGGGGGGCGCCAAACGCCACAGGAAAGTCCTTCGTGACAACATCCAGGGTATCACCAAACCAGCCATCCGCCGTCTTGCTCGCCGAGGTGGAGTGAAACGTATTTCTGGGCTCATCTATGAAGAAACCAGAGGTGTTCTGAAGGTATTCCTTGAGAATGTCATCCGTGACGCAGTCACCTACACTGAGCACGCCAAGAGGAAGACCGTCACAGCCATGGACGTGGTCTATGCCTTGAAACGCCAAGGACGTACCCTGTACGGATTCGGAGGTTAAACAGACCAGAGACAACACACATTTTTAACACCCGGCCTTTTTCAAGGCCACCACATTTTCACGATCAGTGCCGACCTTTGAATCCTTGCATTTACAACTTGGTCTTAAATGAACTACACTAAAGTAACCCTAAAACGCCATCTCCACCCCCCCCCCCCCCCAATAAACCCTGAAATTAGGAAAAGCATGCCAATAAAATGTACACATGTGTCTATCGGACAGACACAATGAATGTGCAACAACAACAACAATAATAATAATAATAACAATTTTATCACAAGTCAGACTAGCTTTGGGCCAAGCAGTTGGCCCTGGTGTATAATGACTGTGAGCTGTCACCAAGAAGCCAGTACCCCCCTCAGCCCTTCCTCACCTCCTCCCCCCCCCCAGACACACACACACACACACACACACACACACACACACACATGCATAGACACAGAAAAATGCATGCTGACACCCTGACACACACATAGAGAAACGCAAATGCCATGAAAAACATGCATGCTCACATACCCCTGTCAGGATTTGACATTATGCTTGTTATGAAAAAGATGAACAGTTTTCCACAAAAATGAATTTATGACCTAATTTCAGGCCTGATTGCAGAAAAATTAGTAAGGTTTTTGGCCTGCCGCTGCTGTGCTTAACAGAAGGGAAGATAGTCAATTTTGAGGCCTAATTTCAGTGGCCTACGTCGTACGTAGGCGAAGCAATTAACATGTAAAAATGGTCGAGAAACGCTCAAAAACGGATTGGCGCTGCATTTCAGCTCACAGCGTAGTTCGTGTGTAGGATTTCATCCAATCAGCGACTCGCATGCATCCACCCAATGAAGCGGGGGCCTAGATATTGTGCCGGGAACGTCAAAATTGAACTTCATTCTTTCTCTGTCACTGATGCAGAAGACATCTCTGAAAAATGGCTCGTACCAAGCAGACTGCACGTAAATCTACTGGAGGAAAGGCCCCCAGGAAGCAGCTGGCCACCAAAGCTGCCCGCAAGAGCGCCCCTGCAACTGGAGGGGTAAAGAAACCCCATCGTTACAGGCCTGGAACTGTTGCCCTTCGAGAGATCCGTCGTTACCAGAAGAGCACTGAACTTCTCATCAGGAAGCTGCCATTCCAGCGTCTTGTACGTGAGATTGCACAGGACTTCAAGACTGACCTGCGCTTCCAGAGTTCAGCCGTCATGGCCCTGCAGGAGGCAAGTGAGGCTTACTTGGTTGGCCTGTTTGAAGACACCAACTTGTGTGCCATCCATGCCAAACGTGTCACCATCATGCCAAAAGACATCCAGCTGGCACGCAGAATCCGTGGAGAGAGGGCATAAACTCGCTCACAGCACATATCACACCGGCCTTTTTCAAGGCCACCACATTTTCACGATCAGTGCCGACCTTTGAATCCTAAGTTTTGTCGGTCTTCATTTCTGTCAAATATATAGTTAACTTTTGAGTGTTTGAGAAAATACTGGTTCATTTTCTCTAATCAGGGATTATGACCTTCCAGCTCAAGGTCATATGGAACATGCACTTGGCTGGCCATACTTCCCTCTTGTTATGTGAACAACGTAATGAATCATTGGGTGACATTAGACATATGTTCATTTACTATATATCCGATGAACCTGTACCGAAAGGATACTTTGTCCCCTAAAGTCTGACAACTATAACAAAGATCTTGTTTACACAATTTCAGAGTCAATTGTCTTAAAGGTGTCAGATTAAGTGGTGGGGCACATTCGCCCCTGTTTTTGCTACCTTATGCAATAAAAACAGTTAATACACCACTAAATATCAGGAGACTATGTCACGACCTGTATCTCAAAGCAAACGTGTTTCTGTTACTTTAAAATTAAGGGGTCCAGATTAAATTTAGTAAAAAAGGGGCGAACTTGCCCCGGTCTCCCCTACACACAAACAGTCATTCATTTAGGTTTATTAAACTCACTGACACAGGACAACTCAGGTAGACAGATTAACCTCATGATTAACTCATTAATTTGGGACTTTTTAGCATGACAGTGGGCAAGCATGTAAAATAACATAGCAAGGATTCAAAGGTTGGCATTGATCGTGAAAATGTGGTGGCCTTGAAAAAGGCCGGGTGTTGAAAATCCAAGAAACAATGTTTACTTGGCCTTCTGTGTCTTCTTGGGCAAAAGTACTGCCTGGATGTTGGGCAGAACACCTCCCTGGGCAATGGTCACACCTGATAGGAGTTTGTTCAACTCCTCGTCATTACGGATGGCCAGCTGCAAGTGCCTGGGGATGATTCTGGTCTTCTTGTTGTCACGGGCAGCATTGCCTGCAAGCTCCAAGACTTCAGCAGCCAGGTACTCCATGACAGCTGCCAGGTAGACTGGGGCACCAGCTCCTACACGCTCGGCATAGTTGCCCTTCCTCAGAAGCCTGTGGATTCTGCCCACTGGGAACTGCAGACCAGCACGGGATGAACGGGACTTGGCCTTTCCCTTGGCTTTTCCTCCTTTACCACGACCTGACATGATGCTCTGATACTTTGTAAACTCGTTTTAACGAAAGATATACAAATGAACCAGACCGCCTTTAGACGGAGTGTTAAGAGGCGAGAAAACGGATTGGAGCTGCAATTGGTGGCTCGCATGTACTATATCGCCGGCATTGTGCCTTATAACCACTTGTGGCTTCAATCCGAAATCTGCATAACTCGCCTCTTAAGTATTTCAGGCTTCCAAGTGGCATTTTAGTTTTTCACTGATTTTCTGACGTGAAGATGCCACCAAAACCAAGTGCAAAGGGAGCTAAGAAGGCCGCCTCAAAGGCCAAGGCCCAGAGAACTGGGGACAAGAAGCGCAGGAGGAGAAGAAAGGAGAGCTATGCCATTTACGTCTACAAGGTGTTGAAGCAGGTCCACCCTGACACTGGAATCTCCAGCAAAGCCATGAGCATCATGAACAGCTTTGTGAATGACATCTTTGAGAGAATAGCTGCTGAGGCTTCCAGGCTGGCACACTACAACCGCCGATCCACAATCACCAGCAGAGAAATCCAGACTGCCGTGCGTCTGCTCCTTCCTGGAGAGCTGGCAAAGCATGCTGTGTCCGAGGGAACCAAAGCCGTCACCAAGTACACCAGCTCCAAGTAAACGTTCTGTTTCTTGGACTTTCAACATCCGGCCTTTTTCAAGGCCACCACATTTTCACGATCAATGCCAACCTTTGAATCCTCGCTTGCACAAACAACAGTAGGAACATGGGGCATAACAATAACTGTAAAAGGGGTTGTAAAAGTTTAGGGTGCACGATTATAAAAGGGTTAGGGTAAATTGCTAGGTTTATTTGTAATATTGCACATAACTTTGTATTTAAACATGTGAGCACATTTATTTATCCAATAACATGCAAAATCACAATATAAACATTTATATGAATATTTTGAGAAATAAATGTCAATTTCTTTAAACAAATTATTTGTACTGAAATTATATAAAATGACTTACCTTTGAATACTGTCAGTGATGTTTACTTGTGTCTTTACTCCTGTTAACCTGGCATTTAAGTGTATACCCACTAGACAGTTTCTGCCCTAATTCCAAAAAAAGGCTTAAACACAGTTTCATGATCCCACTAATACTCATTGGGCCATGTCAAATCCTTAACATGATACAAAGGCAGAGTTTACAAACATAGATTCACAGAAACTTTAACCAGTATTCAGAAAGAATAATAACTGTACATATGAAATGAAAACAGATTAACTTGTAAATTTAAATTACAATTTCAACAGGCATAAGGTCTATGGGGTTAGGGTATGGGGTAAGGGTTTGGGGTTAGGCTAGGGCTAACTTTTAGGGTTTGGGGTTAGGGTTTGGTGTTAGGCTAGGGTTAGGGGTTAGGGTTTGGGGTTAGGCTAGGGCTAGGGTTTGGGGTTAGGGTAGGGTTTGGGGTTAGGGTTTGGGTACTCCTCCAACCCCCCCCCCCCCCCCACACACATACACTGGTTAGAAAAGATCATCATAATCATAAAATTCCAAAGTTAAAAGATGTTTTGTACATATATAAAAGAGAACATGTTTTCGGTAGGCCAGTGCACGTGCACTCATTTTGGTGTTTACAGTATGGTGGCCTGTGATTGGTGGGCATGCTGTGTGCCGTGAGTGGCTAGAATGGGTCGAATCAACCAATAGGAATGGTTCGAGTTGACCAATAGGGCAAAAGCATCTTACAATGTTGGGTATTTTTACAGTGCGTTTGCTGCAGCGAATCCACATTCAACACTTAGTTCCTGAGTGAAAGAAGCATCATGTCTGGACGTGGTAAAGGAGGAAAAGGTCTTGGAAAGGGGGGCGCCAAACGCCACAGGAAAGTCCTTCGTGACAACATCCAGGGTATCACCAAACCAGCCATCCGCCGTCTTGCTCGCCGAGGTGGAGTGAAACGTATTTCTGGGCTCATCTATGAAGAAACCAGAGGTGTTCTGAAGGTATTCCTTGAGAATGTCATCCGTGACGCAGTCACCTACACTGAGCACGCCAAGAGGAAGACCGTCACAGCCATGGACGTGGTCTATGCCTTGAAACGCCAAGGACGTACCCTGTACGGATTCGGAGGTTAAACAGACCAGAGACAACACACATTTTTAACACCCGGCCTTTTTCAAGGCCACCACATTTTCACGATCAGTGCCGACCTTTGAATCCTTGCATTTACAACTTGGTCTTAAATGAACTACACTAAAGTAACCCTAAAACGCCATCTCCACCCCCCCCCCCCCCAATAAACCCTGAAATTAGGAAAAGCATGCCAATAAAATGTACACATGTGTCTATCGGACAGACACAATGAATGTGCAACAACAACAACAATAATAATAATAATAACAATTTTATCACAAGTCAGACTAGCTTTGGGCCAAGCAGTTGGCCCTGGTGTATAATGACTGTGAGCTGTCACCAAGAAGCCAGTACCCCCCTCAGCCCTTCCTCACCTCCTCCCCCCCCCCAGACACACACACACACACACACACACACACACACACACACATGCATAGACACAGAAAAATGCATGCTGACACCCTGACACACACATAGAGAAACGCAAATGCCATGAAAAACATGCATGCTCACATACCCCTGTCAGGATTTGACATTATGCTTGTTATGAAAAAGATGAACAGTTTTCCACAAAAATGAATTTATGACCTAATTTCAGGCCTGATTGCAGAAAAATTAGTAAGGTTTTTGGCCTGCCGCTGCTGTGCTTAACAGAAGGGAAGATAGTCAATTTTGAGGCCTAATTTCAGTGGCCTACGTCGTACGTAGGCGAAGCAATTAACATGTAAAAATGGTCGAGAAACGCTCAAAAACGGATTGGCGCTGCATTTCAGCTCACAGCGTAGTTCGTGTGTAGGATTTCATCCAATCAGCGACTCGCATGCATCCACCCAATGAAGCGGGGGCCTAGATATTGTGCCGGGAACGTCAAAATTGAACTTCATTCTTTCTCTGTCACTGATGCAGAAGACATCTCTGAAAAATGGCTCGTACCAAGCAGACTGCACGTAAATCTACTGGAGGAAAGGCCCCCAGGAAGCAGCTGGCCACCAAAGCTGCCCGCAAGAGCGCCCCTGCAACTGGAGGGGTAAAGAAACCCCATCGTTACAGGCCTGGAACTGTTGCCCTTCGAGAGATCCGTCGTTACCAGAAGAGCACTGAACTTCTCATCAGGAAGCTGCCATTCCAGCGTCTTGTACGTGAGATTGCACAGGACTTCAAGACTGACCTGCGCTTCCAGAGTTCAGCCGTCATGGCCCTGCAGGAGGCAAGTGAGGCTTACTTGGTTGGCCTGTTTGAAGACACCAACTTGTGTGCCATCCATGCCAAACGTGTCACCATCATGCCAAAAGACATCCAGCTGGCACGCAGAATCCGTGGAGAGAGGGCATAAACTCGCTCACAGCACATATCACACCGGCCTTTTTCAAGGCCACCACATTTTCACGATCAGTGCCGACCTTTGAATCCTAAGTTTTGTCGGTCTTCATTTCTGTCAAATATATAGTTAACTTTTGAGTGTTTGAGAAAATACTGGTTCATTTTCTCTAATCAGGGATTATGACCTTCCAGCTCAAGGTCATATGGAACATGCACTTGGCTGGCCATACTTCCCTCTTGTTATGTGAACAACGTAATGAATCATTGGGTGACATTAGACATATGTTCATTTACTATATATCCGATGAACCTGTACCGAAAGGATACTTTGTCCCCTAAAGTCTGACAACTATAACAAAGATCTTGTTTACACAATTTCAGAGTCAATTGTCTTAAAGGTGTCAGATTAAGTGGTGGGGCACATTCGCCCCTGTTTTTGCTACCTTATGCAATAAAAACAGTTAATACACCACTAAATATCAGGAGACTATGTCACGACCTGTATCTCAAAGCAAACGTGTTTCTGTTACTTTAAAATTAAGGGGTCCAGATTAAATTTAGTAAAAAAGGGGCGAACTTGCCCCGGTCTCCCCTACACACAAACAGTCATTCATTTAGGTTTATTAAACTCACTGACACAGGACAACTCAGGTAGACAGATTAACCTCATGATTAACTCATTAATTTGGGACTTTTTAGCATGACAGTGGGCAAGCATGTAAAATAACATAGCAAGGATTCAAAGGTTGGCATTGATCGTGAAAATGTGGTGGCCTTGAAAAAGGCCGGGTGTTGAAAATCCAAGAAACAATGTTTACTTGGCCTTCTGTGTCTTCTTGGGCAAAAGTACTGCCTGGATGTTGGGCAGAACACCTCCCTGGGCAATGGTCACACCTGATAGGAGTTTGTTCAACTCCTCGTCATTACGGATGGCCAGCTGCAAGTGCCTGGGGATGATTCTGGTCTTCTTGTTGTCACGGGCAGCATTGCCTGCAAGCTCCAAGACTTCAGCAGCCAGGTACTCCATGACAGCTGCCAGGTAGACTGGGGCACCAGCTCCTACACGCTCGGCATAGTTGCCCTTCCTCAGAAGCCTGTGGATTCTGCCCACTGGGAACTGCAGACCAGCACGGGATGAACGGGACTTGGCCTTTCCCTTGGCTTTTCCTCCTTTACCACGACCTGACATGATGCTCTGATACTTTGTAAACTCGTTTTAACGAAAGATATACAAATGAACCAGACCGCCTTTAGACGGAGTGTTAAGAGGCGAGAAAACGGATTGGAGCTGCAATTGGTGGCTCGCATGTACTATATCGCCGGCATTGTGCCTTATAACCACTTGTGGCTTCAATCCGAAATCTGCATAACTCGCCTCTTAAGTATTTCAGGCTTCCAAGTGGCATTTTAGTCATCACTTGTTCATTAGCGTTCAGCGAGTGAACATCTCTCTCTGCATCGGCGGTAATTAACCAACCAAGCGGGACTCAAGCTGCGTTACAAGACCAAGCGTAAAGGTATATTTAATATATATTATATTAAGATACATATTACCTTGCTCTGGTTCTTATTAGAACCAGCGCAGCTATGCCTTCTATAGGCGCAGTTAGGGACTCTGACGACGTTATAGACGTCGTCAGTATCAATGGAAATGGAAACGGACTTGGAAATGGACAGGCTTATGATTTTGATAATGGAAATGATACTAAAAACGAATCTGGTAACAAAAATTTGAACTATAGGCTACAGGAAATTAGCAATATCCCTGAGAAACGTACTACAGTTGACGAATTAATTAGGAATATGGCTGCATCTGGAAATGTAAAACAACTGAAACTGGCTTGTGATTTAATAGATCTGAATTTGATAGAAGGAAACTTGTCAGAAAATCTAGGCCCTGATTGCTTCGATAAAATATCTGCATGTAATGATAATAATGTGGAACAGGCTATTAACACAGGAAATGAGGATAACTCTAGGCATTCTGATATGGATATGGAATGGACCACAGTGACTAAACATAAGAGAAATAGGTCAAGTTCAAACGAATCTGATAGAATCAGACTAGAAACATCGGTATCCCCAAATAAAAAGCATAAATCTGATAAATCTATCAATGAAAATGTAAGGAAAAATAGATTAAGTCAGGGAAAATCAAACGAAAATTCTGAAAGGACTCCCCTAAATAAGGACTCAGTACTCGTTATTATTTCGGATATTCCAGATAATACTTACTTGAATGCTATTAAAATGGAAAACATGATTTTGGCAACTTTCCCCCGACTTAAAGAACCAGGAATGTGGACTAAATACAGGGTTAACAAAAGACATAAAAACAAATGTTACATCACATTACCTAAGGACCACCATAAAGAAAATGTTAGCAATGTCATTAAATCTCAAGCAGGATTCCAGAAATGTAAAGTAGATGTAAAATTAGGAATAAATGATGTCCCATCCAAGGCATATAAGGCAGTCGCCATTGGTGTACACCAAAGCATTAATGATGAGGAAATAGTTGAGGAACTGGCTAAGTCCAATGTCAAGGTTAACAAGGTCCAAAGGCTTAAATTTAAAGGTACCCCAACACAAAAAGTAGTTTTAGACTTCGATAAGGAGCAGGACATGAGGATAGCCTTATTTAGCGGAATTTACTTTGGCAGGATTCGCATTAGATGCGAACCCTTTAGGTCTACCCCCCCTGTCACACAATGCTACCAATGTCAGGGTTTCAATCATGTAGCCAAGGATTGTAAAAGCAAAGTACAATGTATGAGATGTGCAGGGCCACATAAATCTTCTGAATGTACTGAAAAAGATAAGGATTCGTTTAGCCCTAAATGTATTAACTGTAGTGGAAACCACGTAGCTGCATCTAGAGAATGTCCTAAATTTAAGGAGCAGTTTAAAAAACAAACAGAAAAAGTTAAAGCTAGGCAGGAAAAGATCCAAAATAGTCTGATAGTAAGAGGTGTATCATTCAGCAATATAGTTAAAACAAATACTGAGAAGGTAGAATCCACATTATCAGCAAAAATCCAGACTAATAAAAAGGAAACCGAACTAGAACTAGGTAATATTGTTCAAAAATTAGAATCAAAAATGGAAGAGTCTTTCAAAGCACTTAGTGAAAAAATTGTCTCCTTCATGGTAAATTCAATGGTAGAGATCTATGAACAATTAGATAAGAAAAACGCAGATAAAGTTTATAACATTCTGTCTAAGGAGTCCGTTGACTGCTTTAACATTAAACTGCATCCAGTAAACCCCCCTTTATCGCCCTCTGCGTCAGTAGCTACGTCCGTAACACAGGTAGTTAGCTCAAAACAGCAAAACAAAACTAAGAAACCAAACACCCAAGGTGTACTTAGCAAACAGGTTCACCCTCCACGCCAGGCCCCCGTAGTTCAGAAGATAACAGCTCCCCGACAAAAGAAGTTCCAAAATGGCAGTAAGAAATGAATAGTTTAAATATAGTACATTTTAACCCTGACGGTATTAGAGGCCGTCAGACTAACATACTTAATTACATAGATCAGGAAAACACTCATGTTATAGCAGTTAGCGAAACTCACCTTAAACCTAGTCAGCACTTCTCTTTAGGTAACTTTATACCAATTAGAAAGGATAGGACAGAAAGACGTAAGGGAGGTGTAGCCTTCTTTATTAACAATAAGATAGAATTCACTGTAAATGACTGGTTTAATAAGTATCCTAATTTAGAAGCTCTATCCGTGAAAATCTCTCCAAGTGAGGTAACTAGGGCTCCAATAGATATAGTAGTGTACTACAATCCCCCACCTAAAGTGATAGATCAGAGACTTTTTGAGATAGTTAATAGGAATAGTAATAATGTAGTAATTATTGGTGACCTAAATTCCCCTCACACATATTTCGGCTCTAGGATCACCACAGAATCAGGTATAGAACTAGAGAATATATTAGCACAGGAAAATCTCACTCTGCTCAACGACCCTGATTCCCCTACCTACCATCACCCCCCGGAAATGTTGCCCAATATCTTAGATTTAGCAATAGTCTCAGGTAACTTAGGCCCAATTAGTTCATGTAAGGTAGGCGAGGATTGTGGTAGCTTCCATCTCCCCATACATGTTAGCATAAATGTAGGAATTAACAAACTCCCAACCAAACTAATTAGACCGCTTAAAAACATAGACTGGGAGGAATTTAAGGACTCTTTGAGGGAAAAAGAATTTAATTTTACAGAAGAGTCACTTAATTATAACTGCGAAAATATAGATAGGGCCATCTGTAATCTCACTGATAACATAGTTAGCACTTTAGACGAAGTCTGTCCCAAAAGACCAACTATTAACAGAAATTGGTGGAAATTTACACCTGAAATAGCTAAGTTAATCAAAGTAAAAAGAAAAATTAGGCGCATGCTCAAAGAGGATCCCATCCCAGGTCTAAAACCCCTATATAACAAGCTAAATAAGTTAGTTAGGGAAAAAATTAATCAGCAAAAACAGGATAAATGGAAGGAGTTTGTCAGTAGCATAGAAGCAGAAACAAATGTATCCACCTTCTGGAATAAATTTAAGTCTTATAGCAATAGCAGACTAAACCCTAATTTAGGCAAGGTAACAAACTTGGTCATGGAGAATGGCAACATAGCTGCCACTAACAAACTAAAAGCTGACACTTTTGCTGAGTCATTAGGTAAAATCCATCAAACTTACTATGATCCAAACCATGATCCTAACACAGAGACAGAAGCCAGAAACTTTCTTAGTGCTCACAAAATGGTTTTTAAACCCTTAGAACAGGCTAAGCAGGAAACTGAAGATAAACACTACATGCTTAGGGAAATAAATGTCCTTGAAATAACTAAGACTCTCCAAAAATGTAGAAATAGATCTGCCCCAGGTGAGGATCAAATCTCGTACTTTATCCTTAAAAACTTAGATAGAGAAAATTTATCAAATATTGCCCTTATCTACAACTCCTGTCTTAAAACAGGATACTTTCCTAATGCTTGGAAACAAGCTAAAGTAGTTATGCTCCCTAAACCAGGCAAAGACCTAACAAAACCGACTAGCTACAGACCTATTAGTCTCCTACCAGCAATGGGTAAAATATTTGAAAGAATAGTTGCAAGTAGACTCTCAGCATTTTTGGAAAAGGTAGATTACTTTGATGAAAATCAGGCAGGATTCAGGAAAAAGCGTAGCACTGTAGATCAACTGTTCAAATTGTCTCAGTCAGTTAGCACAGCACTCAAAAAGCATAAGAAAGCCGTAGGGGTATTTCTGGATGTAGAAAAGGCTTTTGATGCAGTCTGGTTAGAGGGACTAAAATACAAATTAGGTAGGCCAGAAATAGGTATACCCACTAAAATGATTAGATTACTTAGCTCATTCTTGACAAATAGACACCTTAGGGTCCATCAGAACAGCGCCATATCAAATAAAATAGAGTTAAAGGCAGGTACCCCTCAAGGCTCGGCACTAAGCCCACTGCTCTTTATATTTTATGTTAATGATACCCCAAAACCCCCACCAGGAGTCCTTATTAGTAAATTTGCAGACGACATGGCCGCTTGGGCCATTCAGAAGCAAGAAAAGAGAGCTGAAAAACTTATTCAAAAGCACCTAGACTCACTATCAGAATGGTGTAATAAATGGAAAATCAAACTAAACCCATCCAAAACCCAAGTAGGCCTGTTCACAAATAGTAACAATACTAAAGAAATTACACTAAATCTAGGTAGGGTCCCACTCACAGTGAGCAACGAAATTAAATTCTTAGGTCTCACCTTTGATAGGAAGTTAACTTGGAGGCATCATATTGATAATGTAAGGCATAGGATGTGGCTAAGGATTAATGCTATAAAAGCTATATCAGGCAGGAACTTAGGAATGCAGTCCAAAACTCTGATCCACCTCTACAAGATGTGGATTAGACCTATAGCACTGTACGGCGCTCCCGCCTACTACAGTGCTGCAAAAACACACATAAATAAAATTCAGGTTATCCAAAACTCAGCCCTAAGGATAGCACTAAGAAGGACTAGAAGAACTCATATAGAAGACCTCCATCAGGAAGGTAGTCTTACTCCTTTAAAAGCTGAGGCAGTTAGGTCCTCTCATAGATTTATTGAAAAGAAAGTAGACGATAGTTTAATACAAAGGCTACTCATAGAACATAGGATAATGTTAGATTACGATAGGTATAGGAAGGCACGCCCCTCTAAAACACCAATAGATTTACTCCCAGACTACCTAGAAACTCTTTTATAAAAAGTTAGGTTAGGAAATATAACTAATATTTTTCACTTAACATTCTGGATCCAAGGATGATGGCTCACATCTCTTTGTTATCCAATGTTAGGCTTACAGGCTTAAAACCCCCTAAACTTAATGGATTCAGGGATGATGGCTCACATCTCTCTGTTATCCAATGTTAGGTACAGGTTTAATGAATTCAGGGATGATGGCTCACATCTCTCTGCTATCCAATGTTAGGCTTACAGGTTTAATGGATTCAGGGATGATGGCTCACATCTCTCTGTTATCCAGTGTTAGGGACTACTAATCAAAATGACCATGTCCTTCGTAGTAATGCTTGGTCATTCTTCTCTTTCAGGAACACTAATCAACATGACCATGTCCTTCGTAGTAATGCTTGGTCATGTTTTTCTTTCAGGGTTACTAATCAACATGACCATGTCCTTCGTAGTAATGCTTGGTCATGTTTACTTTTCAGGCATGAGACCGGTTGGTCCCGGTTGTGTCTCTGGGCAGGACACTTTACTCAAATTGCCCAGTACTAATCATGTATGCTTTTGTTCATTGTAGCACTTTCTTTTCTTCCTTTACTTGCGGTCTGACATGGTATCTTCACTATTTTTCAAAATCAAATCCTATGGCGTGAAGAGACAATAGGTCCATGCCCCTGCCCTAGGTGGGGACATCCCTGGCGTCTGAACACGTTTATAACAAAAATCATCATCATCGTGGCATTTTAGTTTTTCACTGATTTTCTGACGTGAAGATGCCACCAAAACCAAGTGCAAAGGGAGCTAAGAAGGCCGCCTCAAAGGCCAAGGCCCAGAGAACTGGGGACAAGAAGCGCAGGAGGAGAAGAAAGGAGAGCTATGCCATTTACGTCTACAAGGTGTTGAAGCAGGTCCACCCTGACACTGGAATCTCCAGCAAAGCCATGAGCATCATGAACAGCTTTGTGAATGACATCTTTGAGAGAATAGCTGCTGAGGCTTCCAGGCTGGCACACTACAACCGCCGATCCACAATCACCAGCAGAGAAATCCAGACTGCCGTGCGTCTGCTCCTTCCTGGAGAGCTGGCAAAGCATGCTGTGTCCGAGGGAACCAAAGCCGTCACCAAGTACACCAGCTCCAAGTAAACGTTCTGTTTCTTGGACTTTCAACATCCGGCCTTTTTCAAGGCCACCACATTTTCACGATCAATGCCAACCTTTGAATCCTCGCTTGCACAAACAACAGTAGGAACATGGGGCATAACAATAACTGTAAAAGGGGTTGTAAAAGTTTAGGGTGCACGATTATAAAAGGGTTAGGGTAAATTGCTAGGTTTATTTGTAATATTGCACATAACTTTGTATTTAAACATGTGAGCACATTTATTTATCCAATAACATGCAAAATCACAATATAAACATTTATATGAATATTTTGAGAAATAAATGTCAATTTCTTTAAACAAATTATTTGTACTGAAATTATATAAAATGACTTACCTTTGAATACTGTCAGTGATGTTTACTTGTGTCTTTACTCCTGTTAACCTGGCATTTAAGTGTATACCCACTAGACAGTTTCTGCCCTAATTCCAAAAAAAGGCTTAAACACAGTTTCATGATCCCACTAATACTCATTGGGCCATGTCAAATCCTTAACATGATACAAAGGCAGAGTTTACAAACATAGATTCACAGAAACTTTAACCAGTATTCAGAAAGAATAATAACTGTACATATGAAATGAAAACAGATTAACTTGTAAATTTAAATTACAATTTCAACAGGCATAAGGTCTATGGGGTTAGGGTATGGGGTAAGGGTTTGGGGTTAGGCTAGGGCTAACTTTTAGGGTTTGGGGTTAGGGTTTGGTGTTAGGCTAGGGTTAGGGGTTAGGGTTTGGGGTTAGGCTAGGGCTAGGGTTTGGGGTTAGGGTAGGGTTTGGGGTTAGGGTTTGGGTACTCCTCCAACCCCCCCCCCCCCCCACACACATACACTGGTTAGAAAAGATCATCATAATCATAAAATTCCAAAGTTAAAAGATGTTTTGTACATATATAAAAGAGAACATGTTTTCGGTAGGCCAGTGCACGTGCACTCATTTTGGTGTTTACAGTATGGTGGCCTGTGATTGGTGGGCATGCTGTGTGCCGTGAGTGGCTAGAATGGGTCGAATCAACCAATAGGAATGGTTCGAGTTGACCAATAGGGCAAAAGCATCTTACAATGTTGGGTATTTTTACAGTGCGTTTGCTGCAGCGAATCCACATTCAACACTTAGTTCCTGAGTGAAAGAAGCATCATGTCTGGACGTGGTAAAGGAGGAAAAGGTCTTGGAAAGGGGGGCGCCAAACGCCACAGGAAAGTCCTTCGTGACAACATCCAGGGTATCACCAAACCAGCCATCCGCCGTCTTGCTCGCCGAGGTGGAGTGAAACGTATTTCTGGGCTCATCTATGAAGAAACCAGAGGTGTTCTGAAGGTATTCCTTGAGAATGTCATCCGTGACGCAGTCACCTACACTGAGCACGCCAAGAGGAAGACCGTCACAGCCATGGACGTGGTCTATGCCTTGAAACGCCAAGGACGTACCCTGTACGGATTCGGAGGTTAAACAGACCAGAGACAACACACATTTTTAACACCCGGCCTTTTTCAAGGCCACCACATTTTCACGATCAGTGCCGACCTTTGAATCCTTGCATTTACAACTTGGTCTTAAATGAACTACACTAAAGTAACCCTAAAACGCCATCTCCACCCCCCCCCCCCCCCCAATAAACCCTGAAATTAGGAAAAGCATGCCAATAAAATGTACACATGTGTCTATCGGACAGACACAATGAATGTGCAACAACAACAACAATAATAATAATAATAACAATTTTATCACAAGTCAGACTAGCTTTGGGCCAAGCAGTTGGCCCTGGTGTATAATGACTGTGAGCTGTCACCAAGAAGCCAGTACCCCCCTCAGCCCTTCCTCACCTCCTCCCCCCCCCCAGACACACACACACACACACACACACACACACACACACACACATGCATAGACACAGAAAAATGCATGCTGACACCCTGACACACACATAGAGAAACGCAAATGCCATGAAAAACATGCATGCTCACATACCCCTGTCAGGATTTGACATTATGCTTGTTATGAAAAAGATGAACAGTTTTCCACAAAAATGAATTTATGACCTAATTTCAGGCCTGATTGCAGAAAAATTAGTAAGGTTTTTGGCCTGCCGCTGCTGTGCTTAACAGAAGGGAAGATAGTCAATTTTGAGGCCTAATTTCAGTGGCCTACGTCGTACGTAGGCGAAGCAATTAACATGTAAAAATGGTCGAGAAACGCTCAAAAACGGATTGGCGCTGCATTTCAGCTCACAGCGTAGTTCGTGTGTAGGATTTCATCCAATCAGCGACTCGCATGCATCCACCCAATGAAGCGGGGGCCTAGATATTGTGCCGGGAACGTCAAAATTGAACTTCATTCTTTCTCTGTCACTGATGCAGAAGACATCTCTGAAAAATGGCTCGTACCAAGCAGACTGCACGTAAATCTACTGGAGGAAAGGCCCCCAGGAAGCAGCTGGCCACCAAAGCTGCCCGCAAGAGCGCCCCTGCAACTGGAGGGGTAAAGAAACCCCATCGTTACAGGCCTGGAACTGTTGCCCTTCGAGAGATCCGTCGTTACCAGAAGAGCACTGAACTTCTCATCAGGAAGCTGCCATTCCAGCGTCTTGTACGTGAGATTGCACAGGACTTCAAGACTGACCTGCGCTTCCAGAGTTCAGCCGTCATGGCCCTGCAGGAGGCAAGTGAGGCTTACTTGGTTGGCCTGTTTGAAGACACCAACTTGTGTGCCATCCATGCCAAACGTGTCACCATCATGCCAAAAGACATCCAGCTGGCACGCAGAATCCGTGGAGAGAGGGCATAAACTCGCTCACAGCACATATCACACCGGCCTTTTTCAAGGCCACCACATTTTCACGATCAGTGCCGACCTTTGAATCCTAAGTTTTGTCGGTCTTCATTTCTGTCAAATATATAGTTAACTTTTGAGTGTTTGAGAAAATACTGGTTCATTTTCTCTAATCAGGGATTATGACCTTCCAGCTCAAGGTCATATGGAACATGCACTTGGCTGGCCATACTTCCCTCTTGTTATGTGAACAACGTAATGAATCATTGGGTGACATTAGACATATGTTCATTTACTATATATCCGATGAACCTGTACCGAAAGGATACTTTGTCCCCTAAAGTCTGACAACTATAACAAAGATCTTGTTTACACAATTTCAGAGTCAATTGTCTTAAAGGTGTCAGATTAAGTGGTGGGGCACATTCGCCCCTGTTTTTGCTACCTTATGCAATAAAAACAGTTAATACACCACTAAATATCAGGAGACTATGTCACGACCTGTATCTCAAAGCAAACGTGTTTCTGTTACTTTAAAATTAAGGGGTCCAGATTAAATTTAGTAAAAAAGGGGCGAACTTGCCCCGGTCTCCCCTACACACAAACAGTCATTCATTTAGGTTTATTAAACTCACTGACACAGGACAACTCAGGTAGACAGATTAACCTCATGATTAACTCATTAATTTGGGACTTTTTAGCATGACAGTGGGCAAGCATGTAAAATAACATAGCAAGGATTCAAAGGTTGGCATTGATCGTGAAAATGTGGTGGCCTTGAAAAAGGCCGGGTGTTGAAAATCCAAGAAACAATGTTTACTTGGCCTTCTGTGTCTTCTTGGGCAAAAGTACTGCCTGGATGTTGGGCAGAACACCTCCCTGGGCAATGGTCACACCTGATAGGAGTTTGTTCAACTCCTCGTCATTACGGATGGCCAGCTGCAAGTGCCTGGGGATGATTCTGGTCTTCTTGTTGTCACGGGCAGCATTGCCTGCAAGCTCCAAGACTTCAGCAGCCAGGTACTCCATGACAGCTGCCAGGTAGACTGGGGCACCAGCTCCTACACGCTCGGCATAGTTGCCCTTCCTCAGAAGCCTGTGGATTCTGCCCACTGGGAACTGCAGACCAGCACGGGATGAACGGGACTTGGCCTTTCCCTTGGCTTTTCCTCCTTTACCACGACCTGACATGATGCTCTGATACTTTGTAAACTCGTTTTAACGAAAGATATACAAATGAACCAGACCGCCTTTAGACGGAGTGTTAAGAGGCGAGAAAACGGATTGGAGCTGCAATTGGTGGCTCGCATGTACTATATCGCCGGCATTGTGCCTTATAACCACTTGTGGCTTCAATCCGAAATCTGCATAACTCGCCTCTTAAGTATTTCAGGCTTCCAAGTGGCATTTTAGTGGCATTCACTGATCTTTATATTTTATGAAGATGCCACCAAAACCAAGTGCAAAGGGAGCTATTAGAAGGCCGCCTCAAAGGCCAAGGCCCAGAGAACTGGGGACAGAAGCAAGAAAAGAGAGCCGAGGTGTTGAAAACTTATTCAAAAGTACCTAGACTCAATGTCAGAATGGTGTAATAAATGGAAAATAAAGTTAAATCCATCCAAAACTCAAGTAGGCCTGTTCACAAATAGTAACACTCCTAAGGAAATCACAATAAATCTAGGTAGAATCCCACTCACAGTGAGCAACGAAATTAAGTTCTTAGGTCTCACCTTTGATAGGAAATTAACTTGGAGGCATCATATTGATAATGTAAGGCATAGGATGTGGCTAAGAATCAATGCTATAAAAGCTATATCAGGCAGGAACTTAGGAATGCAGTCCAAAACTCTGATCCACCTGTATAAGATGTGGATTAGGCCTATAGCACTGTACGGCGCTCCTGCCTACTTCAGTGCTGCAAAAACACATATAAATAAAATTCAGGTTATCCAGAATTCAGCCCTAAGGGTAGCACTAAGAAGGACTAGAAGAACCCATATAGAAGACCTCCATCAGGAAGGTAGTCTTAGTCTATTAAAAGCTGAGGCAGTTAGGTCCTCTCATAGATTTATGGAAAAGAAGGTAGATGATAGTTCGATACAAAGGCTACTGTTAGAACATAAAATAATGTTAGATTACGATAGGTATAGGAAGGCACGCCCTTCTAAAACACCAATAGATTTACTCCCTGACTACCTAGAAACTCTTTTATAAAAAGTTACGTTAGGAAATATAACTAAAATTTTCACCTAACATTCTGGATCCAAGGATGATGGCTCACATCTCTTTGTTATCCAATGTTAGGCTTACAGGCTTAAAACCCCTTAAACTTAATGGATTCAGGGATGATGGCTCACATCTCTCTGTTATCCAATGTTAGGCTTACAGGTTTATTCGATTCAGGGATGATGGCTCACATCTCTCTGTTATCCAATGTTAGGCTTACAGGCTAAAACCCCTTAAATATAAACTTAGGACAATCTAACTAACATACTGGATTCAGGGATGATGGCTCACATCTCTCTGTTATCCAATGTTAGGCTTACAAGTTTAATGGATTCAGGGATGATGGCTCACATCTCTCTGTTATCCAATGTTAGGCTTACAGGTTTAATGGATTCAGGGATGATGGCTCACATCTCTCTGTTATCCAATGTTAGGCTTACAGGTTTAATGGATTCAGGGATGATGGCTCACATCTCTCTGTTATCCAGTGTTAGGGACTACTAATCAAAATGACCATGTCCTTCGTAGTAATGCTTGGTCATTCTTCTCTTTCAGGAACACTAATCAACATGACCATGTCCTTCGTAGTAATGCTTGGTCATGTTTTTCTTTCAGGGCTACTAATCAACATGACCATGTCCTTCGTAGTAATGCTTGGTCATGTTTACTTTTCAGGCATGAGGCCGGTTGGTCCCGGTTGTGTCTCTGGGCAGGACACTTTACTCAAGTTGCCCAGTACTAATCATGTATGCTTTTGTTCATTGTAGCACTTCCTTTTCTTCCTTTGCATGCGGTCTGACATGGTATCTTCACTATTTTTCAAAATCAAATCCTATGGCGTGAAGAGACAATAGGTCCATGCCCCTGCCCTAGGTGGGGACATCCCTGGCGTCTGAACACGTTTATAACAAAAATCATCATCATCATCGTGGCATTTTAGTTTTTCACTGATTTTCTGACGTGAAGATGCCACCAAAACCAAGTGCAAAGGGAGCTAAGAAGGCCGCCTCAAAGGCCAAGGCCCAGAGAACTGGGGACAAGAAGCGCAGGAGGAGAAGAAAGGAGAGCTATGCCATTTACGTCTACAAGGTGTTGAAGCAGGTCCACCCTGACACTGGAATCTCCAGCAAAGCCATGAGCATCATGAACAGCTTTGTGAATGACATCTTTGAGAGAATAGCTGCTGAGGCTTCCAGGCTGGCACACTACAACCGCCGATCCACAATCACCAGCAGAGAAATCCAGACTGCCGTGCGTCTGCTCCTTCCTGGAGAGCTGGCAAAGCATGCTGTGTCCGAGGGAACCAAAGCCGTCACCAAGTACACCAGCTCCAAGTAAACGTTCTGTTTCTTGGACTTTCAACATCCGGCCTTTTTCAAGGCCACCACATTTTCACGATCAATGCCAACCTTTGAATCCTCGCTTGCACAAACAACAGTAGGAACATGGGGCATAACAATAACTGTAAAAGGGGTTGTAAAAGTTTAGGGTGCACGATTATAAAAGGGTTAGGGTAAATTGCTAGGTTTATTTGTAATATTGCACATAACTTTGTATTTAAACATGTGAGCACATTTATTTATCCAATAACATGCAAAATCACAATATAAACATTTATATGAATATTTTGAGAAATAAATGTCAATTTCTTTAAACAAATTATTTGTACTGAAATTATATAAAATGACTTACCTTTGAATACTGTCAGTGATGTTTACTTGTGTCTTTACTCCTGTTAACCTGGCATTTAAGTGTATACCCACTAGACAGTTTCTGCCCTAATTCCAAAAAAAGGCTTAAACACAGTTTCATGATCCCACTAATACTCATTGGGCCATGTCAAATCCTTAACATGATACAAAGGCAGAGTTTACAAACATAGATTCACAGAAACTTTAACCAGTATTCAGAAAGAATAATAACTGTACATATGAAATGAAAACAGATTAACTTGTAAATTTAAATTACAATTTCAACAGGCATAAGGTCTATGGGGTTAGGGTATGGGGTAAGGGTTTGGGGTTAGGCTAGGGCTAACTTTTAGGGTTTGGGGTTAGGGTTTGGTGTTAGGCTAGGGTTAGGGGTTAGGGTTTGGGGTTAGGCTAGGGCTAGGGTTTGGGGTTAGGGTAGGGTTTGGGGTTAGGGTTTGGGTACTCCTCCAACCCCCCCCCCCCCCCCACACACATACACTGGTTAGAAAAGATCATCATAATCATAAAATTCCAAAGTTAAAAGATGTTTTGTACATATATAAAAGAGAACATGTTTTCGGTAGGCCAGTGCACGTGCACTCATTTTGGTGTTTACAGTATGGTGGCCTGTGATTGGTGGGCATGCTGTGTGCCGTGAGTGGCTAGAATGGGTCGAATCAACCAATAGGAATGGTTCGAGTTGACCAATAGGGCAAAAGCATCTTACAATGTTGGGTATTTTTACAGTGCGTTTGCTGCAGCGAATCCACATTCAACACTTAGTTCCTGAGTGAAAGAAGCATCATGTCTGGACGTGGTAAAGGAGGAAAAGGTCTTGGAAAGGGGGGCGCCAAACGCCACAGGAAAGTCCTTCGTGACAACATCCAGGGTATCACCAAACCAGCCATCCGCCGTCTTGCTCGCCGAGGTGGAGTGAAACGTATTTCTGGGCTCATCTATGAAGAAACCAGAGGTGTTCTGAAGGTATTCCTTGAGAATGTCATCCGTGACGCAGTCACCTACACTGAGCACGCCAAGAGGAAGACCGTCACAGCCATGGACGTGGTCTATGCCTTGAAACGCCAAGGACGTACCCTGTACGGATTCGGAGGTTAAACAGACCAGAGACAACACACATTTTTAACACCCGGCCTTTTTCAAGGCCACCACATTTTCACGATCAGTGCCGACCTTTGAATCCTTGCATTTACAACTTGGTCTTAAATGAACTACACTAAAGTAACCCTAAAACGCCATCTCCCCCCCCCCCCCCCAATAAACCCTGAAATTAGGAAAAGCATGCCAATAAAATGTACACATGTGTCTATCGGACAGACACAATGAATGTGCAACAACAACAACAATAATAATAATAATAACAATTTTATCACAAGTCAGACTAGCTTTGGGCCAAGCAGTTGGCCCTGGTGTATAATGACTGTGAGCTGTCACCAAGAAGCCAGTACCCCCCTCAGCCCTTCCTCACCTCCTCCCCCCCCCCCCAGACACACACACACACACACACACACACACACACACACACACACACACACACACACACACACACACATGCATAGACACAGAAAAATGCATGCTGACACCCTGACACACACATAGAGAAACGCAAATGCCATGAAAAACATGCATGCTCACATACCCCTGTCAGGATTTGACATTATGCTTGTTATGAAAAAGATGAACAGTTTTCCACAAAAATGAATTTATGACCTAATTTCAGGCCTGATTGCAGAAAAATTAGTAAGGTTTTTGGCCTGCCGCTGCTGTGCTTAACAGAAGGGAAGATAGTCAATTTTGAGGCCTAATTTCAGTGGCCTACGTCGTACGTAGGCGAAGCAATTAACATGTAAAAATGGTCGAGAAACGCTCAAAAACGGATTGGCGCTGCATTTCAGCTCACAGCGTAGTTCGTGTGTAGGATTTCATCCAATCAGCGACTCGCATGCATCCACCCAATGAAGCGGGGGCCTAGATATTGTGCCGGGAACGTCAAAATTGAACTTCATTCTTTCTCTGTCACTGATGCAGAAGACATCTCTGAAAAATGGCTCGTACCAAGCAGACTGCACGTAAATCTACTGGAGGAAAGGCCCCCAGGAAGCAGCTGGCCACCAAAGCTGCCCGCAAGAGCGCCCCTGCAACTGGAGGGGTAAAGAAACCCCATCGTTACAGGCCTGGAACTGTTGCCCTTCGAGAGATCCGTCGTTACCAGAAGAGCACTGAACTTCTCATCAGGAAGCTGCCATTCCAGCGTCTTGTACGTGAGATTGCACAGGACTTCAAGACTGACCTGCGCTTCCAGAGTTCAGCCGTCATGGCCCTGCAGGAGGCAAGTGAGGCTTACTTGGTTGGCCTGTTTGAAGACACCAACTTGTGTGCCATCCATGCCAAACGTGTCACCATCATGCCAAAAGACATCCAGCTGGCACGCAGAATCCGTGGAGAGAGGGCATAAACTCGCTCACAGCACATATCACACCGGCCTTTTTCAAGGCCACCACATTTTCACGATCAGTGCCGACCTTTGAATCCTAAGTTTTGTCGGTCTTCATTTCTGTCAAATATATAGTTAACTTTTGAGTGTTTGAGAAAATACTGGTTCATTTTCTCTAATCAGGGATTATGACCTTCCAGCTCAAGGTCATATGGAACATGCACTTGGCTGGCCATACTTCCCTCTTGTTATGTGAACAACGTAATGAATCATTGGGTGACATTAGACATATGTTCATTTACTATATATCCGATGAACCTGTACCGAAAGGATACTTTGTCCCCTAAAGTCTGACAACTATAACAAAGATCTTGTTTACACAATTTCAGAGTCAATTGTCTTAAAGGTGTCAGATTAAGTGGTGGGGCACATTCGCCCCTGTTTTTGCTACCTTATGCAATAAAAACAGTTAATACACCACTAAATATCAGGAGACTATGTCACGACCTGTATCTCAAAGCAAACGTGTTTCTGTTACTTTAAAATTAAGGGGTCCAGATTAAATTTAGTAAAAAAGGGGCGAACTTGCCCCGGTCTCCCCTACACACAAACAGTCATTCATTTAGGTTTATTAAACTCACTGACACAGGACAACTCAGGTAGACAGATTAACCTCATGATTAACTCATTAATTTGGGACTTTTTAGCATGACAGTGGGCAAGCATGTAAAATAACATAGCAAGGATTCAAAGGTTGGCATTGATCGTGAAAATGTGGTGGCCTTGAAAAAGGCCGGGTGTTGAAAATCCAAGAAACAATGTTTACTTGGCCTTCTGTGTCTTCTTGGGCAAAAGTACTGCCTGGATGTTGGGCAGAACACCTCCCTGGGCAATGGTCACACCTGATAGGAGTTTGTTCAACTCCTCGTCATTACGGATGGCCAGCTGCAAGTGCCTGGGGATGATTCTGGTCTTCTTGTTGTCACGGGCAGCATTGCCTGCAAGCTCCAAGACTTCAGCAGCCAGGTACTCCATGACAGCTGCCAGGTAGACTGGGGCACCAGCTCCTACACGCTCGGCATAGTTGCCCTTCCTCAGAAGCCTGTGGATTCTGCCCACTGGGAACTGCAGACCAGCACGGGATGAACGGGACTTGGCCTTTCCCTTGGCTTTTCCTCCTTTACCACGACCTGACATGATGCTCTGATACTTTGTAAACTCGTTTTAACGAAAGATATACAAATGAACCAGACCGCCTTTAGACGGAGTGTTAAGAGGCGAGAAAACGGATTGGAGCTGCAATTGGTGGCTCGCATGTACTATATCGCCGGCATTGTGCCTTATAACCACTTGTGGCTTCAATCCGAAATCTGCATAACTCGCCTCTTAAGTATTTCAGGCTTCCAAGTGGCATTTTAGTTTTTCACTGATTTTCTGACGTGAAGATGCCACCAAAACCAAGTGCAAAGGGAGCTAAGAAGGCCGCCTCAAAGGCCAAGGCCCAGAGAACTGGGGACAAGAAGCGCAGGAGGAGAAGAAAGGAGAGCTATGCCATTTACGTCTACAAGGTGTTGAAGCAGGTCCACCCTGACACTGGAATCTCCAGCAAAGCCATGAGCATCATGAACAGCTTTGTGAATGACATCTTTGAGAGAATAGCTGCTGAGGCTTCCAGGCTGGCACACTACAACCGCCGATCCACAATCACCAGCAGAGAAATCCAGACTGCCGTGCGTCTGCTCCTTCCTGGAGAGCTGGCAAAGCATGCTGTGTCCGAGGGAACCAAAGCCGTCACCAAGTACACCAGCTCCAAGTAAACGTTCTGTTTCTTGGACTTTCAACATCCGGCCTTTTTCAAGGCCACCACATTTTCACGATCAATGCCAACCTTTGAATCCTCGCTTGCACAAACAACAGTAGGAACATGGGGCATAACAATAACTGTAAAAGGGGTTGTAAAAGTTTAGGGTGCACGATTATAAAAGGGTTAGGGTAAATTGCTAGGTTTATTTGTAATATTGCACATAACTTTGTATTTAAACATGTGAGCACATTTATTTATCCAATAACATGCAAAATCACAATATAAACATTTATATGAATATTTTGAGAAATAAATGTCAATTTCTTTAAACAAATTATTTGTACTGAAATTATATAAAATGACTTACCTTTGAATACTGTCAGTGATGTTTACTTGTGTCTTTACTCCTGTTAACCTGGCATTTAAGTGTATACCCACTAGACAGTTTCTGCCCTAATTCCAAAAAAAGGCTTAAACACAGTTTCATGATCCCACTAATACTCATTGGGCCATGTCAAATCCTTAACATGATACAAAGGCAGAGTTTACAAACATAGATTCACAGAAACTTTAACCAGTATTCAGAAAGAATAATAACTGTACATATGAAATGAAAACAGATTAACTTGTAAATTTAAATTACAATTTCAACAGGCATAAGGTCTATGGGGTTAGGGTATGGGGTAAGGGTTTGGGGTTAGGCTAGGGCTAACTTTTAGGGTTTGGGGTTAGGGTTTGGTGTTAGGCTAGGGTTAGGGGTTAGGGTTTGGGGTTAGGCTAGGGCTAGGGTTTGGGGTTAGGGTAGGGTTTGGGGTTAGGGTTTGGGTACTCCTCCAACCCCCCCCCCCCCCCACACACATACACTGGTTAGAAAAGATCATCATAATCATAAAATTCCAAAGTTAAAAGATGTTTTGTACATATATAAAAGAGAACATGTTTTCGGTAGGCCAGTGCACGTGCACTCATTTTGGTGTTTACAGTATGGTGGCCTGTGATTGGTGGGCATGCTGTGTGCCGTGAGTGGCTAGAATGGGTCGAATCAACCAATAGGAATGGTTCGAGTTGACCAATAGGGCAAAAGCATCTTACAATGTTGGGTATTTTTACAGTGCGTTTGCTGCAGCGAATCCACATTCAACACTTAGTTCCTGAGTGAAAGAAGCATCATGTCTGGACGTGGTAAAGGAGGAAAAGGTCTTGGAAAGGGGGGCGCCAAACGCCACAGGAAAGTCCTTCGTGACAACATCCAGGGTATCACCAAACCAGCCATCCGCCGTCTTGCTCGCCGAGGTGGAGTGAAACGTATTTCTGGGCTCATCTATGAAGAAACCAGAGGTGTTCTGAAGGTATTCCTTGAGAATGTCATCCGTGACGCAGTCACCTACACTGAGCACGCCAAGAGGAAGACCGTCACAGCCATGGACGTGGTCTATGCCTTGAAACGCCAAGGACGTACCCTGTACGGATTCGGAGGTTAAACAGACCAGAGACAACACACATTTTTAACACCCGGCCTTTTTCAAGGCCACCACATTTTCACGATCAGTGCCGACCTTTGAATCCTTGCATTTACAACTTGGTCTTAAATGAACTACACTAAAGTAACCCTAAAACGCCATCTCCACCCCCCCCCCCCCCCAATAAACCCTGAAATTAGGAAAAGCATGCCAATAAAATGTACACATGTGTCTATCGGACAGACACAATGAATGTGCAACAACAACAACAATAATAATAATAATAACAATTTTATCACAAGTCAGACTAGCTTTGGGCCAAGCAGTTGGCCCTGGTGTATAATGACTGTGAGCTGTCACCAAGAAGCCAGTACCCCCCTCAGCCCTTCCTCACCTCCTCCCCCCCCCCAGACACACACACACACACACACACACACACACACACACACACACACACACACACACACATGCATAGACACAGAAAAATGCATGCTGACACCCTGACACACACATAGAGAAACGCAAATGCCATGAAAAACATGCATGCTCACATACCCCTGTCAGGATTTGACATTATGCTTGTTATGAAAAAGATGAACAGTTTTCCACAAAAATGAATTTATGACCTAATTTCAGGCCTGATTGCAGAAAAATTAGTAAGGTTTTTGGCCTGCCGCTGCTGTGCTTAACAGAAGGGAAGATAGTCAATTTTGAGGCCTAATTTCAGTGGCCTACGTCGTACGTAGGCGAAGCAATTAACATGTAAAAATGGTCGAGAAACGCTCAAAAACGGATTGGCGCTGCATTTCAGCTCACAGCGTAGTTCGTGTGTAGGATTTCATCCAATCAGCGACTCGCATGCATCCACCCAATGAAGCGGGGGCCTAGATATTGTGCCGGGAACGTCAAAATTGAACTTCATTCTTTCTCTGTCACTGATGCAGAAGACATCTCTGAAAAATGGCTCGTACCAAGCAGACTGCACGTAAATCTACTGGAGGAAAGGCCCCCAGGAAGCAGCTGGCCACCAAAGCTGCCCGCAAGAGCGCCCCTGCAACTGGAGGGGTAAAGAAACCCCATCGTTACAGGCCTGGAACTGTTGCCCTTCGAGAGATCCGTCGTTACCAGAAGAGCACTGAACTTCTCATCAGGAAGCTGCCATTCCAGCGTCTTGTACGTGAGATTGCACAGGACTTCAAGACTGACCTGCGCTTCCAGAGTTCAGCCGTCATGGCCCTGCAGGAGGCAAGTGAGGCTTACTTGGTTGGCCTGTTTGAAGACACCAACTTGTGTGCCATCCATGCCAAACGTGTCACCATCATGCCAAAAGACATCCAGCTGGCACGCAGAATCCGTGGAGAGAGGGCATAAACTCGCTCACAGCACATATCACACCGGCCTTTTTCAAGGCCACCACATTTTCACGATCAGTGCCGACCTTTGAATCCTAAGTTTTGTCGGTCTTCATTTCTGTCAAATATATAGTTAACTTTTGAGTGTTTGAGAAAATACTGGTTCATTTTCTCTAATCAGGGATTATGACCTTCCAGCTCAAGGTCATATGGAACATGCACTTGGCTGGCCATACTTCCCTCTTGTTATGTGAACAACGTAATGAATCATTGGGTGACATTAGACATATGTTCATTTACTATATATCCGATGAACCTGTACCGAAAGGATACTTTGTCCCCTAAAGTCTGACAACTATAACAAAGATCTTGTTTACACAATTTCAGAGTCAATTGTCTTAAAGGTGTCAGATTAAGTGGTGGGGCACATTCGCCCCTGTTTTTGCTACCTTATGCAATAAAAACAGTTAATACACCACTAAATATCAGGAGACTATGTCACGACCTGTATCTCAAAGCAAACGTGTTTCTGTTACTTTAAAATTAAGGGGTCCAGATTAAATTTAGTAAAAAAGGGGCGAACTTGCCCCGGTCTCCCCTACACACAAACAGTCATTCATTTAGGTTTATTAAACTCACTGACACAGGACAACTCAGGTAGACAGATTAACCTCATGATTAACTCATTAATTTGGGACTTTTTAGCATGACAGTGGGCAAGCATGTAAAATAACATAGCAAGGATTCAAAGGTTGGCATTGATCGTGAAAATGTGGTGGCCTTGAAAAAGGCCGGGTGTTGAAAATCCAAGAAACAATGTTTACTTGGCCTTCTGTGTCTTCTTGGGCAAAAGTACTGCCTGGATGTTGGGCAGAACACCTCCCTGGGCAATGGTCACACCTGATAGGAGTTTGTTCAACTCCTCGTCATTACGGATGGCCAGCTGCAAGTGCCTGGGGATGATTCTGGTCTTCTTGTTGTCACGGGCAGCATTGCCTGCAAGCTCCAAGACTTCAGCAGCCAGGTACTCCATGACAGCTGCCAGGTAGACTGGGGCACCAGCTCCTACACGCTCGGCATAGTTGCCCTTCCTCAGAAGCCTGTGGATTCTGCCCACTGGGAACTGCAGACCAGCACGGGATGAACGGGACTTGGCCTTTCCCTTGGCTTTTCCTCCTTTACCACGACCTGACATGATGCTCTGATACTTTGTAAACTCGTTTTAACGAAAGATATACAAATGAACCAGACCGCCTTTAGACGGAGTGTTAAGAGGCGAGAAAACGGATTGGAGCTGCAATTGGTGGCTCGCATGTACTATATCGCCGGCATTGTGCCTTATAACCACTTGTGGCTTCAATCCGAAATCTGCATAACTCGCCTCTTAAGTATTTCAGGCTTCCAAGTGGCATTTTAGTTTTTCACTGATTTTCTGACGTGAAGATGCCACCAAAACCAAGTGCAAAGGGAGCTAAGAAGGCCGCCTCAAAGGCCAAGGCCCAGAGAACTGGGGACAAGAAGCGCAGGAGGAGAAGAAAGGAGAGCTATGCCATTTACGTCTACAAGGTGTTGAAGCAGGTCCACCCTGACACTGGAATCTCCAGCAAAGCCATGAGCATCATGAACAGCTTTGTGAATGACATCTTTGAGAGAATAGCTGCTGAGGCTTCCAGGCTGGCACACTACAACCGCCGATCCACAATCACCAGCAGAGAAATCCAGACTGCCGTGCGTCTGCTCCTTCCTGGAGAGCTGGCAAAGCATGCTGTGTCCGAGGGAACCAAAGCCGTCACCAAGTACACCAGCTCCAAGTAAACGTTCTGTTTCTTGGACTTTCAACATCCGGCCTTTTTCAAGGCCACCACATTTTCACGATCAATGCCAACCTTTGAATCCTCGCTTGCACAAACAACAGTAGGAACATGGGGCATAACAATAACTGTAAAAGGGGTTGTAAAAGTTTAGGGTGCACGATTATAAAAGGGTTAGGGTAAATTGCTAGGTTTATTTGTAATATTGCACATAACTTTGTATTTAAACATGTGAGCACATTTATTTATCCAATAACATGCAAAATCACAATATAAACATTTATATGAATATTTTGAGAAATAAATGTCAATTTCTTTAAACAAATTATTTGTACTGAAATTATATAAAATGACTTACCTTTGAATACTGTCAGTGATGTTTACTTGTGTCTTTACTCCTGTTAACCTGGCATTTAAGTGTATACCCACTAGACAGTTTCTGCCCTAATTCCAAAAAAAGGCTTAAACACAGTTTCATGATCCCACTAATACTCATTGGGCCATGTCAAATCCTTAACATGATACAAAGGCAGAGTTTACAAACATAGATTCACAGAAACTTTAACCAGTATTCAGAAAGAATAATAACTGTACATATGAAATGAAAACAGATTAACTTGTAAATTTAAATTACAATTTCAACAGGCATAAGGTCTATGGGGTTAGGGTATGGGGTAAGGGTTTGGGGTTAGGCTAGGGCTAACTTTTAGGGTTTGGGGTTAGGGTTTGGTGTTAGGCTAGGGTTAGGGGTTAGGGTTTGGGGTTAGGCTAGGGCTAGGGTTTGGGGTTAGGGTAGGGTTTGGGGTTAGGGTTTGGGTACTCCTCCAACCCCCCCCCCCCCCACACACATACACTGGTTAGAAAAGATCATCATAATCATAAAATTCCAAAGTTAAAAGATGTTTTGTACATATATAAAAGAGAACATGTTTTCGGTAGGCCAGTGCACGTGCACTCATTTTGGTGTTTACAGTATGGTGGCCTGTGATTGGTGGGCATGCTGTGTGCCGTGAGTGGCTAGAATGGGTCGAATCAACCAATAGGAATGGTTCGAGTTGACCAATAGGGCAAAAGCATCTTACAATGTTGGGTATTTTTACAGTGCGTTTGCTGCAGCGAATCCACATTCAACACTTAGTTCCTGAGTGAAAGAAGCATCATGTCTGGACGTGGTAAAGGAGGAAAAGGTCTTGGAAAGGGGGGCGCCAAACGCCACAGGAAAGTCCTTCGTGACAACATCCAGGGTATCACCAAACCAGCCATCCGCCGTCTTGCTCGCCGAGGTGGAGTGAAACGTATTTCTGGGCTCATCTATGAAGAAACCAGAGGTGTTCTGAAGGTATTCCTTGAGAATGTCATCCGTGACGCAGTCACCTACACTGAGCACGCCAAGAGGAAGACCGTCACAGCCATGGACGTGGTCTATGCCTTGAAACGCCAAGGACGTACCCTGTACGGATTCGGAGGTTAAACAGACCAGAGACAACACACATTTTTAACACCCGGCCTTTTTCAAGGCCACCACATTTTCACGATCAGTGCCGACCTTTGAATCCTTGCATTTACAACTTGGTCTTAAATGAACTACACTAAAGTAACCCTAAAACGCCATCTCCACCCCCCCCCCCCCCCCCCAATAAACCCTGAAATTAGGAAAAGCATGCCAATAAAATGTACACATGTGTCTATCGGACAGACACAATGAATGTGCAACAACAACAACAATAATAATAATAATAACAATTTTATCACAAGTCAGACTAGCTTTGGGCCAAGCAGTTGGCCCTGGTGTATAATGACTGTGAGCTGTCACCAAGAAGCCAGTACCCCCCTCAGCCCTTCCTCACCTCCTCCCCCCCCCCCAGACACACACACACACACACACACACACACACACACACACACACACACACACACACACACACATGCATAGACACAGAAAAATGCATGCTGACACCCTGACACACACATAGAGAAACGCAAATGCCATGAAAAACATGCATGCTCACATACCCCTGTCAGGATTTGACATTATGCTTGTTATGAAAAAGATGAACAGTTTTCCACAAAAATGAATTTATGACCTAATTTCAGGCCTGATTGCAGAAAAATTAGTAAGGTTTTTGGCCTGCCGCTGCTGTGCTTAACAGAAGGGAAGATAGTCAATTTTGAGGCCTAATTTCAGTGGCCTACGTCGTACGTAGGCGAAGCAATTAACATGTAAAAATGGTCGAGAAACGCTCAAAAACGGATTGGCGCTGCATTTCAGCTCACAGCGTAGTTCGTGTGTAGGATTTCATCCAATCAGCGACTCGCATGCATCCACCCAATGAAGCGGGGGCCTAGATATTGTGCCGGGAACGTCAAAATTGAACTTCATTCTTTCTCTGTCACTGATGCAGAAGACATCTCTGAAAAATGGCTCGTACCAAGCAGACTGCACGTAAATCTACTGGAGGAAAGGCCCCCAGGAAGCAGCTGGCCACCAAAGCTGCCCGCAAGAGCGCCCCTGCAACTGGAGGGGTAAAGAAACCCCATCGTTACAGGCCTGGAACTGTTGCCCTTCGAGAGATCCGTCGTTACCAGAAGAGCACTGAACTTCTCATCAGGAAGCTGCCATTCCAGCGTCTTGTACGTGAGATTGCACAGGACTTCAAGACTGACCTGCGCTTCCAGAGTTCAGCCGTCATGGCCCTGCAGGAGGCAAGTGAGGCTTACTTGGTTGGCCTGTTTGAAGACACCAACTTGTGTGCCATCCATGCCAAACGTGTCACCATCATGCCAAAAGACATCCAGCTGGCACGCAGAATCCGTGGAGAGAGGGCATAAACTCGCTCACAGCACATATCACACCGGCCTTTTTCAAGGCCACCACATTTTCACGATCAGTGCCGACCTTTGAATCCTAAGTTTTGTCGGTCTTCATTTCTGTCAAATATATAGTTAACTTTTGAGTGTTTGAGAAAATACTGGTTCATTTTCTCTAATCAGGGATTATGACCTTCCAGCTCAAGGTCATATGGAACATGCACTTGGCTGGCCATACTTCCCTCTTGTTATGTGAACAACGTAATGAATCATTGGGTGACATTAGACATATGTTCATTTACTATATATCCGATGAACCTGTACCGAAAGGATACTTTGTCCCCTAAAGTCTGACAACTATAACAAAGATCTTGTTTACACAATTTCAGAGTCAATTGTCTTAAAGGTGTCAGATTAAGTGGTGGGGCACATTCGCCCCTGTTTTTGCTACCTTATGCAATAAAAACAGTTAATACACCACTAAATATCAGGAGACTATGTCACGACCTGTATCTCAAAGCAAACGTGTTTCTGTTACTTTAAAATTAAGGGGTCCAGATTAAATTTAGTAAAAAAGGGGCGAACTTGCCCCGGTCTCCCCTACACACAAACAGTCATTCATTTAGGTTTATTAAACTCACTGACACAGGACAACTCAGGTAGACAGATTAACCTCATGATTAACTCATTAATTTGGGACTTTTTAGCATGACAGTGGGCAAGCATGTAAAATAACATAGCAAGGATTCAAAGGTTGGCATTGATCGTGAAAATGTGGTGGCCTTGAAAAAGGCCGGGTGTTGAAAATCCAAGAAACAATGTTTACTTGGCCTTCTGTGTCTTCTTGGGCAAAAGTACTGCCTGGATGTTGGGCAGAACACCTCCCTGGGCAATGGTCACACCTGATAGGAGTTTGTTCAACTCCTCGTCATTACGGATGGCCAGCTGCAAGTGCCTGGGGATGATTCTGGTCTTCTTGTTGTCACGGGCAGCATTGCCTGCAAGCTCCAAGACTTCAGCAGCCAGGTACTCCATGACAGCTGCCAGGTAGACTGGGGCACCAGCTCCTACACGCTCGGCATAGTTGCCCTTCCTCAGAAGCCTGTGGATTCTGCCCACTGGGAACTGCAGACCAGCACGGGATGAACGGGACTTGGCCTTTCCCTTGGCTTTTCCTCCTTTACCACGACCTGACATGATGCTCTGATACTTTGTAAACTCGTTTTAACGAAAGATATACAAATGAACCAGACCGCCTTTAGACGGAGTGTTAAGAGGCGAGAAAACGGATTGGAGCTGCAATTGGTGGCTCGCATGTACTATATCGCCGGCATTGTGCCTTATAACCACTTGTGGCTTCAATCCGAAATCTGCATAACTCGCCTCTTAAGTATTTCAGGCTTCCAAGTGGCAGACGGTAATTAACTACCCAAGCGGAACTCAAACCAATCAAGCTACGTTACAGACCAAGTGTATAAGGTATAATTAATATTTATATTAAGATACTAACATCTTGCTCTGGTTCTTTTTAGAACCAGCGTAGTTTGAGATGCCTCTTGTAGGCGCTGATAAGGCTGCTGGCGACGTCATTGACGTCGTCAGCATGGACAATTCTGGACATAATGGAACTGATTTGGCAAATGGAACTGGAATCGGCTATGGTAACGGAACAGTGAATGACAAGATTAAGGCTATTAATGAAATTCCAGAAAATAGAATAAGTTTGGAACAATTGCTGTTGAATTTGGCTAATTCTGGAAACGATAGGCATGCTAAACTGGTATTAGATTTAATTGATTTAAACTTGGCAAAAGGAAATGAACCTGAAAAATTGGACAATAATGT